>NZ_CP150299.1:4800000-7158814 GCF_045040615.1 Paenibacillus sp. FSL H8-0175 | reverse complement strand
AGACTGTCACTCCTTTAAATCTTCCAAATGTGGCATCAGCCATGAAGTGGAAATGTCGAAGAAAATAGGTTGGTGCTGATATTTATCCCCAGTAGGCAATATGAAGAGACAAAAAAATATGGATAAATTTGATTTGTTCACAACTTTATCCACAGCTTGTTGATAATTAAGAGAACAAACAAATCTATTCACATTCAAAAGTAATACCATCATAGCAAAACGCCCCTTATTTTTCAATGAGCAGGGCTATTTTATCCACAAATTCAAGCACTTGTGTACAATTATTAGGAACACCACTACATATTGTTGATAATTTGTTTACGGTTCGACACTTTACGCCAAAGGTTCGATAATTTTATACACAGGTTGTGCTCAACTGTGAGTAGTCGACTTTATTTTTTGATCACAGGTGGATAACTGTCATATCTTGTGGATTACTTTTTTCCTGGGGAGAGTTGTGGATAAACACCTGAGCTTGAGGGGGAGGAACAAGCCGGTTACTAGGTTGACTTTTGCTCATAAAATATGTTTAAATATATAAAGGTGTTTTCTGTAAGGATATGTCTCGATATATAAAAATGATAATTCCTGTAGATACTGTCCCTACTATAAGGACGGCTTAGTCCGTTTCTGCTTATATGACAGTAATTAAGTTCCTGTAAGGGAGGTGCAATTATGAGACCGACATTTAGACCAAATGTGAGCAAACGTAGTAAGGTTCACGGTTTCCGTAAAAGAATGAGCACGAAAAACGGCCGTAAAGTGCTGGCAGCTCGCCGCTTGAAAGGCAGAAAAGTTTTGAGTGCGTAAGTTAGGCCACTAAGGGACCACTGCGGTGGTCTTTTTTTACTGCTTTTTATTATTATTGCTCTGCAAAAGTCTAGGATCTCGCTTAATGCGCTAGCTACACTTTGCGGGGCTATTTAACGTATATTGAGAAATATTTTGTGAGAAGTTGAAATTATTTTTCCTACTATATATAGAAGCTTAATTTCAGCACAGCAAATGTGGTCGTTTATGGCTGCTTGCAAATGCCTATACTATTAGAAGAAAAAATTCGGAGGGACACTTAAACCGGATTTTTATGAAGGAGATTCCCGTGCACAAAAAGTTACGTTTACGAAACCGTGCCGACTTCAGTCGTGTATACCGCCATGGGAAGTCATTTGCGAATCATCAATTTGTAGTGTATTGGTTTGGCAAAAAAGAGGTAGAGCGATTTAGAGTAGGTGTGTCTGTTAGTAAAAAGGTCGGAAACGCGGTTGTCCGTAACCGTATGAGAAGATTAGTTAAGGAAATCGTCCGTCACCATGAACCTGAGATTGCAGGTGGCTTAGACATGGTGTTTATCGTAAGAAAAGGAGCGCTTTCCATGGAGTATGCAGAGCTCGAAAAAAGTGTGCTGCATGTGCTTCGTAAAGCCAAGCTACTCAAGGCTTCCCGCAAATAAAGGGTGCTTAAGAGGCTTGTTTATTTGTATTCATAATTATGGTATGATTTACGGTGGAATGGAATGTTTAAGAGAGGGGTTTTGAAGTGTCTCTAATGAAGACTAGACGAGGAAAATGGTTTCTCCTCATCACGGTAATGGTGTTGTCGTTAGCTGTTCTGTCGGGATGCGCTCCGTCGACTGCTGTCACGCACACTACGGAGGATTTGAAGAATGGAGGCTTCTGGCAAAGTAATGTAGTGTATTATTTCGCCATTGCCTTGGACAAGTTTGCAGATTGGTTTAACGGAGAATATGGTTTAGCCGTACTTGTGATGGTTATTATTGTCCGCACGTTGATTCTTCCGCTTACTATTAAACAGGTGAAGAGCTCGCGTGCAATGCAAGCCATTCAACCGGAACTCCAAAAGATCCAGAAAAAATATAAAGACACACCTGAAAAGGTGCAGCAAGAAACAATGCGTTTGTTCCAAGAAAATAAGGTTAACCCAATGGCGGGTTGTTTACCGCTGATCGTACAAATGCCTATCTTTATCGCTCTCTACAACTCGATCTACTATAATCCACATCTACGGGAGCATACCTTCTTGTGGCTGGAGCTAGGTAAACCGGATCATCTGTTTATCTTGCCAGTGCTAGCAGCATTAACAACATTTATTCAAACTAGAATGATGACCAAAATGAACCCAGTGCAACAACAAGGGCCAATGCAGTTCATGATGATGATCTATCCAGTTCTGATCTTCGTGATGTCGTACAACTTCCCTGCAGCCTTGCCATTATACTGGGTGTACAGTAACCTTTACACTATTATTCAGAACTACTTCTTATACCGCAACAACGATAAACACAAATTGGCAATCGCAAGTGCTGTAAAAAGTACAGATGACTCCAGTCCTGCTCCGAAGAGCAAAGGCGGCAACAAGTCATCGAAGGGAGCCAAAAAGTCAAAATGAGCAAAGTCGTCGCAACAGGGAAAACCATTGAAGAAGCTGTAGAACGGGGACTAACCCAGCTTGGAGTTCAAAAGGACCGGGTAACGGTCAACGTACTTGAGCAGCCATCAAGAGGATTCCTGGGATTGATCGGTGCGAAAGGTGCCAAGGTTGAACTAACCTTGATAGCCGAAGCCGCACCGGCATCAGCGGCGAGTGCTCCGTCACTGCCTCAACAGTCAGCAAGAGAGAGCAAACAGGAGGCCATCGGCGGTGTGCCACGCCAAGATTCCGGACAACCGGTGGAGGAAGCTTACCAAGAAGCCGTTCATTTCATTGTGGATGTCGCTAAGAGCATGGGGCTCGAAGTGGAGGTAGAAATCGTCCACACCAAGGAATCCACGATTCTGCAAATTTCCGGTCCAGATTTGGGACTGTTAATTGGCAGAAGAGGACAAACTCTCGATGCTCTACAGTATTTGGCTAATATTGTAGCTAACCGTTATTCCGACAGTTTTATACGGCTTGTGTTAGATGCAGAGAACTTCCGTGAGCGCCGTAAAAAAACGCTTGAAGAGCTGGCTGATCGTTTAGCCGGACGTGTAATTCGCACTCGTAAAGAGGTTGTATTGGAGCCAATGTCTCCTCAGGAGCGCAAGATTATCCACTCCAGGTTACAGGATCACCGGCAAGTGAGTACCCTCAGTAAAGGCGAAGAGCCAAATCGCCGCGTCGTTATAACCTTGAAGTAAAGACTATATGGATGCAATGACTCCTTGACCAATGTAAGGGGTCATTGTTTTTTTAAAAATAAAAGAACGTTTCTATTCAAAAAAATATAAGTTTTGGGGTGAAAAACAGCATGCTTAGTGACACCATTGCTGCCGTATCGACGGCATTAGGCGAGGGAGGAATTGCTATTATTCGGGTAAGTGGCCCACAGGCTATTTCCCAAGTGGCACCATTATTTCGTAGCCGAGTTCCATTAACTGAAGCGGAATCGCATACCGTTCATTACGGACATATCGTCAGTCCTGATAACGGAGAGAAGATGGAAGAAGTGTTGGTAACCGTTATGAAAGGACCACGTTCTTTTACGACAGAGGATGTAGTAGAGATCAGTGCTCATGGCGGTGTAATTTCTGTAAGAAGAGTGATGGACTTACTTCTGCAGCAGGAGATAAGGTTAGCCGAGCCGGGGGAGTTCACCAAGCGTGCTTTCTTGGGCGGACGTATCGATTTATCGCAGGCTGAGGCTGTTATTGATCTGATTCGCTCTAAGTCTGACCGGGCTTTTTCTGTAGCTTTAAAACAGGTTAGCGGATCCTTATCGGATCGAATTCATGCTTTACGCCATACACTTATTGAGATGCTGGCTCATATTGAAGTGAATATAGATTATCCAGAACATGATGTAGAATCCATGACAGCTGAATTTATTAAAGATAAAAGCAGTGAGGTTATGGAGGGAATCACAAAGCTGCTTAAGACATCTAATGAAGGAAAAATACTTCGTGAAGGGATTACGACAGCTATTGTCGGACGTCCGAACGTTGGTAAATCATCATTGCTAAACGCATTAGCGCGTGATAACAAAGCGATTGTAACAGATATTCCAGGAACAACACGTGATGTAATAGAAGAATTTATAACGATAAATAATATACCGCTTAAGCTGCTCGATACAGCGGGAATTCGTGAAACGATGGATGTTGTTGAGAAAATTGGGGTGGAGCGCTCCAAAGCGGCAGTTAGTGACGCCGACCTGATTCTACTTGTGCTGAATGCTAATGAAGAGCTGCATGAGGATGAATTGGCATTGATGGAACAAATCCACGGTAGACAGTGCCTAGTAATCATGAATAAAATGGACTTACCGCCCAAACTGGATAAGGATAAGTTGCTCTCATTTTTTGAAGAGTCTAACATTGTACCGATGTCCGTTCTGGAAGAGGAAGGTCTAGACAAACTTGAAGATGCCATTTCGACACTCTTTTTTGGTGGAAAGCTGGAATCGGGTGACTTGACATATGTGAGTAATGTGAGACATATAGCCCTGCTCAAAAAAGCCTATAAATCACTTCAAGACGCATACGATGCTGCAGAACAGTATATACCGATTGATATGATTCAAATCGATGTACGGCTCGCATGGGAACAGCTTGGGGAAATAATTGGCGATACTGCAGCTGACTCTTTGTTAGACCAAATATTCTCACAATTTTGTTTAGGAAAATAAGATTCACGATTTAATATAATTTCAAGGGGGAAACAGGACATGAGTTATGATGGAGGCAACTATGACGTTATCGTCATTGGCGCTGGTCATGCTGGCTGTGAAGCAGCACTGGCTGCAGCCCGGATGGGTTGCAGTACGTTAATGATCACAATTAACCTGGATATGGTTGCATTCATGCCCTGCAATCCGTCCATAGGCGGACCTGCCAAAGGACATGTAGTGCGTGAAATTGATGCGCTTGGCGGAGAAATGGGCCGCAATATAGATAAGACATTCATTCAACTGCGTATGCTGAATACAGGTAAAGGACCAGCAGTACATGCTTTACGTGCACAAGCTGATAAATTCCTTTATCAACATACAATGAAGGAAACTATGGAGAAAACGCCTAATTTGACACTTCGTCAAGGGATGGTTGAGCGTTTAATCGTTGAGGATGGACGTTGTGTAGGTGTAGTTACGAAGACCGGAACCGAATACCATAGTAAGACTGTTATCCTGACAACAGGTACTTACCTGCGTGGTAAAGTGATTATGGGTGAGCTAACATATGAAAGTGGACCTAACAATCAACAGCCATCCGTGAAGCTTTCTGAGAACTTACGGGAGCTTGGGTTTGAATTGGTTCGTTTTAAAACAGGTACTCCACCACGTGTACATCGTGATACGATCGATTTCTCTAAGACAGAAATTCAACCAGGGGACGATGAACCGAAATTCTTTTCGTTCGAAACGAAATCATCCGATAACGAACAGCTTCCTTGTTGGTTAACGTATACCTCTGAGGTTACTCATCAGATTATTAATGATAACCTTCATCGTGCGCCGATGTTCACAGGTATTATCGAAGGAACTGGCCCACGTTATTGCCCTTCTATAGAAGATAAGGTCGTAAGATTCAGTGATAAATCTAAGCATCAGATCTTTTTAGAGCCAGAGGGAAAAAATACATCGGAATACTATGTACAAGGTCTGTCCACTAGTCTTCCTGAGGATGTACAGCTAGCTATCTTACGTTCCATTCCTGGTATGGAAAAGGTAGAGATGATGCGTAACGGCTATGCTATTGAATATGATGCAATGGTTCCTACACAGCTATGGCCATCTCTTGAAACCAAACGTCTTCCAGGTCTGTTCACTGCTGGACAAATCAATGGCACTTCCGGTTATGAGGAAGCAGCAGGCCAAGGGGTTATGGCTGGAATTAATGCAGCACGCAAAGTGCAAGACAAAGAACCCGTAATCCTAGATCGTTCACAGGGATACATTGGTGTACTCATTGATGATCTCGTGACTAAGGGAACGAATGAACCTTACCGTCTGCTTACTTCACGTGCAGAATATCGTTTGTTGCTTCGCCATGACAATGCAGATCTAAGACTTACACCTATCGGTTATGACATTGGTTTGATCACACAGGAGCGTTTCGATAACTTCACAGATAAGAAAGAACGGGTGGAGCGTGAAATTGTTCGTCTGCAAGAAACAAAGGTTAAACCTGTTGATGTAAACCAAGTACTAGCGCAATATGAATCGGCACCTATTGTAGATGGCAGTAATTTGCTTGTTCTGATGCGGCGCCCAGAGCTTGTATATAGTTTTGTTGATCAAGTATCACCATCACCAGAGATGCTGGATGCAGAAATGAAGGAGCAAGTAGAAATCCAAATTAAATATGCCGGATATATAGAAAAACAACTTCAACATGTGGAGCGCCTGCAAAAGATGGAGAAGAAAAAAATTCCAGATGACATTAATTATAATGAAATCCATGGATTAGCGATGGAAGCGCGGCAGAAGCTGACTAAGATTCACCCGATCTCTATCGGGCAGGCTTCTCGGATTGCGGGAGTTACACCTGCTGATATTTCCATTCTTCTTGTATATCTTGAGCATTACAACCGGGTAACCGCGGCGAAAGGATAAGCTATGGATAATACGGAAGTTCAATTCACACAACTATTACAGGAACGAGGCATATCCCTTACAGCAGAACAGTTAGCACAATTTGATCTGTATTATAATGAACTCGTAACCTGGAATGAAAAAATGAATCTCACGGGTATAACTGAGCGAGAGCAGGTATATACGAAGCATTTCTATGATTCTATTTCATTAGCTTTTTTCCTTGATATTAACGAGATCACCAATCTCGCAGATATCGGTTCAGGAGCTGGGTTTCCAGGAATCCCACTTAAAATATGTTTTCCTCATTTGAAGCTAACGATTGTTGATTCGCTCAATAAACGAATTTCATTTCTGCAGCATGTAAGTACGACATTGGGATTAACTGATGTACAATTGATCCATGGGCGGGCAGAGGATGTCGCGCGCAAGTTCACTCATCGTGATGCCTATGATTTGGTTACAGCACGTGCGGTAGCAAGACTGTCTTTATTGAATGAATTTTGTCTTCCCTTCACACGCAAAGATGGGGTGTTCGCTGCAATGAAGGGCAGCGATCCTTCAGAGGAATTAAGCGAAGCTAAGTACAGCTTAAAAGAGCTTCGTGCTGAACTCAGCAAAGTGGAGTCGTTCAGCTTACCAGTGGAGGAGTCGGATCGACATATTGTTATGATCCGGAAGACAGGAGCAACACCAGCTAAATACCCAAGAAAAGCGGGAATTCCTGCCAAAATGCCATTGATGAAATAATGTTTCACGTGAAACATTGCCGATACTCAAAGTTCCTTTAGGAGCATTCTCTTTGAACAAAGGGAATGCTCTTTTTTTATGAAGATGATGATAACAAAAATCGATAAATATCAAATTAGATGAAAATTAGATTTATAAGCTGATTTGGTTGTTGCACCTGTAAAAATGCAGGAAAAATAGGTCTTTACGGAGAATATGATTATGTGGAGAAAAGTGATAGAATAGCATAGTAGACTTTAATTTTGTATATAACTCCTTCTCTGTACTCTTGTTCGAAAGAAGGAGAGATTATGATGCCTGTTCATTACAGGTAATTCCATAATATCAGAATGTTTTAGATTGCTGTACGATATGCTTTCCGTGAAGAAGGTCAAGAAGATCGTACTATAACGAAATTAGGTGGTTATGAACGGAATGAAAGAACAATTTACCAAGCTATTTGGGTTTAACGAGCGGAGCAGCGGAGAAGAAATCAAACAAATACCAGTTCATGAGGTCGTTAGCAGTCCTTACCAACCACGGACTATATTCGATGATGACAAAATTGATGAGTTATGTCAGACAATTAAAACTCATGGTGTCATTCAGCCTATTGTTGTACGTATGCGAGATTCCATATATGAGATCATCGCAGGTGAACGGCGCTGGCGGGCAGTTAAAAAGCTTGGTTTAGAGACGATCCCTGCTATTGTCCGTGAGTTCAATGATTCTCAGGCTGCATCTATTGCGCTCATAGAAAATCTACAGCGTGAAGGTTTGACCTCCATAGAAGAAGCTGTCGCTTATCAGAAGTTAATTGATCTTCATCAATTAACACAAGAAAGCTTAGCACAACGCTTAGGCAAGAGTCAGTCGACTATTGCGAATAAGATTCGTTTACTCCACTTACCTGAAGAGGTTAAGACAGCGTTGATGGAACGTCAGATTTCCGAAAGACATGCGCGTTCACTCTTATCACTGGATAGTGTGGAAATGCAATTAAAAGTTTTGGCAGAGATTATTGCAAAAGGATTAAATGTTAAACAGACGGAAGCTCGTATTGCTTTCTATAAACAAGTTTCGCAAACTAAAAAGTCAAAACGGGTCTCCTATACCAAGGATGTTCGTCTAGCTCTTAATACAATTCGTCAATCTATTGATATGGTGTCAGGCTCAGGTATGGAAATCAAAACGTCAGAAAATGACCGTGGTGACCATTACGAGATTGTAATCCAGATCCCCAAAAGATAAATTGTTTCAAAAGCTGAAGGCGGCCTTAAAGTGATTGGCCGCCTTTTGTGTGACTTAAACCAGGATGTATTGCTCAGTCCTGCATTTTAGAGTTTTAGCTCATATAAAGTAACATAGTTTGGCCGTTTGTACTTGCGATCTACGAGAAGATTCTTCCTAACTATTCGAGGTGAAATTAGTGTCCAAGATTATTGCCATAGCAAATCAAAAAGGCGGTGTCGGTAAAACAACATCCTCTGTGAACCTAGGTGCCGGTATGGCTACATTAGGAAAAAGAGTGCTTCTAGTTGATATCGATCCTCAAGGTAACACTACCAGCGGCGTTGGCATCAACAAGGCGGACGTAGCGAATTGTATATATGACATTCTCATTAATGAAGTAAATCCTCTAGAAACGATACTTGAAACTCAAAATGAAGGACTGCACATCATCCCGGCAACCATTCAATTAGCGGGGGCGGAGATCGAATTAGTATCAACGATTTCCAGAGAGTTGAAATTGAAAAAAGCCCTAAATGCGGTTAAAAATAATTATGACTATATCATCATTGATTGTCCTCCATCCCTTGGGATTTTGACGATCAATTCCCTTACAGCTGCTGATTCGGTAATCATTCCGATTCAATGTGAATATTATGCGCTCGAAGGGTTGAGTCAGCTTTTAAACACCGTGCGTCTAGTACAAAAAAATCTTAATCCGCATTTAAAAAT
This sequence comes from Paenibacillus sp. FSL H8-0175, assembly GCF_045040615.1. NCBI lineage: Bacteria > Bacillati > Bacillota > Bacilli > Caryophanales > Paenibacillaceae > Paenibacillus > Paenibacillus sp. FSL H8-0175. The sequence goes on along the minus strand of NZ_CP150299.1, from coordinate 7,149,594 downwards.
AGAGGGAGTACTATTAACCATGTTGGATGCCCGTACGAATCTAGGGATCCAAGTCATCGAAGAGGTTAAAAAGTATTTTCAGGAAAAAGTTTACAGAACTATCATTCCTCGGAATGTCCGCTTAAGTGAGGCACCGTCTCATGGACAATCCATTATTACTTATGATCCTCGCTCAAAGGGAGCAGAAGTGTATTTAGAGTTGGCAAAGGAAGTGATTTCTTATGAGTAAACGTTTAGGAAAAGGTCTGGATGCTCTGATTCCTTCTTTATCTATTAATGAAGATGATAAGGTAGTAGAAATCCCATTAGCTCAATTACGGGCTAACCCTTATCAACCACGCAAGGATTTCAATGAAGAAGCAATCCAGGAATTGGCTGAGTCCATCAGACAACATGGCGTGATTCAACCGATCATTGTACGGAGTGTTTTGAAGGGGTATGAAATCATTGCCGGGGAACGCAGATTCCGGGCTTCGCAATATTGTGGTAAACCTACGATTCCAGCAGTCGTAAGAAATCTAAGTGATCAACAGGTAATGGAGATCGCCCTGATTGAGAACTTGCAACGTGAAAATTTAAACGCAATGGAAATCGCAGTTGCTTATCAAGGTTTGATGGATCAATTTTCACTCACACAAGAAGAGCTATCACTTAAAGTTGGAAAGTCCAGATCACACATCGCTAACTTCCTAAGATTGCTTACTTTACCGGAAGAAGTAAAAGAATATGTTTCACGTGGAACAATGTCTATGGGACATGCACGAGCTATTGTTGCCCTGAAAGATCCGGAAGTTATTAAACAATTGGCTGAACAATGCGTGGAACAGCAATGGAGCGTAAGAGAGCTTGAAGAAACAGTGAAAAATCTGGATCGAAAGCCAACGAACGGTACGAAGATTAAAGTTGTTAAACGTGATCCCTATATTGATAATGTAGAGGAAGTATTACGTGAACGGTTTAAAACAACGGTTAAGATAAAACAAGGTAAGGAAAAAGGGAAGATTGAACTGAATTACTACAGTGCGCAGGACTTAGAAAGATTGTTAGAATTATTGGGTAACTAAATGGGTATCTATGCCAAGAACATATCCTGAGCTATCCGTAATCGGATGAGTAGGGGTATGTTTTTTCAAAATATAAGGATGTATAAAGTGCAGCTGAATATTATCCTTATATTTTCTTCAGATAAGGTTATTATCAATAAAGGGCGACAACGTTGTTTCTTCTTAATGAAAAAGAGTATGAGACGAGGAGCGGGGTTATGGAAGACTTCGTATATTTGGATCATGCGGCTACGTCCTGGCCTAAACCTCCAGAGGTGGCAGCTGCGATGATGAATGCTTTGCAGTCGGGAGCAAATGCTGGCAGAGGGAATTATTCGCTGGCCATGGGAAGCGGACGGGTGTTGGTGAGAGCCCGGAGTTTGCTGGCGGAGTTGTTTGGGGTTTCTAATGCACAAGACATAGCGTTTACCCAAAACACTACGATGGCATTAAATATGGCGATTAGAGGTACGCTCAAAGCAGGGGATCATGTAATCTCTACAATGACTGAACACAATTCTGTGCGGAGACCTTTGGAATATTTGCGTAAGTCACTGGGGATAAGTGTTGATTATCTGAGGGTGGATCGAGCAGGGCAATTGGATTTGAACGAATTGGGCAAAACGTTTCGACCAAACACTAAAATGGTAATTTGTAATCATAGCTCCAACTTATTAGGTAGTATACTTCCCATTGGTGAAATCGGAGATCTAGCTAAAGCAAAGGGTGCTATATTTCTAGTGGATGCTGCTCAAAGTGCAGGCTCGCTTGATATTGATGTGAAAAAGATGAATATTGACTTATTAGCTTTTCCTGGGCATAAAGGATTGCTTGGACCACAAGGGACTGGTGGGCTCTATATATCACCTGAATTGGATCTTGAGCCCTTAATGCATGGAGGGACAGGCAGTCAATCTGAGAATAGTGAACAACCCTCTGTTCGCCCAGATCGGTATGAAGCGGGAACGCAAAATGCGGTAGGAATTGCTGGTTTACTAGCCGGTGTTCAAAAGGTAAAATCGATAGGGACAAACGTTATCCACGAAAGAGAGTGGAAGCTGACTCAACTGCTGATGGAGGGCTTGTCCCATATTCCAAACATTAAACTATTAGGGCCCACATTAGGGGCTCCGAGAACTGGAATTGTGTCGTTTGTAGTGGATGGGGAAGAATCGGCGAATATAGCCCACCGTCTAGATCGTGAGTATAAAATAGCCGTCAGAGCGGGTATGCATTGTACCCCACTGGCACATAAGGCTGTTGATACACTAGAAAGTGGTGCTGTTCGGGCGAGTGTAGGCGTAGATACAACAGAGCATAATATAAGCAGAATGCTAGCTGCTATGGATGAGTTATATGGCTGATGCCCGCAGCAGATAAATAAAAAGGATGGTCCATTCATGTCTGAAATGAATCAATTAATTAATGAACAGTTGCAGTGGTTTGTGTTTGGTTTCGTAGTAATTATGCTAGTATTGATAGTGACTGTAATCGCCCAGGGAGCTAAGCTGCGGACTATACGGCGCAAATATGAGGCCATGATGGCAGGAAGCGGTGTGGAGGATCTGGAAGGCCTTCTGGTTGATCTGAAGAACCAAAGCGACATGCTGGAAGAAGAACAACGTGAGCAAAAAGCGTTGATAGAAGCTACCCAAGTCAAAATCCGCGGCATGAAGTCAAATATCGCTCTGAAGCGTTATAATGCCTTCGGTGAACGTGGTAATGATTTGAGCTTCTCGGTGGCTTTTCTGGATGACGATAGCAGTGGCATTGTATTAACCAGCCTTCATAATCGTGAGAACTCATATATTTACTCCAAGCCTATGCAAAATGGGGAATCACAATATGCCTTATCGCCTGAAGAAAAAGAAGTTATAACTCTCGCGTTGCAGCAGAAGTAGCATGCAGGTTCCATTGTTTTAAAGCAGAATATAGACTTGTAGCGATAATATCAGATAATCGCATGACTAGACTTAGCCGTGTATTCTGCAATACGAAATACTCCATAAAGCCGCCGACATTAACGATTCCAGTCAAATGGATATCTCCAACCGGCGGCAATTGTTTATTTACGCCAGCTCCTGGTCTGAGGGGACCTTCAACGACTTGGATGCAGCCAACACTAGTAGAGTGACCTAAGCAGGCATCTATTCCGATGACAAACGGGTTATTATATTTCTCATTAATTAGAGACAAAGTCTCTTCAAGATTGACGGCATGAACCGGTTCTTCAAGGGTACCGTATAAATGAAACAATGGACTATGAAAACGGGATAAGGCAGTACCAACAAGAGGACCGAGAGAATCTCCGGTGGAGCGATCAGTGCCTACACAGATGACGATAATTTGAGTCTCTGGACGCGTGCGTGAAAAGTGAAAAAGTAGCCGATGAGTAATTGCGGAATAGATATCGGGATCTGTATGTGATATTTTTAAACAGGACGTTTCTTGCGCTGCTGTAGCCTTGGATAAGGAGTTCATACCATCTTCCTTTCTAAAGGTGATTCTATTTGTTGGTATCTAGTATATGGATAGAAGAGGGGTTTTATACTCCAGCAGCAAGAGATAGGACGATAAACCTATGGAGAGGCTTGACGTATATGCAGGATGAGATGTTAATAGCGTTTGACTCCACCCAGCAGGCGCTTCGTGCTGAAATGCTGCTTGAGTATGCTGAAATAGAAATTGATATATTTCCAACTCCGAAGGAGATCACCGCAGGCTGTGCAATTTCAATTCAGTTTTTTCAAAATGCGCTGGAAGAGGTAAAAAGAATTATAGTTGAGCAGGAAATAGAAATACGCGGCATCTACGGAAAACACAACGAGAACTACATACTGATTTAGGGGTAGGGAGGAGTACATGCGATGAATATGTGGATACTGGAGGCTGATACACCCGGTGCGGATACATTAAAAGATGCCATTCGCTTTAAAGATAAGGTGTGGAATTGGTTTACCGATGCTGATATGTGGGCGGATGTATTATTTGCGGGTCTACGGATTCTTGTTATTTTTCTCTTAACCCGGGTTATTATTAAAATTGTTTCTAATATTATTGATCGTTCGCTTGAGCGTAAAACCGGTGGCAGACTTCTGTCCAACACACGAAGGTTTACTACGGTTGGGGAATTGATGAAAAATGTAGTGACAGTTATCTGTAATTTTGTGATGATCATGCTCGTGCTTTCTGAGTTCCACTTCGATTTGGCACCATTGTTGGCTGGAGCGGGTGTGCTTGGTCTAGCAGTGGGTTTTGGGGCACAAAGTTTGGTGAAGGATGTTATTACAGGTTTCTTTATTATTTTAGAGGATCAATTTGCAGTGGGTGATGTAATTCAAACGGGGACCTATAAAGGAACGGTAGAATTAATCGGACTGCGAACAACCAGACTGTTAAGCACAACTGGAGAAGTATTTATTATCCCGAATGGATTAATCACGAACGTAACCAATTATTCTCTCTCGAATGCATTGGCTGTAGTTGATGTTCCTGTAAAAATGGAGCGGAGCTTGGAGGCCACGCTAGGTTTGATTGGAGAAGCGCTAAAAGGAATAGAAGAGCGTAACTCTAATGTTCTTGCTTATCCTAATGTGCTCGGTATACAGTCCATGAGTACTTCGGAATATGTAATTCGTATAGCGGCTAGCTGTTTACCTAATGCAAAAGAGGTTGCGGAGAGACAGATTCAGAATGATATTAAGCAGGCACTAGAGAAACTAAGCAGTCTAGAGCAGGCCCAAGCTGCTCAAGCCGAAGAGGAAGCGCGTTTGAAGGCAGAAGAAGAAGAAGCAAAGGCTGAAATTGAACTGGCAAAAACAGAAAATGAGCAGGAAGTATCGGATACGCCTGACACTGGATCAAGACGCCAAATCGCAGCTACACAAGAGGGGAAAAAGGGGGAAGGGTAGTGGAACGTAAAGTTTTTCAGCTTGGAGATATTGTACAGATGAAGAAACAGCACCCTTGCGGTTCTAATGAGATGGAGATCATTCGTATGGGGATGGATATCCGCATTAAGTGTACAGGATGTCAGCATAGTGTTCTGATTCCCCGGGCGAAATTCGAGAAGAATATGAAGAAGGTACTGCGTTCTGCAGAGGGAAATACAGACAATAATTAAGCTTGCAAATGGCATGTCTGCATGATACAATTATTTTTGCTGCGGAGAGGTACCCAAGAGGCCCAAGGGGGCTGACTCGAAATCAGTTAGGCGTGTCACAGCGTGCGTGGGTTCGAATCCCACCCTCTCCGCCACTTCAGCATAATATAACATTTTAATGAATCCTTCGTTCCTGTAACGGAGGTTTTTTTGTGTCCACTGAGCTGTTTGCAAAAGATCATAACATGCAAAAAGAAGGGCCCTTTCGGGTCCTTCTTCAAGAGGCAGTACATCAATGATGTTGGAATTTCTCTGTATATAGCGACTAAAGTGATTTAGGCGTTGCTGAGGTTACTGCTTTTTAGACAATAACCCACTACTATTCCCAGCTAACAATAGATGCTGAATCAGATATCCTGTGATTGTGTTCGTCTACGACGGCCAACGGAACCACACCTCTCTTTTGTACTGCCTGAGTATAGTATGTGTAATGTCGTTTTTTTTATACACATTTATTTTTATTTAATGTACACGTGCTTTTTCAACCTTTTTCCACTTCCGATTTTTGTTACTGGTCTCGGGGAAGGTGTCTCCTTTTTCCATTTTAATATGCTGTGGATTCTGAATTTCGGTATGGAAGCTTCGCGCTTCACCTACCTCTGTATACATGCCTGGATTGGGGGCCTTGTCGCCTTTTTCATATTCTGTCTTTTCGCCCATCATTATCGCTCCTTCCTTAAGTGCAGATGAATTCACCGATTATTGTGCGCAGGTAGGGTTTTTTTCATGTAAAAAGAGGGTGGAAGGTTGTCCGGTATTAATATTGCTTGCACTCTGCTGCTCGTTTTGGTATATTAATCAGGTGCGAGTCTATGTTTGTGCTCGTTCCTTGCTCCTGACGTGATTAGGGGCCTCAGACCATAAGGAGGTGAAAATTATGCGCAAATATGAAGTGATGTACATTATTCGTCCTGACATTGAACAAGAAGCTGTTCAAGCAGCAGTCGATAAATTCCAAGGCATCATCTCCAATGGCGGGGAAATTACAAAGCACGAAGTGCAAGGTAAACGCCGTCTTGCGTATGAGATCAAGAAATTCCGTGATGGCGTTTATGTTTTGGTTAACTTCAATGCAGAACCTGCAGTAGTTACTGAATTAGAACGTCTTATGAAGATTTCTGACGAAGTTATTCGTTATCTCATTACGAACGACGTTGCTTAAGATCTTGACAAGCTTTGTAATGAATCGCTCTAAAGGAGGGGACCAGAATTGTTGAACCGTATCATTTTGATCGGACGGTTGACCCGTGACCCGGAACTTCGTTATACTCCCGCTGGTGTTGCCGTAACTCAATTTACGCTTGCCGTAGATCGTAACTTTACGGGCCAGAACGGTGAACGTGAGGCAGACTTCATCCCGGTTGTTACCTGGAGACAGCTAGCAGAAACCTGTGCCAATTATTTGCGCAAAGGTCGTCTGACAGCAGTGGAAGGACGCATCCAAGTGCGGAACTATGAGAATAACGAAGGTAAACGTGTATACGTAACTGAAGTTATTGCTGATAATGTTCGTTTCCTGGAATCTTCACAAAGCCGTGAAGGTGGAAATACTTCAAGTGGTGCAAGTAGTATGCCTGAAGAGCCAGCATATGGTGGCGGTGGTAACGCTGGACGCGGAAATAACAACAATAATTTCTCGCGTAACAACAATACTCAAGATCCTTTTTCGGGCGATGGTAAACCGATTGATATATCGGATGATGATTTGCCATTTTAATTAGGAAGGACTGAAAAGAATATGGCTTTTAAACCAAGAGAAGGCGCTGACAACGACAAAAGACCAGCACGTCGTGGTGGACGCAACAAGCGTAAAAAAGTTTGCTTTTTCACTGTGAACAAGATTACTCACATTGATTATAAAGATACTGAACTTCTTAAGAAGTTCATCAGCGAACGTGGAAAGATTTTGCCACGTCGTGTAACGGGTACAAGTGCAAAATACCAACGCGCTCTTACCATTGCTGTAAAACGCTCGCGTCAAATCGCGTTGCTTCCTTACACAACGGAATAGGACGTTTTATAGAAGCAGTCGGGAAACCGGCTGCTTTTTTGTTGTGAAAAGCCAGCGTGTGGATTACGTTGACGTTCCATCTGGAATGTGTTAAATTACAGCTATCCTATAACAAAAGGGGAAATATTGATGTTGGTGACCGTTCTTAACTAGCAATTTCATAACACTGGATTAGGAAAGCTTTAGCAGGCTCGTCTTTTGGCGTTTACGTGCTCTATTTGAGTTCGTTTCGCGCAGAGGTCTGTTGTTCCTAACAGTGGATGATTTAGTTAAGAACACACGAAGCGTCATATGGCCTCTTTACGGCTGTTGTTCTCTTTGTAATTAACCGTGCTCTTAGAGCACGGTTTTTTTGTTTTTCGGCCACCCTGGCTTTTATGGGGACCTTAAGACGCCAGAGAACAATAGCTCAAAAAGAAGGGCAAGGACTGCCATAGTGGCATTCTTTGTCCTTTTTGCGTTAGGGAGATTTAGTTCCAAAAAAGTTAGATCAATAAGGAGGATTTGCTGTGAATTTACAAAGTCTAAACACGTTGGAATACGAAATTATTAAAACCGAGCTTAGCCGTCATGCGGTATCTTATGTAGGAAAGAAAACTGTAGAAGAGCTTATGCCTATGACCTATTTACCTTCGATTCAAAGAGCGATGGAGGAAACGTCTGAAGCTAAAGAACTGCTCGAGCGGGGGTCCAGTGTACCGATTCCTTCATTGGAGGGGATTGAGTGGATCATGTCACTAATGGGGACTGGATATTTGTACAGTGAGCAAGACTTCACTGCAGTGGCTACATTTCTAAAGAGCTGTAGTCAATTGCGCAAATATATGGCTTCTAAAGAGCAAAGTGCTCCCCGGATTGCTGCTTATGCTTCCTCGCTGCTGGAATTAAATCATGTGCGGGAAGCAATTGATCGTTGTATCCGCTTTGGGGCGATTGATGATGGAGCTAGTAAGGGGTTAGAGCGGGTTCGTAAACGGATTGGCGTAGCTAAAGAACGTCTTCATAAAAAAATTGACGGGATCATGTCGCGCCATCAATCGATTTTGCAAGAGAATATTTATAGTCAGCGTGGTGGACGTTACGTTATCCCCGTAAAGCGGGAGTATCATAAGCAAATAAAGGGATCGGTACTTGATCAATCCACAAGTGGACAGACGGTGTTCATCGAACCAGATGAGATCGCCTCCATGCAGATTGAGCTGGATTTGTTATTAGGAGAAGAGGCGCGTGAAGAAGCTGTGATCCTCAGTATGCTGACCAGCATGGTAGAACAGGAACAAACTGCACTGCGCCTAAATATCGAGGTTACAGGTACCTATGATTTTATTTTTGCCAAAGCAAAATATGCACGAACGCTGGGAGCATCTGAGGTTACTCTAAATGATAGGGGTTTTCTAAGGATGAACGGAGGCAGACATCCCATGCTGCAGGGCATGATTCCAATTAGCCTGGAGATAGGGAAGGGATATAGATCCCTAATCATTACAGGTCCAAATACAGGCGGGAAAACGGTGGTGCTCAAGACCCTCGGGCTGCTGACCCTCATGGCTCAATCCGGGCTGTTGATTCCGGTCGAGAAGGGGAGTGAGTTTACGGTCTTTACGGATGTGATCAGTGTAATCGGAGACGGACAAAGTTTGGCCCAATCACTGAGTACATTTTCGGCACAAATGAAGAGTATTGAGGGAATGCTGAGAGATGCCTCTAAAGGGGTGCTGCTGCTCATTGACGAGCTGGCGGCAGGTACAGACCCTGGTGAAGGAATCGCCCTCTCAATCGCCATTCTGGAAGAGCTGAGCCGTAAAGGGGCCAATATTATCGTCACAACCCATTTTAATGAGCTAAAAGCCTTTGCCGCTGCGACAGCCGGTTTTCAAAATGCACGAATGGAATTCGACAAAGAAACGCTGCAGCCGTTGTATCGTCTGACTATCGGAGAAGCGGGGGAGAGTTACGCTCTGCAAATTGCCAAAAAGCTGGGTATCCAGGATAACGTTATCAAGCGTTCGTGGGAGATCGTTGAGGCGCAGCAGCAAAGGCTGCAGAAAGGTGATGGGTCGGCATGGGCAAGTCTTTTTAGCAAAGAGGGGGAGAAAGGGAAGACTGCACCTGTTATAGAGGATTTTGAAAAAGAAGAAAAGTCTGCGGAATCACTGAGCGATAAGGAGAAGCAGACCCAATATGAAATTGGTGATGCCGTCCTTGTAACTTCACTGGGGCGGATAGGCATTGTTTATGAGAAAAAAGATCACTTAGGAATGGTCGGAGTGATGATCCAGAAGCAAAAAATGCGGATTAATCATAAACGTTTAAAGCCATATCTATCCAAAGATGAGCTATATCCTGAGGAATATGACTTTGATATAATTTTTGAGAGCAAGGATACCCGTAAAAAGCGGAAATTGATGCAGCGTAAGCATGTCGAAGGCCTGAGAATTACGCATAAGGATGAAGAATAATGTAATAAAAGGATCTGCCTATGAGGTAGGTCCCTCTTTTTTTATAAATACTATGAAATATGCGTAAATTCAAGCAGGAGTATAGGCCTAAAGCTTAGAAGTTATTGTAACCATTCTAAAACTTTGTTACAGTAAATATTTATTCCATAGCTTATATGTAGATATACGTTCAACTAGAGAAGGGAAGGAACACATGAAGAATAAGAAGATATGCGGGTTCTTGTTAACAATGCTCGTGATGACTACTGTATTGTCAGCATGCAGCAGAGCAGGTACCAGCAGTAATTCATTATCTTTACATCACAATGAGGTGGTCGAAAAGCCACAGACTGGCGGAGTAGTTACTTATGGATACTCATCGCCGTTTATGGGCTTCTTTGAGCCTGCTTTTTATGAAGGTGAAGATGACTTTCATGTGCTGGAGTTTATTACTGAGGCCATGTTTACGATAGATGATGATTTATCAACGGTTCCTAATATCGCCACTTGGCAGGAGTCCGAGGATCATAGAATATTTACCTTTAAAATTAAACCGGGAATCCGTTGGCATAATGGAGATGAACTGACCGTAGAGGACTGGAAATTTGCGATGGAGACTATTGCTAGTCCAGACTACACCGGATCGCGTTATTATAGTGTGGAAATGATTCAAGGTGCAGAAGCCTATCATAAAGGTGAGGCGAAGAATATAACAGGTCTTAAGGTTATAGATCCTTATACTTTGAAAATAACAATGACAGCTGCCCGCGTAAATACGATTGATAATCTATGGCCGTATCCGATGAATAAAAAATATTATACTGGAGTCGCTGTTAAGGATATGCCTGAGAGTGATCAGATGCGAAAAAATCCGATTGGGATTGGCCCCTTTGAGGTGAGCCTTATTGAACCTGGCCAGCGGGTCGAGATGAAGCGCTTTGATCAATACTATAAAGGTAAGGCTTTATTGGATGGTGTGTTGTATAAGGTATTTGATGACAAGGAAATCATCAGCCTGTTTGAACAAGGCGTAATTGATATAGAGAATGCCCCACGAGATACTTATGAAAAGCTGAGCGAACTCGATAATATTAATATTTTACAATCAAATGAGCTTGCTTATGAGTATATAGGGTTTAAATTTGGGTATTGGGATAGTGAAGCTGAAAAAATCGTAATGGATAACCCTAAATTTGCGGATAAAAGATTACGTCAGGCGATGTATTATGCACTTGATCGGGAGGGGATCATTCAATCATTTTCTCATGGGTTAGGCAAGCCTATAGAAACTCCGGTTTCCAGTGCAAGCTGGGCGAAGATCCCTGACAGTCAGATTAACACGTATCCCTATGATCCGGAAAAAGCGAAGCAGCTGCTTGATGAGGCTGGTTTTGTAGATGTTGATGGAGATGGGCTGCGTGAGGATCAAAAAGGAGAAAAGTTAGTTATTCATTATGATTCTATGCTAGGCAGTCATTCAGCGGAGTTACGAACTGCTGCTATTCTGGAGGATTGGCGAAATGTGGGACTCGATGTGCAGCTTAATGGTGGGGCGTTAAAAGAGCTCAATACCTTCTATGAAGCAGTAGAGGCTGATGATCCGTCCATTGAGTTGTTTAACGGGGTATGGGGATTAGCTAATGATCCTGATCCTTCAGGTCTCTGGAGGGAGAATGATTTGTGGAACTACCCACGTTGGTCCTCGGAGCGGAATGAAGAATTGATTCGCGATGGCACAAGTATGAAGGCATATGATAGAGATTATCGACAACAAATCTATTATGAATGGCAGAAGCTAGTGAATGAAGAGGTTCCAATGATCTTTTTTGCAGAAAGAGAAAGCATTACTGCTGTCAATAAACGTCTACAAGGTGTGCGTGTTGACTCTTTGGGCTCCATAATTGAGCCTAATAAATGGTGGATAAAGGACTAAATTAAAAAAAATAAAAAAAATTACGCAAAAAGTGAAATCAAATTGCTGTTTCATTCGTCATATATATTATGGAGGATGACAACGATGAAGAGACGGATATTGATATGGGCTGGTGCAGCTTTGATAGTCGTTGTCTTAATTACGGTGTGGAGGCCTATCGAGCTGGGCTTTAAACCGGATATTGACGCGGGTTCAGCAGTGCTGCTAGATATGGATAGTGGAGATATATGGGTTAATATCAACGGCGATGTGCCTATGCCACCGGCCAGTGTGTCTAAATTAATGACTGAAATGATTGTGCTGGATCACATAACCTCTGGAACCCTTAGGTGGGAGGATAGAGTCCCTATTAGTGCTTACGCCAGTCAAATGGGAGGTATGAGTCTCTCATTAAAACGAGGAGATTTCTATACAGTAAGGGAGCTATTCGAAGGCATCACCATCTATTCTGCTAATGATGCTGCAGTTGCATTGGCAGAATATATGGCAGGATCAGAGGATTCTTTTGTACTTATGATGAATGATAGAGCACGTAGTTTAGGTTTATCTCCTAATACTGTATTTACCAACGCCTCTGGATTGTCGAGCAAGGATCTTGGTATCATTCGTCAGCCTACGCATATCGGTGGCCAGACGATGATGACAGCGAGGGATACAGCCAAATTGGCAGCTGCGCTAATCCATAATCATCCTGATGTACTGAATATTTCCGGTCGTACACAGATGCAATTAAAGGATAAAGGGTTATATGTTAGTAATAGCAACCTTATGCTTCCAGGTATGGGCGGCGCTTACGCATACGATGGAGCAGATGGGTTGAAGACTGGATATGATAGCCAGACGGGATATTGTATTGCGGGATCAGCCCAGCGAGAGGGGCACCGGCTTATTGCGGTCGTTATGGGGGCAGAGACCTATGGCAGCCGATTTGAGGGTGCTGCTAAATTGTTCGATTATGGGTTTTTCCGCGGTTTACATTATGGAGAACGGGTAAAACATATTATACATGCCCTTGGAATTCGAAGTTAAATTTGGAGCATCATACCAGTAATTATTACTTGGTATGGTGCTTTTTCCCTATTCATGTCGGTATTTGTTGTTTCTTTTTATCCATTTAGTGATTACAATAGAAATATTGTTTTATCCCATATTATTTTAGAAACGCAAAAAAACTTTTTTCTATAATTTAGAATGACCCGAATTTCCTGAAAGGGGGGACAATAAGATAATGGAATAAGGGACAGTAAATTCGCCGCCGAGAGAAATAAAACCATGACTGCCTGAGAACGATCAGGAGGCATTGTAAATATATGGTATGTGTAATTATTCTACAATAAAGAAGGAATCAAAGATGAAAAAAATAAAGAAAAGATACATTGCGCTAATTGTTCTCGTCGTTGTTATAGCGGGAGGCTTTCTGTTTCGGAATTCTTTGGCCGTATTAGCCTTTGACCTCTTTTTGTCCGATCGGGTAGAAAGCAAGCTGAAAGAAGAATCTTACCAGCCACTTAAGGATGAGAATAAGGTTAAGCCAGAGCCGGTTGTATACAAAAGCGATCCATTCTCGCTGATGCTGCTCGGGACTGATCAACGCGACAATGAAACCGCACGTTCAGACACTATGATGTATGCTGTTGTTCGCCCTGAGGATTACAAAATTCTGCTTATTTCTATTCCACGTGATACGTATACCGAGATTATTGGGCATAACGATAATAAAAAAGATAAGATTACCCATGCTTATGCTTTTGGTGGGCAGCAAATGGCTAAGGATACTCTGGAAGCACTGCTGGAGCATGATATTCAGTATTATGCCACCATTAACTTTCAAGGGCTCAAGGATGCCGTTGATGCTATTGGAGGCGTTCCGCTGCCAATCAAGAAGGATATTGTAAACAAGGGTAAGGACCATGAAAAGTTTACGATCGAGGGTGGAAAGTCGAATTATAACGGTCAAGAAGCACTCAACTATACACGCTACCGTGAAGATAGTGACTTTAACCGGACCAAACGCCAACAGGTTTTTATTGATGTCGTAGCTAATAAAATGTTATCGATCAGCCAAATCGGCAATATTCCTAAGCTGCTGGATATTATGGGCGATAATTTTAAGACTGATATTGAGCCTTCAATGATTATTAGTCTGGCCAAGAAATTTATGGGCGGCAAAGATATGGATATCTCAAGCTTTACGGTAATGGGCGAAGGAAAACGTATTGACGGACTTTATTATGATATCGTTGATGAAGAGGACTTGCGCGAAGCTAAGGCGCTGATTGATAATTGGATGAATGCAGGAACACCTGTAGATCAACTGATTGAGCCGGGAAAAGCAAGTAATGCACTCGAGCCCAAAGCAACAGCAGTTACGCAGTAATTCTAATTGGAAAGCTAAACTCATATAAATAAATTGCAGCAGCCATAAACATTCTCATGGCTGCTGCTTACTGTCTTCATGTTATAATGAGTTGGAACTATTATTTAGCTGCTACGTATAATCACATTGGCATGGCAGTAAAAGGAAGTTAAAGAACCGTAATTCCTTCGGAACTCTTTGAGGAGGATCAAGAGATGAATATTGCATTTTTTTTACTTCCGAAACAGGAGGTGGCCTGCGTAACGCTCGATTCTACGCTGCGCCAAACGCTTGAGAGGATGGAGTTTCACCGCTATACAGCAGTCCCGATTCTTAACCGTAATGGAGAGTATGCTGGCACGGTAACGGAAGGTGATCTGCTCTGGTACATGAAAGAGTCGGAGGGTAAGGTTTCGTTTGAGAACGCTTCAAAATTTTTGCTGAAGGACGTTCCATTACGTATGAATAACAAGCCGGTCTCGATTGATGCGGATATGGAAGATCTAATTAATTTGGCTAAGGTGCAGAACTTTGTACCTGTGGTCGATGATATGAACCGGTTTATTGGAATTGTTCGCCGGAGTCAAGTCATAGAATATTGCGAGAAATTTGTAACAAGACAATCACAGGAATCATTATAGTCCCAGTGTATTCGCGGTTATAGAAGCTATCGGAACAAGGCCTGTATTTCCGGCGATAACGGAATGCGGGTCTTTTTTAAAGAAAGCTCCTCTCCAAAAAGAGGCATAGTCAGTATGGATTGAAGCATACTTAAGGGGCGCGGGGCGTCCAGTGTGACACCGAATTTTTTATGCTATAATGGAGAATAAAGCTTTTTGCCGGAGGTAGAGAGACGTGCCCAATGTGCCGAAGGATCTGGATGTAGCCAAGCGCGCCAAGGTAATTGAATGGCTGAAAACCGAAGTGATTGATCAAGTTTCAAGGTTATTTAAAGCGTTATGGGAAGGCAGTACTACCCGTGTCGGTGACAGTCTGGCTAGCTTGATTATGAGCTCTTATATTTTGGGCCGCAGACTAGGGATTCCTTATCGTTCTTTAGATGACTTGCTACTGGAGAAGCTTAGAAAGCACAAGCAGGAAGGGCATCAACTGGAAGATTGGTACCAAGATATATCTGCTTTAGAAGAACATATGCGTAAGAGGTGAATACTGTTGAAATTTCGCTGGTCATCTGTGGCTTGGAGCGTAGCATACTTACTTTTGCTGCTTAGTTTAACGACTCCACTCCTCATCATCACTACCCTGTTTATGATTGTTCCGGCAGTAGTGTTGTTTACTACCCTGAACACGAGACAATTTGTGCTGCATGTATTGCCGGTATTGCTGATTGTAGGCTTGATTACACCAATTTATCTGTTGATAGCTGCGTATTTCTTAATACCGGCTCTGGTTATGGGGCGCTGGTATAAAAGACATGCCCCGGCCATGTCTACCGTGATCGCAGGTACGGTTACGATTCTTGCACAGTTCCTGCTGCTTTTGCTGCTGGGTACGGCATTATTTAATTTTGACCTGTCTACCTATGTGAACGATGTATTGCAAATGGTTAATTCACCTCTGTCCGAGCTCGGAACTACCAATCCTCTGCTCACTGATATTGGATTTTCAACTGAGGATGTAAACAAGATAAGTCATATGACGGTCCAAATGATCCCTATGACTCTAATCGTAAGCTCCTTCATGATTGCTGTGATTACGCATTCTATTGCCCGCCCGATTCTGAACAGTATGAATTATGCAGTGCCTAAGATGAAGCCTGCACGTGAATGGAGACTTTCGAGATCGTTTATTTGGTACTATCTGATTGGTGTTGTTCTACAGCTCTTCTTCTCAGGGTCGGAGAACAATTTCATCCTCATGATTTCTGCCAATCTTCTGCCATTGCTGCGAATTGGCTTTATGATTCAGGCCATCGGATTTTTCTTCTTCCTGGCGCATGAACGCAAATGGAACAAGATGTCTGCCGTTTTGTTAGCGATACCGGTTATTTTACTGCCGCCGCTGCGCATTATTGGTATTATTGATCTTGCGTTCCCACTGCGGGAGTATGTGACCAAATCGAAACGATAGGGTGAGAGTTCATGCCTAAATTTCTGCAAAGACGCTGGCACGGCTATCATACCGTATGGGCGTTCATGCTGCTGTTGGTCCTTATTATAATTGTCAGTGTTTATAACTGGGCGCTTGGGGTCGCCGGCCTGTTTCTGTCAGGTACTTTATGCTTCTATATGTTGAAAGCGGAGATCTCGTTCCGCCGTAATCTGGTGGAATATATTAATGGGCTATCTTTCCGCATTAAGCGGGTAGAGGGCGAAGCAGTCAGCATGCTGCCGCTTGGAATCATTCTGTTTAGCGAGGATCGAACGGTGGAATGGAATAACCGCTATGCCGGCGATATTTTCGCACGCAAGTCTTTAGTTGGGGAATCACTGCAAGAATTATTGCCTGATATGCAGTCTTTTTTCACAGGTGCTGCAGCGGGTAAGCGGGAGGTCGCCAAAGAGGGTGTGCTCCATGACACCCGCCTTGAGATCACCGTGGATGAACGATTTTATCAAGCTGTCATTATTCCGAGTGAGCGTATTCTTTACTTGTATGATATCACTGAGCTTGTGGTGTTACGTGAGCGGTATGAGGATGAGAAGCTGGCAATCGGCATAGTGATGATGGATAACCTGGATGAATCCGCTCAAGGGATGGATGATCAACAGCGAACCTCGCTGATTGCTAAGGTGACGAGTGAAATCACTGAATGGAGTAAGCAGTTTGAGGTTTATCTGCGGCGGTTGTCCTCGGAACGTTATCTAATGCTGCTTAATCATCGTAGCCTGCAAGCGTTGGAAGAGAGCCGCTTCGTGATTCTAGATGAAGTCAGAGAAATGACTGCTGATCTTAAGGTACCCATGACACTGAGTATTGGTCTGGCCTTTGGCGCAGACTCAGCAAGTGAATTAGGGGCATTGGCCCAATCCAGTCTAGATATGGCGCTTGGCCGAGGTGGTGATCAGGCAGCTGTAAAAGCAGGCCAACGGTTATCCTTCTACGGCGGCAAGAGTAATGCTGCTGAGAAGCGTACCCGAGTGCGGGCGCGGGTCATTGCGCATGCTTTGCGGGATCTGATGCAGGAGAGCGATCGTGTGCTGATCCTCGGTCATCGGACACCGGATATCGACGCTGTGGGTGCTGCAATCGGCCTGTTAAGGGCTGCGCAGATGTATAATGTAGAGGCTAGCATTGTGATGGAGACTCCTAATCCATCGATAACTAACATGATGGAGCAGATTCGTAAGGATGATGAGTTGTATAAGTCATTCATCACAACGGAGCAATCCCTACAGATCATGACAGAGCATACCCTGCTTATTGTTGTGGATACACATAAGGCGTCTATGACGATGGAGCCGCGGCTAGTGCAATATGCCAGCAGAATTGTAGTGGTGGATCATCACCGAAGAGGTGAAGAGTTCATTAACGATGCTGTATTGGTGTATTTGGAGCCTTACGCTTCATCGACTTGTGAGCTGGTGACAGAGCTGCTTCAGTATATTCATGAGAAGGTAAAGATCAGTCCGCTGGATGCTACAATGTTGTTAGCGGGGATCACGGTGGATACGAAGCATTTTGCGCTTCATACGGGGTCGCGTACCTTTGAGGCCGCAGGCTTCCTGCGCCGGAATGGTGCCGATACCGTACTTATTCAGCGTATGCTCAAGGAGGATTTACAGGAGTATATTTCCAAAGCCGAAATTATCAAACATGCGCGGATGGTGTATGACCAAATCGCGCTTGTAGTTACGGCACCAGGCATGAAAATTCCGCAGCTTCTTATTGCTCAGACTGCGGACACGCTGCTTGGGATGACCAACGTAGTTGCTTCATTCGTCATCAGCGAGCGGCCTGACGGCCTGATTGGCATTAGTGCCCGATCACTAGGACGTATGAATGTACAGGTCGTGATGGAGAAATTAGGCGGCGGAGGGCATCTGTCCAATGCCGCGGTACAGCTTGAAGGAACATGTAAAGAAGCAGAAGCCAGATTACTGCAGGTGCTGGCTGAAATCGAATCGAAAGAGGGGTTATTCGAATGAAGGTCATATTCATAAAAGATGTTAAGGGTCAAGGTAAAAAAGGTCAGGTTAAAGAGGTATCCGAAGGTTATGCTTCTAACTTCTTATTGCCACGTGGATTGGTTCGTCCGGCAACGGAAGGTAACGTGAAGACGCTGGAGAATCAAGCGGCTGCTGAACAACGCCGTAAAGATAACGAAAAAGAAGAAGCACAGCAATTGGGTAAGAAGCTTGACGAGCTAACACTGACAATGAAAGCAAAATCAGGTGAAGGCGGACGTTTATTCGGTGCTATTACAAGCAAACAGATTGCTGAGACACTGGCTTCCACCAAAGGAATTACTATTGATAAGCGCAAGATTGAATTAGGTGAGCCAATTCGCCATATAGGAGTATTTCAAGTAAGCGTAAAATTGCATACTGAAGTAAAGGCCACACTTAAGGTTGAGGTAACGGAGGAGTAACATGGGTGGAGATCTCTTTTTCGATCGGGTTCCCCCGCAGAATCTTGAAGCCGAGCAGGCGGTAATTGGTGCGGTTCTGTTGCAGGATGAAGCGCTCATTACTGCAATGGAACGGGTGAATACCGAAGACTTCTACGATAAAGCGCATCAAATGATTTTTGAGGCGATGGTGCAGCTCGGAGAAGAGAGCCAGCCGATTGATCTTGTTACACTTACGTCCAGACTGCAGGACAAAGGTGAGCTTGAAGATATTGGTGGGGTTAGCTACTTAGCTAAGCTGGCGCATGCCGTGCCTACTGCTGCTAACGTAGAATACTACGCCCAGATTATCGAAGAGAAAGCCATGCTGCGCCGTTTGATTCGCACAGCCACGCAAATTGTGAGCGAAGGTTATACTGGCGGTGAAGATGTAGCCGATATGCTGAGTGATGCAGAGCGGCGCATTCTTGAAATCTCCAACCGGCGGAGCGGCAGTGGATTTATTGCGATCCGCGATGTCTTGATGGAAGTGTTCGACAAGGTTGAGTTGCTTCATCAAAATAAGGGGGGTACCTCAGGTATCCCAACCGGATTTGTGGATTTAGATCATATGACTAACGGATTCCAACGTAACGATCTGATCATTGTTGCGGCTCGTCCATCTGTTGGTAAGACTGCATTCGCCCTGAATATTGCACAGAACGTGGCAGTACGTGCTAAAGAAACTGTTGCGATATTCAGTCTGGAAATGTCAGCGCCACAGCTGGTACAGCGGATGATTTGTGCTGAAGCCAACTTAGATGCCAATATTATGCGTACCGGTGACTTCAAGAGTGATGATGATTGGTCCAAGCTGACGATGGGTATTCAGTCTCTATCTGAAGCGGAGATTTATATCGACGATACACCAGGTATCACGGTAACCGATATTCGTGCAAAGTGCCGGAGACTGAAGAAGGAAAAAGGACTTGGCATGATCGTCATCGACTACTTGCAGCTCATTCAGGGCCGCGGTAAAGGCGGAGAGAACCGTCAGCAGGAAGTATCGGATATATCTCGTACACTGAAGCAGATTGCTCGTGAGCTAGATGTGCCGGTTATTGCCCTGTCGCAGTTAAGCCGGGGTGTAGAGCAGCGCCAGGATAAACGTCCAATGATGAGTGACTTGCGTGAATCGGGTTCTATCGAGCAGGATGCCGATATTGTTGCGTTTCTGTATCGTGATGATTATTACAATGCGGATACGGAGAAGAAGAATATTATTGAGATCATTATAGCTAAACAGCGTAATGGTCCCGTAGGCACGGTAGAACTGGTCTTTCTTAAAAATTTCAACAAGTTCGTTAACTACGAGCGAGCACATGCGGAACCATTTGCTGGTTAAACCTGACATGTATAATTCCCGAACGATTGCACATTTCTTTGTGTAATCGTTCGTTTTATTTGACTTTGAAAAAAACCGCTGTTACACTGAGAATTGTCCTTTAGCGGGTTAAATCTGCTTGGCGTCCGGAGGGCCACGTACATAAGAATGACGTATAGGGTCCATATTATGAAAAATAATGGTGCTAAGTAGCACCTACGGAGGAATGAACATGTCAACGGTAGTCGTCGTGGGAACACAATGGGGAGACGAAGGTAAAGGGAAAATCACTGACTTTCTAGCGGAAAGTGCAGATGTGGTCGCCCGTTATCAAGGGGGCAATAATGCCGGTCACACGATTCTGATTGACGGTGAGAAGTTTAAGCTCAGCTTGATCCCTTCGGGTGTATTTTATAAAGAGAAAACTTGTGTAATTGGTAACGGAATGGTTATTAATCCGGCTGCCTTGATCCAAGAAATTAATTATATTCACGAGAACGGTTTTGATACTAAGAACTTAGTGATCAGTGATCGTGCTCATGTCATTATGCCATACCATATGGTGCTGGATGCTCTCGAAGAAGACCGTAAGGGTCCGAACAAGATTGGTACTACACGTAAAGGTATCGGACCTTGTTATATGGATAAGGCAGCACGCAACGGTATCCGTATTGCTGACTTGATGGACGCTGAGGAATTCGAACTGAGACTCCGCCCCTTGATGCAAGAGAAGAACCAAGTGATTACGCAGGTCTATGGTGCCGAAGCTCTTAACGTAGAAGAGATTGTGACTCAATACCTGGAATATGCAGAAGTGCTGCGTAATTATGTAACAGACACCTCTGTTATTCTTAATGATGCCATTGATGCGGATCGCAAAGTGTTGTTTGAAGGTGCGCAAGGAGTAATGCTTGATATCGATCAAGGCACGTATCCGTTTGTTACTTCATCCAACCCATCTGCCGGTGGGGTGTGCATAGGTTCTGGTGTGGGACCGTCCAAAATCAAACAGGTTATTGGGGTTGCAAAAGCCTATACCACTCGTGTTGGAGATGGCCCGTTCCCTACAGAGCTGAATGATGCAACAGGTGATTATATCCGTGAAACAGGTCATGAATATGGCACAGTTACCGGACGTGCACGCCGTGTAGGCTGGTTCGACAGTGTAGTTGTGAGTCACGCTCGTCGTGTAAGTGGAATCACAGGGCTATCTCTTAACTCGCTGGATGTACTTAGCGGACTTGAGACTGTGAAGATCTGCACAGGCTACAAATACCGTGGTGAGGTAATTACTCATTACCCTGCTAGCCTCAAAATGCTGGCAGAATGTGAAGCGGTATATGAGGAGCTTCCAGGCTGGAGCGAAGATATTACTTCTGCAAAAACGTTGGATGATCTTCCAGCAAATACACGCAGATATGTTGAACGTGTATCTGAGCTTACAGGTATTCCGATTGCTATCTTCTCAGTGGGTCGTAACCGTGAGCAGACGAATCAAGTATTGCCAATTTATATCTAAAATCTAGTTATAATAAGGAGCCCCGTTAGAGGCTCTTTTTTTTGTTCTGAGGACTATATCTCTCTCTTTTGGGGCCTAGATTTATACCTAGACGTTTCCCAAGGCCGGTTCTAGTCAATACTGGATGTATAGAAGAACATGTACATGATCTACCAGATAGACTTGAACATAGGTGAGAGGAGAAATGAAGATGAAGATCGTGAAGCGTGCACTTAGCGTATGTCTGATTGTGGTACTTGCCAGCACTCTTTCAATTCTAACAACGGGCGTGGTTGTAAATGCTTATATTCAGTCGGTACTGGCTAGCTTCGATATTAAAGTGAATACTCCCGGTCCGGGATTTGGAGGAATGATTCGGAGCATCATTGGCATGGATAACAAATCTGACTCGGATACAGCCAATAAAGAAGTAACCACAGGGAGTACAGTTAGCAAGGAGACCGACAAAAGCACGGATTCGCCAGCTAAAGGCAAGGGTGAGCCCGTAGATGATAATACTCCGACTGATGCCTTACCAGTTATGGGGCAAGTTACAACCGAAAGTTCAGCTGATAACGGAAGCGGAAGTGTTGGTGACCAACAATTAGTAATGACACCTGAGGCACTCAGTGACTTCAAAGATAATCTTCCATCGGAAGAGAAGGTAAATATATTCAATATTTTGATGTCCAAACTACCCCAGGATGAGATGGCAAAAATTTCAACAGCGATGGAGGATGGATTAACAGAAGATGAGGTTAAAGAGCTGCAACAGGTAATTGCAAAATATGTTGATGCAGACGAATATGAGAGCATAATGAAAATGCTTACACCAACTACAGAATCTACGCAATAGCATTTGTAATTGTCACTTTATAGACACATGAAAAAGGTTAAAATTTCATATTTGCGCAAAAAACCCGCCAAATACGCGGGTTTTTTGTTATGTCTAAAGTTGAAATTTTTCTCTAAGCTATGGTACAGTAAACAAGGACCTCAAGAGGTTAATTTTTTGTAACCTCCTTAACAACCTTTTTATAGGTTCATTAGAAGCAGGAATTAAGCACTAGTATACGCAGAAATTTACATGGACGTAATCTATATAATCGAGGTCGTACAATTAGCTTGGCCGCTTTTGTCGGAAGTAAAAGCGGACTGAAAGGGAGAGTTTCATGAAGGGATTTAAGTTCATGCGTCGGATGAGCAAGCTGCAGGATGGACATCCAGCAGCATCCGAGGCGAATGTTCAACAGAGCCACAATTTCGATCACGACTCCAAACACTTTCAACAAGAGAAAGGTACTCGCAGATTTCGGCGTGCTTGGATTTTGGGATCTGTCGGCCTTGTGCTTCTAGCTACGGTGTTGGTTGGAGCAGAGAAAAAGTATGTAGCCGCTAACACGGTTACCTATTATCAAGTGTTGGTGAAGGGTGAAGAAGTCGGAAGACTTACCGATCAGACGCAGCTTAACCAGCTATACGATAAGAAACAACGAGAATATCAGGAGAAATATCCGAATTCAACCATGGTGCTGCAAACAGAGGGCATAACAATAGAAGAGCAGAAGGCATACAAGCCAGAAGTTGATAGTGAGGCGACACTTACTAAACTAGATGGAATGCTGAAAGCTTATGCGGTAGGCGTGCAATTGATGGTAGATGGCAAGGCCGTTGGCATAGTTAAGGATCAGGAAACTGCTAATGCTGTGCTCGAAGGGGTAAAAAATCATTATGTCCCACAAGCAGAAGTAGCAACGACGGCTAGTAAGCTAACAAGAACGGCTGCTTCCAGCTCATCTGCTGCAAAAGCGAAGGCTCCAGAGCAAGTAGAGTCGGTAGAGATTAGCGAGGATATTTCTATCGTTCCTATCAAAGCAGATCCTAATAAAGTGTTGGATGTGGAAGCGGCGGTCCAGACACTTACCGAAGGCAAAGAGGCGCCTCTTCTTTATACCGTTCAAGAGGGCGATACGATTTCGGGGATTGCCAAACGGTTTGAAATCACCCAAAAAGAGATTTATAGTAACAATCCTAACGTGAAAGAGCTGACGTTGAAGATTGGAGATACACTGAAGCTGAAGGTACCCCAACCAGATGTTACAGTAGTAACTGTGGAAAAAGTGACTGAGCAGATAGTGACTGAGCCGGAAGTGGTTGTGCGTTCGAGCGATCAGCTAGCGGCAGGCAAAAGTAAAGTGGTTCGCCCAGGGCAAACTGGACTTAAGGAAATGGAGTATCGGGTAACGAAGGAAAATGGTACGGTTGTCCAAGA
This sequence comes from Paenibacillus sp. FSL H8-0175, assembly GCF_045040615.1. Classification (NCBI taxonomy): domain Bacteria; kingdom Bacillati; phylum Bacillota; class Bacilli; order Caryophanales; family Paenibacillaceae; genus Paenibacillus; species Paenibacillus sp. FSL H8-0175. The sequence continues at coordinate 7,125,987 of NZ_CP150299.1, read as the reverse complement.
AGAATGGTTAGGCCAGACCGTTATAAAAGCCTCGCTGCCAGAAGTTGTTTATCGGGGAACGAAGGTTGTTGGTGAAGGAACAGGCATGTTCAGTTGGCCGGTAAGCGGCGCAACCCTGACAAGTAGCTTCGGTGAGCGTTGGAGCCGTGCCCATAAGGGTATTGATATGGTATCTAGCAATCGGAATATAAAAGCTTCTGATGCCGGGACCGTAATCTTTGCAGGGGTGCAGAGTGGATACGGGAATGTAGTTATTGTGGACCATCGCAACGGATATCAAACCTATTATGGTCATTTAAAAAGTATCTCGGTTTCTACAGGCCAACGTTTGGAGCAGGGTGGCAAGATTGGCGTAATGGGCAGCACCGGACGTTCGACGGGTACACATCTGCATTTTGAGATTCGGAAGAATGGCACTGCTGTAAATCCAATGAAGTATTTGCAATAATTCATACTTAATCCTTTAACTGCTCGATTTTAATCGGGCGGTTTTTATTTTTTTTAATCTACGAGTGACGGCAAAGCCGGTTCTTTTTGCTGGGCAGGGGGATTGCTTATTTCGTAGGATGTGACGGTTAGACAGGTATGTTAAAATAAAGGAATGATCATTAAGTAAGGATAGGAAGGTGAAGCTGGGACATGCAGATGGGAACGATTCTGGTAGTAGATGATGAACAGCCTATTGCTGATATATTGAAATTTAATTTAGAAAAAGAAGGCTACGAGGTTATTTGTGCTTTTGATGGCAACAGTGCAGTGGAGCTGGCATTGTCCAAAAGGCCCGATCTTATGCTGCTTGATCTTATGCTGCCCGGCAAAGATGGCATGGACGTCTGCCGCGAGGTGCGTTCTGCGCACTTGGACATTCCTATCATTATGCTTACAGCCAAGGACGGAGAGATTGATAAGGTACTTGGCCTGGAGCTTGGTGCTGATGACTATGTGACCAAACCTTTTAGTACACGTGAATTGCTGGCCCGAGTTAAAGCCCAGATGCGGAGACAGCATAAACCGTCACCACAGGGGATGGCGAGTGAACCAGCAGAGAATAAGCAGGGCATTTATCATTTTGATCTGTTTATAGATACAGATATGTATATGGTCTATAAGGGCGGGGAGCCACTTGACTTGACCCATCGTGAATATGAGCTGCTCTACTATATGATCAAACATGCCGGTAAGGTGATGACTCGGGAGCATTTGCTGCAGGCAGTGTGGGGATTTGAGTATTTCGGTGATGTGCGGACCGTTGACGTGACGATCCGTCGTCTAAGAGAGAAAATTGAGGAGAACCCCAGCAAGCCCGAATATATTTATACTCGGCGTGGACTTGGCTATTTGATGCATAGCCCTAAAAATGGAGGACTGTGATGAAGTGGCGGTCCTTTATCCGGACAATTCAGGCAAAACTTATTATTATTTACGTGTTGCTGATTCTGATAGCTATGCAGTTGATCGGGGTTTATTTTGTCAGCTCGATGAAGAACTCGTTAACAGATAATTTCACCAAGGACCTTAAAGCACGTGCTGAGATGTTGTCCATCCTGACTGCTGATAAATTTGGTAGTGAGGCTGGAACGGCTGATGAGGAAACGGCTGTGGAAAGTCTGCGCGGGATGGTCAATAATCTGTACATTAACGGGGCTGAAATTCAGGTACTGGATGCCAGCGGCAAAATCATCACCACTTCTGTTCCCTCGCAGAATGACTATGTCGGGCAGCGTAACACCCAGACAGTTGTGAATCGGGCCTTGCAGGGCATCAGTGATAACGAGGAATATATTATTGCGGATGATAATGTGCGGAAAAAGGTTGTGGCTAAGCCTGTGCTCTCGGGGGACAAGGTAGTGGGCGCAATCTATATTGCTGCTGACATGAAGGATCTATACGCCACGATGGGCCGGATCAATAGTGTATTTATCTCAGGTTTGCTGTTAGCTCTAGCGTTAACGGTTGTTTTATGCGTCATTCTGGCGCACACTATCACGCAGCCTATTAAGGAAATGACGAGGCATGCTACGGCGGTCGCTGAAGGCCGATTCAATCGTAAAATGCCCGTATTGGGCAATGATGAAATTGGACAACTCAGTCAGGCGTTCAATTATATGACCGGTAGATTGCGGGAAGCACTCTCGCAGAATGAAGAGGAGAAGGAGAAGCTTACCTCTATTCTGACGAACATGAGTGATGGTGTTGTGGCTACAGATGAGAACGGAGTAGTGATTCTGATGAATCGGCGGGCAGCGTTGATGCTCGGAAATGAAGGTCCGTTGCCGGAAGGCGCTCCTCTAGATAAACTGTTGGGCTTAGATTACGAACAAAGCGGATCTCTGGCTAAAGGCAATGCCCAATCTGCAATGCTTCATCTGACCCATATGGGTGGAGAAGATTCTAATATCGTAAGAGTGACGTTTACTCCCATTCATCGTCGTGAGGGGGGCATTGCCGGCACAATTGCTGTGTTGCAGGATGTCACCGAACAGGAGAATCTGGAGGAATCACGCCGGGAGTTCGTGGCGAACGTTTCGCATGAGCTAAGAACACCACTTACCACTATTAAAAGCTATGTTGAAGCACTGGATGATGGAGCACTTGAAGATCCGCAGCTGGCGGTTCGGTTTGTTGGGGTGATTCGCAACGAAACGGAACGGATGATTCGTCTGGTTACGGATTTGCTGCATCTTTCCCGTCTGGATTCCAAGGAAGCTCTTCTTCGAATTCAGCAGACGGATATTACCGAGATGCTGGAGGATGTGGCGGATCGTTTTTCTTTTCAAATTCGGCAAAAGCGTATCGATATCAGTACAAGGGTCCGCAAAGATGTTACTACGGCGTGGCTTGATCGTGATCAAATTGACCAGGTCTTGGGGAATTTGGTCTCCAATGCGCTGAAATATACGCCAGAAGGCGGTACAATTGAATTGGAAGCGTTGAAGAATGAGGATGGAATGCTCTCCATTTCTGTACGTGATTCGGGGATAGGGATTCCGAAAAAAGATATCGAGCGGATCTTCGAACGATTTTATCGCGTGGATAAGGCACGTTCGCGGAACATGGGAGGCACGGGACTTGGCCTTTCCATTGCCCGGGAAATTGTGAAGGCACATGGAGGCTCCATTTCCCTGCAATCCGAGCTAAATGAAGGTTCAAAGGTAACCTTTACCCTGCCTTTGAACGAGCAAAGGGGGAGTGAGGCGTGAAGGAACGAATCAAATCATGCATTCTAGCCTTGCTCGTGCTCGGAAGCCTGGTTGAAAGCTATTATTTGATCTACCGCTTGCCTGGTGCTGATTCTGCGGTGCTTTCTGAGAACCTGTATGTGAAGACAGATAATATGGGTCCGGAAGAGAAGGTAGAGAACCTGTTATACCCTGACAAAATGATCATCCATATGGGGGAAGGCAAGCATACGCTTTTTTATCCGGACTCTACGTTCTATAGCTTGATCATGAATCGCTTAAAAGGTCGTGGCTTCGAAAGCTTTCAGCGGCACTCGGTACAGGATTATGATTGGGATAAGATCCGCAATGAGAATCCTGGGATTGAGCTTTCGTTCGGAGCGGGCATTCCGGTAACGTTATTGCAGCGGGTGATGCAGTTATCGCCAGATTCCCTTTTTGAAGGAGAAAGCATCGATCGCATTTGGATCTATAACATTAAGAACGATTCCAAGGCCCATGCTATTTTCTTCAGTACGAGAGGCGACATCATATACGAAGCGGCAAAAGCGGATTTAACGGTTCAGGATGTGCAGCAGCATGTCGATTTTGGTAAGAATTGGACGCCTTACAAGACCGTAAGCGGGGATTATTATGTGCCAGACAGTAAGATTTCTCTGGTTCAGGTAGACATGCCTTCCGGGATGTACACCATAGAGCAAATGCAGAGTAATCTTTTCTTCGATGTTGGAAGTACTAGATATATCCGGGAGAAAAACGGCTCGGAGATTTATACGGACAGCAAACGAAGCCTTCAGGTGGACCAGGGTAAGAACTGGATGAGCTATAGCGACCCTGCGGCTCTTCCAGCTGGAGAAAGTACCCCTGCCAAGGATGCTTTGGAAGCTGTAGAATTTGTGAACCAGCATGGCGGATGGAATGGGACTTACCGTTTGGAGGCTACAGAGGAAGGCAGACAGGAGAGAAAGGTCTCTTTTCAACAATATTATGGCTCCTACCCGTACGGCTCCTATCCGATAATGAGCCATTCATCATTACAGTATGGTGTAATAAATCTGGAACTGCAGCAGGGAACAGTATCCTCTTATGAACGTTCTCTAATCTATATAGATGAAAGTAAGGCCGTAAAAAAGGTAGTGGAGCTATCTGGAGGTGCGGATCTGGAGTATAGGTTGTCTCTGGTCAGTAAAACTTCGGCAGTGAAGGATTTAACGCCTGCTTATGTGCCTGAGGTGAAGGAAGATCATCTGGAGCTGATACCTGTCTGGAAAGTTACACTTAGTGATGGTAGCGTGCTTACTTTGAATTAATGGGCAAGTGGTTCATATAACATTTAGGAGGTTCGGGTATGGATTGGGGAAGAGCTAAAAATGTACTGATTTGCGCCTTTTTAGGTCTGAATCTGCTGCTATGTTACCAGCTGTGGGTCGATTTACGCGATCAGGTTAGTGCTAATCTTGATTTTACTTCCCTGTCTGCTGAGACCCAAGCCGTAATGGAGCAGAAAGGGATTCGTGTATTGTGTCCCATTCCGGCTTCTACCCCGCAGCTTCCTAACATTACTTATCGTTATTCTGCTGAAGAGCAGACTGAACCACCAATTAAATTAGATGTACCTATAGACAGCAAGCTGATCTATTCTTCCTTCTCAGAGCTTAGCAAGGCGCTTGAGGATAAGATTCCTGACATTTCCAATTATCGCTTTGATTCACAGGAAAGTGAGGTTGGGAAGTTCGTTCTTCATCCGCTGGTTCAAAATCAGTGGTCGTTGTTCCGTGTTAGGCTAGAGTTGATTAACAGTGATCAAAAAATCGTAGCTTACCGCTGGCCGAAGATTGAAATAGGGACAAGCAGCAGCGATAAAGAACAGAAGGTGCTTCCAGCATCGCAAGCACTTAGTAGTTTGATAGAGAAGTATTTCCCGGCAGATTCCGTAGTGAAGGAGATTGAGCTGGGGTATTACGGTGAGCTGTTCAACTCGGAAAGTCAGGTAGCTTCGCCGATGTGGCGGTTTATGCTGGAGAACGGCAATGCCTATTATGTGGATGCTATTAGTGCGGACATCATCAGTCCTAAGACAACAGAGTAGAAGGAGTAAGGAAAATGGGGATTTCATTTACAGTACTGTCCAGTGGGTCTACCGGCAATGTAACGGTGGTACGAAACGGGGAGACAACACTTATGATTGATGCAGGTTTTAGTGCCAAGCGGATCGATGAGCTGTTGGCCATGCGTGAACTAACGGGTAATGATATAGACGGGATTCTAGTTACACACGAACATTCCGATCATATCAAGGGACTCGGGGCCATGGCCCGTAAATACGATCTTCCGATTTATGCGAACACCAATACCTGGGGAGCTATCGAGAAGGGAATTGGTAAAATACCGGAGTATAACCGTATGATCATGGAGTCTGGCCAGCACAAGGATTTCGGCAGTATGCGAGTAGAATCCTTTGCGATTTCTCATGATGCGGCGGAGCCAGTGGGTTACAATTTTTATGATGGAAAAGAGAAGTTATGTGTAGCTACAGACCTGGGCTATGTTAGTGATAAGGTAAGAGATGCAATTTCAGATGCAGATGTATTGGTGCTGGAGGCGAATCATGATATCGAATTGCTGAGAATGGGACGTTATCCGTGGAATACGAAACGGCGCATCCTAGGCGACATGGGTCACCTTTCCAATGAGGCAGCTGGAGCTGCGCTTAGCGAAATTCTTACAGGGCGGACCAAACGGACCTATTTGGCGCATTTAAGCCGGGATCACAATATGATGGATTTGGCAAAAATGTCGGTACGCGGCGCAATGGAGGATCGGGGCTGTTTTTTCAAAGATAGTGAGTTCAGACTGTGTGATACGTATTATGATCAACCTACGCCATGGGATAAGCTGAGCCAGTCATAAGCTGATCAAGTTCAGCGGTCTTGCGATCTAATTCTTGGCGGGAGATTAGGCCTTTTTCAATCATCAATTCGATCATTGCGCTAAAGGCAAGGGTCATGTGGTAGTGTTCATCCTTTAAGTCACCAAGCTTACCGATAAACTCGACTAAATCCATACTTGTTGAAAAAGAACTCATAATTAATCCTCCTTTAATAGTGTGAATATATAGTGTAATTAGAACTGAAAACTGTAAAAAATTCGCAGGTGTTTTAGCTGAGGAAAATCCCGAATTGCAGGTTGCCTGTGATACAATTAAAAGCGTGATGAGCAAAGCTAAAATTTTAGGGACACTTCTATTTTATTGTAGTCTTTTAAGTTGCAAAATATTCCTAATAGAGAAGATATATTAAAAGATTATCATAATCTAACGATTGATCGAAACTCTTGTGGGGTTAATGGATAAAGTGAAACTTTTTAGTGATATTTGGAGTCTAATGGTTACAGAGGTTTGGTTCGGACGTGGTTGCTATAGGTTCAGGTCTTACCAACAGTGAACGCTTGGCAATAGAAGGGGGAGATTTTCGGTGGGATTGTTTGATGATGATTTCTATTCAACTAAAGTTTCGCGGTCCAGAGGGGATGAAGCATCAAAGGGATCGTTTGCTAATCGTAGACATTCTGTACGCAGATCGCGTAAGGGTTTATCTACCTGGCAAATATCCGCCGTTTGCTCCTTAGTCAGCGCTGTGGTGGCAGTTTTGTTATTCAGTATGTTTACAGGCCAGATGAGTCATGAGACTGCTCAGAAGCCGGTTGTAGCAACTGGAAATGTTGCCCCAAGCAGCAGTGATCCATTTGACCGGATTATTCAAGCTGCTGCCACGGTTCGCCCTGCAGTAGTAAGTATTATCAATCATAAAGAAGATAATGAAGAATTAAACATTCTGGATGAGTCTGCACTAGGCTCAGGAGTGATCTATAAAAAGACAGGGAATAAAGCATTTATCATTACCAATAATCATGTCATTGAAGACTCCGGTAATCTCGAAGTAGTTACAGTGAACGGAGAGACTCGTAAGGCAACACTCGTTGGAACGGATAAAGTAAGCGACATTGCGGTACTCTCTATTGATGCCAAAGGAATCGATACCATCGCGCAGCTCGGTGATTCCTCTAAGCTTCGTCTAGGTGAAACGGTCATTGCTATCGGTAATCCGCTAGGACTTGGTGATACATTGACCTCGGGGATTGTTAGCTATACTGAACGGATGGTTCCCGTATCCCTTAATCAGGATGGAGTATATGACTGGGAACAAGAAGTGATACAGACCGATGCGGCGATTAATGAAGGAAACAGTGGCGGCGCATTAGTGGATCTGGATGGCAAGGTCATTGGAATTAACACAATGAAGATTTCAGATACGGGTGTAGAGGGTCTGGGTTTTGCAATTCCTGCGAATCATGTGATAGATATCGCTAATGAGCTGGCTGAAAAAGGACATATTGCCCGTTCGTACTTGGGTGTATATTCAGTTGATTTGAACAATCCGTACGTTCCACTAGCAGAAGATCAACGCAATGAATTGAACCTGCCGAACAGTGTTAAGGATGGAGTAGTTGTTCTAGAAGCCGTTGGCCCTGCGAAGGAAGCTGGACTGCAATTCAATGATGTCATTACCAAATTTAATGATCAATCAATCATATCTACCCTTTCTCTTCGCAAGTACTTATATAATCATACGAAGATCGGTGATGATCTGAAAATTACTTACTATCGAAACGGCGAGGCCAAACAGGCAACAGTTAAACTTCTTGAAAAACCACAGGAATAATATGCTGGAAGTCGGTATATAATGATATAGCAGTTACGACAAGTAGAGCGGACTACCCCTTCGATTCCGAGGGGGTACCTTCTTGAAAAAGCGGATAAAAGTAACGTTTTTGGAAAAGCTATTTTTCTAAAACCATGATAATTATGCCAGAAAAAGGATCTATTTAGGGAATAAACACTAAGTGGCAGCCCTTACATTGGAAGGTAATACTTATTAGGGCAAAAACGGATATATTCGGATGCTTGCTTGCCTTTGCTAATCAGGTGTGGTAATATGATATCAATCATACATTTAGTCCCTAATTCTCGCATTGAAAAGGGCTGTCATATTTGGTAATACAACCTTTTTCAATGTGTGAATTTTTTCTTTGTTTGAAGATAAAAAGAACATATTAATTTAAATTTGTGGAGGTAACACACATGCAAACAGGTACAGTTAAATGGTTCAACGCAGAAAAAGGATTCGGATTTATCGAAGTTGAAGGCGGAAGCGACGTATTCGTTCACTTCAGCGCAATCACTGGCGACGGCTTCAAAACTTTGGACGAAGGCCAACGCGTTGAATTCAACGTTGTTCAAGGCAACCGTGGACCACAAGCCGAAAACGTTGTAAAACTGTAATAATAGAAGAAACCGTCCCAGCTTGTGAAAGTTGGGACGGTCTTTTTATATCTAGTTACTCACTATTGACTTACAGGATGGGAGGAACGGCAATGAACTACCGGAAGAAACCTTTGGAAGAAATACCGGAAGAAAATACCGCAATTTGGGCATGTACCAATGAGGGATGCAACGGATGGATGAGGGATAATTTCGCATTTGAACATGCGCCTTCTTGCCGTCTATGTGACTCTCCAATGGTTCGCAGCACGAAGATGCTACCCCAATTGCTTAATTCGAATGGCGATCTCAAATCGCTGAAGAAGGGTATTTCCATCTAACCAATACCTAAATGAGTCAAGCATTTAATAGAACGACGAACCACTCAAGACGGGTAAACCGTCTTATTTTTTTTGCTTTCTTTATGCTAAATTGTGATCTTTGTCACAAATCATTTGAATTTCACCGTTAAATGACTATCTTTATGTGACATTTATCACAAAAAGAAGTTTAAATTTTTGACAGAATATAATTAACGAAAAGGGGAGAAGGAAGGGACAAATATGGATACAGTAATGCTGTCGCGTATACAATTTGCGTCGACGACAATATTCCACTATTTCTTTGTACCGGTATCAATCGGACTAGCGCTCTTGATTGCAATCATGGAGACAATGTACGTTAGAAAAGGTAATGAAGAGTACAAAAAAATGGCGCAGTTCTGGGGAAAGCTATTCCTCATCAATTTTGCAGTAGGGGTAGTTACAGGGATATTGCAGGAATTTCAGTTCGGGATGAACTGGTCCGATTATTCACGTTTTGTTGGTGATGTATTCGGGGCTCCACTTGCAGTTGAGGCATTGGCAGCCTTTTTTCTGGAGTCTACTTTTATTGGGATATGGATATTCGGTTGGGATAAAGTGTCCAAGCGAGTACATTTACTGTCCATCTGGCTGGTAGCATTCGGTACGATGTTATCTGCATTCTGGATTCTAGCGGCTAACTCTTTTATGCAGCATCCTGTGGGTTTTGCGATAAATAATGGACGTGCAGAAATGAACGATTTCTTCGCGCTTATTACGAACGGACAATTGCTGGTTGAATTCCCACACACCGTACTGGCTGCTTATGCAACAGGTGCTTTTCTTGTAACAGGTATTAGTGCTTATAAAATATTGAAGAAACAAGAGGTTTCTTTCTTTAAGAAGTCTTTTCAGATTGCAGCCATCGTAGGGATTATTTCTTCTATTGGTGTAGCTGTTGCTGGTCACGCCCAAGCGCAATATTTGGTTGAAACTCAACCAATGAAAATGGCAGCTTCCGAAGGACTGTGGGGTAAGAGTGGTGACCCGGCACCTTGGACCGTATGGGCAAACATTGATCCAGAGAATCAAATCAGTACTGGAGAATTTCAAATTCCTTATATGCTGAGTTTCCTTTCATACAGTAAATTTTCCGGTGAAGTTAAAGGTATGCTTGAGCTGCAAGCGGAGTATGAGCAAACCTATGGCCCCGGTGATTATATTCCACCTGTACGTACGACATTCTGGAGTTTCCGGATCATGGTTCTAGCAGGAACGTTAATGATTGTATTGGGAATGTATGCTATGTACTTAATGTGGCGCAAAAAAATGGACCGTCCGAACACTTGGTTTATGCGGTTTATGTTATGGGGCTTGTTGCTTCCTCCGATTGCGAATACAGCCGGTTGGGTTATGACCGAATTCGGGCGTCAGCCATGGACGGTATTCGGACTGATGACAACGGAAGACAGTGTGTCGCCTAATATTACAAGTGGTCAAGTTCTGTTCTCCGTGATTTCTTTTACAACGATTTATTTAATTCTAGGATTAGTGTTGGTCGGATTGTTTATTAAAGTGATTAAAAAAGGTCCTTATGCAATGGATAACGATCACGGCGATTCGAATGATCCATATAACGAGGAGGGTTCCCATGATATCTCTTAATGAATTGTGGTTTGTGCTGATTGCAGTTCTGTTTATAGGGTTCTTCTTCCTGGAGGGTTTCGATTTCGGCGTAGGGATGGAAACACAAATTCTCGCTAAAAATGATACAGAGCGCCGTGTTCTGATTAACTCGATCGGACCCTTCTGGGATGGGAATGAGGTATGGCTTATCACAGCTGCGGGTGCAATGTTTGCGGCTTTCCCCGAGTGGTATGCAACGCTGTTTAGTGGATTCTATATACCTTTTGTATTTGCCTTATTAGCTCTGATAGCGCGTGGTGTCGCTTTTGAATTCAGAGGTAAACGTGATTCATTGGCTTGGAAAAGAACTTGGGATGCTTGTATCTTTATTGGCAGCTTCCTTCCACCATTCCTCTTAGCAGTAGTATTTGCAAGCTTTATCAAAGGATTGCCTATTGATGGGGATATGCAAATGTATGCAGGGTTCACAGATATCGTGAATGTGTACACTGTAGTAGCAGGGCTTACTGTTGTCCTTCTGTGCCTGGTGCATGGTCTTATGTTCACAACACTGCGTACAGTGGGGGATCTACAGGTTCGCGCTCGCAAGTTGGCTCAAAAATTGCTAATCCCGCTCGCAGCTTTATTTACTGCTTTTGTGATTATGACTTATAATATGACGGATATTTTCGAGCAACGTGGAACGATTCTTATGATTATTGTAGCCCTGGGAGTTATCGCCTTTGTACTGTCCGGTTACTTCATGACGAAGAAGAAGGATGGCTACGCTTTTGGAATGACAGGAGCGGTAATGGCGCTTTCGGTAACTTCTATCTTTGTAGGATTGTTCCCGCGTGTTATGATTAGTTCAATTGATCAAGCTTTTAATTTGACGATCACTAATGCGGCTTCGGGCCATTACTCTTTGAAGGTAATGACGATTGTGGCACTGACTATCCTTCCGTTCGTATTGGGATATCAAATTTGGAGTTACTTTGTTTTTCATAAACGGGTTCACGAGAAGGAGCATCTTGAATACTAATGGATAAAAACTTGCTTGGGTATAAAGGAATTAAGCCAGTCTTTCTGATTGTAGGCTTCCTTACCCTGGTGCAAAGCTTGTCCATACTTCTGCTGGCTAAATCGCTGGCAGAAGTCATCTCTGCGCTATTTGCGGGAGAACCTCTGAAGGAACAATGGGGCACTGCGCTATTGTTCCTTCTTTCATTTCTTGTGCGCCATGCTTGTGCTATGCTGATGAGCCGTGTCTCTTACCGCTTCGCGGAAGCAACGGGCAGCACTATGCGGAGGGAAATGATGGACAAGCTCTTCCAGCTTGGCCCTAGAATGGTGGGCGGGCGTGGAACCGGGGATCTTGTTACACTGGTGCTGGAAGGCGTAACTAAATTCCGCACGTATCTGGAAGCGATCATTCCTAGAATGGTAGGGATGTCTGTTACACCGATCTTGGTGCTTATTTACGTCTTTACGATGGACACTACGAGCGGGATTATTCTTACGGTAACTATGCCGATTATTATTGTTTTTATGATTTTGATTGGGATGACGGCCCGTAAGCAAATGGATCGGCAATTGAAATCGTATCGCACATTATCTAATCATTTCGTAGACTCATTACGTGGGCTAGAAACATTAAAATTTCTAGGACGCAGTCGTAGTCATAGCGACAGCATTGCTGCTGTCAGCGATCGTTATCGCTCGGCGACCATGCGTACGCTGCGAGTGGCCTTTTTGTCATCGTTCGCCCTGGATTTCTTCACTATGCTGTCTGTAGCTTCTGTAGCGGTAAGTCTTGGTTTGCGGCTTGTAAATGAACAAATGACATTGGTTACGGGCTTAACGATTCTAATCTTGGCTCCGGAATATTTCCTGCCTGTCAGATTGGTAGGTTCAGATTTCCATGCTACTTTGGATGGGAAAGAAGCCGCTGAAGCAATGAAGAGCATTATAGATCAAGATGAGGTGAAGGCTGAAGTAATCGTCCCTAACGGTGATCTATCTGTCAGTTCTGCAGCAAAAACATCGGAACAAATATTCACTTGGCATGAGAATAGCGTGCTCACATTAAATGACGTTAGCGTGAAGTATGAGGAAGCAGGGCTTTCTTCGCTGGAAGCGCTGAACCTGCAATTTAAAGGAGCTAGCAAAATTGGGATTATCGGAGAGAGCGGGGCCGGTAAATCTACTTTAGTGGATATATTAGGGGGCTTCTTACACCCTACTTCAGGAAGTATCACGGTTAACGGTACTACGGTTAGTGCATTAACGGATGAGGCTTGGCGAAAACAGACCTCGTATATCCCGCAGCGTCCGTATATTTTTAGCGGCACGTTAGCGGATAATATACGTTTTTATTACCCTGAGGCTTCTATGGAGGCTGTTGCCGCGGCAGTGAAAGCTACTGGTTTATCGGGGCTGGTGGATACTCTTCCGCATGGCTTAGATGAGATGATTGGTGGCGGCGGCCGTTCGTTCAGCGGTGGCCAGGAGCAACGGGTGGCATTAGCCCGGGCACTGCTTAGCAGCCGTCCGATTATGCTTCTAGACGAGCCAACGGCGCATCTGGATATTGAAACGGAATATGAGCTGAAGGAGACGATGGTGCCCCTTTTTGAAGGAAAGCTGGTCTTTCTGGCTACCCATCGCCTGCACTGGATGCTCGATATGGACATTATTGTAGTAATGAAGCAAGGCCAAGTGGCAGAAATCGGTACCCATCAGGAGTTACTTGCCCGCAAGGGTGCGTATTATGAGTTGATTGGGTCGCAATTGGAGGGAATCCATTGAAACGTGAAGGATGGTTTGCTCCCTATGTATCGTCGTATTTTTGGCGTTTTGTGCTAATTATTGTGCTTGGGGCGTTGACGATTTTTACTGCCTCTTCATTGATGTATACTTCAGGATTTCTGATCTCAAAAGCGTCTACACCGGTCGAAAATATCCTGATGATCTACGTGCCGATTGTTGGTGTACGTACGTTCGGAACAAGCCGGGCAGTCATTCACTACGTGGAACGGCTGATTGGGCATGACACCATTTTACGGATTCTTTCTAAAATGCGTGTGCGCCTGTACAATATTTTGGAGCCACAGGCCTTGTTCCTGTCGTCGCGTTTCCGTACTGGGGATATTCTCGGGATGTTAGCTGATGACATCGAATATTTGCAAAATGTATATCTGAGAACCGTATTTCCAAGTGTTATTGCTTTATTGATCTACGGGGTTGCAGTGATTGCGTTGGGCACCTTTGATATCGGTTTTGCGTTATTAATGGCTTTGTATATTTTGGTGCTGGTCGTGGTATTGCCGCTTATATCTTTGTTGTTCACCCAGAAACGTCAACGTGAAGTGAAGGTAGAGCGTAATCGCCTCTATCAAAAGCTGACGGACGCCGTTCTCGGTATGGGCGATTGGGTCATTAGTGGACGGCAAAGCCAGTTCGTGGAGACCTATGAAGCAGATGAGAAAAAAGTGGCCAAAACTGATGCAGCGCTGCGCAGCTGGGCGCGTCTACGTGCGTTCATCGGGCAAGCAGTTGTTGGGGTTGGCGTGCTTTCGATGTTATATTGGGCCGCCGGGGAGTATGCGGATGGTGCTATTGCAGGTACGTTGATTGCGGCGTTTGTCTTGGTTGTTTTTCCTGTAGCAGATGCTTTTTTGCCAGTATCCGAAGCGGTGGAGAAAATCCCGCAGTACCGTAACTCGCTGGAGCGGTTGTCTGGAGTGGTCGGAGAAGAGCAGAATATAGTTTCCGAACAGGCATCTGTAGTCGATGTTCTACCTCAGGCCATAAAAAGTGCTCATATCAAGCTCGAAAATGTGGGTTACCGCTATGGATCAGAGGATAATTGGTCGGTTCGTGATCTCAGCCTCGACATCCCACAAGGCAAAAAAATTGCCATCATCGGCCGTAGCGGGGCAGGGAAATCGACGTTGTTAAAGGCTATTCAAGGGGTTATCCAACCTTCTGCAGGTTCGGCTATGATTAATGGAATCGCGGCTGCTGCCTATGGCGATAACATTCCTTCTATTATAGCGGTGCTAAATCAAAGCCCACACTTATTTGATACTACAGTAGCGAACAATATTCGTATGGGTGATCCGAAGGCTTCCGAACAAGCGATTAAAGAAGCTGGCACATTAGCCAAAATGGATACGTTGATCTCCTCGTTACCAGATGGATACAATACCTTTGTCCGTGAAGCAGGGCAACGTTTCTCCGGTGGAGAGCGTCAGCGGATAGCGTTAGCTCGTATTTTGCTGCAAAATACACCTGTCGTCATTCTTGACGAACCGACCGTAGGGTTGGACCCAAGCACGGAGCGTGATCTTTTGCAGACGATGTTTGAAGCTATGGACGGTAAATCTCTGATCTGGGTAACGCATCATTTGGTTGGTGCGGAGCAGATGGATGAAGTGATTTTTATGGAAAATGGCTCGGTAGAAATGCATGGAACCCATGCGGAGCTGATGGAAAAAGAACCACGTTACCGCAGATTGTATGAGCTGGATCGTCCAGTGGAGTTTCTAGGGTAGGATGGAGAGTTTGCAGATAACATTTATAGAAATTAGAGAGATATTAGTGAAGAGATTCCTTTTGCCCGTTTGGGGTGGGAGGAATCTTTTATTTCGGTAGGGCAAGAATATAGACAATGGATGAACAGATTGCTGGAATGGATAGATAGGAGTTCCATTTTCGTGGGAAGTATGGTAGAACAATAGAAGGAGTATTAGGCCGCAGCGGCACAGAAAGGGATGCTTGGTTGAATGTATGTAGTATGTAAAGAACATGTAGAGTTAGCCATCGACAAATTTGTGGACGAGTATGAGGATGCACCTGATATTGTGGACTTGAAGGAGACCGAGTTCTCGGACTGGGACCCGCCGGCCAAATGTGCGGAATGTGAGAAGAATGCGGAATATTTAGTGGTCTAAAGGACTGTTAAAATTTATTAAAAACACCTTGCAGTCCCGGAAATGGGCCGCAGGGTGTTTTTTTGCATGAAATAATATATGTGTTAGCCGATTAGGTCTTATGCATCTGCTGCATCTACTATGTCGGTCAGCGAGCTGCTTCGGTTGCCTCGGCGGTAGAGAATAGCTGAGATGATGGCGATCAATGCTGCAATAGAGAGTCCCCAGTAGATATTGGAGTAGGCTGCAGAAAGCGGCAGTCCGCGCTGCCATTCCAGAGCGCTTGCGGCCATAGCTACGCTGAAGGCGCCGCTAAAGAATTGCAGCAGCTGGAACAGGCCCATCCCAGAGCTGATTTGCGAAGAAGGCAGAATCCGAGAGATTTCATTGGATACACTACTGGACAGTGTCGTGAAGGCCAGACTCATAATCATATAGATGAACATGACGGCAATCCATGACCGCCCAGCAAAGAAAGCGAATAGGATGGTAGCGGTCAATACGAGCAATGGTGCAAAACGTAAAATCCCCGCATTGCCATAACGGTCAATGATTCGTCCCACGGAGCGGGAGACAAAGATGGCGAGCAGCGAACCCGGAAAGATCACAAGCCCGGCATGGCTTGCGCTGAAGCCGAAACGGTGAGTCAAAATCTGCGGCAGCAGGAATAACGTGGCAAAGCTGCACAGGTAGGAGGCAACTCCGATCAGAGCCAACACGAGATATGAGCGGTTACGGAAAAGCTCCGGCATCACGAATGGATCAGGTGTGCTGCGGATACGGCCAACAAATAAAGCAATTGCGACAATTCCGGCGATCAAGGCAATCCACAGCCCGCTGGTCAGGAACAGCAGCAGCCCGGTCGTGCCGACGCCCAAGAACAGCCCGCCAAGCACATCAAAGGAGCCACGGGTGGGTACTTCTTTGGGCAGCAGAATAAGGAACAGCGGCACTAGAAGCAGAATAGCTGCCGTTACAGAGAATAACCAAATCCAACCGAGATATTCGACGATGGCTCCGCCCGCGACCGGCCCAAGCCCTAGACCCAGCGAGACGGCTGACATAATTGTCGCCATTGCTTTGCCGCGGCGGGCTTGCGGGATATAGCGGGTAAACAGGACAAGAGATAAGGACATTACCGCGCCCGCGCCCGAGGCCTGGAGAATGCGAACGATAAGCAGGAAGATAAAGTTGGTGCTGAAAAAGCCGGCAACAGCCGCGAGGCCCAGCGTCAACAAGCCTATAACCAACAGACGGCGAATCGGCAGAAAATCAGAAAGACGGCTGTACGTGATTGAGGCAATCGAGAACATAATGGAATACCCGGTGACAATCCAAGAAGCGGACGCAGCCGTAATCCCAAAGGCTTCGGTCACATCAGGCAGCGCCAGATTGAACATAGCCGTATTCATGATGACGAGAACCACAGCGACACTGAACAGCAGGGTCAGCAGGCCTTCTCGTGGAAGAGGCGCTTCCGGAACGGAGGCTTCATGATCCGCATTCGCGGAGAGGTTATTTACAGAAGTCATGTGCGAAGCACTCCTTTTATTATTGTTTAATAGTTCGATTACTTACGAACAATTGAAATATAGCATGCGTTGATATAAAATGCAATTAGGAACACCAATATTTTTTTCGCATTCATCGTACGACAAAAGGGGATAATCATCCGTGAAAATACTATTTCATCCGGACCGCAAGGACATTCAGCTTGCCTCCGTATTGTATGCACTCAGCGATCCGATTCGCTTACATATCGTATCGGATATTCACTTAAATGGAGAACAGGCTTGCAACTGCTTCAACGTCCCTATCGCAAAATCCACCATGTCTCACCATGCCCGTACTTTGCGCGAGTCAGGGGTTGTTTTTACACGAGTTCAAGGAACACAGCGCATGTTGTCCCTGCGGACTGAGGATCTTAATGCACGTTTCCCAGGCTTGCTGGACTCTATATTGAGTGCTTATGAAGCTGGGGAGAAACCGGATTTTGTGATGGAGGAGCAGGGGGAGAGTAAGTAGAAGTAGATTGAACCTGCTGAGGACGGGGAATACATGAAATTCTAGATTCAGGCAATCTAGGAATACGTGGGATCAGATCCAGGGATTGCATGAAAAATAGGACATTTAGGGACTGCGCAAGAGTAGGCCGTTTTAATTGTCGTTTCTTTTCCACCAAATATGTGATAGAACAGAAGGTACTTACTAAAACTACAAGGGACGCCCAGTGCGCGTCCTTTTGCTATTTCTATAGAGGATTATGACAGGAGGCACTTATGCTTATTCAAATTATTGGCGTAGGAAAGTTGAAGGAAAAGTACTTGATCGATGGCATCGCGGAGTATGCAAAACGGCTGACACCATACCTGAAGTTTCAGGTCATTGAGGTGGCAGATGAAAAAGCACCCGATTCTCTAAGCGAAGCAGAGGTCGTGCAGGTGAAGGGACGCGAGGGCGAACGCATCCTCGCGCAGATTAAGAGCGAGGCGCATGTCATTGCGCTCGCGATCGACGGCAAGCTGTGGAGCTCGGAAGAGCTTGCCGCAGAAATTGACCGGCTCGGCACCTACGGGACGAGCCATGTCGTGTTCGTCATCGGAGGGAGCCACGGGCTCTCCGACGAGGTCATGCGCCGCGCGCAGCAGCGCATGAGCTTCGGGCGCATGACGCTGCCTCATCAGCTCATGCGCCTGGTGCTGGTGGAGCAGGTGTATCGCGCGGTGAAGATCAATCGGGGGGAACCTTATCACAAATAGTGGTAAAGCGGAGAACAGAACTCAATATTAGTTTAAATGACTTGAACTGCACAGCATATCGGTTGAAAGCCAATACAATTCAAATAACAAAAATGTAAAAAGGGCCTCCACTTCGATTTTAGTGGAGGCTCTTTTAAGGCTGCTAATCAATGCGCCAGATGCTCGCTCATACTTATGTAAAATTAAATGTTTGCTACTTGGAAATGATAGGCACCCATAATTCCTGCTCAATTTTGGCTCCAGGAGCCAAATAATTCTCTATACATGAGGAGTGAAGAGTTTATGGTTACCTCAGCTGAGAGCGATATTCAGGAGATGCGCGTGGCAAAAAATGTACTTAAAGAATTATAATGAGATACGTCCCTCAGAGCAAATGAGGCCATTTAAAACAAGCGCACAAGCCATTGGCTTGTGCGTTTTGCTGTAGCTTAAGTATATTTCTTATTTTATGATTAATGGAAATAGTCTGAAGTTTGAGGCGTAACAAAAAATATCTTTAATAAAGAAATGTCGCTTTAACTAACGTACAATTTATGGGTCATAGGAGGAAAAAATGTCTGAATTATTAGCTCCAGCAGGAAATATGGAAGCTTTAAAAGCTGCAATATCTAATGGTTGTGATGCAATATACTTAGGAATGCAAAAATTTGGTGCACGTGCATACTCGTCTAATTTTGATTTAGAAACGTTAAAAGAGGCTGTTACGTATGCGCACCTGAGGAACGTTAAAATCTATGTTGCAATGAATACCATCGTTTTTGAAAATGAAGTTGAAGAGATGAAAGAGCAGATACACGAATTAAATGAAATCGGTGTGGATGGCATTATCGTCCAGGATCTGACTGCGTTCGATTATATCGTTAAAAACTTTCTTGATATGGAAGCACATTGTTCAACTCAAATGGGAATAGACGATTTAGACGGAACTTTATTATTAAAAGAACTTGGTGCCAAAAGAGTTGTTCTGTCCCGTGAGGTTGAGATTGAAAAAGTAAAAGAGATCAAAAGAAAAGCTGAGATACCTTTAGAAATTTTCGTTCACGGTGCTTTATGTGTATCTTACTCGGGAAACTGTCTAATGTCAGGATTAATGGGTAATCGAAGCGCAAATCGCGGAAGATGTGTGGGTTCATGCCGTAAGGAGTATGAACTCATGGATAAGACAACAGGTACATCTTTAGGGAAAAACCATATTCTATCTACCAAGGACTTAAACACAATCGACTATATCGAGGATTTAAAAGAAATCGATTCTTTAAAAATAGAAGGCCGAATGAAAGTGCCTACGTATGTTGCTAATGTTGTATCCAAATATCGCATGGCCTTAGATCATAAAATAACCGAAGAAGATAAAGAAAATCTGAAAAAAACATTCAATCGAACATTTACTAAAGGATATTTGTTTCACGAAGATAGGAGAAATATTACAAACATTTTAAGACCTAATCACTTTGGTTATGAAATTGGAACAATCAGCAAGATTGTTAAAGATAGGTATGAAATAACACTTACACGTCCTTTAAATCAGAACGATACCATTCGAATCAGTCACAACAATGAAGATGTTAATTTAACGGTTGCAAAACTGTACGATAAAGAGGGCGAATTAATCAACAAAGCAGAGGATGTCTGCTATATCAAAATCAAAGAAAAGATGTCTACGGGAGATTTAGTATATAAAACGAAGGATTATTTCTATAACAAAGAATTAGAATCATCACTGGAAAAAGAATTTAAGCGGTTTAACCTCGATATTAGAGTATATGCACGTCCAGATTCAAAGTTTGTCATAGATGCGGAGGGCTTAGGCTGTCATTATTCATATGAAAGCGAGGAAATACTAGGCGAAGCCATTAATAATCCAACAACAAAAGACCAGGTAATCAAGCAATTTTCAAGATTAAATGATACGATATTCGAACTTAATCATGTGGATTTTGAGGAATGCAATGCTTTTATTCCAGCTAAACTGTTAAATGCAGCAAGAAGAGATATTGTACTGGGCTTATATGACTTAAAGCTTAACAGCCAGAAGAAAAGAACCAAGGCTTTGGAAGCAAAAGAAAAAATAAGCTTTGCCCCTGAAAAACCATACTTTACGGCCTCTGTAACGACTAAGGAGCAGTATGATGCTTGCGTGAGCTGTGGAATTAAGGAAATCTATTATGAAAATGTTGTTAGAAGAAATCAGAATCGTTATAAGGAAAAAGAAGGGCAGCTACTAATCGGAGGATATGGCGGAATTTATCACTACAGAGAAACGAATCCGTTTGTTACGGACTATTCTCTAAATGTTGTTAATGCTACTAGTTGCTATGAATTATATAAATTAGGTGCAAAACGAGTCACTTTATCTTATGAATTGAATAAGAGCCAAATTGAAGATTTAAGGAATGCCTATTATGAAGAAAATGACGGCTATCCTGCACTGGAAATGATTGTATATGGCAAGGTTCCTTTGATGTTTACAAAATATTGCCCGATGAAAAAAATGAATCAATGCAGAATTTGCAAAACGAAGAGCTATGAGTTAAAAGATGAGCACGGAACGTTCCCTATCATTTCCCATAATGATTGTACAACGACTCTCCTTAATGGGAAGACGCTTAATCTTTTAGATGAGCTACAAAACATCAAAGGAATCGAGGCGCTCAGATTAAACTTCACAGTTGAATCAAAAGAGCAGGTTGTGAAAGTCATTAATATGGCGTCAGGCAAATTAAATGGCTCTATGAATAATGCTGTCTTTAATCAGGAAACAGACACAAGAGGACATTTTAATAAAGAGATTGTGTAGTCGTGGAATTCATTAAATGTTCTAAAATCTTGGGGAATACTATAAGTAAATCCGAGACAGGTGCAATTCAATCCAATCATAAGGATGAACTTCAGATGAAAATATTATTAGTTGAAGATGATAAGACGATCGCGTCGGGACTGGAATATTCGCTGCAGCAAGAGGGTTATTGGACTGTTCTCTGCCATAATGCCGCTTCAGCCCGAAAGGTGCTCGCCGAAGACATCGATCAGTTCACTATTACGAGCTAGAGAAGCTGTCCATCTATTTACGGGAGATTAGCAGCGGCCAGGCCTCCCTTGACCCTCGCGATAATCAAGAAGGTGAGCTTAGCATCTTAAAGAATGATATTTACAAGGTGACACGCATGCTCTCCGAGCATCGTTCTCTATTGCAGCAGGATAAGCTTCAACTGACCGATGCCATCTCCGATATTTCACATCAACTCAAAACACCGATCACCTCTATGACAGTCATGGCAGATCTGTTAAGCGCCCCTGATCTGCCTCCACTCAAAAGAACGGAGTTCACCCATCATATTCGCATTCAACTTGAACGGATCGATTGGCTTGTTTCATCTTTATTAAAGCTAGCGAAAATGGATGGGGGACTATCCCGTTCAAAAAAGATCGAATACACATGAAAACCCTAATCCTAAATGCACTGGAGCCGGTTATGATTCCGATGGATATTAAGGGACAGACCGTTTCCATCACAGGGGATGACAACGTCTCTTTTGACGGCGATTTCCATTGGACTGCTGAAGCGGTTATCAATATTTTGAAGAATGGAGTGGAGCATACACCTGAGGGCGGTGCGATTACCATCACATTTTCCGACAACGTGCTATTTACGGAAATCGTTATTGCTGACAACGGAGAGGGCATTCCGAAAGAGGATTTGCCTTATATATTCAAACGTTTTTATAAAGGAAAGAATGCTAATGAAGGAAGCATCGGTATAGGGCTTGCGATGGCTCACAGCATCATTGCAAGCCAGAACGGCGTGATTGATGTAACGAGCGACAGCGGGACTGGTACAGAGTTTCGGATCAAATTTTATAAGCATGTGATTTAACAGCACTCCATAAGTGACTAAACTGTCACCTCCAATGTCACTGTAAAGTCATTTTGGACAGATAAAATGATATTCATCAGATGAACGATGGAGGTACAACCATGCAAATGAAGCAGCAGCGCAAGATTACTTTTTTTATCACGATAGGCTACACCCTGATTATTCTTTATTTTATGTTTTTTGCTTTCGGCAGAGCGGATAAGGTAGATCTAACCAGTCAGTACACCTTTATTTTTTTGCCGGACGATTTTTTTAGGGTGCCGGGTCTTTCCGATCTTCTACATCCGACACTGATGGACTTGGTGGGTATTGGAAACATTGCAGCCTTCATAGCTTTTGGCATACTGTTTCCGTTGTTATACCGCACCAGCTTTGTTCGCTTCATGACAGGGTTTATCCTGTCCATTCTTGTGGTGGAGACCATCCAGGCACTAACATTCCTCGGCAGCTTTGACACGAACGACGTCATAAAGAACTCATTGGGCGCTGCTATTGGATTCGGGGCCTACAAGATTGGCTTCCGTACAAAAAACTACTGGAGAAATATCACTGCTACGGGAATTGCCAGTGCTGTCTTAATGCTCGGCGTGTGGGGGGTCTTAGGAGTAGTTGATCAAGTGTTCACCAAAGAGTTGGCCCCTTTTGTAGCGATAAACGAATGGGAAGATAGTACCGGAAATCGATTAACGGGAACCAAACAGGACAGTCTTAAGATTGGCGGTCAAGACGTGACACCCCAATATAATGTGTATGGCATCGAAGGTAAAAAGAAGGAAACATATACGTATTCGCTAGGCAATAAGGGAGATCTGTATCTTAGCTTGAATTATGGAATTCCTGATCATAAGGATTTTCAGGGCAGCATTAAGGTTACCGTTGACGGGCATGAGCTCCTGTCTGTATCTGCAGAAGATCAGCTCCATGAGCCGGATATGAGGATCCTTTATCTCACCGGGGCTAATGAGCTTAAGATAACCATTGAGGGGAATGAAACCCTTTGGGATGTTGGATATAGAGAGATGGTATACACCTGGAATTGAGCATCTAGGGAAGGAGGGATGGCAATGGAGATTTTAACAATTGAAAATTTGTCCGAAATATACGGCACAGGCGAATCGGCGGTGAAGGCGCTCGATGATGTTTCCTTTTCGGTCCAAAAAGGTGGATTCGTCGCAATTATCGGACCTTCCGGATCGGGGAAATCGACACTCCTTCATATGCTGGGCGGTGTGGATCGACCGACTGGCGGGAAAGTGTATGTTCAGGATACGGATATGTATACCTTGGACGAAACGCAGCTGGCCATCTTCAGATGCAGGCAAATCGGGATGATCTTGTGAATACGTTGAATTTGCAGCATCGATTAAACCATCTGCCGAATCAGCTATCCGGTGGACAGCAGCAGCGTGTCTCGATTGGCAGGGCGATCATCGGCAATCCTGCGATCATGCTGGCCGACGAACCCACCGGGAATCTGGACAGCAGGAATAGCAGCGAGATCGTCGTTTTATTGAAAATACTGAATAAGACCTATCATCAGACACTGATCGTAATCACGCATGACGAACGGATCGCCCTGCAAGCCGACAGAATCATTTCGATTGAAGATGGGAGGATTGCCAAAAACGAGGTGATAAGGCGATGAATATTGTCAATACATTAACCATCCGGCATCTGAAGCAGAACAAGAGACGAACACTTGTGACTATTTTTGGCGTAATTATTTCGGTATCCATGATGACCGCTGTCATTACGCTTGTTTTTTCCTTTGCGGATTTAATGATCAGACAAACTATCACAGATACAGGGGAGTGGCATATTCAGTATCAAGATATAACCAAGAAACAGCTTGCGGCGATACAGGGCGATGATGCAACCAAAACGGTTGCAATCACAAGAGACCTTGGGTATGCCCCATTAGAAGGGGGACAAAATTCCAATAAGCCGTACTTGTTCATTAAGGAATATGATGTGCAAGGGTTCACACAATTTCAGATTGAAATAAGCAAGGGACGTCTTCCGCACACGGACAAGGAGGTTGTGATCTCCGAGTCTGTTGCAACAAATGGCAAAGTGAAGTACGAAATCGGCGACCGTCTAACGCTTCGCGTCGGCGACCGATTCGAACAAGGGGGCGATCATCCCCTGGATCAGACGGAACCGCTGCGCAGGAAAGACGGCACATTGACCGAGACATTACAGCATAGCATAATTAGGGATTATACGGTGGTAGGCTTCATTAAACGTCCGGTGTCGGAAACGGCTTGGGCCCCGGCTTATACGATCATTAGCTATGTCGATGATCATATCATCGGGGGGGATGATCGGGTCGATGCGTCGGTGGTCTTGCAGCGGGTCAATCCGTTCTTGTTCGCACATGCGGAGAAGCTGGCTGAGAAAAACCAAATTGACACTGTCCAATATAATAACGATTTGCTTCGTTATTATGGCTTGTCCAGCAGCGGGGCCTCATCCAGCATGATGTTCTCATTATCGGCAGTCATTATAGGGACTATTATAATTGGCTCGGTTGGACTCATCTATAACGCTTTTGCGATATCCGTCTCGGAACGTTCCCGCCATTTAGGGATGCTCGCTAGCGTGGGGGCGACGAAAAGGCAGAAGCGAAATTCCGTATTTTTTGAAGGTATCGTCATTGGTTTGATCAGCATTCCCATTGGCATCTTATGCGGTCTTGCCGGAATCGGAATCGCCTTTTTGTTCATGAACACAATGATTGAAGGGGCCTTATGGACTAGTGAAAAGCTGAGGCTTATCGTCACGCCGTTATTGCTCTTGATTACTTGTCTTGTTTCGATGCTGACGATTTTCGTTTCGGCGTATCTCCCGGCGGTTAAAGCATCTAGGGTATCTCCCGTGGACGCGATTCGCCAAACCACTGACGTAAAGCTTACGGCCAAAGCAGTGAAGACGTCGAAGATCATTCGTAAGCTCTTCGGAATCGAAGCAGAAATCGGGCTGAAAAACTTAAAAAGGAACAAACGAAGACATCATGTTATTCTTTTTTCGCTTGTCATCAGCATCGTTTTGTTTTTGACGATATCGTTTTTCACGACTGGCCTGACACAATCTCTGGCATTGTCGCTGGAAGGCATCAATTACGATATTGAAGTGTCGTCCAGTAATGGCGAAAGACTAGATGACCGGTTGATGCAATCGCTTGTATCTCTGGATGGCGTCACGGAATACAACGTGAGTCATGAGTTAGTCGGGAACGCTTGGGTCGATGCAGCAAGCATCGCCGACGAGTTGCAAGAGAAGGTTAAGCAGGATAAGAGTATGCTGCAAGACGGGAAATACCCTTACGAAATTAAGCTCTATGCAATGAATGATTCGAGCCTGCAAGCTTATGCCAGAGCGGTTGGCGCAGATTACGAACAGCTTACGGATCTGGATCATCCCGCCGCAATCGTGATGGATACGATTCATTACAAAGATATAGATACGGGGAAATATATTCAGACGAAGTCCATATATGCGAATATCGGACAACATATCGAGCTAACGAGTTTTATTAAAGCGAGCGGGGAAGAAACGAAGGCAAATAAAGTGATATTTGCCGCATTGACGGATAAGGCACCGATGGGGATGAGCCCAGTAGGCGTAGGCGGGTTAAATATGATCGTGTCGGAACGCGTCATGAATCGGCTGGCAGACGGCGAGGAGCTGGCTAACGCTTCGATGTACCTCCATTTGAAAAGCACGGAACCGGTGAAAACGCAGCAGGAAATTGAAGCGATGAATGAGACCAATCTGAATGTCTACAATGTATATCAATTCAGAATAAGAGAAGAACAACAGATTCTGCTGATGAACGTCTTTTCTTACGGTTTTATCGTATTAATCTCTGCGATTTCTGTTGCGAACATCTTTAATACGATCTCAACAGGGCTGGCTCTTCGCAAACGGGAATTCGCGATGCTGAAATCCGTAGGCGCGACGCCAAAGGGGTTTGCAAAAATGCTGAACTATGAGAGTGTTTTTTATGGGGTCAAGTCGCTCTTGTATGGGCTTCCTGTCAGTTTCGCCGTGATGTTTCTGATCTATAAAGCATTTGCGAACAAATTCAGCTATGGGTTCACCCTGCCCTGGATGAGCATTCTGTCTGTCATTGTGTGTGTATTTGTCATTGTCAGCTCTGCGGTTGTTTATTCCGGAGCTAAAGTAAAAAAGGAGAATATTATTGATGCATTAAAGCAAGAGAATATATGATTCACGTACTTCACCCAGAGGAGGAGACGTTACCCGACGTCACACACAATCATGCGAGTCGACCGATTGCTCTCCATGCTGCTGATCATCTCCGGTAAAGGTACGGTAACGGGCAAGGAGCTTGCCGAGCATTTCGAGGTATCCTTGCGAATGAAGAATTTACACGGCTTGTTTGGCAGGAACGAAGCTTTTAATGACATCATGTTAAAGAAGATTAGCCGGGGTGAAGATGGCAGTAGGACGCTCCAGCTATATTATGATAGAAATGTGTATAAAGTGAAATTTATCTACATTGATCCATTTACACAAGAAGAAAAGCTAATCAATGAGGAAACCTATCGTTTCGGCGTACAATTCATGATTCCAAGTAAATCTGTCTGGGGATTAGGAGTGACTGGAATTGGATGGAAGGCGTTAGACGGGGCACCGGAAATTGATGAGTATGCTATGAACTTAGTGCCGGCACAAAATGTGACTTATGAGCTTATCTTGCCTGACGAAGGAAGCGGAGAAGGTGGAGAAGGTGGAGAAGGTGAAAATCCGGGATTTCCAGGTTTTCCGGGATTTCCGGGAAGTCAATTCCCAGGCCTTACGGGTTTTATAAAGTTCTAATGTAGCTGTTATCATTTAGTTGGTTCTTATGAAAAGGTTCATCGTGGCTGACTGCTGCGATGAACCTTTTTTGCTGACTGTTCTATCACTCAGACCACTTAATTTGCCGTCTTATTGATAAAATCAATCTCATTTCTGATCCCTTTATGGGCGTCATTCCACAGGCCCTTTGTCAGGCGAATGCGCAGCAGGCATGTGTTAGGATCTTCGTCGTTATTGGCTTCGTTATACCACCCGGCGAATATTGTGCGCAGCTTTGTCATCATCTCCGCGTTTTTCTCGTCACATACCCAGCCCAGGTTTTCACCGATACCATCGGCCGTAAAGTTTTCGACGATGATACAAACAGCGACTTCGGGGTTTTGGGCGATCTGCTGCATCTTGCCTGAGGTCGCGTAAGTAACGGTGTAGAACGCACCGTCCTCATAATAGGCGTCTACAATGCGGGCGGAGGGACGGCTTTTGCCATTAGCCCCCGGTTCCAGTGCGATGGTGGATAGTGAGATCAGGCCGTCCTTGTTACCCGCTTGTTCTTCCAGCAGCTTCATGGCTTCGTCGTACTTGCTCATTATATTACCTCCTAAAGTGTCATAAGGCATACATGATTAAGCTTATCATTGTAAAATCTTAGTGCATGTGAAGAATAATACGATAAAATATTAAATCGCCATCAATCCAAGCTTATACTCGATGGTCTTTTTTTTATGCCATTTAATCTCCAGTCTACAAATATATCTATTTTTTTTATGTAATAGACATTGTAAATTACCCTGGTCCTATTGTAGAATCAAGAAGTTGTCGAATAATGGTGTAAAATGCCATCCTTGGAACTCACTAGGACGACAGACTCATTGATATTTTTAGAGTAAGAAGGGGGAAGAAACAATGTTATTCCAAGCAGCACGCCGTAAACTCAGTCTGATGATTGTGTTTGCCCTATTATTAAGCACTCTTACGCCACATATGGTGTTTGGTGAGGCCGCGCAGTTCAAAGACATCACAGGCTCTTATGCGCAAAAGGAGATTCAATCATTAACTGAAGCAGGAATAATCTCAGGTTATGAAGATAACTCTTTTAAACCGAAAAAGGCTATGTCACGTGCCGAACTGGCGAAAATCATAGTCCTGTCGTTGGGGCTAGAAGCAAATGCTGATCAAGCCGCACCGTTTAAAGACGTTGCCGCGAACAGTTGGTATCGCGGTTATGTAGGTGCATTGGTAAAGGCAGGCATTACGGAGGGGACATCGGCCACCACCTTCAGTCCTAATGCAAATGTCACCCGTGAGGAGCTGGTCGTGTTTTTCATCCGAGCTTTCGAATTGGATGAAACAGCGAAGAAGCTTCCGGTTGATAGCAAGCTGTCGGATATCTCAGAGGTGTCCGAATGGGCAAAAGCGCAAGTATCCCTTGCCTTCAAAAATGGTTTCATCAACGGGGTCCAAGGCAGTGACGGCACTCTGAAATTCAAACCGAAAGAGCATGCGGAGCGCCAGGCTCTGGCTCGTCTGGCTTATGAGTTCAAAACCAATAAGTCAGTATATGTCGAGAAATCCAAACAGCTTCTGGCTGAAGAGGTTAATAAGGGCAAGAGTCCTGAGGTAACACCGACTGCCACCCCGGCAACAACTGACCGCGGGACATCTGTGACAGCACCGGCGCCGGGAGCTTCAGGTCCGGGAACGCCAGCATCGGCAACCCCAGCACCGGCAACCCCAGCACCGGCAACCCCAGCACCAGTGACACCAACACCAACACCAACACCGACACCGGCACCGACACCGGCAACCCCGGCACCGGCAAATGCTCTCCAGGTTGTGGTGAAGGGGGAGAGTTCAGATGCCATTTATGTGGAAGAGCCAACAGAAGTTATATTCCGCTCATCGATTAATGCGCCAGGAACGGTAATTGCTAGTGTCTATCAAGTAGATGACAGCGGCAAAGTGATTTCGCAAATCATTTCGTTGTACGATGACGGTTTGGAAGCCCATGGAGACAGTCTTGAGGCAGACGGACTGCACAGTGGGAAAGCAGTATTGACTGAAAGTACGGAGGGTTACATAAATCTGCAGGCGTTTGTGGGAGATGTGCCAAGCAGCACAGTTTTTAAATTATCTGTAATGAAGCATCTTACGGATGAACAGCTTGCACAAACGGAAATCATTGAAAATAATACACAGAGTAAGCTTGATCAACTGGCTACTTCATATGGTAATTTGCAAAAAGCAAAGGAAGAAACTGTGGCTTGGCTCCAAACCCAAGCAGAAGTAGAGCATGCTGGGATTTCGGGTGAAGGAGGAAGCATCTGGTATTTGCTGGACAACGGGATTCTAGGGGGGATCTCCGCAGCTCCTGAGAATACAAAAGGGTTAAGCAGCACCGTAGAAGAGGCTGCGTCCAGTGCTGCATTGGCGGCTGAGGCGCTAACGCAAAATGTGGAACAAACCGTAGCCACCATAGGAAGCCAGCGGGTTGCTGTAATTTCTCCGTTCTCCGGCACACTTCCATCTTCGACTGTATATGACGCTGTATATGACAGCTTCGACCAGTCGAGTTACCCTTTCCTTGTGGAAAGAGTAAAGGACACCGCAGCGGGCGTTAATTTCTTTAAAGGGCTGAATCAGTATGGCGTCGTGGTCTTGGATACCCACGGAGATACTTATTATGATGAAATAGTGCTACAGAAGCTCCATAATAAATACGGCATTGATTTCAAATACGCTGGACCGCAAGTTATGTTCCTGACAGGAGAAAAGGCAACGACAGAGAGCAAAAAGACCTATGAGTTGGACTTGAAAAAGGGAAGATTGGCTATTATATCCGGTTATTATGCTATTACACCGTCTTTTATTACAAGGTACAATGATATGCTTCCTGATACCATCGTATATAATGGCAGCTGCCGCAGCGCGTACAACGATTCCATGGCAGATGCCTTCATCAACAATGGTGCTGGTACTTATTATGGATATACCGATTATGTAAAGCTTGCATATGATCAAGCTATTGCTAAATCCGTATTTACCGCTTTAAACGATGACAACATGACAACCGAAAAAGCCTTTCAGGCAGCAGTAGCTGCCCATGGAGCAAACGATGGGTTGGCAGCATTCTTCATGAAAGGAAGCAGCATTGGCACTAAGACCGAAGGGGTCATCAACGGAACCTTTGAAAACGGAACTTGGACCGGCTGGAATGGAAACGGCGATGTTCGGGTGATTTCCAAGCTGGGACCGCTTAAACCGACAGAGGGGAACTACATGGCTATTATCAGCACTGGCCTTGGGTATGAAAACAATGATCAAGGAGGATATGACTACAATTCAGACAGTTATATCGAGCAAAGTTTCATTGTTCCGGCGGGTGCAACAACCCTATCGTTCGATTACAATTTCATTTCTGAGGAGCCTAAGGAATTCGTTGGAAGCAAATTCAATGACACCTTCAGAGCAACGGTAACTTCCAGTGTATACATTAATACGGCTTCCCTCATTACTTCTCACATAAATGGCGGCAATACAGTGACGTCCAGTGTCTATGGTAATGATTCTGTTATTATCGGGGCTGAATCGATTAATGAATCCACGGCCTATTGGATTGAAGAGAACAAAGTAGCGATTGATTTCTACGGCGGGGATCATACAACATACATGACGAATTGGAAGCATGTACAATTTGATGTAAGCCAATTTGCCGGCAAGGGCTCCATTGTCCTTCGGTTCCATGTTTGGGATCAAGGAGATAGTATCTACGATACGGCGGTACTAATCGATAATGTAATATTAAAGTAATCAAAAAACGGCTGGATCAGGGGAACCTGACCAGCCGTTTCTTTTGGAAATAAGCTAATGGGCGTGCGTTTGGATATGGATTCCAAATAAAGTGTGCATATTGCACATAATTTGTGTTATACTTTATTATGTGCAATATGCACATAATATGGGGTGGAAGAAGGGTGTAAATATGAAGGCAGCAATCGTAAAGGTTAAGGGGACGATTCCCGTAATGGGTCATTTTGATTCCCCCGTTGGGACAGAGGGGCTAGTTATAATTAACGTTACGGCCACAGCCTTGAGTCGAGTTAGCAAGTTCCGTTCAATGGGTATGCACTATTCTTCTGAAGATAACTTTCCAATTGTAGCCGGTATCGACGGTGTAGGAACTTTGAAAGATGGGTCTCGTGTTTACTTTGCGCTGCCTACTGCACCATATGGTAGTTTGGCTGAGCAAACAATCGTCAACGAAAAGCTGACTGTCCGTTTACCAGATGGTATTGATGATCTCACTGCTGCCGCTATCGCCAACCCTGCTATGTCGTCATGGGCTGCATTGGTATTTCGAGCTGGTTTTAAATCCGGTCAAACTGTATTGATTAATGGCGCTACTGGTGCATCCGGTAGTTTAGCAGTTCAGATTGCTAAGGGTCTGGGGGCCAAGAAGGTCATTGTAACAGGACGCAACGAATCAAAGTTGCAAGCACTTGAAGCTGATGAGGCCATTGCATTTGATATGACAGCCGACAACGGTCAAAAAATGTTTGAAAACGCCCTAATGCCAGTTATTGCTGAAGGTGTTGATGTTATATTGGATTATCTTTGGGGCGACAGCGCACTCGCCATCATGTCAGCTCTTGCTAAGGCGAAAACGGATCGTTCAACCCGTTTTGTAAGCATTGGAACTTCATCTGGCCAAGAAAGCATTCATTTACCTTCATCTCTTTTACGCTCATCAACAATCGAACTCGTAGGTAGCGGAGATAAGAGTGTTTCCAAAGCTGATATGCTATCCGCTGTTAGAGGTGTCTTTGAAATGGCCGCCGAGGGGAAGATAAAAATTACCACAAAAGAGTTCGCTCTAGAAGATATTGAAGAGGCCTGGAATGCCCCGCTAATGCCTCGTCCTGTTGTAAGGGTGAAATAAAATGGAAAACGATATTTTTAAAGCGCTGATCGATTTAGTTTCCATTATCAATAGGCCAGACCGCGATAAGAAGATGATTGCTAATGCTGGCGTAAATTTGGAGGCAGCAACCTTTCGTGTCTTTGTGGGCATCGTGCATCTCCAACCGACTAGTGTTGGTGATTTGGCCGCCATGATGGGAAAAAACTATTCGAGTGTTAGCCGGCAAATCGATAAGTTAGAAAACGCGGGGTTGGTTCATACGTATCCATCAAGTGCAGATTCCCGCATTCGTGTGTCTGAATTGACGAAAAGCGGGGAGAAAATCAATACAATGATTAGCCTCACCCGTGAACGAATTTTGCATGAAGCTTTGGATGACTGGACTCTGGAGGAAAAAAACAGCTTATTGAATAACTTAAGGCGTTTATTTGAATCGCTGCAAAGATTCGACTAGTTGCAGATTATGACTGTTCACACACAGTTCGATGTTTATTGCGATGGTGGATATTCGGGTAAAAGGAATTACGGATTCAATGGGGAACCATTCTGAAATCGGATTTACGAGGAAGCCACAAAAATGCTAAAACGCTACTGACACAACGTTGTCAGTAGCGTTTTTGTATATTAGGTGTATAGCGAGTAGCGCATTGTTTTGGAGATAGGTGACCTTGCTCATAATCTTATTATAGAGGTGGAATTTATTCATGAGTAATATCAAATGGGAAGTGGATCCGGACCACAGCTCTGTCGAGTTTTCGGTGACGCATTTAATGATTAATAAAATCAAAGGAGTATTTGAGCGTTTCCAGGCTATCTTAAGTTTTGATCCCAACGAGTTAACAACCATGGGTATTCAGGCTTCCGTAGACGCAAATAGTATCACAACTCGCCAAGCGCAACGAGATGAACATTTGAGGGGCGACGATTTCCTTCATGCTGCCAAGTATCCAACCATTGCATTTCAAAGCACCAACTGTGTCTTTGCTGGTGAGCGGCAATATGAACTTACAGGCAATCTAACTCTGCATGGAGTAACCCAATCTGTTACTTTTCATACTGTTTTTGAAGGACTAAACAAGGACCCCCGCGGACGGGAACGTGTAGGATTTCACTCAACAGCCAGTATTGATCGTAATGAATTTGGATTGAAATTCAACTCGCCTCTGGAAACGGGTGGAATTATAGTCGGAAATGAAGTGAGGATCGAGCTTTGTATTGAGGCAATTAAAATAAATTAGTGACCCTAAAGACTATCCTTTTATCGGGATGGTCTTTATTCAAAACTTGCTGTTACAGAAATTGCGCTGAACCGTATTACTAATTAATGTACTCTTGCACCGAGCGGAGAAGCTGCTTGGGCTTTTTTTTATGTGCAGAAATGACTAGAAGATGCCTTGACTAATATTTGCATTAAATGACCGGGAGGATGGCATGCAATTTCAACCAATTTATTATAATGGGGAATTATTTCTACCGAAGATCGAATTAAATATGACACCGAACCAATCGGTTGGCATCATAACGGACTTGAAGCGAAAGCAGCTTTTAATGAATCAATTAGGTGATCATTCCCAATATTATTTATTTCGGGCTGGGCAAAACGAGTATATGCGTTTATCGGTGGAGGAACTAATCACTTTTCTAATCAGAATAACGGAGAGGAATGAGCGTGCCGCTTCGTTGATAGATTATTTTGCTTTAAAGGAAGAACGGAAGGTAAAGATCAAGGATCTAAGCTCATCGAAAAGGATGTACGTGACATTGCTGCGTGTATTTTTTGCGCATCAGCCTACACTTGTACTGGAGGAACCCTATTTTTACTTGGAAGAGCAAGATTGTCGTCAACTCAAACGGATTCTTGATGATCTTTCACAAGAAAAGCAGATCTTAATTTTAACTTCGAATTTAGAGGATGCCCTTATTTCCTGTGATGCCATTTATCGGTTGAACGAATCGGGATTTCATCCATTGGATATTCGGGACTTCGACGAGGATAAGCAGGAAGTACAGAAACAAGACGAGGCCAATATAACCTTGCAGAAGATCTCTACCAAAAGAAATGACAAAGTGATTTTATTTAATCCGCCTGAAATTGATTTTATAGAAAGTGTAGAGGGGTCAATCCTTGTTCATGTGGGCGGTGAAAATTATGACTGTGCGCTAACGCTGACCGAGCTCGAGCAGAGATTATTAAATTTCGGTTTTTTTAGGTGTCACCGATCCTATATTGTTAATCTGCAAAAAGTAAGAGAGATTATTACATGGACGAAAAATAGCTACAGCTTGCGATTAAATACAGGTCAAGATGCCGTGGTTCCGTTATCCCGTTCAAAATTGTCTGAATTAAAAGCTCTTCTTAACATTTAAAGGGTACCATTCAGGCGCTTACAGCTACATTTCGGCGCGTTTTGATGGCAGGAAGCATGTAATCTGTATATGTTTAAGCCATCAACACTAAGGATGTGGAGTTAATGAATGTTATTCGGGTAGAACGTATCCGTAAGAGATTTGGAGAAAAGGATGCGTTAGCAGATGTTTCTTTTTCAATTCCTAAGGGTGAAATTTTTGGTTTCCTTGGCCCGAGTGGCTCAGGCAAAACAACATTAATCAAGATTCTAACGGCACAGTTAAATCCGACAAGTGGACAGGCAAGTGTATTTGACCAGCCGGCGGAAATGATGCAGCAGTCTGCTCAGAAGATGCGTTTTGGCATTTTGACCGATAACAGTGGTCTATATGAGAGGTTAAGTATTGAGGAAAATCTGGAGCTGTATCGTAAGTTATATGATCTTCCCAAATCTGCGGTCGACAAGGTGCTGCAGTTTGTAAACTTAAGCGGGGAGCGCAAAAAGAAAGCCAATCTCTTATCCAAAGGGATGCGTCAGCGTGCCATGCTGGCATGCGCGATTATCCATGAGCCGGAATTATTATTTCTGGATGAACCAACTTCGGCTTTAGATCCGGTAAACACAGCACATATTTATAAAGGCTTACGCTACTTAAATGAGAAAGGAACAACGATTTTTCTGACTACGCATGATATGTCTGAAGCAGAATTGATATGCAACCGTGTAGCGATTCTGTATCAGGGACAAATCCAAACCATAGGCTCACCAAAGGAACTTAAGCGGCAGCACCGGGAGAACGTAATTTGTGTGGACTTAATCAATGGGGAAACCTACGAGCTCCCGATCGATGAGGGGACGGCTGTTCAAATCGCGGATTGGATGAAGCGGGGGCTAATTGACCGGTTAGAGACGAAAGAACCAAGTCTAGGTGATATCTTTATTAAAATGACAGGAAGTGAGTTACTATGAGTATCTCATACAAACGTGCCCGGGCGATATTTGTGAAGGATTACAAAGAGTTTTCACGTAACTACGCGCTGTCCATTATGCTGATTTTTCCTATTATTATCGCTCTGATTTTCAAGAGGGCAGGTGCGTCTTTACCTGGAGCCAGCGGTTTTCTTTTTAATAGTTCGTTTGTATTGCTAACATGTTTCGCACAAGCCTGCTTGATTGCGGAAGAGAAGGAGCGTAACACTTTACGGTCATTAATGATGACACCGGCTACAACCATGGATGTACTAATCGGTAAAAGCAGTTTGGTCTTTGTCATGTCTGCTGTTGTTCTCGCTATTTCCACATTATTATTTGGCTATGAGCCAGCTAATATATGGGCGTTTGTGGCAGTAATCATTCTTTCGATTATTCTGTACACTGCAGCCGGGACGATCTGCGGCTTATTCTCCAAGACGTTGCTTGAAGCCTCATTATCTATACTCCCTGTGGCGTTCATATTTATGGGGGCACCGTGGGGAGAAGTACTAGCGAAGGATTATCCGGTCTTCAAAGTGCTGGATTACATGCCAAGCAGTCAGCTTGTGCATCTGCTGGGTCTAAGCAATACAGGTTATACGACGGGCGATGTATTGAAACCACTCCTCATTAATTTGGTATGGACGGTTGTGCTAACAGTAGTGTCTGTCATTTTGTATCAGCGGCGGTTGAAGGACGAGTAAGGGAGCTCTGAAGGGACTTTAGCCAGCCTTCGGTGGGTCTTTGGTAGGGTTGAAACAAGCGGCCGACTGAGACTATACGACGATTATTTTCCAATTGAGGCTGTGATGTTGTCATGACGGGGCCTGCCGGGTAATAAAGATGATTAGAACTTTCAAATTTGGCTGATTTTGGATTGGGAGCCAAGGAAACGGGGGGAAAGATCATGGCGGCACAGACAGTATCAGGCATCAGCTCCGTGCAGACCATTGCGGCCTACGGCGGTACACAGAGTGATGTCAGTTCTCTGGAGAAACAGCGAAACCGGTTGATGATGGAACTGGATAAAGTGAATGCGGCACAAGGAAGTGAGATGCAGACGCCTTATCGCCGGGAGCAGCTGCAGCGGCAAATCCGGCTGCTGGAGTCCCAACTGGTACAGAAAAGCGGGAGCAGCACCTCCGTAAATTTTGTGCCGG
This sequence comes from Paenibacillus sp. FSL H8-0175, assembly GCF_045040615.1. Classification (NCBI taxonomy): domain Bacteria; kingdom Bacillati; phylum Bacillota; class Bacilli; order Caryophanales; family Paenibacillaceae; genus Paenibacillus; species Paenibacillus sp. FSL H8-0175. The sequence continues at coordinate 7,089,768 of NZ_CP150299.1, read as the reverse complement.
CTTCTCCGCTTCAGGATCACCTCCCCCTTTGGGGAAATGAAGGAAAGGGAGGCCTTAAAGGCATCGGCCTGACTGATCCCCGGACGGCGACGGTGGACGCGGAGGGTCATTTCGACGCGTTAATTTAGGCAAGCGAGCGAAGGTCCGGAAAGCGTCAGGTGATGAACTGACGGCCCATAATCATGAGGCTAGCTAGCCGAGCTTCCACCGAGAAGACCTGCAGCACGGTAGAAACAACAAAATAGGCGAGAGGGAAGCTTCAACACTTCCTCCTCGCCTATTCGTGTTCATGCAGTTGCTTAGGGTTCAACTACTTTATTCTGGTGTTCCTTGGGTTACCCCATGGATATACGAGAGCGTTGGGGAATCGACGGCCCCTTGTCCCGGATTATAGGTGAAGGAGTACTCGATGGTATCCCCGTGTTGCAGGTGATTTACAGGGTAGGTATAGTTACCGTCCCCTGCCGGGGTCATGGCTACGTTTAGCTGCCCACCATTATTTAGCTTATAGTGTAAGTCGGCAAAGGTTGCGCCGTTCACATAGAACAGCAGGTCGTCGCCTATTTTCTTCAGACCCCGCACCTCATCGCCGACGATGATAACATCGGATGATGATGCCGGTACAACAGTGATGGTGGAGAGGGCTGTTTTATTGCCGTCGGCTGTTGTAGCCGTTACGGTTGTTGTGCCTGGAGTGAGTCCCGTCACGAGACCGTTCGGATTCACGGAAGCGACGCTGGTACCTGATACGGTCCAAGTGACCTGCTTATTGGTTGCATTAGACGGGGCAATATTGGCGTTCAACTGCACAGTCTGTCCGACCTCCACCTGCGCAGTAGTTTGATTCAGAGAAATACCGGTAACCGGTACGTTTACCGGATTCTCGCTGTTGCCTTCTTTATAGACACGAACATAATCTACTTGCATTGTTGCAGGAATATCGGACGGATCTGGGGTATTTCCGCTGTCGAAGTGCCCGCCGATCGCCAGATTCATAATGATGTAGAAGGGTTGATCGAATGGGGCATTCGGATTGTTAGGTGCAGCTACGGAATACCATTGATCTCTACTGACTTTAAAGAAGAACTTGCCGTCCACATACCATTTCATATTATCTTCTTCCCAGATCATGGAGTACACATGATAATCATTGGCGAAGGTCTGGCCTTCAGGGAAGTGATATTCACCAGCAATATATCTGTTTACAGGCCATTGTCCGCCAAAGTGTATGGCCCCGCTGGTCGTGCCGGGCAAGCGTCCTTTGGCTTCCATAATATCAATTTCTCCGGATGCGGCCCACGCTCCATAAGCGGCATCTTCCGGAAGCATCCAAAGTGCTGGCCAAACGCCGTTACCTGTAGGCAGCTTAGCACGAATATCTACTCTGCCGTACTGGAAGGACAAGTGATCTTTGGTGTTAATCTTGCCGGATGAGTACTGGGCATACCGGCTTGGGTCCTGTGGAAAGGATTTTGAATCGTTCAAAGCTCTGATATTCAGCTTTCCGTCCTGTACAAATACATTTTGTGTACTGTCTGTATAGTGCTGCAGTTCCGCGTTGCCCCAGCCCCAGCTATTCGGATCGTCAGTAATATAATAACCTTGTTCGTAGCTCCATTTGCTCGTATCGAGTGCTGTTCCGTTAAATTCATCCTGCCAAATGAGATTCATGCCCTCTATCGCCGGGTCGTTTGGTGTTCCGATGGCAATGTCATCATGATCGGATACATCCGGACGTGGGGCATCTGGATTACCGATAAAGGTATAGTTGACGTAATTGTTGCCGACACTTCCGCCCGCCTGTCCATTTAATGGATAGCCAATACGGATTTGCACATCCTCTTGGACAGGCTGGAACCAAAGCCCATAGATGTAGTCAGCCCAATAGCCCCACTGGTTGGCATCGGACATGTTGTTATAGCCATTGCCGGCGTATACAAATCCGCTCTGGCTGGAATCACTCATAGCAACCCATTGTCCGTTGATGTTAATTTGGTATACGTAATTTCCTAGCTCAGTGCCTATTGGAGCGCCCCCATCAATCTTAGGTAGCGGTACACCTATTACACCTTTTGCATCTGCGGTAAAGGTCGTTCCCTCATAAGGAGTTAAGACATATGAATTTCTTACCGGTTTATTAAAGGTGAGGGTATAAACGACGTTAGCCGTTGAGGTTTTCGATTCTAACTTGACGTTGATAGACTCTGTCACGGTGAACCAGTAGCCGCCGCCGCCTTCGGTGAATTGTCCGAAGTTGTTATCATAGATCCAGCCGCTGGCTGCATTATTGTCAATATCAATCCATGTACTGCTGCTTACAGGTTTTACATATACCTTCAGATCTTCAGCTACGGCTTCATAGGTAACGGCCGGATCATTGTTGAAGGTAGGATAAGTAAAGCCTGCACTTCCTGTAAATCCTGCTGTAATCTGCGGCCCTTGTGTAGGGGCCATAGCAGTAATGGTTGTTTTGTTTATGTTTTGAAATACCAGGGTGTACTCAAGTGTAACTCCATTAGCCTTGGAGAATAGCTGAATCTCCGTTGTTGTGGAGAGAGTGAACCAATAGCCATTCAAGCCACCGTCGCTCCAGTGTCCCCAATTTTGGTTGTAGGTATAGCCGCCTGCATTGTCAATATCCACCCAGTTTCCAGCAACTTTTACTTTTACACCGACGTCATCGGAAACATCATTCCAGGTGGCAGAGCCCCCATTAAATGTAGGCATGACGAAACCATAGCTAGCTTGCCCAACCCCTGATTTTGAGATGACAGGACCGTCTGCTGCTGAAAAGTAAGACATAGAGGTAACTGTGGTTCCTGCTGCCTGCACCTTTGAAGTCGGCAATAGGCCAACCCCAGCTAACAGTACTACTGTTAAGAACAAACTAAATACCTTCTGCTTAAAACCACTCTCCGTATTGTAAAGTCGTTTCATACTTGCCCTCCTTTAATAAAATAATGAAGAAACGAAACCGCTTACATTTAGGGACATCTCTATTCTATCGAATATAATAATCAGCTAAAAGGTACAATTATTTTTGTTCTAACCCAATTTTTTGGCTTTTGATTATTTATAGCGCTGTGTCACGGTACTTTTCCCCGCTGTCGTGCTTCCGGCGCATCATTTGCCGATATTCTGTGGGCTGCATATCCATGACATCCCGAAAGGATCGTGTAAAACTTTTGTAGCTTTCATACCCTACCATGGTGGCTACCTCTACAATTTTATGATCGGTTTCGGCCAGTAGCCGCCGGGCTTTATCCAGGCGCACATCGCGCAAGTATTCTGCAAAGCCTTTGCCGATATTTTTTTTGAACAGGTTAGAAAAATAGGCATAATTAAGCGACACGTGATTCGATACCATCGCGAGATCCAGGGGTTTATGATAGCTTTCGTGTATAAAGCGTATGGCTTCATTCAAATCTTGCGAGTTGCGATAGCTGCACTTATATTCATAATAAAATTGGTTCAGCCGAAGCAGCTGTTGTTGCAGCGCCTGAATATAATCGCGAATACCCGGATAATCGAATAGATTACGTAAACATTCGATGTCCAGCGCTTCTTCCCCCATGTACGGGCGGATCACACGCACAGATTCCTCCAGCATCTGTACAATGGCACGGCATAGCTGCTGTGTGTATTGGATGTGATAGCGTTGCAATGTATCTTTGTGAAATATTATAGAAATGCCTTGGGTGATTGTACCGCTGTTTTTGGTGCCGATTAACTGGAACAGGGCATATAACTCCTCATAGGGAAGCTCCCACTGCTGCTCCAGTCGCTCAATATGTGTTGGCAAGATGCAGCTCTTCTCTGGAAACAGGTAACTGTGGCGATAGAGCTCCAACGCTTGTGTATAGCTGCGGGGCAACTCCTTCAATCCTTGCTGCGGGCTGGTCATGGCAGTAATGGCATCTATCTGTTCTGCCTTGAGGGCGGCCGGGAAGGCTCCCGTTTCTACGACCGCATCAACCGCGAGAATCAGGTACGGGCGGTGTTGCAGGCATATACACCCTCGTCTGCCATACACACGGTAGGCAAGGGATTCCATGCTGTGGCTACTGTCAGCCCCCGGTTGGTTAATCCATAATTCCTCCCGCAGCAGACACAGGCGGTAATTACTCCATAACTCTGGATTCTGTTGCTGGGTCTGGGGAACCCACGCCTCATCAATCATTGCACCCTGCATAAACATACTCAGTTCTTTGCGGTCTGTCTCCCGGGCGCGGCGGGAGATATGCTCCATATTACGCGAGAGCGTCTGCCGTGTTTTTATCTCATTTGCTACATGTTCTACTGCGGTTTGCAGATCTTCACGTTTCACAGGTTTGAGCAGGTAGCCCTTTGCTCCAAGTTCGATGGCCTTTTGAGCATAGACAAAATCACTATAGCCGCTAATAATCAGATAATCTACCTCGATGTGCTTCTGTTTGCTCTGCGCCATCAGCGTCAGTCCATCCATATCGGGCATCCTGATATCAGTAATCACCAGTTGGATATTGTGCTGACTCAATATACCCAAGGCCTCAATTCCGTTTACGGCACAGTAAATATTGTCCAGCTGCAGCGGAAATTGGCGCAGCATAGCCTGTAGTCCATCACGAATGTGCTTTTGATCGTCCACAATTAAAATATTGATCATGCCCTACCATCCTCCCAGATTCACATTTTCCCAAGGTAAACGTATGGTTACACAAGTATAGGCGCCCTGCACACTGTCAATCCAAAGACCGCAGTCCTTACCATAATGAAGCTGTATGCGCTTATGCACGTTCTCCAAGCCCAGTCCGTTTTTGCTGGTAACAATCGGTGAATCTGAGTCGCCCCGCAGCACAGCCTGCAGACTGGACAGCATTTCCGGGTCAACACCTGCGCCATTATCTCGTATCTCAATTAACAGAAGGCTGTCATTTTCTACCGATACGGTAATTTGGATACGTACGCTGCCGCCCGAGGGCGCTGCATGATGAACGGCATTTTCGACGATGGGCTGCATGCACATTTTAGGAATTGTATAACGCAGTACCTCCTGCGGGAGATCGGCCGTCAACTCAATGCTGCCATCCTCCATAAAGTTTATGAATCGGACATAGCTGTGTATGTTGGCAAGTTCTTCGCTAAGCGCAACCGTATCGCTGCGCCATTGCATGCTGTATCGCAGTTGTGAGCCTAAAGACACCAACGCTTCCGCGATAGCCGGCTGTCGCTGAACCTCCGCGAGCATACGGATGGATTCCAGCGCGTTATATAAAAAGTGTGAATTGATCTGCGAATGTAGCGAGTGCAGCTGTGCATTTTTGGCGATCAGCTGCTTATCTACCACTTGGGTCATCAGATGTTTGATTTCGTCCAACATATTATTGTAGCTGACGGCCACCTCGTCGATTTCGTCACCGGTTTCGTTTTTATCCAGGCCGGTATCAATTTTCGCATCCAGTTGGCCTTGCCGCACCTTGCGCATAGAAACCAGCACCCTGTCGAGCCGGCGGAAAATGCGCCGAGTGGTATGTGAAACGAGCAGTAACATCAGCAGCAATATACATAATGTGATCGCTACTACGAGCAAATACCAGCTTCGTGGGCCTTTCATCAGCGCTTGATGAGAGGCAATATCCACTACATAGGCGTTCAGTGGGGCGATGTAGCGATACAACGCGTAGTAAGTATGGTCGCCTACCTTTACCTTAATGGGGCTACTCTGCTGCAGCACATCCAACCGCTGGTGAATGCTGCCTAGAATTTTATCCAATTCTTCACCGGCATTTTGAGAAAAAATATGCTCAGGATTGTATACCGATCGGGAAGAGTCGGCTCCATCCATCACTACAGAAAAGAAATCCCCCCCGCTATCCTCAAGCAGGTCACTGAAAAAGACGCTATGCTGGGCGCGGATTTCCATAATGGTAGGGAGTTTCTGCTGTTGCCCCTGAAGACGTACCAACCGGTAATAGGATAGCGTATGCTCTCCATCTTTAAAAGCAAATAAGCGGTATGCCGCACCGCCTTCCTCACGAAGAGTCACCCAGTAGTCCTTCGGCCATAACTTGTCATAATGGTAGATTTCAGGCCAAATCTCAAATAGGTTTGGATTATCGACATAGAAACTGAGCTCGCTGATCATCTCGTAGCTTTGAATGATATTATGCATTTGCTCAAATTGATTTTGTCTAAATTTTACGAGACGCAGGCCATCCCCGCGCATATTGGAGTGAATAAAATCTACAAATGCCTTTTGATTCAGCGCAGTAGAGGAAGCGTTCTCAATAATGCCCATTTTGCTGCGCAGCTGTTCGTTAATTCTTGAGACATGGCTGCTGCCGGTAGCCATAGCGTCCTTGTATAGCAGACTTTCCTGTGTGCGGATAAATAAAAAGGATACCACAATCGCAGGGATGGCAATCATCATGCTAAAGGCCAAAAACAATTTTTGGGAGATGCGGGAATTACGGTACAGCTTCTTCATTTTAGTCAGCAGATACTTCATTTAAGTAGCCTCCTACCCTTGTAATATACCATATATTACAAACTGCCCGGTAGGTAACTAGGCTGTTTTGTTAAATGGTTAAAAGAAGCGAAAAAGGGAATACCGGCCAACCTTTCGGTGGCCGGCAGTAATCTTTATACGGGCATTATTACTCTGCCATTTTGGATTTTCGCACATCCAGTTCAGCCTGGCGGTATTCCATCACCTTGCCAAAGCTGTAATTCTCGCGGCGGTCAAGGAAATTGTCGAAGATTTTATCAAATTCAGCCTCATTCTTGGCCGTAATTAGCTCAGGGAGTACTTCCTCCCAATTTTGCGAAATACGGGACCAGGCTACCGACACATCAGAATCGCCCTGTGGATCTAAGCCCTTATAGATACCGCTATCAATATCGGCCTGCTTATTGGCGAAGTCTTCCATTTGCTTAATGACAGGAGATTTCTCCGGTCTCCACTGGTTGACGATTACAGGGTTTCGCATCATCCAATAGGTATCCATGATGCCGTATTCTTTCTCCAGCTTCTCAATATCAGTGTCGAGTAATTTTACCATTTCAGGCTTCAGTTGCGGCTTGCCATCTACCATCTCCCATGTTTCGCCTTCCTTGCCAAGGAACAAATCTCGCTGGCCTTCTTCGCTGGCCAGATAGGTCAAAAAGCGGATGGCTCGTTCAGGGTTTTCGGTTGATTTGCTAATCATCGTCACCATCCAGCCGTCCATGTTGCCAGGGAATAACTTAGGGTTATCGCCCTTGCTGTTCTTTGGCCCATCGACTGCGATGTAGTAAGAGTCCGGGTTGCTGCTAGCAGCCAGCATAGGATTGACAGCCGACATACCGGTCCACTCACGGACCATCATGAAATAGCGGGCGTTGTTTGTTTTTTCCTCTACCTGAGTATCGGAATCCACCAGGAAATCCACATTAATCAACCCGCGCTCGTAAGCCGTACGGAAGGTTTTTAGCCAGGCAATATAATCGGGATCGGTAATGCGGTCGTATACTTTTCCGTCTTTCTCATGCGGTACGGCCAGTAGGTTCTGCAGATATTCGGTCATCCCGTAAGGGACGTTCCCTTGTGCAAAAAAGGGACTGATGGGCTGGCCTTTATATTGGGAGTACTTATCCTTTACCAGTTGCAGTGCGTTCAGAAAGCCCTCTGGAGTGCTAAGGTCCGGGCTGCCCATCTCCTCATACAAATCTTTTCGCACCAGGAAAGTCTGGTTGGCGGCCGTCATGCCAGTTTCATGCATCAGGTTGGGGCTATATGAATCATTCGGAACGCCATAGGTATTGCCATTTTCTTGACGATACCATTTCAGTGTACCGTCCCCGGCCACCTTGAAGAAGTAAGGGTCATACTTGTCAGCTAATTCATTTAAGGCGTAGACATGATCGCCTTCCCACAGCTTTTTGACAGCGGTTTCCCACGAACCCATTGATATCAAGTCTGGCAGCTTGCCCGAGGTCATCATTAGGGTAATATGCTCATTCGCTTCACCGGAAGGTACCTCAAGCTTGATGTTTACGCCTGTTTTTTCCGTTACGTACTTGGAGGTCAAGCTGTCTCCCCAAGTGTGGGCATACCAGTTAGCACCTACGAACCAGGTCAAATCAACAGGGCTGGTATCCAGCTTCCATGCCGGATCATCGGGATTGAGCTTTGCTTCACTCTGCGGCGGCTGTGTACTATCTGTAGGCTGTGGTGTTGGATTATTTTCACTATTCGCTGAATTGGAACACGCGGCTATGCCTAGCATCAGGCTTGCGGCCAGAACGAGGGTCAACCCCGGCTTAATCAGATTGCGTTTCATGACATTATCATCCTTTCTTTGCTGCTTCTGAATTTTGTATACCAGTTTCTAGACACTCACACTCTTATCCCTTAATGGCGCCAATCATCACGCCTTTGACCAGATAGCGTTGAATGAAAGGATAGACTATCAGAATAGGCAGTGTGGCCACCATCATGGATGCAAATTTAATAGAGTTGCCGGGAAGTCTTGCGCCGAATTGCGCCATAGCTTGCTGCTGCATGAAGGACATAGAGTTCTCCGCAATGATTTTGTACAGCATGGTCTGCAGTGGCAGTAATTCCTGCGAACGGATGTAGATGACCCCCTGGTAATAATCATTCCAATGATAAACGGCTGAAAAAAGCGATATAGTCGCAATGACAGCCATGCTATTGGGCAATACGATTCTGAACAGGACACCATAGTCTGAAGCACCGTCTACCTTCGCAGATTCCTCCAGGCTGTCAGGTATGGTGCGGAAGAAGCTCATGAAAATGACCATATTAAAAAAAGTGTACATAGAGGGAATGATGAATATCCAAAAATTATCATATAAGCCCAGCTTCGTCATCAGAATAAATGTAGGGATCAGCCCGCCTGAGAACAGCATCGTAACCAATGCGATTTTAAGATACAGCTTGCGTCCGATCAGATTAGACTTGCTCATTCCGTAAGCAATAATGGCGGTAAACAACACATGCGTTGCTGTCCCGATCACTGTGCGCAGAGTGGTAATGTAAAAACCGTTCATCATTGTCTTATCATTGAACACAACACTATAGCTGGCCAGCGATAATTCTTTGGGAAACCAGTTGACGGTGCCCAGGGATGCCTGCTGCGGCGCGTTAAGCGAGTTAATGAATACAAACCACATCGGGTACAGTGTTAAAAAGCAAACCGCCAGCATCAGCAGGGTGTTGCAGACCTCAAATACTCCAATTTGCCGAAATCTTTTGCGTCTTTCCATACCTCTGTCCTCTCCTTTCTAAAAAATGCTGTCGCCGGTTAGTTTTTTGGATGTGTGATTGGCCAAAAACAACAAACCTAGCGCCACAATAGAGCGGGCGAACAGGACGGCTGTTGAGAAGGAATGGCGCCCGGAGACCAACCCCATGTTGTAGATATACAAGTCTAGGCTTTCCGCCATCCTCATGTTCATATTGTTCTTCAACATAAAGATCTGCTCAAAGTTACTGCCGAGTATCCCGCTGACAGCGAGGATGAACAAAATAGCGATGGTGGGGCGTATGCTCTGAATGGTGATATGCCACATCCGTTGCCGCCGGTTTGCGCCATCCAGCTCAGCCGCTTCGTACAGCCCCGGATCAATGCCGGATATTGCCGCTATGTAGATAATGGCGCTCCAGCCGGTTTCTTTTAACGTATCGGTAAAAAAGGTGATCCACCAAAAGTACTTAGGGTCGCTGTTAAACAGGATTTCGCGTTCCTGGAGCCCGATCGCCATCATCAACTGATTGATCACACCGCCCTCGCCCAGCCAATTGAGCGCAATGCCGCCAAAAATCGTCCAGGCAATAAAGTGCGGCAGGTACGAAATGGTTTGTACCGTTCGCTTAAATCGAAGACTCCGTATTTCATTCAGCAGCAAGGCAAACAAGATAGGAATGGGAAAACCCAGGACCAGCTTGATGCTGCTCATCCCCAGAGTATTGCGAATCGAACGCCAAAAACGCTCATCCGTCAAAAAATCCTGAAAATGCTTCAGCCCGACAAACGGTGATTCTAGTAAGGGTTTGGCGATGCTGTAGTCCATAAATGCAATAATGAGCCAAAACATAGGGATATAACAAAAGATAAACATCCAGATGATTCCCGGGATAACCATGCTTTGCAATTGCCACTGCTTAAAAAGCGCTTTCATTTGTTCCGTTCTGTATTGGAACATTTTCCGTGCCCCCTTTCTATTTCATCGTATGAAAAAGCGTATAGGAAAAAAAGCCCATGATTATCGACCCTATCCCATTTTTTTAGATTTGTTTGACCAGCCGCAAAAATTAAGTATGCTGTGATTAAATGAAGGGAGTGTGCAAAGGATGAATAAACCTATATGGGAACAGAATTTCTTAGATAGAAATGCCGATTTGAAGCTATGGAATATCCGCCTTGGCAATGACTTGTTAGATAATGAGGGTAATCCCATAGACCCAGGTTGGGGCAACGGAGAGCAGCAGTATTACACGGATCATTCCAGCAATCTGTATATCGATGAATTTGGCTTAAATCTGTGCGCACGCAGTGAATCCATTGGAAAGGATGGGCGTAATTTTGCATATACCTCGGCTCGTTTGGATACAAAGGACCATTTTTCCTTTTGCTATGGGAAGTTAGTTGTGCGTGCAAAGCTGCCGGTGGGGCAAGGGGTTTGGCCTGCCATCTGGTTGCTTCCGCAGGAACAGGCTTACGGACCTTGGCCAGCTTCCGGCGAGATTGATATCATGGAAGCCAAAGGCCGCTTGCCTCAGCAAATATCCGGAACACTGCACTACGGAAAGGATTGGGAACATCAAATCGTCGAGGAGTTCTCGCACCATTTTGAAAGCGGAACCATTAATGAATTCCATGATTATGCACTGGAATGGACCGCCAGTTCGATTCGATGGCTGGTAGACGGACATTGCTTTGCCGAGCGCTGCTTGGAGCCAGGGGTTATGCCCTTTAACGAGTCATTTTATCTGGTGCTGAACCTTGCAGTGGGCGGCTGGTATGACAATGTAGCGGTTGACGAGGCTGTACTGCCAGCGGTGATGACGGTTTCAGGGATATGGCTGTACCCATAATTAAGAATCTTTGTGAGGCTCTATTATCGATTTTCAATACCTACATCCCATCTGGTAGAATAGGGAAAACCATATTTCTCTATATTCTAGTAACTTGATTATAAGCTTGGGAGGTAGACCATGGACAAAGAACTAATCGCACAGCTGACACAGTGGCATGAAGATGATGAACACCAGAAGATTGTAGACACTCTGATGGAGATTCCTCCAGCGGACAGAGATTACGAGATGGTCAGCAGTCTGGCAAGAGCGTATAACAATTTGGAACGTTATGAAGAAGCCCTTGAACACTTCGCGAAGATTGCGGAACAAGGACAGAATGATTATCTGTGGCATTTTCGTGTGGGATATTCCTACTATTATTTGAATCGATATGAGGAAGCGGTGAGAGTGCTGGGTATTGCCCATGACCTCGATCCGGATGATGAGAATACGGCCATGTTTCTGAAATTCAGCCAGCGCAAGCTACGCAAAGAACAACACGCCGCAGCCAGACAGGCAATCAGAGAGCAACATAATGATTCGGGGACGACTGTAACTCCTTTTGAAGGGATGGACCTCTCCGAATTTTGGAAAGATAGCGATTATGCGCTAAAAGAATATGTTTCGGCCCCGCCTACGGATGAGCTGATTGCTTCTGTAGAAGAAGAACTAGGTTACAAGCTTCCTGCCTCTTATATCAGTCTGATGAAGCAGCACAATGGGGGAGTGCCTTATAATACCTGTTTTCCTACGGAGGATGCGACCTCATGGGCTGAGGATCATATCGCGATTACGGGCATTATGGGCATCGGACGTGAGAAAAGCTATTCACTCTGCGGCGATCTTGGCAGTCCGTTTATGATTGAGGAGTGGGGATACCCTGACATTGGCGTGGTAATTTGCGATTGCCCTTCGGCAGGTCATGATGTCGTGATGCTGGATTACCGGAATTGCGGGAAGGACGGTGAACCCGAGGTGATTCATGTGGATCAGGAAGATAATTATGAGATTACGTTTCTGGCCCCAGACTTCGAGACGTTTATACGCGGCCTGGTGAGTGATGAAGAATACGACACCTCTGAAGAAGATAAAGAGGAGGATTTGCGCAAAGTAGCCGTAGGCCAATTCTCACCATTGCTTGCGAAGCTGTGCAGCCATGTGTCTGAAGTAGATCAGCTTGAGCATAAGATCCGTAAAGTATGTACCCGAATCGTTGAAGAGAAGGGACACTTCTCCTTTCATGCGGATGAGCTTTCTACTCTGATGTATGATGTGCAGTTCTGGCTATACACAAGCTCTTATCCAAATACGAGCCGTCAACAATATCTGGATGTATATGAAGAAATGATTGCTTTTGGCGGCGAGTTCGGCCAAGGCGGGTATGCTCCCGGCTGGATCAGCGATTGGCTGGATGGCCGAATACGGGAAGGACTGATCGTTCAGGAAAACGGGGTGCTTAGCTTCACAGATCAAGCTGGCTCAGAGGTCATTGCACGGCTGGAAGCGGAAGCTGCAAAATAGGAGACGTTGATTCGGGATTTATTCCCGTGCGGAGCTCGATTGATCACGATAGTATTCAAGGGTCATCCCACAAGGGATGGCCCTTAAACTTGCCGTTTGAGACAGTGCACTCCGCATAATAAGCGAAAGAAAATTAAAGCGCTTACTCGTGAGTGTTTATATAAAAATGTAATTATTAACATTTTTCGACAACATTCACCTTACTTTTACATGGTAGTTATGATATATTCTGGGCGAATATGGATAACAAAAAAGAGAAAGGGGAATGAGTATGGAAGCGTTGGTGTGGACATCCAATCATAAGCTGGAGCTCTGCGAATGGGAAGAGCCGCAGATTGCAGCACCGGATGAAGTCAAGATCCGGATTGAGATGACAGGTGTATGTGGAACAGATTTAGCAGTCATAACTGGGAAAGAGGAGGGGGTTCCAGGGGTCATTCGGGGTCATGAGGCAGTAGGGACTGTAATCCAAATCGGCAGCAACGTTGACCGTGTTAAGGTAGGCGACCGAGTAGTTATCGATCCGAATCAAAGCTGTGATGAATGCTATTTTTGCTTGAAGAAACAGCCGCACCTCTGTACGGGCATCGATGGAAATGGGATGCCTATTGCGGGTTTGAATCGAAATGGGACATTCACTTTTTTTTACTCAACTGCACAAACGTTTGCACACCGTCTTCCCGATCATATGAGCTGGGAGACGGGGGTTTTGATTGAGCCGCTTGCCTGTGTACTGCACAATTTCAAAGAAGCCAATGTCACAGCAGACGACAAGGTACTTATTCTTGGATCGGGTCCAATGGGACTGTTAAGCCAAATTGTGAGCAAGTCGAAATCTGCGCTCACGGTAGCGACTGAAGTCAATCCCTATCGGCTAGCTTTTGCCAGAGAGATCTCAGATTTTGCTCTAACCCCTGCCCAATTAAATCAAGCTACCGTAGACAAAATCTGTGCGGGACATAAGTTTGATGTGATTATCGATACGGTGGGCACTCAACTCGAAATGGCGGAGAAGTGGATTGAACGTGGAGGCCGCATCGTTCCTTTTGGTATTAATGCGAAGTATCGCTACACCTTTTCCCCTACCAAATTCGTGCAGCATGCAATAAAAATTATAGCAGCAGGTGAATACCGCTACATGTTCGAGGAAGCTTTGCGGTTTGCCGCTGAAACTCCTGAAATGGAGAAACTAGTAACTAGAAAAGTTAAGCTCAGTCAGCATGAAGCAGCGATAGATGAGTTAATCGGCTATGAATTGAACTCTTTGAAGGTGGTTGGGAGTGAAACCGTAAAGACGGTTTTTGTTCCCTAAACGTAAGACTACAATCAATGAGAGGTGGCACTGTTGATGAGCAATGATAGCAAATTCAGATTAATTCAAGATTACTTGTCTACACAAAAGGCCAAAGAGGTAGAGCCAATTTGGATACCCGCAGTGTGGAATGAGTGCCAATATGAACGTGTTCTCTTAGAAAAAGAGGGTGAAATTTGTGTACACCCGTATGATTTTTTGACTGATCATTTGAATTATGTGGACAGGCTTTCGTGGAGATATCTGCTTAAGGAACGCATAAATCTGGACGATAGCGCGATCTATTCTTCGCTTATTCGCTATTCTACGGCTTGGGATTACAACCATGACGGAAAAATTGAATCGGGTACTTTTTTAAGATTCTTTATTCTTCTGCCTCTGCTAAAGAAAATGGGCATCAATATTCTGTACATGCTTCCAGTTAACCAGTACAGCAAGTTGAATCTGAAGGGGGATATTGGGTCCCCTTACGCAGTGCAATCGTTATTCCATTTGGACGAGAACCTGCACGATAGCCTATTGGATGATATGGAGGAGTTTACGATCCACGATGAGCTCAGCGCTCTGGTAGAGGCTTGTCATTTACTTGATATTAAGACTGTTGTTGATTTCATTCCCCGTGTGACGGCGAAAAACAGTGTGTTCATTACTGAGCACCCTGAATGGGTATATTGGATCAAAATGGACGAATTAGAAGGCTTTGCGCCGCCCGCGATTCCCCAGCTTGGATTTTTTGAGGAGTGTACGCCGGACAAATTGGAGACGGTCTACCGCAGCCAGGAGACAGCAGTATTTCTGCGGAAGTTCACGCCACCGCCCAATGAACTCCATCCAATTCTTTGGCAGCACTTAAAGGAGAAAGCTGCTAAAACTGGAGATGAGCTATTAACTTTGGTGGAGCAAGAGATGGGGATAACGACTGCTCCAGCGCATTCGGATTGGATAAATGATGTGCAGCCGATTTGGACAGACATTACGTTCTTACGCCTCTACGAGGATTTCTCTCCGCAAGTGAGACATCTTATAAGTCCGGATCAGGCGCCATATGTCCTTTTTGATACGATTAAATGTAATGACTACCCGGGAGAGGAGCCGAATCTGGAGCTGTGGGATGTTCTGGAGGAGGCAGTACGGGTTAATCTCGAAAAATATGGGATTGACGGCTTCCGCATCGACATCGGACACGTGCTTCCTATTCCGTTGTTGACTCGTATTTTTGACACGATTAAAGAGATGAATCCAAATGCGATCTTAATCAGCGAAGATTTGTTCAATCGCAACCACAAGAAGGCGGCAAACACCGGCTATAACATTATGCTTGGCAGTGGGTGGAACGTCATGACACAAATTACTAAAGACAATCTCGTTTCATTCTTAGAAGAGCTGCCTGAGTTGAATATTCATGTATTTGCTTGTGCAGAAACAGCAGATACTCCTCGGATCACCAGCCGTGGTGGTGTTGAGGTTGCTCGGATGATTGCGGTATTTAATCAATTTCTTCCGAACGCAATTCCATACGTGACGACGGGTTATGAAATGAATGAGGAGCAGCCGCTCAACTGTGGTCTTGGAGACAACACGAACGGAGAGGAGATTTCCCGAGCTTTTTTTAACGTCATGCAAATTAATTGGACCAATCCTACACCGATGCTGCCGCTGTTGGCGGAGCTAAGTGAACTCAAGAGAGATTGGCGCCACCTAGTGAAGCCGGAAAACTTTTTCGTGGCTCAATCCCCGGAAGGTATTGTTCTGTATGGGTATATGCAAGGGGATGAAACGCTGCTGTGCTGCTTTAACTTGAGTGCTGATGCTTTCTGCCAAGTTGATTTGAAGGTAGCCGTACCTGGCCGATGCCCAATGACGGTAACACTGGATAGTTCCTTAACGGGTAGCAGCGTAGGTCAGGCGTTAGACTGCTTGCTGCTTGCGCCTAATCAGGCTTTAGTGCTCGTAAACAATCATAGACAATTTAGGTAAGGGAGAGAGGCTGCAATGGAAAAGAACAATAAGGAAGTCGTGATATGGCATGAGTTTGATGGTCCGGGAGATACCTCGATTGAGGTGCTGGAGGGAATTTGTAAGCTGTATACTGAGCGCTTTGGGGTACAAATTACGCCACAAGTCATGAATATTACGGAGCTGACTGCGCGTCTGAACCAAATTAAGGACACCCAGCAAGGTCCGCATCTGGCGATGGTTCCTGCCGACATGTCCTCCTATGTTGAGAACGGTCTTTACTCCGAAGTGCCAGGCGGGCTTTTTGGCGATACGCTGACTGAGGGTGCCCTTTCAACGATGCAAATGAATGGTGTTCAGTATGGTATCCCGGTATTGCGGGGCAATCATCTGGTTGTGTATTACAACCCGTCGATTTACCCTAGTGCGCCGACGACATGGGACGTGTTCGAAGAGGCAGCAGAAAGGTTATCCGCCCAAGGTATCGTACCGATTGGAGCAGACTTACAGCAAGGCTATTGGTTTATTCCGTTCCTTACAGCTTTCGGCGGCTGGCCTGTACAGAATGGAAAGCCGAATATCGTCACCTCTGAAATGAAGCAGGCACTTCAGTTTATTAGCGACAAGATGGATCAAGGCGTGCTCGTTAGTCTCGACGGCTCGACAGGACTGCTTGAGCAGTTCATTGACGGTAAGATCGGCGCCATTATTTGTGGCGAGTGGATTTATAACCATCTAGATAAGCATATGAACAATAGGCTTGCGGTTTGCCAGCTTCCGAGCATCGAAGGGCGGCAATCGTTATCCATGTCTTCTTCTATTGGCCTGATCTACCCTAATCATTCATTAACGTCCGAGGAGCGGGAAGATATTTTATCATTCACGCGCTTTATGCTGAGTGACGAATGCCAAACGATGTGGACGCTGGGTGTACAGCGGATTCCGGCTCATGAAGAGGTACTGAACCGTCTAGCTGCCTCTGCTGCGCCTAACAAAAAGATGATTTTATCGCTTCTAGATCACTCACGGCCGATGCCGACTTATCCCTTCATGATCCATGTATGGGAGGCGTTAAATGCGGGTCTTATCGAGCTGCCCTTGAGCAATCCTGAACAAGCATTGAACAAAATAGAACAGACTATTCAAGCCTCTTGGGGCGCATTTAAAAGCTAATTAGAGATGGGGAGAGCCAAATGAAAACAACGATATTCAGCCAAATTTCTATTGATGGAAAGCTCACTATGGGCGCTGGTAATTCGAGTAAAGAGCTTTTTTCTTTGTTTTCCAGTGAGGATATGGAATTTATTCATCTGTTCCGGGGGAAGGTGCAGGGAATTATGGTCGGCAAAAATACAATTTTGACGGACAATCCCTTCCTTACTAATCGGTATGAGGAAAATAAAAATCCAATTCGTATCATTCCGACAACTACCTTGGATATTCCGCTAGATTGCAATGTACTCTCGGACCAAGGGAAGACGATTATTGTCACGACCGAGAAAGGACGGGATGAAGAAAAAATCAAACAGATCCGGCAAAGAGGGAAGGAGTGCCTTATCTGCGGCGAGGATAAAGTAGATTTTGTGGAGCTTGAACGTCAGTTGGAGGAGAACTATGGGATTACCAGTCTGCTGGTCGAAGGCGGCGGATTCTTAAACTGGCATATTTTCAATCAGGATATCGTCGATGAGATTATTCTAATGCAGCTTCCAATCATCATAGGCGGCTCCACAAACATTACTTTAGTGGATGGAGACGGTTATCAGCAATTGAACTTTGCGAAAAAGTTCAAGGTTGTAGAAATTCAACCAAAAGATAACTACACGCTCATGCGCTACAAAAAGGTGATCTAACCTCACACTAAGTCATAGACTGCGAATGGCAATGAGTTCTGGAAAAATCGAGAATATGGGGGTTGTGAACGATACATGTCAGAGAAAGAAGATTTCTACAAAAGTGTGTATAAAATCGCTGTGCCCGTTACGCTTCAAAGCTTGCTGATGGCGTTGCTTAATTTGACGGATCAATTGATGGTTGGGCAGCTGGGAGATGTGGCAATTGCCTCGGTGGGGATGTCGACCAAAATATACGGGATCATCGCGGTTGTCTTGGCCGGTTTATCAACGGGTGTATCCATATATGCAGCCCAGTTTTGGGGAAATAAAGATTCCAAAAGCGTCTCTCAAGTACTGGGTCTCGGACTGATCACCGGCTTTGCGTTCTCGTTCCTGTTCTCTGCGGCTGTCTTTATCGACTCGCCGCTCTTTCTGAGCCTATTCACTACAGACGTGAATGTAATAGATGAGGGTTATATCTTTCTCCAGATAATGTCGATCGGTTTTGTGCCTGTCATGCTCACGATGATGTATTCCGCGATTTTACGCAGTACTGGCCATGCCAAATGGCCGATGTATGTAAGTCTAATTGCAGTTGGCTTGAATATTATACTGAATTACGTACTTATTTACGGTCATTTCGGTGCTCCTGCGCTTGGTCTGAAGGGCGCTGCCATTGCTACTCTTATCTCTAGGGTCTTCGAATGCTTGTTGATCATTGGTGCCGTGTACCGGTATCGTTTACCGGGAGCTGTCGGGTTAAAGAACTTATTCAGCGTTCCTAAACCGCTCATTCGCAAGTTTTTTGGAACGACCTATCCGCTGCTACTGACTGAATTGATTTGGGTATTGGGTGAAACGGCATATGCGGTCATTTATAGCCGTATGGGGACGATGGAAATGACTGCAATGACCATTACCTTCCCACTTCAGGGTCTTTGCATCGGTTTATTATCGGGTCTGGCTAGTGCAGCAGGGGTAATGGTTGGCAACCGTTTGGGTGCGAATGAATCTGATATCGCACTCGATCATGCGAAAAGGTTCATTCGCCTAGGCATCATTATCTCTCTGATTGTCGGGGTTATCATTGCGGCAGGCTCGAAGCTGTATGTCTCTGCGTTCAATATCTCCGAGGATGCTAAGCAAATGAGCATGTATATCGTTATCGTGTTTGCTGGATTTCTTTGGGTCAAAGTATCCAATATGATTATAGCCGGCGGTATTCTAAACAGCGGTGGAGACAGCAAGTTCGTATTCGGCATGGAGTCTACCGCAACGTGGCTGATAGGTGTCCCATCCGGGCTGTTGCTGTCATACATTTGGAAGCAACCTGTCTACCTTGTGTATCTCGTCATCTCGCTGGAGGAGGTTGTCCGCTTTGGCTTCGGCTACGCCCGGATTTACTCCCGTAAGTGGATGAGAAATTTAGTTAGCGATCTGGCTGAAAAAGCTATGTAATGTACGACCTGATTGGGTCGATGTGGAGTATTCCCCCCCCTAAATTGAATATCTCTTCACTTAACAATGCAAAAGGTACTGCCTCAAGGTAGTGCCTTTTGCATTGATTTTTAAATATCCAGTTGGGTGGTTTACGATCCATATAGTATTATTTCAATTCAATCTGTCCTTGTTCGGTTCCCCAGAACCCAGTTTGGACATTCAAAAGAAAGCCAGTCATATCTTCTGGGATTTCAAATACTACATTGCCTGTTTGAGCCAATCCAGGATTGATTCCTTCATATAAAAAATAGTCTCCGGAAGTAGTAATCAACATGCCTTTTAGTAGTTTCTTGGTAAGTTTTTAATAGTATTAGTGCAGTGTTTGAGTATTTCTCGGGAGCCGTAGATGAGAGAGAAATAAGCCGCACTCCATGAAAAGAGCGGCCTATTTCTTTTTACATTTACTTAGGTTGCTTACGTCTTCTGAGATAGGCCCAGATCACAAATACCGCTGCTAGAGCAATAATGGCGCTAATGGTGATAGACCTTGTTAGGTGATTATTATCGTCCGGGTAATACACGGAAGCAAGGGTTTCATAAATCTAAAATAGTCTATGGACTGTTCAACAAATTTTGTGAGTGCTGCGGAGATGATTTTATAGGATCAGCTCCGCAAGACGATGAATACCCTGCTCAATCGCTGCCTCATTTACTTTTGCAAACCCTAATACCCATCCTTTTCTTTTGCTATCCAAACAATAGGGCCCAAGAGGGTACACACGTATTCCATGTTGTAGGGCTAACTTTGTCACAGCTTCCTCGTCGAATGTTTCCTCAGCTTCTAATAACATATGTAATCCAGTTTCTACTCCACTGAGCGTGAAGCGCTCCCCTAAACCGCTAGCCATAATAGCTTTTGCCATGACCTCGTGTCTTCGCCGGTACACATTTCTGACTCTTCGCATATGGCGCATAAAATGACCATTTTTAATGAAGTGGGTTAGTGTTAGCTGATCCATAATCGGAAGATGACGGTAAGTCAGCTCCTGCACCTTTGCTAGCTGAGCAATTGCCTCGACTGATCCAATAATAGCCGAAATACGAATGCCTGGTGCAATCATTTTAGAGAAACTCATGAGATACAAAGTATTATTAGATGCCTGACTAAACAGCGTTGGCAGCGGCTCCCCGCGATATCGAAATTCACTATCATAATCGTCTTCAATGATCCAAAATCGTTCTTGAACGGCCTTATGCAGCAATTGTTGCCGGCGGGGCTCCGACATAACGACCCCTACTGCGCACTGGTGGGAAGGGGTGGCAAAGACCAGTTTGGATTGCGGGTGAATATGCTCAACCACTAGACCATACTCATCAACAGGAACGGGTACCACATTCATACGGCGGTATTTCATTGCCATCCAAGCAGCTGGGAAACCTGGATCTTCTACTGAGACAGTGTCCTCATCAGCTAAAAGTGACTGTGCGATTAAGTCAATACTATGCTGAGCTCCTGAGGTCAACAGAATCTGATTGGTTTGGACATGTATGCCCCGTTCAAGTGATAAATAACGCTGTATTTGCTCACGTAATGGTGTGTACCCGTAGCAGTTACCGTAAGCCCAGCTTGATAAATCCATTTCAGCGGATGCCTGGAGCAGCGATTGCCGCCAGTTTTTTTGGAATTGTTCGTCCAAATAGGGTTCATGGGGACTGAAATCAATATCCACTTCTAGCGGCTCTTTACCTCTGAACCAGTCATGTAATTGATCAACAGCTGAGTCTAGCAAGGAGAGTGAAGGAGGTGTGGGGCCCTCTGTTTCTATTTCCTTCGTTGATATAGCGACTTGCTTCCATGTACTAACTCGCGTCCCTCCCCGGCGGGAGGTAACTGTATAACCCCGACTTAACAATTCCTCATAGACGATCTGTATAGTTGAGCGGGAGACACCTACGATGTGCGCAAGTTCGCGGGTAGGAATCAGTAGTTCTCCTGGTGCCCAGACTCCGCTAGTAATATTATGGATCGCTTGATCAAGCAATTGCTGCCAGATCGGTCTCTTATCATTACGAATTACTTTCATCATCGTACATACCTCCAAATAGAAACTCCAATCATAAAAAGCTGATTATGGATTGCTCTAAACAGCGAATTATGGATATTTTAATGCAATCCATTCATTGATATACTACCGTAACAACGCTGGTATCCGCAATTTAAATAAAAGGAGAGATTCGATATGAATTCGGTTCGTTACAAGACCAGGGAATGCCTAGATCAAGAGAAGATTGAAAGGTTCCTTCACCAAACGAGATTAGGTTATCTGGGGTTGGTTGATGGGAACCTCCCTTATGTTGTGCCACTTAATTATGTATGGACTGAAGGGAAACTGTATATTCATGGGGCTGGAGATGGAAGACGTAATCAGGTCATGCGTGATAATCCGGAGGTATGTTTTACGGTATGTGAGGAATACGGAACTATTACAGATCCGGTACCAGCCAAAACGGATACAGCTTATATGAGCGTAATGATTTTTGGACAAGCAGAACCGATTTCAGATTTGGATGAAGCCACACACGTACTTCAGGAATTGATCAATAAATACGTACCGGGTTATTATAATCGCCCCTTGTCCAAGCAGCATGTGGAAAAGTATAGATCGGCTGTATTTGGCGGTCCGGTTCAAGTTTATCGGGTAATTCCGTATCATATCACGGCAAAAGAAAGTCCTATTGAAGCAGAAAAAATGTATAAAAGGGGCATGGGTACTGGACGAGATGTTTAGCCGCAAGATACCATTACAAATGGTGTTATGCTAACGAGGTCTTTGGCAGCCTTTATGTCCTAATCATATGGGGAGAGGGAGGCTTTTTAGAGGTACTATCTATCAAAGTAGGCCGCAATCCAATGAAGGAGGGCGGCCTACTTATTTTTACATTTATTTAGGTTGTTTACGTCTTCTGAGATAGGCCCAGAACACAAATACCGCTACTAGAGCAATAATGGCGCTAATGGTGATAGACCTTGTTAGATGATTATTATCGTCCGCATAATATGCGGAAGCAATGGTTCCCGACCCATCCTGCTCGTCATCGGAAGAATCGTTCTGCATCGTTTGTAACACATCAATTAAATGCCCGGGTGCTTGAGGCTCCGAAATATTGCTTAGTCCTTTTGTTTCTGCTGATGAGGCTTGTTGTGGGGCGATGATTAGTTCCTGATTGTCTTTCTTGAAGGCAGCTATATATTCGTCCCGCTCACGGATAAGTGTAGGCTCACTCACTTCACCCTCAGCTTCTAGTGAATGAATAGCATAGGCCAAAGTATTAGGATTTCCTCCAAACTCAGTAACTTGATAGGACCCGTTTGAATCCTTTTGAATGATCATTTTAGATTTGGGTATTCCGCCCGATAAAATAAGAAACTCCCAGTTGTCTTGGGGTGTGACCGTTTCAATCAGACTATTGGAAGCCGCCCTAAGCTTAGCGCCATCAATAAAATGAATCTGCATTCCTTGACCTACGGTAATTTCACTAATCTCTGCTTCATTGTTGTAACCATACCCTTCAGGATCTTTAGATAGCCCTTCTTTAATCAATGTTAATCCTTCTGTATTTGCAAAAGAAACAACATCTTCAGTTACGGTCTGAGCCCATACAGGTGAGAAAAAAGTCAGAAATAAAACGAATGAAGTTACAGTTAACAGCAGCGTTTTCTTAATGGGAAGCCCTCCTTAAATATATTTGTTGAAGCCATGAAGTCCCCATCTCCAGGTTCTATCGTAGCTGGAGCCACCTTTAACGTTGGTGTATAACATGGAGGTTTTTGTGCCCCCACTCGGGTTCATGTGTTGAATCCAATCATTTCCACTATATGTGTCGTACCCATAGATAACTACTGCGTGCCCGCCACCGGTAGCACTATTCCATTTCCAGCTTACATATATAGGACTGCCAACATTATCAATCTGGTTTTTTACATCGCTGTAAGATAGTGCTCCTGTATGATTCCAACTGGAGACACCATAATCATGAATGCCTTCTTGAACAGTTCCATAAGATTCACTCTCGTCTGTTGTACAGCCGGAGGTTCCCTTCACATGATCATAAAAAGAACATTGGCTTACAGAGATTCCGTAATATTGAAGTATGGTAACGCTAGTCGCAGCCCAGCACCAATTATTCTTAGCTTGTGTAGCTGTAGGGTAGCCAATTAAATTAGTCGCATATGCTTGGGAAACAAAAGAAAAAAGAAAGACTGAAACAAAGGTTCCAACAAGCATCAATCTCTTTTTTAAAGATAATTTCATGAATGGAATCAGATCCTTATTATGGATTAATATTCCTTTTAATAACACTATTAAAATACCGTATATTAACTTATGTGTAAAGTTTACATATTTTTTCGTTTTTATAATACAGTCTACACATTTGATATGGAGAGGGGGATACTGATATGGATAAGGAAATATTGATGCTCGTAGGAATACGTGCTCCAATGATCCAAAGCAAGCCATTCATAACAAAAGCCACTCCGCTAAGGAATGGCTTTTCTTCATTTACTCTGCAATTACTAGTTACAACTGAGGTTCTTCCTTGCTAACTAGGTTTGCTTTCTTTTCAATCATGAGCTTGTTTTTCGTGGGCATAAATAAGGTTATAACAAATGCGGCAATGGATAAAATCATCATGAAGTAGTAGGCGTCACTTGCCCCAAGAATTGATGTAAGGGATTTAAGAATGTCAGGAGTAGTGGAGGGATTGTTCAGCATCACTGTAGTTGCATGACTTGTTGCCTGCACTGTATAAATTGTAATTACGACAGCAGTACCAATGGCCCCGGCAATTTGGCGAACGGTATTGTTCACAGCTGTACCATGAGTGCCAAGTTGTTTGGGCAACGCATTTAGTCCGGCTGTATTGAGTGGCATAGTAATGAAGCTTAATCCAATTCGCAGGCCAATGGTACGAATCATTAGATACGTATACGTAGTTGATTCAGATAAATCTGTTACCGCCCACATAGATGGAATAATAAACAATAGACCAATGATGAACAGCGGCTTCGCACCGAAACGGTCGTATAGTTTACCGGTGACGGGTGACATGAACGCATTTACGAGTGCGCCCGGCAACAATAGTAGTCCTGCATCAAATGCTGTAAACCCGCGGCCATTCTGCAGATAAATAGGCAATAAGATCATATCTGCGTACATCATCATCGTGATTAATACGTTAATAAGAGACGTCATCGTAAACACTTTATTTTTGAAGACCGACAGGTTTAGCAGCGGATCATCCGATTTGATTTGTCGAAGACAGAATACGGCTGTTACCACGACCCCAATCCCTAAGGTCAGGATCACGATTACATCATCCCAGCCTTTACTGCCTGCACTACTGAAGCCGTATAAAATTAAGCCAAATCCGACGGTTGATAAAAGAACACTTATGACATCAAGCTTCGACTTAGACGTCTCAGATACATTCACTAAATACTTGAGTGCCAACGCTATAACAATGAGGACAAGTGGAATAAGCCCGATAAATAACCAGCGCCAAGAGTGGTATTCGACAACAAATCCCGCCAGCGTTGGCCCAATAGCAGGAGCGAATATCATCGCCAGTCCAAGCAGTCCCATAGCGCTGCCACGTTTTTCAACGGGGAAGATCGCCAGCACAACACTCATCATGAGCGGCATTATAATGCCAGCACCGGCAGCTTGGATCATTCGTCCGATTAAGAGTAGACTAAAGCTCGGCGCTGCTGCACAAATTATAGAACCGATTAATAAAAATGACATGGCACTTATAAATAATTGCCGTGTTGTAAAACGTTTCATTAAATAGGCCGTAATCGGAATCAAAATCCCGTTGATCAGCATAAATCCTGTTGAAATCCATTGTACGGTTGTTGCCGTGACATCAAATACATCCATCAGACTACTTAAGGCGACATTTAAAAGCGTCTGATTGAGTGTGGATAAGAAACAACCAAAGATTAAGATGGTTAGTAAGATCCCTTTATTTATTTTCTTAATGTCTTCTTGCATGTTGCAGTCCTCTCTTCATTGCTTTTTCGACATAGTGTCAATAAAATAAATCATATCAGGATTTAAATAGTATTCCTATTTGCAATTTTATTGAAAATGTCGACTAATCGACAGAATAGGCAAATTAGTTGATGAAAGGCCATTTAAACGATAATAGAGGGATGAAATGACTGAACATAAAAGAGTTGACCCACGAGCTATTCGCTCAAAAAAGATGCTTAAGAACGCCGTTTTTTCATTATTGGCCGACAATGTGGAGATTTCGCAATTGACCGTCCAAAAAATCGCCAACCGCGCGGAACTAAATCGTGCAACGTTTTATTTGCATTATGAGGATATTAACGATTTATTGCGCCAGATCGTACATGAAATCTTCGATGACCTGTCCATGAAGGTTGAACCGCTATTACAAATGAAGAGCAACAACGAACAGGAGCAGCTGGTCACCTTTTTAAATTATTTTTTTGAATACCGGAAAGTTTTTGCTGTATTGATTGAGCATAAAGGCTTCAAAAAACACTTGACCAACCTGTTAAAAAGTACTGTCGAAAAACGAAGAAACGCGAGGAACATTGACCTTACTAAGGAGGTAGTCTCCGTTGATATTATTGCAGCCTCACTACTGGGGATTATTATGTGGTGGATTAAGGATGGCAACCAATATAGCGCTGAATACATAGCGGGGCAAATTACCTTGATGTATAAAAGAAGGTATTTATAAGAGCTTTTATGATATATTCAAGTAAAGTTTGAGTCCCTAGCCAATAATCTAAAAAGGAAGTGCGAACAATGGATTTAGAAACGGTCATGCAAGAGCTTGAAGCTCTCGGCAAGGAACGCACCAAGAAAATATATCTATCCAATGGCGCGCACGAACCGCTTTTTGGTGTGGCCACAGGCCAGATGAAGCCTATCTTCAGAAAAATAAAACATAATCAACCCTTGGCCGAGCAGCTTTATGCTACGGGAAATTACGACGCTATGTATTTTGCCGGGGTGATCGCGGAGCCTAAAGCAATGACCGAGTCGGATTTTGAGCGGTGGATTGATGGCGCTTATTTCTATATGCTATCGGACTTTGTGGTGGCAGTAACGTTGGCGGAGACGGATATTGCGCAAGAGGTTTCTGATAAATGGATTGCCAGTGAGATAGAGCTGAAAATGTCGGCGGGCTGGAACTGTTACTGCTGGCTGCTCGGAAATCGCCCGGACAGTGAATTTTCCGCAGAAAAATTGGCCGCTATGTTGGAGCTTGCTAAAAATACGATTCATGATGCTCCTGAGCGAACGAAATACGCAATGAACAATTTCATCTACACTGTGGGCGTATCCTATCTGCCGCTTCATGATAAAGCGGTTGAGATTGCAAAGGAAGTTGGCCCGGTGGAAGTCCATACCGGTAGTGCAAAAAGCAAGATTTTGAATGCTTCAATTAATATTCAAAAGGCAGTTGATAAATCGCAGCTCGGCTTCAAACGAAAACATGTAAGGTGTTAGTCAATCATGGACATCAATGACCTTATTGCTGTATGGAATCACGCGAATTGCAAAGTAGTTGATATTCGTCGGATGACCCTTAGACCTGGCGAATCTATACCTTCCTATTACGTCCCCTCAAGGCTGTTTCTTATGTCGATTCACGGTAATGCTACAGTTAACCTGGGAAGCCAAGTTCACCGTTTACAGCGCTTTACAGTGCTTCATGTAGGCAAAGGAACTGTGCTCAACATTGACGCAGGCAGCGAGGGGCTGGATTACTATAGCATTTATTATAAAGTGAGTATGCCTCCCTCACTACCCTTAGAGATTGCTACGCTATACGAGGGCGCTAAATCCTTTGATCATTCGTACAGCATGACGCCTGACAATTCTGTAGCGCTGTATCGCATAGTGAGCGAGATGTTTAAGGAGTGGGAGAAGCCGCAGCCGCTTGCGCGGTTGCATGTTCGCACTTTACTCCATCAGTTTGTGTATGAGCTATTTCATCAAATGTCGGTGCAAGGGGTTAATACGACTAAGCGTGATCTGGCCGCCCGGATTGCCGACATTATCCATGAACATTATACGGATAACATTACGCTGGAATCATTATCGGAAATCCTGAACTATAGCGTAACCCATTTATCTTCCTACTTCAAAATCCGTACTGGACTTAGCCCGATTGATTACTTAATTAAGGTGCGCATCGAAAAAGCGGTGGCACTTCTGCTGGAAACAGATGCTACGCTGAAGGAAATTGCAGTGGGCGTCGGTTATCAAGACCCTAGTTATTTGGGCAGGCTGTTCAAAAAGTATAAGGGTGTTTCCCCGATTAGCTATAGAGAATTGCATTCCAGAAAGAACAAACTAGAAGATAGTCCTGCCACAAACATAGAATCCTCCATTGTTGCCCTTGAATCATTTGACTATACTGATTATATTGATAACGATTATCAGTATCATTTTGATCAAGAGGGAGATTCATTCATGTTTAAACATTCAAGGCCTACGCTGGCATCGGTATTGCTGTTAAGCTTCATTTTGGTACTGAGCGCATGTGGTACAAACGGTGCTACGGAGAATGCTGCCTCACAGCAGCCGAAGACCAAAATCGTTAAAACGGTTAACGGTGAGGTGGAGATCCCCCTTCATCCCAAAAGAATTGTTGCAGGTGAATATCTCGGCAGCTTAATTGCGCTTGGCATTACACCTATCGGAACCTCCGAACATCATATTAAAAATCCATATTTTCAGGAGTATTTGAAAGACGTTGAGAATATAGGGGACGGAAATGGAAATGTAGAGAAAATTCTGTCGCTTAATCCCGATTTGATTATTATGGATGATTTCTATCCTGAGCTAAATGAGCAGATGTCAAAAATCGCACCTACGGTCGTTATTCCATACGCTTCCTTAAAAACGGTACATGAGGAAGTGGGTTATTTCGGTGAGCTGCTTAGTGAAGAAGATAAGGCCAAAACCTGGCTTGCAGACTATGACAGCCGTATGGCCAATGCCAAGGAGAGCGTATTGAAGGTTGTGCCTGCAGATAGCACATTTTCCATTATTGAATGGTCTGAAAACAGCTTGATGGCCGTCGGAACAGACTTCGGCAAAGGTGGACAACCAATCTATAATGGATTGGGATTTAAGCCTCCTGCGGATATCGCCGCCGAAATGGCCGATCCGGGCTGGGCTTCATTCTCTGCTGAGGTCTTACCAAAGTATGCCGGTGACTATATTATTCTTACCTCCGACTCGAAAAAGCTGGATGAACTTAAAGCCGACCCGATCTGGGGCGCACTGCCAGCAGTCAAAAATGATCACGTATTTCTTTGGACAAGCGATCGCTCCGGCTACTGGGACCCAATAGCTATTCTGAGTCAGACAGAAGAGTTGGCGGCTTGGCTGACAAGCCACTAATAGAGTGTGTTTCAAAACATAAAGGGGCTGTCTCAGGAGTAGAATTCTACAATGAGATAGCCCTTTTTTCATATTAATCATCAGCCGATCTTGGTCTGTTGGTTGCGATGTTTCCGAAGCAATGCGTGATATTCGCGTATTTCGCAGTTTAAATCCAGCGGTAATTAATGTTATTGACAAAATATTTGACAATGATTAGTATTGAAAAATATTAAAAATGAAGTTAGCGGCATAACAATTAAATAATTCGCAAGCTATGATTGCTATGGATCACACTATAGCAGGAGCAGCTTCTGGAGAGACCGTGGGGGATTCCCCCGGCGCCGAAGGGTTCACAATCTCAGGCAAAAGGACAGAAGAGTACTAGATAATTCATTTGTTATTCTGATCATCGTCAGAGTAAAGGAATGTATTTTATTTATTATTCTTAGACCTAAGAGATTGGAGCGTATCCAATCTCTTTTTTGTTATCATTTTTACTTGTACATTTTTTCACATAAGGGGGAGTTTGAAATGGCAGCACAAGAATTAAAGAGAGATTTAGAGAATCGGCATGTTCAGCTCATTGCGATTGGTGGAACCATCGGTACCGGATTATTTTTAGGATCAGGTAAAGCTATACAACTGGCAGGACCATCCATCATTTTTGCTTATTTAATCGTGGGTATCGCTATTTTTTTTGTGATGAGGGCATTAGGAGAACTTCTGTTGTCTAAAGCAGGTTATCAATCTTTTACAGACATTGCCGAAGACTATCTTGGACCGCGGGCGGCGTTTGTAACTGGATGGACCTATTGGTTTTGTTGGATCATGACGGCTATGGCCGATATTATAGCTGTTGGGGTCTATGTACAATATTGGTTTGATATCCCGCAATGGATACCCGCAGTCATTTGTTTGATTATTTTATTAGGGCTCAATTTATTAACGGTAAAAAGCTTTGGCGAATTGGAATTTTGGTTTGCTTTAATTAAGGTAATCACTATTCTCGCATTGATTGCTATCGGGGTAGTCTTACTGGTGATTGGATTCAAAACAACTACCGGAACGGTTGCGCTCAGTAATATTTGGGCACATGGGGGAGTATTTCCAAACGGGATTTCAGGGTTCCTGCTTTCATTTCAAATGGTTGTGTTTGCTTTTGTGGGTGTGGAATTGGTAGGCGTATCGGCAGCAGAGACCTCCAATCCAGAAAAAACTATCCCATCGGCGATTAATAAAATACCTTTACGAATTCTATTTTTCTACGTGGGTGCTATTATTGCCTTATTATGCATCAACGCTTGGACAGAACTAAACCCGGCAGAAAGTCCTTTTGTTAAAACATTTAGTTTAGTGGGGATTCCGATTGCCGCGGGGGTTATTAACTTCGTTGTATTAACTTCAGCTGCGTCCGCTTGTAATAGCGGGATGTTCTCAACAAGCCGGATTCTATACAATCTAAGCAGAAATGACCAGGCTCCAGCCAACTTTGCAAAGCTTAATAAAAATCATGTACCAAGTAATGCTTTATTCATATCCACGCTTGTCTTATCTGTAGGCGCTTTGTTGAGTAAGCTGATTCCGGAGACGGCTTTTGGCATCGTGACAACAATTAGTGCCATTTGTTTCATCTGGGTTTGGGGCGTCGTTCTAATTTGCCATTTGCGATATAAAAAGACGAAGCCGGAATTGCAGGCCAAATCAAAATTCAAAGCACCGTTTACACCCTTTGTGAATTATGTTGTTCTAGCTTTGTTTGCAATCATACTCATAATTATGCTATTTGCTGATGAAACTCGTCCGGCCTTATTGTTGACGCCTTTATGGTTTATATTATTATTTGTTTTGTATTCGATAAATAGAAGAAAGAGGGAAAGAATAACGCCTGATCCAAGAGCACGTCTCGAAGGTATTCGGACTAACACGGAGATCCGGCATGATTAGTCGATGAGGGTGCTTGCTGATATTACAGTTGGATAGGCAGACATAGAAATCCACCACCGCATACGGTGGTGGATTTTCTCATTAATGTGGTCGATGCTCTTTTTCGAACTTGTGTATGCTATCGGGATATTCTTCCATGTTTTTTAATCAGTCTAAAATTATCGTCTATTTAAAATCAACTTTGATTTGTGCTATCTCACTATTCGTGCCAATTCGTAATGGCGGTCCCCAAGTCCCTGCACCAGATGTAACGATGACGTGAGGGCTGTTAGGATTCTTCTGATAGTGGCCATAATCTACTGTAAACATAGCATTGGTGATCAGATTTGCAGGGAATACTTGTCCTTGATGCGTATGTCCGCTAAGTATCAAATCAACGTCATCTGCGTATTCAATCCTATTGGTTGGTTGATGATCCATTACGATAACGGGCATATTTGTATCAATGTCACTCATCACTTCTGAAGTAATTGCTCGAGGGTTCCCTTGATTACCAATCGGTGATGAATCCCTTCTGCCAACAACAACGAATTGATTATCAATAACGACATGCTCATCATTTAGAAGTTTGATATTACTCTTATCTATAAAGTTCACGATCTCATCGTATGAGCGTCCTGCATCATGGTTACCTAAACAAGCATAAACTCCATAGGTTGACTGAATAGTACTTAATAACTCTATTCCTTTGGAAGGGTTAGAGAGCGCATAGTAGTTACCATTAAATATATCTCCTGTCATCAACACTATATCCGGCTGTAGTCCATTAATACGATCAACAACGTCTTCAATAAACTTTACATCATTTACGTAGCCTAAATGTAAGTCGCTGATCAGGACGATATTTAACTGATCTAATGAAGTGTTTTTATGTATTTGGAGCGGATAGGTGACTTCTTTTAAATGATTTGCATTATAAATCCCATAGGACACCAATCCTATGACTAGAATTAATACTATGGACCTTGTATGAAAAATAACACGTGCTGGTATAGGAGAAGGGAGGACCTTGATCCATTTACTAATTAGTAAGATTACATCTGAAAGGATCAAAAGCAAGAACAAATAGAAGTAGATACCCATCCAATAGTCCCCGAATTGACCAATAAAATTAACAATATTTGAATTGGTCGTCATAGCTGAAGAAGACAATAGTAAATTAATAATGATTGATAACGCACATAAGCTGTAGATGACTCCATATATGATCCCGTTTATATGTGAAAATATATGTTGTAACCATTTAAAAATCTTTCTCGCAATGTAATAGTTAGTTGCCGCGTACATAGCGAATATAAATAAAAATGCAAATACCATAGGGTACACCATCCTAATGCTTTAGATATCAGAACTAAAGTGAATACATTAATTATAGCAATAATTACTAGTTTCAGAAATTAAATGGGGTATTGAGTTTACTGGTTTTTTCAGTTATTGTTTATTACTATTTCAGCTGATATAATTCTTATTTCGACAATCAATTTAAAAGTGGTGAATTCATGAGAGAGTTCTACAGTCGGGTGAATCGAAAAACCTATTACATATTAATGTTAATGATCATCGTTCTTATGATGTCTGGATTAATACTATCTACTCTAGAGTTAGATGGAATTGATTTTGGTTATATCATTCATTTTTTATGTGTGGCGTTTCTAACGGTTTGTTTATGGATTTACCCTAAGCATGAGACACATACTTTTAGAAAGATTATCATTCTATTTGGATTTGCGTATTTTTATACGCTATTCTTTTTATATCCTCAAACTTGGACTACCTATATCCTCATTTGTCTTATTCCTGCACTCTCTATTCTATTTTTTGATTTAAAATTGTTTTATTTTTCCTTCATTATAAATGGAATACTGATGGTAATTACATTTGGCTATATCCTCTTGATTGATAGAGGGGATCTATATACATATTTACATTATGATATTCTAGGGAATTTCATTAATATAATAGCGGTTCAAGTGTTATTATTTTTCATTTTTCAAATATCATTTAAACGGATGAAAAAACAGCAGCTTTATTATGAACAATTACAGCAATCTGAGCGTTTAAAGATGGTTGGACAATTAACAGCTGCCGTTGCGCATGAAATTAGAAATCCAGTGACAGTGGTTAGAGGTTTTTTGCAGTTTTTTGATGAGGATCCTTCATTTGATGATCCTATGAAAAGAAAATTTAAATTAATGATTGATGAATTGAACACAGTAGAACAGATTATCTCGCAATTTCTAACCCTTTCAAAGCCAAATGGAGAACAAAAACTAGAAAAAGTAGATGTGAAGGATGTTATTGAAAGTGTCACAGGATTGCTCCATTCCTACGCAATGTTATCTGATAATCAAATTGTTACCTATGTAGAAGAAGACTGCATGATCTCTATTAATAAAATTGAATTTAAGCAGCTGCTTATTAATATAATAAAAAATGCTTTAGAGGCTTCGGATGTTGGTAAATCTGTCTCTATTATGGCGAATAGGAACAATAATTTTATTGAGATAACAATCATTGATGAAGGAAGCGGGATGTCGGAAGCTGAGGTTAAGTCGCTAGGGACTCCTTTTTATTCATTAAAAAGTAATGGAACAGGTCTAGGATTAATGATTTGCTTTAATATCGTAGAAAAGTACGGCGGCGAAATTTATTATAGTAGTTCTGTAGGTAAGGGGACAACAGCTACTATCCGCTTTTTAGCTATAAATGACCAGTAAAACGGGACATTCTTTCCGTTGAAAGAAGGGGATTACCTCAAGCCTTCGGCCGGAGAGGTAATCCCCTTTTCCTAGATAAATATGTTTATGTTTGCTACGCTAACGATTATTTTAGAGGGATTTTGATCTCCAATTGCTTGTTGTAATTTTTAACTACATTGCCTTTGGCATCTACTTTATAAGCCCCGGTGTTGCCTTTTTCAAATACGGCTTGATACGGTCTGATAATCAGATATTCTGCCGCTGAGCTAGGTGCTTCGAACAATAAATCTTCAGAAACCGTATTTTGAGTTGCTGCAACAGAATCCCTTGCAATAAATTCTAATTCATTTCCCAGATTATCATAAATGTCATATCCTAAAGCCTGTGCTTGGGTGGCAACCCCTTTAACCGCTAAAGCGATACGCACAGAAGTCTCTCCTGCAGCAACACGGGTGGTTTTGATTTCAAATTGGTTGTCTTTCTTTATAGCAGGCAGCTGAATGTTACGCACTAATCCTGCTTGCTTGAGAGAAAATTTAAGTACATACGGTTCATCGATTCCGTTAAGCTTCACATGGATACTCAATTCAGAGGAAGCCAGGTTTGCCTTTTGTTGCTCAGTTAACCATCCGGTCTGCAATACAACAACCGCCTTGTTGGCATCACCGTCACTGATCCAGCGTGGTGTTTTTAAATCAATGCCTCCTGGTTGAGTGAGCTTAGCGTCTATTCCCACAATAGTACCTTCTGCAAGATAGGGCTCACCTTTATCATTTAAAGTTACTCCTGCGAGCATTCCTGAAAATAGCGATCCCTCACGGCTCAGGTCGATCTTAATATAGTTACCATCAAACTGCGCACTGCCCTTTAAAGTAAGCTGATCGTGTGAATCGGCCACTTTTGTTGTATTCAGGGAAGCTTCAACAGCGGGTTGGGCACTGGATGCTTGAGTTAAAGCTGGCATTCCCAACGCTCCTAGGCATACAGCAGCACTTAAAATTACAGACATCTTCTTAGTCATTTTTTTCATGATATTATCAAGCTCCTTAATTTTTATTTAACTAGCACGTTTATCTCTAGACCATCAATATAATGCTTCACTGGGTTTCCAGAACTGTCTGTTTTAAATGCTCCATTCTTACTTTGTGGGTTCTCAAACTCATAAAGATAGCCACGGATTGTGAGCATATTAGGGTGTTTCTCAAATGGCTCAGTAAGCAAATCGACATTAAGTGACCTATTGGAAGTCGAGAGGACTTTCTGTGAAATATCTTTCAGCACCTGTCCTTGTTGATCCTTTACTTCAAAGCCCACTAAACTCAATGCTGCATGATCTTCGTCTGTATCCTGTTCCAGCATGAGCGACAGGCGTGTCGTTAATGGACTATATTCCAGCTTTTTCAGGATCAAACTCCATCCTCCAACTTGTGCGCGTATATCAGGTGTGGAAATTTTATTAATCGTAGCCTTCCGCGCAGGAATTTGGAGAACAAACGGTTCATCCATACCGTTTAAGCCAAGAGTTACGGTCAATACAAATCGATCAGGAAAAGGTTTGTTGGAGATTCCGGAATTCGAGGAATCCACTAGTCTAAAAATAGCTGTGTTGCTTTCCGCACCTTCTATCCAGCTTAGAAACGGCATAGCTTTCCAGAGACCATCTGAAAATTGCTCCAGGGAAGCGCCGTCGATCAATACTTCTGCAGAGGTTATTGCACCTTTCGCTAAAAAAGGCTTCCCATCCGCTCCAATCGTTACTCCAGCTAGCTTACCTTCCAGTTCTTCTCCCTCACGCTTCACCGAGAATGCCAACCGGCTGCCATCAAATACAGCCTCTTCGGCAGACAAGGTAATCCCTTCATGCGTATCACTACTGTTTAGACGGGAAGTCAGTCCCAGACGCTGGGCCGCTTGTAACCCTATATCATCTGCCCGTTCAAAAATACCGCCTATCAAGGGAAGCTGCTTGAGCGCATTGGCCAATGTAGGCGGATAGATAGCCGTTAGCATAACACTTAACAATATCGCCGCAGTCACAGCAGCTGTGATTTTTGGATATATCCGCTTTTCCTTTTCCACAGGATCCTGGACAATGGTGGCCAGCGATGCATAAAGCGAATCCTGCCGTGATCGTAGTAAAGGAGGAAGCTCCTGTATATTAGCTTTCCCTAGCTCCCTGATCTGCTTTTCTAAATTGTTATTATTCATTAGCAAGACCCTCCTCCCGCACAGGATGTATCTGTTTGGACAACAATCTCCGTGCGCGATGAAGTCGTGCCCTGACCGCTCCCTCGGAGATGTCGAGCACATCTGCAATCTGCTTAATGGATAAATCGTCATAATAAAAAAGCACGATAGCAAGCCGCAGGGATTCGTCCAACTGATTAATGAAGCTTTGCAGGTCTACGTTGCCTGAATCTTCAAAATGCACATAGGAAACGACCGGTTCCTCGGGAATTTCCGCCACAGCTATAGTTCGTTCTCGCATACGAAGTAACTGATTGCATTCATTAATCAGGATGCGTATAACCCAGGTTTTAAAAAACTTAGGCTGTTTAAGGTTGGCCAACCCTTTATACACCTTCAGTGTTGTTTCCTGAAGAGCATCCGCGCAATCTTCATCTTTTAGCAGAATGGTTTTGGCTAATCTGTACAACTGGGATTCCAGTTGCCTGAAAAGACGGGTAAACGCCTCGTGGTCGCCTTTCTGCGCTTTTTTGATATCCAGTTCGTTTTCCAGCAAATGATTTTTCCTCCTTGAGGGCCCTCTGTATAATTAGATGGAGAAGACATCCAAAAAGTTATATTTAGGATAAAATTCATTCTCCTACACAAATCACTTACCTCGGTAGTAGTATAAAATCCATGCAATTCATTGTTTTTGGCAAAGATGGAGAGGTTAATAGAAAGGGGGGGACTTCAAGTGGATAAACTGAAATAAATTCAGGAATTACCACCTTATCAGAAGAGAAGTAGTGGGGTAATCCTGAATTAAAAAGTGTATACATATACCTTGGTACGCAGTGTGTCCGTGCATGTTATGGTACGGACAGGCTGCATGCCTGGAAGGGCAAAACAAATGCTAATGACCACTGCGCCCGGCAGTAGCTCACGCTTGAACTTGTCCCCCAGCCGTTTCATCGCTCCGGGAAATAAGTAACAAAGAACAATATCCGCATGCTCGTAAGAGCTGCTATAGATATCCCCACGTACATAACGAAGCCTTCCGTGGAGCAGATTCTGGCCTTCGTCTGCTCGCAGCATACGTGTGCCGAACCTAGCAAGCAGCTGGGATGTCCACAAGGGAATACTGGAATTTTCAATGCCTGTCAGCCTTTTGCCTGGACATTGGCGAATAACATCCATGCCAAGTGTTCCCCAACCCGATCCCGCCTCCACAATGCTGCTATATCCCGGAATCCGATTCACCTCAACGGCAACAGCCGAGCGTACAGATTTTGACGTAGGCATCGGCGATATCCCGTTCCTCCAGCTCACCAGCACAATCGACACCATGGATAACAAGGCTGCGAAGGCGATGAGCCAAGCGATGACTTGAATCACGATCAATACTATCATTCCTTCTTCATCTGCTAGAAGCAGGATTCAATTCTCTTACTTTCTCCCAGCATTTCGTTTATTAACTTCATATGGATAAAGATCCTGAATTTCCTTGCTTTCAATATCTTGACCTACATAAAAAATCAGACTGGGATCATTTGCTGGATGGGCATAAGAAAGATAAGTGCGATGTATAAAATCAAAGTCCATCTTACCCAGCTGGAAATCGATTTGATATTTATCTTCTAAATAGACTTCAAATTGCTTTTTTAAAGCCAGAGACTTCCACGGAAGTCCAAAGAATAAAAAGTAGACTCCTATAAGAAATATCAAAAAAATTAAGAGGAAA
This sequence comes from Paenibacillus sp. FSL H8-0175, assembly GCF_045040615.1. Lineage (NCBI taxonomy): Bacteria > Bacillati > Bacillota > Bacilli > Caryophanales > Paenibacillaceae > Paenibacillus > Paenibacillus sp. FSL H8-0175. The sequence goes on along the minus strand of NZ_CP150299.1, from coordinate 7,052,649 downwards.
AGCGACCTTTTACTGAGAATGGTATGTTTTATAATTCATAACCCTCCCTAGCGTTTATTCTACATGAACTTTGCTGGACATTTCAAAATCAACCTCTTCAAGAAATTCGATAACTTCTCCATTGGGACTGTGAATGATCGCGTTTTTTATTAGAAGAGGCGGTTCGCCCAGAGACAGAGAATCCGGTGCTATAAAAGCCTTTGCCCCATGTGCAAGGGCTTTTTGATACATCTCCTCTACATTATCCACATAGAAGGCAAGATGTAATAACGCTCCGTGTGCTATATTTTCATCAGACAAGGCTTTTTTTCCTTGAGCGGCGATGACTGCATCATTATCAAAAATCTCAATACAGGTTCTGCGGTCAGGTGAAATCAGCATGGAGGCTTCTTTGATCTGAAAGGATGGCAGACTCCAATGATGACCTAGCTTGAATCCTAAAACGTCAATATAGAAAGAAATAGTTGCTTTATAGTCTTTAGCTTGAATCGCTACATGTGCAAGGCCTTTTACACTCATTTATAATCGCTCCCAACTTTAATATATACTTATTATAGTTGTATTAAAATATGAGATATATATATAAGATAAGTGTTTTGTAGTAATATGGTTATTAAATTTAAGGTATTTTAGTGGAATAAGTTTATTTTATAAAATGAGTTTAGGAGGCGCTTGCTATGGAACAACTTGTGGATGACATTGATAAAAAGATTATGCAATTACTTCAGTACAATGCCCGAATGTCCATTTCACAAATCAGTAAAGAGGTTTCGATGTCACAACCCTCTGTTAAAGAACGAATGATCAAGCTGGAGGAAAGGAATATCATTTCTGGGTATCATACAGCTTTTAATCTACGAGATCTGGATCGGGGCACAACTACGTTTATTCTATTAAAAACAGAACATTGCCAAGAGATTACGGATTTTTGCAAATATGCTATGGAAGTTACCGATTTATATCGGATTAGCGGAGAATATAATTACCTCATAAAGGTGCAAACCGCGTCGATTGAGGAGTTAGCTGAATTCCAAGACAACCTTATAAAGTTTGGACCTTCAAAATCTCATATCAGTCTGAAAAATATATTGGAAAACAGGGTGTTGCTCTAAAGCCCATTTTCCAAACACAATACCTAGTAACCGCTTTCATTCCATTGTAGAATGGATGAAAACAACGTTAGCATTAACTCGGATACAAGGGAGCATGGGTATGGAGAGGTTTTTATTCAGTAAAAAGTATATTCCGTTCACCTATAAGATGATGATACCGTACCTCATTCTAGTATTGCTGACAGATGTATTGGTGGGTTATATAGCTTATACGATGCTCGTAGAGTCCAGAACGGAAATGGCGGAAACGAATGTCCGGACAGCTTTGAAGCAGACGAGGAACAATATCGAATATCAGACAGATGAAATCAAACGAATGACTAACTCGCTGTTTCTCAATACGAATTTTCAGAATGCTCTGCAGTTTAGGGGAGATGCATTGGAAAACATGCTCAAAATGAGGGATGATATCGTTCCTTATATGAAAGCCCCTCTGCAATTGTATGGGAACAATCTGAGACTTGTGCTCTATACCGCGAATGAGACGATGCTTGAAATCCCCGGTGATGATATGTCTGTACCTATCGGTAGAAGCGATTATTATATTCTTTCTGATCAGGTTATTGAAGATAAGGAATGGTTCAAGTCGATTGTTGCCAATAACAAAGACAGCTTGTGGCTTCAGGCGGACAGCGACAGTGAACTAAGCAATATTTCGTATTTCCGCAAGCTGGTTTCTTCTAAGGGAGGCCCATCGATTATTGGTTATATTCGCGTCACGGCGAGAATTGACGAGCTTTTTGGCAATTTCGATACCTTTCCGATTGAACAGGGTATAGACCTTCGTCTAGTGGATCGGGTTAGTGGATTAACGCTTTATGAACAAGGTATTGTCGATGAACATGCGAAGCAAGATGCTTATCTGATCATTAGTGAAGATATTCCGTTGTCTGACTATGCTATCGAGGTACGGGTGCCGCATGCCTACTTGAATAAAGATGCTAGCCGAATGCAGAAGGTGATCACCACGGTTTGTTTGATCAGCTTTTTAGTCATGGCGGTGATCGGCTTCCTCGTTGCCCGCATATCAGGCAAAAAAATTAAACGGATCGTATATTTGGTCCGGTCCTTTCAGGAAGGGAATTTTTATAAAAGAATTGGGTTTGCCGGGAATGATGAATTTGTCTACATTGCTAATAGTTTTAATCAGATGGCGACTAGTATCCAGGACCTGATCCAGAACGTCTATGAGCAAGGGATTCAGAAAAAGCAAGCAGAACTGGATGTGCTTCAAGCTCAGATCAGTCCGCATTTTTTATACAATACATTGTCGACCATTGGCAGCTTAGCCAATTTGGGCGAAGTTGAGAAGGTTACACAGATGGTACAAGGTCTTTCTAAATTCTATCGCCTCACCTTGAATGAAGGACATGTCTATATCTCTCTTGAAAAAGAGCTGGAGCAGGTAAGGATGTACCTTGAAATTCAGAGGGTAAAGTATGCCGATGCGTTTGAGGTTTATTATGATATTGATCCTGATATTTTACAGGTTCCTATCATCAAGCTGATTTTGCAGCCATTTGTAGAAAATATATTCAAGCATGCTTGGTTTGGGGAGACGATTGCGATCCGGATTACCGGAAAACGGCTGGGTGAACGCATCGAGCTCAAGGTCATCGATAACGGAATTGGTATGCGGGCGGAGACACTGCGAAATATGCGTTCAAGCTCATTCCATTCGAGCAGCTATGGACTGAGAAACGTGGAGGAACGAATCAAGCTGAGATACGGCCATGATTTCGGCATTCATATCGGCAGTTACTTTGGGGCAGGAACGACCGTTCAAATTATCTTACCGGTGGATAATGCGGAAATCCGGGAAGTTATGGGGGAGTAAATAGTATGGCGATGGAGATCAACGTTCTGCTGGTGGATGATGAAGTGATCGATTTGGAATGGCTTAGACGGCGGGTGGCGGGCAGTGATCATTTGCCTTTGCATAGCGTGAGAACGGCAACTAGCGGTTTTTCCGCTTTAAAAATGATGGAGCAGCACCGCATTGACATCATTCTCTCCGATATCCGCATGCCGATTATGTCGGGCGTGGAATTTGCCCGGAAAGCGAAGGAGATTAACCCTGAGGTCCATCTGCTTTTTATTAGCGGACATCAGGATTTCAACTATGCCAAAGAGGCCATTCAATTAAATGCCTCCGGTTATTTGCTTAAACCCGTCGATGATGACGAGTTAAATAAGACGCTGACTGAACTCTGCGCCAAGATTGAGAAGGAGAGGAAGCAGCATATTTCCTTATCGGAAACACTGACGCTTGTGAATCAGGAGCTGCTGCTGCGCTGGTTTAATGAGACTGCCCCGGGGCAGGTAGAGACGCATATTCACAACGTTCTTACGTCTTACTTACAAGGCGCGTCGGCGGTTGCCATCGTCGAGATCGACGATATGGCACGGAAAATCCAAACTTGGACGGAAGAAGAGCGGAGTTTATGGAGCAGCACAGCTAATCAGTTTATCCGGAAGTTCGCGCAAGATCAAAATTTAGGCATGGTCATCACAACCTATGACTATCATTTTGTGATCCTTGCTGCGGTTCAGGAACAATATTTTACCACTTTGATGGAAGAGCTCATTCGGTCATTCTATCAGGAGTTTTCCTGTTCAATTACGATTGGAAGAGGGATGTACACAACAGAACTGGGTAAGCTGCATGATTCCTATCGGCAGGCTCAGGCTGCTTTAAGTATTAAATGGATTGTTGGGAAAAATAGAATCATCCAAGATGCCTCGGAATGGAGCCCGAAGGAAAAAATCGCCTCAGATTTAGAGGTTATTGTGGACCGGATGCTTAAAGCGATGCTTGATTACGACCTTACCACCATTGATGATTGTTTGCTGCAGCTGTTTGCCGGGGACAGTCCGCTCTCCCAGAAAAATGACATCTACGATATCATTATTCGAATTACCTCCAAGCTTCATGCCGATCTGCAGCAAATGAACGAGCATCTATACGAGATTTTGAATTGGGATTCACATCATCCCTTTGTGCTGTTTCAGTTTGAAACGGTGCATGATATTCTCTCTTGGCTGAGAAGAAGATTTTTTGAGTTGTCGGAGCTGCTTTATTTGAAACGGCAAAGACAAAAGCGGAAGTTAATTGATGAAATCACGGAATATGTGAAAGAAAGATTAGATCAAAAAATAACGCTGAACGAAGTGGCCGCCCATTTCGATTTTACGCCTAACTATCTCGGTCATTTATTCAAGGTTGAAACCAACAGTTTATTCAGCGATTTTTTAAGTGAATTACGGATGAAACGGGTATGTGAGCTGCTCGAAGATCCGACTAAGAAAGTGTATGAGATTGCGGAACAAGCCGGATATAAAAATATTATTTATTTCAACAGACAGTTCAAGCAATGCATGGGCATGTCGCCCGGAGAGTACCGGAAGAAAAATAAAATCTAACAAAAAAGCGGTGAAAATGAAAACCCGGCGATGATTTTTCGGTTATTGGAGAATCGCTGCCGGGTGTTTTTGGTCTGCCGGCTAACCTTTTTTTGTCGAATCGTTGAATTAGTATTATGTTTAGTTGTTTCGCTGAATTATCTAGGCGCCTTCGCCCTTTTATAATAAGAGATATAGAGAAGAGAGGGGTGCAAAGATGAAAGGGCATACATTTTGGAGCGATTTAAAGAATTATAGGGTTCTCTTGCTGATGCTGGCTCCGGCGGTTGCTTTTTTCCTTCTGTTTGCCTATGTCCCGATGGCGGGCATTATTATTGCCTTCAAGCATTACGATTATGCGGGCGGTATTTTTGGAAGTGCCTGGAACGGGCTCGACAACTTCCGCTTTTTCTTTGAATCAGGTGATGCTTGGCGGGTAACACGAAATACAGCACTATATAACATTGCGTTTATCGTCGTCAATAACAGTTTGCAAATTTTTGCAGCGATTATGTTGTTTGAGGTCGGTGGTAAATGGTTCCGCAAAATCACACAATCGGCGTTGTTCCTGCCTTACTTTATCTCATGGGTCGTTGTCGGAGCGATTGCTTATAACCTGCTCAATTATGATATTGGCACCGTGAATGCTTTGCTCAGAGGTATCGGACTCCAGCCTGTCGATATTTATAATACACCTTCCTATTGGCCGTATATTCTGGTTATAGTTTCTGCCTGGAAAAGTCTCGGATACGGAACGGTGATGTACTTGGCCGCGATTACGGGGATAGATACAGAAATGTATGAAGCAGCCGAAATCGATGGGGCTAATATTTTTCAGCGAATTATGAAAGTAACCATTCCGAATTTGTATCCAACGATTATTATTCTGGTGCTGCTGGCAGTCGGGAACATTTTCCGTGGTGATTTCGGGATGTTCTATAACATGATCGGCAACAACGGCTTGTTGTTCTCCTCGACAGACGTTATCGACACTTTCGTATTTAGGTCACTGATTACTTCGAATGATATCGGCATGTCAGCTGCAGCTGGTGTTTTCCAGTCCGTTCTTGGCTTCGCGACGATCATGTCAGTGAACTATGCTGTCCGTAAATACGACAAAGACCGCGCTCTGTTCTAATCGTATCAGGAGTTAAGTCTTTCATAATGGAGGTAACGATATGAAGCAACTTGATCGTAAAATATTTTCAGGTATTGGTTATGTATCCCTGATTTTTCTCTCAGTTTTATGTATTTTTCCTTTTATACTTGTCGTATCTTCATCCTTTACGGAAGAATCCAAAATCCTAACGGATGGTTATCAATTTATACCGACTGCCTTCTCAACTGAGGCCTACAGCATTTTGTTTAAGTATCCCGAACAGATGATTCAAGCCTATATAGTGACAATAGGAGTTACTATACTCGGCACGGTGCTTGGCTTGTTTCTGACTTCGATGACTGCTTATGCGCTATCCCGAAAAGATTTTAAGTGGCGCAATAAATTTTCATTCTTCTTTTTCTTTACGACTTTGTTTAGCGGCGGTTTGGTTCCGTGGTATCTGCTTATGGTCAACTACCTTCATATGAAGGATACGCTGATGGCCTTAGTGGTTCCGATGATGCTCAATGTCTTTTATATCATTGTTATGAAGTCTTTTATGGGCAGCATTCCAGAAGCAATTGTAGAATCAGCAAAAATTGACGGCGCAGGCGACTTTAAGATCTATGCTCGTCTAATCCTGCCGCTGTCCAAGCCGGCGTTAGCTACCATTGGATTGTTTCTAGCGCTGGCCTACTGGAATGACTGGTACAATGCATTGCTGTTTGTATCGAATGAAAACTTGATGCCGCTCCAATATTATTTGTATAAAATGCTAGGCAATATGGATGGCATGCGCAAAGCGATGATGGGTGCAGGGGCAGTCGTAACGACATCGATCCCAACCGAGAGCTTGAAAATGGCGATGACAGTTGTGGCCACTGGCCCGATTTTGCTGGCTTATCCATTCGTGCAGAGGTATTTTGTCCAAGGTTTGACGATTGGTGCTGTGAAAGGATGAACCCGGGGAAACTCGGTTTATCAATATAATTAAACACAAGGGGGAAGGCTTGAGATGCTGAAGAGAAATAGATTGATGATGCTAGCGCTCGTTTTAACCTTCGTAATGATTCTAAGTGCATGTGGTGGTGGCAATAACAATGCTAATACGTCTGCACAGGCTACAAATAATGCGTCAGAGGGAGGAAGCGACACTACGAACACCTCAGAACCTGCAACTACCTCAGACACCCTTGATACCTCTAAAGAAGTGAAGCTGAAAATGATTTTTGTTGGCCCTAAACCGATAGACTATGATAGCGTTTTTGCTGAGATTAATAAAAAGCTGAAAGAAAAAATCAATGCTACTGTAGAGGGCGAGTTTCTGGATTGGTCGGACTGGGCACAAAAATATCCGCTGAAGCTGGCAGCTAATGAGGATTTTGACCTCATCTATTCGGCAAACTGGGCTGGTTACAATGACCAGGCGCTGAAAGGCGGATTTCTGGAATTGACCGATGAGCTGCTTACCAAATATATGCCGCAGACTTTAGCAGCTATGTCTGATGTGAGCTGGGATCAAGCTAAGGTAAACGGCAAACTGTATATGGTTCCGCAAAACAGAGGGGAATCCGTTGAAAAACTGATTTTGTACCGCGAGGATTTGCGTAAGAAATACAATCTTCCGGAGATCAACAGCCCAGAAGCGTATGCTACTTACTTGAAAACCATAGCACAAAACGAAAAAGGAATTACACCGTTCACCCCGGAAACAGGAGACTGGAAATATCATAATTTGGACCGTGTATTGCTGAAGCAACAAAACGAATGGAATATGTTTGATCTCGACCTTCCGTTTGCTTTCAAATTGACGGATGAAAAAGGGCAAGTATTTAACGTATATGAAACGCAAGAGTTTAAAGATCTACTCGTATATTACAAAGATCTCGCTGATAACAATGCATGGTCGAAAAACGTTCTAAACAGTAAAAATGATCATCAGGCCGATTTTAAAGCAGGCAAAACAGCATCAATTACGCACAACAACGGAACACTTGGAGCACTTATGGCTTTGATGCGCCAAGAGAATTCCCCTTATGAAGTAGCATTGGCTGACATCAACCAAGGCAAGAAGAAATCAGTGGCGATTTCCACCCAAAACGGTACTTCGATCCACGCTACTTCCAGAAATGTGGAACGTTCCTTGATGTTCCTCGATCTGATGCAAAATGATAAAGAACTGCACGACCTGATGATGTACGGCCTTAGCGGTGTACATTACGAAGCGGTTGGCGATGACAAATATAAAGCCCTTGAAAAGAATCCGAACTATACTGGCTTCTCTAACTGGAACTTCAACTCGCCACTTAACCGTGACAATGAAGCATTCCCGCAAGAAGCAAACGATCTGGCTAAAGGCTGGGAAGCAAATGTCTATCACTACGCGCTGGAAACCTTTGTATTTGATAACAGCAAAGTGAAAACGGAAATTGCCAATGTTGGTAACGTAATGCTCCGTTATGCGATTCCGCTCGAATACGGCGTAATCAAAGATATCGACAAAGGTCTTGAAGATCTGAACAAGCAACTGAAATCCGCGGGCATTGATAAAATCCAAACCGAACTGCAAACTCAAATCGATGCTTTCTTGGCAAACAAATAAGCTACAGAATAAGGGAGACCTAACAGTCATCAAATGGCTGTTAGGTCTCCCTGTTTAATTGGGCTCATCCGCGGGTGAAGCCGCTATCGGACACAGTTGACCCTAATAGCAGCATTATCGCACTTTTGGAATACTAACGGACCTCATAGTCGCTATTAGCCTAAAACACGCCTAGAATGAAGTTCAGGATAAAGAATAGCTGCACTGGAGTCCGAAAGTCTGCTTTAAAGGCTGAAAATCAGTAAATAAAGTCACCTCGGTCCGTTAGGCAGACCAGAAACAAAAGGCAGCAACCCTTTTGCTAGGGAAATGGATACTTAGGGAGAACGGCTACTCTTTGTGAAAAGGAATAAAAAAGAAGAACCGGCATGAGCTGCCGGTTCTTCTTAATATATAATTTGCGCGCAATGAAATAACGTGATATTATGAGAAGACCACTGTTAATCTGCGTATTTCAGACAGATTTATTACATCTTATTTATACATTAATAATACCACGCGGATTGGCAGTTTGTCAAATTTGTATTTTTGCTTCTTGATAACAACCTTGAAAAGGAGCGTGTTAGTAAAAATGTTAAACGAAAAAGATTGGCAGGGAGAACAGAAACGGCTAGATTCGGTCACGGAAGAATTGCAATCAAAGATTGGCGAGCTGGAACCGGAAGTGATAGGATTACGTGAACAGGTGACGGACATCCGCAAGCAGTTTTGGGAGGAAGTTACGGTCAATACGAGCACACATGAGGATTTCGAGGAGACCTTTTACAGTATAAAACAGCAAGAAGCGTTGTTGTCTGAACGGGAACGTAGCCACCGCCAACGGCTGCTGCGTTATAAAAACATGAAACGGCTGCTGCCGTCACCCTATTTTGGACGAATGGACTTTCAAGAAGATGGGTTGAACTCCAGTGAGCAAATCTATATCGGGGTGGCGTCTTTCATCGATGCAGAAGGTGTAAACTTTCTGGTATATGACTGGCGGACACCTATTGCAAGTATGTATTATGACCATTCGCCAGGCCCCGCCACTTACGATACACCGGGAGGACAAATCTCAGGAACGATGATGCTGAAGCGGCAATACCAGATCCGTCAGGGTCAGCTTCAGAACGTGTTCGATACGAGCTTAACGATCGGTGATGAATTACTTCAGCAGGTGCTTGGTAAGGGTGCGGATTCACAAATGAAGAGCATCGTGGCGACTATTCAGAAGGAACAGAACGCTATTATCCGCAACGATAGTAGCCGTATGCTCATTGTGCAGGGGGCGGCGGGCAGCGGAAAAACATCCGCAGCGCTGCAACGGGTAGCCTATTTGCTATATAAACACCGCGATAGGCTCAAAGCGGATCAGATTGTTCTTTTTTCGCCTAATCCGATGTTTAACAGTTATGTATCTACGGTGCTTCCCGAGCTTGGCGAGGAGAATATGCAGCAAACAACCTTTCAGGAGTATATTGATTATTGGCTTGGATCTACGCTTCGTCTAGAGGACCCGTTCGAGCAGATTGAATATGTACTGACGTCCAAAGCTTCTCCAGAGTATGAAGCACGGCTAACTGGAATGCAGTATAAAGCTTCAGAAGCTTTTCTGCATGCTTTGCAAAACTATGCGTTGTGGTTAGGGCAGGAAGGGATGTTGTTTCATAGTATCCGTTTTCGGGACCGCGAGTTGATTACTGCGGAGCAGATGAAATCGCAATTTTACAGCTATGATAGCTCCATCCGTTTGGCTAACCGCATCGTTTTATTGCGTGAATGGCTACTGCGTCAGTTGGCTTCGCTGGAGCGTCAGGAACAGGAGGCATTCTGGGTTCAAGATGAACTCGATTACCTCGATACCGATCAGTATGCCGAAGCCTACAGTGAGATACTTAAGAAGTATCGGCGGGAGGAAGCCGTCTTTGATTTTACGACTCAGTATCTTGAGAACTATGGGGATTTTCCTAATCAGGACCAAGGGGAAGAGAATGTTTTTGACTTTGGTCTGCAGGAAGAAGAACTGCTGCGCCGCATGATTGTGAAGGAGCACTTTACACCGCTGAGACGCGATGTCAAACGGTTCAAGTTCATAGATACGATTGGGTTATACGATCAGTTGTTTAGTGCCGACGCCAGTTATCGGCATATGACGAACGAGACTGAGATACCTGCTCAGTGGCAGGAAATTTGTAAGCAAACAAAGGAAAAACTGAGCCGCGATGAACTCTTTTGCGAGGATGCCACTCCATTCCTGTATTTAAAAGAACTTGTCGAGGGTACTCGTATGAACACAGAAGTTCGGCATCTGTTTATCGATGAAGGCCAGGATTATTCGCCGTTCCAATACGCGTTTCTCAAACAGCTGTTTCCCCGCGCGCGCATGACTGTGCTCGGCGATTTCGGCCAAGCAATTTTCCCTCAAGCAACGAATTTGCACGAGGTGGATTCACCTTTGATCCGGCTTTATGGTGAAGATGAAACGAGCCTGATCCGTCTAATTCGAAGTTATCGTTCAACTCGTCAGATTGTGGAGTTTACGAAGGCGTTGCTGCCTAATGAGGAGATCGTACCTTTTGAAAGAGAGGGTAAGAAGCCGTTCCTAGTGAAGGCAAGTAGCGACGTAGAGCGGGCAATAAGAATTAAAGAAGATCTCGCGGCGTTGATGGCTGAAGGGCTTGACTCTATTGCCGTGATTACCAAGACTGCAGCTGAAAGCCGTGCGGCCTATGAAGAATTAAAGTCACAAGGATGCGAAGCTCTGCGGCTTATTACGAAGGAGACGCTCACTTTTGAGAAGGGCATTTTAGTAATTCCCGCTTATCTCGCAAAAGGGGTTGAATTCGACGCCGTACTGATTTATGATGCTTCCACACAGACGTATGATCGGGAAAGCGAACGCAAGCTTTTTTATACAGCCTGTACGCGTGCGATGCATCGGCTTCTGCTGTACACAACAGGTGATTGGTCACACTTTATTCAGCCGTTAGAGGGATTTTTATATGAGGTCGTGCAATGAGATTGGAGAGATAAATGAAAAGCATATTGTATAAGTATATGAGTAAATTTACATCTCTTAACGAAGTGGAACAGCAGGATATTGTTGAAGGTATTCCTATTGAGGAATACAAGAAGGGAACGGTACTCCTTAGACAAGGAGACGTTCCCTCAAAATGTTTTTTTGTGTTAAAGGGATGTGTGAGGCAGTCCTCGATAGATGAATCGGGCAAAGAAGTCACATCTAATTTTTATACGGAAGAGCAAGCGGTTTCGATTTTTAATCGGCATCAGGAGAGTAGACCCTCAGCGTACACCTTAACCTGCCTAGAAGACAGCTTATTGGTGGTTGGCGATCTTATTGCGGAACAGGATATGCTCCATAAACACGCTCAGCTGGAAACCATGATACGCAAAATGGTAGAGGAAAACTTGGGTGAGGTTCAGGATGAGTTGATTTCCTTTATTGCTTCCAATCCTGAAGAACGTTACAAAGCCTTGTTACAAAAAAGACCTCATTTACTTACCCGTGTCCCCCAACATCAATTAGCCAGTTATTTGGGGATTACGCCAGAGTCATTAAGTAGAATTAAGAAGCGGGTTCATTCCGGTGATGAATAGCAAAATGGTTATACACTTTTGGGGATTTTTCCACCTCTAAGCAGTAGCCATATCCCAAAGCCTAGTTCTCCTACAATCATAGGAATAGTAAAAATAAAATTAAGTGTTGTAATGACTGCCTCATATTGTGGGAGAAACATTTTGCTTAGATGAATGATAATATAGCCTATTGAAGCAAGCAGCAGCAAGATGCTGATTACTTTAGGAATGACATCGGATTTTAAAGCCACATAGCCCACTATTAACAAATGCCCGCCAAAAACGACCAGCCCCATAGACCAAATGAATTGAAATGCATCCAGAAATAACATCATAAATGCTTGAGTTTGTTCGATTGTTAATGAGGAAAAGCCATTTGTGTTTCCCGTGAGCAGCAGCACAAATATCAAAGTTAATATAGAGATTGCCAATATAGCGGAATAGGTTAGACGGAGCCATGCGCCAAGTAATGAAAGATTTTGGTTGATGGGTTCTAGAAACACATAAAACGCCCAGGCGACCAGAATGTCAGTAATCATAATGATGATCCAGCCCAAGATTTCCCCTTTGAAAAGATTGTTGGAAGATACAATGTTAATAAATGTGGCACGGGCATCGCCTTGCACAACAAGAGTCCCATGGACAAAGCCATATGAAAAAAATGAAGCGAGGGTCATGATGATCAGTGATATTCCAGCTGTTAAAGCGGACTTACGCTGGTTCGATAGGTCTTTTTCTGAGATAGCCATAAGATAGCCTCCTGAAGGACTTTTATTTCATTGTAATTAGGAGTACTATGGCGGGCATTGACTTAAATCAAGACTCTGAATCAATCAAGCGAAGTAAGTATCATTGTTATCGCGTTATCAACAAAGGATCGCTCCGGGCGGGATTTCAAGAGTACAGTAAGCCCAATTAGCGATACGATTAGTGCCTGTGCCAAGGCCTTCGCATTTACACCACCCTTAAGCTCACCTGATTGTATACCACGTTCAATAGTTTCTTGAAATATGACCGATAGATACATTTGGTGTTCTCTTGTAAGAATCTCGAATTTCTCATCATGAGGTGCTAGCTCAACCATTGTATTGATGCAAAAACATCCTCGGTTCACACTGCCTGCATACTCCTCCGCCACCACATCTTCAAAAAAACTACGAAAGACTTTTTTTACGGATGGATTGCTTTGAAGTTGGGCTCGGACACGGGAAGCATGGGACATCGTGTATTTACGTAGCGCAGCTTCGAACAATTCTTTTTTGTCTCCAAAAGCTGAGTATATACTGGGGCGTTGAATGCCCATTCTGGAAGTTAAATCGCTTAATGAGGTAGCCTCATATCCCTTCTCCCAAAATAGCTCCATAGCTGATTCTAATACTTTTTCCTCGTCAAATTCGCGGGTTCGAGCCATTATTAACACCCCTCGTTATATTTGATTTCAATAATTTATTACCGAACAGTATTTTATAATACTAGAACTAGTCGTCTATATTGTCAAATCAAAGTCGGTAGCATCAAATATTTATGTTGACACACGCCATATTGTAAGATAAATTTACTGAGCATAATAACATACTGATCAGTATGAAATGTGTTTGCGATTTAAATTTAACAGAGAAAGGGTGTGTCCAAAATGCAGGGGACTAAAGAAAAGCTTTCGTCACAAGAGACGCATACGCCATCTGATTCTATTCATGCTTCCTCGATGCCTCGGTATATGACACTTTTGTTTGCCGTTGTCTGCGGGATGTCGGTTGCAAACATCTACTTTGCTCAACCGTTGCTTGATCATTTGTCGAAAGAATTTGGTATTGATTATTCAACCATTGGTATTCTTATTACTATCACGCAGATTTTTTATGCAGTAGGGCTGTTACTGCTCGTGCCACTAGGAGATTTACTGAATCAGCGCCGCCTGATTATCGGCCAGATGTTATTATCTGTGGTGGCTTTGATTATCGTGGGTACTGCCTCTTCCAGCACGGTACTATTCGTAGGTATGGCTTCAGTGGGACTACTCGCTGTTGTAACGCAGACGCTTGTTGCGTTCGCGGCGACAATGGCTGCCCCTGCCGAACGCGGGCGAGTCGTAGGCATGGTCACAAGTGGAATTGTGATTGGAATACTTCTTGCGCGATCCATTTCAGGAATACTTACAGATCTTGCAGGTTGGCGTTCCGTATACCTTTTTTCTGCTGCTTTAATGCTTTGTATGGTGTGTACATTATTTAGGGTGTTGCCAAATGTGAAACGTGAGGTAAAAACACTGTCATACGCTCAGCTGCTTAGCTCAGTGTTTATGTTGTTTGTACAAGAGAGAGTATTGCGTATCCGCGCTATTCTGGCTTTGCTGATTTTTACTGCTTTCAGTATTCTGTGGACTTCTGTGGTCTTGCCTCTTAGTGCTCCGCCGTTATCACTTTCACATACTGCAATTGGGGCATTTGGTCTGGCGGGAATTGTGGGAGCATTAGCTGCTGCACGGGCGGGAAAGCTAGCGGATCAGGGTCATGGACAGAGAACGACAGGCATAGCTTTACTTCTATTGTTGATTTCATGGTGGTTTATCAGTTTTACGGAGCAGTCGCTGTTGGCATTGGTCATTGGTATTGTTCTGCTTGATTTGGCAGTGCAGGCGGTGCATGTCACCAATCAAAGTATAATACTTACCTTGCGCATGGAGGCACGTAGTCGGCTCACCGCAGGGTATATGGTTTTTTACTCCATTGGAAGTGCTACCGGATCGATTGCCTCCACTCAAATCTATTCTCACTATGGCTGGAACGGGGTATGTTGGCTTGGAGCTTCTGTTAGTGCTGTGGCTTTTTTATTTTGGGCTTTAACCTTGCGTGCTACGAATGCCGCGTTGCAACGGCGCCCTGCTTGGAAATAATCGGGGCAAGTCAATAAGGGTTGAGGTTCCGCTTTCCGGGCATGTTATTTAAAACAGGTTTGGGAGGGGATAAGGATGTCTAGAAGGAACAGGAAATATGCAGTGCCGGGAGCCAGCCGCGGAATGCAAATTTTTAAAGCGGAAGTGATGCGGCGCGAGGGGTATGATGTAGATCCGGAGCGGCCTGATGATGTGAAATACGAAGTTGCAAAAGAACTGGGTGTCCCTTTGGAGCGCGGTCAAAATGGTCATTTGAGCACAGAATCGGTGGGCCAGATCGGCGGTAAAATTGGTGGATCGATGGTCCGCGAAATGATTCGTCTCGCACAGCAGCAATTGGTGGATCAGGAAAGGCAGTAGCATTTTTCTAATTTATGTTGCAGAGATCGCGGGAGGCGGTTTTCGTCCTATATTGTATGGGACTGAGACCGTCCTTTCGGTGTTTGCGTTATTTTATATTTGTATAGTAAAAAAATTCCTGGAATTCCCTAAAACAACCTGATTCATGGTAGAATTTTACCGATGTTCCACGGTATAGTGGAGAAGGATATATCATCATTCAAGTCTGTAGTGGGAGAGGAATTATCAGATGAATCAGAGATATCGCAAACGCAACACGGCTGCTTTTACGGGGGCATCGTATTTTGCATTGGGGGCAGGACTTTTTCTATTCTGTTTGGGAGTGTACAACGACACTTGGGAGCTAAACGTAAAAGGGTATTATTTGCTTTGTATGGTGTTAATTACGATTTCCTGTATCGTTGTGCAAAAGGTGGTTAGGGACAATACAGAGGATAAAGAATTTCGTTTGGATAACCCTAAACACAGGATGAGAAACACAGGGGCCTTCACAATTATGGCTTTTGTGGGTTTGATTATCGGGTATGCGATGTTTTTTATTGGCCTTTACAATGCTCCATTTGAATTAAATGTAAAGGGGTATTACATAGCTGTTATTCTCTTGATTTCTTATAGCGCTATTGGCGTTCAGAAAGTGACGCGGGATAACGCGGAAGATAACGAGATTCTTGCCGAGCAAGAGGCGAGACGGGACATCCAAGGGTAAAGAGGAATATAGCCAGCTTTCTCGCTGGCAACAGCAGGCTGCTTCAACTTTACTTACCATCATAAATTGTAAACAGGAGCTTCGTGAATTTACGGAGCTTCTTTTTATTTTTTGAAATAGCAGCAATAATCTCACCGATCTGAACATTATGAGGACTATTTGTTAGAACAACATCCTTAGTTTGGATTGTTTTTTACTATACGGTTCTCTATACTCTTCATAATACTTGAAGTAGGAGTGGATAATAGATGATCCGTCTGAAGGATATAGGGAAGTTCGAGGAACTGCCGCAAATGGCCATGCATATTTACAAAGGAAATATTCCGGAATTAGAGGCTGCCATTAGAGCAGGCTGGGATATTGAAGAGGGCATCGTCCTTAGCAAATATACCACGTTAACCCCGTTAGATTTGGCGCTTATATCAGAGAGAATGGATGTCATAAAGCTGCTGGTACAGCACGGGGTAAATCTGAATGTGAAGAATAATCCGGCTTTTTTGCTCGCGGTTCGCTATTGTAAAGAAGATATCGTCCGCTATATTGCAGCACAAGGGGCCAAACTGGACAAGCTTAATCAGGTCAAGTCAGGTGCATATTCGCAGGCCTACTATGGCAACAAAAACAATATCCCGCTCATACATGAGCTAGGATTAGATATTAAGCAGCATGGTGGGGCTGTATTACGCAAAGCGGTGTCAGATCACGACCTTAAGACCGTTGCTTATTTATTGGATCATGGGGTGGACATTAATTACAACAATTCCGATATGGTCTATCCTTATCAAGCCACTCCGTTAACGGTTGCCACAAGAATGGGTAATCAAGCGATGGTACAATATTTGATTGAACGTGGCGCAGACGTTACCTTGGCGGAAAAAGATGGCGATCGCCCTTACACCATTGCTGTGAGCAATAAGAATACAGCTTTGGCTGACTTTTTGAAATCGTTAGAGCCGGCTGAATTTCATGATATCGAGAATAAGAAGTTTGAGCTGAGAAAATATAAATTGTCTGATGAATTGGTTAGCTTTCTTACTGGAACAAAACTGCGTCTTGAGCTAACACAAAATGAATATGAAATTAGATATATCGACTTTTTCACATTAACTGATACCATTGAAATAAAAATCGGCCGGCAAAAGCTGCTCCGTCTGTCAGCCGATATAGATAATTACTCTGATCTGCTGCTTATGTGGAATCCGAAGAAAAAAGGCCTGATAGGCTGTTACGACGTGGAACATCAGACGTACGCGGATTTATGTAGTTTTGCAGATTTTCTCACACAACCGGAGATATACCTCATTAATTTTCTTGAAGGAACATAGTTGTTAATATCTCATGATCTGTCTATTTCTTTTGCAGGAATCATTCTATTCGTCGTTGAATATATCCCGGTAACCGTATTACGTATTCAAAATACGTAGCCACAGGAGGAGAACAACATTGAAATCGATTACCGTTCAAAGCCTTACGGAAACGTTTAAGCTGGAAGTGCTTGCGGGTGCTAGCTGCATGGACCGCGAGATCACTCGCTCTAAGACACATAGACCTGGCCTGGAGTTCGTGGGTTACTTCGACTTTTTCCCCATGAAGCGAGTACAAGTATTGGGCCGTAAAGAAATCAATTATCTGCTAAAGCTAAGCGTTGAGCAACGCAAGTTACATATTGGCAATATCGTTAAGTATCATCCCCCATGTTTTATTGTGACGACGGGTCAGCAGGAGATTCCCTATTTGACTTTATTCTGCGACCAAGAAGGTATACCACTACTTCGGACGGAAGAGACGACGTCAGAGTTCATCGCAAAGATTGATACTTATCTGGTGAAGGCGCTGGCGCCAGAACTTTCAATTCATGGAGTGTGTGTGAACGTGTCTGGCATAGGTGTCCTATTAAGAGGCAAGTCCGGGATCGGAAAAAGCGAAACCGCTCACACGCTCATTAGAAGAGGCCATCGGTTTGTGGCCGATGATGTAGTTGTGCTTAAGAAGCTGGGACCGGCGACGCTTCTCGGCACGCATAATGAAACGACCCGTGAATTCCTAGCGCTGCGCAGTATTGGTCTGATCAATGTTGTACGGCAGTACGGGCGTAGAGCTTTTCAGGAAGAGACACGAATTGTACTCGACATCGAGTTGTCACCATGGCGGGAGAATTCCTTGAATAATGAGCTCGAAATCGAACCCCAGTTCACAGAATATCTTGGCGTGCAAATTCCGCATATTGAAATTCAGCTTCAGCCTGGCCGCGACGTGGCTGGCCTGATCGAGGCGGCTGCGAACAATTGGTACCTTAAACAGCTTGGCTATAGTGCCGTTGAAGAGTTCCTGCAGAGGATCGAAAACGGGATGCAGTCGTAAAGGCAGGATAGAAAGCAGCAATTATAGTTACCATAATTAAAATGGTTTTCTGTATACGAAAAACAGACCGCAGATAAACGCTGCGGTCTGTTTTTCACAGCAAAAAGGGAAGTTGCTTTTTGATTGATAGGGCTAGGACATGCGTTATTGGCTGGGCATAGGTTAGAAATGGTATAATTTCTAATAGGTATTTTGAGTGATCGTTAATAGGAGGTATTAATGATGAGTGATGAGTTATTGGCAAAATTGGATGAATGGCATGAGGAAGATGAATTTCAAGAAATCGTGGATGCAATCACGGAAATTCCTGAAGAGGAAAGAGATTATGTTCTAACTAGTCATTTGGGCAGGGCGCTTAATAATCTCGGGCAATATGAAGAGGCTTTAGAGCAGTATTTGAGCATTGAAGATGAGGGTGAAGGTGACCCGCTCTGGCATTACCGTATCGGGGTTTCTTATTATTATCTGAAAAGATATGACGAAGCTTTAAAAGCGTTTACGATTGCCGATCAGCTGGAACCTGATGATGAAGACACATTGGAGTTTCTGGGCTGGATCAAACGTAAATTGGCTAAAAAAGCTGCGAAAAAGCCTGTAAACAAACCTGCTAAGAAGCCTGTAATAGCGTTGGATACCACTAATTTCTGGGATGACAGCGAGTATGCGTTCTCAGAATATATTTCTGACCCGCCTTCAGATGCATTGATTACTTCAGTACAAGAAGAGCTGGTCTTTAAGCTGCCTGCTTCCTATGTGGATATGATGAAGTTACATAATGGGGGAATTCCTCATAACAATCGTTATCCGATTCCGGGAACAGGAGAATTTATTACGATTTCTGGTATCCTCGGAATTGGACGAGATAAGAATAAGTCGCTGTGTGGAGCTTCAGGAAGCCGGACTGTGATTGAAAATGGACGTTATCCTGAAGTTGGTGTGGTGATCTGTGATTGTCCTTCTGAGAATGAAGTGGTGATGCTGGATTACCGCGAGTTCGGGAATGATGGCGAACCTGAGGTTATTCATGTAGATCGGGATAACAAATACAAAATCACACGTTTGGCTGACAATTTTGAGACCTTTATCAGCGGACTGGTGAAATAGTCTATTTCGCTGGCTAAGAATACTTATAATCAAATCAAGGCATTCCTTAAGAGGAGTGCCTATTTCTATTAGGTGATTATTAGGGAAGCGTCTTTCGGACTCAGCTGACCTTAAATGTAGCTTTTTCGCATATTTGGAATGCCAACGGACCGCATAGCAGCTATTGGCATAAAAAACACCCAATATGAACTCGATTCATAGGAATAGCGTCGCTGGAGTCCGAAACTACGCACAAAAGGCTAAAAACATGCCAATAACGTCATCTGGGTCCGAAAGCCTCAGTGGACGAATACGATTCGGTGATTTAGCTGAAGGTGAGGCTGATTCGATTTCGTTAGGCTTTAACTAGCCAATAATCGGTCTTGAGTCAGCTAATCATCGACCCAAAACACAGAGCAGCGGTGCTCCCATTAATGGGGAACCGCTGCTCTGCTGTCTTTTTCTCGGATCATTGCTGGGTGTTAAACACCTTAGATTGCAGGATATCGAGGGCATGGTTAATCTCGGCTAATTCCTCTGGGGGAACCTCTTTAATCCGGTTCAGAAAACGTTCACCGATCCGTTCAAAAGCTTCGTTCATCATCGCTTGTCCAGCATCAGACAGCCGAATCATTTGCTTACGCCGGTCCTCGGCGACATCAAGCTTCTCACACAGGTTTTTTTCTGTTAATTTCTTCAGCTCACGGCTGGTATTCGGCATAGAGATATTCTTACAATCGCTGATTTGGCTGAGGGTAACAGGCTGGCTAACCGCAATATATTCCAGAATACTATATTGAACGGGCGTAATGCCTTCCGGTCTAACATCTTTGGTAAAGTCAAATGTTACTTCATGGACTGCTGTCGTAAAGGTAACAATTTTCTGAAAAAACGCTTGTTTGTCCATAAGGATCACCTCTTATTGTAAACCTTAACAAAATAATTATCATAATACAATTATCATTTGACAACTAAATAACGGTTGTGATACCATTTTGTTATCAAATGATAATTAAAGAGGTGGAGCAATGAACGTTTTAGTCATCTATACACATCCGAATCATAAAAGTTTAAGTTATGCTTTTTTCAATAAAGTCATTCAGGGAAGTAATGAGAATCAAAAGATCACGAAGATAGAGGTCCTTGATCTTTACGAAGAGCAATTTGATCCTGTGCTGGTCTTTAATGAGAATAAACGTAGAAGAGACATGCATATCGATCCCAAGCTCGAGAAGTATCGGGAGCAGATTCGTCAGGCCGATAAAATTGTGTTTGTGTATCCAATCTGGTGGGGACGTCCTCCCGCGATGTTGCTCGGTTATATTGACCAAATGTTTGCTTCTAATTTCGCTTACAGAGAAAAGGGTGGCCTCATCCCCGAAGGGCTGCTGAAAGGAAAGTCTGTGGTTTGCATTTCCAGCATGAAGGGGCCGACCCTTTATCCTTTATATTGGCTGAATAATTCCCATAAAGTGCTGATGAGAAAAGCATTATTTCAATTTTGTGGCATCAAGAAAGTGAAGTTTTTCGAGTTTGGGAATATGGAGAGTCCGAAAGGGAAACATGATAAGAAGTTAAATCAGGTTTACCAATATTTTAAAGCTGTGGCTAATTAATACCTCGAAAATATCTGCCTATGATTATTCGAGATAACCCGGGGAATGGATGTCTCAAGCGATCCCATAGTTGGATGGTCCAAAACAACGGTGGGATCCTTATCTATTTGACTAGCCAGAACGATTTTATTTTTGCTGGCTAGCTCATGATAGAGGACAGCCATTTCTTCAATATCTTTTGCGGCTAATAAGGGCACTAGTTGTGCTGCTGATGTTATAGCTTCGTTCCTCGTTCGTCCTGAAATCAAATCAAACCAAATGTTCTCCACGATATAAATACGCGCATACATTGTTGTCATACATTTCTTCCACCGGATGCTTTTTCATTTTTTTATAATACCTAGATTAATCTAAAGGAGCTTGTGAGCTCAGATGAAGATGGGCAAATAGCTATCACACCGGTGTAAGGTATGGTGTTGCTGGCTAATTTTTTTTGTTGGCTTTTGAAATAAGGGCTGTTATATTTGAAAATACTATGTAACTTAAGGTTCAGCAACTGGGTATCGACACAATGGAGAGGCGGATTTACATGCAACAAATGTTAGACAGTATGATTAGTGCAACAAATGACTTTCTTTGGTCGAAAATTTTGGTGGTTCTGCTTATTGTTTGTGGAATTTATTTCACCATTCGATCGAAGTTTGTTCAGTTTGGCATGTTTAAAGAAATGTTTAGGGTTCTTAAAGAGTCCAATGAAAGGTCAAAAGATTCCATTTCGTCATTTCAGGCTTTCTGTATCAGTATGGCAGCAAGGGTTGGGACAGGGAATATTACAGGGATCGCAATTGCTATCGCAATAGGTGGACCAGGGGCTGTTTTTTGGATGTGGGTCATAGCTATTATTGGATCAGCGTCCGGATTTATTGAAAGTACTCTGGCACAGGTGTATAAAGTGAAGGACAAGACTGGATTTCGTGGGGGTCCCGCCTATTATATGGAGCAAGGCCTGAAAAAACGTTGGATGGGCGCGGTATTTGCGGTTCTGATCACGTTATCCTTTGGTCTTGTATTTAATGCAGTTCAATCCAATACGATTACAGTGGCCTTTGAGAATTCATTTGGCACTAATCGGGTGATTCTTGGACTTGTAGTCGCTGCTGCTTTTGCGGCTGTTATCTTTGGTGGGGTTAAACGTATTGCTAGAATGTCCGAGTATATTGTTGTGGTTATGGCAGGGATCTATATTGGGGCTGCTGTTATTATTATGTTAATTAATATTACGGAAATACCGGCGATTCTGGCGCTTATTGTGAAAAGTGCTTTCGGATTTGAACAAATCGCGGGGGGATCTTTTGGGGCAGTTATTCTGCAAGGGGTGAAACGGGGACTATTCTCCAATGAAGCGGGAATGGGTAGTGCTCCGAATGCTGCGGCAACTGCAACAACTAGTCATCCGGTGAAACAAGGGCTGATGCAAGCGCTGGGTGTACTTACAGACACGTTACTTATTTGTTCGAGTACTGCTTTTATTATCTTGTTATCCGATGCGTATAAACAGCCAGGGCTGGATGGAATTAAGCTGACACAAGCGGCATTAAGCGAACATATTGGTTCGTGGGCTTCTGGATCCCTAGCGATCATGATTTTGTTGTTTGCTTTCAGTACGTTAATCGGAAATTATTATTATGGTGAGACCAATATAGAATTCTTGAACTCCAATAAAAAAGTATTACTATTCTATAGATACAGCGTCTTGGCGATGATTATTTTTGGCTCCGTAGCTAAGGTTCAATTGGTATGGGACTTGGCTGATTTATTTATGGGCTTCATGGTCATCGTGAATTTGATCGCTATCCTTTTGTTATCTAAAGTGGCCTTTGCCGCCTTGCAGGATTATAAGCGCCAGAAGCGGGCAGGGAAGGACCCTGTCTTTTATAAAGATAGCATAGAGGGTCTGGAAAACGTGGAGTGTTGGGACAATTCTTCAGACATAAAAACATAGTAGGGTAAGTATTTGCGGGCTCAGGAAACTGAGCCCTTTTTGCTGTAGGCACTTAAATATCTATGCATTATTTGTTGAGAATTTCTTCTATGATTTGTTTTGACTCTGTTTTAAACTGCTCAATATTTTCGCTTATAAGCAGCACTTTTTTATTGTCCAATAGGATATATGAAGGGTAAGTGTTGATCTTCAAATCCTCTTTTAAGCGGTCGCCCTCTTTCGAATCTTTTTTGATAACACCTGCTTTGCTGATACAAGTCATATTTTCCTTGTAAATATCCTCAAGCTCTTTAGTTTGCTCAAAAAAACGATCGTTCTCCGATAAAATTAGGATTGAAAAAGATTTATTTTCTTGAGTAAGGTATGGCGTCAAAAAGTCATCTTTTTTCTGATTACCATTACAAGCTGCGATAAAGATTAAAGTAATCAAGCTTATCAGCATAATTACTAAGGCGTTTTTTTTCATATATACACCCTATTCTTTTGTATTCATAACGACAATTATGTTTTGAACTCCACATTAACTTCTAGACTTACTAGATCATATCCTGTTTTCAGTTATAAATGAAAATAATGAAATATTTTTTGAAAAAAAGCAAAAAAAGACTTACATTAATCATTTTTATATTGCTATAATAACAAACAGACCGGTTGGTATGTTAGGGGGAGTACGTTACTGTGGATACAAAATCGCTAATGATTGAGACGGCGACACTTCTTTTTCAGCAAAAAGGATATAAAAATGTAGGCGTGAATGAAATTTTAAAAGCCTGTAATGTGACCAAAGGAGCGCTTTATCATCATTTTCCAAATGGAAAAGAAGAACTATTAATTGCTTGTTTAAAGGGCTTAAATGAAGCAATTACGATAGATATTGAGGATATTTTTAAAAAGCATCCATCGACGTTAGAAGCTATACAATCCATGATCGACAAGTTGATTCACAACTTAGAAACCGAGGGCACGATTACCGGATATACCTTTAGCAGTATTGTCAGTGAAATGGCTACGGTGAGTGAACCTGTTCGCCAGGCATGTAGCTTGCTCTATGAGAACATGGAACGAATTTACTGCGATAAGCTTGTAACTGAAGGTTATTCGCAGGAATCAGCCTCCGAGATGGCATTGTGGATGACGGCTTCGATCGAAGGCGCGATGATGTTGTGCCTAACGCAAAAATCTACAACTCCCTTAAAAACTATCGCCAAACTATTACCGACAATATTGAAAGGAAGAACATCATGAATCAAGAAGCAAGATTACCAAGAAACGCTAAGGAGGGGGCATTATATGGTGCAATCATTTCTACACTGACGGTACTGTTTATGTCCTCAATAAATATCATTTTAGGGGTTGGAGAATTTAATGGTGAGGTTGCCTTAACGATTCTTAAGGTGTTTCCGATCATTTGGGTAATTGTCATGATTATTGAGCCTGTTGTTATTGGCCGTATTGCCGAAAAGCTGACAGCTATATTCACACAACCTACAGATAGCTTCAACGCCAAAATCCTATTCCGTATCTTATTCACCGTACTAGGAATGTCATTTTGTATGACGTTTATTGGAGACATTATCGGAAACGGGTTGAGTTCTCAAACGTTTAATCACTTCTTAGCCAATTGGCCAAGAAATTTCCTAATTGCACTGTTCGCTGAAAGTATATTGATACAGCCGTTTGCAAGATTTGTGATGGTAAAGCTACATGCTTCTCAGGACAAAAAGAAATCCAGCGCTGTTGGCGTAACTATACATGGATTATCAGAACAAAATTCCTAACCTAAATAAGCTCTCAGGCGAAGCGATTCGTTTGAGAGCTTTTCTATTACCGTGTATAATGATGTTTTGGTTGAATAATTGAAACTCAAATCTTTGCCCGATATCTTTCGGGTAAGCCCTCCTATAAAAAAATGAAAGCATAACAATGAAAGGTGATTTTCTAACATGATGATCTATAGTCGTCTTGCCATAATGATGCCCCCATTTCCCTAGCTAGGCTCATATTCTTGTAGTTGTTCGAGGATATAAGCTTGTAGGAGGGCGAAAATAAGATGAAAAAATATGCAGCACCATCGTTACTTTTAATGATTGTTCTTGTGGCTTTTCCGCAAATTAGTGAGACGATTTACACTCCATCTTTACCGGATATCGCAGTAGCACTTGGGGCCACCAATAGTTCTGTACAGTTAACGTTAAGTATATATTTTATTGGATTTGCTTTAGGAGTTTTTAGCTGGGGTTGGTTGTCTGACTTCATCGGGCGGAGATCTTCCATGCTGGCTGGACTTCTTGTATACGGTATGGGAAGCTTGATGTGTTTTTACTCAGAATCCATTCATCTGCTGTTAGTCAGCCGGTTTATACAAGCGTTTGGAGCAGCAACAGGTTCGATTATTACCCAAACCATTCTTCGTGAGAGTGTCTCCGGGAATAAACGGCATGTTATGTTTGCCCAAATCTCGGCGGTCATTGCTTTTACTCCCGCAGTAGGTCCGTTAATTGGCGGATGGGTGGATCAAGCTTTTGGTTTTCGAGCGGTTTTCTTTACATTAGTAATGATGAGTGTGTTGTTATTTATGTATGCTTTTTGGAAGCTGCCAGAAACCACTGATGTTTCCATGAGAAAAAAGGTGGCTATTCTGCCTATAGTCAAAAAAATGCTCGCATTGCCACGTGTATTGGTGTTTGGATTACTAATTGGAGGCATTAACGGAATCTTGTTCAGCTATTATGCTGAAGCTCCTTTTATATTTATTGAACACTTTCAGATTTCACCAGGAGTCTATGGTTTTCTCGGCATTATTGTGGCTTTGGCGTCGATTGTAGGCGCAATGATCTCCAAAAGATTATTAACCCTCTATGCCCCAGAAAAAATAATCCATATCGGCTGTCTAGTAATGGCGAGCGGAGCCTTGCTATTAACAATCGCAAGCAGTCTTGACTCGCTGCCGGATATGATAGTGATCGTATGTATTCTAATAACGCTGTTTGTCCTATTAATGGGTGCAGGGATTGCTTTACCTAATTGTCTAAGTCTTGCTCTTGTTCAATTTCAGGATGTTGTAGGAACAGCAGGTGCGATATTCAGCTTGGGCTATTATTTGCTTGTTAGCTTGGCGACGTGGGGAATGAGCGCTCTTCATAATGGTTCATTACTGACGATGCCTATTTATTTCTTAGGGATTAGCGGCGGAATGTGGTTATTAGGCAAAAAATTTATTGTAGTGGAATAGAAATAACTTCTTAGTCATTGGATTAGTAGGAAGATATGGATCGGGGCATCCATAAATTAAGGGCAGTCTGGAACTTTTTGAGTTCCGGACTGCTTTTTGTTTGTTAGTCCACTTCTGGCACAATGACTTGGATATGACGAGGGAGAACACTTAGCGTAATAGGCAAAGTTGGACCTTCTTCGCCATCTACATTGGTTCTTACGGTTTCTGGAGAGCTTACACTTACATTGTGGGCTGTGAAATAGACAACGTCTTTATGATCCTTAAGGGTACCCAGCAGTAAAGATATACTGGCTGTAATGGTATTGAATATACTGAGGTCCAAAATAATAAAACAATGAAGCAGACCGTCGTCAACCGCAGCATCCGGTATTAGATTCTCGAACCCGCCGACTGAGTTGGTTAATACGGCGAGAAAGAGTAAGGAGTCTCCTTGCCATATTTGTTCATCATGGTCAATGACAAGGGGGTGGGCTGTAGGGCTTGTAAGTTGTTTAAGACCTTCTTTCAAGTATGCCAATGAGCCGAGTTTGGTTTTATCTTCGGAGGATACAGAGGATAATGCTCCGGCAATTGAACCTACAGCAACCACGTTGCCGAACAGGCGGTCATTTAAGCGACCGATATCTACTGTTTTTAAATTTGAGGAGGCAAGGGTTTGAATGGCTATTTCGGGATTCAGTGGAATTTGTAATGCACGGGCGAAATCATTAGCCGTTCCTAAAGGAACCACACCTAACTTTGGGTGGTGTTCCTGATCGATAAGACCATTAATGGTCTCGTGAAGCGTGCCATCCCCGCCGATGGAGATCACCAGATCATAACCTTCCTCACAAGCAGCGATGGAATAACGAGTGGCGTCTAGTTCTTTTGCCGTCTCCTTGATCGTAACGGAGTAGTCTTTATCACTTAGAACTCTTGTTGCATATCTGACATATTGGCTGGCTTCTTCTTTGCCGGAGGAGGGGTTAATAATAATCATAGCTTGCCGCATAAGGATAATCCTCTCTATTGTGATCTAGTAGGAGTTTATTCTTACCATTACCCCAAAGTAGACCGGCAGAACTCGTTCTCATAAAAAAAGATGAGCAAGAATGACCTAAGTCATCCTGCTCACCTGTTTGTTCAATTAATAGACTTTATCTCCATTAAAAATAGAGTTCTTAACGATAACGTAATCCACATTACGGATAGCCTCTAACTTATTGCCTCCTGCATAAGAGATGGAGGATTGAAGATCCTGCTCCATTTCTCTTAGGGTTTCTGCTAAAGCCCCTTTATGCTCAACCGCAATTTTTTTACCTTCGACGTTCTTCTTTTCACCTTTTTGGTATTCTGAAGCGGAGCCAAAGTATTCTTTATAGAGCTTCCCAGCGATTTCAATGGTTTCACCCGGAGATTCCTCATGACCGGCAAATAGTGAACCAATCATGACCATTGAAGCGCCAAATCGTACGGATTTAGCAATATCACCGTGTGTGCGAATACCTCCATCGGCAATAATTGGTTTGCTTGCAGCTTTGGCACACAAGCGTAGTGCAGCTAACTGCCAGCCGCCTGTACCGAATCCAGTTTTGATCTTAGTGATACATACTTTCCCTGGTCCAATCCCAACTTTAGTAGCATCAGCTCCAGCGTTTTCTAATTCTCTAACGCCTTCAGGTGTTCCTACATTTCCTGCAATAACAAAACTGGCAGGCAGGTATTGTTTAATATGTTTGATCATCCGAATAACTGCTTCGGAGTGGCCGTGTGCAATATCAATTGTAATGAATTCCGGAACCAGCTGTTCTTTGGATAATTGTTCGACGAAATCATACTCTTCTTCTTTAACTCCGACGCTGATGGATGCGATTAATTCACGGGAGTGCATGTCTTTGATGAAAGACGTACGTTTCTCCGGTTCAAAACGATGCATAATGTAGAAATAGCCATTTTGCGCCAAGGAGATAGCGATCTTCTCATCAATGATGGTTTGCATGTTGGCAGGTACCACCGGCAATCTAAATTTATGCCCACCGAGGGTGACTGATGTATCACACTCCGAACGGCTGTTTACGATACATTTTGCAGGAATTAATTGAATATCTTCATAATCGAATACTTCTTTCATAATTTACACCTCTAAATGCGAACATTATAGTATTTTGGTTTGTTAATTGTTCGTCCAAATTGTAATGTACCTCATTCTGCGCCGTAAGTCAAAATTCTAGTACATTATGGTGTGAATTGGACATAATTATACGGCAAATTGGTGTACAGCATTCTTTTTCCTCCACTTAAAAAAGCTTGAAGGCAATATAAGCAGCAACAATCCAAATAATGATCGCGGAGATCTTATTAATAATCCGCATGATTTTGCCGCTGGAGTCGATTTGTCCTACGGTTTTTCCGGCTACAGCCAGCCCAAAGAACCAAATCCATGACACTAGGATAGTCGCGCCAGCAAATACAACTTTGTCTACGCCTGTGTAACTAAGTGAGCTAGTGCCGATGACGCCAATAGTATCCAAAATCGCATGTGGATTTAATAAAGAAACGGACAGCGCGAACAGGATTTGTTTTTTGGAGGATAGAGGCGTTGCGTCTTGCGCTGACGATGTAGGTGTACTTTTCCAGATAGACCATCCCATATACAAAAGAAATAAAAGTCCTACAGCAAATAAAGCGGTCTGCAGAACGGGGATGGCAAACACAAGGACTGAAACACCTAATACGGCTAATAGAATAAGCAGGGTATCGCATAAAGCGGCTGTAACAATAACGGGAATGGCTTTTTTAAAATGTGGCTGCGAGGCCCCTTGGTTAAATACAAAGACATTTTGTGCGCCAAGTGGAAGAATTAATCCAAAGGCCAGTGCAATGCCATGAAGTAGTGCGGCTAACATAGTTTATTATTCCTCCGATAGTGTTCATACTTTATAGAATTGGCTGTCCTATTGGTTCAATTGGTTTACTACAATTTTATGGACAAATAATATGTACTATCATACAGTCTGTGTTTTGATTTAAAAAGCTGCTTATTCAGAGGGCATTGAATGATTAATTACACTAATTACACCATTAGTAAAAATGTCATCTCAACTCATGACTTTTTGTAACTAGTGAGCCCTTAAGGGGTTACACTATAATAAAGATTAAGTCAGCAGAGTATATAGGGGGAAATGCCTTGTTTAATCTGGTCAAACAGTGGTTCTGGTACGATTGGCTCGTCCTCCTGTTTCGGATTTGTTTTTCTACTTCTTTTTTGGTCACCATGTGTTATCTTTCGGAGGATTTTACGATTCCTTTCTGGATCGCGTTTGTTTGGGGCGTGGTCTCTTTTTCTGTGCCTTGGTTTTGTTTGCAGCTGCATTACAAGTATTATCTGATAGCGGAGATCCTTTTTTCGGGTGGGCTTTGTTTATATTTGGCTGCTTTGTTTCCTGAATCGTACGTAACTTTTCTGCCTATCGCTTTTATGATCGCCAGCAATAGTGCACAGAAGTCCTATCGTTGGACAGCTCCGATCACGGTCATTTTGATTCCAATTATGTTATCTAGATTGTCACAACAAATGGATGCTGTATCGATGATTGTTAACATGGGTTTGGTGTATACGCTTGGGTTCGCTTTTCATTTACTGGTGGTGAATCACAAGCAGGGCAGAATTATTAAGGAGCAAAATGCTGTTTTAGAGCAGTACATCTCGCAAGTTGAACGTATGACACTTCTGGAAGAACGAGATCGTTTATCCAAAGATCTGCATGATACGGTGGGGCATTCTTATACTTCAATTATTATGGGGCTAGAGACTTTACGTTCGGAGGTGAATACTTCTGAAGGGGAGCACAAAATAGATGCCTTGTTAAAGTTAACCCGCAATGGCTTGGATGATGTTCGGCGATATTTGCACCATGTGGGCGCTTCGGAGGATTCATTGACGCTAATGCAGTCCCTACAGAAATTAGTGGATGATTTCCAGACCTTCTCCAAGGTTAAGATTCGCTTAAGAACATTCGGAGAGCCGTATACAGTATCTAAGCAGGCCCAAATGACATTATACAGATGTTTGCAGGAGTCGATAACCAACGCTGTACGTCATGGTCAAGCCAGTGAAATTGTCATCAGCTTACATTATGAAGAGAAGCTGATTCGGCTGGATGTGCAGGATAATGGATTAGGCACTGAAGATTTAAAAGCAGGATTTGGTGTGAATGCGATGAAGGAGCGTGCCTCCAACTTGCAAGGACAAGTGTATTTCTACTCTAAGCCAGGGGAAGGGACCTTAGTGACCTGCAGTTTACCAAGGCTTGAAGAGATACAGGAGGAAACGATTCGTTTATTGCTGGTAGATGATCAACCCTATATCCGGGATAGTCTGCGAATTATTCTAGAGCAGGAGCCGGATTTTGTGATCAATGGGTTAGCTGAGAATGGTGAACAAGCGATAAGCTTCTGCGAGCAGGAACAACCTCACGTGGTGCTGATGGACTTAAATATGCCGGGCATGGACGGTGCGGAAGCGACCAAGCTTATTAAGCAAAAGTGGCCAGGGGTACGAGTGTTGATCCTGACTACTTTTCAAGAAGCAGATATGGCAGTCGAAGCACTGCAAAACGGGGCAGATGGCTACTTGTTAAAGTCTACCGAGCCGCAGGAGCTGTTCGAAGGAATACGTCTCGTACATCGGGGCGTAAAGATGATTACACCCGATATTACGAATGTATTAATTGATCACTATGAGATGCATCCAGCTTCAGAGGCGCCACCGACAGAGAAGAGTAATGAATATGGACTGACTCCGCGTGAGCTGGAGATTCTAGAATGCCTCTCGAAGGGAATGCGTTATAAAACTATTGCCGCTAAACTATATCTGTCCGATGGAACGGTGAGGAATTACGCGTCCACCATCTATGCCAAGCTCGGGGTACGAAACCGTGAGGAGGCAGTCGAGAAGGCTTTTGGCATTTCGGATTAATCCTGACCGAAGTATTTGAAATTGATGAGCACCTTATTGTTTGCTTTCCCTTGTGGGAGTAGGCAGTAGGGTGTTTTTTTTGTCATATGACATTATGGCACTGGTCGATTTTACACCAAAAGCACTAGCATAGGAGTTACTTAGAAATGAACAATTTTTATTGCAGAGAGGGAGAGAAAAACATGAATCAAATAATCCGGAAACATGTGAGGAATTTTTGTTTCTTATTAATTACTTTTGCCACAGGGCTATTTTACTTTTGTTTTTATTTGGTGGGCATTACCTTTGGAGTTTCGATGTCCTTCACCTTAGTGGGGATCCCGATCCTTTATTATGTTTTGCGTTCTACCGAGACTTTTTTACAGCATGAGCGAATTCGAACTAAAGTCTATACGGATATCTCGGTTCGCACGCTTCCAACCCGATCTCAAGAAGAAGGCAGCTTGTGGGAAAGGGTTAAGGCAGAGTTTCTGGATGAACATAACTGGAGAGCGATTTTAGGGTTGATGTTGCAGTTTGGAATCGGCATGGTCAGTCTCATTTGTGCCACTCTTTTTTACTTGACCCCTATTATTCTCTTGTTGTCACCTGTCCTGTATTTATTAGATGTGTCCTCTATATCGCTATTTGGGATTGAAAATAAAACATTCAACATCTCACTTTTCTTCATGTTGTTAGGTGCAGTGTCTCTATGGATAGGTGCTTATCTCGGAAACAGTCTGGTAAAGATGATCGGCAGGTATACGCGGCGTTTAGTGAAGGATTTTGCTAGAAGATAAATTTAAACAGGAAAGAAGGAAAAATGATGGTAACCTCAGTTCCATTTATAAAATTATTCTCACAATCCCTTTGGATGATGTGGGAGAACATATTTGCTGTCATCACCAAATTTCGTAGTCAGTCCGTGCGTAGATATGGGATATGTAAGTTGGTAGTGTTGAAATATCACGGAGAAAGTTTGGTCTGCCAAGATGGGCAACGGATACTTCCGGGAGATTGGGTGGGTGAGCTTCATTTGGACAATCGCCAGATTGTGCAGCTGACACGTACGCTTGGCGCAGATCGGGCCGGAATTCGTACGGCACGCATGCTTCGCGAGGCTATGAAGGAGATCAGTCGTGATCTAGACAGCAATCCGGAACTAAGCAAAGTAAACGCGCTAACCGGGATTACACTGCTTCACCGGGGGATTATTCATGGAATAGGGTTTGAGCAGCGTCCTATCAAGTCCAAATGGCAGCGGCACTGGTTCGGGATATACCTTCGTTTTTTACTTCGCATGCTGCATCCGGAAGGGAAACATCGTGTAGAGGACAGCACAGAGAAGTTATCTCCCATGATGCTTGTGCTTAGCAAGCAGTCCTTGAAAGCGCGGTTTGCCCCGCGTAAGACAGAGGCGGCTTCCTAATGTGGGCCTTCATAATTTTAGCAGTGGATGTGATTGTTCTTTATATGATCGTTCCTTTTGCGCTTACCCGAATATTGGGATGGGGGGTTCACTCGGAGGTAGGTGCAGAGAAAGAAATTGCGTTTACGTTCGATGACGGTCCGGATCCTTGTTATACACCTGAACTTCTAGATCTATTAAAAGAGCATGGCATAAAGGCGACCTTCTTCGTATTGGGCAAAAAAGCGCAGAAATATCCGGAACTGATCGAGCGTATGCACAGAGAAGGGCACCAAATCGGCATTCATAATTATACTCATACACCCAACTGGATCCAGTTCCCCTGGACCAATAGACGGAAGCAAGTAGATCGCACAGCAGACATTGTTGAGCGAATTACAGGAGAGCGGCCTATCTTTTACCGCCCACCTTGGGGGCTTCTCAATCTAGGGGATTTCTTTTTGCTAAGAGAATCTTATCGAATCGTATTGTGGTCTGTTATGGTCGGAGATTGGAAAGCGTCACTGAGTGCAGAACAATTAAAGGATGCCTTAATAAAAAAAATAAAACCAGGCTCAATCATTGTTCTACACGACAGCGGAGATACACCGTGGGCAGATGAAGAAGCGCCCTTGAATATGATCACTGGATTAGAAGAAGTCTTAAAAGAAATGGATAAAAAGGGTCTGAAGTGTCTGCGGATGGATGAACTGCTGAACAAGGAAGTTAGTTATAGTAGAGAAGCTAGATCCAGAGTCAAACATAGGGGTCAGATTGATCTGTAGCTATTGAAATTTCTCAATCATTTTTTATATGGCAAGGGCTATGGTAACATTTAGAGTAAAGCGGTCCGTACCTATATAAATTGTTGAGAAAAGGATGGGGTAGCATGTTGAATGCTTCTTATTGGTTAACCAATATAAGATTAGAACAAGGTTATGTTATTGAGGATGGGCAAGTAGCGGGTACGAATACGAAGGTTTGTCATCTCCGCATTGACGGGGATAAGATTTCAGAAGTTGTTGGAGCAGACATCGAGCTTCAGAGCCAGCTCCCGAAATACGACTGTAAAGAGTTGTTGATGCTGCCTTCTTTCGAAGAAGCACATATCCATTTAGATAAAACATATTTCGATGGACCTTGGAGAGCGGTAAAGCCTGCGTCCAGTGTTTTCGAACGGATTGAGGAAGAGAAGGTATTATTGCCTAAGCTGCTGCCCATGGCGAGACAACAAGCAGAGAGCATCCTGACGCTTATTCAGGGGTTTGGTGCCACACATGTGCGCAGCCATTGCAATATTGAGCCTGTCAGCGGCTTGCAACGATTAGAAGCGACTGTACAAGCATTAAATGCATTCGCGGGTAAAATTTCATCTGAAATTGTGGCGTTTCCGCAACATGGCCTGCTGCGCTCGGATTCTGTACAGCTGGTAAAACAGTCTCTGGCAGAGGGAGCAACCTTTGTAGGCGGAGTAGATCCTTATACGGTGGATGGAGATATCGAGAAGTCACTTCAGACGATGGTGGAATTAGCAGTGATGAGTAATGCCGGCATTGATATTCATTTACATGATGGAAAAGAAGCGGGAAAGAAAACACTGACGCGGTTAGCTGATCTGACGGAAGAAGCTGGCTTGCAAGGAAAGGTCACGGTCAGTCATGCGTTCTGGTTCGCAGGAGCTCAGCAGCAAGAGGCAGAAGAGGTAGCTAAACGGATGGCATCACTGGGTATGACTATTGCATCCACAGTGCCTATTGGAAGAATGATGATGCCACTTCCGATGCTGCACAGCCAAGGGGTAAAAGTGAAGCTGGCAACAGATAGCCTTACCGATCACTGGTCCCCTTTTGGAAATGGAGATCAACTGGAGAAGGCAGGGCGTTACGCGGAGTTGTACGGCTGCAATGATGAATTGGCATTATCTCAATCTCTCAGATTTATAACAGGAGGATTAACACCCCTTGATCCAAAAGGCGAGCAGGTATGGCCAAAGGTTGGCGACACTGCTAGCTTTGTGCTGCTGCATGCCAGCTGTTCGGCTGAAGCAGTAGCCCGAAGAGCGCAGCGCCAAGCCGTCTGGTACGAAGGCCGACTGGTGAGTGGTTCGATAACAAATAGAGACCTGTGAGGCAGATGATATGCTCCTCTCTACCTATCTGCAACAGTATAAATCTGCGATCCTCTCACTCCCGAAGGGTACAGTGCTAACTAAACAGGATCTGCAGGTGGATAAGCTTCTAATGGAGCGTAATGGCAAGGTGGAAATGTATTATGCCCCCCATAATGAGTACATTAATCCTTCTGCTAAGGTGATCATTATAGGGTTAACGCCCGGGTTCACACAAATGGGCATAGCGATACAAGAAGCGATCATAAGTCTGGAAGCTGGTTTGTCAGATGAAGAGGTATGTAGGACAGCGAAGGAAGCGGCCAGATTCGCAGGCTCCATGCGGAACACGTTAATTCATATGTTAGATACACTTAAACTGCATCAACACTTGAACCTAACCTCTTGTGAAGAACTATTTCAGCAGCAGACGATCCTGCACACTAGCTCTTTATTGCGTTTTCCCGTGTTCGTGGATAAGAAAAATTATAGTGGGGCCCAGCCCAAGCTACTTTCAAATTCACTCCTCAGGGCGCAGGCATTATCTTCCTTGCGTGAGGAGCTGAACATACTGAGCCGGGCCTTAATTATTCCCTTAGGAAAAACAGTGGAAAGTATACTTCAACTCCTTGTGTCCGCAGGTGAGCTTGATAAACAACGCTGCTTATGGGGATTTCCCCACCCCTCGGGCGCCAACGGACATCGATATAAGCAGTTCGCCAGCCAGCAAGAACAAATGGTGAAGATACTGCATAATCATTCATGGAGGGGCTGATTCAAGCTTCCCATCAGATGATCTACATGAAGTCGAAAAAATAACGAATGACATGAAAAAAGACCGGTGAAGTGTAGGTCAAGCTATCGATCCGGCTTAAATGGCTTTGCTTCAATGCCACGAATTTATCGCCATCGCCGATTAGCAGATCCCGCTTTAACACGGAAACCGTTAAACTGCCAAAGAAGCCGCTCAAGCTGATCAACATGCCTGACAGTAACCCGAAGATTGGGTTGAGCGGCGTCAGGTAGGGATAGATTAGATAGGAAACTCCTGTTGTGATGACAAATGCGAAAGCGAAACCCTCCCAAGTCAAATACGGATTGGCGGTGGGAACTATTTTCCGCTTCCCTACATAAAGTGATGCGAGATAGTGGACCACATCATTGAGCTGCGTTAGCACTACTAGAAAAAGCACAAGCCCCGCTCCATACTCCGGTGTAGCAAATTGAAAGTAGGCCAAGTGGCTAAGTCCGAATACCATCAGCATAAGCCCCCATTGGGTGGAGCTGACACTACGCATAAAACCAACCGTGCCCTTATTAATCATTCTGGGCAGCGGTAGGAGCAAGAATACATAAACCGGGATGAAGACAATAAACATTCCGTACCACTCGATATAAATCCAGTAGAACTGCAACGGGATGGATAAGTAAGCCCACAGAAATAGCCTGCGGTCCGATTTTCGTGATTTCATCATAGAGAAATACTCTTTCAGTGCAAAGAAGCAGAGCACCATGAGAGACAGCAGAGAGACGACGGGATTAAATAGGGTAGCTAGGCAAAAGATAAAAAGCATTCCCCACCACGTCTTGATACGAAAGCCAATGCCCGTATAATCCTTATTTGGCTGTAGCTTCCCTATAACTACATACATCAAGTGAATGGCCGATAAGGCCGCAAAGATAAGAATTATAGTTAATAAAGAGCGGTCGATAATTGATCACCAACTTGTCCTAGAGTAGATTCCATTAATGGGTTCATATGTTATTATGAAGGAAACGCTCAAACTTGATAAGGGGAAAATTGTAAATGGCAGCAGATCCATCGGTCTTTATATTACTGACGAATACCGGGACGCTTTTTACGAAGCTCATTCAAGGCTATACAAAAGCACCCTATAATCATGCCTCGATCTCCTTTAATCGGGAGCTTTCCGAGCTGTATAGCTTTGGCAGAAAGCATCCGAGCAACCCCCTGAATGGAGGGTTTGTGAAGGAGGATATTAAGACAGGTACGTTTAGCAAATATCCAAATACAACATGTGTCCTATATGAACTTCAAGTTACAGCCCGCGAAGTGGAGAAAATGGAGCGGGTCTTGCAAGTCTTTATCCGAAGCCGTCAAAAGTATCTCTATAATATTCTCGGCGTAATTGGCATTGCCCTGAAGGAGCCTGTCGAATTCAGCAACTCTTATTTTTGTTCGCAATTTGTAGCGGAAATTCTAGAGCGGTCGGGCATTAAGTTATGGAATAAGCTGCCCGCACTCGTTACTCCGGATGATTTTCGCCAAAGTGATCGGCTGCGATTGGTTTACCAAGGTAAATTAAGTGAATATGAACCTGAGCGCCTAGGAGGAGACGAAGGATGAATAGCAAAGAAATATTTTCTAATCGGGTGGATTCGTATGTAAAATATCGGCCGAGCTATCCTGGAGAAGCCATTGATTATTTGTACAATACTATTGGGCTCCAACCAAATTGTGATATTGCTGATATTGGTGCAGGAACAGGAATATTCTCAGCATTACTTCTGGAGCGCGGGAGTCGTGTGACTGCCGTTGAACCCAATCCGGAAATGCGTAGAGCTGCGGAAGAGAATTTCGCAAAGGATAACCATTTCTCTGTATCGCCGGGGTCTGCTGAACATACAGAATTATCCGACCAGTCCATGGACTTTATCGTATGCGCCCAAGCGTTTCACTGGTTTGATAGGGACGCAACGCAATTGGAATTCAAGCGGATTCTAAAACCGGGTGGAAAAGTTATTCTGATATGGAATTCCCGGCTTACTTACGGTACCCCATTTCTGGAGGAATATGAGCAGCTGCTGCAGACCTTCGGGACGAACTACACTCAAGTTAATCATAAGAACATTACCCCTGAGATCCTTAGTTCCTTTTTCAAGAAAGGACAGATGCAAGTAGCGCATTTTAGCAATCAGCAGGTATTTGATTTGGAGGGCTTAAGCGGTCGTCTTCGATCGTCTTCCTACACTCCGGTCCCCGGAGATCCAAGCTATGAGAATATGATGGCTGAGCTGCGGAATATTTTTGAACGAAATAATCGGGGTGGGCAAGTGTTTTTTGATTATAATACCGAAATTTATTGGGGCGAAGTGTAAAGTAAATAAAAAGACTCAAACCTTTGAGATAACAGGGTCTGAGTCTTTTTTACTTGGTAGTTATGAAAGATGTACGTAAAACGTGGTGGACTCGCCGACAAAACTTTTGGCATAAATTTTTCCCTTATGCTGTTCAATAATCGATTTGGCAATCGCCAGCCCTAGGCCATATCCCCCTTGTTTACGCGCCCGGGAAGCATTTGTACGGTAGAATCGGTCAAAGATGCTCGCTAAGTGCTCCGGCGCAATGCCCTCCCCCGTATTGGTGACCGCTAACACCATGTCATTATGTTGTTTTTTAAGGGATAAGGTGACTGAACCTTTAGGGTTCGAATATTTTACAGCATTGTCCAAGAGGATCATAATCACTTGTTTGATCTGTTCACTATTGCCTAGCACTGTCAGATCAGGCTCGATGTCATATTCAAGGGAGATATGCTTCTCAAAGATTACAGCTTCCATCGTTAAAATGATATTTTCAACCACGTCGCTCAGATTGAATTTCGAATAAATCATTCTCGATCTGGAATCGTCCATCTCGGTCAGGTACAACAGATCATTGGTCAGGCTGGTCATTCTTTCTGTTTCCGACTTGATATAGTGCAGCCACTTGGACTGATTGTGAATGGTGTCATCACTGTTGGACAGGAGAACATCCGCATTGGTGTTAATAATAGTCAACGGCGTCTTTAACTCATGGGAAGCATCCGCAATAAATTGTTTCTGTTTCTCAAAAGCCTCCTTTACCGGCGCAATTGAACGATTAGCAAAAAAGCGGCTAGCGAAGTACAAGATAATCAGCATCACTGAGCCAACTACAGAGAAGGTATAGATTAGATTGGTGAGGATTTTTTGCTCTGCAGTGATGTCCAGAAATACAAGCATCGCCCCATCATTCGTATGCTGGATGTTGAAGATCCATTTGCTGCTATCCAAGGTGAACCTTCCGGTATCTTTACCGGCGCTTAGTGCTTCTTGCAGAGCCGTATTATAAAATTCATCGTCCATAGTAAATTTGGAATCTTTCCCCGTAAGGTTGGACGCTGTATCTATTTTCAGCATAAATGAGATTGAGCGTTCTGGAGGAGGTGTTCCGTTATCCGTACGTTTATTATCCACACGTGGTAACGTGGCTCCCCCTTTGGTATTGCCTAATCGTCCTGTGTCACCACCGGGAGACTTGTAGTTTTCCATGATTCTGTGAAGATCCATCTGAATATCGTTTTGGACATCCCGGTACGTAATTACATATATGGAGATGAAGGCCACAAGCATGATCACCGAGATGGTGACTAAGTTAACAATAAGAAACCGATTTCTGAGCTTCGTGAACATCAGGTCGTCACCTCTAATACATACCCTACGTTTCTGATCGTACTAATGCGTACGGTCGAATTTAAGAAGGTCAGTTTTTTTCTCAAAAAAGAAATATACACCTCTACATTATTGTGCTCAGCATCTGAATCAAAGCCCCACAGCTTCTCAATAATTTGTTCTTTGGAGGTTACAGCTTGTTTCCTCAAGATCAGAAGCTCCAATAGCTCACATTCCTTTAGATTGAGCTTGATCTCTTTGCCACCCACGGTAAGTTTCAGATTGGATGTATTCAGTTCAATATCCCCGAACTTTAAAGCATCATCTGGTATCACCTCGCCTTTACGTCTTAGTACAGCCCTTATTCTTGCCAATAAGATCTCCGAGGAAAAAGGTTTGGCGATATAATCGTCAGCTCCATAGTCCAGCCCAGTGACCATATCTGTAATTTCACCCTTTGCGGTAAGCAGGATAACGGGAGTGGGTATCCCCTTTTTCCGCAGCGTCTTGAGGACGCTGACCCCATCCATCTCAGGCAGCATGATGTCGAGCAGCAGCAAATCATAGATTCCACTCAGTGCGTAATCCAGACCCGACCTGCCGTCATGGACTGCATCCACCGAATAATTATGTTTTTTTAATATTTGAGTTAAGGCTTCAGCGAGATGAAGCTCGTCTTCTACTATTAATATTCTCATGGTTTTGCCATCCCCTACATAGAACCAGTATT
Source organism: Paenibacillus sp. FSL H8-0175 (assembly GCF_045040615.1). Lineage (NCBI taxonomy): Bacteria > Bacillati > Bacillota > Bacilli > Caryophanales > Paenibacillaceae > Paenibacillus > Paenibacillus sp. FSL H8-0175. The sequence continues at coordinate 7,013,047 of NZ_CP150299.1, read as the reverse complement.
TGTTATTGAGGTCATTATATCAGGATTACCTTTATTGAACCTTAATGAAGGTTGAGATAGAAGTGACTGCGAACAGCAGTTTGAAATCAAGAAATCTGCAGACAACAGCGGCCGGAAGAACAACATTCACCGCAGTTACGACTTACACCTGTGTTAAGGGAATGTAAAAGATAATCAATAATTTGTAAAACCATTTAAGATTCATTAAAGGTTTGGGATCTAAGATACATTCATAAGCACACGAGACAACGATAAACAGAAAGGATTGATCACATATGGCGATTGAGGTATTCAACCGTTATGAGAACAAATATTTGTTGGACAACGAAGCCTACTATAAATTTTATAACCAATTGCTTGAATACATGGAACTAGACGATTTCAACAAGCAACATGAGTTTTACTCCATAACCAACTTATATTATGACACGGAGCACAACACCCTGATTCGTAACAGTCTTGCGAAGCCCAAGTACAAAGAGAAGCTTCGTTTAAGAGCTTACGGTGTTCCAAATCAAGATACGAAGGTGTATCTGGAAATCAAGAAGAAGGTATTTGGTCTTGTTAATAAAAGAAGAACGTCGCTCAAATTAAACGAGGCTTATGATTTTGTCGCCACCGGCATGGAACCGGAATTCAAGGATTACATGAATAAACAGGTGATTGAAGAGATCAAATATTTTCTGACACGCTATGATTTGCAGCCCAAGGTGTATCTGTCTTATGACCGAAAAGCGTTGTTCTGTAAAAACAATCGCGATCTAAGAATTACATTCGATACAAATATTCGCAGCCGCCGGTACGATCTGAAGATGGAGCACGGTGTTCATGGCGAACCCTTGCTGGAGCCGGGGCAGTGGCTCATGGAAGTAAAAGCTGAGAACACGATTCCGGTCTGGCTGGCCAAAATGCTCTCAGAGCATCAAATGTACCGTACAAGCTTCTCCAAGTACGGCAACGAATATAAAAAAATGCTGAAGAACAGTAAAACAGAACGGGAGAGTGCCCTCTATGCTTGATTCATTATTTACCGTAGCAACTAGTACAGAGTTAACGTTTACCAACGCACTGCTAACTATTTTTATAGCTATTGCTCTTGGCGGGATCATTAGCTACACCTATATGAAGACCAATGCAAGCGGCTATTCGCAAAGCTTCACACTAACTATGGTACTGCTGCCCGTAATTGTGGCCATCATCATTTTGCTTATCGGAAGTAATGTTGCCAGAGCTTTCAGTCTTGCCGGGGCGTTCTCCATCATTCGGTTTAGAAGTGCGCCGGGCGATCCGAAGGATATCACATTTGTTCTGTTCACCATGGCTTCTGGACTTGCCTGTGGAGTGGGTTCCTTTGGATATGCAGTTTTTTTCACCCTTATCCTATGCGCCCTTATGTTTATCCTTAACCGGACTAACTTTGGTGTAAGAACAACGTCGCAAAAAACATTAAAGGTAACCATCCCGGAGAGTCTGGGATATGAGGAAGCCTTCGCTGAAGTATTCAATAAATATAACGTTGGGTATGAGCTTAAAAAGATTAGAACGACTGAGCTTGGCAGTTTATATGAACTGGTCTACGCTGTAACGCTGGGTGAGGCTGTAAACCAGAAGGAATTTTTGGATGCGATTCGTACCCGGAACGGTAATTTAGACCTGTCTCTGACCATGACTCCAACTGCTAATGACTATTAAGATAACGAAAGGATGGATGAAAAATGGATAAATATATAACCGGAAGTAAAGTAGGAATCTTGCTATTGTGTGCATTACTTATGTCGGCTTGCAGTACCAATGCCACAACAACACAGTCTGAAGCGGCGGCGGGTACAGTAGCAGCCTCGGGAACAACGATAACTCAGAATGGGGCTGCTACGGGAGTACAACTGGCAAGCGCCAAATTGTCCGATCTGGTGACGTTCGATGAAGAGGATTCTAATACAACTTGGACGGCTGACCAATCGACGGAAATTGCTTTGGCTGGAACAAGTGCGCTTGTTGACGGCACCGGGGCTGAGTCCAAGGATGGCTCAGTGACAATTACTGCAGCAGGAACTTATGTGCTGTCTGGTAAGTTGAGTGATGGACAGATTGTAGTTAATAATCAGGATGAAGGTACTGTGCACTTGGTACTGAACGGTGTGAACATCACGAACAGCGATAGTGCAGCAATTGATATTAAAGAAGCGGGGAAAGTGATCATTACCTTGGAAGACGGGACGGAGAACTCCGTATCTGATGGAGCAACTTACGTGTATGCCGATGAAACTACAGATGAACCGAGTGCGGCTATCTTCAGTAAAGCGGATTTAACGATTAATGGGACCGGGAAGCTGTCTGTTTCCGCTAACTATAATGACGGAATTACGAGCAAGGACGATCTGAAAATTATGGGTGGCACTATTGAAATTAAGGCTGCCGATGACGGGATTGTAGGTAAAGATCTTGTCGCTGTACAAGACGGAAATATCAGCATAACGGCAGAAGGCGATGGAATGAAATCAACCAACGATACTGAGACGGACAAAGGCTTCATAGCAATAGCAGCAGGAACATTTGATATTACGGCTGGTAATGATGGAATTCAAGCTGAGACTTCACTTGTAATAGATGGCGGAACATACACCTTAGTTACGGGTGGGGGCAACGAGAAGGGTGAAGTGAAAACAGGTGATCAAGGGCAAGGTATGGGCATGAGAGGTGGCCGAGGTCAGGGAACAGGGGATCAAGCACCAGGAACAACAGGAACAACAGGAACAACAGGAACCTCAACATCTGAAACCAAACCAGAGACGATGCCAGAAACAAAACCGAAGATACCAACAACGGAAGCATCAACAACGACAACAACGGCAACAACTACAGAATCGGAAATACCAAGTACTAAAGGTTTGAAGGCTGGAGGAGATATTAGCGTAAACAACGGAACCTTTACCATCGATTCTGCTGATGATGCAGTGCACAGCAACAGTAACATTGCTATAGCTGATGGAGAATTCAACATCAAAACTGGCGACGATGGAATCCATGCGGATGCTTTGGTGGCGATATCTGGTGGTAAAATTGATATTACGAAGAGCTACGAAGGGATTGAAGGAGCAAACATCGAGATTTCCGGTGGCGAAGCTCATGTGGTTGCTTCTGATGATGGAGTGAATGTAGCAGGAGGTAACGATGAGGCGACTGTAGGCGGCGGCCCTCAGGAGCAGGATCAATTCAGCGATTCTGCTAGCAATATGCTAACGATTAGTGGAGGAACACTAACGGTCGATGCTTCAGGTGACGGGCTGGATTCGAACGGCTCCATCACAATGTCGGGTGGCACGGTTATTGTTAATGGACCTACCAATAGCGGTAACGGTGCACTTGATTTCGACGGTAGCTTTGAACAGAGTGGAGGAACTTTGGTGGCTGCGGGAAGTTCGGGCATGGCACAAGCACCGTCTGACACCTCTAGCCAACATGCAGTCAGCATGACTTTCCCTCAGACCCAGGAGGCTGGAACATTGGTTCATCTAGAGGACAGCGAAGGTAACTCGATCCTGACCTTTGCTCCTTCGAAGAGCTATCAAACGGTGGTGATTAGTTCACCGGATCTGAAGGACGGCGGTTCTTACACCCTCTACTCGGGAGGTACCTCGACTGGTAGTGAAGCGAACGGACTGTATACGGATGGTGAATATACAGGAGGAACAAAAGTAGTAGCGTTCGAAATTACAAGCAGCGTAACTTGGCTAAATGAATCCGGAGTAACAACCGCAAACACTAATCAAGGTCCAGGTGGCGGTGGTGGTGGAAACAGAAGACCTTAGGTTATAAATTGCATTCAAAAGCCACTCCAGCATTTTGGAGTGGCTTTTTTTAGTTTGAGATAAATTAGTCGCCGTTAACAGGGATGGAATTCTGTTTAATCGGTTGATTTGAAGTGTTGATGATCACATTATGTGAATTAAAAGACAGAATTTCAATCAGCTGCTCTGCCATATGGTTAGCTGTATATTTAAATCCGCCTTTTACCCACTCTATGATTAATCCAAATAGAGCATAGGCGGTATAACTGGAAAACAATTCGATATTTACATTGGTATTAGTGTTATTAACTGCGACTAAGTCCCGCTTGGTGAGCTCCTTTAAGAGGTCGCAAATCCTATTTTGGAACCCTGGCAGAACATTGGAATTTATAATGATGGTATAAAAATTAGAGTAAGAGACCACATGTTCAAAAATCTTGATGCTCGAGGTGGTCAGCTCACTAACTATAAATTTATCGGTATGAAGATAGGGTTCTTTATAAGCCTTAATTAAATCCTCCAACACATCATCAATTAGCTCATTTAGAAGTTCTTCTTTGGTTTGATAATGTTTATAGAAGGTTCCGCGGTTTAAATCGGCAAGGGTAACGATATCGGTTATCGTAATGGTGCGGAAATTCTTTTTTTCCATGAGTAATATCAATGCGTTTTTAAGCTCTTTACGCGATTTGCTAGTTCTCCGATTATTTTTAAGCAACAGAAGACCACCTAACTGTCTATTTTCTAATCCTATTTGAACAGAATCCCACGTTATATATATTTATGAACATTTGGTGTCTCATTTGTATATTGATAGTTAAATTTTAGAGGATTAAACTTGAGTAGTATAAATTTTAAGCGTTAAAGAGATTTTATATATTGATATTTACATTATAGATAAACGTAAAGGAGACTTCCAACATGAAACTTCAAGACAGAGTTGCAGTGGTTACTGGGGCGGCATCGGGTATGGGGAAATCTATCGCAGAGTTGTACGCTAAAGAAGGGGCAAAAGTGATTGTAGCCGATCTGAACCTAGAAGGTGCTGAACAAGTAGCCGCAGGGATCAATAGTAACGGTGGAGTAGCTAAGGCACTGAAAGTAAATGTTGCCCTGGTTGGAGATATTGATAGCATGATTGATACCGCTGTAAAAGAATATGGCACGCTAGATATTTTAGTGAATAACGCAGGGATTATGGATGGCTTTGAGCCAGTTGGTGATATTACAGATGAACGATGGGATCTTATCTTTGATATCAATACCAAAAGTGTAATGCGGTCCACTCGTAAAGCACTGCCTATTTTTTTGGAAAAGGGAAAAGGGGTTATCGTTAATACCGCTTCTACAGGTGGCGTAAGTGGTGCCCATGCGGGAGCAACTTATACTGCCTCTAAACATGCTGTAGTAGGCTTGACGAAAAATACAGCTTTTATGTATGCCAACAAAGGGATTCGTTGTAATGCTATCGCACCAGGAGCTACTGCCACAAACATCAGTGCTTCAATGAAAAATATAAATGAATTCGGCGTGAGCCGTACGCAATTAACACAGGCTGTGATCCCTCGTGTAGGTACACCTGAAGAAATCGCACAAGTTGCGTTATTCCTGGCTTCGGATGATTCCAGTTTTGTAAACGGAGCTATCATCGCTGCTGATGCGGGTTGGACTTCCGCATTCTAAATGTTGGTTGTCTACCTCTGCCTCAACAGTTTATCCACGGAGTCTTACGGACCCAGATGATGTTATTCGCAAATTTTCAGCCTTTTGAGAAGGAATTCGGACTCCAGAGACGCTATTTCATATAAATCGGCCCATATTTTGTGTTTTCGCGCCAATAGCTGCAGTGGAGTCCGATAGCAATTCAAATGTGGAATAATGGCGCATTTAAGGTCTACTCGGTCCGCTAACCAATTTTTTCGGACAAAATGTGATCGGATTAAACGCAGAGGTACCCCAGCACGCTACCATTTTGCCAAATGATGACCCAAACGGGAGGCTACATAAAACTCCGCTAGAGATTAATCTAGCGGAGTTTTTTCTACGCTTGATATTTCCAGGGGAACCCTGCAAAATAGAGAGAATGCTAACTATAGAGGAGTTATATGAAATGAACGATGTTATGGTGCGGAATCATGTAAAAGTCATTGGAGCAGGAGAAAAAACTATCCTTTTTGCGCATGGATTTGGGTGTGATCAAAGCATGTGGCAGTTTATCACGCCATCATTTGAGAAAAAGTATCGAATCGTTCTATTTGATTATGTAGGCTCAGGCCATTCAGATTTAAGCGCATATACATCGGATAAATATCATACTCTCCATGGTTATGTACAGGATGTACTAGATGTTATCGAAACATTTGAACTCAAGGATCTTATTTTTATAGGCCATTCTATTAGCTCTATGATCGGTTTGCTTGCTTCAATCGAGCGGCCGGATTATTTTAATAAAATGATTATGATCGGACCTTCCCCACGTTATTTAAATGAGGGAGATGCTTATTTCGGGGGCTTCGAAAAAAGTGATATTACTGAGCTTCTGGATATGATGGAGATGAATTTCGCGGGCTGGGCTAGCTTTATGGCTCCACTTGCGATGAATAATCCTGACCCAATGTTGACTAAACAGCTGGAACGAAGCTTTATTTCGGCCGACCCTATTATCGCTAGAGAATTTGCGGAAGTTACATTTTTTTCGGATCATCGAGAAGATCTGCCTAAAGCGACAGTGCCTACACTCATATTGCAATGCTCGGATGATAGTATCGTTCCTATAGAAGTAGGAGAATATTTACATAGACATATGAATAATAGTACGTTCCGGTTAATGGAGGCCAAGGGCCATTATCCACATATTAGCCATCCCCAGGAGACCATTACTTTGATTAATGAGTATCTTGGGTGAGATGGAGAAGATTATGGTGTTGAAAGGATATTTAGACAATGGATGACCGGTTAAAATATGCGCCATGCGGATATGTTTCCATTACCCATGAAGGAATGATCCTCGATGTGAATCAAACCTTTTTGGATGGGATGGGATATCAACAGGTTGATTTGGTAAATAAACACTTTGAATCTATCATGTCTACAGCCAACAAGCTTATTTTTCATTCATACTTCTATCCTTTTATCAATCTGAATGGACATGTAGAAGAGCTATTTATCAATTTGAAGGACAGCAAGGGGCAAGCCGTGCCTTACTTGTTAAATGGTAGACGCCTTGAATGTGAAGGTGTAGAGGTCATTGATTGTATTCTCGTACAGATGGGCAAACGTATTGATTATGAGCTAGAGTTACGATCTGCGAAGAAGCAAATAGAAGAGGCATATTGGGAAAAAGATCAGGCGCTGGCAAAGCTCAAACAAATCCACCTGGAAATCGAGCAAAAGCAAGCTGAATTACTGGAGATGAATGCCGTTTTAGTAGAGCTATCTACTACAGACAAGCTTACTGGATTAAAGAATAGAAGGTTCCTGCAAGAAAAGCTGGAAGAACAGATTGCAGCGTATCACCGTGATCAGGCGCCTTTTTCGTTATGTATTCTAGATATTGATCACTTTAAAAATGTGAATGACACCTACGGTCATCAGATGGGTGATTATGTCCTGGAGAAATTGGCGAGTATCCTGAAGTCCCAATCTCGTAAAGAAGATATCGTAGCTAGGTATGGTGGTGAGGAGTTTATCCTTCTGCTGCCTAATACAGATTCATCGGATGCCACGGCTATAGCTGAGAGTCTACGACAATTCATAGCCAGCTCCACTTGGGAGATTGGCAGCATTACGGTAAGCATTGGCATAGCTACCTTTGAAGCAACCGATACAGACATCACTCTTCTGGAAAAAGCTGATCAAGCGCTTTACGTTTCTAAAGAACAGGGGAGAAATCGCGTTACGCATATTATGGATTTGAGTGAAAAGCTTCTTTAATTGGAGGCTTTTTTTGTTATTTATAAACGATACATCCTCTTTGCTATAATTGCTCTAAAATGTCTGTTCCCTTCAAGCTGTAAAAGGGAATTCGGAATTTCTTGAATGGATCTCTTATGTAAATCGTATTGGCATCAAGCCTATGTGACAACGTTACGATAGAATATAACAGGATGATGATTTATTATCAGTATGTTGGCATACAAAACTATGGAATGTGGATCATGCCTACATTATCTATTCGGGGATTATGGCGATCTGGAAGTGATCCATCCCTCCAATATAAGAGTGCTGTCTGCGGTGGCTATGAATGATACTGTATTATTTGAGATTAAACATGAGCCTTTTAAGCAGATGGTTGCCGATTACCCGTTGATTAAGGATCAATTGATGCTGCTGCAAATGGAGCGTTTATTTTTATCGAATCGGTTATTATATGAAATGAAATTTCATGATGCGAGAGCGCGTGATATGATCGGAACGTTAAGGGAGACGGCTACCCTTGTGCTAAAAGATCTGCAAGAACAAAAGATTATTGAGATTCAACATCAGCAGATCACCGTGTTAGACCCGGCGTATTTACTGGAGTATACGGATTTCGATTGAGAAGAGCCGTTCCGGGATCTTTTTCAGAGAATCGATTATTAAAGGGGTTATGAATGTGGCTTGTAATCATTGTGTAGTAAGAGAGCTGAATTTTCAAATCAAGGCTCATGGTGAGCTTAATCTTAGGGTTTTACCTGAGGTTATTCATCACTTGAGTAGAAGTAATACGATACATAAGGTGGAAGAAAATGTGATTACAATTAAGGAGGCTGGGGTGCGGGATTTTCTGGATTTCTGTAATGACCATATGGAGTCGGAGCAGGTTGAATTCCGTATAGATGACCAAACATGGAGACCTCTATCCGAATTACCCACTGTACTTGATATGGAGTGGATTGATGAGGTTATCACTAAGGGTCTTGTTACTTGCTACTTCCAACCGATTGTGAACGTAAGGGAAGAGATTTTTGCATACGAGCTCCTATCCAGATTTAAAAAAGAAGACGGATCTCTTATCTATCCTAATGAGATTTTTGCGGCGGCACGGAATCGTGGGCGTTTATATGCTTTAGACCGGTTATGTAGAATGACGGCTGTAAAATATGCTGCACCCTTAAATAAAAAAACGTTTATTAATTTTATCCCAACGTCGATCTACGCTCCAGAGTTCTGCTTAAGATCAACCGTTGAACTGGCCAATCAATTAGGCGTCGATCCTTCTCTTTTTGTCTTTGAAGTTGTTGAGACGGAGAAAGTGGATGATCTCGCTCATTTGAAAGCTATTTTGACATATTACAAGGATCGGGGATTTGAATACGCTTTAGATGATGTTGGTGAGGGCTTCAGCACGATCGAGATGTTATTGGAGCTTAAACCCCATTACATGAAGCTGGATATGAAATATGTTCAGGGTGTGTCCAGCGATCTGAACAAACAGAAAATAGCAAAGCAATTTTTAGAAAAAGCTTTAGAAATCCAATCCGTTCCTTTAGCAGAAGGTGTGGAGTTTAGAGAGGACTTTGAATGGCTTAAGCAGAGTGGTTATCAGTTGTTTCAGGGCTATTTATTTGGAAAGCCTGATCCTATTCCCAAACAGTAATCCTAATGAGTATATATCCGTCCAGAGGATGAGATGAATTTCAGGTCAGAGTCTGAGTACAGCCAACCCCCGGGGTTGTATAATTTAGGTAATTTGAAAAGGGGGACGGGATAGATATGAAATGGCATCAATTTGTAACGCGCTGGGCGGATTCTAGGGGCTTTGATGGACGAGAGATTGATTATCAATGGCCTTCTCCCTCATTTCCGGTCATCAGTATTCGCAGTAATCTAGGGCGATACTCAGGTCAAGCGTATGGCCGTGGAGGTAAACCCCGTGTGAAGACAGCCGTTGGATTAATCGCTATTGGAGATGTAGCTGTTGGCTTGATTTCCATAGGTGCGATAAGCGTGGGCGTATTATCCTTAGGAGCAATATCACTGGGAATGTGGTTAGCGATCGGAGCAATAGCACTTAGCTGGCTTGGCTTCGCAGTGGGAGCGATTGCGATTGCAGGCGTGGCTGTAGGAGCGATCGCAATCGCGGAAAAAGCGTTGGGGGCCATCGCCATAGGGGATACGGCGTTTGGTGCGATAGCGATAGGCAGGATCGCTGGGGGTGCCATAGCTATCGGACAATGGGCATATGGTGTAATCGTAGTTGGCGAACATGGTTTCGGATTAATTCCCGTCACGGGCGATGTGTGGAATTGGTTCCGGGGTTTGTTTGGATCGGAGAGTTAAGTAGACCTACAGTCCTAAAGGATGTCCTTCTCTTCCGGGATAGTCGATAAATAATATCTATCACATAAGAAAAACTAATTGCAATTACCTATACTCATTTCATACCAATTAATCATGCGATCAGATCTAGGCTTATGTTACTCTTTGAATGTATTCGAAACTTCATAGGCAAACCTATGGAAATGTAGGGACGCAAAGCTATAGGGACTAAGGTTATCATAACTATTGTCAGCCAGCTGCCAAAGAGTGCGTAACGCTTTTTGTTAAAATATAAGAAAGTATAAGTTATAAAACTATACTTAATATCTTATATTTCTCGCTTAAACGCTTACCGTCCTTATAAGGACGCCGAAGGCGTTTATGCTTGTTAAGGTTTAATAAAAATTAAGTCTTAATTTTTAGGCGACTTTATACGCAATCAAGCTACTCTTTTGGGGTAGTTTTTTTTGTGCCCATTTTTGGGCACTGGAGAGATTCATATGACATCTGGGGGTAAGAAGAGATGAAGAAAATGATTGCGATCGCTACATCGGCGGCCATGTTGGCCAGTTTTTCGAGTGAGGCAGGTTATGCTTTAGCAAGTGAGGCAAGCAAGGTAAATGTAACAAAAACAGTGGCGCAAAGTAAGGTTAACTTATTAAGCAACGCCTCGGTTATTCCGTTTGAGCTGTACGGCAAGGATGCTCTAAATGCCTATAATGAGGTTTTTAGAATGAATCCAGCAAATATTAAATCCATCACAAATAACGGTGGCAACTACTCAGGCTCGCCTATAGCTAAGGCTATGGATGGGGATATGAGCACGCATTGGGAGACTGGCAAACCGAATAGTTCAACGTTTACGAATGAGGTTGTGTTTGTTTTCAATGAGTCCACTGAATTAAATAGAATGGTATACGCGGCTAGGCAATCCGGTGCGAAAGGTAAAGGTTTTGCTCAAGAATTTGATATCTACGGCTCCACTACCGATGCGGGTGATTTTACGCTCGTGTCTTCTGGAGAATATACAGGCTCAACCGGTGATGTAGTGGAGATTCAGTTCGCACCTACGGCTTTTAAGAGACTTAAATTTGTCTTCAAAAAAGCGAACCAAGATTGGGCGAGTGCGGCTGAGTTTTCTTTTTATAAAGAGGATAGTGTCTCTGCTAAAATGAAAAAATTATTTACAGATGATACCTTGAGCCAAGTTAGTGCTGCCTTTAATACGACAGAGAAATTAACAGCTTTAGAGAATGAAGTGCAGGCACATCCACTGTATGCGCAGTTTAAAGAAGAGATAGAGAATGCAAAGATCCTTTTGAAGAACCATCAGGTAGAGGCAACGGCAGCCAAGGTTTCGAAGCTAAAAGGGTATGGAACAGCCTATGAAAATGCCTATAGCCAAGCTTATAGAATGCCGAATGCAAACGTATCAAAAGTAACGGTGAACGGTGGAAGCTACCCAGGTACGAAGCCTGAATATATGCTGGATGACCAGCCCACTACGCATTGGGAAACGAACAAAAACAATGATGCAAGCTTCACGAATGAAGTCGTGTTTGAACTAGCGCAAGCGGAAGTGCTGGACAGAGTGGCTTTTTTGGCTAGAGATAACCGCAAAGGATTCCCAGAGGCTTTTGAAATCTATGCATCAGAGACGAGTAAAGGAGAGACCTTCCAACTTGTATCTAGCGGAACCGCGATTAGTACCAATGACTTTCTGGAATTTAAATTCGAACCGACGAAGTTTAAAAGATTAAAATTTAAGTTCACAAAAGCTAATATCAACAGACCTTTTGCGGCTGAATTTAGATTTTATACAGAAGATAAAGTAAGCGAAGCTGTAAATGGTATTTTCACAGATGGAACGATGAGTGCGGTTGTGCCTGCTTATAATAGCGTCGAAGCAATCAACGAATTAGAAGAAGCGGCAAAAGTACATCCGCTCTATCCAATCCTGAAAGATTCTTTGGATTTAGCTAAGAGGCTAGTGAATGGTGAAGTTCAAACCGAAGGCACCATCATTGAGGCGGAACAACGTGGAGATATGAAAAAGCATGCGCAGGAAAACCTGAGAATTGGTTTTGGTACGAACAACCAGCCTACAGGTCTCGTTGCAATGCCTGGAGATACGATCAACGTTTATGTGGATGCAGCTTCTAACGATAAGCTACCTTCTTTAGTCTTTTCTCAACAAGAGGCCGCTTGGAATGTTTGGGCTAGAGGTGTGCAATTGCGTCCAGGTAAGAACATTATAACCGTTCCTGAATTTGCTATGAATAGTTATTATGCACATGAAGTGACTAAGGGCGGCACCGTTTATATCGTAAATCCCTATACAGCAGAGGAACAAGGGAAAGCGCCATTGATCCGCTTCGAAGGTTTAGAAAAGATTCCTTTTATGACCAAGACCACGGATCCAGAACAATTCAAAACCTTCTTAATCACATACAAACAAAGACTGGACGAAGATAAAGCGGCTCATCCAAATGTTCAAGATCGTAAACTCATAGATGTGGTAGAACTGGCCAGCGATCATGTTATTTTCACAGGAACGGCGACGGAGGCGTACAACAAATATATTACGCAAGGAAATAACCCGCTGGACACCGTAACTGGGTATGACACCTGGATGAAGAGTATTTTTGCCTTCTATGGCCTGGATGGCAGTAGCGAGATTCATGATGCCAAGCTAATTCGTGAGAATATTCGCTTGATGCAGCCTTATGGTGCGATGTATGCAGCGGGAGATCATACAGGGATCCAACTTGGAACAGTAGGAACCATGTTAGGTGATTTTAACAAAGCTTATCCGGGCTGGGGACTGAATCACGAAATCGGGCATCGCTTGGCTATGGGTGAACGGGAATATGGCGAAGTAACTAATAATATGGTGTCTATGTTTATGTCTGTCGCGGCGAATTCGATAGATAATCGTATACCGTATGAATCAGATATCTATAAATATGTCCTCGAAGAAAACAAAGTGGTTATGAATCAGCAGGGCTTATTTGCACAACTCGGAGCCTATTGGCAGCTGGAGCTGGCACATCCCGGATACTGGACAGAGCTGACCAAGCTATATCGGGAGCGGAAGGTCATCCTTACCAACGGTGACAATTCTAAGCAGCAGTATTTGGTGGAGTTCTCCTCCGAAGTACTGGGATTAGATTTAAGCAGCTATTTTGCCAGACATGGCTTCACTGTGAATCCTGAGACAAAAGCGAAAGTAGCCAAGTATCCGGCACCGCAAAAGTTATGGTATTTAAATAACTCGGTGATTAATTATGAGGGAACTGGAATAGCGGATAAAAATCTGGCCATTAAGGTTAATATCACACCTAACACCACGGCTAGAACGAACACGTTAAGTTTCAGTATAGATAAAGAGCTTAAGCAAGACTTTTTAGGATATGAAGTGTATAGAAATGATGTGTTAGTTGGTTTTACAGGAACTGAGCAATTTGTGGATCAGAATGTAGATGCGAGTATCAACTATACGTACAAGATCGTCGGTTATGATAAAAAGCTGAACCCACTGAAGCCCGTACAGGTTAAAGCCTTTAAGCCAGCCTTGTCTGTTGAAGATCAGCTCACTTTAAAGCTTAATCAAACCTTTGATCCGATGAGCTATGTAAAAGCGGCTAACTATCTAGGAAACGATATTACTGCAGATGTCTCTCTGAAAGCCAATAACGTTGATGTAACGCAAAAAGGCAACTACGAAATTGTATATGAAGTGAAAAGCGAAGGGGTTACGGAAACGAAAACCACACAGGTTACGGTAACGAGCGACTACGCCTATATTTCCGATCTCAATGCCAAGTCAGTCGTTGTAGGCTGGGGTGAATTAAAGAAAGATAAAGCCGTTTCCGGGGGAATCATAACCCTTGTTCGCCAAGGGTTGGCTGCGACGTACGCGAAAGGGATTGGTGTTCATGCCAACTCTGAGGTAGTTTACGATATTGAAGGTAAGGGTTACGACTTCTTTGAAAGCTACATTGGGATTGATCAAGCCATGAAAGGGAAACCTTCCTCGGCTACTTTTGCAGTGTATGTGGATGGAGAACAGAAATTTGAGAGTGATGTTTTCCGGGCAGGAACAGAACATCAATTTGTGAAAATCCCTGTGACTGGCGCAAGAGAGGTGAAGCTGGTTACAACAGATGCTAAGGATGGCAATGCTTCAGACCATACGGTATGGGCGGATGCGAAGTTCTCGAATAATTCAAGCAAACCTACCATTACAGTACCGGAAGAGACAACCTTCGTTAAGCTGAACAGCGAATTTGATGTGTTGAGCGATGTAACAGCTTTTGATACGGAAGATGGTAACTTAATTGGAGCCGTTGAAGTGCATTCAAATGGATTCACATCAAGCAAAACAGGGACTTACAACGTCGAGTTTTCAGTTACAGACTCAGATGGGAACTCCGCTGTGCAGGCCAGAAAGATTGTTGTATACAGCGCTAGTAAATACCTGAGTGATATAGATTGGCAATCGGCAAAAACGGATTATAATGTGGTTCGAAAAGATAAGGCTAGCTCTAACAATCCGATTAAGCTGCTGGTAAATGGCGAGGTCAAAGAGTTCGCTAAGGGCTTAGGAACCCATGCCAGCTCTGAAATCGTGTATAATCTGGCAGGTGCAAACTATGAATATTTTGAAACGTATGTAGGGGTTGATAGAAATATCCCTGAGCAAAGCAACTCCAGTGTAATTTTCAAAATTTTTGCCGATGGGGCAGAGGTTTATAACAGCGGACTGATGAAATTTGGTACAGAAGCCAAGCTTGCGCGGATACCTGTTAAGGATGTAAGTGAATTGAAGCTGGTGTTAGATAATGCAGGTAACGGAAATGCTTCAGATCACGGTGATTTTGCTGATGCGAAGTTTATGATCTTGAACAATACACCAGAGCTTACCATACCTAAATCTGTCTCAACCAAAGTGGGCCAAGCGATTGATATCAGTGAAAGCTATTCGGCAATGGATTCGGAAGACGGTGACTTGACGGCTCAAGTGAAGGTCACAGGCCAAGAGCAAGTTAAATTCAACCGGGCCGGAAAGTATCCAATCACTTACACAGTAACAGATAGTGATGGAAATACGACCACGAAGATTAGAACTATAGCCGTAGTAGACATGACGGACTTTACGTACCTGACGGATTACGACTGGAATTCTACTCAGAACAGCTATACTGCACCTTTGAAGGATAAATCTATTAGTGCAAATACGCTGAGATTAACAGATGAGAACAATCAGGTAGTGTCCTATGAAAGAGGAATTGGAGCGCACTCTAATTCGACGATTGTATACAATCTAAGCGACAAAAACGCGGACTATTTCACTTCCTATGTAGGTGTAGATAGACAAATGTACGGTTCTGTTGGTTCGGTGAGCTTTGAGGTGTTTGTCGATGGAGAGAAGAAATTCGATAGTGGGGTCATGGGTTCGAGAGATCCGCAGAAATTCATCGAATTGGATATTAATGAAGCAAAAGAACTGAAATTAGTCGTCACAGACGGGGGAAATGGCAACGGATCTGACCATGCTGCATGGGGTGGAGCCAAACTACATTTCGCGAATGGAGATCACTTATTCACTAGAGATCTCGAACAGGCGATTGCAGCGGCTAAAGCAATTTCTCTAGAAGGCTTCACACCTGAGAGCATCGCGGCATTTACGTCCAGCCTCTCGATAGCAGAGACAGTGTTGGCTAACTCTTCTGTTACGCAAAGTGAAGTAGACGAAGCTGTAGCAGCGTTGCAACAAGCAACCGAAGGTTTGGTCCAAATAGATCTTACGCAAGTAATTACTGTGGCGGACCCGTATTTAAGTGCTTCGATCAAGACTACATTGGGCGTAACTGGAGAATTAACATTAGGTGATATGTATAACCTTACAACGTTAACTAGCGAAACCAGAAGAGCCGGATCCTTGGAAGGTTTGCAGTACGCGAAGAACCTAGAGACACTTGATATTACTGGAAATGAAATTACAGATTTCTCCCCATTACAAGGATTAACTAAACTAACGAGCTTATTGGCCGACCCACAAATGGTAGAGGTAGGAGAATTTAAGGGACCTGTAGTTGAAGTGGCCAATCTGGTGAAAGGGCTCGATGGCAGCAAAGTGATCCCTAATTCGGCTGGAGTAAGAAACACTAGAACATCTAAAGAAATTGTGTTTGATATGAAGGAATGGGCTGCTAATCCGGATGTGTTCACTATTGACCTATCAAACGAGGAGAAAGGAACTTACATGCTGGGGTTAACTTACCAAGTCGCAGGTAATCTCGTGCAAATCATTTCTTTTATTGATAATAATTAAATTCCCAAGAAAGCAGGCGGATTGTGGTCTCTATAACCATGGTTCGCCAGTTTTTAAATGAGGGGTTTTTATGTAAAAATATCCATTTTGTCATATGACAAAAGAAATGACAACGCTCACTATAAGCGGTGTAGTCTTTTAACTATACTTAATCAGAAATGCGCCAAATTTAAATGAATACTCCAATTGAAGCTTTTTATACAAAGAAGTAAATAATGTATGCGGTTTAGAGGGAGGTGTTTCTGTGAAAATCATCATTGTAGATGATCATCCTTTAGTTAGAAGAGGGCTGGCATCTGTCATTGCAATGCAATCGGATATGCAATTTGCCGGTGAAGCTACGAATGGTCCGGAAGCACTTGATGTGATTGAAGAGACAAAGCCAGACATTGTCCTCATTGATCTTAAACTTGCTGATGAATCAGGACTGGATGTCATTAAGATAGCACGTACCCGCGGCATTGTTAGTAAATTCATACTGTTGACTTCCTCTGCGAGCAGAGAGGATTTTTTGAGGGCTGAAGAAGTATTGGTAGACGGATATGTTCTGAAAGAGGCACTGCCGGAGGAATTACTGTTTGCTATCCAGTTGGTGTACAAAGGGAGAAAATATTATGATCCTGGTCTAATGGAAGAAAAGATGCGAATGAGCGCCAGCAGTCCAACAGATGAATTGACACCAAAAGAGAAGGAAGTCCTGATTCAGCTTGGACAAGGTGCTTGCAATAGAGTGATTGCCACACGTCTTTTTATCAGTGAATTTACGGTGAAGAAGCATGTCAGTCAGATTTTAGCGAAGCTGCAGGTTACTGACCGGACACAGGCGGCATTGTGCGCAAACGCGATAGGATTAACGAAATATGAAATGTCTTATGAGTAGAACGGCAAGATCAGATGTTATAATGGCTTTAACTACTTTGCGAGATTGAGTATTCTGTCTAATTGTAATTAGGGAGTGCTGTTGATGTTTGAATTGCCAGGATACCAAACCTTAGATCTGATAGATAATACCGCAGATATCAGGTTATACAGACTCCTACGTCAAGAGGACGGCCTGAGGGTTATCGCTAAGACAACAATAGGAGAATACCCGGGAGCTGCCATGGTCGATGCTTTTCGTCATGAGTATGACATGCTTAAGCGACTTTGCGGTCGTGGTGCAATAGAGCCGTACAGTTTGGAAATTATGGCGGACCGACCAGTCCTTCTCTTAAAAGATATAGAGGGGAGTACCCTTGGGCAGATCCTGCGTATGCCTGTTAATTCACTGGGTCTTCCAGCGCTGCTTCGAATCGCTACAGCTATTGCTGATTGTCTTATGCAAATTCATCGTGAAAAAATAACACTAAATGAACTAACCCCCGCTCATCTAATCGTAAATCCCATTACTTTTGAAGTGAAATTTATTGATATAAGAATGTGTTCTACCGAAAACACCACGAGTCCTTTGTCACCGTTAAGCGGTCGGCCCGATGTTCTGCTTCCTTATATAGCTCCAGAACAAACGGGACGAACTGGAGTCAAACCGGATTACCGTTCTGACTTTTATTCGCTGGGGATCATCCTGTATGAATGTCTCTCGGGCAGCCGCCCCTTTGAGCTGCATGATGTTGTTGATATTGTATATCGTCATCTTGCAGATACACCTGAGCCTCTGCACCGCAGGTTCCCCACTATCCCTCTATCGGTCTCTGATATTGTTGGTAAATGCATGGAGAAAATGCCTGAAGCGAGGTATGCCAGCGCGTTCGGCATTAAATCGGATCTTGAGGAATGTCTATCCCGTCTAGAAGAATCCGGGCATATTGAGCCTTTTCCACTAGGAAGCTGGGATATCCCAGAGCGCTGGATGGTATCAGGACGCTTCTATGGAAGACATCTTGAGCAACAAAGCTTAAGAGAAGCACTGCAACGAGCATCACAAGGTGCCGTAGAGACGGTTTGGATTAGCGGGGAGAGTGGTATCGGCAAAACAACCTTTCTGAAGGAGACCCTTACAAATACAGTCTCTTTGGATGGTTTCTTCGCCAGAGGCAAATTCGAATCCCGACATACCTCACTCCCTTATGGCATCTGGCATCAAGTCATAGAAGAGTTGGTTAGTCAGCTGCTGATGGAAACAAAGTTGCAGGTGGAGGTTTGGAGGCTGCGTATTCTACAAGCAGTGGACAATTACGGTCAGTTGCTGATCGATTTTGTTCCTAAGCTTGAACTCTTGATTGGCCTTCAACCCTCCGTGCCTCCACTGCCACCGCTGGAAGCTCAGCATCGCTTTCAATTAATCATGAGCCGATTTATTCAACTCTTTCCTCATGAGGATCATCCTTTGATCTTGGTATTGGATAATTTGCAATGGGCTGATGATACGTCGCTGCAATATCTCACTTCGCTTATAGAGGATACAGCAACGACTCATCTGCTAATCGTGCTTTCCTATCGCAATCGGGAGATTACAAGGCTGCACCCGCTCAGTAGGCTGGAAAAACATCTGATTGACCGCAACGTAGCGATGAGCAGAATTTCTTTACAAGCGCTTGAACTCACCGATTTAAAACAACTGCTACTTGATGTTATGCGTTACGAGGCAGCTGACTTGGACGAGCTGGCGCGCGTGCTGCTTCATAAGACAGATGGAAACCCGTTATTTATTAAGCAATTCCTTCAAGATTTGATAGATGATCAGCGAGTGGAATTTGATGAGAATATTCGAAGCTGGAAATGGGATCTCCAGCGTATTACTGAATTGAATGTACCCGATAACGTAGCTTCATACCTTTCAAGTAAATTGCAGCAATTTCCTGAACAGACGGTATATGCACTTAGCAGAGCCGCATTTATAGGCAGCCTATTTGATTTACGTACACTTGCTGATATTACGGAGACACCGATAGAGACATTGAACGATGCGTTGGCGGTTGCTGTACATGGGCGCTTGTTGCAGCCCGTTAACGGGGAGGAATATCCGCATTATAAGTTCCAGCACAACCGCATTCATCAGGCAGCATATACTTTTATTTCCGAAGAGGAGCGTTCCGAGCTGCATTGGAGGATTGGTCTGTTATTGCTAGGCCGAGGCCCGCTTAGTGAAGGAACGACTCTATTCGAAGCTGTCCATCATTTGAATCAGGCACTTACATGGTTAGACCGCCCTGAAGAGAGGCTTCAACTAGTAGAGCTGAACTTACAGGCAGGGATAAAAGCGAAGCAAACAACCGCACATGAGACAGCCTTGCAATATATGCTTCAGGCAACGTCATTATTAGAGGAGCAGAGCTGGGAGGCGCATTATGGGCTGACCTTCCGGGTATTCCGTGAGAGGGCGGAGCTCGAATATTTATGTTCCCATTTTGATACGGCTAATGAATTATTCCATCTGTTAATTGATAAAGCTACGACAAATATGGATAAGGCTTACGTCTACGTAATGAAGGTGCAGTTGGAAGCAAGTAATGATAACCATGAAGAGGTGATCTCCTTAGGCCAGCATACCTTATCGTTACTGAAAGTGAAGCATCAATTTGATCCTGGTTATGCTCAATTGACGCTTCAATGGTTACGATTGCGGCATAGACTCAAGAAGGTCTCACTCGAATCGCTTACTCTTTTACCTCCAATGACTGATGAAGCACGTAGAATCGCAATGTCTACTTTAGATCATTCAAGCAATGCTTGCTTTTACGTCAATCGAGAAGGGTGGCTTGCTTCTTCCTTCACCATGATTGAATTAACGCTTGATTATGGGATGACTCCGGAGGCTTCCATTGGATTCATAGGTTATGCAATGTTTCAATATTATTACTTCCGTAATGATGAAGAGACATTCAAATGGGCCATGCTGGCGTTCAGCTTATCCGAACCCTATCCGAAACAGCACATGACAACCTTAGCCGCGTTCGCCATGTGCTACGATAGCTGGCGGCATTATGATCCTGCTATGCTCCATACGTTTACCGAGAAAGCTGGTAAAGTAGGACTGGAATCAGGTGACTTATGGAAGGGCAACCAGAATGTGTTGATCAACTGTGCCTCCCTTTTGCAATTTGGTCATCCTCTCGGCGATATCTATGAGCGATTAATTACTCATTCCGGTGATTTGCTGCGCCATAACAACAGTCTTCATTGTAAGCAGGCTATTGTAGCAGCGGCCATTCTTGTTCGCTTGACAGGTTATCGCTCTATAGATGATCCCTTTCCCATCGCGGAGATTAGCGAGCCTGCTTTTGCACAGTCGGTTCATGGGGACACCTTTGATTTTATACAAGAAATGGTCTGGATCTATCAATATTTGACGGGCTATGTATTTGGGGAATACCGAGAAGCCAGTGAGGCATTAGCCAAATCAGCGGCCATTATAAAATCACGCGAAGATGGCCTAGACAGTCCCATGCAGATCATGTATGAATGTTTAGTCTGGGCTCAGTTGTATGAGGAATATAACGCTGAAGAGCAACGTACATATCGGGCAAAAATGCGTAAATGCTTGAAGAAAATGAAAAAGCTTGCCAGGCGTTGTCCGGGGAATTATCAGCATAAATATCTGTTAATGAAGGCTGAGTTAACTCGTCTATCGCGAGATCCCCGCCAAGCTGAAGCATTGTATGAGCAATCCATTGAGAACGCTCGGATCCACGGTCATATTCACGATTTAGCGATGGCAGCGGAATGTTATGGTAAATACGGGCTTCGTCATGGCAAAATGCATCTGGCAAGAATCTATATGACTGAGGCCTATGAGGCTTATCTGCAATGGGGCGCAAAGGCTAAAGCGGCTGACCTGGAGCAGCAGCATCGCCATTTGCTGCATATTAAACGAGAGCCCGGGCTCGATCGTGTGGATTCCCTTTCTGTGGTAATGTCTGCCCAAGCATTATCCGGCGAAATGGAGATGAGCCGATTATTGGCCACGCTGATGCGAATCATGCTCCACAATGCTGGGGCAGAATATGGGGCTGTTATTTTTGATCATGACGGCAAATGGATGGTGGAAGCTTATGGGACCTCAGAAGCCCAGCATATCGAATCTGTTCCACTTGGGGAAGAATCGGGGTTGGTCCCGGCAGCGATTATAGCTTACGCGGCAAGAACACAAGAACAGGTTGTATTACATGATGCACTCAGTGAAGGAATATTTACACGTAATACTTACGTTAGGAATAATAGACTGAAATCGGTTCTATGTCTCCCCATCATGAATCAGAATAAATTGGTTTGCCTGCTCTATTTAGAGAATAATCTATCGCCGGGTGTATTTACTCCAAGCAGACTCGATGTGCTCAAGCTGCTTGGTTCACAATGCGCAATCTCAATCGCTAATGCCAAGCTGTATTCGGGAATCCAATATCTCAAAAAAAATCTGGAGGATCAGGTGGTAGAAAGAACTCGTAGCCTGGAGCGTTCGATGCGTGAAACATCTGCGGCGTTGGCCGAAGCTACTGTTTTTGAGGAACGCAATCGTATTGCCCAAGAGATTCATGATATTGTCGGGCATACCCTGACATCGACGATTCTGCAGATTGAAGCTGGCAAGCGGCTGCTTCAGAAGAAGGAGATAGACAGCGGCTTTCAGCGTCTGGCTGAGGCCCAGGATCTTGTGCGGCATAGCTTGAATGAAATCCGCGGCTCTGTCCATATGCTGAAAGAGGACAGGTATTCTGATCTAACCGTGATGCTGAAGCAGTTGATTCGAGATACAGAACGCAATGCAGGCGTTGTTGTTCATGCAGTTATTTATGATCTGCCGGAAGCCATGTCAACAGCCTATAAAAAGGCAATCTATCATGCTTTGCAGGAGGGCTTAACTAATGGGATCAGACATGGGAAGAGTGTGGAGTTCCATTTTAGTCTGGAGTCTGTTGGAGCGAACTTGCAGTTTAGACTCAAGGATTGTGGGCTAGGGATGAGTCCAATCGTGATGGGATTTGGACTTAGGACGATGAAGGAACGGGTTGAGCAGCTGGGAGGCAGCTTATCCATCGATTCAGAAATGGATGAAGGCTGTTTACTGGAGATTGATCTGCCCATGCGAAGGGTTGTGGATAGAACATGAGTAAAATAAAAATTGTAATTGCCGATGATCAATTGTTGACGCGGGAAGGACTTCGCACCATTTTGGATCTGGAAGATGATATGGAAGTGGTTGGTGCTGCCAAGAATGGAGAAGAAGCTTGCGAGATGGTTGAGGCATTCCAGCCTGATCTGGTGCTGCTCGATATTCAAATGCCAGTTATGGATGGCCTTAGCGCCTTGAAACGAATAAAGCAGATTCGCCCGAACATCTTCATTCTGATTCTGACTACTTTTATAGAGACTGATTATATTGTAGAGGGAATGGCCTACGGAGCAAGCGGTTATATGCTGAAGGACATGGATGCAGATAAAATGATCGCTTCGATTCATGATACGTTATCCGGGCAATTTATTCTGCCAGCTCCGGTAGCAGCCAAACTGGCATCGAGGATGAACAGGTTAACAGAGGACTATGAACACTGGCAAAGATCGGGTCTGGATCGTATCAGTCTGACAGAACGGGAAGAGGAGCTGGCACAGCTCATTATCCGGGGACTGAACAACCGTGAAATCGCCGATACATTACATATTGCGGAAGGTACGGCGCGCAATTATATTAGCAATCTTTACAGCAAATTAGAAGTGGTTGATCGGGCCCAAGCAATTGTGCGACTGCAGGCTATTTTGTAATAATTGTTGCTGTTAACGAATTACTGTCGGGGCCAAATATTCAAACAGCGGGAGATTCCTCAGTATTCCAAATGTAACGGTCAGAATCAACATTATAGCCATAATTGCCTGGCTAAGAGGCCGGATTTGCTTCTTATTAGTAATCCAATACAACATATACAGAGGTGCTAAAATAAACAGCAACGGGTTAAATCTAAACGCTTGAATAACGTCGAACTTCAGCAAGGAAAGAATAACTCTTGTGACTCCACATCCGGGGCAATACAATCCAGTCCATTCATGAAATGGACAAGGGATACTAATATTGGTTAAGGGTATCCATGCTTTGAGATATACTACGCCGACGAGACTTAAGGACACACCCCAAAATAGTTTAGGATGTGTCCTTTTATAAATCGTAAACTTATACCAGTTTATTAACATCGGATTGTACCAAGGCATACGTGACAATACCCAGGCCAAAGAGTGTCAGGATCACATAAAGCACTGAATTATCTGACGGGTATTGGCCGCGCTGTCTTTGAGCTTCAGCAATATGTTTACCTACCTGATAGGCCCAAATGAAGCTCCAGATCCCGCACGTAACCAACGTTAGAAGGAAATGTTTTCCTCCTGTAAATGTATAGTCTCCACTCAGTTCGCCTACCTCATTGGTTAGAACAATAAACCAATAGATTGTATAGAGCCCACATGTAATTAATGACAAAATAATGGCGAATGCAACACTTCTGCGACTAATCATTACTCACTCTCCTATGTATTTACATAAAAATTCGACATTTCCATCTTATTGAATTAGGAAAAAATATACAAGACAATATTTGAGAATTACTGTCCGCTGTCGAAATCTAGACAAACTTACTGCTGATATCTAGTGGAAACCTTACCAAATATGAAATATACTTTTGAGGCTATGCACTGGAACCACAACTAGATTTACATTAACGAATGGAGGACACTTTGATGTCAACTTTGCCAAATTGCCCGAAATGTAATTCAGAATACACTTATGAAGATGGTAGTTTGCTCGTCTGCCCGGAATGTGCGCATGAGTGGAGCCTCGACACAGAGGCTGAAAGCAGTGAAGAGAACAAGGTTGTCAGAGATGCCAACGGAAATATTTTAAATGATGGAGATGCTATAACTATTATTAAAGACCTTAAAGTAAAAGGAAGCTCATCCGTTCTGAAGATAGGAACAAAGGTGAAAAACATCCGTTTAGTGGACGGAGATCATGATATTGATTGCAAAATCGATGGTTTTGGAGCTATGAAATTAAAGTCCGAGTTTGTTAAAAAGATCTAAAAAATAAAAATCAGCTTAACTTCAACAGAAGTAGGCTGATTCTTTATTTTAAACGTTATCTATTAATCTCAACAATCTGATTTCGTCCGGCATTTTTTGCTTGATATAAGGCTTTGTCCACTGATTCGAATAAATCATTTAGTTGATTGGTCAGGCTTTCTGTATATTGTGCTGCAAAATTACTAATGGACAGCAGTCCCATACTAACAGTAATCGAGAGGGAATGAGCAACATCCTCTACATGTACTTTATTAGCTTCTATTATAGATTTGATATGTTTTGCTAAGTGGTTTGCTTGTGTTTGATCTGTATTTGGTAAGTAAATGATAAATTCTTCTCCGCCATAACGCGCCAGAACATCCGTCTCCCTCAACGTTTTCTTAATTACCTCTACCGTGCTGCAAATGACGACATCACCGATTAAATGGCCGTAATTATCATTCACTGTTTTGAAAAAGTCGATATCCAGAAGGATGATAGCAAAAGGCTGCTTGAGTTTCATATTTTCTATGATCTCATGCTCTAAGTGCAACGTTAAGTAATGACGATTATAACAACCGGTTAGGCTGTCCGTTATGGCCATCTGCTTAAGTTTTTGGTTAGTCTGCGATAATTCATCCTGGATTTCAGTTAATGTAGCATTACGCTCTTGCAGGGTCTCGTTCTGGTGATTGGTCTCGGCTATGAGGCGATGCAGCTCGCTTCTGTCCTGAAAAGTGAGAATGCGTCCAACCCTGATTCCACCTACCACAATCGGCGCCGCAGTAATGTTAATGTATGCATCGAGTGAGGTGTAGAATAGTTCAACCTCAGTCCTCTCCATGGGCTGGTTCAAGTATGTATGAAGGAATAAATCGAAAGCTCCGGAAGTTTGCTCTATGGGTGCGATGGTCGACACGTCAAAGTGAGCACCGATTTGCAGATGGATTTTTGGAAAAAGCGAGCGATTGATTTCTACTACAGTCTCACTATCATCCAGTACAAGAATTCCTTCTGTAATGGTGTCAATGATATCCTGATGGGCGATGGTTACGAGATCAAATATTTTATCCCGATGGATAGCAATTACGAAAAAGATTGCCGAGATTAAGATCCCCAGAGAGGTCAGCCCTGGAATAACTGGATCAGATTTAAGCAATACCACATTAAGAAAAACATCCAATAAAATAAATACCGTTAGCACCAGCACCCCTTTGAGCACATGAGCAACCTGTTTTTTGATCCGCTGTGTAGTGTTTGAGACTAGCGCTGAATAGATGATATACAGAGAAATCATTACGCTGGTGGTTAAGAAGATAATAAGCAGCCAAAAAATCGGACCATAATATCTTTCGATATATCCGCCGTTCATAGGGAGAACAAAACTTCCGTTTGGATTGGCGATCACCCCTACTAAGATCAAAGCTGCGAGAATGTATAGGATCAATGTGTTCTTTTTTCGAAGAAGATGTGAATTCCCGGTGAGTAGTACCGTGAACAGAAGCCAGCCAATCGTTAACAGAACCGAGTCGATAAAAGCGATCTTTACATAAAACAATTGAAACTTGGGATCGTCGGTCGTTTTGATAGCGAATTGGCAGAAGGGCCATAACATCATAGTAAAATGAAAAACTAAGTATGCTTTATGTAGGTTAGTGATAGTTACAGACGCAAATATGTAGATGAACAAAGCGAACAAAACAAAAAATAATAACAAATCAATCCATGTCATGATATTCATTTCAGTGACACCTTCTCCCACCCGGTTAACAGTTCTTTCATGTTACCTTGAATTTTATTCGTTTGCCATATGATTATTTGTTCTACGACAACCGCTATTTGTTTAAGAGTCTTTCAACATATTCCTTCAAAATCCTCTATTTGTAAGCGTGGTTTTGCAAATTTTAAGGATGAGTTTCCCGGGAAACTGGGGTTGGACAGAATGACTAGCTTTTTTAACCTTAACTTGTGTTATAATCAAACAAACAATTTAAAGAGGAAATTATAGTTAAGGGGGATTTGTAAGTGGAAATAGGAATAAGCACGTTCGTAGAAACAACACCGGATGTTCAGACGGGTGAAGTGATAAGTCATGCGCAGCGATTGCGCGAGGTTGTAGAGGAGATTGTGCTTGCAGATCAGGTGGGTTTAGATATATTTGGCGTGGGCGAACATCATCGCAAAGATTATGCGGCGTCTTCTCCAGCAGTTTTACTGGCTGCGGCGGCCTCACAGACGACACAGATTCGGCTAACCAGTGCGGTTACAGTACTTTCCTCTGATGACCCCGTACGTGTGTTTCAGGATTTCGCTACCCTGGATGGAATCTCGAATGGACGCGCAGAGATCATGGCAGGCCGGGGTTCTTTTATTGAATCGTTCCCGCTGTTTGGGTATGATTTGAATCATTATGATGAGCTGTTCGATGAGAAGCTGGACTTGCTGCTCAAAATACGGGAATCCGAAAAAATAACCTGGAGCGGCGTGCACCGTCCTGCCATTAATAATCTGGGGATTTATCCGCGTCCCGTGCAGAATCCATTGCCAGTATGGATTGGCAGCGGAGGAAATACAGAATCCGTAATTCGTGCAGGTCTACTAGGGTTACCGCTTGTGCTGGCTATCATTGGCGGCAGTCCGCTACAGTTTGCTCCGCTCGTGAAGCTCTATAAGAAGGCTGCAGCGCAAGCGGGACATGATGTATCGAAGCTGCCCGTTGCTTCGCACTCGCACGGCTTCATTGCAGAGGACAATCAGCAGGCTGCCGATATGTTCTTCCCTTCTACACAAGCTAGTATGAATGTTATTGGCCGGGAACGCGGATGGGGTCAATACACCCGTGCAAGCTATGATGCGGCGCGTAGATTTGAAGGTGCCTTGTATGTAGGTGACCCAGAGACCGTTGCTGAGAAAATCATTCACCTGCGCAAGCAAGTAGGCATCACACGTTTTATGCTGCATGTGCCGCTTGGCACAATGCCTCATAAGGATGTAATGAGAGCCATTGAGCTATTGGGTACCCAAGTAGCACCCATTGTTCGCGCTGAGATATCGAGATGGGAAGCAGAGGTTGAAGCTAAGTAGTAACTATGATCTTACTTAATTATTGAAGCTGTTGATAATGGAGGGGGAGATGGATATGACAGAGCACACTATAGCGAGCAGACTCGAAGCATTAGGAGTTGTCCTGCCCGAGGCTAGTGAACCGGCGGCAAAATACGCTAACTACGTAATTGTTAATGGTTTATGTTTTGTGTCGGGAAAAGGACCAGCGGGCCATCCCAAAGGGAAGCTGGGACAAGATTACACTACCAAGGAAGGCTACCATTTTGCACGTTTAACGGGTATAGAAATCCTTGCCGTCCTGAAGACAGCTTTAGGTTCTTTGGACAAAGTGAAAAGAGTAGTCAAAATTCAAGGCTTCGTTAATGCAGATCCCCTTTTTGAAGAACATCATAAAGTGCTTAATGGTTGTTCAGATTTAATGCTTGAGGTGTTCGGAGACAAGGGTGTTCATGCTCGTTCTGTATTGGGTGCTGTTTCTGTAAGGGATAATCTTCCGATCATTATTGATTCCATTTTTGAAGTTGAGGAACCTGTCTAGCCGGCTCCATGAGGCATATTTAAAAAGAGGACTATGATACCGAAAGGTGATCGTAGTCCTCTTTTTTTTAGGTGCTTATGCCGTAGGTAGATGCTTACCCCAAAATTTGTAACAAAACTAATCATCCTTTTTTTAGTAACAATAGGTGTATATATCAATCAACGAGGTGATGACATCATGAAATTTCAAAAGAAAGCTATGTTACTTTTACTACTTACATCTATGCTCTATACTGCTCCGGCCTATGCGGCGACAACGCCTCAGACTCCGGTTACAGCCGTTTATCTGGATGATCAACAGCTACAATTGGGGGCTCAGCCCTTGTTAGTAAACGATACAGTACTAGTTCCTATGCGTAAGTTATTTGAAGCTCAGGGGGCAAAGATTACTTGGAATAATGATACCAAGACCGTTAAGGCAACCAAGGGCGACCTGGTGCTGACCTATCATATTGGTGATCAGGCAGCGAATAAAAATGGCCAGTCCTTAAGTGTAACGGTTCCCGGCCAGATTACCGGCGGTTATACGATGATGCCACTGCGTTTTGTCAGCGAAGCTTTGGGCAGCACTGTGAAGTGGGATACCACTACTCGTGCCGTTCGTATCTACTCGGCAGTGGATTACGATACGACAATTCTGTATGGGGTTAACCTGCGAACTTTGCCAGACTCGTCAGCCCAATCAACGGTGCAGCAAATGTTGTCAGCAGGAGATAAGGTACATGTGGTTAGAGAAGTAGATGCTTTATGGTTAGAAGTGCGAACACAAGATAACAAGAGTGGCTATATATCTGCTAAACCCAAATATAGCAATTATACTAGTACGGCTCTTGTAGAGCGGCAGGGAAGCGAGCTGCTTGCTTACGGAGAAAAATATCTGGGAACACCTTATGAATTTGGTGCTGCTACTGACCAGACGTCTACCTTTGACTGTTCTTCCTTTGTAGGACATGTATTTAAGGATGTGTTGGCAATTGACCTGCCACGTGTCTCTTACAATCAGGCCAAAGAGGGCAAAGAGGTTGGAATTAACGAGCTGCGCAAAGGGGATCTGTTATTCTTCAGTGCACGTGGACTTGATATTGGGCATGTGGCGATTTACGCGGGAAATAATCAGATCCTACATACGTACTCCAAGGAGCTTGGCGTTCATTATGAAGCCTTAAGTGACAAGTGGAAGAAACGTTTGGTGACGGCTCGCAGATTGTTTTAGCTAGGTAATAATTAGGCTATAATTATCACGGTGAAGAAAAGTTGAAATCCCCTCTCCATTAAAATTTATTTGCAGGCATAAAGACGGTTTTTGAGTCTCTTTTCCGTCTATGTTATGAGCTTGATGTTAAGGAGGAAAATAGTGACTTGTACGGACGCAGAACTGGTAGATAAGGTGTGTAAAGGTGACATGGATGCATTCAGTGTACTTATCGGCAAATATTCCAATGCAGTATACGGGGTTGCTTATGGTAAATTGGGTGATTTTCATACCGCACAAGACATTGCCCAAGAGGTTTTTGTTAAAACCTATCGCAAATTACCCAACTTAAAGGAGCCTGAGAAACTCGCCAGTTGGTTATATGCGGTTACTGCACGGGAATGCATGGATTGGTTTAGGTCAAATAAAAAGAAAACTGCTTACGAATTCATGCAAAAAATGGAGGTTCCGCAGCCAGAATCTACCGAAGATCAGCTGCTCAGAAAAGAACTCCAGCAAGATGTGTGGAAAGCCTTAAACACCCTATCAGAAGCTAACCGTATAGTCACAATTCTCTACTATATCGACAATTACAAGGTTAGGGAAATCGCCGATTTCCTTGATTTATCCAGCGAAGCTGTTGAGAGTAGACTCCGCAGATCAAGAACGATCTTAAAAAGGGAGATGTTGAGTACCGTGAATAATAATCTTAATGAAAACAAATTACAGGACGAATTTAAGAAGAGAGTCTTTCAGGATGAAAGAATGACTGAAACGAATTTTCGTCGTGTGGCTATGGGCCAGAGTGAATTTGATGATATTGATATGCATAAAACAAACTTCTCCAATGTAAATATGGAGGGGACCGGATTCGATAATATTAATATGAGCAGTACTACCTTTAATGACATCAATATGCATTCTGTTAAGTTTAATGAAGTGGGGCTGTGGGAAATAGAGGTTAGTAATAGTGAACTAGGGGAGGCTTATTTCCACGATATTCATTTGTACGGTAAAGGCAATAAGTTTGAGCGATGCCAGCTGAACGGGACATCCTTTGTAGATTGTGATCTTTCGAATGTAGATATAAGAGACTGCAATCTTTCAGGCGTCACAGTAAATGGGATTTCATTAGAGCTATTGTTAGACAGCTATAATAAAAGGAAATAGACTATATAAATCATAGATTTAATCGGAAACCACTTCTTTCTAGGAGTGGTTTTTGAGTTTAGGGTATAATGGATGAAGAGTGTACAGCACAACCTATAGGAGTGAAAAATAGATGAAGCGCATCACCATTTTAATTGCGGATGATGAGGCGGAAATTGCCGACTTGGTGGCCTTGCATTTGCAAAAAGAGGGGTATCATATCCTCAAAGTGTCCGATGGAAGGGCAGCGGTACAAGCCATTGAGTCGCAAACGATAGATTTGGCGATTCTGGATATCATGATGCCGGGGCTGGATGGTTACGAGGTCACCCGCCATATTCGGGAGCATCATCATCTGCCGATTATTTTTCTGAGTGCTAAAACTTCCGATCTTGATAAAATCACCGGACTGGTTATGGGCGCAGATGATTATATGACCAAACCGTTTAACCCAATGGAGCTGGTCGCCCGGGTCAATTCCCAGTTGCGGCGCTCCATACAATTCAGTCAGCCCGCTGCCATACCTAAATCGGTGCTAGAGGTTCGGGGATTGATGATTTCACCGGATGAGCATACGGTTACT
Source organism: Paenibacillus sp. FSL H8-0175 (assembly GCF_045040615.1). Classification (NCBI taxonomy): domain Bacteria; kingdom Bacillati; phylum Bacillota; class Bacilli; order Caryophanales; family Paenibacillaceae; genus Paenibacillus; species Paenibacillus sp. FSL H8-0175. The sequence continues at coordinate 6,982,175 of NZ_CP150299.1, read as the reverse complement.
CTTTATGGTGAGGTTATTGAGCTAACTCCAAAAGAGTTTGATATTTTGCATTTATTGGTCAGTCATTCCAAGCAGGTGTTTAGTGCGGAGAACATTTTTCAACAGGTATGGGGCGATGCTTATTATGAGAGTGGGAACACGGTCATGGTTCATATCCGTACCTTGCGCAAAAAGCTCGGTGAAGACATCAATAAGAATAAATTCATTAAGACGATCTGGGGCGTTGGATATACTTTTAATGGGTAAAGCCAGTGAGATTTATTTATTTTAAGAAAAACTTTATATTTGTCCTGCTTTTTCTTTAAAGTGTCTTCGTTATTCTATTCCTATCAAGGAAATGGGAGGACATTGCTGATGAAGAAGTGGGGCTTTTTGGCGTTGGTTGTGTTGTTGCTTGGGTATGCAGCGGCTCGTTATTTACCGAATACGGGTAATTTAGGATACGATGATAAGATTCGCAAAGAATCTATTAGAAATAACAATAGTTTAGAGGTAGTAACACAAGATCAAGTGTATCAAGGGGATTTGTTGCTGGTGAACAAACAATACCCGGTACATGAGGATAGTGTGAAGTCTGATATCGTGACCTTATATGAGCAGGCGGATCTGGTGCAGGGTTATGGGCTGCTGGATACCTCGATTCGTTTGTCTGAAAGTGTAGCGCATAAATTCAATAAGATGGTCAAAGCTGCCGAAAAAGAGGGTGTGAATCACTTTTTAATTAGCAGCGGGTACAGGGACTTTGAAGAGCAAGAGAAATTATATCAGGAAAAAGGTTCCGACTATGCTTTACCGGCGCAATATAGTGAACATAATTTAGGATTATCTCTGGATATCGGGTCGTCCCAATCAGAAATGAGTAAAGCGCCTGAAGGAAAATGGCTGCAAAAAAATGCCTGGAAATACGGCTTTATTCTCCGCTATCCGAAAGACAAAACCGAGATTACGGGGATAAAATATGAACCCTGGCATTTCCGTTATGTAGGGTTGCCGCACAGCGCCATTATTCATGAGAAAGGGCTTGTGCTAGAACAATATTTGGATTTCTTGAAAGAGAACAAAGAGATTTCAACAACAGTAGACGGCAAGGCTTATACAGTAAGTTATTTTCCGGTATCCAAATACACTACGATCAAAATTCCACAGGAAGGGCAATATATGACGTCAGGCGATAACATGGATGGCATAATTGTTACTACATATTAATGACTAAAGAGCCGAAAAAAAAGTCTGCTATAAACCTTTTGCTGGCAGCTATATTTATCGTCTATATGTATTTTTTAATCCGAATTATTTTATTTAAAGGTGCACCGGTGAACTTATTATCGCTTTGGGAGCAAGCGGGACGTATGTTTGAACATCCAGACCGGATTTTTAATCGGCGAGGCAACTATATTCCTTTTAAGGAGATCTCCCGGGGGATGGACGATCTGTCGCTTTCAGATCCTTTTTCATCGATTAATTTAGTAGGGAATTTGTTGGCCTTTATTCCGTTTGGGATCTTGGTGCCCATGCTGTTATCGCATAAAGTAAGGCTGTTTCGAAGAGTTTTCTTCCTCTCGCTGGCGCTGAGCTTCTGTTTTGAATTCACACAATTAGTATTGTATATCGGCACCTTTGATGTGGATGATCTTATTTTGAACACTGGCGGCGGGGTGGCTGGTTACTGTATCTATAGACTGTTGACTTCTTTCGGATGGATTGCATCTATATCAAAGCGGTGTTAGTATTTGTGGATATAGATCTAGGGTAGAAGGGGCATGGTATGAAAAAGCGTATTTCGGATATTGTTTCCATCATTGTAGGAGCTTTGTTATTCTCCTTGGCCGTTAATTTGTTTGTGATTCCGAACGAGTTCGGTGAAGGCGGGGTCACGGGACTGACTATGATTACTTACTATTTGTATCAGTGGTCACCCGGTATTGTTAGTTTGATTCTTAACGCTTTATTATTAATTGTGGGGTACAAATTTCTAGACAAAACTACGACGGTATACACGATTATTGCGGTGTTTTTCAATTCGTTATTCCTGATTCTTACGAAAAATTGGAATATTGGCAGCGATGAGTTGATAATTAATGCAATATTCGGGGGTATCTTCTCAGGTGTGGGTATCGGGCTAATTATACGAGTGGGTGGAACGACTGCAGGGTCAACCATCATCGCCAGAATCCTACATAAATATTTGGACTGGAATGTTAGTTACGCGCTACTGCTCGTCGATTTAATTGTGGTGTTCGCTTCGTATTTCATCATTGGAGTACAAAGTCTGATGTTTACGATCGTGATGCTCTATGTAGCCACTAAGATAATGGACTTTATTATTGAGGGAGTGAACCCTAAGAAGGCTGTTACGATTGTATCCCAAGAGCAGGACAAAATTGCTGAACAGGTTAATGGAATTATGGATAGAGGCGTCACAGTAATATATGGCCGTGGGTACTATACCAAGACACCTAAAGAGCTGCTGTATATTGTGATTAGCAAGCAGGAAGTGACTATGCTTAAGAAAATCGTCAAATCCATTGATAAAGAGGCGTTTATTACCATCCACGATGTACGAGATGTATTCGGAGAAGGTTTTGTGGAGCTGTCAAAATAATAAGATAAAAAGCTATCCCGGAAGCTATAATGGCTGCTTGGATAGTTTTTTTGATTTTGGGCACGTTATTGTGATGGATATCATTGCAATTATTGGATCGTTCACATTTTTTCAATTTCCCGTGTGATTGAACGCACACTATGGGATGTGCAGCTTCTATATGCTTTTTATAGAGGAATTAATTTATTGCAGGAAAGAGGGTATTTAGATGTTAGATCAACAAACCATTGAAATCATAAAATCAACGGTGCCCGTATTGCAGGTTCATGGGAAGACCATCACAACTACTTTCTATGGCATGTTATTTGAAAATCATCCGGAGTTACTAAATATATTTAATCATGCCAACCAACGGGAAGGTAAACAGCAGACTGCACTTGCTAACGCCGTACTCGCGGCGGCAATGAATATTGATCAGCTGGGAAATATTTTGCCTGTGGTAAAACAGATTGCGGAGAAACATCGGGCATTGGGAGTATTACCTGAACATTATCCCATCGTAGGTGAGACTTTGTTAGCTGCTATTGGGCAAGTACTTGGCGATGCGGCGACGCCGGAAATTATTGATGCTTGGGCAAAGGCGTATGGCGTGATCGCAGATGCCTTTATTGGTGTCGAAGCAGAGAAGTATCGTGAAGCTGCCGAAATTCCCGGGGGTTGGAGTGGATTTAGAAACTTTGTGGTTACTAAGAAGGTTAAAGAAAGTGAACTTATTACTTCCTTCTACCTTTCTCCTGAGGATGGAGGGGCTATAGCTTCTTACTTGCCGGGTCAATACATCACGGTTCGTGTTCAGCCTGAGGGAGAGGAATACACCCATGTTCGCCACTATAGTTTGTCCAGTGCGCCGGGACAGTCGTATTACCGCATCACAGTTAAACGGGAAGGTGAAGGGCCGGATAAACCGGCTGGAGTCGTATCTACTTTCCTTCATGATGTCGTACAAGTGGGAGCTATATTGGAAGTAAGCTCGCCAGCAGGTGATTTCGTACTAAATAAAGATAGTGATCGTCCAGTGGTTCTTATCAGTGGTGGGGTTGGACTAACCCCTATGGTAAGTATGCTGGAGACATTAATTGCTATGCAGCCAGAACGAGAGGTAACGTACATTCATGCAGCCATCAATGGAAGCTTGCATGCTATGAAAGAAATGGTGGCGGATTTGGAGCAGTCCCATCCTACCCTACGATCCTATGTATGTTATGAAACTCCAAGTGAAGGAGATACGTTCCATAAAACAGGTTATATTGATCTAGCTTGGCTGCAAGAAGTAACAGACGTAAACTCTGAATTCTATTTCTGCGGACCGACTCCTTTTATGAAGGCGATATATAAGGCTCTTAAGGAATGGAAGGTGGCTGAAGACAGAATTCATTATGAATTCTTCGGCCCGGCTGGAAGTTTGGAAGCCTAAGCTGTAAAACCAAAAGAGCGTCCCAGTCCTAATGACTGTGACGCTCTTTTTTACAATAGAAGTTTATTTGAAGGCAGCGAATGGGTTAGTTCCCTTTGGTAATATTGAACTGAAATTAAAGGTGTACGTAGGAATTCCAGCCGCATAAGGGGCAATTTCGTACTGTTGGTAGAAGATTGCAAGGCCACTCTCGGAAACGTAGAAGTTTGGTTTTTCTGTTAGTCCGCCAGGTGTATCTGGAAAAGCTAGCTCCTTGGTGCTTTCCTTCAACATTTTATCTAATTTTTGTTTGTAGTTTGGCTCTGCCTTCAGCAGGTCCTTAAGTTCAATTGGTTTGCCGTCTTTCAGCGAGAAGGTAAATCCTTCACGAAGGGCTCCACCATGTGCTCCACCAGTATAGCCATATTGATCAGTCACGATGCTCAGAACCCCTTCACGGTTAAAGGAGACAACAAAAGTTTGAGAGAAGTCATATTTATTCTCTATAGTACCATCTCTACGGCTAGCCTGTTCTTCACTCTCTGCGACGAATTGTTCAGCTTGCTTTTTGAAGATCGCATTAATCTTAGTCTGCACTTCATCCGTTAAGCCACTGATTTTTGGATACTGTACTTTGATACTAGCATTTTTATTGCTCTTATCTAAGGTTTCAGAGGTAATTTTGATGTCATTCATTACTTTTTTACTTAGATCAAGTGATTTCAATGAAGGATTATAAACGCCTTGCACTCCTAAATAGTCAGACAAGAGTTTGAACGGAACATAAATCCGGTCGTTGATGACCTTCACATCATGACTGCCGGTCATGCTATAAATGTAATAGCCATTCAGGGTTGTACTAACACCGTAATCTGAGACCTCCATGTCCAGCTTCATGGAATCGCTGCCTACACTATAAGTTTTGGTGCTTGCATTATAGTTAATGGAGAGGCCAAAAGCATCCCGTAGTACAGTTAAAGGGATCATGGTGTTACCGTTTACTATTTTCGCTTGCTGCGATAAGGTCTGGCCTTTATATTTAAGCACTACAGAGGGTTGCTGTGCGGCTTGTTTTACCGTATTTCCTCCGGTAGTTGCGGCTTGAACTGAAGTTCCTCCTACTAGTCCCGACCCTCCAAGCAATACTCCAGCAGCCAAGATGGCTGAGGTCCATTTCATACTTTTATTCATAACTTAATCTCTCCTTCCCAAGGATGGGCTTATGTAGTTGCAATATGATATTTTTTCCTCTATCACTCCTACAATTATACCTAGGTCCCAAATAGATTTGATTACAAAGACGGTTACAGTGTTGTTGCATAGATATGCAAAAGGTATATACTTTTTAACCATTTTGTACGATTAAGACACTAGCATTAAGAATGTAAAGTAATTACGGTGAGCTCGGGGCGACAATTAAAACGAACAGGCATACGAGTTACTCCTATCCCGCGAGTGGTATAGACCTGAAGTTGGCTGTTGGGCAGTTGATATAACCCACTTGAATATTTACTTCCGTGAGGCGGGGTATATAAAGCTCCGACAAATGGAAACCGCACTTGGCCTCCGTGGCTATGGCCAGACAATTGCAGATCTATAGGCAGCTTACAAAAGTCATCGGCGAAATCAGGTTCATGGGCCAGGAGAATTGTGCAAGCCTCTTCCGGGATATGAAGCAGCGCTTGGGCGATGTCTGCTTTTCCGACCCAAGGATCATCTATTCCGGCAATATAGAGCTTGTCCGTACCTTGGGTTAGGACGATATGTTCATTATGGAGCACGTGGAAGTCCGATTGTGTTAGCCCTTTCGTTACAACCTTTCTGGTCCCAAAAGCATCATGATTGCCTAATACTGCAAATTGTCCAAAAGGAGCCCGCAACTGAGAGCACAAGGCTACGGCTTCTGAAATATAATCGGCTGAATGATCTAATAAATCGCCGGTGAAGCAGATCAGATCTGGCTTTACATGTTGAATTTGCTGCGCTAACTCCGTTAAAGCTTGCGGCTTGGAATATACCCCCTGATGTAAATCACTAAAATGAACGATACGAAATCTATCGAAGGCTGGAGAAAGTCTAGGGAGTGTAATATCTACATGTTTGATTTCCAGCCAGTAGGGTTCGATCCAATGTGAATAGATGCCGGATGCACCAGCTGTTCCAAGAAGGCCTAGAGTTACTTGAGCGCTTTTCTGTAGAAATTGTCGTCTGCTAATAGTATTCATAAACAAATCATACGCGGGGATTGTTACTCTACTATGACAATATTCATTTAATAACCCATTGTGACGATAAAACTACATATACATTTTTTTAATATGGGAGATGAAGAGATGAGTATTATCGATGCCTTAGTCCTCGCAGCACCTTATTTCAAAAAGATTCACTCGCAGGATATTATGATTGGAATCACGGACAGGGAGATCTTCCATTATTACGCACCAAGTAAAGTTATTGATCTCGGATTGGTTAAGGGTAACCCTATCCCTCCTGAAGATCTGTCGCTTTCAAATGGACTGAAAGGTATAGCAAGCTCTAACCGAATCCCAGCAGAAATTTATGGAGCTCCTGTAATCTCAACATGTGTACCTATCTACGGAACGGATGATGATGTAATCGGGGTTTTTGCCATTGCCTATACACTAGAGAACGAGAATAAGCTTGAAGGATTCACAGATGAGATTAATGAGATAAGCAGTCATCTAATGGAGATGGTGCAGAGCGTAGCTGCCCAATCTCAGGAATTATCAGCAACCTCGCAGCAAATATTAGATAATACGCGTAGAGCCGTAACAGAATCACAAGAAGTGAATAAGGTTGCCGGCTTCATTCGTGAGATTTCTGAGCAGACGAACCTGCTTGGGCTGAATGCGGCAATCGAAGCCGCGCGTGTAGGAGAGCAAGGGGCAGGTTTTGGGGTGGTTGCTACGGAAGTACGCAAACTGTCCGTTAACACTAAAGAAGCAACCCATAATATTGAAAAATCACTGAGTGATGTTCAAAAGTCCATTAAGCAAATGGAGCAAGAAATTGAAGCGATCTCTGCTTCTTCACACTCACAAGCAGAATTGGTCACTGAATTCAGCGGTGTCATTGAGCGCCTGAATAAAGCGAGTAATGAAATGACGTCCTTTATGCAATCCATTATCCAGTAGATAGTGAATGCATAAGATGACTTCACCCAAACCATGCTAGAAGAGAACAGGCGCATTTCAGAAGGGAGCGTATTTCATTTATGAAACAACCCGATTCCAGTCTGCAAGCGAATGACAATGTAACTCAAGCCAAAAATTCTTTGGGCAAGCTTCATTTCTCTGTCTCTCAGGCACTTAGTCATCCAACAGAACAGACTTTGGCACAGGCTGAGAACCGCCTGGCACATACTGAGCAGGCGATTCAGCAAGCTCAGGACTGGCTAGGTCCTCAAGGTGTGGAGTTGGCTGAAGAACTGTTGACCGAGGATAAGAGCAGACTTGCCTCATTGAATAAGCAAGGGAAACGTTCAGAGCGCTAAATGTTCCTGCCACAACCTGTGAAGCTCCAAGCTTCACGGGTTGTTCTTATGCGCTTTTCCCTGAAAGATGTGGCATAGGAAGAGGGATGTTATACTGGATTGAGAGTTTAAGCAAGGGTTTAGATGGGGGATAAGGGATATGAATGGCAAGCACATCGAAGAATTAACCCGGCAGGCGGAAGCTTTCATTCGACAATGTTACGCTGAACTAGATAAGTCTGAAGCCGAGACGGATCATCGCATTCTAGCCGTACATGAGGAAATTAACCAATCAGGCAGTTACACACATACAACGGAAGAATTAGCGCATGGTGCAAGAATGGCCTGGCGCCACAATAGCCGCTGCATTGGGCGTCTTTTTTGGCAATCCATTGAGCTAATCGATGAACGCCAAGCAGAGACTGAGGAACAAGTTGCTGAAGCGTTGCTGCGACATCTGGAAAAGGCGAACAACGGAGGACGTATTCGTTCACTCATCACGGTCTTCCGCAGCGGAGAAGATCCGAATCAGCGGATTCGGATCTGGAACCACCAATTGATTCGTTATGCCGGGTATCCTGGCGATGAAGAACACGGACGTGCAGGCGATCCGGCATCGGATGAATTCACAAAAATGTGCCAGCAACTAGGTTGGCAAGGAACGGGTGGCGATTATGATGTATTGCCGTTAGTGATCAGTATTGGCAACGGGCATCCTTACGTTTTCCCTATTCCTGATCACCTCATTCAGGAGGTACCGTTAACACATCCTGAAATTGAACGTTTTGCTGAGCTTCAGCTCCGTTGGTATTCTGTACCCATTATCGCGGACATGCAGTTGGAAATTGGCGGTATTCTGTACACGGCTGCTCCTTTTAACGGTTGGTACATGGAGACTGAAATCGGCTCGCGTAACTTGGGGGATACCGGACGATACAACACTTTGCCGGCTATAGCTGATGTGATGGGACTGGATCGCTCCACCAACACAACGCTTTGGAAGGATCGGGCGCTTCTTGAGCTGAATCGCGCAGTGCTGCATTCCTTCAAGCAAGCAGGTGTCAGCATCGTGGATCACCATACAGCAGCAGATCAATTTGTTCGATTCCAGCAACAGGAGAACGAGCAGGGGCGCCAAGTCTCAGGGCGCTGGTCCTGGCTGATTCCGCCTATGTCACCTTCGTCTACACCGATTTGGCATGATCGTAGGTTAAAAGAATATGATTTCAGCCCTCGTTTTCTTTATCAACAATCACCCGTCGCAACCTGCCCGTTTCACTAGCTAACGAAGGTAGTATATAGGTCGCAACTTGAATCTGGATAGAGGCATTTTCCTCGGAAATGTCTCTTTTTGTTTGACTATAGAAAAAGCGCCAAGTTCCCCTTCTAAGGAAACTGGCGCTTTTTAGGCTTTTAAATGATCCAGAAAAATTTGTTTAAGCAGCTCAAGCTGATCGTCGGAGTCTAGATCCGATTCCAGCAGGAGAATGTTTTTTTTCATCGTTAGTTTTCTGGAAAAGAGGGCAAAGCTATTCATGAGCGTAATTAAGGTCTCTTTTACGGGGAGACCCGCACGAATAGAGCCGTCTTCTACCCCATTTTGAATGATCCTGGAGTATTCATGCCAAATTTTGCGGTTGAGTGCATTGAAGCTCAGAACATCCTCAATAGGTTCACTTGAGTGTGAGGCGTAGCTTTCGAAATTGACCATAAAAATAATACTTAGATGATTTTGATCCTGAATAAAGAAATCAAATAATTTCTCGATTTGTTCAAGACAAGTAAGGGGCAAGTCAGCTACGTATTTAAAATGATCGAGCATAGGCTCCAGCATTCGGGTGGCTACAGCCACTACGAGTTTTTCTTTTCTGGGAAAATAGCGAAATAACGTCGCAATCCCGATATTGGCTTCGCTTGCGACATCTTGCATCGTCGACTTTTCGATTCCTTTTTGTGATAATACTCGTTCTGCGGATTCGAGGATCGTAATTAATCGTTGCTGCTTACCATCGGATCTTTCTTTTTCGTATCGTGTTTTAGGATTCATGAGGGCTAGACCCTTCCATTTTTTGATTGGGATTTTCAATTATTAGTATTATATCCACCGTTTATTGGATTAAGCAAGGAGTGGTTGTAGTTCTTTTGTAAAAATGATATGATGTATATCACAGTGATAGTGTGACTATCATCACTCAAATATTATATCACAATATGATTATAGAGGAGACCTAATTATGAATCGTCTAACTAATAAAGTAGCAATTATTACAGGTGCAGGCAGCGGCATGGGCCGTGAAGAAGCCCTTTTATTGTCCAAAGAAGGTGCTACAGTTGTAGCCACTGATATTAACGAGGCTGCCGTACAAGCAGTTGTGAAGGAAATTGAAGCAAATGGTGGTCAAGCAGCAGCTTATGCACATAATGTGGCTTCCGAAGAAGACTGGATCAAGGTTGTAGAAGATGTGATTAGCAAGTTCGGGAAAATCGACATTTTGGTAAACAATGCAGGGATCTCATTCCCGGTTCAATTGCTCGAATCCACTGTTGATCAATGGAACAAAGTAATGAACATCAACGTGAGCAGCGTATTCCTTGGCATGAAGCATGTTGTTCCTCAAATGAAGAATAATAAAGGTGGTTCCATCGTTAATATTTCATCCATCGCAGGTTTGACTGGCAGCAGCGGTGCTGGTGCTTATACAGCTTCAAAAGGTGCAGTTCGTATGCTTAGTAAAGCAGCGGCTGTAGACTTTGGTAAAGATAACATTCGTGTGAACTCTGTTCACCCAGGATTTATCGAAACCCCAATGAGTGCTGAATTTGTAAATAACGAAAAAATGCATAGCTTCTTTATGTCTCAGACTGCGCTGCCACGTGTTGGACGTGCTTCTGAAGTAGCTGAAGCTGTATTGTTCTTGGCTTCTGATGAAGCTTCTTACATTACAGGTGTTGAGCTGCCGGTTGATGGCGGAGTTGTAGCTAAATAATAATCTCTAATTAAGAAACATTAAGAAGCCGTCCCATACGTAGATTTTCTCTACGCGCGGGACGGCTTCTTTTGCTGTTTTAGGCCCATTTCTACTGAACATTAGCCTACACCCCTGCATACCATATAGCACTCGGATAGTAGGAGAAGGGTGTGGTGCAGAGATGGGCATCCAGTTAACAGCGCTCCATTATGTATATCTGGCATTTATCGTATTTATAATGGCACTTCTGATCAAGAGACGGGACACAACGATGATCTGTATTGCGGGCATCTTTGTACTTGGGTGGTTAGCCACGGAAACCGTCAGTGGTTCAGTCACAGGTGTATTCAACTCTTTTGTATATGCAACCAAGGAGCTAATGGGTACGATCATGATTATTTCGATCATAGTAGCCATGAGCCGGGTATTAACACGCACGGGGATTAACGAAATCATGGTTGCTCCACTTACCCGCTTTTTGCGCACACCGTTCATAGCCTTTTGGGGGATCGGTCTGATTATGATGGTCACCTCATGGTTCTTCTGGCCTTCACCCGCAGTGGCCTTGATCGGGGTTGTGCTGCTGCCGGTTGCCATTCGAGTGGGACTGCCGGCTCTTGGAGCGGCGATGGCAATGAATTTATTTGGCCACGGGATTGCGCTCTCAGGTGATTACATTATTCAAGGTGCACCTAAACTAACAGCAGATGCGGCCGGACTTCCGGTGACCAGTGTCATGGAGGCGAGTGTTCCGCTTGTAATTGTTATGGGCGTGGTGACTACGATAACGGCGTATTGGATGATGCGCAGAGATCAGAAGAAGGGAACTTGGCGAGACGGGCTTATTGCCGGGAAAAGTGCCGTGAGTGCGTTATCTGCAGAGAATGATACGGCAGAAGATCCAGCGGTGATTCATCCAGCATTGAAACAATGGCTGGCCATCGCCATTCCCATCCTGTTTTTAGCCGATGTAGCAGGCATGTTCCTGCTCGATTTGCAGGGTGGAGACGCAACTGCCTTAGTTGGTGGTACTGCGGTATTCATTCTGGTTGTAGTAACCTTGTTGGCACATCGTAATAAAGGATTGGAGCAAGTAACCTCTTATCTGATTGATGGACTTACGTTTGGCTTCAAAGTATTTGGTCCTGTGATACCGATTGCCGCTTTTTTCTATCTGGGGGATTCGGCGTTTGCTGAATTATTCGGCAAGGTGCTGCCCGCCGCATCTCAGGGGATTGTAAATGATCTAGGGGTCGCTCTAGCGCATAACGTTCCTCTGAACGGCGCAGTGGGTGCTGTGACCGCAACTATAACCGGAGCCATTACAGGCCTAGATGGTTCAGGGTTCTCGGGCATTTCACTTGCCGGGTCTATTGGGAAATTGTTTGCGGTGGCCACACATTCCGATGCGGCGACTTTAACTGCGCTGGGTCAGGTAGCTGCAATTTGGGTAGGTGGAGGCACGCTGATTCCGTGGGCATTGATTCCGGCCGCCGCTATTTGCGGAGTAAGCCCCTTTGAGCTGGCGAGACGGAATGTTAAGCCTGTACTCATTGGGCTGGTAGTCACGACGATTGTCGCCATGTTTCTGGTGTAGAGGCTGGATAACTATAGGAAACTAAAAAAAGGCTGCCGAGAAGATCTCGGGCAGCCTTTGGATGTCTTTAATGTATCCCTTTCATGAAATTCTGAATTTTGGAAGAGAATAGGAAGAGGATAAGCGCAAGGATAAGGGCCACTCCACCAATTACTCCAAAGTACATCATTTCGGTATCCGGGGTATAGAACTTCACAATCTGAGCATTAATTGCTTGGGCAGCGGCATTCGATAAGAACCACATACTCATCATTTGAGCGGTAAAAGCCGCCGGTGCCAGTTTGGTCGTTGCTGATAAGCCCACAGGGGACAAGCATAACTCCCCGATTACAATGATAAAATAGCTGAGTACCAGCCATAATGGATTCACAAGTGAATTAGCTCCACCGAAATAAGCAGGTACTAGAATCACCAGGAAGGATAAACCGGCAAACAATAAACCAAGCGAGAACTTTTGCGGAATCGAGGGTTGACGGTTACCGAGCTTTAACCACAACCAGGCAAATATAGGTGCAAGAGTGATAATAAACAGCGGGTTAAGCGATTGGAACCAAGCAGGAGAAATGTGTAAACCTGCAAAATCCAGTTGGGTCCGTTTATCAGCAAAACTAGCTAGAACTGTGGAAGTCTGCTCTTGAATCGCCCAGAACATAATCGATGCGATAAATAAAGGAATGTATGCGAGAATTCTTGACCGTTCAACGGCTGTTGTTTTGGGACTGCGGTACATCATAATGAAATACATCGTAGGAATAAGTAAGCCTAATACCCCTACTATTTTTATTAATGTTTCAAAGGTAAGCACTCCGGTAAGAATGCCGATCGTAATCAAAATCGCAAGTACAACTAATCCTACACCAATCCAAGTAAAGATCTTTTTCTTCTGATCTGCAGGAATAGGGTTGTGTACAATCGTACCGGCCAGACCCAGATTTTTTGTGCGAGTCATAATATAAACGACTAGTCCAATAAACATTCCGACTGCGGCAATCGAGAAACCAAGATGGAAATTATTCATGCCTACTGCGCCAACAATTAGTGGGGAGAGAAATCCTCCCAGGTTGATGCCCATATAAAAAATGCTGAAGGCAGCGTCACGGCGGTTATCCTGCTCGCTATAAATTTCGCCGACAATACTTGAAACATTGGGTTTCAGTAGACCCGTTCCGAGTACGATTAAAACCATCGAAGCAAAAAACAATGTGGTATTGCCTGGAATAGCCAGTAGTATATGCCCGAACATGATTAAAACGCCGCCGTAGAAAACAGCCCTCGAAGTCCCGAGGAGCCGATCCGCAAGCCAGCCTCCGATGATCCCTGACATATATACAAGCGATCCATAGATAGACATAATAGAAAGTGCCATATCTTCAGGTAATCCGAGACCGCCTTGGCTCACTTCATAATACATGTAGTAGACAAGGATAGCTCGCATGCCATAATAAGAGAAACGCTCCCAAAATTCTGTGAAGAAAAGGGTGAAAAGTCCCTTAGGATGTCCGAAGAAACCCTTTTGCGGGACGCTATCTACTATTTTTTGCCGGTCTGTTACTGCCATGAATCAAATCCTCCTAGATGACAAATATCTATATATCATGATGCAAACGCCTCTATTTTATTTATAATCCTCTACTGTCTAAGACCGCAACCCTTGGGCAGGAAGGTTTTGAATAATGCCATAATTTTTAGTGATATTTCCATTAGATCAATCGAACTTGCTTTTATTGTATTTATTTGACTGCGCCAGATTGAATGGTCTTACTTAGCGATTTATGATACTATTTACTCCTATATAGAAAGAGGACGTGAGCTAATGATCAACATAACGATTCCAAAAGCGGATGTTAGTATTACTAAACAAATTAACCCGCAGTTAAGCAATATTTACGGATTTACGGACTTTCACCTGATTCCGAGAGATTACGGCGGTATCTTTATGTTCTACAATGATCAGGATGAGTTGTTGTTTGTAGGTAAAGCGAGAAAGCTAAGACCAAGAATTAAAAAACATTTTGAAGACACCGTATCTGACATCAAGCAACATCGGGACGAGGTCACCAGAATTGATGTGTGTTTGATCGAAAGTCCAGTTCATAGAGAGATCTATGAAACCTATATCATTAATGAACTGAAATCTAAATACAACGTAGATAAAGTGATGTTTAGATAAAAGTAAGACCCAGGCACCGTCCACGTGATGGTGCTTTTTTGTGTTCTGAGAATAGTTGCGAATGAAATGGAAGTAAAGGTGCACAATATACAAGATATTCAAATCCATCACTGTTCACAAGGAGATAGGTCATATTGAAAAATAAGTATTTGATGTTGAAGCTAACCTTATTGTGTATGTTTCTGGTTGTAAGTGTTACACCTACAATTGCCGATGCTGCAGCAGCTAAAGAGAAAAAGAGCTCCCACAAGCAATGCTTAACCCCCTCCGTAATTGAGCTTAAGGATAATCTTAGGAAGTTATGGATCGATCATGTGGTATGGACAAAGAACTACATTGTTAGCGCCTTTGCAGATTCTGAGGACAAGGATGAGGTACTGGCAAGGCTGTTACAGAATCAGCAGGACATAGGGGATGTCTTTAAACCGTATTACGGTGAGGCAGTTGGAGATAAGCTGGCTCAATTATTGCGGGAGCATATTCTTATTGCCGGAAAAGTTCTAGGTGCTGCAAAGGCTGGAAATCAGGCCGATGTGGAAAAATACAATAAAGAGTGGTATGCCAACGCTGATGACATTGCCAAGTTTCTTAGTAGCCAGAACCCCAAATATTCTTATGAACAATTAAAGGAAATGCTTCATGAACATCTGGAATTGATTACTGATGACGTGACAGCTAGAGTTAAAAAGGATTGGGATGCCGAAATTGCCGCATTTGATAAAGGGCTGGAACATATGATCATGTTCGCAGATATCTTAACCGAGGGATTGATCAAACAATTTCCCGATAAATTCAATTGAAATCAAAGCACCCGAAGGGGTGCTTTTTTTATTTTGCAGAAGAGAATAGGTCTTTAGGTGCATTTCAGAAAGTTAGATATAAAGGCTCACTTACATACAAGATAAGTAAACTATAATAGACTCGTGGGCACTCGACATTTTTTGACATTTTTTTATAATTGAGGTGATAAAATCGATGATTTCCCCCTTTTTTAAAAAGAAAGATTCAGTGGATAAGCAATCCAAGTCGGATATGGTTCAAAAGGTACAATTATTAGATGAACAGGTCGAAGAAATAGAAGAAAAGACCTCGGACGAGACTTTAGCTGGATTGGTTACTACAGGCAAAGCTCAGCTTGATAAAAAATCACTCGATTTGATCTTCTCCGTGGAGCAGATTATTCAGGCCAGACAACATGCGGAGACCAATATTAATGAGCTTCAGGATCGGTTAACCCATTCCAGCAGTCATGTGGAGCGCTTAAACCGGGATATGAAGAACCTCAATAAGGTTATTGAGGAAAGAGAAAAGAATGTCCGCGAGCTTGAGCATAAGTTGATTGAGAGAAATTTGAAGGTCGATCAAGTGCTGGAGGATTACCGGGAGCTTCAAACTACGCTCACAGCTGAGATTGAGGAATTGAAGAGTACCATTGAGCTGGAGCAGCAAAAATATGTAAATCTGATTCAAAAACATAACGAAGCCCATGCAGAGAAACTCAAAAAGATGAATGATCTGGAAGAGAAAATCGGACGGGTTGAGATTGAGAATGCACATCTAAAACAAAAGTACGATACGATTCGCCAAGAAAAGGCGTATCTCTCGGGTATGATCAGCGATTTCACCAATCGGATGACGGTTCCTTTTGGGAGTGGCAGTAGTCTGACGGATCGAAACGATGGAAACGGAGATACATAGGATTCATGGCATCTAAGGAACCGGACACCATTCTAATGATTGAGTTACTGTCGCTTGAGCATGAACAGGCCGGTTATCAGATTGAGGTAGGTCTAACCCGTAATGTTGGGTACGCAAGAAGCAAGCTCACCATAGATGAATTTACATACGAACAATTGAAGGCGCTAGGTCCCTTTTCCGGAGGGAGAATGAGATTGTCGCTGTATCCGAAGTGGGATCCGTTTCGGAATAGTTACTACAGCACGCTGATTATAATGAACAGAGCTTACAGCGAAACATTGTATTTTGCCTGTTCTGAAAATTATGTAACCCAACTTCTTCAATTAAAGCAGCAGGACTATCCTCAAGTAGAAGAGGAGAGGGTAGTTCAGACCATGCTTCCCTCTACAGAACCAGGGCATAGGATAAGCAGAAAGAAGACCAAACGAATTGGACTGGTTGCACTGCTGTGTCTCATGTTCGCTTGTTTGATATTTGTGTTACCTCTGCGAATGGATGGACAACTCGTAGATAGTGCTGAAGCGCTGGAGGAACCCGTATTAGGGGCCGACTCTGAGCCATTACTTTCGGTACCGTTCGTTACCCTAGCGCAGACGATATCGGTTCATAACCAGCAAGCTGAGCCTACACCAGAACCTTCAGTCCCTCCTCAAGAACAGACATTACCGTACGAAAAGTATGAATTACCCGAGAATGAATTTTTGTATAGTTTACCGAAGGGTTATGTTGCCTTGTCATTTGATGATGGACCGTCAAAGTATACGAAAGAGATCGTAGATATTCTAGTAGAACATAAGGTGGCTGCCACCTTTTTATTCATTGGGAATAAGGTAGCTCATAATGCGGAAGCCGTTAGGTATGCTAATGAGCATAAGATGTCGGTTGGGAGTCATTCGTGGGATCATAGCAAAATGACTGCTAATGGCGTTGAGGAGAACCGGATTAACTTGGCGAAGACTAATCAGGCGCTGGAGCAAATTACACAATCACCGATTACTATTTTTCGGCCGCCATATGGGGCGATCAATGACAAGTTAACCGCCAAGGTGACGGAACAGCAGATGAAGGTATTATTGTGGAATCGTGATCCCGAGGATTGGAACGTCAAGAACCCAGAGGATATTCTTCAATATGTTCATCATGCCGATCCGTCCGGCGGAGTCTATCTATTTCACGAAAAGAAGATTACTGTAGAAGCTTTGCCCGCTATCATTAAGTATTTCCAAGAGAAAAACCTGAAATTTGTTGTTTTTAAATAGAATCAGAGAATCCATGTTATTGCAGAATAAAAGTGGCTGTTACAGGGTTGTGATCACTGTGTTCGAAGGATAACTCATGACCCTGTACGCCGCTTATGCTGACGTTTGGTGAGACTAGAAAGCCATCAATCACTGCGCGGAAATTCACACCTTCTGAATAGGCAACATCGAGCGTCCGGACGGAGGGTACCTTGGCATCTACAGCCCACTGAAAGCCCTGTTGAAAATGTTCAGGGAATTCTTGCAGCCATTGCGGCCAATCCTGCGTTGTCTCGAAAGCATCAGGAGCTGTACCCGGAAGGGAATGGTTCCAATCTCCCCCTAAGATGAGGTAATTCCCTTTGTCATTCTCCTTCTTGATATAAGCCGATAAATACTCCAATTGCTGTTTGCGAATCGTTCCGCCTTGGTCAAAGGCTGATAAATGAAGATTGACTAGAATCAGTTCTTTTCCATTATCAACGGGGAACCTGCTCTCCACAAAAGCACGGTCGAGATCAAATTGTTGGCGAGGCCAGGTTTCTTTGCCCGGGAGATCATATCTAATATTACTTGTGCTGTTAAAACGGGATAAAGTTAATAAACCGCTGTTCACCGAGCCCATCGGATCAAGAACAGGAAGCGGTACCCAAGGTACCTTGTAGTTGGTCGCGAAAACATTGCTGTAATCAGCGAATTTATTCGACAAGTAAGAGACTTCATCTATACCGTTGCTACGGGAAGAATCGATGTCGACCTCCTGCAGCATGAACAGGTCCGAGTCTGTAACTGTCATAAGGGACGCTACGGCCTCAAGGTTTATCTTCGTTTGTTCCCTACTGCTTGAGCGTGACTTTGTTCCGCCATCCATAAAGAAATCTTGGCCTTTATCCAACCCGGCGTAGCCAATATTAAAGGTAGTTACAGAAAAGGACTCTCCCTGCTTCATTACTTGCTGCGGATTATTGTTTACAGTAAGTGTAGTAATCTCCTGTGGTTTATAGTCAGTGAGAGTAATATACACTAAAAAACCGCCAAGGATTAGAACGGCAGCTAGAAGGGTGAGGCTGATTGCTTTTATTCTTGTTGAACCCATATGATTCCATCGCTCCTTAGATACATGTTCATAGAACAGACTTTAATGGTGTAAACTTCGACACAACCCAATAACTCCCCTTGTTTTAATAAAAAAAATTTGAGACAATGAGTAGTGATGGTCTGAACTTTAACGTTTTGAAAAGAGGATAACGAATGAATATAGAATCCATTTATGGATTAACTTTTGATCAACTGGCGGCATGGCTGTTAGAACGTGGACATAAAAAGTTTCGGGCTACGCAGGTCTGGGATTGGCTTTATCGGAAGCGGATTACAGACTTTTCGGAAATGCTCGATGTAAATAAAGATTGTGTAGAATTATTAGAGCAGAATTTTGTCATTCATACCTTGGAAGAACATGTGAAGCAGGAATCTGCGGATGGAACGATTAAGTTCCTGTTCCGTCTAAAGGATGGCAACCTGATCGAGACCGTGCTTATGAGACAGAAATACGGCTTGTCTGTATGTGTAACCACGCAAGTGGGCTGCAATATCGGCTGCAGCTTCTGTGCAAGTGGGCTATTGGCGAAGAGCCGGGATCTCTCCAGCGGAGAGATTGTGGAGCAGATTATGAAGGTCCAGCAGCATCTGGATACGGCGAACCTGGATCAAAAGGTCAGTCACGTCGTAGTGATGGGCATTGGCGAGCCATTCGATAACTTCAAGAACCTGCTCGATTTCCTGGCGATTGTCAAAGATCACAAGGGACTAGCAATTGCGGGTAGAGGGATTACCGTATCAACGAGCGGATTGGCTAACAAAATCGTTGAATTTGCGGATGCGAATACGCAGGTGAACCTGGCGGTTTCTTTGCATGCCCCTAATAATGAACTGCGGACGCAGATCATGAAGATTAACAAGGCCATTCCAATAGAGAAGCTAATGGAGTCTATAGATTATTATTTGGAGAAAACCAAGCGGAGAATTACGCTGGAATACATTCTGATGAAGGATGTAAACGACGGCAGAGAGCATGCGCTTGAACTGGCCGAGCTGATTGGCGATCGACGCCCGCTCGTCAATGTGAATTTGATTCCTTATAACCCGGTGGATGAACACAGCCAATATCAAAGAAGCGAGCGGGAGACGGTGCGGGCCTTTTTTGATACCTTGAAGAAGCAGGGTGTCAGCGTAAGCACTCGTCTGGAGCATGGTGTGGATATTGATGCTGCCTGCGGACAGCTGCGAAGCAAACAAATCAAGAAATCCAAAGCCATGGCTTGACGGACTACCTCGACAACAATATGTTACTTTTTGTGATACAATGACGTGGCAGGTATTAGGAAAAGAGGTTGATTGAGTTATGTTGACATTTACGGGCTACAATGTGGAGAATGTAAAAGATCCTTTCGGTATACTAACCGGTAAACGGTATGAATTTGTCGTTCAACTGGACGTTCCAGAGGATGATGAGCTGTATGTAGAGAACGGAGTATCCGCTAGAGCGATTATTAAGGTGGATGAAGATCAAGTCAGCATCGTAAGTTATGATCTACAGGAGACAACTTCAGGTCAACTGCTCGATTTCGATATGGAAGAGGACGAGGAAGAAGCGTTACTCCTTTTTTGTAAAGAGCATTTGCCAGAATAATTAAGCAGCATTGACCTCCTTGCCCAATGTTCCATTGTGGCAGGGATTTTTTTAAAATATAAGCATTTATATGTTTTGTACTTTAAAGTATCTTTATATTTCTACGAGAAATGGTTGTCGTCCTTTAAGGACGACAATGTTGTTTCTTCTTGTAAGATCTTTCGCAAGTTTGGGATATATCGGTTAAAATATTATAAAGCATCCAAAATAGGAGTTGTATACATGTCTAATGAAGAAGTGTTCTTGACCAAAGAAGGGTTGGCTCAATTAGAGGAAGAGCTGAAGGAATTGAAAGGCGCAGGGCGTAAGGAATTGGCCGCACGGCTTAAATTGGCGATCAGCTATGGAGACTTGAAGGAAAATAGTGAGTACCATTCGGCCAAGGACGATCAATCGTTCATGGAGACTCGTATTATGATTCTGGAGAAAATGTTGACCAAAGCCAAGATCGTGGATGAGAGCCAAATGGATCTGTCAAAGGTTAGTATGGGTTGTATTGTTATTCTGAATGACATCGAATATTCGGAGAAGATCGAATATAGAATTGTTGGAGCTGCTGAGGCAGATGTTCTTAATAACAAGATTTCCTATGAAAGCCCGCTAGGCAAGGAATTGCTGGGTAAAAAGGTCGGCGATATTGTTAGTGTAAATGCACCGATGGGCATCATTAAATATGAGTTGCTTGAGATCAAAATGATGTAACAATATACCGAAAATCTCCCAACCCTTTGTAAGGGTTGGGAGCTTTTTTGCTGGTATGATAGGTTTTGGCTATGAGGTATATTGATTTCATATCTTAGACGTTCTGTGCTGTTGCGCTTATAGTTTGAAGTAACCTACAGCAGAGGAGTTCTATTCATGATCCAAAGTGTGTTATCGACGTTATACCAAGTCATCGTGCCTTTGTCCATTCCTGTGATCGTGGGTGCGCTACTTGGGCGGTTTAAGAATCTGGATACGAAGCCGTTATTGACGCTTTATCTATACTTTTTAACGCCGGCAATTATTTTAAATACATTGGCTACTGCCGAGATATCCATGAATGATATTTATAAGACGCTCACCTTTTCGCTTCTAAATCTAATCTTCTTATGGGCGATTGCGAATATAGTCGGCAAATTATTGAAGCTAGATCCATCCGAAGTATCCGGTCTGACCTTGATTTCAACGTTTACGAATAGCGTGAATTATGGACTTCCGCTGGTGTTGCTAGCTTTCGGACAGCTTGGTCTCGATAAGGCCTCTGTATATGTGATCGGACAAATGATTATCGTGAATACGATAGGCGTTTATTTTGCAGCAAGATCTCAGTTCTCGGTAAAAAATGCAGTAAAATCGGTCTTTTCACTTCCTGCCATTTACGCAGCTCTGTTGGCCCTTCTTCTCCGTATCTTTGGCCTGCATTTGCCTGCAGAGGTGGCTACAGGGGTTGCCTTGGTAGCTGGAGGATATTCACCGGTGGTACTGGCGATCCTTGGCGCACAGATGGTTAAAGTGAGAAACATGCCATCCGCACGCAAGGGTCAGTCTACTTTTTGGACTGGGCTGTCGATTCGATTAATCTTAGCGCCGCTAGTGGCTTACCTCGGATTATCGATCCTGCAAATTACCGGAACCTTGTTCTCTGTGCTGCTGATTTTGGCTTCTATGCCAGTTGCCGTCAACGCCGTCGTGCTAGCCGAGCGTTTTAATGCCTCACCGGAGCTGGTATCCAAATGTATTTTGTGGACGACGCTTGCTTCGTTTCTCGTGTTGCCGGTGCTTATAGTGTTAGTGCAAGGTGCGTAATCCCTTAGAAATCAAAATGATCTGGGTCTGGACCTACCCGCTGATCTTGGTTGAGAGAGTTAATTAGAGTCATATCCTCGTCAGATAATTTGAAATCAAACACGTCTACATTTTCGATGATCCGGTGTTCTTTAGTAGACTTAGGAATGGTGATAATCCCACGTTGCAGGTCCCAACGGACAATAACCTGAGCGACGGATTTGTCATGTTTGGCGGCAATTTGTTTCAGTACAGGCTGATCGAACAATTGACCTTGCATTAACGGAGACCAAGCTTCTAATTGGATTCCTTGCTCTTTGCAGAAGTCGAGCAGCTCTTGCTGATTCAAATAAGGATGTAATTCAACTTGATTGACCATCGGCTTAATCTCAGCATCCTTCAGTACATCTTCAAGATGGTGAATCTGGAAGTTGCTGACCCCAATGGCTTTTACCCGGCCCTCTTTATACAACGTTTCAAGCGCTCTCCAAGACTCTTTATATTTTCCTTTTACAGGCCAGTGAATAAGGTACAGATCCAGGTATTCAAGTCCGAGTTTAGCTAAGCTAGTCTCGTAGGCGGCAATGGTTTCTTCGTAGCCCATATCTGCGGTCCAGACCTTTGAGGTTACGAAAAGCTCTTCTCTGGACAAGCTGTTCTCTTGCAGAGCCTCTTGGATGGCTTGTCCCACGCCTGTTTCATTCTCATAAATTGCGGCAGTGTCAATGCTGCGGTAACCGTGTCTAATAGCGGATTTGATCGCTTGTATCAGTTCTGCGCCTTCTTCCACTTTAAATACGCCAAGCCCTAGCCAAGGCATATTTACACCGTTGTGTAATGTAGTTGTATCCTGTAGATGTTGAGCCATAATAAAGTAACCTCCTAAGATATTTAAAAGTTTGTTTGGGTTGTTAATGGACTGCTCTTTAAGCAGCTTTAGTCTGGAGAGGAGCCTCATCTTTCTTCTCCAGAGCACGGCTCCATGCCGTTAGTAATACAGCGGACAGAACCATGATGGCACCTACCCAAGTGGTATGAATCAGTCCCATATGATCTGTGACGATGCCGCCAAGGTACGCACCAATGGCAATACCAGCGTTAAAAGCAGCAATATTTAATGCAGAAGCTACATCTCGTGCACTTGGCGCATATCGATCTGCAAGCGTAACGACATGTACTTGCAAGCCGGGCACGTTCATGAAAGCTAACAGTCCCATAAAGAAGATCGTAATCAGTGCGGCAACCTTATAAGGTGCGGTAAAAGCTAAGACAAATAAGACGACAGCTTGGACTGCGAACATATAGAATAGAGCATTCATCGGTTTGCGGTTGGCGGCTTTACCTCCAATCACGTTCCCGATGGCAATCGCAATGCCGTATACAAGCAAGATTACAGCGACTGTATTCTCTTTGAAGCCGCTGATCTCATGCAGAAGGGGTGATAAATAAGTAAAGACTACAAATGTGCCCCCATAGCCCAAAGCCGTAATTGCGAAGGCAAGCAGTAAACGCCCATTGGTGACCAGCTTAACTTGCTCACGAAGGGGTGTATGGGTGCCATTGCGCAGCCCGGATGAAGGAACAAGGATCAGATTGCCGATGAGTGCTATAAGCCCGATAGCAATAATAGCAACAAATGCAGCACGCCAGCCGAGTTGTTGGCCAAGGAACGTACCTAGCGGAACGCCAGTAACAGTAGCTACTGTAAGTCCAGTGAACATGATGGCAATGGCACTGGCCTTACGATCCTCAGGCACGAGATCGGCGGCAATAGTCGAAGCAATCGACATGAACAAGCCATGGGCCAGAGCGGAAATTACTCTCGCGATTAACAGCAATGTAATTCCGTCCGCAGCCGCCGCAAGACTATTGCCGATAATAAAGACGATCATAATGCTTAGCAGTAAGGTTTTGCGCGATATCGACGTGGTTAGCGACGTTAAGATGGGTGCGCCAAAAGTTACTCCTAAAGCGTATAAAGTAACGGTCAACCCGGCTGTGGTTACCGGTATATGCAGATCCGTGGCGATTAGAGGCAGCAGCCCCACACTGATAAACTCAGTGGTACCAATCGCAAAGGCACTAATGGCTAGAGCTAAGAGCGCCAAGGTGCTTCTTTTTTTATCTAAGGACATTTCTTTCACTCCTACGCTGTGTTAATCACCGGCCGGTAAGTGCTATTATGAAGAGATCTGTCCATTAAGTATAGTACGTACTTTAAAGTGCTATAGGTACTAAAAAGTACCTATAGCGCAACTCGCCAAACCGCAAAAAGCATGGGCACCCTGATCTCGTCAGGTTTGCCCATGCTTTTTGCTATGCTTGTTATATAGTCCCAATAGGGTTAACGAGACCGTTGTTTAAGGTGGCGCCGTTTAGTTGTGCCTTTGTTAGTGGCGTGCCCACCCGATCCTCCACCAACCGCCTGCTGCTGTCTTGTTCCTGGGCTTTCAATAGCGGAGTTTGTTCCACCGGTGCTGAACGTTCCGCCTCCGCTTGCTACCTGAGTTGCGGAGGCATTCTGGCTCCGTTTAGGCAGTTTAACCGTCTGGGTATTGATAACGACCACAACTTCTTTGCGATACGGATATAATAAGAGGGGCTTAGCTTTGCCGCGTTTGTAGCCCCCGCTGCCTAGGTTAGTCGCATCACCGCCTGCGCCGATACTTTGTTGTTGGCGTGTATAGGGAGAAGCAATGGCGGCATTATTGCCGCTTGCGCTGCTGCGCCCTGCACCGCTTGCAATTTGTGTAGTGTTGGGGGCGTTCGTATATTGATTGTTGATGACAAAGACTAATCTGTCCACTCCGTGGAGGGGGGTCCTTGTAATTATGCGCCGTTTTCCTTTTTGAATAATGACAACGATCCGGTCTCTTTTATAGGCCACCCATATTCACTCTCCCATACTTTGACTTCATTAACATTAATGCAGATGGGGGGAATAAGTGATGAATACGGGCGATCTACCTCGAAAAACAATCATTTGCCTAAGTTAGCTGCCTACTAAACGGTTTATTTATTCAAAGCTATATTTGATCCCCCATTGTTCCCGGACATTGCTCATAATGTCCATGACATCCAAGGAGAGGTTGAGGGTCTCTTTATGGCTTTTATCTGCAATATACCGCTGCATATCTTCAATCTCGTATTGCAAAGCTTTGGCTGTATCTCCAGCTTCAATCGTCTCTACTGTGCCATCCAAATATTGAATGGTGGCTTTGCTGGCCCGCGGGAAATTGTCTACGGTAATAAATCCGAGCTCTCCTGCAACCACCCCCCGTTTAGGCATTTTGGAGCGCATTGTAAGGGAGATTACCGCCATTTCATCTGCCGCATTGTTAAGAATAATACCGGATTGCTCGTCCACTCCTGTCTCGAATTGTTTTACCGTAGTAAGAATCTCATGGGGCTGTTTGGACAGGAAGAATCTTGTGAAGGACAGCGCATATGTCCCAATATCCAGCAGTGCTCCGCCCGCCAGATCTTTGCTGAAGAAACGGTTGTTCACATCATATTCTTTATGGCTGCCAAAGGAGACCTGCACCATTTTGAGGCGCCCGATGATGCCGTCATCAATGAGCTGCCGCAGTTTCTTATACAGTGGCATATGGTAGATGGTCATAGCTTCGGCCACAACCAGATCCTTTTCAGCGGCAAGTCGGGTGACTTCTTGAAGTTGTTTGCTGTTCACCGTGATTGCTTTTTCGCAGAGAACATGTTTGTTATTCTGTAAGCTTTCAATGATGTATTCATAATGATTGCTATGTGGCGTAGAGATGTACACTACATCAATTGCAGGATCTTGCAGCATTTCACTGTAACTGCCATAAGCTTTCGTGGCTCCATATTGATTAGCGAATTGTTGTGCTTTCTCCAAGCTTCGCGACCCAACCGCATACAACGTTCCTCCCGTTTCATTCAGCGCAGCCGCAAATTCGGCAGCTATACTTCCTGGACCGACAATTGCCCACTTTAAAGGGTTCATTTCCAGCACCTCACTTGTTTGATTTTTTGTTTTTATTTAGAGATACCTTGATTCCATCTGATCCATTCATCTTCATAAAAGTTTTGATATTAAGCACATTTGTGCAATATAATAATAAATGTGCAAAACAATCGTCTACAGTATAGCGGGGGGGTCTAAATCCGTCAAACTGTTGAATACGCGGGGGCGTTGTAACATGGATCGAAAAGAAGATAAGAAGCTGCTTATTAAAATAGCACAAATGTATTATGAACAGAATTTAACGCAGAGTGATATCTCCAGCCAACTTGGTATATATCGTACCACCATCAGCAGGATGCTAAAGAGGGTACGTGAAGAAGGGATCGTTACAATAACTATTAATTACGATACTGGCGATCATTTTACATTGGAGCAGGAGCTGAAGGAGCGGTTCGGGCTACGGGAAGCCATTGTTGTGGAGGTAGATCCTGCACAGTCCAGCACGATTAAACGCAAAGCTATAGGACAAGCCTGTGCGAGATGGCTCGAGCAAGTGCTTCTCCCGAAAGATACGATTGGATTTTCTTGGGGAAGCAGCTTAGCTGCCGTCGTAGAAAGCCTAACACAAGCCCAGAGACCTTTTGTAACCTGTGTACCTACGGTCGGCGGCCCATCAGGAAAGATGGAGAGCGGGTACCATGTAAATAACATCTGTTATCAAGCTGCTCTAAAATGGGGTGCGCGCTCGTTAATGATTGATGTTCCAGCGATCACGGAGCAAAAGGAAACTAGAGATCAACTGATGAATTCGCAGTATTATCAGACCATTGCCAAGGCGTGGGACCATCTGGATATCGCTGTGTTCGGCATCGGATCGCCGGCAACGAAAGGGGAAGAGGCGTGGCGCGGTTTTTATGGTGATGCAGTGATTGCTGAGCTGGAGAATGGAAAGGTCGCTGGTGATATCTGTTCACGATTCTATGATGGCAACGGGATTCCCGTGCATACCGGAATATCGGATCGAACACTGACCATTGAGCTGGAGCAAATTAAGCAAGCACGGTATTCGATTGGTGTAGCGGAGTCACTTGAGAAGGTAACGGGGATCCTTGGGGCACTAAATGGGGGTTATATGAATGTACTTGTAACGACCCAAGAAACAGCGCAGAAGATATTGGAGTAGCAACTACTAAATGTAAACAATTGAATTTCGTGAAAATAACCTGAAAATGGCATGCAAATTGCTTAAAATTTTGCTTGTAAGCACCAGACAGAGCGTGTAAGATATACAAGGTATTCATATTGAACATTTATAAAAATATAAGTTTCACATTATACATTATCCTTATATTTGCTTGTCAACTCATATAATCTTGGGAATATGGCCCATAAGTTTCTACCGGATAACCACTGTAATTATCCGACTATGAGTGAAATAGCGCATCTAGGGTTCCGCTTCCTGACTATGGAAGGACTGGACCGAGCGATGCGGACACTATGCAGTGTTACACCACTAAGGGACAAAAACCCAGAAGGACAAATTCACTTGAGAGAAACGACTCAAGGGATTTGTCCTTTTTTTGTTTTTAATTCAGAAGGAGAGATCAAGTTTACTATGAAGGTACTTCAAGAGCGCATCAGACAAGAGGGTCTTATTTTATCAGATACGGTACTAAAGGTAGATTCATTTCTGAATCATCAGGTGGATACGGAGCTTGCCTTACAAATTGGACAGGAGTTCAAGCGGTTGTTCGGACATTTGCCTATCACTAAAATCATCACTATTGAAGCGAGTGGCATTCAATTTGCCATGGCTACGGCCATCGCCTTAGGCGTACCGTTTGTATATGCGAAGAAGAAGAAAGCAGTGACCTTATCTGAAGCGGTCTATTCCGCGCCGGTACATTCTTTTACACGCAAAGAGGATTATATGGTTAGTGTCTCGCAAAAATATATCGGACCAAGTGATAAGGTGCTTATTGTAGATGACTTTTTGGCTACTGGTGCTGCTCTTGTTGGACTGGTTGATATCGTGAAAGAGGCTGGCGCTGAGCTCCTTGGCGTTGGTTGTGTGATTGAAAAATGTTTCCAAGAAGGCCGGAGTCTACTCGAGGATAGAGGGATAGAAGTCCATGCCTTAGCCCGGATCACATCTATGTCACCAGGTGAAATTCACTTCATTGATAATGAAAGTTCAAAAGAGCCAATCAAGGAGAGTGCGAGATGTTAAGCAAGAAAAAAGTATTTGCGTTAGGATTTCAGCATGTACTGGCGATGTATGCCGGAGCAGTTGTTGTTCCGCTGATCGTAGGGAACGCGTTGAACCTGAATGCCACCCAAATGGCCTATCTTATCGCAGCTGATTTGTTTACTTGCGGGTTAGCTACTTTGCTGCAGATTATGGGCACTAAGTATTTTGGCAGCAGGCTGCCGGTTATTCTTGGATGTACCTTTACGGCAGTAGGGCCGATTATCGCTATCGGCAGTGCCAACAATTTGGCGACGGTGTACGGAGCAATTATTTTATCTGGTTTATTCGTGGTACTGGCGGCCCCCCTTTATGGGAAGCTACTGAGGTTTTTCCCAACGATAGTAACGGGCTCAGTCGTGACCATTATTGGGTTATCTCTTATTCCTGTAGCTATGAATAGCGTAGCTGGCGGAGAAGGCAGCGCTGATTTTGGGAATCCCCGCAATTTGTTGCTTGCACTGATCACGCTGCTGGTCATTTTAGCGGTTAACCGTTTTACTACAGGATTTCTTCGCTCGGTCTCTGTCTTGATAGGTCTTTTAGTGGGTACAATTATTGCTTATGGAATGGGCATTGTTAGTTTCTCTACAGTAGGTGAAGCCTCTTGGGTAAGTGTTGCACAGCCTTTCTACTTCGGATGGCCTCAGTTCAATCTTACGGCTATTTTCACTATGATCATTGTTAATATTGTTAGTATGGTGGAGTCCACAGGTGTTTACTTTGCGATTGGTAAAGTGACGGATCAGAAAGTGGAACAAAAGCAGATCGTAAACGGGCTGCGTTCGGAAGGTTTGGCGATTATGCTGGGCGGGATCTTTAATGCATTTCCGTACACAGCATTTTCGCAAAATGTAGGTCTGGTCTCGCTGACTCGGGTCAAAACTCGGAATGTTATTTTTGCAGCCGGTGGGATTATGGTTGTGCTTGGACTACTGCCTAAATTGGCGGCTCTGACAACAGTTATTCCCAATGCCGTACTGGGTGGAGCGATGATCGTGATGTTCGGATCGGTTGCTGTTTCCGGGATGTCGATTCTGTCAGAGGTAGATCTGCGTAAGGATGGTAATCTGCTGATTGCCGCTTGTAGTATCGCTGTTGGTTTGGGTTCGGCAACTGTACCTGCAATGTTCGATCAATTGCCTGAATTCGCTCGGATGCTGCTGCAAAACGGTATCGTCTCCGGTTCCCTTACAGCGATTGTGCTGAATATCTTCCTCTCGAAGACAAAGGATAATGTTCTGGCAGAAGATCCTGCTGCCCCTATTCTAACGAAAGAAACTCAAGTTTCTTAATACGTCTAATTCATGTTAAAAGACCAAGCTCTGGTGTGCTGAAACCTAAGCTTGGTCTTTTTCTCATGCTCAGAGCTTGTGCATATGCACAAAAAAATAGGTTGTCCCGTCAATATTATTGGGTTTGTAAGCGCAGTATACTCAGTTTAGAAAGCGTTATCAAATTACACACTGTATAGTGTCAAATTCTTATACTAGGGGGCAACTAGAGATGGAAGGCACAGTAATTAACTGGATGGGCGCGATTGCGGGATTGATTCTGGCCGTCGTATTGATTTTCAAAAAGGTTAACCCGGTCTACGCACTTTTTTTAGGCGCGATTGCCGGAGGGATATTAGGCGGGGCATCCATTGCAGAGACAGTACAATATGTCATCGACGGAACGAATAGTGTTATGGGTGCAGTTGTACGTGTTCTCGCAGCCGGTGTGCTGGCCGGGGTATTGATTGAATCAGGGGCAGCCGAACGAATGGCCGAGACCATAGTAGATAAGCTTGGCGAAAAGAAAGCGTTATTATCTATAGCGCTGGCAACTATGATTATTACAGCGGTAGGCGTATTCATCACAGTCGCTATCATTATTGTCGCTCCAATCGCTTTGTCCGTAGGTAAGAAGATCGGCATTTCCAAAACCGCTTTGCTGCTCGCACTGGTCGGTGGCGGTAAAGCCGGTAACATTATTTCACCGAACCCGAACACCATTGCCGTAGCTAAAGGCTTTGATGTAGATTTGGCTCAGGTCATGATTCATGGATTCATCCCAGCCGTTGCGGGTCTGATTGTCACTGTTATTATTGCTAATCTGCTGGTCAACAAAGGTGTGAAAATTGCAGAGGGCGACGTTGTAACTAAAGAGGAAGACAGTACTAAGGTTAAACCTAGCTTTGGCCGTGCCATCGTCGCTCCGGTTGTCGCTATTTTACTTCTAGCCATTAACCCAATCGGAAATATTCTAAATATTGAATTGCTGAAATCATTTAAAGTCGATTCTATGATCATCTTGCCTCTTGCCGGCATTATTGGATTGATTGCTATGAAACAAACGAAGAACATCATTTCTTTTACAACCTCAGGGTTAAATAAAATGACAGGTACAGCCATTATCCTGATTGGTGCTGGTGCTATCGCTGGTATTATCTCAAAATCGGATTTGAGTGCTACTGTTGTAGATGCAATAACGGCTATGGGGATTTCCGGAACGTTCCTTGCGCCAATTGCAGGGATCCTGATGGCGGCTGCTACAGCATCAACCTCTACGGCTTCTATCGTGGCTGCCGGATCATTTGGTCCCGCTATTCTTTCGATGGGCACAGCGCCGCTAAATGCAGCAATTATGGTGCACACCGGGGCTACAGTCATTGACCATCTGCCACACGGTAACTTCTTCCACGTGACCGCTGATTCCGTTAAGATGAACATTAAGGACCGGATGTCACTGATTCCTTATGAAAGTCTCGTGGGTCTGACGATGGCTATCGTCGCCACTATATTATACGGCTTCATCCTATAATTTATATTTGCAACTAGAAGGGACGGATATTCTATGAATAAAGACTTTGTCATCGTATTGGCACCGGATTCTTTCAAGGAAAGCATGACAGCCAAAGAAGCTTGTGAAGCCATGGAAAAAGGCATTCATAAAGTAAATTCTAATATTACTTGTATTCATGTACCCATGGCAGATGGCGGCGAAGGAACGATGCAGTCCTTGGTCGATGCAACGGAAGGTACAGTATATATAACAAAAGTTAAAGGGCCACTGGGCAATGAAGTTAGCGCATCCTACGGAATCACAGGAGACGGGCTGACAGGGGTGCTGGAAATGGCTAGTGCGAGTGGCATTCAGCTGGTATCCCCAGAGACACGTAACCCGTTGATTACAACTACCTACGGGACAGGACAATTAATCAAAGCATGTCTGGATCGTGGGGTCAGCAAGCTGCTGATCGGTATCGGTGGCAGTGCCACCAATGACGGAGGCGCCGGGATGGTGCAGGCATTAGGCGGCAGGCTGCTGGATGCCGAAGGCAATGAGCTGTTGTTTGGTGGTGGTGAGCTCGGCAGATTAGCCCGTATTGATCTGAGTGGATTTGACCCTCGCCTTAAGGATGTACAGGTTGAAGTGGCCTGCGACGTTACGAATCCATTATGTGGTCCGACCGGGGCTTCCAATGTATTTGGTCCGCAAAAAGGGGCTACTTCGGATATGATCAAACAGCTGGACAGCAATCTGCATCATTATGCGAGTGTCATCAAAGAGCAATTGGGTTTCGATATTATAGATATGCCTGGTGCTGGTGCAGCGGGTGGCCTTGGGGCAGGACTGGTGGTGTTCTTAAACGGAATATTAAAAAAGGGCATTGAGCTTGTGATCGACTATACTGGACTTGAAGAAAAAGTGCAGCAGGCGGACATGGTGTGGACCGGGGAAGGAAGCATCGATTTCCAGACTCAATATGGCAAGACCCCGCTTGGCGTTGCTGAGGTCGCTAAGAAATATAATAAACCTGTGCTGGCCTTTGCGGGACGGATCGGCGATCAGACGGAAGTGCTGTATGATAAAGGGATTGATGCTATTTTTGGGATCATGCCAGGTGCATCTTCATTGGAGGATGCTTTGAATAAAGGGCAAGAGAATTTGGAAAGAACGGCTGAGAATGTGGCTAGGTTAGTCATGCTGAACCAAGGAAGCTGATTGAATTATACAAAGTGATAGAGGGGCTGACTGAACGGAGTCAGCCCCTTTTTTCTTTTTTAAGGTAGAAGCTTTCTGAGTAGAATATAAAGGGACAGGAGGTACAGACATGAAGATATCGAAATCACTCGCAGGACAAATAGCACAAGAAATGATGAGCGTAGTTCCTTATAACATTAATGTTATGGATGAGAGCGGCTTTATTGTAGGAAGCGGAGATCTGAAACGGGTCGGAACCTTACATGAGGGAGCGAGAATAGCCATTCAAAGTGGGCATGTCTTTGAAGTGTACGAGGATGGCAGCGGCATGAAGCCGGGGGTGAATGAACCCATTATTATAGATCATAAAGTTTTGGGTGTGGTAGGTATTACGGGACATCCAGATGAGGTTAGGCCGTTTAGTAAGCTGGTCAGAGTCACTACTATATTACTTATTGAGCAGGAAGCAAGGAACAAGCTGGAACAGGATGAGCGAGTAAAACGTGTGAAATTTTATCATGAATTGTCTTATCGTAAAGAAGCATATGATCTTGAGTTTCTGGAACGGGCGGGCAGCTATGGGCTTGATCTTAAGAAAAAATGCTGGGCGATCCTAGTGGAAGGCGATGTGAACGGAAAAGAATTCAAAAATGTATTTAGGTCCTATCCACATTACTGGAATTTGGAGAATGATAAGGCGGTTTTTTTTATAACGGATGTTTTTCTTTATAAAGAGCTCATAGGAAAACTAAATTCATGTGCGAATGTGGGGCGAATAGGTTCTGGCGAAGCAGAGGAGTTAGCTGCTTATTCACTTGAACAGGCCCAGGCGGCGATTAGTGTTGGTAGTAGAGTCGACCCGCTCAAGATACTGTACACTTATGAAGAACTAAGATTCTTAATTCATCTCTCCTATGACGGGGCAGAACGGCCCGGGACGATTTATGCTCTACTGGATCAGTCGGGCGATAAGACAGGCCTGATTGAAACACTGCAAGTATTTATTGCTGAGAATGGGGACCATAATCGTACTGTACAGAAGCTGAATATTCACCGAAATACACTGAACTACCGGCTTAATCGCATTCATACATTAACGGGCAAAAATCCACGCAACTACATGGAGTTGTTTGAATTGTTGTGCGGATTGATGTGGCGTAAGTAGTCTAAATCCCCCTATTCCAATTGCCATCCTGATTTTATAGGCATAAACTTAGATAAGCTTGTATAGATAAATTAGGACAGGGATGGATAGGAATGAATGAGAAAGTAGTAATGAATGATAAAGTAGTCATGCCATTATGGACCGTGTGCCTTTTTATCGTAGTGATGAACACAACGATGTTTAATGTATCACTTCCAACCATTATTCAGGATCTCCAAATTTCTGCTGATCTAGGTTCATGGGTAATTTCGAGCTATTCGATTGGATATGCTTTATCGACGGTTATTTATAGCCGCTTATCAGACGTTGTGCCGATTCGGAGACTTTTGACCGTTGGCTTAATTACTCTTGGGTTGGCCTCAGTGTTTGGATTATTTGCGCATGACTTTAATACATTATTGATAACGAGAATAGTACAATCTGCTGGCGCGGGTGCGATGGCTGGATTGGGTCTCGTACTGGCTAGCCGTTATGTGCCTATTGAAAGACGTGGTGCGGCTATCGCCATGATCTCCGCAGGGAGTGCAATGGCCTTTGGTTTGGGCCCGATTTTTGGTGGTGTCATCAGTCAGTATTTTGGCTGGAACGGGTTATTCGGAATTACTTGCCTTGTGCTTGTTGTATTGCCAGTACTACTGCGTTTATTACCTAAGGAACAGCCGCAGCCTGCAAGCTTTGACGTTATTGGGGCGGCGCTGACCGTAGTAAATGCGGCAAGTCTGCTGGTAGCCGTAACTACCCAATCTCTGGTATGGTTGGCAGTGGGCGTAGTGTCTATTATCGTGCACGCTTGGTATTTGAAGAAGGCGAAGGAATCCTTTATTAACCCGCAGCTGCTAAAAATGCCGGGATACTTGAAGCTAGTTACCATAGGCTTTTGTATTCTGGTGCTGAACTTGGGGAATTTGTTCCTGATGCCGCTTGTGCTCGCTAATCTGTTTGGTAAATCCGCGTTGATGATTGGTTTGTTTATCGCACCAGGTGCGTTATTATCTGCATTTCTTACCCGTTTTGTTGGACGTTTTATTGACCGGTATGGCAACTTGCGCTTCTTAATCATAGGGCATTGTATTCTTGCCGCTGTTATGGCTGCATTTGCGCTGAACCTTTCTGTATCTCCTGTAGTTCTTCTGCTTGGTTATCTTTGCTTCTCTCCGGCCTTCTCGGCGACAATGGCATCCTTAAATAATGAAGCTTCTCGGGTTCTTCCGCGAACTTGGATTGGTTCAGGTATGGGGCTTTTACAACTGATTCAGTTTTTTGGAGGTTCTGTATCTGTTGCGGTCTGTGGGCTGTTGCTGCATGCTCAGCGTGATCTTGCGCCGGCAAAAGCCTATGAGCATGTATACGGACTGTTGCTCCTTGTCAGCTTGTGTTCGTTAGGAGTTCTCCTTTTATATAGACGTTCTTATTCCAAAAGTAATGCTGGGCAATCTATACAAGCTTAGAACTGAAACGAAAAGGTGATAAAAACGTATCAGATGCTATAGCAGATATAAGGAAGGAATGGTAATAATGGATAACGGGATGAGTGTAGTTTTAATCGAAAAAATGCCAGAAGGTGATCTACGAGTGATTGAAGAGCGTACGTGGAGCATGAATATGATAACTGCACTTGAACATGTCAATTATATAGTGGTGGGCAGTAAGGAATATGAGGCGGTTGAAGGACGACTGAATGTGGATGAGGGCAAGCTGGAGCTTTTGCTTGTTCCGATGCACACTGAGGGATAGAAGATCATCAGGGAAGGAGAACCTTACGATGGCTAAAGAAGAAAGGGATAAGGAATTGCCTGCATCAAAATTATTTACCGCAGATGGCAAACCCATCCGTGTATTATCAACATCGCTAGGCATAGCCTTATTAGCGAATGCTATGTTTATTCCTGGCGGAGCGGGGGCTAGCGCGAATACTTCTGCGGGCGAACCACAGCTAGTCTCTTGGTCTAATGAAGAGGTTAAAGCTTATTTTGATAAAAATGTGGATTGGAATATTCCCTACCCCGAAGAAGGTACGAAAGAGGTAGAGGAGCAAGGCCAAGGCGTAGTAACTTCAAACGGAACAACGGTAGTGAATAACTATGGCGGTTATCATTCAGGTTTTGGCTGGACGGATTTGCTTCTGTATCACATGTTGTTTAACAGCGGTGCCAATTACTCCTCCAGAGGATGGGCTAAGGACCGTCCTACCTATTATGGAGGCACGAGAACCACTTATAAACCACCTACTTATAGCAGCGAAAAGTTCCAGAATAAAAAGGTGCCCGGTTCTGTAGTGAAACCTAAAACCTCAACCTCATCCACGGGTTCCATCACGAGAAGAGGTTCCTCTTCAAAGAACGGAATCGGTGGCACTTCCAGTGGCTTAAACTCTTCGAAGAACTCTAAATCAAGCTCAGGCTCGAAATCTTCATCGAGATCTGGTTCTAGTAAGAGTGGTTTCGGCGGATGAGTGATCAGCAGAGCGTGTTTGAGATTCTGGATTTGTCTGATCTGGAGCGGGGCCCACGGGTACAAGCGCTGCATGAGCTTGGGTTCACTTGGGCAGATCTAGAGGAAGAAGAGTACTGGATGGATGCAATAGCTGTGATGCGCAGCGACATTTATAAAGAGCTTGAGGAAGCCTCCGCAAAGCTGTGGGCTATCCTCGATAAAGCGGTTCGGTATATACATCTAAAACGCGATTTGTATGAGCTGCTGGGCATTCCTCCTGTTCTTTGGGAGATGCTTGATGGGTTTCCTATTCCGGAAGAAGGTCTAATCAGTCGGTATGCAAGGTTCGATTTTGCGATAGCTAATGATGGAACCATCAAGCTTCTGGAACTGAATGCCGATACACCTACAGGTTATGTGGAGGCTTCCATAGCAACACCTTGGATCTGTGAACAGGCGGGTGTGACTAGTCCAAATCATGCGATGAAGGAACAACTTGCCGCAGCCTGGCAGATAGAACGTCCAGATACCGCAGCTTGTGTTGCTTATGGGTCTCATCTTGAAGATTCGGGTACGATTGAAGCCTTGGCCAGACATAGCGGGCTTACTATTCAGTGTGTGGACTGTCTCGACCTGTGGGTCGATGAGGGCATTTTGAAGGACGGGGAGGACCGGGTGATAAAGCGGATGTTCGCCCTATATCCTAAAGAGTGGATGGCCGTCGATGAAGGTGGAGATGCACTTGCCTATGCTGTTGAGCAGGGAAATCTTCAGCTTTTTAATGGACCGCACAGTATCCTGTTGCAGTCTAAGGGATTGATTGCAGCTGTGTGGGGAATGTATGAGCTTGGCTTATTATTTGACAATGAAGAGCGTGAGGCGATCTCACGTTATATTTTGCCGACTTATAATAAGCCTGTGTTCTCTGGCAGCTTTGTGTCCAAATCTGTATTTGGCCGCGAAGGCGGTTCTGTACGTCTCTTTGACGATAGTGGAACTCTAGAAATTGAGGACGAAGAGGGTTATGATAGCAGTCAGCTTTTTCCCTCTGTATATCAAAAAAGAGCTGAACTAGCCCGAATACACACCGCCGAAGGTGAATTCCACCTACTGACAGGCATGTTCGTCATTAATGGGAAGCCGTGTGGGCTGCTCGGCCGGGCTGGCGGACTGATTACGGGCAATGCCAGTCATTTTATCGCGTTGGGAGTGAGATAGTTGGATAAAAGTAAGGCTATAAACAAGTCGTCTACTAGATTAGTAAAGGCCCGGATCGGGGCTTTATGTATGATGCTTCTAACGGTATTGCTGCTTAGTGCATGTTCCAGTAATCAGGGGAGTGTGTTTGATTCAGGCACTGCTGAAACTTCTGACAGTGTTGCACGGGTACCTTGGGATTACCGGGTTGTGGAGAGTACTGTAGGTGATCTAATTGGTAGCGATATGACGGTGTTGCCGGATAATGAGCTGCTGCCGAATGATGAGAATTATGCTACTGGCGATAAAATATGGACATTGCAGTTCATGGACGCTGAGCTGATCACAGATGCCGACCAACGCAATGAAGTCCGCCTCTCTTCCTGGACGACCATTAAATCGTATCCCGATGAAAAAACAGCAGTCGAGGATCTTACCAACCTTAAGGTATCGGTAACTACAGATGTTGATCTTGTAGGAGTATACAAGACAAAATATAATGAGAAGACAAGAAACTTTGCCGTCCTTGAGCTGCCTTCCGGCAACCGGATCAAGCAGCCGATAGACGATGAGCGTTATGCAGCATTAGAGAAAGAAAAGACCGCTTCCGTAGTCCTTGAGGAAGTACATGATTTCGCCGATTATGACTCGGCATATGCGAAATTTCGGGGGTGGGCAAAGTGACGATTGTTGTTAATTTAATAGTCAGTATATTTGTGATTATTCTTCTGCAATTATTGGGTATGGTTATCTTTGGCTTGATGACCCCGTTCAAGGATATGGAAGAGCTGAAAAAAGGAAATGTGGCTGTAGCTCTAGCGCTTGGCGGCAAATTTCTCGCTACAGCAATTATCATTGGAGTAGCGGCGTATACGAATACCTCTATTCTGCATATGATCATTTGGTTTGCTGTCGGTTATGTATGCCTCATCGCTGCTTACTGGATTTTTGAATTGGCGACCCCAAGCTTTAAAATTTCAGAACATCTGGAAAAAGGCAATGTGGCAGTAGGCACTATGCTCTGCTTGGTGTTTATCGGCACAGCATTTGCAGTCAGCAGTTTGATTGTTTAGTTCAAAAATCGCAGATGGACATGGATAAGGCTGCCCTCAGTAATAACCTCGAGAGGCAGCTTTATTAATGTGAGGAAGGGATGGCAGATGCATTTTTTTCTGAGAATATCCAACAGGATGATGCGTTTACGCAAACGGTCGATCGGTCTGATTATTTTGATCTTTATAATTCTTAGCGCATCGATAGCTTACCTGCTTGAACCGAGTACATTCCACAACTGGTTTAATGCCTTCTATTGGGTCATGACAACGATGGCCACCGTTGGGTATGGGGATTATTTTGCCGAGACGGTAGTGGGTAAGCTATTCACCATGTTTCTATATATTTTTGGGATTGGTCTTCTCAGCTTGGTTATTGGCAAGGTTATTGACTCTATTGCAGAGGTGCAGAGAAGGAGAGGAGCAGGAACATTGAGCTTCCGGGGAAAGGATCATGTGATATTAATCAATTGGAGTAAGAAAGCGCA
This sequence comes from Paenibacillus sp. FSL H8-0175, assembly GCF_045040615.1. NCBI lineage: Bacteria > Bacillati > Bacillota > Bacilli > Caryophanales > Paenibacillaceae > Paenibacillus > Paenibacillus sp. FSL H8-0175. Next base: position 6,944,061 of record NZ_CP150299.1, on the reverse strand, counting down.
AGCTGCGGTAGATGAGGTGTTATGTTATTCACCTAAATGTCATATCGTCATCATTGATGAGATAGGACGGCATCCGCTGGAGCATATGGAACAGGTCCACTTTGTAAGCGGTGATGCTTCCAGCGATGAGATTCTCCTTAAAGCTAACATACACGAAGCCAGGGCAGCCATTGTGTTCGGAGACACACGGATTGATGAAGCATCGCTAATTGACGGGAAATCTCTGCTTATCGCCTCCAGCATTGAGCGCATAGCGCCACAAGTACATACTACCGTAGAAATTATGCAGGAGAAGAATATACAGAATTTCAGGCATGTTCAGGTCAATGAATTCGTTCTGTCGCATGATGCCATTTCTAGATTGGCAGTCCGATCCGCTCTGCAAGAGGGGAATTCAGAGGTGATTACGCAGCTGCTGAGCCGCCAGTATGGGGATGATATTTATGAGATTCCAGTGAATAGTGCATGGAAGACCTATGGGCAGGCGTTTCAGGAATTGCTCCTTCAAGGTGCAACTTTACTCTCGGATCGTAGTGACCTTAGCATCAATCGCAAGCTGGACCAGCCTATTCCTAAAGAGGCTAGATTATATATTGTTTCGGATGAAGAGACGTATCGGAGAATTAAAGGTTAGGTCAGTGATAAGCGAGTAAAGCGGATTTTCGGGAGAATGGCTTCTCGGAATTCCGCTTCTTTTTGTTTGCCGTTCCTTCCTTAAGGGTAAGAGATGAATATTATCGTTACTCTACCTTTCGGAAGGAGCCATTGTTAATGAGTGAACAGCAAAAAGTGAACGGAAATAGCAAAAATGAGCAACTGGAACAGTTTCGCAGTAAGGACGAAGGTCACGCTTTAACAACCAATCAGGGATTGAAAGTGTCCGAGGATGAGTTCTCCCTAAAAGCCGGTGACCGGGGGCCAACCTTGCTGGAGGATTTTCATTTTCGGGAAAAAATGACCCATTTCGATCACGAGCGGATTCCTGAGCGGATCGTGCATGCACGCGGATTTGCCGCCCACGGGGAGTTTGAAGTATATAAATCGTTGAAAGAATATACGAAGGCGAAATTCCTTCAAGATCCGTCCGTGAAGACCCCGGTGTTTGTCAGGTTCTCAACGGTAGCAGGATCACGGGGTTCGGCCGAAACTGTGCGGGATGCCCGGGGCTTCTCGACCAAATTTTATACCGAAGAAGGCAATTATGATTTGGTAGGCAATAATATGCCGGTCTTTTTTATACAGGATGCGATTAAGTTCCCTGATTTAGTGCATGCGCTTAAGCCGGAGCCGCATAATGAAATGCCTCAGGCAGCATCAGCCCATGATACCTTCTGGGATTTCATCGCCAATAATCAGGAATCGGCCCATATGGCGATGTGGCTGATGTCTGACCACGCCATTCCGCGAAGCTTCCGGATGATGGAAGGGTTTGGAGTTCACACCTTCCGTCTGATCAATGAACAGGGGAAAGCGCATTTTGTTAAATTCCATTGGAAACCAGTACTTGGTGTACATTCTTTGGTGTGGGACGAAGCACAGAAAATATCCGGAGCGGACCCTGACTTTCACCGCCGTGATCTATGGGAATCGATTGAAGCCGGCAACTTTCCGGAATACGAGCTGGGCATTCAGCTTCTTAGTGAAGAAGACGAATTCAAGTTTGATTTCGATGTGCTGGACCCTACAAAGCTATGGCCAGAGGAAGACGTGCCCGTGCAGATCGTTGGGAAAATGACCTTGAACCGCAACGTGGATAATGTTTTTGCCGAAACGGAGCAGGTGGCTTTCCACCCTGGACATGTAGTGCCAGGGATTGATTTCACCAATGACCCGCTACTTCAGGGCAGATTGTTCTCTTATACGGATACCCAGCTGATTCGGCTTGGGGGTCCTAACTTTCATGAACTGCCGATTAATAGACCGGTGTGTCCTTTCCACAACAACCAGCGTGACGGATATGGGCGGCAGACGATTAATCAGGGCACTGTGAGTTATCATAATAATTCTCTGGCCCAAAATACGCCGAGACCTGTCCCAGAGGCAGAAGGCGGTTATGTGCATTATCAAGAAAAGGTTGAGGGCCGTAAGGTACGGAGCCGGAGTAAAAGCTTTGAGGATCATTTTTCACAAGCCAAGTTATTCTGGAATAGTATGAGCCCTCCGGAACAATTGCATATTATCGAAGCTTATTCTTTTGAGCTTGGAAAGGTTAAGAGTAAGTCGGTCCGACAGCAGGTCGTAAATATGCTTGCTAACATTACCTCCGAGCTTGCTGTACCTGTGGCAGAAGCCATTGGAGTAGCGGCTCCAGAAGTTGGCGGTTCCGAGGTTACTCAAGCTTCCCCTGCCTTAAGTCAGGCTAATACGAAAAAACATCCCAACACGCGGAAAGTAGGCGTGATTATCGGAGATGGTTTTGATGAAGCTGCGGTAATGCCTGTGTTGGAAACGCTTATGGGAGCTGGGATACAACCGGAGCTAATCAGTGATAAGCTTGGATTTATTAAAGGCTCAAGCGGCACAGAGCTTGAAGTCATCCATACCTTGTCCACTACAGATTCGGTGCTCTTCGATGCGATTTATGCGGCGGGTGGAAATGCGGAACGCAAGAAATTCCATAAAGATGCAGCGTTATTCCTCAACCAAGCCTATGCACATTTTAAACCTATCGCGATGACGACAATACTTGCTGAGCTGCTTGCAACAGATGAACATAGAAGCAGTCCGGGAGTCATAATAGGCGATGGTGGGGAAGTTTTTGCGGCTAGCTTCGTTGCGGCCATTACTGCCCATCGTTTTTGGGAACGTATGGAATAAAGTAAGTAAATTACAAAAAAAGGAGGATCTGCTCGTCAGAAGGCGTGTGGATGCCTCTTTTTTTTTCATCTAATGGTTTCATAAATTTAACATTTGGATTAAGGATGTGATGTATATTACCGTTATAGATAATACTAGGCAATATAAGCAGATGCTTAGAGAGGTGATTTTTTGAGGAAAGAGATAGCTGTTGCTATAGTGGTACTTACAGGTTTTACAGCATTAACAGCATGCGAGCAAACAGCAATGCCGGCATCAACACCCTCGCCCTCCGCGAATGTTCATACAACAGAGCCACCGAATCCTACGGGTTCGGCTAATAATGATATGGGGGACCCTTCACAGGAATTGGATGCTTTAGAGCAATTTATTGTTACGAAGCTTACCGGCTCGTCCGGTGTTTATACGAATTTAATTGAAACAGAGCAATCCGGGGAAGCAGCAAGCGGCCATGAGATTCTAAGTGAGTCTGCCTCTCTGAGGATGCTGGCAGCCGTACGGAGTGGTGAGAAAGAGCGATTTGCAGAAGAATGGGCGCTGGCTAAGCAAACCTTTGATATGAAGGGTGGTTTTAGCTACCGGTATAGCCCTAAACAGCAGAAATTATATCCTGTGAATGCTGCAGTTGATGACTTACGTATCATTCGTGCGCTTTATGAAGCGGGGGATACGTTTAGAGATAAACAATATACAGAAGAAGCGGCTAAGTATGGTGAGAGGTTTTATAACTATAATGTAAAAAATGGATATATGTATGACTTCTATGATGAAAATTACAAAAAAACCAACACATTCGTTACTTTATGTTATATTGATTTAGGTACAATGCGAAAATTGTCGGTTTCTGGAGAATCTCGTGACTTTTTGTTGAATAATATGAGCGTTATTCTGAAAGATGGATATTTATCAGATGAGTTTCCCTTCTATGAAACAAGGTTTAATTATGAGAGTGGAACCTATAGTTCGGAGAATATCAATACAGTAGAATCGCTACTGTCTATTCTGGCTTTGGCAGAGGTAGACCAGCAGAAATCCTCCAGCATTAATTTTATCAAGCAGCAGGTCGAGGCTGGCACATTATATGGACAATATTCGCGTGAGGGAAAGCCGCTTAACGATATTCGCTCAACAGCCATTTACGCCATTACGGCTATGATTGGTGCCGAGACCGGAGACGATGCACTCTATCGCAAAAGCATTGAAAGAATGAACGAGTTCAGAATAACCGATGCCGGCAGCTCACTGTATGGAGGCTTCGGCGATGTAGCTAGTGGCCAAGCCTATTCCTTTGACAATCTGATGGCATCATTGGCCTATGTCTATTAATTTAAACCTATAGTAACGAAGGTGAATCTGCATGATAAACAACATGGTGAAATCACCTCTGAGGCAGGGGATGACACTCGCTAACCTACCGTTGCCATTGTCCCCGGCTTTTATCACTGCTTTTGGAGTGTTGCTTATAACCATCATCGCCTTATTTACCGCCCCGTATGTCGGAATGGCGGATAATGGTGATTTTTTTCGCAGCATCTATAGTAACGGAATTTATTTCAATCTGCCGGATTATGACGAGCAATACTTTGGTTATTTTGTAAAGCAATATGGAATCTTTCAGTATTTTAATGAGAATGGCGCGACATTATTTTCTTCACAGTCCCTATTTATCCAGCTGTCCATTGGACTTAATAAGCTGTTTTTTAGCAGCGAGGTTTTCGATATCCGGTTTCAAGCAGTCATTTACACGATTTTATATGCTGCGGCGATCTACTTATTAATAGAGGCTATTACATGGGGGATGACCCGCAAGCAGGGATGGCTCACTGCAGGTATTGCTATTTTTATATTTGGAGATACCGGGTATACCGCTTATTTCAACTCCTTTTACGGCGAGAGCGTCGTGATGATCACGATGATTACTATGTTCGCAGCTTGGTTGTTGTTATATCAAAAAAGATACAATGACTATGTGCTGCTGGCCCTGTTCTTGATCAGTACGATCATCCTGACTACTTCCAAACAGCAAAATGCGCCAGTGGGTATAATCATTGCGGTTCTGGGGTGTTCAATCCTTTGGATTCGCAGGGATAAGATCTTTCGTATTCTGACCCTGGTTTCCCTTGCCTTGATCCTGTTCGCAGGTGTGTTCACTTATTTGAATATCTCGGATGAGTTCGTGAATATTAACCAGTTCCATGCCATGACCCGAGGGGTGCTGAAGGATTCCACCGATCCGGAGAAGGCACTGAAGTCATTCGATATTGATGAACAATATGCCATCTTGAAGAATAGCATTTATTACGAGAAGTACGGAACTATTGATGTGAATTCACCAATCCTCCAAGAGAACTTTTACAGTCGTTACGGATTTGTTTCGATCCTTAAATACTATATATCGAATCCGGATCAGCTTAACTCGATTCTTAATGTTGCTGCTCAAAGTGCATTCTCGATTAAACCAGCGGCGATGGGCAATTATGAGCAATCCGTTGGGAAGGAATTTCGAGCACAAAGTCACTTTTTTACTGGATATAGTCAGCTGAAAAAGGCTTTGGCACCACGAACGATAGGTTTTATCTTCCTTTGGACAGTGCTTGTCATTGGTCTGTATATGCCTTCCCTCGTAACAGCCATCAAGGCACGCAATTTTAGAGGATTGCAGCGGATGGTATTGATTGTCGCTACGATAGGCATTGGTCTTTCAGGCATTTTTGTATCGATTATTGGTGCGGGTGATGCCGACATTTCCAAGCATGAATTCTTGTTCACTTTATCTTTTGATTTGGTGACCTTTCTGACAGTATCTAGTGTGATCGGACGCAGATTCTCGAAAAATCGCAAAAAGCCGGTTAACGAAAGTCCCACCACTTCTAGTCCATATACAAAGCCTCAAAAGGATGTGAGTGTTTGAAGCGCAGAGGGATCTTATACTGTATATTGCTGCTGACCCTGAGCTTAACCATCCTATTGCTTCCCGCCACTCCTGTTCAATCTGCTGCATCACCACAACAAGTCTTACTGCTCTATGACAGTCTTGCCAAGGGGACCGCTAAGGATGGAAATGTGACTGAACTTCAACGTCTGCTGGCAGCTTACTCGACAAAGGTTACACTTCGAAGCCTAGATCAATACGAGCAGGGGATGCTGAAAAATTACTCCAGAGTGATCATGGTCCGTAACGAAGCGGATATTTCGATCACGAATAAATCCTACATAGAGGATTGGGAGCATTATCAGGGGCAGTATTTGCATATCGGGTACAACCCACCCGCTAGTCTAACGAAGGCGTTACAGCTAACCACTGATGTGATCTATGACGGGAGTGCTGAGCTCGAAATCGGACAGTTCTCCGGAATTCAAGCTAAGGTGCAGGATATGCCTTATATTGTAGCGAGTCAGGCGGTCAAATCCTTCGGGCAACTCTCTTTTGCGGAGGAGGGTCTACAAGCACCGTACGCTGTGAGTAAGGGGAATGATACATATGCCCCATATTTTGAACAAGGGAATGTTAGTACGCTGGGGATGGCGTATGTTCTGAAGGATTGGCTCCATATCACTGCTGCTCCTAAAATGTACCTTGCGATCAAAGAAATCTATCCTTTCTCCGATCTGCGACTGCTGGCAGAAACGGGTGAGCGGCTGTATCAACTGGGGATTCCGTTTCTTGCAAGTGTGCGGCCTGTGTTCAGCAATACCGACTATCCGGCCATGCAGCGTTATTTAGTGGCTATGAAAAGTGTGCAATCCAGCAATGGAAGCATTCTGGTCAATGCCCCAGTGGTGATGCCAACGATAAGCTCCAGTGACCATACGCTTAAAGGAAAGATAAATGATTTCATCAATCTGTTGGCCGAAAACGGGCTTGGGCCGCTTGGAGTCGGTGCGGAAATGCATTGGTCGTATGACAAAGAGTATTCAGAAGCGGGGATGAGCTTTTTTGATTCTGTGGTGTTATATCCGGATGATCAGATTGATTATATGGAGCAGAGCGACACCTCTAAATCCTTTCCATCCTCTTTATATAGCGTTCCGCTGGAATTTCTTCAAGCTTTGCATACATCCAATAAAGTGATACCGCATTTGCCGATGGATACTGTAATCACCGTCGACATGCCCGAGGATGAGCGTCAGCTTGAAGAAATGCTGCAAAGTCTGGAACGGAATTGGGTTTCTTTTGCCGATTATAAGCAAGAAGAGCATCAGGTTGTTACTGATCAGAACACAATCTCCTCATTAGATGGAATGATTTCTATTAATGGACAACCTCTAAGCCTGGACTATACACCGGAAACAGTGGATAGCGATTATCGCTACACAGAGGAGCAGCAAAAGAGCTTCACCCGACTTTTTAATATTCAGAATCAATTTTTTATTGTTGTGATCATGATTTCTCTGCTGCTGTTTGGCGGATTGTTGATGATCGGATACCGGTTATATCGCAGAAAGTTTTTGAAATGAGACAACTAATCGTGATTTGGAGGACCCTATGACGATTTCAGACGTGCTGATGGTGATTGCGGTGATCTGTATTTGGTCTCTGCTGCTGGTGAATGTGACCCTCATTATCGCGGGCTATCTATATTACATTAAATCCGAAAATGAGGACATACCAGAGATAGAGGGCGAATATCCTTTTGTTTCAATTATGGTTCCCGCTCACAATGAGGGGGTAGTGATTTGTAAGACGGTTGAATCTCTGCTGGCGCTGGATTATCCGCAAGATCGGTATGAGATTATTGTGATTAATGATAACTCCTCTGATAACAGTGCTGAGCTGCTTGCGGGCATACAATCCCGAAATCCGGGGCGTCAGCTGGTAGTCATTAATACGGATGCAGTTACAGGAGGCAAAGGTAAATCCAATGCCTTGAATATAGGCTTTACCAGCTGTAAAGGGGAGCTAATCGCTATTTATGATGCCGACAATACTCCTGAGAAAACAGCTTTGCGTTATCTGGTTGCTGAGATCATGCATGATTCCAGCCTCGGTGCGGTGATTGGGAAGTTCCGGACCCGTAATCGTGATGCAAGTTTACTGACCCGGTTCATTAATATTGAGACCTTATCCTTTCAATGGATGGCTCAAGCGGGGCGCTGGAAGCTGTTCAAGCTTTGCACTATTCCGGGAACCAATTTCATTATGCGCAGGTCAATTGTGGAAAGCATCGGTGGTTGGGATGTCAAAGCGATAGCCGAGGATACAGAAATCAGCTTCCGGATTTATATGATGGGTTACCAAATCAAGTTCCAGCCGAAATCCGTCACGTGGGAGCAGGAACCACAGACCCTGAAGGTCTGGTTCAAGCAGCGAACCCGCTGGGCGAAGGGCAATATTTATGTCATTGTCAAAAATATTCCGCTGCTGTTCAATAAATCGGCCGCAAAGGTCCGGTTCGATATTCTTTATTTTCTATCCATTTACTTCTTGCTGCTGCTGTCGTTAATCACCTCGGATGTGCTGCTGATCCTGCATGCTTTGGGTTATGTGCATACTACTATTGCAGGTCTTAGTAATTTCTTATGGCTGCTCGCTATTATTCTTTTCGTTGTGGGGACCTTCATCACGCTAACGACAGAAAAGGGCGAGATGAGCTTGTCCAATCTAGGGATTGTAATGTTGATGTATGTGTCTTATTGCCAGCTGTGGATGGTTGTCGCGGCTAACGGATTATATCTATATCTAAAAGACCTCATCTTCAAAAGAGAAGCCAAATGGTATAAGACGGAGCGCTACTAACGAGGCACCAAAAAGTCATATGAGAAAAATGTAATCACAGGAGAAACAGAACATGAAGATAAAAAAACAGCTGGTTATACTGTTAACCTGCCTCTCCCTTTTGTTAATTCCAATCCATCCTGCTGCCGCAGAGACGTTGCCGCAGGAACATAAGTCCACTTACACAACCTCATTTACGGGAACGGACTCGTCCTTAACAGGTTCGAGTGCCCAGCAGCAATATTTTGAGGTTCTGGATTATTGGAATGTGGATCAAGTAAAGATCAAACTGCATTTTCAAATTTCACAAATTACCGAAGAGCAGATTTCTAGTGTTACCTTAACGCTAAACGGCAGCCCGTTCTATACGTTTCGTCCGTCACTACAAGACAACGGCGAACAGCTGTTGACCCTTGTGGCGCCCAAGGGGTTTCTGAAAAAAGGGACGAATACGCTGGGCATTCAGGGCTATTTAAAGACAGATCGTCAAGATGACCTCTTTTGTTCGGTCGATGAAACGTCGGATAATTGGCTGCATCTGTTCAATACGTCCAGTATTAACGTGATTTATACCGCAAAGCCCTTGAGTGGAGGGATCAGTGACTTCAGCGAGCGATTCGCCGGGATAGATACCTTAACGAAGAATCAGAGTATTCTGACTGTACCGGACAAAAGCACAGCGGCAGAAATGGAAGCAGCCACTTATGCTCTCTCCGGGTTTGTTAAGGGGATTACGTTAAATGATAAGACTATTCCCTTGCTTCCCTACCGGGCAGACACTGTGCAGAATAAGGCCGCAGTTGTACTGGTAGCTATGTATGACAGAGTACCAAGCGGGCTGAAAGCTCAGCTAAGCTCCACTGAAGATTTGGGTACGCACGCGCTGCTCCAGCTAGTGAATAAGGATACCCAGCCCACCTTGGTTGTAACCTCGAAGGATGAGAACTTGCTGATTAAAGCGGGTCGTTTGATTGCTAATCCAGAGCTGATCGGGCAGATCACTAGTGATCTGAAAACAGTAACGGATGCTACAGAAGTGTCAGCACCTGCGCTTTCGATTAGCTCTAACATCACGTTCACTGAAACAGGTGATAAACTGACCGGGGCACATCATCAGGAGCAGACGTATTTTATTTCATTGCCAGCGAACCGCTCGATTGCCGATTCCGGTAAAATCAGCCTGGATTTCCGTTATGCACAGAATTTGGATTTTACTCGTTCATTGGTTACCGTGAGCATCAACAATACTCCGATTGGCAGTAAGAAGCTGACTAAGGAACTGGCGAATGGCGATATTCTTAATCTCTCGGTGCCTCAGAATTTGAATATCTCCGGAAATTTCTCGGTGACAGTGGCTTTTGATTTGGAGATCGAAGGAGCCAGATGTATTATCGATCGGGACCAAATGCCGTGGGCTTATATCAGTAAAGATTCTGTAATGCAGCTGAATACGAAGGATCGCACGGATCTCTTATTTAATAACTATCCATATCCGTTCATCCGCGATGGGATCTATAATCATGTGGCGGTTGTACTGCCCGAACAAATGGATGATTACGCCTATTTAAGTGTATCGAATATCTTTAATCTGCTTGGTAAATATGCCAGCGGAAATATAGGGAATATCCAGTTCTATACCGATACCGTCAACGCCGATCATTTGAAAAATAATAATATCATCGCTATTGGTGCTTATAAGAATAATAAGGTGATCCGTGATCAGAATGCTAAGCTTTATTTTCAATATAACGGAGATGGAACCACAATTCGCTCCAATGAGAAAATGAGTATTGAAGAGCAATACGGCGCACGAATCGGAACACTGCAGCTGATTGATTCGCCATTTGAGGCGGGACGTGCATTGCTCGCGGTTACGGGGGTCAGCTCGGAAGAGTATTACTTAGGATCGAAGCTGCTCGCTACAGAGCGGGATAAATGGAAGGTATTTGGCGATGGCGCAATCGTTGATAAAGACGGTAATGTCAGCGCACACCGCTTCAAAACGATCACTGGAGCAGCCGAGGACTCTGTGGCCCAGAAAATAATGGAACGGTCGGATGTACTCAGTTTTATCATCGTGATTTTACTGGTGCTGACGCTGGTAGTTCTATCGCTGATCCTGCTGCTTCGCAAACACATGAAGAAACGTGGTGATAAGCGTGAGACGTAATCGCAGCTTAGTGTCGGACATCGCTCTCTTATCATTCCTGGTGTTATCGTTCCTCTGTATCGTCTTTATTGCGGGTGCACCGGATGATTACCTCCAGAATATTATCATTTTAACGGTGGCTTTTATTCTGGCCATTGTTACGTATTTTACGACGGTCACTGCGGGTCTGGTCTTGAATCTGGTATTTATCTTTGCTTACGGATTCTACACGATGTACCAGACGATAACGCTGGGGGAAACGATTAGCCTGAATACTTATTTCTGGCTAATTATGACTCCGCTATTAACGGTCGTTCTATGGGTATTCACTTTAAGCAGCCGTGATTTGCAGGTGGAGAATGAGCAGCTACGCAAAAAGACTGCCAATATGGCTATCGTCGATGAAAACACAAATTTGCGGAACAGTATTTCTTTTCAGACGGATGCTACATTATTTACAAGCATTTCGACCCGCTATCGGATTCCGCTCACCCTGCTAGTGGTGAAGGTGAAGTATTGGAAAGAGATCAGACGGATCATTCCTGAAGATCAGCTGGCAGAAGCTATCTATGACGTGTCTCAGCTTAGTCAGGCGAGTATTCGTACCAATGATGCACTCTATCTGCTAGATAAGGATGAAGCAACATGGGGCCTGCTGCTGTTCACGGACAGCGATGGGGCGAAGATTGTGATCGAGCGGATTAAGCTCAAGCTTCAGGAGTTGAATGACAATAATTTCTCCAGAAAATATAAGGTCAGCCTGGGGCTTAAGATTGGGGCGGTCGAATACCGAGCCGGCACGATTGAGAATCCGCTGGATTTCATTGTTCAGGCCAAAAAACAGCTGGAGTACGACGTGTAGACCAGCTTAAAAATCAACGGTTTCACTATCAGCCTCTGTATGGATGGCGATGAGCACGCTTGCCGGCTCATCGCCTTTATTTATGACCAGATGTGGCACACAGGCATTCCAGCTAAAGGAATCCCCCGCTTGGAACATCCCGAAATCTTCACCTTGCTCCGCATACACCTCACCTTTTATCACTAAATGGACCTCTTTGCCTTCGTGCGCCTGCGGAGTTTCACCCGTAGAAGTACCCGGAGGGAAATGGACAAGCACCATTCGTACACCACCTGCCGAGCTTAAATGCTCAACTTGCAGTTTATCACTTCCGCTACTGGTGATTTGCCGCTCCTTGGAGCGTACCACCTGCATCCGCTCTTCCTTTTTTAACAGCAAATAAGCCAACGGAACGTTCAGCGCATCCGCAATCAGGCTAAGGGTTGCGATCGAAGGAGAGGTCTTATTAGTCTCAACTTGGCTCATAAAACCTTGTGACAGGCCAGTAGTTTCACAGATTTGGGCAATCGTAATATGTTTTCTTTTACGGATTGTACGAATGTTTGAACCTATATTCATTAGTAAAGCCCCTTTTGATATTAGTAATAGCAAATATATTTTTATATTAACAAATTATTAATTGACATACTAGCTAGAGGTTTATAATATTATCTTTACAAATATTATTTTTGTATTACAAATATTTTGAAGGAGTGTTTAGTTATGAAGGCACCTTATATATATGATGTCAGTCTACCTTCCGGTTACGATGAGAATCGGGTTTATCCGGTTATCTTCACCTTGCATGGCAAAGGTTCCAATGAGAAGAATATGTTCGGGCTTGTTGAGTCCTTGTCTGAAGAGTTTATTATTATCGGGATTCGGGGAAATATGATTTTAGGGGCAGGATTTCAATATTATGATCTCAAAAGTCTAGGTCATCCCATCCGCGAGCAGTTTGATCAGGCTGTATCGCAATTGCAGCAGTTTATCGAATACGCCACCGACAAATACCCTATAGATGCTAAACACCGTTATCTGCTTGGCTTCAGTCAAGGAGCCATTTTGTCCATGACTCTCGCGCTTACAATGGGGAATTTGCTTCGGGGAATTGTAGCGCTGAACGGTTATGTTCCGGGGTTTGTGAAGACGGATTATGAGCTGAAGAGTGTGCAGGAGTTATCGGTCTTCATCTCGCATGGTGAATATGATTCTGTATTTCCAATTTCAGTGGGGACAGAAACAGCCGCTTATTTCGAAGGTCTAACCCCATTATTAACCTTTAAAACTTATCCTTCGGATCATGGTGTATTACCGCAGAATCAGCAGGACCTGATCGCTTGGTTACGGCAGAACTTAGGGAGTGATAAACTATGATACCTTCTTACTTTATTGCCCATGGTGCTCCTTCTCTGGTACTTGATAACAATGCATATACGAAATTTCTTGGGGAGCTCGCTGAGAGGAATGTCAAACCGAAAGCGATTGTTGTATTTTCTGCACATTTCGAAGAACACACACAATCGGTTGGAGTTATGGAGACTTTCGACACCATCTATGATTTCTATGGCTTCCCAGATGAGATGTATCGAATGACTTATCCTGCCAAAGGGGACAATGAGGTTGCACAGCAAATTATGTCTCTGTTCCACAAGAATGGGATTGCCAGCAAATTAAATACAGAGCGTGGACTAGATCACGGAGCTTGGGCTATTCTTAAATTAATCTATCCGAATGCAGATATTCCTGTCGTATCTTTGTCAGTTAATCGAGAGCTGTCCAATGAACAGCAATATTTAATGGGTAAGGCTTTATCTGAGCTGCGTGAGCAGGATATTATGATTATTGGCAGCGGTGGAACCGTCCATAATTTGCGTAGCGTGAAGTGGGGAATGGAGAACGTCGAGAAATGGGCGGAGACATTCGATGACTGGCTGCAGCACAGGGTGGAAGCTTGGGATACAGAGTCGCTATTTAACTATCAGGAGCTTGCTCCTTATGGCGTTGATGCAGTGCCGACTAGTGAGCACTTTATCCCCTTGATAATAGCTATGGGAGCTGGCGATAAAGGGAAGGAAGCGAAGCTGCTGCACCGAAGTTATCAGTATGGCAATTTAAGTCTTAGCTGTTGGGAGTTTAATTAAGAAGGAGGCATTAATGATGGACTTGGGACTTCGTGGGAAATCAGTTTTTGTAGCCGCAGCAAGTAAAGGGTTAGGACTCGCAACTGCGCTGGAGTACGCCCGTGAGGGAGCGAAGGTAATGATCGCCAGCAGGAGTATGGAGCAGCTTGCAGACGCACAGAAAGAGATTCAGGCAGCCACAGGACAGCAGGTGAACATTGTTCAGATGGATGTGACTGTCCCAGAGGATATCGTACATGCTATTCAAACGGCTGTAGCCAAAAACGGTGGGCTTGATATTGTAGTGACCAATGCGGGGGGGCCTCATGGCGGAGGTTTCGCTGATATGGAAGACGCGGATTGGAACCAAGGATTTGAGCTCACACTGATGAGCACCATTCGTTTGATCCGTGAATCACTGCCGCATCTGCGCTCTTCTGGGGCAGGGCGAATCGTTAATATAAGCTCGATTTCTATCAAGCAGCCTATTGAGGGGTTGATTCTTTCCAATGTTTTTCGCGCTGGCGTGTATGCCTTGACCAAGAGCTTGGCTACTGAGCTGGCTGCGGATCGCATTTTAATTAATACGATCGCACCAGGGCGTATTGCAACCGACAGGATTCTTCAACTAGACGGCAAACGCGCGCAAGCAGAGGGGATCCCTATGGAGCAGATTCAAGAGGAAGCGCTGCTGCAAATCCCGTTAGGAAGATTGGGCACGCCCGAAGAATTCGGCAAGGCTGCTGTTTTTCTAGGCTCTTTTGCGAATACTTATGTTACGGGACAATCTCTTTTAGTCGATGGAGGAATGGTGAAATCGCTCTAACTCCGGCGTTATGGGTAGGCTTGGAAAGGTTATGGAAATATTAGTAATTTCAATATTAGTTGCTTTGTGCTCTAAATAAGCGTATGATGGAGCGGTGGTCTAAATCGTAAGATTTACGAATTTTCCTACGTTTATTAGGTTATACTATATATAAACCTACAGATCATTTGGATAATTTACCATAAAGGCTCCACGAATTTATTCAGAAGGAGGACGATCAGAATGAGAGAAGGCATACATCCTAAGTACAACCAAGTGATTTTCTTGGATGCAAGCGTAGGCTTCAAATTCTTGAGTGCATCTACTAAATCATCCAATGAAACTATGGAATGGGAAGACGGCAACACTTACCCAGTGCTCCGTGTGGACGCAAGTTCCGCATCCCACCCATTTTACACTGGTAAACAAAGAGATACAGAACAAGGCGGCCGTGTTGACAAGTTCAAACAACGTCTTGCACAAAAGAAATAAGAATCCTTACGGATTGAAGAGGGACAACCCATGTAGAAGCAATCGCTTCGGGGATGTCCCTTTTTTGTGTTCAGGCATGTTAAAATGAGATGAATTTAAAAATATACATGGCGTCGAGGGAGCGATCAGTGATGGAAAATGTAATAAAAGTAGATACAGTCCTAAAGAGTGAAGACGTTCAGGAGTTTAACTTATGGTTCAGCTTGAATAGCCGGATTATACTCAACTCTTTTAGCGTAGTCGCTTACTTTATGATTTTGTTATTAATTACTAAGGATTACAGTACTCAAAGCATCTCAATCCTGGCTGTGACTGCTATAATTCTTGCCGCTGTCTTATGGTATATGACCAAGGCAAGCTTGATCAAAAAATCGAAAAAGGCGTTCAAAACAGATAACCTAATTCAGCAACCGCAAAATTATACGATTTCAGATGAAGGCATATCTTATCTTTCCGAAGCGGGCACTGGGCAAGTGAAGTGGGAAGAGATACATAAGATAGGTGAAACTACGAACTTGTTTGTGTTTTTTGTGTCCACACAGAGAGCGCTGATTATCCCTAAACGTTTCTTTGAATCGGCACAAGATAAAATAACATTTAAGGATTTAGCCAGAAAATATATGTTCTCCAATCGGGTGAAATTTAAAGCATAAGATGTGCTGTTATTGTTGATTCATTTGTACCAAGGATTAGGCTATAATGATAGGAGCGACTTGAAAAATAGGAGAAATATGGCATGCCATGGATTCAGGGATATCCGTATTACTTATTAATGGGCAGTGTTCTAAGTCTGTACATGGGCGTCAGCTCCTATCGGCACCGTAAGTTAGCAGGGAGACGCTATTTGTGGATCTTAATGCTGTTAGTCAGCCTTATATTTGTTGCAACAGCGGGAGAGATTATGTCACCCTCTTTTCAGTCTAAGCTGTGGTGGAAGAATGTACAGCAGGCTCCGCTTTTTTTTAGTGCGCTCTTTACTTATGCTGTGGTAAAAGAATACGTATCTCCTTCCACAGGGCGCCTGCCCGTGAAGCTTGCCATCTTCTCTATCCCTATTGTTATGGATGTACTTCTTATTTTTACGGATAGCTATCATCATCTGATGCGCAGTGAAGTGTCCGTCCTGACGGTTGCGGGTGTTAGTGGAATTGCTGTAAAGCCTACGCTCCTTAGTATGGCTTTTATTGCGTATGATCAGCTTTTTGGGCTATATGCAGTCTGCTTGCTTGCAGTTTCCCTACTGAATACCCCGAGAGTTTATTTGCGGACTAATGTCCTGCTGTTGGCGGGTTTGCTGGTTCCGGTTATTTCCGTCTTTTTACTCCCCCTCTTGAAGATTACCATTACAGGTTTTACGGCGTTTACTTATTTGCCTGCGATTATAGCGGCTTATTTTGCACTTTTTGTTAGCTCCAAATTAACCATCTTCCCTCTAACCAAAAACAAAATTCTAGAGCACATGAAAGACGGCGTAGTTCTGACTGACCGTTATGATAATATCATTGGCATAAACGATGCGGCGACTGCTATTTTATACGACATTACCGGAATAGCGAACGATAATTGGATGGGAAAAAACATTGATCTTTTTACGAAGTCTCACAAAGACATTGCAGCTCATTACAGTCAGAGGACGGAAGGACAGTTTGAGGTAGTTTGTTCTGGCGCAGGGGAGCTCTGTTATGGGGTTTCTTTAATTGCTACGGAGCATGCGACAACAGAGAATAAGGGTATGCTTATTGTGTTTAGTGATCATAGTGAGAAAAAGCGATATGAGCGTGAACTGGTCTATCAGGCAACGGTTGACGATCTGACAGGGCTTTATAATCGCAGGCATTTCATGCAAAGGGTTCAGAATCAAACGATCCCGGATGGATTAGGGTTGGCTCTGCTGTTATTTGACATCGATGATTTTAAATTAATTAATGATACTTATGGTCATTTAGCGGGCGATCAGGCGTTAGTTGATTTCTCGAATAAAATCCTTCAGGTATACCAGAATAAAGGTATTGCTGGAAGAGTAGGTGGCGAGGAATTTGCTGTATGCTTTTTCGCTGAAGATAAACGTGCAGCCTTAAAAGAAGCAGAGGATTTTCGTACAATGATGAGTGATTACACGATAATCTTGAATGAACAGGATAGCATTCATCTTACCGCAAGTATCGGAATCTCTTTTACGGAGCGTAGAGAGGTGACTTTCGAAGATTTATATCGGGAAGCGGATGAAGCGTTATATCACTCTAAGAATACAGGGAAGAACAGAGTTACGTTAGGTCGTGAACCGATCATAAGAGAAGCGGTAAAGGGATAAGAACATCGAAGATAAGGGAGTGGCCTAATGAATCTGACTGTTGATGAAGTGATGAGCAAGCTTGAGGAGTTGGGTACAGAGCAGACGAAACGTACTTTCTTACGACATGGCGCAGTGGAACCTTTATTTGGAGTAAAGGTAGGGGATATGAAGAAGCTGGTTAAGGATGTGAAAAAAGATCAGAGTCTGGCAAGGGCTTTGTATCAGACAGGCAATTACGATGCAATGTATTTGGCTGGACTAACGGTCAATCCTAAGAGTATGACGAAGGAAGAGCTTCAAAGCTGGGCTTCGGCGGCCAGTTGGCATGCGGTAGTGGAATATATAGTATCCCCTCTCGCCGCAGAGAGTCCATATGGATTGGAACTTGCGAGAGAGTGGATTCGTTCCTCGGATGAACTAATAGCCATTTGCGGCTGGAGCACTTATGCCAATTACATTTCAATTACACCGGATGATAAGCTGGACATCGCTGAAATTAGGGAGTTGTTACAACAAGTAGGCGCTACTATTCATCGGGAGCGGAATCGTGTCCGTTATACGATGAATACTTTCTTAATTATGGTGGGCAGCAGTATCACAGAACTGCATGAGGAGGCAGCAAAGATCGCAGCAGGTATAGGTAAGGTCCAGGTGAACATGGGACAAACCACTTGTAAAGTTCCTATGGCTGTTGATTATATTGCTAAGGTTGAACAAGCTGGGAAGCTTGGTGTGAAGAAGAAAACTTGTATTTGCTAAGTTAGATATTTAGGTAACCCTTCAAGGTGAAAGGCACTTGTGGGGTTTTTTTTATTCCGGGAAAAACAAGTGTTTCAACCCTGCGGAAATTGTTTAAATTAGCAGCAGTCAAAATTTACATAGAAGAATTAATGAAGCCTTATTCAAGTAATCTTTTACAATGATGTAGAATAGAAAGGGGTTTATAGTTAGAAGACAGGACGGAGGCTAGTTGTGAACAAACGCCGATTCACTTTGCAGTATAAAATACTGTCAATTACAGTTTTAATCGTGATCTGTCTATTAGGATTCGTTTTTGTCATGCATGGAAGAATCAATGCTCTACAGCGGGAAACCAGCTTCATCTCTCATCAGGATCGAGAGATTACTAATTTAGCTAATCTAATTGAGAAGAATATTTTGGATATGGAAACCGGACAACGCGGATATGTCATCACCGGCGATAACAAGTATCTGGAGCCCTACAATTTGGGTAAGGCTGAATGGGAGGCTAATTATGATAAGCTCTACGTGCTGACTGCTAATGATTCTTTACAGCTACAGCGTCTGTTGGGTATTGAAAGTAAAATTAAGCAATGGATCGAACAGTCCGGAAATTATGTGATCCAGTTGAAAAAAGAGGGACAGGACGTTGAGCTCCTAAGATACTTTAATTCCGACGATGGCAAAGATCAAATGGATCGGATTCGTAATCAGATCAGCACTTACCGCGAGACGATGAAAGAGAACACCAACAGTCTGATAGCTAGACAAGCAGACAAGAATAAATTATTGCTAGAGCTTCTTTATATTGCTTGGGCAATTATAGCGGTTACCGCGATGGTCGCTTCGTGGATCAATTCACGCTCCATCGTTAGTACGGTTCGTAAAGTTACCCATACGATTGCAGAATTGAAATCTGACGAAGATATGAAGACAAGGATAGAGATCACCACGAATGATGAGATCAGGGATCTGAGCGTAGCTACGAATCATCTGATAGACACGCAACAAGAACGGATATGGATTCAGGCTAACGCAAACGAACTGTTGGCGAGGTATCAGGGCATCACACATATCTCGCAACTGGGCGATATTTTTCTTGGCAAAACCGCAGAAGTGATCAATTATCCATATGGATCCTTATATGTTCGAACACAGGATCATGATCGGGATTTCTTTAAGAGAGTCTCTATTTTTGGCGGAAGCAGTAACATTCCAGATCAGCGGGCATTCCAGACCGGAGAAGGTCTAGTTGGACAATGTGCTAAAGAGGCGCGTTTGATGCAAATACAGGATCTGCCGGAGGATTATATTAACATACAGTCTGGGCTGGGTGTTTCTGCGCCGAAGGCGCTTCTGTTAATGCCGATTTCTTTTTCGGGTGAGGTAGTTGCTGTGGTGGAAATCGCCGCCTTTGCTCCACTTACGGAATTGCAGGTTAAGTTCCTAGGGTCTATTTCGAATGCCTTTGGCTCTGCAATTAACAGCACGATTAACAGTATGAAGATTGACCAACTTCTGGCACAATCTCAGCGTCTAAACGAAGAACTACAGGTATATACCGAGGAACTACAGACTCAGTCTGAGGAGCTGCAGATCCAAACGGAGTCACTGCATGCAACAAATAGAAAGCTGGAGGATAAGAATCTGCTGGCGGAACAAAAGTCATTAGAGGCGGAAAGAGCTCAAATGGAGCTTAGTGAATACACAGAGTTATTGCAGCAAAGCTCACAATATAAATCTGAGTTTCTGGCTAATATGTCTCATGAACTGCGAACTCCGCTGAACGGCATTCTGCTGCTCTCCGAATTTCTTATGGAGAACCAGTCGGGAGCTCTAAGCGAAGAGGATATTGAATTCTCAAAAGCCATTCATTCTTCGGGACAAGATCTGCTGGCGCTGATTAACGACATTCTGGATTTGTCCAAGGTTGAGGCAGGAAAGCTGAATATTGAAATTGAAGCGATAAATATATCGGAGATTCCGGAGGCAATGATCCAGAACTTCAGTCAGCTTTCCCGCAAAAAAGAGATTCCTTTGCAAATACAGCTCGGAGAGGACTTACCCCCGCTGTTTTATTCGGATGCTCAAAGAGTACGGCAAATTATTATAAATTTGCTGTCCAATGCGTTTAAGTTTACAGCGGAAGGCGCAGTCACTCTGGAAATCCGTTTAGCAACTAAGGACGAGTTGCTGGATTTGGCAGGTTCGTATACAGGGGAATTTATTGCCTTCGCCATCAAAGATACTGGAATTGGGATTTCAGAAGACAAACAGTCAATTATCTTCGAAGCATTTCAACAGGCGAATGGAAATACAGAACGTCAATATGGGGGAACTGGGCTTGGTTTATCCATATCCAGAGAGCTGGCAACATTACTTGGTGGTAGAATTACGCTGGAGAGCCAAGAGGGTGTGGGCAGTGTCTTTACAGTGTATTTGCCTTTGCAGCTTGAGGCTCCAAGCCTTGAGGAAGTGGCTGATCAAGCGACTGTTATTCAAGAGATCGGGAGTGGAGTGGTACTTGCCGCTACAACGGCTGAGGATACACGTACTGACTTCACTTCTCTGAATCAAAAGCATGTACTTATCGTGGATGATGATGAACGGAATTTGTTCGCTTTATCAAATACCCTAAGAAAGCGCGGGCTGCATGTAACTACAGCTACTAACGGAGAGAGCGGCCTGTATGAACTGGAGCAAGCGGCTTCTATAGATATCGTTCTTATGGATATTATGATGCCAGTGATGAACGGGTATGAGGCAATCAATCGGATCAGACAAATGCCCGCAAAGAAGGATATTCCCATCATTGCACTGACTGCAAAAGCGATGAAGGAAGATAAGGCTAAAATCCTACAGGCTGGGGCAACAGATTATCTCAGTAAGCCTGTTAACTTGGAGCGTTTATTAGCGTTGATGCAATTGATACTGGCTAGCGATTCATGAGCTAGACCTCCAACTTCGGACAACTCGAGTGAAGTTGCGCGAACGAAGTAACTATAATCTGCTCTGCTATCGGACACAGCTGACCGTTAACGCAGCTTTTTACCACATTTATAATTCTAACGGACCCCACTGACACTATTGGCATAAAAAACATCGAATATGCCCCTCTTTTTAATGAATAGTGGCGCTGGAGTCCGAAACGCTGCTCTGAAGGCAGAAAATTCGCAAATAAAGTCAGCTGGGTCCGTAAGGCTCGCGATTATGATCATCCCAAACTCTGCAGCAAGGCAAGTAAAAGTGTGACCAAGCGTTCAGCCGGCTTTCGTTTACCTCACAAATCGGCTGAAGCGAGTCAGCCAACCTATAGTCTATAACGCAAAACAGCGATCCTCCCATAACGGAAGGATCGCTGTTTTAATGTCTCTTTGGAATCTTTTTAATAAGATTCCAGTCTCTCTCTTATTGTTGTGCAGAATCTACTACAACTTTGACAGCTGTGCCGATTGGTGGCAGGCTTCTGGTCAGCACTGGGCTGTAGAATCCGATAACTTTTGTGCCTTTAACAAGCTCGCTGCTTTTAACAGCTTCGCCGTCTTTGTTAATGAGCACTGTGTCTTCGCTAATGCGCAGTACTACTTCTTTTTGTGACAATTCGCTCAGGCCACTACCTTTAACAGTGATACTGATATTTCCCTTATCGTCTTTTTGAACTTCTTCAATAGTACCAGCAGTACCTAGAAGATCATCTTGTTTTTGCTTATCCAGAACGGTGATTTTGTAAGTTGGTGTTTGTGGCGGAAGACTCATAGTCATGACCATGGAGTGTTCTGCTTTTACTGTCATCCCGATATGGAGATCTTTGAGTGCAATTTTAGTGCCGTCAGCCATCTCAATAGCCGTATCTTCCCCTACATTTAATACGATTCCATCCGTACCTACACCTTGGATTTGAACGGATTGGTATTTACCACCATCATAGACTGCTGTAATCACACCAGTCTTAGTCATGTGCTGCTCGGCGGCATTTGTGTTGATCACAATGGAATCTCCCTTCACAGTCATGTTTTGATGAATTACTTCGCTTAAAAAGGAAGCTGGGACATACAAAGTGGAGTCAACCAATTGTGGTGCAGTTCCAAGTGTTGTATTCATTTTGTTGATACTATAACGATCTTCTCCAGCTTTCACTGTAGTGAATACAGCGCCATTGATAAGTTCAACGGATTTATTCTGTGCATTCCAGGTTAATTCAAATCCAAGGGCTTCAGTAATTGAACGTAGTGGTACCATCGGCTCTTTACCGCTTGTGCTTTGGAAGCCTGTTTCTTTAATAGTCGATCCGTTGATTTCAATCGCAAACGTCTTTTGATTAACGCTAGCGGAGGTTTGTTTAGCCTCATTTTTAGCAGAAGTTGTGGTGGGTGCAGCATAAGCTGCTCCTGTAGAAAGTGCTAGGGACAAAGTTAAAAGAACTGTACTTGTTTTTAAAATGTTGTTCATGGTTGTGAGCTCCTTTTAAAATCTTTTGTTAGTGTTGTTATTATTCTGACGGGACACCCCTCCAAAATGTTGCAGTTTTTTTGCATCCCGATTGTAATCTTCATTCACTGCAAATATAAAAAAAGCATAAGACCCCCCAGCTATATGTAGTAATATGTAAGTATTAACAATCGCTCACATAAGGAGGCGCTATGGAGTCATTCAAAGATCGACTGAGATTCATGAAGGTACAGCAGGACGGGCTGATTAAGGAATATGAGGCTCTGATCGCGGAATATGAAAGTCACGATCTGGTCAACGAGAATGAATACTTGAAGAAGCAATATGAGAAGCATAAGCTCGCTTTGGTCGAGCTAAAGACTCAGGTAGGTAAGCTTCAAGAAGAGAATACTGAGCTAAGAGTTGCGCTAACGGAACAAATTTTAGATGAAAAGCTGGGCATTCTTAAAGTGTCGAGGCAGAAGCTGCAAACTTATTTTGCCTCTAGAAGCCACGCTCATACGGATCGGCTGACGGCTTTTGAAGTGGAGACGAAACGCCATATTCAGCAGCTGTACCACACAGCCTCCAGGCAGCTGGGTGAGGAACAAGCAGAGATATCCAGTCGACTCGGGGCGTTGGCGGAAGAATTAAATGAGCGTGTGCTGGCACAGCGGCAGAGACTGAGGGAAGCGGAGCTTCGCCTCAACTCGGGCATGGATAATGGATTACATGATTTTGCTTCGGAAGAGATCAGTGAAGAGGTGCTTAAGCGCCGAAGAAAACAAAATCAGATCGAAATGAAGATTGGACTAAGCTGGATTAACAAGCTGGGCATTCTGCTGTTGATTTTGGCGGTGGGGGCAGGCTTCCGGTATACCTATTCCAACTGGTTCACAGGTTATATGAAGGGAAGCGCTTTTTTTCTACTGGGGTTATTGATGCTGGGAGGCGGGGAGTGGCTATACCGCAAAGGAAAAGGCACCTTCGCTTTAGGGCTGCTTGGCGGCGGGATTTCGGTGCTGTATGGCTCTATTTTTTATAGCTATTTTCTGCTTGATATTATTAGTATATATGTAGGTTTATCCTTGTCTGTACTCGTTACTTTAACTGCGGTACTCCTGTCTTTAAGGTATGAATCACGGAGTATTTGTGCGCTTGGCTTAATCGGAGGATATCTGCCCTTATACTCTTATCTGGGGGCGTTTGGCCTTTCGGGCAACGCGGTTTATGTGGCTATGGGTTACTTGTTTCTATTGAATTTATTCATCTTATTGATTTCTTTCCGCAAACGCTGGAACGTTGTCAATTATATCAGCTACTTATTTAATACACCCTCCATGCTCATATTAATAGCTTTGTCGGATAGCAACGGAATTAATATGTGTTATGCTGTTTTGACTTTTGCGATGTATCTGGGAATTACCCTGTGGTACCCCTTCATATATCGTTCCAAGCTGTCCTGGTGGGATTTCTCTCTCTTAGGATGTAATACGTTTATTAGCTGTCTCACCTTGTATATTTTATTTATGAATGCAGGACTGAAGGATTACAATGGTGCACTGGCGTTGCTTTTCTGCCTGCTGTATCTCGGTCTGGGTCGAGGGCTTGAGAAGCTGATGCCACAGGAAAAAGAAAGCATGCTGCTGTTCTACGCCACTTCACTGACCTTCGGCATATTGATGATTCCTTTTCAATTTGGAGCGGCTTGGTGGTCCATCGGTTGGCTGATTGAGGGCGTCGTTCTTACGCTGTATGGCAATCTGAACCGCTTTAAGGGGATGGAAAGGGCGGGCTGGGGCATTATGATGCTCTGCCTTGTAGTATTCTTCTGTCTAAATGTACCGACGCAGTGGGTCGCAGACTATCAATGGACGAATTTTAGAGATGTCTACTTCCCGCTAAAATATGTCTTTATCACAGCAGGCATGCTGATTGTCGCGGTGTTGTATGCTGTTCAGCATAACCGTAAGGATGCTCTTCAGCGCAGCGAACCTTATGAAATCACCTTAGCGTTGTGGTTTAAATATGCGGCGTTATTAAATTTCTGGATTTACGGCTTGTATGAATCGGGAAGATTGTATCATCTGGTTGTACCGGAGGATTTTGCGCATAGAACCTTCTATAATTTGCTGCTGTCCGCTGTATGGACCTTGGTTCTGGCTTACGTGCTGCCAAAGGTGAAGGTGCTGTATGACACGATTGTTAAATATTTTGTGAGACTTCTGTTTGGGATTGGCTACGTCATTTGTATAGTGATTACAGTAGGACTGCCAAGTCTGCAAAATAATTTCGCGCAAAATACAGCAGCTGATTATATCGCACTGGCCGTACTGATTATCTTTAATATCTTTGTTTGGTTTAGCGGACGTGATCTGCTGATTGCAGCGCTGAATCGTCAGTTTAAGAGTATGGAGATCTATCCTGTTTTCATGGCGATTTATTTACTTGGCATTATCACCGCTTTCCTAGGAGTGCAATTGCAATTGAGTGATGCAGGGTTAATTTTTAGTCTCATTTATCTACTGTTAGCCGTTCTATTTATCATGTATGGCTTCCGCAAAAGGTATGTGTACATCCGGCGCTTCGGCCTTGGATTAACGCTGCTGGCCACGGGCAAGCTGCTGCTCTATGATTTGGGTCTGCTGAATACTGGCAGCAAAATCATAGCCTATGCCAGCTTTGGTATCTGTTTGCTCGGCATCTCCTATCTCTATCAAAAGGTGTCAAACCGGATGGAGGAGGGCCAGACAACCACCGACAATGGCAATGGCAATGGCAATGGTACTAAGGGATAAAACACAGAGAGAATAATAGGAAGGAAGACGGTGGATGTACGAGACTTATATTTTCGACCTGTATGGCACATTAATCGATATTCAGAC
This sequence comes from Paenibacillus sp. FSL H8-0175, assembly GCF_045040615.1. Lineage (NCBI taxonomy): Bacteria > Bacillati > Bacillota > Bacilli > Caryophanales > Paenibacillaceae > Paenibacillus > Paenibacillus sp. FSL H8-0175. The sequence continues at coordinate 6,918,771 of NZ_CP150299.1, read as the reverse complement.
AGATGAGGAGAAGCAGGAGGTATGGGATCGATTATCGCTCCATTTCGGATATCAGGGGATGTCCATAACAGGAAGTGAGCTACAGGCACAATTTCTGCGGGAGAGGGATTTACAGCTCGCCGAAGCCGCACGGAATTGTCAGTATCCAGATTTCGTAATGGAGGATGTGTTTCGTTCTGTGGCCCGTCAATTGGGTGGGGAACCGGATCAAGCGTGGTTACATGAAACGGTTAGATGGCTGCGGACATTATCGATGATCCATATCTCACTTTATGAGGGTGTGGTTGAAATTCTGCAAACATTAAGAGAACGTGGCAAAAAGGTGTTTTTGCTCTCCAATGGCCAGAAAACCTTTATAGAAGCAGAATTAATGATGCTGGGTATTCTTCCTTTATTCGATGGCATTGCCATTTCCTCCGAAGCAGGAGTGAGTAAGCCGGATCCGCTATTTTATCGTTATTTAGTTGAACATTATGGAGCGAATTTGCGTTCGGCCATCATGATCGGGAATGATCCCCGTACCGATATTGCAGGGGCGCTAACGATAGGAATAGATTCCTGTTACATTCGTACGGCTTCTTCACCCCACGATACGACTGTGGAGAGTACTCAATCGATTTGGGACGGGGATTTGCGGAAGATCCCCGGATGGAACGCTTAGACACACAAAAAGTCCCCGTAACCGGATTCTTGCTGACCGGTTACGGGGACTTTTGTATGTCGGGCGTTCGTGACTAGAGCGCCGGTGATTTATTTAGATTACACCTTCAGCCAGCATAGCGTCGGCCACTTTTTTGAATCCAGCGATGTTCGCTCCTGCAACAAGGTTGCCGGACTGTCCATATTGCTCGGATGCATTTACAGATTGTTCGTAGATGGAAACCATGATTTCATGCAGCTTCGTATCTACTTCTTCAAAGCTCCAGGACAACCGCATGCTGTTTTGTGCCATTTCAAGTGCAGAGACAGCTACGCCGCCAGCATTAGCAGCTTTAGCAGGTGCGAATAGTACGCCAGCTTGTTGGAATTGATGAATAGCTTCAAGGGTGGACGGCATATTGGCACCTTCGCCTACTGCTTTTACACCATTCTCAATCAGTTTCAATGCCATGGCTTCATCAATCTCATTCTGAGTAGCACTCGGAAGGGCGATATCACAAGGAATGGTCCAAATTTGCGTGGAATCTTCAGTATACACAGCGTTAGGATGTTCATTCACATATTCACTAATCCGTTTTCTTTCGACTTCTTTCAGGCGGCGGACAGTTTCGAGGTTAATCCCATTTTCGTCATAGATATATCCGGCGGAATCACTACAAGCTACGACTTTAGCGCCTAGCTGTACAGCTTTTTCGATCGCATAGATCGCTACGTTACCAGAACCGGAAACAACAACGCGGCTTCCTTCAAAAGAAAGGCCTTTTGCTTTCAGCATCTCGTTTACGAAATAAACTGTACCGTAACCAGTAGCCTCTGTCCGAGCCTGACTTCCGCCGTAACCAATACCTTTACCAGTCAATACGCCAGCCGGATATCCTCCGCGGATCCGCTTGTATTGTCCGTACATGTAGCCGATCTCACGACCACCTACACCGATATCTCCTGCAGGAACGTCTTGGTCAGGACCGATGTAATTTTGCAATTCAGTCATGAAGCTTTGTGCAAAACGCATGATTTCGCCTTCGGATTTACCTTTAGGATCAAAGTCGGATCCGCCTTTACCTCCGCCGATGTGTTGGCCGGTAAGAGCATTTTTGAAGATTTGCTCGAAACCAAGGAATTTGATAATACTAGCATTAACGGATGGGTGAAAACGAAGTCCACCTTTGTAAGGTCCAATTGCACTGCTGAACTGTACACGATATCCACGGTTAACTCTGACCTTACCTTGATCGTCTGTCCAAGGAACACGGAACATAATCAAACGTTCTGGCTCAACCAATCTTTCCAGAATGGCATTTTCCTGATACTTAGGTTCAGCAGCGAGGATTGGAAGCAAAGATTCAAGGATTTCCTTTACGGCCTGATGAAATTCGGGCTCAAAAGGATTACGCGCAACAACCTGTGCGTATACGTCTTCGATATAACGATGTGCCTTGTTGCTGTTTGTGTCTAATTGCTGGGTAGATACAGAGCTCATGAATTCAACCGCCTTTTCTAGTATTCATTTGGTCCAACACTTTTTTTATATTTTGGCACAAGTCAATGTTCCTCACAACTGTTTTTATTAAATAACTTACTTCAAGTGGAACGTTATAGACGCTGGGATGATAAGAAAAGTGTGAATAAACCGCGGTATACTTCGCGTAATGACGCGTTAAAGCGCGAAATATGCTACAATGATTGTGTAATAATTGTAAGGAGATGAAATTTAAAAAATGAGTGACAAAGTAAATGAGCAGGAGCTAGTAAATGTATTATCTGCCAAAACCAAAGTGGATCCGCAAATCATCCGCTTAGTATTGAAGCATGAACAGACCTTTATCAATAAGGCCAAGGCGAACGCCAAGGGTGAGGTAGACATCGACAGCGATGATCTGGTCGACTATGTCACTGCCCAACGTGATGTGAAGCTGGATGAAATCACAGTAGAGACCATTCTTGATGCAGAAATGGATTACTTGATGGATAAAGGATTGGCAGGTTATATCGACTAACATGGGTGTTCGTCCGGCTCGGCTGCTGCTGTTTATAGGCAATAAGAGCCGGAGTGAAAATTAAATAGGCTTACGCATTGCTTTTAGTGATTTAGTGTGGTACAATGAAATCAATCATAAATTTAACCCTTAATTCACATATTGTAAAAGGTTATCATTTGTGCGTATGAGTCCTTTTCCAATGTGTGAATTTTTATTTGTTCGTACACTACGTAGGAATAAAAGGACATGTGTTAAATAAAATATTGGAGGTAATATCATGCAAACAGGTACAGTGAAATGGTTTAACGCAGACAAAGGATTCGGTTTTATCGAGGTTGAAGGTGGAAGCGACGTATTCGTACACTTCTCCGCAATCACAGGCGACGGATTTAAATCTTTGGACGAAGGCCAACGCGTTGAGTTCAACGTAACTCAAGGCGCTCGTGGACCACAAGCCGAAAACGTTGTAAAACTGTAGTTTAAAAATCAGGCTGCCCTTAACACAAGTTGAGGGCAGCTTTTTTTATTTTCATAGTATGAATCTGCCCCTAATAGGGTAGCGATATCGTCTCGATTCGATCCAAGGAGGGGTACTTATGTATTTTCGTAAAAAAGCACTGGAGGAACTTCCGCAAGAAGACACAGCTATTTGGTCCTGTACCAAGGAAGGTTGCACAGGTTGGATGCGCGATAATTTCGCCTTTCAATATGTACCTACCTGCTGGCAATGCAACTCTCCCATGACTAGAAGTATGAAGATACTGCCAACGCTTGTGAATACGAATGCAGACATGAAGGCCATGAAGAAGGGCATTTCGATTAAGTAATCGAAGAAGCTAATATACTCAAACAGCTGGACCCTTGGACGGGAGCAGCTGTTTTTTTGTTTGAGTATTTTATTTACTGTGCAGTAATTTCTCCCATTCCGTTAAGGTTATGTTCTCTGAAATAGGCTTCAGATGTTCAGGAACCTCTACGTGGCACATAAATTCCAAGCTGTTGCCGTCAGGGTCGTTGAAGTAGACAGAAGCATTTCCTTGATAAGCCCGGATAAAAGGCTCAACAGAAGTCCGGTTGCGGAACGGAACAGCCTCTACCCCAATCGATTCCAGCCATTGCAGTGAGTGCTTCAAGTCCTCGTAAGTGATACGGAAGGCAATATGCCGCAAGGACGGATGGTATGGGGTTTGAACCTCCTGGCCTTCCCAAAGACCAATCCAGCTCCGACCTTCCTCGATCCAGAAGAATACAGTTTCTTCATCCCGCCAAGCCATTTTCAGACCTAATTTCTCATAAAATTCGATGGATACTTCAAGATTGCTTACTGGTAAATGTGCTTCATATAGTCCTTTGATCATTGGATAGCACCTGCCGGTCTGCCGATTTTGCGGGCTAAGTTCAGGAATGCTTCTAATACTAGGTGGATGCGATCTTCGATTTCTTGCCCACCCTCGTATCCGTCGTACCCGACCTCGAACCGCTTGCGTTGCAGTCCACCGATGGAGATCCAGTCTGGTGTATTGATACCGTGCAGGTTGCGTACGATGGCTTGCAATTGAAGTAATGAGCTTATCCCTACCGCTCCCCCGGCTGAACTGGCGGATAACACAACTTTACCGTTGAAATGCGCCTGGCCTAGATGATCAATCGCATTTTTTAATACGCCACTTACCGAGCCGTGATATTCCGGAGTAACCAAGATTACTGCATCCGCTGCTAACATCTCTTGTTTAAGCTCGTTTAAATGTTCATGCTCTGTGTAAGCCTCGTCTGGTGAATAAAAGGGAATTGGGCGTTTGTAGAGATCAAACACGTTAACCTTTTCTCCTTGCTGACTAATGAAATGGGCGGCATGTTCTGCCAGCTTCGTGCTGGTTGCTTCTTTTCGATTACTGCCTGTCAGGATCATCACTTTCATCTGTATCCACTCCTATGTGAGGTCAGTTGCTATAAACCAATGATAGTTGAATCGGCCTCTGTTAACATCAGCACATGGAATGAACATACATAATAAAAACGCTCAGCCATTGTGCTGAGCGTCTAAGACTAAAGTTGTAGAGGAGTTTTGATTCTAGGCGTTATAGCCGCCTTTCAATGCGAAAATGGCAGCCTGAGTCCGATCCGCTAAGTTTAGCTTTCCGAGAACGTGGCTGACATGGGTCTTAACGGTTTTTTCGGTGATGACCAGCTTGCTGGCAATCTCTTTGTTACTCATACCGAGCGCAATCAGGTCTAATACTTCTTGCTCGCGTGGGGTAAGAAGCTCTAATCCGTTGATCGCAGCAGGTGTTGTGTTTGGGCCGTTCGGATCGGAAGTATTAAGTTCCAATTGCTCTAGTGTAGAAGTCGCCATTAGATTCATCAGTTGGCTGGCAGCCTCGGAATGTAGCTCCACTTGACCGTTATGTACCTTGCGGATCGCAACTACCAGCGCTTCTGGTTCTATATCTTTAAGCAAATAGCCTTTGATTCCTACGCGGATAGCCGGGAGTACATGATCCTGATCCGAAAAGGAGGTCAATACAATGACCTTGACCTGCGGGTAGGAGATCCTCAGCGCTTGAGCGGTCTCAATGCCGTCCATAATGGGCATATGCAAATCCATTAATATGACATCCGGGTTCAATTCAGCTGTTCTTTCCAGTGCCTCGCGGCCGTTGGAGGCCTCTCCAATAACCTTGATATCGGGTTGTGTGGAGAGAAATACTTGCAGCCCACGGCGTACCATTGCATGGTCGTCTACTAATAATAAGTTTATCGTCATTTATGATCACCCGACTTCATGTAGATTGGATGGGCAGAGGTATGGTTGCCTCAACCGTTGTGCCTTGATTTTCCACACTGTGGATATGAATACGACCGGTGAGAGCTTCTGCTCTTTCCTTCATAATATGCAGTCCAAGAGATTCATTAGTGTCTGTGTTAGAACGCCGTTTGGCCCCGCCTTTACCTTGGTCGGCAACGCTCAGTACCACCTCGGCTGCATTCAGATGCAGAGATACCTCCGCTTTAGAGGTTCCGGAATGCTTTCGTACATTATTGAGCGCTTCTTGGCCAATGCGCCACAGCCCTTCCTCCACGTTGCGGGGAAGTTCGTGAACACCACTCCGTTGCGTCTGTATCAGCAGCCCTAGCTGCTGGCCATGAGCCTGCAGCGCAGTCAATAAACCGGCTTCCAGTCCGGCAGGCCGAAGCTGCATAATTAATGCACGCATTTCTTTGAGTGCAGACTGGGATAAAGCTTGAATATCGCGGACAGCCTCAGTAGCAGGATGGGAGATATGCCCCTGCTTCAGCATACTTTCCACGCCTTTGGCGGTCATTGAGAGGGAGAAGAGGATCTGGTTCACGGAGTCGTGCAGGTCACGGGCCAGACGATTCCGCTCGTCAAGACGCGCAATTTCGCGGCGTTTCTCTCCAAGCTGAGCACTTTCCAATGTAGCGGAAATATGCTCAGCGACAGCCTCAAGTACCTCTCCATCCGCAGTTGCGGAGGCTAGTGCTTTGGGTGAGGTGATCAGTAGAATTCCTGCACCTTGTGCGGCAATCTGCCGAAAGGGCACAGCGAGCATCACAACATGCTCCGCGACAGGGTGTTCAGAACAGCAGGACTTCGTAATTTCCTGCTCTTCATCAGGGGTTAATGTCGCAAAGCGTTGTCCTTTCGCGATATCTCCTAGACGTATTTTAAAAGAATCCGAGAGCTCGAAGGGAGCTATTTCAGGCGTTATATTAGCCGCATAGGCAGCATGGACTTCGAATTGCCCTTCATATTGCCCGATAATCGCTGCAAAGGGCCAATCGAAATAGTCGCCAATCAGGGCGGCGCTTTTCTCGATCAGAATACTGGGCGAGATACATTGGTTGGCGGTTAGATTTAAAGCTGCGCTGAATTCGCCTAATTTGGCGTACAGATTCGCGCGGCGCTGCTCGGTGCTATATAACTGCATCCGTTCTATAGCACTGCCAATTTGCAAAGCCACGGATTGCAGCAAAGCCAGCTCGCTGTCGGCGTAATGTGCTTTGCCTGGTGCGGCCACATTCATAAGTCCCAAGTAACGCTCACCTGAATGCAGCGGGACGGTGGCGTGGTGGGTGATGCCCAGCGTGTCGCCCCAGTTATACTGCCTGGCGTTACTCAGCCGCTTGCAGCTTAGAATGTTAACGGCATGCTCGAGCCGACCGTCCCATAGGCGGCTTAGGCACCAGCAGCTTCCGCACTGCATTGGTTGTTTATTGTCGCGCTGTAGTGCAGGTGGCAGGCCTCGATCAGCGGCACACTCATATTCCATGTATTCTTCGCTCAGGAAGATCCAGCCTGCAGTGTTTCCGGTTAACTCAAGCAGCTTGCCCATGACTGTGTCGAGCATGGGTCTGAGCTCATTGGAACTGTTTAAAGTCTCCGCAATCGTTTTGAGCGTCAGTAACTCATGGATTCCGGTTTCCTCCGGCATGAAGTTCTCTCCTTTAGCTTTGTGAATTATGTTCTATCTATTGTAACGTAGAATGGTTCCTTCATTCTCAAATTTTATGTAATGTTGGCGTAAATAAATAGAAGGTTCCTTAAGATCTGATATGACCTTAAAGAACCCTCTGTATATACATATTAATTTACAGCTGCAGGAGTAGCGGAAGGTGTACAGTGTTCTGGAGCTTCGTGTTCGATAAGTCCATGTTTCTCCCAAGCTCGGCTCTTCCAGCGGAAATACATAATGACGGCTCTTACCCACTCATCGACCGCAGTAGCAATCCACACGCCGGCTAACCCGAGATCAAGTTGGAACACCAGGAAATAACCAAGAGGTAAGCTCATGCAGACCATGGAGATCAGTCCCATATATACAGGGAATTTGGCATCGCCCGAGGCGCGTAAAGAGTTAATGATAACCAGATTGGTTGTGCGCCCGGTTTCCAGGAAGAAGCTAAGCAATATGACCTGCGCCCCCATCCTAATGATGTTCTCATTGTCTGTGAAAAGCCCGAATAGCGGTACCCGGAAGAAAATCACCACAGCATCTATTATTACGGTAACCAGCAACGCCCACTTTACACTGGTGAATACACGCTTATAGGCTTCATCAGGTCGTCTAGCTCCCACGAGATGTCCTACAACGATGGAAGTTCCCATAGAGACAGCTACACTGAATAAATAAATATAATTGGAAATATTAAGCGCGTACTGGCGGGTAGCCATAGCTTCAGCGCCTAAATAAGTAATATACAGTGTGAATACAAGCTGGCACGACTGATAAGTGATGGATTCAAAAGCGGACGGGATGCCGATTTTGAGAATTTGCAGCACGTATTTTTTAGAAAGATGAATGTAATAGGTTACTTTCACCCGTACCTCCATCACTCTGTAGAGCAGCAGGAAGAATAGGATCAGGCAGATAAAGCGACTCATCACTGTTGAGATAGCCGCACCCTCCACACCTAACGCCGGAAGTCCGAAATGACCATAAATGAGCAGGTAGTTGCCCACCACGTGAATGATATTCATCAGCAAGGATACGACCATCGTCTGTTTGGTGAAACCGTGAGTACGGATAGTAGTCGCCAGAGCATTAATTAATGCTTGCAGAAAAATACCGCCCCCAACAATATTCATATAGGCTTTGGCGTAAATGAGGATATCCCCTTTTACATTCAGCGCAGTCAGTAGCGACCCTCCGAATATCAGCAAAAACGTACTTAGGAGAATGCCGACTAACAGGTTTAGGGTAATGGCATTGCCGGTCACTTGAGCGGCTTCCAGAGGTTTTTTGGAACCGAGATATTGGGAGACCACAATAGCTGCGCCGTTACCAATTACACTGAGGACTAAAATTGCTATCGCAATGATCTGATTCGCTGCGCCGACACCAGACACGGCATCGTCCGACACTGAACTGATCATAAAAGTATCCACACTGCCCATGAGCATAAAGAGGAATAGCTCGAGGAAAATCGGCCAGGTCAGTTTGACCAGGTTGAATTCCTGGTGATTATTTTGCTTCATTGTGCACCTTCTTATATTATGATGTACTTCCTAAAATTTCATAAACAAACTGTAATATTAGCACAGCTTTCATGGAAATGCAGTATTTTTACAGAAAAATGACAAAACGTTTTTAATTTAAGTCGAAAAGAGCCCTTTAACCGCACATTAGTATCCTCCAGGTAACTACATCACAATAAAGTGCCTACTTCCCTAAAGGGATGTAAGGAACTACAATTTGTACATGACTTACTAAAATATATTAATAAGGAGTGCAAATAAATATGAAATTACAATTAGCGTTGGATTTAGTGGACATTGCGGGAGCGAAAGAGGTTGTCTCAAAAGTTGCCGAATTTATAGATATCGTTGAAATTGGAACACCTATCGTTATAAATGAAGGGTTACATGCAGTGAAGGCAATCAAAGAGGCTTTTCCAGCTTTGACTGTGTTGGCGGATTTGAAAATCATGGACGCAGGTGGATATGAAGTGATGAAGGCTGTGGAAGCGGGCGCGGATATCGTTACTGTACTTGGTGTTTCTGATGATTCTACCATTAGAGGTGCAGTGGAGGAAGCGAAGAAAACCAATAAAGAGATTCTAGTTGATCTGATTAATGTGAAGGATATCCAAACAAGAGCGGCTGAAGTAGACGCACTTGGCGTAGACTATATCTGTGTACACTCTGGATATGACCATCAAGCGGAAGGTAAAAATTCTTTTGCAGATTTAAATGCGATTAAGAGTGTGGTTAAGCAGGCTAAAACAGCTATCGCTGGAGGGATCAAGCTAAGCACACTTCCAGAAGTGATCGCCGCGAACCCTGATCTTGTCATCGTTGGCGGAGGCATCACAGGTGAAGCGGATCAAAAGGCTGCCGCAGCAGAAATGAAACGTCTAGTTAGTCAGGCTTAAGATTACAATGAAATATGCGCAGCAAATTATAGAGGAGCTCCAGCGCTCCATATCTCAGCTTGATGAAGAAGAGACTGAGCGAATGGCTGAGCTGCTGCTTCAGTCCAACAAGATCTTCGTGGCTGGAGCGGGCAGATCTGGATTGATGGGACGGGCCTTTGCTATGCGGTTAATGCATGTTGGTAAAGAGGCTTACGTTGTAGGCGAAACGGTGACTCCGGGGATTGAACAGGGGGATGTGTTAGTCCTCGGTTCCGGTTCCGGTGAGACAAAAGGGTTGATCTCTATGGCTGAGAAAGCCAAAGGGGTAGGCGCAGAAGTTGTTGCCGTTACCATTGCGCCGGATTCGACGGTTGGACGTTTAGCGGGCTACACAGTGAAGCTGCCGGGATCTCCAAAAGATCCGGCCAGTGGAAGCTACAGCACGATCCAGCCGATGGCTTCTTTATTCGAACAGACGATGTTGGTCTTTTATGATGCTATTATTCTGCGAATGATGGAGAAGACGGGGCAGACGAATCAGCAAATGTTCGGCAAGCATGCTAATTTAGAGTGAACGTACAGAAACGAATGCCTTCCAATGAGGAGGTTATTCGTTTTTGTGTTAGTATGATAACAGGAGAGAGGAGGCGCTTTAGGTATGGCAACCGAGATTAAAGATCGCATAAACTTGAAGGAAATTAACTGTGAGAAGGAATTGACGCTTGCGGTGATCGGAGGGAAATGGAAGCTGATTATCCTCTGGCATCTAGGGCTTGAAGGGACAAAGCGATTCAGCGAGCTGAAGAAGCTAATTCCTCATATCACGCAAAAAATGTTGACCAATCAGCTTCGCGAGCTCGAAGAGGACCAGCTGGTTCTAAGAAAAGTGTACGCTGAGGTTCCGCCAAAAGTAGAGTATTCCCTGACATCATATGGCCAAAGTCTGCTTCCCGTCCTTCGATTGATGTATGATTGGGGTAAAAATTACGGAGAAAACGTGATCTGGAAGGACACGCCGCCGGAAGAAAGATGCTAATCGGATAGCCTATGAACATTAATAATCCCTGAGAGGTCTGGATCGGCCTCTACAGGGATTTTTTGGTGTTTTAAAGGAGTGATGCGGATAATGCTTTAGGCTTTCTGTTCGAATAGCTTAGCAATCTCCACGATAACATTTACCGCTTTTACCATATTGTCCGCAGACGCATATTCGAATTTGCCATGGAAATTCTCGCCTCCGGTGAAAATATTAGGTGTCGGCAAGCCCATGTAGGAAAGCTGCGAGCCATCTGTACCTCCGCGAATCGGGCGGATGATCGGTGTGATGTTAAGGTTCTCCATCGCCTCATGGGCAATATCGACGATATGACGCACTGGCTCGATTTTTTCACGCATATTGTAATATTGGTCCTTCATTTCAAGCACGATGTTCTCTTCACCATGGATGTTTTTGAATTCTTCTACGACAGCTGAGAGATATGCTTTACGTGCCTCGAATTTCTCACGGTCGAAGTCGCGGATGATATATTGCAGCTTGCTGAATTCAGGTGTGCCTTCTATAGAGCTTAGGTGATAAAAGCCTTCATAACCGTCTGTATATTCGGGCGCTTCCTCAGCAGGGAGTCTGAGATGAAGTGCCATGGCGATTTTGGCGGAATGAATCATCTTTCCTTTTGCAGTCCCAGGGTGAACATTAACGCCGTAGACTGAGATTTTGGCAGACGCAGCATTAAAGCTTTCATACTCTAATTCTCCGAGTGGACCTCCGTCTACAGTGTAAGCATAGGAAGCATTAAAAGCGGCTACGTCAAATTTATGAGGCCCGCGGCCGATTTCTTCGTCTGGTGTGAAGGCAACTCTAATCTTGCCGTGTTTGATTTCTGAATGTTGAATGAGGTAATGCATGGCGGTCATAATCTCAGCAATACCGGCTTTATTATCTGCGCCAAGCAGGGTCGTGCCGTCGGTTGTAATTAAGGTGTGGCCTTTGTATTCCGCCAGCTCCGGAAAGCTCGCTGTGGATAATACAACATTCAGCTCTTTATTCAAAAGAATATCTTGACCATCATAGTTCTCGATAATCTGTGGCTTCACATTCGTTCCGGTAAAATCAGTCGCTGTATCCAAATGGGCTAAAAAACCAATGGTCGGAACATCCTTGTCCGTATTCGCAGGGAGTGTCGCCATAACATAGCCATGCTCGTCCACCTGGACTTCCTCCATGCCGATTTCCTTAAGCTCTTCAACCAGCTTGTGGGCTAGAACCATCTGTCCCGGAGTGGATGGGCAAGTCTCATTATCTTCATTCGATTGGGTATCCATTTGTGCATACGAAATAAACCGTTCTACAACCTCTTTCTTCACCTTGGGTCATCTCCTCTTTACTATTGTATATATATAGTATCACTTTCCATATAAGGTCTCATCCCTGAGGAAGAAGATTGAGGTAATATTTAAGTTTAATGCGGCAATATTTCTTGTTTCACTAACTTCGCTGAAAGTAAATAACGGTCCGGTGCAGATCCCACATATGAAAAGGGATAACAGGTAATCAATGTGAGGATGGCCTTATCACTTGGCTTTATAGCACCACGTTCGTCCCCGTCAACAATTGTGCTGCCTGTTACTTCATAGGTAAAAGTCCCATCGGTACTTTCCAGCTCGATAAGATCTCCAGCGACGAGTTCTCCCAGATTACGGAACACTGTATCGCGGTGGCCTGCGAGCACACTGTTGCCGGTGGCACCGATAGCTGCGCTGCCTTTATAATGTCCGGCTCCCTTTTTTAGCTCGGGGCTTTCCGTGCCTTCTAGCACTGCGATCTTTTTGTTTAATTTGGGGAAACGAATCTCTCCTATGATTTCACCTTCTGAATAGGAATGAGCGGGGTGCGGCTGTTCCTTGGCTGAACTGATCATTCCCATGGGAAGAGGGATTTCTTCGGCAGAAAGGGGGCGGGCGACAGCTTCCTCCCTCTTTTTTGCCCAATCATTTAAAGCCTGTTTAGCTTCGAGCGGTGCTTTGACCACTTGTACAACCGAGTAAATCAACACAACTAAAGAGAGTATGAAGATTAGCTTCACGGCTAGCAAGACACCATTACGCTTCTTCATACTCTCTCACCTCCAGACTTATGCTGCAAAATGTGGTTATTTCTTCGATTTCAATCTGCGCATGATAATCACGCTGAGTACCGCAATGGCTAAGCTGGCAAGAATCAAGTTATACCAAGGCTCAGCGGTATTTGGAAGCTTGTTGCCAACCTCTGGTGCTCCCAGTGGAAGCTCATCATCAGGCAGGGCGATTTCATTGCTTGGCTGCGGTGTTGCACTGGTAGTTTGGCTGCCGGCACTTGGTGATGCTGTCGGCTCATTATCGCCTCCACCCAGTGGGATCGGCGCTTCAGTGACACTAATTTCATCTACTACTGGTGAAGCTGTAGGTATTGGCGATGGTGTTGGCGTCGTTGATTGCCCTGGTGTGGCAGCTGCTGTTGCCGTTGGCGAAGTAGCCGTCGTGGTTGGTGAAGCTGTTGCGGTCGGTGAAGCTTCAGGTGTAGCTGTAGCCGTGGCAGTAGGTGTCGTAGTTGGCACTACAGTAGGTGTAGCAGTCGCTGTAGGTGATGGCTCCGGTGTAGGCTGAGCTGTGGCCGTCGCTGTCGGTGAAGGACTAGGTTGAGCGGATGGCTCCGGTCCTCCAGAAGCGGAGAACTCAAAGGCTACAGTGGTGGTTTTCCCTTGATATTCGTTCCCTGCTTCCCACGGGAAAATTACATCCATTTGGATTACACTTTGTTCTCCCCCGGCAAGTGAACCGATGGCAACTCTTCCGGCAGCCTCACTCATCACCCCTGAATAGATGATTACTCCCTCTTTTTCGAGTGTCATTTGGAGAATATCGTATAATTCTGCGTCTCCAGAGATGAATTTGAAGTCCACATAGTAATTAAAACCCTCACTACCTGCGTTAATAATTGTGTATTCTGAGTTCGTTTCATCACCAGGCTGCATATTGTTCATGGTGGCTGTGCTTGTCGTATGCGAATTCACCGTAAGCTTAATGGTATCTTGCGCACTAACTCCGCCAGCATGCCAGATGACTCCTGCTAGAATAGTCAGGATATAAGCAGCTATGAAAGCCGAGCGATATTTCTTCTTCACTTTACTCGCTCCTTTCTCCTGAACCCCATATTAAATTTTGTAGACATCATTTGCGGGCTTCCGGCAAATTCTTCTCTTCTAATCGGATTTTCCATCAAACATTGTCGAAATAAGTAGTATCTCACAGAACCACTTTCTTGTGCGTATACAGGAATCTCCGTGAAAGTGGAAGGAGAGGGTAGAGATATACCGCCAATTCGTTCGTTATAGCGAATAACTAAAGTATAATCAAAATAATATCTAAACAAAAATGGGATATTACAAGGAAATCCATCATATTTGATCAAATATCAATTATATTAATGGTTTTACACCAGTTTTCTCTATTTAACTCTTTATTTTTATGTAATTCATTGTTTTTATTGTGTTTTATTGAGAACGATTATGAATGCAAAATAAAAAGGCAAGACATACATCTGGAATAGGGCTCAAACCCCGATACCAGACCTATCGTCTTGCCTTAATTATGATGATAAATTAGATTTCCTTCATAGCGTCGGCTACAATCTCATAAGAGCGTAGACGAGCGTTAGGATCATAAATTCCACCAGAAACAATCAATTCATCGGCCTGTGTCTCTTGCAGGATTTCTTGAAGCCGTTCTTTAATTGCTGCTTTATCACCAGCGAAAGAGTAACGCTGTTTCTCAAGCATGGCTGCTTTTTCTTGCATCGTCCATAGCCCCTCCATACTATCAACCGGTGGTTGTAACTTCCCCGTACGTCCGCGGATGATATTAAGGAATTGCTGCTGCTGCGAGGTAGCCAGTCGTCTTGCCTCATTCACGGTATCGGCTGCTGTAATGCCAACTCCGACCATCACATAAGGTTTGTCGAGTGCTGCTGAAGGACGGAAATTACTATGGTAGATGTGTAAAGCTTGTAGTAAATATTCTGGTGCGAAATGGCTGGCGAAAGCAAAAGGTAAACCTAGCTTCCCTGCCAGCTGAGCACTAAAACCGCTGGAGCCTAGCAGCCAGATGGGGATATTCAAGCCTTCACCAGGAACAGCACGAACCCCAGCCGGTCGTGATCCTGCACCTGCAGGATCGAAGTAGGCTCTGAGCTCACTTAACTGCTCGGGGAAGTCACTGCCGTCGCTTCCGAGACCACGGCGTAGCGCACGGGAAGCCGGTTGATCGGATCCTGGGGCTCTGCCCAGTCCTAAATCAATCCGTCCTGGATATAGGGATTCGAGGGTCCCGAATTGTTCCGCAATGACAAGTGGTGCGTGGTTGGACAACATGATGCCTCCAGAGCCTACGCGTATGCTTTTTGTGCCGCCAGCAATGTGGCCAATTAAGAGTGAGGTAGCAGAACTGGCAACACCAATCATGTTGTGATGCTCAGCAAACCAATACCGGTGATAGCCCCATGCCTCAGCATGTTGAGCTAAAGCTAAAGAGTTATGAAAAGAGTCTGCCGCTGTGCCACCCTCCACAATAGAGGCTAAGTCCAGTACGGAGAATCGAATATCGCGCTGTTGCTTCAATGTAATCCCTCCTATAATAAACGCTCAGATAGTCTAGAGCAGTATTTGTAGCTGCGAATAATGCTACTCGCCTAGTATACCATGTAATAAAACTATATACACACTTTAAGTAAGTTATACGCACTTTGTAATGATTAGATAAGGAATAAGTATGTCTTTAAAATAAAATGTAAGCGCTTTAAAAAATCTGTTGTTATTTCTTAACGGGCTTGCTATAATCACATCGAAAAGTTACCTGAAAAAAAGGAAGTTATCGTTATGAAGCCAACCATAAGAGATGTTGCCAGAATGGCGGAGGTGTCGATCAGCACCGTATCGCGGGTTATGAATGCACCGAATACGGTCGTAGAGAGCAAACGGAATCGAGTGATGGAGGCTGTAGAACGTTTGCAATATCAACCAAATGCGTTTGCACGCGGCCTGATCTACAAGAAGTCTTTTACACTGGGCCTGCTGATTCCGGATATTGAGAACCTGTATTTCGCAGGGGTTATTCGGGGAATGCAGGATGCATGCATCAAGCTCGGATACAGTTTAATGATCTGCAATACGGACCGCGACAAAGAACGGATGTTGTCTTACATCGATAACTTTCATGAGAAGCAGGTGGATGGGATCGTGTTCGCCAGTGATGTCCTTTATCCTGAGACACATGACAAATTAGTCGGTTGTAGAATTCCTTTTGTGTTGGTATCCTCGCATTCTGATGAGTACGACATTCCATCTGTGGAGGTGGATGATGAACAGGCGGCTTACGATGCGGTAAAGTTTCTGATTGATTTAGGGCATAAGGACATTGGCATGATTGGTTTTAACCATGATAACTCCGTATCTGGCCCGCCTCGTTATGAGGGTTTTGTAAGAGCATTAACAGAGTTTGGACTACAGCAGAATATTGTGAAGAGCAAATATGCCAATCACAGGTTCGAACACGCTTATCAAGCTGCGCATGAGTTGTTTACTGATTATCCCGAGCTGACCGCTGTTTTCTGTGTTGCTGATGAATTTGCAATGGGGACGATTTCTTATCTGAAGGATCGTAATATTCTAGTTCCGGGGCAGGTATCTGTGATTGGATTTGATAATTTGCGGATGTCGAGTATGTTCATTCCAAAGCTGACCACGATTGCACAGCCGATTTATGAGTTAGGGTATCGTGCGGCGGAGATGCTGCATGAATTGCTCACAACAGGTGGTGTACAGGTATTGAATGAAAAGATGGAGCATAAGCTGATTGTGCGGGAATCCACGCGGGAAAAATAAAGGCTCTTTATTTTTGTGACCTTCTTCTGAAAAGCTTTTCAGAGCCATGTATCGGTCTTAATTAAAATTTAAATGTTAGGATAGAAAATAGTATGAATTCTTATGAAAAACATCTCATTTTCCGATTGGAAACGGTTACTAATTATGATAATATAAAAAATGTAAGCGCTATTATTAAATTACATTTGTGATGGAGTTTGATTTTAGGATAATTACCTGTCTTCTGAAAAGCTTTGCAAGGAGGTGATCTGCTACAAGCTGCTAATACATGCCAGGGTGCCCGGATGATTGAATAAGATGTTATCTCTATAACCATTAAAGGGGATGTACAAAAGATGAAGAAGATCTCAGGACGTAAAAAGTCGTTGGCTTTAGTACTGTGTTTATCCTTCACAATGACGCTGAGCGCATGCGGTGGAGGCAACAATAATGCGGCGCCTACAGATCCACCGGCGGCAACAGTCAGCCCAACAGCAGATAACACCGAGAAAGCGACAAATGCACCTAGTGCTGAACCTTCGGGTTCCCCGTTAGATTTAGCGATGAAAGGTGAATATAAAGGGACTAAAGTAACCATGTTTGGACCCTTCGTAGATGCTGACCAAGTGAAATTTGAGAGCAGCATTAAAGAATTTGAAGAGAAGACAGGGATCGATATTCAATACGAGGGCTCCAAGGAGTTCGAAGCAACAATAAATATTCGGGTGGACGGCGGAAATGCTCCTGATATCGCTGACTTCCCGCAGCCGGGATTGCTGGCATCGATTGCAAAGACGGGCAAGGTTATCGATTTGACCAGTGTGCTGGATCAAGACAAATTGACGGCTAATTACAACAAGAGCTGGCTCGATATGTCTACGATGGACGGAAAAGACGGGAAGATCATGGCGGGGATTTGGAACCGCAGTAATGTAAAGAGCTTGGTATGGTATCCAAAGAAACAATTTGATGATGCAGGTTACAAGGTTCCTGAAACTTGGGATGAGCTGATGGCACTCACTGAACAAATTGCCAAGGATGGCGATCCTGCCTGGGCTATTGGCATTGAGAGTGGTGCTGCAACGGGTTGGCCAGCAACAGACTGGGTCGAAAATATAATGCTTCGTACGACTACGCCTGAGAACTACGATAAGTGGGTAAAAGGTGAACTGCCATTTACTTCACCAGAAGTAAAAAATGCTGTTGAAATCATGTCTAAAATTTGGCTTAACAAGGATTATGTTTACGGTGGTGCTAAGTCTATCGTGACGACATCCTTCGGGGATGCCCCAGCGCCAATGTTCACTGATCCGCCTAAAGCCTGGTTTAATATGCTCGGTAACTTTATTACAAGCTTCTTCCCTGAAACGGCAAAGGTTGATCAGGATTATGATTGGTTCTACTTGCCGCCAATTGATGCGCAATATGGTAAACCAGTGCTGGTTGCAGGTGATATTTACGCTATGTTCAACGATCGTCCAGAGGTTCGTGCAGTCATGGAATTCTTCACCACGGGAGAGTCGATTAAGAGCTGGGTACAATCTGGCGGCGTTATTGCTCCTATGAATGATGCTTCCCTTGATTGGTATACCTCTGAATCTGATCGCCGGATGGCGAAGTTGGTTCAAGATGCTTCCACACTGCGTTTTGATGGTTCTGATTTGATGCCAGGTAAAGTGGGCGCAGGCACCTTCTGGAAAGGGATGACCGACTATGTGAGCGGTACAGCGACACTGGATCAAGCCTTGGAACAAATCCAGTCCGGCTGGAACAACTAACCTAATATTTAAAGCGCACAGTAAAAAGAGGGGCAGTGAGAAAAGAGGATTGTCTGCCCCTCTTTTTGTTTTCTAACTAGTGAGTTCGATGCTTATGATAAGAGTTTTGCTCCGCAAAACTTATAGGAGGAGCTGGAGCTAATATGGGTGCACAATCACAGCCACAGCCACAAATGCCAACACAACCACAAGCTAGGCCAACCGTCAGCCTGAAGGCGGTAATGCTGTCCCTAGTTGTGTTATTAGCGAATATTGTTGTTAACGGCGCAATCTTTTTATTCTTCCGGGATTCCACATTAAATCCGCTGCTAACAGCGGTTCTGGCTGTCCTCTGGGGAGTTCTAGGTGTTTATCTGATTTACTATACGCTGACGTGGGCGGTTGAGCAGTACCCGGATCATATCCGGCGTAAGGTGCTGCCTTATATCTTTATTGGTCCGGCAGTGATTATTCTGGGCTGGTTACTGGTCCTGCCTGCACTGCGAACATTATATTTGAGCTTTTTTAATGCTTCTTCAGAAAAATTTGTGGGTCTGAGCAATTATGCAGCGATCTTTAGCGATCATCTGATGGCAACGGCATTGCGTAACAATTTACTTTGGGTATTCGTTGGCACGCTTGCTTGTGTAGCATTCGGGCTCTTAATTGCTATTCTTGCCGATCGCAGCAGCTATGAGAAAATCGCCAAATCGATCATCTTTATGCCGATGGCTATTTCCTTTGTAGCGGCAGGAGTCATTTGGAAATTCGTATATTACTATCAACCGGGTGACGAACAAATCGGGCTGTTGAACGCAATTGTTACTTATTTTGGGGGAGAACCCCAAGCCTGGACGAGTATGCTTCAGCCATGGAATAACTTTTTCCTCATTATTATTTTGATCTGGATGCAGACGGGATTTGCAATGGTGATTTTCTCGGCAGCAATCAAAGGGGTTCCTGACGACATTTTGGAAGCTGCACGAGTGGATGGAGCAAATGAGGTGAAGATTTTCTTTGGAATCATGATTCCATATATTTCATCAACCATTCTGACAGTGACAACGACCATTATCGTCTTTACGTTGAAAATATTTGACGTCGTCATGGTGATGACAGGAGGTCAATACGATACAGAGGTTGTTGCTACACAGTTCTACCGGCAATTCTTTATGTACCGTAATTTCGGCTACGGCTCCACGCTGGCTATTGTTCTACTGATCGCGGTGCTGCCTGTAATCATAATCAATCTACGTCAGTTCCGTAAGCAGGGGGGATTCTAATGGCTGGCAAAAAGAAGAGAAAAGGCAGCAAAACGGTTGTAAATATCGTGTTGGGTGTGATCTGTTTTATTTGGCTGCTTCCGACTCTTGGGCTATTTATTTCCTCCTTCCGTCCGGCTGCTGACATTCTGCAAACCGGATGGTGGAAAGCTTTTCCTCATCAGGAGTGGAAGGCTGGAGAGACGATTCAGCTATCCAAGGATGTGGATCTTCGGGAGCCAATTGAGGTGAACGGTAAAACTTATACAGATGATGAGCTGAAGGCTGGCGTGAAGGCAGATGGCAGCCGGCTTATGTGGGAGAATCGTAGAGCACGTACCGTAAATGAACAGATACAAGGTTGGAAGATGACACCGGATCTCACGCTGGATAACTATAATAATGTGCTTTCCGGTAAGGAATACAAGCTGAAACAGGCTGATGGTAGTGAAACGGTGCAAAAAGGCTCCGGATTGTCACAGGCCTTCTGGAATACGCTAACGATTGCTGTTCCAGCAACAGTTATTCCGGTGCTGATCGCTTCTTTTGCTGCATATGCTTTTGCCTGGCTGCGGTTTCCTGGGCGTAGAATTCTTTTTGTGATCATTATTGCAATGCTCGTCATTCCGATACAGGTTGCGCTTATTCCAGTGCTTAAGGATTATACCGCACTTGGGCTAAACGGAAGTTATCTGGGAATTTGGCTGGCGCATACGGCTTTTGGATTACCGCTGGTTACGTACTTTATGTACAACTTTATCAGTCAATTGCCGAAGGATTTGTTCGAATCGGCTTTCATGGATGGGGCAAGTCATTTCACTATATTCGGTAGGCTAATTCTGCCTCTATCAGTGCCAGCACTGGCTTCTATCGGGATCTTCCAATTCCTATGGGTGTGGAATGACTATTTAGTCTCATTGATTTTTATCGGCAATCAACCGTCTGTGCAAGTCATGTCGATGAAAATTGCCGATTTAGTAGGCTCACGAGGCAACGATTGGCATTTACTTACTTCGGCTGCATTTATCTCTATGCTGATGCCGCTCGCTATTTTTTTCCTGCTGCAAAAGTATTTCGTCAGAGGGCTTATGGGTGGGTCGGTGAAAGGTTAATGATTTAGAACCCGAATGAAACTGTGATCAGGGGGAGCTTAGAGAGATGAAGATGAAACCATACGTACATCCGACGGCGGTATATCCTTACCGGGAGTGGAGTCTTGATGAGGAAGCTTATAGTGAAGAGAACAATCAAAGAAGCGAGAGTATTTTTGCGCTTGGCAATGGATATATTGGCATGCGCGGTAATTTCGAAGAAGGTTACCACGGCAGCTCAGGCTCGTCTGTAACAGGCAATTATTTGAATGGTTTTTTTGATTCGGAGCCCATTGTATATCCAGAAGGAGCCTACGGATATCCATCCCGCAATCAAGCGATGCTGAACGTAACAGATGCCAAGATTATTGAACTGAGTATTGAAGGGCAGACCTTTCAGTTAAACAGTGGGCAAGTGCACCATTATGAACGAAAGCTGGATATGCGAAGCGGGGTTCTGCATCGGCAGGTAGATTGGGAATCTCCAGCTGGTCACCGGGTACAGCTTCATATCCGGCGGATGGTGACTTTGCAGCACAAACATCTGGCGGCGATAGATTATGAGGTTAAAGCGCTGAATTTCAGCGGAGTGCTTACCTTCACTTCGTCCATCGACGGCAAGATCCAAAAACCTAAGGTAACGGATGATCCCAGATTGGGCTCGGGAGGCAAGGAGCCCAGTCTGCTCCTGGAGGATACCGGTCATGAACCGGGACACTCCTTCTTATGGATGAAGCAGCGGACGCGGCATACCCGGTTTGCCCTATTAACAGGGGTAAGTCATAAGCTCGATTCAAGATCTGAGGGTAAAAGGACCGTGCAGCATGAGGGGCAGAAATTATCCGTGCAGTTTGTCGTCCCGGTGGAGCGTGGGGAAAGCGTCTCGCTAACCAAATATATCTCTTACCATACCTCTAAAGATTATCCAGAAGACGAACTACTTAGTAGAAGTACTGAAATATTACACTTAGCAGACCATAGCGGGTTTGAAGCGCTTGCCCAGGAACAGCAGGCTTATCTGGATCGATACTGGGCACATACGGATGTGGAGATTCATGGTGATCTTGCGCTTCAGCAGGGCATTCGCTTTAATGCTTTTCAACTGCTTCAATCCGTAGGCCGTGATGGGGTTACGAATATTGGAGCCAAGGGATTAACGGGTGAAGGATACGAAGGGCACTATTTCTGGGATACCGAGATGTATATGCTGCCCTTCTTTACGTTCACACAGCCGGAGATTAGCCGAAAGCTGCTCGAATTTCGTTATGCCACGTTAGACAAAGCACGGGAGCGTGCAGCGGTAATGTCGCAGAAGGGAGCCTTGTTCCCTTGGCGGACTATAGACGGGGCAGAGAACTCTGCGTATTTCCCGGCAGGCACGGCGCAAATGCATATTAATGCGGATATTGCGTATGCCATCAAGCAGTATGTACTGGCTACCGGAGATTATGATTTTTTGGTTACGAAGGGAGCGGAAATTTTATTCGAAACTTCCCGCTTTTGGTTGGACTTGGGGTACTTTAATCCGGCTAGGGGCGGTGTCTTTTGTATTGATGCAGTAACCGGTCCTGATGAATATACAGCTATCGTCAACAATAATGCATACACCAACTTTATGGTACAGGATCAGCTTTATTATGCACACGAGATGGCAGGGATA
Organism: Paenibacillus sp. FSL H8-0175; assembly: GCF_045040615.1. Lineage (NCBI taxonomy): Bacteria > Bacillati > Bacillota > Bacilli > Caryophanales > Paenibacillaceae > Paenibacillus > Paenibacillus sp. FSL H8-0175. Next base: position 6,896,593 of record NZ_CP150299.1, on the reverse strand, counting down.
TTATCTAAGCAGTATCCTGAGCATTTTGAACGCCTGAAGCAAAAAATCGGTCTGACTGAGCATGAGACATTAGTGTGGCTGGAAGCGGCGGACAAAATGTTTATCCCCTTTGATGAGGGACTTGGTATTTATGCTCAAGACGACACGTTTCTCTCCAAGAAAAAATGGGATTTCGAGCATACACCAGCTGACAAATATCCGCTGCTGCTCAACTACCATCCGCTGGTAATTTACCGTCATCAGGTGTTGAAACAGGCGGACTTGGTAATGGCGATGTTTCTACTGGGTGACCAATTCAGCTTGGCGGATAAGATCCGGAATTATAATTATTATGAGCCGCTGACGACGCATGATTCTTCATTGTCACCGTGTATTCACAGTATAATCTCTGCTGAGATTGGTGATTTGACGGGAGCCTATTCCTATTTTGACCGCACGGTACGGATGGACTTGGATGATATCAACCGCAACGTAAAGGATGGACTGCACACTGCTGCTATGGCAGGCTCCTGGCTGTCGATTGTGAATGGTTTTGGTGGCATGCGCTTATGCGGCGGGATGTTATCATTTAATCCTAGTGTGCCAGCGCAGTGGGAGAGCTATCGGTTTAAAATAACATGCGCTGGACAGCTATTGGATATTTTTGTGAGTGATACAGAAGTGATCTATACACTGCTGGAGGGCGAAGAGCTTGAGATTATGCATAAGGGAAACCTTATACAGTTGTCTGCACAGAAGCCGCTGAGGCTTTCGAATGTGAAGCAGCTTGAAGCTGTTATTTTCGAGCTGGACGGGATAATTACTGACACTGGAGAGTATCATTATGAGGCTTGGAAGGATCTGGCGGATGAGCTTGCGCTTTCTTTTGATCGAGAGAAGCATAAGAGTCTTAAGGGCCTAAGTCGAATGGAATCTTTAGAAGTCATTCTGGAGAGTAGTGGACTGAATTTGCCGCAACCGGTAAAGGGAATGCTCTGCAACAAAAAGAACGAGAAGTATAGACAGCTGGTTCAGCAAATGACGCCTGCTGAGCTGTATCCGGGTATCCACAGCGTGTTGTCCGATTTGCAGCAAAGAGGGATTGCTATCGGACTGGCTTCAGTGAATGAGAATGCGCTGCTGATTCTCGAACGCTTGCAGATCGGGCATTGGTTTCAGGCGGTGGCTGACCCTGGCAACTTGCGTAGAAGCAAGCCAGATCCAGAGATTCACTTGCAGGTTGCGGAGATGCTGGGCATATCCCCAGACTGCTGTGTGGCGATTGAGGATACCGAGGAAGGAATAGCCGCAATTAATGCTGCTGGTATGAGGTCAGTGGGAGCTGGAGTGGCGCTCGTAACCGGGACCGCGGATCTATGTCTGGCTTCCACCGCAGAGATAAGTGTTGAGAAATTGTTAGAGCTGTTTGCGTAGTTACCCTGATAAGCAGCAAACCTCCCGATCATGGGAGGTTTGCTGCGTTGTTTATTTCATTACTTTTCGAACCAGCTTCACTTTATTGCCATAAGGAGGATACACGATTCCGAGGTCGATCCGTGTGCCTCGCTTGACGATGCTTTTATGATGGGAGAAGACCTCAAAGCTATACTTCCCGTGATAACCCCCGATTCCAGAGTTTCCTACTCCACCAAACGGAAGATAAGTGCTCGCCACATGTGAGATCGTATCATTGATACACCCTCCCCCGAATGAGACCCGGGACAGCACCTCTTGTTCTACACTCTTATCCTCCGTAAATAGGTATAGTGCCAGTGGCTTTGGATGTTCATTAATACTCTGAATGGCCTCATCCAATTGATGATATTCCAATATTGGGAGAATCGGACCGAAGATCTCATCTTCCATAGCAGCATCCGTCCAAGTGGCAGGATAGATTAAAGTAGGCTCAATATAACGTTCTTCTGGCACGATGGTGCCGCCCATAATCACCTTGCTCTGATCTCGCGCAATGAGGTCAGCAAGTCTTTGCAGCTGGCGATCATTCACGATCCGGCCATAATCTGTATTAGGCTGTGCATCCTGACCGTAGAACTCAGTGACGTGATGTTTGAGTTTGGTAATCAATTCTTTGGCAATATCCTTGTGGACTAACAGATAATCCGGTGCAATACAGGTTTGACCCGCGTTTAGCAGCTTGCCCCAGACAATCCGTTTCGCTGCAACATCAAGATTAGCGGTCTTATCAACAATAACCGGGCTTTTCCCGCCAAGCTCCAAGGTTACAGGCACTAAATTTTTGGCTGCCGCTTCCATAACGATTTTGCCGACAGGCACACTGCCTGTAAAAAATATATAATCAAACTTGGCGTGGATCAGTAAATTAGTGGTCTCTTTTTCCCCTTGAATTACGCGGATATACTGCGGCTCGAAGGTCTCTTGAATAAGCTGTTCAACCACGGACGAGATGGCAGGTGTGCTCTCAGATGGCTTGAGGACAGCGCAGTTACCAGCGGCAATGGCGCCGATCAGGGGCTCAATCAGCAACTGAAATGGATAATTAAACGGGCCAATAATGAGCGTTGTGCCGTAAGGCTCACTTAAAATATAACTTTTTGCAGGAAATAAGTGCAGCGGCGATCGAACCTTTACAGGCTTCGCCCAACGCTTAAGATGTTTCATCATGTAGCCGATACTGTCCAGCGTAAAGCCGATTTCTGTGGCATAGGCTTCGAACTCACCTTTTCCTAAATCCTGTTGTAGTGCGGTGATGATACGTCCTTCGTATTGTTTAATAATATTCTTAAGCTTGAGCAGCTGCTGGAGACGAAAAGAAACCTCCTTAGTTACGCCGCTATTAAAAAAAATCTTATGCTCTTCAAGCATTCCTTGAATGCTGTCAGCTGTATAGGTTGTCATTAATCTTTCCTCCATCCTTGTAAGAAGTTAGAGCATACGACTATGGGAGCCGGTAAAAAGCGAACGGCTCGCGATAACGGAAGGAATCACTGGCTTCATCCAGCTTGGCCGAAGTTTCTTCATTAAGTACAAGTGAGGTACTAAGCAAATTTTGTTCCAGCTGTTCCACACGCGTAGCCCCGACAATAACCGTCGAGACGGCAGGCCGATTCATAAGCCAAGCTAAGGAGAGCGCGGTAGATGAGGTTTCCATTTCCTCAGCAATTTGACTCACTTGGCTTCCGAGCTTGATCCGGTCAGCATCAAGGAATCTTTTGAAATTAGGATCGGTATCTGCTCTGGACCCCGATGGCGCTGAGTCGCTTGTATTATATTTGCCTGTGAGAATCCCGCCAGCTAGTGGAAAGTATGGAATGATCCCTACACCTTGATCCAGGCAGAGCGAAAGGAGCTCATTCTCCGGTGTCCGGTCTGCTAAGGAGTAGCTGCACTGAATTGAAGTGTACTTGGTGAAGTTGCGTGCTTCACTAATCCCAATCGCCTTCATTAATTGCCATGCTGTATAGTTGGAGGCCCCGATATAACGGACTTTCCCCGAGGATACCATATCGTCCAAGGTTCGTAAGGTTTCTTCAAGCGGCGTATAGGGATCAAAGGTATGAATCTGGTATAGATCGATATAGTCCGTCTTAAGACGGCGAAGGCTATCTTCAAGCTCCTGCAGCAAATGGCGACGGGAGGAGCCGCTACCGTTAGGACCCTCATTTTTGACTAAACCTGCTTTAGTTGCTAGAACAGCCTCATGTCTCCTACCTTCCAAGGCCAGACCGATGATTCGCTCGGATTCTGAGCCAGCGTAAATATTAGCAGTGTCTATGAAATTAATTCCCTGATCAAGCGCAGCATGTACAATCTGAATGGAGGTCTCTTGATCCGCACGTTTGCCGAAAGCGTTCGTTCCCAGTCCTAATGCGGATACCTGTAATCCGCTATTTCCTAGTCTTTTAAAGTTCATCCTCAGCACTCCTTATCATCTATTAATTAATCCATTTTATTTTTGAGTGAAAAGATCCAGCGCTGTCTCAATGAAGAGCTTTACAGCAATTGAAGTGTCGGCAAGCGAGCTGACCGCAATTTGGATATCTCTATAAGCATCCGGCTGCAGCTCACGGGTAACCACATTTGGAGGCAGAGATAACAAGGACAGTTCAGACATCACGCCGATCGCCAGTCCCTCCTGAACCATATTAAGAGCTGTTGCAAAGTTATTAACCACATATTTTACATTCAGATGGCTATTACTTCTGCGGAATAGCTCTACAACAGGCGGTTCATATCCTGCTTTGCAAATCAACATGGGCTCGTTCGCTAATTCCTGCACACATACAATGGATCGCTTTTGCAGGGGATGGTCATCTCTAAAAACGGCAAACAATTTCTCTCTATATAATGGAATGGTTTCGAATTCTGCACTGGGAGCGAGCAATAAGCCAACATCAATTTCTTTTGAATCCAGCCATTCTCTGACTTCAGCGATAGAACCCTCCTGTAAGCTAATCGTAATATTTGGATATCTTTTAGTGATAGAGCTAATAATCTTCGGTAGAAAATGAGCCGATGCCACAGGGAAAGCTCCAATGCGGATACTTCCTTTTTCAAGACCTCTCTCCGCGTAAATCTCCTGATTGACCTTATCAAAGCCCATTAGAATTTCACGGAAAATAACAAGAATACGTTTGCCGATATCCGTAAGCATCAGGCCATTACGCCGGTCTCGAAGCAAGAGCTTCACGTCTAATTCGGCTTCGAGGGACGAGATCGCCCGGCTGACCGCAGGCTGTGTCATATTCAGTTCTACACCAGCTTTAGTAAAGCTGCCGCTTTCGGCGATTTTGACGAATAAACGAATTTGAGTATTGTTCATAACAAATATGATATGCCCCTTATGATTATTATTCATTTCATTTATGCTCTTGTTTATTGTATCATTTGTGATGAATCTACACCAAGGAAGTGAACAAATGAATCAGCAGAAGAAAAGTATGATCCTTCTTATTTTTTTGGTGATTGTATGGGGCATTAATTGGCCTATATCCAAAATCGCCTTAGACTATGCTCCACCTCTATTATTTGCAGGTATTCGAACCGTCGTAGGCGGTATTATTCTGATTCTAATTGCACTGCCCAAGGTGAAGGAGCTTCGCTTCAAGCAGCTCTGGCCGATCTATCTGATCTCGGCGGTACTTAGTATTGTGTTCTATTATGGATTTCAGACAATTGGCTTGCAGTATGTTCCGGCGGGATTGTTCTCATCGATTGTATTTTTGCAGCCTGTATTGTTAGGTATTTTTTCTTGGCTGTGGTTAGGTGAGAGCATGTACGGGCTTAAAATGGCTGGTTTGCTGCTTGGCTTTCTCGGGGTAGCCTCTCTTAGTATCGGCGGAATTAATGGGAGTATCTCCATATGGGGAATTGTGTTGGCTTTAGCCAGTGCCTTAAGCTGGGCATTAGGAACAATATATATGAAACGGAATGCTGTACGTGTGGATATGCTGTGGATGACGGCTATGCAAATCACGATCGGTGGCATCATTCTGCTACTTTCGGGATCAGCTACGGAGAAATGGTCGGATATCACCTGGAGTGGAACCTTTATTGTGGATACCTTGTTTATCGCAATCTTTGTTATTGCTCTGGGCTGGCTAATTTATTTCAAGCTGATTAACGAAGGAGAAGCAGGAAAAGTAGGTTCATTCACCTTCTTGATCCCCCTGATCTCGATAGCAACCAGCGTAGTTTTTTTGAAAGAGCAGATTACCATAAACCTTGTGATCGGATTATTGCTGATTGTCAGCAGTATTGTACTGGTAAATGTGAAGATAGGGCGTGCTGCCAAACAATCAGTCAGTTAAATTTGTTGGATGGTTGTAGTAACCAATCGTGCTAAAGGGCATTATGTCTAATAGGGATTGAACATAAAAAAAGGACACTCCCAAGCTTAGAGCTTCTGGGAGAGTCCTTTTTTAATTAAGCGTATAGCGCGTGTGATTTCAGCTGTTGAAGGCCGAGCTGCAACTACGTAAGTAGCAGAACTAGCGCGTTCCACTTCTTCGAGTACCCGGTTTAAGTGACTGAAGAGCGCTCCTAGATCACGAACTGATGACAGTGAGCACCGTCCTTGCAGTTCAGAGAAGCTGGCCGCCTGCAAGTCGCGGGCACGATGCAGACAATCTGTAAGTGAACGTTGGCATTCAGCCTTGGATAAGGTCTTGGTACCATAAACAGCTATACAATCGGCTGTTGCCTCCAGCACTTCCAGCATCCAGTCAGAATTGGCATGATGTGCTGGCAGCAAGCAAATATCGTCGGCAATTTCTTTAACATAGGAATGAATGGTCTTTAGATGTGCTGTGGCTTGTATAAGTCCCTTTAGATCACCACGACACTGATAGTGAGCAATGGTATAGAACATTTCCTTCTGTTGTTGATTGCTGGCAGACAGCAGTTTACCTGCTTGCTCCAGCATATTATTATCCTTTGATGAATCTCTTCTTATGCCTACGAGACCTTTTAAAGCATCCGAAAGTAGAAGGCTTCCATCGAGTGCCAATGCTTTTACCTTGACGAACCTGTTCGGTGGAACGATAATCATATTGATGATCAAGGCAATGAGCACACCAATAAAGGTTTCGGCGACTCTCCACAGCACGTAATCATTGTGATAAAAGGTAAGGGCCAGAACCGAGGTTACCCCCACCTGCGAAACCGCTTGGATATTCATCCGACAGGCTGTGGCAATTCCAATCCCGATGAGCAGAATTAGCAGAATGGAAAATGCACCTACATCGAAGAATTGGCCTACAATCAGGCTGACAATTCCGCCGATAATAATGCCGATCAGGCGGTAGATTCCTTTTTCAAGTGAAGCCTTCACACTGGCTTGAGTAATTAGAATGGCTGCAAGCGGTGCAAAGTATAAATATTGGTCACCATATAAACTGTGTACGGCTACCCAGGATAGTGATGCGGCAAGCGTAATTCGTATCATGTAAAGCGAGAATCCATATTTTTCAAGGCGGTCTAGTAACCCCTCGTTCATTATCATTCATCTTCTTTCGCAAAAATAAGAAAACCACACTGGCTTTTCAGTTCGTTTTCATTATAGCACCTCAAAAAGGGCAGGGAAGACTGGACTTTTTACAAACTTGTTAAGTTTATGCTTAGCATTTAACAATGTAAGCTATCGCATATAATGGTACAATCTAATATGCTATATCTATTGGAGCGTCGAAGGAGAGGGAAAATTGTCGCTTATTAGCGCTGAGCATACTCATTTCGATTGTTCTCCGCAAGATGCGGGTAAAATAGTATTGTATTACTAAGGTAAGGGAGGTTGTTAGCTATAGCTATTCAGGAAGGTACCATCATTTCATTTGAAGAAGTTACTAAGCAATATGACGACGAAGATCCGGTGTTAAAAGGAGTCAGCTTTGAGATAGAGCGCGGCAAATTCTATACACTACTTGGTCCATCTGGCTGTGGTAAAACGACTATTCTTCGATTGATCGCCGGGTTCGCTGAGCCAACGAGCGGTTCTATTTATTTAAATGGAAAAGTAATTAACCACATTCCCGCCAATGAGCGGCAGGTCAATACGGTATTTCAGGATTACGCATTGTTTCCACACCTGAACGTATTCGAGAATGTGGCTTTCGGACTGCGCATTAAGAAGCTTAAGAAGGATGTTATCACGAAGAAGGTGCAGGAAGCGCTAAGCTTCGTTAACCTTGTGGGTTATGAGCAGCGTGCGATTAACGAAATGTCCGGCGGTCAGCGCCAGCGGGTTGCCATTGCCCGGGCGATTGTGAATGAGCCACAGGTTCTACTGCTGGACGAGCCTCTATCGGCGCTAGATCTCAAGCTGCGCACTGAGATGCAGTACATACTGCGGGAAATGCAGCAGCGGTTAGGCATTACCTTTATTTTTGTAACGCATGACCAGGAAGAGGCACTCGCGATGTCCGACTGGATTTTTGTCATGAATAAGGGGAAAATCGAGCAAAGCGGCACCCCTAACGATATTTATGATGAGCCGATTAACCGTTTTGTGGCGGATTTTATTGGCGAATCGAACATTGTGCCGGGAGTTATGATCGAGGATTATCTGGTGGAGTTTAACGGCCGCCGCTTCGAATGTTTCGATGCCGGGCTTAAACCGAATGAATCCGTAGAGATTGTTATTCGTCCTGAGGATTTGGAAATTTCTACGCTGGAACAGGGTAAACTACGTGTGCGGGTTGATTCCCAGCTGTTCCGGGGCGTGCATTATGAAATCAGCTGTTATGATGAATCCGGGCATGAATGGCTTGTGCATTCTACACGTAAGGCGACTGTAGGCAGTGAAATTGGCCTTTATTTTGATCCGGAAGCGATTCATGTTATGCGTTTCGGTGAAACGGAGGAAGAATTCGACAGACGTCTGGAAGCTTATGGCGAGGTGGAGAGTCATGAAGAATAAGGGCAAATCGTACTATCTCATCCCTTATTACCTCTGGATCGCATTGTTTGTAATTGCACCGGTAGTGCTTGTCATCTATTATTCGTTATTTGATTTGGATGGTCATATTACTCTGGATAATTACGTCAGTTTCTTCACCCCTGTATATTTAAAAATGACGCTGACCTCGTTCTGGTACGCGTTTCTGATTACAGCATTCTCTTTGCTGGTTGCCTATCCGGCGGCTTATCTGTTGACGAGAACCAAACATAAGCAACTGTGGTTATTGCTGATTATTTTGCCGACATGGATTAATTTGCTGCTAAAAACCTACGCTTTTATAGGGATATTCGGGACATTTGGTCCGATCAATAATTTCTTTGATCTGCTTGGAATCGGAGAACAGCAAATTCTGTTTACGGGCTTCAGTTTTGTATTTGTATCTGTCTATATTTTTATTCCGTTTATGATCCTGCCGATATACAGCGCTTTGGAGGATTTGAATTTATCCTTGCTGGATGCGGCACGTGATTTGGGGGCTTCGGGCTGGACCACGTTTAGACGTGTTATTTTTCCGCTGACCATTTCGGGAGTACGCTCAGGCTGTATGGCAGTATTCATACCTGCGCTGTCCCTGTTTATGATCACCCGTCTGATTGCAGGCAACAGGGTCATTACGCTGGGCACCGCAATCGAGCAGCATTTCCTGGTCACTCAGGACTGGGGCATGGGTTCTACAGTTGCAGTGTTTCTGATTGCCATTATGGCGCTGTTTATGATTATCACAGGCGGATCGCGGAAAGGGGCGCGGAATGAGAAATAAAAATGGATTCTCTAACCTCTACCTAGTTCTGGTGTTCATTGTTCTGTATGCTCCTATCTTCTATTTAATGTATTATTCGTTCAACAGTGGGGGGACGATGCATAAGTTCGAGGGCTTCACGCTGGATTACTACCGTGAGGTGGTCCAAGATAAGCGCCTGATCATCATCGTAATCAATACGCTTGTGATCGCGCTGCTATCCTCGGCTATTGCGACCCTTATCGCTATTATTGGTGCGCTGGCCATTAAAAGTGTGCAGAATCGCCGCGCCAAGAACACCTTGCTGTCTCTGAATAACGTGCTGATCGTCAGTCCAGATGTCATTATTGGTGCTTCGTTCCTTATCCTGTTCACCATAGCTGGCATCAAGCTGGGTTTCGCGTCTGTTCTGTTCTCACACGTTGCATTCAGTGTGCCGATTGCCGTATTGATGATTTTGCCGCATCTACAGGAAATGAGCCCTACATTAACGGATGCAGCCCGTGATCTTGGGGCAAGCCGTAAGGATGTGCTGACTAAAGTAATTTTGCCGATTATTAAACCAGGGATATTCAGCGGATTTTTTATGGCGCTTACGTATTCACTGGATGACTTTGCGGTTACGTTCTTCGTAACAGGCAACGGTTATTCGACGTTATCGGTTGAGATATACTCTAGAGCCCGGCAAGGGGTGTCGCTATCGATTAATGCGCTGTCGACAATGATCTTCCTGTTCACCATTCTGCTTGTGGTTGGTTATTACTTCCTGACCCTTAAGAAAAATCGCCATAACACAGCAGAAGCTGTGGCGGAGCCTGTTGCAGAAGCGGGGGTGCCTAGATGAAACAGCTGATAAATGCTTTTCTGGCGATCCTTATCACGGCATTTGCGCTCATGTACTTGGGCTCTTGGATGAATTCGAGAGAGGGTTATTCAGGTGGGAACACACTGACTATCTATAACTGGGGCGACTATGTTGATCCCGATCTATTGAAGGAATTTGAAAAAGAGACCGGCTTAACAGTCATTTATCAAACCTTCGATTCCAATGAAGCTATGTTGACCAAGGTTGAGCAGGGCGGAACTACCTTTGATGTTGTAATCCCTTCGGATTATGCCATTGCTAAGATGAAAGAAGAAGATCTGCTCATCCCGCTGGATCATAGTAAGATTTCGAATCTAAAGAATATTGATTCACGCTTTATGGACCTTTCGTTTGATCCGGGTAACAAATATTCTGTGCCTTATTTCTGGGGGACCGTCGGGATTATTTTCAATCCGGAAATGACTAAAGGCATGGACTTCACCAGCTGGGATTCTCTCTGGGACAGCAGACTGCATAATAACATCTTCCTGGTGGACGGAGCCCGTGAAGTGATGGGCATGGCTTTGAACAGCCTGCATTATTCCGTTAATGACAAGGAAGAGGCACATCTGCAAGAAGCACTGACTAAGCTCAACAAGTTGTCTCCTAACGTGAAGGCGATTGTCGGTGATGAGATCAAGATGCTGCTGGCAAATGAAGAAGCTGCGGTTGGGATTGTCTGGTCCGGCGATGCTTCCGAGATCATGGACGAGAATGATAAGCTGGATTATGTAGTGCCGGAAGAAGGCTCGAACAAGTGGTTTGATAACATGGTCATCCCTCGGACAGCGAAAAATGTGGATGGAGCGCATCAGTTTATCAACTTCATGCTCCGCCCAGACGTTGCTGCTAAGAATGCAGAATATGTAGGTTATTCCACGCCTAACATTCCTGCGCTGGAGCTGCTTCCTGAGGAAACTTCTGAGGATACCCGGTTCTATCCACCTGCTGAAATTACGGACCGGCTTGAAGTATACGATAACCTTGGCAAACGGATGCTCGCTCATTATAATGAGCTGTTCCTAATGTTTAAGATGAATAAGAAGTAAGCTGACTAAAGCTAAAGCGAAACGACATTAAGAGCGTCTATACGGGTAACCGTGTTAGACGCTCTTTTTCGGTTTGATCATCGTGTAGTCTCAAGACAACAGACAGTTTAGCCGAAAGTATAATATAGTATAATAGTAAGAATGGACAACAGGAAAAGAGGAAACGAATGCCTACTATACTGGTTGCTGACGACGATGCGAACATTCGCGAACTTGTCTGTTTATTTCTCCGCAACGACGGATTCGAAACAGTTGAAGCTGTGGATGGCAAGGAAGCGCTCGCCGTATATGCTGGAACACATGTCGATCTTGTCGTGCTGGATATTATGATGCCAAATATGGATGGTTGGATGCTTTGTAAGGAGCTCCGCAGAGCTAATCCTGATCTTCCATTACTTATAGTGACTGCCAGAGGCGAAACCTGGGAGAAAGTGAAGGGCTTCGAATTAGGCACGGACGATTATTTAACTAAACCTTTCGATCCGTTAGAGCTGACGGTTCGTGTTAGGTCATTGCTGAAACGATATCGGATTGGCTCCACGCAGATGATCCAAATTGGCAATGTCATCCTTGATCGACAGACCTATAAGGTGATGAAAGGCACGGAGTCATTTGCCTTACCCCTTAAGGAGTTCGAGTTGCTGTACAAGCTTGCTGGAACCCCTGGACAAGTCTATACGCGCGAGCAGTTGATCGATCAAATTTGGGGAATTGATTATACTGGAGATGATCGGACGATTGACGTGCATATTAAACGCCTGCGTGAACGGTTTGCGACTACCCCTGATTTTCGTATTGAGACGGTGCGTGGACTTGGCTACAGGCTTGAGGTGTACGAATGATTAGATCCATATATACACGCGTTGTACTGACCTTCTTAGCCTCAGTAATCGGGGGCACAATCATTGCTTTGTTTGTTGCAACTTGGGTATTCGAAGATAAACTGAACGAGAACTCGCGAATTCCCTTATTGCATTTTGGGCAGGATATTGTCAGGGTTTACGAGACCTTCCCATTTCGTGAAGCCAACTCTTTCGTAAGTGGAATGAAGCAGCTTGATTCCTACCACATCCGAATTTTCGACGAAGCGGGTAAATTCCAATCTTACGGAACGCTTAATGGGCACAAGCCGGTCCCTGTAACTATGGAAGAAATAAAAAAAGTTCTCGCAGGAGAAGTATATCAACCTCATAACAGGAATATTTCTGCGCTTCTCCTAGGCTTACAACTGAGAACGGAAGACGGCACCAAAGCGATGTTTGTGGAGACGCTTAATCCCCCTTCCGTCACTGCCAGAAGGAACTTGGTATTAAATTTCTTGCTCTATTCATTGATAGCTGGAAGCCTCTTGATTCTGGTAGCTGCAATGTTCTTAGTCAGACCGATCAAGAAGCTAACCAAAGCGACCAGAAGAATAGCAGCTGGTGATTTTAACGTCGAGCTGAATATTAAGCAAACCGGTGAGCTAGGTACCTTGGCTCGCAGCTTTGAAGAAATGATGCACGATCTGCAGCAGCTTGAGCAGATGCGTAAGGAGTTTGTATCCAATGTGTCGCATGAGGTCCAGTCTCCGCTCACCTCAATATCTGGGTATGCGATTGCGCTCAAGCGAGTAGATCTTGCAGAACAAGAGCGAAATCGTTATCTGGATATTATTATCGCTGAAGCAGAACGGATGTCTAAAATGAGTGACAGCCTGCTGAAGCTGAGTTTATTAGAATCGCAGTCCCAACAGCTACGGCTAACTACATTCAATCTGGACGAACAGATAAGAAGAGTAATCGTAGCGATTCAGCCGCAATGGTCAGCTCGTAACATCAGCTTCGACCTTGATCTAAAGCCTATTATCCTACTGGCTGATTATGACCTGTTAAGTCAGGTATGGACCAATCTCCTTGGCAACAGCATCAAGTTTTCTAAGGATAACAGTGTAATTAACGTCAGCCTCAAACAAGATATCAACAACGTGACCGTTCGGGTAACAGACATTGGCATCGGGATTTCACTTGAGGATCAGCAACGTATATTTGAACGGTTCTTTAAGGCTGATCGATCCCACAGCCGTAAATATGGTGGCAGCGGGATGGGACTTGCCATTGTTAAACAGATCGTAACGCTTCATAAAGGGGATATCCGCGTGGAAAGCGAACCCGGCCAAGGAACGACCATCGTTGTCACCCTCCCAATTATAGCGCCGACAGAGTAATTAGCTTCCAGGCGGTGCCTTGCGAGGGCTTGAATGCATCCCGAATTTTTCATGCTACAGCAGTACAGGCAAGTTTTCTTGTCTTGTGCTGCCGTAGCATTTTTTTTACCTGTTCATTTTCAGTTCATATTGTCGTCATGAGGGGTACATCTTTGTTAGTTATGATCTCATTAGCGAAACGTTAAGGGAACTTAATAAACAGATTAAAGACAGGAGAAGATGAGGGTGACACAACAAGAGGACAAAAAAACGGGGAATGGACAGAAAAAACATAAACTGCGTAACCTGTTGCTCAAAATATTAGGAGCAATAGTGATCGTGGTCGTACTTTTTCTAGCCGTTGTCTATACAGTTAATGTGATCAGCAACAAAACAGATCAGAAAAAAATACAGCACTATGGTCAGTTAGTCCCTGTTGACGGGAAAAATATGAATGTTTTGATTCAAGGAGAAGGTAAACAGACGATCGTGCTCATACCAGGCTTTGGAACAGGAGCGCCAGCGCTTGATTTCAAGCCGTTGATTGATGAGTTATCACCATTCTACAAAGTGGTGGCGGTTGAACCGTTTGGGTATGGACTCAGTGATGAAACGAAAAAAGAACGAACTACAGAGAATATCGTTAGTGAAATTCATGAAGCCGTTCAGAATCTTAATATTGACCAATACATTCTAATGGGCCACTCGATTGGAGGTATTTACGGATTGGAATATGCGAAGAAATATCCAAACGAAGTGAGTGCTTTTGTGGGTATTGATAGTAGTGTTCCGGAACAAGGCGGTATGGATGTTAAATTTCCAATTAAAAAATTAAAGCTGCTTAAAGATTCAGGGATTATAAGATTGGGCTTGCAATTAAGCGGTGACCCTTATGATGGACTGCCATTTGATGATGAAACCAAAAAACAAATGAAATTGATTTCGCTTAAAAATATGAACAATTCCACTACCTTAAATGAAATGGAACATATTTATCCTAACTTTGTTGCCTCCAGAGGCTTAACATTCGACAAGAATCTTCCCATTATCTTCTTTATACAAGCGAATAATACTACCGTGAAAGACTGGATTCCTCTACATGAAGGGCAAGTCAAGGATTCTGTGCATGGAAAAGTAATGACATTTGAAGGCGGACATTACTTACATCATTCAAAATCCAAAGAAATCGTAGAGAACCTAAGGGTATTCATGGAGGAAGTTAAATAAAAAGAAGAAAACGCTCCGAACTCCTCATATGAGGGGGCGGGGCGTTTTTTTGGTTGTGATCGAAGATTATTTGATGCCGATTCTCATTCGGTAGCTGATCAGAACCTCTAATGTTCTGCCTTTAAAATGCTGTTCAACTGCGGCGGTGTAATCGGCGATGTCTTGCTCAAGCAAGGTAGCGTCTAGTTTCATTACGGTTTGCACTCCCCCTTGACTTAGGGTTAAACCAATATATCGCTGGGCATCGCAGGACTCTAGGTTGTGGAATACGATTTCTCTGGCAAAAGAGAAGGCTCCACTAGCTTTGATCCGTGACAAATGACCTTCTTTGTCCCATTTATGTGCTCTCTCCTCATTAGGTAAAAGCGAAGCCAGCAATTCTTCTGTTTTGGAGATCAGCTGGTTGTATCGTTCTTCTACATTTTGCTGAAGAGATAAAGGCCAATCGCAATCGTAGGCGGCAAAGACTCCGCCTTTTTTTAAGACCCGGGAGATTTCTTGCAGTGTACTTTCAGGATCCATCCAGTGGAATGATTGCGAGCAGGTAACTATGTCTACACTATCTGATGCAAGCGGAAGCTGGTTAGAGTAGCCTTGCACAAAAGTAATTGATTGGGGTGCTTCTAATCTGCTAAGTTTATCGATTGCTTTTCCCAACATATCTGGATTGGGTTCGATACCGATTACGCGTTCTGCGACATCGTTCCAGAGAAAAGTAGACAAACCCGTACCGCAGCCTATATCTGCGACGAGTGAAGGGGTGGTACCTAGGTAATCTGTTAGCAATTTGATAATCATCTCAGGGGCTTCGGGACGGTAGCGGTCATATTCATTTTGAAAGCCCAAAAAGCGGTCGATGTTTTGTTTGCTGTTTTTTTCAGGTATCATGTGATCCTCCCTCATAGATCATGTTTATAGGTCTATTGTATAATCACTGGTTCGATAAGCCAAATAATGTCTGGCTGGAAGGCTACGTAGAATAAATAAAATCCCCGGAGAACACCTTATAGGTGTGGCCGGGGATTGTTAAACTATCTGGTAAATGCTAACGAAGCAGTGCTGGATCGATTGCAGGCACAAGTCCTTCTGCCGCAGCACGATTAAGCAGGGCAGAGATTGCGGCATAGCCGTCCTCACCCAGATTCATCGAGAAGTCATTCACGTAGAGATCGATGTGGGATTTAGCCACTTCAGGAGCCAACTCTTGAGCATGGCTAAGCACATAGTCTCTGGAATCCGTTGGATGATCCCACGCATACTGAAGAGAGCTGCGAATCCAGCCGGTGATAGCATCGGCATCTAAATCACGGCGGGCAATGATAGCGCCGAGAGGAATGGGCAGTCCGGTATCGCTTTCCCACCAGCTGCCTAGATCAGTCAGCATATTAAGACCATAAGAGGCGTAAGTGAAGCGGGCTTCGTGAATTACCAGCCCTGCATCGATATGGCCATCCCGTACGGCAGGCATAATCTCATCGAAAGGCATTACGACTATTTCGCCGATGCCTCCAGTTACATTTTGTGCTGCCCATAATCGGAAAAGCAAATAAGCCGTAGAGCGTTCGCTAGGTACAGCAATCCGGCGTCCGACTAGCTTTTCTGGGCGTTTGACCGCATGGGGTCCACTTGCTGTAAGCAGCAGCGGGCCGCAGCCGCGTCCTAAAGCGCCGCCGCATGGCAGCAGTTTGTACCGCTCCAGAACCCAAGGCAGAGCAGCGTAGGAGATTTTGAGGACTTCTGGTCCTTCTCCGTCAGCAGCCAGCGTATTGGTAATATCAATGTCGGCATAGGTTACATTTAGCTTAGGTGCATTCGGGACAAGCCCGTGCGCCCAGGCATGAAATACAAAGGTATCGTTAGGGCAAGGGGAAAAAGCGATATTAAGCTCAGTTGTCATTACAGCACCTCCAGTAATATAGCGGCTGCCGCCGTTAATGCTTCCATTGCATCACCGATCTTCCAAGCGGCCCGGTCGCGGGGACCGACCGGGTTCGAGATGGCGCGGAGCTCCAGTACCGGGAGCCCCAGCGCCTGAGCGGCCACGGCAACTCCGTGGCCTTCCATCGCTTCCGCGACGGCATGGGGATGCCGCGCGAGATGGGCGGCGGCCGTCTCCGCGGTGCCGGTCGCCGTCGAGACCGTAAGCACGGTGCCCGTGCTTACGGGTAACCCGGCCGCAGCCAGCGCGGCCGAAACCGCTTGCACCGTGCCGCGGTCAGCCGGCACGGACACGCTGCCGAAGCCGAGCTCGGCAGCGCTGCGGAAGCCCTCCGGCGTCTCGGCCCCGAGGTCGGCGGCAATCATCTCGCTGGCTACAACCAGCGAGCCTAAAGGCGCCAGCCCCGGGAATCCGCCGCCGATCCCGACGCTCAATACGCAGCCGTAAGAACCGGCTGCGAGTGCCGCGGCGGTTCCCGCCGCCGCCGCTGCCGGCCCTGCGCCGGCAGCGATAACATGGAACCTGTCGCTGCCTTGCAGGCCGCGCAGGACCGCGTCACGCTCCGCGTCTACGGCTGTCACGATCAGCACGCGTCGTGCACCAGCCTGCCCCTCCATAGCTTCTTCGGTAGGGGTTGGATTGAACGAACTCATCAGGTCGCCTCCTTTAGGGTATTGAAATCGCTTACTAAAGAGTCATTCGTAAAGACAAGAATACGCCCTTTTATAGGTCAGGTCAAACTTGGGGTGATTTTTATCACTCCCTGTAAAGTGTCATAGGAAAACTTACCTGTCTCTAGACGGAAGTAACTTTTTTAGCGATGAGGTTGACAAGGAGGATGGGAAGTCGTATAGTTATCTTAACTTAAAGATATTTAATGTAAAGACAAATAAATGGATTGAATACAAGTTTGATTGAAGTGGAGGTGAAATTGATGAGTGATAAACAAGTAAATCTGCGTAATACAGAGAGTGCACCTGACGAAGAACAAGCCGCCTCACTGAAATTGTTTGTAGTCTTATCTAAGGCTTATAAGAGCCTAATGGATCATGCGGTGAAGGATATGAAGAGTTATGGCTTGGCTTCGGCTGAATTCATGGTGCTTGAAGTACTTTACCATAGAACGCGGATTCCGCTGCAACAGATCGGGGAGAAAATTCTCGTTACGAGCGGAAGCATTACCTATAATATCGACAAGTTGGAGAAAAAGGGACTGCTGAAACGTGTACCCTGTAGCGAGGATCGCCGCGTTACTTATGCGGAGATTACGGATGCAGGCCGTGAACTGTTTGATGAGATTTTCCCTCGTCATGTAGCCTCAATTCATGATTTGATGGGTGGATTAGATAAGGAAGAGAAAGTCCAGGCTATCGAATTAATGAAAAAGCTTGGCAAAGGTGTGTAGGCGCTGCGAAAATGACGAATAACTAGGCGCCTCTATAAGGTTGGAAGTAGTTCGGCTCCATCCTCATTCTCCCAACTCCAGTAAGTATAAGTGAAACCCTGCTTTTTTGGGTATATCACTAATAAGATATTTAACTTAACGAAGCCAGGTAGCCATTTACTTAAGATTACCTGATATTTCGACTGGGGGCTTGGCCATGAAATGGCAGGGAAGAAGAGGGAGTTCGAACGTGGAGGACCGCAGAGGCATGAGCGGTGGTGGCAAGATGATTGGTGGCGGAATCGGAGGAATTATCCTTGTCCTGGTCATCACGTTACTCAGTGGAGGCAATGCCGGGGATATCCTGGGAAGTTTGACTTCCACAGGCTCCAGTTCAACGGCCCCTTATGAACAGACCGCAGAGGAGCAAGAGCTTGCGGAGTTTGTATCGGTAGTTCTTGCCGACACAGAGGAGGTTTGGGGTGAGATTTTTCAGCAGCAGGGAATGACCTATACGGACCCCACCTTAGTTCTATACAGTGGGAGTGTAGACTCTGCTTGCGGAACAGCCACCTCGGCAGTTGGTCCCTTCTACTGTCCGGGCGACGCCAAACTATATATTGATCTGAGCTTTTATGATGAGTTGCAGCAACGCTTCCACGCGCCGGGCGACTTCGCCATGGCTTATGTCATTGCCCATGAGGTTGGACATCATGTACAGACATTACTAGGCACCTCGAAACAGCTCGATTCCCTTCGCCAGACGTTGAGTGAGAAGGAGTACAACAAATATCAGGTTCGTTTTGAGCTGCAGGCTGATTATTTGGCCGGTGTCTGGGCCAATCATGCTCAGGGAATGAATCTGCTGGAGGAAGGCGACTTAGAGGAAGCTCTGGCAGCTGCAAGCGCCGTCGGAGATGATACGATTCAGAAGCAGGCTCAGGGCTATGCAGTGCCGGATAGTTTCACTCACGGTACCTCAGAGCAGAGAAAGCGCTGGTTCTACAAAGGTTTTAACTCGGGTACGATTAAGGGCGGCGATACGTTTAACGCCTCCGAGTTGTAGATAGAAGAGGGAAGAGGAGAGCAGCCCATAGGTTATTCCGGTCCGCCGGGCGCTCTTTTTTACCCAATATCTTAACATTAAGATAATTAAATCAAAGGAATAGGGGAAGGTAAAAATGATAAGTGTAGGACTGTTATTAATGAGATTGGTGATTGGGCTTGCTTTTATAGGACATGGCGCACAAAAGCTATTTGGATGGTTCGGAGGTTACGGTCCGAAGGGTACGGGAGGCTGGATGGAGTCCATCGGAATCAAACCGGGTGTGACTATGGCGATTTTAGCAGGGATTATGGAGCTGGTGGGCGGATTTATGTTCGCGGCCGGACTGTTAACGCCTGTTGCAGCGGTGTTGATCGCTGCCACGATGCTGGGGGCAATCGTTAAGGTTCATGCTCCAAATGGTTTCTGGTCCACTTCGAACGGGATTGAGTTTCCGCTCACGGTTTTGGTATTTGCGGTAGGTGTGGCGCTTACGGGACCAGGTTCGATTTCTCTAGATGCATTATTTTTTAACTAAGAAGGGAGTTTATAATAATGACACTTCAAACTGCAGGAATACATCATATTACAGCTTTTGTCGGAGACGCTCAGCGCAATGTTGATTTCTACGCCGGGATTCTGGGCCTACGGCTCGTGAAAAAAACGATTAATTTTGATGCTCCAGAGGTCTATCATTTATACTTTGGGAATGAGCAGGGTGCGCCGGGAACGATTATTACATTTTTCCCTTCACCTGTAGGGCGTAGAGGCAGAATCGGCAGTGGTCAAGTTGGCGTAACGATCTACGCAGTGCCGGTCGGTGCTCTGCAATTCTGGGAACAACGCCTTGCTGAATACGGAATTTCGGTTACAAAAGGAAGTCGGATCTCTGAACCCTATTTATCTTTTGCTGATTACGACGGTCTGCGGATTGAACTGGTGGAACGTGAGGAAGGCCCGCTCAGTAAGTGGTCCTTTGGTGGGATTCCTACTAAATACGCGATCAAAGGTTTTGGCGGGGCTGTGCTATATAGCAGCAATCCGTTGCAAACAGCCGAGACACTTGTTCATACGCTGGGTATGGAACATATTGCTGACGGAGATGGATATACTCGCTATAGAACCAATGGGGAGCTAGGTAATATTATTGATTTGAAGACATCACCCGTTCCGCTCGGAGCGGGAGGTGCAGGGACAGTTCATCACATCGCGTGGCGGGCAAAGGATAATGCAGAGCAACTGGAATGGTCGCGCCATGTACAGAGTCATGGGCATAGACCTACACCCGTTCAAGACCGTCAGTATTTTAATGCGATCTATTTCCGTGAAAGAGGAGGAATCCTGTTCGAAATCGCTACAGATCCTCCAGGTTTTGCCCGTGATGAAGCCCCGGATGCGTTGGGTGAAAAGTTGATGCTGCCGTCCTGGTTTGAGCCGCATCGCGCGGCCATCGAAGAAAACTTAACGCCTATTCAAGTAAGAGAAATTGAGGTGAAGCAGGGATGATTCATGTATTCCGTAAAGGTAAAGATATAACTAAACCTACATTAGTGTTGTTTCATGGCACAGGTGGTAATGAGCAGGATTTGCTGCCGCTGGCTGAGATGTTATCCCCAGATTCATCGGTGCTAGGTATACGGGGTAATGTGCTGGAGAATGGCATGCCACGATTCTTCCGTCGGCTGGCAGAAGGAGTGTTCGATGAAGCGGACTTAGTTTTCCGTACCCATGAGATTAAGCAGTTTCTGGATGAAGCGGCAGAGAAATACGGGTTTGATGCCAACAATCTGGTAGCGGTTGGTTACTCTAACGGTGCAAACATTGCTGGTAGCCTTCTGTTTCATTATAAGGACATTTTCCGCGCGGCAGTGCTGTTGCATCCGATGGTGCCATTACGCAATGTGGAGCTTCCTTCTCTTGAAGGGGTGTCTATCTTTATTGGGGCAGGTACGAATGATCCGCTGATAACATCTACGGAAACTCAGGAGCTAGAGGGGATTCTGCAGAAAGCAGGCGCTGAGGTTACAACCCATTGGGGCAACCAAGGTCACCGCTTGAGTATGGCGGAAGCCGAAGCCGCCAAAGATTGGCTACAGGGGTTTAGTACATCTCAAAATGCATAAAACAATTAGGATAACCGCCTTTTGGCGGTTATTTTTAAGTTATTAGCCCCGAATGAGGCCTTATAAAAGGATTGATCATTTGAGTTCCTTTACGTTAGTATGAAGAATACAAAAAAAGGCCCCCGGGTTGCTTTAGAAAGGTTGACGTAAGGATCATGATTGGAATGCAAAATGCTAATAAACTTGCTGCAGATGGACCCTCAAGGAAGCAGAGATTGCAACTTGCTGTTATTCTGGGCTCCATTACAACCATTGGGCCGTTATCGATTGATATGTATTTGCCGGCGCTGCCTACACTTGTCGACGATTTCGGTACGACGGCTGCTTTGGTGCAGCTAAGTCTCACCTTCTTTTTATTGGGACTGGCCTCAGGTCAGTTAGTAGCTGGACCACTGAGTGATGTATATGGACGTCGCCGTCCACTGCTTATAGGGATGTTCATCTATGCGGTTTCCTCAGTGCTATGTGCTTTTAGTCCTTCGATTGGACTTTTAATTGTTTTGCGGTTTATTCAAGGTCTTGCTGGTTCAGTGGGTGTAGTTGTCTCTAGGGCGGCTGTGCGTGATCTGTACAGTGGCTCTGAACTAACGAAATTTTTCTCTTTATTGATGATTGTTAATGGTCTGGGTCCGATTTTGGCTCCAGTCATTGGAGGCCAGCTCTTAAGAGTGACTACATGGCAGGGGATATTCCTCGTATTATTTGCTGCCGGAATTATCTTCTGCTTGACGATTCTCCTGCGCTTGCCTGAGACATTGCCGAAGGAGCGGCGCTCCAAGAGTGGGTTGAAGGGTACTCTGCTTACCTTTAAGGTGTTACTTGGCAACCGCAAGTTTATGGGTTATGCCTTGTCCCAAGGTTTTGTTACAGCGTCTATGTTCGCTTATATCTCAGGGTCATCTTTTGTTTTGCAAAATATTTTTGCAGTTACTCCGCAGGTATACAGTTTGATCTTTGCTGTGAACGGGATTGGGATTATTATTACAGGTCAAATCGCCGGCAGACTAGCTGGTAAGGTGAGTGAGACGAAGTTACTGCTTAGCGGGTTGCTGCTCTGTACAACGGGGGGCGTCTTGCTGCTGCTTACGATCCTGGTAGGGGGAGGGCTGATCCCTATTCTAATCTGTCTGTTCGCCGTTGTCTCCAGTGTGGGGATTGTCGGAGCGACCAGCTTCTCACTTGCGATGCAGGACCAAGGAGAGGCCGCAGGCAGCGCTTCGGCTTTGATAGGGCTGATCCCGTTGCTGCTTGGTAGCTGTGTAGCACCGCTTGTGGGTCTTGGAGGCGTAGATTCAGCCCTTCCAATGGCGATTGTGATTGCCTGTACGGGTGTTCTCTCTATTCTGTCTTATCTTCTGTTGGTCAAACGGGGGAATTCCAATTCCTAACAGTTTATCCTTATAACCTTGAAAGAGAGCAATACTTTCAGCAAACTTTCAGCGGGTTTTAACGTTCCTTATCTGCAAAAGGATTATATTGGAGGTAAGGAAGGGAGGGATGATTATGAGTATATCCGCAGTCTCAGGTTCTACATCGTATACTACCTCGACGTCTAGTACTACAGATACCAGCGCGCTCGAGAAACAAAAAGCGAAGCTGGAAGCCGAATTGGACAAGATTGATGCCAGCTCGGATGACGCGAAGACCAAAGAAACGAAAACGAAACAAATTGAGCAGCAGATCAAGCAAATCGAGGCACAAATTTCCCAGAAGTCGCAGAGCAGTGCTTCCGCTGCAAGCAGTAGTGCAGAAGCACCTGCCAAACCTGCAAACAACGCGCTTGCTGCGGCAAGCCCGCAAGAAATCGCTACCGCAACAACGAATAGCCAAGGCAGATTTGATATTCGTGTATAAACCATACTAAGTCGTGTTACATAACAAAAAGGGCATCCTTTGCCGTGAGGGATGTCCTTTTTGTTATGTATTTTTAAGTTTAGACTACAATTTAAATGTTCTTTTATCACATTGTTGGCCAATACTAGAAAGATACCCCTAAAATAAAGTTCCGTCATATTGATCTGTCCAGCTTCGTAATATATTAACTATGCTTATCCTCATTTCCCAAAAAATCTTTAACTGTTGCAGGGGTTAGGGATTTGCTGGCAGTCTAATAGAGTAGGTGTTGATTATCACGGGTCTTCTATTCCAAGAATTGCTATAATGGACTAGTTGTAAAAATTGTCTAGCACAACGTGTGTCAGCGGTAAAGGCAGGTGGGCTCATGCATTCAAAGCAACAGACATTAGAAAGATTCAAAATTGTAAGACTGATCTTATCTATCTATCGGATCCGGGCGGTCAGAGCTCTTTTTCCAGTGGCTATCATAGCGTTCGTATACTGGGAGGGGCAACATGAGCTGAAGCAGGTTCATTTAGGACTTATAATGCGTGAACTAAGGCGAGTACCTACGTCTGCTATTTTGCAAATGATTGGTTTTGCACTTCTTTCCGTAGCTGTGATGAGTGCTTATGATTATTTGATTCGGGCCCATTTTCGTTTAAAAGTAGGGCTGTGGAGTACCTTTCGGTATGCATGGATTGCTAATACATTTAATAACTTGATTGGGTTTGCAGGTCTGGCTGGAGTTGGTTTAAGGACGCTGCTGTATAAAAAAAGCGGAGTGCCGACCTCCGTGCTAACGCCCGCCATTGTATTTCTTTCGCCGCTTATGATTACCGGGTTATCACTACTTTCATGGGCGAATATCTTTGGTTTACTCCCGGCAACGGCTTTGCTGGAAGAACATCGCTGGCTGGTATTTGCAGTATGGGGTATGGCGCTTTATTTGCCGGTTTTTGTGTTTGTGCAGCGCTCATCGCTTTATGCGAAATGGATTAACCGGGGAAAAGGCAGAACATCATGGCTTACAGTCGTTAACTCCGTCGGTGCTTCCTTTCTGGAATGGAGCTTTGCTGGCGTGACGTTTTGGACCATCAGCAGCCATCTCTTGGATGAGGTCCATTTTATAGCTATCTTTGGTATATTTACGATTGCTGCTATTGCCGGAATCTTGAGTATGGCACCCGGCGGTATCGGTGCATTTGACCTTATCGCCTTGCTCGGGCTGACACAGCTTGGCTACCAGACCGATAAGGCGATGGCGGTGCTTGTCATCTTTCGATTGTTTTATTATGTCATTCCTTGGTTGATTGGATTGGTGCTGGCTGCACTGGAAATTGGTCTGCAAGGAAAAAAGGATCAAGATCGTTCAGTTCCAGGGTTCGAACCCTCTCTTAACAAATGGCAGAAGATCTGGGGCTGGCCGGGTCAGTATACCTTTCTGAGCGATCTTGGGATGTGGGCTCTTGGTAAGCTGGTACTAGCTAGCGGGCTTATTCTCTTACTATCTGCAGCAGTACCCGGATTGCTGTATAGGTTGAAGATTACGGAGGAAATATTGCCGTTTCCGGTAATGCAGCTTTCTCATCATCTGTCTGTACTTATTGGTTTTATGCTGATTTTATTGTCGCGGGGCATTACATTGCGGGTCCATAGTGCATATGTATGGACTAGCATACTTCTGTTTATTGGATCATTGTTTGCAGTCACTAAGGGTTTTGATTATGAAGAGGCGCTTTTGCTACTTATAGTAGCGCTTATTCTTTGGATATCCAGATCGCGGTTTTATCGGATTAGTGCGCCAATCAGCAGACAGAGCGCGATCCGGTGGTTTGCCCTCACTTCAGTAATTGCACTAAGCTACTATCTGATGGGCTGTTATGTACATCGTGGATTTCTGAAGCATCTGCCTCCGGGAGTACAGCCTGAATGGTTGCAGCGATATAGTCATGTTGCATTTACGGCAGTGGGAGGATTGGTCTTGTCTTGGGTACTGCTCATAATGTGGGTAAACCTCAGGCCCCATCATAAGGAGAACGAGCTGTTCGGGACCTTGGATGTAGCTAAGCTGAAACATTTTCTAGATGGAGTTCGAGGCAATACCTTAACTCATACGTTGTTTTTGGGTGATAAGGGCTTCTTCTGGGCTCAGAACGATAAAGTGCTGCTCGCTTTCGCCAGAGTTAGGGATAAACTCGTTGTGCTGGGTGATCCGCTGGGAGAGAGCAGCTTAATAAGTGAAGCCATCAGTGAATTTAGACAAGCTGCAGATCAGTATGGTCTGGTTGTAGTTTTCTATCAAGCTTCACCTGCTTTTTTATCGGTCTATCAGGAGCAGGGCTATCGCTTTTTTAAGCTGGGTGAAGAGGCAGTGATAAGCCTTGATAACTTTGCACTCAGTGATCTGAAGAATGGTGATCTGCAAAGGGTAAGTGATCGTTTTGAACGGGAAGGCATGATTGTTCAAATTACAGAAGCGCCGCATGCTGATAGTTTGCTGAGAGAACTGCGAACGATTTCGGACGAGTGGTTGAATGGCCGAGCGGAAAAGGGTTATTCGTTAGGGTGGTTTAAGGTCGAGTATCTGCAACGGGCTCCCATTGTGGTGCTGCGGAACACCAAAGGTACAATACTGGCATTTGCTTCTATTGCCCCAGGGTATGATCAAGGATTGACCCTGTCCGTAGATTTGTTGCGTCAGCGGAAGAATGTGCCAAACGGGACGGTAGATTATTTATTGGTTTGTATGCTGGAATGGGCGAAGTCCAAGGGGTATCGGCGATTTAATCTAGGCAACACTCCTCTATCATCCAGTGGGGGTCAGGACCCCGGAGCTCTGAAGGAGGAGAAGCTGGCTCATCAAGTGTTTAATAGAGGTGGGCATGGGCATGGTTACGGTTTTGCCAGATTGCGTCGTTACAAGGAAAAGTTCAATCCAGAGTGGGAGCCGCGTTACTTAGCTTATCCAGCGTCCCTAACATTACCCGTCTTAACGCTGGATCTGGTGAGGCTTGTATCCCGCCATCCGGAGCATAAAACGAATAACTAAAAAAAGGTGCCCAACGCCAAACGGCGTTGGGCACCTTTTTAATCAGGTTTACTTCTTGTCAGCTTCTGCATCTGGCAAAGCCCAGACGGAGACGCTGCCGCCATTGACCGGGAAGGTCGCCCAACCATCTTTTTCAATGGTTATGGTGGCTTTATGGTTATGGGTGAAATCCACCCATGCTTCACCGGCGCGATGTTCTCCTACGAACATTCTCTTCTGGCCATTCTCACCATTACTGATCACAACCGCACAACCGGAGTGTTCAATATCCTCCACGCCGAGCCGTGTCCAGCCAATCGTGTTAGGATGATCGAAATAATCCTTCTGTTCACCATAAGCTTTGTGATAGCGGGTATACAGCAGAGGGTCAATCGCATCTTTTTTACCTGCTACAGGTGTTGGTCCTTCGATCCCATAATAATCCCCGTAAAAGACCACAGGATATCCATCCCGTCGCAGCAGGATAAGCGCGTAAGCACTTTGCTTGAACCAATCATCTACCCAGGATTCCAGGGCTTCGTGAGGCTGAGAATCATGATTGTCAACGAAGGTTACAGCATTGGTGGGATGGGTCTGCACCAGTGTGTCATCAAGAATTTTGGTCAGATCATAGTTTCTGCCCTCCAAAGAAGCTGAATGCAGCTTGTAGTGAAGGGATACATCGAAGAGGTCAATTTTATAATCGACGGTATTCAGAAATTGTCGACAGGACTCTAAGTCGGAATTCCAGAATTCACCGACGATATAGAAATCCTTCTCGCATTTATTAAACATCTCTACCGCGAATTCTTTAACAAACTCATGGTTGATATGTTTGATGGCGTCCAAGCGGAAGCCGCTGCAGTGGAGGGTATCCACCAGCCATTTTCCCCATTGGATCATTTCTTTTTTGACTTCCGGATGGCTGTAATCAATATTAGCGAACATTAGATAATCATAGTTTCCGAACTCGTCGTCAACATTCTGATTCCACGCTTTATTCTCGCCTACTATACGGAATACGCCGGTTCGCTCTTCTTTGGCGTCAAAGTCAGTGCCGTTAAAATGATTGTGATTCCACTTAAAGGCAGAGTGTTCATTCCCGCGGCCAGGGAAGGTGAATTTTGTCCAGCCCTCAATCTCGAAAGGTTTCGAAATTTCTTTCATCCGATCATTGGGGTCGACCTCGATGACTTGGAATACTTCCTTTTCATCCGCGCCAGCCTTATGATTCATCACCAAATCAACGTAAACGGCGATGCCATTCTTTTGACATTCCGAAATTGCGTTGATCAGTGCTTGTTTGGTGCCATATTTGGTGCGTACCGTACCTTTTTGGTCATATTCGCCCAGATCGTATAGATCATACACGCCATAGCCTGTATCGTCAGCGGAGACGGCCTTTGTCACAGGAGGTACCCAAACAGAATCAATGCCTACGGCTTTTAGCGCGGGTGCAGTTTCTTTTAAGCGATCCCAGTGTTTCCCGTCCGCAGCAACATGCCATTCAAAAAACTGCATCATTGTATGGTTCCTCATTATTTCTTACGCCTCCATATCCCATCAAGCAAATTTTACTCTCAACACTCTGATTAGTTTTTCAGATAACTCTTATTAAACTTAAAAACAGACTATGAAAAATAAGGCCAGTTGTTGAATGCGCAGGAAGGGACATGATTGTCATTAAACAGGCTTGAAAAGAATGATTTCTGACCTTTGGGAGAGATGCACAGCGTTGCGTCCATTCCGTTTGGAGCTATACAGAGCATGGTCGGCTTCAGATAGCAGTTCTTCTAGAGTGGCCTCTGGATTTAGGGCCTCCACAACTCCAAAGCTTGCGGTCACATTAATGGGCCCGATGACGGTATATAAGGTGCTTTGTTCAATATCCGCGCGGATATTTTCGCAGAGCAATGCTGCTTGCTTCAGTGACGTCTCTGGCAGACAGATCACAAATTCCTCACCACCATAACGGCCAAAGAGATCTCCCTCCCGCAGATGTCTGCTGCACACCTGGACAATATGCTGTAGAGCTTGATCTCCATATTGATGCCCATAGCGGTCATTAATGCTCTTGAAGAAGTCCACATCCAGCAAAATCATAGATAATGAGCTTCGCAGGCTGGCAGCCCGGGCAAGCAATGCTTGACTCAGCTCCAAAAAATAGGAGCGGTTATAGATACCCGTTAGGCTGTCCATCGTAGCCAATTGACGCAGCTTCTCCTGAAGCAGTATTCGTTCAGTCACGTCAATCAGCATGATCATCTGTCCTGCTATGTGCCCTTCTTGTTTCTGTACCGGAGAGGAGCGGATTTGATAATAGCAGATCTCCTCTGCTTTGTTCCAAGCCACTTCCCGTTCTTCGCGCAACAGTGGCTCGGCATCCATCACATAGGACAAGGCATCTTTGCCTGCGTTAAGAAACAATTGTGCTAGCGGTTTGCCAATCGATGAGGAGTTGAGCCCCTCTATCATATCCGCGGCTGCACGATTGTAATCGACGAGCATGTCCGAGCGGTCGGTGACAAGCACTCCCTCCCGCATGCTCTCGAACAGATTCTCACGAGCAATAGGTGCAGCCGTTAACATGCCCCGGGATAAAATAGCCCAAATATATAGGGAGGAGGTTAGGCTCATAATGATCGGGACGGGATCCATTCCGTAAGGAGTCAAGCCTATCAGATACAAAAAAGCGCCGAGGGTTGGAAGGCTTAACCCGATTATTATTGTGATGATCTGCCTGCGGTATACCCTTTTCATCCGGTTCCACTGCCATATCATGAGGCAAATGGCTGCCAGCAGACAGCCGAAAGTAAAGCTGCCGTGAACGATATACCAAGGTCCCATCACAACATCAACGAGTGGGGTGGGCGTATTTTCCCGTAAATAAATGGATTTATAGAAGAGATGATGGTAATCATTGGTCCAGACCAGCAGCGTTGTAATGAATGGAATGATAAATAACGCCGCCCGTATGCCTTTTTTAAACAGCGTCTCCAGCCCAACGAAATGGATCACCATGATTAGACTAGCCGGCGCAATAAAGGGCATCCCCAGATATTCTAACTTAATCCAGAAGCTGAGTTCCTCCAGAGTTTTCCCCGATAATTCTAATGCGAAACCGAAGGTGTAAATAGCAGAGGTAAAGGAGCTTATAACAAAAGCCCTGATTCCTAAGAAATCAGTTTTTTTATAATAGGCGAAAAGGGCTAGTAAGACACTCAGCACACCTGATATAGCAACAATTACAATATAATTCGAGATTATAGATCCCATGGGTCTATTGTCACCTACCGAGGAAAGATATGGATAAATATTACCACATATCTGCGGATATAAAAAAAATACTTCGGGTTTGTGGTCAAAAAAATGTCTCCTAGACAAAATGACGCAATTTAGCAGGAGCTATTTTACTAATTGTCTAGTGAGAGTCCAGTGAGCAGCGTGTAACATGTTAGTTAATACTACATGCAATAGAAGTTTTCTTTATTTTATCTAAATAGCGTCAGTTTATATAACATTATAAACATGGCTTATTTTGAAAAGGGGGGCTGAGGATGTCATCACTAGCGTCAAATATTCCTGAGATTCAGCTGGAGAATGTTGAAATGCGTTATCGGACAGAAGCTGCGGAAGTGCTTGCCCTGCATCAGGTGAGTCTTGATATTGCAAAAGGGGAGTTCGTCTCCCTGCTCGGACCTTCCGGATGTGGCAAAACGACGCTGCTTAGACTGATGGCCGATCTCATAGCACCAACAGGCGGGAACATTGTGGTAGCTGGGAAAAGTGCCAGAGAAGCCAGGCTGGCGCAAAAATATGGCATTGTTTTTCAAAGTCCAGTGTTATACGACTGGCGAAAAGTGAAGCATAACATCACATTGCCACTGGAGCTGATGGGGGTAAAGAAGTCAATCCGTGAGGAAAAGGCGATGGAGCTTCTTGATCTGGTGGGGCTGCAGAGCTTTGCGGATAAATATCCGTGGCAGCTCAGCGGCGGGATGCAGCAGCGTGTAGCGATTGCCAGAGCACTATCGATGGAGCCGGAAATTCTGCTCATGGATGAGCCGTTCTCTGCGCTGGATGAATTTACGCGTGAGCGATTGAATGAAGAGTTATTGTCTGTCTGGAGTAAAGTGCAGAACACAATTGTCTTTGTAACTCATAGTATTCCTGAATCTATATTCCTCTCTGACCGGGTGTTTGTCCTTTCCCCGCATCCAGGTCGCTTGTCCGCTGTGGTCGAAATTCCTCTGCCACGTCCGCGAACGGCGGAAATGAGAAATAGCCCAGAGTTTTTCGAACTGATCGCACGTATTCGCGACAGCTTCGAAGGGGTGTAGTGATGAAAGGGGGCAGTATCTTTGTGCGAGGTCGTCTGCTGCCGTTGTTCGTCTGGATTTTTGGCCTGCTGCTAGTCTGGGAAGGGACTTCCTGGATGCTGCTCCATGTGGTGGAGACGCCGTTAGCACAGTCCAAGCTGCCATATGTTCATGAGGTGTTAGCTACCTTATGGCAGTATGGAGACACGCTCTTGAAGGAGGGGGCTGCGACCTTCGGTAATGCTGGTGTTGGCTTCCTGATTGGAGCGGTAGCTGGTGCCTCATTGGCGGTGTTGATGAGCTTGTCGAAGACAATAGAGCAATTAACTTTTCCTTATGCTATTGCCTCGCAGATGATTCCGATTCTGGGGTTGGCACCCATCATCTACGGGATTGTGCGCGATGAGCAGACCTCGCGGATTATTATTTCGGGATATATCACCTTTTTCCCGGTGGCTCTGAACATGCTGCGCGGCTTGCGGAGTGTAGATCCATCAGCGCTCGAATTGATGCATTCTTACGCGGCGAAACCTTGGGCGGTCTATTGGAAACTCAGATTCCCGGCGGCTTTGCCGGGTTTGTTCGGTGGGCTTAAGATAGCTGCCCCACTTGCTGTGACTGGAGCTATTCTGGTGGAGCTTATGGGTGCCCAGCATGGCATTGGTGTAATTATGCTGCGCAATCTCTATTATGGAAGCTCTCACACCTATATGTTCTGGTCTACGGTGATTGTGGGTGCCCTGCTGGGAATCGTAAGCTACTGGTTAATCAGTCTGATAGAACGCCTGGTAACGCCTTGGCAGCCTGAATATCGTCCGAAAGGAGGCAGCCGCTAATGGAAACTAACTCCGTTCGGGAGACCACGTTTATAGGCTCTACTGGTAAAGAAATGGCTCAGCCGGCGCTAACGGCTACAACAAAGAATGCTGTAGCCGTTCCGAAACCTGCGGAAGCTACGGCGAGTCGCGGCGGCTCACGAATGCTGAAGAGGATATTTAGCGCAGGGGTACTGCTGCCTGTACTGGCAGGTCTGTTATTTCTTGCACTATGGGAATTTCAATTTTTTCATAAGATCTTTGATCTGAAAAAATATCAACTCCCGCTGCCTACAGCCATCGCCGAAACCATGCGAGATAATTTCAGCTTGTTGCTGTCCTATACCGGATACACTCTTGCTGAAGCTGTGCTGGGAATGTTGGTTGGTTCTGCTATCGGCTTCCTGATCGCTTTAGTCGCGACAGCTTGGCCGCGCTGGGGGAGTGGAAGCTTGACGCTGGTTGCCGCCCTAAATGCTGTGCCTATCGTCGCCCTCGCGCCCATCATGAATCTGTGGTTTGGAGATGGGATAGGCTCACGAATTGCCATAGTAACAGCAACTACAATGGCAGCGATGGCGATCAACGCCTATAAAGGTATGGCGGCGATTGATCCATTGGCGCTGGATCTGATGCATTCCTATGCGGCAGGTAAACCGGCAGTGTTCCGTTATCTGCGGATTCAGAGCAGTCTGCCCTATGTATTTACAGCACTCAAGATTAATGCTACTGCCAGTATGATTGGCGCCATTGTTGGGGAATTCTTTTTCTCCTCAAAAGGGCTTGGATATCTGCTCTCCAATTCCATTAAAGTTGCCAAAATGCCACTGGGTTGGTCCTGTATTGTGTTGGCTGCAATTGCAGGCGTGCTCTTCTATTTAGTGGTTGAGCGGCTGGAGAAAGTATTCATTAAGTGGCATCCTTCGCAGCGTACTTAATCTTCCCCTCATTACATCCGGCCATAGTGGGAATGGAACAGAGAAACCGCCTACGGCTGTATGCATAAACGCACCACGATGATTGTCCATACTGTGCTTGTTACAAACTTAAATTACGATAGGGGGAGTTCGATTGATGAACGGGAAAAAACGCAAATTTCGTGGTGGTTTGTTGGCAATCGTGATGATGTTGAGTGTTTCTTTAATGGCGGGTTGCGGTGGCAACAATAATAACTCGGCAGCTGAAGCTACGACTGCCCCTGAAGCTTCAGCAGCTCCTGACGCAAGTGCTGCTACTGAACCGGCTGCTGATCCAGTTACAGTGAAGCTACAGCTGAAATGGGTGCCGCAGGCACAATTCGCTGGGTATTTTGTGGCGCAGGATAAAGGATATTACAAGGAAGAAGGCTTGGATGTAGAAATTCTGCCGGGTGGGCCTGATATCGTTCCGGAACAGCAAGTGGCAGGTGGCTCCGCAGATATCGGTGTGGGTTGGGTAGCCAGCTTGCTGCCGAGTCTTGAAGAGGGAATGCCGCTGGTGCAGATCGCGCAAATCTATCAAAAGAGCGGGTTGGTCCTGGTCTCCAAAAAAACTGCTGGCATTAACTCAGCCGCTGATCTTAAGGGTAAAAAAGTCGGCAACTGGATGGGTGGCAACGAATTTGAACTATTAGCGTTATTCGATAAATATAAGTTCGATCCGAATAAGGACCTAAGCTTTACGAAGCAAGGGTTCACGATGGATCAGTTCTTGGGCGATCAGATCGATGCGGCCTCAGCAATGACTTACAACGAGTACCAAGTAGTGCTGGAGTCAGGCATTAAGGCTGAGGATCTGAATGTCATCGACATGAATACAGAAGGCGTTGCGATGCTTGAGGATAACTTGTTCGCGAATAAGGAATGGCTTGCGGAGAATAAAGAGACTGCAGCAAAGTTTGTGCGTGCCTCCCTGAAGGGCTGGAAAGATGCAATTACTGATCCTGCGGCCGCCGTGGACAGTGTGATGAAGCAAGCGGAAGACGGCAGTACGACGAAGGAACATCAGCTGACAATGATGACTGAGGTTGCCAAGCTGATTCTGCCTGAAGGCTTTGACAGTGCCAAGATGGGATATACCGATGCGGCGGCGTTCCAGCAAACCGCTGATATTTCGCTTAAATTTGGTGTCATTAAAGAACCGGTTAAGGTAGATGAGGCTTATACGAACGAAATCGTAGAAATGGCGGCAAAATAACTAACTGAGCTTAATGTTATAGTGGATGGCCGCCTGATCTGGCGGTCATCTATTATAATCAGCAGTCCATCAGTGCATCTGAAACAGAGAAAGAGGTGCGAGCTATGTCTCTCCTAGTAACGCAGGCTGAAAGAGTTAAGAATTATGTGAATGGAGCTTGGGTAGAATCGTCGTCCGGGCGAGATGAAGAGGTTTATAATCCGGCGACAGGTGAAGTGATTGCTTATGTGCCCATTTCTAGTAAGGAAGAGCTGGGTGCGGCGGTAGAAGCGGCTGCGGCGGCATTTCAAGCGTGGAAAAGGGTCGCTGTGCCGCGTCGTGCCCGCTATTTTTTTCAATATCAACAGCTGCTGGTAAAGCATTGGCATGAGCTGGCCGAGCTGATTACGCTGGAGAATGGCAAAAGTCTGGAAGAGGCGCAAGGTGAGGTGCAGCGTGGAATTGAATGTGTGGAATTTGCCGCAGGCATCCCCACGTTGATGATGGGCAGTCAGCTTCCGGACATTGCTACCGGTATTGAATCCGGGATGTACCGTTATCCATTGGGGGTGATCGGGGGAATTGCCCCGTTTAATTTTCCAATGATGGTTCCTTGTTGGATGTTTCCGCTTGCCATCGCTTGTGGAAATACCTTTGTGCTGAAGCCTTCTGAGCGTACGCCGCTGCTGGTTAATCGACTGGCAGAGTTATTTGCCGAAGCGGGCTTTCCTCCAGGTGTACTGAATGTGATACATGGGGCGCACGAGGTTGTGAATGGGCTGCTGGAGCATGATGAAGTGAAGGCGATTTCGTTCGTGGGTTCGCAGCCGGTTGCGGAATATGTATATAAGACAGGGACAGCGCAGGGAAAACGGGTGCAGGCGCTAGCTGGAGCCAAGAATCACTCGATTGTGCTGCCTGATGCGGAGCTGGACAATACGGTCAAAAATATCATTGCGGCTTCCTTTGGTTCGGCAGGTGAGCGTTGTATGGCGTGCTCGGTTGTGGTGGTTCATGAGGATATCGCTGACGAGCTAGTGGGTCGTCTGGCTGCGGCTGCGGATGAGCTTAAGATTGGTAATGGCGCGGATGACGGGGTGTTTTTGGGTCCGGTAATTCGCCAGTCGAATAAGGAGCGGACGCTTTATTACATTGAGACTGGTGAAGCTGAGGCAGCCAAGCTTGTGAGAGATGGGCGGAAGGATGCGGCTACGGGGGGTGCCGGTTAT
The DNA here is from genome assembly GCF_045040615.1 of Paenibacillus sp. FSL H8-0175. NCBI lineage: Bacteria > Bacillati > Bacillota > Bacilli > Caryophanales > Paenibacillaceae > Paenibacillus > Paenibacillus sp. FSL H8-0175. The sequence continues at coordinate 6,862,237 of NZ_CP150299.1, read as the reverse complement.
TTTATCGGGCCGACGATATTTGATCATGTACAGCCGGGAATGACCCTCTGGAAGGATGAAATTTTTGCGCCGGTATTGTCTGTGATTCGTGTGAAAAGTCTGAGTGAAGCGATTGCGGTAACGAATCAGTCCCCATTCGCGAATGGGGCGTGCATTTATACAGATAGCGCAAAGGCGATCCGTGAATTTCGGGAAGAAATTGATGCAGGGATGTTGGGTGTGAATCTGGGTGTGCCTGCCCCCATGGCATTTTTCCCCTTCTCGGGTTATAAGAAATCGTTCTACGGAGACCTGCATGCCAATGGGCGTGATGGGGTGGAGTTCTATACGCGTAAAAAGATGATCACTGCCCGTTATTAGAGAAAATGAGCTGCTGAGAGGAGAAAATGTTATGCAGAGTCTGGGGAACGATAGTGAGCTTGCGGTGAAGAAGGATCAGAAATATTTATGGCACAACATTACGCCTTATAGTGAAAAGAACCCGCCTATGATTGCCGCCTCGGCAAGTGGGTCGTGGATTACGGATATACAGGGCAATCGATTTTTGGACGGGATGTCTGGCTTGTGGTGTGTAAATGTGGGATACGGGCGCAAGGAGCTGGCGGAAGCTGCTTACAATCAATTGCTGACCCTGCCATATTTTCCTCTGACACAAAGTCATCTCCCGGCGATTGCGCTGGCGGAGAAGCTGAATGAGTGGCTCGGAGACGATTATGTGATCTTTTTTTCCAATAGTGGATCGGAAGCCAATGAGGCTGCTTTCAAAATGGCCCGCCAGTACCAGCAGCAAATATGCCAGCATTATCGCCATAAATTCATTGCCCGTTATCGTGGGTACCATGGCAGTTCACTTGGGGCATTATCTGCAACGGGCCAGGCCCAGCGCAAATATAAATATGAACCGTTGGCGGGTGGTTTTCTGCATGTAGCTCCCCCGGACAGCTATCGCCGCCCGGCTGGGATGACTGTGGAAGAATTCAATCTCCAGTGTGCACAGTCCATAGAGGATGTGATCATCTGGGAAGGCGTGGAGACGGTAGCTGCGGTGATTATGGAGCCTGTAATTACGGGTGGTGGCGTCATTGTACCGCATCAGGTTTATTTGGATCGGGTGCAGGAAATCTGCCGTAAGCACGGTGTGTTGCTCATTATGGATGAGGTGATTTGTGGATTCGGACGTTCTGGACGTAAGTTTGGTCATCACAACTTTAATGTGAAGCCTGACATCGTAACGATGGCTAAAGGACTGACTAGCGCTTATCTTCCTCTATCTGCCACTGCTGTTCGTAAGGATATCTATGAGGTATTTAAGGACAATAGCGATGACTATGGGCATTTTCGCCATGTGAATACTTTTGGTGGTAACCCTGCTTCCTGTGCGCTGGCGCTGCGTAATCTGGAAATTATCGAGCAGGAGAAGCTGGTGGAACGTGCGGATCTTTTAGGTAAAAGAATAAATACAGAATTTACTGAGCTGCTTGATCACAAGCTTGTAGGTGATGTCCGCAGCTTTGGTTTGGTGACAGGGATTGAGCTGGTTGAAGACAAGGTCAGTAAGAAACCGGTTGATCTGAATATTGTGAAGGGGATTATTGCCGAATGTAAGTCCAAGGGGCTTATCATCGGTAAAAATGGCGATACCGTAGCTGGGTTCAACAACGTGCTTACCTTCGCCCCGCCGTTATCCTCCACGGATGAAGATATAGAATTTATTATCGATACCTTTAAATCTGTGCTGAACGGGGGCTAGGTAAAGTGATTTTGTCTGGATATAGAAATTGGTAAGCGCGCAGGGCGACTTGAATGGAGATCCGATTCTCTGGCTGCATGAAGTCTTCACCCAGTAGCTCTGTTATTTTGTCCAGGCGATAATAAAGGGACTGTCTGACAATGAATAGGTTTCGAGCGGCAATTTGTTTGGAACCATCATGATCCAGATAAACACGAAGGGTAAGCAGCAGCTCGCTGCCTTTGGTTTGGTCGTGGTCGATTAGCGGGCCGAGATAACTGCGAATGAAGTTCTGCAACGTTTTTCCGTCATTTAAGCTCAACAGCAACTGGAATACACCCAGCTCTTCATAGAAGAGTAGTGACTTCTGGTAACAGGAGTATAACGACAATGCCTGTAGGGCTTCCTGATAACCGGAATAGGCTCGTTTTAGGCGCTTATGCGATTTGCTGACTCCAATGACGAGCTGCAAATCCTTGAGCTTCTCATCGGAGCGGATGTTCTGCAGGGCTTCAAGTGCTTGTTGAAGTCGCATTTTTCCAGGCATTTTCGATTGGATATCGAGGGCGATGACGGTGAGGCGATTGTTCTTAAGGGTGATCAGCGGACGTAAAGAATATTTCTCAAAGATGGAACGCAGGATGAGCGAAAGGTGGAAGGTAATGGACTCCCATTCGTTCTCCGAGCTGTTCCATTTTACATCTCTGGGGTTCTTGATCTCTATAAGGCATACACGGTAAGGGAGCTCGTTGACCACGTTGAAATTGGAGCCGATCAGGCCCTTTAAGCGGTTATCATCTTCGATGCGGCCATTGATCAGCTCGTCGACCCATAGATTTTCTGAAAAAAGCTTACGCTCCTCCATATACCGCGTCCGCAGCAGCTCTTGTGCAATGGACAAAGAGGCGGAATCCAGCAGCAGACAGTCGAACTCCTGTGGTTTGTGATTGCATACCATCAGAATGTAAGCCCAGGTCTGATCCAGCGCACCTACAGGCTTGAGCGCGATGGTCTTCTGTCCATATTCCCGGATATAGGGGGCAACGTCAGGTTGAATTCCTTCCAGCTCGTCGCCGAAGGCGGTGAAAAAATTCAGCAATGGAGCCTGCTCTTCCGGCGGAAGTGCCGGGAAAAATAAGGGTTTGCCTTGCAGCTGCATATAGACTATTTGTGTGCGGGTACTTTTGCACAATAATTGCAGCACTTTCAGCGTTCCTTGTGAAGTTAAGGTCAGGCGGTGGAATTCACGTGAGATTTTTTCAAGTTCTTGGAGCATCCGGTGATGCCGGTTAATGATAATCGAGTGAAGATCCAACGTGATATCTACGAAACGAACCGTGCGGGTGAAGATGATTAGCGGAAAGTCATGCCTGTCGGCTAAGTCGATCATCTCTTGCGGGATGGTGCTGAAATACGTACCTAACTCAATACATAGGCAAGCTGCATTTTTGTCGATCAGGTTCTGCATAAACTCCAAGGAGGAAGGGAGATCGACACTTGCACCAATCCCCGTAGTCAAAATCATTTCTTCGCCATGAATCAGAGTCTCGAAGTTGGCACTTTCCAGTACATGCACCCAGCGAATGGCACGGCTTAGGCCGCTTTTCCCGCCGATCACCTCGGCTTCTGCGAATAGTGGTCTTTTTAAAGCGTCACGAATGGTTAATACAAGCTCCCAGTCCATAGTTACTCCCCCTCGATCTTCTGCGCTCTGGCCTTCGGCTAACGCCCTGTTATTCTCAGCCTATTCTCACACGTAAAAAATACAGTTTTGAAATTAGACAAAGTGTCTAATGCAACGAAAATTCGAAATGACTATAGTTTGATTAACGGATGTCAGTATATATAACCTAATCAGGAAGAACGTTGAGAGATAATTTCTGTTAATGCTTATATTACTACAATAAATTAAAGATGTAAGCAAAATATTCAGACAAAACTTGAAATAATGTTATATTATATAACACTAATATGAAAAATTACCCATAAGGAGGGACTAGTGATGGAGCATTCATCTCCGTTAACAGCATTTACACCTGATATGTTCATGCGCAATTTCGCCGAGGCTGAGCCGCCTCTGACCCATAAAGGTGCCCTGGATGAGTCCAATCGCTGTCTATATTGCTACGATGCCCCATGTATAAAAGCATGTCCGACCAGCATTAATATTCCCTCCTTTATCAAACGGATCGCTACTGACAATTTGAAAGGCTCGGCACAGACGATTATGGATTCCAATCCTGTGGGTGCCAGTTGTGCTCGTGTTTGTCCTACAGATGAGCTGTGTGAAGGAGCCTGTGTGTTAAATGATGCCTCGGCGCCGATCCAAATCGGACTGCTGCAGCGTTATGCGACAGATTGGGCGATGAACAGCGGAGTTCAATTATTTAAGGCTGGCACCCCTAATGGGAAAAAGGTAGCCGTAATTGGTGGTGGTCCTGCGGGATTGTCTGCGGCTAGGGAGCTCGCCCGTGAAGGTTTTGCTGTTGTGATCTACGAAGCAAAGGCGTTAGCGGGTGGGCTGGATACACATGGGATTGTATCGTTTCGGCTCCCGCAGTCTGTATCTCTTTGGGAAGTAGAGCAGGTAGAGAAGCTGGGTGTGGAAATACGTACAGGTGTAAAAGTCGGAGTGGATGTTTCTGTAGATGAGCTGAAGTCGAATTATGATGCTATCGTTTTGGCAGCGGGTATGGGATATGTGCCTCCAATAGGGATTGAAGGTGAAAAAATGGCTGGAGTTTATGACGCTATTGCGCTTGTAGAATCTACTAAGACGGGCATTCCTCTGCTAGAGCTGATGGGTCAGCGGGTCGCTGTCATTGGGGCAGGGAATACGGCTATTGATGCAGCGACTTGCTCAGTGCGGCTGGGAGCCACCAATGTGAAAATGGTCTACCGCCGGACCCGCGAAGAGATGACGGCATATGACTTTGAATATGAATTCGCGAAGCAGGAAGGTGTGGAGTTCAGCTGGCTTACCTTGCCGAAACGTATCGTGGGTGATGAGCTTGGGAATGTAACCGCACTGGAATGTGTGCAGATGAAGCTGACGGAGGAGCTGGGCAAAGATGGGCGTCCAATACCTATGCTGATCGAGGGTTCTGAGTTCTTGATTCCTGTAGATGCGGTTGTAATAGCTATTGGTCAAAAGCGTCGTCTGGATCTAATAGATTCCTTAGGTCTTATGCATGACCGTGGGGTTGTTAAGGTGGATGAGGTCACCTGCCAAACCTCCGATCCACAGATTTATGCCGCTGGGGACATTATTTTTGGTTCAGGTAAGGGTGAGGCCATGGTTGTGTCAGCGGCACAGCAGGGAAAAGATGCAGCCCATGCGATTGTTAAACAATTCTCAGGCCAGCAGGAGGTCGTTGTTAGATCAGCGGGCTGAGCGTAGAAATCAAATTGGATTTTACATGACAGGGAGGGAACATCATGGCAGATTTAAGTATTAATCTCGCAGGAATCAAATCACCGAATCCGTTCTGGCTGGCCTCCGCGCCGCCTACGAATACAGGTTATCAAGTGCAGCGGGCCTTTGAAGCAGGTTGGGGCGGGGCGGTGTGGAAGACGCTCGGCGATCCGATCATTAATACCTCATCGCGTTTTGCGGCAGTAAATTTCAATGGGCAACGGGTTGCGGGCTTTAACAATATTGAACTGATCACCGACCGTCCGCTTGAAGTTAATCTGAAGGAAATCTATGAAACGAAAAAAAGATTCCCGAATCATGCGATTATAGCCTCCCTGATGGTAGAACCAACGCAGCATAAATGGCATGAGATTGTTAAGCGGGTAGAGGATGTGGGTGTAGACGGCCTGGAGCTTAACTTTGGTTGTCCGCACGGGATGGCTGAGCGTGGAATGGGCGCTGCTTCGGGGCAGCAGCCTGATCTGGTGCAGGCACAGACCACCTGGGTAAAAGAAGTTGCAACGACCCCGGTGATTGTGAAGCTGACGCCTAATATTACGGATATCACCGTCGTTGCCCGCCATGCGGTTAAGGGTGGAGCAGACGCGATTAGTATGATCAACACGATCAACAGTCTTGCTGGTGTAGATATTCATAGCTGGAACACCATTCCGAATGTTGGGGGTCAGGGTGCGCATGGCGGTTACTGCGGGCCGGCCGTGAAACCAATTGCGCTTAGTATGGTGGCTGAGTGTGCCCGTGACCGGGGAGTAGGCATTCCTATCTCCGGTATTGGAGGGATTTCCACCTGGCAGGATGTTGTTGAATTCATGCTGATGGGTGCTACGGGCATTCAAGTATGTACAGCGGTCATGCATCATGGCTTCCGGATTGTGGAGGAAATGATCGATGGCCTGAACAACTATTTGGATGACAAAGGCTTGGCTTCTGTAACAGAGTTAATCGGTAAATCGGTATCCCGGTACTCCAACTGGGGTGATCTGGATCTCAACTATAAGGTTGTTGCCCGTATTAATGAGAACAACTGCATCAACTGTAATAAATGCCATATTGCCTGCGAAGATGCTTCACATCAGTGTATTGATATGTTAACTAATGCAGATGGGAAAGCTATTCTACAGGTCCGCGAGGAAGATTGTGTAGGTTGTAATCTTTGTTCAATTGTCTGTCCAGCAGACGGCGCGATTGATATGGTTCCAGTGGATACCGGGGCAGCTCCACTGACCTGGAACCAGCGGCAGAAAGTGATCGGAAGTTTGAATGGCACCTATTCGGAAGTGGAGGTGGTGTAAGGATGAAAAAGATTATTAAAAATGGCATCATCGTTACCGCAGCAGATACTTATACAGGCGATGTGGCGATTGAAAACGGGGTTATTACGGAGATTGGCCTTCATTTGGATGTCCCTGGTGCGGAAATTATAGATGCCTCGGGGTGTTATGTTTTTCCTGGAGGCATTGATCCTCATACCCATCTGGATATGCCTTTTGGCGGCACGGTTACAGCTGATGATTTTGAGACGGGAACTATTGCGGCTGCATATGGCGGAACGACCACAGTCATTGATTTTTGCTTAACCACCAAAGGACAACCGCTACAGCAAGCCGTAGATACATGGCATCATAAGTCGCAGGATAAAGCGGTGATTGATTACAGCTTCCACCTTATGGTCTCAGAATTAAACGATAAAGTACTGGGTGAGCTTCCGGAGATAATTGAGAATGAAGGCATTACCTCGCTCAAAGTATTTATGGCTTATAAGAATACTTTTCAGGCGGATGACGGCACACTTTTTAAGACTCTTCAAGCTGCGAAAAAAGAAGGTGCACTCGTTATGGTGCATGCGGAAAATGGAGATGTCATTGAATATCTTGTTGAGCAGGCCTTGGCCGCAGGCAACACTGATCCGATCTTTCATGCGCTGACCCGCCCGCCGGAGCTGGAGGGTGAAGCTACGGGACGCGCAGCTTATCTAACCGAACTGACAGATTCTCAGCTTTATGTTGTACACGTGACCTGTGCGGAAGCCGCTTGGAAGATTGCTGAAGCGCGTAAAAAGGGACTGCGCGTTTACGGCGAGACTTGTCCACAGTATTTAGTACTGGATCAGACGGCGCTGGAAAAGCCTAATTTCGAAGGTGCTAAATACGTGTGGTCTCCGCCCCTGCGTGAGCAGTGGAATCAGGATGTTTTGTGGGATGCGTTATGGAGCGGCAGCTTGCAGACGATTGGCTCTGACCAGTGCTCGTTTGATTTCAAAGGACAAAAGGATCTGGGGCTGGGCGATTTCTCCAAAATCCCGAACGGTGGGCCGACTATTGAGGACCGGTTTACGATTCTATATTCGGAAGGTGTGCAGAAAGGCCGGATCTCATTGAACAAATTCGTAGACATTATTGCTACCTCTAGCGCCAAGCTGTTTGGCTTGTATCCGCAAAAAGGCACGGTCGCAGTAGGTAGTGACGCTGACCTGGTCATTTTTGATCCTTCTGTAGAAAGAACCCTTTCTGCGGACACGCACCATATGAACGTAGATTATAATGCGTTTGAGGGCTTTGAAGTGAAGGGAGAGCCTATTTCTGTTCTCAGTCGAGGCGAATTTGTTATTCGCGACAAACAATTTGTCGGCAAAGCAGGTTCGGGAAAATATTTGAAACGCAAACGTTTTGCAGCGGAGGCTCCTCTTCCTTCTAAGGCAGAAATCAGCGGAGGTGTTGTCTAGTGTCTGCTTTTGCGGAATATGCCAAAGAACAGCAGGAGATTGATGGGCTGCTTTTTAAAGGATATACGATTGCCAGCATCCAAGAGGATTTGGACGGTGCCCGAATAAAGTTTGTCAGAGGGGAGCCGGCTAAAAGCTCGGTAGAGCTGTTACTGCTGACAGCGGATGCCCGTAAGTACGTGACAACCCATGTGGTAGCGGGGCTGAGGGCGGAAGGTGAGCAGGCGGGTTGTTACAGTGGAGAGGTTTGAGGGAAATGGAATTGAAAGCTGAGTAGTGAGCCTGCGCAGGATAGGGGGCCTACTGCTCGGCTTTTTATTGTGCTCCTGAAAGGGGGCGAGGAAATAAATTCTCTGAAAATAGCCGATTATCATCGCGGCATACACTTTTGGGGAAAACCTCCCTAAAAATTACTGAAATACGCCGATTTTGCTCAAATTCGCTGAATATTAGGGAAGTTTTCCCTGATTTGCAGTTATAGGCACCTGAAAGACCAAAGATCAGGGAGGATTTCCCTAATCTATTTCTGTCGCTGCTGCTCACGCTCTATATACTCATACCGTAATATGGACATGATATGCAGAGATTCAAAATGTCCCTCAACCTTCATACAATCACGTAGAGTCCCTTCCAGTGTAAAGCCACAGCTTTCATAGACATGGCGAGCCCTGTGGTTGTGATCTCTAACATCCAACCATAGCCGATGCGTCTCGGTGTGCTGGAAGATCCAGTCGCTCACGAGACGAAGCGACAGTTTGCCATACCCAAAGCCCTTGGAATGGATGACGATTCGTTTAATACAAACGGTAAGATGAATATCTTGAAGTCCTGTTACGATGATATAGCCGACTCTTTTCCCGGACCTCTCCCAAATTGTAAGATGCAGGATATCTGGATCATGGATAGCCGTAATGTGCTCCTCTTTACTCCACTGTCCGATATAGGCACGATTAAGCTCACTTTGTTCAATGGCTAGAACGAACGCTAAATCCTGCTCAGTGGTAGTTTGCAGATCCAACGTTTCTGAATGAATGATCATAACCTTATACCCCCCGTCTAATATGTATTTTTGTCTATAGTAACGAAGAATTTTCTCCCTGTCATTTAATTAGTCCCTGTTGCTCACTCTATATTGGCGGCACTGTAGGAATGAACGTAACTTCGTGTATAATTGAGACCAAGTGTTAAGAATTCCAATCGGATGAGGAGATCAGCTGGTTATGTATTTTCTTGATATTATGTCTTGGCTGACAGAGGATAATCTGCGGCATCTGCTTGAACAATATCGTTCGTTTGGGCCCTTTCCGGGCATTGCGTTAACGTTTATGAAATCATTTATACCACCACTGCCAACTATTGCGATCGTAGGGTTAAATGGGGCCGTATATGGTTTATGGTTAGGTTTTTTGTATTCTTGGATCGGTCTGGTTGCAGGCTGTGTGACTACCTTTTGGATTATCCGCAAAGTAGCCTCCCATCGTTATTTACGAAAGTGGGCAGCGCGGCCCAAAGTAGCCAAAAGCATGACGTGGGTGCGGCAAAGCGGATTTAGCTATGTTTTTCTGCTTAGTATATTTCCGGTAGGACCTTTTGTTGTGATTAATATGGCAGCGGGGCTTGCCGGGATGAGGTTCCGTTCGTATCTTCTTGCGCTCACGGTAGGCAAAGCGATTATGGTATTCGCAGTTTCATACATTGGCAACGATCTGGAACGTTTCATTCGCCAGCCGTGGGAGATTATCTATGTTCTGTTGTTTATCGGGCTGTCGTTATGGGGAGTCAAAGCCATCGAAGCGCGTTTTGCTAGAACAGCACAGGATGGGAACAAGATAGCTTAGCATAGAGTCAGAATTAACTTGAATCCCTAAATTTAAATAGAATAAAGGAGGAAATGATGATGAAATATCGTAAGCTTGGCAGTACAGGAATGAATGTCTCGGTGATTGGCCTAGGGACTTGGCAGTTTGGCGGAGAGTGGGGCAAGGATTTCACTCAGGTTGAAGTAGATGCCATGCTGGATAAGGCTGGAGAGCTGGGTATTAATCTGATTGATACGGCAGAATGTTACGGAGATCACTTGTCGGAGAAGTTCATCGGGGATTATCTGGCGCGCCGCAAACGCGAGGACTGGGTTGTAGCTACGAAATTTGGCCATCATTTTCAGGGGCATTTGCAGCGGGAACAGCTATGGCGTGCTGAGGATGTGCTTAAGCAGCTGGACGACTCCCTCCGCGCACTCCAAACAGAGTATATTGACCTCTATCAATTCCATTCCGGAACGGATGAGCAATTCGATAATGATAAGCTGTGGAGTATGCTCGACAGACAGAAGCAAGCCGGCAAAATCCGTCATTTGGGCGTGTCGATCAGTGCATCGGGCTCGGGGGTGCACCAGACCTCTGCGGCAGCGGATGTGCAAGCAGAGGCCATACAAGTAGTATATAATCGGCTGGATCGTCAACCTGAAGAAGAGATTCTTCCGCTGTGCATCGAGCATCAATTAGGTGTGTTAGCTCGCGTTCCGTTAGCCAGTGGTTATTTGAGCGGCAAGTATAAGCCAGATGCGGTTTTTGCTCAGGGTGATGTGCGAGCTAACCATAAAGAGGATGTAAGACAAAAGCAGCTGCGTGCAGTAGCAGAAATTGCTGCTAATGAAGTGCCGTCAGGTCTGGATATGGCGCAGTGGGCTTTGGCTTGGTGTCTCCAGCATTCCGCAGTAACCAGTGTAATTCCGGGCTGCAAAAATGTAGAACAAGTCATCTCCAATGCCAGTGCTGCCGATTTGGACATGGTGAAGGGCAACGTGTGATAAGTTAGATTGTTACATGGTGAAGAGTTCTTGGAGCTTCATCTCGGGTGAATGCTGCGCGTAGATATGATTCCAGCTGTTCGTGGAAGTATCGTAAAGGTAGTCCTGCTTCCATTGCTGGACATGGGTCGCAATACTCCTTACAGCGGATACAATTCTCTCTACTTCCTGATTAGTCATAATGGGATGTAGGGAGATGCGAATCCACCCTGGTCTGAAGGATTGGTCGCCGCTCATGATCGCTCCGGCAATCTGAGCGGATTGCGTCCACCCTAATCCAAGCAGGTAATGTCCGTATGGACCTGCACAAGAGCAGCCGCCTCGAGCTTGTATGCCGAAACGGTCATTCAACAGCTGAACAGCGAGGTTGTAATGGATATCACGAAGTGTAAAAGAGACGATTCCATGACGTTCTGTATGATCTCCGGCCAGCAGCGCGCATTCCGGGATGCTGCGGAGCCCTGCCATTAATTCCTGACACAGCTCGTGTTCTCTAATCACCATATATTGACCGTTTCCATTCATCTGCTCCTTCAGCTTCACGCAAAGTGCCGTGCGAAAAGCCTGTAAAAACCCCGGTGTTCCCCCGTCTTCCCGCATCTCAATCGCATTAGTGTAGCGGCGTCCTCCCCAAGGGTTGACCCAGGCTACTGTACCTCCACCCGGTTCGTCAGGAATACGTCCATTGCTCAGCGCTTCATCAAAGATTAGAACGCCATTTGTGCCCGGCCCACCCAGAAATTTATGCGGAGAAAAAAAGATCGCATCAAGCTTCTCCAGTGGGGAAGGTGGGTGCATATTGATAGGCTCGTAGGGAGCACTGGCGGCAAAATCCACAAAGCATACGCCCCCATGACGATGCATAGTAGCCGCTAGCTTTGCGTAAGGCGTCTGAATTCCAGTCACATTAGAACAAGCTGTAAATGAACCAATCTTGAAACGACGATTGGGGTACAGTCGCAGCTGGTCTTCAAGCTGTTGAGGGTCAATATTTCCGTCCTTTCCGGCGGGAATGGTAACGACGTCACCAAGTCCCTCCTGCCAAGGAAGAATATTGGAATGATGCTCCATATGGCTGGTGAAGATAACGGGGCGGTCTTCCAGTGCACGGTTATTATGTTCCTGTAGCCATTCCGGGAGCCTTAATCCCATGATACGCTGCAGCTTGTTCACGGCTCCTGTTGTTCCATTGCCGCAGAAGAGCAGTACATCCTGAGGGCCAGCATTTACATGGTTCTTGATGATTTGGCGAGCTTCATTATAAGCCTGCGTCATGATTAGTCCGGTGGTGTTGGAATCTGTATGTGGATTGCTGACGTAGGGACCGAAGGCTTCCTGCAACTTGCGTTCGATCGGTTCATATAAGCGCCCGCTTGCGGTCCAATCGGCATACAGAAGCGGCTGTCTGCCATAAGGGGTGTTGATTTGATGCCGAATGCCGATGGTGTGACCACGAAAAGTATCAAAATGGTCTTGTAATGAAGCGGGCGTCTCTGCAGAAGAGGCGTGGATGATGTTTAGCACGGATATTCCCTCCAGCCCGTACGCCGTCAGTGTTAAGTTAATGGGGTGTATTTTCGGCGTGCCAGTAGTTTCTATGGCAACAGTATATGCCTGCATGGGGGATTGGGTTAAAGCCTAGTCAGACTTTAAATAAATAACTGTACATCACTTTCTAAAGCATCTTTTAAATATGCCGCAGCATCGATGATTTCGACCTCTGGCAGCAGTTCCTCGGGCTTAAAGCCCATGATCTCCACAGAGAGCTTGCAGGCATAGAATTTGATGTTTTTTTTACGAGCCCCTTTCAGAAAATGAATCAGCTTCGGTGCGCCTTGTTCCTCCATCATTTCCTCGAGCATCATTCGTCCCAGCCCGCTAAAGTTCAGATGAGAGAGCGGCAGCTGCCCAGGGCCCTTCGGTGTAATAACATCCATCAGCTTCTCGTAGATACTCTTGTCCTCAAGAGTCATCTTCTCCGGATCACGCACCAAAAATAGACCCCAGAATGAAAAAAACATAGTAACCTCGACATCGATATCTCTTGCAGCATTTGCTAGGATCAGTCCAGCCATCGCTTTGTCGTATTCCCCACTGAACATTAGCAGATTGATTTTTTTGCTCACCCTGATAATCCTCCCGTTACTTTTATTAGAATGTCATTAGTATGGTTGTGGTGGGGAGAACTATGCGAAGAAGCTTTCTGAAATTATAAAAAAAAGCCCCCTTTCGGGAGCTTGAGATTTACTAATGTACTTCAGGATCTTTAGATTCTGGACCTGCATTGCGACTGATGTCGTAATAACGGGCGGACAGCCAAATAGCTCCGGTAAATAACACGATGAGTCCAAGGACGATAGAAAAGCGCCAATCGCCTGCTTTAAAATTCAACTGAAGCACCGTTAGTACTAGTGAAACTTGGGTCCAAACCAGTGTTCTTTTGCGAAAAGCCGCAATATCGCCAACCATCTTCGGGATATTCCGAATGATCAGGTAGGCAATAACTGCGAGAATAAGGGCGAAAATAGCAGTTACCGCTAATTCAGAAGAGGACAGGACATGCATAGTCTCAGCATCCTTTCGGCTTGCAAAAGTATTAGTTTCAGATCAGAACAATTTCTATTTTTTGAAGATGCCCAGCGGAGCTCCAATCGGTAAGAAGCTGCGGCCGAAATGAGCGTTTAGCACGGATGCTCCACATCCGTAAAGGGACACGATACCAATACCAAGCTCAGCACAAGCAGCTAGCTTATGGAAGAATTCTGGAGCGATCCCAAAGGAATCAAAGGTTAGTCCGATAAAGAGAAAATCTATCAATACAAAAATGATAAGCAGAACTCTATTTGCCTCAACGGCACCAATCGTCATAAAGAGTGTGAAGATCAAGTAACCCAGAAATACAAATCCGAGCTGCTTAGGATCTACAGCCTCCGCAAGCGTTGGACCAAATACGCCAAGCTTGATTAGCCAGCTGCTAGCCATGCCGAACCAAAAGAAAGCGTAGGCGCCAAAGGCGGTCATACCAAAGGTATTGTTGTGCTTAGCATCCTGAATGGCGGCGAATAGCTGCGCGAATGCTCCCAGGAAGATAGCCCAAGGAATAACGTAGCTAAGTCCTGTTGTAAATTCAAGCTTCTGTGAAGAAGCGACCAATGTGACAATAGCCAGTCCGAATAGCCCGATGGCGCTAGGGTCGGCAGTGACGATTTTGACAGATTGGGTGTTAGGGGATTGCGCTGACATGACAGTAAAAGCCTCCATTATTATATATAGTTTTACGCTCTTAAAAACAGCCCGTAAGGGGCGCTGTTCATAGGCTTGCCTATCATATCATATCGGTATGTGCTTGCCTATAAAACAACACTCATTTTTTGTCGTAAAATAGGGGTCCTGCGTGAAATAAGGAATTGTTTACATTTTTATCTTCCATTATCAAGATACTTAACCAAACAAACGGAAGTATTATGTCAAGAATAGACATTATATGCAGTGATAATCTTCACAATCTATTGAAAATTGATGTATAATAGTCAGTGATAATTATTATCAAATTATATGAAAAAGGCGGTAAGCTTGAAGTGAACAAATGGACATTATTTACCAAGGCGACCCGGTTTTGGAGTTTTTCTGTTATGCTCATCCCGATTGTTTTGGGGACCGTTGGGGCATATGTATGGGAAGGGACATTCCATCCGGTTTTATTTATTCTTACCTTAATAGGGGCGATTTCGGCGCATTTGTTCTCCAATATGGTGAATGATCTGTGGGACTTCCGCAACGGAACCGATACAGAAGCAAAGAATTCCGCTGGTGAAATCAGCACAAACTCCGGGCTACTGACAGGTGGAATCCTCTCGGAGTCTTTTTATGCAAGGATGACCTGGAGTATGCTGGCGATTGCCCTTATCTGTGGTGGGATTCTTAGTATATATAGCGGTTGGAATATCCTCTGGTTTGTACTTGTTGGTGCTTTAATCGCTTATTTCTATGTGGCTCCGCCACTGCGTTATGGCTATCGCGGCAAAGGTTATAGTGAGATGGCCATTTTTATTGCTTTTGGGATTATGCCTGTATTAGGCTCCTATTTCGTACAAACCGGTCAGTTCAGCATGAAGCCTGTAATTCTCTCGCTGCCTGTCGGATTTTTAACTACATTATTGTTGTTTAATCACCATTTCCTACATTGGAAAGCGGATGAGCAGGCGGGTAAGCTTACGCTTGTTGTAGTATGGGGAGAACAAAAGGCACTTGTATTCTCACGTGTACTTCTTTTCACTGGCTACGCTTCGGTGATAGTGTGTGTGCTGTTGGGTGTACTTCCTGTTTACGCACTGCTGGCGCTGGTTACAGCTTTCTGGCCGCTGCGCATTTACAGTAGTCTGAAGCAACATAATGCTTCGCCGGCTTATATCCCGCTGATGGGTGCTTCACAAAAAGCCTCCGTACGCTGCGGAGTAGTAATGGCAATAACTTTATTAATTCAAGGCTTGATCTGATACTAATAGATGGACTACAGAAGGAGTGAGCTTTCATGGAAAAGAAGGACAAGGAATTGATGGCAGAAGAACAACAAGTTAAAGGCAATCGCATGGTTCTTGGGGATTTCCACTCCATTTTAGAAGAAGGAAAGGTCTGGAAGACGGGTGGATTTACACTGCCTGACGGATCATTTTGGGCTTACCGTGAGCCGGAAGCTGTAGTTATCGTTCGTAATGATACCTTGTATGTACGTGCGAAGTTATCTCGTGAGAACCATCAAGTGCAAATTCTGGACAATGCCAAGCACATGTATTATTCAGCCAAGCCAGTGGAGATTCCGGAAGCTGGAGAGATTAGCATTGAGCTGCAAATTCGTTGCCGTACACAAGGAACTGCACCTGGAGATCTGTATGATGGATATGTATCGCTGAACCTGCTGGATTTCACGACAGGCGCTGCGCTCGATTTCTTCGCGGGAAATGACAAATATGCTAGTGTATATGGTATTTTGCCGTTCCCGGGTGTACAAGTGCCAGAAAGCACTGGAACGAAATATTTCTGCATCTTTAAAGAAGATACGGATTTCAAACCACGGGAATTCAATACGTACCGTATTACCTATCACCGTGGCAATGATGAGGCTGTATTCTATTTGAACGGCACGGAAGTACGCCGCGAGAAAAATATACCGCTTAAATTCAATAACTTCACTGTAGCGCTCGGAATTATGACAGAGAAGGATCTGAGTCCTGAAGGCAGTGTGTCTGTACATGGACAAACAGTTATTGCAGAATGGTCCCCAGTGACGGTTACAACAACTGAACAGTAATGCCTTGCAGGCTCATTTGACAGATAAGGGTGTATGGTGTGAATATTAAAAGCTTTCTAAGATTTGTGGAGCTGCCGACGAAGGTAGCCAGTATTATTCCGTTTCTAATGGGAACGTTGTATGCCCTGTACCGGTTTGAGGATTTTTACGTACTGCGTTTTGGATTGATGTTCGTGTCTTTGCTTAGCTTCGATATGGCGACGACGGCGATTAACAACTATTACGATTTCAAAAAAGCCTCCAAAACCCACGGCTACGGCTACGAAACGCATAATCCAATTGTTCATTTTAAGCTAAAAGAGCGCACCGTCGTGGCGACGATTGTTATTTTGCTGGCGCTGGCAGCAGGGGGCGGGATTGCGCTTGTCACTCAGACGGGTTTGCTGGTCTTTTTGCTGGGTGGACTGTCGTTCTTGATCGGTATACTTTATTCGTTCGGGCCGATTCCCATCTCGCGAATGCCGTTAGGTGAGCTGTTTTCGGGTTTGTTTATGGGCTTTGTTATTATTTTTATCTCTGCCTATATCCATACGGATGAGCATGTGGTTTCACTGCTGCTTCAGAACGGCTGGGTCAGCTTGAATATCAACATCGTGGAAGTGCTGTACCTTTTCTGGTTTTCCGTGCCCGCTATTTTGGGGATCGCAGGGATTATGCTCGCTAATAATATTTGTGATATTGATGAGGATGTGGAGAATCGCAGGTACACGCTTCCGGTGTACATTGGCCGCCGCAAAGCGCTTGTGCTTTTTAAATATCTCTACTATGTCTCTTATCTGGATCTTGTAGTGCTGCTGATCTTAGGGATTAACCCTATTCTGGTTCTGTTGATTCTACTTACGCTGATCCCGCTTCGCCGAAATATTGCCTTGTTCACAGAGAAACAGGAGAAGGCGAGTACCTTTATTCTTGCCGTCAAAAACTTCGTATTGATGAACCTTGCGCGTATAGTTGTGCTGGGTGCGGCTTTGCTGTTAAATGCACTAATATAAACATTCATATTTTATAAAAAAGCAGTGTCTATCGGGGTTGGAGCTCCTTTTGGCACTGTTTTTTTGCAATTTGCAGGCTTCTTTCTGTTAGAGAAACGTTTCATTCTATGATAAGGTGGCTTTAAGTATAGTAAGTAATCTATAAGGAAGAAGGTTAGCAACGATGGTGCAAAAACTTCGCTGGGGAATCATGGGCTGTGCGCAGATTGCGACAGGTTCAGTGATGCCGGCTATAATGGATTCGGAGACGGGAATGATTACAGCGGTAGCCAGTCGCGGTTTAGAAAAAAGCAGCGCTGTAGCCGCAGAGTTCGGAATAGATAAAGCTTACGGCAGCTATGAGGAATTACTGGCGGATAAGGATATTGATGCGGTGTATATTCCACTGCCAAATCACCTCCATCGGGAATGGGTAATCCGTGCGGCGGAAGCTGGCAAACATATCTTATGTGAGAAACCGATCGCGCTGAACAGTGAAGAAGCGGCTGAGATGGTAAAAGCTTGTAATGATGCTGGAGTCCATTTGGCAGAAGCTTATATGTATCGGCATCATCCTCGGATTGCGGAATTGCAAGAGATTATCGCTAGCGGTGAAATTGGCGAATTACGCTCCATTCGAGGCACTTTTACTTATAATGACGCTACAGACACCTCTAATATTCGCTTTAAATCCGCTTGGGGCGGCGGCTCGCTTTATGATATCGGCTGTTATCCGCTAAGTGCAGCACGACTGCTGTTCGGAGCTGAGCCAGAAGCCGTAACAGTTCATGCTATGTTCTCTCCGGAGCATGACAATGTAGATATGATGGCTTCAGGGCTGGTAGAGTTTCCGAAGGGGCTAAGCCTGATTTTTGATTGCGGGATGTGGGCATATAACCGCCAGCTGTTAGAGATTCTGGGGACCGATGGAATGATTGAAGTGCCTATGCCTTTTAATGCTAGAGACGAGGATGCTGAATTTTTTGTGCATACGGGAGAAGGGGTAAGACGGGTTGATGCCACCGGGGCGAATCCCTATACACGGGAGGTCGATGATTTTGCCGCCGCAGTATTTACAGGAAAAAAATTATTTGCACCTGAGGATGCAGTGCTGGGCATGCAATTGATCGAGACTTGTCTAGCTTCTGCTAAAAAGCGGGAAAGAATTAGTATGCTATAAGAAGATGAATCCAATAGGAATCTATGCAAAAAAAACCTCCGGGCGCTCTGCTTTACGCAGATTCCGGAGGTTTTTACAGTTTCAGCTTTTAAACGGTGCTCAAGAGAATATCATCGTCATCATTGCTATTAAACGCTTCGCGGTCAAATTCACCTTCGGAATTAGCTACTAACAGAGCTGTTACAGCTGTTCCAGTTGCGTTTACAGCGGTACGGCCCATATCGATGAGCGCTTCAACACCTGCAACGATAGCGATTCCTTCAAGCGGCAGGCCGAGAGCAGTTAAGACTACTGTGGTGGAGATTACGGCTGGTCCAGGTACGCCAGCTACACCAATGGAAGAAATAATACTTACTAATACCAGTGTAATATAGTCGGTCCAGTTCAGATCAATACCGAATACTTGGGCGGTAAATACAGCCACAATAGCTGGCCAAATCCCACCGCACGCATTAAAGTTCACAGATGCCCCTAACGGTGCGATAAAGCTCGCGATCCGCGGGGAGACATGAAGCCGCTTCGTAATCACTTCTAGATTGACCGGTAGGGTTGCGTAGCTGCTTCTGGTTGTGAAGGCAACGGTAATGGTTGGATACACTTTGCGGAAGAAACGAATTGGATTCACCTTCGCTACTAATAGAACCAATCCGCCAAAGATAAGTACAAAATGTATAATCATTGCTACGTACGAGGTTATAATTACGCTGCCTAGCTCCTGCAACGTCTCCCAGCCATAACGTGCGGTGATTCCGGCAATCAGTGCGAATACGCCATAAGGCGTCAGGCGAATAATGAATTTCACAACCTGATGCAGTATCAGTGTCAGGGATTCAATAAGATCACGTACAGGCTTGACGGCTTCCGGTTTCTTGGAGCCAATCTTGATTATAGCCACTGCTAGGAAGATCGCGAAAATGAGTAGAGGCACAACCTTACCCGTAGCTGCTTCATTAACAGGGTTAGATGGAACAAGATCGAGGATAACCTGGGAGAAGGTCGGGATTTCACGGGCTGCAAAATCTGCGGGTACATCTTGTTGTATACCTTGGCCGGGATTGAACAGCAGCGCAACGGATAGGCCGATAATAGAAGCGATGCCCGTTGTTCCGAGGAACCAGGCGAAGGTTTTGATCCCGATTTTGCGTAGATACTCCAGATTGGTTAAGGAAGAAATGCTGTTTAATACGAGTACGAATACTAAAGGAATGACGAGCATGCGGATCAAGCTGATATAAATGCTGCCGAATGTGCTAATAGCTTTGGTCTCTAAATCGAAGTACTGAAAGAATATACCGGCAATAAGTCCGATGCCAAGTCCGATGAGTACCCGGGTACCAAATCCAATTCGTTTACGTGCCAGTAGAAACAAAATTGCAAACACAAATATGGAGGCGACAAATCCATACCAGTTCGTTTCGATGGCGGATAATAAGTTGTTATCTATGTTCACTACCAATACCCCCTTAAACCTAGTTTTTTAATGGGATTAATCCTATTGAGATCAATCTATATAGAATTTATAGTAAAGTCAATGTAATTATATGTTAAAAATAATTAATTCCGATAAAAACCATGTGAAAAATAAAAATTGATTGACAAGGCACTATGGCATGAATAATATGGAACTTAATCACAAGCCAATTGGAATCGACTGGACAGCCGGAGATTCAACGAAAGACGCGTAAATTGCGTCCCGTTGAGTCTCTTTTTTTTTACTTTAGAGAAGGGAGAGTTACGGATTTAAGGTACAAGAATGTAGTGAAGGGGTTTCTTATTTTATTTGAAAAGGATGGTACACATATGAAAAAGCTTTCGATCTCTTTGGTTGCCGCCGCTATCGTCTTCTCCGCATTGACGTATGCCGCAGTATCCGCTAACAAAAAAACAGCAGAGGCAGCACCCATTCAAGAGAGTAGTAATACAGCAGTAACCGCAGCAGCTTTACCAGCAGCTACTTCTGCGGCAGCAGTTGTTGTTCAGGCAGAAGCTACTGCAGCTCCTGTAACAGAAGCTGTCCAGCCGGAAGCTTCGGCTCCAGCAGCTGAGACAGTCACGGCAAAAGCGACTACGGCCCCAGCCGCAGCTGTTGATTCTGCGGCGAAGGTTGTGGCTTCAGCAGCTCCAGAAGCGGGTGCAGCTCAGCCTAAAGCAGCTGCCTCCCCGGCTGCGGACACCGCTAAGACGGCAACAGCTGCAACAACGGTATCTGCATCTGTTAAACCGCAAACCAGCGCGGCAACGCCTGTGCCAACTGCTGCGCCTACGACTGCTCCAAAAGCAAACGTAACCGCTAAAGCCGTTCAGCCGACCACCGCTCCTGTTGTATCTGAACAGCCTAAGGAAACCGCAGCTCCCGTAGCAAAAGCAACGGAGACACCTTCCAAAAAGGCTATAACCTTCTCTACCACAGAGGTAGTTAAGGCGACCCCGGCTCCGGTAGTTGAGTCTTCTCAACCGAAAACATCGTCTTCTGCACCTGCATCCACGGTCAGCGCACCAGCTCCTGCTCCAGCGGAAACGGTTCAGGCACCCGCACCGGCACCAGCCGCTGAGGAAGAGGTTTGTCCTTGATGAGCAGCAGGCTCATTCAGGATTCCTTTCAGCCCATTCTTCCCATAAACCTATTTAAGGCGAGGTGCACATAATGATACGACCATTAACCTTCAAAAAAATTGTAACGCTGCTGCTGGCAGCCTCCCTGCTAATCCTGCCTACTCAGGCAGGAAGAGCTTATGCTAATCCGGATACCGCAGAGGCGATAACCTCTTCCCAAGGCGGCGTTAACCAGTTTGACTATTTCAGTCATGTCTATGACCGTCTAAATGATGCTAACCATGTATTTAAAACAGCGACGTATGAAGATATCGTTCATCTTTTTGAGAGTGAAGGCACATACGCTGTTCTGGTTGGCGGTGCTTGGAGCGAGAATACACAGGCTGATATCGGCTTTATCAACGAGGCAGCTAAGGAATATGGCATCTCTACGATTTATAACTTTGATACTAAGCTGGACGGGGACACCCTTCAGATTGCAGACAGCAATAATAAATTCGCCTATAAATATGTTGATCTGGTCAACAAGTATTTGAAGAATTTAAATCTGTCTTCCAAAGATGATCCAGAACGCAATGTCAGCTATACCAATAAAAACGGGGAAGTTGTGACTGCTAACAAGCTCGAGTCTCCATTCTTATTTGTATACAACAAGGATCACAAGGATGCACAGGGAAATAGTGCTCCTGTCGTATCCTACCTGGATAAGAGCTATTCGTGGAATGAGTTCCTGACGAACGGAACACTTGATGCGGCGAAGGTTAATGCGTATAAAACATCAGTAAGTGAGGTGCTGGGTGCCGCTACCCAATATGACACTATCGACGAGTCGGCTTATATCAAGGCAGCATTTAATAAGAACTATGAAGGGGAAAATGAGGGCAAACCTACGATCTTTAATGAAGCGGATGGCACGCTTGTTTATGAACATGTGACCTATCATCAGCTGAAGCAAATTTTAGCGAGTGAGGGAAACTATGCGATTTTGTTAGGCGGCTCGTGGTGCCCTAACACGCAAGCGGTGATTAAATATATCAACGAATATGCCAAAAAACATAATATCCATAAGATCTACTTCTTCGACACTAAGCTGGATGCTGGTGTGACCGTTGCTGAGCCTAATAACAACAGCGGCACTAAGGGCAGTGCGAATCCGCATAATAATAATGAGCTTCAGATTAGAACCACCAATCATCCGTATGCGCAGCTTTATGTTGATCTGGTTCGTACTTATCTGACCAATATCAAGACCGAAAACAATACAGCTGCTAAACCAACTGTAATTAGTTATGTAGACGGACTTGGAAACACTGTGAGCGGAGACAGACTTCAGGTTCCGTATCTGTTCACTTATAACAAGGACAACAAGGATGCAGGAGGCAAAAACACACCGATTCTAGGGCATGTTGAACTTATGTACAGCTGGACGAATATCCAACCGGATTACGTGCAGGCTAATTACCCAATCGGAGCCAGATACAATAACACTACAACAGCGCTGGATAAAATATTCTCCAGACTCGAAGCTGTGCCGGCAGGACTTACGGGTGTAGCACCAACTGCGGCCGACAATAAGGATGGGCAAATTGTAGGCACCAGTTCAGCATTGGAATTTAAGCTTGCTGGAGACGAGGCTTACACCCCAGTTTCGGGATCAGCCATCACAGGGCTTGCACCTGGTGTTTACAAGGTAAGATATGCCGCAACATCGGGCTATCAAGGGCCAACCTCCGCAGCTGGACCTACAATCATTCCTTATAATGCTGGCGAAGACGTAAGTGTGGAAGTTCCTGCTTACACCCATCAACAAGCAGCTCCGATAGGACTGGTAGGCGTAGCCCCTACTTCTGAAGCTAATGATGATGGGCAAATTACGGGTTCAGCGGAAGGACAGGAGTATAAAGGCGTTGGAGAAGCTGATTATAAGCCTGTAACAGGTGCGGCTATCACTGGTCTTACTCCGGGCTTCTATAATGTGCGATATGCGGCAAAAGAGGGATACAGCGTTGGTAAAGACGCTACAGTTGAAGTCCCGGCATATGGTGAGCAAGCGGCACCTACAGGATTAGTAGGTGTAGCACCAACCAGTGCAGCTAATGACGACGGTAAAATTATAGGAACTACGAAAGCGCTGGAATATAAGCTGTCTACCGTTACCGATTATGTCTACGCATCAGATGTAGAGATCGTTGGATTGGTGCCGGGTATCTATCAGGTAAGATACGCAGCTAAAGAGGGATTTAACGCGGGTAGAGCAGCAGATGTAATCGTTCCAGCATTCACTGCGGAACAAGCAGCTCCAACTGGGTTGCAGGGAGTTGCTCCTACCTCAGCAGCGAACAACGATGGAAGAATTACGGGAACCACGACAGCCTTAGAATATAAGCTGTCGAGTGTAACTAATTATGTGTATGCACCAGATAAAGAAATCACAGGATTAATACCGGGCACGTATCAAGTGAGATACGCAGCCAAAGAAGGTTATAAGGCAAGTCCAGCGACTGACATTGTGGTTCCGGCCTATGTGCCTATTTCAGATCCTGGAACAGGTGGAACAAGTGGATCGGGTGGCAATTCTACACCGAGCACGACTACACCAACACCATCAGCAAGCCCGCAACTGGTTGCTACGGCAACAGCAGGGAGTACCGTGAACCTATCAGCAACAGCAGCAACTAAAACGGATAAAACCACAGGAGTTACTACTGCAACGATCACAAAAGAAACGGCTGCTGAATTTGTGAGTCTCGCTAAGAAGGCAGAAGCTGATGGGAAGAAGGCTATTCTTGAAATTAAAGTTGCAGCTACTTCGGATACTCAAACAGCTGATCTTATACTTCCAAGAAGCATAATTAATGAGTTAGCCGCCGGAACGAAGGCGGAGATTACCATTGATTATGAGAATGTGGGTACGATTACGTTTGATGCCAAATCATTGGCGAGCATTAGTGCAGCTTCAGATGCCGGAGACATCATTGTTAGAATCGCGAAGGTGTCATTAACGGCAGAAGGCAAGGCTGTTCTCGGAGACAGACCGGTTTATGACTTGTCGGTTATAGCGGGTGAAAGTACGATTTCCACCTTCGGTGGGGGCAGTGTTCGTGTCAGCGTACCGTACGTGCTGCAAGCGGGAGAACGGTCAGATGCAGTTATTGTGTATCACATTAACAGCACTGGAAGCTTGGACAATGTACGTGGAAATTACAATGCCGCCAAGGGAACTGTAGATTTCGTAACCACACATTTCTCCCAATATATTATTGGATATAATCAGGTGAGCTTTGCAGATGTTCCAGAGGCATCATGGTATAGCCATGCAGTAGGTTTCTTAGCAGCACGCAGTATCACATCTGGTACGGATGCTGAACATTACAGTCCGAATGCTGCAATCACTAGAGGGCAGTTCATCGTCTTGTTGCTCAAGGCTTATGACATCACACCGGATGCCATTGCTGCTGATAATTTTGCAGATGCAGGCAATACGTATTATACGAATTATCTTGCTACAGCTAAGCGTCTTGGGGTAGCAACCGGTTCGGGAGATAATCAATTCCAGCCAGATATTCAGATCACTAGGCAGGAGCTATTTACACTCTTGTACCGCTCGCTTGTAGCGCTAGGTGAACTGCCATCTGAGAAGACAGCGGCCACGCTTGCCGGCTTTAGTGATGCTGGACAGATCGCTGGTTATGCACAAGAAGCCCTTCAAGCGCTGGTAGAGAGAGGCGTAGTGACCGGAGCGAACGGTAAACTCAATCCGAAAGAAGTCACTACAAGAGCAGAAGCAGCACAGGTTATTTACAATTTGCTATCCAAATAATCAGCCACTAAGACATAGCGGACGTCACATAAGTAGCGTCAACTATGAATGCGGCGACTTGGTTTGACTAAGGCAGCAGAGCAGCGGTTCCTCCTTTATTGGAGTATCGCTGCTCTGCTTTTTTGTTTGTTAGCTGGCTGGTTGCACTTGCCCTGTCCGCTTGCCTCATGCCCGCTTGATTCAGCAGTTCATTCATTATCGGCGCGGCTTTCGGACCCAGATGACGTTATTTTCCGCTTTCCAGCCTTTGGGGCATAGTTTCGGACTCCAGCGACGCTATCGCTTTGAAAAAGGTGCGTTTATGGTGTTTTTCATGCTGATAGCGACTATGGGGTCCTTTAGCACTCCAAATGTGGTAAAAAGCCGCGTATAAGGTCAGCTGTGTCCGATAGCGTGCTCGCTCTCTTATTTATAAATGCTACCCGACCAAACGTACGCTGATCTTAGGCCGGTTTGCTCAAATAAAGGGGGTGCCAACAGCCATTTCGTGGCATCGGTGGCGCTGCCTTTCGCTATAAATCTCTAGTGGGTGGCCTAATGGCCACTCTTTTTTTAACTAGACATAAGATTAGCAGACTAAATCATGGAAGAGGATTCTACTAAATGATACAATTATTGTAATTACATAAAGTAGTAATATTTCACATTATTGATTAGTTACTAGAAAGGGGACTGAGATATGGGTTTAGCTGACGATCCGGTCATAGCGATTTCAGGTTTATGGATGAACTATACAGACCGAATGGTGCTAAAGGGAATTGATCTTAAGGTATATAGAGGACAAATTATTGGTTATATCGGCCCTAACGGGGCAGGCAAGAGTACAACGGTGAAGATTATGCTCGGTCTGGTAGAAGGATATAACGGTAAAGTGGAGATTTTCGGTAAGGATATTGCCGATGGAGATGTTTCTTACAAGAAACGTATAGGTTATGTGCCGGAGGTAGCCGAATTATATGATAGCCTCACTGCAAGAGAGTATCTAACCTTTGTTGGCGAGCTGTATGGGCTAGGTCGTGCCGAGGCGGACTACAAGGCCAAAAAATTAACTACACTGCTAGGTTTGGAGAAGTCTTACGATATGCGGATTTCTTCGTTCTCAAAAGGGATGAAGCAAAAGGTGCTGCTTATCTCCAGCATGCTGCATGACCCTGATATTTTATTCCTGGATGAACCGCTGAGTGGTTTGGATGCTAATAGCGTGATGATAGTGAAGGAGATTTTTGCATCGCTGGCGGCACGGGGGAAGACCATTTTTTACTCCTCACATATCATGGATGTGGTTGAGAAAATCAGCAGCCGAATCATTTTGATTGATGGCGGGGATATTGTGGCGGACGGAAGTTTTGCAGAGCTGAAGGAGAAAGGCCGTGAAGGGACGCTTGAAGATATTTTCAATCAATTAACCGGATTTGATAAATACCGTGATATCGCTGGTGAATTTGTTGCGGTCATGCAGGAGCAAGAGGTATCCTCTTATGACTGATTTCTTCGTGCTGAGGCTGTTGGATAAGCTGCGGGGTGCCTTTATAAGATTTGGAGTCGATTACGACACCATGCGGAGTATTTTACAGATCAAACTGACCATGGACGGAAGAAGAACGCCTACAGCGCTTGCAGGTATGCAGAAAAAGGAGAATGCTAAAGAAGGTTCACCCTTGCGATTACAGTGGATTTATTTACTATTTGGTTTAATATTAATTCCGCTAACGCTATCCAACGATCACTATATGCTGCAAATGAGCTTAACCTTTGGGATCATTATGTTTTTTGTCTCCACAACCCTGATCTCTGACTTTTCTTCAGTAATGCTTGATTTACGTGATAAAAATATTCTTTTTTCCAAACCCGTCAACCGTACCACCTTAAATATGGCCAAAACCATCCACGTTCTCCTCTACTTAGGGACAGTTACATTGTCAATCACTGGTCCATCTTTGGTATTTAGCCTATTTAAGCAGGGGATCGCTTTTTTTCTGATGTATGCGGTGACAATTGTCTTGTTAGACTGTTTTATCCTCGTAATAACTGCACTGCTCTACCTGATGATCATGCGGTTTTTTGATGGGGAGAAGCTCAAGGATATTATAAATTATACGCAAATCCTTTTGACGATCGGAATAATGGTGGGCTATCAATTCATCTCCCGGTTGTTCAACCTCACTGAGCTTGGCGCTGCTTATCATCCTGCTTGGTGGCAGTACTTTATTTTTCCGGTTTGGTTCGCGGCTCCGTTTGAACTGTTGCTTGGTGGAGCGAGAGAACCCTATTACTTCATTCTTTCAATGCTGGCTTTGATAACCCCACTTGTACTGATCGCAGCCTATATTAAGCTGATGCCACAGTTTGAACGGAATTTGCAAAAGCTGGCGGAGCAAGGCTCCGGTGGAAAAGACAAGGGCCAGATCGCAGAGTGGCTCTCCCGCAGAGTATGCAAGGAACCGGCAGAGGGGATTTTCTTTCGGTTTACTTGGTCCATGATGAAGAATGAGCGCGATTTTAAGCTGAAGGTCTATCCTGCACTTGGCTTTTCTATCGCATTCCCGTTTATTTTTATATTTGGTATATTGCAGAATAGTTATGATGGTTCCCTTAAAGGTTCAAAAGTGTACTTGTTAATCTATTTCTGCACGATGTTAATGCAGACTGTAATACAGATGTTACGCTACTCTACAAGTTATAAAGGAGCTTGGATTTATAGGCTGATTCCTTTACCCGATAGCACGCCTATTTACCGTGGGATGCTTAAGGCGGCACTGCTACGGCTAGTCTTGCCTTTATTTGCTGTAGATGCGGTATTGTTCATTCTGTTGTTCGGTGTGCACATTGTACCTGATTTAGTAGTGGTATTATTCGCCATGCTGATTTTCTCAGTCATCTGCTTTCGTGTTTATCCCCGGAGCTTACCTTTTTCAGAGCGTTATGAGGCAGCCAAACAAAAGGATTATACTGGAGTCGCCTTCATGCTTATGTTTTTGCTGATGGGGATGGCGGGTATTCATTATGTCTTCACTTTATTTACCGGAGGAATTTACATCTATCTGTTAGTTCTGGTAGTTTTGAATCAATGGTTATGGCGAAAGACCTTCCCCAAAACCCCATCAACCACAGGTCACATATCCAACTTTTCGGGGTGAGTGAATACGTCAAATATGGACATTTTTTGCCGACATAAAAAAAGGGTATAAATTCCAGTATTTTCTTAGACAATCGGCTGAATACAAGGTAGAATACATCTAAAGTTGCTTTTCAGGGATAACCTATAATCTTTACGCACTCTTCCATTTATCTGATATTCGTGTACTGATTTTTTACTTGAGAAATACGCTGCAGCGATTACGGTATTCAAAACCGGTGAAGAGGTTAACTAATGGATAAAATGGGAATCCACTATAACGTTTGGATTGTTTTACTATCATTTGCGCTAGCGGCGACTGCAGCTTATTCCGCGCTGAATCTGATCTCGCAAGTCCCTCGTTCGTTTGGGAAAGTTCGTCGCTTATGGTTAATATCGGGGGCATGTGTACTCGGCAGTGGCATATGGTCGATACATTATGTAGGGATTATGGCGAGCCGTTTTCCTTTTAGCGTGAATTATTATCCAGGCAGGGCTGTATTATCGTTATTGGTTGGTGTGTTGTGCTGCTATTCGGCATTCCGGATTACGTTTGTGCCACGTTTAAGAAAAAGTTGTTTAATAGTTAGTGGTGTTCTTCTAGGCAGCGGAATTTCGGCTATGCATTATATCGGAATGTCTTCCATGAAGATCGCAGCGGAGATTCATTATGAGATATGGACTCAGACATGTGCTGTAATCCTCGTTATGCTCTCGTCTTTTATCGGATTATTTCTATTTCACAAGTTTAAAGACTATGTGGGTTTTAACCGCTGGAAGTTATACTCTGCTCTCTTTATCGGATTTTCGGTGACTGGATTGCATTATACGAGTGTAAGGGCGACTCATTTTGAATATAACGGTCTACTAGGCAATACAACTTTTTTTATGGAGACTGATGTTATTCTTTTAATGGGAGTGTCCTTGGTAACGCTATTTATGCTTGCGATTTCTGGTGGTGCTGTATTTCTGGACCGGCATGTGCTGGAACGGATGGCTTATTATGATCCACTAACTGATCTTCCGAACAGGCATGGCCTGGTACGTTATTTTAAAGATGAATTTTTCGGGAGTAGATCTGGCGCCGTATTTTTTGTGGATCTGGATCGGTTTAAGTCGATTAATGATACGCTTGGACATGATATAGGGGACTTGTTACTGCGAGAGGTCGCTATAAGATTAAGACGCTCTGTAGGAAGTAAGGGCAAGGTCTTTCGTTTGGGCGGAGATGAATTCCTGATCGCTCTTCCAGATTGTACTGTGGAGGATGCGCAAGAGGAAGCAGAGCACATTTTATATGAGCTTAAGAAATATTACAGTATTCAAGGTAATGAGCTATATGTTACTGCAAGCGTGGGGATCAGTATGACCCCTATGCATGGAACTGACCGCTCAGCGTTAATGAAGGCAGCCGATACAGCTCTTTATACCTCTAAGGATTCGGGTAAGAATAAATTCAGTGTGTTCGATCAGGAGATGAACCGCCATCAGCTGCGACGGATGTCGCTGGAGAAGGATCTTCGTAAAGCGCTGGCACGCTCCGAGTTTATGGTTGTGTACCAGCCAAAATGGGATTCGTATATGAACGTTACCGTGGGTCTTGAAGCACTGCTGCGTTGGCGGCACCCTGAACATGGGATAATCTCCCCGGCTGAATTCATTCCCATTGCAGAGGAAACGGGACTGATTGTCCCGATTACCTATTGGATGCTGCATGATGTATGCAGCCAGAACATGCTTTGGCATAAGGAAGAGATAGCAAATGTCGCAGTCTCTATTAATATGTCAGCACGGATGTTTGAGGGCGGGGGCTTATACGATGTTGTAGAAGAAGCACTCACACGTTCAGGTCTAGAGCCGCATTTCCTTGAACTGGAGATTACAGAGTCCATTGCGATGAATAACATGGAAGAGACGGTTGCGCAGCTCTCCAGACTTCGGGCACTTGGGGTAAGGGTATCACTGGATGACTTTGGGACAGGCTTTTCATCCCTTGGTAATTTAGATGAGATTCCAGTGAACACACTCAAGATTGATCAAGTGTTTATTCGTAAGAGCAAGATGCATTCCAAGAAAGCCATTATCAGTAATATCATTGCGATTGCCACCAATCTTAATATGGAGGTCGTGGCGGAAGGTGTGGAGACGCCAGAGCAGATTGAGCTGCTGCAATCCTTAGGCTGCAGAGTGATGCAGGGTTATTATTATGGGCGGCCAATGCCGGTGCATGAGCTGGGCCAGTGGTTTATAGCGAATACAGCAGTATCGTAGCAGATGATCTCAATACATAGAATAAGGGGCTAGCGTCTAAGCAGAATATCTCTGCTTGGATGCTAGCCCCTTTGCTATTAAGAAACCTTAAATCGTTCAATCAGAATTTGCAGCTTCTCAGCTAGGGAGGACAGGAAAGCTGCTGCAGACTCAACTTCCTCCATTGCGGCAAGCTGTTCTTCTGAGGAAGCGGATAATGTCTCTGCACTGCTGGCCGTCTGATTAGCGACATTTACGATATTCTGAAGGGTTGTAACGAGACGGTCGGAGATCAGCGAAAGCTGGCGAACCGTTCCTGAGATCTGCTGGCTTTGTGAGGCCATTCCCGAGACAGACATTTCAATCTCCGAGAAGGACTGGCCTGCCGTGGCAATCATTTCTCTGCCGTGCTCCATCTCTTCTGTAGAGCGTTTCATAGTTTCTCCTGCCTGATCCATCTGGTTTACGATGATGTTGACCAGTTGGCCAATTTGCGCAGCGGAATGGGCTGAGCGCTCAGCAAGCTTACGTACGGAATGGGCAACGACCGCAAACCCTCTTCCCTCTTCTCCAGCTCTTGCGGCTTCAATCGCTGCATTCAGGGACAGGAGATTGGTTTCTTCTGCGATGCTGGCAATAGTACCCACGATATTTTCAATTTCTTTGGAATAACCACCCAAGGTTTCAATAATGAGTGCTAGGTCGGTAATACTGTCACTTACGACTCTCATCTGCTGTGTGGTGGAATCCATTGCCTCACGGCCTGTACGTGCTTTATTAGCGTTGCTGACCGCATTATTCATTGCGTTATCTGCATTGCCTGCAATCTCTGTGATGAAACGAGACAGGTCTTGTACAGACTTATATTCACCCTCCATATTCTGCAGCTGTGAATTCGCGGTATCGGCAAGTTCAATCGTAACATTGACGCTATATTCACCGGCCCGGTTGGTTTCCTGCGCACTGGCGGAGAGCTCTTCGGAAGAGGAGGCTACCTGCATGGAGGTCTCATTGACCTCGGTAATAAGTAAGCGCAGGCTTTGGGTCATGTCATTGAAATCACGGGCTAATGTACCAATCTCATCCTTGCTGTTGAATAAAATAGGATTATGAGTAAGGTCGCCCTGTGCAACAAGATTGACCCCTTTGGACAGCTTCGTTAACGGACTAATCATTCGGCGGATTAACAGATAAGCTGCCACAATAGCTATAACCAGAATGGAAGCACCGATAATAAAAGGCTGAACAATGATATCTTGAGTTCTTTCTTGAATTATGGAGCCATCGAAATTAATAGCCATCAGCGCAACTATAGGTTTAGATGGATCGTGATCCTGATAGATGGGGCCGTAACCTGTCTTAAGTGAGGTACCTTCGTATGTATAAACCTTGGAGTAGGAGGAATGCTTATGCTCAGTAATCATTTGCTTATCTTCATCTGAAAAATAAAAAGTATCGCCTGCTTTATAACCTCTAGCCTGGAAGCTTGAATCTGCGGCAAGTACTTTTCCGTCTAAGGATAAGATGAATGCCTCTTTAAAAATAGCCTTATGTGCTACAATCCAACCGATTCGATCCTCTACAGCCTCCAGTTTACTTTGATCGCCTGCCAACAATGCGGAAATGTCTGCGGGGTCAATCAGGCCGGTTGTAATATTAGCGCATCCTACCAATTCGATACCTGCGGCTTCGTCTACTTGCTTATAAGCTGTACGGTATCCGAAAAACCCGATGGATGATCCTACAAGAAGTAAGACGACGAACATCATCCAAGTTAATTTAGTTGCTAATTTCATTCTTCGCACCAACCTTGACAAATTATGTTCTCAGTGATAATAGCTCTCACCTCTACGATTATATCGTATTGATATGCTTATAACCTTACATGGAATATAGTATTTCTGTGTCGGAAATTGGAGAATGGTGGAAGTTTGCGCTTTCCATCATGCTTTCAATGGTTTAGTAGACAAAACCATTGAATCATAACCAGTTCTAATGGTACGCTTGAGTTATTAAAAACGGATTGGGGTTGAACAAATATGCCACATCAAATAGATCCGTTAATAGATCGTCTAGGACTATCCATGTGGAGAGTACAGCGTAAGATTATGTCTCAAATGTCTTTGCACAAAGAACTCGGACTTACGGTGCCACAGATGGGTCTGTTAAATATGATAGCGAAAGAAAAGAAGTCGCGGGTGGTACAGCTGGCAGAATGTATGGAGGTCAAATCCAGTGCGGTGACGGTGATGCTGGACCGTTTGGAGGTGCTGGGTTATATCAAACGTGAGCCGGATGGGAAGGATCGGAGAGCGGTTGTAGTGACGATCACCGAAAAAGGTCAGCAGGTGCTCGAAGAAGGACATTTCCGGTCCAAAGAACTGCTGGCGGAGCATTTATCCATACTGAAGCCCGAAGAACTACGCAACTTTGCAGAGTATTACCGTATGATCGAGGACCAGGAGCGTTAGTCAGCTAAGCTTCGGAATGGATATCTTTATAAAAACAGCAGAGCAGCGGTTCTCCTTATTGGAGAATCGCTGCTCTGCTGTTTTTGTTCGTTGGCTGCCTACGCCCTGTAATTTATTGTTTAGGTTGTTTGTCAGGCAACTGAGTGATATAGCTGTGGGAAAGCTGTAAAAGCCTCAAGGCACGGTTATATTCGTCTTCAGTGGCACTCGGCGTTGTTCCATTGTTATAAATAGAGTACTGAGTGTTGTCTTCAAAGCTGTTACCAGGAATAAGCAATCCTGAGCTGGCAATGAATGAACCAGAAGGTAAATAATATCGTTCTGGCAGCAAATTATAAGTCTGACTGAGTAGATCTTGACCAAAATATACGTTATTCTCTAATGAAATCCCAAGCAGACTGGCTGCGGTTGGCATGATATCTACTTCCCCGCCTACTTCGTCAATGGTCTGCGATGCTACGCCAGCACCTGCATGAATAAGCAGAGGGATGTTCATCATATCCGCATAACTGTATTCATGACCATAGATTTCAGTCATCAATTCTTTATCATCATGATCGAGGGAATAAATCGGCAATCCCATATGATCTCCATAAATCATGATTACACTATTGTCCCAGACACCATTTGCTTTTAGCTCTTCTACAAAATGTCCAAAAGCATCATCTGCATAGTTCTGGGAACGGATATAGTCACCAACAAAAGTACCTTCATAACGCTCTGGCAGCTTCATGCGGTATTTTTCTTCCGGAATAGTAAAAGGGTGATGCGCTGACATTGAAATGACTTGAGCGTAAAAAGGCTGCTCCTGTTGGTCCATTTCTTTTAGTTTATCGGCTGTCTTACTGTAGAGCGTATCATCAGAAGCTCCAAAGAAGAAGACATCATCTTCACCAAAAAATTTGCGGTCATAATAATGATCGAAGCCGAGGGAGTCATACAGCTCGCCGCGGTTCCAGAATTCTACGACATTGGTGTGGAAGGTTGCTGTCTGATATCCATTTTCTTTAAGCACGCGTGGCAGACTTGGAAGTACCTTATCCACATAAGACATCGTTGCCGCTCCACGTGGAGGGATGTAGAAGGAAGTGTTAACTACGAACTCTGCATCCGACGTATTCCCTTGGCCAACCATTTGATAGAAATTAGGGAAGTAAAGACTGTCCTTCATTACCTTGTTCAGGTTCGGTGTAATTTCTTGACCGTCTAATTTAAGTCCCAGCAAGAAATTCTGGAAAGATTCCATTTGAAGAATAATAAGGTTCTTGCCTTTAGCGATGCCTTGAAGTGGAGAACTAGCCGCAGTATTAATCCCCTTCAATTTGTTGATGGCATCCTGTGTAATGTCACTTGAATCGACTAGCTCAGGCTCTTCTTTAGCGAAGATCGTATAAGCTTCATAATTAAGAATTCCCATTTCTTGAGCTTTCTTAATTTCGTTCATACTGGCCTTATTAGGCAAGATGTTGAACAAACATAAAGCAAGTGAGACTGCAAACAGAACACTATACTTAAGTTTTCCGCCACGGCGGTGGTTGATATTCTCTTTCTTATAGACCCGGCCTTTTTTATTAAAGAAGAAGTAGACGCCAAGAATAATGATGTCTGTAAAAATCAGCAGGTAGTATGGATCCATTAGTGAGAATACGCTGTTGCTGACGGCGGTGACTTGATTCACCTGCTCCGCTGCATGGTAAGTCACAATAACACCGTAATATTTAAAATACATAATGGCTGCGAAGAAAATGGCTGTCACTAATAAATTTACGGTCATGTAATATCCGAGCTTGCGCTTGGAACCAAAACGTTCAATGATACAGAAGAGCGCCCAAGCAAAGGGGATTTCAGTTAATAATGATTTCCAGGGCAATATATCGTCAAAGATTACGCCCCATGCCAAGAAAGCTTTTAGAATAAAAATTATTGTGAAAAACACAAAAGGTTTAACGATCCACTGTTTAAAGTTAAAGGATGACACAGCTTCGCCTTCTTTCTACATGATAAAACGCCATTTCCCGGCTAGGAAGAAACAGCGCCCAGACAAAATAATTCCATAGTAATTAAATTTATTATGCAGGGCTGGCTATAGAATGTCAAAAATCGAGAACCTAAGTATAAGCTTAGTGGAGCGCGTAAAGTTGAACACAAAGGGTTGAAGCTGACGCTCCTGCTCTCATGCAGGGTTATACAACGAATTCAGGACTAAAATGGCAATTGGGAACAAAAAGGATATATGGATAATAAAAGGAGGTGATGCTGGATGAGCTCTACAGTAGCTTTATCAGTTAGAACTCTCGTTGAATATGTTTTTCGCAGCGGAAGCATTGAACCTGGCTTTCATGGAACGGGCGCTATGGTCGAAGGCACAAGAATTCATCAGAAGATCCAAAAGCAATATAAGGAAGGTGACCGCAAGGAGGTTTATTTGAAAACGGAGATTCCTTATGGAAACCTGCTTTATGTTGTAGATGGGCGTTGTGATGGATTGCTTGTCTCGGAGGATGGGAGCTTTACGGTCGAAGAAATCAAATCAACCTCCGGACTGCTGGATTTACTGGATGAAGGACATGAGGTTCATTGGGCACAGGCGCTGATGTACGCATATATGGTGGCTCTGGAGCAAGAGCTTTCTTCTATTCAGGTTAAGCTTACCTATGTCCACCGGGCCACTGATGAGCAAAAAAGCTTGTACCGAACGTTGTCTTTTGAAGAACTGATTTCATTTGTGAATGACACAGTGGCTAGATATGCTCCATACGCTGAGATGATGGTTCGTCATGATGCTAAGAAGGAGCAGAGTCTTCGGGAGTTGAGCTTTCCGTTCTCCTCTTATCGAAAGGGACAACGTCATTTTGCAGGAGCTGTATACAAGTCCGTCGTGGAAAAGGTCAGTCTGTTCGCTCAAGCCCCCACAGGTATCGGGAAAACAATGTCGACGTTGTTCCCTGTCCTTAAAGCGATGGGCGAAGGACAAGCTAAAGGATTGTTCTATTTAACGGCAAAGACGGTTACCCGTTTTGCCGCGCAGGAAGCCATCTCGCTGTTGCTAACGCAGGGTCTTCAGCTGCATGTCATCACACTTACCGCTAAAGAGAAGGCCTGTTTTCGCGAAGAGGGGATATGTGGTAAGGATTCCTGTCCTTATACGGATGGTTATTATGACCGGATCAACGAGGCATTAATGGATCTGTTAGAGCATGAGACGCTGATGAGCAGAGACACCCTTGCACTGTATGCTCACAAACACAAAGTGTGCCCATTTGAGTTCTCGTTGGATGCAGCCTATGCCTGTGATGCTGTGATCTGCGATTACAATTATATATATGATCCTCGCATCAGTCTGAAACGGCTAACAGAGGAAAGAAAGAGAGAAACGGTACTTCTAGTAGATGAAGCACATAATCTGGTAGACCGGGGACGGGAGATGTTCTCCGCCTCTTTGCTGAAAGCCCCTTTCCTGGAAATCCAGCGCCAATATAAAGAAATGAACCGGAATTTGAGTACAGCCGCTAAATCGGTGAATGCTTTTTTCATCTCCCTTCGCAAAATTTGCAATGAAGAGGGGCAAGGGCAGTGGGACTCGTTCCCGGATGAGCTGCCGGCTTTGCTTGAGATATTTTCTTTGGAGGCGGAACAGGAGCTTATTCACCCGAGCTCCAGTATTGTCTCACTGAATGGGGAAGGAGAAGGGGGAAATGTCCTCTTGGATACCTATTTTGCAGTTCAGGGCATGCTCCGCACCTTTAAGACCTATGATGAACACTACATTACCTATGCGGAGGTTCGTAGAGGGGATGTCTATCTCAAGCTATTCAATTTGGATCCCTCGCATCTGCTACGGCAGATGTCCAAGAGCTTTCGCAGTCAGATCCTGTTCTCAGCTACACTTTCTCCATTATCTTACTACCGGGATATGATTGGTGCAGCGGAGGAAGATTACAGTTTAACCGTGTCTTCCCCTTTTCAGAAAGAGCAGTGGGAAGTAACCGTCTTACCTGTCTCCACACGTTATCATGACCGGGAAGCCTCCCTAGTTCCGTTGACTAAAGCACTGAGCCAAATGGTCTCTAAAAAGGGCAACTATCTGGTGTTTTTTCCTTCGTACCTCTATTTGCAAAACGTATATCAGGCCTTTACGGAGTATTACCCTGAAATCCGGACATTGATGCAGGATACTGGCATGAGCGAGCAAGCTAGAGAAAGTTTTTTAGCCGCATTTAGTCCAGATAATGACGAGACGTTATTGGGATTTGCTGTACTTGGAGGGATTTTTTCAGAAGGTGTGGATCTGCCAGGGGATCGCCTCAATGGGGTTATGGTTGTTGGCGTTGGCCTGCCACAGCTTGGTCTTGAACGCAATCTGCTGCGTCAATATTTTAATGCCAGAGGAAAAAATGGCTTTGATTATGCCTATGTCTATCCGGGAATGTGTAAGGTACTCCAAGCCGGAGGCAGGTTGATTCGCAGCGAGACGGATACGGGCATTATCGTGTTGGCGGATGACCGTTTTTTGCAGAGTCCATATATGCATTTGCTTCCCGAAGAATGGAGAGATTATCTTATACGCTCATAAGAGGTTATAATCTACGAAAGGGTATTCATAATCAATCGGCAGGAGGAAATAATATGACATTAAAAGTGGGTATTGTGGGTACAGGTTGGTTCTCTAAGGTACATGCTGATTTGCTGGCAGGGATGGCTGATGTCCAGTTGCAGGCAGTCTGTGGAAGCAGTAAAGCCAAAGGCGAAGATATGGCACGTCCATATGGAGCTGCTGGATATGGTGATATTACAGAGATGTTGGATGCGGAGAAGCTTGATGCTGTTTATATCTGTGTGCCTCCACAATCTCATGGTGCGATTGAACGTTCATTAATCAAGAGGGATATTCCCTTTTTTATAGAAAAGCCGCTTAGTATGACTACTGAAATTCCTGCCAGCTTGCTGCAAGATATTAAAGAACATAATTTATTGACCTCGGTAGGCTACCATTTCCGCTATCAAGAGAATGTTAAAAGGCTCAAGGAAACATTACGTGGTGACAAGATCGGTATGGTCATGGGCCAGTGGATGGGCGGCATGCCGGGCGTAGCTTGGTGGCGTGATCAGGAGCAATCTGGAGGACAGTTCACCGAGCAAACCACTCATATCGTCGATTTGGTGCGTTATCTTGCAGGAGAGGTAAAAGAAGTATACGGCATGTTCGGAAATCGAATTATGCATGAGCAGCATGAAGGTGTGAGTGTAGCCGATGTAGGTACCGTATCTCTGAAGCTTGAGAATGGAATCATAGCTAATATTTCAAATACATGTGTCCTGCCTGATCCGGTAGGAAGTGTAGGTCTTAGTTTCTATAATGATCGGGGATTGCTGGACTGGAACCCGGATCGTCTCTTGGAAGTGCGAAGTGGCAATAGCACCGAATTTGAAAACACAGGAAATCCATATTTAGTGGAAAGTGAAGCTTTTCTGTATGCTGTACGGACAGGAGATCGTTCGCGTATTCTCAGTGACTATGAGGATGGATTCAAGACGCTTAAAGTAACTTGTGCGGCTTACGAGTCCGCACAAAGTGGACTTCCGGTTAAATTCTAAGTTTGGATTCTTAAAAAAAGGACATGCCGCCTTAGATGTGCTAAAGAGACATGTCCTTGGCTCAAGCTGGGTTAGCCTAGTGGAGGAATATTGCGAGTAAAGCTGGCGCCACACCTATGGATAACAGCGCGGACAGAATCATCGCAATACTGGAGATGGTTCCGGTCAGTGAACTAAGCTCGAAGGCCTTGGATGTTCCTGTACCATGCGCAGCGGTTCCCAGCGATACACCACGCGCGATTTCATTGTCAATGCGGAAGATGCGGAGTACTGTAGGGCCCATCATTGTACCGAGTATCCCGGTAATGATGACGAAGACTGCAGTAATACTCGGTACACCGCCGATACTTTGCGAGATGCTCATAGCGATCGGTGTAGTCACCGAACGTGGAACCAGACTGGCTGCCAGATCGCCGCTGACATGCAGCCATTTGGCGAGCAGAATGGAAGAGATCACCGCTGTTATCGTCCCTGACAGCACGCCTGCCGCAATTTCGGCGGCGTGCTTTTTGAGCACCTTGAAGTTTTTATGCAAAGGGATTGCAAAGGCCATAGTTGCCGGTTGCAGCAAATCCGTCAGCCATTTGCCTCCCGCATTGTAAGAATCATAAGTAATGCCTGTGATGAGTAAGAAGATAATCATAAGCACTGGTGTAATGATCAATGGAGAGGTGTACACTTTGCCACTAGAAGCATAAATGCGTTTCGCCAGTAAATATACAGCAACCGTAAGACCGAAGAATAATAGAGCGTTTAACATGATCCTTTCCGCTCCTTTGCTTTGTAAATTCTACTGGTAAGTAATCCGGAACTGGCCATTACAACAATCGTACCCAAAATGACCACCGCGAGGATTCGTAAACCATCAGTTTCCAGAATATTGGCGTATTTCATTACGCCGATAGCAGATGGAATAAAGAACAGCAAGAGCTCAGCCAGTAGCCAAGAAGCACCAACTTCAACCCAATTCAGATGAATGACACCAAACTCAAGCAGAAGAAACAATATAATCATTCCGAGTATGCTTCCGGGAATAGGGATATGCAAAAATGGGGTTACAGCATTGATTAGTAATGAGAATAGGGTGAGTCCCGCTACCTGCAGCAAGCCTATAACAATCTTTTTCATAAGGCTTCGCTCCTTTCATGATAATGAAAGTTTACATCAATTGTTTTCATAGGTAAAATGAATAGATTGAATAAATGACATTCCTTTTGTCTATGGATCGGAGGTTGGAAAATGGATATCCGACAATTAGAATATTTCGTCCAAGCAGCACGAATGAAAAGCTTTACTCGGGCTGCCGAATCCTTATATATTTCACAACCTACGATCAGTAAAATGATCCGGAATATGGAGATCGAGCTGGAGGCTGATTTGTTTTACCGTGAAGGGAAAAGTGTCCGGCTTACAGATGCAGGGGAAATTCTGTTCACCAAAGCGCAAAATATCGTGGAGTCGTTCGCCAGCTTGTCTTCTGAGCTGGATAGCTTACGAAATTTGGAGCAGGGCCACATCCGCATCGGTCTGCCTCCAATGGTAGGAGCGAGCTTTTTTCCTTCGGTGATTGGTCAATTTCATAAACGTTATCCGCAGGTTACTATTCGTCTGCATGAGGATGGCGCGAAAAAAGTGGAGGAAGATGTAGAAACGGGCTTGTTGGATATCGGAATGGTTGTGCTGCCTGTAAATACAGCCAAACTTCATTGCTTCACCTTTGTTGAAGAGAAGCTGAATCTTATTTTACCTGTTGGACATAGATTGGCCGAGGCAGACCTTGTTCCGTTAAGTGAACTAGCCGAAGAGGAGTTTGTGCTGTTCCGGGAGGATTTTACGCTGCATGATCGGATTATTACGGAATGTGTGAAGGCGGGATTTCAGCCTAAGGTTATCTATGAGAGCTCCCAATGGGACTTAATTAGCCGTATGGTGGCTGCCGGAATGGGAATCGCATTGCTGCCAGAAACCATTTGCCGGGATATGGATCGTTCACGATTGGTCGTTGTGCCTTTGACGGATCCGGTAATTCCGTGGCAGCTTGCTATGGCGTGGCGTAGAGACCGTTATTTATCTTTTGCGGCACGCGAATGGATTGCTTTTGCAAAGGGACTTTTGCGAGAACAGTATCCAAATGAGCTCTCTGACGAACTTGCGGAGGACTCTGAATAAGTAGTAATTCCGTTTTTGTTAGAAGCTCTACAATTTTTCTTTTTTTTGAAAATATGTTTTTTGGTATCATGACTTATGATAGGAGAAGATGTTGATAGAGAGAAGGAGAGAGATGTGACACAAAATCCAAATTCCTCCAAGAATAATCATAGAAAAGATTATAAAGAAGATGAGCTACTTGTAACTATAGAGAGTCTTAGATGTGAATTGCTGGAGGTTGCAGAGCAACGGAGTCTTAGTGACCGTGCTGTTCTAGAGCTCAGTGAGCGATTAGACAGCTATATTTTGCTGGCACAAAATAAGATGATGGAAAATTTGCGCAACCGGAAAGCCGGCATTACATCCTATAGTAGAAGTTCCAAAACCGCCATCACTGTTAGCTAAACTACCAACAACATAGAATTATAATACTATGAAGATGTTACTGATCTAGAGGAGCGTATTAGGCTCCTCTATTTGTCGTACAATCTATTTGTTGTACAATCCATAACTTTCACCTATAATGTCAATTAATAGAATCTTTTCAAGTCAAACTTTGGGGGTGCCGAGTGGAGGGAAAGTTAACAACTATACGCTCAGAAATTGAGAAAAATTTGTCCCGCTCCGGCCATAATCTCGCCTCATTTTCAAAAATTTGTGGCCTGAATCGAGGCAGCCTCAGTGCAATTCTGCATGGAAATCCGCCGAAGCCTATGTCCTTGGGACAAGTAGATGCAATTATAAAAGCCTTTGGTTTTCCAGAAGGTTGGTTATATCCTCTATATGTTGATGAATGCTTCAATGATGAGAAGGTCTCACGCCGTAGAGTGGAGCCTTTTTTGATTCGTTGTGCTGAATTGGGCAAACAGCCTTGTATTGAGGACACTTTAAGCAGATTACTGGAATATCCGAAGTCTCTGGATATCGTTTATTCGGTAGCTGATAAATTGTTTAAAAAAGGTAAAATAGATGAATCGATATTTTTTTATAAAGTTGTAGCTGAGAATGAGTCCGACAGTTACTCGGAGCGGCTCGCAATAAGTCATTATCGTATTTTTAGAGCAATTTTATCCATCGTCGATTCAGACGAGAAGTTACATGCAGTTATTACTTTTGAACCTTTCAGGAATCGTCTACCAGAAAATATGCAATTGGATGGTCTCTTAACTTTGACACAGTTATGTTTCGATCTTCGTCGATGGAATAAAATGGAGTCGTTCGCTGATGAGCTAAGAACGCTGGCTAATGCTGTTTACCGCGAGCAACTGCGAAGTAATGTGGATAAACGTAAGGAAGTTCTTCATACGGAACGTCCATTAGTGGTTTATTACGGTCATGGGTATTTGCTTAAAGCGATTTCGCTGACCAAGCAAGGTAAATATGAAGAAGCCAAAAAGTATACTGCAGGCTACGCAGATCTTGGCTGGTTTGAAATGATGAACGAAGAAGGTCGTCAGGCGGTAGAACAATTTCGGTTATTCGCAATGGGCAATGGTTTCACAATTGAGTTGTTGATGGGTAATGTGGATGTTCTATCTTCCTACGCGGCCTTTTTAGCAGATCACCCAGGTGAAATCTTAGCTGGACTTATAACTATTATGGATGCTGCTAATCGTTACGGGTTCTCTGCTGACAGTGTACTTACACGATTCTCACGAGAAATGTTGAGGTTTGAAGGGTTCCAGGAGCCTAATAATGTAGATCGCGTATTTCGTTTGTACTATCAAGTAGCAATCTATGAAATAAATAAGCAATGTTATAGCACAGGTGTAGATTATCTTCTGAAATCTTTGGAGTTATCTATAAAGCAAAACAACGGAAAAGATTTCATTAATTGTATAACCTTATTTGAGACGAGCAGGGATTACGCTACTGCTTCTCAACAGGATAAATATAGAGAACTAGTAAAGGGGGTGAGAAAAAATGAAAAAATCACTGTTGATGATGGTAAGCGTGTTAGCATTGTTTAGCTTCATTATCATTGGACCTGTGGGCTCTGGAAGTAATGGAGGCATTACAACCTATGAGCACGGAGCTTGGTTCTAAGGGATGAAAACATCTATTCAATCCTTAAAATACAGAGCAATACATAAACGATAACTACTCCCTTGCATTCGTGCTGGGGAGTTTTCTTTTTCGTAATAATTGATAGCGTATTCATAATTTGACAAAGTAATCTGGCGAAAATATAATTAGGTAGCCTAAATAATATAGTGTTTAATAATTAGTTGACCTAACTAAAACAGAGGTGAAGGAAATTGGGATAAACGGAGGAAATACAGAAAATACTGAAAATTCAGTCGCACACGGGCTTTTTGCGGCGATGAAACGCCTGCACAAAGCTCAATGGCAAAAGGGCGTTGAGGGCCACAAGCCAAGTGAGATGACTTTAATGATATGCATTGAAAAATGGAATCATTCTGATGAAGAGGGTCTCAAGGTGTCTGAAATCAGCCGACTACTTGGATTCACTCCTCCTACCATCACGCAGCTGATTAACAGTCTTGAAGCGAAACAGATGGTGGAAAGACGCGCGGATCCTTCAGATCGAAGAGTTGTACGCGTGAAATTAACGGAAAGTGGAAAAGAACTCACACGAAAAGCAGAACATTATCGTGATGTGATGCTTGATAAGCTTGTGCAACACTTAGGCGAAAAAGACACTAAACAGCTCACAGAGCTATTGCTTAAGGTACATGAATACGTTGAGGATAATCCACCACCTGATTGGGATAGGCTACAAATGAACGGAGATGAGAAGCTTGATTAAATTATTTAAACAACTGAAGCCTTTTAGGGTAGCTATTGGTGCTGTATTAATCCTTGTATTTTTGCAGTCCATGGGCGATTTATACCTTCCTACACTGATGTCCGACATCGTCGACAAAGGGATTGTTCAAGGAGATCGCGCTTATATTTGGAAAATAGGTAGTTTCATGCTCCTGGTTGCAGGTGGCGGTGCTTTATGTTCGGTAATTGCCAGTTACTTATCGGCAAAAGTGGCAGCCGGGTTTGGTAAACTCACCCGTGCACGAGTATTTAACCATGTAGAAAATTTTACGCTGCATGAATTCGATAAGCTGGGTACAGCTTCCTTGATTACACGTACAACAAATGATATTACACAAGTTCAAACGGTACTTACTATGATGTTGCGCATGATGATCGGAGCACCGATGATGATGATTGGTGGTATCATCATGGCAGTATCTGAAGATGCTAAATTATCATTGATTTTTGTAGTCGTTATTCCTGTACTTGTAGGGGCGATCTTCTTTATTGGGATGAAGGGTCTGCCACTGTTTAAAGCCATTCAGATTAAGCTTGATAAATTAAACCTGGTGCTGCGTGAGCATCTGACAGGTATTCGTGTTATTCGTTCTTTTAACCGGATTGATCATGAGAATAGACGTTTCACCGAAGCTAACCGTGATCTTACGGATACAGCTATCAAGGTCAACAAAATCATGGCCGGCCTGATGCCGCTGATGATGATTGTAATGAACTTTTCTATGATTGCTATTCTTTATTTTGGTGGAATACGAATTGGTGATGGCGAC
This sequence comes from Paenibacillus sp. FSL H8-0175, assembly GCF_045040615.1. Lineage (NCBI taxonomy): Bacteria > Bacillati > Bacillota > Bacilli > Caryophanales > Paenibacillaceae > Paenibacillus > Paenibacillus sp. FSL H8-0175. Next base: position 6,818,570 of record NZ_CP150299.1, on the reverse strand, counting down.
TTGCAAGTTGGGTCCCTGATGGCATTTATCCAATATGCAATGCAAATTATGTTCTCTCTGATTATGGTATCGATGATGTTCGTGTTAATTCCGCGTGCTTCAGCTTCAGCCGTGCGTATCAATGAGGTGCTGGATATGCAGCCTGAATTTACAGATCCTACTGAGAGTGAACTGCATACAACAGCTCAAGCTACTAAAAAAGATGGACGCGATTCTTTGCGTGGTTTTGTTGAGTTTGAGAATGTATCTTTTTCCTATCCAGGGGCAGAACAGCCTGCACTTTCGAAAATTAGCTTTAGTGCTCGTCCGGGTGAAGTTACCGCAATTATCGGGGGTACCGGATCGGGTAAATCTACACTGCTTAGCCTGATTCCAAGATTCTATGATGTTAATGAAGGTGCTGTACGCGTAGACGGAGTGGATGTGCGTGAGATGACACAGGAAGAGCTGCGGAGCAAAATCGGTTACATCCCACAAAAAGCAGTATTGTTCTCGGGTACGATTAATGAGAACATCCGCTACGGTAAAGAGGATGCTACGGATGAAGAAATCATTCATGCATCTAAGGTGGCTCAAGCCTACGATTTCGTATCCGCGATGAAGGATGGGTTTGACTCAGAAATTGCTCAGGGCGGGAATAACGTCTCAGGTGGTCAGAAACAGCGGTTGTCCATTGCTCGGGCGCTTGTGAGAAAACCTGAGGTTTATCTGTTTGACGATAGCTTCTCAGCTCTTGATTTCAAGACAGATGCCAAACTTCGCGCGGCTCTCAAATCTGAAACTACGGAATCCACCGTATTGATCGTAGCTCAACGGGTTAGCACCGTTATGGATGCGGACCGGATTATTGTAATTGATGAGGGTGAAATTGCTGGAATGGGCACTCACCGTGAACTGCTCGAGAGCAGTGATGTGTACCGCGAGATCGTATCCTCGCAGCTGTCAGAGGAGGAAATAGCATGAGTGAACAAAACAGAGAACATAAACCTGCAGCTCCCCGCGGCCATAAAGGCCCGGGTGGACCGGGTGGTCCTGGAATGAGGATGCCGGCAGAAAAAGCTAAAGATTTTAAAGGTACACTTCGTCGCCTAATCAAATACTTGCGCCCACGTATGGTTCAATTGATTATTGTACTAATTATGGCGATTGCCAGTACGGTGTTCAGTATCTTCAGTCCAAAAGTTATGGGTAAAGCTACAACCAAACTGTTCGAAGGTGCTTACGGTAAACTGATGGGTGTAGAAGGTGCCTCCATTGATTTTGGATATATTAATGATATTCTGATCCTGCTCGCGGGATTGTATCTGCTTAGTGCTTTGTTTAGTTACATTCAGCAATATGTAATGGCGGGTGTAGCGCAGAAGGTAGTTTATGACATGCGTGAGCAGATCAACAGCAAGCTGGAGCGTTTACCTTTAAAATATTTTGACTCCCGTACACACGGGGAAATTCTTAGCCGTGCTACGAATGACGTGGATAACATCAGTACCACGTTGCAGCAAAGTTTAACGCAGCTAATTACTTCAATCGTCACTATTATTGGTGTTATTGTGATGATGCTTACCATCAGCCCATGGCTGACTTTAATCACGATTACTACGTTGCCACTCAGCTTTATTGTGATTATGGCGATCTCTAAACGTTCGCAGACTTATTTTGTGAGACAGCAGAAATCGCTTGGCCAGTTGAATGGTCATGTAGAGGAAATGTATACGGGGCACCGGATTATTAAAGCTTTCGGCCGCGAACCGCAGTCGCTTAAAGATTTTGATGAAATAAATGATAAGCTTTATGATTCTGGCTGGCGGTCTCAATTTATGTCAGGTATGATTATGCCGCTTATGATGTTTATCGGTAACTTGGGTTATGTGCTTATCTGTGTTGTGGGTGGTATTTTTGTTACTAAAAAAATGATTGATGTCGGGGATATCCAAGCCTTCATTCAATATTCACGTCAGTTCACCCAGCCGATTGCACAAACGGCTAATATTGCTAACATTATTCAATCCACCATTGCTTCCGCAGAACGTGTATTTGAACTTCTGGATGAAGAAGAGGAAGTTAAGGAAGTTAATACTACACTGGTGAAGCTTGATGAAGGTGCTCCGGAAGGTTCCGTTGAGTTCCGTCATGTGAAATTCGGCTATAAAGAGGATGCTATTCTGATTGAGGACATGAATATTGAGGTTAGTCCAGGTCAGACTATAGCGATTGTCGGTCCTACTGGTGCTGGTAAAACCACTTTGATTAACCTGTTGATGCGCTTCTACGAGCTTAACGATGGGGAAATTATCATTGATGGCGTCAACATTACCGATATGAAACGGAGTGACCTACGCAGTAAATTTGGTATGGTGCTTCAGGATACCTGGCTCTTCAACGGTACGATTCGTGACAACATTGCTTACGGTCGTGAAGGTGCATCTGAAGCTGATGTGGTGCGGGCTGCCAAAGCTGCGCATGCCGATCACTTTATCCGCACACTTCCGCTTGGCTACAATACGGTGTTAAATGAAGAAGCTTCTAATATTTCACAAGGACAGAAGCAGTTGATTACTATTGCTCGCGCTATTCTGGCCGATCCATCGATCCTTATTCTTGATGAAGCAACGAGCAGTGTCGATACACGGACTGAATTGCTGATTCAAAAAGCGATGAATGCGCTGATGCAAAACAGAACCAGCTTCGTTATTGCCCATCGTCTCTCGACGATTCGTGATGCGGATCTCATCCTTGTCATGAATCAAGGTAGTGTAATCGAGAAAGGCAACCACGAAGAACTGCTGGCCCAAGGCGGATTCTATGCGGATCTCTATAACAGTCAGTTCTCTGAAGGAGATTTGGACGTAGGCTAAATTGAAGTGAAGAAAAAAGTATAGATAACCCATAAACCCCTCTTTTCACATGTTGCTGATTTTTTATGTGAAGAGAGGGGTATTTTATATGTGATGATGTGTTTTAATTTTTCTGAGAAATAAAAAAAGTTTGATTAAAAATTAAAGCATATATATGATAGAATAAAAAATGACCCGCGGCTCATTTTTAAGGCTGCAAGGTAAAGGAGAGGATGAAGGGAATGTCAGGCTACGGAAAATGGGTGGCAGGAAAAAAGACGAAGTGGATTACTCTTCTCGTATGGATAGTGCTTGTAGGTGCACTTACCCTGTTATGGCCTGCAGTGAATTCTCAGGTTGCTAATAATGCGCCTAACCTCCCAGATGATTCACAATCGGTACAGGCAGCAGCTATTGCAGAGCAAGAATTCCCTAGTGGAAGTGGAGTGCCTGCGCTGCTCGTATGGCATAGAGAAGGTGGGCTTTCACAAGATGATTTAGTACATATCACTGCTGTGTACAAGAAGTTGGAGCAGCAACCATTGCCCCATCAGAATTTTGTTCCCCCATTAGGACAACTGCCGCCACAGGCATTACAAGCCTCGTTATCTGAGGATCTTAGTACGCTGGTAACCCCGGTGCTTTTTGATAAAACAGCAGATAGTGATCAGCTTGGCGAAGCTGTGACAGAAATGAAGAAGATCATAAACACAGAGACGGGTGGAGACCCCTCCGCGGCTAAGGTGGATGGAAAAGACCTGAGTTTACGTGTTACGGGTCCAGTGGGCATCTCCATAGATGCTTCAGGCCTGTTTCAGAACGCAGACGTTTCCTTGTTAATTGCTACGGTTATGCTTGTGCTGGTGTTCTTATTGGTGATTTATCGTTCACCGATCTTGGCTTTTATTCCACTTATTGCGGTTGGATTCGCTTATGGTGTAACTAGTCCGATTCTTGGAAAAATGGCGCAAGAAGGCTGGATCACAGTGGATTCACAGGCTGTCTCGATTATGACTGTTTTGCTATTCGGAGCTGGTACGGACTATTGCCTGTTCCTGATCTCACGGTTCCGGCAGTTGTTGAAGGTAGAAGAGAGTAAGAGTCGTGCGCTTCTTCGCTCCATTACCGAATCTTCAGGCGCCATTGCTATGAGTGGCTTCACCGTCGTGCTCGCGCTGTTTGCGTTATTGCTGGCTAAGTATGGAGCTTATCATCGTTTTGCCATTCCATTTAGCGTATCTATCTTCATCATGGGAATTGCCAGTCTAACCCTCGTACCAGCACTGCTGGCAATCTTCGGACGGACCTCGTTCTTCCCATTCATTCCGCGCACACCGCAAATGGAGGTAGAACGGGCTAAGGCTAAAGGCAAACCTATTCCGGAACCCAAAGTTTCCCGTAAAAAAGGAATTGGTGGTTTGGTAGTAACCCGGCCTTGGGCTATCGTAGGTGTGACCGTTATCGGACTGGGGATTTTGGCTTCATTCTCCAGTGGCATCAAATTTACGTATGATATCCTATCCTCTTTTCCTAAAAATATGGAGTCCCGCGAAGGTTTCGACCTTATTGGCAAACAGTTCTCTCCCGGAGAATTAGCTCCAGCGAAGCTGATTATTGATACCCAAGGAAAAGCGAGCGGAGAGGATTTAAAGGTCATTCTTGGCGGACTCACCTATGTGGACACGGTTTCCGATCCGCAGCAGGGGGCAGTAAACAAAGATATTGTTGGTTTTGATATTGAATTTAAAAGCAATCCATATTCACTAGAAGCGATGGGTCATATTCCTACCCTTCTTGCTACCGCAGAGCAGGCATTAATCGATGTAGACGTTGCGAACCCTGCGGATCACGTGTGGGTAAGCGGGCAGACGGCGACACAGCATGACACTAAAGAGATTGGAGATCGGGACACCGATCTGATTATCCCCGTGGTGATCGGAATGATCACCGTACTGTTGTTGATATATCTGCGTTCAATAGTGGCCACCATCTATCTGGTCGGCACCGTTATTCTCTCCTTTTTCTCAGCGCTTGGCTTAGGTTGGATTATCATTCACTATGTGATGGGAGCAGATGCCATTCAGGGAGCGATCCCACTGTATTCCTTTGTTTTCTTGGTGGCACTTGGAGAAGACTACAACATCTTCATGATCTCGAATATCTGGAAAAAGCGTAAAACCATGCCGCTTAAGCAGGCTATCGCGGAAGGTGTGAATGAGACCAGCTCGGTAATTACCTCTGCCGGCCTCATTCTGGCAGGTACATTTGCTGTATTGGCAAGCTTGCCGATTCAGGTGCTTGTGCAGTTCGGTATCATCACCGCTCTTGGTGTTCTGCTGGATACCTTCGTGGTTCGGCCGTTCCTTGTACCAGCTATTACAACGCTCTTTGGCCGTTGGTCGTTCTGGCCGGGTAAACATCAAGAGGTGGAGACCCCTCAGCCAGATGTAAGTAAATAATGAGTTTATAAACAAACAGGGATGTCTCAGAGCCATATTGGCTCCGGACATCCCTGTTTGTTTTAGGCTTGGGCACAGGACATCGCTGGATAATAGCGCTGCTTGTACCAACTAACTTAATTGTATCTATTAGGCTAATCAATCAGTCTACTGGACGATAATTACTCTAAGTTTTTACTGTAGCAATTAGCATTTAGAAGCGATAACTGTGTTAATTAGCGGCTGATTGTCTTAGCCAAGAGGTAGAAGACAATTAGCGTGCTGCATTGGCTAGCCCAGTGGTAAAAGACAATTAGGTGGCTGCATCAATAATAGTCAATTAGCTCGTAGCACCGGTTACCTAGCAGTAATAGTCAATTAGTTAACTGTACTTATCGGGCTACCATTCCGTACACACTGCTGGTTCAATCTAGCTACTGCTCTGTTTGGGTGGTCCAAATTCTTAGTTACTGGGCGTGCGGCTGATCATTAGTTCATATTTATCGATGGAAGCACCCAGGATTGCGTCATTACCACCAGCACCACGGTGCGACTGACGGAAGGACTCGCTGGAGGTCCAGCCTTTGAATGCATCCTCATTCTCCCATACGGTGCAGATTTTTAATTCCTCGACACCTTCTTTGGCATTTCCACGCCAAACCTCCATACGTACAAACCCTGGCATATCCTGCACACCATTATTTCCTCCGAAACGTTGAGCAATAGCTTCGCCATGGCCTTCTTTTACTTTAATAGTATTAGTTACTACCAGCATGATAGATAAACCTCCGATCAGAAAGTTAGTATATTTTTCAGGACATTGTGAATCGAAATAATATGACATGGGAACCTCGAAAATTAGCCAATATCTCAAGGTAACATCGTGATTTTCAACTTACAAAATAAAAGACCATCCCACAAGACACAAGAGTGCGGGTGTTTAATTGCACTTTGTACACTTAAATTATCCGTCACACCAGAACCGATCGAATAAGTGTATTCTCTGCAACTAATTTGTGCGAATCTGGTGAATCGACGAGAATAGCCTTCTTTTAACTGTATAGAGTGCAACTAAAGTATGATTTCTCCTCTAATTGCGCTGGATAGATGTACAAAGTGCAACTATTATCTATTTAAACGTTAAGTATTGTGCAAACTCAGGTACCTGCGAAAAATCAAAGTGTCTACTGCAAGTAAAGTGGCTATAGCAAGTTGAAGTAACTGCTGCACGTTAAAGTGTCTACTGCAAGTAAAGTGCCACCTCAACCGTAATGTTACTCTAAGCCAAAGTGCCAACCCAACTCCAAAGTTTTTACTCAAAACCACCATTACAGCTAGCACCTAATTCCAGTCCCAGTTCCCTAATAAAGCCCCCAAATGAAGTTGCATTGCAGAATGTGCAACAGAATAGCCTGAATGTTATCTGAATAAGGCAGTCTGTTGCATTCTGTACAATAGAATCAAGCCCAAATCGCCTAAAAAGGAGGGGAGCCACTAAACTGATTGCACAACGTGCAATCACCCAAGGTTTCGCCCTCAACTAGAGGGATTCAATTGCACAAAGTGCAATGAGAAAACGGAGCAGAGCAATCCTGAAGCGTTATCCCGCACAAAGTGCAATCACCCAAGGCTTCACCCTCGTCTAGAGCGATTCTATTGCACAAAGTGCAATCACCCCAGATCACCCGGCTCCCCCGCGTCCAGCGCGATTTTATTGCGGATTGGTGGTCCATAGTCCTGCTGTTTTTAGGAAGACGCGATCCGGCAGCTTCAAAGCTGTCAGTGCCAATTCAGCAACATCTTCAGGTTGCATCATGCGGTCTTCGTCACCGATTTTAAGTCCAGCATTGGAAGCTAGGCCAGTGTTGACGGTGCTTGGAGTCAAGGCTACGACGCGAATATTGTGTTTGCGCACTTCTTGTGCGAGGGCTTCGGTCATGCCCATGAGAGCGAACTTGGACGCGCAATAAGCAGAGCCTGTCGCGAAGCCGCGTTCTCCGGCTGTGGATGAAATATTGATGATATTTCCGCCATTTTTCTCAATCATCGCAGGCAGTGCAGCACGAGTTACGTAATAAGTACCGTAAAGATTAACTTGGATGTGGCGCTCCCAGTCTGCAGGATCCATTTCTACTAAAGTGCCGAATTTTGCGATCCCGGCATTGTTGATTAATGCATCAAATGCTCCAAGCTCATTTTGCAGGGAAGCAACAGCACGTTCAGCTTCTTCGCGTACGGCGATATCGGCCACGGCAATGCTGACTTTAACGTCATATACTTCCGTTAAGGCTGATTTTAACGCTTCGAGATCACCTGAAGTTCTGGAGATCAGGCCTAAATTAGCACCTTCCTTAGCCAGTGCCATAGCCAAGGCTTTTCCGATCCCTTTGCCTGCACCAGTAATTACAACACTCTTTCCTCTCAAATCCATCTCTATCGTCACTCTCCTTCAAACTTTTTTGAAGCAGCTGCTTCATTCAAGTCTTATTATACCTGAATGCTGTAGGGCAATTACAATCGCCCCTTAGAAAATGGTCTGCAAATTTTCATGAAGCCGAACTGCCTTTTCATGAAAGGTATTATTCATGGAGTTTCGTCAGCGGTACCGAAGCTGGGCCCTCTAAAACCTCGCCATCGTAGGAGAAGCGGGAACCATGGCAAGGGCAATCCCAAGAACGATCCCCGTTGTTCCATTCGCATTCACAGCCCATATGGGTACAGGTTCTATCCACCAGATGAAGTTTACCTTCTGTATCCTTATAAGCTCCCACACGTTTGCCATCATGGAACACAACGGCTCCTTCGTCAGCTTCCAAATCAGTTGTCTTTTTATGGACGATTTCCACTTTGCCCGCCACGAGCTCTTTTGCCACATTGGCATTTTGCACGATGAAGTTTTTTAGACTGGTGCCAGCTTTGAAGCGGGACGGATCGTACAATTCGGTATACGGATTATCTTTGCGCTGAATCTGATCCGAGATAATCTGTGCGGCCAGCGTACCGCTTGTCATGCCCCATTTTCCAAAACCTGTGGCGATATAAATCTCTTCGTTGTCCGAAATCTTGCCGATGTAGGGCACTCTGTCTAGGGTGATTAAATCCTGTGCTGCCCAGCGGTAAGGGATTGTTTTGATGCCGAGCAGATTTCCTGCGAATAGCTCCAAATTCTCATAATGTCCTATCGTACAGATGCCCTGGCCTGTCTTATGGTTGTCTCCCCCGACAATGACCAGATTCCTGCCTTCCCACTCTACTGCACGAAGAGAACGGGTGGGTTCGCTTGCACTTAGATACATTCCACCCTCAAAATCCGTTTCAGGCTGGATCGCCAGACAGTAGGAACGTTCAGCATGCAGCCGCGAGAAATATAGTGCTCCTCCATCGTAGAATGGGAAATGAGAAGCTGAAACGGCGTAGCGGCAGGTGATCCGATGCTCGTCCTTTTCAGTAAAAAGCGTAAGCTTATCGTTCTTCTCCACCTTATCCGCCATCATCGTATGCTCATAGATTACGCCACCTTTATCCTGAATGACCTTCAGTAGCCCCTTCAGATATTGCAGCGGGTGAAAGCGGGCTTGTCCTGGTAATTTAATGGCACCACTGGCCATCAGAGGGATAGAGACGTTATCTAGCCATTCTCCGGGCAGACCCAATTGTTCATAGGCTTTATACTCTTCCTCCAGTTGTTTAAGCGTTTTATGATCTTCAGCATCCGCGTACAGAAAAGCCGCCTCATGTTTCATGCCGCAGGATACTTCAAGTTCCTCAGCCGTATTCTGGATCCAATTCATAGCCTCGCTGTTCGAGCGATAATAGAGCCGGGCTTGCTCCTGCCCAAAATGCTTTATCAAATGATGATAGATTAACCCGTGCTGTGCTGAGATTTTTGCACTGGTAAAACCCGTAGTGCCACTCAGAATTTCTCCGGCTTCTAAGAGCGTGACTTTGTAGCCTGCGTTGCTGAGGAGATAGGCTGTTGTAATGCCTGTAATTCCACCGCCTACCACTGCCACATCTGTAGAAATATCTTCAGCCAGCTTTGGAAAAGCCGGTAAATCCGTGGTATCTCTCCATAATGATTCCGGAAATTGTGGAAGACTTTGCGTTATTTTACGGTTTGGGTCCATCTATTATCCCTCCATCTTTACAATCTTCATCTCATTTATTACCACAGTCCTGTGAAAAGAAACTTCCCATTCCATCGTGCTGTGCATGAATTCAGAGAAACAGTGCCAAAATAAGGTGGAAACTGGGACGTAAAGGATAAATAGGAGGGATGATGTTCCATGTCAGTTCAACAGGATAAGGACAATATTTCTCTGGAATGGATCAAAGATCAGCTGAACGGGTTCGCGGATTTAATCGATAAAACAAGCGTTGCCCCTTTTGGGCAAATCAACCTGCTCTATATCAAAAGTGTTACAGATGCGCAGACACTCAGCCGCCACGTGATTGCGCCGTTTTATGAAATGGAGAGTATTAGCGCTTATCAGGATTACATTATGACTTATCCGGGCACTGAAGAGGCGACTACGAGAGAGAAGGCGATCGACCTTTTGCTCAGTGGTTATGTGCTTCTGGGTATAAAAGATGTGATATATTTCTTCGATGCTATGAGTACGGAGAGCAGCGGTGTTAGTGAAACGTCTGCCGAAAGTATTTCACAGGGGCCGTCAGATGCACTGACAGAGGATATAGCGATTAATTTGAACATGATTCGGCGGCGTTATCAATCCACTAATCTCAAAATGGAGACCATGGTCATCGGCGATGTCTCTAAAACAAAGATAGCTATTTTATACGATGACAGTCGTGTTGACCATAACGTTTTAAAAGAATTAAGGGAGAAGATGGGAACGCTAAAGGTTGATATTTTGCAGGCTACAGGAGAGCTTGAGAAGTTTATAAGCAGTGACAAATTAAGAATACTCCCTAAGTCCATCATCACCGAAAGACCGGATAGAGTGGTGTTTAATTTGTCTGAAGGAAAAGTAGCGATAGTGCTGGATACAACCGGTTATGCGATAGTGCTGCCTTCTATTTTTAATGATTTCTTTACATCCATGGATGATAAAATACAATTTCCTATCGTGGGGCGATTCCTAAAGCTGCTTCGGATTATCGGTGTGTGCATGACGTTGTGGCTGCCTGCGCTCTATGTAACACTCACCTCGTATAACCCAGAGATTATTCGTGTGCAGATTGCCTTGCTTATTGCGGGCAGTCGTGCGACTGTGCCTTATCCATCTTTTGTGGAAGTGCTTTTAATGCTCATGATGATGGAGTTTCTGACTGAGGCGAGCTTACGGCTCCCCAAGGCAATTGGTCCAACGGCCACGACGGTAGGGGGGCTTATCTTGGGGCAGGCAGCGACGGCAGCAGGACTTGTAGGAAATATCATGATCATATTGGTTTCTGCTGTTGCGATATCTAATTTTCTAATTCCGCTGAATATGATGAGCTTGTCCATACGAGTGCTGAAGTATATTTTTTTAATTGCCGCAGCTTTTTTAGGATTGGTTGGGGTAGTAGTCTGTGTCGTGGGATTCGCAATGTATTTATGCAAACAGCGTACCTTCGGACAACCTTATTTCAGATTGTTTTTTCTCGATAATCTCGGCAAGAAGAAGGGTGGAGAGCATTGATGGCCAAAAGCCGTTATTTCTACTGTCTTTTTCTGATGAACAGCCTGATCAACATCATTAATTTTGTTCCAAGGGAACTAATAGACAGACGTTTTGGTGGCGCTTTGATGTCCATACTAATCGGAACGATTTTGGGCACTTTGTTTGTCTATATATTTACTGTACTGATTGCTAAATTCCCCGGCAAGGGGTTACCGGAAATATTTAACTCTTTGCTTCCTAAGAAGTTATCCAGAATCTTACTGGTCCTTTTTGCTGGCTTATGGTGTGTGGCCGGGGGAGTTACATTGCTTTCTTTTGTAGATATTACGCTGCGGTTTATCAGTCCGGATTCGAGTCCTTATACGGTTGTGATCAGTTTTTTAGTCTTGGTCTGCATCTGCTGTCGCTTCGATTCTCTATCACTCTTGTATGGGCTTGAAATCATTCTCAGCGTATCCTTACCTTTAATTATTTATGGCCTCGTAAAAGCATTGACCAATCCGGACTTTAATTGGGATTCTGTTCTGCAGGTCACTACATACTTCTGGCATAAGCCGGACCTAATGAGCCTTGCGGCGGCTACCTTTTCGTTTAGCGGTTACTTAAACCTGGCCATATTTAATCGGGTATTTCATGGGCTGAAGCTGAAGCATGTCTGGATTTTAGGTGTGGAGGGTCTTTTCGTATTACTCTTGACTTTTTTAGTTCCCATCGGCTATTTCGGAACCGTTGCTATTGATAGACATGTGTATACATGGTTCTCGACGGCCGACAGTATTCGGATGGAATCCTTTATTATTGAACGGATGCTGTTTATTTTTTATTTTGCCTATTTAAGTTTATCTCTGGTGAGTGTAATCGTTCATTGGCATGGAGGTTTAGAGCTTTTTAAAGGTGCTCTTTCATCTGCAAAAAAACAGTCCCCAAAAGCAGAGCGCTGGAAAGAGTGGGGGATCCTAGGCTTGTTTAGCGCGATGGTTCTGTCCTTAATGGGGCAGGATCAGTATCAACTTAATATGTTTGGTGCCTGGTTTCTGCAAATTCGCTGGTTTGGTGAGATGTTCATCATCGCTCTGTTGTTTTATTGTTATCGCAAAGCTAAGAGGGGGAAGCTATGAGAAGAGTACTTGCTGGAATTGGAATTACCTTGCTCCTTCTTCTTCCCGGTTGTGACTTCAAGGAGATTGATTTGCGGATTTTCGTGTTAGCGATCGGCGTTGACCAAGGTACAGAAGCAGGGAATTTTAAGATTAGTTTGAAGCTTGCCATCCCTCAGGGGGATGTTACTAAGATTGATGAGAAGATGCAAATCTTGACTGAGGAGTCTCCAAGCATTTCGGAAGCCCTTCGTAGAATGAAATCCAGAGTGGAAAAGGAGCTTGATTACTCCCATTGTAAATCAATTGTTTTGGGGGAAGGGGTTGCCCGTGAAGATATTCTCCATGTTATGGATTGGGCTGTGCGACGTAGAGATATCCAGCTTATTGTCAATTTTGCAATAGGGCGTCCGGAAGCACTTCAAGTGCTGAAGGTAAGACCCGAATCGGAGCGGATCCCATCGAATTCTCTTATTCTGGCTATGAGTGGACAAGGCACAGAGTCTCCATTTATTTCTAGTGTGTATTCCTTTCAGCTGATGAGAAATATCTTTGAGGAGGGGATTGATCCAATCCTGCCGATTATTGAGGCCAAAGGGGATAAGGAGTTTTTAATTGATAAAATTGCTCTGCTGAATAATGAGAAAATCAAAATGGTTCTTACGCCAAATGAGACCCGGCTATATAATCTGCTGTCACGCCCGAATCTGCGGACTAACTTACCCGCCCATTCCGAGGGAATTATGTTTCAATATTACACAGAGAGGTCATCCTCGCACTATAAAATCGTAACACCAGAGCATGGGAAAGCTACTATTCGTTATCATATTAAGATAAAAGGTATTCTCGAAGAGAGTAGTAGCCCAGATCTGGTGACACATCACATGTTGAAGAAGATCCAGGAAGCCGGGGAAAAGGAATTGGAAGCGGATATCTTAGCATTGCTGACCAAAATACAAGCCAGTGGCCTAGATCCCTTGGGTTGGGGGCTGCATTATGGAGCAAGGCATTTTAATAACGATACGGAAATGAAAGTGTGGAAGGAGCTCTATTCTAAACTTGATTTCCAAGTGAAGGCTGATGTAAACATTAAATATTCAGGAATGATTAGGTAGCTTGTAAAGTAACATGTGGATAAAAATGGGATTGACGTTCCCATTCACAAGATTTATACTTGATCTAAAAATAAGTTAGAGGATGATAGGAATGAAAAGTCTAAATTTGACCTCCCAACGTCAAGCCGTTTACGATATCGTCCTTAATTCACATGACCATCCTACTGCTGCGGAAGTAATGAATCGGCTAGTAGAGCAGGGACATAGCTTAGCATACGGTACGGTATATAACTCTCTGCGTTATCTTTCAGATAAACAAATGATTCGTGAGCTTAAGCTTGGTGAAGCTGCCAGCAGATATGACGCACGTATGGATGATCACCAGCATATCATTTGTGAAGTTTGTGGAGCAGTGGATGAGGTTATGAATCAAGTTCCGCGTGAATGGATGAATACAGTGGCCAAGGATACCGGTTATACCATTGGTCATGCTCATGTAGTATTCGGGGGCGTCTGCCCAAACTGTAAGAACAAAAAGAATAATTAGGATAGAGGTGCCGGAGCCTGTGCTGCGGTAATAATATGTATATCCGGAGAGACCGCTTTCATTGAGGCGGCCTTTTTTGTTGCATTTATATGACAATTCTCAAAAAAAATGAGAAAAACAAAGAAAGATAGGAGGAAAATCGGTTCCTAAAACAGATTTTAAATTATATATTAAGTCTGGTAAATGTATCCTTGCCTAAGACTCAGATGAGAGAGAGATGATGACGTCTATGAAAAAAAATGCGGGTATGACTATCCGTACCAAGTTAATTCTTACATACCTAATAATACTGCTGCTGCCCAGTATTATAATAGGCTGGCGAACCTATCAAGCTGCCAGCCAGGAAGTGGAAGATCAACTGGTGAACAATGCTACCGAAAGTGTGTTGGCCGTAAATGAAATCATTAACTCTAATATTCAATCCAAAATAGATGCGATTTCTTATTTTGCCGCGGAGTTTTCATCTGAGGGGATCAACAGTGAGGGATCTGGGGGGACTTCCTCTGCTGTAAAAGCCAGACTGAAGGAATATGTGGCGCTGCATCCGGATGTACTGGACATTTATGTGGGTACAAGCAACGGCAAGGCTATTCATGCTTTAGATGCTAAGCTGCCAGAGGGTTATGATCCAAGGCAGGAAAGCGCCTATATTAATTCTCTGAAGCAAGGAAAAGGGGCAGTGATTTCTCCGGCTTTTCAAACCGTAAATAAGGAAACCGCGATTGCGATATCAACGGTTCTTAAGGGCGGTGATGGGGTGATCACAATGAATCTTAACCTGTCTACTTTAGGGGAGCTGACCTCAATTAAGGTAGGCAAGGAAGGTTATATCCTCATCGTTGATAACAGCAAGAAGTTTCTAGTTCATCCTACAGAAGCTATCGGGCAGGAATCGTCTGATGATTTTGTTAAGAAAATGTTCGAGAAAGAACAAGGGGTCTTCGATTATGTCTTCAAGGATACGTCCAAAAAGATGACCTTTATGGTCAATGAACTGACGGGTTGGAGAATCGGAGGTACGATCAGCATTGACGAGGTTAACTCAGCAACTAGTGGAATCCGCGATACAGCTCTGCTTGTTATTGTAGTTTCCGTTCTGCTTGCGCTGGTTGTGATTTATTTTAATATTCAATCGATTTTGAGACCGCTTTTCCGGCTGCGGAAAGCAACTGCGGTGATAGCCAAAGGTGATCTGTCGGAAGACATGGGTGTTTTCCGTAAAGATGAAATAGGGCTGCTGGCAGAGAATTTTCAATTAATGGTGATCAGCTTGCGCGAGATGATCATTGGCGTGCAGGAGATGACAAGCAATGTCTCCTCCTCAGCGGAAGAACTGACGGCTAGTGCGGATCAGACTGCCCAAACGATTGAGCAGGTGACCATAGCGATTCAGGACGTAGCGGCAGGGACGGAGCGGCAGGTGGTTAGTGTACGAAAAGGAATGGAGAGCACTGCCGCTACAGCTAGCGAGGTCGAGCAGATTTCCACATATATGGAGCAAGTATCCACAATGATGGACAAGACTTCACTCTCAGCATCAGAAGGCAATGATTCGGTTATCAGCGTGGTGGACAAAATTAATGGTATCCATGAAACGGTCGGAGAACTGGGCAGTGTAATTGACAAGCTGAATGAAAGAACCAGTCAAATCGAGGGCATTGTTGGTGTCATCACCGGGATTGCCCGCCAGACCAACCTGCTGGCCCTCAATGCTTCCATTGAGGCAGCCAGAGCCGGGGAACAAGGGCGTGGATTTGCGGTGGTTGCTGCCGAGGTGCGTAAGCTGGCAGAGGAATCAGAGAGATCCGCACATTTGATTGCCGAACAGATTACCGCTATTAATAGTGAAATGCTGCTGGTAACTCATACGATGGAAGACACCAGACAGCGCGTATCCGAAGGCATTGAGGCTGTGGATACTTCCGGACGTTCTTTCTCCCGTATCCGAAGAGCAGTAAAGAGTGCCGCGGAGAAGATTGAAGCCATGGGCGGGGTTGTGCAGACTTTATTGGTGGAATCTAATGATATGGAGAAGGCTATTGGGGAAATTCGCGGCATATCGGAAGAGGCGGCTGTGAATACAGAAACTATCGCAACTGCCGCACAAGAGCAGCTTGCTTCTGTAGAGGAGATGGCATCCTCGTCTACCGACCTTAGCCGTCTTGCAGAAGAACTGCAGAAGCTGGCGAGCCGCTTTAAGATAAACGCTTCTGGTAATAAGAATGATTTCTGATAGGAGAACCGTGCTTTTTATCTTCCCTTTTGAACTCCTTTGCAAGTATACTGATAAACAATAATGTTGGGTTAGGCAATGGAGAGAGGAGAGATAATAGGAAATGGCAGAGCAATTAAAAGGGATCACTGTCGCCTTGGCGGGTCCACGCAAATCGGAAGAAATGGCCAAGCTGGTTCAGAATATGGGGGGGACGGCAGTAGGCCGGCCTGCTCAAGGGACTGTATTTCTTGATGACGAGGCCTTGCAGGAAGGTTTGAATGCATGGATCAATCAGCCTCCCTACTTGGCGATCCTGACTACAGGGATGGGACTTGATGCTCTCTTCGATATGGCTGAGCGAATGGGGATCGAAGAACGTTTCTTAGAAGTACTTTCTGGTTCTATTATTGCCGCACGGGGTTATAAGACAGTGAATGCTTTGAAAAAAAGAGGACTTACGCCGGAGGTTCGTGACGACGACGGAAGTACAATCGGATTGATTCGTGGGCTTCAATCCCTGAATTTGCAAGGGAAAGAAGTCGTTCTTCAGCTGCACGGCGATCCAGCTCCTCATATGCTTGCATGGCTGCAGGAGGCTGGGGCTACTACCCGCCAAGTGCTGCCGTATCGCCATACCCCACCTGAGCCGGGCGAACTGGAAAGATTGCTTCTAGAAATCATATCAGGCAAAATTGATGCCGTGGCTTTTACGAGTGCACCACAGTTTCGTTTCCTCTGTCAATTTGCCCGGGAACAGGGAAAGCTGGAAGAAATGCTGAAGTCTTTCGAGGATAAAGTGCTTGCTGTTTCTGTAGGACGGATTACCTCTGAGGCGCTTAAAGAAGAGGGCGTACAGCGTATCATTATGCCTGAGCATGAACGGATGGGAAGCATGATTGTAGAGCTAGGCAAATATGTGGCGGCGAATCGCTAAGTCACAAGTTGCGTCAGCTTTACACGAATGACGTTATCGCACAGAAGCATTCCCGCCTGTTATCATGGCCGGGGATGCTTTTTTACCCGGAAAAATAAGCCCAAAGAGCAATATACCTGCCATCTGCATGGACATTCGCGGCAGTTTTCCTTAGAATATAGGCAACATGTGACGAATAATAACAACGAATAAGGAGGAGGATCCCATGGACAAGAGAAAATGTCTATTACTTGGTGATTACACCCATCCCCGGTTTCATCCACTTCAAGGAGTGGACCAACAAATTAGTGAGATCTTAAATGATTTATTAACCGTGCAATGTTCAGAAAATAAAAAATTAATGCGCATTGAGCATTTAGCAAGTTATGACCTATGTATTGCTTACAATGAATTGTGGAACGAAACAGTCTCCCCTCAACAAACGGCTGGTTTGCTCAGCTATGTAAGTGGAGGAGGCGGACTCATTGTTCTTCATACGGGAGCTTCGCTGACGAAACGTAACGAGCTTGCACAGCTAATCGGGGGTCGATTTAACGGACACACAGCTTACGAACCCCTGAACTTCAAAGTGCTAGAGCATGACATCACCGAAGGTGTGGAAGATTTCCAATTGGATGAGGAGCCCTATCATTTTGAATTTGACCCGTTCACAGAACGGACTATTCTGCTTCAATATGAATCTGAGGGGCAATGGATTCCAGCTGCATGGTGCCATAGCTATGGTTTAGGACGAGTAGTATTCCTTATGCCTGGTCATCATGAACCTTCCTTCCGTCATCCGGCACTACGTAAACTAATTCTACAGGCGGCTACTTGGGCTGCCCGTATTCCGGTCACTAACTAAGCAATGTTGTGTTTTTTTTGAAATACGTACACAGTGGGGTATACTTTAATCATAAACTCCGTTATGTAATGAAACGGAATCTTTGGGAGGAAAGTGCCATGAGTGATTTGTTTAAAAAAGCGATCTCTTTAGGAGTGGGCCTCACCATTGTCAGTAAGGAAAAAGTAGAGAAGGTTGTTGAAGAACTAGTGAAACGCGGGGAGCTTGCTC
The DNA here is from genome assembly GCF_045040615.1 of Paenibacillus sp. FSL H8-0175. NCBI lineage: Bacteria > Bacillati > Bacillota > Bacilli > Caryophanales > Paenibacillaceae > Paenibacillus > Paenibacillus sp. FSL H8-0175. Next base: position 6,800,769 of record NZ_CP150299.1, on the reverse strand, counting down.
CTTCGGAATCTAGGGCTCTCGTCGATCGGCTAATTGAACGTGGTGAGGAAGAACGAGGCATGTTCAAATCTGCTGTACAAGAGCAAGTACAACGCGTGCTGAAGGAAATGAATGTGCCTGTACAAAACGATATTGCCGAGCTGGAAGGGCGAATTGCAGTATTGGAGCGCCGGTTGGCCGAGCTAGAGGGGATTTCCCATCTAGAGGGAACATCGGCGGAAACGCGTTCGGACTAAATGGCAGTACGCATTAGACATGCCGGACGTTACCGGGCAATCGCCATGGCGCTTATGCGCCATGGTTTTGGCTATATGGTGGAAGAGCTGGGGCTCTATCACTTACTATCCCTTCCACGTCGTCTTGTAACGCAGGAAGCACACACAAGCCTTACGCTTGGGGAGCGGATTCGGCTGGTGCTGGAGGATTTGGGTCCAACCTTTATTAAGCTGGGACAACTCGCCAGTACCCGTTCAGATCTGCTGCCTGATTCTATTATTCAGGAATTGGTAAAACTACAAGATAATGTGCCTCCTTTTCCTGTCGACCGCGTGCGCGCGATCATTGAGCAGGAACTGGATCAGCATATGGATGAAATCTTTAATTCTTTTGAGGATACGCCACTTGCTGCGGCATCCATCGGTCAGGTGCATAGGGCTGTGCTTCACAGTGGACAAGTCGTAGCTGTTAAAGTTCAACGTCCGGGTATTCTGCGAACGATGAGCAGGGATTTGGAAATCCTCAAAGATTTAAGCACGCTTGCTGAAAAGCGGCTCGCTTGGGCGAGGCAATATCAGCTGTGCCGTATGGTAGAGGAGTTCTCGAAATCGCTGCTTGGCGAGCTGGATTACAGCCAAGAGGGGCGTAATGCAGAGAAAATCGATCAGCAGATGGATTATGAGGGAGTGTACATCCCGGATATCTATTGGGACTATACGTCAACACGAGTGCTGACGATGGAATATGTGGTAGGGACAACGCTGAGTCGTCGCGATGAGTTGCTGAGTAAAGGCGTTAAGCTTAAAGCCATTGCTCAGCAACTTGTGGAAATGATGCTTAGACAAATCTTCATTCATGGTTTTTTCCATGCTGATCCTCATCCGGGCAATGTTATACGGATGGGTGATGGAAAGCTGGCTTTGATTGATTTTGGCATGATGGGTCGGCTGAATGAGGAGATGAAGGAGCAGCTGTCTGCACTTATTATCGCTCTGATGCGCAAAAATACGGATGCGATGGTCCGGGCAATTTTGCGTCTTGGAGTCATTCCTGAGGATGCTGATCGAAGTGCGCTGCATGATGATATGGATCGGCTGCGGGATGAATATTATGATGTTCCATTTAGCAAAATGAGTATAGGCAAAGCCCTGAATGATCTGTTCGGCATAGCGCGAAAACACCGTCTAGTGCTGCCGCCGGATTTGACGATGTTAGGGAAGACAATGCTCACGCTGGAGGGAGTCATCAGCAACTTAGATCCAACCATCAGTATTTTGGAGATGGCGGAACCCTTTGGGCGGGAACTTGTGAAGCAGCGCTTTAGCGGCAGTCGATTGCAGCGTAAGTTCCTGGGAGGCGTAGCCGACTTAACAGAGAGTCTGCTGGAGCTTCCTGGGCAGGCTAAGCAGTTATCCGCGCTGATCAGTAAGGGAAAGATAAAGGTGGAGATTGTGGCACCTGAGATGCAGAATCTGGAGCGTAAGCTGGACCGGGTAGGTAACCGTTTAGCATTCAGTATTGTGATGCTCGCGTTTAGCATCATCATGACAGGACTCATTATTGGTACTGCGATGCGTGGACAGCCTTCAGTGTTATGGAATTTCCCTACAGTGGAGGTTGGCAGCGTAGTGGCTCTTCTGATGTTCTTGTGGCTGATCTATGCGATTTTTAAATCGGGAAGGTTCTAGCTTAAGGGATTTGAATAATTATTCTTCAGCAGTTTCACACAAATGCCTTTCTATCAAGTACAATATAAAAGATAACTTTCTAAGCTTAACTTTACTTCTATTGTATAAAGTGGAATGGAACGCAAATGGAGTGCCGTCTTAACGTCCGGTGGATCGCTGCTGCCCAGAAACCGAACTTTGACCGCACTCTTTTAACGGGTCAAGGGATACATGGGACGGAAGGATGCCGGTGACGGTGTTCTTCCGCTTTTGTTTGAATATAGCTGAATCTGAAGCATATGCCCCAGAACAGGACAGCCTATGCAGGCTGCCTCATACAGGGCTTTTGAAGACGGAAGTTAAGAAAGAGATGTAATCAAATTAAACCGAGAAAATAGTGAGGTGGAGAATTTGCCGGGATTTAAAGATTTAGGAGTTTCAGAATTACTGTGTACATTGCTTCAAAGTCAAGGCATTGTTAAGCCTACGCCAGTGCAACAGGAAGCCATTCCGCCATTGGTGCAGGGCTTGGACGTAATAGCTAGAGCGAAGACAGGTACAGGGAAGACTTTGGCCTTTTTGCTGCCAATTATGGACAAGATCCATACGGAGCGGGCTTACCCTCAGGCGCTGATTATGGCTCCAACACGTGAGCTGGCTTTGCAAATTACAGAAGAGGCACGCAAGCTGGCGCGTCACACGGATATCAAAATATTGGCGGTTTACGGGGGTCAGGATGTAGAGAAGCAACTGCGCAAGCTGGAAGGCGGCAGACATCTTATCATCGGTACCCCGGGCAGACTTTTGGATCATATGCGCCGGGAGACGCTGGATCTTAGCGGCGTAAAAATGCTCGTTCTGGATGAAGCCGATCAAATGCTGCACATGGGCTTCTTGGAGGATGTTGAGACCATCATTACGGCTGTCCCTTATCGTCGTCAGACTATGTTGTTCTCCGCGACAATGCCTGATCCGATTAAACGTCTCGCTGCTAATTACATGAAAGAGCCACTGGATATCATCATTAAGAGTGGTTCGCCGATTCCGCTGGATAATATCAAACAGCAAGTAGTGGAATGCTCGGACCGTAATAAAGAAGAAGCGCTCAAATCCCTCATTGAACGGGATCGTCCTTACTTGGCTATTATTTTCTGCCGGACGAAACGACGGGTATCCAATTTGAACGAAGCGCTGCAAGCAGCCGGTTATGAATGTGACGAGCTGCACGGTGATTTGTCCCAAGGTAAACGTGAAGGCGTGATGAAAAGATTCCGTGATGCGAAGCTGCAGCTGCTTGTAGCGACAGACGTAGCAGCTCGGGGTCTGGATGTTGAAGGTATTACTCACATCTTTAACTATGATATGCCGCTTGATGTGGATAGCTATATTCACCGGATCGGCCGGACTGGCCGTGCTGGAGGCAAAGGGCTTGCAATAACTTTCGTATCTCCACGTGATCAAGAGGGTCTGGATTTGATCGAGCATGGCATCTCGCAGCGGCTGGATCGCCGCCGTTACGAGAAGGATGAATTCGGCGTTGGCGAATTCATCCCTGTGCAAGGCGGCGGACGCCACGGCGGTCGCCAAAGCGGCGGCGCTGAGGCAGCGCGCACGGGCCGCGGGCCGAAGACCGGCGGCTCTGGCCGCGGCGGAGCTCCGCGCGGCGAAGGCGGAGCGCGGCAAGGTGGCCGTGGCCGCGGTAAAGAAGCAGGCGGCTGGGGCGCGCCTGCAGAAGGTCGCCGCGGTCGTTCCGATGCGGCGGCGGGCAAGCGTGGCGGCAGCGGCTATGACGCTGCTGCTCCTAAGGGCGGCGGCAAGGCTGCCGGCGTAGTGCGAGTAGGCGGCGGCTATGGCGCCTTCGCCTCCCGAGGCGAAGCGTCTGCCAGCGGTAACGCGGCAACGCCTAGCGCCGGTTCGCGCGGTGCGAACCGGAAGGGCGGACCAAGCACTGGCTACAGTGAGAACGTAGCTAGAGGTGCGGACGGCGGTGCATACACTGGAGGCACTCCACGTGGCGGCTTAGGCAGCGGTTACGGTGCAGGCCCGTCTAGAGGCGGCAAAGGTGGTAAAGGCAGCAAAGGTGGATACGCCGGTGCCAAGGGTGGCGCTGCTGGCAAAGGCGGCCGCAACAGCGGCGGCGGATCTTCACGCGGTGGCCGTAGCAATGGATCCGGTGGCTTTAAAAGCGGCGGTCGCGGCACTTCCAGATAAAGTTAGTAGAGTTTTATAGATGAAACTTGTTACCATAGGGTAGTTAGCGCTGAAGCTAATGACCTATGGTAACCTTTATTTTATAGCGTGGAACATATTGATTTTTATATTAAAAATAGGTTCTTAGTGAAACATTTATGAAGGAAAGCCTGTCTAATAGATAAATAGAATGTTCGGCTTCGAGGAGGAAGAACTTACAGATGTCAAAAAAATTTAAAATTATAATCTTGTTAATTGTCGTTATTGCTGTCGGTTGGGGAATAGGAAAGTACACGTCTCCTTCTGCTTCGGAGAGTAACGGTTCAAATATAAATGTGGGGGATAATCTTCAAGGTGAGCCTGGGGAGACGGGGGAAAGTGATGGAGGGGGGATTACAGACCCGGCAGTAGCTGATCCATCGGATACACCAGATCCATCAGAACCCTCTAGTCCGCCTGAATCAGGCGGTGATAATGCAGGTAGTGTTCCAGATCCTATATCTGCAGAGCCTGATAGTATTACAGTGATGGTAAATAAGCAGTATGGTTTGCCTGATAATTATAAACCAACGGATCTTGTCTATCCTGATGTCCGGTTTACCTTCAAAGAGAAAATCGAAAAGCGTATGATGCGCAGCGAAGCCGCTAAAGCCTTGGAGAAGATGTTCGCAGGTGCAGAGGAAGACGGAATTTATTTAGCAGGCGTTTCTGCCTACCGCTCACAGGCAACCCAGACGACTTTGTATAACCGTTATGTGGAGAGAGATGGGGAAGAAAAAGCCCGTACTTACAGTGCAGTCCCTGGCTATAGCGAGCATCAGACCGGGCTGGCTATTGATGTCTCGGGAAGTGATGGCAAGTGTGCCGCTGAGAGCTGTTTTGGTGGGACGAAGGAAGCCGAGTGGTTGGCCAAGCATGTAGGGGAATATGGTTTTATCATCAGATATCCTGAAGGTAAGCAAGACATTACCGGATATAAGTACGAGCCTTGGCATATCCGTTATGTAGGTAAGGACATTGCTGCCTATATCAATGAGAAGGATATTACGTTGGAAGAATATTATGACGCAATTCCGGTATCGAAATAACACAGACGCAGAGAGCAGTCCTATGAAATTTGTAGGGCTGCTTTTTCTATGGCTATAAAAAGAGTTCAGAAGTTGCATTCCCTTACAGTTCGGGTAAGATACGTAGTGTAGTCTAAGTAAAAGGAAAGAAGGGGAATAAAGATGTCGATCTACAATTTTGCCGGCGTTACACCTTCGGGTAAAGAAGTGCCGTTTGCGGAGTATGAAGGTAAGGTGCTGCTGATTGCTAATACGGCTAGTAAGTGCGGACTTACGCCACAGTATGGAGATCTTCAGAAACTATACGAACAGTATAGCGATCAAGGACTTGTAGTATTAGGATTCCCCTGCAACCAGTTTGCGGGCCAGGAGCCAGGTACGAGTGAAGAGGCTGAGGAATTCTGTCAGATTAATTATGGAGTTACCTTTCCGGTATTCGCCAAAGTTGATGTTAATGGACCGGATGCCAGCCCGCTTTTCAATTATTTGAAGGAGCAGCAGCCTGGTGCTGGGGACAGCAGCGACATTAGCTGGAATTTCACGAAATTTCTAATTGATCGCAGCGGCAATGTAGTGGCTCGTGTGGAGCCCAAAGAATCGCCGGAAACGATGAAACAACATATTGAGTCACTACTGTAGATCCATAATGGGGTCAGTTGCAGAGTGATCTTCCAAGTATCCCCTCGACTCGGTTTCGACCGATGCTCGCGGGGATTTTCTTTTTTTTAAAGGATTAATGGAGATTGCCTTGAATTTTTATTGTGATAAATTATACTTGACGCTTTAAAAAGACGATGTATCCTTTGAAGAGAATATAGCAACTGTGCGAACATGCATAAAAAAGCGGAGTACAGCAGGATAATAACGGCAGGAGGGTTTTATACAAGCATGAAGTTAATTACAGAGGTAGCAGCACAAGCAGGAATCGACGAGCAGCATCTGGAACTATACGGCAAATATAAAAGCAAACTCTCACCTTCCTTATGGGAGGATATGAAAAACAAGCCAGATGGCAAGCTGGTTCTGGTCACTGCGGTGAATCCGACCCCTGCTGGAGAGGGTAAGACCTTAACAACCATCGGGTTGGCGCAGGCAATGAATGCAGCAGGTGTGAAGACTGTGGCTGCTTTACGTGAGCCCTCGCTTGGGCCTTGCTTAGGGATGAAGGGCGGTGCAACAGGCGGCGGGAAGTCGCAGATTGTTCCGGCTGATGAGATTAATTTGCACTTTACCGGTGACATTCATGCGGTAACTTCTGCGCATAATTTATTGTCCGCAATGATTGACAATCATATCTTCCAAGGCAATGAGCTGGGACTGGATCCGCAGCGTATCGTTTGGAAACGTGTCATGGATATGAACGACCGCAGCCTGCGCAGTATTGTGACTGGGCTCGGGGACGGAAATGGAGCGGTACGGGAAAGTGGCTTTCAGATTACAACGGCTTCTGAGATTATGGCTGTGTTATGCTTATGCGATAACCTTATTGATCTCAAGAAGCGTTTAAACCGTATTCTGATTGGATATGACCAAGAGGGACAACCGGTAACAGCCGAGCAAATCGGGGCCGTTGAAGCGATGACAGCGCTGCTTAAGGAAGCAGTTAAGCCAAACTTGGTACAGACTCTGGAAGGTACGCCTGTTATTGTACACGGGGGGCCGTTTGCGAATATCGCTCATGGCTGCAGCAGTGTTATTGGCACTCGTTATGCCCTTAAGCTGGGAGATGTTGTGGTCACCGAAGCAGGCTTCGGAGCGGATCTTGGTGCAGAGAAATTCATGGATATCAAATGCCAACAGGCCGGGTTAAACCCTTCTGCTGCTGTTCTTGTCGTAACTGTTAAGTCCTTAAAATATAACGGTGGTGTGCCTAAAGGTGAGCTTCTAACCGAGAATCGGACGGCGCTTCGCGCGGGATTGGTGAACTTAGAACGTCATGTAGAGAATCTCGGTAAATATGGAGTCCCTGTTTTAGTTGCCATAAATCATTTTGAAGGGGACAGTGAGGGCGAGATTAATGATGTATTGGAGGCCTGCCGCAATTTAAACGTGCCAGCTGCGATCTCAAAAGTATGGGCGGAAGGTAGTGCAGGTGGACAGGAATTGGCTTCTGAACTGAACAAGCTCTTGGACAATAGTGGCCCGAGCCAGTTTGCTCCTCTGTATGAGAAGGATCTCGACATTTCATCCAAAATCAACAAAATTGTCCGTGAGATCTACCGCGGGGCAGAAGTGAACTTTTCTCCGGCGGCTAAGCGGAGTCTGGCGGTTATCGAGCGGCTTGGGCTAAATGATCTTCAAGTATGTTTGGCGAAGACGCCTTATTCCTTCTCCGACCAGCCTAGACTCCTCGGAGCACCGGAAGGCTTTACGATTGGTGTCCGAGATATTACCCTTTCGCTTGGTGCAGGTTTTGCGGTAGTTATTACAGGCAACATCGTTACGATGCCAGGTCTGCCAGCTAAGCCAGCCGCTGAGGGACTATGGATGGATGAGGACGGAGAGATTCACGGTTTGGTGTAAAAGTGTTTTAATAAAAGGCTTCTCCTTGTTGGTATTAGAGGGGAGGCCTTTTTTTATGCTTCCTTTGGATTCCTGCAAATACGGATCATAATGTACCTCCCACGTGGCAAAGATAACGGAGTCGCATTCGGCAGCAGTGGCGGAAAAAAACTTAAAATTGTGAACAATATGAGGATATAGGTAAAAAAGACTTGTAATGTGATAAATATCACAATATAATCAGTTTATAAAGTGAAATCAATCACAACTAACCCATTGTTGATCAGATTCCATCATTGATCGGTCATGCAAGTCAAATATATAACCCGATTGTCCATTTGAAGGAGGAAGAAATAATGAAAGTAGCTGTCATTGGATGTACCCATGCCGGAACCGCCGCAATTGTGAATACTGCTCAGCTTTACCCGGATGCCGAGATTACTGTATATGAGCGTAATGATAATATTTCCTTCTTATCCTGTGGGATTGCCTTGTATGTAGGTGGAGTGGTTAAAGACCCAGAGGGGCTATTCTATTCTTCACCAGAAAAGCTTGCAGAGCTTGGCGTAAAGACCAATATGCGTCATGAAGTAACTGCAGTGGATACGAAGTCCAAAACATTGCGTGTACGCAATCTGGAGACAGGTCACGAGTTCGCTGACACCTACGATAAGCTGATTATGACTACAGGTTCATGGCCGATTGTGCCGAAGCTTGAAGGATTTGAACTCGAGGGGATTTTACTTTCCAAGAACTATGATCATTCCAACACTATTATAGAAAAAGCTAAACAAGCGAATAAAATCACCGTCGTCGGTGCTGGATATATCGGCGTTGAACTGGTGGAAGCTTTTCAAATGAATGGCAAGCAAGTTACGCTAATTGATGGTGAAGATCGCATTCTGAGTAAATATCTGGACCAGGAATTTACTGCACCGATCGAACAATCTTTTCAGGATCATGGGATTAAATTGGCACTGAATGAGAAGGTTAGCTCTTTTGCAGGCAAAGACGGTAAGGTAACAAAGGTTATTACAAGCAAAGGTGAGCATGAGACAGATCTGGTCATTCTCTGCATTGGTTTCCGTCCTAATACTGAACTCTTAAAAGGTCAAGTCGATATGCTGCCTAATGGTGCCATTGTAGTCAATAACTATATGCAGACTAGCTGCCCGGATGTATATGCCGCTGGCGACAGCTGTGCGATTCATTACAACCCTACAGGCAAACACGCCTATATCCCACTGGCAACCAATGCCGTACGGATGGGAACCTTAGTTGCGCGCAACTTGGTAACAGAGACCATTCCTTATATGGGTACACAAGGAACTTCGGGCATTAAGATTTATGAAGACAATATCGCTGCAACAGGGCTTACTGAAGAAGGAGCTAAGGCTGAAGGAATGGACGTAGAAACCGCCATGATTATTGATAACTACCGTCCAGAATTTATGCCCACCTTTGAGCAGGTTCAGTTAAAAGTAGTGTTTGATCGCGCCACACGCCGTATTCTCGGGGCTCAAATTATGTCCAAGATGGATCTGACGCAATCGATTAACACAGTGTCTGTATGTATTCAAAATCATATGACAATCGACCAACTAGCCTTTATCGATTTCTTCTTCCAACCGCATTACAACAAACCTTGGAACTTCCTGAATACAGTAGGTCTTCAAGCGCTGCCGACAACAGTACCAAGCAAAGAGGCTGTAACGGTTTAAAAAGGGACGTTGTTCCTGAGTGATTTATCGAAGAATAAGACAGCCTTGTAAAGCTAGAGAAGCAGTGATCCTCCTGTTACGGGAGGATCACTGCTTTTTTTTGTTAGGTGCAGAATGATTAGCTGCATGGGTAGGTGCAATCCAATGGCTTCGGTGATGGTAGCAAGCCAAATGTGCTCGAAAGTTACGACTAGGGTCAACTGTGTCCGATCGTGCTGAGTCATCGCCTTCTGCAGAAGCTTCCGGACTCAGGAGCTCTGTATAAGGTCAACTGAGTCCGATCGTGCTGAGTCATCGCCCTCCGCAGAAGCTTTCGGACTCAGAAGCCGCTAATTAGCAAATAATCGCCGTTTGAGCGTGGTTTCGGACTCCAATGCAGCTATTACATAGAATGAGTTACAACTAGTGTGTTTTTCGTGCTAATAGCGACCATGGGGTCCGATAGCGAGCCAAATTTGCTCAAAAGCTCTGTATAAGGTCATCTGAGTCCGATCGTGCTGAGTCATCGCCCTCCGCAGAAGCTTTCGGACTCAGAAGGCGCTATTTAGCAATTAATCACCTTTTGAGCGTGGTTTCGGACTCCAATGCAGCTATTGCATAGAATGGGGGACAACTAGTGTGTTTTTCGTGCCAATAGCGACTATAGGGTCCGATAGCGAGCCAAATGTGCTCAAAAGCTACGTATAAGGTCAACTGAGTCCGATCGTGCTGAGTTATCGCCCTCCGCAGAAGCTTTCGGACTCAGAAGGCGCTAATTAGCAAATAATCGCCGTTTGAGCGTGGTTTCGGACTCCAATGCAGCTATTACATAGAACGAGGTACAACTAGTGTGTTTTTGGTGCCAATAGCGACTATGGGGTCCGATGGCAAGCCAAATGTACTCAAAAGTTACGAATAGGGTCAACTGAGTCCGATCGTGCTGAGTCACCGCCCTCCGCAGAATTTATCGGACTCAGAAGCCGCTATATAGCAAATAATCGCCGTTTGAGCGTGATTTCGGACTCCAGTGCAGCTATTACATAGAATGAGGTACAACTAGTGTGTTTTTCGTGCTAATAGCGACCATGGGGTCCGATGACAAGCCAAATGTGCTCGAAAGTTGCGATTAGGGTCAATTGAGTCCGATCATGCTGAGAAACCGCCCACCTCAGAATTTTCCGGACTCAGAAGCCGCTATTTAGCAATTAATCGCCGTTTGAGCGTGATTTCGGACTCCAGTGCAGCTATTACATAGAACGAGTTAAAACTAGTGTGTTTTTGGTGCCAATAGCGACTATGGGGTCCGATAGCAAGCCAAATGTGCTCGAAAGCTACGAATAGGGTCAACTGAGTCCGATCATGCTGAGAAACCGCCCACCTCAGAATTTTCCGGACTCAGAAGCCGCTATTTAGCAATTAATCGCCGTTTGAGCGTGATTTCGGACTCCAGTGCAGCTATTACATAGAACGAGGTACAACTAGTGTGTTTTTGGTGCTAATAGCGACTATGGGGTCCGATAGCGAGCCAATTGTGCTCGAAAGTTACGATTAGGGTCAACTGGGTCCGATCGTGCTGAGACATCGCCCCCCGCAGAAGCTTTCGGACTCAGAAGCCGCTAATTAGCAAATAATCGCCGTTTGAGCGTGGTTTCGGACTCCAGTGCAGCTATTACATAGAACGAGTTAAAACTAGTGTGTTTTTGGTGCCAATAGCGACTATGGGGTCCGATAGCAAGCCAAATGTGCTCGAAAGCTACAAATAGGGTCAACTGAGTCCGATCATGTTGAGAAACCGCCCACCTCAGAATTATCCGGACTCAGAAGCCGCTATTTAGCAATTAATCGCCGTTTGAGCGTGATTTCGGACTCCAGTGCAGCTATTACATAGAACGAGGTACAACTAGTGTGTTTTTGGTGCTAATAGCGACTATGGGGTCCGATAGCGAGTCAAATGTGCTCGAAAGTTACAAATAAGGTTATCTGAGTCCGATGTCCGGGTGTGGGCCAAATATGCTCAAAAGCTAAGATTAGAGTCATCCGAGTCCGATAGAATGCCGATAGTGAAGTATGACGATAGTGAGGTATGACTCCAGTTAGGTATAGCTCCAGTGAGATATAGCTGCATATAGGGTCAACGGTGTCCGATAGCTGCTGCGTACGCTCAAATGTAATCCAACGAAACAAGATATGCTGGCTTAGTAGGCCAGTCGCAAACTTCTATTTGTGCACAGGTCGCAGTAAATTTGACATGTCAGTGAAAACTTTCACTTAGTTTTCTCAAAGTGATAATTATCACGTTAATGTGTTTTACGACACGCTACAATGGTCATAAAGGAACAAATTTGAAGTAAATAGATGAAGGGGATAGGAACCATGGCTTATAGCAAACCGCAGCAAATTGCCGAAGTAACTGTAGAGAACGGCATAAAAAAAGCTCATAATCCGCTAAGTACCGTACTTATTCTGGGCTTTTTGGGAGGAGCGTTTATTGCGCTCGGGTTTTTATTAGATATTCGCGTCATTGCTGGCGCACCACAGGAATGGGGTTCCATTGCTAACTTTATCGGAGCCGCAGTCTTCCCCGTTGGGCTGATCATGGTACTCCTTGCAGGTGGAGAACTGCTGACAGGGAATATGATGGCCGTGCCGCTCGCTTTTATGGCTAAGAAGATTTCTTTCTGGGAAGTTGTGAAGAATCTTTTGCTCATTACGATTAGTAATCTGGCAGGGGCATTATTTGTAGCTTATTTCTTCGGTCATGTGGTGGGTTTAACTTCAGAGGGTGTGTATTTAGAAAAATTGGTGGATATGGCTGGTCATAAAATCGATGCAGAATTCTTTCCGGCATTTGTTTCGGGTATCGGCTGTAACTGGCTCGTTGCGCTGGCCGTATGGCTCTCCTATGGAGCAGATAACTTCAGCGGCAAAATCCTTGGTATTTGGTTCCCGACGATGGCCTTTGTTGCGATAGGATTCCAGCACGTTGTAGCTAACATGTTCCTAATTCCAGCAGCTATTTTTGAAGGTTATTATTCATGGGGGCAATACTTCACTAACTTTGTTCCCGTCTGGCTCGGCAATCTAACGGGTGGAGCAATATTTGTCGCAGCTGCCTATTGGATGGCATACTTGCGTAAAGCACCTACGGCTATTCAATCCGTAGATAGCATGTCCGGCAGCAGTGTCAAAAAACACGCTTAAGCTCGTCTTATAGAGCACTCCATAGAACATTCAAGGTCTGCCTTATTGGTGGCGTTAATGTTTTAGGGGTGCTTTTTGTTATGTAGACACAAAAAAATCCGCCGTGATATATCCGCGCTCGGGGGAACGAAATCGGATCACGGCGAATTTTGAAGGGGGAGTGTTTCTAGGCTCTATTACCCCGTCTTTCTAAAAGCGAATCAGTTTCTTCTTGTTTAGTTTGCTTTACGGACGACAGCCACGGCTTTAAAATAAGAATAGATATTAGAACTAGGGAGGACTGCGGACGTGAACCCCAAGGGAGACGGGATATTTCATGCGATATGTGCGTCTTATCCTCTAGATTTCATGTATACTTTATCACGATAAAACGTCAATGTGTATGCTTGCTCATAGCCCTGTTTTGGGATGATACTGGATGAATTAATGACACATATATAACAGGGGATGTACACTACTTATGAAGTTTTTACAGGCATATCCAAAAGAAGTGAAAATATTTCTAATTGCCAGCCTAATTAACGCAACAGGTAGTGCGCTGATGTGGCCGCTCGTTACGATGTATGTATTTGATGAGCTTGGACGCAGCATGTCAGATGCTGGACTGGTGATTCTTATTCAATCGGTTGGTGGGATCGTGGGTCAACTACTCGGGGGCTCACTCTATCATAAGGTAGGCGTTAACCGGCTGATTGTCGGAGCGCTCGCCATGAATGCTTTGGCACTGTTCACCTTGCCGGCAGCTAGTAACAACTGGACGTTATTTATGGTAGCAATGGGACTGGTAGGATTATTTAATTCCTTATCATTACCTGCCATTCAGGCATTTATCGGCTTTCGTTTCACGAAGCAACGTGGTGAGCTGTTTAATGTTATTTATGTCGCCAATAATATTGGTGTAGCACTGGGGACGGCATTAAGTGGTTTTTTGGCCGATATTTCCTATATGCTAAGCTTTGTAATGAATGGTGTAACTTCGGCGGTATTTGCGGGTTTCTTTTTTATATATCTGAAGAAAATCGGTGGAGAACCTGCGCATGAGGTAATGGGGCATCAGAAGAATGAACCAGAGAAACAATCCACGTGGAAGCTAATGGGGCATACTCGTATTTATCTTTATATGGGGATCGGTTCTTTGTTCCTGCTTCTCGGTAACTCTATCTGGAATACAGGGGTATCTCCGTTCATTATTTCAGAGGGCTGGCCTAAGAAAACTTATGGTTTTCTCTGGACACTGAACGGTATTTTGATTTTTGCAGCTCAGCCATTGGTAACAATGATTAAGCGCTGGTTCGCGTCTACCTCAACGGCGCAAATGACTGCAAGTGCCCTGTTTTATTTGGGTGGCTATGCGTTTCTTTTGTGGATGCCTAATTATCCTGGCTTAGTGCTCGGAATGGTGCTTGCTACACTGGGAGAAATGCTGATTTCTCCAGCGATGCCATCCTTTATCTCGGATCATGCGGGGCGCAGCGCACCATTTTATTTGGGACTAAGCGGAGGGATAGGTGCAGTCGGGAGAGTCATTGGCCCTTACTTCATGGGCAGACTGTATGATAGCGGTGGTTTGGCACCGACAGCCTGGCTGGCCTGTGCGATGGCGCTGCTGTCTGTAGGATTTTTCGTCATCCATGCTTTAGTCAATCGTAAAGGCCATTCGTTAGAGCGGTCCGTAAGATAACTATACACAGTGGATTCCAACATCTGCTGTGAATTCTATAGAGGTGCAAGGCAAGGGGTGTACATCTTATGAAACAAATCAACAAGGCAAGGTTAACTATTAGACCCTCAGAGATTAAAGACGTGCGAGAACTGATTGATCTGGACCATCTAATTTGGACAGAGGACACTAGCCCGGGACCTATGTTGTGGCGCTCACAAGAAGATTTCTTACTGAATGCTCCCCCGGGCTCTCAGCTCGTAGCGCTGCAAGATGACAAGCTATGTGGATATGTCGGGTTTGGCTGCCCTAGTAGAATGGAGAGCAACCGGCATGTGTGCGAGGTTAATATTGCTGTTCATCCGAACTATCAACGTTTAGGCATTGGCCGGCAGCTCATGGAAGCCATTAAGGAACATGCTGCGGCGCATGCTATTCGTAAGCTTCGCCTGCGTGTATTATCCTGTAATGAATCAGCGATTTCTTTTTATCGGAAATGCGGTTTTGTGGAAGAGGGACGTCTGCGGGAGGAGTTTTATCTTGGCGGCCGTTATGTGGATGAGATATTTATGAGCTGCATGCTGACAGGAGGAAATGGATATGGAGATCGTCTCGCTTAATGTCGGTCGGCCGGTGACGGTGGATTATCGGGGAAAACCTTTGGAGACCGGAATTTATAAAACGCCTGTAGAAGGATCAGTTCAGCTTCATATCAATGGATTTGTTGGAGATGGTCAGGCAGATCTTAAACATCATGGAGGTCCTGACAAGGCGGTGTGCGCCTATCCCATTGAGCACTATCCTTATTGGGAACAGCAGCTGGGAAAGAAACTGGAGTACTCGGCTTTCGGAGAAAATATCACCACAACGGGTCTGCTGGAGATAGAGGTGTGTATTGGCGATGTATATGAAATAGGCACCACTCTGCTTCAGGTTAGCCAGCCAAGATATCCTTGCTTCAAAATCTCACAAAAGCATGGACCCGCAGATCTTCCGGCTCAAGTTCTGGATACAAGGTATAGCGGATTTTACTTGCGTGTACTTCGTGAAGGAATGATTTCAACCGGCGATGCAATTGTCAAAAAAGAAAACGGAGACAGCCATGCTTCCGTGGCGCATGTACTGCATTTAATGCAGGTTGGGCTGCAAGAGGAGGCTGCTCTGGCAGAGCTTGTGGAGCTGGAAGCCCTCTCAGCCGTAGTACGGAACAAGTTTCGAAAACAGCTGGGTATGCCAGAGATCTAATCTTGGTCTGCTCAATAAAATAAACCTGGGGGCGTATGCCAGCCAGGTTTATTTCTGCTTGCGTGTTTGTTTAACTTTGCTTTGCTTAAGTAACTTAGCCGAGCAGCTGCCACTCACTACGTAATAAACCATATACGGCGTGATTCACGTAGCCATCGGGCAGCTTTTCTGCCTGTCTGATCACACCTTCGAGCACAAAACCAAGCCGTTCAGGAATTGCCCGGCTAGTTACGTTGGCGGTTGCGCAGCGAATTTCTACCCGCTGCAGCTCCATTTCCAGCAGGGCGTAGTCTACTAGAACTCGGCAGGCACTGGTCATATAACCTTTGCCTTCATATCCATCACCAAGCCAATAACCAATCCCTACGGAACGGTTATGCCAGTCAATCTGGTGATACCCAATGACGCCAGCGAGCTCGCCGCGGACCCAAAGTCCAGCAGTGAAGGCGCCATTGTCGGTGCCTTGTTTTATAGCATTTTTAATGAAATTAAGGGTGTGATCCTGTTCCGTAACGGCATCAACCCAAGGAAGCCATTGCCTAAGTCGTTCCCGCGAGCGCTCCACTAACGCGAATATGTGCCTAGCATGCTCAGGCATGAGTGGCTTTAAGATAAGCTCTTCGTCGATGACATAATTAAACAAGCAGTTGCCTCCTTTTCGGCACAAGGCCTTATGTATGATTATGGATTTTTTCTTATGATTATCATGCTACTCTATCGCCCGCAGAGAAGTCAAAAGGTCTAAAGATGCTAAAAATTGATCCAGGCCATGTGCCCCCTTTTATTGAACAATCTACAGTTAACGGGTATATTAGTAGGAAACATGTTTATACAAGAAGTAGTGTAACACTACAGAACGAAAGGTTGATAGCTGTGGAGAACCGTACTACCCCCTCCAATTTTATTAAAAATGTTATTACCGAAGACCTCCGTACGGGTAAAGTAAAAGAAGTTGTCACACGCTTTCCGCCGGAGCCGAACGGTTACTTACATATCGGACATGCCAAGGCGATTTGGATTAACTTTACACTGGCGGACGAGTTCGGTGGCAAGACTAACCTAAGATTTGACGACACGAATCCTGCCAAAGAAGATACGGAATATGTGAACTCCATTCAGGAAGATGTAAAGTGGCTGGGCTATGAATGGGAAGAGCTGCGTTTTGCATCGGATTATTTTGAAGAAATGTACAAACGTGCCGAATTATTAATTACTAAAGGCAAAGCTTATGTAGATGACCTCAGCGCGGATGAAATTCGCCAATTGCGGGGAACGCTGACAGAGCCAGGACAGAACAGTCCACATCGTGAGCGCAGTATCGAAGAGAATTTGGATCTGTTCCGCCGTATGCGGGCAGGGGAATTCAAAGATGGTGAGAAGGTTCTTCGTGCCAAGATCGATATGGCATCACCAAATATTAATCTGCGTGATCCTGTCATCTATCGGATTACTCATGCGCATCACCATAATACAGGGGATAAATGGTGCATCTACCCGATGTACACGTTCGCTCATCCACTTGAGGACGCTATTGAAGGAGTAACTCACTCCCTTTGTTCGCTTGAGTTTGAAGATCAACGCCCATTTTATGATTGGGTCGTAGCGGAATGTGAGATGCCTTCTGTTCCGCATCAATATGAATTCGGCCGTCTGAATCTCGCTCAAACCATGACTAGTAAACGTAAGCTGAAGCTGCTGGTAGACGAAAAACATGTGGATGGCTGGGACGATCCGCGGATGCCAACGATCTCCGGCCTGCGCCGCAGAGGATATACGCCGGAAGCGATTCGTAAATTCGTGTACGAAGCAGGGATCTCCAAGAGTCAGGGTCTAGTGGACCTGCAAATGCTGGAGCACTTTATCCGGGAAGACCTTAAGTTAACTGTGCCTCGCACCATGGCTATACTTCGTCCGCTTAAGGTTGTTATCACCAATTATCCGGAAGGCCAAACAGAATGGCTTGAAGCGGAGAATAATACAGAGAATGAAGAAATGGGTGTACGCCAAATTCCGTTCTCTCGTGAGATTTATGTTGAGCGCGACGACTTTATGGAGAATCCGCCCAATAAATATTTCCGCTTGTTCCCCGGCAATGAAGTACGCCTGAAGCATGCTTATTTCATCAAATGTAATGAAGTCATTAAAGATGAGAATGGCGAGGTTGTTGAACTGCATTGTACGTATGATCCGGAAACAAAGAGTGGCAGTGGATTTACAGGCCGTAAGGTAAAAGGTACTCTGCACTGGGTAGAAGCTAGTCAAGCTGTGCCTGCAGAATTCCGTTTATACGAGCCACTGATTTCTGCTGAAGAAGTAGATGAAGCTGCAGAAGTTGAAGGTCTGGATTCCACGGTAGAGAAAGCGGAGCCTAGCTTCTTGGATCAGCTTAATCCTAAATCCATTGAAATCTTACAAGGTTTTGTGGAACCCGCGCTTAAGGACAGTGTGGCTCAGGATAAATTCCAGTTCTTCCGTCATGGCTATTTTAATGTAGATAGCAAATATTCGGCGCCTGGGCATCTCGTATTCAATCTTATCGTTTCACTGAAGAGTTCATTTCAGCCTCCAAAACAAGGCTAACACTTGATTCGTTCAGGTTCTTTATAATAAAACAGGCTCAAACGTCCCGTTTAGGTACGTTTGAGCCTGTTTTTTATATTTTCGCTTATAATATTTCGATGTGAGAGAGTTCTTCCTCATCCTCTGTAGGGGGCCGGTAGCCTCCACGGTTTACAAAGAGCCACATGAAAGTAAAGCCTAGCGTTCCAAACAGTGTCAAGAAGACACCCGCTTGATACATGCTCTGTGCCCCTAGATTTTGATACATCCACCCTCCGAGAACTCCTCCAACAATACCGGCTATACCGCTCCAAGTCAGTGTGTAGAGCGCTTGTCCTGAAGCACGGTAAGGTCTTGGAATAAGAAGCATGGTCAGTTGAGTGCCTACATAGAAGAAACCACCAAATGTTATGCAGTGTAAAATTTGAATGAGCACTACTTGGAGGGCTGTAGTCGCGTCCGCCATGAACCACCATCGTAGTACGAATAAAGCGCTAACCAGCGCAAGCCAGCCGAGCAGAACAGATATTTTACGTTTAAGGAATCGGTCGCAGAGAACAAATACACCCACTTCCAAAATAGAGGAGAGGAATACTGCGAGACCAATCATTCCCTTGGAGCCGCCTAGGTCCGTAATATACAAAGACATGAATGTAGTGTTCATGGTGTTCGGTATGGAAACTAGGATACCAAACAATATGAAACACAAGAAAAAGGGATTATAAATTAGTTTGCTGAAGCCTCTATACGGCATAGGAGCCATGCCAATGGTATGGTTAAGTTTCGGTAATGCAAGAATGGATAACATTGATGCACATAGTAAGCCTGCAAACAGATAGGACAAGATAGATACACCAGCCCAATCAAGGACCAATCCGGCGGCAATTGCAATTAGTGCCCACCCCAATGAACCCCAAAGCCGAAAAGAACGGAAGCGATAGTTAGTTCCGTCAATATAGCTGAGAATCATCGTATTGCTCTGAGCAAATAACGGTCCTTGGAAGAAATAGAACAAAAGAATGGAGATGTAGATCATCTCATATGTATTTGCCCGAAACATAAGCTGGGATAACACTAACGTTCCGATTAACATAAGCAAAACGATTCTCCGGATATTCTGGTATCGGTCAGTCCAGATTGCCCAGAATGGATTTGCAAAGATGGATACTAGCGCACCCATAGAAAATACGGCACCGATCTCTAATTTGTTCATCCCTACATCCAGCAGGTATAGTTGAAAGAAGCTGGAGAAGAGGACCATGGTTCCGTATACAAAAAAATTGAACCATTTTAAAGACGTGAAAGAAGATGGATAGTTAACGCCTTTCCGCAAATGCGTCACTCCTTTCCCACTAGATGTCTTGCATGGATATACTGACCAATATTAGGCCCTTCTATCACTGTAACACGTGTTGAAAAGGGATACAAACTTCCTTTTTTACTTTTTTACATTTTTTTAACGTTTATTTAAATTTGATCCGCTAAGTGACAAAAAACGCATATAACAAGTTTACGGGTGGCAGAAATGTTAGGAGTTTGCTCTTCCTTACTAGGAATATGCCTGAGGATTACCCTATCTACGTTTGTATAAAAGAGAATCAATGGGTTTAACTTCAGTTTACAATTCAGGGCTAGGATGGGGTTAAGCGAAACAGAGAAGATACATTCTTCTCGCAGATTCACCAAGAAAAGGGGAGTTTTTGCATGAAAAAATCCGAAGCTAAGGGGAAAACGGCGCTGAAGCCATTCCTCACATTATTAAAAGAAACCAAGCCTTCATACGGCTTATTGGCAATAGCCATTGCACTAAGCATGATCTCGACATTGGTTAGTCTGGTGATCCCAATGTTTACCAAAAATCTGGTGGATGGCTTTTCTTTGGCTTCTGTCAGCAAGCTGCAAATTGCAGGCATAGCGGGTGCTTTTATCGCGCAGACGATCGCCGGGGGAATCTCTATCTATCTCCTGAATTATGTAGGCCAGAAGATGGTTGCAGGTCTTCGTGACCGGTTATGGCGTAAATTTTTAGTGTTGCCAGTAGCTTATTACAATGATAATCGGACAGGAGAAAGCGTCAGCCGGATGACGAATGATACAGGGATCATCAAAACGCTGATCTCTGAACATCTGGCCAGCTTATTTACCGGAGTGATTTCCATTGTGGGCTCCATTGCTGTGCTGTTATTTTTAAACTGGAAGATGACCCTTGTTCTGTTCACCGTTCTTCCACTATCTGCGTTGATTTTGGTGCCACTTGGACGGCAGATGTACAAAATCTCCAAAGGCATGCAGGACGAAACAGCTTCTTTTACCGCCACACTTAGTGGTGTATTGTCAGAGATCCGTCTGGTGAAATCCTCGGGTGCAGAGAAAAAAGAGTACGAAGCAGGCAAAACCGGAATTATGAACCTGCTCTCCTTTGGTATTCGTGAAGGCAAAATCAGCGCTATGATCAGCCCACTGGTCTCTTTTGTCTTTATGATGTTACTTGTGGTCATTATCGGTTATGGCGGAATGCAGGTATCTTCCGGGGCTTTGACAGCTGGAGAGCTGGTAGCCTTTATCCTGTATCTTATTCAGATTATTATGCCGCTTACTCAATTGACCACGTTCTTTACACAGATTCAGAAAGCTAAAGGGGCATCAGAGCGCATTATTGAAACCCTGGCAGCAGAAGAGGAGGTATATGAGGGCCAGGAAGAGGCGAACGGTGCAGAGGGTCCTATCTCGGTAGAAGATCTAAGCTTTGGATATAAAAATGGTGAGAATGTGCTAACCGATGTAAGCTTCCGGATGCTTCCGGGTCAGGTGACGGCTATTGTTGGACCGAGCGGGGGAGGCAAGACTACATTATTTTCACTGCTCGAACGATTCTATGAGCCTCAGAAAGGTATGGTTAAGCTAGGCGATAAACCAGTGTCAACCTTCTCATTACGCTCATGGCGGAAACTGATCGGGTACGTCTCACAGGAAAGCCCATTGTTGGCAGGTACGATTGCTGAGAATTTAACCTATGGATTGGATCGAGACGTTAGCATGGAGGAGATGCGCGCAGCAGCAGCAATGGCTTATGCAGATGGCTTTATCGATGAGCTTCCTGAAGGATATAATACGGATGTCGGTGAGAGAGGTGTGAAGCTCTCGGGTGGACAGCGGCAACGGATTGCTATTGCTAGAGCGCTGCTGCGGAATCCAAAGATTCTTATGCTTGATGAGGCGACCTCCAGTCTGGATAGCCAATCAGAGGCCGTAGTGCAGAAGGCACTGTCCAATTTGATGAAGGGCCGGACTACGATTGTAATTGCGCACCGTTTGGCTACTGTTGTAAATGCTGAGCAGATTATTTTTATGGAAAAGGGCCAGATTACCGGGATGGGAAGACATGAAGAACTGCTGGAAAACCATGAGCTATATCGTGAATTTGCCACCCAGCAGCTGCAGATGAATAACCTTGAGATTCAAGACAATAAAGAGGAGGCTCCAGTGATACATGACAAAAATACTAGTAGCGGACGACGATCCGCACATCCGCGAATTGGTAGAAGTATTTCTGAGAGCTGAGGGGATGGATGACATCTATGGAGCTTCTGATGGATTGGAGGCTCTTCAGATTCTGGAGAGCCATAACATAGACTTAGCCATTATTGATGTGATGATGCCCAATTTGGATGGCTGGGAGCTGTGCCGGAAGATGCGCCAAACCTATGATTTTCCGATATTGATGCTGACGGCTAAGGGAGAGACCTCACAAATTGTGAAGGGCTTTGAGCTGGGAAGTGATGACTATCTCGTCAAACCCTTTGAGCCAGTGGTGCTTATTGCGCGAGTAAAGGCGCTGCTCAAACGCTACCAAATCTCTGCTGCACAAAGTGTGGGGATTGGCCGGCTGCGAATGAATCGTAAAACCTACGAGGTATCCTCAGAGTATGGAGAAGTCACCTTGCCGCTTAAGGAATTTGAACTGTTATTTAAGCTGGGCAGCTATCCGGGGCAGACATTGACTAGAGACAGGCTAATCGAAGAGATATGGGGTTATGATTTTGAAGGGAATGAGCGGACGCTCGATGTGCATATCAACCGTTTACGCGAACGGTTCGCTCCTGATAAATACGGGTTTGTTATTCGTACCATCCGCGGATTAGGCTATCGGCTGGAGGCAGAGGCATGAACCGGTTTAAGGAGCTTCTTAAGCGGATTGGGATGACTTTTATTTACTTCGGTGGTGTTGGGATTAGCTGGAGTGCAGCTTATTTCTTGATGAACTGGATATATGGCAGGGTTGGACGCCCCTCTTCGGAGTATTTGACCCAGTTAATCGGCGTGATGGTCGGAATTGTGATTTTGTTTTTGATGGCATTGGTAACCTCCAAGTTATTCCGGGGCTGGGAACGTGTTTTTTATAAATCGATTATCGAAGGTTTAGGGCGGATTGCTAAGGGCGATTTCAATGTGGTACTGGATAATACTAAGGACTACGGTGATTTCGGTGAGATTGTAGAGAGTATCAACGTAATGGCCAGCGAACTGAGCCAGATGGAGACCATGCGTCAGGATTTTATCTCTAATGTATCGCATGAAATTCAATCTCCGCTAACCTCTATTCGGGGGTTTGCTCTTGCACTGCAGGATGAAACTCTGAGTGTGAAGAGCAGGAGGCACTACCTTAATATTATAGTGGCTGAGAGTACCCGTGTATCTGGGCTTAGTGATAATTTATTGAAGCTGTCCGCGCTTGAATCGGGCAATTTTCCGTTTGAAAATCAGATTTACCGCCTGGATAAGCAGCTTAGAGATACGATTCTGGCTTCTGAACCACAGTGGTTGGAGAAAAAAATAGAGGTAGAGGCTGAACTGGAAGAAGTGAATGTATCTGCTGTAAAAGATTTAATGAGTCAGGTTTGGACTAATCTGCTGCATAACAGTATCAAGTTTACTCCGCAGAACGGTTGCATCCATATTAGCCTTCGCATGGTCGATGAGCAGGTAGAGGTGGAGATTCAAGATAGCGGGATTGGCATCTCGGAGGAAGATCTGCCTCGGATCTTCGAGCGTTTCTATAAGGCAGATAAAGCTAGAACCGCAAGTGGTGGCGGTAGTGGACTAGGTCTGTCATTGGTTAAAAAAATCGTTGAGCTGCATGAAGGTAAGGTAACTGCAAATAGTCGCCCGGGGGATGGGACAGCGTTCAAGGTGAGCTTGCCAGTACGAATGAAATAAACTTGCTGTATGTGAAAAACAGCTGAAGCCGGTATTCTGGGTGGATTCGAAGACAATACCTTCCGTCCTGAGAAAAAGGCTACAAGAGCCGAGGCGGCGGCGACTATTTCTAAGCTGCTCGAAGCTCTATCTCTCTAATAGTGATTGAATAGCTCATCGCTAAGCTTTAAGCACAACGCCGCTTTCCCAGATTGTTCAGTGGGAAAGCGGCGTTTTTGTATTTATGCAATCAAAAGAGGAACTATAATACCGGGATGAACGTTTATCCACCAATTTGAGACATGCGCCGAGCTGTCGGCGTGTGGCTCTGTGCTTTTTTCTCCAGAGCTAAGGCCATTTCATGATTATGGGGTTTGTTGCCCAGCGCTTTCCGGAATAAGGCCTGCACAGCAGCAGGATCGCTTATTAAAGGACGGACATTGTATTCATCTGCCCAATACAGGCAAGCTTTGATGTGCCCATCTGCGGTAAGTCTCAGGCGGTTGCAATTATCGCAGAAGTGCTCGCTCACCGGATGAATCAGGCCGAATGTACCAAGGGCTCCGACAACCCGCCGATTCTGGGAAGGGCCATTCCCGGAGGGCATTTCTGCCGCTTCCGTTTCCCAACCAGCCTCAGTACAAGCTTCTACAACCCTTTCCAGAGGCAGATAAGTTTGGCGCCAAGCATCAGTAGCACTGCCAATCGGCATGTATTCTATAAAGCGTACATTTAGAGGACTCTCCAGCGTAAGGGAGATGAAGTCTTTGATTTCGTCGTCATTAATTCCTTTCATCAATACAACGTTAAGCTTTATCGGTTGAAGTCCGGCGGCTTGTGCGGCCTCGATCCCCTTTAATACCTTGGCGACTTCGCCGCCACGAGTAATCATAGAAAATCGATCCTGCCGTAAGGAGTCTAGGCTGATGTTTACCCGTGACAGACCGGCTTCTTTTAGCTGTGCTGCTTTGGCTGGAAGCATTAAACCATTTGTAGTCAGCGAAATATCTTCTATACCTGGGATCGCAGATATCATAGCAACAAGCTTTTCCAGATCTTTGCGGACAAGAGGTTCTCCACCAGTTAGTCGTACTTTACGTAATCCAAGAGGGGCTAGCGACTTAACGACTGCGGTAATTTCCTCGTAACTCAGAATCTCGTCCTGCGGTTGGAATTGCATCCCTTCCGCTGGCATACAATAGATGCAACGCAGGTTGCAGCGGTCGGTAACCGAAATGCGGATGTAATCGTGTAAACGTCCAAAAGGGTCCGTCAGCGGCTCCATGGCGTTGCTCCCTTCCTTTAAATCTGGCTGATAAATTGCTCTTATACTTTCTCGTATACACGCATAACGTCCCTAATAGGACAGAACGCAAAGTTGTTTATACTTGTTTAGAATTTTAAAGATCGCTTGGATTCACGTCAATGAGCAAAGTTCTGGACGACAGGGTTTCATTACATAAAACTGGACAAACTAGATAAGAAGATAACGCATATTGAACAACGGAAAGTGTGACAAAAGTACGACAAATAAAGTTTTTAGACATAGAATGCTCACGGAAAGCGCTTTTAATATCCGATATAATCTAGGTGCGGATTAGTTTTAACGTTCACTTTTGCGAAAACAGATAGGATACCGGAAACCGCACGTCGGTAATGTGACGGAGAGTGACCGGGAAACCATTGAGGAGGATTTGCAAAATGAGTACACATACTGTTCCATCGCTCACCGTTCCGGAGGCTTTTAGCCGTTGGTTGGAAAGTCGGGGATTAATATATCAGCTTTTAGTGGATTTTTTGGGTAGAAAACCATCACTCTCTCTAGTGGCTCAATGGAGCCGCAATCGCCAGATGAGTGTAGCGGCTGAGATGACGGAAGGCGGTCGGGAGCTGAAGCGCTATTTGAGTCAGGAACCGAACAAGCTGCCAATGATATGCGAGAAAGAGAGCAAAGAATATAAACGGCTTATGCAAGAACAGTCCGTTAGTTCTTTTAAATTGCGCGAAGCAGCGATTTTAGGACGCTCGGAGGATTTCTGTAACGTGCTTGCGGATGTGTACACCTCCGCTGGAATTGTATTCAATAAGTGTAATGGTGAAGCCGATGATCATATTGCTATTGAGCTCGAATTTATGGCAGTCATGCATGAGCGTATGCTTTACAATAGCTTTTCAATAAGAAGTGCTATGGAGCTGCTTGATATTCAGGAGTCCTTTTTGGAAAAGCATCTACTGCAATGGACACCGCAGTTCTGTCAGAAACTGAATGCAGCAACGGATAGTCCGCTATATCTAGGCCTCTCACATATGCTTGAGGAATTTCTGCCACTTGATCTGCAAATGCTTCGTTCCTGGAGAGCTTCATTGGAGAGCAGTGCAGCTACAAGCATTTAATATTAGAAAGCCCGGCCTAATTGATAGGTCGGGCTTTTGCGTGCTGGTCAAGTAGATATGAAGCTTTAATAGAAGCTCTGTAGAAGCACAAATAGAAGTACCGTGGGAAGCATCCTAGTGATGATCTAATTAAACTCCGATAGAAGTAGAGGCTGAAGCACCAACTGAAGTAGTAATTGAAGTACCAACCGAAGCGCCTTATTGTTGCCTAACTCAAGCGCCGATAGAATAATTGGGCAATTTCTCCCTGAAATTCTAGAGTTTCTGGTCATTAGACTAATAATTAGGGAAAACCTCCCTAAAATATAGCTGATTCGGCGGTAATTAAAGAAATCCCCCTTATTATCAGGGAGGAATTCCCTAATTTCGTTCATTTAGAGCGAATATTGGCTTTTTTCAGGGATTTTCGCCCTAATTAGTTTAAGATCCACTCCGCACATCGCCCACGGTACTTCGTCCACCGTTCATAGCCCACTGCATATCGCATATTATACAGCACCCACAGTACATCAGCTATCACTCATCACGTATTTTTCACCGCTCAACTCTCCCTACTCACCACCCAACCTAATGGCGTTGAACAATTGGCACAGCACACAGTCTATTGGCTAAGGCAAGAATCCGCTGTGCAGCCTTTTACTAAAAAAAAGAAGCTGCCTCATAAGTAGAATTCACTACTTTGGAGACAGCCTCTCGTTTGAGCCTATTTACTTGTTCACATCATAGTTCTAATCAATTACCTTTTTGCTGCGGAATTTCATCAGGAATTCATACACGACTGGCACTACTACAAGTGTCAGCAGCGTGGAACTGACCAAACCACCGATTACGGTCACGCCGAGGCCCTTGGAGATAATTCCAGCACTGTTTTCAAGTCCAGTAACCAATGGCAGCAATGCACCAATCGTTGCAAGTGCAGTCATCAGGATTGGACGTAAACGTGTGCCACCTGCTTCAAGCAAGGCTTGACGCGTAGTGAGGCCTTCTTTTTCCTTATGAATAACGCGGTCGATAAGGACAATCGCATTCGTTACTACGATACCAATCAACATCAGCGCACCCATGAGCGAGGACACGTTTAAGGTTTCCCCAGCGATCAGAAGGGCAACGAGTACCCCGATCACTGTGAAAGGAAGTGAGAACAGGATAGCGAATGGTGCTAATCCACCGCCAAATGTAACCACAAGCACGAAGTATACGATGGCAATAGCAGCCGCCATAGCAATTCCTAATTGACCAAACGTATCATTAATCTGCTCGGTTACACCGCCGAAGGTAACAGTTACACCATCAGGCAATTCCATAGCGTCTATTTTTTCTTTCACGCTGTTCGAAGCGCTATTCACGTCACTCGAAATAATTTCGGCAGTAACATCTACCTTCATTTTACCGTCCATACGAGTAATCGAGTCAGGGGAGGAGCCATTTTCAATTTTAGCGACTTGCCCGATTGGCACGGAGATGCCTAGTGGGGAAGTCAAAGTAGCCTCTTCCATTTCTTTAATGCTCTTATACGTTTCTTTATCTGTTTCGATATAGACTTTGTAGTTCTTGCCGTCCAATTCTACTTCTGTGAGCACTGGACGTGTGCCTGCTGGACTCAGCTTCATCGCAATTTGTCCGGCTGTAAGTCCAAGGGAGCTAAGCTTCTGTTGATCCGCTACAATCGTATATTGATCGTAAGCTTCCTTGAGACTTGTTTCTGCGTCTTTGAAATTAGTGGTGTCAGCCTGTACGATTGAGGCAATCTCATCCGCGACCGGCTTCAGCTGATCCAGTTCATCTCCGAATACATTCACGGTCAGAGTGCTTCCACCCATGCCTCCACTCATCAGAGCGGACATGTCACCCCATACACCATCTGGCACTTCTGCGGTCAAACCTTCAATAAGCTTCTCTTTAACAGCTTCAAAATCAGGAGTGTCACTATCATAAACGATAAAAAATAGTCCTGAATTGCTGGATCCACCCATACCCATCGGGCTTCCGCCGCCAATGGAATATTGCATTTTGTCTATATGCTTCTGCGCTAAAATGTATTTTTCAGCTTTCAGACCTTGCTCTTGAACTTCCTCAATCCGTTGTCCAGCCTTTGGTGAATAAGTAAGCATTACGGTTTTATCCTCTTGGGATGGCATAAAGCTTACACCAATAGGTTTGATTAAGAACAAGCTGCCTGCAAGGAGAAGAACGGCAACTCCAAACGTAACGAGCTTATGAGAAAGGCACCAGTTCAGAATCTTTTGATAACCAGCAGAAAGTTTGTCTGGTTTCTCGCTGTGAGTTTTTTTACCTTTCAATCCATTACGGAACAACGAGTGAGCCATTGCAGGAACTAGGGTAATCGCAACTACTAATGAAGCGAGCAGGGCGAAGACCATGGTTAGAGCGAAAGGCAAGAACAGCTCACCAACCATACCACTAACCAAAGCAAGTGGTAAGAACACCGCGATGGTTACAATTGTAGAGGACATGATAGGCACGAACATTTCACGTGTGGCCGCACTGATTAATTCTCTGCCCTTCAGTTTCTCACCAGATAAGGAGAGCCGTCGATATATGTTCTCTATGACTACAATCGAGTCATCGACTACCCGCCCAATCGCGACCGTCATCGCTCCCAGTGTCATCATATTAAGCGTAATGTCCATCTGCCGCAGACACAGTACTGCGATCAGCAGGGATAATGGAATAGAGATGATAGAAATAATCGTCGAACGAATATTCCGCAGGAACACCAAAATGATAATTACTGCGAATAAGGCACCAAATACCGCTTTGGACAACATCGTATTTACGGAGTCCTCAATGGGCTTACCTTGGTCAAGTAGAACAGTAAGGTCAATGCCTTTATATTGTGCTTTTAATTCTTCAGTTTTGTCTTTAACACCATTTACAACATCAACAGTGTTGGCATCATTGGCTTTGACAATCTGAATACCGATCGATTCTTTACCATTTGTACGGGAGATGGATTCGGAATTGCCCACAACCTCAATCGTGGCCAGCTCTCCGAGCTTCACGGTTGGAAGTCCCATACTTGCAGCTCCGCCAGTAGCAGCATTTCCAGCACCAGCAGCTCCGTTAGCAGCACCAGCATCAACGCCGGCAGCTCCAGTAGCTCCAGCACCAGCAGCGTTAGCGCCAGTTGGCATTACCGGAATGGTCACATTTTTAAGATCCTCAACGGTAGTGATGTTGCCATCCACGACAACTGCCTTTTGAGCCTTGTCCATCTCGAATAGTCCGAGTGGAACACGGAGGGAAGAGCCTTGAATGATACCTTTAACGGTATCTTCGGTCAGTCCATATTGATTGAGCTTATCTTGATTGAATTTGAGTGATACTTCTTTGACGTATTGACCAGAGATTTGGATAGAAGCGACACCCTCAACATCCTCCAGGGCCGGGCGAATATCGTTCTCAGCAATACGGGTCAGTTCCTCAAGATCCTGGGTATCCCCGTTAGAAAGACTGAGGGAGACAACAGGCATTGAGCTAAGACTAAAGCGGGAAATGGAAGGCTTCTGCACATTGTCTGGCAATGAGACTTCATTTAGTGATTCGCGCACTGCTGCTGTAGCATTATCCAGATTTGTTCCATAATCGAATTCAATTTGGATACTGGAGGCATTCTCCAAAGAAGTGGAGGTGATCGTCTTTACACCATCCACATTGCGGAGCTTTTGCTCCAACGGTTTGCTGACATCATTAACGACGCCTTCTGGTGCGGCCCCCGGATAAATGGTTGTTACGCTAAGATAGGGTATACTAATATTAGGCAAGGTTTCTTGCTTCATCGTCAGTCCGCTATATAAACCGGCAAACACAATAATTATCGTCAGAAGCCAAATGGCAAATTTGTTCCTGAGCGAGAAATTAATTAAGCTTTTCATAAGTTTCGTTTCTGCTCCTCTCGGCCCTCTTCTTTACGAAATAGGGCGCCATTATAAAAAATCATAATACTCACTATCCATGACTTTCTCTCTACCGAACTCTTCTTAGAGTCAATTAACGAAATACACATGAATTGTGCGGAATTGAGGCAATTAGCTTCCTCAGCTCTTCCAATTCTGCTGTGAGCTCAGAGCAGGATTGGAGGTTGGACAGCATCCCCTGAATGATTGCTTTTCGCGGGTGAGGGATAAGCACTTCACCTTCCAGAATGTTGAGCGATTCCAGCAGATCGGCTGCTTCTTCGGATGTTATACTATCTAGTTTACTGATCGCAGTCTTCATTTCTTTAATGAGCTGTAATGGATTTTTTCGTTTGTTCTCCTCATTCTCCGCCATCCAGTTTGCTAAAGTAGCAGAGTTGATTAGCGGAGCCTGTTTACTAGTAAGCAAGCCAGACACGATCATATCCATTAAATTCATTAGATGATCTGCCATATCGGCAATAGGTACCTGCGTATCCTTACGAAAAATAACCGCAATATAAGATTTGATGAGACCATGTCCGATCATACATAAATCTCCGGTATAGGGAACGACGTCTTTTCCGTAGAGCAACTCCATTTTTACCTGGAACCATCTTAAGAAGGAAGCGTTGTTTCTACGCAGCCAGTCCGGGACTTCAGTATCAAATCCTTTGCCCGCAACCTCCTGAATTTGACGCTGCAAGAACTCGCGTAATTCGTACACATGACTTAGCAGAATTTCTATCTGATTCCTAAGCTTCTCACGTGGTGTTCGTCGGGTTTCCTGTTCTTCACGTAACAAGGGATCCCGAATCATCCGATAACAATAAAGGAAGATACTGCGCTCCAGCTCTTCTTTTGATTTAAATACCAGATATAAACTGCCCTTCGAAATCCCGCATAATTCAGCTATCTCTTGCATGGATGTGGACGAGGAGCCTTTTACAGCGAATAGCTGCATAGCAATCTTAATAATCTGCTCCTGCTTATCAACAGTTTTATCATTCATTAAAGGATTAACCTCCTTTCTGACTACCCGGTTCTATAATTGACTAATTGGTCAGAATAATTATATTCTATACAACCAGGCATTACAAATATCGGAACAGAAGGGTTACAGTTTTGTCGTAAATAGACTTTAAACAGTAATTTGCTAGGAAGAAATGTGTTCTTCATGTAATATATAAAATGTGTCAATTTCGTGTTGCTTGTATGAATAAGAAGGTAGGTAGAGTATGAGAAGAGGACTTCAATCTATAATTATCATTGGGGCATTCATAGCATTTTATTATTTTGGTTTCGGCATTTTTGGGAGTACTGCGGGAACGATTATTAGTATCTTCTCCACTCTGACAGTCATTTCGATTAGCTTGGCTATTTTTATGGAGAACCGTAATCCTTCTACAACAATGTCATGGATCTTATTGCTTGCGTTGATCCCGGTGCTGGGACTGGTCTTCTATTTTCTATTTGGGCAAAATGTGTTCAAACGCCGTAAATATGATAAAAAGGCACAAAGAGACCTTATGGCCTACGAAAGAATTGAGAATGACGCTTTACGTACGCACCAAGATTGGTCAGTCTTTGATCCCTCGCGCCAAAAACTGCTGCTGTTATCCAAAACTTTAGCACGTACTCCTATTTCCTTTGCATCAGAAACACGTATCCTCACTAATGGTGAAGAGACGTTTGGTACGTTATTGTTGGAGCTCCGTCAAGCTAAACATCACATTCATATGGAGTATTACATCTTCCGGGCGGACCACATTGGAACACGCATTAAACAAATTCTGATCGATAAAGCTCGCGCCGGTGTTGCAGTCAGATTTATGTATGATGCCGTTGGCAGTTTTCAGCTTTCCAAAGCTTTTTTGAAGGAAATGAGTGATGCCGGGGTTCAGGTGGCTTCGTACGGAAATTCAACATCCTTTTTTTCCAGTCGTGTGAATTACCGGAATCACCGTAAGATTGTTGTGATCGACGGTGATGTCGGATTCATGGGGGGTCTCAATGTAGGCGATGAATATTTAAGCCGCAGTAAGACTTATGGGTTTTGGCGTGACACACATATGTTGGTTAGAGGCGAAGCGGTACGGACGATGCAAATTATTTTTCTGCAAGATTGGATGCACACTACGGGTGAAAAAATACTGGAGCAAGACTATCTCACTCCGCAGCTTCGCTTTATGACAGGTGATGGTGCCGTACAGATTATTGCTAGTGGGCCGGATAACGAACGTCGTGCGCTCAAAAACATTTTCTTCTCCATGATCACTTCTGCCGAGAAATCGGTGTGGATTGCCAGTCCATATTTTATTCCTGATGAGGACATCTTAACTGCACTGCGTGTAGCTGCTGTTTCTGGTTTAGATGTGCGATTGTTATTCCCGGCTAAGCCGGATAAATGGATTCCGTTTCTGGCTTCACACTCTTATTTTCCGGCGTTGCTGGAAGCTGGCGTGAAGATTTATGAATATGAAAAGGGATTTATCCACTCGAAACTGCTTATCGTTGATGGTGAAATAGCGACCATTGGCACGGCCAATATGGATATGCGCAGCTTCCACCTTAACTTTGAAGTGAATGCACTACTGATTCAGACGGAGAGCGTTGCTCGTATTGTTGCTGATTTTGAACGGGATTTATTATCTACCAGCTTGATTGAGCATGAAGAATTTATGAATAAGCGTATGGTGATCCGTATACTGGAATCTGCTGCTCGGCTTATGTCACCGTTGCTATAACCCAAAAACCACCGCAGAGGGTGTTATGCCTCATCTGCGGTGGTTTTTGCTTTAAAAAGTAGTTAAACCCAAGGTGGTCTGCAACCGGAACAGAATGTACTTGAACCAAGTCACTTCGCCCTGATAAGCCTCAAGAGGCAGAGTATACTCATGGTCCTCGTTATTCCACAGTCGATTGAAGTAGGTTTCCATCTCGGCATAAAGAGGCTGGTCTTGTTTTACAGATACCCACAGATTATTCTCCAGGTTGTAGTCATCCAGATTGCGTGTCGTGAAATTGGTGGAACCGCCAAGAATGATGGAACTTCCAGTCTGTTTGGCAATGAAGAGCAACTTTGGATGATATTGCTCTTTGGTCGTATTGTACCAGCGAATAGAGATCTTTCCGTTCGTGCGCTTGTTCAAGTTCATGGCAACTGGACGGTTAGGAATGCCGATTTTATCACGGCCGAAGGCGTTCTGATTGGGGTCCAGTATCAATTTTACCGTAGCCCCTCGTTCGGTAGCCTCTACCAATTCATCGAGAATGGCATCATCGGCAAGGTAGAACATACCCATCCAAATGGTGTCGCCCTTCTGTGCAGATTGGAGGGCTTGCCGTGCATATTTATATACCTTTCCTTCCGTTAAATAGCGGACCTCCATAGATTCTTCAGAGTGCTGATCCTTCTCCTTGGTGAAGTCTGGCTCATAAGTGAGTAGTGGCCCTGCTTCCGAAAGATTGGCCGCGGCCTGTTCCGTCTGGAGAATATCAGCAATAATTGGGCCTTGTACTTCCAGAGCGATATTGGAATGATAGGCGCTGGCATCATGGATATTTCCTGAGGAGACTAGAGCGGTATTCTCACTAACAACCACCTTACGGTGGTTAGCCTTCACATTAAGTAGCTTCAAATAAGAACGTGCGGTAATATCCGGTCCTCCGCTGGCCATAAGATTGGGAATCCGGCCTTCGCCCGACTGTCCGAACCATTGAATAAAGGTACGCCAGACAGCGGAATAAGCAGGTGTAGAATCGCGTAGAGCATTTACATCGGTCAAAATCACTTTAATCCCCGCAGCCTTCAATTCTTCCAGAAGATGATTGGGTGCAGAGTTGTAATTGGTATTAACCTCATCTGTAATGAAGACGATCTCCATCTCAGGATAAGTTGTTTTTTGTAAAATAAGCTTGTCCGTCAACATTCGGCTGACCGGAGGAAATGACTGATCTTTATGGGTATAATCATTGAAAAGAAAGAGGTCAATCACCAAAAATTCTTTGGACTCCTCGATAATTTGTAGAATCCTCGAAAGAATCTGACTCTCTTGAGTGCCCGTGGCTGTACCGTCCGAATAGGTCAGGTCGTGCCAGAAGGATACATGATTCGTTTTGTATATAGGGCTTTCATAGGAAATGCCGCTGGGTAGAGATTTGTGTGTCTGATAAATCATTACGCCGGTTAACCAGAGGATTAGAATGACGAAAGCCCATAACACCCGTGTACGGCGGCGTGTACCGGAACGTTTCTTCGTAGTTAAACCGGGAGTGTAGTTTATTTCTTTAGGTTTATGGGGGTAAATGGGTTGCTGACGATCTGAATTCATGGAAGTTCCTCCTGAAATTATTGCAGAGCACTTCCTTGTGATTGTTATGCTCCGGTGTATTACCAACCTATTAACACCTAGTGGAGCGAAATGAAGCAGCCCAAATATCCTTAACAGTAATGAAATAACATTCGGCTAGCTATAATGAGTTTGAGCGATTAGTACGATGTTTATGAAATTAATGATTACGAAACCGGAGAATTGTAATCGCTAACCTCATATTGTAAATTCATCTGTAGGGATATGTTATAATAAATCGAGTTTGGAAATAGGAGGAACGCAGCATGAATCATACGCCAGAAGAGGCCGTGCCATATGATGCGACTAGGCAGTCTGGCGCAGATCATGGCAGGGACCTACCGGCTGCAGAGGCTTCTGACAAAAGATCTTTATTACCTACATCGAAGACAGGCGAACGCAAAATTGAACATGTACGCCTTTGCCTAAATGAGGAAGTAGGTGGCGTCGGTGTGACTACAGGGTTTGAACATTACAGATTTCAGCATAATGCTCTGCCAGAG
This sequence comes from Paenibacillus sp. FSL H8-0175, assembly GCF_045040615.1. Classification (NCBI taxonomy): domain Bacteria; kingdom Bacillati; phylum Bacillota; class Bacilli; order Caryophanales; family Paenibacillaceae; genus Paenibacillus; species Paenibacillus sp. FSL H8-0175. The sequence continues at coordinate 6,766,400 of NZ_CP150299.1, read as the reverse complement.
CTGAATTTCGACGATATATCATTGCAGACTACGTTTTTGGATCGTAAGCTGCGTACGCCGCTGCTCATCAGCTCGATGACAGGTGGCAGTGCAGCTACAGGAGCGATTAATGCCCGGTTAGCCGCAGCTGCGCAGCGTCGGGGTTGGGCGCTGGGTGTAGGTTCGGTTCGGGCGGCAGTGGAGCGTTCTGAGCTTACGGCAACCTTTTATGTGCGGGATCAAGCGCCTGATATTCCGGTTATCGCCAATATTGGTGCTGTACAGCTGTCCTATGGTTTTGGGATTGAGGAATGTCGCCGGGCTGTGGATATCGCAGGTGCTGATTTTCTTGTACTACATCTGAATGGCCTGCAAGAGGTCTTTCAACCGGAAGGGAACACTGGTTTTGCCTCTTTGCTATCGCAGATAGAGAAGGTATGCCGGGCACTTGAAGTCCCTGTAGGTGTGAAAGAAGTAGGCTGGGGCATTGATGGAGATGCAGCTGCACGTCTTTATAATGCAGGAGCGGCTTTTATTGATGTTGCGGGTGCAGGCGGGACATCCTGGAGTCAGGTGGAGAAGTTCCGCAGTGTAGATCCTATACGGCGGGCAGCGGCGGAGGCTTTCGCGGATTGGGGTACTCCAACAGCTGATTGTATCACAGAGGTGCGTGCAGTTTCTCCGCAGGGCGCTTTGATTGGCAGCGGCGGACTGAAACATGGCGTGGATGCAGCGAAAGCATTGGCACTTGGAGCTGATCTGGCAGGCTTTGGCCGCAATCTGTTAGGGCCGGCTGTCGATTCTGAAGAGGCGCTGGATGCTGCATTAGCACAGGTAGAACTGGAGCTGAAAATAGCAATGTTTGGTATTGGCGCTCCAGATTTAGCAACTTTACGTGGAACTTCCCGTTTAATACGTAAATAGGATGGTAAATATTGAAGCGAGGAAGTGAGTAAGATTATGATTAAACTGATCCATATGGATGAGTCGGCCTTTCAATTTTTCTTAGGTCAAGCTACCCGGGATTATGCGGAAGATAAGATCAGCGCCGGTGCTTGGGATCCAGAGATCGCGATGAAGCTGTCTGAGGAAGCTATAACACGCTCTTTGCCAAAAGGGCTGCACACAGATGGTGCTTATCTATATTCCATAGTAGAAATAAGCAGTGATGAACAGGTGGGTTATATCTGGTTTAACGTAAGTGAAGGTCGTGGTGGCCGCGAGGCTTTCATTTATGATTTTTATGTTTTTGAACCGTTCCAGAGTAAGGGTTATGGCAAGCAGGCTATGATCGCACTCGATGAAGAAGCCCGGGAGATGAATGTTACCAAAATCGGGTTGCACGTCTTCGGCCAGAACAATCGCGCTTTTGAGCTATACAAAAAAATGGGGTATATCGTAACTGACATCACGATGTCTAAAGATCTGTAGTCCATAAGTGTGAGGACCTCGAAAGAGGTCTTTTTTTTGTTGTTCTACTGAATTATTATGTAAATAATTGTGATAAATATATTTGATTTAGGATGATTAGGAAAATATGATTAAAAAATAACTTCCTGAAAATGGATTAAGTCATAAAGAGAGAAAAGGGGGGATTAAGGTGAGGCCAAGGACTGTATCGTGGGTGGTTGTTTCCGCAGTAGTATTACTATTACTGGTTAGCTGCAACAGTGGCGATTTACCAGGAAAGAAGAAATCTGAGTCTGAGCAAGTTCAGGCAAGTCCGGTTGCACCGCTAGCCTCTTCAGCTGTAGTTGAAGAACAATCGAAAGTAGCGTTGCCTTCATTGACAGTGGAAAAAAGGCTAGAAGATTTTGATTACATGTGGAAGATTATTGAGGAGAACTATCCTTTCCTAGAGGTGAATAAACGTCTCAATGGAGAGGATTGGCTTGCTAAAAAAGAGGAATACCGCAATAAAATAGCAGCCGTGAAATCGGATGATGAGTTTTTGAGACGAATGAGATTTGTCCTTAGCAGATTAAACAATGGGCATACGAATTTTATATCCAAGGAGGAATATCCTTGGTATCTACATACCTATGTTCAAGCAGGTTTTGGTTATGAACCTTGGATCGACGTGGTTCAACAGCCTAACGTATTGGCCCGTTACAACCAGAAACCTTTAACGGAGCAGCAAAACTCTAATGATATCAATAACGATATGCATAATGGTGGAGATGGAGTAGGAGATGTAACAAAAAAGACTTCTGGGAATGTAAAAAAAGTCATTATAGAGCCCGATCGAATCGCTTATCTCGGTATGCAAAGCTTTGACGGGAGTCTCATGGAGATGGACAGCTCCGAGATCCATGATTTTTTAATAGAGGTAAAGGACTATAAGACATTAATATTAGATATCCGCGGAAATGGGGGAGGAAACAGTAATTATTGGAGAATTCATATTGTTCCTCTGTTGATTAATAAACCTATCGAATATAATACATACTTCCTTTATACAAGAGGCAAATATGCGGAGACTTTTATGCAGGCACGTCAGATCACAGCCGGGCAACAACCTATTTCCGGCATCAAAGATGAGCAACTGCCTAATCTGCCATCTGAGGCTTTAAAGATGTTCAAGACATATAGAAAAATAAATGATGTAGTAACTCCTAATAAATCTGTTGGATTTGAAGGGAAAATCTATTTGCTGGTTGATAGCTCTGTGTATTCATCAGCGGAAGGTCTTGCAGCCTTTGCAAAAGGCACCGGGTTTGCAACGGTTGTAGGCGGCAGGACAGGTGGGGATGGACTAGGGATAGATCCGCTTGTTGTTGCATTGCCAAATAGCGGTTATGTATTCAGGTTTTCCTTTGAAATGGGTCTGAATTCTGATGGAAGTTGTAATGAAGAGGTAAAGACTGTGCCTGATGTGGAGGTTGATCCAGATAAATCTAAGCCATTACTGGACCAGCCGGCGATAAAAAAGGTATTAGAGCTTGCGCGTTCGGACACATCTGCTTGACATCCGGTGTTGCTGGCGAATATGTTCTAATATATAATGGTTTAGATCGTATAGCTTATTCGGATGATCAATTTAGCTGAAAATAGGAGTTGTCATATAAATGGCTTTGAAAGCTGGAATCGTCGGACTTCCTAACGTAGGAAAATCCACATTGTTTAATGCGATAACGCAAGCGGGAGCAGAATCCGCTAACTACCCTTTTTGTACCATTGACCCTAACGTTGGTGTTGTTGAAGTTCCAGATGAACGTCTTGATAAACTGACTGAGCTGGTACAGCCGAACAAGACCGTACCTACTGCTTTTGAATTTGTTGATATTGCTGGTCTCGTGCGTGGTGCGAGTAAAGGAGAAGGACTAGGAAACAAGTTCCTGGCCCATATCCGTGAAGTAGATGCTATCGTGCATGTGGTTCGTTGTTTTGAAGATGAGAACGTTACCCACGTTGATGGAAAAGTAAATCCGATCAGCGACATCCAGACCATTAATCTGGAGCTGATTCTTGCTGATATTGAGAGCATTGAGAAGCGGATTGAGCGTTCCCGTAAGAATATCAAAGGCGGCGACAAGAAATACGCTCAAGAAGTTGAACTGCTAGAACGCGTCAAAGAAGTGCTCTACGAAGATAAACCTGCACGCAGTATAGAATTGTCTGATGACGAGAAGCTTATTATCCGTGATCTTCATTTGTTAACATTGAAGCCAGTGCTGTATGCGGCGAATGTAAGTGAAGATGAAGTGGCAAGTGCTGAGGACAATCCTTATGTACAGCAAGTTCGTGATTTCGCAGCTACTGAAGGTGCAGAAGTGGTTCCGATCAGTGCTAAGGTGGAAGCAGAAATTGCTGAGCTTGAAGGCGAAGATAAAGCTATGTTCCTGGAAGAGCTGGGACTGGAAGAATCCGGCCTTAACCGGTTGATTAAAGCGGCTTATAAACTGCTTGGCTTGTATACGTATTTCACAGCAGGCGTTCAGGAAGTTCGGGCGTGGACGATTCGCCGCGGCACCAAAGCACCTGGAGCTGCCGGTGTGATTCATACAGATTTCGAACGCGGATTTATCCGTGCTGAAGTAGTGGCTTACGCGGATCTTGTGGCAGCTGGTTCCATGAACGGTGCGAAGGAACGTGGTCAACTACGTCTTGAAGGTAAAGAATATTTGGTGCAAGACGGCGACGTAATGCATTTCCGTTTTAACGTTTAAGAAGTTTTAAGTGTACGAATGATAAAGGGGTCATCTCGAGCAGTGGGAGTTTCTATTGCTGGGATGATCCTTTTTAAAAATATAAGCTTTTTATTAAGGTATTGTGCGTACGGAACTGTAGCCATTTCACAATATCTTTGGTATAATATAAAGTCGTATATCTATTTTTATGACAGTACAAATTTGATGTTATATTTGCGAATTTGAAATTGAATCAGGAGAGGTGAATTCCCTTGTTGGACCGATTGCAATCCCTGGCGGACCGCTATGAGAAGCTCAGTGAACTGCTTTGTGATCCGGATGTTGCAAACGACAGTAAGAAACTGAGGGACTATTCCAAAGAACAATCAGACCTACAGCCCGCATTTGAGGCGTATACTGAATATAAGAGTGTAATGGAAGAGCTTGAAGCTGCTAAGCAGATGCAAGGCGAAAAGCTTGATGATGAGATGAAAGAAATGGTCAAGATGGAAATTGATGACCTTTCCAAACGTCAAGTGGAGCTGGAAGAGAGAATCCGCGTATTGCTGCTGCCTAAAGACCCGAATGATGATAAGAACGTAATCGTTGAAATTCGTGGTGCAGCGGGTGGTGATGAAGCAGCATTGTTCGCTTCAGACCTTTACCGGATGTACACTCGTTATGCTGATGCACAAGGATGGCGCGTTGAGTTAATGGATGTTAACGCGAGTGATCTTGGTGGATTCAAAGAGGTAATCTTCCTTATTAACGGCCGTGGTGCATACAGTAAGCTGAAATACGAAAGTGGTGCGCATCGCGTACAACGTATCCCAGCGACCGAATCCGGAGGTCGTATTCATACCTCTACTTCTACGGTGTCTGTGATGCCGGAAGCTGAGGCTTTTGAGATCGAGATCCATGATAAAGATATTCGTGTGGATACCTTCTGTTCAAGTGGTGCAGGCGGACAGTCTGTAAATACGACCAAGTCTGCAGTACGTGTAACCCATGTACCTACAGGCATCGTTGCTACCTGTCAGGACGGTAAGTCACAGAACTCCAATAAAGAAAAAGCGCTGCAAGTGCTTCGTGCCCGTATCTCTGATATGAAACGGCAGGAAGAAGAAGCGAAGTATGCTGGTGAACGGAAGAGCAAAGTAGGTACGGGTGACCGTAGTGAGCGCATTCGGACGTATAACTTCCCGCAGAGCCGGGTTACAGACCATCGTATTGGCCTGACACTGCACCGTTTGGAGCAGGTTATGAACGGAGAAATCACTGAAATTATCTCAGCCCTTTCAATCGCTGAACAAGCTGACTTGATGGATAATATGGATAATGGAGAATAATGCTTTGAACGATGGCGTATATGTCATGTCGGAAGTCAAAAGCATCCGGGAAGCCTTTGCGGAGGCTTCTTCTTTTTTGAGCCGGAGCGGCTGCAATGAACCGCAGCGCAGTGCACAATTGCTGCTGGAGCATGTGCTTGGAGTGTCTGGCGCAGCTTATTACATGGCGCTGGCAGATCCTTTTCCAGCTGCGGTTAAGGAAGCATTTGAGGCGGGAGTTACCCGCCGGGGCGCTGGTGAGCCGGTGCAGTATATCATCGGCGAGCAAGAATTCTACGGGCGGCCTTTTGAGGTGACGCCTGACGTGCTTATTCCGCGGCCGGAGACGGAGCTGCTTGTCGAGGCGATTTTACGTTACGGCGCGGAGCTTTGGCCGGACGGCGTTGTAACGCCGGGCGAAGCGGCGCTGGATAGCGCGGGCGGCGCTGCGGCCCGCAACGGAGGCGGCGCGGGGGACGTGCGCGCCGCAAGACCGCTGGCCGCCGTCGATATCGGCGCCGGCAGCGGTGCGATCTCCGTCACGTTGGCGGCGGAAGCGCCGGCGTGGCGGGTCTGCGCCGGCGATATTTCGCCGGCGGCTCTGGCTGTGGCCGAGCGCAACGCTTTGCGCAATGGCACAGCTGTGGATTTTCGGCTCGGCGATCTGCTCGAGCCGTTCGCGGGGATGGAGACGGATATTCTCGTCTCCAACCCGCCATACATCCCCGGCGAGGATATCGCCGGGCTGCAGCGTGAGGTGCGCGACCATGAGCCGCGCACTGCGCTGGATGGCGGAGCGGACGGGCTGGACCCGTACCGCCGCATGATGGAGCAGCTGACGCTGCTCCCGGCACCGCCGCGCCTGATCGGCTTTGAGCTTGGCTTCGGTCAAGCTGAGCAAGTCGCTGCACTCCTTGCGGCAGCGGGCCATTGGACGGAGATTATCACCATTAATGATCTGGCTGGAATCCCGCGTCATGTGCTAGGCATAACGAAATAATATTGCCTGCTTTGCAGAGGGTTCCTTTGTCCGGGGTAGAGAAATTGTATTTTCAATCCGACTTCCTTTACAATAGAATTTAGCAGGATTTCTTAGGGGATCATAAAGAAAGCCCAGATATAGAGTAGGGAGGCAGAGCGTGCTTCAGAAGATTAAAAAGATTGATGGTGCTATTGTAGTCGTTCTGTTATTACTCATGGTGGTCAGCATCTTCGCCATATATAGCGTTACTCATGGAAGAGAGAAGCTGGACGGACATCATATTCGTATGATGATGTATTATGCTATTGGTTTTGTAGCTTTTATTGGAATGACCTTTTTGGATTACAGAATTTTAGTGAAATATGCGATATATATTTATTTGTTTGGGATAGGGATGCTGGTGCTCGTCAGCTTTTTGGGCGAGACTAAAAATAATGCACAAGGCTGGTTGACCCTGCCTGGAGGACTGAGTCTGCAGCCTGCTGAGCTGTTCAAGCTGATATTAATTCTTTTTCTGGCGGCCATGCTTGTCCGCAAGAATAAGAGTAAGCTTCTGTTCTGGCGGGATGTTGTGCCGCTCGGCCTTCTGACCTTGTTTCCGTTCCTTATTGTCCTTACCCAAAATGACCTTGGGAATGCCTTGTCTTACGTTGTGATTCTTGCGGGTCTGTTGTGGATTGGCAATATTAAATACACGCATGCATTAATCGGGCTGGTCATCGTGGCTAGTTCTGCGATTGCGGGAATTATGAGTTATATCCATTATCACGATGAAATTAAAACCTTTCTTACGGATATTGGACGATCTCACTGGATTGAACGTTTTGATCCTTGGCTTGTTCCAGACAAAGCGACAGCCAAAGCCCTTTATCATACTAAAAACGCCAAGCTGGCGATTGCCTCAGGTGGAATGAGCGGCGAAGGCTACATGAACGGCAGTTCCGTTCAGACGGATCGGGTGCCATATACGTATTCAGATTCTATCTTTGTGCAGATTGCTGAAGAGTTTGGGTTTGTAGGTTCTGCGTTTGTGTTGCTGCTGTACTTTATTTTGATTCACCGGATGATTCTGATTGCGCTGGAGTCTAGGGATAGAGCTGGCCCTTTCCTGATTGTCGGCGTTGTCGCGATGATGTTGTATCAGATTTTTGAGAATATCGGCGCATTTATCGGCTTGATGCCATTGACTGGTATTACGTTACCTTTCATCAGCTTCGGGGGTACATCCCTGCTTATCAACATGGCCAGCATCGGGCTGGTAATGAGTGTGCGCCTGCACGGGCAAGAAGTGGAAGAGGATTTTCCTAAACCTACTCCTTATGCAGCTGCCAAACAGGTGTAACCACGAAATAAAGTAGAACCGTCAGGTCCTTATTGTTTAATAGGGGTGCTGGCGGTTCTTTTTGATGGAGCACGGCTTCGTCGGATTGGTGTAATACGTAATACGGGCCGTTTCAGGTAAGCAAGCTGGAAGCAATTCGTATTTGTATTTGTATCGTATTCGTATTTGTATCCTGACTCGGACTCAGATGCCCTTATATTCGAATATTAACTACTTATTGGATAGTATCGGACCGCAAAGACGTTATTTGATCAAAAAGACTGGATTTACTGCAAAATGGCAAGTAATAACGACTCTGGAGTCCGCAAAAGTTCCCGTGGAGCAATAAATTCATAAATAAAGTCTACGGAGTCCGATAGGTTTGGATCATAGAGTAAAATTACGTCAGAGTGTAATTTTAATAGAAAGATATTTTATAGATTGGCTACATAAATTTGGAATTATATTCACGAATGTTCTACAATAGAAAGGAACGACTTTCCCTGAGAGAGGAGAGTTGAAACCTTAACAGAGTAAGGGGCTTGCAGATGCTTCAAAAGTTCAAAAGGATTGATAAGGTAATTGTTACTGTTCTGATTTTGCTGATGGTGATTAGTATTTTTTCAATATACAGTGTAACCAATGGAAGAATAACGCCTCCGATGAAATTGGATGGATTTCATTTACAAATGCTTAAATACTATATTTTAGGTTTTGTAGTTTTTATTGTGCTCGCTTTTGTGGACTTTAAGATATTTGTTAAACATGCACTTTATATTTATCTCTTGGGCTTAGTCTTGTTAGTGTCGGTTAGTTTTATTGGTAAAGTAGAGAACGGTGCTCAATTGGGACTTGAGATCGGTGGACTTAGGTTTCAGCCTGCCGAGCTGTTTAAATTGGTATTAATTCTTTTTTTATCATCGATCTTAATTCGAAAACAAGGGTCTACCTTAACCTTCTGGAAAGGGATTGTTCCTCTCACCATTCTTACGTTCATTCCATTTGGTATAGTCATTATGCAAAATGATTTGGGAAATGCCCTTAGCTACATCGTAATATTGATTGGGCTTCTATGGATCGGGAATATCAAATTGTCGCATGCACTCATCGGTTTGCTTATAGTGGGTGGGATCGGCCTTGCTGGGATTTTGAGCTACATAAACTATCATGATGAGGCAGTCAAATTTTTTGAAGGCATTGGTAAGGATCATTTAGTGGAGCGGTTTGACCCTTGGCTGGTACCTGATTTAGCGACAGATAAGGCAAGCTATCACACGAAAAATGCCAAAATAGCTATAGCCTCCGGGGGAATGAGTGGAGAGGGATATATGCAGGGCAGCTCTGTGCAGAATAATCGTGTCCCATATACCTATTCGGATGCGATATTCGTGCAGATTGCCGAGGAGTTTGGATTTGTGGGGTCTGCGCTGCTGCTCTTGCTCTTTTTTATTTTGCTGCATCGGATGATATTGATTGCTCTCGAGAGTAAGGAGCGTAGCGGACCATTTCTAATCATTGGAATTACGGCTATGCTGTTGTATCAAATTCTTGAGAATGTTGGAGCTTTTATCGGCCTGATGCCGTTGACAGGAATAACACTTCCGTTTATCAGTTATGGAGGCACGTCTCTTCTGATTAATATGGCCAGCATGGGGGTCGTGATGAGCGTGCATCTTTATGGGCAGGATGTAGAGGAAGATTTGCAGCTGCATAAGGAGCTGGCATTGAAGTTATAAATTTAATAGATTCATAGGTTTGCAGTCTCTTATCTCCGGGCATACTACTAGCATGAGAGTTAAGAGGAGAGGGGCTGCAACAAATGAACGATAATCATATGGATAAAAGAGATTCCTTACGTGTAACTTTTAAGTATACTGCCATTTTAATTTGTTTTTTTATGGTCCTCATGATGGCTTGGGAAGGTCAAAAAACCGATGCTGCAGTAGCTGAAGTATCTATTCCCCAAGAATCTATCCGGTTACGTATTCTAGCTAATTCTGACGGAGCGCAAGATCAGCTGGTGAAACGGCAAATTCGCGATAAAATTGTGGAGCAAATGAACCAGTGGGTATCCGCTCTTGAGGATCCACAGAGCTTGGAGCAGGCACGTGCTCTGATTAGAAATCATCTGCCGGAGCTTAACGCGTTGGTTGGATCAGAGCTGGAGAAACGGGGCATTGAATATTCCTATAAAGTGGAGCTGGGCGTAGTCCCTTTTCCAACCAAATTATACGGTGGCACCGTCTATCCTGCTGGGGAGTATGAAGCTGTTCGGGTCACACTTGGTGCGGGCAAGGGGCAAAATTGGTGGTGTGTACTGTTTCCTCCGCTTTGCTTTATCGATGCAGGCTCTGGAGATGCGGCAGCACCTGCTGCTGACAAAGGTACAAAAACAGTGTCCGCTGCTGGTGCGGATAACAGTGCTAAGGTGAAATCAGCAGCTGCAAAAACAGTGCAGGCTGATTCCTCGGCAGGAAGTGCTTCATCAGGAGAAACTGCTGCTGAGCCAGAGGTACGGTTCTTCGTCTGGGAGCTGCTGCAAAACCTTTGGAACTGGATCAGTGGATTATGGTCGTAAGACCCCAGATGTGTTACTATTTTATAAGCAGATCTATCACGGCTCCCTACAGGGGCCGTTTTTTTGCTAAGCTAAATTATATCTTCTAGAAAGCCTGTGATGAGAATGAATGAACACAATAATCCTTTATTCGCCGTTCAGCGGCGGAGTGGAAATAGAGATGAGACTGTATACTGGAAGTTGAATTCCGCTGAGGGAACGAACTCTGAGGTATTTCAGCCGAATGAAGCTGACAAGCTGGCGATAGCGGAGGCAGCAACAATGCTTCGTGAAGGCGGAACCGTGGCTTTTACAACCGAAACCGTCTACGGGCTAGGGGCGGATGCCCGAAATACGGCGGCAGTTGAGGCTGTTTTTGCGGCAAAAGGACGGCCCTCTGACAATCCGTTAATTGTGCATATTGCGGATACGGCAGCTTTGGACGAGCTTGTTGCAGAGGTGCATCCTAAGGCGGCCGCGTTGATGGCAGCTTATTGGCCTGGTCCGCTGACAGTTGTGCTTCCTGTTCGTGAAGGTGTACTGTCGCCCTGTGTGACGGCGGGTTTGGATACGGTTGGTGTGCGGATGCCGGATCATCCGGTAGCTCTAGCACTGATAAGTGCCGCAGGTTGTCCAGTTGCGGCGCCCAGTGCTAATCGTTCGGGTCGCCCGAGCCCGACATTAGCTTCGCATGTGATGGAAGATTTGGCTGGATACATTGATGGCGTCCTTGATGGTGGTGCTGCTGGAGTTGGACTAGAGTCAACAGTCGTGCAGGTACAGCCTGACGGAAAAGTTGCTGTGCTGCGCCCCGGCGGGATTACTTCGGAACAATTGGCTGCAGTGGTGGGAGCAGAAGCTGTAAGCTCAGAGCCCGGTAATGCTGAGACAACTGCTGCCGCTACCGCAACCGCTACTGTCTTGGCTGATTCGGGGACGACAAACTCTGTTATTGATTTCAGTACTGCTGAGCCAATCACAGCTAAAGCAACTACCGCGCAATCTTCAGCGGATTGCCTGAATGTTAACAATCGTGAGCCTTTCGAAAGGGCTTCCGCATCTATTGAGCAGCATGGTGCGGATGCTGCTGGCGATATTTCGGCGCCGCGCGCGCCGGGCATGAAGTACACGCACTACGCACCGCGCGGCTGGCTTGGTGTAGTGCGCGGCTCTTCCCCGCAGCGCGTGGCGGATGAAGCCGCTAGTCAACTTCAGGCGGCGCAGCTAAACGGCGAGGTCACGGGCTTGCTCCTCTTCGAGGAGCATAAGGCCCTTTATCCCGCCGACCCTGCCGCCTGTGTTCTTTCCCTCGGCTCGTTATCCTCGCCGGAGGAAGGGGCTCGCTCCCTATATGCCGCCTTGCGGCGCTTCGATGAAGCGGGAGCGACTTACATCTTAGCCGAGGCTTGCCCGTATACCGGCCTCGGCGCTGCAATCATGAACCGGCTTATGAAAGCCGCCGGCGGATCTGTCATCGACGCCGGATAACCACGGCATTGCTTTTTCGTATATGACTCCCATATGAAGTCATGATTACCCCCTTGTCCGCATATCGTTGTTGTACAAGATATTTCGGACTTGGGGGGTTAAGCATGGGCTTAGGAGATGTATATACCGAATGGGGGCAGATTGTTACCATTACTATAATGGCGGTTGCATTAGGGATGGATGCTTTTTCGCTCGGTGTAGGGATCGGGATGAAAGGTATTCGTCTGCTGCATATTCTGCAAATGAGTCTGCTCATTGCTGTTTTTCATATGCTGATGCCTCTCCTGGGTTTATTGACAGGAAGTTATGTCGGACACCTGTTAGGTCAAGTAACGACTTATGCTGCTGGAGGTCTTCTAGTTCTTTTGGGCGGGCATATGGTGTACAACTCCTTTCGTCCGGACACAGGAAGCTCACGAGCTATGGATCATCGAACCTTGTGGGGGATGATACTTCTTTCGCTCAGTGTCAGTATTGACTCTTTCTCCGTGGGTGTATCACTGGGGATGTTTGTGAATGGAGTACTTTTGACCATCTTAGCCTTCGGTGCTTGCGGGGGACTAATGTCGATTCTAGGGTTGCTAATTGGACGGCATGTCAGTCGTGGTCTCGGGGATTATGGAGAAGCGCTAGGCGGTGCAATACTTCTGGGGTTTGGCTTGCTATTCATCTTTTGATACAATAACGGCATTAGAATATTTAATTTCATGGGGGTGCAAAACATGCTGCATATTTTATTCGTCTGCACCGGGAATACATGCCGAAGTCCTATGGCTGAGGGGCTTTTACGAAAGCTCGCGAAGGAACGTGGAATCGACCTGGAAGTGCGGTCTGCAGGTGTATCCGCCATTTCCGGTACTTCTATATCAAGACATGCTGCAGCTATACTGCAGGAAGAAGGAATTCATGATTCAATGGAGTCGTCACAATTGACAGGTCAAGCTGTCGCTTGGGCCGACCTTGTGCTGACCTTGACGGGTGGGCATAAGCAGCATTTGCTGCAGTATTTTCCAGATGCTGTAACGAAAACCTATACATTGAAGGAATACGTGCATGATGAAGATGCGGTGACGGAAGATATCAAGGAATTGGACAGCCTTTACGCAGATGCGGAGTTGAGCTTAGCCCTTGGTGGTGAACCGAATGCAACGGATCTGCAGCGGATGATTGAGATTCGCCAGCGTATTCCGAGCTTCGATATTTCTGATCCATTTGGTGGCACGCGTGAGGACTATGAGCTAACTGCTGCTGAGATTCGCACTGCGCTATTCAGTTTGCTGGATAAGCTGGAAACCTTCCGCCATTTGTAAATGGTTGATTTTCAGTTCACTTTGCTTTAAGATGAAGTTACAAATAATCGGTTCCGATGTAACTGGCGACAAATGTGGATCAAACCACGATGGAGCATCGGAATAAACGGCCGGTCGCCTGGGCAAAAGAGCAAATCCGCAGCTACCTGCGGACTGCTCTTTTTTGTTTAAAATAAGCTTGTTTGAAGTTTGAGGAGGTAGAGTGATGGACGAAGTTGTGGAGCTATCATTAACTGAAGCCACCGTCACTGTGTTAAGGGAGTTGGCGGAGGCTGGTAACCTTGGGTCAGGCAAAATTGTTGTCGTCGGAGTGAGCACAAGTGAAGTTGCTGGTGTCCGGATTGGAACTGGTGGTGCACTTGAAGTTGCAGAACAACTGCTTGAAGGTGTTCATTTAGTAGCAGCGGAAAAAGGATTTCATCCGGTGTATCAGTGCTGCGAGCATTTAAATCGTGCACTTGTCATGGAACGCTCTCTGCTAGAGTCACTTGGTCTGAAGGAAGTATCAGCTGTACCTATACGAGGTGCTGGAGGTTCGATGGCTACGGCTGCCTATCACGCTATGAAAGATCCTGTTTTGGCGGAAACGATAGAAGCTCATGCTGGTTTAGATATTGGCGAGACACTGATAGGAATGCATTTACGGCGGGTAGCCGTTCCTTTCCGTCCGACTCTACGATACATTGGAGCAGCCAGAGTGAATGCGGCATGGACCAGACCCCCACTAATTGGCGGGGAACGTGCGGTATATCGTGCTCCAGAACAAAGTGGTTCACAGTTTTGTGATTAACGAACTTTAGTTTTTATATTTTTTGCAGAAACGTAGACCTAAGTCTCTTTATGGCGGGCAAATCGTTTCTACTTAAATACAACATATCTACACACACTAGGGAGGAAATAAGAACATGGAACAATTGCGTAAGAGTGACCCGGCAGTACTGGAAGCGATGGAACTGGAACTGAAACGTCAGCGTGCCAACATTGAGCTTATTGCCTCAGAGAATATCGTTAGCGAAGCCGTAATGGAGGCTATGGGCTCCGTGCTTACGAACAAATATGCAGAAGGTTATCCAGGTAAACGTTATTATGGTGGCTGTGAAGATGTAGATATCGTTGAGAACCTTGCTCGTGATCGTGCAAAAGAATTGTTTGGCGCGGATCATGTCAACGTACAACCACATTCCGGCGCTCAAGCAAATATGGCAGTTTATCTGGCTGCGCTTAAGCCTGGCGACACTGTTCTTGGAATGAATTTGGCTCACGGCGGTCATTTGACACACGGTAGCCCAGTTAATGCTTCAGGATTGCTTTATAACTTCGTTGCTTATGGAGTACAAGAAGATACTTTCCTAATTGATTATGATGAAGTACGTAAAGCAGCCTTCAAACACCGTCCAAAAATGATTGTAGCTGGTGCTAGTGCCTATCCGCGTATTATTGATTTCGAAAAACTTGGCGCTATCGCCAATGATGTGGGTGCGCTATTTATGGTAGATATGGCCCATATCGCAGGATTGGTTGCTGCTGGTCTTCATCCGAGCCCGGTTCCTCATGCTCATTTCGTTACAACTACTACGCATAAGACTTTGCGCGGTCCCCGCGGAGGTATGATTATGTGCAGACAGCCATGGGCAGCTGCTATTGATAAAGCGGTATTCCCTGGTTCCCAAGGTGGACCTCTGATGCATGTAATTGCTTCAAAAGCAGTCGCATTTGGTGAAGCATTGCAGCCATCCTTTAAGACTTATGCTCAAAATGTAGTGAAGAACGCTAATGTTCTTGCAGAAACGTTGATCAGCGAAGGGGTTAACATTGTATCTGGAGGTACAGATAACCACTTGATGCTGCTGGATACCCGTAATCTGAACATTACCGGAAAAGATGCGGAAAAAGTACTAGATTCCATCGGGATTACTGTGAATAAAAACGCAATTCCATTTGATCCTACAAGTCCTTTCGTAACAAGCGGTATTCGTATTGGTACACCTGCAGTCACATCCCGTGGTATGGACGAGCAGGCGATGGTCACTATTGGACGTATCATTGCTAATGTTCTAAAGAATCCGAAGGATGAGGCAAACTTGGCAGAATCTGCTCGTCAAGTGGCTGAGTTGACTGACCAATACCCTCTTTATCCAGAATTGAAATACTAAATCTTTGCTTCTAATAAGAAATGATTCTGCCTCCATCCATACCCTCTTCCGGGTTTGATGGAGGCTTTTTTGTTGCATATTGTTCACAAATATTACAGTAGGTATTAGATGAAATTGAATGAAATTAATCATGAAAGTTCATGGAACTTTCAATAAAATTAGTGAAAATAATGTGAATAGTATGAAAAAGCCAAAGTTGCACAACATAATCTAGGTTTTATAAGTGATTGGTTTCCTAATTAAGCCAATCATTACCTTTAAAAACAAGGAAATACAAAGGAATATGTTCAATGTGAGTTCAAGTACCATTCTGAGGTGAAATGCAGCGGCGGGAGTGCTATAATAGACAGGATTTAGCCACTGAGAAGCAAAGCGCTTTCTATGGCTATAGACAAGACTTACAATTACCGGAGGGACAGTAAATGGGAAAATTGGTGATTTGCGATCATCCTTTAATTCAACACAAACTAACATTTATTCGCGACGTTAGAACAAACACGAAGGATTTCAGAGAACATGTTGACGAAGTTGCCACATTGATGGCTTATGAGATTACACGTGATATTCCACTAGAGACCATTACGGTACAAACACCGGTCACTGAGACGGAAAGCAAAGTGATTTCGGGAAGAATGCTGGGGCTTATTCCTATTCTTCGTGCGGGTTTAGGTATGCTTGAAGGTGTACTGAAGCTTCTACCTGCGGCTAAAGTAGGACATGTAGGGCTTTTCCGTGATCCAGACACTCTTCAACCAGTGGAGTATTATATCAAGCTTCCAACTGATGTACAGGAACGTGAGTTGATAGTAATTGACCCGATGCTTGCTACAGGCGGATCCGCAATTGCTGCGATTACCTCACTGAAGAACCGTGGTTGTACACAGATCAAAATGATGAACTTGATTGCAGCGCCAGAAGGTGTTGCTGCAGTTCAGGAAGCTCATCCGGATGTTGATATTTATGTTGCAGCGCTTGATGATCATTTGAATGAACATGGTTACATCGTGCCAGGTCTTGGTGATGCTGGTGACCGTCTTTATGGAACCAAGTAATAAGTAATTAAGTATTAAGTATAGTAATGCGAGAATATTTGATGAGAGGGTAGGGGTTATGTCCAAAATCAAAGTAATGACTATTTTCGGAGTGCGCCCCGAGGCGATCAAGATGGCTCCTCTGGTTCTTGAACTGAAGAAGCATCCTGAGCATATCGAATCAATAGTATGTGTAACAGCACAGCATAGAGAACTGCTCGATCAAGTGTTGGAAGTGTTTAATATCACCCCTGATTACGATTTGGACGTGATGAAGGACCGTCAGACCTTGAATGAGATTACTATTCGTGTGCTTGAAGGTTTGGAACCTGTACTGAAAGAAGTTAAACCTGACCTCGTGCTGGTGCATGGGGACACCTTAACAACGTTTTTAGCTAGTTACGCTTCCTTCCTGCAGCAAATTCAGGTTGGGCACGTAGAAGCAGGACTTAGGACATGGAACAAATTGTCTCCGTATCCTGAAGAAATGAACCGTCAACTCACAGGTGTGTTAGCTGATCTGCATTTCGCTCCAACCGATTTGTCAGCTAACAATCTGAGACACGAGAACAAAAAAGAATCAAGTATTTATATCACAGGCAACACCGTAACTGATGTGTTTCAATATACCGTACAGCCGGATTACCGGCATCCTGTTTTGGATTTTGCTTCAGGAAAAAGACTTATTTTGATGACCGCTCACCGCAGAGAATCTCAAGGTGAACCGCATCGTAATATCTTCCGAGCTATTAAAAGAATCGCTGATGAATTCGAAGATGTCGCCATTGTTTACCCTGTGCATCCGAGTCCTGCCGTTAAGGAACCTGCGCATGAGATACTGGGAGGACATCCAAGAATTAAGCTGATTGATCCGCTGGATGTCGTGGACCTGCATAATTTTTATCCGCATACCCACTTGATATTGACCGATTCCGGCGGTCTGCAAGAGGAAGCTCCTTCTTATGGAGTGCCTGTTCTTGTGCTTCGTGATACAACGGAGCGTCCCGAAGGGATAGAGGCTGGAACGCTGGAACTTGTGGGCACGGACGAGGAGAAGGTGTATCAACGGACACATGCTCTTTTGACTGATAACGAGCTCTATCAGTCGATGAGTCGGGCCGCCAACCCGTATGGAGATGGCAAGGCTTCCCAACGGATTGTCAATGCGATTTTGCACCATTTTGGTGTTAATAAGGAACGTCCTGAAGAGTTTCACAGAATGTTCACAAAAAATAAATAATTTCAATTAAACTAATATCTGATCTGATTAAAATCAACATACAGTGAAACTGTACGGTTTATATGGTTTTGGAACGTTTTGCTGTGATTATTTTCATGTTTTCAAGGGTTTTTAGGCAATGTTCAATGAATTGACAAAGACTCAGGAAATTCAGTAAAATTAGTTGGGATTGTAGCCCATGAAAGAACAAAATAGCAAGGACAGCTTGTTACAGACCGCGCTTGTCATTGGAAGTGCAGGCACTTTGCTTGCCGCTTACATTCTTATTGGTTTTTTTGCGGCAAGATGGCTGAAAGACCTGATGGAGGGGCCGAAATATTGGCTCGCCATTGGCACTATAACTGGAATGATTCTGGGAATTGTGAATGTCGCCTTGTTAATTAAAAAATTTTTGGGGGAGCAGAATGGATAATATGACTCCCATGATCAATACCGTCACTAGAGTTACGCTCGTCCTTATGGCAGGACTCTTAATGGGCTGGGTGCTTCATCATGAGACCCGGGCAATTACACTGGGCATGACTCTGGGTCTGGTGGCGGGATTGGTAAACTTTCGTTATCTGGCCGTCAAGGTTCGACGGGTTACGCAGTCGATTGCGAGCAACGAAGGGAATGCCTTCAGCCTCGGTTTTGTTACACGGATTAGCTTCGCAATTTTGGTCACCATGTTCTCGGTCAAGATTGAGCATTTCTCCCTGGTAGCAACTGTTTCGGGCGTATTCATTCCTCAGCTTCTCGCCATTCCTGCGGGGATATATCTGAGTGTGAAGAATAAGCTTTAACCAGATTAAAGAGAAAGGGGGATGATACTATGCATGACATGCCGAAAATATTTGTCGGGGGAATACCGATAGATTTATCCGCCGTGTTGATGCTTCTGATCAGTTGTACAGTGGTGTTTGTTCTGGTTATGCTTTCGGTTCGTAAGCTTTCCGTTGAAAATCCATCCAAGCTTCAGAACTTCATGGAATGGGTTGTGGAATTTGTAGAGGGTGTCATAAGCAGTGCCATGGATCTGAAGAAAGGAAAACCTTACATATCTTTAGGGTTGACATTGATTCTGTTTATCTTTGTTTCCAATCTACTTGGATTGCCTTTCTCCGTTGTAACTGAGGCGCATGGACCTGTAACAGTGTTTGGCCACGTGATTGAAGCAACTAAGAACTTGGCGAATGGTGAGCATGCAGAAATTTTATGGTACAAGTCGCCAACTGCTGACATTAACGTCACTGCAGGATTGGCAATCATAGTATTTGTACTGATGAACTTTCTGGGCATTAAGCTCAACGGCAAACATTATTTCAAACACTACATCGAGCCGTTTCCAATCTTTTTGCCACTGAACATTATCGAAAACCTGGCAAAACCTGTAGCGTTGGCTATTCGTCTATTCGCTAACATTTTCGCCGGAGAAGTACTGATTACAGTCATTTTGAAGCTGGGGATTCTCAGTATTCCGTTCCTGGCTGTATGGCAGGGCTTCAGTATTTTCGTCGGGGCACTACAAGCGTTTATCTTTACGATTCTGACGATGGTTTATATCGCACAGATGACGATTCACGAAGAAGAAGCACATTAATGAACTGCTGCGAAGAGAACGGCTATCGTCTGATTTTCCTTCGTGGGAGATATCTTATATCATTAAACACAAATATGAACCGAAATTAAAGGAGGATATTTACAAATGGAATTTTTAGCAGCAGCAATAGCGGTTGGATTGGGTGCACTTGGCGCAGGTCTTGGTAACGGTATGATCGTTAGTAGAACAGTTGAGTCCATCGCTCGTCAACCAGAAGCGAAAAATGCTTTGCAAACAACAATGTTTATTGGTGTAGGTATCGTCGAAGTTATTCCGTTGGCAGCAACAGTTATCGCATTCCTGATTATGTTTACTTAATAAACCGTAGTTACGGTTTGGCGGGGACGGCCGATGCCATCCGCGCCTTACTTTTGTATACGTCCGCATGACGCGGTAACGGAAGGGAGTGACCTCAGTGGATATTGTTTGGACAAACATAGTATTTTCAATTGTCGCCTTTGGGATTTTATATTTCTTGCTTAGCAAGTATGCGTTCAGCAAACTTTTTGCAGTTATGGAGAAACGCCGTGAGCTGGTAATGCAGCAAATGGACGAAGCTGCGAAGACTAGAGAACAAGCGGTCGCGTATGTGGAAGAGCAGAAGCAAGCGCTGAACAGTGCACGCCAGGAAGCTCAACAGATTATTCAACAATCGCAAATCACAAGCAATCTACAGGTAGAACAAACTTTGGCACAAGCCAAAGCAGATGCAGCACGTGTCAAAGAAGAGGCCGTGCGCGATATCGAGAACGAAAAGAACAAAGCAGTGGAAGAGTTGCGCAGCGAAATTGGAACGGCATCTGTTCGTATTGCTTCTAAACTTCTTAAGAAAGAAGTTAGTGCTAACGGCGAGCAGGAGCAACTTGTGAACCAATACCTCAAAGAGGTAGGAGGCCAATCATGAGCCGCGATACGGTAGTTGCCAAGCGCTACGCTAGAGCATTGTACAGTGCAGCGGTAGAGAAAGGGATTACCCTTGAAGTAGAAGAAGAGCTCAAGGCAGTGGTTGGATTATTACATTCCGACCAAGAGATAAAGCGGTTTATTCTTGCACCGCGCATCTCGGAGTCCGACAAGCTGAAAGTGCTGCGCACAGCGCTTCAAGATAAGCTCTCTCCCATCGTGATGAACATTGTAGAATTGTTAGTAGAGCGAGGCAGAACCGATATTTTTGCCGATCTGCTGGATACGTATATCAAGATTGAAGGAGACGCTCTTGGCATTGGTGATGCTAAGGTATACTCTGTTTATTCTTTAAGTGAAGAAGAAAAAGCAGCTGTAGCTGCAGAATTCGGCCAACTCGTAAACCGTAAAATCCGGATTACGAATGTGGTGGACCCAAGCCTGTTGGGAGGACTGAAAGTTTATATCGGCGATACGCTGTATGACGGCAGTCTGTCTAACAAATTGGAGCGTCTCGAGAAATCCTTTAATGATAAGCATAGAAGATAGGGGTGAGGATATTGGGCATCAGACCTGAAGAGATCAGCACTTTGATCAAAAGTCAAATTGAGGAATATAAAGCCGATATCGAAGTTGCCGAAGTCGGCACCGTCATTCAAGTCGGCGACGGTATCGCCCGTGTCTACGGTCTGGAAAACGCAATGGCAGGCGAATTGCTAGAGTTCTCCAACGGAGTAGTGGGCATGGCGCTCAATCTGGAAGAAAGCAACGTCGGTGTTGTTATTCTGGGTGAGTACAAGGAAATTCGTGAAGGCGATCAAGTAAAACGTACAGGACAAATTATGCAAGTTCCTGTTGGTGAAGCTCTGCTCGGTCGTGTAGTTAACGCACTTGGTATGCCGCTTGACGGCAAAGGCCCAATTGCTACAACTGAATTCCGTCCTGTAGAAAATAATGCACCAGGTGTTATCGATCGTAAATCGGTACATGAACCGATGCAAACAGGTCTTAAAGCCATTGATGCGATGGTACCAATCGGTCGTGGACAACGCGAACTTATCATTGGTGACCGTCAAACAGGTAAGACTGCAATCGCAATTGACGCGATTATCAACCAAAAAGGCAACGGCATGAAATGTATTTATGTTGCCATTGGTCAAAAGCAATCCACAGTAGCACAGGTTGTAGAAACTCTTCGCCGTCATGGCGCTTTGGAATATACAATCGTTGTAACTGCATCGGCTTCCGAGCCGTCTCCATTGTTGTATATTGCTCCATACGCAGGTTGCGCAATGGGCGAATACTTCATGTACAAGGGCGAGCACGTACTGATCATTTACGATGACCTTTCGAAACAAGCTTCGGCTTATCGCGAATTGTCCTTGCTGCTTCGTCGTCCACCGGGTCGTGAAGCATTCCCAGGTGACGTATTCTACTTGCACTCCCGTCTTTTGGAGCGTGCAGCTAAGCTTAGTGATGAGCTTGGTGGTGGTTCATTAACCGCACTTCCATTTATCGAAACACAGGCATCTGACGTATCAGCTTACATTCCTACGAACGTAATCTCGATTACAGATGGTCAAATCTTCCTTGAATCCGATCTGTTCTACTCTGGTCAACGTCCGGCGATCAACGTCGGTATCTCCGTTTCCCGTGTAGGGGGTTCCGCTCAAATCAAAGCGATGAAGAAGGTAGCCGGCTCGCTCCGTTTGGATCTTGCCCAATATCGCGAACTTCAAGCCTTCTCACAGTTCGGCTCAGATCTTGATAAATCTACACTTGCCCGTCTGAATCGCGGGGCACGTATGATGGAAGTTCTGAAACAAGGTGTGAATCAGCCGTTGTCTGTTGAGCATCAAGTGCTTAGCTTGTACACAGCTGTAAAAGGATATTTGGATGATATTCCAGTTAAAGACGTAAAACGTTTTGAAAAGGAATTCCTTGCTTACATGGATAGCAGTGCTGCTGATGTAGCTCAATCCATCAGGGATACAAAAGATTTGACAGCTGATAACGAAGCCGCTCTTAAAGCAGCGATTGATACCTTTAAAAGAGGTTTCGCTACTAGCTAATATAGATGACTTTAACGGATTTTACTAAGTGAGCTTTGGCTCTGCCGAAGCTCAGGCTGTGCTTATGAAGTAGCTTTGACTTCGTCAAAGTTAAGAGAATGCTTACGAAGTTAGCTTTGACTCCGTCAAAGCTCTAAGGTGGTGAAATCATGGCAAGAAGCATGCGTGATATTAAACGTCAAATTAAGAGTGTTCAAAACACAAGACAGATCACAAAAGCGATGGAAATGGTAGCCGCATCCAAGCTGAGAAAAGCTCAGGAGAAGGCAATTGCCGCCCGTCCTTATGCTGAGAAGCTAAAAGAGGTTGTATCGAGCATTGCTGCTGGCACCGAAGGTGTTCAACACCCTATGCTGGTTAGCCGCCCTGTGAAGAAGACTGGTTATCTAATCGTTACCTCTGATAGAGGGCTTGCAGGTGGCTACAACGCTAATATTTTGCGTAAGGTGACGATGCTCATCGCGGAGAAGCATAAGTCCAAAGATGAGTACGCATTATTTGTTATTGGTCGTAAGGGCCGTGACTTTCTACGTCGCCGTGAATATCCGATTGTACAGGAAGTCACTGAGCTATCGGATGCGCCGAAGTTTGCTGACATCAAGTCGATCGCGAATTCGGCAGTACAGCAGTTTGTAGATGGTACGTATGATGAGTTGTATGTTTGTTACAATCAATTCGTCAATGCTATCACCCAGATCCCAACCGTTGAGCGACTGTTGCCTATGGATGGAGTAGGGAATCAAGAGCATCATGAAGCTTCTGCAAACTACGAATATGAACCTTCACCGGAAGGCGTGCTAGAAGTATTGCTTCCAAAGTACGCTGAAACTTTGATTTATAGCGCTATTCTGGATGGCAAGGCCAGTGAGCTGGGGGCGAAAATGACAGCTATGGGCAGTGCAACGAAGAACGCGTCGAAAATGATCGGAGAACTTACCCTTACGTACAACCGTGCCCGTCAGGCGGCAATTACGCAGGAAATTACCGAGATCGTGGCCGGAGCGAACGCGCAGTCTTAAAATACAAGAAAAGTTAAACTAAGTGCTTAACTTGTCTTGTGTTTTACGAGAAACAGTGTCGCTTGCTTAGGGTGCATAGCTCCTTAAGAACGGCACTGTAAGTTCTTCTTAAAATATAAGAAAGTATGGTTTTACACTATACAAAATGCTTATATTTCTACGAGAAACGGTTGTCATCTTTATATGACGACAACGTCGTTTCTTCTTGATGTAACAGCTTTCGAGGAGGGAAAAGAAGATGAACAAAGGACGCGTTGTAAGCATTATGGGTCCGGTTGTCGATATTGAATTTGAACGCGGCCAGTTGCCCGAGATTTTCAACGCTATCAAAATTGAAACCGTCTTGGACAATGGTCGTCAGCTTAACCTAACACTTGAGGTTTCCAATCACTTGGGAGACAATCTGGTACGTTGTATCGCGATGTCTTCTACTGATGGTCTGGTTCGTGGACTGGATGCAATCGATCAAGGAGGTCCAATTTCGGTTCCTGTAGGGGAAGCGACATTAGGCCGTGTATTTAACGTACTTGGCAATCCAATTGATAACGCTGGTGAAGTTCTTGCTGAGAAAAAGAACCCGATTCACCGTCTCGCACCAACATTTGACGAATTGTCAACACAAGCGGAAATCTTGGAAACAGGTATTAAAGTTATCGACTTGCTCGCACCTTATGCTAAGGGTGGTAAAGTCGGCCTCTTCGGCGGTGCCGGCGTAGGTAAAACAGTAACAATCCAAGAATTGATTAATAACATTGCCCAAGAGCACGGTGGTATTTCCGTATTCGCAGGTGTCGGTGAACGTACTCGTGAAGGTAATGACCTTTATCACGAAATGACGGATTCCGGCGTTATTAAGAAGACAGCAATGGTCTTCGGACAAATGAACGAGCCTCCAGGTGCACGTCTTCGTGTAGCTTTGACCGGTTTGACCATGGCGGAATATTTCCGTGATGTGGAAGGCCGCGATACGCTGCTCTTTATCGATAATATATTCCGCTTTACCCAAGCGGGTTCCGAAGTGTCCGCTCTTCTCGGCCGTATGCCATCTGCGGTTGGTTATCAGCCGACTCTGGCTACTGAAATGGGCCAGCTGCAAGAGCGTATCACATCGACTAAAAAAGGTTCAGTTACATCGATTCAAGCAATCTACGTACCGGCGGATGACTACACTGACCCTGCTCCGGCTACAGCGTTTGCTCACTTGGATGCAACAACTAACCTTGAGCGTAAAATTTCCGAGAAGGGGATTTTCCCAGCGGTTGACCCACTGGCTTCCAGCTCGCGTTTGCTCGCTCCAGAAATTGTTGGTGAAGAACATTACAACGTGGCACAAGGTGTTAAACAATTGCTGCAACGTTATACCGAGCTTCAAGACATCATTGCCATCTTGGGTATGGATGAATTGAGTGAGGATGATAAGGTTATCGTAGCTCGTGCTCGTAAAGTTGAACGCTTCCTGTCGCAGCCATTCCACGTGGCTGAACAGTTTACTGGCTTTAAGGGTAAATATGTACCAATCAAAGAAACTGTACGCAGCTTTAAGGAAATCCTGGATGGTAAGCATGATGATCTTCCAGAAGCAGCTTTCCTATTTGTAGGTACGATTGAAGAAGCAGTAGAAAAAGCGAAATCGATGTAACCTGAGCTTAGCTAATGCTTTCGATGCAAGCTTTACTTCGTAAAGCTTAGTGCATGCTTTCGAAGCGAGCTTTACAATGTAAAGCTTTAAGGAGGAATGGAAGTGAATACCTTTTTGTTGGAAATTGTCACGCCGGAGCATCTCGTTTACTCCAAGCAAGTGAATAGCTTGATTGTAAGAGGGGTCGAAGGCGAGTTGGGTATTTTGCCGGGACACATTCCGCTTGTGACTCCACTTCAGGTTGCTCCGTTATCCGTCAAATCGGACGGTGTTACGATCTCCATCGCTGTTCATGGCGGGTTCGTTGAAGTGCATAAGGACAAAGTAACCGTGCTGGCTGAAAGTGCCGAGCTGCCAACAGATATCGATGTTGAGCGCGCCGAAGCGGCTAGAGAACGGGCTCAACGCCGTCTCCAGACTCGGAGCAAACAAGATGATATCGATCACCGCCGTGCGGAATTGGCGCTGCAACGCGCTGTTACACGGATTAAAGTGTCCACTGGAAAAGGACAACAGTAGGATAAAAGCAGTCAAGCCTTAGGGTTTGACTGCTTTTTATTATAGTAATCTATTGAAAAAAGGTTAAAATTTCTTCATTATTTTGGATAATGGCGTTGAATTGTTTAAAAATTTGTAAAAGTACTGGATTCTTTTGCCCTTCACAAGTATGATATAAGAGTCGATTTCCGAGTAATACGAACACGGAGGGTTAGCATGGAGGATATATTGTCGGGTGGGTTGTCTAGCGCAGTTGGAACCAGCAGTATGGTCTCAATGATTGTATCTTTGCTCAGTGTTGTATTATCTTGGTGGGCATTGCAGAACCTTAAGCTCGATTTGGTCATAAGATATCCCAAGAGTCCTCAGGGAAGGCTGCTGCACTTGCTGTTGGCCATTGTACTTGGTCGTTTTGTAGCGGGGTTCTTCCTGGATTACCTGAGCTGGAGTGGGATGATCCGATATATGTTTTAAGGGGATGTAGTTTGGTTATAAGTGTCTTAGGTCGCAGTGGTCAAAAGGTGTCGAATAATAAGGTTTTATTATGTCAACACTGAACTTTAAGGAACATGCCCGAGTAAATGGGCGTATTGATGGAGTAGAGAACTTTTTTTGCAATTACTTTAATCTAAAAAAATAATTTAAGAAATAATGGACGCGGAGGGAAACCGAAAATGAGCAAATTTATCGTCCGCGGTGGCAACAGATTGACCGGGAGCGTGAAAGTTAGCGGCGCAAAAAATTCCGTATTACCGATCATAGCCGCCTCTCTATTGGCAGAAGAAGGAGTAAGCGTCATTGTAGACGCACCTCCGCTTGATGATGTGATGACGATATCAAAAATGCTGGAATCTCTGGGTGCAGGGGTTACATATCAGAACGATATTATCCAGGTGGATGCTACAAACATCACTTCCTGTGAAGCACCTTATGAATGGGTTCGAAAAATGCGGGCGTCTTTTTTAGTCATGGGCCCACTGTTATCTAGACTTGGTCAGACAAGAATTTCCCTGCCAGGCGGCTGTGCCATTGGTACACGACCGATTGATCAGCATTTGAAAGGGTTTGAAGCACTGGGTGCGGAGATTAGTCTCGGCCAGGGCTACATTGAAGCGAAAAGCAACGGACGCCTGCGCGGTGCCAAAGTGTATTTGGATGTAGCAAGCGTAGGTGCGACCGAAAATATAATGATGGCAGCTACACTAGCCGAAGGCGTGACCGTTATCGAGAATGCGGCTAAGGAGCCTGAGATTGTCGACCTGGCCAATTACTTGAATGGTATGGGCGCAATCGTACGCGGTGCGGGAACAGGCGTTATCCGTATTGAAGGGGTAGAACGTCTGCATGGGGTCAAACATCATGTAATCCCTGACCGTATCGAAGCAGGTACGTACATGGCGGCTGCAGCAATTACCGGTGGCGATGTATATGTGGAAGGCGCAATTGCTGATCACTTAGGTCCTGTTATTGCTAAGATGGAAGAAATGGGCGTAACCATTATTCCCGACGAGAACGGTATTCGTGTAATCAGTGACAAGCCTCTCAAAGCTGTTGATTTGAAGACTTTGCCGTATCCAGGTTTTCCTACGGATATGCAGTCGCAAATGATGGCATTATTGTTGCGTTCTGAAGGTACCAGTGTCGTTACAGAAACCGTATTTGAGAACCGGTTTATGCATGTGGATGAATTCCACAACATGAATGCTGAGATTAAGATCGAAGGTCGCTCGGCGATCGTTACAGGTAATGCACAATTGGTCGGAGCTAAGGTTTGTGCTACGGATCTGCGTGCGGGAGCTGCGCTTATTTTGGCAGGTCTGGTTGCTGAGGGCACTACTGAAGTAAGCGGAACTCATCATATTGACCGCGGGTATGTTCATTTGGCTGAGAAACTATCCGGACTGGGTGCGGAAATTTGGCGCATCTCCATGGAAGATACTTCAGCGCAAACCGTGAAGGATGAAGTTCTTAAACCGGAAGTATCCAAGAGTGAATCGACTAAAAACGAAGAGGTTAAACCACGCTTTCAGGTTCAACCAACTTGGGTATAATATCAATCATTAGGAGAGACCAGGCTGCTGTTTGCAGCTTGGTCTTTTTTTATGGAATCCTCATCTGATGGGGATTTTTTTGTATGCAATTTAATAGCTTGTGGTCTAGTAATAGATTGAGGACAGGAACTCTCTTTCTCTCAAATTGTGTTCTAGCAGTTGCTGCAAATTCATATCTATAAGAATCACCAGTGATTCACGGAAGGGAGCCATAGAGATGAAAGATTTCCGCTACTTGCGAAGAAACAAGACAACGCGCTGGCACTCGCGTCCCCTTGCTCCCCGGCGCAGGCGACTCATCCCCGTCGCCTGGCTCGCAGCGCCTTTCCTGGCGGCGCTGCTGATTCCGCTGGCGGTTGTCCCGCTACACCGGGGACAACCGGCGCCTGTGGCCGTGCCGGCGGTCACGGCCCCTCCGGCGGCGCCGGAAACGGCTGCGCAGGAAGCGCCGCAGCCGGACGTCTCTGTCTATTTGTCGCACAGCGGACAAATAGAGACATTGCCGCTGGAGGACTACGTCCGCGGCGTGCTAGCGGCCGAGATGCCGGCCGACTTTGAGCTTGAAGCGCTCAAAGCGCAGGCCGTAGCGGCCCGCACCTTTATCATGCGCCGCCTGGTGGCTGGCGACAGAAGCGGCGTACCCGTTCCGGAGGCGGATGTAACCGATACGGTAAGCCATCAGGCTTACATATCTAAGGACACGCTGGAACGGCAATGGAAGCTCGGCGGAAGAAGCGCCGACCTCGCAAAGCTGCAGCGCGCGGTCCTTGAGACGCGCGGAGTGATCATGACTTATAAAGGGCAGCCGATAACGGCCTCCTTTTTCGCCTCCAGTGGAGGATATACTGAGAACTCAGAAGAGTATTGGAATGCAGCGATTCCCTATCTGCGCAGCGTGACGAGTCCTTGGGAGAAAGAGATTACCCCAAACTATGCAGTGACTAACACCTTTACTGTTGCTGAAATACTTACTAGATTGGGTCTGAACGATAAAGTCATTCCAGCCTCCAAAGAAACTACCAATTCAGGAACTACAACGAAGATTTCATCATCTTCGAGATTACCTATGGAAGTGTTGTCTCTTACCACTGGACATCGGATTAAAGAGGTCTCAATTGGAGGCTCTATATTTACTGGACGTGAAGTGAGAGAGAAGCTGGGCCTACGATCCAGCCAATTCAGTTGGAGTCGTAAGGGGAATAAGATCTTAATCACGACCTTCGGAAATGGGCATGGAGTAGGGATGAGCCAGTGGGGGGCAAATGGGATGGCTAAAGAGGGTGGAACTGCTACCCAAATTCTCAAACACTATTATAGTGGTATCTCATTTACACAAATCTCAACTCTTCTGAAAAAATAACTTGAAAGATACGTATAAAAGAGAAAACCCCGGTAACACTGGTTACTGAGGTGATAACCATATGAATGAACAAGACAAAAACAAAACAAACCAAGATGAATCTCTCAAAAAAACTCAGGGAGATTTACCTGGCGCAAAACCTTCTTCATGGAACAGACTGGTATCTAAACGTTGGGTATTCCCAGCAGTCTACACGGCGGCAGCGGCAATTATACTAACCTTGGTGTGGGTCTATCAGGATGCCGGCCAGAAGCCGCTCAACCAGGACACTGCCGCCACTTCGCAGCAAGTAGGAACTTCCGCTAACGAAGCTGGTACAACAACCGGTGGTCCAGATGCACTTGAAGTTGTTGCTTCAACGGAAAGTATGACTTGGCCAGTAGCTAATCCAGGTGAAGTAGAAGTAGTTAAGCCGTATTATGATGAGAATGGTACAGAGGACAATCACGTTGCCGCTATGGTGCAATATAACGACAAATTTATTCCTAATGTCGGAATCGATATTGCCCGTGAAGACAACAATACGTTCGATGTTAAAGCAGCGCTCAGCGGTGAAGTGACCAGAGTGGAAGATGTTGCGGTATTAGGTAAAGTGATTGAAATTACCCATCAAGGTAATTTGAAGACTGTATACCAAAGTCTTGGTGAAACAAAAGTTAAACAAGGCGATGTAGTGAAGCAAGGAGATACTCTTGCCACAGCTGGTCGCAGTGAGATCGAAAAGGACCTTGGAAATCATGTACACTTTGAAGTGTACGAAGATGGCAAAGTAGTCAATCCATCGGATTTACTGCCACAGCGATAAAAATTTCTATAGCAGGGGGCGAAAGCCCCCTATTTTTTTGTGTATATAAGGATTTTTAAGGTTGTGTTTGTGATGAGCCTTTTGTTTACGCGGGAAACGGTTGTTGTTCTAAAGGGAGAACGACGGCTTTTCATCATGCTAATAACACGGGTTATTAGGTTGTCCATTAAATAAAATGAGCCCTCCATAGCTTGTCATGTCTTGAAAGCGCGAATATATAAGCCCGCCCCTCATATAATGTACCAAACTATCCACAGTTGGGAGGCGGGAGCGTGCACGATTACATCAAGGAACGTACGATCAAAATCGGACGCTGCATCGTGGAAACCAGGCATACGGTCCGGACCATAGCCAAGGAATTTGGCGTTTCAAAGAGCACGGTGCATAAAGATTTAACTGAGCGTCTGCCAGAGATCAACCCTGATCTGGCCGATCAGGTGAAGCACATTCTCGAATATCACAAGTCCATCCGACATCTTCGGGGGGGAGAAGCCACAAAAATCAAATATAAAAAATCGACGGGGAAAAAACGTGAGGTTGCTGTAGCATCAAAGCCATGAGATTTTCGGAAATTTAAGGAAATATTCAGCTTTAATACATTGTGTACTTCCCCTAAAGTATGGTATTTTTAAATTTAGTACTAACTGCTGTTTTTTCAATTAAAATAACACTTTGGGGGCTCTTTCATTATGTTTAGCAAGGATATCGGAATCGACCTCGGCACGGCCAATGTGCTCATACATGTTAAAGGAAGGGGAGTCGTTCTGGATGAACCTTCCGTGGTCACACTTGAAAGTGATACGAAGAGAGTCCTTGCGGTGGGAGAACAGGCACGTCGCATGGTTGGACGTACACCTGGAAATATTATAACAATCCGTCCTCTCCGGGATGGTGTCATTGCAGATTTTGAAATCACAGAAATGATGCTCAAGTATTTTATCGACCGCGTTGGCGGCCGGTCCTGGTACGCACGGCCCCGTATTCTGATTTGCGCCCCTACAAATATTACATCTGTGGAACAGAAGTCCATACGGGAAGCGGCAGAGCGGAGCGGGGCTAAGGAAGTTTTTATGGAGGAAGAGCCAAAAGCCGCTGCAATCGGAGCGGGAATGGATATTTATCAGCCTAGTGGGAATATGGTCGTCGATATCGGTGGCGGAACGACGGATGTAGCCGTACTTTCTATGGGCGACGTCGTTACCGCTTCTTCGATTAAAGTCGCAGGAGACAAGTTCGATGAGGCCATTTTAAGATATATTAAACAAAAGTATAAGCTGTTAATCGGTGAACGTACGGCAGAGGATATTAAGGTTACAATTGGCACCGTGCGTCCAGGCCTGATACAGGCTGAAATGGATATTCGTGGTCGTGATATGGTAAGTGGACTCCCTCAGACGCTCACTATTACTTCAGGCGAGGTAAAAGAAGCACTATGGGATCCGGTTTCTTCTATTGTGGCAGCTGCTAAGTCCGTTCTGGAACGTACACCGCCTGAGCTATCAGCAGATATTATTGACCGGGGTGTTGTTCTAACTGGTGGTGGCGCTTTACTTAATGGATTGGACGAGCTCCTCTCAGAAGAATTACATGTTCCGGTGTGGATAGCGGAAGACCCGATGCATTGTGTAGTTAAGGGAACCGGAATAATGCTAGATAATTTGGACAAGGTCGTTAAGAAAAAGTTCTAAGCAGCCGATATAAAAGGTAGCAAAAGATTCGGAAGGGGACTACCTTCATGATAAGAGGATTATATACAGCCGCTGCAGGTATGGTTACACAGCAGCGTAGACATGATACGGCAACACAGAACATCGCTAACTTGAATACAACGGGGTACAAGCAGGTTGACAGTGTCAATCATGCTTTTCCGGATGTACTGATCTCTGCTATGAGTAATGGCAATACAAAGCCAGTGGGGCGCCTTAACACTGGGGTTTTTGCAGAACAATCGATATCCCAATATTTACAGGGTGATTTAAGGGAGAGCGGCAAGACCATGGATTTTGCTTTATCTACGGATTTGCAAGTAGCTGATCCAGTGACAGGTCAAAATATCTCCTTTGATGGTTCAGGCAAATATGTAAGCCCTGAGGGTGAGGTTGTTTATCGTCCACAGGCCTTCTTTACTGTACAGGATGCTGAAGGGAATAATCTGTATACGCGAAATGGGAGCTTCTCAATAAACGCGGCTACAGGAGAGGTACTGAGCAGTGGTGGCTTCAAGGTTCTTGATTCCACAGGCAAGCCCCTTGTCTTGACAGGAAATCAGGACACCCTTAAAGTGGACGGGCAGGGTAATTTGCTTAATCCAGTAACAGGACTTCCGACAGGGACCAAGCTTGGTGTGAGTGTAGTAACAAAGCCACAGGAGCTTGTACGTGACGGTAATGGTGTATTTCACGCTGATGATGTAGAGGCGGCAGATATCCGTTTCTCTAACGGAACAGATAACATGCAAGTACGCCAAGGTTACCTGGAAAGCTCCAATGTAGATCCTACTCAGGTTACTGTGGATTTGAATGCCGCCTATCGGGCTTATGAAGCGAACCAGAAGATTGTTCAATATTATGATGGCAGCTTGCAGAAGGCTGTAAGTGAAGTTGGCAGGGTATAGGCAGTGCTTAGGAATGAGCTTTACAGGTAGAGCTTATAGGAGGTTTGATCTATGAACAACTCAACGATTAGTGCAGCAGTCTCCATGTCGAGCCTTCAGCAGCGGCTTGATATTATAGCGGATAATCTAGCCAACATGGATACCAATGGTTATAAGAGCAAGCAGGGCTCTTTTGAGGACGTGCTGACTCGTGTACAACAGCAATCAGATGATTATGACCAACCGGGCCGTTCTACACCTCTAGGCTTTAATATGGGTTTTGGGACTTATGTACCTTCGATCTCAACGAATTGGGAAGAGGGACCCCTTAAAGAAACAGGGAGTCCGACCGACTTAGCCATTCAGGGCAACGGGCTTTTTGGTGTTCAGGTCAATGGTACTACGGCGTACACTCGTCAGGGTGATTTTCACTTTATTCCTGACACGACTGATGCCAAAAAGATGGTATTGGTTGATAACACAGGAAACTCGGTTTTAAATACAGAGGGCAAACCTCTAACGGTTCCTGTAGGTGTGAATGCTGCTATCGATGAATCCGGTCGTGTGTTAACGAAAAAGACGGAGAATGGACCTGTTCAGGTAGCGGGTACTATAATGATAGTAGAACCTAAGACACAGAATGCCTTAAAGGCTGTCGATGGTAATTTCTATATGCTTGCAGATGGAGTTACAGCACGGCAGGCTTTTGTACAAAGAGCGGCAGGCGAGGCATCTGGAATTGGAGTGCGCTCAGGATGGCTGGAGCAGTCGAATGTCGATATGACCTCAGAAATGACAGAAATGATGCAGATTCAACGCACGTATCAACTCGTAGCTCGGGCACTTTCGTCCAGTGATCAGATGTTTGGTCTAGCCAATAACATGCGCGCGTAGAGGTGAAGGAATGGATCGACAGGAAAAAGTTAAATCGGAAGAGAAGAAAGAACCCTCTCCACGAGGGATCTCCAAATGGACCATGATACAATGGGTTCTTATTCCCTTGCTTCTCGTAGCTGCACTTGGAGGCGGTCTGGCCGTCGGTTACGTTGTCCTGGGTAAGAAAGAGTTAAGCGATGCTCTGCAGTGGAGCACGTGGAGACATGTATATGATTTGGTTTTTGCTCCATAAATGAAGATGATTTAACCACTCCCTTGTTATATAAGGGAGTTTTCTTTTTTATGCTGAAAAATGTATAATGGTGGGGGGCCTCGGGCAGCAAAAAGGGCCCTCTCCGCCATGCTGCCGCATCCGGTGGAGAAAGCCCCTTATCTCAACCTCCACTTCTGCAGTTGGTGAAGGATAAATATAGTTTTTACCGAACCTGCCTAATTTTATGCATTTCGGCAAAGAATAAAAGAAAATGTGCAACATCCGAAAGGAGTTTTGTCATAATGCTGGATATCAACCAAATTCAAGAAATCATCCCCCATCGGCCTCCATTTCTGCTGGTGGACAAAATTATCGAGATTGAAATGGGCAAAAAAGCTGTAGGAATCAAAAATGTAACGATCAATGAACCGTTCTTTGTAGGTCACTTTCCGGGCTATCCGGTAATGCCGGGTGTACTGATTACAGAAGCCCTTGCACAAGTGGGTGCGGTTGCTATCCTGGGAGTAGAAGCTAATCGCGGCCGAATCGGTTTTTTAGCTGGGCTGGACGGATTCCGTTTTCGTGGTCAAGTGGTACCGGGCGATACACTTACTCTTGAAGTAGAGATCACCCGCCTTAAGGGCAGCATCGGAAAAGGACAAGCTACTGCTTCCGTTGAAGGTAAGGTTGTAGCCTCTGGAGAAATTATGTTTGCTCTGAGCTAAATATTTTATTTTTCTATAAATATATCTAAAGGAGAGATTCATATGACTCAATTAAGTGCGAAAGCGGCAGACACATTATCCCGCTGGTTGCAGGACCCTTCTGTTGACGAGGCTACAAAGGCAGAGCTTCGCGCTCTGGAGAATGAGCCACAGGAGCTTGAAGAGCGTTTTTACAGAGACTTAGAGTTTGGTACAGGCGGCTTGCGTGGGGTTATTGGTGCGGGCAGCAATCGTATCAATCGTTATACTGTTGGCAGAGCTACACAAGGCTTCGCTAATTATATTCTAGAAAAGCATACTGGAGAAGGCAGACCTTCGGTTGTTATCGCGCATGACTCTCGTCGCTTCTCGCCTGAATTCACACTTGAGGCTGCTCTTGTACTGGCTGCTAATGGCATCGAGGCGCATTTGTTTACCTCCCTTCGATCAACACCACAGCTATCATTCAGCGTGCGTTATTTGAAAGCAACGGGTGGTATTGTAATCACCGCGAGCCATAACCCTCCTGAATACAATGGTTATAAGGTCTATAATTCGGAAGGCGGACAGCTTGTACCACACGAAGCCGAAAAGGTCATTTCTTACATACTAGAGGTTGACACTTTTGATGGTGTAAAGCGGATTTCGCAAGAAGAAGCTGAAGCTCAAGGGCTGTTGCACTGGCTAGGAGAGAAGGATGACGAAGCGTTTACCGATACTGTTGCTGCAGTCAGTCTTGCAAGTGAAGAGATTGCCTCTACGCTTGGGAAAGATTTTAAAATCGTATACACTCCGCTGCATGGTACAGGTAATTTGCCAGTCCGCCGTGTACTTGAGAAAATCGGCTTCACCCAGGTGCATGTTGTACCTGAGCAAGAGCAGCCGGATTCTGAATTCTCTACAGTGAAATCGCCGAACCCGGAGGAACGTGAAGCTTTTACGCTAGCTATGAAGCTGGGCGAAGAGTTGAATGCTGACCTTTTGATTGGTACAGATCCTGATGCAGACCGTATGGGTGCGGTAGTTCGCGACAATGAAGGTAAATTTGTTGTTCTGTCCGGCAATCAATCCGGAGCACTGATGATTCATTACTATTTGAGTCGTTTGCAGGAACAAGGAAAGCTGCCTAGCAATGGTGCGGTTGTAAAGACTATCGTTACTAGCGAAATGGGGGCTGCTGTAGCTTCTCATTATGGTGCAACTGTATTTAATACGCTGACTGGCTTCAAATATATTGGAGAAAAGATGACCCAGTTCGAACAATCCGGAGAATACACTTATCTTTTCGGATATGAAGAAAGCTATGGTTATCTTGCAGGCAATTATGCTCGCGATAAGGATGCTGTTCTTGCTGCTATGCTTATCGCTGAAGCAGGTGCTTATTATAAAGCTCAAGGCAAAACATTATATGATGTTCTTCAGGAATTGTACGAGCAGTTCGGATACTTCTTGGAAAGCTTGGAGTCCCGTACGCTGAAAGGCAAAGATGGCGTTGCGCAAATTCAAGGAATCATGAATGATTGGCGTTCTAATGCACCACAAGAAATTGCTGGATCTGCCGTAACAGAAATTCAGGATTATTCCCTGGGCTTAAATGGACTGCCGAAGGAAAATGTACTGAAGTATTTGCTGGCTGACGGATCTTGGTTCTGCCTGCGCCCTTCCGGCACAGAACCTAAGATTAAGGTTTATTTTGCAGTAGTGGGTGACTCCCTGCAGAATGCTAAGGATAAGGTTGCTGCACTGTCGAAACAGGTTATGGCTCGCGTTGACGGGGGACAATAATAAATATAGAGTGCTTTCTATATTGTGAATTATATTTTACGTAGAAACGGGTACCGTCTCTAAAAGGATGACGATCCGTTTCTACTTTTGTTAAAAGAGTTTTTAAAGCGAAAGAGGAGGTACTTTTGGTGCGGCAAAAATGGCAACGTTGGAATATTACTTCCCGAAAGTGGCTGTGGATCATAGTTGTGGTTGGCGTTATAGCAGCCTTGCCAGTGGTCTATGATCGACTGCAGACGGAGAAGTCTTCCAAAACAGTAGAATTTGTGTTTGATTATCGTGATCTGGTTGATGTAGCCAGCTATCGTGCAAATCCACAAGATTATATTTCCGAACAGTTAGATCGCCTTAAAGACGCTGGTGTTCAGAGTATGGCGATTTACGAAAGCACATTGGAAGATTATCGTAAGGCGCGTCGTCTTATGATATGGGGTGCGGCTGATATAGCTAATCTTACGGACACAATCATTCCTGAAAATGAGAACTATACCTATATTCTTTTTACCAGTGCTGATTACAGCGAAACTTTAGCGCCTGTAATTAAAGAAGCATTTAGTAATCTTGGGATTAATTCAAGAGACTGGAGTTTCCGCGGACAGCAGGGTCTTATCATTGAGACCCCGCTAGAAGACGCTACATTGAAGCCGCTGCAGCCCGATCCATTTACACTGGACATGCTGCATAACAAGGGATTCAGTATTGTACCTCGTCTTGTGGATTCTCTGACTTATAATGAAGCCACGGTAAAGAAGCTGTTGGATCGTTATGAGGAATTGGGTGTTAAACGGATTCTATTTGAAGGTGAGTCTGTTAAAGGGTTTAATGATGATGCCGATACTGGCAGTATCACTGACTTTGCTAATCTCCTTAAGGAACGTGGAATGGGGATTGCAGCAATTGAGAATATTAAAAAACAGCAAAAGGGCTTTAACAGGCTCGCTTATTTGCTGGATTATAATGTGACACGTTTATATTCCCTTAGTGAGGGAGATTCTGCCTTAGATCCAAAAGTAATTTCGGACCGTTTCGCTCTGGCAACAAAGGATCGGAATATCCGCATGATCTACTTAAACACGATTCCTGCAAGAAATACTGCTAAGGCACAGGTTACAGATACATTAGATAACCTTATTACCAGCCTAAGCGAACCAGGCGGAGCAGTTGAGCAGATTAAAGACAATGGATTTAAACTGGGACAAGCTACGGCATTTGAGGTTGTAGATTCCTCTTATCAACGTTACTTTAAGCTAGTTGCGGTGGTTGGAGCAGTGTCTTTAGTGGCTCTGCTGGTCTCTTACTTCATTCCACAGCTCACGCTTGCTGCCTGGGTGTTAGGTCTGATTGGAAGTGCAGGCCTGATGCTAGTGAAGCCTGAAATGTTTGAACAAGCGCTCGCGCTTGCCGCTGCGATAAGTGCACCAACGCTTGCCGTTGTGCTTGCCATTCGTAAGGTTAATGAAATGGGGCCACCTCTACGGAGCAATCCCCTTACCTATAAGGCTATGAGCCCGCAACGCCGGTTTACACATAGCTTAGTGCTTTATTTTAAGACTTCACTGATCTCTTTGAGCGCTGTGCCGTTTATGATAGCACTGCTTAATAATGTAACTTATAGCCTGGTTCTCAACCAGTTCCGTGGTGTCAGTCTGCTTCATATGGCACCTATCGGTCTTGTGGCACTTTACGTGCTTTTGTATCGTGGGGATTTTGTCTTTAACAAGACAGGTAAGCTACTGCGGACACCAATCACATTTGCGATGATTATCATTGCCTTTGTTTTGGCGGTTGTTGGCTATTATTACATGACCCGTACAGGTAACGGTGGCAGTGTGAGTCCGTTGGAAATGGTTTTACGTACATTCTTGGAAAATACGGTTGGCGTTCGACCGCGTAATAAAGAGTTTTTGCTAGCGCATCCGTTATTAATTCTTGGCGCATTCTTGGCCTTTAGATATCGGAATGCAGCGTTTATCATGATTATTGCTGTAATCGGTCAGCTCTCGATGGTAGATACCTTTGCTCATATTCACTCGCCAGTTCTGATCTCGCTCATTCGTGGCTTGCTCGGTCTTGGATTAGGACTGATCATTGGTGTGATTGCCGTAATCGTATGGCAAATTGCAGAAGGGTGTTGGAAACGATGGTCGCCACTCCTAAAAAGATAGTTATTTCCGGTTATTACGGTTTCCATAACAGCGGGGATGAGGCGGTACTGCAATCTATATTGATTGCACTGCAACAACATGCTCAAGCTGCAGGTATAGAGATCGAACCCATTGTCTTGTCCATCGATCCTGAGTGGACTAGCGCCACATATGGAGTGAAATCTGTGCACCGGATGAAGCTGGTTGAAGTCCGTCAAGCTATTTATGAGAGTTCTGGTCTGATTAGCGGTGGAGGCAGCTTGCTGCAAGATGTAACAGGAAGCAAGAGTATTCCTTACTATTTAGGTATTATTAAGCTTGCGCAGTGGATGGGTAAACCGACCTTTATTTATGCTCAAGGTATCGGACCTGTGCATCGTAAGCTTTTCCACCCATTAATCAAATCAGTGTTTCGCAAATGTACTTATATCTCTGTGCGGGATGAACAATCCCGCGAGCTTTTACTTTCTATGGGATTAGAACAGAAGAACATAGAGGTTGTTCCTGACCCGGTGATGGGCTTATCTTTACCTGAAGAGACTGATGCTGCTGAATTACCAGAGTCTTCAGATTCACTTCCGGTAGTAGGTATTTCGGTACGTTATTGGGAACAAGATCGCAAGGAGCTGGACGCTCTTGCTCAAGGCTTGATTAAGGCGAATCTTGAAAAACCATTGCATTTAAGATTCCTTCCGTTTCATCTTCCATCTGATATTGAAGCCTCACGTTATGTGATGGAGAAGCTGGAAGAAAATATAAGCCAGCATGGGGGGCAGGTCAGTATTTGTGAAGATGCTAGTCATCCGCAACACATGCTGCGGGAAGTAGGGCAATGTGAAGTGCTGATCGGAATGCGTCTTCATAGCCTGATTTATGCCGCAGGGCGGCGAGTTCCGCTGATTGGTATCTCTTATGATCCGAAAATTGATCATTTTCTAGACAGAGTTCGGTGTCAGCCTGTGGGCACGACCCAATCATTAGATGCTGGACAAGTTGCTGCTGAGATAGGCCATCTTTTGGAAACAGCAGAGGGATGGAGAAATGAGCGGGAGACGATCCTCTCCTCGTTGATTCAAGAAGCAGGGGCTCCAGCACGGCAAATCGTAGAATATTTCCACCATAAAGGATGATCTAAAGTGAAAGCAGAAAGCGCGGTACCTACAGTTCCTATTTTTGGGATTAGAGTCTCCAAGGTTGATATGGCAGCAACTGTTGCATATTTGACAGAGGCGGTTCATACCCGTATCCCGCATCAAGTGATTACAGCTAATCCGATTATGGTTATGGCTGCTTTGGAAGATCCAGCTTATATGGAGATAATGAAGTCAGCTGAATTAGTTGTCCCAGATGGAACCGGTGTGGTATGGGCTGCTAATTATTGTAAGGAGCCTGTAACCGAACGGGTAGCTGGTTTTGACCTGTTACATGAATTGATGCAACAGGGTGAAAGATATGGATGGAAGGTATATCTCCTTGGTTCTACACCTGAGGTGATTCAGGAAACCGCTGAAAGGTTACAATTGCAATATCCGCGTGTTATTATTGCAGGATATCATGACGGTTATTTTGGTCCGGAATCGGACGATGAAATTATTGCTGGAATTGTTAAAACCAATCCTGACTTATTATTTGTGGCCAGAGGCGCGGATAGTCAGGAACCATGGATTGCAAAACACAAATCCAAGTTAGGTGTTCCGATCATGATGGGGGTCGGCGGCAGCTTTGATGTAATTTCTGGCAAGAGCAAGAGAGCACCAAAAGTTTTCCAAAAAATGAGAATTGAATGGTTGTACCGTTTATTAAAAGAGCCTACGCGGTACAAAAGAATGCTTGCGTTGCCGAAATTCGCATTAAAAGTGGTGCGTGAGAAAGATAAAGTAACAAAAGTCTAGTCAAATGCCGATATTCACCTAGAAAATCAGATGAATAGCCTAAAAAAGGGATTGGAATTTGTTTTTGTAACAGCGTATAATTCAATGCGGTAGAGAAATGGGGGTCGACTGATCAAATGTTAATCATATACATCGCTGGATTTATCGTATGCATGGGACTCGCACTTGGCCTCACACCTTTGGTGAAGAAATTCGCCATTAAGATTGGTGCGACAGATGTGCCGAATGCTCGTAAAGTGCACACGAAAATTATGCCCCGCCTTGGCGGATTAGCTATTTTTCTGGCGTTTGTGTTAGGCCTGCTTGCCGTATTGCCGATTATTCCATATGAGTTCACTCCGCGGGAGGCCAACTTCATCAAAGCGCTGCTGTGTGGCGGCGGACTGATTGTACTTATCGGAGGTTTGGATGACCGATTTGAATTATCAGCAAAGTTGAAGCTGCTGGGCCAAATTGTTGCAGCATGTATTGTAGTTTTCGGTTTTGGTATTACTGTAGATTTTGTGAATATTCCATTTAACAATACGTATTCTTCATTGGAAAGCTGGATTGCTATCCCGCTTACGATTTTCTGGATTGTTGGTGTCACCAATGCTGTTAACCTGATTGACGGGTTGGACGGGCTTGCTGCTGGGGTATCAGGGATTGCGATTGCTACGATTGCGGTAATGGCTTTCTTGATGGGTAACACGATGGTTGCCATGTTATGCCTGTTGCTTCTGGGTAGCATAATCGGATTCTTGTTCTTCAACTTCCATCCCGCCAAGATTTTTATGGGGGATACGGGATCGCTGTTCTTAGGCTTCTGCTTAGCTTTACTTGCTTTGCTAGGGTTTAAACAGATTGCCGTGGTTTCGTTTATTACACCTTTGCTTATTATTGGTGTACCGTTGTCGGACACGTTCTTTGCGATCGTGCGCCGTAAGCTGCAGAAAAAACCAATCTTTGCACCAGATAAAGGTCACTTGCATCATTGCCTTCGCGAGCTAGGCTTTAGTCATCGTCAGACTGTGCTCATTATTTATGGTATTGCTGCATTTTTCGGAGTTTTAGCTGTTATTCAATCCTCTGCCGCTCTTTACGAGGCGAACTGGGTTACCTTTGTAGTCATCTGCATCATGCTCTTCTTCTTGCAGATCGGTGCGGAAGTTACAGGTTTGATCGGTAAGACTAAACGTCCGCTGATTGATTTCTTTTTAAGAATTCGTATGAAGGCTAATCCGGAAAGAGGTTCCAAATCTTAATTTATTAATGGTATTATTCTAATATTTTCTATAACTAACAAAACTCATCCCTTTTCGGATGAGTTTTTTGTTGTTTTCCCTAAAAATATCGCTTCCTATGACCGATAAAGAACAAAGTGAAGGTTTACGAGAATTTATACTCAAAGGAGAGATATAACACATGCAACGCTTTAAGAGACCGTTCGTTTGGCTGATGCTGGCGGCTTTGATCGTTTCTATGTTCCCAGGTAAATACACGCCCATAGCGGCAGCGGCTACCACGAGCTCCACGACTTTCTTCAGTCCGGATGATCTCACATTACGTAATACTGTTCTGTTGAAACAGGATGTTGTAGCAACAACAGCTAATCCTAATCCTGAGGGACTTATTGACCGTTCTAGTGTTTACAAAGTAAGTAGCCCTACCTTTTCAATTACAGGAACCTACTCTCAGGTAACATCTTCCACGATGAAGGTTACTGTAGAGCAGCTTACAAAAGATAGTCAATCTAATAAATGGGTAACAGATGCTACTCACCTGACTACGGGAGCGGTAACAACAGATACCAATAGCCCGGATAACCGTTTTGTAGCATCTGGTCTTGTTTTGTATACAGGGTTTAATAAGGTGACCTTTTCTGGTATGCAAGGGAATCTCCAACGTTCAGAATCATTTTATGTTCTTTATGATAAAGTTCCCTATGTAACAGAATTAAAAGTTTTGGGTGGTCCTTCTGCGCTTAATTTAAATGAAGGAACACAAGTTGTTGTACCAGTATCTACAGTTACTCTTCAAGGTAAAGTAACGAATGCCACTAAAGTCAGTGTCTCCGTGAATGGAGGAACTGCATTACAAACTTCCCTATTGGAAGACGGAACATTTTTCACCCCCGCTCTGAACTTGAGTCCGGGATTAAGTACGCTTAAGATTGTTATTCAAAATGCTTCGGATTCAATAACAATAGACAGATCCGTATATTTCTTTGATAAGGATCAACCGTACGCTTCTTTGAACATCAACCACGACAATGCGGACTATAATATCTTAAATGATAATGTGCCTACGTTGACTGCTGATTTGACTCCAAGTGTTGCAGGTTTTACTGGACAGATCTTAGTTCCATATAACGTGGCTCCGTTTGCAACAAATGCTGTGCTAACTCTTAATAAAGGTAATAGTTCCGAAAAAGTTGTAACGATTAGTGCTGTGACAGAAGAATTAACAATTCCTGGTCCTGATGGCGTTACGCCAACGTATAAATTGGTTAAATTTAAGACTGCAGCTGATTTAGAAATCTTGGCGGGTGTAAATGACTTTAAATTGTCTGTAGATTATGGCAGCCACAGCAGTTCTCATCTTTATTCATATAAATTTTTGAAAAATGAGACTGTTATAACAGAAATGTACTACCTTCCTGGATATACAGGCTCAGGTGATCTTACCAATATCTCTAAATTGCCTTTGAATGGCCAACAGTTAGAGACGGATAGTTTCTATATAATGGCGAAGACAAATAGATCAACAACCCCAGAAGATATAACTGCGAACTATTTGCCATTGAGTAATAAACCACTATCCATAGATTATGTAACTGCAGGCACAGGAACAAATGAATATATTTATAAAATATCAGGGTTCTCTAATGGTCAACAAAAGGTACAATTCCGTTATAAAGGATCCGAATCCTTCTATAATGCTGATATTTCATATGTATCGAAAAACTATATATATGTAAGTAATCTGCAAGATGGTCAGACCTACGAATTCGATTCCAGTGTAGAAAAAAAACTTAATGTCGCTGGGGAATATATCGGGTTCGAAAATATAGAAAATGCACAAGTGCAAATTAACGGTACAGACAGTAACTCATTATCTAGCAATCCTTTTAAGCTTGAAGTAGAAAAAAACTCAACAGTAAATAAAACAACTTTTAATTTCACTGTGACAATCAGTCAGACGGGACCACTGGTATACGGTG
This sequence comes from Paenibacillus sp. FSL H8-0175, assembly GCF_045040615.1. NCBI lineage: Bacteria > Bacillati > Bacillota > Bacilli > Caryophanales > Paenibacillaceae > Paenibacillus > Paenibacillus sp. FSL H8-0175. Next base: position 6,723,545 of record NZ_CP150299.1, on the reverse strand, counting down.
AGAATAAAATCGTGTTTACTGGAGTCTCAAGAGATAATGCTGGTAACCAACGTATTATCAAAAAAGAACTTAAAATTTACATCATTGATACCAACATTTCTGGGATAAAACAATTCCATCCTACTTTAGGGGATAATCGTTTACCTTTTACAACTACAACCCTTTCTAATGAAGTCGAGCGTAATGCCATGCTGGCATTGCCAGCTGAGATTGTATATAAGGATGAAAAATATACAACAAGCAAAGATAAATTCGACTTGGTACTACAAGGTAGTGGTGCTACAACGCTGAATCTATATCAGGGCTCTACTTTGGTGTTTACTTCGACGGGGCAGGATAAGCTGCTAATTGACGGTACGGAATCCGATGGACCTATTGGTCCTAAACGTTATCCTGATGAAGTGGCTGCAAATGGTCTGTATTATGACTACATTGGCAGTGCTAAAAACTTTATTTTAAGATTACGTGACATTAAATTTGATGCCCCAGGAAGTCAAGTTTATACCCTAGAGCTTATTAACAAAACAGGAGCAAGAACTACACAACGTCTTGAAGTAGTGCGGGAAGTTGCTCCATATCGTCTTCTGTCACCTGTAGCGACGGTAGGTGAGCAAATTGTTGTTAACAAAAACTTTGTTCGTTTTGATATTGAGGCTGAAGGTGCCACTAAAGTAATAATTGGCAAAGAAGAAGCAATTAAACGTACGGATTTGCCAAATCAAGATCGCTTCACCTATGATTATGTGGGCTTAAAAGCAGACAAATCGAATCCCATTAAGATACAAGTGGTTCGTGCTAACTCCACAATAAGCGATACTATAAATGTGTATTATGCTAGTGCAGTGCAGATTGATACACAATATATGGCGGAGAAGGTAGCTACGAAGTATAGTGTCTTTAATAAAACCTTGGAATTGAACTTCCCTAAAGGCACGATTATGAAGGGATATACTAGCTCTGGTGCTGCAAAATATTATCCTAATACAAAACTGTTGTTTGGTATTGCGGATCCCGCTGATGGCGTTGTTGAACGTAAGAATGATTACGGGAACATTATCAACGTAACGGGTAGTGACGACAGAACCGAAGGCGGGGGCGGGCAGCTTGTGATTCCACAGGATCTTGCTCTGCGCTTTACATCAACCGTCTCTACTAATAACTTTTCGAGAGTATCGGATATCTATTGGCTCAGTGGTGGTCTAGGAAATGATGGCGTTAATCTTGAGACCAACGGGGTTACCCCGCATTTCGTGGATGCCAGTGGAAAGACTGGATACTTTACACAGTATAGTCAAACAAGAAAAATCGTACCTTCTCAACGTGGTGAATTGACGCTTACTTTCAACTCCAGCATTGTGGATGAAGTGGGATCGACTATTACAGTATTCCGATATACAGATTCAGGTAAGTGGGAGAACTTGGGCGGGGTCGTAGATACGAAAAAACATACCATCACCGTTCCATTCGATGAATTTGGTTATTACACTGTTATGAAGCTGCGCCGTGGTTTTGTTGATATTACGAATCATCCATGGGGCAGAAATATAATGAATGGATTGTATTCCAAAGGATTTATGACCAATCTTCGAGCAGATGCATTCGGAGCCGACGATTTGACCACTCGTGGTGAATTTGCTACATTGTTGGTGAAATCATTAAGTATTCCTTTGAACTATGATGCTAATAAACAAACCTTCTTTGATATTGTGCCAGAAGCCGTAGCGGCTACATGGGATTTCAAACACATTGAGACAGCTGCTAGGGCAGGTATTGTTACAGGCCTCAGTGATGGCTTCTTTGGGCCTGATCAAGCCTTAACACGTGAACAAGCCGCAGTAATGATAGCTAGGGCGTTGAAACTCAAGATGTCTTTGAATGACAGTAAACTGCTGGCAAGCTTAAGCAAATCATTTGTTGATACAAGTAACATGGATTTCTACTCACGTCCTGCAATTGAAGCTATATCTAAAGCTAAGATTATGGAAGGAAGCGCTGTGACCGTTACAGGCCAAAAGAAGCCCGTCTATAACTTTAACCCGAAGGGTAAGTTGACTAGAGCAGAGGCTGGTAAGATTACTGTGGCACTCTTACAGAAGAGTACAAGCATCTTCCCTAAGAACTTTAACTAAAGAATAAAAAAGTGCTCCGGCCTGCGAAAAGTATTCGTAGGTCGGAGTTTTGATGTAAAGATAACAATTACCAGCGACATAAATTTTGTAATCTGCACCGATTTACGATACAATAATGTAGAAAATATTATTTTCTGAAAGGTGAAAGCCATCGATGAAACCGATTTTATCAAAAGCACAGTTGGATTACATGAAAGCCAAGAATATGTTTGAGAATAGAGCAAAAGTGTTGGAGAAGGAAATTGCAGCTAAACGGGCACTACAGGAGATCACTCAAGAGGTCATGGAAGAACTGGTGCAAGCAACAGGATTCCACGATTCATACAACGAGCTTGTTGTTACTGAGAATGCTCTGATCGAATGGTCTCATACTACAATCAAGCATGAGAAGAGCTACCGCGAGAACCGCACAGCTATTGATGCAATGTATGACAATGTGAACTCGAGTCCTGAGAAGCGTCAGGAATTGATCCAATTATCTATGAAGATTCGTTAGAAACAATGTAATAGAAGCAAGCGTCGGCAACGGCGCTTTTTTTGTTTTTTGTAGGAATGTTTAAATTAATAGTACAAGTGTTAATGATTCTTAGTAAATATTGCATAATGACGTTTAGAAAGCGACTATGATATACTGTTTTCCGTAGGCACCCATGATTAACAATAGTTAGTAGAACATACATATGTATCTTCTAATGGGATCACACCGGAAAATATAAAAAAGAAGATTTTTTTTGAGAAACCGCAACTTTTTCAAATCTTCTGCGTTTAAGGTGTAGAGTCATTTACACAGGGGCTGAAATTAACCGCTGGTAAAGCCAATTTAACAAAATGGAAAAATTAGCTTTACGTGACTTGAGGCACATTGTATAATACTTAGGTATAATTAGGAATCTAGTATTGTCATGTCCTAAATTCGTTTACCAGTTTCTGTGATACCCGTCACAGACATTATTTATACTTAATTTGCTCAACTCGGGAAAGGGGGTGCATCGGCTAATGAGTGACATGAGCTACTCAACTAAAGAAAAATCTCAGTTTATGAACGTCCAAGGAGGAGAAAAAAAGGTTATGAAGAAAATTTTATCCGTAGCATTATCTACAGCAATGGCATTCTCGATGTTTGCCTCTGTAGCGTTTGGTGACGCAGCAACAACTCCGCAACAAAAATTTGATGCTTTGGCAGCGAAAGGTATTCTCAACGGATACCCAGATGGTCAAGCTCACCTTGAAAAAGATCTTACTCGTGCTGAGTTCGCGAAGATCGTTACTAAATTGTTCGACCTTACTGAAGTAACTAACAAATTGTCTTACAAAGACAAAGGTTACAACGCATCGAACTGGGCTGTGCCTTACATCGAAGCTGTTACTGCAGTAAACTACATGCAAGGTAAAGATACTGTTAAAGGTATCTTCGATTACAACGGTAAAGTAACAGTTGAAGAAGTTGCGGCTGTATTGTTCCGCGCTTTGAAACTGGAACAACCAACTACAACTGACAACTCTGCATCCGCATGGGCTAAAGGTTACGCTCAAGCAGTAATCGACGCAGGTTTGGTTGCTAAAGACACTAACTTCAAAGCTAACGCTAGCCGTTCTTTGGTAGTTGAAACAGCATATGCTGTTGATCAATTGGGTCAAGCAGCTACAATCGCTTCTGCTGAAGCAGTAAGCCCAACTAAAGTAGTTGTAACTTTCTCTGACAAAACTACTACAACTGTTGAATTGACAACTGCTCTTGTAGCTGGAGTTGAAACTACAATCAACTTCAAACACAACGATCATGATTACACTACTAAAGTAACTTTGGCAGCTCCTAAGGTTGTTTCCGCAACTGCTCCAAATGCTAAACAAGTAGTAATCAAATTCAACCGTTCGATCGATGCAGATACACTGGCTGAATCCAGCAAAGTTATCGACGGTGTTGTAAAAGTAACTAAAGTTGGTAGCAAAGATGATGAAGTAGCTAACGCTTATGTAACTTTCAATGCTGACAACACAGAAGCTACTATTACTGTGCCAGGAACTAAAGGTCTTAAAGGTAACTACACAGTTGTTGTGAACGATGCTGTGAAGACAACTGCTGGTGAAGCTGTTCCAGCATTCACAACTTTGCTTCCTATCGCTGACACTGTAGCTCCAACTGTTGCTACTATTAGTTCTACAGCTAAAGCAACAACTAAAGACGTATACGTAACATTTAGCGAACCAGTTAAAACTACTGGCATCGTGGCTTATGTAAATGGTTCTTCTGCTTCCGCGACTGTACAAAATGACACTTACACTGAGTTCAAACTGAGTGGAGTATCGTTGGAAAGCGGTAAATCATATGATGTATCCCTGCTTAATGTAACTGACTATGCAGGTAATGTTGCTAATCCAAACCCAATCAAAACAACTGTAACTGTTGTTTCTGACGTTGCTGCTCCTGTAATCAAGAGCGTAACTCCAGTTAGCGACAAATTCGTTGAAGTTGAGTTTGACAAGAACGTTGACCGTGCATCTTTGGTTGGTAATGTTCGTCTCTTGAACTCTGTTGGAGAAAGCCAAGGTACATTTAGTGTTATTACTACTGGTAATGGCAAGAAATTCACCTTGCAAAGTCCTCTGAATAGCTTCCCATCCACTGGTACTTTCACTGGAACCGTTGTATTCGGAGCTACTGTTAAGGATACATTGGGTAACACATTGGGAACTGCTTCAAGTCAAGCGATCACTTTCACTAAGGACACTGTAGCTCCTACAGTTACTGGCATCACTTACTCAACTTCAACTTCTGTTAAAGGTCTAAAATTGACTTTCTCTGAAGATGTTGTAAACACTGGAGTAGGTTCTGTAGTACTGATCAATAACAAAACTGGTCAATCTACTGCGATTGCTAACACTACAAATGGTAGCGGAAAAACACATACATTAACTGCTGTTAATGTAGACACTGGTGAGTACACTGTTCGTCTGCCAGAAGGACTCTTTAAAGATAAATCTTTCTCTGGCAATAAGCTTGCTGCAACTGTATTGACTGTGAAAATCGGATCAGAATCTACTGATGGCGATGCTCCAGTACTGTTCAACAACGGCATTGTAATCAATGACAGCCAAAAAGTTGTAACTGCAACTGGAACTGTTTATGGTGATGCTACTGTCACTGTTGATCTGAAAGATGCAAGTGGTCTTAACGTTGCTTCTGTACTAGATGTTAATAGCTACACATTGGACGACAAGGCATTGCCTGCTGGTACTTATGTAAATATTAGTACTCTTGATGAGAAGGGTAATGTAACAACTAGCTCTTCCAGTCCGAAATATGCTCGTGCAACAATCAATATCCCTAGCTCTTCAATCACTGAAACTAAATCTGACTACAAATTTGTAGTTAACGGTGTTACTGATGTATCTGGTAACACTATCGAAGCAGTTTCCAAGACAGGTAAACTTACTAGCAGAACTAGCCCAGTGTTCGAATCTGCAGTGGTTTCCAGCGGCAACTCTTATGAATTGATTCTTGGATTCTCTAAAGAAATAACAAATCTAGACGAACAACATCTGGCAATCTACATCAACAATGATACCGTTGGAACTCGTCTTGATCAAAAGTATTACAAAGTAACTAAGATTGCTAATGGATCGGATAAAGGCAAATGGTCTGTTACTTTCTCGAAGCAAATCATTGATTCCAAAGCAAATATCAATGACGAATTGGATCTGAACTCCAATGAAGTTAACAGAATCATCGTTAAGATCGTTAAAGATGCAGACGCTCACGATGAAGTTGGTAACAAAATTACTGGCGAAACAGAAATCTCCGCTAAGTAATCTCCGATTACCGAAGCACAGAATAGCCTCTTCGGAGGCTATTCTTTTTTTATAGGTTTTTATCCCCAATAATGAGGAGGAACTTCTTTGAAACCGGTATGGAAAGTAACAACCGCAGCCGTATTGCTGGCTGGTGGTGTATGGGCTGGATCTCTGCTAAATATTACTGCTGAAGGTGCAGGTGTTGGTTCTCAGCCTGGCACAACGGATGATCCTGTAGTTACGAAAAGCTACGTAGATCAGCAAATTCAGAAAGCACTTTCAGGTGGTACAGTGACGACTCCGGTAGCGACTGCTACACCTGCGCCTAGTGCAACCACAGCACCAGTAGCTACACCTGGTCAAAATAGCAGTAATGAATCTGTGATTGTTGATGTGAAGCCTGGCCAAACTTTAATTGCTTCTGCAGGTGCTGAGTTTATCGTTCGCGCGGGTAAAGCAGTAATCGTTTCGCAGGATGCGAATGGTGTGGCGGATTTAACAGACGGTAAAGATCTTACAAACGGACTAGCTGCACCATCTAACCACTTATTGTCCTTCCCTCGTGATGGTCGTGGAATAACTGTTCAAGAGGGTCAAACACTTGGTCTTGTTGTGATGGTTCGTGGTGGATATACCTTGAAATAATGTGTAATGATATATATTCATAATGCCCGTAAACAGACGTAATCATACCTTCAAACTGTTTTCCAAAGTTACAAATCATTGGCGTGATTGAAGATTAAGTGATGGACGCACAATATTCCTGTAATCTTACAAATTCACAGGAGGTGCTGTAACATGGCACGTAATAATCGTACAGTCGTACCTGAAAGTCGGACAATGCTGAAACAAATGCAATATGAAATTGCAGCTGAATTTGGTTTATATGGGGCTCATTATGGAGGCGGGGCAGACACGGAGTTTGCTTCTGAGTTAGGAGCAGTCGGAGGTAGTAGTTCTGGCCGTAGTCAGTACCTTGGGCATCTAAGTTCAAGGGATAATGGGTCTGTTGGAGGAGAAATTACGAAGAGACTCATTAAGCAAGCTGAACAGTCTCTTTTTCAATAATATCAGGGGTTAGGATGCCCTTATTCCTTATCTGATATTGCTTTTTTATAGCGTGAAATCAATATTCATACTCTCACGGGGGGTTCTGTGTTTAATTGACACCACCCCCTAAATAAGATAATATGACTTTTGAGGAAAGCCTTAAACCTTTTCCATATGGAAAAGGTTCATTTTTTGAAGAGTTTAGTGAATGTAGGCATCAAATTTTGCGAAAATCCTTCATAAAAAGAAATCAGGCAAACCTGAATTATTTATATTATTTAGTTTTATTATTTGGCCTGTTATCATTAAGGAATCCCTTATACAGTGTCAGACTAACCATATGGGAGGTTGTTATACTTGTCTATTAAAGGGCGTCATTTGTTTACTTCTGAGTCCGTTACGGAAGGGCATCCGGATAAAATCTGTGACCAGATTTCCGACGCGGTATTGGATGCATTTTTAGTTAATGATCCTAATGCACGTGTAGCCTGCGAAGTAGCAGTAGCAACAGGTCTTGTACTGGTGATCGGGGAAATCAGTACCAAATCAGAGTATGTTGATATTCCTGCCATCGTACGCAATACCATCAAAGAAATTGGATACACACGTGCAAAATATGGTTTCGACTATAATACATGTGCTGTGTTGAGTTCTCTTAACGAGCAGTCCGCTGATATTGCCCAAGGTGTTAACTCTGCTTTAGAACACCGTGATCCTGCTCAAGTAGCTGAAGAAACAGCTAATATTGGTGCGGGCGATCAAGGACTCATGTTTGGTTTTGCTACGAATGAGACACCTGAACTGATGCCACTGCCGATTGCCTTATCACATCGTATTGCACGTCGTTTATCTGAAGTTCGTAAAAATGGAACTTTGGACTATCTTCGTCCAGACGGCAAAACACAAGTTACGATTGAGTATCAAGATGAAAAACCTGTACGCGTAGACGCTATCGTAGTATCTACACAACATGCAGAGGAAATTTCTCTTGAACAAATTCAGGCGGATATTAAAGAACATGTTATTTTGCCTGTTGTTCCTGCGGAACTGCTTGATGCAGAAACCAAATACTTTATTAACCCAACCGGACGTTTTGTTATTGGGGGTCCTCAAGGGGATGCTGGTCTAACTGGCCGTAAGATTATCGTCGATACATACGGCGGTTATGCTCGTCATGGCGGCGGAGCATTCTCAGGTAAGGATCCAACTAAAGTGGACCGTTCTGCGGCTTACGCGGCTCGTTATGTAGCTAAGAATCTTGTAGCTGCTGGTTTGGCCGACAAATGTGAGATCCAACTTGCCTATGCCATCGGTGTAGCTACTCCTGTCTCGATAAATGTGGATACATACGGAACAGGTAAAATCAGTGAAGAGAAAATGGTTCAACTGATCAGCAACAACTTTGATCTTCGCCCTGCGGGCATCATTTCTATGCTTGATTTGCGTAAACCGATTTATAGACAAACTGCAGCTTACGGTCATTTCGGACGTACTGATGTTGATCTTCCATGGGAACGCGTAGATAAAGCAGAATTGCTAAGAGATCAAGCAGGGTTGTAATTTATCATACGGTCTTATAATATGTTAGCCCGCAAGTTGGCCATGGTGTCAACTCTGCGGGTTATTTTGCGTGCGAAAACGAGCAAGGCTAGTGAATCTAACCATAGAGAAGTAGACTACTAAACTTTGCCAGCCTTTTAGCCGAAATATAAGAATATACATAAAGACGATAGTATGGCTTGAGAGGAGTCTATCACGGAATGAAAAGAAAAATTTCAATATGGACGGCACTTATTCTAGCGGGAGAGTTAGTACTTGGTTCGGGTTATCCTGCTATTGGAATAGGGAATTCAGCAGTGTACGCTGCATCAGAGTTTGGTATAACAGTCTCACCAGCGCCTGGAGCAAGTTATGTAAATATCGGATCATCCCTTAGACTGAGCTTTGATCGTCAAGTAAACCCGCAGTCAGGTGAAATTACTATTACGGGTCAAGGTGATAGCTCACCTTTTTTAACGATTCCTATTGGTAGCTATGGTCTAATTGGTAGTTCAAAAGATTACGAGCTTAAGCTAAATCAACAGTTTACTTCAAACAAGACTTATACAGTGACAATTCCTAAGGGGTTGTTCAAGGATAATGATGGTAATGAGTCAGGTGTTACTTCATGGGCATTTACTACTGCGCCTGAGAGTAATACAGCGATTACGGCAGGCAACTTTTCACCTGCTAATAATACAAGAGTGGATGCAGGAGCCCTTAAGGAGCTAAGTCTAACCTTAAATAAAAACCTGATAAAAGGTGGAGGTTCCATTCGAATTTTGTCGTCTGCAGATAATGCAACCGTTCAAGAGTTCAAAATTAAGGATGATGATACTAGAGTCAACGTTCAGACTGATGCTAACTCTACTACAGTTAAACTAACATTGGATAAAACATTGGCCTCCGGAAGTAACTATTATGTTCTTATAGATTCTTATGCTTTTAAGGATGTTGATAATCGAACGTATTCCGGGATTTCAAGCGGTGATGTATGGAGCTTCTCTACTAAAGGTGTGGCAGAGATTCCAGTGACTCCTGCACCGGCAAACGGATCAGGTGGGGTATCTACCACTGGAGCCCTACAACTTACATTTGATCGTCCTATGATGCCTGCAGCTGGAACCATAACAGTATCTCCAGGTGCAGCTAACGATGCTAGAACGAGATGGCTTAATGTAAACTCCCCAGCCGTTACAGGAGGAAGCAGCAGAACTATAACATTGCTTCCAGCATCAGCAGCATCACCCTTGCTAAACAGTACGCAGTATACGGTGACGATACCGCAGGGAGCTTTTTACGATCAAGACGGAAATGTATTTCCGGCTTCGGGTGCGTATACCTGGACATTTACAACGGCTTCTTTGACAGGACTTAACGTAAGCGCGCTAAATCCGGCTGACCGGAGTGAATCCATAGCTAACAACAGATCATTTTCTGTCACATTCAATCGTAATGTGAATTATAACAGTGCTGTGGAAAATGGCGTAGCACTTTATAAAAGTGGCGGTGCACAGGTTCCGGTTACTGTTAACCGGAGTACAACTGCTGCAAACGAATATGTAATTACACCTAAAACAGCTTTAGATAGCGACTCAACCTATTATATTGATATTGCTAAAGGAGCTTTTGTAGACGCTATTGATGCTAATGTTATCTATGATGGACTAAGCGGAAAAAATTCATGGAGCTTCCGGACCTTGTCTCAGGACAAAACAGCTCCACAGCTCACATCTGCATCACTCGAGAACAATCGGACCATTCGTTTAAAATACAATGAGAGCCTCAACTCTTCCATTGCACTGTTGATCTCCAGCTTTGGTGCTACGGTGAATGATGAGAATCGTACAATTGAAAGTGTCTATATCCAGGGAGACAGCGCCTATGTGGTACTCAGTACAGGGGTAGCGGTTGGACAGAACGTGAAGGTTAGCTATACAGGTGGCCTGCGGACCATTCAAGATCCAAGCGGAAATGCAGCCAGCACCTTTAGCTCAAAGCAGGTTACTAACACTATCGAGTCCTCCATGCCTACACCCAAAGATGGACGGATCACGGGTAGAACTGTAGCGTTGAATTTCAATGACTCCTTAAAGGCAGTTTCCTCTTACGCACATAGTCAGTTTCTAGTGACTTCAGATGGGGGATCCCTAGGGGTCAACTCCATAAGCTCCAGCGGGAACACTGTATATTTAGGGTTAAATAGCGATGCTTCTAATGGCCAGACCGTTCGTGTCTCCTATTATGCAGGCTCTTATCCTTTGCAGAATTCTTTTGGACAAAATATTGCGGATTTCACAGATTTCTACATTCGCAACAGCAACGATACAATTCCACCCGTGTTCCAAAGTGCAACCGGAGGTGGCAATAAAATCCTTCTGAATTACAATGAAGGCTTGTCAACGACAAACCTCCCGATGAACAGCCAGTTCTCTGTGCTTGTTGGCAGCACTCCTAACTATGTTACGAATGTATCAGTCAGTGGCTCACAGGTCACGCTAACGCTCCAGAGTGCTTTGACGGTGAATCAGAATGTTACTGTATCCTATGTTCCGGGGACTACCGGAATAAGCGATTTAAATGGAAACCGTGCAGCTTATATTAACCTGCAGCCTGTGTCCATCTCGGAAAATAGCGGCACTAGCATACCTGAGATTAGTTCTGCCACCATCAATGGCGACGAGCTTACGGTTACATTCAGTAAAAACATGCAGGCATCTGGTTCCCTCTATGCTAATCAGTTCGGAGTTAGAGCAGATGGAAGCAGTATGGGTGTGCAAAACTACACTTTGTCAGGGGATATTTTGAAAATAACAACATCCTCAGTAGTAAAGACCGGGCAAACTATCGATTTGTCCTATATGTCAGGTTCAGGTACGATCAAGGATCTGACCGGTAATGTACTGTCCTCATTCTCTTCTCTCTCTGTTAAGAACCTAACCGGCGTGAGCACCGGAACGGGAAATCGTCCATCCTATCTAGGGACGCTTGCAACAAGTGAGTTTGGAAAAGAATACGCGCTGCTGAAGAGTGACTCTTCACAAATCGTGGATGACCGTTCGTTATACAATCAATCTGTAAAAAGATATACCTTAAACACAGATCGCCTGACGGCCAGTTATGAATATCTGTATAAGGCAAGTAGTGATACATTAGCTTTTGAGGTGCCTGCTACAGAACAATCGGCCTATGTGACTGTTCCTTTAAAGCCTTTGCTTGATGCTGTAAATCGCAGTAAAACCACAAAATTTATGATACGTTATGGCGATCACTTATATAGCGTAGGACTAGACGATATCGATATGAACGGATTAGCGACTAGCTTGATTGCAGACAGTAAAAATATCTCGCTGGTGTTCCGCTTAGAAAAGGTTCCGGCAGGTACGTTCTCCCCATTTGAGCAAAAGCTAAAAACTATGGGGATGCAGAGCGTTACTAGTCTTATGGATGTCCGGGTGACTGCGATAGTAAGCAGCAATTATTCTAATGCTAAGGCATTATCGGTACCTGGAGAATACACTGTGCGTACAACTTCTTCATTGAACAATGCGCAGACATCTGCTGCTAGACTGGATCTTTCCTATTACGATGCAGCTTATCTGCCAACAAAAGTAAGTACGGTAGGTAGCTATACGATTATTCGTGCTCGTACGGAGGGTAATCAGGTGTTAGGAACCTTTATATCAACCCGGGCCTTCTCAGATATGAGTAAGCATTGGAGTAATTCGATCGTAGCTGAGCTTAGTGCAAAGACTATCATCGATAGCAGTTACGGGACTACATTTAGTCCAGAAAAAAAGATTACCCGTGCAGAGTTTGCAGTAATGCTTAGCCGGGGACTTGGTTTGCTAGGCGATCGCGAGACCGCACAGCGCTTCCGGGATGTGCAGCCTTCCACACAAACTGGAGACTATATTGGTGCAGCAGCCAAGGCTGGTATTATTACAGGGAACACGGATGGCTCCTTCCGGCCTAATGATAATATCACTCGAGAGCAGATGGCAATCATGATGATTCGGGCAATGGAATACACCAAACATCCTATTACTTTAAGCGGCACTTCTGCCTCAACACTGGCTCGCTTTAAGGATAAGTCTAAAATTCAGAATCAAAGTGCAGAATTCGTAGCTAAAGCTGTGCAATCTGGGATTATTTTGGGAATGACCACAAGTGAGTTCCAACCTCAGGGTAATGCCACTCGTGCACAAGCTGCTGTGATGTTGCATCGGATGCTGAAGCAAACAGATTATTTGTAGAATAAATAGATTGGTAAAGCCTGGCATTCTGCTGGGCTTTTTTTTATGTTAATAGTTTGTGTTACGAGACTCTATAAAGCTTGAAATCTCTCAATTTCGCAACTTTTTCGCTTATTTTCAGTCTATTAAAAGAGTACTAGAAAAATAGGAACCAGTTTCCAGACTTTTGATAACGGACTTGAAGAGTAAAAAAGAGATGGGAGAGTTACGTCGAAATGAATGAAGTTTTCATGGAGAAGAAGAGTAGAGAAGTTGTTCGGGGAATGAAATTATCATCTACTAAAAAATGGGTTGCCGCTTCATTAGCAGGTGTGTTGTGGATTATGCCGGTAATTGGCAGTGAAGGCTTAGCTATGTTTGGTCATAGTTCCACACCAATTGCTGCCGCAGCCACATCTAATTTTAAAGTAAGCAAGCTGGGTGAAGAAGTAATTACTTCGGGCGCCATTATGATGAAATACAAATATACGGCTACACGTTCAGGAGCGAGCGCTTCTGGCTTGGCGGATGTTATTCGCGTTGACCTCAACAATCCATATGTTTCTTTAGATGTTATGACAGGTAAGGGTGGAAACCTGACAACACGTCAAAGTACTGGCGGGATGGCTAAGGAAACTGGAGCCGTGGCTGCAGTAAACGGAGATTATTTTAATACAGGCGGGGAAGGCGCTCCGATTGGTGGACAAGTATCCAGTGGAGTCTTGGTTTCCACCCCTTCGCAATTGGATGGCATGTATGCCTTTGCAGTGACTAAGGATCGCAAGCCTCTTATTGATGAGTTCAGCTTTGAAGGAATGGTAACCGCACCTGACGGCGCACAGTTTGAGATATCCGGTATCAATAAAGGTGCTTATAGTCCTGAAGGTGGAAGCTCTACTTATAGCCATGCTAATGCAATGTATATCTATACGGATGTATGGACCGCACTCGATCGTCCCAAAAACAGCTCAACCACACCGACAGAGGTGCTCGTTGAGAACGGCGTAGTTACTCAAATATCTGAAAATGCTGCGCTTCCTACAGCGGTTCCAAAGGGAGCTTATATTTTGCGGGCCCATGGCTTAGCCGCACGGTATGTTACTGCCCATCTGACGGTAGGGCAACCGGTAACAAGTGTGTACTCCCTGAAATCCAAGACTACGCAGCAATCGCTAGATCCTGCTAATCTGCAAACAATGATTGGTGGACATACGATTCTTGTAAATAACGGAAAAGCTGCAACGTTCTCTCGCTCGACTAGCAGCATTGGCGGTTATCGTGCACGTACGGCTTTAGGATACTCTCAGGATGGACGTTATGTTTATATTATAGCTACTGAAAAAAATGGCAACAGCTCAGGAATGTCATTGACCGAGCTGCAATCTTTTATGACCAATATTGGAGTCTGGAAAGGGCTTAACTTAGACGGAGGCGGCTCTACAACGATGGTAGACCGGCCTCTCGGTGAAAGCTCAGCTACTCTAACCTTTAATACAGAGTATGGCACAGAGCAGCGCAGCATTGTTAACGCGCTTGGTGTTTATACTAACGCACCACAAGGTGAAGTAAAAGGAATTAAAATTAGCGGAAGCACTTCGCTATTAGTTGGACAAAAGGCTACTTATTCGTTAAAAGGTTATGACACTTACTATAACCCTATAGATGTAGCAGCAGGCAATCCTACTTGGACATCAAGCGGAGGAAGCGCAACTGTAAGTGCAGGAGAAGTAACGGCAGTGAAGCCAGGCACCGTTACCTTAACGGCTAAAAGCGGCGTAGCAAGCGCTTCTACAACCCTTACAGTCTTGGGTGGAGATGATCTATCCAGCATGAGTGTAGGCACTGCTACAGCGCCACTGACAGCTGGGACAACTGTATCTGTCCCTGTAAAGGCCTCTACGAAGAGTGGAGCAACCATAAGCGTTCCAGATTCAGCGCTGAAGTGGGAGTTTGTAGGCTTTAAGGGAGTCGTTCAAAATGGCAAGCTTACTGTAAACTCTGTGGATGCAGGGGTTACTACAGGTTACGCTATTGCTCGTTATGATGGATTTAGCACAGCGGTTGTATTATCGACAGCAGCAGCTACAACATGGGAAGATTTCGAGAAGGTAAGTTATCCAGTTAACTTTACTACCAATGTGCCAGCGGTACAGGGGACTGCAACAATAGTAGACGGATCGGCTGAAAGAGTAGGCTCCAAGGTGCTGTCACTCAGTTATGATATGACGGCTGGCAGCGGTAAAATGTACGCTTATGCTCAACTTAACGGCACAAGTGGAAAAGCCGTTCCAGCGCTTGCAACTTCGATGTCAGTTGATGTGATGGGCGATATGAGCTTAAATTGGCTGCGTGCTGAGTTTGTAGACAATAGTGGAGCTACAGCCTATGTAGATCTTGCGAAGATTATCGATTGGAACGGTTGGAAGAACATAAACATCGACTTGTCAGGATCAGGGATTAAATTCCCGGCTACGCTGAAGAGACTTTATGTAGTGAATGTAGAGGAAGGCCAAGATGAACGGGCGAAGACAGGTACGGTTGCTTTTGATAATATCACCTTCACAATGCCTTCACTTTCCAGTGATGCAGGGTTACCAAAGGGTACAGCTTCGATGAGCATCGGCTCCAAAGCAATGACCGTAAACGGAAATAAGAAGGCTATTGATGTAGCTCCAATTGTGAAAGACGGCAGTACTTATGTGCCGATCCGTTATGTGCTGGATGCTTTTGGAGGGAATGCTACCTGGGATCAGGTGAATAAGAAGATCATGGTGTTGCGGGGAGCCAAGGCACTGGATCTGACGGTAAATAAAAAGGAATACCTGTTAAATGGTAAGCGACAAAGTGCTGAAGTAGCACCTATTATTTTACAGGGTAGGACTTTAGTACCTCTGAGACTGGTTTCTGAACAGTTAGGATTAACTGTAAAATGGGAACAGAAAACGAAGACCGTAACTATCGAATCGTGATATGTTAATATATAAGGAAAACCTTAATACGATCCGATAGAAAAGGGGCAAGCATCCGTGGAATTTCAAGCCGATGCGATTGATCGCGTTATTAAAAATACCATCGACGTGATGGAGAGCAGCAAGTATCAGATTTTTGAAATATTGCAGGTTGCACGTGATGAACTTGCTGCACTCAACAAGGAACTGCAGCGGGTCATGGACGAAACGGATGAAACGTTGAAAAAGGTAGACAAGCTGGAGCTACAGTATCACCGCTCCAGAATCCGGCTGACAGAGGTCAGCCGGGACTTTGTCCGCTACTCAGAGAAGGATATCCGTATTGCTTATGAGAAGGCTACAGAGCTTCAGCTCGAACTCATGATGACGCGTGAGCGAGAGGTCTATCTTCGAAGCAGACGTGATGAATTACAAATGCGAGTGCGCAGTGTCGAAAATTCTGTAGAGCGTGCAGAGTCAATTGGTTCGCAAATGAGCGTAGTGCTCGAATATTTGTCGGGAGAACTAGGCCAAGTGACGAGAATTGTCGAATCTGCGAAGAACAGACAGATGATCGGACTCAAAATTATCCTGGCTCAAGAAGAAGAACGGAAGAGAATTGCCCGGGAAATTCATGATGGTCCCGCTCAAATGCTGGCAAATCTAGTCCTTAGGACGGAAATTGTAGAAAGAATGCTGGTAAAGCAGGAATTTGGGCTGGTGCAGGACGAAGTAGTAGATTTAAAAGGGCAGGTTCGTAACAGCCTGGAAGAAATGCGTAAGGTTATTTTTAATTTACGACCGATGGCTCTCGATGATTTGGGCTTGATTCCGACTTTGCGGAAATATGTGCATGATTTTGAAGAGAAGACGAAACTGCGGACGACTTTGGAAACCCGGGGACAGGAACACCGACTATCTTCAGCGATGGAGGCGGCGGTATACCGTCTTGTTCAGGAAGCATTGTCTAATGCAGCAAAACATGCCTACCCAAGCTTCGTATTGGTGGAGATTACATACCAAGCGCAGTTAATTAAGATTGTGATTAAAGATAACGGATTAGGCTTTAATGTACAAAAGTTAAAAAATCAGCAAGGTAATCGGGAAAGCTTCGGGCTAGTAGGTATGCGGGAACGTGTAGAACTGCTTGAAGGAAGAATGGAAATTGTATCAGCCGAGAATCAGGGGACAACAATCGTGATCCATATTCCGACGAATGTGGAGAAGGGGAAGGAGTAGTGTGATGGAGAACTTAAACTCTAGTAAAACGCCCATTAAGGTTCTTTTGGCGGATGATCATCAGCTTTTTCGTGAAGGGCTGAAACGCATTTTGAATATGGAGGAGGATATCGAGGTCATAGGGGAGTGCGGCGACGGTATTCAGGTATTAGAGTTTTGTAACGGTACTAAACCGGACATCGTATTGATGGACATCAATATGCCTGTTGAGAACGGCGTAGAAGCCACTCAAAAACTTCGGGAAATGTTCCCGGAGGTTAAGGTAATTATTTTATCCATTCATGATGATGAGAGTTATGTATTTGAGACCCTTCGTAAGGGCGCCAATGGTTATTTATTGAAGGATATGGAGGCCGAATCCCTTATTAATGCCATTCGTTCGGTCTGTGAAGGACATGCTTTTATCCATCCAAAGGTTACTGGAAAGCTTATCAATCAATTGCGGCGTATGACTTACCTTAACGAGACTGGCGTAACTACAGATACAGTGGTGAAGGAAGCTGGTGTTAAATTTATTGCTGGTGACAACAATCCTCTAACCCGTCGTGAAGCAGAAGTGCTGCGTCTAATGGCTGAAGGTAAGAGCAACAAAATGATTGGTGAATATTTATTCATTAGTGAAAAAACAGTTAAAAACCATGTTAGCAGTATTTTGCAAAAAATGGAAGTGGATGATCGGACTCAAGCCGTTATTAATTCGATTAAATATGGCTGGGTAACCTTGTAGAAGCTTCACAGTAATACGTTACATATAGGAAAGAAATTAAGTAGACACAGCTTGCTTCCCTGATGGGTGTTCTGGGCAGTCACCGACCTTTTAATGCCGGCATATAGTGTTGGTATACAGAGGAGGTGCATCTCCATGGTAGCCCAGTTGATATGGATTGCGGTTGTTTATGTATCCGCTGCAGTGATGATTCATATGTTGCATAACCGGCAGAAGGTGCGTAAAACACCGCAGTCCGGAAAATGGATTCATTATATTTTTATTACCCGCAATCATGAATCTGTTGTGGAATGGTACATTCGGGCACTGACATTTCAAGCTCTTCTAACCGGAAAACGATTGCGAGTAACGTTCATGGATGATGGTTCGAGCGATGGAACACTTGGGATTGTTTCCAAAATGGCCGCTAGCGGCTGCTCTATCGATCTTGCAACATCTATGTACTCTCTTCAGATGAGTGAAGAATTGCAGCATGAAGGAATTGTAGTAGACTTGCGGCTGTCAGGGCAGTCTGTATCGCTGCCTTTTATGGGGATGGCAGGAAGTAGGGGATGCGAATCAAAGCGCAACAGATCTTAAGTAAATATGTAAGTAACGGGTGAAGCACACTCTCCAAGAACTGGGGGAGTGTGCTTTTTGCGTTTGGGGAGACGGAGTCGTGAATTTGGGATCAAATATGGAGTTGCTAAGTACAAGCGAAAGGTAGGAGGGATTATTATACAAGTCGCTGTATATGCTGTGGAATGCAAGGGGAGCTGGAGGGTTGGAATTTCATTAGATCTTAGCGTGGATAGATGGTGGTGGTCTGTAGCTAGACCGGAGAAGAAAGCTGGGAGTTCCTTAGCGGCGAATAGTTTGGTTCTGCTTTCTTCTGCGTTGCCGCTAGGTTGGGCTGTGAAGCTCCGGGACAACTTTAAACAAAGAAGCGTAATGGGCACCTGGGCGATTAAGGAATGGGGGCAATATATTAATAGTATGCTCGAGGCTGAGTTGAGAGAGGAGAAAGAGGCAGGGGGACTGTGGGAGGCACAGTGGTTAAATGATGGAATATTCATATGGAAGCCTAATAAATCGAGTTTCGGAATAGAACAGGACAATAAGAAGAATGAAAGGTATTGCGGGAGTGAAAAAAAGGGTTTTGATTCTGGATTGCTAGAATTGGATTCAGAGCAATTATTGCGGGCTGTGGCCGGACGCTCTTTATTGGAGCCGGAAGTAGAAGCGCTGCTGGCAGAAGAATTGCCAGAGCTAGGGGGTTGCTGGCGCCAGGCGGCACAACTGGCGCATCTGCAGGGGCGGCTGTTGCTTACAGCCGCCGTAGGCAATGCGCCCCCGGCTGCGCACGGGGCGCGGGCCCGCCAGCTCCCTGCGGGTGCTGGCGTTATGATGCGTGCGGCGGCTAGGCTGCCGCACTTATTGTGGCGCGGCGCTGTCGCTCGCCGCGCGGTTTCGCGCTGCCTGCGTTGCGGCAGCGTGCCCACCGGCCGCACGGCATGCGCCGCGTGCGGGCTTATGGGCTGCGCCTATTGCGAGGCCTGCCTCGCGCTTGGGCGCAGCCGGGCTTGTGCGCTGCTGCTGCGCAGCGCAGCACTTCCGGCCGTGCGATGCACGGCCGCCCTTGACCCCTCCGTGGCCGCAGGCCGGTGGGGGCTGAGCCCAGCGCAGGCGGGAGCCGCTGGCGCTGCGCTGGGTTTTCTGGCGGAGGCGCGCAAGCGCTCCGCCAGTACATGCCCAGAGCGGTTTCTGCTCTGGGCGGTAACGGGAGCGGGGAAAACGGAGATGATCTTCCCGCTCCTAGAGGCTGTGCTCGCCGCCGGAGGGCGGGCGCTGGTAGCGACGCCGCGCCGCGACGTCGTACTTGAGCTCGCGCCGCGGCTCGCCCGGGCTTTTCCGGCGGAGGTTCTCGCCGTACTTTATGGCGGCAGCGCAGATCGCTGGGTGAGTGGTCGCTTAACGCTCGCAACCACCCATCAGCTCCTGCGCTTCCATCAAGGTTATGATCTCGTAATCATCGACGAGCTGGATGCGTATCCTTACCACAATGATCCTATGTTGGCCTATGCCGCTGAACAAGCCTGTAAAGTGGACGGCTCTTTCATCTATTTATCAGCTACGCCACCACAAGAAATGCAGCGTTTGGTCCGGTTAGGCAAGCTTCCACATGCCAGAGTGCCTGTCCGCTTCCATGGTCATCCCTTGCCTATCCCGCAGCATTTGAGTATACCCTCGGTTCTGACCTGTCTAAAGCGTGGAAGTTTGCCAAGATCGCTTATACAAAATCTTCAAAAGTCACTGGAGCGAAAAGCACAAATTTTTCTATTTGTGTCTCGAATAGCTCATATCGAAGGATTGCTGATACTACTTCGTCGTAGCTTTCCCGGCGTGGTTATTGAAGGCACCTCGTCCAAGGATTCATTTCGGGCAGAAAAGGTAACTGCTTTTCGCAACCGTATCATCTCTTTGTTAGTGACTACTACGATCCTGGAACGGGGAGTTACCGTGCCACGCAGTGACGTATTTATTTTGGATGCAGACAGTGGTCTTTTTGACGAAGCCTCTTTGGTACAGATGGCAGGCCGTGCTGGTCGTTCTAAAGATGATCCTGATGGCCATGTTGTATTTGCCTCCCCTCAGTGGAGCCGATCCCAGCGTGGAGCGATTGCTCAGATTCGTACTATGAATATCATTGCTCGCCGCCAAGGATATATTCGTAAAGGTGGGGCTATATGAATACCAAGCTTACAAGGTTCCGAAAATCTCTGTCTTTCCTCCTTACCCCCTCCGTGCCTCAATGTCTAACCTGCGGGAAGCACAGCCCACAGTCCTCACAGCTGCCTGGTATCTGTAAGAATTGTGCGGAATCCATTCCTTGGATACGCGCTCCACGTTGCTTGATATGTGGGCGGCATGTAGGCTGTCCAGACTGCACTCGCAGCGCTGAGCCCTCACCCATTGTATGTAACCGGAGTGCGGTAGCCTACACTAATGAGATGAGAGAATGGCTCGGTCAATATAAATATCGCGGGAATGAACGATATGCCCCTCTGCTTGGACTCATGCTGGATAGGGCATATTTAACCCTAAAGGAGGAAAAGCAGCAGGGGGCTCTTTTATCTCAGAAAGCATCTTTTTTTCATCTTATTCAACATAAAAGGTACATAAAAAACAGCCTTTGGTCAGCTGATTTATTAGTTCCGGTACCTGTCAGTGATACCAGGCTTCTAGAACGGGGCTTTAATCAAGCGGAAAGATTGGCCGATGTCCTATCTCGGCATAGAAAGATTCCACAGCTACCGCTACTAATTCGTACACATCATACAGGTAAGCAGAGCTTTAAAGGACGTGCGGAGAGACTGGCAGATATGAAGAATGCTTTTGGAGCAAATCCGGCAGTCTCCACACTATTTAAGGATTGGCTGAAAGATAACTCACCTATAAGCCGTCCTATTCGAATTATTATTGTTGATGATATCTATACAACCGGAAGCACGATTCGTGCTTGTGCCGAAATTCTAAAACAAATGGTTTCTAACTATGATTATGCTGCAGAAATCTATAGCCTAACCTGGGCGCGTTCCTAAAACGCGAAAAATGCATGATTGTGAACAGCTATATCCATTCCATTAAGGATTAGTTGCGGTTGGTAGCGTTTCTTCTGTCCCATAGACGAATTCCTTGCAATCATGTAATCTAGGAGCATAAGAATATTATGCATTGCACAGAATGTACGGAGAGGAGCGGCTGCTTGTTATGAATCTAGACAATTGTCCAAGGTGCGGCCGGTTGTTTGTCAAGAATCTTATGGGGTTGTGCTCGGCCTGTATCAAAGAGCTGGAGCATGAATATGAGATCTGCGTGAATTATTTACGGGAAAACAAAGGAACCAACATTCAGGAGCTCTCCGATGCTACGGGGATTTCTATTAAAGAGATTACCCGCTTTATTCGAGAAGGCCGGATTTCTATAGCTAATGCACCCAATATGATGTACCCTTGCGAAGTGTGTGGTACACTGATTCGGGATGGCCATATGTGTGACAGCTGTCGTAGCCGGCTCAGGAAAGATCTCACGAATGCTGTCAAGGAAAATTCTGCTGAGGATACTACTAAAAAGACATCTGATGGTGCATATCGTGCCATAGATAAGCTGCGTGACCTATAAAATCTGCAAAAAAACGTTTGCAGCTATAAAGAATGTTTCAGTCTACGCCGATAAACTTAGTAAAGATTATCGGCTTTTTTATATTAGAAGGAAGGTGGAAGTTATGAAAATTAACGAGACCGGACGAATTAACGCGATTAATCCGTATCAACGCAGCGCGGAAGCGCAAAGGCAGGAACAAATGAAGAAAAGCACACGCAAGGATGAGGTTTCGATCTCTGATGAAGCGATTCAACTCTTGCAAGCACAAAACACTGGCAAGAATGATCCAGAACGCGCACTTAAGATCGACAATCTAAAGCAGCAGGTCTCCGCAGGTACCTATCAAGTTGATGCATCTAAGCTAGCAGAGAAACTCGCCCCTTACTTTAAGCAATCCTCCGAGAATTAGGTGAAAACATCCATGGCATTGACGACATTAATAGAACTATTGGAGCGGCTAGATGGAGTGCATGTTCAAATGCTGGATCTGGCCGCTGAGAAGAAACAGACAATTATGGATAACAAGGTGGATGCGTTAATCGACATCCTTAACCGTGAATCCAAGCTAATGAAGGTAATTGGGCAGCTCGAGGAAGAGCGAATATTAGCCGCATATACCGTTTTGCAAGGTGTGGGTATTCGTTCCAACCTGAACCTGAACCTAACGGAGCTGTCCAGGCTTATATTTGACCCTGAAGACAAGGCACGACTGCTGCATATTCAGCAGAAGCTTTCGGGCACTTTGCATCGCCTGAAAGAAGCCAATGACCTAAATCAGAAGCTGATAGAGCAGTCGCTTACATTTATAGATTATTCTTTGGATCTGTTGGTCGGAAGACCAAATCAGGATATCACTTATCATCGTCCGTCCGACAAAGGCAACAACGTAAATCGGTCGGGGATTTTTGATGCACGAGGTTAGAATTGTACTGATGAAGTGTTCTGCCGGAGCAGAACATAAGGAGGAGTAAGAAGCATGACATCCACATTTCACTCGATAGAGACGGCGAGACGCAGCCTTTTTACTCAGACCGCAGCTCTTAATACAACTGGACACAATATCGCTAATGCGAATACCGAAGGTTATACTCGTCAACGTGTTAATATGCAAGCCTCTTTACCTATTGAAGCTTACGGATTGTTAAAATCTACTGTTCCAGGTCAAATGGGTACAGGGGTGGAATTCTCATCTATCGATCGGATTCGAGAAATGTTTCTGGATGATCAGTACCGTGGTGAGAACGCTGCTTTCGGCAACTGGAGTCTACAAGCAGATACGCTCTCTAAGCTGGAAGCTATCGTTAATGAGCCATCCGATACAGGCATTCGTACAGTTCTGGATAACTTCTGGAAATCTTGGTCGGATCTAAGTAAGAACCCTGAAGATCCAACAGCCCGTAAGATTGTAGTGCAAACTGCACAATCTTTGACGGATGCTATGAACTATATGAGCACGCAACTGAATAATCTGGAGCGGGATCTAACCACTAATATAGATGTTAAAGCAAAAGAAGCTCAGGGTTACCTGACCGCGATCGCAGATCTAAATAAATCCATCTATAAGATTGAGGGTATGGGGGATCATGCGAACGATCTACGTGATCAACGAGACCTGATGGCGGACAAGCTCTCCAAAATTGCTAATATTACTGTTGTAGAGACGGAAGCGGGTTATAACATTTCTTTGGGTGGACAACCTCTCGTAGAGGGTGGAGAAGTAACTGCAACCGTAGATGGCGCGTTTCTTAATAATGCTTATGCCTCCGGAACTTTGAAGGGCGGCGAGGCTTACGGAATGATTTTTTCCAATAATACCTATGTTGCCGATTACAAGAAACAGCTCAATGATTTGGCGAGCACTATTGCTACAGGTGACGTTGAAATTACAGTGCCAGCTGGCTCCAATCTTCCTGAGGGCACAGTGTTGACAAGTGATGCCAAGATTACACAAGCTGACGGTACCGTAGTTACTTTGACCGCTGGTCAGGCCATGCCTAAGGGCGCAACAATGTATGAGGACGTCAAGACCATTGTCAAAGGGTTTAACGGACTTCACAAGTTAGGTTACGCGATGGATGGAAGCGCCGGACGCGATTTCTTTGTAACATCAGGCGAGGCTGGAACGATTAAGCTAAATCCGGAAATTGCTGCGGATGTGAATTTATTCGCAACTTCGTTACGTACAACTGTTGATGCGAATGGAAATACGCAAGTCGTTAAAGGAAATAATACGTTGGCACTCTTATTGACTAGCCTGAAGGATAGTAAATTTACTACACCGGATGGTAGTGTGAGCAACACTGTTGGCGGACTTTTTGGCTCTATGGTTGGCCAACTTGGTATTCAATCCCAAGAGGCTGCACGTCAGACGGATAACTCAGATTATCTGGTAGAGCAGGTTAACTCCCGGCGTCAATCAGTCAGTGGCGTTTCACTGGATGAAGAAATGTCGAATATGCTAGTGTTCCAGCATGCTTATAGTGCGGCAGCACGTTTTATGACTACTTTTGATGAACTGCTCGACAAATTGATTAATTCCACCGGCACAGTCGGCAGATAAAAGGAGATATAGCGTATGTTGAGAGTAACCTCTAACATGATGAATTCACAGCTTCTGCTTAACTTAAACCGCAATGCACGTACAATGAACGATACACAATTACAGCTTTCCAGCGGACGCAAGATCAACAAGCCTTCCGATGATCCGGTAGGGATTACCTATTCCCTGCGCTACCGTGCGGAGCTCTCCTCTAATGAACAATATACTAAGAATGTTGATAGCGCACTTTCATGGCTTGATTTCAATGATACAGTTCTAGGACAGGCTGGAGATGTCGTTCAAAAGATTCGTGAACTGACTGTACAAGCTTCGACAGGTACTAATCCGCAATCCGCACTGGACAGTATCAATGCAGAAGTGATGCAACTAAAAGAGCAGCTTGTGGATATCGCTAACAGTACACTAAATGGTAAATATATCTTTAATGGTGAGCAATACACCACCAAACCATATGATTTTGCTAAGGGTGCAGATGGAACTTACGATGTATCTAAAGCAATTACTACGGATACTGGGCAGATTCAGTTCATTGTAGGTGAAGGTGTCCGTTTGCCAATAAGTACAACTGGCAATGATGTGTTCGGGAATACCGGGGATGCGGACAATTTGTTTGCAATCATTAATAATCTTTCTGCAGGATTAAAGGCTGGCGATCTCACGGCTATTTCGGGTCAACTTGATGTAATTGATACGCGTATGGAATCCATTCTGACTGCCCGTTCTGAGATAGGAGCCAAAACCAATCGTGTAGAACTAATGCAGGAACGTCTGAGTGACTTAAATGTAAACCTGACTGATTTACAGGCAAAGACAGAAGATGCCGACTACGAGGGTTTGATTATGGAGTCAAAGATTCAGGAGAATATTTATAATGCTTCCTTGTCTGTGGGCGCGAAAATTATTTCCACAACTCTCGTAGACTTTATCAGATAACGGAGGTGGTTTTTGTGCTTCAGCCGATATTGCAAATACGTCAGTCTCCTGCAGTAATTGGTATTGATGCTGATCTAGGCACATACTCGATTACTCAGCCTAAGGCTGAGGTCGATATAACAACCACTCCGGGGAAACTTACGGTCCAATCTTTTAGGCCAGAGCTTACTATAGATCAGTCCCGAGCTTGGGCAGCCTATAATGGTGGCAATATGCTCGATATGAACAAAAGAATATACTCAGGTATTCAACATTTGTATCTTCAGGGTATTGCAAAAAAGGTCGAGCAAGGTAATCGAATGGCTCAATTTTTCAAGCCTGGAAATACTATTGCAGAAGTATATGGAACAGATACCGAACCAAATTCTTTTCCAGAGATTCGCGGACCGGCATCATTTGACAATGTAGATATTCATATAGAAACGAGAGCACCACAAATTGATTTTCAAGCCGCAAAAGTGAATATTCAAGTAGAAAGACATGATCCCGAAATTGAATATACTCGTGGCAAGTTAAATATTTATATGCAGCAATATGCTTCTATTCAGTTTATTCCACCTGAATTGAATGTCCAATTGTAGCTTCTTAAGCTATAGATGTGCCATTAAGCGCTTCTATAGCTTTTGTGTTTTGTATAATTTATTAGGATTTTGTAAGAGGTTTTTTTTTCCAGCATAACTTTTGAGGAGTGAACAACTTGATTATAGAAACGCTGTCTTGGGGGAAACTTGAAGTAGATGAAGAGCAGATATATTATTTTTCTAAAGGAATTCCTGGGTTTGAGGACGAAAAGAGCTTTGCGTTGATTGCAATGTCAGAGGCTCCTTTTTGGTACTTACAGTCAATTAAGGATCAAGGAGTGTCCTTTCTATTGGGAGATCCATTTGTTTTTCATCCATCATATGAATTTGAGCTGCCTGATAATGAAGCAGAAGAATTGGAAATTGATTCGGAGATTGTAGTTCGCTGTATTATTTCAATTAAGGAGAATACAGCACAATCAACAATTAATCTGTTGGCACCCATTGTATTAAACCCGGTGAAACAAGCGGGGAAACAAATCGTTTTACACAAATCGCCTTATCATACCAAACATAGCTTGTTTCATGAGAGTTCAGATACTGATGGAAAGGATTGTGGCTGAAGTGCTCGTATTATCTCGTAAAAAAGGTGAATCTATTGTAATTCAAGATCAAATTGAGTTGACTGTGCTAAGTGTGGAGGGAGATACGGTTAAAATAGGTATTTCAGCCCCAAAACATGTGGATATTTTTCGTAAAGAGGTATTTCTCACAATTCAGGAATCTAATCATGAATCCGCAGCTCCATTACACTCAGATATGAATGCATTAATTGATCGGCTTCGAAGTCCCAATAATGATTTATGATGTAATATTACAGGTCTAGAACAGTATATTATTATGTAAAAAGAAGCCCCTCAATCAATTAATTGATTGAGGGGCTTCTTTTTACATAAAGGTGACATTATAGTTTCACCATAAAATTTCTGTATCCAATAGTCTTGTGAATTTTTCGGCTCCTTTTATATTTAAATGTGAAGCGTCCATAAAATCTGATTCATTAAAAAAATCAGATTCGAAATAATCCAAATATTGAAACTGATATTTATTTTGAAAATAATTAATGGCATTTTCAAAATCATTGATTACTTTTGTACCATTTATATGTTCTTTGTAGAAGTTTGTTACAGGACATACAACTACAGTGGCTTTAATTTTATACTTCTTTAATAGTATGAGAATTTCTTCGAATATTCGATGATTTTCTTGTACTGTTAATGGGTAGTTTTTGTCAAAGTCCTTTTCGATTTCAGTAATCAAATTCTTTCTTGAATTGTCATCCAGAAAATTACTATCAAACAACTGATTATTATAATTATATAACTGCTGATCACACAAAGCTCTAAAGTTGGATGCGAAACGCACGGTATGATCTTCTAGGAAGACAATATCATTTAACATATTAATTTGGTTAATTTGATCTTTAAGCGCAGTATCCTTATTATTGTGAGTACTCTGCGTTCGATAATAATAATAGCCTAAAAGCCAGTTTTGGGAGCTTAAGGAAAGATCATATTCAAAACTGTATTTAGCTAACCCTATTACACAATGTTGTAATTTACCGTTGTCTTTTAATAAAACCTCTTTCAATAGCATCAAATCATAAAATAGATCTTGGCTAGAAGCGGAAATATTACACATTTTTCTGGTAAAGTATTTTGTGTTAATAGCTCGGAGAGTGTAGGAAATACCTAATACAATACCATCGCTTACGCTAATACGTTCTATCGAATTGAGGTAAACTGCCCAACTATGTGAATGAGTAAAAATAAGATTCCAATATGACTCATAGTTAATTAGTTTATTTAAGTCATGAATGAATAGATTTTTCACATCATCAGATTCGATGAGAATGAAATAGTCATAATCATTTTGGACTACATCGGTTGAGCAAATTAACGGAGTATTTGCATATGAATTCATTTGGGGATTATCCGATATATAGGCCTTAATACAAGTGTTATCTAAAGACAAGATATTACGAACTGCAAAGGTCTTTTCTCCCATACCACAAATTGCGACATTTATTTTAAATAATCTACGAAGGTTATCCTTCAGTTCAACAAGAAGATCAATCAATTTTATTGAAATTGTTTTTTTTAGATTATGTTCCAATTCAACTGCATATTGATTTTTAAAACAATATAGGACATAATTCATCACACTCTGTTTGATTTCCCGAGGGACAAAAATGCATTTGTAAGATACGAGTACTAGTTCGTAAACATTGTCGATATATTCATCTGTATTATAATTAACATTTTCAATACTTATTTTATTCTCGGCATTCCAAATTCTATAAAATAATTTAGCATCTATTTTTGACATATTAGAGTATTGAGTTTGTTCACATATATCAGACAAGTTTGATAAATAATTAGTTGTGTTATAATACGTAGAATTATCTTCAGAAATACTATCTGTAAGACAAAAAAATATAAAGGCAGCTTTGTATTTTTTTTTGACATAAAAGATGCACCCTAAATTATAGAGTAAATCGGAGATATCAGTAAACAAAACTAATCCTTTTTTTAGGGATTGTAGAGAATTATCATAGTCTCCAATTGAATCATAAAATACGGATTTAATAGAATAATACTCTGAAGTTTCTCCAAAGTTATTTAAATACAACTCAACTAAAGAGTAAGCTTTTTCTGTATCTGCATTATTTATAGCAGATTCAAAATTCTCTATTAAACACTTGATGTTACTGGATACAGTATCCCCGGTTTCCATATATAAAAATCCTTTCTATGTATAAATGTACACATCATATGTTTTACTTAAAATTTATGTAATCATAATTGTAGTACTTATATATAATATCGGTGAAATAATAGCAAATAATAAATTGTAAAAAAAGTAAATTATTATTTCCTTTTTAATGCCTGATTTATTGCCGATATATAGGGTTTTTAGAGAATAATTCAAATTATAAAAAACTCTATCATTTATTAATGAGGTGTTGTAAATACGCTAGAATACCCGGATTATGAAAGACGATTAATGTGCAACTCTCGATGAGGATTTTTTTGAAAAGTGATCATGGTTCTATTTTTAAAGCACCGAGAAGCAAAAAAGATGCAATCTCGAGTGATTAGAATACTTGCAAGAAAAGATCATAAATAAACTTGGATTTTCAAATGATTTAGTTCCATATAACTGGAGTTTTAAAAGATGCAAAAAAAGTTCGAAAAAAAACTAAACACTTGAGTACATTTAGTCGATATATATATTAGACGCTGTCCGGCAGGGCGGCCGACCTTAATGGTTCAGCGTTTACCACATGGATGTGGAACTAATTTATTTTCAGGGAGGAAATATTATTATGATTATCAATCACAATATTGCAGCAATGAACACTCACCGCCAACTGGGTACTAACACCACGAATACTAACAAAGCTATTGAAAAATTGTCTTCGGGTCTTCGTATCAACCGTGCAGGCGACGATGCTGCAGGTTTGGCTATTTCCGAAAAAATGCGTGGTCAAATCCGTGGTTTGGATATGGCTACTAAAAATGCTCAAGATGGTATTTCTTTGATTCAAACTGCTGAAGGTGCATTGAACGAAACACACAGCATTCTACAACGTATTCGTGAATTGGCTGTTCAATCTGCGAATGATACAAATACTAATGAAGACCGTGCTGAGCTTCAAAAAGAAGTAACTGAGTTGACTACTGAAATTACCCGTATCTCGACTGACACTGAATTTAATACTAAGAAATTGCTTAATGGGTCTGGCGTAAGCAATGCTGTATTCCAAATTGGAGCTAATACAGGTCAAGCTATTAAATTGTCAATCGGCGACATGAGTGCTGGAAAATCAGGACTTGGCTTGCAGTCCGTTGCTATCGGAACTCAAGTAGGTGCTAACTCAGCATTGGCTATTCTTGATAGTGCTATTACAAAAGTTTCTGCTGAACGTGCAAAATTGGGCGCTAATCAAAACCGTTTGGAACACACTATTAATAACTTGGGAACTACTTCTGAAAACTTGTCTGCAGCTGAATCCCGTATTCGTGATGTTGACATGGCTAAAGAAATGATGAATCAAACGAAGAACAACATTCTTGCTCAAGCTGCACAAGCAATGTTGGCACAAGCGAACCAACAACCACAAGCTGTGCTTCAATTGCTTCGTTAATAGTAATACAAAAAAAAGGAAGCCTCAGGGCTTCTTTTTTTTGTATTACTATTGCTAATCAGTAGGGTATGGAACTCCGATATATATAGTAAAACAACAAGTGACTTATGAGAGGATAACCATATGATCAAGACAGTTTCTTTATGCATGATCGTTAAAAATGAGGAAAAGTATTTGTCTAGATGTTTAGAAAGTGTACGTAATAAAGTTGATGAGATAATTATAATCGACACCGGATCGACTGATAGTACTCTTGAAATTGCGAAGCAATATACAAATAAAATATATCATTTCACTTGGGTTAATGATTTTGCAGCAGCAAGGAATGAATCGTTAAAATATGCAACTTCTCAGTATGTTCTTATATTAGATGCTGATGAATACTTGGATCCTGCAGCAGATCTCCAAAAGGATATCTCTAGTAACTTTGATTATTACTATGTAAAGATTATTAATGATATGTCGTACGGGACTATACTCAAACATACGGCTATACGGTTGTTTGCCAATCATAAAAAACTTATCTATCATAATCGTTTACATGAACATCTAAATGTTATGGATAATCAAGGGGATTATAAAGGTTCAGCGGGAGAATTAATTATTCACCACTCGGGTTACACGAATGAAGTTATACAAGATAAGGATAAGCAAAGACGTAATTTATCTCTAATGCTACAGGAAGTTAAGGAGAGTCCAACAGGATATAATTTCTTTAATATGGGTAAAACCTATATGTGGTTAGGAGAACATGAAAAAGCAATACCTTATTTGCAAAAGGCATACTCATTAAGCAAAGAAATGATAATTATACCAGAGATAATAGTTTCCCTTTGTTCGTGTTTAAAAGATTTACACAGATATGAAGAGGGTTTGATGATTCTAAAAGATGCTATTCCTATTTATCCAAATGAAACTGATATGAAATATATGCAAGGATGCTTGTTTATGGAAGCTGGATATACAAAAGATGCAATGAAGGCGTTCGAAAAATGTATAGAACTTGGAGATCAAGGTATAACTGTTACAGAAGGAAATGGAGGCTATTGGGCTCGGTATAAGTTGGCTGAAATTCATGAGGGAGCATATCAATTATTTGAAGGCTACGATCAAATTACGCAGGTTTTAAAAGAAAAGAAAACATTAGGTGTTGGGTTAGAAAAGTACTTTCAAATTGTATCAAAAGCAAACATTCCTCATGATGAGGTTTATGAAAATTTCAAGCAAATATATACGATAAGTGATGAGGAAGATTTAAAGCTAATACTTGAGGTGCTTTATAAATTACGACATCCACTACTATACAAATATGTTGACCTTTATAATGTCAGTCTTCAGGATAATATTATTGCGGTGGCAAAGCAATATAATAAGATGTATGAAGAAGCAAGAGCTAATTGGATGGTAATGGATGAAATACCGAAACAAAATGTTGAAGATGTTTTATTATTGGCACTGATTTTTAAAGATATGAAGCTTTTATTACTGGTAAGAGATGAATTGAATTTGAGTATTAAGGAATCAAAAGTATTGAATGCAATTATAAATCAGGATGCACTGGTATCTATGAAAATTACTACACCTATTGAAGGTTTACTTTATAGGATGTTAGAGCATTTGATTATTCTGAAAGAGTTTGATCATTTTCAATTATTATCGGAGTATTTTTTACAAGGATCAGTGGAGAATTCCTATAAATTAGGGGAATTGTTATCAGGTTATTCTTTCAAGGAACTTGCTATAGATATTCTAATACAATCATTCAGAAAAAGTCCGAATAATGTTAATGTTGTACGTTTACTTGGAGATATTTGTTTTGATTTAAATTATTTAGAAGACTCTCAGTTGTTTTATACTAAATTACTAGATATATGTCCAGAGTATAGTTCCTATGAAAGAATCTATAATTTATACGAAAAGTTGGATGACAAAAACGGAATGAGTGAAACAAAAAAAACCATGAGAAATAAATTCAAACTTTCTATTTCTGGTTAGTAATTAGACATTATGAGAAGGGTTGGGGGAAGTTTGAGTTTAGATAATTTGGAGAATTATTCAAGAGATTTTAAGGATAATATACAGAATTTGATTGAGAACGGTTATTTAGAAGAAGTTAAAGTAATGATACTAGAATATGAGAAAATTGTGGAAAAAGATTTTGAATTATATTCAATAAAAGGGACTATTGCTTTACTGGAGGGCGATCTAAAAAAGGCGGAAAAGTATTTTTTAGAGGGCTTAACTGAAAAACCATATGATAGCGATTTGATATATAATCTGGCTTATTTATACGAGATGAGAAAAGAAAATATTAGTGCTTATAGACAATATAAAAAGTTATTCCCTTTAGCATTGGGTGATCTAAAAGAAATTGTGTCATTAAAGATTACTGAACTTGAGAAATTAACTCAAGTAAATGATTATATTGAGAGAAAAAAAGTGCTTATTATAGCGTATATTTTTCCACCTCTCGGGGGATCCGGAGTACAGAGAACATTGAAGTTTGTGAAATATCTAAGGGATTTTGGATGGGAACCAGTTGTTCTCACAGTGGATGAAGGTGACTTTCCATTTACGGATAGTACATTAGAAAAAGAGATCCCGCAAGAGGTTGAAGTTATTAGAATTAGAGAGAACAAAGACTTAGATATTTATTATGTTAATAAGCTAATAGAAATGTACCAGACTGTTGTGGGAAATGATGTAATACTGAAGGAATATATTGAATTATTAGAAAGTAATCCAGATAAATTGAATGATTTTGCTTTTCTGCCGGATCATGCAATTGTTTTTGCTAAAGAAGTGCTGGACAAAATAAATGATCTTCTTAATTTTGATGAAATTGATCTTATTTATTCTACTTCAGGTCCATATTCAGATCATCTGATAGGATATTTTTTGAAGAATAAATATGAAAAAAAATGGATTTGTGATTTTAGAGATGAATGGACTAATAACCCATATGCAGATTTTGATAGAAAAAGCATTTTATTTAAAATGATAGAAAGCATGGAAATTAATATTTTGGAGAGCTGTGATAAAATTTTAACCACTACCCCGTTGGCAATGCAAAATTATATTAGAAGTTTTGATCTTGAAACTAATAAAATTGAGACAATAACTAATGGATATGATGAACAAGATTTCTCTGAATTATTAACTAGTAATGAACAGGGCGGGGATAAGAAATTCCGGATTATGCATAACGGAATTATATATATGATAAGAACCCCGGAAACCTTCATGAAGGCTGTCCATAATTTAGTGCTCTATGATCTAATTCCTAGAGAGAAAATAGAGATTATTTTTACATTAACGGAAAATGATGATCATTGGAGAGATATAGCAGAACAATTAGGAATAGACGATCTTGTGGATTTTTTGGGCTATCTAAATCATCAAGAAAGCTTATTGTATGCGTCTAATGCTGATCTTTTGTTACTGATAGTTGGACCTGGGGAAAAAAATAAATCTGTATATACAGGGAAAGTATTTGAATACCTAAGATTAGGAAAACGAATACTAGCACTTTCTCCTTCTGAAAGTCTTGTTGAAGCATTAATTAATAAGACTAGTAGAGGGGCGAATTATGAGTTTGAAGATGTTCAGGGTATGCAAGAATATATTTTAAGCTTGTACAAAGAATGGGAGACTAAAGAATTTTTGGATCTAGTTATTAATGAGGATATAAGAGGATTTGAGAGAAGACAGTTAACCCAAAAGTTAAGTGATGTATTTACTGAGGTTATTAAAGAAAATAATTAAATCTAGTGTACATTCTAGAGGGATACGAGGCTTGGAAACAAGCCTATATTAAACATTATAGCGAAGAAAATTTTCGGATTTACTATTAGATAATAGATTAACGAATTATATAGATATTGAATTGATAATTGAAAGGAGAATGGCAATATGAAAATATTAACTATAATTGGTGCACGACCCCAGTTTATTAAGGCAGCGCCATTCTCAGCATTATTTAGAGAAGAGAATGAGGAAATATTAGTTCATACAGGACAACACTATGATGCGAATATGTCTAATGTTTTTTTTGATGAACTCGGTATTCCAATACCTAATTATTATTTGGGTGTGGGTTCTGGGAGCCATGGTTTACAAACAGGACGAATGCTCGAAAAAATCGAAGAGATAATTAAAATAGAAAAACCTGATGGAACACTTGTATATGGCGATACAAATTCCACATTGGCAGGTGCGTTAGCCTCGAGTAAATTGCATATTCCAGTATTTCATGTCGAAGCAGGATTACGTAGTTATAATAAGGCTATGCCTGAAGAACAAAATAGAATATTAACTGACCATATTTCAAAACTATTATTATGTCCAACCGCAAACGCAGTCGAGAACCTAAAGCAAGAAGGTATAATTTCAGATGTGTTTAATACTGGAGATATTATGTATGATGCAGTACTTAGGAATATAGATATGTCTATAAACCAATATTCTAATGGAATTTGGCTATCTGAGATACATGGAGAAAATGGAATGATTCCTAAGTTACAGGAAAATGAATACTATTTAGCAACCATTCATCGTGCTGAAAATACTGATGATTGTGAAAAATTAGCCTATATCTTTGCAGCCTTAAGAGAGATGGATAAACCTGTAATTATGCCACTTCACCCAAGAACTCGTAAAATGATAGAAATGCAAAAAATTACAACTCACAATGTAATAATTATCGAACCAGTGGGTTATTTATTGATGTTATATTTGACAGCCCATGCCTATATGGTGTTGACAGACTCTGGTGGTCTGCAGAAAGAGGCATATTTTTTGAAGACTCCCTGTGTAACACTTAGGAACCAGACAGAATGGGTAGAAACCTTAGAGAATGATTGGAATGTTTTAAGTTCAATTGATAGTGAAAGTATTTTAACCGCAGCAAGTAGAAAGCTTGATTGTATGAATTATACACAACCTATGTTATTTGGTGATGGATATGCTGCTGACCGTATATACCAAGCTATAGTAAATGGAAGGATAACATAATGGATCTTTTAAAACAAAAATTAATGAATAAAACAGCAACACTGGGTGTTATTGGTTTGGGATATGTAGGTCTGCCTCTTGCTGTTGAAAAAGCAAAAGCTGGATATAAAACTATAGGATTTGATATTCAAAATTCTAAGGTTGATTTGGTTAATACAGGAGTGAACTATATTGGAGATGTCGTTAACGAAGATCTACAAGCTATCGTGCGTTCAGGCATGCTCTCGGCCACTACTGATTTTGCACAGGTTGCTAAAGCTGATTGTGTATGTATTTGTGTACCAACACCTCTAGATGAACATCAGCAGCCAGATATAAGTTATGTCAAGGCTTCTGCAGAGAGTATTGTTCCTTATATGCATAAAGATATGCTGATAGTGTTGGAATCAACAACATATCCAGGTACAACTGAAGAACTACTAAAACCTATTTTTGAAACCTCAGGATTAAAGTGCGGTGTTGAGTTTTATCTAGCATTTTCACCTGAACGAGTTGATCCGGGTAACCTTATTTACAAGACTAAAAATACACCAAAGGTAGTGGGTGGTGTTACACCAAATTGCACAGAAATCGCAGCGATTTTATACGAAAGTGTTTTGGAGGCACCTATTCACAGAGTATCTTCTCCGGCAATTGCAGAAATGGAAAAGATTCTTGAGAACACGTACCGAAATGTTAATATTGGCTTGGTCAATGAACTTGCAATTCTAAGTAACAAAATGGGTATTAACTTTTGGGAAGTTATTGAAGCTGCGAAATCAAAACCATATGGTTTTCAAGCATTCTATCCTGGACCGGGATTAGGTGGCCATTGTATACCGCTTGACCCTTATTACTTGTCATGGAAAGCACGTGAATATGGATTTCATACTTCAATGATTGAATCTTCAATGATGGTGAATGACCGAATGCCAGAATACTGTGTTGAGAGATCAAGTAAAATATTGAATAGATATAAAAAGGCTTTGAATGGATCGAAAATATTAGTTTTAGGAGTAACTTATAAGCAAGATATTAATGACTACAGGGAAAGTCCAGCGATTAGAGTGATTAATGAGTTTGAAAGGCAGAATGCTGAGGTTATTTTCTATGATCCTTATGTGTCTGAGTATCAGGAGCATGGGAAAATAAAAAAAGGCGAAACTGAATTGACAGCTCAACTCATTGAAAATGTTGATCTGGTAGTTGTTGCAACAGCACATACAACAGTAGACTACAGTCTCATACAGGAGTACGCTAAAGTGATTTTTGATACTAAGAATGCTATGAAAGATATTCAAAGTAGATGGAATATAGAATTGTTATAGGAGGCAATAACTTGAGCCTTAGATATGCACTAATTGGGTGTGGGAGAATATCACCAAATCATATAGCCGCAGCGATTGAAAATGATTTGCAGATAATTGCTCTATGTGATGTAGCGACCGAAAAAATGGACGAAGTGATTACTGTATTCAATCTAAAAAATGTTGCTCGGAAATATACTGATTATAAAGAGATGTTAGAAAAAGAGAGGCCCGAATTAGTAGCTATTTGTACTGAAAGTGGCAGCCATGGGCAAATTGCAATAGATGCTCTTAATGCGGGGTGTAATCTTATTATTGAGAAACCCATTGCATTATCATTAGTAGAAGCCGATAAAATTATTCAATTAGCAGCAGAAAAAAACCTCAAGGTAAGCGCATGTCATCAAAATCGTTTTAATAAGTCTATTCAAAAAATCAGAGAAGCTGTCGAGCAAGGAAGATTCGGAAAGTTGTTTCATGCAACTGCTCATGTTCGTTGGAATAGGGAAGAGAATTACTATAAACATTCTCCTTGGAGGGGGACATGGGAGCAAGACGGTGGTGCCCTAATGAACCAATGTATTCATAATATTGATTTATTGAGATGGATGATGAAAGACGAAATTGTTGAAGTTGTAGGAATGACAGATAATTTAAATCATGACTACATAGATGCTGAGGATCTTGGTATGGCAATTATAAAATTTAGAAATGGTAGTTATGGAGTTATCGAAGGAACTGTTAATGTTTTTCAGACAAATCTTGAAGAGACCTTGTACATTTTCGGAGAAAAGGGGACAGTAAAAGCAGGTGGGAAATCTGTGAATCTTATTGAAGAATGGCGTTTTGCGGACAATAGAGATAATCCGGATGAAGTTAAAGAAATGTATAATGAAGACCCACCAAATGTATATGGTTTTGGCCATAGACCACTATATGCAGATGTAATCGAAGCAGTTGAAAATGATAGGCAGCCGTATGTTACGGCTGAAGATGGTAGAAGAGCTTTAGAGCTTGTACTTGCTATATACAAGTCAGCATATGAAGGTAAAAGTATACAGTTACCCCTAGAAAAGGGGAGCACTATGGAGTTTAAAGGTAGGTTTAATAAATGAGTCACTTTGTGCATGAAAGTAGTTATGTTGATGATGATGTAAGCATTGGTGATGGAACGAAGGTGTGGCATTTTAGTCATATTCAAAGTGGGGTTCAAATTGGATCTAATTGCTCTCTTGGACAAAATGTCAATATATCAAATAATGTAAAAATTGGTAATGGGGTCAAAATCCAAAATAACGTATCAGTTTTTGAAGGAGTAGAATTGGAGGATTACGTTTTTTGTGGACCTTCTATGGTATTTACGAATGATTTAACGCCAAGAAGTAAATATCCTAAAGGAAGAAAAGGATATGAAAAGACAATAGTGAGATATGGTGCCACTATTGGAGCTAATGCAACTATTGTTTGTGGGAATACTATCGGTAAATGGGCGATGATAGCTTCAGGTGCTGTTGTAACTGAAGATGTCCCTGATTTTTCTTTGTGGGCAGGTGTACCTGCAAAACAGATTGGTTGGGTCTGTAAATGTGGCAAGTCACTTAAGGATAGAACGAACTGTATATATTGTGGAGAAAAATATATTGTTATTTCTGGTTTGCTTCAAGAAAATCGAATAGAAAAAGGGTAATTTTGAAGAGGTGGATGTATGCAATTTAGGGATCTGCAAGCCCAATATCAAAAATATAAGCAAGAGATAGATTCGGCTGTTCAAGAAGTATTACTTAATGGGGATTTCATTGATGGTAAAGTAATAAGTAAACTTGAAGAGCAACTGGCTGAGTATGTAGGCGTGGAACAATGTATTTCCTGTGCTAACGGCACTGAAGCTATGACATTGGTGTTGATGGCATATGGAATAAAAGAAGGGGATGCTGTATTCGTTCCTGACTTTACATTTTTCTCAACTGGAGAGGTTGTTTCCTTTAGAGGTGCAACTCCTGTATTTATAGACGTAGAGAGAGATACTTTTAATATTGATCCTTTAAAATTAGAAAAAACTATTCAAAGAACTATACAAGAAGGAAATTTAATACCAAAAGTTATTATTTCAGTAGACTTATTTGGTCTTCCTGCTAACTATTGTAAGATCGAGGAAATTGCAGATAGGTATAATCTGTTAGTGCTAGAGGATGGTGCTCAGGGGTTTGGAGGTAATATTAATGGAAGAAAAAATTGTAGTTTCGGTAATGCAGCAACTACTTCATTTTTTCCATCAAAACCTTTGGGATGTTACGGGGATGGAGGAGCGATTTTTACAAATGATAGTGGTTTAGCTGGAAAAATAAGATCTTTAAAGGTTCATGGTAAGGGAGAAAATAAATATGATAATGTTAGGGTAGGTGTCAATTCTAGACTGGATACGATTCAAGCTGCGGTACTAATTATAAAATTAAAAGCTTTTATTGAACACGAACTTGAAGATGTTAATAAATTTTCTCAGCAATACAATAATGAACTGAGTGGTATTGTAGAAACCCCTATTGTTCCAGAAGGTTTTTATTCCAGTTTTGCTCAATATACTATAAAGTTGAAAAGTAAAAAGCAAAGGGATGAATTGCAAGCAAGGTTAAGAGAAAATGATATCCCTAGTATGATCTACTACGTCAAACCAATGCATAAACAGAGAGCATTTTCATATTTAGAAGTAGACGATGAGAACTATACTGTAACTAATGAACTATGTGATGTCGTGTTGTCATTACCAATGCACCCATACCTGACAGAGGAAGATGTTCATAATGTGTGTGTGGTAATTAAAACTTGCATAGCTCCGTAATTTGAAGGGTTCAAAAACATTTTAAAAAATAAGAACTTCAGTCCCCTCTGTACTAAGATGTGGGACATTTGACGATTGATTTCTGTATGACGGTTGAGTGGAGTCCTTCGCTTTAATTGAAATGATTTTTATAGTATTTATCTGTACTATTTCTAAATTATCCCTTCCTGCAACCGATATATATATTATAAACTAAGTGTCGTTGGAGGTCGGGCTCATGAATGTACAGTTCTCCGTATCTGCTAATCCATCAACTGGTGGACAGAGCAGGTCTGAGTCAATACCTGGTAATGGAAAAGTCGGGTCAGTGAACGAATTGACTTCAGTTAAAGATATCAAGGATTTAAGTAGCAAAGAGCGTGAAGGCATTTCAGTCTCGGTTGCAGAGGAGCAGTTGATCAGGAATATTGAGCGCGCAGTGAAGACTTTACAAGGACCGAAAACTATTTTAGAAATCAGTGTACACGAGAAGACACATGACATTATGGTTAAGGTACTAAATGAAGACACTGGTGAATTGATTCGTGAAATACCGCCTGAAAAAACATTAGATCTAGTAGCGAAAATGATGGAAATTGCAGGAATTTTAATCGATCAACGTGTATAGGGAGGAGTGAACAAATGGTTCTTAGGGTTAATGGTTTTTCATCAGGAATGGACATTGATAGCATTGTTAAACAAATGATGTCGGCAAAAAGGCAGCCCCTGGATAAGCTTAATCAACAGAAAACTCTATTAGAGTGGCAGAGGGACAGTTATCGTGAGCTTAACAGTAAACTTGTAGATTTCAAAGCCAATAAGTTAAGTAGTTGGAACAAACAATCTCAAATGAATGCACAAAAGGCAGTAGTGAGTGGAAATACTCTTGCGGTAAAGGCAGAGGCAAATGCTGATGCTAATGGAGTAGAAATGAGTGTTCGGGTAACGAAACTGGCTACAAAATCTTCTTTAGAGTCAACAACACAGCTTACTACCAGTTCATCCGAAAAAGCAACGATTAGAACAAAATTGAGCGATATGCTAGGTGCGACTACTCCATTAGAATTTAAAGTTGATGGAGGGGTCACTCTTACTTTTACTGATGAAGACACCATATCCTCAGCGATTAGTAAAATTAATAGTAGTTCAGCAGGTGTGACGGCAAGTTTTGATGAGGTGAGTGGACGATTTACTATTTCGGCAAAAGAATACGGGGCTGACAATGTATTAGAGAAGAATAAGTTGAGCGGTTCTTTTTTAAGTCTAATGAATGTTGGTGCCGTGAAAAATGCGGAGAACGCTGAAGTTTATATTTCCAGTGGTAAGCAAGGAAGTACGGAAACTCCTGTTAAATATACTCCATCTTCCAACAATTTCACGGTTAATGGCATTCAATTAACTTTGCAAGGCTTGTCTGGAACAGCAGGTACTACAACAATTAATACACAGACAGATCCTACTAAAGCTATTGAAACCATTAAATCTTTCGTGGAAGCATATAATGAACTTATTAGCTTATTCACTAAAAAGACAGATGAGAACAAGTATCGTGATTTCGCGCCATTGACATCAGAGCAAAAGGAAGCGATGAAAGAGAGTGAAATCACAACATGGGAGGAAAAGGCGAAAAGCGGATTACTGAAGAATGATGCAATACTGAAGTCTACAGTTTCTGACTTTCGGTCCGTTATAACTTCTAAGCTTGGAGATCTTAGTTCATTTGGGATTACTACAGGACAATACTATGAGAACGGTAAATTATATATAAATGAAGAAAAATTAAAACAAGCCTTGACTGATAATCCGGAAAAGGTTACATCCTTGTTTCAGACTCCTTCGGGAGGTTCAGGTATATTTACAAGTCTTTCAACCTTAGCTGATAAAGCTCTGGATAAAATTGTATTGAAGGCGGGCACATCTAAATTCTCTGCGGATATAAATAGCACATACAAAACTGAGAGTGTTATGGGAAGACTTCTGAAGGATTATAATTCCCGAATTGATGCGTGGGCTGACAGATTGACTGATATGGAAACCAGATATTATAAGCAGTTTACTGCTATGGAAACTGCAATGAGTAAGTACAATTCCCAATCAAGTAGCTTATCAAGTTTTATGTCTAGCTAGTAAGAGAAAAGGGTGACACAAATGATAAATTCTCCTTATGAAAAATACCGTCAGTCATCGGTAAAAACATCGACCCCCTCACAGTTACTGATTATGTTATTTGATGGAGCGATTAGATTTGTAAGGGCGGGTATGGAAGGAATCGATTCAGTTGACTATCAAAAGACAAACATTAACCTGGGTAAAGCGCAGACAATTGTTAGTGAATTGATGTCAACACTGGATCCTACCTATGACATATCTAAAAGTTTGAATGATCTATACGAATATATAAATCATTTGTTGATTCAGGCGAATGTGAAGAAAGACAAGGTTCCTGCAGAAGAGGCGTTACAGTATTTAACTGAGTTCCGCTTAACTTGGTTGGAGGCGTCAAAGCTGGCACCAGCACACGAGAAGGCCCATGGATAATTGTATCTTAGAGTTAAATAAGATTACTCAAGATATTATTAATAGACTAGATAATTGTTCATATGAAGAATTAAATGATTTCGTCGAACAACGTCAAAATTTGATAGATCAACTCGAACAGCATGTGAAAAAACAGTCGATCGGTGTAAACCAGCAGCATCAGTTACGAGAGTTGTTGGAAGCCGATCCTATGATAATTGCAAGAATGCAACAACTTAAAAGTGAGGCAGCTAAGTGGCTTCAACAGAGAGAACAGGCCAAAACACAACGCAACGCCTATGAGGCCGCCTACACCCCAGACAGTTTTCTTATGGATCGCAAAAAATAGTTTTATCGGTGTTTCACTATAGGAGTAGACGGGTATTAAATACCGTCTGCTCCTTTTTTTGATCATTGTACCGAATCTATTTCTTGTTTATGGAAAATTTAATAGTTTATTTTACGTGGTAAATTATTGAATGTAAACATTTTCTTTTCCAATTGACAATAAAGAAGTTACGGTGGTATAGTCGAATTGTGAGCAAGACTCACGTTCATCTGATGACGAAGGGAATGTTTAATCAATGGAAGGTAAAGTAAAATGGTTTAACGCAGAAAAAGGTTATGGTTTTATCGAGACTGCAGACGGTGGCGACGTATTCGTACACTTTTCCGCGATTCAAACTGATGGTTTCAAGACATTGGATGAAGGTCAATCCGTAGAATTCGATATCGTTGAAGGTGCACGTGGACCACAAGCAGCTAACGTAATCAAATTATAATCATCCGGCGAAGCCGAACTACATATAAGTAGATGGTTAGCAATTTAGACAGCGCTAGCAGGGATCTTGGAATCTTCCAAGATCCTTTTTTTGTGCGTTCATATGTGTCTAGTATAGCCAATCCTAGTAAAGAAAATAGCCTATTTTGTAAATTCATTTTATGGAAAATGTTAGAACTCTGCAAAAGGTGGGTAATAGATATACGTTGAGCTGTTTATCTTACCTCGACACACACTATGTTAGCCTAGGTTACTACATTCACGAAGAAATTCAATATAGCCTAAGCTATCAAAACAATTAGGAGGGTGATTAGCAGGATGAAGAAGATGTGGCGCGGTCTTATGACCGGAATATTAGGTACTAGTATGTTATTGGGGTCTCTCGGCAGCGTATCTGCTGCAACTGTACCTAAGGATATTCAAGGCCACTGGGCACAAGGTCAGCTGCAGGAATGGCTAGATAGAGGTTACCTTGGAGGCTACCCAGATGGAACGGTGAAACCAAACAAAGCAATTACGCGTGGTGAGTATGTGACTATGGTAAATCGCCTGTTAGGGTTTACAACTAAAGCAACAGTAACTTTCAAAGATATGAAAAGCACAAACTGGAATTACAGTGAAGTGGCTAAAGCTGTGGAAGCTGGATATATCGGAGGATACGAGGATAATACGTTCCGTCCTAATAATCCGCTTACAAGAGAAGAAGCAGCTGTAATTACTGCAAAATTACTTAAATTGAGCACCAATACAACTTCGAACAAATTTAAAGACAATGCACAAATTGCAGCATGGGCAAAAGGTGCTGTAGCAGCCGCAGTGGAAAAGAAGATTGTTAACGGTTATCCAGATGGAACCTTTGGTCCTAAGAGATCGTTAACACGTGCCGAGGCTGTAGGTATTATCAATACTTCAGCTATTTATTATCCTGGTAGTGGCACAGGTGGTGGTGTAACACCTACACCAACTCCAACGGCTACTCCGACACCAACAGCTACACCAACCCCAACTGCTGCTCCAGGTGGCAGTACTGGCGGAGGTTCTGGTGGTGGTAACGGTGGCGGCGAAAGTAGCACAGCGCCAACAGTAAGTGGGGCAACCTACGGTAATGTTGGTTCGGTCACAGCGGATGTATACCTGACACCTTCCGTAACTGGTGCAGTATACTATGTTGTAGCTCCTTATAATGCTGATGTAACTGCTCCAACTGCATTGCAGGTGGAAAAAGGACAAATTAGTAACGGGACTGCAAGTGGTATCCATGGTAGTGTTGCGACTGTAGCTGAAACAACGGTTACATTCTCTGTTTACGGATTGAATCCTGGTACAGAATATGCAACATATATCACGCTGGCGGATGCAGCTGGTAACTTGTCTACTGTAACGACAGTTCGGTTGACTACTGCTCAAGCTACTGCTAGCTCGATTTCGCTTTTTGAGCCGGGACAAGTTAGTACAGTTACAGCAGATGTATATGTTAAATATGGTGTGACAGGTGGCACTACAACCCCAGTTAGATATGTAGTATTGCCAGCAAATGATAAGGCACCTACTGCAGCGCAGATTGCTTTAGGTCAAAATGGTAGCGGTACTGCACTGGCTGCTCCATGGACTGACACACTTACGTTTGCTCCTGGTGTAAAACGTACACAGACCCTAACTGGTTTAGCAGCAAATACTGCCTATAAGGTATATGTTATTGCAGGATCGGGTTCTCAATGGTCCCCTGTAGAAATCATTCAAATTCATACCAAATAGCCTGACCTTATGTGATTTCATTCGGAGAATATAAGAGTGGAATCCGTACTATAATAACGACAGGTTTACTTTTGGTCCGGTAGGGCGATTGGTTGCTCTTACCGGACTTGTTTTATTTGTGAACGCTATGACAACATTTGTTATCTAAATGTAAGGGCTGTAAGGAATTGCTTTTTACTTAGCGCTTACAATTTGGTATAATGAAGGTGTAACTAAAGGAGGAGTGGCCATGCAATTCACCATTCGAGGTCAACAAATTGACGTGACCGACGCTTTGAGAGAGTATGTTGATAAGAAGCTCAGCAAACTTGAGAAGTATTTCGAAGCACCCCCTACCTCTGAAGGGTCTGTGACGCTTGGCGTAGTTCGCGGCCTTCATACGGTGGAAGTAACCATTCCGCTTGCTGGCGTGACGCTTCGTGCGGAAGATCGCAGCGATGACATGTATGCTTCCATAGACGCCGTTGTGGACAAGCTGGAACGCCAAATTCGCAAACACAAAACGAAGCTGAACCGTAAGTTCCGTCAAGAGGGACTCAAGACGCTGTTTGTGGATGGAGCTAGTGCCGCTGTTGCTGTAGAAGAACAAGATTATGATGATTTAGAAGTGGTTAGGAACAAACGCTTTACGATGAAGCCGATGGATGTGGAAGAAGCAATTCTGCAAATGAACATGGTAGGACATAATTTCTTTGTGTTTTCCAATATCGACACCTCGGAAGTTAGCGTAGTTTACAAACGTGATGATGGTAAATATGGACTGATT
Source organism: Paenibacillus sp. FSL H8-0175 (assembly GCF_045040615.1). Classification (NCBI taxonomy): domain Bacteria; kingdom Bacillati; phylum Bacillota; class Bacilli; order Caryophanales; family Paenibacillaceae; genus Paenibacillus; species Paenibacillus sp. FSL H8-0175. The sequence goes on along the minus strand of NZ_CP150299.1, from coordinate 6,678,586 downwards.
GAACAGGGCTAAGATACAATGATGCCAGTTATGCTCTAAGTATAAAGGGCCTCGAGAGTTAGTCAGAACCTAGGAAATTTAAACCGAGCCCCTATTCGCTTATAGCGAATAGGGCTCTTGTGCGTATATATGAAAAATGTGGCTGTTACACCTTGTATTGCGGCATCTCTTACAAACTGTTACAATTTATGAAGCAGCGGAATCGAATTTATAAATGGCCCTTTCAATTTTGTGAGGATGGGCTCGGTTCCACCATCTGTGTTGCATGAAAGGGGTTAACCATGCTAGGACTTGTAAAGAAAATATTCGGAGACACAAACGATCGTGACGTTAAACGTCTCATGAAGACAGTCGATGTAATTAATGGATTGGAGCCGGAATTTGTAGCACTATCCGATGAAGCTTTAAAAGCTAAGACGGAAGAGTTCCGCGCCCGTATTGAGAAAGGCGAAACCTTGGAAGAAATTCTTCCTGAGGCGTTTGCAACCGTACGTGAAGCTTCCAAACGGACGCTTGGCATGCGGCATTTTGATGTACAGTTAATTGGTGGTATGGCCCTGCATGAAGGCCGAATCTCCGAGATGAAGACTGGTGAAGGTAAGACTCTAGTAGGAACATTGCCAGTGTACTTAAATGCTTTGCTTGGTAAAGGCGTACACGTAGTAACGGTCAATGACTATTTGGCTCAGCGCGACAGCGCACAAATGGCACAAATCTATAACTTCCTGGGCATGACGGTTGGGGTTAACCTAAGCGGTATGGACCATGCTGATAAACAAGATGCTTACGCCTGCGATATTACGTATGGCACGAACAACGAATTTGGTTTCGATTATTTGCGTGACAACATGGTGCTTTATAAAGAACAAATGGTTCAGCGCCCTCTTTATTTCTGTATTATTGATGAAGTGGACTCCATTCTTATTGATGAAGCACGTACACCTCTTATCATTTCCGGACAAGCTGAGAAGTCTACTGAATTGTACTTTGCAGCAGACCGCTTTGTGAAAAAGCTTAAAGCTGAAGAAGACTACACAGTTGATATCAAAGTGAAGTCTGTAGCCTTGACTGAAAAAGGTGTAGCTACTGCTGAACGTGCTTTTGGTATTGAGAACTTGTATGATCACAGTCATGTAACCTTGAATCACCATATCGTCCAAGCCCTGAAAGCAAACGTAATTATGCGTCGTGACGTAGACTACGTTGTTAACGAGGGTGAGGTCGTTATTGTTGATGAATTTACAGGACGTTTAATGTCAGGCCGTCGTTATAGTGACGGTTTGCACCAAGCGATTGAAGCGAAGGAAGAAATCGAAGTACAGAATGAGAGCATGACGCTTGCTACGATTACTTTCCAGAACTATTTCCGTATGTATCGCAAATTGGGCGGTATGACAGGTACAGCTAAAACTGAGGAAGAAGAGTTCAAGAAGATTTATGGTCTTGAAGTTCTTCAAGTCCCTACGAATAAACCGAATCAGCGCATAGATATGCCGGATGTTGTCTACAAGAGTGAGAACGGTAAGTTCAACGCTGTAGTGGCAGAAATTGTAGAACGTCACAAAAAGAACCAACCTGTACTTGTGGGTACAGTGTCGATTGAGAATTCAGAGCTCGTATCTGAAATGCTGAAGCGCAAAGGCGTTAGACACCAAGTGCTTAACGCGAAGCATCATGCTGCGGAAGCTGAAATCATTACACACGCAGGTCAGCCAGGTACAGTTACGATTGCTACCAACATGGCTGGTCGGGGTACAGATATCGTTCTAGGTGAAGGTGTGACAGATCTTGGAGGTCTGCATATCATTGGTACAGAGCGTCATGAATCGCGCCGGATTGATAACCAGCTGCGTGGTCGTGCGGGTCGTCAAGGAGACCCAGGTTCTACACAATTCTACTTGTCCCTTGGGGATGAGTTGATGAAGCGTTTCGGCGCTGACAACGTTTTGAGTATGATGGATCGCCTTGGCTTTGAGGAAGATCAGCCGATTGAGAGCCGCATGATTACGCGTGCTGTGGAATCTGCTCAGAAACGTGTTGAAGGTAATAACTTTGATATTCGTAAAGTCGTATTGCAATATGATGACGTGATGAATCAACAGCGTGAAATTATTTATAAACAACGCCGTGAGATTCTGGAGTCTGAAAATATTAAAGATATCGTACTTGAAATGATTAAGCCGGTTATTGAACGTATTGTTCACGCACACTGCAGTGACGATATTCCTGAGAACTGGGAGCTGCAAGAAGTTGCTGATTACGTAAACAGCAAGCTGCTTGAAGAAGGTGCTTTGACTCGCGATATTCTGTGGGGCAAGGAAGCAGAAGAGATCATTGAGTACATCTTTGAACGTGTACTTGAGAAATATGCTGCTCGTGAAGAACGCCTAGGTTCAGAATTGGTACGTGAATTCGAGAAGGTAATCGTGCTGCGCTCCGTGGACAGCAAGTGGATGGATCATATCGATGCGATGGATCAATTGCGTCAAGGGATTCACCTGCGTGCTTACGGTGGTACAGATCCACTTCGCGAGTATCAATTCGAAGGATTCGAAATGTTTAATACTATGACGGCTACGATTCAAGAAGAAGTAGCTACTTATATTATGAAGGCTCACATCGAGACAAATCAGGAGCGTCAATCCGTTGTAGAGGAAAATAAAATTTCCACTAACAGCGAACCTGCTGAGAAACGTCCGGTACATGTTGAGGCGGCAGCTGGTCGTAATGATCTTTGCCCTTGCGGAAGCGGCAAGAAGTACAAGAACTGCCACGGTCAAAACGCATAAGACAAACGTTTAGTAGCGCTCATATTCAGGTGTTGAAGATGTAAGTCTTTAACCCTGATCTCTATGGGTATACTAACCATAAAGAGCGGCTGGGCCCGGGGGTATCCCCCGTTTACGGCCCAGTCGCTTTTTTTGGATATTTAGCACTTTGAGTGAATGTGGAATGGAGAGAAGGTTTGGAACTGGAGAAACGGAGTGTTCGCCTTTGTTTCGGGATTCCAACCGCTATGCGGTTATCAATTCAAGGAATCTGGAAACAACAGCGATCGGAAGTCCAATCCTTCTCGGAATGGCTGAACATTCACTCATTACTAACTTTCCAATAACGACGACCGTAACAACCTATTTTGAAAGGTGAAGTGACCATATGATTGAAGCTAATGTAAAGCAGGATCTGCGTGAAATAGGCAAGAAACTAACTGACCTTAGGGGGTCTCTTTGACTTAGATCTTAAGCAAGAGATGATCTCGAACTTTGAAGAAAAAATGGCTGCTCCAGGCTTCTGGGATAATCCAGAGCAGGCACAGAGCGTGATCGGCGAGATGAATGCCGTGAAATCGTCCGTGGATCAATACGAGAAGCTGCAACAAGAATACGACGATGCTGCGATGATGGCAGAGCTTGCGGATGAAGAGGGCGATGAAGATCTTGCGGCAGAGATTGGGGAGACGATCAGCAGTTTAGGCAGCAAAGTGGATGAATTCGAGCTGCAATTGCTACTTAACCAGCCGTATGACAAGCTGAATGCTATTCTTGAGCTCCATCCAGGTGCGGGCGGTACGGAATCCCAAGACTGGGGCCAGATGCTACTGCGGATGTATACCCGTTGGGCTGAAAAACGTGGATTCAAGGTTGAGGTGCTGGACTACTTACCGGGTGATGAAGCGGGAATCAAGAGTGTCACATTACTTATTAAAGGCTTCAACGCCTACGGATATCTGAAAGCTGAAAAAGGTGTACATCGGCTAGTACGGATTTCTCCGTTTGACTCTTCGGGCAGACGGCATACCTCTTTTGTATCCTGTGATGTCGTTCCGGAAATTGCCGATGATGTAGAAGTTGAAATTCGTACTGAGGATTTGAAGATCGATACGTATCGGGCGAGCGGCGCCGGTGGACAGCATATCAATACCACAGACTCTGCGGTGCGGATTACTCACTTACCTACGGGTGTGGTGGTAACCTGTCAGAACGAACGTTCACAGATCAAAAACCGCGAGCAAGCAATGAAGATGCTGCGTTCCAAGTTGTATGAGCGTAAACTGCAAGAACAGCAACAGCATTTGGATGAGATTCGCGGTGAGCAATCCGATATTGCTTGGGGCAGTCAGATCCGTTCCTATGTATTCCATCCGTATAACATGGTTAAGGATCACCGTACTTCCGTGGAAACGGGGAATGTGGGTTCTGTTATGGACGGAGATATTGATGTATTCATTGATGGTTACCTGCGTAGCCAGATCAAGATTGAGGCAGAATAAAAGAGAAAGTTTCGGGGGAAACGGATACCATTCATGGATTAGGATGGGATGGCCGTTTCTTCTTTCGTAGAGCAAGATGACACTTTAAGGAGAGCCTTTGAAATGCAAAAAGTCAATTCACGTAATAAACCCCCACTGATTCCTCTGAATGGCCCACTCCGACATGTGGTGGATACGATGTTAATTTTGCTCGGATCGCTAGTTACAGCGCTGGGGTTTAATCTTTTTTTTCTGCCTAATCATATTGCTTCTGGTGGTGTATCCGGTCTGTCGGTATTGGCTGAAGCTTGGTTTGGGGCTGAGCCGGCATTTACGCAATGGGCGCTTAATATTCCGTTGTTTGTACTCGGGGTAATCTTCTTGGGTAAACAATACGGAGTTCGCTCGCTCCTTGGGAGCTTTGTGTTGCCGCTCTTTATCTTGTTGACAAAAGATTTGCCTGCACCTACCACCAATCCACTCTTAGCCTCCATTTATGGCGGTATCTGTGTGGGGGTGGGGTTAGGTCTTGTGTTCCGCGGACGGGGCTCGACAGGTGGACTTACTATTTTGGCGCAGATTATTCAAAAGATATCCGGTCTCAGCTTCTCGATTTCTGTAGTGCTGCTGGACGGGACGGTCATTGTGCTGGCTGCTTTTATACTCGGTATGGAACAAGCACTGTATGCACTGATCGGTCTGTTTGTTACAGGTAAGGCCATTAATGCGATAGAGGTAGGCTTCCGTTATACAAAGGTGGCTTACATAATCTCGGACAAGACGGAAGAAATATCTGAGGCGATTTTGAATGATCTGGATCGGGGTCTGACGAAGCTGGATGCACATGGCGGTTATACTGGTGATGAGCGTACGGTGCTAATGGTTGTAGTAGGTCAGAATGAGGTTTCCAGATTAAAAGCGATTGTTCAATCGGTAGATACTAGTGCTTTTGTGATTATAACTGAGGCGCATGAGGTGCTGGGTGAAGGCTTTAAAAGAGAAGTGTAATTTCTCCGAAAGGAGAAGCTACGCTTCTCTTTTTTTGTAAATAGAATTATATTTAGGAATAAAGAAAGTTAACACTATGTGTTGTATTTATATTAATTCAGTCGTATAATAATACATATTTCTAAGACGGTATGCATTATATTATTTATTATAATTCATGATAAGCAGGAAGTGGGGATGACAGTGGAAGGCAAGCTGAGAGCGGCGATTGTTGGATCAACGGGTTATGGGGGCGTAGAGCTGATTCGGCTGCTACAAAGTCATCCTAAGGTAGAGATTACTTCGGTAATTTCCTCATCAAGTGCAGGGGATGCTATAGAGGAAGGTTTTCCGCATTTGACGGGCATCATTGATCGAAGGCTGGATGGCGTTGACCCGGCTCAGATGGCTGAGCGGGCGGATGTGGTATTTACGGCAACGCCGTCGGGTGTGAGCGCAAAGCTGGTGCCGCAGCTGCTGGAAGCTGGACTTAAGGTCGTGGATCTGTCCGGTGATTTCCGATTGAAGGATGGTGCAGAGTATGAGCACTGGTATAAACATCCCGCTCCGGCTGATGAATATCTAGAGCAGGCTGTATACGGACTTTGCGAGGTGTTTGGAGAGCGTGCGGCTGGGGTTGATTTTATATCTAATCCAGGCTGTTATCCTACAGCTACACTTCTTGGACTAATTCCTGCAATTCAGGCAGGTTGGATTAAGCACGACAGTATTATTATTGATGCGAAATCAGGAGTTACTGGAGCAGGACGCGGAACAAGCCTGATGGTACATTATGCAGAGATTAATGAGAACTTTAAAGCTTATAAAATCAATAAGCATCAACATATACCAGAAATTGAGCAGACGCTCACAGAGATTGCGGGAGAAAAGGTAACGGTAACGTTCACCACACATCTCGTGCCGATGAGCCGGGGAATTATGAGTACGATGTATGCAGGGATGATGGACAATTATACGGAGCAGGATTTTGTGAATTTATACCGTGAATATTATGCGGGCCGGCCATATGTGCGGGTGCGTGATGTAGGTGTGATTCCGGCGACAAAAGAAGTTAGCGGCTCTAATTATTGTGATATTGGATTTGCAACAGATGCTCGTACAGGGCGGGTGACCATAGTCTCCGTCATTGATAATGTTGTAAAAGGTGCGGCAGGGCAGGCAATACAGAACCTTAATTTGATGATGGGATGGGAGGAAACCCTTGGCCTCGGCTACACACCTGTGTATCCATAAGGATCAGCGGTACAAATAATATGAGCGAGATTGAGTTATTTACCACCTTGGAGGGTGGAAGCATCACTTCACCTAACGGTTTTAGGTCCGGAGGATTGCATTGTGGATTGAAAAAAACAGATCGCAACGATCTCGGAGTGATTCTGTGTGAAGTTCCGGCAACGGCTGCGGCCGTGTATACTACGAATGTTTTTCAGGCGGCCCCGCTGAAAGTGACTCGGGAAAGCCTTTCGAACGGAGTATTGCAGGCGGTTATCGTGAACAGCGGGAATGCCAATGCCTGCACAGGCGAACAAGGTGAAGCAGATGCTTATGAGATGCGCGCTGCTGCGGCTCAGCATTTAGGTGTGGCCGTTAATGATGTGGCTGTTGCTTCGACTGGAGTTATCGGTGAACTGTTGAAGATGGACTGCGTACGTACCGGAATTACTGCAATACCAGAGAAGCTGGACGGAGGAGCTATTGGCGCGGAGGAATTCTGCCAAGCTATACTTACCACTGATTTAGTTAAAAAAGAGATCGCCGTGAAGGTGCTCATTGGCGGTGTAGAAGTTACAATTGCCGGAGCTGCAAAGGGCTCAGGGATGATCCATCCTAACATGGCTACCATGCTTGGCTTTATGACCACGGATGCTGATATTGCAGCGGAGGATTTACTTAGTCTTTTACGTTCAGCTACGAATGTTACTTTTAATATGATTACAGTCGATGGAGATACTAGCACCAATGATATGTTAGTGTCGATGGCGAGTGGGCTTGCCGGTAATGAGAAGCTGACACGGCTGCATCCGGATTGGGACGCTTTTGCTGCTGGATTCACTTATGTGTGCCAGACGCTTGCCAAAGCGATTGCTCGAGATGGCGAAGGTGCAACTCACCTGATTGAGGTTCAAGTGAATGGTGCTGTTCATGATGAGGCGGCGGCAGCGATTGCCAAGACAGTGGTTGGTTCTAGTCTAGTGAAATCTGCTATTTTTGGAGCGGATGCGAACTGGGGGCGGATTATTGCTGCGGTTGGACGCGCGGGTGTTCCGGTATCGCCGGAGCATGTGAACATCTCGTTAGGGGATATTGAGGTGCTTTTGCACTCGAAGCCAGTCGCTTTTGACGAGGAAAAGGCTTTGGCCTATTTGCAAAAAAGTGAAACTGTGCTGATCACTGTAGATCTGCATGATGGAAGTGGAAAAGCAACGGCTTGGGGCTGTGACCTAACTTACGATTATGTGCGTATTAACGCCGCATATCGCACTTGATTTATGGCGTGTTAAGCCCATAAGGGAAGGATATCGATTATATGACGCTAAATAGCGAGCTTGAACTTATAGATGCTTTAGATGGTAGTGGATTGTTTGTAATGAAATGCGGCGGCAGTACGCTTGCGGCTCTACCTGATTCTTTTTTTGAGGATTTGCGAGATTTGCAGGAGGAGGGCATTCAGCCAGTAATTGTTCATGGTGGAGGGCCAGCCATTTCCGAGAATCTAGCGAAACTGGGCATTGAAAGCAGCTTTGTGAATGGCCTGCGAGTAACCACCGAGGAAGTACTAGATGTTGTAGAGATGACGCTGGCAGGGAGTATAAACAAGGCGATTGTCCGGCGAATTCAAGGGAGTGGCGGTCTAGCTCTGGGGCTTTCGGGCATCGATGGCAATATGATTATTGCTAAACCAGTGGCGAACAGCGCCGAAGTAGGTTTGGTAGGAGAAGTAACGGAAGTTAAGGCTGAGATCGTAACTGGTATTGTTGGGATGGGTTATATTCCTGTCATTGCACCTATCGGAGTAGATGCAGCAGGTCAGCGCTACAATATTAACGCAGATACGGCAGCAGGGGCAGTTGCTTCCTATGTGGAGTCTCCCAAAATGATCGTCGTCACAGATGTGCCAGGCATCTTGAGTACAGTGGAAGGTGAAAAGATTGTGCTTCCCTCCGTTACTGTACAGGAAATCGAAGCCTTGATCAAAAGTGGGGAAATCTACGGTGGCATGATCCCCAAAGTTCGGGCAGCTATCGATTGCATTCAGGGCAGCGTATCAGAGGTTATCATTGTGGATGGAAAAGAACCACGGGTGCTTAGTCGAGTACTGCAAGGTGAAGCGATAGGTACACGTATTATTCGTTCGTAGAATCATAGATGAATACAAATTAGAGGCGCAGCCTGTTCACAGGAGCAGCCGATGGGAGAGTGACTTAGAATGAGCAAGCTTACACAAGCGGAGTTGGATTCGCAAGCAGGGGCACAGCAGACCGATACAGTAGGATCAGGTACATCGGATGTTGCAGCAGGCAAGCTGAGTGCAGTGTTCCCTTCTTACGCCAGATATGATATCAGCTTAGTTAAAGGCAAGGGCACCTGGGTATGGGATGATAAAGGCAATAAGTATCTGGATTTCACCAGTGGATTGGCTGTGACCAGTCTAGGTCATGCTCCTGAAAAAGTCGGCGCTAAGCTGAAGGATCAGATTGATACGCTCTGGCATGTCTCGAATCTGTTCCATATTCCGGGACAAGATAAAGTTGCCAACCTTCTGACAGAGAATAGCTGCGCTGATCAAGTATTTTTCTGCAATAGCGGGGCAGAAGCGAATGAGGCTGCTATTAAGCTGGCCCGCCGTTACCATCAGAAGATTAAAGGTGTCGACCGTTATGAGGTTATCACATTCGAACAATCCTTCCATGGACGTACACTGGCAACACTAACAGCTACAGGCCAGCAAAAGGTAAAAGAAGGCTTCCTGCCGCTTCCAGCAGGTTTCAAGACCGTACCCTTGCATGATCTCCCAGCGTTAGAAGCTGCTATCGGAGATCATACAGCTGCTATCATGCTGGAGATGGTACTTGCAGAGGGTGGCGTGCTTGAGGTAGAACCTGAGTTCTTGAACGCTGTAGTGGCCTTGTGTAAGAAACACGGATTGCTTCTGATTGTAGATGAGGTACAGACAGGTATGGGACGTACAGGCAAGCTGTTCGCTCATCAGCATTATGGAATTGAACCGGATATTTTCACCTTGGCTAAGGGGATAGCTAGCGGGTTCCCGGCAGGTTTAATGCTTGGCAAAGGGTATTTGCGTGAAGCCTTCTCAGCGGGCAGCCATGCGTCCACCTTCGGGGGAACACCGCTAGCAACAGCTGTTATGGCAGCGACGATTGAGACGATGCTGGAAGATGAGCTTCCACAGCGCGCCGAAGATATGGGTAAGTACCTGACAGGTCTTTTGAAAGAGAAGCTGGCGGACTGTTCTTTTGTGAAGGATATCCGTGGTAAAGGGCTGTTGATCGGGATTGAATGTCAATCCCCAGTGGGCGATATTGTACTGGCTGGACAAAAGAAAGGCCTGTTGTTCGTGACAGCCGGTCCTAATGTCCTTCGTCTGCTGCCTAATCTATATGTAAGCAAAGAGGAGATCGACCAAGCGGTGGACATCCTATGCGAACTCATTCATACTTATGCTAAACAAGCAAACGGGGAGGTAAGCTCATGAGTCAGGGCGTACAGAGTAACAAGCACACCATTGCGCAGCAGCTGAAAGGCCGTGATTTACTGGAGCTGAACGACTACAGCCCGGAGGAAATTACGTATCTGATTGATTCGGCGATTGAGCTGAAGAAGAAACAGAAAAATGGCGAAGAATTTCAGCCGCTGAAGGGTAAAACCATTGGTCTTATTTTTGAAAAATCCTCTACACGTACGCGTGTGTCGTTTGAAGTTGGAATGTATCAGCTGGGAGGGCATGCCCTTTTCTTGAGCAAAAATGATATCCAGCTTGGACGCGGAGAAACTGTTGGAGATACAGCGCAAGTAATGTCGCGTTATCTCGATGGAATTATGATCCGTACCTTCGGTCATGACAAGGTTGAAGATCTCGCTCGTTATGCTTCTATTCCCGTAATCAACGGTCTTAGTGACCTGGCACATCCTTGCCAAGTGCTGGCCGATTATCAAACGATTTATGAGCACAAAGGAAAGCTCAAGGGCCTGAAGCTGGCTTACATCGGCGATGGCAACAATATGGCGCATTCCTTAATGATTGGCGGAGCTAAGCTGGGCGTGGACGTATCTATCGCCGGACCGGAAGGTTATGAGCCAGATGCAGCGGTTGTCGCAGAAGCTCGTGAGATCGCTAAAGAAACCGGAGCGAAGATTGTGGTCACTCGCAGCCCGCAAGAAGCTGTACAAGACGCTGACGTCATCTATACAGACGTATGGGCGAGTATGGGCTTCGAGGAGGAGCAAAAGGCACGTGAAGCGGCATTCAAGGACTATCAGGTTAATGAGGAGCTTGTAAAAGGCGCTAAGAGCGATTATCTCTTCCTGCACTGCCTGCCAGCCCACCGTGAGGAAGAAGTCAGCACAGGCGTGATTGACGGCCCTAACTCGGTGATCTTTGATCAGGCTGAGAACCGGCTGCATGCACAAAAAGCTTTAATGGCTGCGTTGATGAGTTAAGGAATTTAAAAAATATAAAATATAAATCACTATATAAATTGAATTAATGTTGGGCGAAGTTAGACTTTGGACGATGGAGTAATGGAGCGGAATTTTTGGAACTGTAGGAGCGTAGCGTTCGCCTTTATCATCAGATTTTATCCGCACAATGCGGTTTGAAATAAAAGAAATCTGATGATAACAGCGACCGGAAGTCCAAATATTCAGTGTAATTGCGATTTATCGTCAGAGTGCTGGCAAAGGCACGTTTATTTTAATTTATATAGCCCACACGAAAGGAAGTTGCCACACCATGGCTAAAGAAAAAATTGTACTCGCCTATTCCGGCGGATTGGATACATCTGTTATTTTAAAATGGCTTAAAGAAACTTATGACGCGGAGATCATTGCCTTCACTGCTGATATCGGCCAAAAGGAAGAGCTCGACGGTTTGGAGGAAAAAGCACTCGCTACTGGCGCATCGAAAGTATACATTGACGACCTGCGCGATGAGTTCGCTAGCGATTTCATCTATCCAATGTTCCAATCTGGTGCCCTTTATGAAGGCCAATACTTGCTCGGAACTAGTATTGCTCGTCCATTGATCGCCAAGCGCATGGTAGATATCGCCATCGCTGAAGGCGCAACGGCTATCGCGCACGGCGCGACAGGAAAAGGGAACGACCAAGTCCGTTTCGAGCTTGGCGTAGCTGCATTGGCTCCGAACATTAAGGTGATTGCACCTTGGCGTCTAGAAGAGTTCCGCAATCAATTCCCAGGTCGTGCGGAAATGATCGCTTATGCGGAAGCTAATGATATTCCGGTACAAGCCTCTGCGGCGAAGCCGTATTCGATGGACCGTAACTTGCTGCATATCAGCTATGAGAGCGGCGTACTGGAAGATCCTTGGTTTGATCCAAGTGCACCAGAGAACAAAGGAATGTTCCTACTGAGCAATGCTCCTGAGGATGCTCCGGATGAAGCGGAATATTTGGAGCTCGAATTCGTTAAGGGAGACTGCGTAGCCCTGAATGGGGAGTCTTTATCACCCCTTCAAGTTATGGAGAAACTCAATGATCTAGGTGGTAAACACGGCATCGGACGTGTAGATATGGTTGAGAACCGTTTTGTCGGCATGAAGAGCCGTGGGGTATATGAGACTCCAGGTGGAACGATCCTCTTTGTCGCTCATCGCAAAATGGAGTCCATCACGATGGACCGTGAAGTTATGAACCTGCGTGACAGCCTGATCACCCGTTACAGCACTTTGGTGTATAACGGTTTCTGGTTCGCTCCAGAGCGTATTGCACTGCAGGCTCTTGTGACGCAGAGCCAACAAAATGTAACGGGTACTGTTCGAATTAAACTGTACAAAGGCAATATCATTGGCGCTGGAGTGAAGAGCCCAGTCAGCTTATACAATCCTGAGATTGCAACAATGGAAGCTGATCCTACACAAGCTTATGATCAAGGGGATGCTACTGGTTTTATCCACTTGAACGCATTGCGCCTTAAGGTTTCTACAGGTGTAAATGGAGCTTCTAAATAGTACGATAACATAAACTTAAACGGGCAACCCCGAAGGCCGTTCCTCCCGTCAGGATAGGAGCGGCCCTCTGGCGTCCAAGAGGAGGAAACAACAGGTGAGCAAGCTTTGGGGCGGACGGTTTACTAAAGGAACGAACAAGCTGGTGGAGGAATATACGGCTTCCATTGGCTTTGACAAGGCTTTGGCCAAAGAGGATGTGCAAGGCAGTCTGGCACATGTCACGATGCTGGGCAAATGCGGAATCCTTCCACAAGAAGACGTGGAAACAATCAAACAAGGCCTGAATAAAGTGCTGGACAAGGTCAATGCTGGAGAGGTTGTTTTCTCAGTATCGGATGAAGACATCCATATGAATATTGAAAAACATCTGATCGAGGAAATCGGTCCAGTTGGCGGTAAGCTGCACACAGGACGTAGCCGTAACGATCAAGTGGCGACGGACATGCACCTTTACTTACGTGGCCGTGTAGTTGAGCTAGTTAGTTTGCTGCATGAGCTGCAGGAAGCTTTGATCGAACAAGCAAAAGACAATGTGGAGACCATCATCCCTGGTTATACGCATTTGCAACGGGCACAGCCGATCCTGTTTGCTCATCACTTGCTGGCTTACGTATCGATGTTCCGCCGCGATGCAGAACGTCTGACGGACAGCTACAAACGGATCAACGTGCTGCCACTCGGAGCAGGAGCGCTTGCTGGAACGACCTTCCCGATTGACCGTCATTTTGTAGCGGAACAACTGGGTTTTGACAGTGTGTATGAGAACAGTCTGGATGCTGTCAGCGACCGCGATTTCATCGTGGAGTTCTTGGCGAATGCTTCCCTTATCATGACACATCTATCCAGACTCAGTGAGGAACTGGTGCTGTGGAGCAGCACAGAGTTCAGCTTTGTAGAACTGGATGATGCTTTCTGCACAGGCAGCAGCATTATGCCGCAGAAGAAGAACCCTGACGTACCAGAGCTGGTGCGGGGCAAAACAGGCCGCGTTTACGGCAACCTGATTGGCTTGCTGACGGTGCTGAAATCATTGCCACTGGCGTACAACAAGGATATGCAGGAAGACAAAGAAGGCATGTTCGATACGGTTACTACGCTGACTGGTGCACTGCAATTGTTCGCGCCGATGATCTCCACTATGAAGGTGAACAAAGGTCGTATGCGTGAAGCGGTGAACACGGATTTCTCGAATGCAACGGATATTGCCGACTTCTTGGTAGGCAAGGGGCTTCCTTTCCGCCAAGCGCATGAGGTAATTGGGAAAACGGTACTCTACTGCATCAACGAAGGCAAATTCTTGTTGGATTTGACGCTGGAAGAGTTCAAGCAATTCTCATCGCTGTTTGACGAGAATATCTATGCTGTTCTTCAACCGGAAGCTGTAGTTAACGCTCGTAACGTTTATGGCGGCACAGCCACTGTTCAGGTGAAGGCTGCAATTGAACGGGCAGAGCTGGCATTGCACGAAGCTAATGAATGGGTTGTACAACACGGAGACGCTATATTGTAAACCGTATCAATATCAAATCTCGCCTCAGACCTTTATAGGTATCAGGCGGGATTTTTTTATTATCTAAATGAACTATGACTGGATTAGCAGTGTTCTTTACGGTTATCCTTAGGTTAGAGATAGGAGGGTTCGTAGGTATGAACAGAGAGCAAATCCTAGACGAGCTTAGATCGGAATTAAAAGTAGGCAATCATATTATTGGAGTAGCCACCGGTGCTGGTATAACGGCAAAGTATGCGAAGCAGGGTGGAGCTGATTTCATTCTGATGTTAAACTCGGGTAAATTTCGCCAGATGGGGAGGAGCTCTCTCGCTGGTATTTTACCATTTTGTAATAGCAATGATATGGTGATGGACTTTGCATCTAGAGAGATCATACCGTTGGTCAGAGATATCCCTATTATTTTTGGCCTCAATGCAACTGATCCGACCAAAGATATGGAATCCTATATAAGTGAAATAAAGAATAGAGGCTTTGCCGGCATTAACAATTACCCCACGGTGGGTTTAATAGATGGTCAATTTGGAGAAGCGCTCGAAGAAGAGGGGAATGGTTATCTACTTGAAGTAGAAGCCATAAGAATAGCCCATGAGAAGGATTTGTTTACCATTGCTTTTGTATTTGACGAAATCCAGGCAGCACAGATGATCGAAGCTGGAGCGGATATTATTTGTGCACATCTAGGTCTAACAGAAGGCGGGTTATTAGGCGCTAAAAAAGTATTCTCTCTGGAAGCTGCCAAGGTTAAAGCGGATAAGATATTTAATACATGCAATGAGCTAAAGCCAGATTTAATTAAGCTGGTTTACGGTGGTCCGGTGAAAACGCCAATTGATGTGCAATATATGTACAGCAATAATCAAAACTTGATGGGATATATCGGAGGCTCTGCTTTTGAAAGAATTCCCTCGGAGAAGTCCATTACGAATATAACCAAAGCTTTTAAAGTGTCGGGGACGCTGGATGAAGATGATTTTATGGTCAAAATGTTAGACGGCATCACAAAGCACTATGATTATGTTGAATTTGTAAAAGAATACGTAGCTCAAAATTATAGGAATGAGATCTTGTTTGCAGATTTAGCTAAGGTGGCACATGTATCCCGAAGTTACTTGAGTAGTTTGTTCACCAAAAAAGTAGGCTGCAGCTTCCAAACGTATCTCGTGCAATTTCGGATGGATAAGGCGGCGGAAATATTACATAGAGACCCTATCCAGTTATCTGAGCTAGCGCCATTAGTTGGATACCAGGATTATGCGCAGTTTAGCAAAATGTTCAAGAAGTATAAAGGGTTCTCTCCAAAACAATATAAATCTAACATAAACACAAAAACATAAGACATAAAAGCGTTTTCATCCATAAATCAAAGAAGTATGATTAACTCATAAGTTGATCATGCTTTTTTTGTTGTAGATATTTGAAGAGGAGGTTGAAGAAATGAAGACGATTGCTATTGCCGGAACTTTTGACACCAAGGGTGAAGAATATCTCTACATTAAAAATTTACTGGAAAGCTTGGAGTTAGGTACGTTTACGATTCATACGGGTGTGTTTGAGCCCACTTTTACACCGGATATCTCTAATAGAGAAGTAGCAGCAGCCGCGGGTGTAAGTATAGATGAGCTCGTTGCCAAAAAAGATAGAGCACTAGCAACAGAATTATTAGCCAAAGGTATGGAAAAATTAGTACCTGAATTATATAAGCAAGGCAAATTTGATGGAATTATCTCCTTTGGGGGCACTGGAGGCACTTCACTTGTAACCCCGGGTATGCGGGCATTACCTATTGGTGTACCTAAAGTGATGGTTTCGACTGTAGCTTCAGGAAATACTGCTCCATATGTAGGCACTAGTGATATTGTCATGATGCCATCCGTAGTGGATGTTGCCGGACTAAACTCTATTTCAACAAAGATTTTTACCAATGCAGCTTTCGCCATCGCCGGTATGCTTAAATTTGAGAATAAACAAGTGATAGAGAAAAAACCATTAGTAGCTACAACAATGTTTGGGGTAACAACCCCATGTGTAACGGCGGCCCGTAACTATCTTGAGGCTAGAGGCTATGAAGTGCTTGTATTCCATGCAACAGGGGTAGGTGGCCAGTCCATGGAAGCGCTAATCGAGGCTGGTTTTATTGAAGGTGTATTGGATCTGACCACAACAGAATGGGCGGACGAAATTATTGGCGGCGTGCTGAATGCTGGACCTCATCGGTTAGAAGCTGCTGGTAAACATCATATTCCACAGGTTGTCTCGGTAGGCGCGCTTGATATGTGCAACTTTGGTCCTTATGATACGGTACCAGCGAAATTTGCTGGGCATAAGTTTTATAAACACAATCCAACAGTTACTCTGATGAGAACAACGGTAGAAGAAAATGAAGCCATCGGCAAAAAGCTTGTCGAGAAATTAAATATGGCCAAAGAGAAAACGGTGTTAATGCTGCCGCTTAAAGGGATATCCGGCATTGATGTTGCAGGGGAAGCTTTTTATGGGGTAGAGGAAGATCAAATGTTATTTGATACCTTAAGAAATGGTGTAAACAGAAATGTTGTCGAGGTTATCGAAATGGATTGTGCCATTAATGATGTGGAGTTTGCAGAAGCAGCAGCGCAGAAGCTAATAGATCTCATGAGCAAATAAGGCTTTTATAAGATAAATAAATATTTAAAATGGAGGCGTTACACATGAACAAAAATACAAGAACTGAAATCATGGCGAAGTTTAGAGAAGAAGTTTCAAATGGAAAGATTCTTTTAGGCGTGGGAGCCGGCACTGGAATTACTGCAAAAAGCAGCGAAGCTGGCGGAGCGGATATGCTGATTGTTTATAATTCAGGAAGATACAGAATGGCAGGCCGGGGATCACTGGCAGGGTTATTATCTTATGGGGATGCCAACCAAATTGTAGTCGAAATGGGCTCGGAAGTATTGCCTGTTGTTAAAAACACCCCTGTATTGGCAGGCGTATGCGGAACGGACCCTTTTAGAGTAATGGAAGTTTATTTAAAACAACTTAAGGAACAAGGTTTTAGCGGCGTGCAAAACTTCCCAACCGTAGGTTTGATCGATGGCGTGTTCAGACAGAATCTAGAAGAGACCGGCATGGGATATGGTTTAGAAGTAGATATGATTAGAGCTGCGCATGAATTGGATATGCTCACCACTCCTTATGTATTTGATCCTGAGCAAGCAAAAGCCATGGCAGAAGCAGGCGCAGATATTTTGGTGGCACATATGGGCTTGACTACCAAAGGTACAATTGGAGCTAAGACCGCTCTGACATTGGATGATTGTGTAGAAAGAATCGAAGCGATTATTAAAGCAGGGAAAGCAGTAAATCCAGATATTATGGTGATTTGTCA
Organism: Paenibacillus sp. FSL H8-0175; assembly: GCF_045040615.1. NCBI lineage: Bacteria > Bacillati > Bacillota > Bacilli > Caryophanales > Paenibacillaceae > Paenibacillus > Paenibacillus sp. FSL H8-0175. The sequence continues at coordinate 6,661,245 of NZ_CP150299.1, read as the reverse complement.
CGGTGGACCGATTGCAGAGCCGGAAGATGCGGCGTACGTAATTGAACGGACAGAAGGCATAGACGGATTCTTTGGTGCATCGAGTATTGAAAGATTTGCTGCTGAAAAAGGAATCACAGAACAGACTGGATTATTTAAAAATATCACCAAACAAGCATAATTGCCTTCGGCGTCCTTATAATTAAAAAGAACCCTCCGAAGAGGGCAATCTGAGTAGAACAGATATTAAGATGCAGCTTATGGCTGCATCTTTTTGTTGTCTATTAAGTACAGCTAGTTACTTTTTAAAGGTAGCCATGCCAGCACATCGCGGATTTTGGCATCCCAGTATCCCCATTCATGTGTCCCCGGACCTTCTTCATAGGTTAAAGAAAGTGAGGTTGCCTGGCAAGCATCGCGGAATCTCAAGTTATCGGTGTATAGGAAATCTTCTGTGCCACAGCATTGATACAACGCTGGTTTTGGTCCCGTGGAGCGGTTCACTTCCTCAAGCAGCCAAAGAAGGTCTTCCGGCGTTCCGGCGGTATCTTCTTTTCCGAAGATCATTTCGTATTCTTTGCTTTTAGTGGTAGCACCTTCCCCGTTCAAGAAATTATGCGCCATATCAAGTGCTCCAGACAAACTCGCTGCCGCTGCAAAAGACTCGGGTTTACGCAGTCCCAGCTTAATTGCTCCATAACCACCCATCGACAACCCGGCTACAAAGTTCTCCTCGCGTTTATCGGAAAGCGGGAAAAATGAGCGCGCCAGCATCGGCAACTCCTCACTAATGAAGGTCCAATAACGGCCTCCCATCGCCATATCTGTGTAGAAACTGCGGTGCACATTCGGCATTACCACAGCTATCCCCATCTCCGCTACATACCTTTCTATAGAAGTCCGGCGCAGCCAGATCGAATCATCGTCAGACAAGCCATGCAGTAAATACAAAGTAGGGTGAAGATCACCTCTTGTTACATTACTCATCCCGATTTGTGTAGTTGTTTTTTGCGGCAAAATTACAGTCATTGAGGTATTCAAACCTAGTACTTCAGAATAAAATTTGCACTCTATTAAAGCCATTTCATTCATCTCCTCTCTTTCCAAATCATAGCATAGACCTAAAGTGAGAGATATTGTAGAAATATCTGAATTATAAGGGTTTTGAGGATTGCTGTAGCTGGATATGAGAGAATATAATGGAAGTAGAAAATTTAGGAAAAACGTGCAAATACGAAAAGTATTTTCATAGGCGAGAGGCGGAAAGTAGGATGAAACCGGGCCTAAAGCAGGAAAAAGGATTTACGTTAATCGAAGTGCTGGCAGCTATTGTAATTTTATCGATAGTTTCACTGGTGCTTACGTCTTACTTTACTAACGCCATGAGTTACTCTAAATCGAACCAGAACAAAACGATTATGGTCAATCTGGCGCGAAACGCGCTGTTTTATGTGGAGAAGCAGGATTTTGAGGCGATGAAGGAATTTTTTATAAAGCAGAATCATGATGCGATAGAGGCGGCGAAATGCCAAAAGGATACGGATGATTCTCTGAAATGTGAGGATTACAAGGGGCTTGTTCAGGATACAGAAATCTTAAACCAGGTTTTGAATCCTGCAATAAATGGTGTGAACTATCAAATAGATATTAAATATCAGCGTGATCTACATAACCAAAGCTTGGAATCTAGTGATCCGGAGAAACAAAATATGGCAGTATATTTGTTACCTGTGTTGGTCAAAGTCAGCAGAGCGAATTCTTCTGGCGGACCTGAAAGTGAACCTGTTGTGGAGGGATATATTACCGATGAGAAAATTCGTTAATCTTCTTCGCAGAGAAGGCGGCTTTACCTTAGTGGAGCTAATTGTGGCACTATCGTTGTTTACAGTTGCAGCGGGAATTATTTCGGGGATAACAATGCTGGGCTTACGAAGCTATCATAAAATATCGATTGAAAACTCATTACGAGACGAAGGTGATTTGTTAATGTCGGCGATTATAACGGAGTTGTATACATTTGCTCCTGAGAAGGTCACTCCAACTATTCTCAAAAATGATGCAGGGACTATTATTGATAGCTACATTACGTTAGAACGTCAGGATGGAACTAAGTCTCAGATTCGTATTGTTAATGGTGCTCTTACAATAGCAAATCCTGATGTAGTCGATCCACCAGTAGATGCAAGAACTGAGACGATATCTAAATTAGAACAGGGTTCTGCTATAACTTTAGAGTGTCAGAATAGCATCCCTTGTGATAGCGGCTTGATATCTATAGATTTATCGCTAGTTCAGAGCTACGACGGAAGGGATTACCCATTGGAGTTGAAAAGTAAATTCGGATTCTAGGAGGAGCAGGAGGGATGAAGAATAATGAAAGAGGCTCAGCTCTAGTATTAGTTATGTTTGTTGCTCTTCTACTTACTATACTCGGAGTAGCTGTACTCGGGGCAACGATGGGTGGCGCACAACGAACGGAGACAAGGGAAAACGACGTGCAGAGCCTGCATCTGGCTCAAAAGGGGCTCGATGAAGCAGCGGCATACATACAGACGAAGTTGGACGGGCGTACGGATATTGACCCTGATCATATGGAAGATGAGATTAAAAGTATTGTTAGTGAGGTGACCACCAAAGTTGTCGGCGTTAACAATGGCGTAAGTACGGGATTATCTGGAGCTGGCGGTACGATCAAAAGTATCACTTATGAGAAGCAGGATAAGCAAAAATATTATGTAGATATTGAAGCACAAGCCACAGTTAATGGCGTCATCAGACAGCTGAGACAAAAGATTGTCATTGATACCTATCCTGATTTTCTTAAATATGCTTTTGGATCGGAAAAAGTATTAACATTAAACGGAGCACCTGGTCTCCATGGCAATATATATGCGGGTGAAGAACTAAACATCAGCGATACGGCTGTTTATACGTATAAGAAAGTGAAAGATCTTAAAGAAAAGACTCAATATCCTAAAGTAGAATTACTAAAAGACTCTGCCAGTCCAGCATCTACGGAACCTCTTCCTGAGGTGCATGTGCAATCACTTGAAAGTATTAAATATTCCGGAAATGGAATTATTAACGCAGCAGTAAATAAAAACAATGCCTCAATTATTCTTCCTAACATACTGGGAGTTAATAAAGAGCAGGTGTTTATCAAACCGCAAAAAAAGTTCGTGCAGATTAATGTGCTGGAATCGTTTCTTGATAAAGTGGAGGAAGCGACAGGGTTGACCGGGAAAAGGTCTGAACTTGAGCAAGCTATTGTGGAAGGAAGATTGGGTAATTACTTAAGTGCAACAGCATTGGATAGATTACCCGATGAGAATCCACCCTACACTGAGCCAGTACTTGAAGATAATCCGACAAAAGAAGAAAAGGATAAGTACGAACTAGAGTACAGCCAATACTTAGAACAATTGAGCATATATCAGAATTCCTTGTTGGATAAGGATTTGAATAATTCTACTGTTTATAACAGTAATCTGCTTATCGATGGAATTGATTACAAACAGTTAAAGTTTAGTGATGAAGCCAAAACAGGTAATCCTTCTAATAAGCCCAAATGGTTTATTGTTAATGGTGATCTGGAGGTAAATAACTATAGTCCAGATATAACTAAATTTTTGGAGATTCAAGCTAATATTCTAGTTACAGGTAATGTTACTATTAAAGGACAGGTGAAATTCAACTCTACTATGTTTGTTTTAGGAGAAACGAAAGTCGAGGACGCCGTGATCCAAGGTTTAAGTAGTAAGGAGTTAGTCCTCATATCTCAAGGAGATGTGCTCATTAACCGAATTGATACTTTTACTAATCCACCTAAGAAAAAAGTTGAGCAGGATTCATTTTATATGAAAGCTTTTTTTTACACGGATAGTGACGCTGATTTGTACGGAGTGGGGTCAATCTTTTGGTTAAATGGTGGCTTCTTTGCCAAAGGGAATCTTACAGTAAACGCAGTACTAGGAGGAGTAACTGAGCCCTTAGATCCGGCTCTCGGCTTTAATTTTGAAAATCAGGATGCGGATCGATATAATTTGGGTCACCGTTTTCAGATTCAATATAATCAGGATGTTTTTACTCATCAGCAGTCTAGCCTCCCGCGTGTGCAGCAGGTGAATGTAACTGTAGGCCCTCTGGAGCTTGTGAGTCATTGAGACCAATTGAAAAAGGGTATCCTTAAGCGAGTGCTTAGGGATACCCTTTTTTTCGTTGGAAGTTTCTTATTTTTAAATGTAAAGATTAGTAACGATCGTCATTCTGAGGTGCTACAACCTTAACTGTAATATCTGCTTCTGCTGTTGTGCCTGTGCTTCCGGTATAAGTAACTGTAATGGTGGTTGATCCCTTTTTGACACCTGTAACAATTCCTCTGCTATCAATATTGGTTCCATTATCGACACTGGCGATTCCAGAATTGTCGCTTACCCAACTCAAGTTACCTTTGATTTGCTCGATCGAGATGGAGGTAGGGAATGCCCATAAAATATTGGTTAACGGGAAAGTATGGCCCACTTCAATAGTAATGGACTGTTCTTTAAATCTTAACCCTTTCAAAGCATCAACGATGTTAACCTCGTGTGTTGAAGTCATATCTTTGAATGAAACCTCAATCAGCAGTCCTTCTTTAGCGGTATCACCAGCCGTCAATTTAGCGGTTGAGCCATCACTAGAAGGCGTAAGAGTAGCAATATGATCATTCGTAATAGTGTCATCCGTAATATTTTTATCCGTTGATTTCACGAATCTCCATCTTAGCGTTGCTGGATCAGCATCCGTAGGATTTCTACTTGCGCTTAGGTCGATTTGTCCTCCTATCAATACCGTTGTTGGACCTGTAATCGACAATGAGGTTAGTGGGTTAGTAACTGTTATGGTTTTCTCTTGGGTAATTGGAACCGGGTTACTTGAATTTACAGTAAGACTTACTAGGTAAGTTCCTGACTGCGTCGCACTGAAAATCTTTTCGGTATCATCACCGGGATACTCTGGATTGGTATTAATTACAGCAGTGCTTGCCCCAGAGGTAATGTTTTTAACGGACCAGATATAGGTTATGTTGGTCTCAGGTTCTTTACTGTCTTGGACGTACGAGGCACTTAACGTAATGGATTCATAGATTCTCGCTGTTTCATATCCTTTAATTGATAGAGAACGAGAATTACGTTCTTCTACAGTTATGAATGCAGTACCAGTAACTTCGCTACCATCAAGAGCCTTAACAGTGACTTGTGCTGTTCCTTTGGCCAACCCGATAATATCGCCACTGCTGGAGTCTATTTGTACAACTGAAGCATTACTAGTTGTCCAGAGGAATGCAGAATTACTTAAATCAGAAGGCGTAACTATTGGAATTAGTCGAATCTTATCTCCTACATAAATAGCTTTGTCATCCAATTGCAGGGTTTTAATTTTATATTCGGCTGTAAAAGTTAAAGTCTCAAACGAAACCGTAGTCCGCGCTAAATTAGTCGATGAAGGATCTGTTGGGATTGGAACAGGTAGCGGATAGATTTCCGCTGGTAGGCTACCGGTAAAAGGGAAATGGTATAAAGTGGCACTACTCATATTCATTGAAGCTCCAATGATTGTTCCATACACCTGTCCTCCATCAAAGTTTATAGTAGATCGTGGTGCCAGAATGGTTCCGTATACGTTGGCTTGGGAAATTAGCAAAGGCTTGGCGTTAGGGAAGTTGTATAGCACACGGCTACCGTCGCTCCCCAGTGGGAAATGTAAGAATGGTTCACTGTTACTGTCTTGTTGTACATTAACAATTACCGTTGATCCTTGCGGAACCTTAAGCTCGGAACTGTTAAGCGTATTTAACGCTGAACTAGAAATATTAACAATATTGATATCTGAGTTACCTGTGACCGTAAGTTTTCCGTATTCATGAGTCGCCGTGGCATTGGAAGGCAACTTGGCAATAGCATCAGAGAGTCCAAGGAGATAACTCTCTTGCTTGTTGAAATCGAGAAGTTCTCCGTAATTGATGGTACCATTTTGGATAGAACCAGGACGTTGGTCTTTAACGGTGCCTTTAACCATTAGGTTTCCGTAAACTGTTCCTTCAGGAAGGGAAACATCTCCGCCCGTGACAATACCATATGGCACTTGGTCTTTAAATTGTTCATTTACTGTAATACCCGCGTTGTTGAAGTTGACTGTTCCCCCAGAAGCCAGTGGTCCCTTGATAGTGCCTCCACGAAGTGAAGTGGTATGAAGGATAAATGCGTTGTATTTACCTAAGATTCCTAGAGGTGGCAATGTGGCATGAATATCGACATAACTAAGTTTGGAATCATTTAAAATATAGGTTTGGGTCTCGGTCGGTTTAACTGTGATTTGGAACGTTATAGGCTGTTCAGAGTCTGGTTTATAGATTTGGGCGCCGTTCACCGTTTTCAGTGAATAGGTTATGTTATTTAGATTGCGTGTCAATCTAAACCCACTGGTTGCATTTCCAGTGACTATCGTACCGGCTGGTAATTCTCCTAAAATCTCCAGGTTAGGTGGGAGATTCTCGGTAAATACAATATCCGATATTAATTGTGTGTTAGAGGTCTGGTTGACCGTGCCGACTTTATCAAACGGTACAGATTTTGGGGTGATGGAATAACTAAGAGTGACCGGTTCTCCCTTTTCTATTTTGCCGTTCACAACATTCTGAGAGAGAGATCGTGTTACACTCAAATTGGTGTTCGACGGCAGGACATTTACTCTGAGCGTTTTAATTGAGAGCGCCCCATTTTGATCCCAAGCTTTAATTTCGATGTCGAGTAGACCTCCGTTAGGAAGCGGATTGTCAACTGTTCTATATATATTTTGACCGGACTTGATGTCCATCTTGCTTATTTCATTCATAGGAAAGTATGTGTTCCCTGATTTGAAACGGACTTCAGTTGTTAGATCACGATCGTTAAAGTCCAGATCAGTTACTGTATAGTCGACAAGGAGTGTTTTTTGATAAGACGGAATCGATGAATCATTAGCCGGCGTATGCACGGTAATCTCTGGAGCATGATTGGCACCAATAAAAGCACGATACATAGTATTAACGAACAATTGTTGTTCCCAGACAGGGAATTTCTTTAGATTGGCTGGAATATCACTTACTCCAAAAAAGTGACCTGTACCTGAGTAGGTAATATTTCCTTTGGAATATGTGTAATATTGATTCCAGCTATCCTCGGTATCACGTTGGTATTGATTATATTCTCCATTTGGTTTTATCCTCGTACCTGATGCTTCACTTTGAATGTTATACCAAGATACTACTTCGGGATCTTCCAGATTAAGTGTGAAGTACTGGTTATGTGTTGGTGCAATTTGTGGTGTGGAAATATCGATTTGCTGGTTGCTGTCGTCCCTCTTGCTTAGATAAAAAGGATATTCCATCAAAAGCCCGTCATTCACCGGCTTAACCTTGGTGGAAAGATTGATGGCATTATGGCCTAAGTTGGTCTCAGGATTCACCTGACCAGTAATCCCCATGAAATTATTGATCCAGTTCTTTTTATTTGCATCTAAATTAATGATGGTATCGTGAGTGAACAAGGCGCTTTGCTTGAAAGTACCAGTAAATTGTGTAATAGCGTTAATCGCATTAGTGTTTAAATTAGATTTTTTGTAGTATTCGTCTACAAATCCAAAGATGAGCATGTCATAGGTGCCATTTAATCCGTAACTATGTGTTGCAGCATAGCTGTCATCAACATATTTTTTAAATTCAGTCATCGTTTTGATTTTTATATCGAGCTTATAGTCAGATGTATCGAGAAAATTTGGATTCATATTACTAGTGTCTAGGAGGCTGCTTTCCGTTAGAGTGTCAGGCATAATCTGAAGAATATTTACTATGGTTTTCTCGCCACGGTAACGAATTACACCGCTGTCGAAGTCTTTTAATTGTCTACTGTGATAATCATTAACTTCTAGCTTCCAGTAGAGCAACCCAGAGTATGTTTTTGGCAGAGTGTATTCAATAGTTCCGCTGGACGTACTAATCTCAGTTTCAGCAACGACCTGTTCTTCTCCCATTTTGATGGATTTATCAAGACCAACGTACAGTTTGACTGAGAGTGGAGCACTATTTTGTGTAGAGGGTGTGGTGACATTGAAATTAAAAGAAAGCTTCTCCCCAGGAACATAGATTTTGCTGTTAGTTGCATTAGGGTCATAGTTGGGAATTCTATTCGTAATTTGTAGACGAGGGCGTTTCTTCAAGTCGCTTATGTATTTGGAGTCTTGTTTTTTTAAATCGGCAAAAATATCCGCCAGTTCACTGTCATCTACAAACTTAACATTTGGGTTGGAGGTGGAAAGACGATAACTGTTAAAAGAGCTGTACAGTATACCTTGCTCAGTTTGAGGTTTTGCATCTTTGTCTTTAAAGGGCTGGCTATGAAAAAAAACATATAATCCCTTGTTGATAAATTCCTTCGTAATTTGATCAGCCTTCAGATGAGTAATGTCATTCTTCATACTTTTGGTATTAAGGGCCTTAGCTCTATTTTCCTCCGAGGCGGGTTGTTGATTACTTACCTGTGCAGGATTGTAAGTCCCCTTCCCGATATATACTGCATCATATCTCCCGTCCAGATCATCCCGCAGCGCCACAAAGCGCTTCATACTCATCGTGTCGATGGTAAGGTTAGATATTCCCGTTTTTAGAGACGCAAGCTCACTAACCCCACTCTCTGTAACCTCCAGCATACGAATTTGGTATTCATTAGAACTGGCATCGACATTCATAAAGTGATTTTTGATTGGCAGAACAAGCAGAAGGAGAAGCAGGGTAGTTACTGTAAAAATAAAAACTTTTTTGTTACTGGCAAGTTTCATTGTCATCTCTCCCTGATTGTTAACTATTGGCAGATATGGTCGTATTCCGTCTCGTATATGCTAGATTCCGACAGCCTTTTTCATTCCGTGTCGTTGTAAAATTATCCAATCTATGTTATATACATTCTAGGACATTCAGCATTGATAGACAACATAAATCTATTGAAATATACCTATTAAATTATAACTAAAGTCCTAGTTAGATTGAAAAATACTCAAAATTGACAAATTTATGGAAGGTGTATTTATGGTAATTATATCTTTCGTTTTTGAGCGAATTTTGCTGGGAGTTTGATTTCTATTTCTATAAAAAATATCCATTATTTCAGCCGGCATAAATAACGGCATACGGAGATGAATAGACTTGGCTATCGCGAAAAAGAGACTGGGCGACTTGCTGGTAGAAAATAATATTATTTCGCAGGACCAGTTGCTTGAGGCTCTCGCGGAACAGCGTAAGAGCAAACGTAAGCTCGGCGATCTGTTAATCTCTCAAGGTTATATCACGGAGCAGCAGCTGATTGAAGTGCTTGAATTTCAACTCGGCATCCCGCATGTCAGTTTATTTAAATACCAGATAGATCCCGCAATCACGCAGATTATCCCTGAAAGTATGGCTAAGCGATATCAGGTGCTTCCATTCTTAAAAGAGGGCGGCAAGCTGATGGTTGCGATGGCGGACCCGCTGGATTATTTTGCGATAGAAGATTTACGTATGAGTACTGGCTTCCGGATCGAACCCGCTATTTCTACGAGAGATGAGCTGCAGCGGGCGATTGCGCGTCACTATGGCATGCGCGATTCTATGAATCAGATGCTGGTAGAACTCCCGACACAGGAAGAAATAGAAGAGACCGAGATTACAGATGAGGACTCTCCGATCGTACGTTTGGTCAACCAGATGATTCAGCAGGCAGTTGCCCTGCGGGCGTCTGATATACATATGGATCCAGGTGAAAATAATTTAACCATCCGCTACCGCATTGACGGAACCTTACGGACAGAGCGGATTATTCCTAAGCAGATGCAGGGCTTTATCACCGCCCGTCTGAAAATAATGGCCCGCCTGAATATCGCAGAACGGCGTTTGCCGCAGGACGGGCGGATCAAAATGCAGTTCGATTACAAAATGGTAGATATTCGTGTGTCTTCATTACCAACGATGCACGGAGAGAAGATTGTGCTGCGGCTGCTAGATTTAAGCACAGGGGTCAAATCCGTAGATGCTTTGGGATTCAGTGAGGGGAATGCAGAAGCTTTTAAGGAGATGATAGCTCGTCCTTATGGGATTTTGCTAATCACGGGCCCTACAGGTAGCGGAAAAACAACAACTTTATATTCAGCGTTAAATCAACTTAATGTAGAAAGCGCAAATATTATCACAGTCGAAGATCCAGTGGAATACCAGCTTGAAGGAGTAAATCAGGTGCACGTAAACTCGGCTATTGGACTAACCTTTGCAGCTGGGCTACGTTCGATTCTTCGACAAGATCCGAATATCGTAATGGTCGGTGAGATACGGGATGCTGAAACTGCTGAAATTGCTGTTCGCGCCTCATTAACGGGTCATCTAGTGTTGTCTACTTTACATACAAACGATGCGATTAGCTCCGTCTCCCGATTGCGGGATATGGGGGTAGAACCTTATTTGATCGCTTCTTCGCTGATTGGTGTGGTAGCACAGCGGCTGGTGCGCAAAATTTGCACTGACTGCAAAGAAACCTACAAACCATCTGAACAGGAAGCAATTATGCTACGTAGCCTAGGACTACCTGCGGAAGAGTTACAGCGTGGACGCGGCTGTGGTAGCTGTAACAATTCTGGCTATCGTGGACGAATAGCGATTCATGAAGTACTCAGTATTGATGATCACTTACGGCAGCTCATTACAAACACTGCCTCAGTAGAGGAACTGCGTGCAGCAGGTAAAGCGCGAGGGCTTGTTCAACTGATGGATGACGGACTACTCAAGGTCAGTCAAGGAATTACAACGCTTCAAGAAGTCATGCGCGAGACGGTCTCACATTAGAGGTTAACAGCGATTTAGCATTCTAACTTAGGGGGAGCGGCTAATGCCAACGTATACGCGGGATATTAGACAACTATTACAAACGGCTTACTCCTCCAAAGCTTCTGACTTACATATTTCCGTAGGATCACCGCCGGTTATTCGGATGGATGGAAAGCTGCACTCGCTTGAGGGTGAGTCCGTGGTTGCTGAAGAAGCGGCAGATATGGCCAAAATGCTACTTGGTAATGAACGAATTGAAGCATTTCGGAATGCGGGCGAGTTGGATTTTTCATATCCGCTTGATGGTGGGGTAAGATTCCGGGTGAACGTTTATCGTCAGCGGGGCGAGGTTAGTATCGCCGCCCGGGCCATTCCTGCAGAGATTCCGAGTCTGGAACAGCTGTCGATGCCTTCGATTTTAACTACTTTGTCGCTTAAGCCACAAGGTCTAATTTTGGTTACAGGACCCACAGGCAGCGGCAAATCTTCTACGCTTGCAGCTATGCTGAATTATATTAACCAGACGGAGAGCAAGCATATAGTGACGTTGGAAGATCCGATAGAATTTCTACATAACCATGGAACCTGTCTAGTAGATCAACGTGAAGTGGGAAGTGATACGGCTAGTTTTGCTAATGGATTGCGTGCTGCCTTACGTCAGGATCCGGATGTCATTCTCGTTGGTGAGATGCGGGATTTGGAGACCATTTCAGCAGCGGTTACGGCCGCAGAGACAGGTCATCTTGTGATGGCAACTTTACACACAACAGACGCACCACAGACGATTGACCGAATTATCGACGCTTTTCCGGGCCATCAGCAGGGACAGATTCGTTCACAACTAGCATCAGTGCTGCTGGCAGTAGTCAGTCAGCGGTTGTTCCCAAGGGCTGGAGGTCGGGGGCGTTTATGCGCTACGGAAATTTTGATCAATACACCAGCCGTAGCCAATCTTATTCGTACCGAAAAAACACATCAGATCAAAAATGTGATGCAAACGGGACGCTCACAAGGCTTGCACACCTTGGACATGAGCATCCGTGACTATTTATCGCAGGGGCTTATTGATCCAACAGCAGCTAAGGCGTTTATGGCGGAGGTGAGCAGCTGATGCCTCTTTTTGAATATCAGGTGAAGACATCCGCAGGCAAATCTATCAAAGGGAAACTAACGGCAACCGATAAACCTACGGCGATGGAGGAGCTACGCAAGCGGGGACTTACGGTATTTTCACTGATTGAACGCAAAACCACAATTTTATCGATGGACATTTATATTGGTAATCCCGTTAAGCCGATTCATTTCATCATTTATTGCAGGCAGTTTGCCACGCTTATGCGGGCGGGGGTATCGATTGTGGATGCAACGCGTATTTTGGCAGAGCAGACCGAGAGTAAGCCACTGCGCAAAGCGTTAGTAGATGTTAATTCCAGCCTGATGCGCGGGATATCGTTCTCACAAGCCGTTCAGGATCATAAAAAAATCTTCCCGCAGCTATTTGTCAGTATGATCCGTGCCGGTGAGGAATCCGGTGATATTGAGGGGACGTTGGACAGGTTGGCTATGTTTTTTGAGAAACAGCACACCACGACAGAGAAGATAAAATCAGCGCTTACGTACCCGATTACCGTAGGGGTTATGGCGATTGCTGCGGTTATCTATCTACTTTGGGCGATTGTGCCACAGTTTGTAACGATGTTTGAATCGATGGATGCCGAGCTTCCGGCAATTACACAGATGGTCTTGGCACTTAGCAAAAGCATTCAAGGTCAATGGTATTTCTGGATACTCGGAGTACTTCTCCTAGTGATAGCTTTTCAGATTACAAAACGTACGGAAAAGGGTGCTTACGCTCTGGATTATGCCAAGCTTAAGATACCTGTGTTCGGTAAGCTGAATCAAAAAGGCTCGATTGCTCAGTTTACGCGCACTTTTTCTTCTCTTTATGCCAGCTCTGTACCGATCCTACAGTCCTTGGTGATTGTTGAGGAGGTAGCAGGAAATAAGGTCATTGGGAAATTCATCCGTAGTGCAGGCGATTCGCTAAGACAAGGAAATCCACTATCTGAGCCGCTAAAAAAAGCTTGGGTCTTTCCGCCACTAGTTACGCAGATGATAGCGATTGGCGAAGAGACAGGGGCGCTCGACACGATGTTGTCTAAGGTAGCTGATTTTTATGAGATGGACGTGGAGAATACCGTCGACCGTCTGAAATCGCTGCTTGAACCGCTGCTGATTGCTTTTTTAGCTGCTGTTGTAGGTGTCATTGTAGCTGCCATTATGCTGCCGATGTTCAGTCTGTACGGTAATATGTGAACCTCTTGGTTCCTTGTATATATTGAGAGGGGTGACGCCGGGGAGGCGGGGCAAGATCCACGAACTTACGCTGGCGATTAGACGACGATGGACGAGCTGTTTCCGTAAGCACAAGAAAGCTGATGCTGGATTCACTGAAATTAAGAATATAAGTTTTATCACTCACACACCACTTAGAGGGGGAAATCAAATGTTAGCACAAGCTATTAAGAGAAGATTAAGCAAAGAGGAAAATCAAAAGGGGTTTACGCTGATTGAGTTGCTGGCGGTTATCGTTATTTTAGGGATTATTGCGGTTATTGCTGTTCCTTTAATTGGAAATGTAATTAAAAATTCAAAAGAAAGTGCTGATGTTGCTACCGCACGCCAAGTTTATGATGCTGCAAGATTATATATTGTTGGTGAAAGTAATGGAGACTTTAAAAGTGCTGGAACAGTGAATCTTTCAACTCTTCAAGATAAAGGATATATTGATAGTCCATTAAGTCTACCAAGTACAAAGTTGAAAATTAAATCTGGCACAGTTAACTTTAATGCGTTAGGTCAATTAGCTGATACTACAGCCACTAATGATGCTGTTACTCTTACAACTGAGGCTGCTACTTCTGGTGGTGCTGATGTAGCAAATAAATTTAGTGCAGAAAGCGTTTTAAGTGCTAAAAAATAAGGATAAGATTCAACGAGAAAAATTAACCGTCATTAAGGAATCGGACTTCCCGATTCCTTTTTTAAAATCCAGAAGCTAATAGAGGACAGCCATGACGATATTTATCGCAAGTTACATCACATTACTGGGCCTGATTCTAGGCTCCTTCTATAACGTAGTGGCGCTGCGGGTGCCGGCCAAGGAATCCTTGCTTAATCCGCCGTCACATTGCCCGAACTGCAATACGCGGCTGAAAGCGCGGGATTTGTTTCCGGTGCTAAGCTACCTGCTGTCAGGAGGCAAGTGCCGATACTGCGGCACAAGGGTATCGCCATTATACCCGCTTGGAGAAGCGGCAACGGGTTTGCTTTTTTTATTGGTGTATTTGCAATTTGGTCTGACGGGTAAGGGAATCATCGGGTTCATTCTTGTGAGTTTAGCGGTTATCGTGACGGTTGCGGATTTGAAGTACATGCTGATTCCCAACAAGGTATTGTTGTTTTTTTTACCGCTGCTGCTGATTTTTGTACTGCTATTTCCAGAAGGACCGATATGGCATCATCTGCTAGGAGCTGTGCTTGGGGGAGGGAGCCTTATCCCTTTTGTTCTATTAGGTGGCATGGGGGCTGGAGATGTGAAGTTATTTGCGCTGCTGGGCTTGGTGATTGGCTTTCCGAATGTGATTTTGGCCTTTTTTGTGGCTTGTCTGCTTGGGAGCGTGGTGGGCGGACTGCTGATGCTGCTCGGTGTAATCAAACGTAAACAGCCGGTACCCTTCGGCCCATGGTTAGCTATAGGAGCTTTAATTAGTTTTGGATATGGTTCACACATCATCGGCGCGTATCTCTCGCTCATCGGATAGGAGGACATCGATCACATGCTTGGATTAGGCCCCAAAGTGGCCGGACTTTCAATTGAAGCTGCCGGAATCCGTTATATTAGTTTTAAGAATAAACAGTCATGGGAAGTCCGTAAAAAACGGTTTCTCCCGCTCCTTCCAGGCATGATCATTGAGAATCAGGTGGCGGATAGCGAGGCGCTTTATGATCGGGTAAGGCAGTGGGTGAAGAAGGAAGGGTTAAGGGGAAGTAAGGTTTCTTTGTCCATTCCACCTTCGCAGATCATTATCCGTAAAATGAGTATTCCTAGTACCAATGACAAACAGGTAGAACAACTCGTGAAGCTGGAAGTGGAGACGGGACTGCATTTACCTTTTGAAAATCCTGTCTACGACTATGTAACGCTCGAAGTGGATGAGGAGCAAAGTCACCTGCTCGTATTTGCTGCTCCGCGAAAATCGATTCAGGATTACGTAGAAATTCTGGAGCGGGCGGGTCTTCGGATAAGTAGTGTCGAAATTTCGGCAACCGCCTTAGCGCGTGCTATAACCACTGGGCACGGGGAGAGCTTTGCGGAGACGATGCTGATTAATATGGAGCCATCGGTAATGGACATTTATATGTTCAGAAACGGGAATCCGGTCTTCATTCGTACGATAAACTTACTTGATCTACATAAAGGAAGAAATTTAGCGGGAATGGATCTTTTGACAGACAGTGAAACCTTGGCAGAAACAGCTGTCGCTGTGGAAGAACATTTATCACCCGAGCAAATGGTGGAAATCACTGCGGAAATCTCCCGTATGCTCAGCTTTTATCAATACAGCTTGCATGACGGTTCCACTCGTATCAACAATTTAGTGATTACGGGCACTCCCTCGATTCGTAAACAACTGGACCTGGAGCTCCAGCAGTCCCTAGCTGAACTTGAAATAACACCAATAAGTCTGGAACAGATGGCTAGTGCTGCTGTTTCTGACCCTGATCTAAATGATTACCGTGTAGCTGCCGGGACCGCTCTAAAAAATAGCATCAACACGGATACGATTGATCTATTGCCGAGAGAAGATCGAGAGACGTTGCTATTTCCTTATGTCACGATGGGGCTTGTAGCGATCTGGCTGCTGGGGATGATCGGAACGGGGATTTATTTTTCGGCCAATAAGGGTCAAATTTCTAATGGTAAAGAAGAGCTGCAAGGCCTGCAGGATCGCAGTTTAATGCTCCAAGTAGAGCTCGCGAAGCTTAAGAACAGCGGACCTGGACAGCTAGATCGGAAAGCAGCCATCACAGTGCTTCAGGACAATAAGGTGATTGCAGTCCCTATCTTGGACGAATTAGTGGAAGGATTGCCTAAGGAGGCACTAATCCGTGATATTAACTATACCTACCGGACATCTATAGATCTGACTGTAAATGTATCCACTATGGAGGATGCTTCCAACTATTTAAGACAACTTCGCCAAATGTCTTTTACGGCCGATGCCTCTATTCAAAAGCTTACTGAAGGTGCCGCCGATGCCATTTCATACAATACGTATACGGCTATTTATAAAGTGAACTTAGCAGCGGCTAAGCAGCAAAAAAGTGATACGGATGCCAGCCAAGGGGAGGTGAGAAGCGATGGAACAGATCAATAAATATCGCTCTCCCATCGTACTAGGGGTGTTAATTCTATTCCTGATATTGTTTGCATTCTATATGCTGGGTGTTCAGCCGACTAATAAGGAAATTTCCGCACAGAGCAGCGAGATCAGTCAGTTGGAAAAGGAAGCAGAAGTCCTCCAAACCAAAATCAATGAGCTGAAGGGCAGCGGCAATGAGGGAGATCTAGAACAGAAGGAATTACTGGGGGAACTCCCAAAGGGCGATGACAGCGAAGGTCTGATTGTTGATTTGCGGGAGGTTAGCACGTCCTCACAAGCGCGGCTAAAGGATCTTAGTTTTGTTTTGGATGAGGCTAATCCGATTCAGCAAATGACAGGTTCAGCTGAGGTGTCATTCCCGACGGTCAAACAGATCAAAATGACTGCAGTGGTGGAGGGCACATATTCGGGGATACGGCAATGGATGGATGAAATACAAGCCTTACCTCGTATTGTGAATGTGGACTCTTTCAATTTTCAGCAGTCCTACGAGGATCGTACTAAGAACAATACGGAGAGTATTTTGACTGCTAACGTAGCTTTTACAGCGTATTTTGAGGCCACCGCAGCAGCATCCAATTAGGGTTCTTGTGCTACTTTATTTAACTATATTACTCCGCTTTTCCTGTGAATCAGGAGGGTGGAGTTTTTTTATATTTTCAAAAGAGTTGTAATACGTTTTCATTCCTCTGTTTATTGGGTATTTTAGCTTGCGGGGTGCATAAGCTGAAACAGTGGCGATCGCCTGTATTTTTTAGATGAAAGAGGAGGAACTTCAGATGAACAAAAAATGGATGCTTGGTTCGTTGGCCCTATCCTTAGGCCTTTTATCAGCAGGTAGCGGAGTTATGGCAGCTTCATCATCAGTGGGAAGCTCGGCAATAAAAAATGTGGCTGTGATTGGTACAGGAAAAGAAGGTCCAGCTACCATAAACAATTTGACGGTAAAAAGTGTTGTACCGCTTGTTGTGCATGCCAGAGCAATCTATTTCTATACTAGCCGCGGGGGCAACTTTTTCCCGATGGAAACCTTCATGTATAAAGCGCAAGAGTACCGTTACCTTTCCAATGATATTGGGACAAAGGCGAAGCTGATGAATTACATAAAAAAAGCCTACACGCATAATGCAGCAGCTTATTATGTGCAGACTCAATTTTTGGAGCATGAAGGTAGAATGTCACAGGTGAATGCGGATCTTGGAAACTCATTAATGTTTGAAAAAGCCACCGCCCGAATGCTCTCCAAAACTGCAACAACCGCTGAATTTGACTTAACAGTTCCTTATTCGAGCGGGCAGGAAGGCAGTGAGTCGGTGTATGTGAAGCTGAAAAAGGTGAATGGATACTGGAGAATTGATACGTCACCGGATATTCTTTTTTGAGGAAGGTTTAGGGTAGAAGAGGAAAGGTAAAGAGGTTCTACGCTTGGGCGCGGATAAGGTCAGAGGTATATGCAACACCAGCGAATTTACCTTTGCGAGTGATAATGACACAATCATTTTTCATAGGATTTGGGCGGTTCATAGCGAGGCTCAATATCATATCGAGTGGAGTGGAAATATCAAGAATGAGCGGGGTTTTGTTCATAAGCTTCATGGCAGGTTCTCTGTAGAATAGATCTACTCCGGATCTTCCGGTAGCTTTCAAAAAGAAACGTTCGCTCATCAACATTCCTAGGGGTTCATTCATAGCATTGCAGACGACGATACATTTGGATTCTGGATGCTGAAACATGACGCGAAGGGCTTCTCTGCAAGTGCGTGAGGCGAAAATAGCAGGAGCACTGCGGACAATACCAGTAAGATCATTTACAAGAGCTGTTGTCATAGGTTGTTCATCCTTTCTGATTATGGGCCTACTTCTAATGTACCCCTGAATCGTAAATTTCAAAGCCGGGTAACGTAAGCTACAGGTAAAATAGATTGCTGGCAAAAATAACCGATCAGACCTTAGGGGCTCTGACCGGTTATTTGTTGTTAGCTATTCACTGCGGACGCCGTCCTCCACCAGCTGCTTTCGGGGGACATCCGGGATTATGGATTTGCTCACGCCTCCACGATTAATGGCGATTAATCGTTTTTGTGCGTAATATACGTCGCGGGACAGTTTATTCACCTCAGTGGATTTACCGTCAACATACTTTGTAATGTAGGTTTCAACAATATATCCGGTTTTCCCATTTTGAATAACTCGTGAGCTGCCACGAGGCAGTGAAGAATCGTTTACGTATTTATCGACTGGAGGGAGCACCTCTACTGTTTTTGAATGAACTTTGTAAGTGACATTTTGCGGAAACGTGCCGAACAGCTTTATGGTCAGTGCTTTACCCTGCACAGCTGCTTTAATTATGAGATATTTGCCAGTCGTATTGCGAAAACGAAAGTTGATATAACCTTCAGCGAATGTTGCGTCCTGACCTTTGGGCAAGTAGTTGACGGGCAAGGAATGATTACGGCGTTCCACAATTTCCAGCCCTATACGCAGTGCGGCATTGTAAAGAGTACTCGACACTTGGCAGATCCCTCCACCAACACCTGCTTGCAGCTTGCCGTTCACAATCACTGGCGCTTCACGGAAGCCGTAATTCACCTTTGCTTTTTCTATAGCTTTTCCATAATCAAAGACGGCTCCAGGCGGGAGAATGGTTCCATCCACAGCTTTGGCAGCAGCTTCCACGTTGTAGCTTCGTCCAGGTCCACTTGCACCTAGAGAGGTGCTGAACTGCATTACTTTTCGCTCGATACCTTGTTCCTTTAATTTCTTTAAAGTTATGTCAGGCTGTAGGATTAACAAAGGGACCTCCATCGTGATTCCCTTCTCCAGCAGGGTATTCAGATGATTAAAGCTGGTGGGGGCCGCTGCTCCTATTGAAGTCTCCAGAGCTGTCCAATCAACCTCTAGGGAAGTTTTCTCAGAAGTATATACGATTCGGTCATCGCCTGTAATTCGTCTCGTAGCGTCCACTGGTTCACCAAAGGACTCCTTCTCCCAAGTGGGACTTAGAATCTTTTGAAATTGTGCGATTTCTAAATGGGTTTCAAGCCTCCACAGCTGAGGGAAGCTATAGCGTGCCTTTACCCGCTCCCAAAGTGTTCCTTCGGCAAGCTCTTTTAAGCCCTGCTGAAAAGCAGCGGCTTCATAACTCAACCCAGTCTTACTAAGAGTCAGGGGGAGATCTGCACTGCCTTCCACTTTTAGCACTAGAGGGATGGATTCGAGGGCATGCAGCCGTTTATCCAGCTGGGAGCGGACCTCGGTGAGGGTCATGCCTCCGACCTGCCAGCCGGCAAGGGTTGTACCCTTTGGAAGCGTGGTTTTGCTGCCATATAGATGAAGCCCTCCGTAAATACAGGAGCCGATAAGGACGAGTGCGATGACCACTATGAGGGCAGCATGGATTTTTTTCATGATTAATCTCCTTTTGGGGATTTGGATTGCGCTAAGCAGGTGCGGCCCTGTAACACAACTTAAAGAACACTTCGTGGGATACCGATAATAAATTAGTAAGAAATAAGTAGTCTCTAATAAAGGGAGTTACGACATCTGATAACAGGCACCGCTAGGTGCTTTTTTATATGTATATGTCCAGTCACTACAAAACTTTCGAATAGTCGTGCAGTTACGGGGTACTCAATCAGTTACAGATTTGTTACAATAGATACATTGCGGAAATATTGAAGTTTATGGAAACTTGAGGTGGACAATGTCGATTCGCACAAGTGGAAAATGTCATAATTGGGAAGTGAGAAAATGATTGAAATGCAAGATGTATGGAAAACGTACCCTAACGGAACTCACGCACTGCAAGGAGTTTCAGTGAAAATCGACCGCAATGAATTCGTGTACGTTGTCGGCCCTTCCGGCGCGGGTAAATCTACTTTTATGAAATTGATTTATAGAGAAGAAGTGCCTACCAAAGGACAGATTTCGGTGGGAGGTTTCAATATAGGAAAGCTAAAACCACGCAAAATCCCTTATGTCCGCCGTAATATCGGCGTTGTATTTCAAGATTTTCGGCTTTTGCCCAGAATGACGGCATATGAGAATGTCGCTTTTGCTATGGAAGTTATTGAAGCGCCGAAAAAAGTCATCAAGAAACGTGTGAATGAGGTTCTTGATTTAGTTGGGCTGAGAAGTAAAGCGAATCGTGAGCCCTCACAGCTTTCTGGTGGTGAGCAGCAACGGATCGCTATTGCACGGGCTATCGTCAACAATCCTTCTGTTATTATTGCGGACGAGCCTACAGGTAACTTAGACCCCGAGACTTCATGGGGCATTATGCAGCTGCTTGACGAGATTAATTTTCGTGGAACAACGATTGTAATGGCTACCCATAACAGAGATATTGTGAACAAAATGCGCAAACGGGTGCTTGCGATTGAGAATGGAAACATTGTCAGAGACCAAGCGAGAGGGGAATATGGTTATGAGTTTTAAAACCTTCTTGCGACATGTGCGGGAAGGCTTCAAAAGCGTATTCCGTAATGGCTGGATGTCGATCGCCTCAATCACTTCGATTGTTGTTTCTCTTTTTGTTCTAGGTGTATTTATTCTTCTTGTTCTTAACGTA
The DNA here is from genome assembly GCF_045040615.1 of Paenibacillus sp. FSL H8-0175. NCBI lineage: Bacteria > Bacillati > Bacillota > Bacilli > Caryophanales > Paenibacillaceae > Paenibacillus > Paenibacillus sp. FSL H8-0175. Next base: position 6,640,385 of record NZ_CP150299.1, on the reverse strand, counting down.
AATTCTGTAGCTGATGAGGCAGACAGTCAGGTACAGATCAAAGTGCATCTAGCTTTGAATACAGATCAGAAGATGCGTGAGACCCTGCAGACTGAAATTGGCAATATGCCGGAGATCAGCAAGATTACGTTCATCTCCAAGGAACAGGGACTTAAAGATCTCCGCGCAGATATGGGCGAGGAGGCAGCAGAGCTTCTGGAAGGGTTCGATGAAGACAATAACCCGCTTCCAGATACCCTTCAGGTAGAAGTTATTGAACCTACTACCGTTGCTTTTGTGGCTGAGAAGATTCAAGCCCTTAACAAGACACATACCGAACAGCCTATCTACAAAGTGAAATATGGCAAAGGCTCGATAGAAACATTGTTTAAAATCACGCGTGCCGTACGCAACATTGGCTTTATTTTTGTAGCGGGGCTGGCACTTATGTCTATGTTCCTCATCTCCAATACTATTCGGGTAACGATTCTTGCCCGGCGTAAAGAGATTGGGATTATGAAGCTGGTAGGCGCGACAAATTATTTTATTCGTTGGCCTTTCTTTATAGAAGGGGCATTAATTGGACTCATTGGATCATTGATTACTTCGGGTGTTTTATATGCCGGCTACAAGGGTTTGGAATCTTCGATACAGGGAGATCCAATGCTCGGATTGCAGCTGATCCCTTTCAGTGATATTTGGCTGCTGCTCGTAGGTCTGTTAGTTGGACTAGGTGTGTTGATCGGCGTCTGGGGAAGTACGGTTTCTATTCGTAAGTTTTTGAAAGTTTAATTTAAGAGTGAAGGATGGGGAGTGCGAGTTGAAGAAGATTGCCGCCGGACTAGCCGTAATGTTACTAGCTGTCACTATATTCCAACCCTCTGATGGATATGCCAAAAAAACAAGTGTTGCCGAAATCGATAAGCAATTAAAGCAGTTGCAACAAGAGGTGCAGGAAGCTAAGGCGCAGCAAGAGAAAGCGGAGTCCCAAACGCAGGAAGCGCAGCACTATAAGAATAAGACAAATATCAATTTACAATATGTATTGCAGCAAGTGGATCAAGTTAAAGGCAAAATGACCGAAATCTCTAACAAAATTTCCGACACAGAAGAATCTCTTAATGTTACAGCAACGGAATTGGATGAAGCAGAGGCACGAGTGGCCTCAAGAGAAGAACTCTTAGGATCCCGTGTCCGGTTGATGTACACCGATGGAGCGGTATCTTACCTAGATGTTTTGCTCTCATCGACAAGCTTCTCTGATTTTCTGGGCCGCACCGATTCGCTTAAGATGATTGTGGATCAGGATCAGGAGCTGTTAGTCCAACACAAGCTGGACAAGCAGACAGTTGTAGAGAAAAAGCAGGAGCTTGAGGGGCAATATGCTCAAGCCAAGCAGTTATACACCTCCTTGGAAAATCAGAGAAGCCTGCTGAAAGAGAAGGAAGCGGAGAAGCAGGAGCTTATCGCATTTTATGATAAGCAGATTCAAGAAAGCGATGATCTAAGTGAAGAGCAGAATGAGAAGCTGGTTAAGCTGGCAAGCGAACGTTCTGCTTTGGAAACCCAAAAGGATAAGATTAAAGCTGAGGAAGCAGCGCGCAAGGCAGCAGCCGCCAAAGCAGAAGCGGCACGCCGGGCAGCAGCAGCTGCCAAGAAAGCCGCAGCCAGCAAGGCAAGCAGCAGTTCAAGCTCCAGCTCCTCAACCGCGTATGCTGGTGGAGATGGACCCTTCCTGCTCCCTGTAGGCTCGGCAAGAATCTCCTCCTCCTACGGACCACGGACACACCCTATTACGGGGGAGAAGGGGAAAGTACACACCGGGGTAGACTTTGCAGTTCCACAAGGAACCAATATTCATGCGGCTGATTCGGGAACGGTAATCGTAGCTGAATGGTATAGCGGTTATGGATATTGTGTAATTATTGATCATGGCGGCGGAGTTTGGACCCTCTACGGACATATCCGTAAAGGTGGTATCAAGGTTAGTCCTGGGGATAGAGTCAATCGTGGGGATGTGATTGCTGAATCCGGTTCTACAGGTAATTCGACGGGCCCCCATCTCCATTTTGAAGTTCGGATCGACGGCAAGACAGTAAATCCGATGCCTTATCTCTAATTTTTAAGAACTTATAACTCATATTATTTGAGCGTACGGCATATACTGGAAGAGATACCGTACCTTTCAGGACGGACTTATGGAGTTGTTTGCGAGATGGACAAGAAGGGACGGTGGGAACATCATGTTAAAAAAAAGCACAGCGGCGTTTATGATTATCGCCGCCCTGCTATGCGGTAGTCTGGTGACCTTGGGCGTGACGGGTTATAGTCATGTTATCGGACAAGCTGCAGGAGAAGGGCTGGCCTCAGCATTGCAGGTTACTGGCCTTCAGCAGAAGGAATCCCAGAAGCTTGGAACGGCTCTCAGTCTGATTGAGAGCAATTACTACGAGACAGTAGATCGGGAGAAGCTGATAGACGGTGCTGTCAACGGTATGATGGAAGCGCTGGGCGATCCTTATTCCAACTATATGGGCAAAGAAACAGCTGAGAAATTCGAAGAAAGCATTGAGGGTTCCTTTTCAGGTATCGGTGCGGAGGTCTCTTCGGATAATGGCAAGGTAGTCGTGGTCTCTCCGATCAAGGGCTCACCTGCTGAGAAAGCTGGGATTCAGGCCAAAGATGTTATTCTGTCCGTTAACGGTGAATCGTTGGAAGGCATGGAGCTGAATGCAGCTGTTGCCAAGATTCGCGGTCCTAAGGGCAGTGAGGCCACTTTGAAAATACAACGTTCCGGCTCTGTAGAGCCACTCGAATTTGTTCTTACCCGGGATGATGTAAAGCTTGAAACAGTCTACGCTACCATGGAAAAGGACAATGTGGGTGTAATCGAGGTTACGCAGTTCTCCCTGAATACCGCAGAACGATTCAAGGAAGAGCTGGAGAAGCTGGAGAAGCAAGGCATGAAGGGACTTGTTATTGACGTCCGTAATGATCCAGGTGGTGTTCTTCCGATTGTTATTGAAATGGCAGAGCAATTCGTTCCAGCTGGCAAATCTATAGTGCAAATAGAATATAAAGACAAAAAACGCGAAGTTAGTACCTCAAAAGGATCGAGTAAAGCTTATCCAGTGGTCGTGCTGATGAATAAAGGTAGCGCAAGTGCTTCGGAAATATTGGCGGGTGCTTTGCAGCAGTCGGCAGGAGCTAAGCTAATCGGTGACAATTCTTTCGGTAAAGGTACCGTGCAGACGAGCTTTGACAAACAGCTTGGAGACGGCAGCTTGCTGAAAGTTACCATTGCCAAATGGCTTACGCCAGACGGCACATGGATCCACGGTAAGGGCATTAAACCTGATATCGCGGTAGCGCAGCCGGATTACTTCTCGGTGGCTCCGATTAACAAGAGCGTGGCGCTGCAATATAATATGAACAACGCTGATGTGAAGAGTGCACAGACGATGCTGGACGGTTTGGGTTACAAGCCTGGACGTAAAGATGGCTATTTCGATGCTGGCACTAAGGACGCAGTGAAGAAGTTCCAAAGTACAGCAAAGCTCCAAGTCACAGGCATAATTGACGCCAAGACAGCCGAGGCGCTGGAAGCAGCGCTGATCAAGGTCATTCAAGACCCTGTTCACGACAACCAACGGAATAAAGGGATTGCTGAGATTCAGAAGGAAATTAAGGCGGCAGCGTCGAAAAAGTAAGAAGGCTGAATTCAGCCTTCTTTTTTTCTTTTAGATATGAAAATGCCAACCGACGTAGAGGAATTAGAATATATACAAATCAGTCATCGGACGAAAAGGAGTGTGACGAACAGTTTGAATGTGATTCAGGAACTGTTAGGAAGCTTGGGCACTGCGTTCTTACACTTATTGATCCAGCCGTATTACTACATTGCTATTATATTTATTGCGTTATATTACCGTAGGCAGGTGGCATTAGAACGAAAGCTGATACATGTGAAATTACATAGCTGGGGTCAGGAAACGTGGCGGACGGTATGGAGTGGTCTAGTCATGGGTTTGGTCGTCTCTATAGCAGCCGTTCTGCTAGGAATATCATTATCAGGTACGGCTGTAGCCTGCATTTGGGTAGTTAGTCTCGTGTTGTCACTATTGCGTGTACGGTATTTGTGCTTCGCGTATTCTATAGGCTTGTTAGGTATCATTCAATTTGTAATTTCTTTCTTTCCAGATGCTTTAGATAGTGGAACGGTAGGGAATATTACCATCGCCATACGGGAGATGGATATTCCTGCTTTGCTAGTGTTAGCTGCGCTGCTGCACATGGCGGAGGCACTGCTGGCCCGCAGACAAGGGGCCAAGCTTGCAACGCCGCTCTTCCTGAAGGGGAAGCGCGGCATGGTCGTTGGCGGCTATCAGCTGCAGGCCTTCTGGCCGCTGCCGCTGTTCCTGCTGCTCCCATCGGGAGCAGGAACGGATTTGCCATGGCACTCGCTGCTCGGCGGCAGCCTTGGCATCGTCTCTTTGCCCGTCATCATCGGCTTCAGCGAGATGACACAGGGCATGCTGCCCGGGCGCAAGGCGGCCCGCACTGCAGGACGGCTGCTGATCTACAGCATCGTCCTGCTCGGCTTAAGCCTGCTTGCCGCTTGGTGGAGCCCGCTGACTCTGGTCGCGGCGCTCGCAGCTATTGTGCTGCACGAAGGGTTAAGCTGGTACAGCGCTCTGGAAGAGCGCAGCATCAGCCCCATCTTCGTGCATCCACCGCGCGGCCGCAAAGTGCTGGCCGTGCTGCCGGGCAGTCCCGGCCAGGAGCTGGGCATCCTGCCCGGCGAGATCTTACTGAAGGTCAACGGGGTCCTGTTGACCGATGCGGCGCAGCTACATGAGGCGCTGCGCATGAATCCAGCGTTCTGCAAGCTGGAGGTGCTGAACCGTGAAGGGGAGAGCAAATACCTTCAAAGCCCGATCTATGATGGGGATCACCATCAGCTCGGTATTATTTTGGTGCCGGAGACAGATGGGATGATTACCGCTGAGGCGAAGCCTTCCAGCATCTACAGCATCATCGGGATGAAGACAGGCATACGCAGTCGGAACCTTCCGGACGGCCAACTTAAACGAAAAAAAACCACTGAAGCCAAGCAGGAATCAGCGGAAGGATAACTAGAAGATGCCCCATAAGCCATGAAATGGTGAATGGGGCATCTTTGTTTTTGATTAGATGGTAGTTTTGCGTGCGAGAAGTTGCTATCGGACCCAGTTGCCCCTAATCGCAGCATTTTCGCTTTTTTAGAATGGTAACGGACCCCAAAGCCGCTATTGGCATCAAAAATACCCCAAATGAGCCTCTTTCTGAGGAATAACGTCGCTGGGGTCCGAAACTCTGCTCAAAAGCCGATAAAATTGTAAATAGCGTCGCTGGAGTCCGAACCCGCGTCCAAGGAGCAGCGCGTCACTGGAGTCCGAACCCGCGTCCAAGGAGCAGCGCGTCACTGGAGTCCGTAAGAAAAACTAACTTTGGCAGTGGACTATTCATATGCTATATGTTACTAGTTCAACCTTGCCTATTCTTCAAATAAAAAATTGCAATTTGCGTACGATCGCGGAGCTCTAATTTGCTTAATATATCCGTTATGTAATTTTTGACGGTACCCTCGCTTAAAAAAAGCTGTCCGGCGATTTCTTTGTTGCTATGCCCCTCAGCGATAGAAGCCACTACAGCCAACTCTGTTTTGGTCAATCCGAAGGATTCCAGTGGCTGTACCTGTGGCAATTCTTGCCGTGCCGTGGGCTGCAGAAAGGTTGCCAGCTTGCGGGCGATATCAGGGTGGATAAGCATGTTCCCTTCAAAAACCGTTTTAATGCCCTGGATGATCCGGTCTGGCGGTATGTTTTTGAGCAAATATCCACTAGCTCCGTTACGCAGTGCCTCAATGATATATTCATCATCGTCGAAGGTGGTCAGCATCAATATTGCAATTTGCGGAAAAGCCTGCTTAATCTTCTCCGTTCCTTCAACGCCACCGCAGCCGGGCATGCGGATATCCATCAGAGCCACATCGGCCATTAATCCTTCTTGAAGTAATTCCAAGGCTTCGTTACCTTCACAAGCTGCTCCAACAACTTCAATATCTGGGTCCATCCCTAGCAATACTTGCAGACTTTGGCGAATAAAGGGGTCGTCATCAACAATTAACACTTTAATCATTAGCATGGCTCCTTTCGTTATACAATCTCATCTTGCTTATAAATGGGCAGCCGCGTAATGACTGTAAAATGTGGCTCCTGCCTTAGTTCGAGTGTTCCACCGATCAGATGAGTGCGCTCGTACATGCCTTTCATCCCGTCCCCACCACTCCCCAATAATTTGCGGAGCTTCTCTTCTTCTGGAAGTGATCCATTGTTGCTAACCTCCATAGTGATTCCTGCTTGCACATAGTCAATTTTGATCCGGATGGACGTTGCTTTTCCATGCCGCAAGGCGTTAGTTATAGCCTCACGGGCGTTTTTGTACAGGATCACTTGAATACTAGGATAGAGCGGATAAGGTATGCCTTGTACTTGGTATGAGGTCTCGATCCCCGTCTCACGCCCAATCTCTTCGAGCAGCCGGTCTAACGCATAAGCTCCCTCAAGCTTCGGGGTATAGTTGATACGTTTAACTGCGGACCGCATATCGTCCATGCTAGCCGACAGCTGGTCACGAATCAATTCCATCATTTGCATTCCGCTCTCGGGAGAGGTGGGCAAGGTCTGGAGGGCGGCCTCCATCATCATTTTAATCCGGATTAACCGGTGGCCGATATCGTCATGGAGCTGGCGTGAGATTCGGACGCGCTCTTTGGACTGGGCAGACTCTTCTACTTGCGCGCTGAACTCCAGCAGGCGGTTGCGAGCTTCATCGAGTTCGAAATGCTTTTTGCGCAACTCATCATATAGAAGAAGAGTGTCTTCGCGCCGCTGGCCAGCTTTCAATAATAGCTTATTTAGGTAGGCAGTGAGCAGAAATGAAAGGTTAATGTAAGTCACTACGAGTGATGGAGAATTCTTGAGTGCAACGTTCAAAGCTATCAGATGTACACCTGTGAACACGTAAGGCACTGCTTTAGGCTGGAGTCTGGAATAATAAAGCAGTGCTGATATAGCGGGGAAAATCATCATGCTGCCATATTGATAACATAACCAGGCCGTGAACAAGATTTCAATGATACTAATCAAAGCATGAATGGATCGAGGGAGCTTTGGCACCATGACCACAAGGAATAGAAGCATCAGGATATGCAGCGTGAAGATTCCATAATCGTTATATTGATAGACATAAATGGTAATAAACGCAGGGATTAAGATGAGTCCGTAACGCAATAAGTTTAGCTCTCTGGGCACGCCTTAGTCATCCTTTATGTTTTTTAATAATCTTAGCATATTATCCCACTACTTCAGGAGATGACTTTAGTCACCTTCAAAAAATGACCTTTCGTACATCCGCAAAAATTCAACCTAGAATAAAATTGAAAATATAGAAGCACACACGACAGGGGAGATAAGAGATGGCAATCGCGGTGTTGACCGATGTGGTGAAACGGTATGAGAACAAATTAACGGTAGATCATGTGAATGTTACGATTCAAGCAGGAGAGATCTTTGGCCTGCTAGGCCCGAACGGGGCAGGTAAAAGTACAACTATAAGTATGATTTGCGGCCTGCTAAAGATTGATAGTGGAGACATTGTTATTGATGGGTTATCAGTCTCTTCGTATGCACTGGAGGTTAAGAAAAAGATCGGCTTAGTTCCGCAGGATTTGGCTTTGTACAATACAATGACAGCAGCAGAAAATGTAACTTTTTTCGGAAGATTGTATGGTTTGCGGGGAAAATTGCTGAAAGAACGGGTGGCGGAAGCTCTTGCTTTCACAGGACTTAGTGACCGGGCCAAAGAAAAACCAGCCACCTTCTCCGGAGGGATGAAGAGACGTTTGAATATCGCTTGTGCCATCATGCATCATCCAAAGCTGATTATTATGGATGAGCCGACCGTAGGGATTGATCCGCAGTCTCGTAATCATATCCTTGAGTCGGTCAAAGAGCTGAATCGGCTTGGCTCAACCGTCATCTACACTAGTCATTATATGGAAGAGGTTGCAGCCATTTGTGATCGGGTAGCGATTATGGATAAGGGACATATCATTGCTTGTGGCACGGAAAAGGAGCTGCGGGAACGGGTTTCTCAAGAAGAAAAAATAGTGGTCAAAGCAACGAACATCACCCCGGAGCTAATCAATGAGCTTAGTCTACACCCGCGGATCACGAGAGTGGAAAGTAAAGAGGGAACGGTAGAAATGTATCTCCCCTCCTCACAGGATGAGCTGCAGGATATCTTATTTATTTTTGCTAAACATGAAGGCGTTATTGGTTCTTTAAATATTGAGGAGCCGGATCTGGAGACTTTATTCCTTAGTTTGACAGGACGGACATTGCGCGATTAAAGGAGGGAGAGAACGCTTTGAGAAATATTTGGACAATTATGATTTATGAGCTTCGCAGGCTGTTTATTTCACGCTCAATCATCATTAATATGTTTCTGCTACCGCTGCTTTTGATCTTTCTGCTGGGTGCTTCCCTCTCCAGTGTAATCGGTGATAAGGCAGCGTCTAAGATTGACCCTGTACGTGTTGGTGTAGTTAATCTTTCTGGAGAAGGGTATGAAAGCTCGGCGATGATAGACAGCTTTTTGAAGACGCCGGAGCTTAAGGATATCATTATTCCGGTCAAAGTAGGGAGCCGAGAGACAGCGGAAAGTGGCCTGCGCGCCGGGAAATATGGTTATGCGGTTATTGTTCCCCTAGGCTTCGATAAGAAAGTACAAAGCGGCGAAACTGCAAAGCTAGAGTTTGTTCTGGGCAAAGATCGGACAGATAACATGGTTGCGGGGACGGTATTCGATAACTTTTTGAACAATATTAACTATAAGCAATCCGTAGCTATGACGTTGGGTCCAGAAGCTTTGACTGCTACTGCACCAAGTTTGGGAGAGCAGCCTTCTGTTAAGGTTGGGGCGCTCAGTGAAGGTGGCCGATCCTATACAGCCTCCCAATTCTATGCGGTATCCATGATGCTGATGTTTCTGCTATATAGCGGTTTGACCGTCAGCAGCTCTCTTTTTAATGAAAAAGAAAATCACACCCTCTTCCGAATAACCTCAATGCCGGTAAAAGGTTCTGAGCTGTTTATTGGTAAAATGCTAGGCGTAGGGGTTGTAAGTGTAGTGCAGTGCGCAGCGATTATTATCCTGACTCATTTGTTGTTTGGCGTAAATTGGGGCAATCGTCCGGGCTTGCTGCTGCTCTTCTGTCTCTTAATGATCATAGCTTCCATGACATTATCGATTGTTATTTCAATGTTTTGCAAAACTAAAGCAAGTGCAGGAAGTATTGTTAATGTTATCACTGTGGTCATGACCTTCATTAGTGGAGGGATGGCTCCACTTCCGGAATCATGGGTGAACTCGGTCGGGGCATTTACCCTGAATCACTGGGTACTACAAGCTGTTCTAAAAATGATGCTGCATGCAGAGGTCTCAGAGATTTTGCCGAATCTGCTGGTCTTGTCGATCATCTGTCTGGTTCTATTCAGTGCAGCGGTTATCTCGTACCGGAAGGTAGGTTACCATGGATAAGATCTTAACGATTGCTTGGAATATGGTGAAAAGAACGATTGGTTCTCGGAATGGGCTGCTTTCGTATATTCTTCTGCCATGTCTTGTCGTGGCCGGGGTAGTAGCAATTAGTGGAAGTATGGGTGAGAGACCGGCTACTATTTTATATTCGAATATGGACGATGGTGCAGCGGGCAAACATTTGCTTACCGAGCTGGAGAATACCGGTGATTATAAGCTGGTAGAGAAGACAGATGAGGCTGATTTGAGGGAGAGTATTATCGATCAGAACGGAGAAGCCGGTATTTTGATACCGCAAAACTTCACCTCCGCACTGCTTGCTGGAGAAGAGCCACAAATTAGTGTGTATGAGCTTAAGGCTACTGAAACATCCATTATGGTAAAAATGAAAATCAGTGTAATTGCTGATGAAATGCGAAACACTGCTGGACTAATTGGAGCAGCTCGGACTGAGGCTACGGACTCGGACTCACAGTTTGCTGCCGTAATGCAAAGAGCTGAGCAACATAGTGTAGGCAGTATAAGAACAGATTATGATTTATATCCCAAAGAGGGCTTAAGCATCGTCACAGGATTTACTTTGATGTTCTTAATGGGGCTGGTTACAAGTTCAGTGTCGCTTATTATGGATGATCGAAGAGAACGAACAATGAAACGTATGTTCAGTGCCCCGGTTCGTTCGTATGAGATTGCCCTCGGTAATTTTCTGGGAAGCTTCATTGTTGGGTTAATTCAAATTGTTGTAGTACTTGCTTTGGGCCGTTATGTACTGCAGTTTGACTTTGGATTACCGCTCTACTTGTATTTTTTGGTTCTTGCAGCATTTATGCTCGTTTCCATGGGCTTAGCCAGTACGGTAGCAGGTCTGATTCGCAATCCCAATAATACTGGCATGCTTAATTCGCTGATCCTGACCCCGACCTGTATGCTTGGAGGCTGTTTCTGGCCGTTATCCATTATGCCGGATTATATGCAGAAGGCAGCTAATTTTGTACCGCAAAAATGGGCGATCCAAGCGATCGATATCGCTGCTACAGGTGGAGGCTGGAATGAATTATGGCTGCCTTTTGCCATCTTGGGTCTTATGGCCGCGGTGCTGCTGGCGATTGGTTCTGCTATTCTACGTCCGAGTGAAGCCGGAATTAACGCTTAAAAAATTTACAGATCATATAGATATGCATAGCTTGGACTACTCTATTCAGGTACAATAATAGGTATCAAATGTCCCTAGTTCTTAATATGTGTAAAAGAGGGGATTTCTAGGAGGATGAGCAGATGAGCAGCAATAAATTGGCTTGGACATGGCGGGTGAAGGAAGAATGTTTAGAGGAGTATGTAGCTATGCATTTAAATCCTTGGCCAGAAATTTTGGAGGAGCACAGTAAGGCTGGTATTTCTAACTATTCCATCTTTCAGAATGGCAATCAATTTTTTTACTGTTATGAGTGTGAGGATAGTAAGGCGGCTTTTGATTACATTGCCAAAAGTGATGCCTGCAACCGCTGGAATGCGATTACCTCTAAGATGGTTGAAGGGTCATTTGATTTCAATGATGAGGTGCCTATGCAGCCCTTACGTGAAGTGTTCTATCTGAAATAAGCAATTCAATTCTAGAACAAATCAAATGTGCATAATTTATATTATCGGCGCATCTGGTTTACAGTTATTTTAAATATAGGTATAATATAATTTATAAAGTTAAATTGAATAATTATTTGTTTTTTGGAGGAGCCTGTCAACAAGGGCTCCTCTTTGTCTTTTTTTGGCTTGGAGAAGCTCCTGGTTGGCAGTTCTTATATACAACAAGGGAGTGGATTGAAAGATGGAGTTTGTTTTATATCTTATGCTGATCATATTGTTCACCAAAGTAGCTGGTGATCTATCTGTGCGGCTTGGGCAACCAGCTGTGCTAGGCAAGCTTATTGTGGGAATCATACTGGGGCCTGCGGTACTGGGCTGGGTTCAGGATGGAGAGTTTATTCATTATATCTCTGAGATCGGTGTTCTACTGTTAATGTTCATAGCGGGGCTTGAGACGGATCTGGATCAATTGCGCAAGAACTGGAAATCAGCTTTTGCAGTAGCCGTCGGTGGAATTATATTACCCTTTTTGGGTGGGTTCGCCTTAGGAGAAATGTTTGGTTTTGCTTATCATAATGCATTGTTTATGGGCGTTATTCTTAGTGCAACATCGGTCAGCATATCGGTGCAGGTGTTAAAAGATATGAATAAGCTGAACACACGTGAAGGCTCTACAATTCTGGGGGCTGCCGTAGTAGATGATATTCTAGTTGTTATTTTGCTCGCTGTTCTGATGAGCTTTTTCGGTACAGGGGCAGACGTTTCTATTGGTCTTTTAATTGGGAAAAAGGTGTTGTTCTTTGCCGTAGCGATTATTGCCGGCTGGTTCATTGTTCCTCGGGTCATGAAATGGATGGCTCCGTTGAAGGTGACAGAGGCGATTATTTCAGCAGCGTTAATGATTTGTTTCGCATTCGCCTATTTTGCTGAAATCATGGGGATGGCAGGAATCATTGGTGCCTTTGCGGCTGGGATTGCTATCTCGCAAACTTCCTTTAAGCACACGGTAGAATCCAAGCTCGAGCCGATTGCTTATTCGATTTTTGTGCCGGTCTTTTTTGTAAGTATCGGACTTAGTGTTTCCTTTGAAGGAGTAGGCAGTCAAATAGGCTTCGTGATCTTGCTTACGGTTGTTGCCATTCTGACCAAGCTGTTTGGTGGCGGTCTGGGTGCGCGTCTTACAGGCTTTGATAACCGCTCGTCTGCCATTATTGGGTCTGGGATGATTTCACGGGGGGAAGTTGCGTTGATCATTGCCGCCACAGGGCTGCAAAGCGGCTTGTTACAGCAACAGTATTTTACTTCGGTCATTATTGTTGTCATTGTAACTACACTTGTAACGCCGCCACTATTGAAATTTATGTTCCGTGATCCAGTACGTGCGGAAGGGAAATAAACCATAACAAAAGGGAGTCCTGTTGGTCATTTATATGGCTAACGGGGCTCTTTTTTTATGCTCACGTTCCAGTTGCCATCATGAAGAAAAAGGACGGGGATCTGTCTACAGAAGGGGAAAGTTCCCCGTCTTAAGACTGAGTACGAAACCAGCCGTAGGGCTGTTTTGAGTTCAGCCAAAAATGACTAAACTAAATCTCGGGATGGAAATTAATACATAATCAAACAGACATAAGGGGAGTGCCAGAAATCATGTGGAGTGGAAGGGGAAAAAGAAAATGAAATGGTTAACAAAATGGTCGTTCGGTAACAAGGCTGCGGTGGGGCTTTTAGTAGTCATGGCTCTTGTGGTGGGAGGGATGAGCTACACTTCGCTACCGATGGAATTTATGCCAGAGGCGGATAATCCTCAAGTGACTGTAACTGTGCTGGGTCCTGGCCAGGATACACATGCTATGGAGACTAATGTAACGAAGCCGATAGAAGCTGGAGCAGCTTTTGTGAAAGGGAAGAAGGAAATACTGTCCACTTCCGGAGACGGATATGCGCAGGTAAATATTTTTTATGATTCGAAAACGAATATGAAGGATGCTGCGCAGGAGGTTCAGAAGGTCGTCGATTCATTGAAGTTCCCGGAAGGGGTAATGGCTCCTTTTGTACTTCAGTTGAATACCTCCATGATTCCTGTATCACAGGTTACTCTTGCTTTTGACGAAGGCCTGACTAAAGAGAATCTTAAGCTTGCGGAAGAGACTATCATTCCAGAGATGCAAAAAGCTGAAGGGGTAGCGAACGTTGCTTTATATGGTAAGGTAACTCCGCAGGTCAGCGTTAAGCTGGACCCGAAATTAATGGCTGAGAAGGGAGTCACGACTCCACAAGTATTAGGTTTACTTCAAGGACGTAATGTATCGGCATCCCTTGGGGAGCAAACGATTGGTGGGCAGACCGGCAATGTTAACGTAGTTTCTACGATAGATAGTATGGATACTTTGAAAAAGCTTCCTGTATCTGCGGGCGTTAAGCTACAGGATATCGCTGCTGTCGAATTGAAGCAGGATCAGGAAAGTGTCAGCCGTTCGAACGGGAAAGACGTTCTATTCGCCATAGTGACCAAAGAGGCTAATGCGAATGCAGTCAGTGTCGGAGATAACATTCAGGCTGCCGTAGATCATATTAATACAACCACTCCTAATGCAGAAGCAGCAGTGGTATTCAGTACATCGGATATGGTAGTTAGCTCGGTAAACAGTATGATGCGTGAGGTATTGCTAGGTGCATTATTTGCGACGATTGTGATTCTGTTGTTCCTGCGTAACCTGCGGGCTACTCTGATTACGGCAGTATCCATCCCACTTTCGTTAGCAGTCACCTTATATCTGCTGAATATTTCCGGCATAAGCTTGAATATCATTACACTCGGGGGAGTCGCGGTTGCGGTAGGCCGCTTGGTCGATGATAGTATCGTGGTGATTGAGAACATTTACCGTAGGCTGCAAAAAGAACCCTTTTCCCGTGAAATGATTATTAGTGCAACTGGGGAAGTGGCTAGAGCGATTACCTCATCAACCATTGCTACCGTAGCAGTATTTCTGCCGATGGGTCTCTTGCGTGGTAGTTTGCAAGCTTTCTTACTGCCGTTTGCTTTAACAGTGACCTATTCATTGCTTACTTCACTAGTAGTAGCTTTGACGGTTGTTCCTCTTTTAAGCTCATGGCTGCTGAGAAGAACATCAATGAAAGAACACGAACCTTCTAAATGGTTTATCCGCTTTCTGGACTGGAATCTTCGCCGTAAATGGGTTAGCTTATCGTTGGGTCTCCTGCTTCTGATTGGCTCCATTGCTGCTTATGTGACTATGCCCAAAGGGGCGCTCGATGCTTCGGATGCCAGCTATGTTTCTGTTCAGATGAATTATCCGAAGGATGTTCCTGTCAAAGATATTTTGGAAAAGGGAAAGCAGTTAGAACAAGATTTGATGAAGCAGCCACAAGCAGAAACGGTAATCATGCAATCAGGGAATAGTGCGGACGCCGCTAAGTGGGGGAGTGTTACCTCTGAAACCTTAGTGGACTATACCGTTGTTATGAAAAAAGGTGCAGATGCTCAGGCTTTTATTGATCATGTTCGTGAGGTAAAAGATTCATACACTGGAGCAACACTTGTTGCTAACCAAATGAGTATGATGGGATCCAGCTCTACCAGCGAATATATTGATATTGTCGGAGATAATCTTACGGATATTACTACTGTAGCAACAGAAGTTACTGCTAAGCTGAAGACCGTAGAGGGGATTCAAAAAGTCAGCAGCAATATGGAGGATACGAAACCTGTATTTTCCTTTAAGGTAGATCCGGCGCAAAGCAATGCGCAAGAGATTTCAATGCAGCTGTCAGCGATGCTTAATCCGATTCCAATGGGGCAAATTGAGCTCGATGGTGATGCAGCAGGTGTAGTGTTAGATCCTATGGTTCAGCCGCAAACGGAGCAGGATTTAAAAGCGCTGACGCTCATGACGGCTGAGGGGCCGAAGCCACTGTCTCAGCTCGCAACTTACGAGGTTCGGAATGAATCAGCAATGTTGTTCCATAAAGATGGGAAGCCGTATGTACGAATTACAGCAGAGGTTGATCCGAAGAAGGTATCTGAGATCGGTGCGAATATTAAAAAAGAAACCGATAGTCTTACACTTCCGAAAGGCGTGACCTTATTTGCAGGCGGAGCGTCAGTTGATCAGTCAGAGGATTTCAACGACTTGGGCATGACGGCATTGATCTCCATCGGGTTGGTCTATCTGATTATGGTACTCACCTTTAAAACCCTTCGGGCTCCACTGGCGATTATGTTCTCCTTGCCGCTCGCGGCGATTGGTGCGATTGTTGGACTTATCGTGTCCGGTGTAACGCCTGACTTCACTGCTCTGTTCGGGGCGTTGATGTTAATAGGTATTGTTGTTACGAATGCCATTGTGCTCATTGACCGGATTAAGCAAAATGAAGCCAATATGAGTATCCACGAGGCTATTCTAGAAGCTGCCGGAACACGGATGCGTCCGATTCTCATGACGGCGATTGCCACCATCTGCGCCATGACACCGCTGCTGTTCGGCCATGCCGAGATGGGCAGCATCGTCTCGCAAAGCTTGGCGATTGTAGTCATTGGCGGATTAACCGCAGCAACACTGCTTACGCTGATTGTAGTGCCGGCGATTTACGAGTTGTTCTACTTCCGTAAATCGGCAAAAGAGCGTAAAGGAGCAGAAAAGACTAATGCTCCGGCGCTTTAAATAAGCAAACGGCAAGCCTCCGGGTTAATGGGGCTTGCCGTTTTTTTTGTTTTGTTACAAATTCTTATAATTATGGAGTTAACTTGTCTAAACTAATAGCCAAAACTTTGTTTAGGAAAGGCTGAAAGGCGCTTTGCCAGATTGCAATATCCCCCCCCTGAAATAAATATTTATTTTTTAATTTTAAATATTGCTATTTTCACAACAATGTACAGAGCATTTAACATAATTATTAAAAAAGATATTATTGGGAATATTCTATTTACCGCAGAAAACGCCAATATAAATAATGAAAACAAAAGTAAAAATGGAATAGACTTTGTATACTTTCTACTGAAAATCCCTACTAAACTCTTGATGGAATTCATTCCTTTCAGGGTAGCAGATATAAATATGTTGAGCATGATTTCTCGCTAGTCTAAGATTCCATTGTGAAATTTTTTTCTAATCAACGAATATCCTTATTTTCATAGAAAAAATGGATTTCGTATATATTCTAGGTAGGATATAGACAAGTGGTAATTGTTATGCTCTATTCTTTTTTTACGAAATTCCAAGAATACAGGACAGGTGAAAAGTTCTTATCAAATAATCGGCCATAGAAAAATAACCCAAACAATGTTATTTCAATTCTTACTAATCTCCCATAACCCTAACTAATTATGTCATTGTTTTCCTTTGGATGGAGTGCTATGCTCTGTTTAATAAATACCATTAGTTAGGAGAATCGACTGTTTGAATATTCTTGAATGCGAACGAGCTTGGTTTACAGTAGATGATGTAGATAAAAAATCTAATAATTCCTTGTGTGAATTTTACCAACCCTGGAGTAACCTCAAAACAGAAAAATCCTTTTCTATAGAAGAGCTGGTTCCCTACGAGATTTTAGTTGAAGTATTACATTCAGAATTGGCGAAAGTAATGGAATTTCTCTTATTGCCCTTTGTCTTTTTCTTAACAGATCAAGCCGGCAATATTATTAATATTGTCAGTCCATTCGAAACGTTTCAGGAGAAAGTAGATCATTATGGAATTAGGAGTGGAACTAATCTTTCGAAGCAAATCTCTGGAGTGAATGCAGTTTCTTTAGCGATGGAGGTTGAGTCAATTGCAGTAGTGCGTGGAGAAGAGCATAGTATGCCAATGTTTAAAGAGTGGAATTGTGTATGCGCTCCTATAATGATAAATGATTGTATATGTGGATATATAGACATCTCATTTGAAGCCGAGAGGCAACTTGGTTTTTCGATTCTCTTTATTAAACAATTATCCGAAAAGATTGTGTTGAAGTTGAAGGAACGAAGCCCGAAGTTAATTGAGTACATATTTCAGGAGAAGTGTGATTTGTATCGATTATCCCCTAGAGAGAGAGAGGTAGCGTATCACTGGGCACTAAGAAAAGGGGCGCTGCAAATTTCCAACGACCTTAATGTGAAAGAGGGAACTGTGCGGAATATCGTTAAGAGTATTTACAGTAAGATGAATATCAGCGAGAGATGGGAATTGATTGAAAGATTGGCCATTGTGGTCCCAACTATTTAGGAACTGTTCTATATCCGTATCAGCCAGAGAACGTAGGGGAAGCGGGTAAGATTGAGCTCCGGCGCTTTAGATAAGCAAACGGCAAGCCTCCGGGTTAATGGGGCTTGCCGTTTTTTTGTTTTGTTACAAATCCTTATAATTATGGAGTTAACTTGTCTACACTAATCGGATAGGTCTGATCCAGCATCCATTTGCCTGCTTTGGATTTCTTCAGCGTTGTGACAGAGGTGGAGCGGTTATCCTGAAACTCAGGACCCTTAAGCTTGATGCTCGTCTGAACCATATATACGGCTGCGGTATCCTGGGTATAATGAATGATTTTGGCAGATTCCAGAGTGAACTTTAGATCATAGACTGTGAAAATTTGGCTGAAGAGCTGTTTGGTTTGTTCGAGAGCAGGGGACTCAGGATCAATAGTAGATAGCACACCTTGAATATTCTCTGCATTGGTATAGTCCAAGTTGCTCTTAAGCACAGCTAATATATCCGTTTCATCCGACTTCGTCACAGCTGGCTTAGCGTTCAGCAGTTTATCTGGGAGTATATATTGTACGCCTTTAATCTGCAGGTTGTTGATTTTCCAGTCTTCAGTGCTGGCAGTACGCGTTAAGCTATAAATATATTCAGAGGTATTGTCTAAGGTGAATGGACCGCTGAGGTGTGTAGTCGTTTCAACGGTGTGAACCGTAGCCTCTGTGGGTTGAAGGCTGATAACCTCTAATTGATCAAGTGAAGTGGTCAGATCGTATTGTTCCATTTGGCTCTTAATCTGTGGCCCGATGACCACAAGAGGAGACTTGCTATCGATTAGGCTCATGAACCCTTCATAATTCTCATTGTTGGTATAGGTTACGTATTTTTCAAAAAAAGCATTGATTTCCTGCGGGTTTACCTGGTTAGTCTTGCCTGTAATGGTTACTGTCTTCGAGTGTGCATTCCAGGAGACTTCATTACCTGTAGCCTCCCCAACGAAGCGCAGCGGAATGTAAGTGGAATTATTGATGAGCTTAGGGGCAACAGAAAGTTGGGTTATTACACCATTGACGCTGGCCTGCTTGCTGCCTGGTCGCAGTGTAATCGTAAGCCCTTCCTTAGTACCTGTTATGGTACCTGTGGTATGATTCCAATCGATTGAAAGTCCTAGTTTTTCAAAAACCGGGCGAAAAGGAACGACAATTGTACCATTATCATTGAAGGGAGCCTGTCCCTTCAGTGCGAGCTGTTGCTGATTGATCTGAATGGAGATTGGCTTCTCTGCGGCATGGACAGGCCAGGCGATAGCGGTAGAAAGAAGAGTTGCTGCGATTAGGCTAGATATGGTTTTCAACTTGTGATATCTCCTTTGGGTTTTGAATGATAAATTAATAGTTATTAGAGGATAACTCCACTAAGAGCCAAAGTAACTTTTGCTTGGAATAAACCGTACTTTACTTTTTGCTTATCGAATTGCCGATTTAAGTTTAGTAAATCCAGCTTGTCCTGATCTGCCTGAGCCGCTGAGATTAACCCGCTATTTAGGAGAGTATCATTATCCTGGGAGACGCGTACGAGTTCCAATTGCTGCTCTTTTAGTTCTGAATATTCAAAATCAATTTCATTTGCTTCCGGCTTATAACTAGCCAGTTTTTCTTCGAGTTGTTGTTGTACTATATTTTTGTGTGCAATCTGGCTAGACCATAGGACTGAATAATAAGTGATGAGTTCAGCATCGGAAGCTTTAGCTGCATCAAGATTATCTTTGGCGAGTGTGATACGTGCATCTTCTTCGCGTAAATCATAATTACTAGAGAGGCTAATTACTGTATTACAATTCACAGGCTCTGGTGTACTGGAAATGACATCATCTAGAAGGACTTCTGAATAGGATGATAATCCTAACTCAAGCTTAAATTGTTCTAACTGAGCTTCATAACTTCGAAGGTTACGTTCAAAAATAGATTTTCGTACTATGTTTTTACGATTAAAATCGTCCAAACTTCTCTTAGACAGAAGACCATGCTCATAGGACCGCAAGGTATCCTCAGACTGTTGAAACCAATATTGGCTTTCTTGTTTGTCATATTCAATCGTTTTTTTTAGAGAAGAGAGTTGATAATATTTCTGCACAGCATAGTAGCGGATGAGGGCTTCTGTTTTTTGAAGTCGTAACTGATTAATTACTTTATCTGTTTCTAATGTGCGTAACTGGTCACGAAATTCCTTAAGCTGCGCTATTTTAGTCTCTTGATTGTAACTGTTTTGGCTTTCATTCTGAGCGCTAACCCATTGATTCAGAGATGTGTTAATCATAATTTGAATGAGAATGGATTGATTGACCCCTGCCTGTTCTTCTTCACTTAAATCAGCGTAACCAGGAATACTATTGATAAAAATATCAGGATTTACTGGCAGCAGCCCACTGGTTGTGACTACATTTTTTTGCTCCAACTTTTTCTCTTCAGATGATACATATGAAAATTTGGAATCCGTTTCTGCAATATTCCATTGTGAGAGCTTGATATCTACATAGTTAGTTAATGCTAGCTGGATTGCTTCTTCCATGGAAAGCGATTTTATTGCGCTAGATACCTGCGTATCAGCATAAACTGTAATGGAATGCGGCAATAGGAGTAATAAGAAGGCGAGTATCAAGAGAGCTGATTTCTTTAACATTTAGCTGGCAACCTCACTATTCCTTTAAGTTGATTTTTTCAAGAACAAAATCAATGATCTTCTTGGAGTCGGTAATAACAGAGGCTTGCGCTATCATCCCTACACGAAGCTCTCCACGTTCACCTCTGCGATTAACAAGGGGGTCATTGGATATCGTTGCCTCCACCAGATAGTAGCTTAGACCGTCTTGCTGAACAATTGAATCTGTGCTGATAGATGTAATCGTACCTTTTTGGGAACCAAAATTTTGTTTAGGAAAGGCTGAAAAGCTGAAATCAACTTTATTGCCAATCGCTATTTTTCCTGCTTCAGCATTAGGTACAGCGATGCTCATTTTATATTTTGACTCGTTGCTAGGTATAATGGAGATCAAGGCTTCGCCGGATTGTACCATGTCCCCGATGCTGGTTTCTTTTAAAATATTAATGGTCCCGGAAATTGGTGCTATGAGCAGTCTTTTGTCTCGTTCAAGCTCAAGTCCCTTAACAGCCTCTTGCAGCGTAATTAAGGTTCTTTTATTTTCTTCTATTGCTGAATGAATCTGTACAATACGGTCAAGTTTCAGTTTTTTCAATGAGGTTGCTTCAGATGAACGGTTAAGTTTCTCTTGATTCAGTAAATCATTTTGCTGCTCAGCCAGTTGTTTCTTTTGCATTTCTAAAGTTTTTCGTTCTGAAACTGATGGATCGTGCCCATTTTTTAGCAAATCGAGGCTGACCTCTATCTCAACCAATTGCTGATTGTAATTGGTGATATTGCTTTCTGAGCTGAGCACGGCTTCGGTTTGGAATTGGTTGATTTGCAAATATGAACTTTCATATTGATGCTGTTCATCTGTAATCTGGGATTGAGGCACAAGGCGGTCCCCCAAGCTGAGCGAACGATTGTAGATTTCTTTTTTCTCAGCAGATTGTTTAGACAGTTGGACATATTTAATTTGGTATGTATTATATTGTTCCGTCCGTTTGGTATCTTCAATTGGAAGAAGATTTTGATTCTCTTTGATGGATTGCACAAGCAATTTCTCGTTTGCAATTTCAACATTTAGCAGTTTCTTTTTTCGTTCCAATTCAATTTTATTCTGAAGAGATTTATCCGAACTAGATTCGGCACTAAAGGTAGCAGAATCTTGCAAGCCTATATTCTCGTGAATGGCAGCTGTAAGCTGATCCTGGGTTCCTTGAAAGGTCTGCTGCTGCTGGCTGTATTCAAGGAGAAATTGTTCTACCATGTCATAATAGTAACCCTCGTCTGTACGTTCAGAAGAAAATTGATTATCTAAATTGCTAATGCTTTGTTTATACAGCCCGAGATAGTGCAGTTTCTTAGTGAGCTTATTGATTTCTGAATTACGATTGGATAATTCTATATCAAGTTCTTTATGCTCAAAGGAAATTAACCGCTCGCCCTCTTTAATTTGCATCCCTTCATGGACATATACCTGTTCCACTTTTCCCACAGATGAAGTCTGAATGGTACTGACTTTTTCATTGGGTCTAACTACAGCAGAGGCTTTAGCAACTTCATCGATCTGGCCAAAATATGACCAGACTAACGCAGCCCCCAATAGAATGAATAAGATAAGTATGAAAATGGAAATCACAGGACTGGTCTTGGATTCCATGATTTCTCTGCTATCTGTCATTTCTGATAAGTTATGAATTTGTACACTCATACGAGAGACACCTCGCCTACTCCTGCAGCAGCATGTTGAATGGTGTGATCTTGCTTTTGCTCAATCCCGGGGAGTTGATCTTTCCACAAGCCATAGTATTTTCCACGGTAATCCAGAAGCTCCTGATGTGTTCCATGCTCAATGATCCGCCCTTGGTCCATGACATAAATTCGGTCACAGCGCATGATTGTACTCAGCCGGTGAGCGATAATAATCGTAGTCATGTCTTCGAAAGCATTGATCGTCTCCGATACAGCCTTCTCCGTTGTTGAATCCAGGTTACTGGTAGCTTCATCCATAATAAGGATATCCGGTCGTTTCAGCACCGCTCTGGCGATAGCCAGTCGCTGCTTCTGTCCTCCGGAAATATTGGTCGCATTCTCTTCTAACAAAGTGTTGTAACGGAGTGGAAGCTGATTGATGAATTCGTGAGCCTGTGCGGTTTGGCAGGCGGTAACAATCTGTTCCAGATCCAGATCCTGATCGACACCCAGACATAGATTTTCCCGAATTGTTCCGCTAAAAAAGAAAGTATCCTGTGAGATATATGCGATCCGCTGTCTTAAGCTATCTAAATGAATATCTTTAATGTTGTAGTTGTTAATTAAGATATCGCCTTTTTCGTGTTGGTAAAATTGCATAATTAATTTGATCAGGGTGGTTTTACCCGAGCCGCTCTCACCGACAAAGGCGACTTTCTCGCCCTGTCTAAGTCTCAAATCAATATCATGAAGTACAAGGGAACGTGTACCATATCTGAAGCTGACACGATCAAATCTAATATCACCTTTTAATGAAGCAGGTTGAATCTTCTTGTCCTCATCCTCAAGCTTCTCCGCTTCTAAGTCGAGTATTTCCCCCAATCGGTCCGCCGCTACAACAGCTGTTTGCAGGGTAGGCTGGAGATTGATGAGATTTTGAATAGGTTCAAGGAAGTAAGCAAGTAATGAGTTATAAGTGATAAGTTGACCCATGGTCATATTTCCTTTTATTACTTGATTACCACCTACCCAGAGGATTGCTACACCTCCAAGCAACTGAACCACACCTTTTAGCGAGCCTTGTATATTATTGAAAATACCAAAGCTGAACACGGATTTCAGAAACGTGATGAATTTCTGTTCCGTCTCAAAGCCAACTTTAGACTCCGCATGGTAGGCTTTGACCGTCTCGATACCGTCTATGGATTCAACGATGTAGGAGGTAAGTTGGGCGTTTTTCTCCATTTGTTCACGGTTTAACCGGTCGAATGGCTTGTGGAATCCCCACACTAACGCTAGATACAAAGGAACCAGCAGCACAGTTACACCAAATAAAAGGGCACTCTGCGAATAAAGAATGATTCCCCCCGCAATAACCATGATAATATCGATCATGATGGTTAGGGTTGCGCTGGAGATGGCATCCCGTACCTTAGAGGCATCCATAAGTCTTGAGATGATTTCCCCCGTCTTGCGAGTACCAAAAAAGTTCATGGGTAGCTTCAACACATGATGGTAATAGCCGAGAATTAGCGAAATATCAAGCTTTTGGCTCAATGTTAGTAGAATGTGACTACGAAAAGCGTTCAATAAAACTTTGAATAGATATAGAATGATTACTCCAATGGATACTATATTCAGAGTCTTCTTTAAGCCAAAAGGAAGAATCTCATCTAGCAGAAATTGAAAATAAAAGGCTGATAATATACCTAATATTGTATAGAGCATGGATGTCAAAAAAATTCCTAGTAGCATTCTTCTCTGAGGAATAAGTAAACCAAAAAAACGAGTGAATAAACCCTTGGACTCACCGCCCTTTTTGAACTGAGGGGTAGGAACCATTAATATGAGAACACCGGTCCAGATTTTAAAGAAGTCTTCTGGTGTATATTTAACAATGCCCTTCGCAGGATCCGAAACGACAACTGTTTTTTTTGTGATTTTATGAATAACAACGTAATGCAATAAAGTTTGGTCTATGACCACATGAGCAATAGCCGGAAGGGGGAAATCTTCGAAGAATGCCTCGTGAGTCCCTTTTACAGCCTTGGCAGTGAATCCTAATTTTTCAGCAGCTTTAACAAGGCCATAGGCGCTGGTACCCATTTTATCGGATCCCGACATCTCGCGAATTTTAGTTATAGGATAGTTGAGACCATAGTTTTTACTTATAGTGGCGAGACAGGCAGCCCCGCAGTCTTTAATATCTTGTTGTTTGACACATTGGTATTTAGTGAATGCCATATAATCCTCCGAAAAGCAATTATTAAATGATGATTTTATATTGTGACCTGTGCTATACAATGAATCATTTATCTTTGTTGCTCATGTAAAATGCAATGAAAAATCCGATCAGGCCTAACGCCACTAATCCTACGCTTAATAAAATATCTCCAGATCTATTGTCACTTCGAATAATACCTTTTGAAGTTAACATATCTAATATGACTAAAGAAAAATAGATGAAAGCATAAATAAAAACTGCTATAAATGTCTTGTTTTTATTTTTCTTATATATATATATACCTGTTAGAAAAATTAAGAAATTCATTATAAACCATTGGGATGGGAGGATTATATTAGGTCTTACAATTAATAAGAATGATATTACTAGCCCTAAAGTAATGTCTATTCTAATTAGATACGATATTAATTTATCTATTTTCAAAAAAATCACTCGCAATCTATTTATGATTATTCTCTTCTTTTATAGAAGAAAAGATGGAGACATATCCATCTGAAGATGAATGTCTCCATCAAAATTTAGAATGAAGTACCCACTAAATATCCGGCAGCCACTGTACCACTTATGTAGACAACTGCGGCTGTGGCTGTTACTGGTGCGGCAGCAACAGCAGACATGATTGTAACCATACCTAACACTCCTGCACCTACCTTGGCCCAATCAACGCCACCATCAATATTGATACTATCTTCAAGTGTAAGTTCTGAAAAACTAGGGGCATATGAAAGCATTTAATTCCTCACTCCTTATAACAGATATTTAATGTTTTAGTCCGCTACCAGTAAGATATCCAGATACTATTGATCCACCCACTGCCATAATCGCAGTAGGAATCGTTACTGGTGCTGTGGTAACAGCGGCTACCACGGTTACCATTCCCAAGACTCCATAAGCAACATTATCCCAATTTATACCTCCGGAAATCTCCATCGTTTCAATGTTGGACAATGTTGAAAATTGACTGTTAAGACTCAGTTCCATTCTATTCACCTCCTTTCGAGATAGACGAGTTTTGACTAGTTAAAGAAGACTAGGATTGATGCCAATACAAATATCTATTTTTATATTTTCACTAGTACCTTCAGATAAGTTTATATTATATGCGGATGTTATTTGATGTAGATTGTTTTGAGAGATATATTTGACTAAAAATTCATAAGCAGAATTGATGCCATTCATTTTACCTTCATACATCAAGCAAATTGCATTTATTAACTTGAATTCTTGCTTATATATAAAAGGGGGATTTTTTTTAATTTCTCCTTTTACTGGTACCATAATCTCAAAATCCACCATCTCTATGCCATTATTTCGGGATACAGAATGAGTAGAAGTGATTAAAGGACCATTCTTTTGGAGGTTATAGTTGTTTAGTGAAAGGATAAATTCGTTTAGTTTATGATGTAAACAACTGGAAGGAATAGTGTTGCGATATGAGACTAAATTAAAATACTGGAATGTTTGTTTTTCATTAATTTTATACAATTCCACTGTGTTATCTCCTTAGAGGTTTCTTTTTTCTATGACTTAAGGCACATTGAATAGAAGAGAGTGTAAGGATAATTATTAATAATAAATGGGGCATCTAGCGGTTATTTAAGTTCTACAAATGTAATTATGGTCTTTATAACAAAGTTTGAAAATATCCCCCATTGGATATTTACTAATATGAATAAATATGTTAATAGTTGGTTGAATCTTCAATATTTAAATATATAATGGTATCATTTTACATTATAAATGATGGAAATCAGGAGGAGTTGGAATTGACAGTAACATACGATCAGACAAAACTTTGGTGTTCAGCTGAAGATCTAAAAAAGGAACAAATGGATTCTATCTCTTCATTGGGTAAAGTCAAAAGTTCAAAGGCCCCACAAAGAACGAGTGCGCACTCGTTTGAGGAGATTGGCCAGGAATCTATTTATCACGAGGCAATGATTCTTTCCCTACATAACGAGATGATTAAAATTAGTAAGTTTATATCGGTAGATTTTGCGGCTTTTCTAACAGATGATATGGGGGGAATTCTCGATCTGTATTTCTCTTCAGTACATATAAAAGAAGAATTTGATAAGGCAGGAATAAGAGTTGGGAAGAGTTTTGCCAAACAGGATTTCGGGCTAAATGGTGTTTCACTTTCTATGGAAATGAATTCTATTGGAGTAGTTAAAGGGAGCGAACATACGAATTCTATATTTTCTAATTGGAACTGTGTATGTTCTCCTCTCTACTCAGATGGTGTTATAAGAGGCTATGTAGATATTTCTTTCTACAAAGGACTGCAAATCGAATTTGCTATTCCATTTATGCAACAGATAGCTGAAAACGTTACCGAGAAATGGATGTGGAGTAACCCTGAGATGCAGTTACTTAGACTAGAGTTTAGTTTTGAACAATTCAACTTGACTGCCCGAGAAAAAGAGGTGGCTCAAATGTGGTTATGTGAAAAAAGTGCATTGTGTATTTCTAACGAGTTGGGAATTAGTGAAGGTACAGTTAGAAATGTAGTGAAGAGCATATATAACAAAATGAATGTAACTGACCGTTGGCAGTTCACTAAGAAACTTTCATTTAATCCCGTACATAATCCAGAACTTCTGTATGTAAAATAGCATTTTTTAATATGAGAAAAGGAGACCACGTGTTAAGTGGTCTCCTTTATTTAGTGCGCCCAGCCGATAGTTATGGATTTCGTCCGAAAAGACAAGGGCATGATGCGGTAAGGAAAGCCAGAGCATTCATGAAAGAGGGATATCGATTCGTAGTCGATCTAGACTTGGAGAAATTCTTTGATCGCGTCAACCATGACCGACTGATGATGAAGATTTCGGCTAAAGTGAAGGACAAGAAAGTTCTCCTGCTGATTCGTAAATATCCTCAGTCAGGTGTGATGGAGAACGGGCTAGTAAATACGACAACAGAAGGGACACCGCAAGGTGGTCCACTCAGTCCGTTGTTATCTAACATCGTTTTGGACGAGCTCGACAAGGAACTCGAGAAAAGTGGACACCGCTTCGTCCGTTATGCGGACGACTGTAACATCTATGTGAAAACACTAAGAGCAGGAGAGCGAGTGAAGGCATCCGTCACCAGATTCATTGAGACAAGACTAAAACTAAAGGTGAACCAAGCGAAGAGTGCGGTGGACCGCCCATGGAGACGGAAATTTCTTGGGTTTTGCTTTAGTAGCGATAAAGAGCCCAAGGTGAGGATAGCAAAACAGTCCTTGCAGAAAGCGAAGGCTCGAATTCGGGAGATAACGTCCCGGAAGAAAGCGATGCGAACGGAAGAGCGAATCCAGGAGCTCAATCGATACTTGATGGGATGGCACGGATATTTCTCGCTGGCGGATACGCCAAGTGCCTTTAAAGCGATGGATATGTGGATTCGAAGGAGATTGCGAATGTGTCTCTGGAAGCAATGGAAGAGCCCGAGAACCAAAGTCAAAAGGCTTATATCCTTAGGCGTGCCTAAGGATATAAGCCTTTTGAGTGGGGAAATACTCGGAAAGGGTATTGGCGAATTGCAGGGAGTCCAATTCTGCAACGTGCATTGAATAACCAATATTGGGAATCCAATGGATTAAAGAGTGTATTGGACAGATACAACTCCTTACGGAAAACCGCCGTATACCGAACGGTACGTACGGTGGTGTGAGAGGCCGGGGGCTCGCCGCCCCCTCCTACTCGATTTATTATTGAAATATTAACCGCAAGAACAATTCAAAACCGGCTTACGCGCAGCCTGTGTCTCATCCAAACGGCTAATCTCTGTGGTATGCGGTGCGTTGATTACGATTTCGGGTGTCTCCTGCGCTTCTTTAACGATCTGAATCATCGTATCGATGAAGCCGTCTAGCGTTTCTTTACTTTCGGTTTCCGTCGGCTCGATCATCATGCATTCCTCAACGGTCAGAGGGAAGTACACGGTTGGCGGGTGGTAGCCGAAGTCGAGTAATCGTTTAGCAACGTCTAAGGTGCGCACACCATACTGCTTGAGGTTTTTGCCGGACATTACGAATTCATGCTTACATACACCCGGATATGGGATTTCAAAATACGGCGCCAGACGGTGCATCATATAGTTCGCATTCAGCACGGCATTTTCGGATACCTCACGTAGTCCGTCTGGACCATAGGTGCGAATGTAGGCATAGGCACGAACCAGAATACCAAAGTTTCCGTAAAAAGCTTTCACGCGTCCAATGGATTCGTGTCCGCCGAAGTCGAGTGAGAAGCTGCTATCTTCATTCTTCACCACAGTAGGTTGAGGCAAGAATGGAATGAGGATAGATTTTACGCCGACTGGTCCGGCCCCAGGGCCGCCACCGCCATGTGGGGTACTCATCGTTTTGTGCAAGTTCAGATGCACAACGTCAAAGCCCATGTCGCCAGGTCGGGTAATGCCCATAATGGCATTGGAGTTGGCTCCATCGTAATAGAGTAGGCCGCCTGCTTCATGCACGATCTCAGCAATCTCGACGATTTGGGTTTCGAACAAGCCGAGTGTGCTTGGGTTAGTTAGCATTAGTGCGGCTGTGTCACTACCGACGGCTGCTTTCAGTGCTTCAAGATCGACCATTCCTTTATCTGTGGAAGGGATCGTGATCGTTTCAAGTCCTGCTGCTGAGGCACTAGCAGGATTGGTTCCGTGCGAGGAATCCGGCACGATAACCTTAGTACGCGTCTCGCCGCGACTTTCATGGTAGGCGCGGATCATCATGAGGCCGGTCCATTCACCATGAGCACCTGCGGCAGGCTGTAAGGATACAGCATCCATGCCCGTCAGCGCGGACAGATCATTTTGCAGGGTATACATTAATTCCAGTGCGCCTTGAATACTTTCTTCCGGTTGGTAGGGATGAATTTTGGCGAAGCCGGAGAAGCGGGCAACATCTTCGTTAATCTTCGGATTGTATTTCATCGTGCATGAACCGAGTGGATAGAAGCCATTGTCTACACCAAAGTTACGACGTGAAAGAGAAGTGTAGTGGCGAATGACATCCACTTCCGATACTTCTGGAAGTACGACGGGTTCGCTACGGAGTAAACCTGATGGAATCAGGGACTCCAAGGTTTCTTCCTGTGGTACATCGCATAGTGGCAAGGAGTAGGCCGAGCGGCCCGGACGGCTTAATTCAAAAATTAGACTTTGCTCCGGTTTCATAAACAGCCCTCCAGTGCGCTAGCGAATTGGTCGATTTCGGTTTTGCTTCTTTTTTCCGTTACGGCAACCAGCATATGTCCAGCAAGTTCAGGATAATCACGACCCAGATCATAACCGCCGAGATAACCGTCCTTCAGCAGCTTAGAATTAATAGCGGTCACGCTGCTGCCTTCAGGAAGCTTCACAACAAATTCGTTAAAGAATGGGGAGGAGAAGGCAAGTTCAGCACCTGTTAGTCCGCTAAGTTTATTAGCAGCGTAATGGCTTTTGCGAATATTT
Organism: Paenibacillus sp. FSL H8-0175; assembly: GCF_045040615.1. NCBI lineage: Bacteria > Bacillati > Bacillota > Bacilli > Caryophanales > Paenibacillaceae > Paenibacillus > Paenibacillus sp. FSL H8-0175. The sequence continues at coordinate 6,610,955 of NZ_CP150299.1, read as the reverse complement.
AGTTCGCCTACTTCACGCATGCCTTCTTTGCCCATAACGGACAAGTAGACGGATGCGCAGAGAGCCAGCAGTGCCTGATTGGAGCAGATATTCGATGTCGCTTTTTCACGACGAATATGCTGTTCACGCGCTTGAAGTGTAAGAACGAAGCCACGTTTACCATTACGGTCTACCGTTTGGCCAACGATCCGGCCTGGCATGCGGCGCATCAGGTGATCAGCTACGGCAAAGAATCCGCAAGTTGGACCCCCGAGAGAAGCTGGAATACCGAGTGGCTGAGCATCACCGACTACGATGTCGGCTCCAAGTTTGCCCGGAGCTTCAAGTACACCAAGAGCTATTGGGTTCGCGCTGACTACAAGAAGACCTTTAACCGCATGGATCAGCAGCTCAACCGAGCGAAGATCCTCAATGCTACCGAAGAAGTTAGGCGATTGCATCAGTACTGCGGCAGTATCACCATCGATAGCTTCAGCAAGCTTAGCTTGATCGGTAACACCGTCTTTATAGTCAATCTCCACCACCTCCAGACCCCAAGCATTAGCCGAAGTACGTAGCACTTGGCGAGCCTCAGGATGAACGGTACGGGAGACGATTAATTTTTTGCGTTTGGTAGCACCAGCCGCGAGAACCGCTGCTTCGGATAAAGCTGTAGCGCCATCATACATACTGGCATTGGCAACTTTCATACCGGTTAGTTCGCAAATGTAGGATTGGAATTCGAAGATCGCTTGCAGCTCACCTTGGCTGATCTCCGGTTGGTAAGGAGTGTAGGCAGTGTAGAATTCAGAACGGGAAATGACATGATTTATGACCACAGGGATGTGATGATCGTATAATCCGGCACCGAGGAAGCTGGCGTGAGAATCAAAGTCGGCATTTTGGTCAGCCAAACCTTTCATGTGGCGCAGCAGGGCGTATTCATCGAGTGGTTCAGACATCGGCATAGTGCCTTGGTAACGTACCGCTTCAGGAATATCGGAGAACAGCTCATCTATAGACTCAATCCCGACGGCCTCCATCATCTCTACGCGGTCCTGTTCTGTCATGGGCAGATAACGGTGCTTCATTAAGGTTTCACTCCTTGGCTTTTTTAAAATATAAGAAAGTACAATTTTCACGCTATACTTTATTCTTCTATTTCTCGCTTAAAAGCTCACCGTCCTTATATGGACGCTAAAGGCGTTTATACTTGTAAAAAGGGGCCTTAATCACTACAGCCTTAAGCTGCTTACCGCGTATCTCTACGTAAACCTCTGTGCCTATTTCACTGTAAGCAGCATCAATCAAAGCCAACCCCAGGTTACGTTTCAGCGTAGGGGACTGTGTTCCGGTTGTGACCTCACCAATCTTAACCCCATCTGCCCAAACAGGATAATGGGAGCGTGGAATGCCTCGATCAATCATTTCTAGGCCGACAAGGCGACGGGGAATCCCAGTTTCTTTTTGCTGTATTAGTGCATCGCGTCCGATAAAGTCTATTTTGTCCAGCTTCACGAAGAACTGTACTCCTGCTTCAAGCGGGGTGATGTCAGCGGATAGCTCCTGACCGTACAGTGGTAATTTTGCCTCAAAACGCAGGGTATCCCGTGCACCCAGTCCAGCAGGTGTTAATCCGTGGGGCGCGCCTGCTGCAAGCAGTCCGTTCCATAACGTTTCTGCACCTTCCAGCGGAGCGTAGATCTCGAAGCCATCTTCACCGGTATAACCCGTACGGGAGATAAGTACCTCTACACCGCAAACGGTAGCGCGTTCGATGAAATGGAAAGGCTTGAGTGCTGAAATAGGAGCATCAGTAACTTCCGCGAGAATGGTCTCTGCCAGAGGACCCTGCAAGGCGAGCAAAAGCGTCTCGTCAGAGACATTAGTGAGCGTGACTTCATCGAATTCAGAGGTCAAATGCTCTTGCAGCCACTGCAAGTCCTTGTCGATGTTGGAGGCATTAACGACGAGCATATAACGCCCTTCGCTTAGGCGATACACGAGTAGGTCGTCGACAACTCCGCCATTTGGATAACAGAGCAGTGTATATTGTGCCGCACCATCCGTGAGGCGGCTGACATCATTGGTTGTCATTTTTTGCAAAAAGGCTTCTGCACCGTTTCCAATCACCATGAATTCACCCATATGCGAGACATCGAACAGCCCAGCCTGCTGGCGAACGGCTTCGTGCTCTTTCACGATACCTGTAAACTGTACTGGCAGCTCCCAGCCACCGAAGTCAATGCACCTGGACTCCGCATAAGCGGAATAGAGATCATAAAAAGGTGTTCTTCTCAAAGCATCCATGTCGTCACTCCCCTTGATCTGATTACATACGAAAAAAGGACAGGCAGAAGCAATCATGCATAAATGCACAAATCGCTTTCTGCTCTGTCCTTTGTACCTGAGAGTTACCCTGCCGTAACTAGCTTGCAGGTTTCCCCGTTGGTGATCTGACGCATCTAGCCTTGCGTCTGATGCTCTCCAGAGATACGTCCGACAAAGGTCCTTTTGCCTGAGAGATTCACCCCTGTTAGGGCTTACTCCTTCGGCGCCGTCTTCAAGTGAGACAGTCTCTCCCTATGCCATCATCCGCAATTATATTTCTTCGAGAAACGGTTATTGTCTATAAAAAGACGACAACGTCATTTCTTCTTGTATGTCTCCATTAAACGGGTATAGTCGGGCGCTGTCAACAAGAAAACGTCGAAAAAATGACAAATTTAAATTTCCTGTTAGTAATATTGACATTGTGAGCCGGGATAACTTAGGCTATAACTAAATTTAGAACTCCAAATTGGAAATGAGGCGGCTTGAAATGAGTGAAGTATTAGACAACCTTCTTTACAGCGAAGAGCATGAATGGGCACAGCAAGTAGAAGGGCGAGTAGTACGTGTTGGGATTACGGACCATGCTCAGCATTTATTAGGCGACATCGTATTTGTTGAGTTTCCTGAGGTAGGATCGACCATTTCAGCCGGTGACAGCGTAGGCAGTATCGAATCCGTTAAGACGGTATCGGAGTTGTATTCGCCCGTCTCTGGGACGGTTACCAAGGTGAATGATGGATTAGAAGCTAGTCCGGAGCTTATCAATGATCAGCCGTATGGCGGGGGTTGGATTTTTGAGATTGAAGTTGATGGAGAGTATGCTGATGCTGTAAAAGGTCTGTTAGATGCAGCTGGTTATAGCGCGTTAGTTGCTGAATAATTGGAAATCGGGGACGGAAAATAGTCTGATCAAGTGTGATATTTTTAGCAGCAAGTTTCTGTGATTCGGGGACTTGCTGTTTGTGTTTCTTATGTGGATTGTGCGAGTATTCGTAAACCCAATCGAGTGGTTTGAGGGTCTAGTGGAGTATGGAATTAGGGAAAACCTCCCTCATTTTAGACGATTATAGCGTGAGAGTTAGGGTTTTAGGAAATTCCTCCCTAATCATCTCGGTAAAACCACTATTTCAGACTAAAAAGAGTAATAATCAGGGAGAAATTCCCTCATTCCGCGATTGGATACGATAATAGGTGAATAATCAGGGAGGTTTTCCCTAATTAAATTGGATGAAGCCCCTTGTAAGCTCAATGTGGTAATTGCAAAGGCCCCTGCCGCCGAACTTAGCTCTGAGCGCAAGCAACTATATTTTATTCCACCTCTTGAAGCTGTCGAAGTACAATGATCTCTACGCGTCGATTTTTCTGTTTGCCTGCTACCGTAGTATTATCTGCTGTTGGTCGGGTATCGGCATAACCTGCATATTGAAAAGTGTCCGGGTTCAGTCCTTCATTATCTAAGAAAAAGCGCAGCACAGAAAGCGCACGAGCACCCGATAGCTCCCAATTGTCGTTATAACGTGAAGCTGATGACACTGGTGTATTATCCGTATGTCCTTCAATGCTGATCGTTGCTCCGATATCTTTGAATAAGCCAGACAACTGCTGAAGAGCAGGAAGGGCTGGTGACTTCACATCTGCTTTACCCACATCAAAAAGAAAACGGTCGCTGAGCGTGATTTCTATGCCCTGCGGTTTGTCGGCTACAAATATTTGTTCACCGAGATTATTCTCCTCCACATAGTGGGTGATCACACCCATTAACTCAGCAAGCTTCGCCTCTTGTTCTCGAAAAGCCAACTCCCGTGCTGAAGGTGTTTCATTCTCCGTTTGTTCATCAGAACCGTCATTTGGTTTTGCAGTTGCGTTCGCATTCCCATCTGTACTCTCTGGTTTGTTGTCAGGGGTCTTTCCAGCATCTAAAATACCATCCCCGCCTTCAAGAACAGTGCTGTTCGACTTGAAAGTCTGGGATAAAGAGCCGGTCACGATATTATATTTGTCAGTGTCCAGGCTGCTCATCGCATACAATATAACGAAAAATATAAGTAAAAGTGTAATTAGATCAGCGTAAGTAATCATCCAACGATCACGGCTTTCTCGATTCTCTTCCCGCCGTTTGCGCCGGTCTCTTTGTCTCATATAAAACCTCTTGCTTCTGCACGGTCATCTGTGGTGGTGTCTGAAATGAAGGAGTTCAGTTTTTTACGCACCAGCAGCGGATGATCCCCGTTCTGTAGAGAAAGAATGCCTACTAGAAGCATCTCCATGCTATGCAGCTCACTTTGGCTGCGGGATTTGATTTTGGAAGCAATGGGTAAAAATATTAGATTAGCGATGGCTACTCCGTACAGTGTTGCAGTGAACGCTACTGCGATAGAGGTACCTAGATTTGATGGGTCCGTAAGGTTGCCCAGTACCCTAATGAGTCCCATAACTGTACCGATGATCCCCATCGTTGGAGCATATCCGCCAGCGGCTTCAAAAATCTTGGCGTAGCTTTCATGCTTCAATTCTTTCGCATCCATTTCCAATTCCAAAATCTGTCTTACCTGCTCAGGGTCAGTGCCATCGACGATAAGCAACAGTCCTTCGCGTGTAAAAGGATCAGGATGCAGTTCCGCTTGTTTTTCGAGCATTAAAACGCCGCCGCGGCGGGCCACTGTGGCCATTGCGATAAGCTCTTCTGCTTTCTCTTCATCACGTTCAGGATTGCGGCCAAAAGCCATGCGCAGAGCGGCGGGAATGGAGCGTAGCTTAGCTGCCGGGAAGCTGATCATTACGGCAGCAATCGTACCTCCAAATACAATCAAAGCTGCATTAAGCTGCAGCAGTCCGGAAAGGCTTCCGCCTTCCCAGAGGTAGCCGCCGATTAGCGCAGCCAGTCCGGCCACTAGGCCGATTATTGCGGTAATATCCATGCTTCAAGCTCCTAACATTTCTGTGTATTATGGTTTGCATCGATCTAAGCAACACTGTATAATGAACGGGAACACATATTCTTATCTTCCATATTTTTTACTGTCGTATGGAGAGAGAAGATTCAGACAACAATTATAATATATTAATCTAGTTTAGACGATAGAGGGGAGACGGGCAAATGAGTGATATTGTCGTCAGTACGAAGACTTTTGAATTGGAGTCCGAGTATACACCCCAGGGCGATCAGCCTCATGCCATAGATGAATTACTACAAGGCATCCGGCAGGGTAAGAAGCACCAGACGCTGCTGGGAGCGACAGGTACAGGGAAGACCTTTACTGTCGCGCAAGTTATTTCCAAATTAAATCGCCCCACGCTGGTTATTGCGCATAACAAGACACTGGCTGCCCAGCTGGCAAGTGAGTTTAAGGAGTTTTTCCCGAATAATTCGGTAGACTATTTCGTCAGCTACTACGACTATTACCAACCAGAGGCGTATATTCCCTCCTCCGATACTTATATTGAGAAAGATTCCAGTATTAACGAAGAGATTGATAAACTTCGCCACTCCGCGACAAGCTCCTTGTTCGAACGGCGTGACGTTATTATTGTAGCGAGTGTGTCTTGTATTTACGGTCTCGGTTCACCAATGGAATACGGAAGCTTGCTGTTGTCCTTGCGGGTTGGGATGGAGAAACCGCGCAATGAGATTCTGAGCAGACTGGTGGATATTCAATACCAGCGCAATGATATCAATTTTGTACGCGGAACATTCCGTGTACGTGGTGATGTGGTTGAGATCTTCCCGGCCTCTCAGGGTGAACATGCGATTCGTGTTGAATTGTTTGGGGATGAGATTGAGCGGATCACTGAAATAGATGTTTTAACGGGCGAATTGATCGGTGAACGCGATCATGTCGCCATTTTTCCGGCTTCTCACTTTGTTACCAAGGAAGAAACGATGCGTGTAGCAATAGTCAATATTGAACGGGAGCTAGAAGAGCGGCTGACCGTGCTTCGTGACGCAGGCAAGCTTCTGGAAGCGCAACGTTTGGAACAACGGACACGTTACGACATTGAAATGATGAAGGAAGTGGGTTTCTGTTCGGGGATCGAGAACTATTCCGGGCCACTAACCTTCAGGGAACCGGGAGCAACTCCATATACGTTAATGGATTATTTTCCTGATGATATGTTAATCGTCGTAGATGAATCCCATGTTACCCTTCCGCAAATTCGGGCGATGTATAACGGTGACCGGGCGCGTAAAACAGTGTTGGTAGAGCATGGTTTCCGTCTGCCTTCTGCACTGGATAACCGTCCGCTTCAGTTCGAAGAGTTCGAAGATAAAGTAAACCAGATCATTTACGTTTCCGCGACACCTGGACCTTATGAAATGGAACACTGCGAAACTATGGTGCAGCAGATTATCCGTCCGACTGGTCTATTGGATCCAATCATCGAGGTCCGTCCTACAGAAGGTCAGATTGATGATCTGATTAGCGAAATCCGTGACCGGGTTGAACGCGATGAACGTGTACTCGTTACCACTTTGACGAAGAAGATGTCGGAGGATCTGACAGACTACTTTAAGGAAATCGGGATTAAGGTTCGTTACATGCACTCTGACATCAAGACACTGGAACGGATGGCGATCTTGCGGGATCTTCGTCTCGGTACGTTCCATGTACTGGTAGGGATTAACCTCCTGAGAGAAGGTCTCGACTTACCGGAGGTATCTTTAGTTGCAATTCTCGATGCCGATAAAGAAGGGTTCCTTCGTTCCGAACGTTCACTAATTCAGACGATTGGCCGTGCGGCTCGTAACTCTGAGGGTCGTGTAATCATGTATGGTGATCGGATCACTGATTCGATGGAGAAGGCGATGAGCGAAACATCGCGCCGTCGCGCCATTCAGATTGCCCATAATGAGAAACATGGCATCACCCCAACCACTATTAATAAAAAAGTGCGTGACATCATCGAGGCAACGAAGGTTGCTGAGTCTAAAGCTGATTATCTCACAGGTGTTGGTGGCAAGATGAATAAGAAAGAAAAACAAAGTCTGATCCAGCGTCTGGAAGCTGAAATGAAGGACGCTGCCAAGAACCTGCAATTCGAACGCGCGGCAGAGCTACGCGACGCATTGCTGGAGCTTCGGGCTGAGTAATAAACTATTAATGCATCACCGATATTTAAAATAGGTATTGAACGGTGCTGTCCTAGACCGTTCTTTTTGAATCAATAGAGGGTCGCGTATCCCGCGATGTTTATGACACTTATGCGTATCCGCAGGGACAGCGCCCGAAATGCACTTGGCACTTATGCGTATCCCACAGGGACAGCACCATGCAATGAACTTGGACTTTTGCGTATCCCGCAGGGACAGCACCATGCAATGAACTTGGACTTTTGCGTATCCCGCAGGGACAGCACCATGCAACGTCTATGACAGTTGCTTGTACCTGCTTTTAGGTAGTGCGAGAATGTCCAAGCGGTCCCGCAGGGATAAGCGCTCCGAGCGTCGTAGTCACTAAGTTACCTCCCACCATACTCCTTCTCCAGAAAATGCGGGTGTCCAGAGGGTGCAACCCTTGGGGCCCTCCCTTGGAAGGGAGGGTTTGGGAGGGATCGAAAGGCTTTGAAAGGGCTTTGAAAAGGCTTTGAGAATATTTTGAAATAAAGTTGAAATAGTTTTTTTAAAAGGAGAGGTTCCGTTGGCGAACGAAAATATTGTAATTAAAGGCGCGAGGGCGCACAATCTCAAAAACATCGATGTGACGATTCCACGTGACCGTTTCGTCGTGCTGACGGGACTTAGCGGCTCAGGTAAATCATCGCTTGCATTTGATACGATTTATGCTGAAGGACAACGGCGTTATGTTGAATCTTTGTCGGCTTATGCACGTCAGTTTTTGGGACAAATGGAGAAACCAGATGTGGATTCGATTGATGGTTTGTCCCCGGCGATATCTATAGATCAGAAGACAACAAGCCGGAACCCACGCTCCACGGTAGGTACAGTTACGGAGATTTATGACTATTTGCGGCTGCTCTTTGCACGTATTGGTCATCCCCATTGCCCAGAGCATGGCATTGAGATTACCTCCCAGACCGTTGAACAGATGGTAGACCGGATTATGCAGTATCCAGAGAAAACTCGGTTACAGATCCTGGCGCCAATCATTTCAGGACGTAAAGGTGAGCATAAAGGGCTTTTCACAGATATCTCTAAGCAAGGCTTCGTACGTGTGCGTGTGGACGGGGAGCTAAGAGATCTGTCAGAGGATATTGAACTAGAAAAGAATAAAAAACATACAATAGAAGTTGTGGTAGACCGGATCGTTGTTAAAGACGATGTGGAGACCCGGCTGACGGATTCACTGGAGACGGCGCTTAAGCTTTCGGGCGGTAAAATCCTTGTTGATATCATCGGCCAGGAAGAGCTGCTTTTCAGCTCTAACTTTGCTTGTCCAATTTGTGGTTTTAGTATTGAAGAGTTGGCACCACGGATGTTCTCTTTCAACAGTCCGTTTGGAGCTTGTACAGAGTGCGATGGACTTGGCATGAAGATGGTGGTCGATCCAGACCTGCTTATTCCTGATGCTGAGAAATCCATTGAAGAAGGTGCTTTTTTAGCTTGGACTGGAAGTACTTCTAATTACTATCCGCAATTTCTGAAGTCGGTTTGTGAACACTTTAAAATTCCTCAGAACGTTCCGGTAAGCAGTCTGACACCTGATCATATGAATAAATTACTGAATGGTACAGGCAGTGAGAAGGTTCGCTTCCGTTATGAAAATGATTTCGGTCAAAAGAAAGATGCGATGGTTGCTTTTGAAGGGATTATACCTAACCTCGAGCGGCGTTACCGTGAAACTGCTTCGGATGGTATTCGTGAATTTATCGAAGGATTTATGAGTGCTAAGCCATGTCATGTATGTAAAGGTAAACGTCTGAAAAAAGAAATATTAGCTGTGACTATCAATGATCATAATATTTCTGATGTTACGGACCTTTCAATAGGAGACTGTCAGCATTGGTTTGAAGAGATAAAATTGAGCGAAAAAGAAACAGCCATCGCCAATCTCATTTTAAAAGAGATCTGCAATCGGCTTGGATTCCTTGTGAATGTAGGCTTGGATTATTTGACGCTTAGCCGTGCAGCGGGTTCGCTTTCCGGTGGTGAGGCGCAGCGTATTCGCTTGGCTACTCAGATCGGTTCAAGTCTCATGGGCGTATTGTACATTCTGGATGAGCCAAGTATTGGCTTGCATCAACGGGACAATGATCGCCTGATCTCTACGCTTGCGCATATGCGTGATTTAGGCAACACGCTGATTGTTGTAGAGCATGACGAAGATACGATGATGGCAGCGGATTATATTATTGATATTGGTCCGGGCGCAGGTATTCATGGTGGACAAGTTATGGCTCAAGGGACGCCAGAAGAGATTATGAAAGATCCGAATTCATTAACGGGTGAATATTTAAGCGGACGTAAATTTATTCCGGTTACCGCTAAACGCCGTCCTACCGATGATCGCTGGGTAGAAATACGTGGTGCTAAAGAGAATAACCTGAAAAATGTGAATGTGAAGATTCCATTAGGTGTATTTACAGCGGTGACAGGTGTATCGGGTTCTGGTAAATCCTCGCTTATCAACGAGATTCTTTACAAGAGTCTGGCACGGCAGTTGAATAAGGCTGTGAAGGTGCGTCCTGGTCAGCATAAAGAAATTCGTGGACTAGAAAATCTCGATAAAGTTATTGAAATCGATCAGTCGCCAATCGGGCGGACGCCGCGTTCCAACCCAGCAACCTATACAGGTGTATTCGATGACATCCGGGACCTGTTCTCCAAGACAAATGAGGCTAAGGTACGTGGTTTCCAAAAGGGGCGCTTCAGCTTTAACGTAAAAGGCGGACGTTGTGAAGCTTGCCGTGGAGACGGGATCATTAAGATTGAGATGCACTTCTTGCCGGATGTGTATGTCCCTTGCGAAGTATGTAAGGGCAAACGGTATAATCGGGAAACACTAGAAGTGAAATATAAAGGCAAAAACATTTCAGATGTGTTAGAGATGACGGTAGAGGACGCAACAGAGTTTTTTGTAAATATCCCGCGTATCCATCGTAAAATGCAAACATTGATGGATGTAGGACTTGGGTATATTAAGATTGGTCAACCGGGAACCACTTTATCCGGTGGTGAAGCACAGCGGGTAAAGTTGGCTTCTGAGCTCTACCGTCGCAGCACGGGTAAAACACTTTATATTTTGGATGAGCCTACAACAGGCCTGCATGTAGATGACATTGGTCGTCTGCTTGAGGTATTGCATCGTTTGGTGGATTCCGGAGAATCGGTTCTTGTTATTGAACATAATCTGGATGTAATCAAGACAGCGGATTATATCATCGATATGGGACCGGAAGGTGGTAGCGGCGGGGGTACCGTCCTGGCAACAGGGACACCGGAGAAGATCATTACAGTCACAGAGTCTTACACAGGTAAGTATCTGAAACCGGTTCTGATTCGTGATACAGAGCGGACCGAAGCGCTTATGCTTGAGACGGCGGAAACCCTCTAAATAAACAGTAAGTAATATAACCTATGTATAATAAGGCCTCGGTATCTTGCCGGGGCTTTTATTGTAGGTTGTAAGCAATAATTTTCACAGGGAAAATATCTAACAAATAACAACGAACAGCTAATCTCGTCCTCTAGAATGGAGTCAAGGCCATTTAAGGCGTTGTAGTTTATCCGGTGATTATACGAAAGACGGCTCATAGATATATGATGTGATATTTCTAGCAAAAGTTATACGAATTCTATAGAAAAAATGGATTTAATAATAGGCAAGGTAGGCATATGTAGGACATGTTCGTAGTAAGATTCAATGAGGAGTATTCTGTTGATAGGGTTAACGGGTAAGTGATTAACATTAGGGTCAAAAGTTCCTTGAAAACCGAATAATTAATCCTTCATATCACTCTATCAAATAACTGTTTATTAGATTAGGGAAAACCTCCCTGAAAATCACAAAATGAGCTGATAATCGGTCAATTTTAGGGAATATTTCCCTAATTCATTAAAACCCTAAATTTCGAGCCCAGAGTTCTAAGTTCTAAGTTCTGAATTCCAATTCCAATTCACTGCTCAATTTATTTCATCTCTAAAGCAGTTAATGGACTTTCTATTGTAACCTTCACGACGAAAGAGTTGACTGGGCTCACAGCACTTTTCACTATGTTGCACTCAATTGTCAGTGATCAATCTCATCAATATTACGGATTTTGCAGGGATAAAATATATTTTTTGCGACAAATACATAATTTTTCTACAAAACCTATTGCATCGCCCAAATGGTAGCGATAACATAGAAGGTGATATGGGGATTACTGGATCTTGCTTGACAACATTTTTGAGGAGGTAAGGTTATGCTGCTTGCAGAAGTTGCCGCGCAAGGACCGTCTAAATTTCATACCTTTGATGTGTTTATGATTTTATTTACCATCTTGATTTTGGTCGGGGTTGTTCGACTATTGAAAGCTCCCCAGAAGAACAAATTTGCCATTGGTTTTGGAGCCGTTAGCTTGCTGGTTTTTGTGATCTCTGACTATGCCATGGTGATGCATTGGTTAAGTTAATGAAAGAACTAAATTGAACAGCTTTGCACCAAAAGACTCCTTTAACGCCATGGGCGCATTGAAGGCGTCTTTTTTCAAATTATATAATGTTAAATTTATCCATTGGCAAAGAGAGGGTTTGGTGAGGAATGAGGAGTATTGGGGAGAAGCTGGTGAAGAAAGGATTGGGTCTATTACTGTGCGGCGTAGTGCTGTCGGGAGTATGGAGTCAGTCGGTGTTTGCTTTTGATAGTACTAGTAAGGTAGTTAGTAAAGCAGCGGCAGAAGATCCGATACCTGGAATTATTAAAAGTATCACTCCTTCTGTTGTGGGCATTATCGGTAAAGACGAGAGTGGCGGTAATAGTGGCCCGGATGATCGGTACAATCTGACGCATGGCTCCGGCATCATTGTGAAATCGAACGGATGGATTGTAACCAATGCTCATGTAATCAAGGATCTGCAAAATGCCATAGTGGTCACTTCGGACTCCAAAACCTACACCGTTAAAGAAACCTATCTGGATGAAGTTAGTGATCTGGCGCTGATCAAAATCAATGCCACCCATTTAAAGCCCGCCAAGTTTATTCCAGCGAGTGGCAAAACAGTGGTTGGGGAGAAGGTTATTGCTATCGGAACACCGATTAGCTTTTCTCTACGAAACTCAGCGACAGTAGGCGTTATAAGTGGTCTTAACCGTGAGGTAGATGCGGCGTATCGTCTTATCCAGAGTGACACTGCGATTAATCCCGGAAACAGCGGAGGGCCGCTTGTAAATATGAAGGGTGAGGTGCTGGGAATCAACAGCCTGAAATACTCAGCGGTGGGTGTGGAAAATATGGGGTTTTCGATTCCAGCGAATACTGTGCAGTATATTATGAACCAGCTTTTAAAATATGGTGAGGTACAGCATCCGAGTCTAGGGCTAGAGCTGGAGGCGAGCTGGTCTACGATTGTGGGATTGCCAACGCTGGACCCGCTGTCCGTCACTAAGGTGGTGTCTTCAGAAGCGCTCAAGTCAGGGGTTGCTGAAGGGGACGTCTTGTATAGCATCGATGGGCATCGTGTGGTCTCACTAGTTGATATTAATGAATTGTTCAAAAGCTACCTGCCGGGAGCAACTGTGCGGCTGGTTATGCAAAGCGATGGGGATATCGTCGTCCGTAAACTCGTGCTCACTCAAGGTGATCCGTTGTTAAGCGGAGATGATTATGAAACGGATGGGGACGAGCACGCGGATGAGTGATCAGCAAACAGGAGAGGGGGACAATAAATGGGCTTAAGAATTTTAAAGCAAGGATTTTGTGCGATGCTGGCCTTATTACTGCTATTTTCTATATTACCCATACAAACAGTATTAGCTTCACAAGGAGATAAGCTACAGCTGAGTCTAAAAGTTGGCAGTACTTCAGCTACGGTGAATGGTAAGAAGTTGGCTATCGAGCGGCCTTATACGGAGAATGGAACGGTTATGGTCCCGCTTGGGGTTTTTAAAAAGACGTTTGGCAGCACTGTTTCCTTAGAGCAGAACAATGTTGTAAAAGTAACCTATGGTGCTCATTCAGGGGTGATGACGATTGGGAGTGATATCGCTTGGAAGGATGGGATCAAAGTTAAACTGGGCTCAGCGCCCCGGATGGTTTCAGATGTGCTGATGGTACCGCTACGTTTTGTAGCTGATGTGTTAGGTGCGACCCTCTCTCAAGGGAGTGGGGGTGAGCTAATGGTTACCCTAGTTCCTATAGACAACGAAGAAGATACGCCAGAGGATACTGGGATTGACAGCGATGTTGGTAAGACTCAAATTGGAAACAGTTATTATCATTGGACACTGAATTATCCCTCTGGGCTGATTGCTGGAAATAGCGGTGGAGATGAAAGTGTGGCTACCTTTTCAAGTGCGGACAATCTATATTATGTGGAGATTCATGTAAGTGACCAGGCGGTTGCGGTGGATGCGGATGGGCTGCTGGAACAGCTGGTTCGGGAGGTCGAGGCAGGTGGGGAGTTGATATTGGATCGGGAGTCGTTCCCCAAAGCCGCGGTACCTTATGCTAGATTGATCAGTAAAGATTCCAGTGGAGCGCTCTGGGAAAGCAGACTGTTATATGCTGAAGGTCGACTCTACGAGATTTATTTGACGGATAACAAAGCAGTTAATTATAAGGATTTTGCTAAATATACAGGATTACTTAACTCTTTCCAGCCTTCTTTTGATACTAAAAGTAAAAAAATCCGTGATCTTTCTACGGTGAAAAGTGGATTGCGTGACGCGTACAATGAGGACTATGGGATTTCACTACAGGTTCCCGCAGATTGGAGTAAGGACGACCAGCATCTCTATTACGAGAGTAAGCAGGGAAGTCATCTGAGTGTGGCAGTTACCTCGGCACCTGCTGGTTCTACACTAGAGAGCTGGGCTGAAGATCTGAAAATGAAAACTAAAGAAAATTTTGTAGCGGATGCTTATATTCTGAAAGACAGCAACAAGTCGGAGATCTCGGGCGTATCCGCACAAATTAATGAGCTACAGCTAAATTACGGCAACGGTGTTACTACAGAATATCAAGCTCTCATACTCAAAAATGGGTATCGTTATTATTTTGAATATGTAACAGCTGCTGGGCAAGATGACGATAAGGCAAAATTCAAAGCCATCATATCCTCTATTGATATTGATTTTGCTCTGCTGAAGGAGAACTTCGGGCGACTCGCTAGTGATGATTATAAGACGCTCAAAAATAAGACACTAACCAAAGTATCCAAAACCTACGGTTATGCCATTGATATTCCAAGTTTATGGACACCTTATCAGGATATTTTTGAGACGCAGTCGATTGAATATCGGTTCAGCGGAGGACGTCTACAGATCAACTCAAAACCCGAGGGTTCAGTGGATTATACAGTTAATGTGCTCAAAGATGCTTATCAAAATAAAAATAATGATCCCAAAGGCCCTCGTATAGAAAGTGTAGTGGAGTCTACCATTGCGGATGTCCCTGCTACGATCATAACTGCACATCAAATCAAAAATGGCATCCCTCTTCGCAGTAAGCAGGTTGTGTTTGGTAAAAATGATGTGGTCTACACGATTACCGTTACGCTGAATGATGCCAATGCCACTGCAGAACAGCAGGCTCTGTTAGACAAGACACTACAATCGTTTCGGTTTACAAACAGTAAGTAGTTAAAAAAGTACGAAAATCGTAGCTGACACACGAATAGAGGCGTATAATTTAATCAGACGAAGAACGTCCCAGTTGCCGATTTGGCTTGGGGCGTTCTTTTTTTGTATAAAGGGGGAAAAGGGATTCGACCTAAGGATGTTATGAACGATTATGGCGTTAACTTTCGTTTTGCTCGTAAATGGTTGCAGAGTTTAGTGGATAAGGGTTAGCTGCGGCCTATTATAAAAAATACATATATTTGTTACTATGTACCGATAGAAGGGTTGTCGGAAGGGTTGTTTTAGGAGGTTTTGATCCAATGTTATCCAAGTTGGGCATAATGTGAATAGCTAAAATGATGCTTTATGTACAACATTTAGTTGTCGAAGCGCTGGATTAGGCAATAAAGTTGCATGTTCTACAACATTCATGGAGTAAAGTGCAATAAGCAAGAAGTCAGCTTCCTGACAGCATTATGACTTTTATTCTATATAAATGTTGGTAAACGCATAGCGCTCAAGTGTGATATTTGATACAATTATCAAGTTAATCAACTAGAAATGACCCGTCAAATGGCGGTTTGGGAGGATATAAATGAAAGAGCAACAAATACGCAGAGAAGACGTGGAGCTATTGGCACCCGCAGGTGATTGGGACTGCATGCGTGCAGCGGTAGCAAACGGAGCGGATGCTATCTTTTTTGGCGTAGAGAAGTTTAATGCACGGGCCAGAGCGAACAACTTTCGCATGGACGAGCTGTCGGAAATTATGGCGTTTTTGCATAGCTATGGTGTGAAGGGATTTTTGACCTTTAATATACTGGTTTTTGAAAATGAATTGTCTGATGCAAAAGAACTGATTGATGCGTGCGTGGATGCTGGTGTGGACGCAGTAATTGTACAAGATTTAGGTTTGGTCAAAATGATCCGCGAAATCTCACCGGATTTCCCGATTCACGGATCGACACAGATGACCATTACTTCGCCGGAAGCGGTCGAGTTTACTAAACCTTTCAGTTTGGAACGTGTGGTATTAGGTCGTGAGAACAATCTGAAACAAATTCGTACGATCGGAGAGCAAGCCCGCTTACCGATGGAAGTATTCGTACACGGTGCTTTGTGTGTTTCCTACTCAGGTCAATGTCTGACTTCTGAAATGTGGGGCGGACGTTCTGCCAACCGCGGTGAATGTGCGCAGGCTTGCCGCCTGCCTTATGATCTGATGGTGGATGGTGAGGTAAAACCTATGGGAGACGTAACTTATTTGCTTTCTCCTAAGGACCTGGCAGCAATTGATCTAATGCCTGAGCTGATCGAGGCGGGTGTGACTTCTTTTAAAATCGAAGGTCGCCTCAAAAGCCCGGAATATGTAGCGAATGTAGTTAGTAAGTATCGTAAAGCGATTGATCGGTATTTTGAAGGCGATCTGTCCAAACCTTCGAAGGAGGAGGTGCGCGAGCTGCAACAAAGCTTCTCCCGTGGGTTTACACATGGTTTCCTGGATGGAACGAACAATAAGAAACTGGTAGACGGGACTTTCCCAAAAAGCCGTGGTGTATATTTGGGGACGGTTGAGCAAATTCTGCGTGACGGAGTGGTCTGCCGTATTCATGCACCGCTTAAGCGTGGGGACGGAATTGTTTTTGACGCTGGGGATCCAACGAAAAAAGAAGAAGGCGGTCGTGTCTACGACCTCCGTCGTAAAGGTGTGAAGCTGGAAGGCGAAGCCGGAGAAGGCTGGATCATCGACATCGTAGCCGGTCGTAATGATGTGGATCTTCGTCGTCTAAATGTCGGTGACCGCATTTGGAAGACAAATGACCCAGCGTTAGATAAGGCGCTGCGCCAGACTTATGAAACTGAAAAGCCGTACCGGGTATTTCCGGTACATGTTAGAGTGCAAGGCTGCGTCGGCGAGAAGCTGACGACTTGGTGGACGGACGTTCAGAAGAACGTTACCGTCCGTGTGGACTCGGAGCTCGCGCTGGAAGCCGCGCAAAAGCGTCCGATGGATACCGCGCTGCTGGAAGAACAATTCGGCCGCCTGGGCGGGACCGTGTTCCAGCTTGACGCGTTGGAGTCGCATCTGCAAGGCGACGTCATTGTCCCTATGCGCGAGCTGAACAGCATCCGCCGCCAAGCGGTGGAGCTGCTTGCGGGCGAGCGCCCGAAACCGCCCGTCTATGTGAAACGGGTGATCGAGGTTTACGGCGACGCCACCCACAAGGGCGTCGCTCCGCAGCGCGTTGGTGAAGCGGAGCTCACCGCGCTGTGCCGCAGCCTGCCGCAGGTGCAGGCTGCGCTCGAGGCCGGCGTGAGAAACATCTACGCCGACTTCGAGTTTATCAAGCAGTTCCCGGCAGCGGTAGATGCGGTACGGGCTGCAGGGGCCAGCATAGCGCTGGCCACGCCGCGCATTCATATGCCGGGCGAGAACGGCTACCACGCGAATATTCTTCGCTTGCAGCCGGATGCTGTGCTCGTGCGTAATACAGGCGCGTTATATTATTATCTGCGCCGCCGCCAGGAGCAGCCGGATGCTGTGCATCCACGCCTGATCGGTGATTTCTCACTGAATATCGCCAATCATAAAGCAGTGGATTTGTTCCTTGAGGCTGGCTGTGACATAGTAACGCCATCCTATGACTTGAACATTCAACAGATGGTTGATCTGCTTGAACACAGTGATACGTCCCGGATGGAGGTTGTTATTCATCAGCATTTGCCGATGTTCCATACTGAACACTGTGTGTACTGTACCTTTATGAGTGAAGGCACAGACTATACGAACTGTGGTCGTCCTTGTGAAGAGCACCGTGCTTCTTTGCAAGACCGTATTGGAATGTCACATCCAGTTCGTGTGGATGAAGGCTGCCGTAATACCGTCTATAACGCTGTTGAGCAGTCTGGTGCGGAGTATCTGAATAATTTCCGTGAACTAGGAGTATCTTCATACCGTGTGGAGTTCTTGGAAGAGACGCCAGAGCAAGTGGCTGAGGTAATCAGCCTCTACAGCCGCGCTCTGCGTGGTGAAATCTCTGGTACACAGGTATGGAAGAGCCTAAAGGCTACTAACCAACTTGGTGTAACGCGTGGGCAATTGGTGAACGCGAAGTAATAAGAGTTAAGAGTTAAGAGTTAAGAGTTAAAGATAAGGGCTAAGTAACTACCAGGTAGATGCTGGTATTGCTTAGCCCTTTTTTTAGAATTGATCTCGTCCTCATCCTAATTTGCATATACTAAATAGTAGTATATTATAGGGTCAGCAAAGTATTTAAAATAGCAATAATTGATTATAATTCCTGCCCTCTTATTTCATTGGAATAGATATACAAATATAACAAACACTCTGACATAAATGTGCTGTAACTGCTATAATTGAAAGAAATATGCCATTTTAGGGTACTTACAGATATGTAATTGAAAAGAGTATACGATAGAAGGAGTTAATGTGATGAAGATCCGTAAAGCGATTATTCCCGCCGCAGGTCTCGGCACTCGTTTTTTACCTGCAACTAAAGCAATGCCTAAAGAAATGCTACCGATTGTAGATAAACCAACGATCCAATATATTGTTGAAGAAGCAGTCGCTTCCGGGATCGAGGATATTATTATTGTAACGGGGAAAGGCAAACGTGCGATTGAGGACCACTTTGATAACTCATTTGAACTGGAATTTAACTTGGCTGAGAAGCAGAAGTGGGAGTTGCTTGAATCCGTTCGCAAATCTTCTGAAATGGCTGATATCCATTATATCCGCCAAAAAGAGCCAAGAGGTCTCGGACATGCGATTTGGTGTGCACGTAAATTCATAGGAAACGAACCGTTTGCTGTCCTACTCGGCGATGATATTGTTGAAGCGGACAAACCGTGCCTCAAACAGATGATTGACATATATGACGAGTATAAATCTTCTATCGTGGGTGTTCAGCCTGTTCCGTGGGAGGAAGTATCACGGTATGGTGTGGTAGATGGTTCGCCTTTGGCGGAACGTGTCTACAAGGCGAATCGTCTAGTAGAGAAGCCGAAGAGAGAAGAGGCTCCTTCGAACTTAGCTATACTGGGACGATATATTTTAACTCCGCGTATCTTCGATATGCTTGGAGAACAGCAGGTGGGTGTAGGTGGAGAGATCCAACTTACAGATGCGATAGCACGTCTTAGCGAGGTTGAACGAATTATTGCCTATGATTTTGAAGGTAAACGTCATGATGTGGGTGAGAAAATGGGCTTTATCCAGACCACCATTCATTACGCACTTCAACACGAGGAGCTCAAAGATGACTTGCTTCGTTATATGAAAGAGCTTGTTGAGAGTGAAGCGGCTAAGACCGGGCTATAATTAAATCTCGTATAATCGAAAAAAAAGGCGCGCCACGGTTATTACAGTGGCGCGCTTTTATGGTTTCATTCTTTTTTAAAATTGTGAATTTGTAATGGCCTCAACTTGTGCTGCTTCCGCAGGATCAGCTGCGATCAGCGAATCGTATAGTGCCTGATCCTCGCCACCAGTTTTCGCCAGTGCAGCAAGGTACCAACGAGCAATCTCACGATTGGTTGCATCAGCGAAATCTTGGCTTAAGGCTGTTTTTAAGATGGAGGCTGCAATTTGTATCTTTCCAGACATATATTGCATTTTCCCTACCTTCAGTGTCACATCCGGAGTAAATATCTTCGAAGGATCATTATCCGCAAGTACATGATCGTAGGCCAAAAGCCCAATAACAAAGCCAGCTTTCATGTTGTCTATTCTATCTGGATTATCTTGTTGTGCATAAGCTGCCTGCCCCAAATCAAATGAACGGCTGATGAGTGAACTGTACCAATTTATATCCCATGGAGTTTCACTGTTCATGATATCCGTGTAATTAGCATCTGAATTAAGCTTGAGAGTGGTGTTCGCTGCATCCTCTTGTCCGGATAAAAGTTGCATTTTGCCAACGTTCAAAGCGATAGTTGGCGTTACTGAGAAAGGGCGCCCTTGCAGTTGTTCTGGTGGAAGAGTCTTCAGATGTTCTATTCCAGCAAGAACGTGATTATATGCTTCTTGCGCTTCATTGAAATACTCTTGTTTCTTTGTCTCATCCTTTTGATTAAGTGCCTGCTGACCTAAGGCAAAGGAACGGCTGATTATTGCATCATACCAATCGATATCCCAGTTGAACTTATCTGCGTTGTCACGGTAAATACCCAAGGCGACGTCGCTTTGACCTTTCAGATCGTAGTAGCTCACTAATTGGAGCAGAAGATTTTTGTTGTATGGCTCATCTTTGAGTGCGCGAGTTAATACACTGTATGCCTCGTCAAGGAACTGTTCCTGTTGTGTTTGACTAAATACCTGCTGATCCAAGGCCGATAGATAAATTGTCGATTCTGGATGACTTGGACGTTTGTTCAAAGTCTCAATCAATGGGGCTCTAAGCTCTTCGTAGGAAGTGCTATAACTTCTCAATTGTTTAGCTTTCAAAGCAGAGTTACTGGAGCCAATATAGCTGATTGACAAGAACACTAGGAACAAGGTTCCTAAAGAAAGCACAGCGAGGTATCCGAAACGGATGCCCGCTTTATTCCAATTTTTCCGCAGTGGCTTGCTATCCATAACGGAGGCCATTCCGGCAAGGCCAATAAAAACTAGTATGCCCATAAAGGCATAACTCATGTTGAAATCAAGTAGACTGTGCACAAGAATAGATAGAGCAATAATTAGATAGAAGAAACCATTCTCAAATTCGTTTTTATCCCGTTTTACATATCCACGAATATATTTATAGAAGATATACAGAATGAAACTCATAAATATGAGAAATCCAACAATACCTACTTCAATGAGAAATTGTAAGAAGAAGTTATGCACCTGCCGGCTTGTATAAGGGTTGTTTTGATAATGCTCATACAGTGAGGCCCAGCCTCCTCCACCAGCACCGAGGACCGGATAATCCTTAACCACCTTCACGGCATCCTTATAAAAAGTAATCCGCTCGAGTACGCTATGTTGCTGGAAATTGATGTTCTCGAGGCGAGTCTCCATGTTGTCAGGTAAGATGCTTTTTGCACTCGTACCGATAAGCAAGAAAGCTACAATAGCAACTAGAGCGACAGATCCGAGCGGAATCCAAAGACCTGTCCGTTTACGTGACGACCAATTCTCTAGTTTTGCATACAACCATGGTGCGACAAAACGCTGAATGACCCAAGAAAGGCCAGCCACAACTATTGAGGCTCCTAATAGATACGCCCAACCTTTTAAAGCTGAAGAAGAAGTGAAATTAGCATTTAACTCTATTCCTAGGTTAGTAACGGGTGTCGTAATGAGCAAAGCTACAATACCAGCAATTCCTAGATGCAGAATCCAAAGGATTTGCTGTGCAGGTTTTAGGAATAGAAGTAGGAGTATGAATACTACAGGTAGCAGGACTAAGCCGCCACGAGATAAGGTTAACAAGATCGACACAATGATGGGAACTAACATAAAGCCATGCGTCAACGTTCCATACCATTTTTTAGAGCGAATAAGCGCGAATATTGCTACAAATAGAAAGGCCATCAAGAAGGCTGCGTACGTATTTGCGTACTGAAAGATCGAAGTCAGACGAAGTCCGTTAGAGTCAGTCATAACTGCATCTAAGTAGACATCATTTCGGACGGTGTTTGAGAACCAGCCCACAAGAGCTCCTGCTAATTTACTGCTGCCTAACCAATTTAAAAGTCCAAAACCCACTATAAAATATGCAATCGCTAATATAGCATTTTGAATGACAACATTTACTTGCTTTTGCTTCATGAGATAAAAGGCTATAATGAAAACTGCGGCATATGTACACTGAATAAATAGCATATTCATCGCCGTGTAATGCGAAACTGCGACAAACAGTGACAGAGCATAGGTCACAGGGAGCAATAATGCTGCCCAAGCTACTAAATCACTCTGCCCTTCAAGCTTGAACTTTTTGTAATACAAGCCAACACAGGCCAGCAGCATCAGTGCGCTTAATAGTGCTGATACATATATTGGCTTCTCGTAATCAACTAGTGATCCATTAAACAATCCCACTTGAAATGGGGTCCAACACAAAAATAAAATAAAACCAACAACTAATGCCCATATCGGACTTGCTATCTTTTCAACATTTCTCGACTGAGCGGCGTTTTTACCGTATACTGGTTTCGACACGTTATAATCTCCTTTTCCTGTAGGTACGACAATATTTTAGCATATTGCTAACTTCTATTACTACTACTATGAATTGCACAATAAAGACCAAGTAAACTAGTACCACTTATTGTATCATCTCTGGACCGTTCTACTAGCGATCTTGATTTAGTTAGACAGAATGGCGTGATTTTAAATATATATTTTTTTTGAAACAGAGGTTATTTCTAAATTTTCGTGATAATTGAAGGGGTATACGAATGAAATTTAAAAAATTGATACTTGCTGTAATGGGACTTATCTTAGTGGTCTTATTCTTTAATATGTTTGCTACATATCAAAAAAATGGAACCAAATTAACTTTTGAGGTTCAATTGAATTCTAACCAGTCCGATGATTACCAACTATTTTATATTATGAATAAGGATCAGGAATGGACAGAAGAACAATCACTTCATCAAAAATATGAGCAAAAGGGAGACTGGGTAAATCTAAAGTATGATTTACCTAAAAATGTATACTCCCTTAGATTAGATGTGGGGAATCAAAAGGCTATAGTTAAGATTAAAGATGTTAAGTTAAAAGGCAACTCAAGTGTAATCATTCCACTTGATGAAATAATAACTCAAGAGCATGAAGTGAAAATAACAAGTCAGAAAGATAAACAAATAGAACTTCAAGTATTAGATTCTGATCCGTATGTGATTTTAGATATTAAAGACCATCGTGATACGGCGATAGAAGGAACTAGCCTTCTGAATATTTCGATAATTTCATTAAGCAGTGTCGTTGCAACGTTAATTAGTCTTTACATTATAAACTCCATTAAAGAAGTTTATAGATTCTTGAGAGAGATATTTAAGGGTAGAAGGCTGATTTTCAGCCTAGCTAAAAATGATTTTAAAACTAAATATGCGTCTTCCTACTTGGGAATAGTCTGGGGGTTCATTCAACCACTACTAACCATTGTGACCTACTGGTTTGTATTTCAGGTAGGGTTACGAAGTGGTAGTGTATCGGATGTTCCATTTATTTTGTGGTTTATAGTTGCCATAATTCCATGGTTTTTCTTCTCAGAAGCTTTGTCTAGTGCTACAAATGTGTACTCAGAGTATAGTTATCTTGTCAAGAAGGTTGTATTTAAGATTGAACTTCTTCCTATAGTAAAGATTATTTCGGCTTTATTCGTACATTTGTTTTTCATTTTATTTATATTCGTGATGTATACTGGATATGGATATTACCCTGATTTATACAGTTTTCAGATGTTATATTATTTAATTTGTACAATCATGCTTGTTTTTTCGATGTCTCTAGTCACATCTGCAATTGTGTTGTTTTTTAAAGATTTAAATCAAATCATAATAATAATTTTGCAAATAGGGTTTTGGTTCACTCCTATTGGATGGTCATACACTATGTTACCGGATTTTTGGAGTAATGTTTTTAAATTAAATCCTATGTTCTATATTGTAGAAGGCTATAGAGATACTTTCATTTATAGCGTTTCATTTATCCAACATCCCTACTATACTCTTTATTTCTGGATGTTCTGCTTAACAGCACTTGTAGTTGGAATAAAGAGCTTGAAAAAGTTGAAGCCTCATTTTGCAGATGTAATATAAAGTTGTAAAGGTGGAGTAAAGTTTTGAATGAGATAATCGAAATTCAAGATGTTGTAAAATCTTATAAATTATACGATAAACCCATAGACCGCTTGAAAGAGGCTCTTTCCATATCTCATAGAACGTATCACAAAGAATTCAAAGCTCTTAACGGTATCTCATTTAAAGTTGAGAAGGGAGACGCTCTTGGGATTCTAGGTAAAAATGGATCGGGTAAATCAACGCTGTTGAAGTTGATAACAGGAGTCTTATCACCTTCAAGTGGGTCTATACAAGTAAAGGGTAAGATATCTGCAATTTTGGAGCTAGGAGCTGGATTTAATCCAGAGTACAGTGGCAAAGAGAATGTGTACTTAAATGGTCTGATGATGGGCTTTAGCCGTGAAGAAATTGACATCAAAATGAATGATATAATCGAATTTGCAGATATTGGAGAATTTATTGAGCAACCTGTAAAAATTTACTCTAGCGGTATGTTTGCGAGGTTGGCTTTTGCTGTTTCTATTAATGTAGAGCCAGATATACTTATTGTTGATGAAGCTCTTGCTGTTGGGGATGTACGTTTTCAAACGAAGTGTATTGATAAAATGAAAGAGTTGAAGAGTAAGGGAACAACAATATTGTTTGTATCCCATGCAACTGAGCAAGTGAAGAGGTTCTGCAATAAAGCAGTTTGGCTTAAGGATGGTATAGTGCAAGCATCAGGAGAATCATCTGAAATTGCTGATCTATATGAAGATTTCATGAAATACAATACTGAGCATATTATGGAAACTACGATTACCAATGATAATGAGCCAATTCCAGTCGTGCCACAAGATGATTTTATTAGACCGACGAATCCCGATGTATTAGCGTCAATTACAAAAGTGGAACTAAACAAGAATAACTTTAAAACTTTTGATGAGCTAGTAGTGGAAGTTGAATATGAAGTTTATGAAGATGTCATAGAAGATTTATTATTGGGTGTAGCGATTTATACTCCAGATCGAGAGTATATATTTGGCCCAAATACACACTTAGAGAAAATTGATATTCCGAATAAATTAGGAAGACATAGAGTGAAATATATTATATCTAGTTTGCCGTTACTTGGTGGGACTTTCTGTATAGATGTAGGGATATTCAATAATGAAGGAATAGTATGTCTACACTATAAAGAGAATATTGTGGACTTTATTATAACAAATAAATATATTTCTGAAGGGCTAATATATATGAACCATAGATGGGAAGTGTCAAAATGAAAAACACACTCTTTGATCAATATCAAAGATATAATAATATTCGGAAAATTATTAATGAAATGCGATGTGGTGATGAAAGCTTCCGTATTCTTGAAGTTGGGGCTAATGAACATCGTAATTTAGAAAATTTCTTGCCTTTAGACAAGATAACCTATTTAGATATTCAACTACCGGAAGAATTACAACATGATCCAAGTTATATTCTCGGCGATGCTACAAATATGGATTTCCCAGATGATGAGTATGATGTAATTGTTGCATTGGATGTATTTGAACATATTCCAGTGGAAAAGAGAAATCAATTTATTGATGAGTTATACCGCGTTAGTTCGCAAGTGTGTATTATAACTGCACCATTTCATTCACAACAATCGATAGATGCAGAATCTAGAGTGAACTCGGTCTATAAGAGTTTATTTAAAAAAAATTTCATATGGTTAGAAGAACATATGGACAATGGACTCCCTAATAAGGATTCTCTTAAAGAGTATCTCGAATTAAAAAATATAAGATATATGATGATTGGACATGGAAGAATAAATATTTGGGAAAAGTTAATGGGAATTCACTTTTTTGCCGCAAAGAATCCGGAATTGGCTGTCTATCGCCAAGAAATTGATAGATTTTATAATTCTTATATATTTGACCATGATTATACGGAAGATTCCTATAGGAAAATTGTTATTTTAGAAAAAGCAAGAAATCTAAACTTATCATTTGAAACATCTTCAGAAATTCCTGCAGAAACATTGAAAACGTTAGAAATGATGGAACGCACATTTTATAACCTATGCTCAATGACAGGTGAAAATGAGGAAGAAAATGCCTTTGTGGATAAAGTTCAGATCTTTATAGATTGTGGTGATGGGTTTACAGAGTCAAATAGTGAGTATTTTCAATTTAATGATGTAGAATTAATGAAATTTGTTAAAGTTGATCTTCGTGATTTTGATGTTATCAAAGGTATTAGAATTGATCCTTCAGATTACTGTGGTTTTTACAAAATCGATAATCTCAGACTTATTGGGGCTAATAATGATACTGAGATAAAATATCAAATGTCGGGTAGTTTTGATTTTAAAACTTCTAATGTTTATTTGTTTGAAAAGGATGATCCAAATATAATATTGAATTTTGAATCTGAAGTGGGCATAGCGCACATTGAATTCTATATATCGAAATTATCTACAACTGAGATTGTCAATCAATATGTGAGTATGTCAGTTAGTAAAGAAAATGAAATTATGTCTATAAATAATGAATATAAGCAGCAAATAGAGATGAAAGAAGCGCATATAAATAATTTAACTAATGACAAATATATCTTGGAAGAAGAAAATGAAAATCATTTAAAGACGAAGGAAATTTTTATAAGTAATTTATCAGATAATGGCAGGGTAATTGAAAATTTGAATGCTGAAATTGAGCACTTAAGAGCAGGAAATATTGTAAAAGAAACCGAAAAACAAGAGTTGATTCAACAATTAGTAGAAAAGGAGCAAATATTTAACCAACAATTAGTAGAAAAGGAGCAAGAGTTAAGTAGTATTTATAACTCTAAAGCATGGAAGTTAGTAGTTAAAACGAGAAGAATATTGGGGAAATAACTAACAAAAGAAGCGCACTTAGGAGGATTGTATTGAAGATTACAGACATAGTTATTCGAATTTTGACAGTGATAGCGGGTGTGTTTGGTTTTAGATCAACCTTGAACCCCCTTCCCGTATCTGATTTGAAAAAAGTGAATGGAACATGGATTTCATTGGGTACAGATCCAGCATTTATTTTGGAAGGGAAGTTTTATTACGGCTGGAACATCATATCTTGGAATTCAGTGAGCAGCGATAGTATTCCAGTTAAACTATATTGGGATGATGGTGCGGGGTTTTCGGAAGAAAAAAGTATGAATTTGGCCTCCATTTCAGCGGGTGAAAGTAAGTATAAAAGTATTTTTCACATCCCCATTGGCGTTAAAAAATTGAGACTAGATCCAGGTGATAGGGAATTTGAGTTTAAAATGGAAAAGGTATTGATTAAAAAAACAATTAAACACTATCTGATTTTAAAATCAATTCTGAATATTTTAAAACAACGTGGACTTAATATAAAAACAATTAAAATATTATTGCACAAAGCTTTAACTGTTTATAAAGCCCAAGGGTTAGCGGGTTTAAAACAAAAAATTAAGATTGTACAAGAAAATAAATTAGATACTAATAATAGTTATCAAGTGTGGCTTACTCGAAATGCTGTTACATCAAGTGCTTATCAAGAAGCTAATGAAAGCATGAAGAATTTTAATTATAATCCTTTAATATCAGTTATTCTTCCAGTCTATAATGTGGATGAAGTATGGCTAAGAAAATGTATTGACTCAGTAGTAGGTCAAATTTATACAAATTGGGAATTGTGTATTTCAGATGATGCCTCACCTAAAATGCATATTAAAAATGTGTTAAAAGAATATGAAGAGCAAGATGCAAGGATAAAAGTGGTGTTTAGGAAGACGAATGGTCATATCTCGGAAAACTCGAACTCAGCTCTTCAAATAGCATCAGGAGAATTTATCGCATTATTAGATCATGATGATGAATTAGCTTCAACGGCATTATTTGAGGTAGTGAAATTATTAAATACATATCCTGACGCTGATATGATTTATACAGATGAAGATAAAATAGGAGTTAATGGGGAGAGACATTCCCCATATTTTAAACCAGACTGGTCGCCTGACCTGATTCTTTCTCATATGTATACATGTCATTTAGGTATATATCGGAAAGAAATCGTAGATCAAATAGGTGGATTTAGAAAAGGTTATGAGGGCAGTCAAGATTACGACCTTGTATTAAGGTTTACTGAATTATCTGAGCGTATACATCACTTGCCGAAAATCCTCTATCATTGGAGATCGATTCCTGAATCTACAGCTTCTGGATCAGGTGCTAAGAATTATACACACTACGCAGGAGTAAGGGCTTTAGAAGATACAATTAAAAGAAGAGGTATAGATGGTAAAGTACAAGAAATTGATGGTTATCCTAATATGTATCGAATTCATTACAATATAAGCAAAGAACCTCTTGTTTCAATAATTATCCCTACAAAGGATGGAAGTGGAATACTAGATCTTTGTTTAGAGTCTATTGTTACTAGAACGAATTATAGCAACTATGAAATAATAATTGTAGATAATGGGAGTAAAGATGAAGAGACATTTTCTGTATTTGAAAAATGGGAACAACGTTTAAACGATAATCTTAAAATAATTCCTTTAGACATTCCGTTTAATTACTCAAAGATTAATAATGTCGCTGTTCAAGCATCTAATGGTTCTTTAATATTGCTGCTTAATAATGATATTGAAATTATAAGTCCGAATTGGTTAGAAGAAATGGTGGGGTACACCCTTCGACCTAATACTGGAGCAGTTGGAGCCAAGCTATATTACCCAGATCGAACTATACAGCATTCAGGTGTAATTATGGGGTTAGGTGGAGTCGCTGGGCACGCTTTTAGAACTTGTAATGAATTCGACCCTGGGTATTTTGGTATGTTATTAACAAATCGTAATAGTTCAGTGGTAACAGCGGCGTGTTTAATGGTAAGAAAAGAAGTGTTTAATGAAGTTGGTGGGCTTGAAGAGGATCTTTCTGTAGCATTTAACGATGTGGACTTTTGCCTCAAATTAATTGATAAAGGGTATTATAATGTTTGCCTAAATAATGTGAGTTTATATCATCATGAATCAAAAACTAGAGGCGCTGAAGATACGGCAGAGAAAAAGGCAAGATTTATGCAAGAAATTGAGTATATGTTAGAAAAATGGCCTGGATATATTAAGGCTGATCCCTACTATAATATAAATCTCTCATTAGAGAGTGATAAGGCTTATCTATTAAAAATTTAGAAACATATCATATTATAGTTATATAGTAGTTTAAAGGAGATTGAGCAATGGGCCCTTCCAAAAGACGTTTATTTGAATTAAATAATGAATTTCAATCTTTTTATTCTTATATAAAAAGTAATAAGCTGTTTTGTGTTGTCATTTTTTTTGTAGCTCTATTTGCCTACGGATTTCCATTAACACATTTTACACTTTCTATTGATGAAGAGAACGCTCTATTTCGTATTGGAGATGCTATAACTGTTTGGAGCATGCAGGGACGTTTTGGAATATCAATTTTAAAGACTCTGTTCTTTAGTGGGCAAACTAATTCTATTACGAGTACCTTTTTGTCTGTATCAGCACTCAGCTTAACAAGTCTAATATGGGCGTACGCCCTTAGTAGCTTGGATGCGGATAAAAATAAAATGAAGTTTGATTTTGGAGGATTGACTGTAGCTGTATTATTTTTAAGCTTTCCTGCTCATTCAGAAAATATAGGGTTCTCTATAATGAGTTTTGAGCTGGGAATTGGATGGGTATTTATATCGATAGCTACATTACTTGTTGCCAAATGGGCGATTTTAAGAAAAGATAACTGCTATATAGCAGTAGGTATTCTTCTATTAATATTGGCCATCTCTATATATCAAGCATATTTACCGGTTTTTATATGTGGTGTGATTTTACTTACATTGATAAATTTAATATCTCTAAGTAAGGTGAATACCAATGTTATTTTTAAGGAATACCTAATAGTAATATTAAAATATATACTTGTTACTGTGATTAGTCTAATTGTCTATAAGATTATTGATACAGTTATTTCATTATATATACCGAGATCCAATTATGTTGAAGGCTTTTTTGTTTGGGGTAAAGAAAATCCTAGTATTATAATCAGAGGCCTAATCAACAACTTTAAAGGCCTTATAATGGGGGATGTCATTTATGGTAGTAACATTATATTACCAAGTATGATTGTTTGTTTCTTACTTTTGTTTTTATTCATATATAAAGCTTTAATCCGTACTGAGGTAAGGAGAACTGCGTGGTTAATAGTAATCTTGTTTCTTAGTTTCGTAGTTTCTCCTTTTTTGATGTCTGTTTTGTTAGGATCTGCCATGCCAATTCGAGCGAATTTTGTTTTAGCATTATTTATCTCCGCAAGTTGGTATTTACTATATAAAATAATAGATATAAAAAAATTAAAAATTGTATTTATAGGTTGTACAATAATTGCGGTTTTTTATCAGTCCCAGTCAATGGCACAATTGTTTTATAGTGATTACAATAGATATGAAGAAGATGTGAAGATAGCTAACCAAATTAGTTATAGAATTATGGACCTTGATTTAGGTGAAACACCGCCATACCCTGTTGTTTATCTGGGTAAACATGAGCAAAAGAAAAGAGCTAATGTTATAAAGCAAGAGGTCTTAGGGTTTTCCTTTTTTGAATGGGATGGAGGGAACAATAATAGGATAGGTAAATTTATGAGTTCTTTAGGATACGAATATAAGATTCCTACTGAAATTGAAAGAGAGAAGGCAACTAAGTTGGCTGAATTAATGCCTGTGTGGCCATATAAAGGTTCTGTGGCATTAGTCGATGACTTAATAATCGTTAATCTATCAGATAATCCCGAAAAATACGGATTGAATTTAATAAATGATGAGAATAAATCTATGTCTCAATATAAGAAAACTGAAAGTGTAAAGCTAGATAAGGATAATATTGATTTTTTTTCTGACTTGGTTATAGAAAATGCAGAAAGTGATAGTTATATTTTGAAGGCTGGGGATATTGATCCTTATATATCAATATCACTTGCAGAAAAATTAGAAAAGGATTCTTTTGAACATATATCCTTTACTATAGAGTCTAATGTTGAAGGTGACATGCAATTATTTTTACTTCAAGAAAATGATTCCTATAGTGAAAAGTATAGTGGGGTTATTAAATTAAAAAAAGGGATGAACAAGATAATCTGTGAAAGACAACAGTTTATGAATAATCTTATATCTCTTCGAATAGATCCTCCTGCCTTATCAGTTATTAAAATTAAGGAAATATCTTTTTTTAAATGATTAGCATAATCAGTTAGTAGGATTTGGTTTTCTATATTATGAATTAAATCACGAGGAGATACGAGATGAAATTGGATGGAAATGAGAAGGAAAGTTCAATTAAAGAAAGTAGTGCACTTGGAGATGAAAGAGGTTATCTAACTGTTATAGAAGGGCAAAATTCTATTCCGTTTGACATTAAGAGAGTGTTTTATATTTATGGAACCTTACCCGATATACGTCGAGGATTCCACGCTCATTATAAAACTAGACAAGCTCTAATAAGTGTATCAGGGAGCTGTAAAGTTTATTTGGATAACACGAAAAGGAAGACGGACGTGGTTCTAGATTCACCAACTAAAATACTTATACTTGAACCAAATGATTGGCATGAAATGTATGATTTTTCTCCTGATTGCGTATTACTCGTTCTCGCTTCCCACTTATATGATTCAGCAGATTATATTCGTGACTATGACAAATTTATAGAGGTGTATGGGGGATGAAACATTACTTTACTCATCCGCAGGCTATTGTCGAATCGGAAAAAATTGGACACAACACCCGAGTTTGGGCGTTTGCACATATCTTACCGAATGCGGTGATTGGTTCAAACTGTAATATTAACGATCATACTTTCATCGAAAACGATGTAATCTTAGGGGATAATGTTACTGTTAAATCAGGAGTGTATATTTGGGATGGTGTTACAATAGAAGATAATGTTTTTATTGGTCCGAATGTTACTTTTACTAATGATTTGAGACCTCGTTCCAAACAGTACCCAACTGAATTTTTGAAGACTGTGCTTGAGGAATGGGTTTCAATAGGTGCAAACGCAACAATTATAGCAGGGAATACAATTGGTAGGTACGCTATGATTGGAGCAGGTTCTTTAGTGACTAAAAACATTCCAAACAATACGTTATGGTATGGTAATCCAGCCAAATTCAAAGGATATATTTGTAATTGTGGAGAAAAACTTAATAATGAATTGTTATGTTCTGCTTGTAGTAAACAATACTTACTGGAAGATGAAGTTATAGTTGAGCAACACTAAATTAATGAAATAGGTGAACAAAACATGATCCCTTTCCTCGATCTGAAGAAAATCAATCTGCGTCATGAAGAAGCTATATTAAATAGTGTTCGCAAAGTTCTACACTCTGGATGGTATATAATGGGTGAAGAAGTTAAATCTTTTGAATCGGAATTTGCTGATTATTGTGGCACCAAATATGCTCTGGGAGTAGCTAATGGATTGGATGCTCTGGAATTAATAATTAGAGCTTATGATATTGGTCCTGGAGACGAAATTATTGTGCCTTCGAATACCTATATTGCATCTATATTATCCATATCCGCTAATGGTGCAATACCTGTGTTAGTCGAACCTAACTTACTAACATATAACCTAGACCCTGACAAACTTGAAGATAGTATTACTCCTAATACAAAGGCAATTCTAGTTGTTCACCTCTATGGTCAAGCATGTAATATGACGCCAATTAAGAGTATTGCAGAAAAATACAACCTGAAGATAATTGAAGATTGTGCGCAGGCTCATGGTGCTGTTTATGCTGATAAAATGGTGGGCAACTTAGGAGATGCCGCAGCATTCAGTTTCTATCCTGGCAAAAATCTCGGAGCTTTAGGAGATGCAGGTGCCATCACTACCAATGATGAAGAACTATATACAAATCTTAAGGCTTTAAGAAATTATGGATCACATAAGAAATATGAAAATATTTTCAAAGGATATAATAGTAGATTAGATGAACTTCAAGCACCAATTTTGAGTGAAAAGTTAAAGTATTTAGATGAAGATAACAACTACAGAAGAACTATCGCAACATATTTCTTGAATAATATAAATAACGAAAATCTTGTATTGCCTTATGTTGAAGAAAAACCAGAATCACATGTTTGGCATGTGTTTGTTGTTAGAACGTCCTTGAGAACTGATTTTATTAACTTCATGAACCAAAAAGGTATTCAAACTATGATTCATTACCCTATTCCACCTCATAAACAGGAAGCATATAAAGAATGGAATGAATTATCCTTCCCTATTTCTGAGAAAATCCATTCAGAAATTCTTAGTCTTCCAATTAGTCCTGTGATGGATATGGAAGATGTGAAAAGAATTGTGGAGGTTGTAAATGAGTATAAACCGAATTAAATTATCGATTGTTGTACCTATATATTATAACGAGCTGAACATTCCACATACTATCCCACGATTGCAGAACTTAGAGAAAATCATTCCGAATTGTGATTTTGAGTTTGTATTTGTAGATGATGGTTCAAAAGATAATTCATTTTCTTTACTAATGGATGCTAAAGAAAAAGATCCCCGTATTAAAGTCATTAAACTAAGTCGTAACTTTGGTTCGATGGCGGCTATACAAGCAGGCTTAAAATATACTACTGGTGATTGTGTTGGCATTATAGCTGCTGATTTACAAGACCCTCCAGAAATGTTTGAAGAGATGTTAGAACATTGGCGGACTGGAAAAAAGGTTGTACTTGGAACAAGAGCAGATAGAGAAGAGTCTCTTTCTCAGAAAATGTTCTCCAATACCTATTATTTTTTATTAGAGAAATTTGCATTAAAGGGTTACCCAAAAGGTGGATTTGATTTTTTGCTAATTGATAAACAGGTTGTACAAGAAGTGTTGGAGATACAAGAGAAAAATACGAATATCATGAGTCTCATTTATTGGCTCGGACATGATCAAGTACAAATACCTTATGTCAGACAAGAAAGAAAACTAGGGAAATCTAGGTGGACACTCTCGAAGAAAATAAAACTATTTGTTGATTCATTTGTAAGTTTCTCATACACACCTATTCGTTTTATGTCATTTATTGGTTTTGCTACAGCTCTTTTGAGTTTTCTATATGGTGTTTTTGTTATATTTAGCACTGTTTTTGGTATTATTGAGTTACAAGGATGGACTACAATTATAGCGCTAATTACTTTTTTATTAGGGATTATAATGATTATGTTAGGGATTATAGGTGAATATCTCTGGAGGATATTAGATGAAAGTAGAGAAAGACCATCCTACGTTGTTGACCAAACTTTTGAATAAACAATTTATGAAATTTGTCATTAGTGGAGGAATAAATACATTATTTACATATTTGGTTTATTTGCTCCTTCTTCAAGCCCTGAGTTATTCCATGTCTTATACAATCTCATATATCTCGGGTATATTTCTTTCATATTACTTAAATACAATTTTTGTATTTAAAGAAAAAGTTACATTCAGGAAATTTCTTAAATTTCCGATCGTATATCTCGTGCAGTATTTAATTAATTTATTAATGTTGTTTGTTTTAGTAGAGTATTTAAATTTATCGAAACAAATCGTACCCTTAATAGTTATTGTAGTGACAATTCCAATTACCTACACACTTTCTAAGCTTATTATTAAAAGTAAATGAATGGAGGGAATATAATGAAAGGCATAATCCTAGCAGGTGGTACAGGCTCACGCTTATATCCATTAACAAAGGTAACAAATAAACATCTTCTTCCTGTAGGAAAATACCCTATGATTTTTCATTCTGTATATAAATTAAAGCAAGCGGATGTAACAGACATACTGATTGTTACGGGGAAAGAACATATGGGCGACGTAGTTAATCTATTAGGTAGTGGGCGTGAAATGGGCGTTTGCTTTACTTACAAAGTACAAGATGAAGCAGGTGGAATTGCGCAGGCATTGGACTTGGCAGAGCAATTTGTCGGAGATGATCAAATGATTGTTATCCTTGGCGATAATGTTTTTGCTGATGATATTGCTCCGTATGTGCGCAATTTCCGTGAGCAAAAGACAGGTGCGAAGATTTTAATACAAGAAGTTTCTGATCCTAAGCGTTTTGGTGTACCTGAACTAAATGGAAATCAAATTGTTTCTATTGAAGAGAAACCAGCTATGCCTAAATCAACCTATGCAGTAACAGGAATTTATATGTTCGATAGTGAAGTGTTTAATATTATCAAAACGATTACTCCTTCTGCACGTGGAGAATTAGAGATTACAGACGTTAACAATGCATATATCAACCGTGGAGAATTGACATTTGATGTTCTACAGGGATGGTGGACGGATGCAGGTACACATGCCTCATTAGCTAAAGCACATAACTTGGCTCAAGACCTTCTCTTTGGTGAAGAATTCGGAAAACTGAAACTTTAGATGTGAAGGAGTTTTGCAATATGAAAGTTACACCTCTACAACTACAAGGCGCTAGTATACTAGAACCTGTGGTCCACGGCGACAACCGGGGTTTTTTTATGGAAAGCTACAATGAAGAGATAGTGCATAAACTCGGTATAACTTACAATTTCATTCAAGACAATCAATCCCTCTCCGCAGAGGTTGGGGTGTTACGTGGCCTGCATTACCAGTTGAACCCTAAGGCGCAAACAAAGTTAATCCGCGTCTTATCCGGTGCTATTTATGATGTTATCGTCGATATCCGTCGTAATTCACCTACATTTGGTCAATGGGTCGGAGTAATTCTTAGTGAATATAATAAACGTCAACTACTGGTGCCTAAAGGCTTCGCTCATGGTTTCTGTACTTTGGTACCTAACACCCAAGTGTTATATAAGGTGGACGAATATTATTCCCCTGAAAATGATCGTGGCATATTATGGAATGATCCAGCCTTAGATATTGATTGGCCGACTTCTAGTCCGATATTGTCGGATAAGGATCAACGTCATCCATTACTAAAAGATGCGGAAATAAACTTTGATTAACAGTGGTAAGCAAAAATTTAAATATAATCTCAAAGAACAAAAGGTGGGCTATAAATGAAACTGCTAGTTACCGGCGGGGCTGGGTTTATCGGCAGCAACTTTGTGCTGTACATGTTACAACAACACCCTGATTACGAAATTGTTAATGTAGATGCATTAACGTATGCAGGCAATCTAGAGAATCTGAAAGCAATTGAGAATAATCCTAATTACACTTTCGTGAAGGCCGACATTACAGATGTTACTGCGATGGATGAACTGATTAGCCAGGGTGTGGATGTCGTTGTCAATTTCGCGGCGGAGTCGCATGTGGATCGGAGTATTTTAGAGCCGGAAGTGTTTGTGAAGACGAATGTACTTGGAACACAAGTGCTTTTGGATGCGGCGAAAAAATACAGTATCACTAAGTTTGTTCAAGTATCTACGGATGAGGTATATGGATCACTGGGAGCGACAGGATTATTCACCGAAGAAACTCCTCTGGCTCCTAACAGTCCATATTCAGCAAGTAAAGCAGGCGGAGACTTGCTAGTACGTGCGTATCACGAAACGTTTGGACTGCCAGTGAATATTACCCGCTGCTCA
Organism: Paenibacillus sp. FSL H8-0175; assembly: GCF_045040615.1. Taxonomy (NCBI): domain Bacteria; kingdom Bacillati; phylum Bacillota; class Bacilli; order Caryophanales; family Paenibacillaceae; genus Paenibacillus; species Paenibacillus sp. FSL H8-0175. The sequence continues at coordinate 6,574,581 of NZ_CP150299.1, read as the reverse complement.
AACAATTATGGCCCGTACCAATTCCCGGAAAAGCTTATTCCGCTGATGATTTCCCGTGCACTTGCTGATCAAGCGTTGCCTGTTTATGGCGATGGAATGAATATCCGCGATTGGTTGTATGTTGAGGATCATTGCAGCGCGATTGATTTGGTTATTCATGAGGGTGTGAACGGCGAAGTCTACAACATTGGTGGCAATAATGAACGTACGAATGTGCATATTGTAAACACGGTATTGCAGGAACTAGGCAAGCCTGATTCTTTGATTACTTATGTTCAAGACCGTCCTGGTCATGATCGCCGTTATGGGATTGATCCAACTAAGATTATGAATGAACTGGGATGGAAGCCGAAACATACGTTTGAAACAGGTATTAAAGAAACTATCCAATGGTATCTCAATAACCGCGAGTGGTGGACCCGTATTCAATCTGGGGAATACCAAAAATATGCTGAACAGCAATATGGTGATCGTTTAGGTGACTCATTGTAATTTTGATACGGGGGTAAAATAGCTATGAAGGTACTTGTTACAGGTGCGGCCGGACAACTAGGTCAGGACGTAGTTTTACTGCTCCAGCATCAAGGTCACGAAGTGTTGGCTTGCGATCGTCAGGAGATGGATATTACTGATCTGGATCAGTGCATCCAAGTTATTGGCGGGTTTGGACCGGATGCGGTTATTCATTGTGCTGCTCATACGGCAGTAGATGCGGCAGAAAGTGATATTGATGCAGCTTATTTAATTAATGCTACTGGCAGCCGAAATGTAGCGCTTGCTTCTGAAAAAGCTGGAGCCAAGCTGGTGTATATTAGCACGGATTATGTATTTGATGGTATGGGTGCACAGCCTTACCATGAATATGATAATACAGACCCTAAGAGTATATACGGCAAATCGAAACGTGCGGGTGAGGTACTCGTTCAATCCCTCTCCTCTAAGTATTTCATCGTACGAACGTCATGGGTGTACGGCAAATACGGAAATAACTTTGTCAAAACAATGCTAAAGCTTGGTCAAGAAAAGCCAATGCTTCAAGTTGTCGATGACCAAAAAGGTTCGCCTACTTACACAGTCGATTTAGCTCGATTCTTGCTTGAGCTTGTTCAAACTGAGAAGTATGGTGTATACCATGCGTCAAATAGCGACTCTTGTACCTGGTTTGAATTTACACAGGCGATCTTTGTAGAGGCCGAGGATATTTTGGGTTTCAAATTCACTGCTACGCTTGAACCGTGTGCTACGGAACAGTTTCCGAGACCTGCACCACGTCCTCGGAATTCGGTGATGGAGCATCTGTCGATACGTACGAATGGTTTTGAGGACATTCGACCTTGGCGTGAAGGCTTGAGAGATTTCCTCTTAGAGCTAAAAGAATAGAATAACACCAATTGAAACTCCTAAATCGTTTATAACGATGCGGGAGTTTTTTGTGTTCTTTCGTTATAATAAGAAGGAAGCAGGTAGTTAATTAGAAATTACAAAGTCGAGGATACTCATGAATAACAAAACAGTTAGTGTACATATCGTCACCTACAACAGTGCGGATGACATTATAGATTGCTTAGAGGCAGTAATGGCACAGGATTATCCTATTGAGAAAATTGTTGTTGTGGACAATGCGTCTTCGGACGATTGTGCAGAGAAAGTGAATATATTCTTTAACGCGATCGATAAAGGGGCTTTTTTTAGTAATTCACTAGAGGAATTAGATCTGTTCAATTCACAAGCTAACAAGGAAGCGCCCACGAGCCTTCTACTTATCCAAAATCAAAAAAACACAGGCTTCGCCCCAGCTCATAACCAAGCTATAGCTGCTACAGAAACAGATTATGTGCTTGTCCTCAATCCGGATTTGACGCTGGCTCCAGACTATATCTCTAGACTAATCGCACAAATGGAAGCCAACCCGCAGATCGGCAGCGCCACAGGTAAGCTTTTGCTAAAGGCTGATCACGGATTAGTGGATAGCACTGGTCTTCGGATGAACAAAGCACGTCGTGCGTTTGACCGTGGTGCGGGTGAGTCAGCAGAACAATGGACACAGTCGGGGACAGTATTTGGTGTATCTGGGGCAGCGGCGATGTATTCTCGGCGGATGATTGAAGACGTTAGTGTTGATGGAGAGTTTTTTGATGCAGATTTTTTTGCATATAAGGAAGATGTGGATGTGGCTTGGAGAGCCCAGCTATTTGGCTGGCAGGGGTATTATGATGCTGAGGCAATTGGGTATCATGAACGTGGGTGGAAAACGTCTGGCCGTAGTACCAAACCAATGTTCATCCGGCGAATATCTTACATTAATCGCTACAAAATGATCTACAAGAATGAATCGGCTCGAACTATGCTGAAGACAATCTTAGTTTCTCTTCCCTATGAAATTGCCGCGCATGGTTATATGCTTCTGAGAGAGCCAAAGTTAATCGTAGCGTGGAAATCCTTTTTCACTCAGCTCCCAGCGTTAAAAAAGAAACGAAAATATATACAGACCATCGTAAAAGAGCGAAAGAACACGTAAATCAAACAGTATCTGGAAAAACCTCCCTGAAAGGTCACCTCCTCTCAGGGAGGTTTTATGTTATAATAATTGTCGGTAGATTACTATATTTGTCAGGAGCGTTACGCAGTGAATGTAGATGTAAGCATACTTATTGTCAATTACAACACGTGTCGCCTGACGATGGACTGTATCAGGTCGGTATATGACTCAGAAACGAACTATTCCTATGAGATTATTTTGATAGACAACAATTCCCATGATGATTCGGTAGAGATGATTGGTAGAGAGTTTCCAAGTGTCATGTTGATCGCAAATAACGACAATGTCGGTTTTGCGCGTGCAAATAATCAGGGGATGGAAGCTTCATCCGGACGGTATGTACTATTGCTCAATTCAGATACGGTGGTGCGCAGGGATACGCTGGAGACGATGATCTCCTTTATGGATGGTCGGCCCGATGTTGGGGCGTCAGGGTGTAAGATTATTTTGCCAGATGGGTCGCTGGATAAAGCGTGTAAGCGAGGATTTCCTACACCTTCAGCTTCCTTCTATTATGCTTTTGGTTTCAGTAAGTTGTTTCCGGATCGACCGAAGTTTAACGGTTATCAGTTAGGTTATCTGGACCCTGATCTTGATTACCCGATAGATTGTCTGGTGGGTGCGTTTATGCTGCTGCGGCGGGAGACGATTGATCAGGTCGGCGGATTAGATGAAGAGTTTTTTATGTACGGTGAGGATTTAGACTGGTGCTATCGTATTAAAGAGGCTGGTTGGGAGATTTATTATTATCCGAAGACCTCCATCGTACATCTCAAAGGCGGCAGTGCCAGACGTAGACCGTTCAAGATCGTCTATGAATTTCACAGGGCAATGATTTTATTTCATCGTAAGCATTATAGTAGGAAGTACAACAGTATTATAAATGGAACAGTATATGCTGGTGTTGGTATGAAGTTTGCTCTGTCCCTTTTGCGGAATGCCCTAATCTTTCCTAAAGCAGTTCCATCACCTGCACAGAGTCTTAGCTCTGCTACGGAAACAGGCGCTCGTAACGATAAGAATACTGAGGTGAGATTATGATTCGGCGGAATCAGAAATTTTTGACACAGCTCTATATGGTTGCTGACTTTCTTGTCATCCAACTGTCCTTTTTAGCGGCTTGGTGGATCAAGTTCAAGAGCGGATGGATGGAATCCTATAACACGCTGCCTGTAGAGTCTTACGCTTATTGGAGTATGATCTATGGCGGAGTAGCTGTCTTAATCGGTATCCTTTTATCGCTTTATTTGCCTAAGCGTAAGAAACGTTTTGTCGATGAATTTATTAAGATTTTCCAAGTGCATATCATGAGCATCTTCATCCTGCTCGGTCTAATGTTTTTCGTGAAAGAAATTGATATCTCCCGTACATATCTGGCTATTTATATGGGATTTAATGTTCTTTCCATTATGCTTTACCGTTATGTGTTGAAGAAGATGCTTAAATCTTTTCGAGAAAAGGGATTCAACCGCCAGTTCGTGCTTATCATCGGCGCTGGTACACTCGGCAAAAGATTCTACAACAATTTGGAACAATATCCTGAGCTTGGATATGAAGCCATTGGCTTTTTAGACGATTACCATACTTGGGACGGGATTGAGGAGCAACGGTATAAACCTATCCTGGGAACGGTCGATCAGTTATCTGGAATGCTGGAGATGCTGCCTGTGGACGAGGTTATTCTAGCCTTGCCGCTCGATGCGCATTCTAAATATCCTTCGATTATTGCGGCCTGTGAAAAAGCAGGGGTACGCACATTGATTATTCCGGATTTCTTTGATTATTTACCAGCGCGTCCTTACTTTGATAACTTTGCAGGTATGCCAATGATTAATGTTCGTGATATTCCACTGGATATGACGGGGAATAAGATGGCAAAACGTTTGTTTGATATCGTGTTCTCTCTATTCGCTATTATTATGATATCTCCTGTGATGCTGATCGTAGCACTCGGCGTACGTCTTACCTCACCGGGACCGATTATATTCCGGCAGGAACGGGTGGGACTTAATCGGCGTAATTTTATGATGTATAAGTTTCGTTCAATGAAGCTGCAGCAGGACGGGGAAGAGGATACAGGTTGGAGTACGCGGGAAGATCCTCGTAGAACTCGATTTGGAACCTTTATCCGTAAGACAAGTCTGGATGAGCTTCCGCAATTTTTTAATGTATTACTCGGTCATATGAGTGTAGTTGGCCCACGGCCAGAACGACCATTTTATGTAGAACAATTCCGTGATGAAATTCCGAAGTATATGGTGAAGCACCATGTGCGTCCAGGAATTACGGGCTGGGCACAGAGCAATGGGCTGCGCGGGGACACTTCAATTGAGGAACGGATTAAGCACGATATTTTCTATATCGAGAACTGGTCCTTACTGTTCGATATTCGAATTATTTTCAAAACGATTCGCAACGGCTTCGTTAACAAAAACGCATATTGAGACCTGCACTTATTTAGATTTGTGAAATTTTAATAATACCCCGTTTTGCCACTGGCAGAGCGGGGTATTAATTTTCTAATCTAAACTTTGCAAAGGAAACTCACAACTATGAATAAGAAAAAGATTATTGCAACCGTAGTAATGATTGTCGCACTAATAATAATTCTTGTAATAACGTTGAACAAAGAGGAAGAGCAACCCACGAGCGGTTTTGAAGCGTACAGAATCGTTGCACATGCCATGGGGGGAATTAACGGCTATACGTATACCAATGCTTGGGAGGCCTTTGTCGCTAACTATGAACGGGGAACTCGCGTATTTGAAGTTGATTTTTTGTTATCGAAGGATGATCAGTTGGTTGCCCGGCATGAATGGACAGGCAATATGAGCAAGCTTTTAGGTCAGTTGGAGGTTCTCCCTGCTAATAAACAGGGTGTGGCACTAGATTACGAGGAATTTATGGACAGCCCCATCCTGAATATATACTCTCCGCTTGATATTGAGAAGGTGCTTGATCTAATGCAGAATTATCCAGATGCTTATATCGTTACGGATACCAAAGAAATCCAACCGGAACTTATAGAGAAGCAATTTACATTGCTGACCGAAGCGGCGCAGCGTCGGGATCCAGGGTTGTTGGAGCGGATAGTTCCACAGATCTACAATCAGCCGATGCTTGATGAGATCAATAAGGTGTATTCTTTTCCAGAAGTGCTTTACACCCTGTACCAATCTAAGGATACGGATGAACAAGTTATTGAGTTTGTTAAAAAAACAGGTGTGGATATTACGATGCCAGTTAGCCGGGCCACCAAGAGTTTTGTCAAACAGTTAAAAAATATCGGAGCTCGTGTATACGTTCATACAGTGGATGAAGAGGATGAGATTAGAAAGCTATCTCGTATGGGTGTAGACGGATTTTATAGTGATTTTGTGCCTGAAAATGATTTGAATGACCTCAAAGGTATACGCTGAATCTTTCTCCACTCATTACAACTAATATATCCCCGCAAAGTGGTGCTTTCCTCAGATGCGTATTCAGGTACTTTGCGGGGATCTCAAATTTACATGCGAAAAAATGTTCGTATTTTTGTTCGCTTTAAATTGACACACCTCCTGTGCTGGCATAGACTAGATCTATATCTTTTGCGGCGGCAGGAGTGTTTTGTCTTGCCCAAATGACAATTAAGGATGATTCCCATGAAATCAGTACAGCAAATGATCAAACCTTGGCGGCATGTGTTTAAGTTGGACCCAGATCGTATGATTTCAGATGAGGATTTGGAGGCCGTTTGCTTGTCCGGCACGGATGCCATATTGATAGGAGGCTCTACAGGAGTTACTTATGAGAATACAGTAGATCTCTTATCAAGAGTAAGACGTTTTGAGCTGCCCTGTGCACTCGAGGTATCCGAACTTGAAGCTGCTGTACCCGGATTTGATCTTTATATGATTCCTATGGTGCTAAATACACCTGATCCAGCTTGGATTGTAGGCCATCATCGTCGAGCTATAGAGCGTTATGGATTTATGATCCCATGGGATCAGCTGCTAACGGAAGGTTACGTCGTTTTGAACAGTGATTCTTCAGTTGCGCGGATTACAGGGGCCGAGACAACCATTAATGCTGAAGAGGCGGCTGCGTATGCCCAGGTTGCGGACAAGCTGATGTCTCTGCCAATAGTATATCTTGAATATAGCGGTAGATTTGGGGATATGGAGACAGTACGTATAGTGCGTGAGATGGTGGAGCAAGCCCAACTATTTTATGGAGGCGGCATTACTTGTGAGGCAGAGGCCGAGCAGGCAGCAGCTCTATGTGATACAGTAGTTGTCGGCAATATTATTTATCGGGATGTAGAGCAGGCAATTCGTACGGTATTTGCTGTTAAAAAGACGGTGCAAGAGCAGTTCGACTAGCGGTTAGCTTATGGACTACTTATGATTTGTAATTTTATTTTTAGAAAGGAGCATGTTACACATGCAACTTATTAACATACAAGACGCGGTCAGCCGATTGAATCCTCCACAAAGGCAGGCTGTCGAAACTACTGAAGGACCCCTTTTGATTATGGCTGGTGCGGGCAGTGGGAAGACGAGAGTGCTGACTCACAGAATTGCCTGGCTGATTGCTAATCGAAAGGCGCCGCCTTGGGCGATTTTGGCGATTACATTTACGAATAAAGCTGCGAGGGAAATGCAGGAACGTGTATCTAAGCTCGTTGGATCTGAGGGAAGAGATATTTGGGTATCCACCTTTCACTCCATGTGTGTTCGGATCTTGCGGAAGGATATTGAGCGCATTGGATTTACTTCCAACTTCTCGATTCTGGACTCTACAGACCAGTTATCAGTCATTCGTAATTGCATGAAGGAACTGAATATTGATACGAAAAAATTCGAACCGAAAGCTGTACAAGCCATAATTAGCGCATCTAAGAATGAACTGATTACTCCGGCGCAGTATGAGCAAAAAGTCGGTGATTATTTCGAAGGTTTAGTTGCCAAGGTTTATAAAATGTACCAACGGCGTTTGAGAAGCAATAACTCGCTTGATTTTGATGATTTGATTATGAAGACTATCGAATTATTTAAGGAAGTTCCCGAGGTTCTGGATTTTTACCAAAAGAAGTTCAAATACATCCATGTGGATGAGTATCAGGATACGAACAGAGCACAATACATGTTGTGCCGCATGCTGGCAGACAGCCACCACCGCATTTGCGTGGTAGGGGATAGTGACCAGTCGATCTATCGCTGGCGTGGTGCGGATATTACGAATATTCTTAATTTTGAAGAGGATTATCCGGAAGCGAAGACGATTCTGCTAGAACAGAATTACCGTTCAACCGCTAATATCCTGAATGCAGCCAATGGGGTAATCGCGCTTAATAGTGGCCGTAAACCGAAAAAGCTGTGGACCGATTCCGAGGAAGGCGCCAAGATTAAGGTGTACCGGGCGGATTCCGAGCATGACGAAGGGTATTTTGTAACCGGAGAAATCAGCAAAAATGTGAAGCAAGGTCAAGCTTACCAGAATCACGCGATTCTGTATCGGACGAATGCTCAGTCACGGGTAATAGAGGAAATTTTGATCAAATCAGATATTCCATATCAAATCGTTGGCGGGATCAAGTTCTATGATCGTAAAGAAATCAAGGATCTGCTGGCGTATCTACGTTTACTGTCTAACCCTGATGATGATATCAGCCTGACGCGTATTATTAATGTTCCTAAGCGTGGATTAGGGGATACAACGGTTGGCAAGCTGGCAGCTGCTGCTGGTGAACGTGGTGTTTCTATTTTCCGAGTACTGCAAACGGTCGATGATTTGGGCTTTGCTGGACGGACGCGGAATATGCTAGTAGAGTTCTACGATATGATTGAAGCTCTGCACCGTATGGTGGAGTTCTTGTCTGTAACCGAATTGACGGAAAAAATACTGGAAATGTCGCAGTACCGTTTGGAGCTGCAAAATGAAAACACACTCGAATCACGCTCGCGGCTAGAGAATATCGATGAGTTCTTATCGGTGACGATGGAGTTTGAAAAGAACAACGAAGACAAGTCGCTGGTCTCCTTCCTCACGGATCTTGCACTTATCGCAGATATCGATAGTGTGAACGATGATGAAGAGGATCGTAGTGATGCGGTTGTGTTAATGACGATGCACAGCGCCAAAGGTCTGGAGTTCCCGACGGTATTTATCGTCGGAATGGAAGAAGGCGTGTTCCCACACAGCCGTGCCTTCCAGGACAACGACGAGCTGGAAGAGGAACGCCGGCTTGCGTATGTGGGGATCACCCGCGCGGAGAAACAACTGTTTCTCTCTTGTGCGCGGATGCGTACGCTCTTTGGCCGGACGACGGCGAACCAACCGTCCCGCTTCTTAGAGGAGATTCCGGAGGAACTGAAGGAAGATACCGTTAAGACTCAAGACCGCTTCCAGCGCGGAGGCGCGGAGGCAGGCGGTGCTTACGGCGGACGCGGCTTCGGCAGCGGTGGCCGTGGGAACTTTGGCGGCCGGGGTGGCGCCACCGGAGCTACGCCGGCAGGCGGCGGAAGCACGGCGTCAGCGGCGGCAAGCAAGAGCAGCGTGACCGTGACCTCCGGAGGCGCACAGCGTGCTACCGGAGCAGGGGCTGCTGCAGCTGGCGATTACAAAGCCGGTGACAAGGTCTCCCACGGCAAATGGGGCACGGGCACCGTTGTATCTGTTAAAGGCAGCGGGAATGACACGGAGCTACAGATTGCTTTTCCGGCTCCCGTGGGTGTGAAACGCCTGCTTGCGGGGTTTGCGCCGATTACCAAAGTGGAATAATAACAGACAACGATTAACGAACGGATATTTAGACCACGCTAACTTTAGGAAACTTATTGACGGAGGGATGTACCTGCATGGATGCTATGCATGTGATGGAAGAGCTTGTTGCGGAATTAAATAACTATAATTACCACTACTACACGCTGGATGCACCGCTAGTCAGCGATAAGGAATACGATGTTTTATACGACAAGCTTGTAGCACTGGAGGCTGAGAGTGGCTTCGTACTACCGGATTCGCCTACACAACGTGTAGGTGGAGAACTGCTTAAGGGCTTCACGCCGCATCGGCATCTGGCACCGCTTTGGAGTCTGGATAAAGCACAGAATATTGAACAGCTGCGCAGCTGGAATACCCGGGTGCTCCGGTTAGTGAATGAATACAATCTTAAGAATCCAGATACCCCTCTTCCTGATCCTTGTTATGCAGTAGAACTGAAGTTCGATGGCTTGACGCTGAATTTAACCTATCGTAATGGTGTTCTCGAACAGGCATCAACGCGTGGCAATGGTGTAGTTGGCGAAGGAATACTTGCACAGGTGAAGACCATCAAATCCGTTCCATTGACGATTCCCTTCAAGGATGGGGTCATTGAGGTTCAGGGTGAAGGGATTATGAATCTGTCTGTGCTGGCTGATTATAATACAAGGGCTGCAGAGCCGCTGAAGAATGCGCGTAATGCAGCAGCAGGTGCACTGCGTAATCTTAATCCGAAGACTACTGCGGACCGCCGTTTGAACGCTTTTTTCTATAATGTAGGCTTTGCAGAAGGCGCGGAGTTCGCTGACCATCAGGAAATGATGGATTTTCTGCGGAATAACAAATTTAAAGTGAACCCATACCTGACCTACTGCAATGATTTTGATGATGTAACTGAGCAGCTCGCTGGAATCGAGGAGAGTCGTTCGAGTCTTGATTACCTCATTGATGGGGCTGTAATTAAGGTCACGGATTTCCGGATCCGTGAGGTGCTTGGCTACACTGACAAGTTCCCGCGTTGGGCAGTTGCTTATAAATTTGAAGCCGAAGAAACGACGACCGTGCTGGAGTCTGTTAGCTGGAATGTAGGTCGTACAGGTAAAGTGACTCCGCTGGCTCGGGTTGAGGCTGTAGAGCTTGCCGGAGTTACCGTTCAGAACTGCACCCTGAATAATGTGGGTGATATTGAGCGCAAAAACTTGAAATTCGCCTTAGGTTCGCGGGTCTTTATTCGCCGTTCCAATGATGTTATCCCAGAAATTCTCGGCAAGGTAACAGAGGAGAATGACGGTGGAGAGATTATTTTCCCTGAGGACTGTCCAGCTTGTGGATATCCGTTAGAAATGCGCGGAGCACATCTTTTCTGTAACAATAAACTGAATTGTAGGCCGCAGATTATCAGTCGGATCACCCACTTTGCTTCGCGTGATGCGATGGATATCGAGACGTTTAGTGAGAAGACGGCGGGTCAGCTCTATGATGAGCTTAATGTACATGACTCTGCGGATCTGTATGAACTGAACTTTGAGCAGCTTGTACAGCTGAACCGTTTTGGTGAGAAAAAAGCACAGAATTTGCTGCAAGCTTTAGAGGATAGCAAAGGTAGAGATCTTGCTTCATTTCTCTTTGCGTTAGGGATCCCTAACACAGGTAAAGCAACGACGAAGATGTTGGCTGATCATTTCCGCGATCTGGATGCTGTGATGCAGGCCAAAGCCGAGGAGCTCGCTGAGTTACCAGACATTGGTGGGATTGTCGCCGAGAGCATTGTCAGCTTCTTCGCAGACCCAGTTGTAGTAGCTAATGTTTCCCGCTTGCGGACGTTGGGTGTGGAAGCAAAGGCTCCTGAGGCGCCACGTCCTGTTAGTACCGATTCCTTCTTTAGTGGCAAAACGGTCGTATTGACCGGTTCCTTGCAAAAGCTTACCCGAGATGAAGCAGCTGAACGTCTGGAAGCACTCGGAGCAAAGGTGTCGGGAAGTGTGTCGAAGAAGACGGATTTAGTTATTGCTGGTGAAAAAGCTGGCAGTAAGCTGGCTAAAGCGCAGCAGTTAGGCATTCAGGTCATTGAGGATGAAGATGAGCTAATTCGCTTGTTGGATATGTAAGTAACAAACTATATTCGATTCCAAAAGGTTCCCGGTTCCATTTCGTTTAAGTACGAGAGGAGCAGGGGCCTTTTTTGCGTGGATTACAACTAAACGTTTCATTTTTAGAAAAAAATTCGGATGATCTGCTAATATATAGCTATAGATATTTATTACTATATTTGAAAGGAAACCCTTCCTGTGAAGAGAGAAACGATATTGTTAGTAGACGATGAGAAGGAAATTGTAGAACTGTTAACGATTTATCTCTGTAATGAAGGCTATAGACTGCTAAAGGCTTATGATGGAATGGAAGCGCTGGAATGTCTGCAGAAAGAGGAAGTTGATCTAATTATTCTTGATGTCATGATGCCTAAAATGGACGGGCTAGCTGCATGTATGAAGATCCGTGAAGAGCGGAAAATGCCAATTATCATACTATCAGCCAAAAATACAGATATGGACAAGATCTCCGGCCTGAGCCTCGGGGCAGATGACTACGTGGGCAAGCCGTTTAATCCTTTGGAGATTGTGGCACGAGTAAAATCACAGTTGCGCCGTTATCACGGATTTAATAAGGATAGTAATACGTTGGGAAACGACAGCAAACTAAGCTTTGAGGATCTGACTATAGATACGTCTAAGCATGAGGTGTATGTAGACCAGCAGAAGATTAAACTGACTCCGCGGGAATTCTCTATTCTAGAGCTTTTAGCGAGACACCAAGGTCAAGTGCTTAGCTTGGAGCAAATTTACAATAAGGTATGGAATGAACCCTTTTTAGATGGCGGTAACACAGTGATGGTACATATTCGTAATCTCCGAGACAAAATCGAAATCGATTCGAAACGCCCACGTTATATACAAACCGTCTGGGGAGTTGGCTATAAATTAGACGGACCTTCCTGAAAGGATTAGGTGAGGCTTCTTGAATTCTAAATATATAACGACGATTCGCTGGAAGTTTATGTTTGCTTTTTTGCTGAGTGTGCTTTCGGGCGCTTTGCTGCTCATGGCAGGGTACCAACTCGTCAACTTTATGATCTATCTAAATCCGGCTTCAGAGTCGGCTCCCTATTCACGCATACTGCGCTGGATTATTAATCATATTGGCTCTATGCCACTAATGACAGCAGCGGGTATTATCAGCTTTTTATTATTCTTTTTTATCTACACTCGTAAAGTTGTGCTGTATCTGGAAGAGATCACAAAAGGGATTCGAGAAATTACAAGCTCCGGGATGTCCCATAGAATTGAAGTCAGAACCACAGATGAGCTGGGTGTGCTGGCTGAGAATATTAATGAAATGGCTGAGCGTTTGCAGCACTCCATAGAGGAGGAACGTAAAGCTGTAAATGCGAAAAATGACTTGATCACAGGTGTTTCCCATGATTTACGCACCCCGCTTACCTCTGTCTTGGGCTTTCTGGAATACATTGAACAAGATCGATGTCAGGAAGAAGCGGAAATCCGGTATTACGTGGATATAGCCTACAACAAATCCCTGGTGCTGCGTAAACTGATCGATGATCTTTTTGAATACACACGTGTAAATAGTGGAGAGTACCCTTTGGTTATGCAGAGATTGGATTTGAAGGCCTTCATACGGCAGCTGGCGGAGGAGTCAGTTCCTGAACTAACAAAGGCGGATATGATCTATGAAATCGAGGACGTTGCTGATGAGTTATGGATAGAGGCTTCGCCTAAAGAATTAGTACGTGCTTATGAAAATTTGATTACTAACGCGATCCGTTACGGCAGAAGCGGCGGGAAATTGGAGATAGGTTTCAGTAAAAAGGAAAATGATGCTGTGGTCCGTATTAGCAACTTCGGAGAGAGGATTGCGGAAAGTGATATCCCTTTTATTTTTGAACGATTCTATCGGGCAGAAAAGTCGCGTTCACAGCATACAGGCGGCTCAGGGCTTGGACTTGCGATTGCCAAAAGTATCATCGAACGCCACAATGGCGTTATTTATGTAGAAAGTATATCTCTTCGCACGGATTTTATTACCCGTTTCCCATTCTTCATAGAATCTTAAGAAAACTATGGCGGGTTCTTAAGATTTGGAAGTTATCCTTGTGGCACAAGGAGGGAACTACCATGCCAAAACTTCGGACGGTTCGTATCAGCTATTTATATATTTTTATGGGTTGCGCTCTTTTGAGTGCTGCCTTTCTTTTTGTTGTCCAGCGAGCTGTCGCTTTGCTGTATTCTCATTATTCGGGTCAATCAGGAGCCTTTTTTGTCCGGCTTATTCATTGGGTTATTAATCATATGGGTCAAACCCCTAGTGCCATCCTTCTATTTATTCTAGTCTTCGGTGGGCTGTATGTTCTTCGTTCACAGAAAATGGCTGATGATTTGCGCTCGCTAGTGGTGGGAACCTCGGAGCTGGCAGATAAAGGAGTCGCCCAGAACATCAAGGTTCTCTCTGGAGGAGAAATAGGTGAAATTGCTGCTAACCTCAATCGAATGCAAAGAATAGAAGTTCCAGAAAGAGGTGCAAGCTCAAAGCGGATAGAGGACACACCAGCAGTAGCTTTATTAATAAGGACTAGGGCGATACTTCGCACTCTCCGTGAGGTTGAAGAGGATGAGGCGGAAGTACATACACTTCTTGCAGCAGCGAATGATGAAGTGCGGAGTATGGAGCGGTTCCTGGAGAACCTGATTATCGAATCATGAGCAGATGGAATGCACGCACCCGGATATTGCGAGTAGGGTACCTATTATTTGATGTGAGTGTTATTAGTACGGTATTGGTGCTTTTGATTTTGTTCTATGTATACCAGTATGGGGGGATTGTACTTAACCGGCATGAGGATAGGCTGCAATTGCCAGAATCAAGCCTCATCACAGCTTCAGATGGAACAGTTATACGAATGACTCCGCTACCGAGCTCGGGTTATAGGCTTACAGCAGAGCTTGAGGAGATGCCGGCTTTATTAATAGATACCTTTTTAACAGTAGAAGACCGCCGTTTTTATAGCCATCAAGGGGTCGATTATAAAGGGATATCACGCGCGTTCTTAAAAAATATCTTGGACATGAGTTTATCAGAAGGTGGCAGTAGTATTACTCAACAGCTTGCTCGCAATCTTTATTTGAACAGAGATAAGAATATGCTGCGTAAGTTAAATGAAACCGCTATTGCTTTTGCCTTGGAGCAGCGACTGACGAAACGTGAGATTTTGCAGCTGTACCTCAATCAGATTTATATGGGGAGGGGACAATATGGAGTAAAAGCAGCAGCGAAGCGTTACTTCGGCGTGTCTGATCTGAAAAAATTGGAGATCTGGCAAATAGCCACTCTGGCGGGAATCCCTAAAGGCCCCTCTATTTATAACCCAGTAGACAATAGTGCATTATCCAAAACGAGAAGAAATCTAGTGCTAAAGATGATGTTCAATCAGCGACTAATCACGAATGGGCAAATGCAGGAAGCTATGAATAAACAATATCAGCCTCCAGCTGCGGTCGAAAATGGGGTTGCCGGAGTGTACTATGTGGATGCCGCCCTTAAGGAAGCGGCTCAGATCACAGGGAAATCCGTAGAGGAGCTTCGTGCAGGCGGCTACACTATAGTTACAGGTTTGAACATCAAAGCACAGCAGGCACTTGAGCAGGCCGTTCTCAAAGAGGCTTCATTTCCACCTGACGGAAAAGATCAGCAGGTAGAAGCAGCTATGACCATAATGGATCATCGTACAGGAGAAGTAGTGGCATTGATTGGTGGGCGAGATCAAAACGAGGGCAATTTGAACAGAGCTATTATTGATGCACGTCAGCCGGGTTCTAGCTTTAAGCCGATCATTGATTATGGACCTGCACTGGAGAGCGGGAAATTCAACCCGAATAGTATGCTGTCCGACCGTAGAGTTGCTTATGGCAGCTACAAACCTGAGAACTTGAACGGTATATACCAAGGTCAGGTCACAATGAACACAGCTTTGCAAAAATCCATCAATGCACCAGCCGTATGGGTATTGAAGCAGGTTGGAATCTCTTCTGCGCGGCAATTTGCCGCCAAATTAGGAATTGTACTGACGGAGGAGGACAATCATTTATCAATAGCTTTGGGGGGGCTTCATAATGGGGTTTCTCCACTAAAAATGGCCCAGGCCTACAGTGTCTTTGCTAGTGGAGGCAAATTTAATGCGGCTCATATGGTGCGCTCCATAACGGATTCAAAAGGGAAGGTCTTGTATACTCATCCCTCTGAATCACGTCAGGTAATCTCGCCGCGTACCGCAGAAGCGATGACGGCTATGTTACGCAATGTTGTTAATGAAGGAACAGGGAAAAAAGCGCAGATGAACAGACCAGTAGCGGGAAAGACCGGTACGACCCAATTGGACTTGGCTGGCGTGAGCAAGAAAGCTAATCGGGATCTTTGGTTTGTAGGCTATACTTCGGAGTGGACAGCTGCGGTATGGATGGGTTTTGATCGTACGAATCAGGATAATTACATGACTGAAGGCAGCGGGAAGGCTGCCGCTCTATTTTCTACAGTAATGAGTAAAGCCTTAAGTGATCATTGAGAAGTTATTGCGCCGCCCATTCTTCTAATTTCTCATCTCTAGGAAGCAGCAAGGCAAGAAACCCAAGCAGCGGGAGGAAGCCGCAAGCGATGAACACTTTAGCAATCCCGATACTATCAATGAGGTTGCCGAGGACTAATGAGCCGATCCCGCCGAGTCCAAAAGCAAGTCCCGTGATCAGACCTGAAACTGTGCCAATGTTGCCCGGATATAGCATTTGAGCATAAATGACGGTAACAGAGAAGCTGGACAGAAGGATGAAACCGCCAATCAGCAGCAATACAGCCGCCCATAATGGACCTACAAAGGGTAGAGCAAGTGCAAAGGGAACGGTTCCTACCATTGATAGTAAGATGAGATTACGCCGTCCAAAACGGTCAGCCAGCGGACCTCCAAAAAATGTACCCACTGCGCCAGCAGCCAAATACATAAAAATATAGATTTGGGCTTTATCCAGCGTCATTTGATATTTGTCCATTAGATAGAAGGCGTAGTAACTGCCGATAGAAGCGCCATACCAAGACCTAACAAAGACTAGGAATACAAGAATAATCGTTGCTGTTCGTATGCTTTTTCGGCGGGCAGGGTCGATTGCCCGTGCTGTTGATTTTTTATGAAAGGTATAACCGGCATCTAGCATTTCTCTATACCAGCGAGCTACATAGGTCTGAACAGCGATTCCGGCAGCCGCGACGATCGTGAAGCCTAGGGCACCAATCTGGCCAAAGGGGATGAATACCCATTTCGTAAGCATTGGACCCAGGGACTGTCCAGCATTGCCGCCCACTTGAAAAATAGATTGCGACAATCCCTTTCGCTGACCTGCGGCCATATGAGCAACACGCATACCCTCTGGGTGGAAGGTGGCTGAACCGAATCCGATCAGGATAACCGAGAATAAGACCAGAAAATAGCTATTGGCATAAGCCAATAGAAGTACACCTAAAAATGTGCTGCACATACCCAGTGGTAATAATATAGGACGGGGTTTACGGTCTGCAGCATATCCAATGACGGGTTGGATTACTGATGACGTCATATTTAAAGCGAATGAGATCCATCCTATCTGGGCGAAAGAGAGCAGTAGATTATCTTTGAGAATAGGGAAGATTGCTGGAATGACTGCCTGTATAGAATCATTAAATAAATGAACAAAACTGACAGCTAACAAAATTTTATAAATCGTTGCCTGCTGCAGATTACGCTGCTCCTTGTTCTTGCTGTCTACCGTGGATGCAGCGTCTGTAGGTTTGGTCTTCATTTTGACTCCTCTCTGTACTGATAGTTAAAAGGTAAGATTGGCGAATACGATAAATTCTATTTAGCCACAAATAATGGATGAATGGTATCAATTTGTGTTGTATCGAAGTTATTTATACGAATGATTTTTTTATTTCAAAAAAAGCTTGCAAACTCAATGACAGCATGGTATATTATCTCTTGTGCTTACGACGCATCGCACATACGAAACACAAGCGATGAAGAAATAAGTTGACAAGATAGAAACAAACATGATATACTCTAATTCCTGTGCAAGAGACATTGAATGTCGAAATGCTAGGAGCAAGTTCTTTGAAAACTGAACAAATGGAACACGTTAATTTTTAAAAAGATTCAATTAATGAATCGTCAGTTTCAAAATGAGCATATCGCTCTTTTCAATACTAATTGGAGAGTTTGATCCTGGCTCAGGACGAACGCTGGCGGCGTGCCTAATACATGCAAGTCGAGCGGAGTTATTTTGAAAGCTTGCTTTCAAAATAACTTAGCGGCGGACGGGTGAGTAACACGTAGGCAACCTGCCCTTCAGACTGGGATAACTACCGGAAACGGTAGCTAATACCGGATAATTTCTTTTTTCTCCTGAGAGAAGAATGAAAGACGGAGCAATCTGTCACTGAGGGATGGGCCTGCGGCGCATTAGCTAGTTGGTGGGGTAACGGCCCACCAAGGCGACGATGCGTAGCCGACCTGAGAGGGTGAACGGCCACACTGGGACTGAGACACGGCCCAGACTCCTACGGGAGGCAGCAGTAGGGAATCTTCCGCAATGGGCGAAAGCCTGACGGAGCAACGCCGCGTGAGTGATGAAGGTTTTCGGATCGTAAAGCTCTGTTGCCAGGGAAGAACGTCCGGTAGAGTAACTGTTACCGGAGTGACGGTACCTGAGAAGAAAGCCCCGGCTAACTACGTGCCAGCAGCCGCGGTAATACGTAGGGGGCAAGCGTTGTCCGGAATTATTGGGCGTAAAGCGCGCGCAGGCGGCTATTTAAGTCTGGTGTTTAAACCTTGGGCTCAACCTGAGGTCGCACTGGAAACTGGGTGGCTTGAGTACAGAAGAGGAAAGTGGAATTCCACGTGTAGCGGTGAAATGCGTAGATATGTGGAGGAACACCAGTGGCGAAGGCGACTTTCTGGGCTGTAACTGACGCTGAGGCGCGAAAGCGTGGGGAGCAAACAGGATTAGATACCCTGGTAGTCCACGCCGTAAACGATGAGTGCTAGGTGTTAGGGGTTTCGATACCCTTGGTGCCGAAGTTAACACAGTAAGCACTCCGCCTGGGGAGTACGGTCGCAAGACTGAAACTCAAAGGAATTGACGGGGACCCGCACAAGCAGTGGAGTATGTGGTTTAATTCGAAGCAACGCGAAGAACCTTACCAGGTCTTGACATCCCTCTGAATCTGCTAGAGATAGCAGCGGCCTTCGGGACAGAGGAGACAGGTGGTGCATGGTTGTCGTCAGCTCGTGTCGTGAGATGTTGGGTTAAGTCCCGCAACGAGCGCAACCCTTAACTTTAGTTGCCAGCAAGTAATGTTGGGCACTCTAGAGTGACTGCCGGTGACAAACCGGAGGAAGGTGGGGATGACGTCAAATCATCATGCCCCTTATGACCTGGGCTACACACGTACTACAATGGCCGGTACAACGGGAAGCGAAGCCGCGAGGTGGAGCCAATCCCATCAAAGCCGGTCTCAGTTCGGATTGCAGGCTGCAACTCGCCTGCATGAAGTCGGAATTGCTAGTAATCGCGGATCAGCATGCCGCGGTGAATACGTTCCCGGGTCTTGTACACACCGCCCGTCACACCACGAGAGTTTACAACACCCGAAGTCGGTGGGGTAACCCGCAAGGGAGCCAGCCGCCGAAGGTGGGGTAGATGATTGGGGTGAAGTCGTAACAAGGTAGCCGTATCGGAAGGTGCGGCTGGATCACCTCCTTTCTATGGAGAATCGTTCTCTGCAATGAGAACATTCAAATCGGAAGTTTAACTTCCACAACCAATTAACGTGTATCCATTTGTTCGGTTTTGATGGAATTTGCGGGGCCATAGCTCAGCTGGGAGAGCGCCTGCCTTGCAAGCAGGAGGTCAGCGGTTCGATCCCGCTTGGCTCCACCAACAAACTTCATCTATTTGTTATGTCTATACACTTGATCCTTGAAAACTGGATACCGAAACGAATTTGCGTTTTAGAACATCTTTTAGCAACTTGTGTAAACAAGTAAATGTTATTAGTGAGATGATTCCAAAGAGAATGTCATCGTATGATATTTTCCTGCGGAAAAATCAAGGTTAAGCTAATAAGAGCACACGGAGGATGCCTAGGCGCCAGGAGCCGACGAAGGACGTGGCGAACAACGAAACTGCCTCGGGGAGCTGTAAGCAAGCTTTGATCCGGGGGTGTCCGAATGGGGAAACCCAGCTGTGGTAATTCGCAGTTACTCATTTCTGAATACATAGGAAATGTAGAGGCAGACCAGGGGAACTGAAACATCTAAGTACCCTGAGGAAGAGAAAACAATAGTGATTCCGTCAGTAGCGGCGAGCGAACGCGGAACAGCCTAAACCTAAGAGCTTGCTCTTAGGGGTTGTGGGACGTCTCACATGGAGTTACAAAGGAATATGGTAGGTGAAGAGGTCTGGAAAGGCCCGCGATAGAGGTAAAAGCCCTGTAACCTAAACTGTATTCTCTCCGAGACGGATCCCGAGTAGTGCGGGGCACGTGAAACCCCGTATGAATCCAGCAGGACCATCTGCTAAGGCTAAATACTACCTGGCGACCGATAGTGAAACAGTACCGTGAGGGAAAGGTGAAAAGCACCCCGGAAGGGGAGTGAAATAGAACCTGAAACCGTGTGCTTACAAAAAGTCAGAGCCCTATTAATGGGTGATGGCGTGCCTTTTGTAGAATGAACCGGCGAGTTACGTTTAACATGCAAGGTTAAGCCGAGAAGGTGGAGCCGCAGCGAAAGCGAGTCTGAATAGGGCGATTTAGTATGTGGACGTAGACCCGAAACCGTGTGATCTACCCCTGTCCAGGGTGAAGGTGCGGTAACACGCACTGGAGGCCCGAACCCACGTACGTTGAAAAGTGCGGGGATGAGGTGGGGGTAGCGGAGAAATTCCAATCGAACTCGGAGATAGCTGGTTCTCCCCGAAATAGCTTTAGGGCTAGCCTCGGTATAAGAGTAGTGGAGGTAGAGCACTGATTGGGTGCGGGGTCCGCAAGGATTACCAAGCTCAGTCAAACTCCGAATGCCATATACTTATTGCCGGGAGTCAGACAGTGAGTGCTAAGATCCATTGTCAAAAGGGAAACAGCCCAGACCATCAGCTAAGGTCCCCAAGTGTGTGTTAAGTGGGAAAGGATGTGGAGTTGCACAGACAACCAGGATGTTGGCTTAGAAGCAGCCACCATTGAAAGAGTGCGTAATAGCTCACTGGTCGAGTGACTCTGCGCCGAAAATGTAACGGGGCTAAACACACCACCGAAGCTATGGCTAGATACGTATGTATCTGGGGTAGGGGAGCGTTGTGTAGGGGTTGAAGGTGTACTGAAAAGAGCGCTGGACACTACACAAGTGAGAATGCCGGTATGAGTAACGAAAAGATCAGTGAGAATCTGATCCGCCGAAAGCCCAAGGTTTCCTGAGGAAGGCTCGTCCGCTCAGGGTAAGTCGGGACCTAAGGCGAGGCCGAAAGGCGTAGTCGAAGGACAACAGTTTGAAATTACTGTACCACCGTAATCCGCTATGAGCGATGGGGTGACGCAGGAGGGTAGTGACGCGGACTGATGGATGTCCGTCTAAGCAGTGAGGCTGATGTGTAGGCAAATCCGCACATCATTAAGGCTGGGCTGTGATGGGGAGCGAAAATTATAGTAGCGAAGGTCATGATCTCACACTGCCAAGAAAAGCCTCTAGCCAGGAGAAGGTGCCCGTACCGCAAACCGACACAGGTAGGCGAGAAGAGAATTCTAAGGCGCGCGGAAGAACTCTCGTTAAGGAACTCGGCAAAATGACCCCGTAACTTCGGGAGAAGGGGTGCCCCGGTAGTGTGAATAGCACGAGGGGGCCGCAGTGAAAAGGCCCAAGCGACTGTTTAGCAAAAACACAGGTCTGTGCGAAGCCGCAAGGCGAAGTATACGGGCTGACGCCTGCCCGGTGCTGGAAGGTTAAGGGGAGTGGTTAGGGGTAACCCGAAGCTATGAACCGAAGCCCCAGTAAACGGCGGCCGTAACTATAACGGTCCTAAGGTAGCGAAATTCCTTGTCAGGTAAATTCTGACCCGCACGAATGGCGTAACGACTTGGGCGCTGTCTCAACGAGAGATCCGGTGAAATTTTAATACCTGTGAAGATGCAGGTTACCCGCGACAAGACGGAAAGACCCCATGGAGCTTTACTGCAGCTTGATATTGAATTTGGGTACGATCTGTACAGGATAGGTGGGAGCCGTAGAAATCGGAGCGCAAGCTTCGGTGGAGGCGCCGTTGGGATACCACCCTGATCGTATCTAGGTTCTAACCTAGTACCCTTACCGGGTACGGGGACCGTGTCAGGCGGGCAGTTTGACTGGGGCGGTCGCCTCCTAAAGAGTAACGGAGGCGTTCCAAGGTTCCCTCAGAATGGTTGGAAATCATTCGCAGAGTGCAAAGGCATAAGGGAGCTTGACTGCGAGACCTACAAGTCGAGCAGGGACGAAAGTCGGACTTAGTGATCCGGTGGTACCGCATGGAAGGGCCATCGCTCAACGGATAAAAGCTACCCTGGGGATAACAGGCTTATCTCCCCCAAGAGTCCACATCGACGGGGAGGTTTGGCACCTCGATGTCGGCTCATCGCATCCTGGGGCTGAAGTAGGTCCCAAGGGTTGGGCTGTTCGCCCATTAAAGCGGTACGCGAGCTGGGTTCAGAACGTCGTGAGACAGTTCGGTCCCTATCTGTCGTGGGCGCAGGAAATTTGAGAGGAGCTGTCCTTAGTACGAGAGGACCGGGATGGACGTACCGCTGGTGCACCAGTTGTTCCGCCAGGAGCATGGCTGGGTAGCTACGTACGGACGGGATAAGCGCTGAAAGCATCTAAGCGTGAAGCCCCCCTCAAGATGAGATTTCCCAATTAGTAAGACCCCTTGAAGACGACGAGGTAGATAGGTTGGAGGTGGAAGTGCAGCAATGCATGGAGCTGACCAATACTAATCGGTCGAGGGCTTATCCTATACGTAGAATGCAGATTTGTTTCGGATTCAGTTTTCAGGCATCAAGCCTGTAACACGCTTAGAAATTCATTCTCACTTCTGGTGAAGAACCGAATTTCACGCGGCAGCGTCTGTTTCACAGACGCATGTTTGGTGGCGATAGCGGAGGGGTTCCACGCGTACCCATCCCGAACACGACCGTTAAGCCCTCCAGCGCCGATGGTACTTGGACCGAAGGGTCCTGGGAGAGTAGGACGTTGCCAAGCACAAATAGACCACTGTTGATAACTCGACAGTGGCTTTTTTGCGTCTATTATAGATTGTGGAAAACTTGTGGATAATTCATTGGAATTTGCAGAAAACTTACGCACATGTGGATAGATGATTAAAAGGCAAAAAATCACCAAATGGTGTGGATTAAGTACATATTTATGTAGATCTGTCAACAGAAAACCTAAGTAATACACGGGTTGCTGTGGATATAGTCATATTTATGTGGATAGAGGGATTAATAAGTGGATAATTATTTTAACTTGAATAGAACAAGATTACAAGACTATTTTTAAAACTGCCTAAGGCTGTGGATAACTAAAAAAAGTTCGAAAAATATCCTTATAATTCGCACACAATACACTCTCTTGTTATACTAACCATAAAAGTAAATTCATAAATGATGAGGTGAGTTTTGTGGATATCAGACAGTTGCACTCAGAAGAGTTTGATCTAAGCATGGATTTATCTGAATATGCTTTTCAATATAAGCTGCCTAGTGAGAAAAGGGCGAATGCTAAGGAAAGATTTAAAGCAGAACGCGTATGGGGTGCTTTTGAAGAAGGTACTTTGGAAGCTAAACTTACTCTTCTTCCGTTCGAAGTGTACATACAAGGTAGATTAGTACCTATGGGAGGGCTCGCAGGGGTAGCGACATGGCCAGAGAATCGCAGACAGGGGCATGTGGCAAAGCTCCTAGCGCATACGCTGCAAACGATGAATGAGGCGGGGCAGACATTATCTTTTCTGCATCCGTTCTTGATCCCCTTTTATCGCAAATTTGGTTGGGAAGTTTATTGTGAATATAAGAAATACTCCATTCCTGTTGCCAAGTTTCCCAAGAAGGTTGAAGTTGAGGGCAAGGTAAGACGTGGTGTTATAGATATCGAAGTATTGGACAACTTATACAATCGTTTTGCAGTTAGATATAACGGAACACTTAAGCGTGATTTGGACTGGTGGGAAAACTCTGTTCTGGATGATGAAGGTCAGACTGCGGTATTTTATTCACAGCTTGGGGAACCTGAAGGATACGTACTATATAAGATAGAAAATAGAGAGCTGGTCATTGATGAATTTGTGTTTTTGAACGAACAGGCCCGGCAGGGGCTGTGGACATTTCTTGCGAATCACGATTCGATGGTGACCGGTGCATCGCTAAAACTGGTGCCATCCGATGATATGTTACCCTTTTTGCTGCCTGATCCGCGTATAGAGCAGGAGAATTA
Organism: Paenibacillus sp. FSL H8-0175; assembly: GCF_045040615.1. NCBI lineage: Bacteria > Bacillati > Bacillota > Bacilli > Caryophanales > Paenibacillaceae > Paenibacillus > Paenibacillus sp. FSL H8-0175. The sequence goes on along the minus strand of NZ_CP150299.1, from coordinate 6,550,687 downwards.
TCCTTATTTTATGGCGCGTATTGTTAATGCTAAAGCATTCGTGGAGAGTTATTCTTTTAAGCGTCACAACAGTCAGAAGAAACAGGTTATCTATATTGAAGATAAATATGCCCCATGGAATGACGGGTTGTGGGAATGGACTGTCTCCGAAAAGGGAGCAGCAGCTTTCTTGCGTATAGAGGGTGAACGGGATGCAGCTGACTTAAGCTGTGATATTGGTTCGCTGACGATTCTAATGTTTGGATATAAACGCCCGGCAGAGCTGGCTCGTTATGGACGTGTGACTGGTAATCCGACGGCTCTGGAATGGCTCGAAGAAATCATACCGCAAGCTGAAACTGCACTTTTTGATCATTTTTAGAAAATAATTAGGCTCTCCCCTTCGAAAGATGCTGGGAGAGTTCTTTATTTCCGAATACATTCGCTGAAAAAAGTGAAAAATAAGAGAATCCTCTTGGAATTAGCACAGAATATGTTATAATATTAAAAAGTCAAAGAAAGTCAAAGTCAACGCACCTGATGACATACAGTGCGATCCTCTGAATTCGTGAAGTTTTCTTCAGACTTATATGAATGAAGTTCACTAATGAATGTCATTAAGGATGCGGGCCGTAAGCGATATTATGAAGCTTTAAAGAGCACTGGAGGATGAGTGATGCGCAATATCTCTGATATTATTGAACAATATCTGAAGAATATTTTGCATGAAAGTCCCGAAGGTACGGTGGAAATCCAGCGAAATGACCTGGCGGACCAGTTCTCATGCGTACCGTCACAGATCAATTATGTTATTAGTACACGCTTTACACTGGAAAAAGGCTATGTGGTGGAAAGTAAACGTGGTGGCGGGGGATATATTCGTATTCAACGTTTTGAATTGCCGCCCAACGTGGCACTGCATGCCCATTTAAACCATACTATAGGTGGCGGGATAGATCAGAACGCTGCCGAAGGGTTGATTTATCAACTGGAGGAAGCTGGTTTTCTAAGCAAGCGTGAGGCGTGTCTTATGCGCGCTGCTGTTTCTCGGGATTGCCTAACGGTTAAGATTCCATATCGGGATGAGATTCGGGCCAAGATTATGAAGGCGATGTTAATCTCTTTGTTAGGCAAATAATTGTCAATCATAAGGGAGGGGCTTTCGCTTATGCAATGTCAGGAATGTGGCGTCAAGCCAGCAACACTCCATTTCACCAAGATCGTGAATGGAGAGAAGACAGAATTTCATATCTGCGAGAGCTGCGCGCGGGAGAAGGGTGAACTGATCCCGGGAACTGCTGGAGGATTCTCCATTCACAGCTTGCTGTCCGGTCTGCTTGATCTTGAAGGGGCCGGTAAGGAAAAGACGGCTGCTACGAAGACTACGCAGAGTCTGCAATGTGAGAATTGTGGAATGACGTACTCGCAGTTTAGCAAATTGGGTCGTTTTGGCTGCAGCTCCTGTTATAAATATTTCAACAGTGCACTGGACCCGCTCTTTAAACGGGTGCATGGCAGCACTTCGCATGTAGGCAAGATTCCTAAACGTGCTGGAGCACAAATTGTGTTCAAGCGGCAAATTGATGAATTGAAGCTGGAATTACAGCAAAGTATCGCACAGGAGGAATTCGAAACTGCGGCAGAGCTGCGGGATCAAATTCGCCAACTTGAAAAAGAAATGGCACAAGAGTAAAGTCTTTGATATATAGGGGGGATATGACATGTCAAGTCTCCGATTTACTGAACAAGCGCTTAGTGATTGGATGCGCTCGGGAGGCAGTCACTCCGAGATTGTAATTAGCAGCCGTATGCGTATTGCACGTAATTTAGAGCATCTTCCATTCCCTATGCTTGCTTCCTTAGAGCAATCGGAAGAAGTATTAGAGCTGCTGGCCCCTGTGTTTCATGGGGAAACTGCTGCCGAATTCGGATCTTTTCAACTAATAAAGCTTGCTGAAGTGAATGAACTGGATAAAAAGGTATTGGTCGAGAAACATCTCATCAGTCCTAATCTGGCTAATGATTCACGTGGCGCAGCTGTGATATTAAATGAAGATGAGTCGGTTAGCATCATGATTAACGAAGAAGACCATCTGCGGATCCAATGTCTGTTCCCGGGTCTTCAGGTAAGAGAAGCATGGGAACGTGCGACAGCCATCGATGATATCTTCGAATCGGCTGTGAATTACGCTTTTGATGATAAAAGAGGATACTTGACCAGTTGTCCCACCAATGTGGGTACAGGGCTGCGTGCCTCAGTAATGCTGCATTTGCCAGCACTAGTAATGACCCAACAGATCAATCGCATATTGTCAGCAGTGAACCAAGTGGGATTGACTGTAAGAGGAATTTATGGTGAGGGCAGCGAAGCAGTAGGGAACATCTTTCAAATTTCCAATCAGATTACTCTCGGTCAAACAGAAAGTGAAATCATCGAGAACCTTCACAGTGTAGTCACCCAGATTATAGAGCATGAACGAAATGCCCGTGAAAGGCTGCTTGTAGATTCCGCTTTAAGAATTACAGACCGAGTGAAAAGATCTTATGGGATTTTGTGTTATGCAGCTCTAATGGAGCTTAAAGAATCCGCACAACGGCTGTCTGATGTGAGACTTGGGGTTGACCTTGGCATACTGGAAGGCCCTTCGATTTCCGTGCTTAATGAGCTTAACGTTAAGACACAGCCAGGATTTCTGCAAAAAATGTTCGGTGACGAGATGAACGCCACTGAACGGGATATGTATCGGGCGAAACTGCTCCGAGAAACACTGGGAACACAACATTAATATAGATATTTATTATTCATGGAGGTGCAGGAGATATGATGTTTGGAAGATTTACGGAACGCGCACAAAAAGTGCTAGCGCTAGCGCAGGAAGAAGCTGTTCGTTTAGGACACAACAATATTGGCACAGAACATATTTTGCTAGGACTTATTCGTGAAGGAGACGGCATTGCTGCTAAAGCATTAATCGCTTTGGGTCTGGGTCTTGAAAAAATCCAGGACGAAGTGGAGACACTGATTGGCAGAGGCCAAGAACAACCTACGAACATTGCTTATACTCCTCGCGCCAAAAAAGTAATCGAGTTGTCGATGGACGAAGCCCGCAAGCTGGGACATACGTATGTCGGCACTGAGCATATTCTGCTAGGACTTATTCGTGAAGGAGAAGGTGTCGCGGCTCGTGTGCTTAATAACCTAGGCATCAGCTTGAACAAAGCTCGTCAGCAAGTGCTTCAGCTTCTGGGAAGCAGCGAGGCTGCATCCAGTCATAGCGGAACACCTGCTAATGTCAGCACACCTACTCTAGACGGCCTAGCACGCGATTTGACGGCTTATGCCAAGGATGGCAACCTGGATCCAGTTATCGGTCGTAGCAAGGAAATTGAACGTGTTATTCAGGTACTGAGCCGCCGGACGAAGAACAACCCGGTGTTGATAGGTGAACCTGGGGTTGGTAAAACAGCTATTGCTGAAGGCTTGGCCCAAAAGATCATTAATAATGAAATTCCAGAAACACTGCGCGACAAACGCGTAATGACGCTCGATATGGGCTCTGTAGTGGCTGGTACTAAATATCGCGGTGAGTTTGAAGACCGCCTCAAGAAAATCATGGATGAGATTCGCCAAGCGGGGAATATCGTACTCTTTATCGATGAGCTTCATACGCTGATCGGTGCTGGTGGCGCAGAAGGTGCTATTGATGCTTCCAACATTCTTAAGCCGGCTTTAGCCCGCGGAGAACTTCAGTGCATCGGTGCGACTACGCTGGATGAATATCGTAAATATATTGAAAAAGATGCAGCTTTGGAGCGTCGTTTCCAACCGATTACGGTGGATCAGCCATCTCCAGAAGAAGCGGTACAAATTTTATTTGGACTTCGCGATCGTTATGAAGCACATCACCGTGTGAAAATTACGGATGAAGCTATCGTGGAAGCTGTAAAGCTGTCTGATCGTTACATTCCGGATCGTTTCCTGCCGGATAAAGCCATTGACCTTATCGATGAAGCAGGGTCTAAAGTAAGGCTTCACTCTTACACTATCCCGCCAAATCTGAAGGAACTAGAAATGCGCTTGGATGATATCCGCAAGGAGAAGGATTCTGCTGTTCAGAGCCAAGAGTTTGAGAAAGCGGCTGCCCTGCGTGATACGGAGCAAAAAATCCGTGAAGAGCTTGATACGACTAAGAACCAGTGGAAAGAAAAACAAGGACGTACCGATTCTGAAGTTACACCTGAAGATATTGCACAGGTTGTTGCAAGCTGGACGGGAATCCCTGTAAGCAAGCTGAAGGAAGAAGAGACCGACCGTCTGCTTAACATGGAAGCTCTGCTGCATGAACGAGTGATTGGTCAGGACGAAGCTGTTAAGGCTGTCAGCCGGGCATTGCGCCGGGCGCGTGCGGGTCTTAAAGATCCGAAACGTCCAATGGGCTCCTTTATCTTCCTCGGTCCTACGGGTGTAGGTAAAACTGAGTTGGCACGTGCGCTTGCTGAAGCTATGTTCGGCGATGAAAATGCGGTCATCCGTATTGATATGTCGGAATACATGGAGAAGCACTCCACGTCCCGTTTAGTTGGTGCTCCTCCTGGATATGTCGGCTATGAAGAAGGCGGCCAATTAACAGAGAAGGTACGTCGTAAACCATACTCTGTAGTACTGCTTGATGAAATTGAAAAAGCACATCCGGAAGTATTCAACATTTTGCTGCAAGTGCTTGAAGATGGTCGCCTTACCGACTCCAAAGGCCGGGTAGTTGACTTCCGCAATACACTTATCATTCTGACCTCTAACGTAGGCGCACAGGCAATCAAGAAGAATTCAACGCTTGGATTCACGGCTGTGCAAGATGCAGGAGCAGAATACGGCAATATGAAGGGCAAGGTTATGGAAGAGCTCAAGAAGAGCTTCCGTCCAGAGTTCTTGAACCGGATCGACGAAATCATCGTCTTCCACTCACTCGATGAGAAACATATCGCTGAGATCGTTACGTTGATGTCTGATGAGCTGCGCAAGCGCCTGCGTGAATATGATGTTGATTTTGTACTCACGGATGCAGCGAAGGCCTTCTTGGCTAAAGAAGGTTATGACCCAGCCTTTGGTGCACGTCCATTGCGCCGGGCAATTCAGAAGCATATTGAGGACCGTCTTTCTGAGGAATTGTTGAGAGGAAATATCCAAAAGGGTGATTCCCTCAATATTGATGAGGTCGGCGGAGAACTTGTGGTGACTAAAGTGGACGCTCCAGTAGCGCCAGCGCTTGAAAAAGAAGTAGAATCCGAATAAAATAAACAAGGCTTTCGCTCCTTATTTATAGAGGAGCGGAAGCTTTTTTTATTGGAAATAGATCAATTTAAAATATACATTTAATGCAAATACCGAATGACCTTTCGTTAAAGGGGTAGAAATGGTAAACTTTCATTAGAAGAAAATGATCCGAATTGTAAACAGTTCGGACCGTAAGGAGAACAAATGGCTAAAGCAAAAACAAAATTTTTTTGCACCGACTGTGGATACGAATCGCCAAAATGGTTCGGGAAATGCCCAGGGTGCCAGGCTTGGAACTCCATGGTGGAGGAAACGGAAAGCGTAGTCAAAACACAGGGAATGAATGCCCCTATTTTTCATAGTAAAGAAAAGGCACAGTCGATCATAAGTATAGAAAGTGACAAGGAACCGCGCATACTGACAGGTATAGGTGAGCTTAACCGTGTTCTCGGTGGGGGGATCGTACCAGGATCACTGGTACTAGTAGGGGGAGACCCAGGAATCGGTAAATCTACGCTCTTATTACAGACCTCGCACGCCCTTACAACACAGGGATTGCGAGTACTGTATATCTCGGGCGAAGAATCGGTAAGGCAAACTAAGCTGCGCGCGGATCGCCTCGATGCGTTGTCAACGGAGCTTTATGTACTATGTGAGACAAATATGGAAAGCATAGAAGAAGCGATCGAACAAATCCAGCCACAATTTCTTGTCATCGATTCTATTCAGACCGTATTTATGCCAGAAGTAACGAGTGCGCCAGGCAGCGTGACCCAGGTTCGGGAGTGTACGACAAGATTTATGCGTATCGCTAAGATTCGTGGAATTGCAACAGTTCTCGTTGGTCATGTTACCAAGGAAGGGGCTATTGCTGGACCACGGATGCTTGAACATATGGTGGACTGTGTGCTGTATTTTGAGGGTGAGCGGCATCATACGTATAGACTTTTGCGGGCTGTAAAAAACCGCTTTGGCTCTACGAATGAAATCGGCATTTTCGAAATGGGTGAAGCGGGGCTTACCGAAGTAGAGAATCCATCGGAGCTCTTTTTATCGGAACGTCCGCTTGGCGTGGCTGGTTCTACTGTGGTGGCCAGTATGGAGGGAACTAGACCTGTGCTTGTAGAACTTCAGGCACTTGTTGCTGCCACCCACTTCCCTTCCCCACGGCGAATGTGCACAGGCATGGATCACCAGCGGATGGCACTTATTATCGCTGTACTCGAGAAACGGATGGGCATGTTCCTGCAGAATCAGGATGCATACCTGAATGTTGCCGGGGGAGTAAAGCTGGATGAACCGGCGATTGATCTAGCTGTAGCTATTAGTATCGCCTCCAGTTTTCGTGATATTTCAACAAAACCTTACGACGTTTTCTTCGGAGAAGTAGGACTTACCGGTGAGGTAAGAGGCGTTTCGCGCGCGGAAATGCGCGTTAAGGAGGCCGCAAAACTTGGCTTCCGGCGGGTGATTATGCCTGAAAAGAGCATGAAGGGATGGAAGCACCCGCAAGATATCCAGATTATTGGCGTCAGTACCGTAGCAGATGCACTATCGGTCGCGTTAGATTAGGGGGCACAGGGATATGAAAGAATATAACCAATTAGAGAATATGAATGATCTGCTCAGACTGGCGGCACCGGGTACACCTTTTCGGGAAGGTTTGGAGAATGTGCTGCGCGCTAAGACAGGGGCACTTATTGTCGTAGGGTACAGTCCTGAGGTGATGGACGTAGTGGATGGTGGATTCTCCATTAACTGCGATTTTTCACCCAATTATTTATATGAGCTAGCTAAAATGGACGGAGCTATTATTCTAAGTGAGGATTTAAAGCGTATATTGTATGCTAATACACAACTTATACCGGATTCCTCTATCTCATCCATCGAGACGGGGATCCGTCACCGGACCGCGGAGCGGGTAGCGAAGCAAACGGGTAAGCTGGTGGTTTCCATTTCACAACGCCGCAATATCATCACGCTCTATCAAGGCTCGATACGTTATGCACTCAAAGAGATCGGGGCTATTTTGGCAAAGGCTAACCAAGCGATTCAGACACTCGAGAAGTATAAAGCAGTGCTCACGCAAGGACTGACGAATTTGTCAGCTTCAGAATATGAGGGCATTGTTACCGTTGCTGAAGTAGTGGGCGTTATCCAGCGTGTAGAGATGGTTTTGCGCATAAAAATGGAGATCAAACGCTATATCAACGAATTGGGCAACGAAGGACGCCTGATCAGCATGCAGATGGAAGAACTGGTTGGAAATACAGAGGAAGAAGCATGGCTTCTATACAGAGACTATGCTAAGGAAGAGCAGGAAGATAAAATCCGTGAAATTATCGCTGGTCTCAAACGGATAAGCGATGATGATCTGATGGATGACAACCATATTGCCCGTATATTGGGTTATTCTTCTACGGCAATTACCTCTGAAGAAGTGGTGACTCCACGTGGTTATCGCCTGCTTAACAAAATTCCGCGGCTTCCGAATGTGATCATTCACAATCTGGTGGAGCGGTTTGAAATGCTGCCTAATTTGATGTCCGCAAGCATAGCTGAATTGGATGAAGTGGACGGAATTGGGGAGGTGCGGGCCCGTAATATTCAGGATGGGCTCAAACGTTTACAGAAGCAAGTTCTTATTGACAGGCAAATGTAAATAACATACAATCACGTAATATTGGGGACGTTAAAGGCCAAAGTTAGAAAATTGAGGTGAAGAAATGATACAAAAATCAATTCCGAGTCTTTTTACGATAGGTAATTTGATGCTCGGAATGTTTGGTATCATGATGGCGTTTGACGGTAAGATTAGCATGGCCGCTATCATGGTTATTATTGCTATGCTGTTAGACGGCTTAGATGGTCGAGTAGCTCGCGCTCTAAAATGCGAAAGCGAATTTGGCAAGGAGTTGGACTCCTTATCTGATGTCGTTTCTTTCGGAGTCGCACCGGCCGTTATTTTGTACGTCTCAAGCCTGCAGGATTTGAACTCTGCATTAGGCTGGACAGTAACTGCGATTTTTCCGGTGTTTGGTGCTTTGCGCTTAGCCCGTTTTAATGTTCGTCCGGGGGTTCCGGGTTATTTTATCGGTTTGCCAATTCCTGCTGCAGGTGGTGTACTGGCCACATTAGCTCTTTTTAATAAAGATGTTTCGGCTCCGTTTATGATCGTTGCTACACTGCTCTTATCCTATTTGATGGTCAGCACTGTTAAATATCCTAATTTTAAAAAGATTGGATTGCCGAAAAAAGCGGTGGTTGGAGCGCCAGTGGTTATTGTTGTTGCAGTGGCTGTAGCTGTTGTGTTCCCAGAGCAAATCGCTAAGCTGATCTTTGTCTTACTTGGAATTTATGCATTATACGGCTTTAAGCAAAATATTGATCGGTTGACAGCCAGACGCCGTCATCGTCGTCGTAGCCGTTCAGAGGATAAAGTGTATCATTCCAAGAACGGTTAATCGGTCCAAAAGGTAAGGTAACTGAATAAATTATGACCAAAGGTTTTGTCTTCCCTGGGGGATGGCAAAGCCTTTTTGCATTTCCAGCGCTACCCCAAGTTTATCGTCTTGAAAATTGGAACATACTGGTGAGGAATAGATCCATTTAGGATGAATAAAAAGGAGGTGCGTTAGGTTATGTGGAAAAAAGTGATTTTGTCTTTTGCCTTAATATGTGGTGCTTGGTCAGGTTTTTCGCTATACCATGCGCTCGAAAGAGGATTCCCCAAGGGGATGGAAAAGCTGGGTGAAAGCTTACCTGTAGAAGGAAGCATTTTATTTACGGTGCTGGGTGCCATTATTTTTTTGTTTGCGGGGTCTTTATGCGCGGAATGGGGAGGTTCAAAACTGCGGGAGGCGGTTCACTACTGTTCGCGTATTCCGATGAATGAATTAGCTGCAAGTGCAGCTGGGCTAACAGGGGGGCTTCTGTTATCTCTCCTGTTATACCCTGCAATGATCTGGCTTGGGAAAGCTGGGCAGCTGCTGCAAGTGCCAGCTACGTTAGCTTTTGGATATCTGGGGCTGCGGATCGGTTTGGAGAAAAAAGAGGAGCTAGCTGCACTGTGGACATCTGGACGCTGGGGTCAAGCGGCTGAGCCGGAAGGCCGCGGGCTTGAGGAACATAAAATCCTCGACACAAGTGTTATTATCGATGGAAGAATCGCTGACATTTGTAAGACGGGATTTATTGAGGGAACCATTGTCATACCTGAATTCGTGCTTGAAGAGCTCCAGCATATTGCTGATTCTTCGGATCTGTTGAAGCGGAACCGGGGACGGCGTGGGCTTGATATTCTCAATAAAATTCAAAAAGAGCTTGATGTGAAGGTATTGATCTATGAGGGAGATTTTGAAGAAATCTCTGAGGTTGACAGTAAGTTAGTGAAGTTAGCGAAGGTATTGCAAGGTAAAGTAGTCACTAATGATTTCAACTTAAATAAGGTTTGCGAATTGCAGGGTGTTTCCGTTCTGAATATTAACGATCTGGCGAATGCTGTGAAGCCTGTAGTGCTGCCTGGTGAGGAAATCGTAGTTCAGGTCATTAAGGATGGCAAAGAACATGGGCAAGGGGTAGCCTACTTAGACGATGGAACGATGATTGTTGTAGAAGGCGGACGTGAATATATCGGGACTACGATGGAGGTTCTGGTCACTAGCGTGCTGCAAACTTCGGCTGGCCGAATGATATTTGCTAAGCCAAAACTTTTGGAAAAAGCGCAATAAGTGAAGATAAAGTGTATGGGGACTGTCCTATGGGTTGGAAATGCCCGCCAAACACGTTATGATGGGATTATACGTGAAAGACAGGAGCCAGATTAATGTCAAACAGTGTGGGCGTCGTCATTGTGGCGGCAGGCAGAGGAACGCGAATGGGAACTGCGGAGAGCAAGCAATATTTGTTACTGCAGGGGAAGCCGATTATCGTTCATACGCTGGAGGTATTCCAGCAGCACGAATTGATCTCTGAAATCGTGCTCGTAACCGGTGAAGAGGATATTGAACGCTGCCGGGAATGGATACAGCTCTATAAGCTGGACAAGGTTAAGGCTATAGTAACTGGTGGATCTGAGCGTCAGCATTCCGTACATAAAGGGTTGTTGAAACTTACGACACAGTGGGTAATGGTACATGATGGTGTTCGTCCGTTTGTACAGCCAAATGAAATTGAGGCTTGCTACGAACGAGCGAAGCAGATGGGTGCTTCGGTTCTTGCTGTACCCGTCAAGGATACGATCAAACAGGTGGATAATGAAGGACAAGTACTGTCTACGCCGGATCGGCGAAGTCTGTGGGCGATTCAAACCCCGCAGACTTTTCGTCTTTCTGATTTGCTGGAGGCTTATGCAGCGGCGGAGCGGGATGGCTTTCTGGGCACCGATGACTCCAGCTTGGCGGAGCGTGCGGGGATTCCGGTTTCTGTGGTAGAGGGAAGCTACAGAAATATTAAGATTACGACACCTGATGATTTGGATTATGCAGAATTCACAGAAAGAAACAGGGGAGAGGGACAATCATGATCGCTGTAGGACAAGGATTTGATGTGCATCAGCTGGTAGAGGGCAGGCCTTGTATTATTGGGGGAGTTACGATTCCTTACGAAAAAGGATTGCTTGGGCATTCCGATGCAGATGTGCTACTACATGCAGTTAGTGACGCGATTCTAGGCGCACTTGGACTTGGTGATATTGGCAGACATTTTCCGGATACAGATCCAGCTTTTAAGGACGCAGATAGCTTGAAGTTATTAGAAGAGGTATGGGCACTTGCTCGTGAGCGAGGATATAAGCTGGGAAATATTGATTCAACGATTATCGCCCAAAAGCCTAAGATGGCTCCGTACATTCCACAAATGACCGAGATTATTGCACGTGCGCTTAATGCCGACCCGTCCAAGGTGAATGTTAAAGCTACTACAACTGAGCAGCTTGGTTTTGCCGGACGCGGCGAAGGAATTGCCGCACAATCTATTGTCTGTCTACTCCAAGATGTGATATCATCTTGAGATGGTCTAAGTAGTAAATTAAGTTCAACCATATGAAGCGGAGGGAATACAATGACGGATGAAGTCCGGGTGCGTTACGCACCGAGCCCTACGGGACATTTACATATAGGTAACGCCAGAACGGCGCTGTTTAACTATCTGTTCGCCCGTAATAAAGGCGGTAAATTCATTATCAGAATTGAAGATACAGACGTAAAGCGCAATGTCGCTGGTGGTGAAGAGAGCCAGCTTAAGTATTTGAAATGGCTGGGTATGGATTGGGATGAGAGCGTTGATGTTGGCGGAGAGTACGGACCCTACCGTCAGACAGAACGTCTTGACTTATATCGTGTACATTGGCAGGATTTGCTGGACAGAGGTTTGGCTTACCGCTGCTATTGCACAGAGGAAGAGCTGGAAGCGGAACGTGAAGAACAGACTGCTCGCGGAGAAACGCCTCGTTATTCTGGCAAACACCGTGATCTGACTGAAGAGCAACGTTTAGCTTTTGAAGCTGAGGGACGAGTGGCTAGCATTCGCTTCCGTGTGCCAGAAGATCGTACGTATGCGTTTGATGATCTCGTAAAAGGCAGTATTTCTTTTGACACAAAAGAAATGGGTGACTTTGTTATTGTGAAGAAGGACGGAATTCCGACCTATAACTTCGCGGTAGCTGTTGACGATCATCTGATGGCTATTACTCACGTATTGCGTGGAGAAGACCATATTTCCAACACACCCCGCCAGCTTATGATCTATGAAGCGCTTGGCTGGGAGCCACCTTTATTTGGTCACATGACGCTTATTGTTGGCGACAACCACAAGAAGCTCAGCAAACGGGATGAATCCGTTATTCAGTTTATCGAGCAATATGATGAATTGGGTTACTTACCTGAGGCTCTGGTTAACTTCATTTCTCTGCTTGGCTGGTCTCCAGAGGGAGAAGAAGAGATCTTCAGTAAAGAAGAACTTATTTCTATTTTTGATGCGGACCGTTTGTCCAAAAGCCCGGCTGTATTCGATAAAAACAAGCTGGCGCATCTGAATAATCATTATATTAAGCATGCTGATCCTAAACGGATCTCTGCGCTAGCTATTCCACATCTGCAAAAAGCGGGTAAAATACCTGCTGAGCTGAACGAAGAGCAACAAGCATGGGCGGAAAGCCTTGTCGCGTTGTATCAAGAGCAGATGACTGCAGCTTCTGACATCGTGGCGCTATCGGAACTGTTCTTCCGCAGTCACCTAGAATTAGAAACGGAAGCAGCACAGGTTCTGGCTGAAAGCCAAGTTCCTGAGGTATTGTCTGCTTTTCTGGCTAAGGTTGAAGCCTGTCAGGATTTCAGTGCAAGCAACATGGCTGTTCTGATTAAGGAAGTACAGAAAGAAACAGGTCATAAGGGCAAAGCACTCTTTATGCCAATTCGTGTGGCTCTGACCGGACAAACGCACGGACGTGATCTTAATATAACCATTGCTTTGCTCGGCAAAAACCGGGTCATCGAACGTTTGAAATCACAAATTAAGGGCGCTTAAGGTCGTATTTCATACGACTAAACCCCCTTGTCAGTATCTTGTCTTTTGCGCTAAGATAGAATTATATGATAATAGCTGTGATCAGGAGAAGTACGTCCATTGAAGACAATTGCCAGAGAGAATAACCGAGAAAGGGACACCCTTTCGGGCTGGGAGTTATTCATTTGTCCGGGGCAGAACATGCGCCTGTGAGCTGCACGGTTGAATGACCTTTTTAAGGCTCATTAGATCGCGCCGGGAACGTCGCCGTTAATGATGCCAAGTGGAACGAAGAAATTCTGCCGTTTGTTACAATAGCGGCTCATTTGATTCGTTCAAGCAGAGTGGAACCGCGGTTAAACGTCTCTGCAGCATTATGCTGCAGGGGCGTTTTTTGTCTAAATATAAGCAAAAATAATTTTCATACAATACTCTTTGTCTTATATTTCTACGAGATAACAAACCAAGCGAACACTCACCGCATATGTATGATAAGGATGATGGGCCTGGAGACAATACCTTTCTTGTGTACCTGTAAACAGGAGATAAGGAAGTTAAGAAGAGAGGAACCGTGATGTTTAAGCATATTAAGTCGGACATTCGGGCGGTATTTGATAACGATCCTGCTGCCCGCAGCTGGTTCGAGGTTGTCTTCACATATGCCGGCTTGCACGCCATTTGGGGTCACCGGATCGCCCACTCTTTTTTCAAACGCCGCTGGTATACAATGGCTCGTATGGTTTCGCAGTTTAGCAGATTTATGACTGGTGTTGAGATCCATCCTGGAGCTGTCATCGGAAATAGGCTGTTTATCGACCATGGTATGGGGATTGTTATTGGAGAAACCTGCGAAATCGGTGATGATGTTATAATCTATCAAGGGGTTACGCTTGGAGGAACAGGAAAAGAAAAAGGTAAGCGACATCCCACGGTCGGCAACAATGTAGTTATTGGTTCCGGTGCGAAGGTTTTAGGATCTTTTCGTATTGGTGACAATTCAAATATAGGTTCGAATGCAGTTGTGTTGCGTGAAGTGCCTAACAACAGTACAGTAGTAGGGAATCCAGGTCGTGTGGTAAAACGTAATGGAGAACGGGTATCCGATCGGCTCGATCATACGAAGATGCCTGACCCGCTTGTCGATTCACTGCGGTTTTTGCAGAAAGAAATCGAAGAAATTAGGGAAAAGCTTGGCGCAGAAGATAAACAAAAAACCGCACAGCGGATAGCAGAAGCTCAGCAGTATATTGGTGACTACGAAATTTAAGCATCCCGGTATGAAGGAATCCGGAAGAACAGAAAGGGCTGGAATAAGGATGGCTTTACAAATATATAACACAATGACACGCAGCAAGGAGCAGTTTGTGCCCCAGGAGCCGGGCAAAGTTAAGATGTATGTGTGTGGTCCAACCGTTTATGGATATATGCATATCGGAAATGCTAGACCTATAATTGTTTTTGATATGGTCCGGAATTACTTGGAGCAGTTAGGTAATGAGGTGCGGTATGTTACGAATTTCACGGATGTCGATGATAAACTGATTCGCAAAGCCGAAGAAATGAACACTACTGTAGCAGAGGTAGCGGAAACTTTTATTGCTGCTTACCGTGACGACCTGGAAGGGCTTGGTGTTAAACCGGCAACCTTGAATCCCCGTGTAACGGAAAGCATGGAGCTGATCATTGGATTTATTAAAGAGCTTGAGGAAAAAGGATACGCATACGAAAGCGGCGGCGATGTATATTACCGCACTTCAAAATTTGAAGACTACGGTAAATTATCTCGTCAGAATCTGGATGAGCTGCAGTTTGGTATCCGTGTTGAGGTGGACTCACGTAAGGAAAAACCGGAGGATTTTGTGCTTTGGAAAGCAGCCAAACCTGGTGAAGTGCACTGGAGTAGCCCTTGGGGAGATGGACGTCCCGGCTGGCATATTGAATGCTCGGCTATGGCGCGAGAGTTCTTGGGAGATACGATTGATATCCATGGTGGTGGACAAGATTTGCAGTTCCCGCATCATGAATGTGAATGCGCTCAGACCGAAGCTCTGACTGGTAAACCACTCTCTAATTACTGGATGCATAATGGATTCATCAACATCGGAGACGAGAAAATGTCGAAATCGCTCGGTAATGGCTGGCTTGTAAAAGACATCCGTGAGCGTTTTAAAGCAGGAGCTATCCGCTATTTCATGCTATCGACCCATTACCGTAACCCGCTGAATTTCTCAGAGGAATCTATGACTTCCGCCGAAAAGAGCGTTGAACGGATCACGCTTGCAGAGAGTAACGTTAAACATCGGCTTGAACTCGCTGCTGATGGTGCTCAAGGTGAGGTCAACTCAGAGATTAATGATAAGCTGTCAGCTATAGTGGCCAATTTCCATGCTAGAATGCAGGATGACTTTAATACGCCTGATGCGATCACGGCTATGTTCGATTGGGTGAGCCTGGCAAACCATACGCTTGCGAATAACGAGGCTGCTCCTGCTGATTTTGCTGCATTACTGCAAGCTTTTGGCGAAATGAATGCTGTGCTGCGTTTGACGCCTGAACTAGAAGAGGAAATTGCAAGTGAAGAAGTTGAACGGTTGATCGCCGAGCGGGTTGAAGCTCGTAAGAATAAGAATTGGAGCCGGTCTGACGAGATCCGTGATGAATTAGGCCGCTTGGGCATATTGCTTGAGGATACTCCACAAGGAATGCGGTGGCGTCGTAAATGAGTGAGGAACGCAAGTTTGATAACGGATGGTTTCCTTATGAGCCTTCCAAACCTGCGCGACTACTTTCGCCTATTGTTCTAGCTTATGTAGGAGATGCTATCTATGAGGTGGCTGTTCGCCAGTATTTAGTATCTCTTCCTAATTTGCGTCCGAACCATTTGCATCGTTCTGCTACAGGGCTGGTATCCGCTAAAGCACAGTGTGCAATTCTGAACTTTTTGGAGCCTAGTCTCACGGAAGAAGAGAAGGATGTCGCCCGTCAGGGAAGAAATGCGAAATCGGGAAGTGTTCCTAAGAATGCGGATGTGCTTGAATACCGTCATGCTACAGCTTTTGAGTGCTTGATTGGTCACTTGTACTACACAGGACAACAGGAGAGAATAGAAGAAATTGTGCACAAGGGTATACAGTTTATGTTGAAACAGCCGTGATAGGCTTTGGCGAAATAGAAAATAGGAGAAGTGAACATGGAAGAAGAATTGAAGACTGAAGAGGAAATATTGGCAGGGAAGCATTCTGTGCTTGAAGCGCTTCGTGCTGGTCGTACATTAAATAAAATTTGGATTGCAGAGACAGCCCAGAAGCATCTGACAGCACCCATCGTTGCCGAAGCCCGGAAAGCGGGAATTGTCATTCAGCATGTGGACAAGCGTAAGCTGGATCAACTGGCACCAGGCGTGCAGCATCAAGGGGTGGTTGCACAAGCAGCACCATTTGCCTATGTTGAAGTGGATGATCTGTTAGCTATAGCAGAAGCCAAAGGAGAACCGGCATTCCTTATTTTGCTTGATGAAATTGAAGATCCTCATAACCTGGGCTCGATT
Organism: Paenibacillus sp. FSL H8-0175; assembly: GCF_045040615.1. Taxonomy (NCBI): domain Bacteria; kingdom Bacillati; phylum Bacillota; class Bacilli; order Caryophanales; family Paenibacillaceae; genus Paenibacillus; species Paenibacillus sp. FSL H8-0175. Next base: position 6,534,386 of record NZ_CP150299.1, on the reverse strand, counting down.
CTGCGGACGGCGGATTGTACTGGAGTACATGGGGTAATCGTACCTAAACGCCGTTCGGCTCAGATAACTGCGACCGTGTCCAAAACATCCGCGGGTGCTGTGGAGTATGTTCCGGTTGCCCGGGTTACAAACCTGGGTCAGACCATTGACCGTCTAAAAGAACAGGGAGTCTGGGTAGTAGGAACAGACGTGGATACCGATCAGAATCTATACCAATCCGATATTTTCACGGGTCCGGTAGCTGTTGTAATTGGCAATGAGAATAAAGGAATGGGACGCCTGATTCGTGAAAAATGTGATGTACTTCTTAAGCTGCCGATGGCCGGAAAGATCAATTCATTAAATGCCTCTGTCGCCGCAGGAGTCATTATGTATGAAGTGATACGCCGCCGGCAACAGCAGGGATAGCTATGGCCGACTGGCGCGATGTGCTGCTTGTGGATGGATATAACATGATCGGTGGCTGGCCGGAACTTGTGGCACTGTCCCAGATTGGTATGCAGGAAGCACGCGACCGCTTGATGGATTTGCTGGCAGATTACCAGGCTTTCTCTGGACGAAGAGTTATTGCTGTTTTTGATGCATACCGTGTTCCGGGGTTGGGAAGGTCTTTTGTCCAGGGTAAGGTCCAGGTGTACTTCACCAAGGAAAAAGAAACCGCAGATGAATGCATTGAGCGACTGGTTGGGGAATATAGCAATCGGCGCCGGCAGATCTATGTGGCTACGAGTGATTTTATAGAGCAGCATATTATTTTTGCACAAGGTGCATTGCGAATTTCGGCAAGGGAATTGCATCTGGAAATTGAAGAGAATCAGAAACAAGTAAAAAAAGCTATTGAACCTGGCGGTGTCAGTTCTACTCGTCATTCTTTGGAAGACAAACTGCCTCCCGATGTGCGCAGTAAGTTGGAAAAATGGCGCAGACAGTGAGATCGAGGAAGAATCAGGAAATATTTTATTCCAATTTATGCTATTCTAGATTGATTTTGGACAAACTCCGGTTGACGGTGGAAGGTAACATAATATATACTGATCCTATATTTCGCGAAGTAACGATGTGTCTTGCGTTGCAGCCGGGGGGATTCTTGGTGAGTGTCGACCTCAAGGAAATAATGCTGTCTGAGTATGATTTCATAAGTGATGAAGATATTGTCGAGGCTTTCCGTGGTGGCGACAGTGGCGCATTAGAACACTTGATTAATAAATACCGTAACTTTGTACGTGCTAAAGCCCGCTCTTATTTCTTGATCGGGGCAGACCGTGAAGATATTGTACAAGAAGGAATGATTGGTCTATACAAGGCTATTCGTGACTTTAAAGGTGACAAGCTCTCTTCATTCAAGGCTTTTGCTGAGCTCTGCATTACACGACAGATTATAACGGCTATTAAGACGGCCACTCGTCAGAAACATATTCCGCTGAACTCTTATGTTTCCTTGGACAAGCCCATTTATGACGAAGATTCTGATAGAACACTTATGGATGTCATTTGTGGAACACAGGTTCTAGATCCAGAAGAGCTAATTATTAATCAAGAAGAATTCATTGGTCTTGAAGATAAGATGGCGGAGATTCTAAGTGACTTGGAGCGCAAGGTTCTGATGTTGTATTTAGACGGAAGATCCTATCAAGAGATTGCTGAAGATCTTAAGCGGCATGTAAAGTCTATTGATAACGCTCTACAACGAGTAAAAAGGAAATTAGAAAGATATCTAGAAGTACGTGACAATTGATGATATAATGAACAAGAGAGGGCTCGGACATCGAGTTCTTTTTTTTAGTCTTTTTGAAATCACTCGGATAGAATTAGGTGCTTGCACCATAAATTACTATTTGAGCCGATTTTAGTCGTTGCCGTTGAAGGTAGGTTTATACACAGACGGAATACCCCATAATGGTAAGGAAGACAGCGAAGTGTGAGGAAGAGATAGACCCAAAGACAGGGTACGGCCATATGACTACTAAACCCGGAATTACCCAGTGCAGAACGGAATTCTTTCGTTGACACAGACCTTGACATTATGCTAAAGTGTTTTAGGTAGGCCTAAATTCGCGGCTTTTTTTTAGGATCAATATTTGCGTCTTCTAATGTGAATTAGAAGGACGTCTCGGGAGGTGCACATCATGCGGGTAATTATCACTTTGGCTTGTACAAGTTGCAAACAAAGAAACTATGCGACTACCAAAAACAAGCGAAATCACCCCGACCGCATGGAGATGAAGAAATTTTGCAAGTATTGTAACTCGCAAACTCCTCATCGCGAAACCAGATAGTCTGTGGAGGTGTAGTCGGCATGAAACGTAGTTTCAAGTCTATGTTTTCCTTTTTCACTGAGAGCTGGAGTGAACTCAAAAAGGTTCGCTGGCCAAGTCGTAAAGAATTGACCAACTATACATTGATCGTTCTCGGTACGATTGTAGTTGTCGCTATTTACTTCTGGGTTCTGGACATCGGTATTTCCGCTGTGATTGAAGCGATTATTTAGAGAGGTCCCAGGTGGCTTGATATGGAAAAAAGATGGTATGTCGTTCATACCTATTCTGGGTATGAGAATAAGGTCAAAGCCAATTTGGAAAAGCGCGTTGAGTCCATGGGCATGGAAGACAAAATATTCCGCGTTCTTGTTCCTATGGAAGAAGAAATCGTAAACAAAGACGGTAAGAAAAAAACCGTTATGCGTAAAGTTTACCCCGGATATGTTTTGGTGGAAATGGTTCAGACTGATGATTCCTGGTATGTTGTCCGCAATACTCCGGGCGTTACTGGATTTGTTGGTTCGACAGGCTCAGGGTCTAAACCAACAGCTTTGCTTCCGGAAGAGGTAGAACAAATTCTGAAGCATATGGGCATGGTTGAACCTAAAGCGAAGATTGATTTCGAAATCAAGGAATCCGTACGTATTATGGTTGGTCCGTTTGCGAATTTTGTGGGCTCCGTGGAAGAAATTTTGGCTGACAAGAGCAAGATCAAAGTGCATGTTAACATGTTTGGACGGGAAACCCCGCTAGAGTTGGATTTCACTCAAGTGGAGAAAATATAACATAAGCTAGGGTTTCTTGTGGGAGAGCGCTATTGGCGTTCGAAGACCACTATTTTTGCAAGGAGGTGTCACTCATGGCTAAAAAAGTTATTAAAATGGTGAAACTGCAGATTCCTGCAGGGAAAGCGAATCCAGCGCCTCCAGTAGGTCCGGCGTTAGGTCAAGCAGGTGTCAACATCATGGCATTCTGTAAGGAATTTAATGCTCGTACTGCCGACCAGGCTGGCTTGATCATTCCGGTTGAAATTACAGTATTTGAAGACCGTTCCTTTACTTTCATCACTAAAACTCCTCCGGCTGCTGTTCTGCTTCGCATCGCTGCTAAAGTAGAAAAAGGATCCGGCGAACCAAACAAGAAAAAAGTAGCAAAAATCGGCCGCGCTGCGGTACGTGAAATTGCTGAAACAAAAATGCCTGACCTTAACGCTGCAACTGTTGAAGCTGCAATGCGTATGGTTGAAGGTACTGCCCGCAGTATGGGTATCACAATCGAAGACTAGTAGTTTTCGAAGAATCGGTCATTCGTGACCCGCAAGTATGTGGGAGGAATTTCCGCTAACACCACAAAGGAGGAACATTTTCATGGCTAAACATGGTAAGAAATACCAAGAAGCTGCTAAGCTGATCAACAGCGAAGCAACTTACGAGCCTTCAGAAGCTGTAGAGCTTGTGAAAAAGGCAGCGACTGCTAAGTTCGACGAAACCGTTGAAGCAGCAGTTCGTCTGGGTGTAGACCCGCGTAAACAAGACCAAGCAGTTCGTGGTGTTGTTGTCCTGCCTCACGGCACTGGTAAAACACAACGCGTGCTTGTATTTGCAAAAGGTGAAAAAGCGAAAGAGGCAGAAGCTGCTGGCGCTGATTTTGTTGGTGATCAAGACATGATCAACAAAATTCAACAAGGCTGGTTTGAATTTGATGTCTGCGTAGCTACACCTGATATGATGAGTGAAGTCGGTAAACTGGGTCGTCTGCTTGGTGGTAAAGGTCTTATGCCTAACCCTAAAGCTGGCACGGTTACATTCGATGTTTCCAAGGCTGTGCAAGAAATCAAAGCCGGTAAAATCGAATACCGTCTCGACAAAGCAGGTCAAATTCACGCGCCAATCGGCAAAGTGTCCTTTGATGCTGCACAATTGAACGATAACCTTAAAGCTCTTATCGACGCTTTGAACCGTGCGAAACCAGCTGCTGCTAAAGGTGTATACCTTAAAGGCATCTCGATTTCTTCCACAATGGGACCTAGCGCTCGTGTGAACACAACCGTCTTCAGATAATTAAGGGTTGACTCTTTGAGTCAATTTTGATAATCTATAACAGTTGTGAAACTTAAGGTATCAATCTTAACCTTGAATATGCTTACCGTAGACAGTAGGTGCCTTAGTGCTTAATTTCCTACCGAGGTGTTGTGATAGAAACAAGAAGTAACGAGCTCGCTCGTATAACTTTCGTTTTATCAAGCCTTCGTGATTCTGCGGAGGCTTTTCTACTGCCTGCGTAGGAGCGGTGAAGCTTTCCTTGGAAAGAACGCCGACACATAAATTTTCAGGAGGTGTATACATTGGCAAATGCAAAAGTAATTCAAGCAAAACAAGACGCGGTTGACGTCGTTACTGCAAAACTGCAAAACAGTCTTTCGACTGTTGTAGCTGACTACCGTGGATTGAACGTTTCCCAAGTGACTGAACTGCGTAAGCAACTTCGTGAAGCTGGCGTTGAGTTTCAAGTCCTGAAGAACACATTGCTGCGTCGCGCAACTGCTGCGGCTGAGTTGAGTGAATTGGATGAAGTTTTGACTGGTCCAACAGCTATCGCATTCAGCACAACTGATGCAGTAGCACCAGCTAAAATTTTGAACGATTTCGCCAAGAAAAACGACGCTTTGAAATTGAAAGGCGGCGTAGTTGAAGGTCGTGTCATTGACGCGGAACAACTGAAAGCACTGGCTGAGCTTCCATCCCGCGATGGTTTGCTGTCCATGCTGCTTAGCGTACTTCAAGCTCCAATGCGCAACTTCGCGCTTGCAGTTAAAGCTGTTGCTGAAAAAGAAGAACAAAGCGCGTAAGCCTTTGACTTTTGCAGCATAATCAATACCACAAATAAATTTAAATATAAAATGGAGGTTCAATCATGAGTAAAGAAGCAATCTTGGAAGCAATTAAAGGCATGAGCGTATTGGAACTGAACGACCTGGTTAAAGCAATTGAAGAAGAATTCGGCGTAACTGCAGCAGCTCCAGTAGCAGCTGGCGGTGCGGTAGCAGCAGTAGCTGAAGAGCAATCCGAATTTGACGTAATTTTGACAGGCGCTGGCGCTTCCAAAATCAACGTTATCAAAATCGTTCGCGAAATCACTGGTCTTGGCTTGAAAGAAGCTAAAGATCTTGTAGACAACGCACCAAAAGCAATCAAAGAAAAAGTAAGCAAAGACGAAGCCGAAGCTACTAAAGGAAAATTGGAAGAAGCAGGCGCAGCTGTAGAAGTGAAGTAATTCCTTCTATTACTGAAAACCCCTTGAACTTGTTCAAGGGGTTTGTTTTATAAATAGAGTCAGTAGGGCGTTTATACCAACTGCTAACATAATAGGAAAGGGAGGAAAGAGATGTCGCAACATTATTATTCGCAGCAGCCGGAAGTACGTCATGACAGACGTAGCATTGATACCGTACTAAGAGGCAAAAGCTTTCGTTTTACGAGCGATGCCGGTGTATTCTCTAAAGGAGACATCGATTACGGTAGCCGAGTTCTTATTGAAGCTATGATAATTCCGGACGGTTCAGCGGTGCTTGATGTAGGTTGTGGTTATGGGCCGATTGGATTAAGTGCAGCATACCTAGCTCCCAAAGGACATGTAACCATGATTGATATTAACAGTCGTGCGGTAGAACTGGCGCGTGAGAATGCTCAGCACAATGGAATCCGGAATGTTACGATAATGGAAAGCGATGTGCTCGGCGCATTGAATGAGCAGCAGAAGTTCGATGTGATTCTAACTAATCCTCCGATTCGTGCAGGAAAAGCTGTAGTGCATAAGATTTTTGAAGATGCTTATGAACATTTAAATGAGGGTGGCTATCTGTGGATTGTAATTCAGAAGAAGCAGGGCGCTCCATCAGCAGTGGCAAAACTAGAAAGCTTGTTCTCAATGGTGGAAGAAGTGGGGAAAGACAAAGGCTATCGTATTATTAAAGCGCAAAAATAAAATACAATAGGTTATTGACATGTGATAGTGATAATGGTATTATTATAAAATGTCAGTATTAAGATAGGCTCCATGTCTTTAGTTTGCTGAAATGTCAAGCAATATATTGTCGCCCGGCTAGCGCATGCCGCACGGCAAGTTTTTGCGAGTTGGTTGTCTATGCTCTAACGTAGCAAATGCTGCGCGGTAATAGATAATAGCGCATAAACTATTGCTTGGTGACGTATAATATGTACGTTTTGGGCAAATCTACTTGATAAGGAGTATTTTGGTCATGGATAAATGCGCTCTTTTTTCGAAGATTTCGATAAGGGCTTTTCTTTTATTTATGACTGAATCCTTGTAGTATGGTTCCATTATACGGTTCCAAACAAGGGTTCGCAATCAATTTTTAAGTGAGTAGACATGAGGGGTGAGTAAAGTTGGCAGGACATCTTGTTCAGTATGGTCGACGCACTCGGCGGAGCTATGCGAGAATTAACGAGGTACTCGAGGTCCCGAACCTGATCGAGATCCAACAAAAATCTTATGATTGGTTTTTGGAGGAAGGATTGCGGGAAATGTTTCAGGACATCTCGCCGATCCAGGATTTCACAGGTAATTTGGTACTAGAGTTCATTGATTACAGCCTGGGTGAACCGAAATATACGGTTGACGACGCTAAAGAGCGGGACGTAACGTATGCGGCTCCTCTGCGTGTAAAGGTGCGGCTCATTAATAAAGAGACCGGTGAGGTTAAAGAGCAGGAAGTGTTCATGGGAGATTTCCCGCTGATGACGGAGACCGGCACTTTTATTATTAATGGTGCGGAACGGGTTATTGTCAGCCAGTTGGTTCGCTCTCCAAGCGTCTATTTCAGCACAAAAGTGGATAAGAACGGCAAAAAAACCTACACCGCCACAGTAATCCCGAACCGCGGAGCCTGGTTGGAACTTGAAACCGATGCTAAGGACATTATGTATGTTCGTATCGATCGGACTCGTAAAATTCCTGTTACCGTACTTTTGCGTGCTCTCGGTTTCGGTAGTGATGCCGAAATTCTGGAATTGCTTGGCAATGATGAATATATTCGCAATACGCTGGATAAAGACAACACGGACTCCACGGAGAAGGCGCTTATTGAAATTTATGAGCGTTTGCGTCCGGGCGAACCGCCGACACTAGACAATGCCAAAAGTTTGCTGGTTGCGCGTTTCTTTGATCCAAAACGCTACGACCTAGCTAATGTAGGCCGTTACAAAATCAATAAAAAGCTACACATTAAGAACCGTCTTTTCAATCAACGTCTTGCTCAGCCTTTGGTTGACGACTCTACTGGAGAAATCCTGGCAGAATCCGGCCAAATGGTCGATCGTAGACTGCTTGATGAATTGATTCCATATTTCGAAAAGAATGTTGCCTTTAAAAACTACCGTGTTACTGGTGGAGTTATGGACAGCGAAGATATTCCTCTTCAAACAATTGACGTATTCTCGCCAATTGAAGAAGGCCGGGTTATTAAGCTGATCGCTAACGGCAATATCGACAAATCTGTTAAGCATATTACTCAAGCTGATATTATATCCTCAATCAGCTACTTTATTAATTTGCTTCACGGAATTGGCAATACCGATGATATTGACCACTTGGGTAACCGTCGTCTGCGTTCTGTAGGTGAACTCTTGCAGAATCAGTTCCGTATCGGTTTGTCCCGGATGGAACGTGTTGTACGTGAAAGAATGTCGATTCAGGATGCTAATGCGATTACGCCTCAGGCTCTGATCAATATTCGTCCGGTCATCGCGTCTATTAAAGAGTTCTTCGGTAGCTCCCAGCTGTCTCAATTTATGGATCAGACGAACCCGCTTGCGGAACTTACGCATAAACGTCGTCTGTCCGCCCTCGGACCTGGTGGTTTGACACGTGAACGCGCGGGCTTTGAAGTTCGTGACGTCCATCACAGTCACTACGGTCGGATGTGTCCAATTGAAACGCCGGAAGGTCCAAACATCGGGTTGATCAACTCCTTGTCTACCTTTGCCCGCATCAATGAATACGGCTTTATTGAAGCTCCGTATCGTTGGGTGGATCCGAAGACTGGTAAGGTGACTGAGCAAATTGACTATCTGACTGCTGATGAGGAAGATAATTATGTAGTTGCTCAGGCTAACGTGTTGATCGAAGAAGATGGCACCTTTAAAGAAGACATGGTAATCGTTCGTTACAACAAAGACTCAGACAACATTACAACGATGCCAAGTAATCGTGTCGATTACATGGACGTTTCGCCTAAACAGGTTGTATCTGTCGCTACGGCGCTCATTCCGTTCCTTGAGAACGATGACTCCAACCGCGCACTGATGGGATCTAACATGCAACGTCAAGCTGTTCCGCTTCTAATTCCAAAAGCTCCGCTGGTCGGAACAGGAATGGAACATAAATCCGCTAAGGATTCTGGCGTATGTATCGTTTCCAAGTATGACGGTATTATCGAACGTTCTTCAGCTAATGAAATTTGGCTGCGTCGCGTTGAGACTGTCGAAGGCAAGGAAGTTAAAGGCGATATCGTTAAATATAAATTACACAAATTTATGCGTTCTAACCAAGGTACCTGTATTAACCAACGTCCTCTAGCTAAAAGAGGGGACATTGTTAAGAAGGGTGATATCCTGGCAGACGGTCCTTCCACAGAAATGGGCGAACTTGCTCTTGGCCGTAACGTAGTCGTTGCGTTCATGACTTGGGAAGGTTACAACTACGAGGATGCGATCCTGTTAAGTGAAAAGCTGGTTAAGGAAGATGTATATACTTCGATTCATATCGAAGAATACGAATCTGAAGCTCGCGACACTAAACTGGGACCTGAAGAAATTACGCGCGATATTCCGAACGTCGGCGAAGAAGCTCTGCGCAATCTTGATGAGCGCGGAATCATCCGCATCGGTGCGGAAATCAGCGCTGGTGACATTCTGGTGGGTAAGGTTACTCCTAAGGGTGTAACTGAACTGACAGCAGAAGAACGTCTCCTGCACGCTATCTTTGGTGAGAAAGCTCGTGAAGTACGGGATACCTCTTTACGCGTTCCTCATGGTAGTGATGGTATTATCGTGGACGTTAAAGTCTTTACACGTGAGAACGGGGATGAGCTGCCTCCTGGTGTAAATCAATTGGTTCGTGTCTACATCGCTCAGAAACGTAAGATCTCTGAGGGAGACAAGATGGCCGGACGTCACGGTAACAAGGGTGTCGTTGCCCGTATCCTGCCAGAAGAAGATATGCCGTTCCTTCCGGACGGTACGCCAGTACAGGTTGTTCTTAACCCTCTGGGCGTTCCTTCTCGTATGAACATCGGACAGGTGCTTGAGGTCCATATTGGTATGGCCGCATTGCGTCTGGGAATTCACATTGCAACGCCGGTATTCGACGGAGCGCGTGAGTACGACGTGTTTGATACGATGGAAGAAGCAGGTATGCAGCGTAATGGTAAAACCGTGCTGTATGATGGCCGTACAGGTGAACGCTTCGAACGTGAAGTTACTGTTGGTGTCATGCACATGATCAAACTGGCGCACATGGTTGATGATAAGATTCACGCCCGTTCAACAGGACCTTACTCACTAGTTACGCAGCAACCATTGGGTGGTAAAGCTCAATTTGGTGGACAGCGTTTCGGGGAGATGGAAGTGTGGGCGCTTGAAGCTTACGGTGCTGCATATACATTGCAAGAAATTTTGACCGTGAAATCCGATGACGTGGTTGGTCGCGTGAAGACGTACGAATCTATTGTCAAAGGTGAAAATGTACCGGAACCAGGTGTTCCTGAGTCGTTCAAGGTATTGATCAAAGAACTGCAGTCCCTGGGTATGGATGTTAAGATTCTTAGCGGTGACGAGCAGGAAATTGAAATGAGAGAATTGGACGATGAGGACGAGACGTCAGGCGACAAACTAAGCCTCAATTTAGAAGGTTCAGAAGTCGGAGTAGAATAATCAAGCTGGAGCTTAAAAGTTCCATTTTATAAAGGACCGCACGCCCTCTTTTGATGTAACAGTCAGAAGAGGGCAAAGCGGTACTAAATCAGGATTAGGTTAAGGAGGGTTGCTCCTTGTTGGACGTTAACAATTTTGAATTTATGAAAATCGGACTCGCTTCTCCGGAGAAGATTCGTTCATGGTCCCGCGGAGAAGTTAAGAAACCGGAAACCATTAACTATCGTACATTGAAACCGGAAAAAGAGGGTCTTTTCTGTGAGCGTATCTTTGGACCACAAAAAGACTGGGAATGTCATTGCGGTAAATACAAACGTGTCCGTTATAAGGGCGTAGTCTGCGACCGTTGTGGCGTTGAGGTTACCCGTGCTAAAGTTCGTCGTGAACGTATGGGTCACATTGAATTGGCTGCTCCGGTATCTCATATCTGGTATTTCAAAGGTATCCCAAGCCGCATGGGGCTTGCACTAGATATGTCTCCAAGATCACTTGAAGAAATTATCTATTTCGCATCTTATGTTGTAACGGATCCAGGTGAAACTCCACTGGAAAAGAAACAACTTCTGTCCGAGAAAGAATATCGTAGCTACCGTGAAAAATACGGTTATGGTTTCCAAGCCGGCATGGGTGCTGAAGCTGTTAAAAAGCTTCTTCAAGATATCGACATTGATAAAGAGCTGGAATTCCTCAAAGAAGAACTGCGTACGGCCCAAGGCCAACGCCGTAACCGGGCGATCAAACGTCTGGAAGTCATTGAAGCATTCCGTAACTCCGGCAACAAGCCTGATTGGATGATCATGGATGTTCTTCCGGTTATTCCTCCGGAGCTTCGTCCGATGGTTCAGTTGGATGGTGGCCGTTTTGCTACGTCTGATTTGAATGATCTCTATCGCCGTGTTATTAACCGGAACAACCGTCTGAAAAGACTGCTTGATCTCGGTGCTCCTGACATTATCGTGCAGAACGAAAAACGGATGCTCCAGGAAGCTGTCGATGCTCTCATCGATAACGGCCGTCGGGGACGTCCGGTAACCGGTCCTGGTAACCGTCCGCTTAAATCGCTCAGCCATATGCTGAAAGGTAAACAAGGACGTTTCCGCCAGAACTTGCTCGGTAAACGGGTTGACTACTCTGGACGTTCCGTTATCGTAGTAGGACCGTACCTCAAGATGTATCAGTGCGGACTTCCTAAGAAAATGGCGTTAGAATTGTTCAAGCCTTTTGTTATGAAAGAATTGGTTAATAAGGGCCTTGCCCACAACATAAAGAGCGCGAAACGTAAAGTTGAACGCGTAAGTCCTGAAGTTTGGGATGTACTCGAAGAAGTAATTAGAGAACACCCAGTACTTCTAAACCGCGCACCAACACTTCACCGTCTCGGTATTCAAGCATTTGAACCGATTTTGGTGGAAGGTCACGCTATTCGTCTTCACCCACTCGTATGTACGGCGTACAATGCCGACTTTGACGGTGACCAAATGGCGGTGCACGTTCCTCTGTCTGCAGAAGCTCAAGCGGAAGCACGCATTCTTATGCTTGCATCTGGTAATATCTTGAACCCTAAAGACGGTAAGCCAGTTGTAACACCTTCCCAGGATATGGTCCTTGGTACTTTCTACTTGACCATGGATAACAAGGAAGAAAAGGGTAGTGGTATGATTCTGCGTACCGTTAACGAAGCTGTATCAGCTTACCAACGCGGAACTGCAGGACTTCATGCTCGTGTTGCTATTCCGGCTAAAGCACTTGGCAAAACATGCTTTACGGAAGAACAACAAAATGCAATGTTGATTACTACGGTCGGTAAGATCATTTTTAATGAAATCTACCCAAGTAGTTTCCCTTATATCAACGAAGCAACCAAAACTAACTTGCTGCACGGCACACCAGAGAAATACTTTATCTACGAAAAAGGCGCGAACATTCGCGAGCTGATTGAATCCGCTCCAGAAGCCAGTGCTGTAGGTAAAGAATATCTGGGTCTGATTATTGCTCGTTGTTTTGAAACTTATCACACAACCAAAACTTCTATGATTTTGGATAAAATCAAACAACTCGGATTCACTTACTCCACACGTTCTGGTGTTACAGTTGCCGTGTCGGACGTTATTGTTCCTGAGGAGAAAGTTACCATCCTGAAAGAATCTGAAGCTAAGGTTGATGTGGTTGCTAACCAATATCGCCGTGGTTTGATCACCAATGACGAACGGTATGACCGTGTTATTGAGATCTGGTCGAAGACTAAGGATGATCTTACGAACATCCTGCTTAAGTCGATGGACCGTTTCAACTCTATCATGCTCATGGTTGACTCTAAAGCGCGTGGTAACAAATCGCAGATCACTCAGCTGGGTGGTATGCGTGGTCTGATGGCAACACCTTCAGGTCGGATTTTCGAATTGCCAATCAAGGCGAACTTCCGTGAAGGTCTTACCGTCTTGGAGTACTTTATCTCCACTCACGGAGCGCGTAAAGGTCTTGCCGATACCGCACTTCGTACCGCTGACTCAGGGTATCTGACTCGTCGTCTTGTTGACGTTGCCCAGGACGTTATTGTCCGTGAAGAAGATTGTGGAACCGATAAAGGCTTCACAGTTAGTCGTATTCAGGATGGTAAAGAAGTTATCGAAGATCTGTATGACCGTATTGAAGGTCGTTACTGCTTCGAAACTGTTCGTCACCCAGAAACAGGCGAAATCATTGTTCACCGCAATGATTTGATTGACTCCGATAAAGCGGAGGCAATTGTAAACGCAGGTGTAACTAAGCTGCAAATTCGTTCTGTACTGAGCTGCCGTGCCCGTCATGGTGTTTGTAAGAAATGTTACGGACGTAACTTGGCAACTGGTAAACACGTTGAGATTGGTGAAGCAGTTGGTATTATTGCCGCACAATCTATCGGTGAACCAGGAACCCAGCTTACAATGCGTACGTTCCATACCGGCGGTGTTGCCGGTGATGACATCACTCAAGGTTTGCCGCGTATTCAGGAGTTGTTTGAAGCTCGTAACCCTAAAGGTCAAGCTACAATCAGTGAGATCGATGGCGTAATCAAGGAAATCCGTGAAACCAAAGACCGTCGCGAAATCGAGGTTCAAGGTGAAGCAGAATCCAAGACTTATTCCATTACTTATGGTTCACGTCTACGTGTTAGCGAAGGCCAAGAAATCGAAGCCGGCGATGAGCTGACAGACGGTTCGATTGACCCTAAAGAAATGCTGCGTATCAAAGGGATCCGTGGGGTACAAAACTACATTCTGCAAGAAGTACAGCGTGTATACCGTAACCAAGGCGTTGAGATCAATGATAAGCACATTGAAGTTATGATCAAGCAAATGCTTCGGAAGATCCGTATCATTGACGCAGGTGACACAAGTCTGTTGCCAGGTGCATTTGCGGATATTCATGAGTACGAAGGTGCTAACAAGGAAGCTATCTTGTCTGGTAAAGAGCCTGCTGTTGCTAAACCAGTCTTGCTCGGTATTACCAAGGCGTCTCTTGAAACGGATTCCTTCTTGTCAGCTGCATCATTCCAAGAAACTACTCGTGTCCTAACAGACGCTGCTATCAAAGGTAAAGTAGATAAGTTGCTTGGACTTAAAGAAAATGTTATTATCGGTAAGTTGATTCCTGCAGGTACTGGGATGAACCGTTACCGTAACGTTAAGCTAAGTGATCCAAATGCAGAAAGCGAACTTGAATCTTTAGAGACGGTTCCTGCTGAATAAATTAGCAATCATGGTAGTGTGCTCATGTCATACCTACTCATAGGTGTGGCATGAGTGTTCTGCTGTGTATAATTTCTATAAAAATTGTTGCTGAATTTCTTGACACCATCTATTGATAATGCTAAAATGTCTAAGGTGCGTGAGTAGCCATGTTATCCTTGTTCATTGGAGGTAAAGAGAATGACTGATGATAGAGGACTACAGGATGCTCAGGTCAAGATCGGTACCAAACAAACCGTCAAGGCGGTAGAGTTGGGCCTAGCCGCAGAAGTCTATGTGGCAGAGGACGGAGATCAAAGGCTTACTTCCAGGATAGTTTTGCTTTGTAACAAACAAGGTGTTAAGATCACATATGTGGATACGATGCTGAATTTGGGCAAGGCCTGCGGAATAGAAGTTGGCGCTGCGATGGCAGCCGTCTTAAAACAATAGCTACAGAAATGTTTTTGTACTGGGGTGAACACCAGCGGCAAGAACTTTTCATTTGTCTTTTTATGAACCGCCTGGGTCTGTGGGCTTAGAGTTCTTAAATCGACTATCATTTCAGGAAGGGGGTGGCAACAACATGCCAACAATTAACCAATTGGTTCGTAAAGGCCGTCAAGCCAAAATCGAAAAATCTAAATCTCCCGCTCTTCAAAAAGGGTATAACGCCCTCAAGCGTGAGGCTACAAATTTGAGCGCTCCGCAAAAACGCGGTGTGTGCACTCGTGTAGGCACAATGACTCCACGTAAACCAAACTCAGCGCTTCGTAAATATGCCCGTGTTCGTTTGACGAACCGTCTCGAGGTAACAGCTTATATCCCGGGTATCGGACATAACTTACAAGAGCACAGTGTTGTATTACTTCGCGGAGGTAAAGTAAAGGACCTTGCAGGGGTTCGTTACCATATCGTTCGTGGTGCTTTGGATACAGCAGGTGTAGCTAACCGGATGCAAGCTCGTTCTAAATACGGTGCAAAACGTCCTAAAGCTAAGAAGTAAGATAACAATATCTGAATAATAAACATTTAAGAAAGGGGGATATCCATGCCACGCAAAGGTCCAGTTACAAAGAGAGACGTATTGCCAGATCCGTTGTATAATAGCAAGTTGGTTACTCGTTTGATTAACCGCATTATGCTGGGTGGTAAAAGAGGTGTCGCTCAAAGCATTCTGTACAATTCATTCAAATTGATTGAAGAACGTACGGGTAAAGATCCGATGGAAGTTTTCGAAGCTGCCATCAAGAATATCATGCCGGTTTTGGAAGTCAAAGCTCGTCGTGTCGGTGGTGCTAACTATCAAGTACCTATCGAGGTTAAACCAGAGAGACGTACTGCTCTGGGATTACGTTGGCTCGTAAACTACTCTCGCAACCGCGGTGAGAAGACTATGGAAGAGCGTTTGGCGGCTGAGATCATCGACGCTTCCAACAACACAGGCGCTTCTGTTAAGAAACGTGAAGATACACACAAAATGGCTGAAGCAAACAAAGCGTTCGCTCACTACCGTTGGTAGGATAAAGGTCATTCAAATAACTTATATTTTGAAGGGAGATCCATTTCATGGCTAGAGAGTTCTCCTTAAAAAATACACGTAACATCGGGATCATGGCGCATATTGATGCTGGTAAAACAACTACCACAGAGCGGATTCTTTTCTATACAGGCCGTACGCACAAAATCGGTGAAGTTCACGAGGGTGCTGCTACAATGGACTGGATGGAGCAAGAACAAGAGCGCGGAATCACGATTACGTCCGCTGCTACGACTGCTGCGTGGAAAGGTCACCGCATCAATATCATTGATACCCCAGGACACGTTGACTTCACTGTTGAAGTTGAACGTTCCCTGCGTGTATTGGATGGGGCAGTTGGTGTATTTAGTGCAAAAGAGGGCGTTGAGCCTCAGTCTGAAACCGTATGGAGACAGGCTGACCGTTATAACGTTCCCCGGATTGCATATGTAAACAAAATGGACATTATCGGTGCGGATTTCCTTAACGTAATCGAAACTATGCGTGATCGCCTTCAAGCCAATGCAGTTGCTATTCAATTGCCAATTGGTGCAGAAAGTGATTTCACTGGTATTATCGACCTAGTTGAGCAAAAAGCACACATGTTCAGAGATGATCTGGGCCAAAACATCGAAGTAACGGATATTCCGGAAGAATATTTGGCCAAAGTTGAGGAGCTGCGTCTCGAGTTGATCGAGAAAGTTGCTGAACTTGATGAGGATCTGACTATGAAGTATTTGGAAGGCGAAGAAATTACAATTCCGGAAATTAAAGCTGCAATTCGCAAAGGCGTAGTTGAAGTTAAATTGTTCCCTGTAATTGCTGGATCTTCCTACCGAAACAAAGGGATTCAGCTTATGCTGGATGCTGTTGTTGATTACTTGCCATCTCCTCTTGACGTTCCAGCTATTACTGGACATCTTGATGACGGTACAGAAGCTGTTCGTCACTCTTCGGATGAAGAGCCGTTTGCAGCTTTGGCATTTAAAATCATGACAGACCCTTATGTTGGTAAACTTACGTTCTTCCGTGTTTACTCAGGCGTACTTGAGTCTGGATCATACGTAGTTAATGCAACTAAGAACAAGCGTGAACGTATTGGTCGTATCCTTCAAATGCATGCGAACAGCCGTCAAGAAATTTCCATCGTGTATTCTGGCGACATCGCAGCTGCTGTTGGTTTGAAAGATACCAGTACAGGTGATACACTGTGTGATGAGAAGAATCCAGTAATTCTGGAATCAATGAACTTCCCTGATCCAGTTATCGAGATCGCTGTTGAACCAAAAACTAAAGCTGACCAAGATAAAATGGGCGTTGCTCTCGGAAAGTTGACTGAAGAGGATCCAACTCTTCGTGCTCACACTGATGAAGAAACAGGCCAAACAATCCTGGCTGGTATGGGTGAACTTCACTTGGACATCATCATCGACCGTATGCGTCGTGAGTTCAAAGTAGAAACCAATGTGGGTAAACCACAGGTTGCTTACCGCGAAACGTTCAAGGCACCTGCTCGCGTCGAAGGTAAATTTGTACGCCAATCTGGTGGTCGTGGTCAATACGGTCACGTATGGGTTGAGTTTGAACCCCTCGAACCAGGTACTGGTAGCAAATTCGAAAGTAAAGTTGTTGGTGGCTCGGTTCCTAGAGAGTACATCGCTCCTGCACTTGCGGGTATTGAAGAACAAATGAAAAACGGCGTACTTGCTGGCTTCCCGCTAGTAGACGTTAAAGCTACCATCGTAGATGGTTCTTATCATGATGTCGATTCCAACGAAATGGCATTTAAAATTGCCGGTTCGATGGCACTCAAAGCAGCTAAAGACAAGTGTAAGCCTGTCCTGCTTGAGCCAATCATGAAAGTAGAAGTAACTGTTCCTGAGGAATATATGGGTGATGTAATGGGTATGCTGAACTCCCGCCGTGGCCGTATCGAAGGTATGGATTCCCGTGGTGGAGCGCAAATTATCCGTGCTAAGGTGCCTCTTTCCGAAATGTTCGGATACTCTACAACACTTCGTTCTGGTACACAAGGACGTGGCGTATTCTCAATGGAGCTTTCTCACTATGAAGAAGTTCCTAAATCCATTGCGGAAGAGATCGCTGCAAAGAACAAAGGCGCTGAATAATTACCAGTTTTAACTTGCCGTCCCGGGTATAAACACTCAGTCATCTAAGATTACACGTATGCGGGCGGCTCAAATATAAGGAACCCCACATTAAGGAGGAACTGTTCAAATGGCAAAGGCAAAGTTTGAACGTAACAAACCGCACGTTAACATCGGTACTATTGGTCACGTCGACCATGGTAAAACGACTCTGACTGCTGCAATCACTACTGTATTGTCCAAAACTTACGGTGGCGCAGCTATCGCATTCGATCAAATCGACAAAGCTCCTGAAGAGCGCGAACGTGGTATCACAATCTCCACTTCCCACGTTGAATATGAAACTCCTAACCGTCACTACGCTCACGTAGACTGCCCTGGTCACGCCGACTATGTTAAAAACATGATCACTGGCGCAGCGCAAATGGACGGAGCTATCCTGGTTGTATCCGCAGCTGATGGCCCAATGCCACAAACTCGCGAGCACATCCTGTTGTCCCGTCAAGTAGGCGTTCCTTACATCGTTGTCTTCTTGAACAAATGCGACATGGTTGAAGACGAAGAGTTGTTGGAATTGGTTGAAATGGAAGTTCGTGACTTGCTTAGCGAGTATGACTTCCCAGGCGACGATACTCCAATCATCCGTGGTTCTGCTCGTGAAGCTCTGCAAAACCCAGATGGCGATTACGCTAAAAAAATCATCGAAATGTTTGAAACAATCGATGAGTACATTCCACTTCCTGAGCGTCAAACTGACAAGCCTTTCTTGATGCCTGTCGAAGATGTATTCTCCATCACTGGCCGCGGTACTGTGGCAACTGGTCGCGTAGAACGCGGAACAGTTAAAGTCGGAGAAGAAATCGAAATCGTTGGTATTCACGAAGATACTAAGAAATCCGTAGTTACGGGCGTAGAAATGTTCCGTAAATTGCTGGATTCCGCTCAAGCTGGGGACAACATCGGAGCATTGCTTCGTGGTGTTGACCGTAACATGATCGAGCGTGGCCAAGTATTGGCTAAGCCGAACTCCGTTAAACCACACACTGAGTTCACTGCTCAAATTTACGTTCTGACAAAAGAAGAAGGTGGCCGTCACAAGCCTTTCTTCACTGGATACCGTCCACAGTTCTACTTCCGTACAACTGACGTAACTGGTATCATCAACTTGCCAGAAGGTACTGAAATGGTTATGCCTGGTGATAACATCTCCGTAACCGTACAACTGATCTCCCCAATCGCTATTGAAGAAGGTACTAAATTCTCCATTCGCGAAGGTGGCCGTACAGTTGGTGCTGGTAGCGTAGCTTCTATCCAAAAATAATAATTCGACTTCTATCTGCGGGTAGATTCCGAATTACAAACACCCCTGATTCTTCTTGCGGAGAATCAGGGGCTTTTTTTGTTTTTTTCTGAGAAAGATTTAATATTCGACACCAATTGATAATAAAGCATAACAATATGATCTTTTTCTACATAATTCGTCAAATTACAACAATCAATTGTTTACAATTATACTAATGATAGAGTAAAATGAAGGAGGAATAATAATGTAAAATAATAGGAATTGTGGGAGAGTGGTAATATGGGGAAATGTCCTTTTTCCTTCATGCATGCGTTAAATGCACGTAATAATAATGTAGATTCTCCTGCCTCTCATTCCTTAGACTTCAAGGATCAGAATCATTCTGTGGCAGAGTCTTTTCATAAGCTGGAGGGACATGGTGAGCTTAACGAGCAGATGAGAATGATTGATCTAACTGAAGCAGATTTGAACTTACTACGCAGGGTGAAACCTGTTGTTGAGCAGAATATAGACTATATCATTGATCAATTTTACAATTCGGTATTAGGCGTAAATAAACTTGAAGCTATTATTTTAGAGCATAGCAGTATAGAGAGGTTGAAAACTACTCTTCGTGGTCATATTCTAGAGATTTTTAATGGAAAGGTTGATGATGAGTACATAGCAAAGCGTCTAATGATCGCTAATATTCATAAAAAAGTAGGGCTTGAGCCTAAATGGTATTTATCTGCTTTTCAGAATCTTCAGAACGTATTTATACGCGTTATATATAATGAAACAAACGATGATAATACACGCCTTCGAGTGGTTCAGACCGTGACCAAGCTCCTTAACCTTGAGCAGCAGCTGGTTCTAGAAGAATATGAGAAGGAGAACATAAAAGAGAAGGAAGAGCAATATCTATTGGTGAAAAATGAATTAAAACAAAAAATTTCAGAGTTTAGCGTTGAATTGATAGATTATAGCATCGATACTAATGCTGCTGTGAAGCAGCTAGTGGCAAGCAGCAATGAAGTAAGTAGAACATTCCAACGTACGGCTGCATCCGCTCTGGAGTCACAGGGATTAGCTACAGATGGGCATGAACACTTGGGTGATTTGACTGAGCAAATTAATCTTATATATCAGACCACCAGTGAGATGGAAGACTCGATCATTGAGTTAAGCGATTCCTCTAAGCAAATTCAAAAAATTGTGAACTCAGTAAGGGAAATTGCCGATCAGACTAAAATCCTCTCACTTAATGCAACGATTGAAGCCGCTAGAGCCGGTGAGCATGGTAGAGGTTTTAGTGTGGTTGCTCAAGAAGTTAGCCGGCTTGCAGAGGATACTAAGAGTACTGTAATTCAGATCGTAGAGCTAACAAATAAATCAGGTCTACTCACTCAGCAGGTTGTAGAAGAGATTCGTAAGGTGCAGGAGTTAACTAAGAATGGGAAGCACCAATCGGTTGAGACTAGTCTTTTGTTCTCTGATATTGTAGACGCTATGCGTAGCAGTACACAGGAGATTGTAATAGTGGAAGAAGAAATAAGAACCTTAATCCAAACCATCGAGGGGATCGGAACAGCAACGGCTCAGACTGCTTCCTCCGCAGAGTTTTTTAAGTCTGCCACAGAGAATCTTTAACATATATATAGTAGAAGAACAGCGCATGAAAAAAATATGCGTTGTTTTTCTATTTTCGCTTGCAATACTGCTGCCTATTATATATAATAATAAATGTTGTTCTGAGACGTTGCGATGATGTGAGAGGTTACTGACACACCCGGCCCCTTTGCCATGGGGACGAGGTCAGAAAATTTTCACGGAGTATGTCCGATACCAAATTGGGCGATAGAAGGAGGGACTAAAATGGCAAAGCAAAAAATTCGTATTCGCTTGAAAGCATACGACCACAGAATTCTTGATCAATCCGCTGAGAAGATTGTTGAAACAGCAAAACGTTCGGGTGCAGGTGTGTCCGGGCCGATTCCGTTACCAACTGAGAAGCAAATCATTACTATTCTCCGTGCGGTACACAAGTACAAGGATTCCCGTGAACAGTTTGAACAACGGACTCACAAACGTTTGATCGATATTGTGAACCCAACACCACAAACTGTGGATGCCTTGATGCGCTTGGATCTACCGTCCGGTGTAGATATCGAAATCAAATTGTAATTCTATTTTAAGTAATTTAGGAAAAGAAAAGAGGTGTCAACATTGAAAGGTATCTTAGGAAAAAAACTCGGTATGACTCAAGTGTTTACTCCAGAAGGTAACGTAATTCCTGTTACTGTTATCGAAGCAGGACCTTGTGTAGTACTGCAAAAGAAAGACCTGAATATCGACGGATATGAAGCAGTGCAATTGGGCTTTTCTGATAAAAAAGAAAAACGTTCCAATAAGCCTGAACAGGGTCACGCCAAAAAGGCAAATGCAACACCTAAGCGCTACGTTCGTGAAATTCGCGGTGTTGATCTCGGGTCTCTCGAGGTTGGACAAGAGCTGAAGGCTGATATCTTTGCTGAGGGCGAATTTGTTGACGTAACTGGTACATCTAAAGGTAAAGGTTTCCAAGGTAACATCAAACGTTGGGGACAAAGCCGCGGACCAATGGCACACGGATCGCGTTACCACAGAAGACCGGGTTCCATGGGTTCTATCCAAGCTAACCGTGTTCCTAAGGGCAAACGCCTTCCAGGACATATGGGTCACACGACTATTACGGTTCAAAAGCTTGAAATTATCAAGGTTGATGTTGAACGTAACGTATTGCTGGTTAAAGGCGCTATCCCAGGTCCTAAAAACAGCTTCGTGAAAGTTAAACAAACCGTTAAGAAATAATTATTGAAGAAAGGAGGAACATGAAATGCCAAAAGTAACACTTTTTAATATTAGTGGCAACGAAGTTGGTGAAGTGGAACTGAGCGATACAGTATTCGGTATTGAACCGAATGAGCACGTTCTACATGAAGCTGCGCTTATGCAAAGAGCTTCCCTACGTCGTGGTACACACAAAGTAAAAGGACGTTCTGAAGTTCGTGGCGGTGGACGTAAACCTTGGAAACAAAAAGGTACAGGTCGCGCTCGTCAAGGCTCCATTCGTTCTCCACAATGGAAAGGCGGCGGCGTTGTCTTCGGACCAACACCACGTAGCTATTCCTGGAAACTGCCTAAGAAGGTTCGTCGTTTGGCGATCAAATCCGCTTTGTCCTCGAAAGTACTCGAGAATGACATTATCGTATTGGATAGCTTGACAATGAATGCTCCGAAGACGAAAGAATTCGCAGCAATCTTGAACAACCTGAAAGTAGATCGTAAAGCGTTGATCGTAGCTACTAGCTATGATGATAACGTAGCACTTTCCGCTCGTAACATCCCTGGGGTGAAATTCGTAGCGGCTGACGGCATTAATGTTCTTGACGTACTGACGTACGACAAACTGATCATCACTAAAGAAGCAGTTCTGAAGGTAGAGGAGGTGTTCGCGTAATGAAAGATCCTCGTGATATTATCAAACGTCCGGTGATTACGGAACGTACTTCCGACTACATGAGCGAAATGAAATACGCTTTTGAAGTGGATATCCGTGCTAACAAAACCGAAATCAAAAAAGCTGTCGAGGCTATTTTCAAAGTAAAAGTAACTAATGTGAACACAATGCGTGTACCTGGCAAACTGAAACGTTATGGTAAATATTCTGGTTACACTCCAGAGTGGAAAAAAGCCATCGTTAAGCTTAGCCCGGACAGCAAACCGCTTGAATTTTTTGAAGCGGTAGAATAATACTCTGTTGAAGTAAGGAGGGAACTACAGTGCCAATCAAAAAGTACAAACCGACCTCTCCGGCAAGACGCGCTATGTCCGTGTCTACGTTTGAAGAAATTACAACAAACCAGCCAGAGAAATCGTTGCTTTCTCCGCTGTTCAAACATGCGGGACGCAACAACCAAGGTAAAATTACGGTTCGTCACCATGGCGGCGGACATAAACGTAAATACCGTATTATCGACTTCAAGCGGACTAAAGACGGCATACCAGGTAGCGTTGCTACAATCGAGTATGACCCGAACCGCACATCTAATATTGCTTTGATCCACTATGCTGATGGAGAGAAACGTTATATCATCGCTCCTAAAGGTCTAAGAGTTGGGGATAAAGTAGAGTCCGGTCCTGCGGCTGACATCAAAATTGGTAACAGTCTTCCACTGGAGAACATTCCAGTAGGTACAGTTATCCACAACATTGAGTTGAAACCAGGTAAAGGCGGACAATTGGTTCGTGCAGCTGGTACAGAAGCTCAATTGCTTGGTAAAGAAGAAAAATACTGTTCCGTTCGTTTGTCATCCGGTGAGGTTCGTAAGATCCTTAGCGTATGCCGTGCAACTATCGGTTCCGTAGGTAACGAAGATCACGAATTGATCAAAATCGGTAAAGCTGGACGTAGTCGCTGGCTGGGCCGTCGTCCTGAAGTTCGCGGGGTAGTAATGAACCCTAACGATCACCCACACGGTGGTGGTGAAGGTCGCGCTCCAATCGGACGTAAATCGCCAATGTCTCCATGGGGCAAACCAACCCTTGGTTACAAAACGCGTAAGAAAAACAAGGCATCTGATAAATATATCGTTCGCCGCCGCACTAAATAAGACGCTTCTGGCAAGTTAATAAAGCGCGAAGCGTCGATTCGCGGTTTGAAGAACCGGATGAAGGGAGGATTCACACATGGGTCGCAGTTTAAAGAAGGGGCCGTTTATCGATGGCTACCTGCTTAAAAAAGTTGAGGAACTGAACGAGGCTGAGAAAAAGGTTGTTGTTAAAACTTGGTCCCGTCGCTCAACCATTTTCCCTCAGTTTATCGGACATACGTTTGGTGTATATGACGGCCGTAAACACGTGCCTGTATACGTAACAGAAGATATGGTAGGTCACAAGTTGGGCGAGTTCGCGCCAACACGTACTTACAAAGGCCACGCGGGTGACGATAAGAAAACAAGAAGATAATAATAAGGTCTCTGTTTGAAAGGAGGTTAAACAATGGAAGCAAAAGCACATGCAAGATCGGTGCGAATTTCCGCTCGTAAAGCGAAACTGGTTGTTGACTTGATTCGCGGTAAGCAAGTGGGGGAAGCAATTGCTATTCTTCGCCACACTCCGAAATCCGCTTCTCCGGTCGTTGAAAAGTTGCTTAATTCGGCAATTGCGAATGCTGAGCATAACTATTCTTTGGACGTGAACAGTTTGTTCGTTAGCGAGGTTTTCGTTAACCAAGGACCTACTATGAAACGTTTCCGTCCGCGCGCCATGGGCCGCGCAAGTCGGATCAATAAACGCACGAGCCACATTACACTGGTGGTATCTGAGAAATAAGGAGGGATAACACGTGGGTCAAAAGGTAAATCCAATCGGACTCCGAATCGGTATTATTCGCGATTGGGAATCTAAATGGTATGCAGGAAAAGATTTCGGTACTCTTCTGATGGAAGACGTCAAAATCCGGGAATACCTTAAAGGCAAATTGAAGGATTCCGCTGTTTCCCATATCGAGATCGAAAGAGCGGCTAGCCGCGTGAACGTTACAATTCATACAGCTAAACCAGGTATGGTTATTGGTAAAGGCGGAGCAGAAGTAGAAGTACTTCGCAGCGCAGTTACAGCAATCGCTGGTGGCAAAAAAGTACACATCAACATCAATGAAATCAAGCACCCTGAATTGGATGCAATTCTTGTAGCTGAGAGCATTGCTCAACAATTGGAACGTCGTGTATCGTTCCGTCGTGCCCTCAAACAAGCGATTCAAAGAACTATGCGTTCTGGCGCAAAAGGGATTAAAACTCAAGTGGGCGGACGTCTTGGCGGAGCTGAGATTGCTCGTTCAGAAGGTTATAGCGAAGGAACAGTTCCACTTCATACGCTTCGTGCCGATATCGATTACGGAACGGCTGAAGCACATACAACTTACGGTCTTATCGGCGTAAAAGTATGGATCTACCGTGGAGAAGTTCTTCCCCCAGCTAAGAAACAAGCTGCTCAGGAAGGAGGCAACTAATCATGTTGGTACCAAAACGCGTAAAACACCGCAAGCAACAACGCGGACACATGAAGGGTATGGCAAAAGGCGGTACTGAATTGAACTTCGGCGAATTCGGCCTGGTTGCACTTGAACCGTCTTGGATCACTAACCGTCAGATCGAAGCTGCTCGTATCGCGATGACACGTTATATCAAACGTGGCGGTCAAGTTTGGATCAAGATTTTCCCAGATAAACCTATTACTCAAAAGCCTCTCGAGGTTCGTATGGGTAGTGGTAAAGGTAACGTTGAGAAATGGGTAGCCGTAGTTAAACCGGGCAAGATTATGTTCGAACTCGGAGGCGTGTCGGAAGAAATCGCTCGTGAAGCGATGCGTCTTGCCGCTCACAAGCTGCCTGTAAAGACTAAGTTTGTGAAACGTGAAGAATTGGGTGGTGAAGCAAATGAAAGCTAATGAACTTCGCAACTTAACCACTGCTGAGATTGAACAAAAGATCGCTGGATTCAAAGAGGAACTTTTTAATCTCCGTTTTCAATTGGCAACTGGCCAATTGGACAACCCAACTCGGATTCGTGACGTGCGTAAGGAAATAGCTCGTGCTAAAACCGTGATCCATCAAAGAGTGCTTGGGATTAGTTAAGTGAGACGGATCGCAGATCCGTATTCAGGAAGGAGGCTAACTAATGAGTGAAGAACGTAATGCACGTAAAGTGCTAATCGGTAAAGTGGTCAGTGATAAAATGGATAAAACCATCGTAGTTGCTGTTGAAACCTATAAGAAACACAATTTGTACCACAAACGCATCAAGTCTACGAAGAAATTCAAAGCACATGATGAGGGAAATGTTGCAAAGATTGGCGATACCGTAAAACTCATGGAAACTCGTCCGTTGTCTAAGGACAAACGTTGGAGACTAGTTGAAGTGGTAGAAGCAGCGGTTATCATCTAAGATAATCAAGAGAGTTTTTCCGGAAGGAGGAAATTATAATGATTCAACCATTTACACGTTTGCATGTGGCTGACAACTCTGGTGCGAAGGAACTGATGTGTATCCGCGTACTGGGTGGTACTGGACGCCGTACAGCAGCAATCGGTGATTTGATCGTTTGTTCCGTTAAACAAGCAACACCAGGCGGCGTTGTCAAAAAAGGTGATGTTGTTAGAGCGGTAGTTGTTCGTACGAAACGTTCCGTTCGTCGTAAAGATGGATCTTACATCGCATTCGACGAAAATGCAGCTGTTGTTGTTAAAGACGACAGAAGCCCTCGTGGAACACGTATCTTTGGACCAGTTGCTCGCGAACTTCGCGATAAAGACTACATGAAGATCGTTTCCTTGGCACCGGAAGTTATCTAATAAACACGGCACCAATAAGTTGAAGGTTAGTTATAGGAGGTGTAATAAATGCCTAGAGTGAAAAAAGTTCTGGAATCCCATAACAATAAACTGCACGTGAAGAAAGATGACGTGGTGCTTGTGATCAGTGGTAAAGACAAAGGCAAAAAAGGCCGTGTCATCGCTGCTTATCCTCGTGAAAACCGCGTTCTGGTAGAAGGCGTCAATATGGTGAAAAAACACCAAAAGCCGAACCAGCTGAATCCACAGGGTGGAATTATTGAGCAGGAAGCTTCGATTCATGTGTCCAACGTAATGCACATCGATCCGAAGACCGGCAAAGTAACCCGTATCGGTTACAAAGTTTTGGACAATGGTAAAAAAGTTCGGATTGCTAAAAGATCCGGAGAGATTATCGACTAATCTAGCCCTTAAGAAAGGAGGTTAAATCTTCATGGCAGCAAGAATGAAAGAACGTTTTCTTAACGAAATTACACCTGCTTTGATGCAGAAGTTTAACTATACAACTGTTATGCAAGTGCCTAAGATCGAGAAGGTTGTCATCAACATGGGTGTGGGTGACGCTGTTCAAAACTCCAAAGTACTTGATGCTGCAGTTAATGACATGCAGTTGATCGCTGGTCAAAAACCAGTAATCACTAAAGCTAAAAAATCCATCGCTGGTTTCAAACTACGCGAAAATATGCCGATTGGGGTTAAAGTAACACTGCGCGGAGAGCGTATGTATTACTTCCTGGACAAATTGTTCAACGTAACACTTCCACGTGTACGTGACTTCCGTGGTGTTTCCACTAAAGCCTTTGACGGCCGTGGTAACTACACACTTGGTCTTAAAGAACAATTGATCTTCCCCGAGATCGAATATGACAAAGTGGATAAAGTCCGCGGTATGGACATCGTTATTGTAACGACTGCTAAGACGGACGAGGAATCCCGCGAGCTGCTGGGTCAGCTGGGAATGCCTTTCGCAAAATAAAGTCGGTTAATCCATTTTCTCCGAAAATGTTTAGGAGGTGTCAGGCTAAGTGGCAAAAACTTCGATGAAAGTTAAACAACAACGTACGCCTAAGTTTAAAGTACGTGCATATACACGTTGCGAACGTTGTGGTCGTCCACATTCGGTACTGCAAAAGTTCAAAATTTGCAGAATTTGTTTCCGTGAATTAGCTTATAAAGGCCAGATCCCTGGCGTGAAAAAAGCAAGTTGGTAAGAAGTTTATAAACGGGAAGGAGGTTTACACACATGACTATGTCTGATCCTATTGCAGATATGCTTACTCGTATTCGTAACGCTAACATTGTGCGTCACGAGACGGTAGAAATGCCTGCTTCTACTATGAAGAAACAAATCGCTGACATTTTGAAGCGTGAAGGTTTCATCCGCGATGCGGAATTCGTTGAAGATAGCAAACAAGGGATTATCCGTATCTTCTTGAAATACGGCCCTAACCAAGAGCGTGTTATTTCTGGTTTGAAAAGAATCAGTAAACCAGGCCTTCGCGTATACACGAAGAGCAATGAAGTGCCTCGTGTACTCGGTGGTCTAGGAATCGCGATTATCTCCACATCTAAGGGAGTTATGACCGACAAAGAAGCTCGTCAATCAAAATCTGGCGGAGAAGTTGTCTGCTACATTTGGTAATAAACGTCACAAGATAAGGAGGTGCAACACATGTCTCGTATTGGTCGCAAACCAATCGCAGTACCTAGCGGTGTAGATGTCACTTTGGACAACGCCGTTATTACAGTAAAAGGTCCAAAAGGTTCTTTGACTCGTGAGCTTCATAAAGACATGAAGGTTACAGTTGAAAATAACGAAATTACCGTTGTTCGCCCGTCGGATAACAAATTGCATCGTTCACTTCACGGCACAACCCGCTCCGTTGTCAACAACATGGTAGCAGGTGTGACTGAAGGTTTCTCGAAATCTCTGGAACTGGTTGGGGTCGGATATCGTGCAAGCAAATCCGGAGATAAAATCGTTCTGAACGTTGGTTATTCCCACCCGGTTGAAATTACACCGGAAGCTGGTATCGAGTTCGAAGTTCCTGCGAACACGAAGATCATCGTTAAAGGTATCGATAAAGAACGCGTTGGCGCATACGCTGCTAAAATCCGTTCCGTTCGTGAACCAGAACCGTATAAAGGTAAAGGTATCAAATATGAAGGCGAGCGTATCATCCGCAAAGAAGGTAAAGCTGGTAAGAAGAAATAACCAGTTTAAACTTAATTGTAAGATACCCCGTGCATCTTAAAGTGAAGCTGTTTACGGCAAACTGAAGGGAGTGAAAGGGAAGTCATGATTACAAAAGAAGATAAAAACAAGGCTCGTCTCAAAAGACACCTGCGTGTTCGTAAGAAGATCCAGGGAACTACTGAGCGTCCACGTTTGAACGTATTCCGTTCTTCGAAACACATCTACGCTCAACTGATCGATGATGTTAAAGGGGTTACTATCGTATCCGCTTCTACACTTGATAAAGATCTGAGCGCTAATATCGGTAATGGCGGTAGCGTTGAAGCTGCAGCGAAAGTTGGCCAATTGGTCGCTGAGCGTGCCAAAGAAAAAGGATATGCAGTGGTCGTATTCGACCGCGGAGGTTACTTGTACCATGGACGGATTCAAGCATTGGCTGATGCAGCTCGTGAAGCTGGTCTTGAATTCTAGAATAATTCTTAAAAGGAGGTTAACGACTTGCGTGTAGATCCGAACAGTTTAGAACTGACAGAAAGAGTTGTACACATTAACCGTGTTGCAAAAGTTGTAAAAGGCGGACGCCGTTTCAGCTTTAGTGCACTTGTTGTTGTGGGCGACGGCAACGGCTACGTCGGTGCTGGTATCGGTAAAGCCGGCGAAGTTCCGGATGCCATCCGTAAAGGCATTGAAGACGCCAAGAAAAACCTGATTCACATCCCAATCGTAGGAACTTCGATTCCCCATCTCGTTACTGGACACTTCGGCGCAGGACGCGTGTTGTTGAAACCAGCATCAGAGGGTACTGGCGTTATCGCTGGCGGTCCAGTTCGTGCGGTATTGGAATTGGCAGGCGTTGGCGACATTTTGACAAAATCACTGGGTTCTTCGAATTCCATGAACATGGTCAATGCAACTTTGGAGGGACTTTCCCGTCTGAAACGCATTGAAGAGGTCGCGAAACTTCGCGGCAAATCTGTCGAAGAATTGCGCGGTTAAGGAGGGGAACGTCAATGGCAAAATTGCAAATTACCCTCGTACGTAGTGTAATCGGACGTCCAGAAACACAACGTGTTACTGTTAAGACGCTCGGCCTGCGTAAACTCAACACGACAGTGG
The DNA here is from genome assembly GCF_045040615.1 of Paenibacillus sp. FSL H8-0175. NCBI lineage: Bacteria > Bacillati > Bacillota > Bacilli > Caryophanales > Paenibacillaceae > Paenibacillus > Paenibacillus sp. FSL H8-0175. Next base: position 6,504,854 of record NZ_CP150299.1, on the reverse strand, counting down.
TTCACAATGACAGTCCTGCAATTCGCGGAATGATCAATAAAGTGAGTCACTTGCTATCTGTAACTGAAATTGAAGGCTAAACGCCTCGCATAAATTAACAAACATAAGGAGGTGCAAACGATGAAGTTACATGAACTTGCTCCAGCTCCTGGTTCCCGCAAAGAACGCAATCGCGTTGGTCGTGGTCCTAGTAGCGGAAATGGTAAAACTTCCGGTCGCGGTCACAAAGGTCAAAACTCACGTTCTGGCGGTGGTGTTCGTCCGGGCTTCGAGGGTGGACAAAATCCGCTCTATCGTCGTCTGCCTAAACGTGGTTTCGTCAATCCTACCCGTAAAGAGTATGCGATTGTGAACCTGGAAGATCTGAATAGCTTTGCAGAAGGAACTGAAGTGACTCCGCAGTTGTTGCTTGAAACTGGTGTTGTCAAGAATTCCAAAAGCGGCATCAAGATTCTCGGCAACGGTGAGTTGACCGTAAAATTGACTGTACAAGCAAATAAGTTCTCTCAATCTGCGGTAGAGAAAATCGAGGCTGCCGGCGGTAAAACCGAGGTGATCTAATGTTCAAGACGCTTAAGAATATCTGGCATGTTGAAGATTTGCGCAAAAAGATCCTGTTTACCTTGTTCATTCTGTTTATCTACCGTATCGGTTCGTTTGTTCCGGTTCCTGGTGTAAACAAAGATGTACTGGCAACAGCAAATCAGAGCGGTGACGCTTTGATGGGACTATTGAACACCTTCTCGGGCGGAGCGCTCAAAAACTTCTCGATATTTGCGATCAGTATTTATCCGTACATTACAGCATCCATCATCGTGCAATTGCTGTCGATGGATGTTGTTCCTAAGTTTGCTGAATGGGCTAAACAAGGGGAGCACGGAAAAAAACAATTGGCGCAAATCACTCGTTACGGTACAGTGATATTAGCCCTGATCCAAGGTTTTGCTACGTCGATAGGGTTTAACCGGATATACAATACTCAAATGATGCCGAATGCGACATTTGCTGATTACTTGCTGGTTGCCATTATCTTGACGGCAGGTACTTCTTTCTTGATGTGGCTTGGTGAACAGATTACCGAAAAGGGAATCGGGAACGGGATTTCGATCCTGATTTTTGCGGGAATCGTCGCCGCCATACCGGGATATATCACAAGTACGGCTAACTCAAGTTTTATTCAGCCGGATCAGGTGTTCCTGAATATTCTTAAAGTCGTTATTGTGCTGATTGTGATTGTAGCGATTATTACAGCAGTTATCTTCGTGCAGCAAGGTATTCGGAAGATTCCTGTTCAATATGCTAAACGCGTAGTTGGCAACAAAATGTACGGTGGACAGAATACACATATTCCGCTGAAAATTAATGCGGCTGGTGTAATTCCGGTAATTTTCGCCGTATCATTGCTTCAGTTCCCAGTTGTTCTCTCCAGTTTCTGGTCAACACATGCCTGGGCACAATGGATTACCAAATATTTGGCAACCGATGCTCCGCTTGGTATGCTTCTGTATGTAGTGATGATCATCGGGTTTACGTTCTTCTATACGTTCGTGCAGATGAATCCTCAGCAGATGGCCGATAACATGAAGAAGAATGGTGGTTACATCCCAGGTATCCGTCCTGGTAAAGCTACAGAGAAATATCTGACTAGAGTAATGTCTCGTTTGACTATGTCAGGCGCGTTGTTCCTAGCTTTGATCTCTGTACTACCGATGTTCTTCGGTGCTTTATCCGGATTGCCCAAAGAAGTTCGAATTGGTGGTACTGCGCTCCTTATCGTAATCGGCGTGGCATTGGATACTATGAAGCAGATCGAGAGCCATTTGATCAAACGCCATTACAAAGGCTTCATCAATAAATAGGTGATAGGTTCCGGTGAAGCTTAAGTTTTTATTCTTCCCGGCACCTATTATGCTGTTTCTTGCTTGGTGGCGAACTTTTGGGGGGAGAGAGAAATCGTGAACATTTTATTCATGGGCCCTCCTGGGGCAGGCAAGGGAACACAAGCGGCAGAAATCGTTAAAGAATTTGGTATTCCTCATATTTCGACAGGAGATGCTTTCCGTTTGGCAATCAAACAGGAAACTCCGGTTGGATTGAAGGCCAAATCATTTATAGATCAAGGTTTGCTTGTACCAGATGATGTGACCATTGGGATAGTCGAAGAACGGCTGCAGCAGTCCGATTGCGAAAAAGGATTTCTATTGGATGGTTTTCCAAGAACTCTTTCGCAAGCGGAAGCGCTGGATGATATTCTTAGCCGTTTGAACACTTCTTTGGATCATGTCATCAACTTGAATGTTGACCGTGGATTGCTAATGGCGCGTCTTACTGGACGTCGTATCTGCAGCGTTTGCGGAGCATCCTACCATTTAATCTTCAACCCGCCGAAGCAAGATGGCATTTGCGACATTGATGGCGGTGAATTATATCAACGTCCGGATGACAACGAAGAAAGTGTAGGCAAGCGCCTGGATGAGTATGATAATAAAACAGCGCCGCTGCTTGCGTTTTATGATAATAAAGGTCTTTTGCGTCAGGTAAACGGGGAAAACGAAATTAATGTCGTTACTTCTGAAATCGTGTCTTTAATGCGGGGTTAATGTAATGATCATTTGTAAATCCGAACAGGAACTTGCCTTTATGAGGGAAGCTGGTCGAATTGTTGCCGAGAGTCACCGTCTTATTGCTCAGGCCATTGAGCCTGGCATTACAACGGGCGAGCTCGACAGAATCGCCGATCAATACATTCGCAGTCAAGATGCTGTGCCGTCTTTCAAAGGCTACAACGGTTTTCCTGCCAGCATTTGCGCTTCAGTCAACGAACAATTGGTGCATGGATTTCCAGGTAAACGTAAACTGATCGAAGGCGATATTGTTACGCTGGATATCGGTGCAGAGTACCGCGGTTATCACGGTGATTCCGCCTGGACCTACGGTGTGGGCAGCATTTCCGAAGAGGCTCAGCGTTTGCTGGACGTTACGGAAGGCTCCTTGTACGCGGGACTGGCGTTAGTTAAGCCGGATGTGCGCTTGTTTACAATCTCCCATGCTATTCAGCAATACATCGAAGAGGCTGGTTTCTCAGTCGTACGTGAGTATGTTGGTCATGGTATTGGGGCAAAACTGCATGAAGAACCGCAAATTCCGAATTATGGCATAGCGGACCGCGGACCACGTCTGAAACCGGGTATGGTGCTCGCGATTGAGCCGATGGTAAACGCAGGAAAGAGACATGTCAGAACACTGGAAGATAACTGGACTGTCGTTACGGTTGATGGCTCACTATGTGCTCACTTCGAGCATACAGTAGCAGTTACTCCGGACGGCATGGAAATTTTCACAAAACTGAATGCGTAGGTGATCTCCTCTTGAATACTGTGAGCAGCCCGCAGGTTGGTCAATTAGTGAGAATTCTCAAAGGCAAAGATGCCGGAGAGGCAGCCGTTGTTATCGCAGTTGTTGATAGCAGATTTGTATACATTGCAGATGGAGACAAACGTAAGTTTGATGGGCCAAAGAAGAAGAATATTCTTCATCTTGAGCTCATACCCTTCATCAGCAGTGAGGTTGTGGACAGTTTGAAGGAAACTGGGCGGGTAACAAACGGAAAGCTGCGATTCGCAGTCATGAAGTATGCTGGACCCACCGGAATAAGTGCTGATGAGAAAGGAGACTAACTGTGGCTAAGGAAGATGTCATTGAAGTAGAAGGTACTGTCCTTGAACCGTTGCCAAACGCAACGTTTAAGGTTGAGCTTGAGAACGGTCATCAAATACTTGCCCATGTATCCGGTAAATTGCGGATGCACTTTATCCGTATTTTGACCGGAGACAAAGTGGTCGTGCAGTTATCGCCTTATGATTTATCAAAAGGTCGTATAACTTACCGTAAATAGATGGGAACTACGAAAAAAGTTTTGCTTCGCAAAACTTTGAGGAGGTAATTAACATGAAGGTAAGACCTTCTGTAAAGCCCATTTGCGAGAAATGTAAAGTAATCCGCCGCAAAGGGACTGTTATGGTGATTTGCGAAAATCCGAAACACAAACAAAAACAAGGTTAAGAAGGGGGTGTAGCGTAAAATGGCTCGTATAGCTGGAGTGGATTTGCCACGTGACAAACGCGTTGAGATCGCCTTGACTTATATTTTCGGAATCGGTAAAACGACTTCTCAGAAAATTCTTAATGAAACAGGCATTAGCGCTAATACACGTGTCCGTGATTTGACGGAAGATGAAGTCAGCAAACTGCGTGAAACGATCGACAAAACGGTTAAGGTTGAAGGTGACCTGCGTCGTGAAATTTCCTTAAATATTAAACGTCTTACTGAGATCGGCTGTTACCGCGGTGTTCGCCACCGTCGTGGATTGCCTGTTCGCGGTCAACGTACTAAAACGAATGCCCGTACCCGGAAAGGCCCGCGTCGTACGGTAGCAAACAAAAAGAAATAATAAGGGGGGATAAGAGACAATGGCTAAACCGAAAAAAGTCGTACGTACCAAACGTCGCGACCGTAAAAATATCGAATCCGGCGTGGCACATATTCGTTCCACGTTCAACAACACCATCGTTACCATCACGGATCCTCACGGAAATGCAATTTCCTGGGCAAGCTCCGGCGGCCAAGGATTTAAAGGTTCCCGTAAGTCCACTCCATTCGCAGCGCAAATGGCAGCTGAATCAGCAGCTAAAGCAGCTATGGAGCACGGCATGAAGTCGGTTGAGGTTATGGTTAAAGGACCGGGCGCGGGCCGCGAAGCAGCCATCCGTTCCCTTCAAGCTGCAGGGCTTGAAGTTAACCTTATTAAAGACGTAACTCCGGTTCCTCACAATGGATGCCGTCCGCCTAAGCGTCGTCGCGTATAGTGAAATCAGTATTGTGAATGTGGTATAATTCTGACGCATCTGCTAATAATAGGTGTTTAGGCATACTACATGATGCACCTGATGGGGTGACAGTTTCATATAGGAGCGACGTTGAAGGAGGGGTAAACTCGTGATAGAAATCGAAAAGCCGAAGATTGAGACCGTAGAAGCTAATGATGAAGGTACCTATGGGAAATTCGTAGTTGAACCGCTGGAACGTGGGTATGGCACGACTCTGGGGAACTCGCTTCGCCGGATATTGCTTTCTTCGCTTCCAGGAGCCGCAGTGACTTCGGTCCAAATTGACGGCGTTCTGCATGAGTTCTCGACCGTTCCAGGCGTAATGGAAGATGTGACGGAAATCATTCTGAACCTTAAAGCCTTGTCTCTGAAGATTCATTCAGACGAGGAAAAAGTGTTCGAGATTGATGCTGAAGGGGAAGGCATCGTTACCGCAGGTGATATCCGTGCGGACAGCGATGTTGAGATCCTCAATCCGGATCTTCACATTGCAACGCTGGGACCTGGTGCGAGACTTCATATGCGTATTTTTGCAGGCCGTGGTCGCGGCTATGTCCAAGCGGACCGGAACAAACGTGACGATCAGCCAATTGGTGTTATTCCAGTTGACTCCATCTACACTCCAATTTCACGCGTTAACTACGGCATAGACAATACACGTGTTGGTCAAGTGACTAACTATGACAAATTGACGCTTGAAATTTGGACGGATGGAAGTATCAGACCGGAAGAGGCTGTAAGCCTCGGAGCCAAAATTTTGAACGAGCACCTCGTTCTGTTCGTAGGTCTTACGGACGAAGCGAAAGACGCCGAAATTATGGTTGAAAAAGAAGAAGACAAAAAAGAAAAAGTACTTGAGATGACAATCGAAGAGCTTGATCTTTCTGTTCGTTCCTACAACTGCCTCAAACGTGCTGGTATTAATACCGTACAAGAGCTTACCACGAAGACTGAAGAAGATATGATGAAGGTGCGTAACCTTGGTCGCAAATCTTTGGAAGAAGTTCAGGAAAAGCTTGAGGAACTTGGTTTGGGTCTCCGCACAGAAGAATAGCTGCAGATTGCTTTAGTAAAGGAGGGAAAACACAATGGCATACCAAAAATTGGGCCGTGATTCCAGTGCGCGTAAAGCGTTATTTCGCGACATGGTAACGGATCTGTTTTTATACGAGCGCATCCAAACAACGGAAGCTAAAGCGAAAGAAGTTCGTTCTATCGCTGAAAAGCTGATCACTAAAGCTAAAAAAGGTGATCTTCATGCTCGTCGTCAAGTAGCTGCATTTGTTCGCCGCGAGACTGTTGATGGTGAACAAGATGCAATTCAAAAATTGTTCTCTGACATTGCTCCTCGTTACACTGAGCGTCCAGGTGGATACACTCGTATCCTTAAACTAGGACCTCGTCGTGGCGACGCTGCGCCTATGGTTTATCTTGAATTGGTAGACCGCGCGTAGTATCACAAGTATTGATTTCCGATGCTTCCCTTTCATCCAGCCCTCTTTGGAGTAAAGATGGGGGAAATATCAGCGTTATTGTGCTGCAGAGGCGCAAGACTCTGCTGTACTAATAACCGTGGGAATCACCTTGGTTCAATTGAAGGAGCTCCCGCAGGGGCTCTTTTTTTTGAAATTAAGGATCCTATAGGACTTGTAGTTCTATATATGAAAAATGGATGCCGTCCTTCTAGGGACGGCGAAGCCATTTCTTCAAATAGAAGATCAGACAGTGCTTCGATCGACGTTCTGCTGACCGGTTTAAAAAGGAGAACGGAATGCGTAATCTATTGATGAAGGTCAATTATGACGGAACGAATTATGATGGCTTTCAGACCCAGCCTCAGGGCAATACGATTCAGGATCGGCTGGAGCAAGCCATACTCCATCTGACAGGTGAGAAGCTTAAGATTACTGCTTCAGGCCGCACAGATGCCGGAGTACATGCCTATGGCCAGCCTTTTAACTTTACAACCTCCTCTCGAATCCCAACTGAACGTTGGTGTCTAGCGCTTAATGCCCGGCTGCCACAAGACATCGTGGTTACAGAGGCTAGGGAAGTTCCGCTAACGTTTCACTCTCGTAGAGGGGCTAAGCGTAAAACTTACCGATACACGATCAATGGCAACAGGTTTCCAGATCCGTTTCAGCGGCGCTGGCAGCTTCACCATCCAGTGAAGTTGGATATTCCTGCGATGCAGCAAGGCTTAACGCAAATTATAGGGACACATGACTTCACTTCGTTTGCATCACGACGGTCTACGAAGACTTCTCATGTACGAACGATCTTTGAAGCTCATATGGAAGTAGACCGCAGTATGTGCCGACACTCTTCATCAGATCAAGGAGTTATCCATACTTATATAACGGGTAGTGGATTTCTTCAGCACATGGTTCGCATTATTATGGGGACTTTGATCCATGTGGGGGAAGGTAAAATACCTGCTGATAAGGTTGCTGAAATATTGGCAGCATGTGATCGATCACATGCCGGTCCAACAGCTGTGGCCATGGGGTTAGCTTTGTGGAGTGTTGAATATGACGAGATTGAAAGTGAATAGTTTTTTCTATAAATTTCTTCCTGATTAATAGGTTAAATGTTTAAAAATCACTTGCACTTGTTATGTTTATACTGTAATATAAAAGTTGTGTTTTCTTGATGGCTATCCCACAGCCCCGATCGAGAAAATGCCAAAAAAATGCTTTGCTTAACTCACATAATCGTAATTCAATGAGAAACAAGATATACGAAACAGAAGATTTTCGTACGAGAACAAGGAGGAAACATTCATGCGTACCACCTATATGGCGAAGCCGAACGAAGTTGAACGCAATTGGCACATTATTGATGCCGAAGGCAAAACACTCGGTCGTTTGGCCAGCGAAGCCGCTGCTTTGATCCGTGGCAAACACAAACCGCAATTCACTCCACACGTTGATACAGGAGATTTCGTTATCGTAATCAACGCTGAGAAAATTCACTTGACCGGTAAGAAATTGCAAAACAAAAAATACTACCGTCACTCGATGCACCCAGGTGGTTTGAAAGTTACTAATGCTGAAACTCTGCTGAATACTAAACCAGAACGCGTAATTGAATTCGCGGTTCATGGTATGATTCCTAAGACTCGTCAAGGGGACCACATGAAGCTGAGATTGAAAGTATATGCAGGCGCCGAGCATCCACATGCAGCACAAAAACCTGAAGTTTACGAACTTCGCGGATAAGAATAGAGGAGGACAGTTTCATGGCACAAGTACAATACTATGGGACAGGTCGTCGTAAACATTCGGTAGCACGTGTTCGCCTTGTACCGGGTGAAGGACGCATTGTCATTAACAAACGTGAGATGGACGAATATTTCGGTGTGGAAACACTGAAAATGATCGTAAAACAACCTTTGAACCTGACTGAAACACTGGGCAACTACGATGTAATCGTTCTTGCACATGGTGGCGGCATTTCCGGTCAAGCTGGAGCAATTCGTCACGGTATCTCCCGTGCATTGCTTAAAGTTGACCCTGAATATCGCGGTGCATTGAAGAAAGCCGGCTTCCTGACTCGTGACCCACGTATGAAGGAACGTAAGAAATACGGCTTGAAGGCTGCACGTCGTGCGCCTCAGTTCTCGAAACGTTAATATCTACAGAATTCAACCCTTGGCCATATGGCCGAGGGTTTTATTTTTTATATCAGAACAGAATTATATTTAGAACTGTGTTCCAAAAAAACCTATTTCTTTCGAGAATAGGTTTTTTTATTAATATTTTTTTATTTAATCATAGCAACATTTTCCAATTATAGGCGTTTAAGGTTATAAAGGAGGAGTTGAATTTATGGAAATTGAGAGTTCTTTGAGTAAGAGGAAATTTATTTTGTCCTCAATCGTTCTAATGGTTGTTGCTTCGATTTTTATCTCACAGGTAGATGCTTATGTACTTCGCGGAAACAGAGTGGATAGACCTAACCAAGTTAAATATTGGCTTGATGCCTCTATATCATCAATTGGCTACAATGCCGCTGCCATACATGGAAGTACAGCGTGGAATGGTCTTACTGCTGGTAGACTGTCTATTAACGTTACTTCAACAACTTCAGCCTCTGCTGCTGACGTAAAGTGGTACGCTTCGTCAGAAACAAATGATCTTGGACAATTTTATGCGCAAACCTCTACTTCAGGTACACTAACCTCTACATCAATCGTTAGAATTAACACGGTAAGATTCAAGACAGTAGATGGAAATAGACAAAAAGAAACCACTGCTCATGAAATGGGACATGTACTAGGCTTAACTCATGAAGATACAGTTCCGTCCATTATGCTTTCTGGACCAGCTTGGTTATATGGAACTTACCCAGTACAAGATGATAAAGATGGTATAGCGCATATTTACCAATTTGATTAAGGGGGTCAATATATGAAAAAACAAAATAAGTTTCTTTCAATAGGTGTGTTGGCTTTCGTATTGGTTGTCGGTGCTGCAGGATTCATTAACAATAACAAAGCTGTAAAGGGAGATAATTCTCCTGCATTTATCAGTTCTGAAGCAAAAGTTATTGGTTATCGTGATTTTAATGAGCTAGACAACACGGCTGAATTGATACTGAAAGGCACAAAAGCTAAAGTCATAAATACATTTATCGATAAAAATGAATTTGGTGAAACGATTGATTATCATACGCAATCTGCAATAAAGATTAATCAGATTTTCAAATCTGATAATCAAGATATTGTAGAGGGCTCTGAAGTTACAGTGCAAGAAAATGGAGCTATCGAAACAACAGAAGATGGAACATTTATCTATGGAATTGAAGGTTATCAGTTAATGAATGAAAATGAAGAGTATTTATTATTCTTAGATAAAAGTTTAACCGATCCTAATGTTTATTTTGTTAAAGGAGTTTACTACGGTAAAATTCCTTTGAGTGAACCAAAAGTGAATAAGATATTGGAACAGTCTGAGGAAGAGTCTTCTCAAGAATTAGAAATCTATGGTGAGTATCCTGAAGCGTTAAATACTATATTTAAAGAAGCCTTAGAAAAATACGGGAGATAAAAAAGCACATAAGAAACCTTTAACCTTTATGGTTAAGGGTTTTTGTTGTTTAGCCTCTTTCCACAAGAAATGGGCTTTTTTTGCATCTATTTACTAATTCTAACGGTTGAAACGCATTGACTTCCTCAGTAAAAGTTATATACTATTTCATATAGAATTAGTTGGTTTTATTACTTCTTTTACCTCATTTATTCATACGATTAATATTTTGGATGGAGGAATACCTTAATGAACCTGCTCGAGAAAGAGGATTTAATCAAAGTTAAGGCCGAAGAATTAGAAACTGCTTCACCCGAGGAAATTATCCGCTGGGCTGTAGAAACATTTCCTAACATTACTTTTGCCTGCAGCTTTGGTGCCGAAGATGTAGTGCTAGTTGATATGCTTCACAAAGTTAGTCCGTCTACAGACGTCTTTTATCTCGATACAGATTATCATTTTAAGGAAACCTATGAGACCCGAGATTTGATGGCAGATAAATACGGGTTGGAGTTCGTACGAGTGTCTCCACAAATCACTCCGCAGGAGCAAGCACTTCAACACGGTGATGCGTTATGGACAGTAGACCCTAACCAATGCTGTGGGATTCGTAAAGTAGAGCCGCTGACTCGTATCCTATCTCAATATGAAGCTTGGATTACAGGCATTCGTCGTGACCAAGCGCCTACCCGTGCTAATGCCAAAAAGGTTGAGTATGATTATAAATTTGGTTTGGTTAAGTTTAATCCAATTGCGGATTGGACAACCGAAGATGTATGGAACTATATTCGTGAAAATGATGTAATTTATAACCCTCTACATGACCGTAACTATCCAAGTATCGGCTGTGAGCAATGTACACGTCAGGTTATGCCTGGTGAAGATCCGCGTGCTGGACGTTGGGCTGGATCAGAGAAGACTGAGTGTGGATTACACAAGTAAGACCTATCCCCGTGAGAACACAGAAGGAGAGACGATAATGACTTCAATACGTCCGCATGGCGGGACATTAGTTAACCGTGTAGTAGAGGGTACAGAAAGAGAAGAATTGCTGCAGCTTGCACGTGAATATAAGACGCTTTCCGTGAACACTTGGACTTTATCTGATTTGGATCTAATAGCGGTAGGTGCATTTTCTCCACTAACTGGATTTTTGAATGAACAAGATTATAACTCCGTAGTCAAAAACATGCGTTTAGCAGATGGCACAGTGTGGAGCATTCCAATAACACTTGCTGTAGAAGAGGATGTGGCCTCTGGTTTAGCTATTGGAGACAAGGTATCTCTAATCAGTGAAGAGGATGGCGAGATCTACGGTTTATTGGATATTGAGAGTATTTATACGGTTGATCAAAACCTTGAAGCGCAAAATGTATTCAAAACAACAGATCCTGAACATCCAGGAGTAAGTAAGCTGTTGGCCCGCCCGGCTACCTATGTAGGAGGACCAATTACAGTGCTAAATAGACCACAGCCAGAAAAGTTCGGAGAATTTTATTTTGACCCTTCAGCTACACGTAAGATATTTGCAGACAAAGGCTGGAGAACAGTTGTAGGCTTCCAGACGCGTAACCCTGTTCATCGTGCACATGAATATATTCAGAAGTGCGCTATGGAGGTTGTAGACGCTCTGTTCTTAAACCCGCTAGTGGGTGAGACGAAGTCTGATGATGTACCGGCAAATGTACGAATGAAGAGCTACCTGGCGCTTTTGGAGAATTATTATCCTGAGGATCGTACCTTTCTAGGTGTTTTCCCGGCGGCCATGCGTTATGCTGGTCCGAGAGAAGCGATTTTTCATGCTATGGTTCGCAAAAATTACGGCTGCACCCATTTTATTGTCGGACGTGACCATGCGGGCGTAGGTGATTACTACGGAACTTATGAAGCGCAAGAAATTTTTGCGAATTTCACCGCTGAGGAACTTGATATTACTCCATTATTTTTTGAACACAGCTTCTTCTGTAAAAAATGCGGAAATATGGCTTCCAGTAAAACCTGCCCACATCCTGGCGACGATCATATGACATTGTCGGGTACAAAGGTACGGGCTTTGCTTCGGGAGGGGCAATGTCCGCCTCCTGAATTTACGCGACCTGAGGTTGCGCAGATTCTAATTGAAGGCATGACTCAAGAAGTAACAGCTTAATCATCGTTAGCTAGTACTATTTGGCCTTCTTGTCCCATATAGATGAGTATTATCTATCGGGACGAGGGGGTCTTTGTTATGTCTGGCCGAAAACACAGTAAAGTCTCGGTCTGGATCTCATGGAGCAGTATCAAAAAATGTATGCTGGGCGCGACACTGCTGGCTATAATGATCGGCATTATAGCGTATGACATGCCTACTGCCAAAACGTTAAATTATTGGAGTCTGCCTTTGTCTGGTAAAGTGATCGCTATCGACGCTGGACATGGGGGAGCAGATGGAGGGGCAGTTAGCCGGGAAGGGCTAATTGAGAAAGACATTAATCTTGCGGTCTCTCTTTATTTACGTGATTACCTGCAACAGGCAGGGGCTATTGTTGTAATGACCCGTGAAGGGGATTATGATTTGGCTCAGGAGGGCACTAAGGGCTATTCTAAGCGCAAGACTGAAGATCTTAAGCAAAGAGTAAGAAGCATTGAAGAGAAGGGCGCAGATCTTTTTATAAGCGTTCACATGAACAGTGTGCCTTCAAACCGATGGAGCGGGGCGCAGACCTTTTACTATCCCAATCACAAGGATAATAAAGCTATCGCAGAGTTTGTACAGAGTGAGCTGAAGACTACACTGGAGAATACTGATCGTGTAGCTAAGACTGTAAATACTGTTTATCTACTAAAGGCATTAAAAATACCTGCGATCCTTGTAGAGGTCGGTTTTTTGTCGCACCCTCAGGAATCAGTTCTACTCGGAGATGATGTTTATCAACGCAAGGTAGCGACTAGCATATATCGTGGCATTCTTCGTTATGCTTCCGAGTAGCCGGGACTACTCATCAGGAGATGGGTAATGCTATAATAGACAAAAACTCCGGAAGATTTCTCCTCCGGAAAGGAAACAGAGGTGCTTTCCATGCTGACTAGGGAACATATCCAGGAAATACTGCAGTCAATAACAGACCCGGAAACCGGAAAAAGCCTTGTGGAACTACAGCTAATCCGTGACATTATGATTAAAGAAGATCGTATATCTTTATCAATCGTGTGTCTGGATCCTGAAGAGCAAAGTCGCATGGATCTAGAACAACGGGTTCGTGAGTTGCTTGAAGCGGGTGGAGTCACTAATGTGCATATCCGGCTGCGTGATGCAACCGATTATGAACGTGCTCTGCTTCGAGGAGAGAGTGCCGGGGAAGAGCCGTTGGTTGATGAACCGGGGAAACTTAAGGGACATGCAGCAGGCCTTGACGATCATGAATTAATCAATGAGAACTCTGGTGTTAACTTTATCGCCATTGCCAGTGGTAAAGGCGGTGTTGGAAAGTCTACGGTTACTGTGAATTTGGCAGTAGCTTTGGCTAGAAAAGGTAAAAAGGTTGGATTGATTGATGCGGACATTTATGGGTTTAGCATCCCTGATATGATGGGAATCGAAGAGGGACCCGTTGTAGAAGAGGGAATCATTATTCCTGTGGAACGTTTCGGAGTGAAGGTCATGTCTATGGGCTTCTTTATCCGTGAGAATAGTCCGGTAATTTGGCGGGGACCTATGCTTGGCAAAATGCTGCGCCAATTCTTCGGTGATGTGGGCTGGGGAGAACTTGATTATATGCTGCTTGATCTTCCTCCAGGTACAGGTGATGTGGCGCTTGACGTACATCAGATGCTTCCTCACAGCAAAGAGATTATTGTTACTACCCCTCATGCTACCGCAGCGTTTGTGGCGGCTAGAGCGGGCTCTATGGCTCTGCAGACAGAACATGAGATTATTGGGGTCATTGAGAACATGGCTTATTATGAGTGTAAAGACTGCGGTAAAAAAGATTATATTTTTGGCAGAGGCGGAGGCGCTCGGCTTGCGGAGACACTCCATACGGAGCTGCTTGCACAAGTTCCATTGGGCGCACCGGACAACCATATTTCTGAACCGGATTTCTCACCTTCCGTATACAAGGAAGACACAGCTACTGCGTTGTTGTTTGCTGATATCGCCGATAAGCTGATTGCGAAATATGAGCACTAATTATTGTGCATAAAAAGAGGCCGTCCCACTTTGTTAGGTGGGATAAGGCCTCTTTTTTGTTATGTGCTTGAATCATCGCCGCTACCGCTGCCACTTTCACCACCGCTGCCGCTGCCTTCCTGTTTATCGCCGCTTTCGCCGCCCTTTTTCTGTTCCTTCGGTTCGAGCTCGTCCTGAACGACCTTTTTAAGTAAATTCAATACCTCCATCCGGAATAATGGAGTCTGCATAGATTCCTGGATGGTCTTCATGGATTGCTTTCGGTAGTCAGGTGTTTTGGTGAGATTAAGAAACATGGTCATCATTTCTGGAGACTTCATGATTTCCTCGACGGATTTTTGATAGGTGGGATCTTTAATTAGTTGCAGGTGCAATTCTTTGCTTTGTGATTGAATGGCTTTAGCAAAATCGCCTGCGAACTTGGGATCAGTCATAATTTTCTCGATTTCCTTTTGATATTCCGGTGCAGTGAGGGTATCTTTAACAGCGGTTTTTATATCCTCTGTTGTTTGAAGTGGCATCATTTTCATACTCATTCCGCTGGTGCCTCCAGAACTGGAATTTGATAATGATTCCTCAACTGCTTTTTTTCCATCTTCACTTTTTAATATATCAATAACCATGGTCTTCATTTCTTTATAACTGCCCTGACCAGAAGAAGAACTGCTCTGCTCACTTCCGCAAGCCGTTAAGGCCATAACAAAGCTTAAAGCCAAACCCACAGATCCGATAAATCTCCATTTCATTGGCGCTGCCCTCCTTTATTAGGATTCTCCAGTTGTATTATGCCGCATTAACACACATTTATGTTGCTGATGTAATGGTGTTTTGTCGGTATCCTTGGTAAAATAAATCTGACATAGGGGAGGTGAAGTGGCTGAGTATAAAAAAATGGTTTTATTTATTTTGGACAACCCTTCTAATAGGAGCGGGCGGAGCAGTAATCGCAGGTCTGGCACTGCAATTCGTGAACGGTCGAATTGATTTCAAAAGTGTCGCTGATTTCTTTTTATACCCGCTGATACTATTCGGCTACGGTATGCTTGTCAGTGTTTATGCGCAACTTGGTTTTTTTGCTTATCTAATTTTGAATTACATGGGCAATGGTGTTTTCCCGCCAAAAATTTGGAAATACATACAACTGGTGCTTTCTGTACTCGCATTGCTTGAACTGATTTTTTTGCGTACCGTCGTTGGCGGGGAAAGAAGTGTCTTGTCTGATCTAATATTAGGAATCTTTATTTTGTTAGCTGCCATTATTGTGTCTTATTTCAAAGTGAAAAGTACAAACATCTCAGCTTGGATTCCAACCCTCTTTTTTATGACAGCTATTTCAATTGTGGAAATTATCGGCGTGCTCCGTATAGGTGTTGATAGTGCGACAGTGTTTATTGTTGTTCCGCTCATCGCCTGTAATGCATTCCAAATTTTGATGCTTCACCGTATTCTCAAGCCGGCAGCCGGATAAAGGCTGGGGCGAATTCAGCAAATCATGAACCCCGTGCTCTGGCCTTCAGAAGACGGGGTTTTTTGCTCTAGAATGTATCCTAACGATTAAAATCTGCTGGAGGAGGTTAATCTTAAAGAACAATAGAGCGGATTCTTTGTGTGTAGCACCGCTCACAAAACTAAGTAGATGCTTCCTAAGTGAGTTTTGTACGAAGTTTTTCAATGATGCATATGCTTCACAAAACTAAGCGTATGCTTCCGAAGCAGTTTTGTACGAAGTAATACAAGCGTAGCAACGCTCACAAAACTAAGTAGATGCTTCCGAAGTGAGTTTTGTACGAAGTTTTTCAATGATGCACATGCTTTACAAAACTTTTAGGAGGGGAATATATGGACATCAAGCGTTATATGATAAAAGACACAAATGAAATCCAGCTTAACAAGCTGGACCCGGACGATACAGGTAATTTTAAATCAAAAAAAGAAGCAGAAGCCAAAACAGAGCAGTTAAAGGAACGGTTGGCAGAGCTTCAAGATATTCTTTTTGCACAGAAAAAGCATTCACTGCTAGTAATTCTGCAAGGGATGGATTCCAGCGGTAAGGATGGAACGGTTAAACACATTTTTTCAGGGATTAATCCACAAGGCTTTATAGTGACCAGCTTCAAGAAACCTTCTCTGGAGGAAGAAGCTCACGATTTCTTATGGAGAGTGCATCAAAAGACACCCCCTAAAGGCTACATCTCTGCATTTAACCGCTCACACTATGAAGATGTATTGGTACCGCGGGTACATGGGGGATTGAAAAAGGATGATTTGAAGCGCCGCTTTCGTTACATACGGCAGTTTGAGGAGATGCTGGTGGAAGAGGGAACGACAATTATCAAGCTTTTTCTGCATATTTCAAAAGAAAAGCAGCTTAAGAAAATAAAAGAACGGCTTGAAGATCCCAAAAAACACTGGAAATTCGACGCAAGTGATCTACAGGAGCGGGAGTTTTGGGATGATTACCAAGAGGCATATGTAGATGTTTTTAAGGAGTCTAGTATTGATAAAGCACCCTGGTACTGGATACCAGCCAATCATCAATGGTACCGCAACTATTTGGCCTTATCCATCGTTGTAAAGACACTGGAGAGTCTGGATCTGAGCTATCCGAAGCTGAATACCCCCACACCCGACATATCGGAGCTCATTTCCCCGCGTCATTAATATTTGGATAAGACCAACATCTATTGCGGTACCTAAGATTGGGAGGAGCGTTACAGCCCAGCAGCATCCTCTAAGGCACTATTTAGTGAGGCCGAGTCACGAACCTCTTTACCCTCTGCGTTGCTTTGGCTGATCAGCTCAGAGACGGTAACGAATTCATAACCTTGTCTGCGGAGCTCATCGATAATTTGCGGAAGAGCTTCGTGAGTTTGTTTGCAGGAATCACTGGCATGTAGTAGAACGATATCACCAGGATGTGCTTTAGTCGTTACACGCTTCACGATATTGTCTACACCTATGTTCTTCCAGTCCAGAGAGTCTGTGTCCCACTGGATGACTTTGTAACCAAGATCATTGGCCACTTGCAGAACTCTTTTGTCAAAATCACCATTAGGCATACGAATTAAATTTGGTTCTTTACCGGTTAATTCTGTAAGCACAGTGTGAGCCGTTGTGATCTGAGTGCGAATCTCTTCGTTACTTAGAGTGCTGTAATTGACGTGTTTATGGCCATGACTGCCAATTTCGAATCCTGCGTTTTTAATGCTTGTTACAATATCCGGGTGAGTCTTACTCCATGGTGACGATAGGAAGAAGGTGGCTTTGTCCACTTTCTTGTCTTCAAGTACCTTCAAAATTGGCTCGGGTCTCTTTTCCCCCCAGCTAATATCGAAGGTTAGGGCAATCAGCTTCTTCTCTGTTGGCACACTGTAAATGGCAGAAGGTCCAGCCTCAGAAAAAACGGTGATATTACCCCTCTCGACATAGACAACTCCAGCAGCAAGAAGCACAGCGGCGAAGATATAGATGAACCTTTTGATCTTTTTGCCGCTGAATACATAAAAAGAATTCATTAATGACAGCGCTCCTCTCCCATGCGAAATGCTTGTTTGTTCTAAATGTATGCTCGTACCGCACGGTTATGACCTAAGAAACAGAGATCACAATTTCAGGAGGTATTTATGTTGTCGTTCTTCACGTTTGTTAAAGATATTAAATCGATCCGCAAGGCTTTGCTGCTATCCTGTCTGCTCTTCGTAATAGGAGCGGTTGTTGGCTGGGTAGCGACAAGTAGTCTGGAAAAACTATTGGTTCAGCAATTGGAAGGGCTAAGTGAGATCAGTGGGAACTTAAGAGATACCTCTAATCCGCAATGGAACTTCTTTGTATTTATATTTCTGAATAACGCCATCAAGGGAGTGGTTATTATTTTCCTGGGAGCGTTGTTCGGCATATTGCCAGCTATATTCTTATTTATAAACGGAGCGGTAATTGGCTACTTGATACATTTATCCGCACTGCAAGGGCAGGATTTGTTCGATTTAATCGTAAAAGGATTGCTGCCACACGGGATTATAGAGATTCCGGCAATCATTATCGCTTGTGCCTTTGGACTGCATTTTGGCGGGAAAGTGATTTCAAGTTTATTTCGATCTACAGATAGAAAAGAGGAAAGAAGCGCAGACTGGTCTGCATTCATGCGTCAAACACTTACGGCTTCCATATGGACTGTAATCCTGTTATTTGTTGCAGCCATTATTGAAAGTACAATTACTTTTTCACTTTTATCATAAAACTTCCGGGAATAGAGCATAACATTAAGGGCGTTCATCCAAGGATTGCCTAAAGGTAAGGAGTATATAATCTAGACGAAACCATAAAGGGAATTTTTAATAATTATGGTTATAAAAAGAGGACTCCGGTTAATCTAGTGTAAGAGGATCTTAAGGCAGCTTTCTCCATGAGATGTACTTACTGATTATGCAAAAAAGGTTTTGGGGGTTTAGAGAAGGTGTTAATTGCAACTTCATGAAGGAGGCCAAGCATATGTTGGGAATGTTGTTTAACGAAAAGGAATGCAAGGAACTGGATTATGTTTTGAGAAAAGAACTAGATGAGATGCTGTTAGATTTGAGTGATCAGCGCTTGGACCAAAATATCAGGCACGCCATCGCTAATAGATATAAGACTGTATTCCGGATGTATGCTCGCTTCGCTCCTCAGAAAGAGCTTTCCAAGTATGCATGGGGTGGGCGTTCTTCTCAGTATAAACACTGAAGATATACGAGAATTGCTACAGTTTTATAAAGTTTTCAGATTATTTAATAAAATAGCTTGACTAAAAAGGAGTGCTCATGATAAATTATATCTCGCGCTCCTTTTGCTTGTGTAAAAGGGAAGCGGAAGGCAAGAAAAATTGAAAAAAAGATTTTTCAAAAAAAAGACTTGCCAAACAGCTTAACACTGTGATATATTATAAAGGTCGCCGCTGATAAACAACGACGACGAAATGAGAGACGTTGATCTTTGAAAACTGAACAACGAGTGAGTGGGAAATCACGCAAGTGAAATCCAAATTAGAGAATTAATTTTCTCGTCAGATGTTTCAAAATGAGCATATCGCTCTTTTCAATACTAATTGGAGAGTTTGATCCTGGCTCAGGACGAACGCTGGCGGCGTGCCTAATACATGCAAGTCGAGCGGAGTTATTTTGAAAGCTTGCTTTCAAAATAACTTAGCGGCGGACGGGTGAGTAACACGTAGGCAACCTGCCCTTCAGACTGGGATAACTACCGGAAACGGTAGCTAATACCGGATAATTTCTTTTTTCTCCTGAGAGAAGAATGAAAGACGGAGCAATCTGTCACTGAGGGATGGGCCTGCGGCGCATTAGCTAGTTGGTGGGGTAACGGCCCACCAAGGCGACGATGCGTAGCCGACCTGAGAGGGTGAACGGCCACACTGGGACTGAGACACGGCCCAGACTCCTACGGGAGGCAGCAGTAGGGAATCTTCCGCAATGGGCGAAAGCCTGACGGAGCAACGCCGCGTGAGTGATGAAGGTTTTCGGATCGTAAAGCTCTGTTGCCAGGGAAGAACGTCCGGTAGAGTAACTGTTACCGGAGTGACGGTACCTGAGAAGAAAGCCCCGGCTAACTACGTGCCAGCAGCCGCGGTAATACGTAGGGGGCAAGCGTTGTCCGGAATTATTGGGCGTAAAGCGCGCGCAGGCGGCTATTTAAGTCTGGTGTTTAAACCTTGGGCTCAACCTGAGGTCGCACTGGAAACTGGGTGGCTTGAGTACAGAAGAGGAAAGTGGAATTCCACGTGTAGCGGTGAAATGCGTAGATATGTGGAGGAACACCAGTGGCGAAGGCGACTTTCTGGGCTGTAACTGACGCTGAGGCGCGAAAGCGTGGGGAGCAAACAGGATTAGATACCCTGGTAGTCCACGCCGTAAACGATGAGTGCTAGGTGTTAGGGGTTTCGATACCCTTGGTGCCGAAGTTAACACAGTAAGCACTCCGCCTGGGGAGTACGGTCGCAAGACTGAAACTCAAAGGAATTGACGGGGACCCGCACAAGCAGTGGAGTATGTGGTTTAATTCGAAGCAACGCGAAGAACCTTACCAGGTCTTGACATCCCTCTGAATCTGCTAGAGATAGCAGCGGCCTTCGGGACAGAGGAGACAGGTGGTGCATGGTTGTCGTCAGCTCGTGTCGTGAGATGTTGGGTTAAGTCCCGCAACGAGCGCAACCCTTAACTTTAGTTGCCAGCAAGTAATGTTGGGCACTCTAGAGTGACTGCCGGTGACAAACCGGAGGAAGGTGGGGATGACGTCAAATCATCATGCCCCTTATGACCTGGGCTACACACGTACTACAATGGCCGGTACAACGGGAAGCGAAGCCGCGAGGTGGAGCCAATCCCATCAAAGCCGGTCTCAGTTCGGATTGCAGGCTGCAACTCGCCTGCATGAAGTCGGAATTGCTAGTAATCGCGGATCAGCATGCCGCGGTGAATACGTTCCCGGGTCTTGTACACACCGCCCGTCACACCACGAGAGTTTACAACACCCGAAGTCGGTGGGGTAACCCGCAAGGGAGCCAGCCGCCGAAGGTGGGGTAGATGATTGGGGTGAAGTCGTAACAAGGTAGCCGTATCGGAAGGTGCGGCTGGATCACCTCCTTTCTATGGAGAATCGTTCTCTGCAATGAGGACATTCAAATCGGAAGCTCAGCTTCCACAATAGAACCTTCGGGTTCGAACACTCACTCGTGTTCAGTTTTGAAAGAGCAAGTCTCTTTCGTATGCGTTTGGTGGCGATAGCGGAGGGGTTCCACACGTACCCATCCCGAACACGACCGTTAAGCCCTCCAGCGCCGATGGTACTTGGACCGAAGGGTCCTGGGAGAGTAGGACGTTGCCAAGCGGACAACCAATTGATTGGTTGATTCACAATGTTATATATGTTATATGGGCTTTTAGCTCAGTTGGTTAGAGCGCACCTCTGATAAGGGTGAGGTCGGTGGTTCGAGTCCACCAAGGCCCACCATATAACATTATAGAGTAATTTTATGGGGCCATAGCTCAGCTGGGAGAGCGCCTGCCTTGCAAGCAGGAGGTCAGCGGTTCGATCCCGCTTGGCTCCACCATAAATTTTTAAATGAATAACTTTTTCAACTTGATCCTTGAAAACTGGATACCGAAACGAATTTGCGTTTTAGAACATCTTTTAGCAACTTGTGCAAACAAGTAAATGTTATTAGTGAGATTTTTCTTCGGAAGAATCAAGGTTAAGCTAATAAGAGCACACGGAGGATGCCTAGGCGCCAGGAGCCGACGAAGGACGTGGCGAACAACGAAACTGCCTCGGGGAGCTGTAAGCAAGCTTTGATCCGGGGGTGTCCGAATGGGGAAACCCAGCTGTGGTAATTCGCAGTTACTCATTTCTGAATACATAGGAAATGTAGAGGCAGACCAGGGGAACTGAAACATCTAAGTACCCTGAGGAAGAGAAAACAATAGTGATTCCGTCAGTAGCGGCGAGCGAACGCGGAACAGCCTAAACCTAAGAGCTTGCTCTTAGGGGTTGTGGGACGTCTCACATGGAGTTACAAAGGAATATGGTAGGTGAAGAGGTCTGGAAAGGCCCGCGATAGAGGTAAAAGCCCTGTAACCTAAACTGTGTTCTCTCCGAGACGGATCCCGAGTAGTGCGGGGCACGTGAAACCCCGTATGAATCCAGCAGGACCATCTGCTAAGGCTAAATACTACCTGGCGACCGATAGTGAAACAGTACCGTGAGGGAAAGGTGAAAAGCACCCCGGAAGGGGAGTGAAATAGAACCTGAAACCGTGTGCTTACAAAAAGTCAGAGCCCTATTAATGGGTGATGGCGTGCCTTTTGTAGAATGAACCGGCGAGTTACGTTTAACATGCAAGGTTAAGCCGAGAAGGTGGAGCCGCAGCGAAAGCGAGTCTGAATAGGGCGATTGAGTATGTGGACGTAGACCCGAAACCGTGTGATCTACCCCTGTCCAGGGTGAAGGTGCGGTAACACGCACTGGAGGCCCGAACCCACGTACGTTGAAAAGTGCGGGGATGAGGTGGGGGTAGCGGAGAAATTCCAATCGAACTCGGAGATAGCTGGTTCTCCCCGAAATAGCTTTAGGGCTAGCCTCGGTATAAGAGTAGTGGAGGTAGAGCACTGATTGGGTGCGGGGTCCGCAAGGATTACCAAGCTCAGTCAAACTCCGAATGCCATATACTTATTGCCGGGAGTCAGACAGTGAGTGCTAAGATCCATTGTCAAAAGGGAAACAGCCCAGACCATCAGCTAAGGTCCCCAAGTGTGTGTTAAGTGGGAAAGGATGTGGAGTTGCACAGACAACCAGGATGTTGGCTTAGAAGCAGCCACCATTGAAAGAGTGCGTAATAGCTCACTGGTCGAGTGACTCTGCGCCGAAAATGTAACGGGGCTAAACACACCACCGAAGCTATGGCTAGATACGTATGTATCTGGGGTAGGGGAGCGTTGTGTAGGGGTTGAAGGTGTACTGAAAAGAGCGCTGGACACTACACAAGTGAGAATGCCGGTATGAGTAACGAAAAGATCAGTGAGAATCTGATCCGCCGAAAGCCCAAGGTTTCCTGAGGAAGGCTCGTCCGCTCAGGGTAAGTCGGGACCTAAGGCGAGGCCGAAAGGCGTAGTCGAAGGACAACAGTTTGAAATTACTGTACCACCGTAATCCGCTATGAGCGATGGGGTGACGCAGGAGGGTAGTGACGCGGACTGATGGATGTCCGTCTAAGCAGTGAGGCTGATGTGTAGGCAAATCCGCACATCATTAAGGCTGGGCTGTGATGGGGAGCGAAAATTATAGTAGCGAAGGTCATGATCTCACACTGCCAAGAAAAGCCTCTAGCCAGGAGAAGGTGCCCGTACCGCAAACCGACACAGGTAGGCGAGAAGAGAATTCTAAGGCGCGCGGAAGAACTCTCGTTAAGGAACTCGGCAAAATGACCCCGTAACTTCGGGAGAAGGGGTGCCCCGGTAGTGTGAATAGCACGAGGGGGCCGCAGTGAAAAGGCCCAAGCGACTGTTTAGCAAAAACACAGGTCTGTGCGAAGCCGCAAGGCGAAGTATACGGGCTGACGCCTGCCCGGTGCTGGAAGGTTAAGGGGAGTGGTTAGGGGTAACCCGAAGCTATGAACCGAAGCCCCAGTAAACGGCGGCCGTAACTATAACGGTCCTAAGGTAGCGAAATTCCTTGTCAGGTAAATTCTGACCCGCACGAATGGCGTAACGACTTGGGCGCTGTCTCAACGAGAGATCCGGTGAAATTTTAATACCTGTGAAGATGCAGGTTACCCGCGACAAGACGGAAAGACCCCATGGAGCTTTACTGCAGCTTGATATTGAATTTGGGTACGATCTGTACAGGATAGGTGGGAGCCGTAGAAATCGGAGCGCAAGCTTCGGTGGAGGCGCCGTTGGGATACCACCCTGATCGTATCTAGGTTCTAACCTAGTACCCTTATCGGGTACGGGGACCGTGTCAGGCGGGCAGTTTGACTGGGGCGGTCGCCTCCTAAAGAGTAACGGAGGCGTTCCAAGGTTCCCTCAGAATGGTTGGAAATCATTCGCAGAGTGCAAAGGCATAAGGGAGCTTGACTGCGAGACCTACAAGTCGAGCAGGGACGAAAGTCGGACTTAGTGATCCGGTGGTACCGCATGGAAGGGCCATCGCTCAACGGATAAAAGCTACCCTGGGGATAACAGGCTTATCTCCCCCAAGAGTCCACATCGACGGGGAGGTTTGGCACCTCGATGTCGGCTCATCGCATCCTGGGGCTGAAGTAGGTCCCAAGGGTTGGGCTGTTCGCCCATTAAAGCGGTACGCGAGCTGGGTTCAGAACGTCGTGAGACAGTTCGGTCCCTATCTGTCGTGGGCGCAGGAAATTTGAGAGGAGCTGTCCTTAGTACGAGAGGACCGGGATGGACGTACCGCTGGTGCACCAGTTGTTCCGCCAGGAGCATGGCTGGGTAGCTACGTACGGACGGGATAAGCGCTGAAAGCATCTAAGCGTGAAGCCCCCCTCAAGATGAGATTTCCCAATTAGTAAGACCCCTTGAAGACGACGAGGTAGATAGGTTGGAGGTGGAAGTGCAGCAATGCATGGAGCTGACCAATACTAATCGGTCGAGGGCTTATCCTATACGTAGAATGCAGATTTGTTTCGGATTCAGTTTTCAGGCGATTAAGCCTGAGCATTTACGCTGTAAATGCCCGTTTGGTGGCGATAGCGGAGGGGTTCCACACGTACCCATCCCGAACACGACCGTTAAGCCCTCCAGCGCCGATGGTACTTGGACCGAAGGGTCCTGGGAGAGTAGGACGTTGCCAAGCGGATATTCCCTGATAGCTCAGTTGGTAGAGCACTCGACTGTTAATCGAGTTGTCACAGGTTCGAGTCCTGTTCGGGGAGCCATGCTCTCATAGCTCAGCAGGTAGAGTGCTTCCATGGTAAGGAAGAGGTCACCGGTTCGAATCCGGTTGAGAGCTCCACAGATTTGCAAGGCCCGTTGGTCAAGGGGTTAAGACACCTCCCTTTCACGGAGGTAACATGGGTTCGAATCCCATACGGGTCACCAACTTTTACTTGTACTTACCCTTAGAGGGTCCCATAGATATGGAGGCTTAGCTCAGCTGGGAGAGCATCTGCCTTACAAGCAGAGGGTCGGGGGTTCGATCCCCTCAGCCTCCACCATAATCTTCCTAAGAGATTATGGGCAACATAGAGGTACCATCAATGGGGATTAGCCAAGCGGTAAGGCAACGGACTTTGACTCCGTCACTCATAGGTTCGAATCCTATATCCCCAGCCAAGTGCGAGCCATTAGCTCAGTTGGTAGAGCACCTGACTTTTAATCAGGGTGTCGAAGGTTCGAGTCCTTCATGGCTCACTTTTATTATTATCATGCGCGTGTGGCGGAATGGCAGACGCACCAGACTTAGGATCTGGCGTTTCACGACGTGGGGGTTCAAGTCCCTTCACGCGCACCACTTATTGCGGACGTGGCTCAGCGGTAGAGCATCGCCTTGCCAAGGCGAGGGTCGCGGGTTCGATTCCCGTCGTCCGCTCCATAATTTTGCGCCCTTAGCTCAGCTGGATAGAGCGTTTGACTACGAATCAAAAGGCCGGGAGTTCGAATCTCTCAGGGCGCGCCATTTTATTATTAAGCAATTATAGTATTTATAACGGGATGTAGCTCAGCTTGGTAGAGCACCTGGTTTGGGACCAGGGGGTCGCATGTTCAAATCGTGTCATCCCGATTTTCACCTTTGCGGGTGTAGTTCAATGGTAGAACTTCAGCCTTCCAAGCTGATAGCGTGGGTTCGATTCCCATCACCCGCTCCATAATTTTATAGTAACGGGATGTAGCTCAGCTTGGTAGAGCACCTGGTTTGGGACCAGGGGGTCGCATGTTCAAATCGTGTCATCCCGATACTCAGCTTAATCGCTGCTCAAAAGCTCTTACTTCGGTAAGGGCTTTTTTTGTTATGTATTTAATATACATATAAATACAGTCAAAGAACATATGTTCTTTTATTCCTCCAAAAAAAATCGGACTTCCGGTGGAATTCCAATCCGTAGATAATAGTTTCTCCATGATTCCTCTTGTTCGGGGCTTCTGCCTGAAGATAATAATTTTACAGCAAATACATTAGCTTGACGTTCAAGCTTTTCAGGAGAGAAATAGGAGCTTTCCTCCAGAAAAAAGCGATTGATCCCCTTGTGAAGCCGATCATGTCCTAATTCATGCGCACAAACGAAGCGCTGCCATTCTACAGGCAACTCATTATGAATGACGATAAACCTTCTTCTTAGTTTTCGATAATATAATCCCTTTGTGCCAGTCCCCAGATTCATGAAACGAATTTGAATGCCTAGTGCTGCGGCAAGCTCGAACGGGCAGTTGGTTTTATATTTTTTAATCAGACTATTGATCAGTTCATCCATGTTCTTCACCTGCAGCATGTTAGTATAGTTATTTAGTGTCTTTGGATTTTTTTCTCTTATTCATCTGTTTGGCTTCCCAGAACAATCCGGTTAGTACATCTTTTATCCTCTGTTTATCTTCTTTGTCTAATGGAATCCCGTCAAACATCAGTTCTCCATCATCCTCTAGCATTTTTCGAAAGTCTCTTTTATCTTTGCTTGTAGCCCAATCTGGGACAGCCTCATCGCTTGAAAGAGTCTGGTCCTGCAAATACCCTGCCTGATCCATTAGCTCCTCGTAGGGGACGCCAGTGGCCTCAGCAATTTTGCGTAACGTGGTTGGTTTAGGAACCCCTCTTAATCCATTCTCAATCCGGGAAATTTGCGAACCGCTAATTCCGGCTGCTGCTGCTAATTGATTAATGGTGAGTCCCTTTGTTTCCCGAAGATGCTTCATATAATCCCCGAATTCCTGTTTCATCTCAACTCACTCCTTATTGGCTGTAACCTTATGATAATAATATAAGCCATTTTTGCCAATAGGTAAACAACAAAGCGTATATTATTGCCAAAAGGCAAGATAATGGAGGGATATACGCTCTTTTTCGATAAAAACAGCCTAAAACGGGGTTTTACGAGATTGGTAAAGAAGTGGTATATTATAGAAAAAATACGAACAGAATACGAACAAGATTTATTTTATCACATTGGGCTGGAAAATTCCGCAAATTAAATCTCATTCAGTTAAACCCAAAAGGAGTGCATAAATGATGAACATATCAACTTTACCAGAGTTGGACCGTCGCCGAACCCAGGTCGCTATAGAGAGCATGTTGGAGAAATACCGTATTTTTAAGACCGTTACATTTGAAGCTAAGGAAGCAAGCACAACTTATTCATACACAGAAAGATTTCATGGTCCTACTAACACTGTAACTGATCAGACTGCTGCGATAGCTTCTTATAATGTGGACATCCCCGCCGCAAGGAGAGCTTATTGTTCCGCAATAGACTCTGTGGTAGAGAGACTCGATACGAGAGAACAGCAGCTGGTACGGGAAAGGTATATGAGAAGAGACGAGATGTACGATTATACGATTTACAATCATGTGTTTGATCCACCGGTAAGTAAGGACACTTACGTGAAGATACGCTCGAAGGCTTTTTACAAGATGGCATTAGCGTTAACGGATCTCGGCTTACTGTCTCTGCAAACTTTAGTAAAAACAGCGCCTAGGGTAAAGAAAGAGAAAATGAGTATTACTTAATAGAAGTAGAATAGTTTGATTAGTAAAGAAGACTGTATCGTCCGAGCGGATGATGCGGTCTTTTTTTGAATTATAAGAAAGTATAAGTTTCAGGGTGTACTTTATCCTTATAATCCTCGCACAAATGCTTGCCGTCCATAAAAGGAGGGTCGAAAGCTCTTTAGCTTGTCTTCAATTGTGTACCACCAAAAAAACGCTCTATACCATCCCAAAGCTAGCCAAAACCTCGTCCGTTTACCCTCTCCGCAAGGATAATATGGGGGTATGATTATAACATGGCAAATGAAGCAAAAGAACACCGCAAGAGCATGAATGCTCTGCTAATAGTTCCGCCCTAAGGGTGATGAGAACAACCTAGCGGTGAAAGATTCTTCTCGCATTTGCCTAATGAAGAAGGGATATTATCCAACCTCGGATAGTATCCTTTTTTCTTAAATCTAGTTGAGGGGGTGTCTGCTTAATGTTCATGCAGTTGAAGGTTAACACCATCAAGGATCGACGAACGGTCGCAGATCAGAAAGGAATGGAGTGATGTCGGTACAACAATTGCGAGAACACATTACAAGTACACTTGAACGGTATTTTCCTGATGTGCCTGTATATGTAGAAGGAGAAAAACCTCAAACCGCTTATTTTCATCCCGGATTGATCTCAGCAACACTGGATCGGCAGCGGGAGGGCAGATATTTAGCGGTCTACCGTTTTGGCATCCGTTATGAGCAAGGCAATTTGCTGGAAGCTGAGAGAATGGCAGATAAGCTGAGTGAGGCGATGGCAGGAATGGAGCAGGATGGTGGAGCTTTTCGTGTAGTTAGGCAAGCTTGGGAAGCTGGAACTGAAGGGCATGGGCCGCTGTTTACAGTTGACTATATGTTGTATTTGCAAAACGACAAGCCTGACAGCATTAAGATGGGACAAATGATTGGAGGAGAACGATTGAAATGAGTACTAAAGGGAGTAACGGGAATGGGTTCAGTAAGGAACAGATTGTGAATTCCTCACTTTTTACGCCGAGGGAAAAGGATATATTGAACGTTATTTTGCAGGATGGCAAGAACTATACGCTCGAAGAAGCAAAGCAATCTATGGGATTGTTCAAAAATAAGGAGGTAATGAACTAATGGCAGGCGGAACATGGACAACGCAAAATAAGGTGCGCCCTGGGGTGTACGTAAATGTAGCATCAAATCAAGGTGCCATCGGCAAAATGGGAGAACGCGGGATTACGGCATTGGCGCTTGCCCTATCTTGGGGAGAGCCGGGAGTAATCATGAAGATTACCCCGCAGGATGATGTGAATAAGCTGCTAGGAGTGGATTTGGAACATCCAACTCTACTGCCAGTGCGTGAAGCGTTGAAACGGGCGGGAACCTTGCTGCTCTATCGATTGAATGAAGGCGTTAAAGCGGCAGTCACGAATAACGGCCTTCAGGTAACAGCTAAATATGGCGGTGTACGCGGAAATGATCTTTTGATTGTGATTGAGAAAAATATAGAGAATGCTGCTCTTTTTGATGTAAAGACGTTGCTTAATGGAACCGAACTGAACAAGCAAACGGTCGGAACGGCTGAAGAGTTGGTCGCGAACGATTATGTTCAATTCCAGAAAAATGGTGCAGAAGGCTTGAAGCTAATTGCAGGCATGCCGCTTACAGGGGGGGCTAACGGAACCGTGACGAATGGAGCACATAGTGACTTCCTGTCTGCTCTTGAGGTGCAGGAATTCCAAACAGTGGGTCTAGTATCGCAGGATAGTGCTCTGAAGGCACTCTACAGTTCTTTTGTGAGACGGCTTCGGGATACAGAAGGGAAAAAGGTACAGGCTGTACTATCCGATTATGCGGCTGCAGGTCATGAAGGTGTGATTAGCGTGAATAATGGGGTAGTACTGAGCGACGGAACTACGATTGATAACGTCAATGCCGTTGCTTGGGTAGCTGGTGCTACAGCAGCAGCTGCTGTTAATGAATCGCTGACTTATCAGGGTTATGATGATTCGGTGGATGCTGATGTAAGACTTAGCCATTCTGAGACTACAGCTGCGTTGCTAAAAGGAGAGCTTATCTTTACTTACAGTGGCGGACGGGCTGTGGTGGAACAGGATATCAATACATTTACCGCGTTTTCACCGGACAAAGGCAAAGCATTCTCCAAAAATCGTGTACTGCGCGTGCTGGATGGAATTGCAAATGATATGAAGCGTATTTTTGAGAACTACTATATCGGTAAGGTCGCGAATAATGAAGATGGCCGTGCTCTTTTCTGGTCACAGTGTGCGACTTATATGAATGATTTGCAGGATATGGGTGCGATTGAGGGCTTTAACGCGCAGACAGATGTTGTAGTTGTGGCTGGTGCAGATAGTGATAGTATCGTGCTGGATGTGGCTGTGAAACCGGTAGATTCCGTAGAAAAAGTATATATGAAAGTGAAGGTGGTTTAAGATGGCATTTTTAAAAGCTAGTGATACGATTTCCGGCCAGGAGGGCCGTGCTTATGCTGTGATTGGTACACAAACCGAAGAGATGTTCTATGTGAAAACTCTTGAAGCTACAGTAGAAAAAACAAAGGCAGAGGTGAAAACACTGGGCCGCCGGGGTGTTCAGCATAAAGCGACTGGATGGTCGGGCAGCGGTTCGATGACGATTTTTTATATGACTAGTCGTTTCCGCCAGATGATGCTCGATTATATGAATACGGGTGTTGATCAGTACTTCGATATTGAGGTTACGAACGAAGATCCATCGTCCAGCGTGGGAGCACAGCGTATTATTTTAAAAGGCGTGAACCTTGATAGTGTCATCATGGCCTCACTCGATACAGAGTCAGACGCTCTAGAAGAAGAAGTTAGCTTTACCTTTGAAGATGTGCAGATTGTGCAAGCTTTTGGTGCTCCGGCAGGTTCCGGGCTTTAATTAAGACAACTAGATAGATTGGAGCAAGCAAGACCCGAACGTAGAATGAGCGGCGGGTCTCTTCTCTGTCTATTGGCAGGTAGTAGCAGGAGAAGTATCTAAATAAATAATTCTAGGAGGAAGACAATGAGCGAATTAAGTTTGTTTTTTGCCCAAAATGTAGCATGTGACACAACCGAGGAGTTTATAGTATCCCAGCGTTTTAAGGATAAGGAAGGAAATGCGGTAGCTTGGAAGCTGCGCAGTATGACTGAGGATGAGAATCAGGAATGCCGCAAGGCCGCAACCCGCAAAGTCAAAGGTAAAAACGGAGTGTATACCTCCGAAATTGAGCCTAACGATTATATGGCGAAGCTGATGACCTCAAGTGTAGTGCATCCGGATCTGAAAAATGCTGAATTGCAGCGTTCTTATGGCGTACTTGGCGCTGAGACACTGCTGCGTAAAATGCTGCTACCAGGTGAATTCGCGGCGTTGGGTGAGCGGGTGCAGGCCTTAAATGGTTTTGGCACGGACATGAACGAGCTGGTGGATGAAGTAAAAAACTAATCAACGAGGGCGATAGTGAAGCCAATTTTGCTTATTACGCCCTCCATGAGCTGCACATTTTACCCCATGAGCTGATGAAGCTGTCTTCCCGCGAACGCGCCGCAATATATGCGATGATTGCTGTTCGTGTGGAGAAGGAGAAGCGCGATCAGGCACGGAGTAAGGCGAGGAAGAGATAGTTAGGGGGTGAGAGAATGGCAGGTGTACAAAATAATATAGCTGGAATACAGCAAGTCTCTAATCAATGGATCAATGATATAACCAATCAGATTACAACACAGGTTTCGGCAAATATTTCAAATTCCTTCTCAGCAACCTTAAACCGTATCAGTATGAAAATAGTCAATAAACCCGTGTACAACATCACTAATAATTACAGTGCAGCTTATACCAGAATTCAAGCATCTATTGGAGGTGCGGTTCAGGCTCAGGAGAGACTGAATGATGCGGCTGATAGAGGGGCTGGAGGAGCTGAAAAGCAAGCAGGAACCTGGGAGAAGCTTACTGGAGCCTTTGAAAAGGCTAAGAGTATGGTGGAAAAAGTTAAAGGTGTCATGGAGAAGGTGCTTGTGCCCGCTGCTGAGCAGCAAAAGTGGGAAGATCTTTTTAAAGCAAAAACCGGAAATGCTGATGTTGGTGTAGCTATGTTTGATAAATTCAAGAAGAGAGCGCTAGAAACCGGACAGGACGTCAGCAAGTCTATGGAAAGTGTCTTGTCGTTTTATCCTAAAACACAAAATACGGACCAGCTAGATAAGCTAATGGATTATTCCACAAGGCTTAGTATGATGTCTCCAGAAGGTAAGGATATTGGCGATACTTCATCAGCGATTAATTCTGCATTTGATGGAGACTCTAGTGACTTAGCATCGATGCTTCAGGTAGATGAAGAGGAGCTTGGTGGACTCGACCTAGTAGCCAGTACGGGGAACATGGGCGCTTTTTTAAGTACTTTGGGAGATATCATGACAACGGCAGGTATGACGAGTACTTCGCTGCAAACCATGATGGATTCACCCGTAAATCAGTGGCAGACGCTTCTTGGAAACTATAACAATTCCTTAGCTGGCATGGGGCAAGGGGCTCTTGCAGCATTTTCCCCGTTGTTAAGCATTCTTAACGATGCGTTCTCAGAGGGTACCTTTCAGCCTATTATCGATGGGATGGCCATTGGATTGGCTATTATAGCACAAGGTTTTTCACAAGTAGTACAGGGAGCTTTGTT
Source organism: Paenibacillus sp. FSL H8-0175 (assembly GCF_045040615.1). Taxonomy (NCBI): domain Bacteria; kingdom Bacillati; phylum Bacillota; class Bacilli; order Caryophanales; family Paenibacillaceae; genus Paenibacillus; species Paenibacillus sp. FSL H8-0175. The sequence continues at coordinate 6,472,863 of NZ_CP150299.1, read as the reverse complement.
TCTTTGGAGTGTTCTTAGCAGTACGTTGCCTTATGTAGTACCAATTCTTTTGGGAATTGTTGCTGGGATTATAGCTTATAAAGTTGCCATGGGTGCAGCTGCAATCGCAACTAATATGTCAGCAATTGCGACTGGGATCGCTACCGCTGCGCAAGGGATTTACAACGCTGTGTTAAATGCTAATCCTATTGCTCTTGTAATTGGACTTGTTATTGCACTTATTGTGGCTTTTCTAGGAATTGTCGCAGCTCTTCAGCCAGTAAGAGATTTTCTTGCCAATATGTTCAGGGCTTTGGGACAGATCGTTGCAGATTTTGTAGGTTATGTGATTGATCTTTGGACCGGGTTTATTAATGGCATCATTGATGCTGCCAATTTTTTATTAGGTGGTATTAATAAAGTAATTGGCGCTGTTGGTAAATTTATTGGTATAGAATCAGAGATTAATCTTCATCTTGAACAGGTTGACAGCAGTCAATTTAAACAGAACGTGGAGATGAGCATTGAAAATACTTTTGATACAGCTGCGAATTTCACGCAAGATTTTGATGTTAATAAATTTAAAGAAAGCCTAAACGTTGGTGGAAACACGAATAACGAGACTACAATCAATCAATGGAATACTACTCATCAAGATGAATCAACGAAACCTCCGAAATCGCCTACCATTCCTGAGGTTCCAGTAGTTCCTGTGACGACGACTCCTGCGTTAAATACGCCTTCCGCTGTAGGTTCTTTTCAAAATGCAGGAGTACCGGGTAATCTGAACACCGTCAACCGTGTGAACGAGCTCGGCTCCATCAACGACACCGTAGACATCTCCAGTGATGATCTGAAAATGCTGCGCGAACTGGCCGAGATTCAGGCGATCCAGAATTTTGTGGAGCTTACGCCGACGGTGCAGGTGACGACCGGGAATATTAACAATGCCGGAGACATTGATACGATTATCAACAAGATCGGGCAAAAGCTGAACGAGGAGTTTGTCTCTACGGCGCAGGGGGTGTATACGTAACGTGGAAGAGTACGGGATTTTTTTGGGTTTTAATAATCAGGAGGATGCAATTCGGCTGCCAGTCAATCCAGAGACCTTGGAAATCAAGGAGAGTGGGGATGGAAAAAGCTATACCATTATCGATCTGGGTGAGATCAATACGATTGCTTATCCAAAGCTTACGGAGATCACAATTGAAAGTATTTTCCCGGCACAAAGGTATCCGTTCGTATTGGTGCAAGAGGATGGACTGAAAAGGCCTTTTGAATATGTGGAGCTTATTAAGAAATGGATGACGAGTCGTCGGCCCATTCGGTTTGTGTTCTCCGGTGTGAGGTATCCCGATGATACGAAAAAGGATGAAAAGAAGTTAAACAAACCGCAGAAATGGCTAGAGGAATCTTCAATTAGTGAGGATAGATCTTTAGAAATTGATTTTGCTGTGAATATGGCTATGAGCATTGAAGGTTTCACTTGGAAGCTTAGTGCGGGTACGTCAGGGGATATTGAATATTCGTTATCTCTCAAAAAATACGTATTCTATCAGGCGGTAGCTGTGAAGGTTGTCAAAGGTGAAGTGAAGGCGGAGCAGAAGCGGGCCAATGAAAAAGCAAAGCCTACTACCTATACCTTAAAAGCTGGAGACAGTCTATGGAGCATCGCTCAAAAAAACCTAGGAGATGGCCCGAAGTACAAAGTCATTCAGAAGCTTAATGGCATTCCGGATAGTGAGCTGAAAAAGCTGCCCATCGGTAAAGTCATCAAGCTGCCGTAGGAGGGTGTTATGGAACTGCTAGTGAAGAATAAAGAAGGGAATCTATGGGATATTTCTGGCATCGTCTCAGATATTTCTTGGAAAACCGCACGGTCAGGTAAACCGTCAACGCTAGAGTTAACGCTTGTGGATAGCGGAATCTATCAGCTCCCCAAGTTCGGGATCAGCAATGGTGATATTATTCAGTTCAGTAAAGATAAAGTGGATGTATTTTACGGATTTGTGTTCAGCATTGATACGGGCTCGGATCAGGAGATTAAGCTGACTGCCTATGATCAGATTCGTTATTTGCTGGGCAATGGTAGTTATGTTTTGCAGGATGTTACGGCTAGTGATGTGATCAAGAAAATAACAACGGACTACGGATTAAAGACAGGTGTGCTGGAGGAGACAGAGTACCGGATTCCTTCTTTAATTGAAGATGACAAAAAGCTGTTGGACATCATTATGGGAGCCATCGGCAGTGAGCTTCAGTATAAGGGGCGGTTGATGGCTTTTTACGATGATTTTGGGAAGCTGACGCTGCGTAAACCGGATTCTATGCTGCTTAACCTGGTGCTCGGAGCGGGTCATTATCTGTACGATTATTCGCTCAAAAAAAGTATTGATGACGATACGTACAACACGATTTTTCTGTACAAGGATAACGAGGCATCGGGCAAACGCGATTTCTATCCGGTTAGTGACAAGGACAATGTGAAACGCTGGGGTATCCTGCACTTGTATCAGAAGGCTGATGACAAAGCGAATGCTGCCCAAATTCAGGAGAAGGCAAACAATTTACTGAAAATGCACAACCGTGAAAAGCTCAGTCTCTCCGTACAGGCGATTGGTGATATGCGCGTAAGAGCAGGCAATTTCATTTATGTCCTATTGGATGAATTCGAGACTCAATTGTTTCTGGTGGACCAATGCAGCCATAAGATTTCTGGAGGGGAGCATACCATGTCCCTCGATATTAAGGTGGTGTAGAAATAATGTTAGATATTATTAAAAAAGCAAGTCTAGGAGCCGTGGGAAGTACAAATCCCGTGGCTTTTTCTTATGGAACGGTAACGGAGGCAGCTCCTTTGCAGATCCAGGTGGATCAGCGGTTTATTTTATCGGGGAATGCGTTAGTGCTGCCTGAATCGGTAATGGAAAGCAAGATCGACATCGAGGGCAAAGAAGTAATACTTCGGCGAGGACTAGCGAGTGGGGACCGCGTATTAATGGTTCGAATGCAGGGCGGACAAAGCTACATTGTTCTGGATCGGCTGGTGAGCCCGATATGATCCCTGCGATTGGAAAAGCTGGACCGATAACGGCCCTGCTTGAGGGGGAGGTCAACCTTGAGCGTGGGGAAAGTCCTAGTCTTACGTACCGGATGGATTGGGAGAGAAAAAGGATTACAGGCCAAACGGATGGACTAGAAGCTGTTCAACAGGCGGCGGCTAAAATATTGCGAACCGATCGGTTTGAACATCTGATTTACAGTTCTGATTACGGAACAGAGTGGCGGTTGGTGCTTGGCAAGGATCGGCTGCTGGTTAGAGCTGAAATCAGACGTATCGTAAGTGAGGCACTACTTCAGGATGAACGAATCCTTAGCTTAGAGAATATTGTTGTTTCGTTTACCGGAGATAATCTAACTTTTGACTGCAAGGTCGTCACACGTTACGGAAATTTTCAGCTGAGAAAGGAGTGGAATGAGGATGTATGAGGATCAGACGTATGAGGCTCTTTTGGAGCGGATGCTGGACCGGATTCCATCAGGATTGGATAAACGCGAGGGCAGCATCATTTATGACGCGTTGGCTCCAGCAGCCGCTGAGTTGGCACAGATGTATATTGAGCTGGATGTGAATAATAATCTGTATTTTGCAGATACGGCTACCGGGGAGTACTTAGAGCGAAGTATCTCCTGGTCAGGCATTGTAAGGCGTGAAGCTAGCAAGGCGCAGCTGAAAGGGATTTTTTATAAGGCGGATGGAGGATTGTTAGATGTTCCACTCGGCAGCCGCTTCTCACTCGAAATGCTGAATTATACGGCTGTGGAGAAGTTATCTCCTGGAGTGTATCGCTTGGAAAGTGAAACCGCTGGAGAAGAAGGAAATCGATATTTTGGCTCTTTACTGCCAGTGGATTATATCTCAGACCTAGCGCGCGGAGAAATAGCTTCTCTTCTGATCCCTGGGGAGGACATTGAAACGGATGATGCACTACGCCAGCGTTATTTGGATTCAGCCAGACGCCCAGCTACTAGCGGAAATAAATATCACTATATGGAGTGGGCACTACAAGTTCCGGGTGTGGGAGGCGCACGTGTTTTTCCATTATGGAAAGGTCCTAAAACTGTGAAGGTGATTATTGTGGACGCCGAAAAAAAACCAGCATCCGAGCTGTTGGCGGCTCAGGTGCAGCAATACATTGATCCGGTCTCAGGAGCGGGTGAGGGACAAGCACCGGTAGGGGCTGTTGTGACCGTGGCACCGGCTGCGGGCAAAAACATCAGTATAAGCGCCAAGGTAACCCTTGCTTCTGGCTATGCACTGCAAGCTGTAAACCAAGGCTTTCAGGTGATGCTTGAGAAATATCGCAAGGAGAAGGCTTTTTCAGCAACCTATATCAGTCAGTCTGTCATCGGGGCATTATTGCTTGCTACTGAAGGAGTTGCGGATTACACAGAGCTGAAGTTGAACAGTGGAGCGGGCAATGTGATGTTGAACGAAGAAGAAGTACCGTTGTTCGGCAACGTTCTACTGGAGGTGTAGCATGGGTTATCCAGAGCAAATTGATATTTTTCAAGAAAAACTTAATAAAAAAGCAAACGGTAGCAGTTATGTTATCGAAGAGAGATTACCGCTTGTAAATGGCGTTTATAGTGGTCTTCTAGCGCATGACAATATTAATAATCAGACCATTGCGGTGTACACAGGGTCACAGTATTCCGGGATCGAGCTACGCAATTTCACTGTGTCTTTTCCGGATGAGGCGCCCTGGCGGCGGTTGATTAAGATTTTTGCCGATGTGCCTGAGGTATATGTGACTTACGAAACTCCCGGCGATACGGTTGAAGCAGAGGATATTAACGGTTTGCAGGTGAGTCTTACTGCTGTCCAGACTGAAATAGAGCGTTATAAGAACAAGGGCCAGATTGATGGAGGATCATTTAGAAGAGAGGTGTAAAATGGCACAGACCATACAAATAAAGCGAGGTACAAAGGCTGAGCTAACGAGTTATGGCGTGTTGAAGGCAGGCGAGCTTGGTTTTTGCAGTGATACTAAGGAAGTTTATATTGGTGACGGCACGTCCAATTCCATGGTCGGCAGGGCGCTGTCAGGGCCAGAAGCTTCGCGTCCGGTTGCAGGATCCGTTGGTCGTTTGTATTACGTGACTACGGGTTCGAATAGCGGATATTTATATTTTGATGATGGGGCAGCTTGGCGGCGGGTGAATGCGCAGAAGCTTACCGATCTGACAGGTACAATTGATGATATCGCTGATGGAGCAACCTATGCGAAGGTGCTTAAAGCGGATATTAGTGCGGGACATATCAATAAAGTATCGGATGGCACAAGCGTAAAGACTGCCGCTGAGATCAAGACTCACATTGATGATGTGGCCAAGCACCGGACAATCAATGATACAGGGACTACGATTACAGACTTGTGGTCAGCGCAGAAGATTAAAAATGAAATTGAGTTGGCCAAGCATAACATCGAACCGCAAGCATCGGTAAAAGACCAGAACCTACTGGCTCCACCTGCCAGTCCGGTTGAGGGTGATCGATACATTATTCCAGCGGGAGCAACCGGGGCATGGGCGGGGAAAACGAATCAAATCGTGGAGTACCAATCTGCTGCTTGGGTATTTTATGTTCCTACCGTAGGCTGGACCGCTTACGTCGATGATGAGCAAAAGATCTATAGCTGGAATGGCAGCGCATGGGTACGCACGGGTGGTGCACTACAGACCATTACAGCTGGGAACGGGCTAATTGGTGGGGGTCAGGCCGATGCTGTGACACTGAATATTGGTGCAGGCAATGGAATCACGGTTACTGCAGACGCGATTGCGGTTACGGCAGGAAAAGGGATCACCGTAGATGCAGCCGGTGTAGCTGTAAGTGTGGATGGAAGCAGTATCGTTTATGATGCTGCGAATGGCAATAAACTTACCGTGGCCAGTATTGATGGCGGAACATTTTAGGGGGCGGGACAATGGCTCTAAAAACATTGATTCAAATACGCCGCGGCTTGGAAAGCGCCATTGGAGCGCTGGCTATTGGTGAGTTTGGGTATTGTACAGACAGTGGCAAGCTGTACATTGGTTCTGCCGCTGGTAATGTCTTGCTGGTAGCCGCGCAGAGTACCGGTGATATGCTGAAAAGCATTTACGATACGAATAACAATGGTAAGGTGGATTTTGCACAACAAGCGGATAGTGTAGCTTGGGCGGGGGTAGCAGGTAAACCAGTGGTATTTCCTCCGGCGGCGCATACACATGATTATTTGCCCAAAGGCCCCCTAACTTGGAATCAACTGAAGGGGGTGTAGAGGATGAGTTACGGCAGCTCTTTATACAGCGAATTGCAATATTCCGCAGATAAAGATTCGAGCCATCCGGGTGAAGTCGAGGCGCCTGATCTAATGCAGTATTTGCCGGACTATTATAGGGATGTCCGCGAAATGGAGAAGCTTCAGGAGACCATCGGGCTAGAAATTGGTGGACTGAAGCTGGGCACTATAGACGTACTGGATCAGGCTTTTGTTGAAACGGCAACGGTGAGCCTTGGACGATGGGAAGCTGAGCTTGGACTAAATATCGATTCATCCAAGTCATATGCCACACGCCGAGAGATGATTAAGGCAAAGCTGCGTGGAAATGGGACGACCACACCGGAGATGATTCAGCGGACGGCGTCAGCTTTTTCAGGTGGAGTGGTTGAAGTAAAGGAAGTGCCTGAGGAGTACCGTTTTGAGATTCATTTTGTGAGTACACTGGGGATTCCTCCAAATATGGCAGGGTTGATTCAAATCATCGAAGAGATTAAACCTGCGCATTTAGCTTATGAATTTGTGTTCAGCTATACCTGGTGGGACTCTGTTAAGGCTTTGACTTGGGAGAGTGCTCACAGTAAAACATGGAACGAATTAAGAACTTATAGATAGGAGAGTGACATATGCAAACCACAGGAAATTTGGGCTTAAAAAAGCCAGAGGGAACAGATATCGTTGATATTGCCGATCTGAACGGGAATATGGACATTTTGGACAATGCCGTTAATGGCAAGGTCGATAAAGTAACAGGCAAACAGCTATCTACGAATGACTACACCGCAGCTGAGAAAACAAAGCTGGCGGGGATTGCAACAGGAGCGAATAATTATGTGCATCCTAATCACACGGGGGATGTTATAAGTACTGGTGACGGGGGGACCGCAATTGCGGCTGGGGTGATTGTAAACGCCGATGTTAATGCTTCAGCCGGAATTGAGGCTTCGAAGATTGGAACGGGAGTGGTCTCTAACGCGGAGTTTGGGTACTTGGATGGGGTGACTAGTGGGATTCAGGGGCAGCTGAATGGTAAGGCGCCGTTGGTTACTACGCCTCAGCAGACGACAGCGGATATTACGTACTACGTACGGACGGACGGGAATGATAATAATACGGGATTGGTGAATACGGCGGGTGGGGCGTTTAGGACTATAACAAAAGCTGTGAACATGATTCCGCAGATTGTTACTCATAATGTGAACATTATTATTGCTCCTGGAACTTATGCAGAGAATATAAACATTACTGGATTTGTAGGAAAAGGAGTAATAGAATTAAAGGCTCAAGGTGGAGCAGTTCTTTCAGACTCATACATTATTCAGTCCCTTACTGTAACCCGTTGTCTTAATTCTGTTGTTGTAACCGGACTTAAAGCTTCTTCAACTACGAGCAATGGATTCAATGCAACTTACACGCATTCAGTTCTCTTCAATTATTGTAAAGTTGATGCTGCTACTTCTAATTTCGATGGTGTTTTTGTATCGTTTGCATTTGTGCGTGTTTACGGAGGTTCTTTTTCAAACAGGCGTTCTGGGATCACAGCCTATCTTGTCTCTCAAGTTAACGCTGAAGGAAATACAGGAAACGGAAATGCGACAGGACTGTTTGCAGATGGAGGTACAATTGTTAAAGCATCAATAAATCCATCTGCTTTAGTTGTGGTTAATAACGAGGTTGTCAGTACGAGTGGCGGTATTATTACCTCGGGGGTTGTTAATCCTTGGGGAGATAATACATTTTCAAAACGAAGTGCCTTTTCTGCCATACCATCTACTAATCAAGTGGTTCCGAAAGCCGTTTTAACAAAGATTAATTTCCAAACTGAGTATTACGACAATCTGGGTGAGTATAACCCTTCGACTAGTATGTTCACAGCAGCGAAATCAGGACTTTATCTAGTTGAATGCTCTATTGTAGTTAGTTCGCCGGAAGCACTAACTTCTCATTATCTTCAAATTTATAGAAACGGAACAAGTAGAGAAATAGGTGCTTATGGTATACCAGTGAACTCTGGTGGCGATATACAGCTATCTATAACTGCTATGCTTCCTATAAATGCCGGAGACAAACTTGAAGCCTATGTGCAGCATCATAATTCAATAGATAAAAGTATAACGACTGATTCTATATATTCAAGATTCAAGGTATCTCAAATTGCGTAATGGAGGGATTATAATGAACATATCAGCAGCAATTATGCACATGTACCCAAAATCTGACCCAGTGCATGACTTTACGGTGCGGGACAACGGGCCTGAACCTATTTTACGTGAAGGCGTACACGGACGGACACGCTACGAAATCCGACCATTAGATGAAGACGAAACCGAGTATATAGAAGATGTACACTATCGTTATGTAGTGGATTTTAACCGATTGAAAAAGGGCGTAGACTACGACATTATTGAACGTGGCCCATACATCGCAGCTTGGAACCTAGATGTCCCGCAACCAACGGAAGAAGAACTCGAAGCCGCGTGGGAAGCATATCTAGAAGCAGAAGCTAACAAACCACCAGAATTAAGCGAAGTCGAGCAACTCCGTGCTGAAAATACTGCTTTGCAAGACAGGCTTCAAGATGTCGAAGTCATTATGGCTGAATTACTCAGCATATAAACCCAGAGGGAGGTGAGTTGTAATCATGACAATGAATTCATTAACAGCCGCCAAAATTCGGTTGATGGCCAATGCCTGCATCACTCGTTATGATCGTGAGGAGGGTCCGATAAAGAATATCATTTCTTCCTATAACATGCAGCCGGATAATGAGAATTTGGTTAAGGATCAGATTCTCGAGAAACGATCAGATATTCATTTTGCTGAAAACGATTCGACTGAGCAAGCTTCATCAGCCAAATAATTAGCACGCATCCACACAGGAGCGTGTTTTTTTGTGCCCTCGGTGGTGCCGGGGGCTATTACGCATTAACATCATTACAGAAAGGAGCGGACGAATGGGCGAAGGGGATATTGCGCAATTGGAGAAGCTGCTGCCGCTGGCAGATAAGTATGGGCTGGCTTATATCGTTGCTTTCATTTTGATGATCGTGCTGATGGTGTTATTGCGTGCGATTGTTAAAGGGAACCTTGTACCGCGAGAAATGCTGGATCGGGCAGAGGAGGATCGGGATCGTCTGCAAGCGATTTTGGATAAGGAGCGCTCGGAGTTTATGCAGCCCACACTGGACGTCTTAAAGAAACTGAAGATTGACCATACGGAAGACAGGGGGAGTTAGGAATGCTGTCACAATGGATTCGGCGGCTGCTTCTCCCCCGGCATGTTGATAAAGAGATGGAGCTCCGCAGAGCCTCTACCAGCGTTACACTGACCATAAGTCATTATAAAAATGTCTCGCAGGAAATTCAGGAGGAGATTGATCGCAACCGGTTCGCCAAATATTTAGTTTATGATCGAGGGGATCATGATGCACATGATTGATTTTTTATTATTGGTGCTATATGGCACTACTACGGCCTGCGGAATATACATTATTCATTGCCACAGGCAATATTTTTACGAAAGATTTCATAAAGGTGTGGTCAGCGTTTTTATGCTGGCTATGCTTTTTTTCTTATTGGCTTATACATTCAATATGCTTATCGTTCTACTATTCCGTTTGGCAGAATTACTAGGAGTGGACATGACAACATGGCTGACTTGGCTTCATTATAGCTGGGCTATTGCCCAATTCGGTACAACTGGTGGAATTATCATATTAGCGATACTGACACGTTCCGGGAAATACGACCAATTTATTTATCTGAAAAAGATAGACAGAAAAGAGGAACTTCATGCTGACAATAACTCAGGTGAAAAATAAATCAGCCCAACACCTAACAGGCCTACACCCCGTAGTTCGTTCCGCTGCTACTGCTCTAATCGAACGTTGCTACAAACTCAACATCCCCATTCTCATTACGCAGGGACTTCGCACAATTGCCGAGCAGGATGCTCTATATGCACAAGGCCGCACCAAGCCCGGAGCGATTGTAACCAATGCGCGAGGCGGGTATAGCTATCATAATTTTGGATTGGCTGTAGATTTTGCTCTTTTGCTGCCGAATGGATCGAGTGTGTCATGGAATATGTGCCGGGACGGCAATAACAACCAGATCGCAGATTGGCAGGAGGTTGTGAAGGAGGCAAAAGGGCTGGGCTTCGAGTGGGGTGGCGACTGGACAAGCTTCAAGGATTACCCCCATTTTCAAATGGCGTTTGGGTTAACACTCACACAGTTACGAGCAGGGACAAAGCCCTCAACATCTGCGGTGGAGTCAGCGTATAAGGTCATCAATCGGAAGGAGGAGGAAGAATTGAAAAGTGATGTTATTGCTGTCGTAAAGGTTAACGGGGTTAAGGTTGCAGATGGAGTGCTTGAAAAAGGCATCACCTACGTCCCTGTACGTGTTATTGCAGAAGCGCTGGGTGCTCAGGTAGGTTATGATTCTGCGACTCGAACGGTTGAGATTATAAGTAGCCACTAAGGAGGGAAAAGGATGGAAACTGGAACAATTTTAGATGATGTTATGGCGTTCGCCTCTATATTAGCAGTATTCGTACTGGCACTGGTTCAGTTGGTCAAAAATAGTATCAACATCCCGCGTAATGCAGTACCGATTATCGGACTATTGATAGGTTTGTTCATCGGCGTAGTAGCGTATCCTTTTACTGAACTTGATTTAGTGCTTCGCCTTTGGGCTGGGGGTCTTGCAGGCTTATCTGCAACCGGGTTGTTTGAACTAGCTTTTAAGGATCGCCCGGGCACGACGAAAGGGTAAGTGGATAATAGGTACGAATCATAAAAAGGGCTGTTCCAAAAAGTCTGAAAAAGACCTAAGGAAGAGCCCCATTGTTTTTCTTATGATATTACATAAATAAGTTTCAGAACGAAAGCGTGCTGCCGGGTTGTAAAGAATATAGTCCTGTGAAACCTTCTCCTTTTAATATAGAAGCTACTTGGTCGATATGTGGTTTGGGAGCATGGACGAGCACTGTCCGGTGGCTGGGAATCGTTTGGAGCATTTTGCGAATGTCCGGCAAGCCTTGATGGACTTTATAGCGGATAAGTGAGACTGTACAGCGCACGCTGCTAGATTCTTCGATCATAGCTTGCTTAACAAGACGATGTCCAAAGCTTCCCGCCGCTAAATGTCCCGTAAAAATCACATGGTTGTCAGGAGAAACAGAGAGTTGCTGAAAGTATTCTTGTGCTTTTGCTGACTGCATCATCCCGTCATTGGTGAATACGATAGCTCCCTTAAGATTCAACATTGCCTTCGCGCGTTCGTCCGAATTAGATACAACACACAAGTTTTTTCTGTTAAAAAGCGCATTTACGCGCTGAATAGCGTCCTCTTTCAGCCATTCCACCTTGTCGCTTAATGCTCGTAAAGGAGCGACGAGTACTTCTTCAACGATCAATTGATGATCTGGAAAACATTCATTTGCCCATACGACCAATTCCTGGCTTCTGCCATGGATAGGCACAGGAAGGAGGACTGAGCCCCCTTTTTGCAAGGTGTTATGGATGGCTATCTCTAATTGCTGTAATTTTACAAGCTGCTCATCAGGATCAGCCCCATAAGCGGCATCGATAATGGACAGATCAGCCACATTTTTAGCTTCGGCTTCCATAATTGCTGGGGTGTCTGCCGTGAGCAGCTGCGACTCCTCTGTATAATCCCCCGAGAAATATATGAATTTTCCGTCCCATTGGATAACCAACCAAACCGAACCTGCTAAATGCCCGCTACGTCCCCATTGAACTCGAAGGTTAGGCGCAAGCGTCAGCCAAGTGTGAGGGGAGACATACTCCTCTAAATACATGAATTGAATAGCTTTTTTATCCGTTTCCTCATAGGGGAGCGGGGCGGATTGAGCCGCCACATATTTATCCCAGGCCTCGAAATAATCAGGAAGCTGTAATGAGGTAGATCTAGTAGTCCATACCTTACCTCTGTATCCGTGTTTATAAAGTAAGGGCAGCGCTATGGAATGATCCTCATGCGCATGAGACAGAAATACTGCCTGCAAATGTGGAATAATATCCGTATCAAGTAGGGGGTATTCACCGGGGCCTTCTTTTTTTACGCCACAATCGAGCAGGATGCCATTTCGTGAATCCTTGCCCTGCAAAAGATAGGAGGAACGGCCATGCTCTCCGGCCCCTCCCCAAATCGTTAGTGTGCTCATTGTTGTCTCCGCTTTCTATCTGGGCTTAAATATTCTAAGACTAATAGTAATAAGGTAGTGATGCCTACAGAGATTACAGCCATGGCCATCCCCATGGCTACCGCACCTTGTTCAAACTGGGCAAAAATATAGGTTGCCGAGGTCTGCATTGAAGGTGGCAGAATGAGTAATGAGGCTACCAGTTCCCGATTAGAAATGGTGAAAGTCATCATCCAGCCAGCCACCATCCCCGGAAGGATGAGGGGAAGCAGGATACGGCGGAACACATACAGCTTACTACCTCCGAATACTTGTCCCGCTTGCATCAGAGAGGAATCGATTTGCCCATAGCTTGCTTTTACATACTGAACAGTATAAGGAAGGAAAAGTACGACATAAGTCAGTACAACCATCCAGTAGGTATTATAGAGCGGGATAGGCATCCAGCGGGCATTCCACAGCAGAATTAGCCCTACTACAATTACAATTCCAGGGACTGTATTTGGAAGCAAGCTGAATAAATCTGTAATTTTCTGCTTGAATGTAGCCCCTTTTCCTACCGTTAAGGCAAACCAAGTCCCGAGAATAACAGCGATACTGGAAGCAACGATAGCTAATGTAAAGCTATTTAATAAGGCCTCTAGTCCTTGCGAACCCGGGGATAACAGCTCTGCATAATGTTTTAAGGTTAGATTGCTCCAGGATACACCTTCTCCCCGAAGCTTCAATAATGAGGCTGTTATGATAGAGAAATAAGGAATGCCGATGGATGCCAGAAGCAATAGAAGAACATAACCCCAGCTAAGAAACCCTACGATTCCTGTACTCTTATAACGTTTAGTACGAGTTCCTTTTCCACCGATCAGACGGTAAGAGTAGCGGCTGCTAATTATAGTTTGGATGTACCACATGACAAGACAAACTCCGAGCAGCAAGGAGGCTAGTGAAGTAGCCTTACCAAAATCAATCGGCCAACTGGAGATATATTTATGGATCTCAGAGGTCAGCACGTAAAAGCCGATCCTGCGGCCAAAGGTCGCAGGGGTACCGAATTCAGCAATGGTTTTGACGAAGATGAGCAGTGCTCCAAGCCCATAGCTAGAGAGCAGTAAAGGAATAATCACTCTTTTAAATCTGTAAAAGAAGGGGGCGCCGTGAACAGAGGCTGCTTCCTCCAGATTGCCCCCGATCTGCAAAAGCGCATTGCGCAGCAGCAGGTACAGGAAGGGAAACAGGTGAAGGCTCATGATCAGCACCATACCCCCATAGCTAAAGAAATATGGTGTCAACACGGAGGAGGAGGGCAGAAACTGCTCCATATACCCACCCGTCTGCATAAACAACATCCAGCCCATAGAACCAATGTAAGGCGGCGTCATAAATGGAATTAACAGCACGACATCCAGCCAGTTGTGGCGCCCTAAGTCGGTTTTTGCCATAATCCAGGCTAGAGGTAGCGCAAACAAAGTAGTTAGCAGAATGACGCTTACCCCAAGCCCGATAGAATTCAGCAGCACCTCTACTAGGTCATTGCTCCCCATAATGGTTCGTAGTGGTGCGGCTATGTCGAGATGCTCCTCTGGATAAATACTGGTCCAGAAAATGAGCAGGAGTGGCAGCAGCACGATCACGGTTAGTATAAATAAAGCCAGTCCACCGCTCACCCATTTAAATGAGCGCAAAGAGTTAGTATTCATTACGCTTATTTAAAAATTTGTGTGAAGGTCGAGGAAACTTCATCGCTGTGCTCATTCATCCATTCCCAATTCACATCAAATGTTTTGATTTCTTCAAGATTGGCACGATTTTCTGCCTTCACGTCAGTTCTGCCTGGCAGCAAATAGGCTTTGGCAACAAGGGCTTGTGCTTCATCGGAGAGCAGGTAGTCGATAAAAGCCTTAGCGTTATCTACATTTGGGCTTGTCTTAATGATCGCAGCCGGACGAGGGCTGATTACAGTTCCTTCAGCAGGATAGACGATATCCACAGGTTCTCCGTCAGCCTTTGCTTTATAAGCCATGTAATCTACGCCAGCAGCAACGACGGATTTAGCACCGGTAATCACCGGATCAAGTGTCTCTTGATTGGCGCCTGCCATAGCTACTTCATTGCTTTTATATTGTTTGAAAAGATCCCAGCCACTGTCCCCCTTAGCACTTAAATACCCAGTCATGAAATCAAGAGCCGAGCCGGAAAGTGAAGGATCAGGGATATTGACTGCACCCTTCCATTCCGCTTTGATGAGGTCATCCCAGGAGGTCGGCGGTGAGCTTACTTTTTTGGTATTGTAGACAATACCGAGTGCGGATGCACTGTAACTGAAATAGTTACCTTCATCTATATCTGACCAATCGCTAACCAGCTTGTCTGCATTAATCGCTTCTTTATATGGAAGTAATAATCCGTCGTTTTTCATTCCTTGCATGGACGGAAGAGAGGCGAGGACAACAACATCAACGACCGGATTGGATTTTTCTGCTTCCATGCGGGCAAGTATTTTTCCTGTAGTGCCTTGGAACATTTCAACCTTAACGCCAGTTTTGGCTTCAAAGCCGTCTTTGATTTTATTGGCTAAACCTTCAGGGCCTGCACTGTAAACGACAAGATTGCCGCTTAGTGTCTTTTCTGTTGGTTGTGGGGCTTCAGTTTGCGTCGCCGCCGCAGTATCGGTTTGGTTGTTGCTTGCGTTAGCCGCAGGGGTGTTCGAGGAGCCGCAGCCCACTAAAGTAATACCAAGTGAAGTTGTTAGAAGAAGTGAACTTAACCCTTTTGTCTTTTTCATTTGATTCAATGTTATTGCCTCCCTAATATTGTTGTGTGCATCTTGCTGCATGGAACAGCATCATATAGAGCCATTCCATGCAGTGGACGCTTAATTCAGATGATGGATTTGGTGCTCTGAAGCGTACAGCTGAATCTTTTCCCCTACAGGTAGGCGCCGATCATGATAAGCGGTCCAAGTCCCATTGTGCTCCATGTTCAGAATGATCTCATAGCGATCCCCCATATAACTCACATGCTGAATAGTCCCTGTAAAAGGAAGAGAGGAAGCATTCTCCTGAGACCAGCGTAAATGTTCTGGACGCAGCATCTGTTTATCCGGAACGATCCAGTTGGATTTTCCAATAAAGTGGGCTACAAAAGGATGACTCGGTTTACGATAAATGTCCTCAGGAGATCCACTCTGTAAAATAGTGCCACCTTGCATTACAACTACTTCATCTGACATAGACATCGCCTCGGTTTGATCATGCGTCACATACAGGGCTGTAATGCCCATGTTTTTCACCAAGGAGATTAACTCCAGCCTCATTTCATCTCGCAAGACCGCATCCAGCGCACTTAATGGCTCATCGAATAATACAAGCTGAGGGCGCATGACTACGGCTCTGGCAAAAGCAACCCGCTGCTGTTGTCCACCGGACAGCTGATGTGGAAAACGCAGCTCCAACCCCTCCAGCTTGACCGATCGAAGCGCCTCCTGTACCCGAACCCGTAAATTCTTTTTTTGTTTGGAAGCTCGAAGTCCGAAGGCTACATTCTCGAACACAGTCAGATGCGGCCAGAGGGCGAAATCTTGAAAAACCATGCCAAAGTTACGGCGATGAATGGGGTGGCTAATTCTTTTGCTGCCTGAAAAAATAAACTCATCATCGATCAGAATTTCTCCTGCATCCGGTGTTTCCAGCCCAGCAATCAGACGGAGTAGTGTCGTCTTTCCACAACCTGAAGGACCGAGTAATGTCGTAAAGCTTCCAGCGGGAATCTTCAGATCTGCAGCCTTCAAGGCATGCACATCTCCGAATTTCTTTTCCAATCTGTGGATTGTAATTTCCTTCATTCTATCTACCTGCCTGTTCTTAAGCTTGTTCTTAGTGTAAAGGTAAAGAATTCCCGCTATATTTGCTGAATGTAACTGTGATATTAACTTTTTTGCCGATTTATTTTAACATTCATAGAATTCTTCTATGTTACCGTTTAGGAAAAGGCGAGGGAGTGGAAGAGAATGAACCTTAATCTAATGAAGCTGGAAATTGTAGAACTGCTGAATAAACATAAAAAAATTACCACGGTAGCAGATAAACTCGGACTAAAGCAGCCCACTGTTACGTATCATTTGAAGAATTTAGAGCAGCAATTGGGGGAGAAGTTATTTGAATCCAGAATGGATAAAATGATACTTACGGAGAGTGGCAAAGCATTTCTTCACTATGCGATCAAAATCAATGCGCTTGCTGCGGAAGCGGAGCGGGTGGTAAAAGAGTTCAGTCAGGCAGGTCGGGGAACGCTGAAAATTGGCGCCAGTTATGTTCCAGCTACTTATATTCTTCCACAAATATTGGGGCTGTTTGGCGAACAACATCCGGGGATTACCATTTCTTTATCGGTTAAGCCTTCACCGGTGATCAAAGAAATGCTTGCCAGTCATGAGATTGATCTTGGTATTTTGTCTACGGAATCTTTTTATCTGCCTGATCTGCATACTCAAGCCTTATGTGAGGATGAGCTTGTCCTTGTTTTTGCACCTACACATGATTTTGCCGGATTTTCTAATTTAAACTCAGCGATGATTGCTTCAGCGAGCTTTATTTTACATGACAAGGAATCAAGCACACGCCAGTTGACGGATAAATGGTTTGAACGAGAGGGAAAAGAATCAAAACCGCATATTTTGCTCGATTCACTGGAGGCAATTAAGCAATCGCTCATGAGTGGACAACATGTTTCATTTATTTCACGACTTGCTGTGGAGGACGAGGTAGCCAGAGGAAGATTGCTAATGCGAGCCATTCCGGATTATAATTTTGAAAGACATATTTATTATTCGTATAACCGTGATCGCCATTATTCTCCTTTAATTGGACTGTTCATTGATCAGCTCCGTACAATCCGAATATAAGCATACATAGAGAATATACGATAGAGCCATTATATATATGAAAGAATACATGAAATATAAGGACTGTATAAATTCAGAAATTGGTGTATAATCTTAGGTGCTGTGTCGCTTTACAGCACAAAAAAGTTGCAGATTTTCAAACGGTTTTATTGTATGATATGAGGAAGCTTTAATAGACGATATTTAGACAGACAAACTTAACACATTGATCCGGAAGAGAATGGGGGGAGCAGCATGACCGAACTTACGACTACCGTCAGCAAAAGCAACTCTAACAATCTGCTGCGACGGGACGTACGGTTCTTGGGAAACATTTTAGGAGAGGTCTTGGTTCACCAAGGCGGTAACGAACTGCTAGAGATCGTGGAGAAGATCCGCGAGACCAGTAAATCGCTACGCTCACTATTTTTACCTGAACTGCATAGTGAATTTAAGGAGTTAATCAATTCTTTGGATCCGGAGAACCGTCATCAGGTAATAAGAGCGTTCGCCATTTATTTTCAATTGGTGAATATTGCCGAACAGAACCACCGGATTCGCCGTAAACGTGACTATGAACGTTCAGCTGGGGAGACAGTACAACCCGGTTCTATAGAAAGCGCTATTCAAGAGCTTCGTGAACGTGATTTCTCTCATGAGGAAGTCAACGAGATTATTGAAGGATTGTCTCTGGAACTTGTAATGACGGCACATCCAACGGAAGCTATGCGCCGTGCGATTCTCGATATTCATAAACGGATATCCGATGATGTTATGGGTCTTGATAACCCTACCTTAACTTTCCGTGAACGTGAACAGCTTCGCGAGAAGTTATTGAATGAAGTGATAACGCTTTGGCAAACGGATGAGCTGCGTGACCGCAAGCCTACAGTACTCGATGAAGTGCGTAATGGAATGTACTATTTTCATGAGACGATTTTCCATGTATTGCCGGACGTGTATCAAGAGCTCGAACGCTGTCTGAGCAAATATTATCCAGGACAGAATTGGCATGTGCCAACCTACTTGCGTTTTGGATCATGGATTGGCGGAGACCGTGATGGTAACCCTTCGGTAACCTCAACAGTCACTGCGCAGACTTTACGCATGCAGCGTAAGCTGGCCATTCGTGAATATCAGCGTATTATGCGTGAACTCATGAAATATCTAAGCTTTAGCACAAGTATTGTTAAAGTAACGCCTGAGCTAGTAGAATCCATCGAAGCTGATCGTCAGATCATTAACCTAGGCAAGATGGAAGAATGGCGCAATGACAATGAACCTTACCGTATTAAACTTAGCTACATGATCTCTAAGACACAAAATGTTTTGGATGATGAGAAAAAGGATACTCCTGAGCGTTATGCTACACCTGAGGAGTTCATAGATGATTTGAATGTCATTGACCGCAGTCTACGGCATCACTACGCCGACTATGTGGCCGATACTTATATTAAAAAGCTAATCCGCCAAGTGGAGCTGTTCGGATTCCATACGGCAACTCTTGACGTGCGTCAACACAGTCAAGAACATGAGAATGCCATGACAGAAATTTTGGCGAAGATGAACATTTCGCCGGACTACTCTATGTTGACGGAGATCGAGAAGATTGATCTGCTGGAGAAATTGCTGAATGATCCACGTCCGTTGACCTCTTCTTACCAGACTTATACTGAAAGTACAGAGGAGTGTCTGGCTGTTTACCGGACGATCTTCGCATCGCAGGAAGAGTACGGCAAACAATGTATCACCAGTTATCTGATCAGTATGGCTGAAGCTGCGAGTGACATTCTGGAGGTTATGGTCTTCGCCAAAGAGGTAGGACTATTCCGCAAGGATAACGACGGTACAGTTGTATGTACCCTGCAAGCTGTGCCACTTTTTGAAACGATTGATGACTTGCATGAAGCACCGCAAATTATGAACACACTGCTCAATATGCCGATCTACCGTGATGCGGTAAGAGCAATGAATGATTTGCAGGAAATCATGCTTGGATATTCAGATAGTAATAAAGATGGCGGCGTGGTTACTGCTAACTGGGAACTGCGTGTTGCCCTAAAAGAAATTACAGCGACAGCGGATAAGTTCGGAATCAAGCTGAAGTTCTTCCATGGTCGTGGTGGAGCGCTCGGCCGTGGGGGTATGCCACTTAACCGCAGTATTCTTGCTCAGCCTGCTTCGACAATTGGCGGCGGGATTAAGATTACCGAGCAGGGAGAAGTAATCTCCTCCCGTTACTCCATGCAAGGGATTGCTTACCGCAGTCTGGAGCAAGCGACATCTGCGCTTGTAACAGCAGCAATTAGTGCGAGAGTGCCACAAGCGGATCTTTATGAAGAGAAATGGGAAGAGATTGTTGCCCGTATTTCTGAGGTCTCGCTGAACAAATATCAGGATTTGATCTTCCGTGATCCGGATTTCCTGACTTATTTCAAAGAATCAACACCTCTGCCTGAGGTAGGAGAGCTTAATATCGGTTCCCGTCCTTCCAAACGGAAGAACAGCGATCGTTTTGAAGATCTGCGTGCAATTCCTTGGGTATTTGCATGGACACAAAGCCGTTATTTGCTCCCAGCCTGGTACGCTGCTGGAACCGGACTGCAGAGTTTCTATGAGGGTAAGGAAGAGAATCTGAAGATAATGCAACATATGTATGAGAACTTCTCATTCTTTACTACACTGATAGATACGCTGCAAATGGCTATTTCAAAAGCGGACTTGATCATTGCTAAGGAATACGCCAGCATGGGCAAGAACGAGGAAGCACGTCAACGGATCTTTGGCCAGATTGAAGATGAATTTAATCTGACCTCTGAGCTAATCCTGAAGATTACAGGTCAGCAGGATATTCTGGATAACGTTCCTGTGATTCAAGAGTCGATCAGACTCCGCAATCCATACGTTGATCCGCTTAGCTACCTGCAGGTTCAATTGCTATCTGAGCTTAGAGCGCTCCGTGAAAATGATGGAGATGATAGCGAGCTGCTTCGCGAAGTATTGCTTACCATCAACGGCATTGCCGCCGGTCTTCGGAATACCGGCTGATATAGTCTTAACAACAAAAAGTCCGCCCTATTTGGGGCGGACTTTTTTTGCCTAATACAAGTTGTTGTGATCATAAACTGTATATTGCTGCTGTGAACATTACTTGTTCCTAAATATTGGAGAGTCAAACCCGATATTTCTTTATTACCCTACCCAAGTAACCGAGATGTAATCGGAGGTAATTAACGTGGCACTTATTACTTCGGTGATGGAGCAGCGTAGAGGATATTTGGAACTGTAGGAGCGCCAGCGTTCGCCTTTATCCTCAGATTTCGACCGCTATATGCGGTTTATAATCAGGAAATGTGAGGATAACAGCGACCGGAAGTCCAAATATTTCTCGGAGCTGCACTTAATCGCCTATACCAAGTTGTCCAGTTTTTAACTCAGTTTACATAGAAGGTTACAATACAATCCTTGATTTTTACACAAACTTGAATTACGATTTAATTGCTTGTACCGTGGATATTTGCGAAGAAATACCAAGGGCGGCAAGTCTGGGGGAGTTAACAGGTGGAGAATTTGGAAGGCAGATTGACAAAGCTCGCCTTGAAGGGCGACCAAAGGGCATTTGCCGAGCTTGTGGAACTATATAAAGACAAAATATATCATTTAGCTTACAGGATGTTGAACAATCGCCATGAGGCCGAGGATATTGTTCAGGAGACCTTTTTGCGTGTGTATAGGAATTTGGATCGTTATGATGATAAACAGAAGTTCTCCACATGGATTTACCGGATTGGAACGAACCTCTGTATTGATAGATTGCGTAAACGAAAACCAACCTATTCGCTGGATGCTGAAATGAACGATCAGGAGGGCCTTGATGGCTATTCATTGATTCCGAGCGACAATGTGACACCTGAGACCGAACTATTGCTCTCTGAGACGCAGGGGCTAATCTATGAAGCGATTGACAGTCTGCCTGTGAAATACAGGTCGGTGATGATTCTGAGATACCTGCAGGATCTGTCCCTTCAGGAGATTAGTGATGTCCTGGACATGCCCGTGACCACGATTAAGACGCGTGTACACCGAGGCCGTGAATTTTTGCGTAAAAAATTAGGCCCAAAAATGTAAAAATAGATTTTATTTATGAAACATCTTTTCGAGAGCGACGTATGTAAGTTAAGCAAGTCTTATGTGTCCTGACCCTTTGTCTTAGGATAATTAAATAGCACTCATGAAAGGATTGGCTCCTATGGAATGCAAACTGGCCGTCTCTATGATGCATGACTACTTGGATGACGACTTGCCCGAACAGCAGCAGAGGGAATTGAAGGAGCATCTTCTATCCTGTCCAGATTGCCGTGCAAAGTTTAAAGAATTGGAACAGACAGATATGTTGATGTTCTCCCTAATGCATCAGAATCCTGTAGCTTCAGATGATCTTGTGAGCCGGATAATGAGTTCATTGCCAAAGACTAAGAAAGAAAAAGCCTTTATTACCTGGATCAAGAGACACCCTGCACTTACAGCGGCATCTCTATTCCTTGTCGTTATGCTGATGAGCACCGTAACTTTTTGGAGTCCAGACAGACAACTTGTAGTTAGAGGTGTTGATTTGGATCAAGTGGTCATCAAAGGGGATACTGTAATTGTACCTTCCGGCAAAATAATTACCGGGGACCTTACCATAGAGAACGGTAAAGCACAGGTATATGGAGAAGTGAACGGCAACGTGACAGTCATTGACGGATCTCTATATCAGGCTTCAACAGCTCATATTTCTGGGCAAGTCAAAAGCATAGACCAGGCAGTAAGCTGGTTCTGGTATAAAGTGACGAACATGTTCTCTGAAGTTGCCTACCGTTAATGCGGGCAGTGGTTACCTTGAGCAGGAATATTAATTAGCGCCTCTTTTTCCGGAAAGATGGCGCTTTTTTGTTTCCTTAAATTGGGTGGTTTCGGAAAGGATTGAGGGACTAAACTTGCAACTGAAGCCCGAACGTTATAACCTAGATATGATACAGAGCTAACAGACATTTTACATAAACCCAGCTAATTTGAAATGACGGGGGTTTTAGGCAATGAGTTATTTTACTGAGCTAACATGGAAAGATTCCATTAAAGATATAATTGATATCCTAATCGTCAGTTACATTATTTATAAAGTGCTTAATATGGTACGCGGGACGCGAGCGATTCAGCTTTTAAAAGGGATACTGGTTCTGGTCTTGATTTGGGCGGTAAGCACAATCTTGGACTTGTATACACTTAAATGGCTAATGAATCAAATGTTTACTTTCGGGGTCCTAGCTGTCTTTATTATTTTTCAGCCGGAACTACGAAGGGGACTGGAGCAGCTTGGACGGGGCAGATTTTTCGGACGGGCTGGAGAAAGTGACGAAGAGATTAGTAAGTTAATCGGCGAAGTGATTAAAGCCGTGAATTATTTATCTCGCAGAAAAATAGGGGCGTTAATCGTTTTTGAGCGGGAGACGGGGCTAAACGAATATACAGAGTCAGGTATACCCATGCGTTCCCTGGTCAGCTCCGAATTGCTTATTAACATCTTCATTCCCAATACACCTTTGCATGACGGAGCCCTTATTATGCAGGGAAATCAGATTGCTGCGGCTGCTTGTTACTTGCCTTTGTCCGAGAATCCTTTTATCAGCAAAGAACTGGGAACCCGGCATCGGGCTGCTATAGGAATAAGTGAGGTTGCGGACTCGGTGTCTGTCATTGTCTCGGAGGAGACAGGGCAGATTTCCCTTGCCATCAATGGCCAGATCGTTAGAGACATTAAGGAAGAATCCATGATATCGAAGCTCCATCAAGAGCTTAGTGTAAGTTCATCGCTGAAGGAGAAGGGTTCAACTTTCTGGAAACGGAAGGGGGACAAGAATCATGGATAAGTGGATGAACAATAACAATTTCAATAAGATTCTGGCCCTTGTGTTTGGGATCATTTTGTTTACGATGGTTCATGTCGATACTGCGCCTTCTGGACAGACAACAGTGGATATTAAAACAAAAACTATTGAGAATGTGAAGATTGAAGTGACCGGCCTTGACGAGGACAAATATGTCCTTGAACCCTTGGCTGTCGATAGTGTCAGTCTGGAGGTAGCGGGTAAAAATTCCGATATCTCCTTTCAGTTCTCGGATGACTATAAAGTGATGCTTGATCTGAGTAAGGTTGAACCTGGGGACACCACGTTGCCACTTTACTATAAACTACCCAAAGGTGTATCTCTGGTAAGAATGAATCCTAAAGAGGTTACTGTACATGTAGAACCGCGAAACACGAAGTCTTTTCCCATAACATTGGTTACAAAGGGAAAACCTGCAGCGGGCTATCAAATAGGCACGCCTGTCTTGCAGCCTACAGATACTGTAAAAGTGACACTTGCCGATAATGAACTAAGCAAGGTAGCCAAGATACAAGGGACTATTGAGCTTAACGGTGAGAACGAAACCTTTGTAGAAAAAAAACTGAAGCTACACGCTTATGATAATAATGGAAATGAAATTAAAAATGCTGTAATTGAACCTTCTACTGTATCTGTGGAATTGCCGATTACCTTACCTTTTAAGAGTGTGCCGCTGGAGATTGGCTTTACTGGGCAACTTCCAGATTCACTCGTATTATCCAAAGTGACCCCTGAGCAGGAAACGGTCGTAGTGTATGGACAAGCAGAGGCTTTAAAAGCTTTATCTGCTTATGAAGCTACAGTCGACCTTAGTGCAATAGATTCTGCGGGGACGAAACAAGTAAAGGTGGATCTGAAGGCACCGGCTGGAACGGAGAAAGTTATGCCAGAAGCTGTGAATGTTTCATTAACCATCTCAGAAATTGCTGAGCGGACGATTGAGGCGGTACCCATCAAGCTCCAAGGCGTGGGGGATGAATTGGAAGGAAGTATCGTTAATCCTTCAAGCAAGGAAATTGCGCTTACCTTAAAGGGTGCACCTGCTTTACTTGATCAACTTGATAAGAAAAATATAGGGGTTGTGGCTGATGTTAGCGGACTTTCAGCTGGAACTCACGAGGTTTCTTTGCGGGTATCATTACCCAAGTTCATCGCATTAGCCAATGCAGGGGTGCCACTTACTGTGACCGTGCAGCTGCTATCGCCTGCAGCACCAGTCCCTACGCCTCATCCAGATACGGGGGGTGTGACTACTCCTGAGCCGAGTTCTGAACCTGTTATAGGCGATGTGGAACCTACGGAGAAGCCCACGCATAGTGGAGAGGCTGGTGGAGCAACACCAACGCCTGTCCCGACGGATAACAATCCGGAGAATAACGGCACAGCTAACACAAGTACGAATTCCGAGAATCCTGTAAGTACAGGTGGGACGTAATCTTTTGAGCCCAGAGGTACACCAAAATAGTATGCAATTCATATGATAGTACATTAAGCTAACGTAGCGTATTCAAAGGAGAAAAATAATGGGGAAGTATTTTGGAACTGACGGTGTGCGGGGAGTAGCAAACCGTGAATTGACTGCAGAAATGGCTTATAGTATTGGCCGTTGTGGAGGATATGTACTAGCGGGTAACTTGGATAAACCGAAGGTTGTTATCGGAATGGATACACGTATTTCCGGTCCTTTATTGGAATCCGCGCTGATAGCGGGCTTATTGTCTATTGGAGCCGATGTAATCCGTATAGGCGTAGTGAGTACCCCTGCTGTTGCTTATATTACGAGATTGTTAAAAGCAGACGCAGGCGTCATGATTTCAGCTTCTCACAATCCTGTAGAGGATAACGGCATTAAGTTCTTTGGTGGGGATGGCTTCAAGCTTACAGATGAAACTGAACTGCGCATTGAAGAGCTTATGGATGCTGAGGTAGATGAATTGCCACGTCCTATCGGTTCGGGTTTAGGTATGGTTACCGTAGATAATGATGCTAAGTATCTTTATCTGGAGTATTTGAAAACTACCATTTCTCAGGACTTTAAGGGAATCAAGGTTGTACTGGACTGTGCGCATGGCGCAGCGTATGAGCTTGCTCCAAGACTGTTCAGAGAGCTTGGCGCTGAGGTTATTTCTATCGGGGCTGAGCCGGATGGATTGAATATTAATGATGGATTTGGTTCGACACATCCAGAGACTTTGCGTGAAGAAGTCTTGCGGCATGGAGCCGATTTGGGACTTGCTTTTGACGGAGATGCTGACCGCCTGATCGCTATTGATAATAACGGTGATGAAGTCGATGGTGACTTTATCCTTTGTATTTGTGGTGATGCCATGAACCGTGCAGGTAAGCTGAAGGATAGCACGATTGTGTCAACCGTTATGAGTAACATCGGATTCTATAAAGCTACCGAGAAATTATCCCTGAATACTGCTAAGACAGCTGTAGGGGATCGTTATGTTATGGAAGAAATGCGTCGTGGGGGCTTTAATCTAGGTGGAGAACAGTCTGGACATGTTATTTTCCTGGATTACAATACAACTGGTGATGGTATTCTTACAGCTATTCAGCTGGTAGATACGCTTAAGGCTACAGGCAAACAGCTTAGCGAAGTTAAGAGTATGATGACTAAATACCCGCAGGTGCTGGTTAATGTTCGTGTACAGGATAAGACTAACTACCCTAATAACCCGGCTATAGAAGCGGCTATCGCTGAAGTGGAAGGTAAGCTAGGTGACAATGGCCGTGTGCTTGTACGTCCGTCAGGTACGGAATCTCTAATCCGCGTTATGGCAGAGGGACCAGATAAGTCAGATCTAGATCTTTATGTGAATCAAATTGTGGAAGTAGTTCAACGCGAATTGGTATAATCCATTACCTTAACTATAAGGCTGGTGCAGTGAGCGGGAGCGATTCGAACTCGTTGCACCAGTGTTATTTTATTTTAGGATTGGATCGTTTGAACTCGTTTTGTAAAATTTAGGTTGATGCGCCATTGCCAAAGTACTACAAGGTGCATATAATAGATTAAGTGTCATTCTAGAAGGAAAGCGGGGATTGTGAGGTTAGCAATAGCAAGCGCCAGAGCTTGGTCTAGCGCGGGGGAGAAGGGAAAGCTGCTTACTTGTTATGTAGGCTATGGCTTGAACGGATCACGGCAGACGTAAGCTGACGAGGTGGAGGTGTTCGAAATGTTCGGCGGGGACCTCCCGGTGATGCACCAGAGCCGTAAATGGATACGGAAAATGAAAGGGCGACCTTTCACACAACGTTTTCATGGGTGCAACAAATTATATTATTCATGTGTGCGCGCATCAGAAGGAAACACGTTATTTCTGCCACGGCAGAGGAGAAGGCTGTGCATTTCATGAACATTAGAATGTAAGTGACAGTTTATTTTGTTGATCCTAAAATACAACAGAATATTTGCTTTTTCTCAAAAACATGCCGCACGGCACGTTTCTTTCCTCATGCCGCCACATTACGATAACTCGGACGGGGGAAATTATAATGTGTGGTATTGTAGGATATATTGGTAATCAGAATTCGCAGGGGATCTTGGTTGAGGGTTTGAAGAAATTGGAATATCGTGGATATGATTCCGCTGGTATTGCTGTATTTACCCAAGAAGGACTGCAAGTAGTGAAAGCTCAAGGCCGTTTGGCGAATCTGCAGTCGAAGCTCGAAGACAGCCCGCTGGCAGGTAGCGCAGGTATCGGACACACACGCTGGGCGACTCACGGTAAACCATCCGATGAGAATTCACATCCACATACGGATAACAGCATGAAGTTCTCGGTAGTTCATAACGGTATTGTCGAAAACTATCTGGATCTGAAAGAAGAGCTGATCGCTGGCGGATGCCACTTTGTCTCTGAAACCGATACAGAAGTTATTTCACATCTGATTGCTCGCGAATATGACGGAGATATCGTGAAGGCTGTACAAAAAGCGATTACGTTCATGCGCGGTGCGTTTGCATTAGGTGTCCTGACTGAATATGAGCCAGATAAACTGGTGGCTGTGCGTCAAGCTAGCCCGCTCATTATCGGTCTTGGCGAAGGAGAAAATTTTATCGGGTCAGATATTCCGGCACTGCTTGAATATACCCGTAACGTATATATTTTGAACGACGGCGAAATGGCTGTGCTGACAAGAGATGCTGTCGAATTGATGACGATTGAAGGCAATTTTATTTCTCGGGAAATGATTACTGTCGATTGGGATGCAGTTACCGCAGAAAAAGGCGGCTACGAGCATTTCATGCTGAAAGAAATACACGAGCAACCTAAGGCTTACCGCGACACCATGCGTGGTCGTATCAATGCCGAAGGTAACAAGGTTGTATTGCCTGAACTGAACATGACTGAAGAACAAATCAAGAACATTCGTAATATTCAAGTCGTTGCTTGCGGAACGGCATACAACGCAGGTGTGGTAGGACGTACTATGATCGAATCTTTGGTTCGTATTCCAGTTGAAAATGATATCGCTTCGGAATATCGTTACCGTTCACCAATCGTGACTCCAGAAACTTTGGTTATCGTAGTCAGCCAATCCGGTGAGACTGCAGATACTTTGGCAGCTCTGCGTGAAGCGCAAGCTAACGGGGCACACGTATTGGCGATCACTAACGTAGTGGGCAGTTCTATTGCTCGGGAAGCAAACGATGTGTTGGTAACCTTGGCGGGTCCGGAAATTGCAGTAGCTTCGACCAAAGCTTACACTTCACAATTGATCGCATTTGGATTGTTTGCTCTTTACTTGGCTGAAGTTCGTGGTACACAAACCGAAGCACAAGTTACTAAGATTCTTGCAGCTATGCAATCTCTACCAGAGCAAGTAGAAGA
The DNA here is from genome assembly GCF_045040615.1 of Paenibacillus sp. FSL H8-0175. Lineage (NCBI taxonomy): Bacteria > Bacillati > Bacillota > Bacilli > Caryophanales > Paenibacillaceae > Paenibacillus > Paenibacillus sp. FSL H8-0175. The sequence goes on along the minus strand of NZ_CP150299.1, from coordinate 6,444,733 downwards.
GATCCTAGCTCAAAAAGAAGCGATCAAAGGTTATGCTGAACAAATTTCTGAGCACAAAAACTTGTTCTTCATCGGCCGCGGCGTAGACTACGCTGTTGCTCAAGAAGGATCCTTGAAGCTGAAAGAAATTTCTTATATTCACTCCGAAGCTTATGCTGCAGGTGAATTGAAACACGGTACATTGGCTCTGATCGAAGAAGGCGTTCCAGTTATTGCCCTGGCAACTCAGGAAGCTGTACTTGAGAAGACCGTCAGCAACATCAAAGAAGTGAAAGCTCGCGGCGCAGACGTGCTGGCAATCACGCACCAAGAGCATTTAACTGACCTGCTTAGATCAGTTGATCAAGTGTTCGTGATTCCTAAAACACTTCCAATGCTGACAGCAGCTTTGTCCGTAGTGCCTCTGCAATTATTGTCCTATTATGCTTCTCTTGCGCTGGGTCATGATGTGGATAAACCACGTAACTTGGCGAAGAGTGTTACTGTGGAGTAGAATTGGTGATGTGAAAGTACAGTTTGTAGAATGACATTAAAGTTAGTTATTAGACATTAATGTGAGTATCTTAACAATAATGTTTGTATCTTAACAAAATAGATTGTGATGATTACTGTTTATAATCTTTTTAGCTTGCTGTGGGTAATACGTATGTTGTTACACGTAGGACGTACTAATGTCATAGATAATCTGAAGATTTGTAATAGAAACTACAACGATAATTCAGAAAAACGTTGATAAATCAAGGTGTTTGGGTGTTTATTGCTTTGGATTTCAAGTATTCGGAAAGTGTCTTTTCATAAGATTGAAGATCCTAACGGATGAATATGGAATAGCACTTTCAGAATCGGGAATTTGGGGGAGTTATGAACAAAATTGGAGAAAACGTTCATTTATTAAGAAAAAGAATGCGATTAACCCAAACTGATTTTTCTAAGCAAATTGGCATCTCACAGGGTACTTTGAGCGATATTGAACAAGGTCATTGCAATCCATCTGTTGAAACGGTCCTGTCTATACATGAACAATATGGGGTTAGTTTAGACTTAATTCTAAAGGGATCTGAGGATGATCAATCGGCGAAGTTACATTTGAAAGACAGAAGAAATGATGAGGAAGAGCTTACTTTTTTTTAAAGTGAGGCTTAAGTTTTGTTTTTTTTAAGTGGATCGAATGGTCTCTCGTCCGACCGATTCCAAAATATTTAGCTCGATCACTCGGCGGGTCAAAAAACGAATCGTCCAGCGAGCGTACCCTTTTGGAGGCTCAGAACAGGCTAGAGCAATGATACGGGCTTACACTTCACCCGTGATGGAGGAAGGGCGTGGCGGTTCTGCGTGGCGACGATAGTTCAGCGTCTCTTCCAGCCCACGTGTAAAATAGTCTCTTACCGTATAAAAGACTGTTACATTGCTGACCCCGCAACGACTGGCAATTTCAGCTTGTCTAGGGATCGAGCCTGATTTTCATTCGAGAGCAACAGCACGAGACAACGGCGGCGAATGCCAACAGATGTGGAATCGGCATGAAGAACTTGTTCAATCCTTTCGCGCTCTTTCGGCTCCAGTCGAATCTCTTATTTCAGGGTTATATTTTTATTGGTATATTTCTTCTCTCATTGTTAGTCCTTATGCTAGTGACAATACTGAGTAGAGCATATCAGGAAGTGAAAGAGGAGGTCTTAATTCAAGATTTAATACTAAAAAAAATCTAATTTCAATTTTGCAGGATGTATTATTAAAACTCGAAGAAAAATAATTTGAATGCCACATACAAACTCCTAAAGAGTGGCAAGGATTGATTTGTGGTTGTCTTGGGCGTAATTTTAAAGTATCTATCTGATACCGCTAAGACCTAAACTCCAGCAGGATTTCATGAATTACGGGAAGCCTGGAAGGGATATATGTTCTGAGAAAATAAAGTATTTGACTGGCAGGCTTTTCATTAAGTTAACGGGCAGATAGTTCAATCATAATGTAACACAATTAGAATACGATCAATGGATTCCCCTTTCGATTTAAATAAAAATAACCCCCTATGTTTTTGTTCATAGAGGGTTATTTTTATTATTACGGCTCTATATCAATCTTCTCATAGCATGGGAATTTTTATAATCGTACACTGACTAAAGTTTTCTGTACTCAGTTTTTCTTCATCTGGATATTCTCTTAAATATAGCTCGCAGCCTATCAATGAATCGATCACCTTTGTTCAATTGATGTGACGTAAATTCAGAAAGGCATTCTAGTAGCAAGGCCGCGAAATCAGCCTTGAGACGCATTTAAAGCAACTGGGTCATCAATAAATAATTCTAAAGCTTTTTTTAACTAATGATTTAAGATATTCGATGTTTTTGCTGACAAGAATCATATTGTATACATTACTCCATTCACTGTCGACATGATGAATGAAATTTTCTTTTACCAAGTGGTAAAAATTATCTTGTCTAAGTTTGTTTAGTTTTGTATATTCTTTTCTCTCATAAAATTTGTGTGCTAACTCAAAGAATTCAGAATTCTTTTTAACTTCAGTATTATTACGCATAAACTGCTCGAAGGTATTATTTGCTTTTCCTGTCCCTGAATGATACACAAGTAGAATTGCAATTTTATCATATACTGAGTAGATGGGAGTTAAAGCCGATTCTACAAAGTAAGAATAATCCATATTGGGGAATGCTATTTCTTGTTCATAAAGTTCAGTTCCATTCTGTCCAGATGACACAATTAGGTTTAAGAATATTGCCTAATGGCTTCATGAAGTCTCCATACAATATCTGAATGGTGCAGGATGTATTCATAGGTTTTATCTTTCTTTGTTAAAAAGGGATTTATTATTTGAATAGAATTGGAGATAACATTCGGTTATTAAGAAAAAGGATGGGGATAACACAAATTGATCTTTCCAAACAAATTGGCATCTCACAAGGTACTTTAAGCTTTAAGCGATATTGAACAAGGTCATTGTGATCCATCAGTTGAAACTATCCTGTCTATAAAGTGGAGTTAAGTTATAGAATGTCATTTCGCATCACTATCCTTACATAAATTGGTGATGAACAACTGTGTCTTAAAACTTAATCTATTATCGAAAGTGCCAATATCTCTTCTTCACTCTTAAATAAAGCTAAACTTATTACAGGAGTGAGCTTATCAAAGGACGGAGAATTATTAATACCTAACTCTTTGCAGCAGAAAATCAAAAGGGATTCTGAGATAATATTAGAGAAAGGCAAGGAATTAAGTGGTAAACAGCGGAATTCGTTTAGAGGGCGCATACAAGCTGCTAGAATTGTTAAAGAAGGTACATTTCCAGAACTCAATAAGTTAGCGACAGCGATGGTAAATGAGAATAAATGATATATAAAATCTGTTCGTAAGAAACGCAATAGAAATGGTGTTAACTATTTTAGTGAATGAGGATTTTGTGAAGAAGAACAAAAGTTATGATGTGTTCTTTTTATAGAAATAAGGGGAGTTGAAGTTGTCAATAGACAGCATTGTATTTGCTTTAGTGGAGTTAGGTAACTAAGATATTTCAAAGTATTTTACTGAACATAATATACCCAAAGGTCTATAAAGACATTATAGTTGTGAAGTAGACATTAAAGCTATGAAGTAAACATTAAAGTTATGAAGTGAGCATTAAAGTTATGAAGTTATATAACGTGATGAATTATATTAATGTCTTAGTTCGTTCTGAAGGCGAAAGAGACCATTTGAAAAAAGTGGAAGAGACGCGCCTGTTATCCATTGCAGGACTATCTAGGGTCATTATATATTGGTGAAATACACTCTTGCGACGAGCCAAAGTACATGCACGAGACCACGAAATCAAGGAGCACATGGTATCCATTCACTTGAGCATCCCTATTTCTGATGCCCCGAATGCGAACAGCCCTCTGGAAAAAAGTATGGCGGTTAATGAAAGAATTTCGATCACATCGGTGATTTGAAAGTAACGAAATCGCTCCAACTATACCATTCCGTGGTGTATCCTAACCGACTGAAGCGCCAGTTTCATGCTATTGGCTCTCAACAAAGGGGACACAATAAATATAAACTAATGGATAAGCTTTTATATTATATAGAGAAAAGAAAAACATACTTAGATACTTTTATGAAAAGGAAGTTTATAAAATGCTACTAAATTGATAATATGTATGAGTATACATAATAATTGAAAATGGAGGTATTTTATATGAGTATTTTTGCTCTACCTTTGTGTATTCCTGAGATATATGGCTTCTTGCATCATGCGCATAAGCTAGCAATAATTCTTGAGAATGAAAAACATTTACCTTGGTTCTACAGCAATTATATACAGCTCTACACAGCGGAATATTTGGATGAATTTAAACTTGACTTCTACTCCTTTGATGGTAAATATGCCCGTCATCCTGGAATTAATGAGAATTGGTATGAAAAAGGGTTCTTTTTAAATATGCATTCAGAGATTATACCCTTTATTATTGGTTGTATTACTAATGGCCGGTATGTTGAGATTCTAATGGATGAGTTTTATTTATCCTGTAAACCAGCTTATCAATCATGGCATCTATCTCATCAGAGTTTAATCTACGGTTATGATAAAGATAAGGAACGTTTTTTAATCCTTGGTTTTAACCGGGCAGGTGATTTTGGCGAAATTGAGGTGTCTTTTAGTGAGATTGAAAAAGCATTTCTCAATTCCAGTATAGGGGGAGTCGGATTTTTTGATTGTTCTACGTCAGTGGATTATTCAAATACTAATCCTGAGCTTAACCTCCCTGTCATCAAGTCCTACCTCAATGATTTTGTCCACTCCACAAATTCGTTTATGACTTACACCCCCCCGGGCGCTTCTTATGGTTTAGGTACTTATAAAGAACTATATAAACGTTTGTCTCTAATAGAATCCTCTAGAGAGGATATTAGACCGATACATATTATACTCGAACATAAAAAATGTATGGTAAATAGGTTGTTTTATTTAGAAAAAGAAGGATATATCGAAGAAGCCTCTACTTTGATTAATGGATTTACTGATCTCGTAAAAAATATTAATAAAATGAAAAAGGTACAATTGAAATATTGTTTAACGAAGGATCAACGGTTAATTAGTCATATAACGCAGGGACTTGATGATTTGATGAATAATGAAGAAGAACTTCTGAATCTATTGATAAAGAAACTGGATTAAGGATAGTTATGATAAAATTTTGTGTTGGTGTAGTTTTCATAAAAAAATAATCTTAAGCTGATCCGGCTCAAAACCAAAATCAGTGGCATAAGGCCTCTTGAATGAATCGCTACGGGTTCGGAGGGTTCTTACGATCGCTGTTAAATCCCTATTTCTTGATTAAAAAGAATTATCGGTTGAAATGGGGCTTTAAAGGCGAACGCTGCCATTTCTTCAGAATCCCTCCGACCCTTCGCTCTGTTCAATCGTACAGTCAACCACAGATTTTTAGATTGAACCAAAATGGCTCAAAACCAAAATTAGCGTTTGAAATTTTAAATTGAGAAAAAATGGACATAAATGGAAAGATATCTGCAAATCCTGTATTGTTGTAAGTCCTACCTCAACAATAAAAAGGATATGACAGATGCCACGCCAGTATATCAACGAACTGTTAGGATTACCAGAGCTACAACTTCATAGCGTTCTCTCGATCCAGGAGACTGAAGTGCATTTGGAGGCCACAACCGTGGCCTATAAACAGCCTTGTCCCCTCTGCCACTCCGAAGAAGCGGGAAAACGAGATGGCCGTAATACAGCGCGCAAGATTCGTCATGTCAGCATCTTTGGTAAAAAGTGTTTTTTTGCATGTTCCCTCGTTACGCTTGGCCTGCTCGAGGTGTGATATTGGATTTATTTAGACCTATACGTGTGTTGGCCCCAAGGAACAATAAAGCCGTGCTTTTCGCTCGCAGACCGTAAATCAGGCGCTGGTTTCCACGGCAGCACATAGTGCGAGAATGCAAGAAGCTCCGGCTAGCACGGTTCAGCGCATGCATCAGGAAGCCCTTCCTGCTGAGAGCGAGCGTTTGCTCCAGCAAGCATGGCATCAAGCGAAAGACCAGACGGATCTGGTGCTCGGTATCGATGACTTTGCGATTAAAAAAGGGACACACGTACAACACTGGTATTCACGATCTTCGAGGCGAAACCATGCTAGACCTGCTTTCGGGGCGAAAGCTGGACGCGCTACGCGCGTATGCCAAACAGCATCCGGAATTTTTAAACCTAAATCCCAAGGCCGTCGTCATGGATCTGTCTCAAGCGTATCACACATGGATCAGCGAGTGTTTTCCAAGGGCGATTCGAATTGCCGACCGCTTCCACGTTCACGGTTATGTCATCGAAAGTGTCCAAGCTGTCCAGAAATCTCTTCAATTTACCCTTTCTCCCGGGCCAAAGGGATCTTAAAAAGTCATTACCGACTGCTAAATCCGCCAGCAGATTCGTTAACGGACAAGAGTCAAACTCAGTTAGAGCAGTTGCTGGCCTTCTCTCCGATCTTGCGCGAGGTGTGGGAATGGAAAGAATCCTTTTCCGGTTGGTATGACTATTCACCGAATTTCGATGTGGCCCAGCTTGGTTTTACCCGTTGGTGCCAACAAGGGGAAGGTATTGAGCATGAAGCTGTGCAATCCGCTTTGAAAACGATGCGAAACTGGGAAGAGGAAATCGTGAACTACCATCACTGCCGCTGGACGAACGCGAAAGTAGAAGGGCGACATAATCGCATTAAATCGTATCAACGCCGACACTATTTCACGCGCAATCGTCGATGTTACAAAGCCGGTATTTTATTCGAGTGTAATTGGTATCGGTTATTAGGATGAAAATATCAACCGCTATTTTTAGATTGAGCCGCTGATCCTGCTAGGAAATAAGATTGGCTTATTTTGTTTTAAATGGCTATATGTTGTTAAATTATATTGTTGTTTTTTACGTGAAAAATAGAGTTGTACCTAAATTAATAGGTCAACTCTATTTTTTTATGCTGTTTCGAGATACGAATATTCAATAAGTGCTCCGTTTTCCCGCAATATTTTATGCGATATATTTACTTTTATTGAAATTTATATTGTTAATATGATGGAAAATGAAATTAACGGAATAATCCAACTAATGACAATATATCAACAATTAAAACTAACAACTCACCGAATATCGTAACCACCTTTGAACAGTTTGTATTCCAAGTTTATCCAATCATAGGATTATTTAATAAAGCAAGTACAGCACTTCCCAAAATACAATAATAAAGCCTGAACAAACATTCTTATATCTATAATAGAATGTTTATTCGTAAAATTCAAATAACAACAGCCTTGATTAACATAGCGATTTAAATATATATATATTGATGGAAGCGAGCCAGGAACAACTTTCAAGAAAATGGCTGTGTATCGTCAGATACAATAATTTATCCCTCTGTATTTCGGACCAACTCTAAATAAAGCGAAGGAGGAAGTGTTATCTGAGAGAATAAGCAGTTTATCATATGTTTTTAAAGAAAAAAGTGAATATTATCACTTTTAATTGTTTTATTAGGAAAAAATTACAATGTTGTTACAATGATTGTGCTTTCATTTATTTGCTCATATACTTTCGCTAAAGTCATTCAGCTTATCAATCGTTTTATGCAAACGATTGTCTAACCTTCTTACATAATGATTATCTCGATTAATTGTTGTGCTTCTTAAAGAAATTTACTCTCAATAAAACTATGGGAAGGTGATTCCAATGACGGTTCGGTTAATCTGTTTGCCATATGCCGGAGGTTCGGCATCGGTCTTCCTGCCCTGGAAAAAGCGGCTGCCGTCTTTTATCGAACTTTGTCCGATTGAATATGGCGGACGAGGGAAGAAGAGCTGGCGCGCACCCTACGTATCCATCGAAGAAGCAACAGAAGACATCTGGTTGGATCTCCATCCCCTGATTTCGGAGGGATGGCCCTATGCTTTTTACGGTCACAGCATGGGGGTACTAATTGTTTTTGAATTAGTTAACCGTATTTATGGAACCTCATTGCTCAAACCGGAGCACTTGTTTCTGACCGGGCGCAATCCACCACATCTTCCTGAACAATATTTGATTCATCAACTAACCGACCGGGAATTCGCCGAGGCCCTGTACAGACTCGGGGGAACACCGGAACCCGTTCTATTTAACCTGAAGTTTCAAAAGCTGTTTTTTCCAATCATCCGATCCGATTTACAGGCTGTACAATGCTACGAAGCTCCACAAGAACATTCGGTATGGGACTCGCCCTTGACTATTGTGAACGGTAGCCAGGACGAAGTAGTAGATCATGACCGTTTGCGGGAATGGTCGGATTATACACGGGGCGCATTCCATTGCTACACCTTTTCCGGTGATCATTTTTTTATCAATGAGAAGTCAGATGAACTGATCAAACTAATGGCCAGCGAGTTGTCCGGCTAAGAAGGAGAGTACCATGCACAAGAAGAAGGTATTTATTTTTCCAGGACAAGGGTCCCACTACGCTGGTATGGGAAAAGCGTTCTACAACGAGTTTCAGTCTGTGCGAGCGTTGTATGAGGAGGCCGGTGATTTGCTTGGCTGCAATATGAAGGACGTGTTGCTCCATTACACGATGGATGAACTGGAAAGGTCCGGGGTGGTTCAGCCGGCGATCGTACTGGCGAGTTATTGCTCGTTCAAGGTGTTGACGGAGGAATACGGTATATATCCCGATGTTCTGGCCGGTCACAGTCTGGGTGAAATATCGGCACTCTCCTGTTCCGGTGCGCTAACGTTTGCAGACGCATTGAGACTGGTTCAGAAGCGGGAACAAATCATGGAGGAAGCCAGCGTCGAGCTGGGTGGAATGATCGCGGTTATGGGGATCGATCCCGAATCGGCCGAGCGGGTATGCGAAACTATTCCCTGCGACCTCGGATATGCTGCCGTATCCAATTACAATTCGGATGAGCAAGTGACGATTTCCGGAAGCAAAAGGGCCCTGTACGAAGTGTCGGCCCGATTGAAATTAGAGGGAGGCGGAATACTACCGATTTCGGTTCGTGGGCCGTACCACAGCCGGTTGATGGAAACTTCTTTGCCATCAATGAAGGTCGAGTTGGATAGCTGTTCATACGCTCCAATTGGTATCCCCGTCGTTTCCAGTATCACGGGAAACCTCTACACGTCGGAAAGGGAGATTCCTGAACAGTTGGCCATTCAACTGGTTAGCCCCGTCCGTTGGACACAGGTATTAGCCTGTCTGGCTGAAGGAGGGATGAGAGATTTGATCGAGGTAGGTCCCCAGACTGTTTTGCGTAATCTCTCGCTGACCAACCGCCTCGACCTGACAGTGTACGGGGCAGAAAATCGTCGAGATTTTCAGGAAATTGTGAGATTGTTCTCGGCGGTTCGCAAGTTGGAAGCCGTGAAGGAGTCCAGCCGATACCAACTAATTAACGATTGTCTCAAAGAGGCGGTATGCGCTCCCAATTCCAACTTCAACGAAAAGGAGTTTGAACAGGGGGTACTGATTCCTTATAGGCAGGTTCTCTCGGGGTTGAAGAATTTAGAAAAAGAGGGGAGGCTGCCCAGTTACAGGGAGATGAGAAACGGACTGGACATGCTTCTACAGGTTCTGCTCACCAAAAAAGTAGCGAAGGCGGAGTGTAAAGAGATTGTAGAAGAGGTGTTGCTTGACAGCGGGCTGTTCGATTGTTATCACGAGTATCTGGATGTGTGATCACGAAAAAGGAGGAGGTGAGTACAGGACATGGAAAATACGAAAGATATCGCAGTGATCGGCATAGGTTTGAAATTTCCCCGGGCGGATTATCCCAAGGCGTTCTGGGAGTGTCTGCGCGACGGGATGGATTGTGTGGGCACCCTGCCTGAGGGAAGAATGCAGGATGCAGAGGAATATGTCCGGGCCATTCATAACGACGTCGAAGTGCCTGACTATCGGAAAGCTGCATACCTGGAGCGGATAGATACGTTCGACTACGAATTTTTCAAAATTTCTCCCAAAGAAGCGGCGCTGATGGACCCTCATCAGAGGTTGCTGCTGGAGACAGCCTTTCATGCCATCGAAAACGCGGGTTACGCTCGGAAGATCGCGGGGACCAAATCAGGCGTATTTATAGGGTTTCCAACTGAATTCTCGGCCATTATGTATCAGCATCTCATTATGAAGCTGAATCCGGAGCAAGCGGAAAACTCTTTCTCAGGCAACTTGCCCGCTGTTCTCGCCGGGCGCATCTCCTATTTTTTTAACCTGAAAGGGCCGTCCCTGCTGGTCGACACATCCTGCTCGTCCTCATTGGCGGCTGTACATATGGCTTGTAGCAGTCTGATCAACGGCGAATGCGAGACGGCTCTGGTCGGTGGCATCAATTTGTTCATAGTGCCGATGGTGAATAAAGTTGTCGAAAATATAGGGATTATCGCCCCGGACGGGCGCACGAAGTCGTTTGATGAGGACTGTGACGGGGTGGGACAAGGCGAGGGAGTAGGCGTCATGCTGCTGAAACCACTTTCCCGGGCACTTGAAGACCATGATTATATTCATGCCGTTATCAAGGGCAGTGCCGTGAACCAGGACGGTAAATCAATCGGAATTACCGCACCGAGCGCCGGCGCCCAGGAGCAAGTGCTGATGCAGGCATGGGAAAACGCCGGAGTGGATCCGGTGACAGTCAGCTATATTGAGACGCACGGGACGGCGACGAAGCTTGGCGACCCGACCGAGATTCTCGGTATTCGTAAGGCTTTCGCGAATTACACGCCGCGCAGGCAATTTTGTGGGATCGGATCGGTCAAATCCAACATTGGTCACACGATAGGTGCGGCTGGAGTCGCGGGCATGATTAAAGCGATTCTGTCGCTTGAACAGCGTCAGATTCCGCCCAGCCTGAATCTGATGAGACCGAACCGGAAGATCAAATTTGAAGATTCTCCGGTCTATCTCAATCACCGGTTGCGGCCGTGGTTAGTAAGCCCACGTAGATGCGGTGTCAGCTCGTTCGGTATCAGTGGAACTAACGCGCATGTGGTTCTGGAAGAAGCGCCGGAGTTGTGTAGAGAGAGTCAGGCCGAGCCGGGCCGCTGTATTTTCACACTGTCGGCTATCGGACGTGAACAGCTTCGGGAACTTGCGGAACGTACGGCGGACTATTTGGGCGGTGACCGTTCCGACTCGTTGATTGATCTCTGCTATACCTCTACTGTAGGCAGACTGCACCTGAAATATCGCATCGCGCTTTTAGCGGAAGATGTTGGTGATCTGAGACGTAAGCTGGTCTTGCTGAGCCGGAACCCAGATACACCGCAGGCCAGTGTATGGACCAACAGCGGAAGCTGTACTCCAGCTCCGTCTGACTTGGAGGGAAGAGATATGGTGCCTGTGATGGATGACGCCGCTACCATTTGCGAGAGTTATGTCCGGGGAAGAGATATTCCCTGGGAAAACCTCTATTCTGACACTCCGGCTTACACGGTACCACTTCCGCACTACCCGTTCAAAAAAAATCGTTGCTGGATTCAGACCGATCCGCGAGTGCTGGCCGAACGGAAGCCGAATTCCGCAGAAGAGATGTATCGGACTGTTTGGAACGGCGATCCGCTTCCTTCGACGGCGTTAGCCTGGACCCGCAAGCAGGTGGTCCTTTTCACAGACCACTCGGTCGCAAGCGCTACATTGGCCGCCATGTTGCGGCGCCAGGGCAACCGGGTGCTAGAAATCGAGATCGGTCCGGTATACGTGCCAATAGCAGAGGAACGCATATGCGTCGCTTTGACCGAATCGGATTTCGAGCGGTTGCTTCCGCACTTGCAGGCGTTCGTACCGGATAAGATCATCCACTTGACGACCGCCTTCGGCGACGGGGATCCCGATACTCTCGGACAGCTGGAGTTGAATTTGGAGGCGGGTGTCTACAGCTTGCTGTACCTCGTCAAGACGCTACACAAGCTGAAGCCCGCCGTGGGAATGGAGCTTGTTATCGTGACTGCTGGTACTGCACGCATTGAATCCAGTGACCTGGTCCAACCGCACAATGCAGCACTGGTGGGTCTAGGCAAGACAGTGCGGTGGGAATATCCACAACTGAAATGTAGAAGCATTGATGTCGGTCGGGGTAGCACGGTCGAAGATCTGATGACTGAAATCCAGTGCGTGAGTGGCGAATATACTGTGGCTCTTCGTGGGGGACGACGGTACGTCGAAGCGGTCGAGGCGGTGCCTGCTTCTTCGATGTCCACTCGGCCCGGCCCGTCTCTGTACCAAGGTGGTACTTATGTGATTACCGGTGGGTTGGGCCGGATCGGGATCCGCCTGGCCGAGATGCTGTCCGGCCGCCAAAACATCAATCTGGTGCTACTCGGGCGATCGGAATTTCCACCGAGGGAGCGGTGGCAGGATCTTCTCGCCGGAAGCGATGAAAGGGAGAACGGGCTCAGAGAGACCCTCGTCAAGCTCGCTAAGATCGAGCAGGGTGGTTCCAGTGTTGATGTTCGATCCTGCGACATCGGCGACCGGCATCACGTGGAGGTAGTGTTCCGGGACATCCGCCGCGATTACGGAAGTATCGATGGCCTGATTCATCTGGCTGTTGCCGACGAGACCTGCACCCTGACCGAGCTGACCTCGGAAATGCTGAATAGCTCGATTAGGGCAAAAGTTCACGGTACCTGGATTCTGGACCGGGAGACGCGTGGGGATAAGCTGTCCTTCTTCATCCTGTTCTCATCGGTGATGACACTGGTATCAGGACTGGGGAACGGGACTTACACTTTGTCTAATGCATATCTGGACGCTTACGCCGGGTATCGAAACTCCCAGATGCCGGGAGCGATGGCCATTGATTGGCCGGAATGGGAAGACATCGGCCTGACCGAGGATAAGCAGACCGACGAAGGACGGTCCATCTTCAAAAAAATATCTGCCCAACAAGGGATCGAGACGTTCTCCCGTATGCTGAGCCTGAACGCGGACCGGCTTATCGCGGGGGAACTGAACGTAAGCAGCCAGGTATTCAAGTTGCTGGATTACTTGCCGTTCCGATTGTCGGACGAACTGACTGCCCGGATCCAGTATTACGGTAAGGCGAATCCCGTCTCCCGTCCGCTGGCCGCCGCGGAAATGAGTGTCACACCGCCGTATGAGCAGGGGACGCATGGCCGGGAGGTGCAATCGGCGGTCGGTGTGTCGCAGGTAAGCGTATGGCCGGGGCTATTCTCCGAGAGCCCGGCCCCTGCGCTCGCTGTAGTTCCGGTTCAGACCGAAGTTCTCAGCCAGCCGCTTCCTATTCAACCGGGAAGAGATACCGGCCTGGAGGGAAGGCTGTCGGGTGAATACACCAGCTATGAACGGATACTGGTGAACGCATGGCAGGACATGTTCGGTTACGAGACAATCAACGTCACAGACAACTTTTTTGAATTAGGCGGCGATTCGATCTTTGCCTTCAGGCTGGCCGTGAAGCTTGCCGACGAGGGGCTGAATGTGGAAGCATCCGACATTCTGCGCTATCAATCCATCGAATCTATTGCAGACTTTATCGGTAAATCGGTAGGAGTGGGTGCCGTTACGACATGAAGAAGTATGATGAGGACTTCATGCGCTTGGCCGTCGCGTCAGCCCGTGACGGGATTGAGCGGCTGGAATTTCCCTTCGGCTGCTGTATAGCCCAGGATCGGAACCGTTATGTCTTCGCCGGAAATCATTCACTGAAATCCGGTGATCCCACTTCGCATGCCGAGATCAACACCATACGGGAGTGGAGCCAACGGTACGGGGCCGCCAGTCTGAAAGAAACAGTCATCTATACCACAAGTGAGCCGTGCCTTATGTGCTTGGGCGCCATCAACTGGGCACAGATTCCGCGGGTTGTCTTCGGAACTTCGCTGAACCGATGTATCCATCACGGTTTTTCGGAGGCGAATATCGACTCCGCCGTTCTGACAGCCTCCTTTCCTCATCCTGTTTCTATGGAAGGGGGGATACTGGAGCAAGAGTGTGAACAACTGTTCACGCTCTGGAATAAAAAAAGACGGTTCGTCGATTTATTCTCTAGGCCCTATACGGGCGAAAGACGCCATGAGAGAAGGAAGTGAAAGCGATGAAGAAAATTGGAATCTATGAAATGTTTGCATCTATCCAGGGAGAAGGTCTTCTGCAAGGTATTCCCTCTGTCCTGCTTCGTCTGGTCGGATGCAACCTCTCCTGCTCATGGTGCGATACTCAGGATTTTCTGCAGGGAGGAAGAGGGACGTATTACAGCCTGGAGGAAATTATGGACGCTCTGGCAGTCTACGACTGCCGTAATATCGTAATAACGGGGGGAGAACCTTTTATCCACCCGGAGCTACCTCTGCTGACCCAGGAACTGCATCAGCGCGGATACCACATCACCATCGAAACTAACGCTACACTGTATCAGGAGGTAACGTGCGATCTTATCAGTATGAGTCCTAAGCTGACCAATTCTGTCGTTACGGAAGCAGACGGACAGAAGAGAAACAAGATTGACCTTGAGACTATACGTAAATTCATCGCTAATTACAGCTATCAGATCAAGTTCGTGGTCAGCGAACGGGATGATATGGACGAGGTGGCTTCTATACTGGCAGAGGTTGGGGACTATGATCCTTTCCGGGTGATGATTATGCCGATGGCAGCCACCATACAGGAATTGCAACGGGTGCAGAAAAAGGTGCTTAAAATGTGTATCGACCACAATATGAGATACGCGAACCGTCTTCAACTGCAAATATGGAACAACAAAAGTGAAATTCTAAATTAACGGAGGAGGCAATGAAATGAAAGGACCACTAAGTTTGAAGGAACGCATGGACGATTTTTGGGTGTATCCGAAATTGTCGAAAGTGAATGACAACCGCGAGTACGAGGATACTTTCTTTGATTTCCTGGAGCAGCCGTCTTCAGATAGCAAGGCGGCGAACAACCTATACATACACATTCCGTTTTGTGACTCCGCCTGTATTTTTTGCCCTTATTACAAAGTTCATGGAAGCAGGGATTTGGAAGGGAAAATTTCGTCTTACATCGACATGCTGATCGCCGAGATGAAGCACTACGCCTCGACGCCGTATTTCAATGGGAAAAAGATCGATTCTGTGCATTTTGGTGGAGGCAATCCGCTCCTTATGCAACCCCTGGATTTTGAGCGGATCATTCAGGCCGTTCAGAGTTATTTCCAGGTGGAGTTCAAGGATAACTGGTCGGTTGAAGGTTCAATCAACTGTGTGAAAAGTGTCGATCAAATTCGTCAGATGATGGATCTTGGCATCAACCGAATCAGCTTTGGCATTCAGACGTTCAAGGAAGATATCCGTGAGGCTATGAATATGAGAGTGACCTTGGATGATATCTACCGCGGAGTGGAGATTTTGAACGCTGCCGGTCTTAATGAGTACTGTATCGACATGATGTACAATATGCCGAATCAATCGATCGCCGACTTCATCGAAGATCTTGAGAAAGTAACGGCATTGAATCCCTATCATATCGATATTTACAATATGGCTGTTTTCCCGAACACCTATCTCGACCGCCAGATCAAGAAAGGGGCTTACCGGATCAATCCCTCCAATCCGAACCAGCTGGCCACCTTCCGCGAAGCTCATAAATGGCTGAAAGAACATGGTTATCAACAGATTACGACCAATACCTACTCCTTGCGGCAAAAGGAAACACACATCGGCGATCGCTTGTATCTGACAAACAACAATGTACTGGGAATTGGAGTTTCATCAAGAGGATATTTGGACGGATATGTTTACAAAAATGTATGCGATATTAAGCAGTATGCGGAACAGGTAAGTCTGGGCAAGTTCCCGGCCAATTTGGCGCATAAGCTTTCAGAAGAAGAGCACGACGACCGAACGATGGTTTTTTTCCCAATCACTTTGGCGATTGACAAAGAGTATATCCCGAACTATGCCTTCTATGAAGAAAAGATTAATACAATCATCAGTATGGGCCTCGCCGAATGGATCGGAGATACGTTGAAATTGACCGAGGAAGGGGTCGTCTGGGCGGGTAATATAGCAGCTCATTTTATCAGCGAGGAACGATGGAATACGTATATGAGTTCCTTTTTCCAGTCGGTTCGTGACAAGACGAATTTCTATAACGAAGATGACACAGGGATGAAAGTTGTGGAACTGGAGGCTTAGTCTGCATGCTATACTCCAGTTTGCTAAAAGCAAAAAATAGTGCCCCTGAGCGATGTGCTGTCAGTTGTGACGGACAGCGCATGAGCTATACCGAGCTGGTGAGAGCGGTAGATTATGCGGCAGATCGGCTGGGTGAGCAGGGGATCGGAACTGGCGAGGCGGTTGGCTTAGTTTTGAACAACTCGCTCGAATTCGTCATCTGCCTGTACGCTCTGTCCAGCAGGCATGTGTCTGTGGTGCTGATCAACCCGCAGAATGATGTGCAGAAAATACGCGAAAATCTGCTTGCGATTCAGTTAGATACGGTAATTATGGAGAATCACCTTTTTGATTCCCTGTTGCGCATAGAGGCATCTTTTTCGTTTCGGCTGCTTTTGCGTAAGGATCTTCCCCAGTTTTGCTTTCCCGGTGAGGCGTCGTCTATAGGAGGGGAAACTGCGGACTATCAATTACGAGGCGACGAAGATCCAGTTATCATCCAATGTTCCTCCGGGACGACAGGGATGCCCAAGATGGCTGTCCGCACGAATCGGAATCTGTTGGCGGACACGGACAACATCATCTCAACCTTCGCCTATACAAGGGAGGATATCGTCTATTGTGCAGTCCCAATATGCCATGGATATGGGCTGACAATGGGGCTGCTGGCCCCGCTGAAGGCGGGTGCTCAGGTATGGTTGGAGCGCTGGTTCATGCCGAATCGCCTTTTCAAAGCTTTTTCAGAGCTCAGCCCTTCTGTATTCCTGGGAACTCCCGAGTATTACGACATTCTGAATCGGGCCGAATATGTCGATAGGAACGTTAGTTTTAGGGACGGCCGGTTATTGTTATGCTCCAGCTCGCCTTTGGAAGAGGAGACCAGTCTATCATTTCATCGGCGGTATGGACGTTGGATTCAACAACTGTATGGCATGATGGAAGTCAGTACCATTTCTTGCAATCTGGATGCGGATGAGCACAATGTTGCAAGCGTTGGTCGAGCGGTAGACAATGTCTTGATCCGGATCGGTGCCGGGGATGAAATCGAAGTGTTCAGCGACACTATTTCTGGGAGTTACATCGGAGACCGGCTCTCTAATACTCCCAAACGCCACGAATGGTTTGGTACGGGCGACCGGGGCTATATAGACGCACACGGTCAGTTATATATCCGGGAGCGGATTCAAGTTTCTAATCATCCTATTGAATCGGAGAGTGAAGTATGAAAGTAACTATCGGTAAAGAATTTCTGTTCGAGGCCGCCCATAAACTTCCGAAGGAGGAAGTATACGGATCCTGTCAGAATCTGCATGGACACCGTTATGAATTGGCTGTGGAAGTGACTGGCGATGTAAATGATCTGGGCTGGGTGTGTAACTTCAAAGAATTAAAGGCAATCGTTAAAGAGAATGTAATCGAACGATACGATCATGCCTACCTAAATGATTATTTCGATCTGCCGACCGTCGAGATCATGGCCGTGCACATCTTCAACGTGCTGTCCGAGAAATTGCGCAACAAGCCTTACGATTTGAACCGGATTGTTCTGTACGAAACACAGGACAGCTACGCCGAGATCAAAGCCTGAACAGGATTAACACACTCAGCCAATCTGAAGGGAGAATAACGTTATGGGAATTCTGTACAATCAAAAATCCGAAACAGACCTTCGCCTCTTTATTCTGAAGAAAATCAGCGAGGAGAGCGTGGATGCTGAGCTGTTCGATGAGAATACCGAGCTTGTAGACAGTAAAATCATCTCCTCTATCTCTCTAATCAATTTGCTCGCGGGAATAGAGGAGTTCCTGGACCAGGAAGTCGTCAACAACGAATTTGGTATTGAAAATTTCACTTCAGTCAACAAAATCATTCAAACTGTCAGAGCTGCCTTGCAATGGCCGGATCAAGTTCAATGACCGAAAGCTCACTCATGCAGGCAGAGTTCGTCTTCCATAAAGAATTTGAGTATTATTGCTTCAAAAATTGTTATTGGAAGCTTTTAGGGTTCTATGGTGTGGATCGTCCAGAGTTGTTTCTGGATTGCGGAGTGGAATGGCTGTTTGCTGAGGAAGAAGAAACGGGTAGGTACGGTTACCGTTTCAGCACCGGAGATTTTTTTTCCAGCTTCCTCCCTTCCTGGAGAGGGCATGCTCATTTCCATTCCGATCCAGGTAGCGGGGAAACCGCTACAGAGATCTGGGAGGTCAACCGGCGCAAGTTGAAAGAAGGGGTTCCGCTGATCATGGCAGCGGATGTACATGAGCTGGATTACACCCCCTTTTATCGCAAAAAGCACTCCTATCACTCACTGCTGCTTACGGGTTACGAGGAGAAAACGGAGCAATATCAGGTAATTGACTGGTATCCACCCTGGTTCTTCAAGGGAGAACGCTCCCAAGCTATGCTCGATCCAGCCAGATCCTCAACTAATGAAGCAGACGGGATTTTAAGCGGAAATCCGATTCGCTATCTTTGGGTCGAAGTGGAGCGGGACGGATGGAATTCACCGAAGAAGCATCTGATCGATGAGGCGCTAACATTGTGCCTGGAGCAGTTTTACTGTAGACCGGATGAAGGGCGGCCCGAGCGGCGGGGAATCAACGCCCTTCATGCCCTCTTCGAAAAGATCGAGCAAATGAAGGACGACTCCAGAGATCGGAAGGGTTTTTTGGAAGATCTGCACGGACAACTGTTCTTCACCGCTTCGCGAAAAACGTTTCTGAAATTCTATCTGAAGTCGGCGGCCGCTGAGTGGCCCTCACCTAAGCTGTATAGCTGCATGAACCACTTGGAGGAAACGATCAAGGAATGGAAAAAGCTTTCTTCTGTCGTGATCAAGGCCTCTCTCTCAGAAAAGGCCGAGCTTTTTCAGCAATTGACAGATTTATTTAGACGTCAGATTGATTTGGAGAAGCAGTTCTATTACCAGTTGTACAGCTTAAGCAAAAGTCTGAAGGTGGAGGGGTATCCGGTATGGATATAAAACAAGTTGCAGTCATCGGCGCCGGCATCATGGGAAGAGGGGTCGCTGAGGCATTAGCCGTTGCCGGTATTGCAGTTATCCTGATTGACCGTGAGGAAGATGTGTTGCAGCAATCCAGAGAGCAGCTTCGGAATGATCTGCGGATGCGGGCACTCTTTCGTCAGACCGGAGCTTCAGTTGAAGAACCGGAGGCTATTCTGGAACGAATAGAATGGACAACCCACTTGGAAGCTTTGAATGAGGCGGATTTCATTGTGGAAAATGTTCCGGAAGTAACCCATTTGAAGAAGGAGCTATATCAGCAGATGGCCCCCTTTCTTCCGGAATCCTGTGTCATAGCGGTAAACACTTCCTGTGTATCCATTACCGAGCTGGCTTCAGGCATACATTGGCCGGAGAGGGTTATTGGAGTTCATTTCATGAACCCCGTACCGCTGATTGCAGCCGTCGAAGTAATCCGGGGATACCATACGTCGGAGGATACGCTGAATGTGACCACGTCGCTAATGGGGCGGCTCGGGAAGGAAGCGATCGTGGTTAACGATTTGCCTGGCTTTGTATCTAACCGCATATCCCATCTGATGATGAATGAAGCCGCCTTTGTCGTTCAGGATCAGGTGGCGACAGTCCGGGAGGTCGATGATATTTTCAAGAAATGTTATGGCCACAAGATGGGGCCTTTGGAGACGGCTGATTTGATCGGTCTTGACACTGTAAAGAATTCACTCGAAGTATTGTATGAGAGTTATCAGGATTCCAAGTTCCGCTGTTGTCCGCTTCTCAAGAAAATGGTGGATGCCGGCCTGCATGGCCGGAAGACGGGGGAAGGATTTTATCAGTACCACATTTAAACTTATTTGGGGACAGGAGAGAAATAACCGATGGATGAGGTTCAGTTGAGAATTGAACATTTTCTGCTTCGTATGTTCCGTGTCAATACGATCGGCCTGCACGATGATATTTTTGCGCTTGGTTCCATTAACTCGTTGTTTGCGATGCAATTGATTCTTTTTCTGGAAAAGGAATTCAAAATTCGCATTGAGAACCAAGATATGGATCTGAATCAATTCAAGACGCTGGCTTCCATTACCGAACTAGTGGAAAGAAAACGTCTTATGCTACGGTCATCAGGCGAATAGAGGGGGGAAAAACATGGGGATTTCCGGGATTCTTCAGACCTTTCGGCATGAGGATTTCAGACGGTTCACCGAGGAAGAAGTAATGCCACTGGCTGCCCAGATTGACCGCGATGAGCACCTTCCGGTTGAACTGATTCGAAAGCTGGGGGAGGCAGGTTATCTGGGTGCATTCCTGCCGAAGCGTTACGGAGGACAAGAGATGAACATGGTGGATGTTGGTCGCTTGAACGAAGAACTGGGCAGATGTTGCTCCTCGACCCGGGGAGTCTTAACAGTGCAGGGGATGGTAGAAATCGCCATCGACCGCTGGGGCGTGGAGAAGCAGCGTGAGGAATGGCTGCCCAAGCTAGCTAAGGGTTCCGTCATCGGTGCTTTTGGTTTGTCCGAGCCCGGGGCAGGAACGGATGCGAAAAGTATTCAGACCACAGCCGTTATCCAGGACGGTAAATATGTGCTGAATGGGCACAAGAAATGGATTACGATGGGGCAATTGGCCGATCTGTTCGTTATTTTCGCCAATTGCAACGAGAAGGTGACCGCCTTCCTAATGCCAAAGAGTACCCCTGGCCTGACTGTTCAGCCTATCCGCGGAATGATGGGTGTCAGAGGGTCTATGCTGGCTGAATTGCATCTGGACAATTGTCGGATACCATTGGAGAACCTGCTGGGTTCTGAAGGCGCGGGACTGACCCATGTCGCGATGTCCTGCCTTGATTACGGCCGATATACAGTGGCCTGCGGTTGCGTTGGTTTGGCTCAGGCCTGTCTGGAGGGATCGTTGTTGTATGCACGCAAGAGAAAACAGTTTGGCAACTCGCTTAGAAACCATCAGCTTATCCAGAAAATGATAACCGAGATGGTGGTTGGCATTCAAGCAGCCCGAGTCTTGTGTGAAAGTGCGGGGCGTCTAAAGGACGAGGGAGACCCGGACTCCATTATGGAAACGTGGAATGCGAAATACTTTGCGTCCAAAATGGTCGCTAAAGCAGCCGCTGATGCGGTGCAGATTCAGGGAGCCATCGGGTGCAGCGCGGAAAGTCCGGCAGAGAGGCATTATCGGGATTCGAAAATTTACGAGATTATCGAAGGAACCTCACAAATTCACGAGTCGATGATCGCAACGCACGCTTTTCGGAGAATGTAGACGGGCCGAGTCGGCCGGGGGGGGCATCTGAAAACGATGGTCAAAAGTATAAAATGTGTGGTCTGGGACTTGGATAATACCCTGTGGGACGGCGTCCTTAGCGAAGGAGATCAAGTGGTGCCGAGTAGTGTTGTCTTGGAGACGATAAAGGCGCTCGACTGTAGGGGGATTCTTCAGTCCATCAGCAGTAAGAACGATTACGACACAGCGATGCGGAAGCTGAAACAGTTCGGTATCGAACACTTTTTTCTTTATCCGCAAATTCATTGGAATCCCAAGTCCGAGGCAGTACAGACTATTATCACACGATTGAACATTGCGGAAGACGCGGTTGCCTTTATTGATGACCAGCCCTTTGAACGGGATGAAGTTGCAGATCTTCTGCCCGGTGTGATGATGATAGACGCTGTTTGTATAAGCCAAATTCTTGATTACCCGGAAATGCAGCCAAGGTTTATCACCGATGATTCCCGTCGGCGCCGGGAAATGTATATGCAGAACCAGCAAAGGAACGAGAGCGAGCATAGCTTCACGGGGAATAAAGAGCAGTTCCTGGCCGAGTTAAATATGGTAATGTCCATTTCCAAGGCGGAAGCGGAAGACCTGAAACGCGCGGAGGAGTTAACTGTTCGAACCCATCAGCTGAACTCGACCGGTATTACATATGATTATGAGGAACTTGACAGCATTAGGCGGTCATCGGATTATCGTCTGCTGATGGCGGATCTCAAGGATCGCTACGGGGACTACGGAAAAATCGGCCTCCTGCTGGTGGAATGTGGTTCCCGGGATTGGACCATCAAGCTGATGCTAATGTCCTGCCGGGTCATGTCCAGGGGTGTGGGAACGGTTCTGCTCAGTTATATCCAAAGAGAAGCGAAGTTGGCAGGCGTAAGGCTGTTGGCTGAGTTCTTGCCAAATGACCGCAACCGGATAATGTATGCCACCTACAAGTTTGCCGGCTTCGCCGAAGTGCCATTGGATCACGGGAAAGGTGTTATTGTGCTGGAGCATGACCTGCACAATCAGGCGGTATACCCGGATTATATGAAGATCATCACACCAAATGAAACGCATGAAAATATGAGGGAGAGGCTGCCTTATGGTAAAAGTTAGCGATCTGTTTGTTCCAGACAGTAACCAAGCCAACACTGAGGAGATTTCCGGCTATATACGTCAAATTTTGCGGCTAATCGGAGAGGATCCGGATCGGGAAGGGCTGCTGGATACACCGATGAGAGTGGCCAAGATGTACACGGAAATTTTCAAAGGTTATTCCGCAGATTGTGAGGAGCTGCTGTCGGCTACATTCAATGAGAATTACGATGAGCTGGTAGCCCTGAGCCATATTAAATACTTCAGCATGTGCGAACATCATATGGTTCCCTTTTACGGACAGGTTCACATCGGTTATATTGCCAATGATCGAATCGTTGGTCTTAGCAAGCTAGCACGGTTGGTTGACGCACTATCCAGCAAGTTGCAGGTTCAGGAGAGATTGACAACGGAAATAGCCGATATGATCGAACAATATTTGAAGCCTTTGGGCGTAATCGTAATCGTGGAAGGTGAGCACCTTTGCATGTGTGCCAGAGGCGTCAAAAAGCCGGGAGTGATCACCACTACATCTGTCAGCCGGGGCGTGTTCAAAACCGATTACAACCGCAAAATTGAATTTTTACATTATATTAGACACGAGTAAGCATACGTAAAAAGACTTCGGGAATTCAAAGGAGCTCGATTATGCTTTTAAAGAAAAAAAAGTACAACCTGTTCGACTCTATTTCTATTGCCTTTCGAACAAACCCGATTACAGTAGTCTGTATTCTGGTGTTTGCCGCAATCAATGGTATTGTTCCGTTCTTGCTGATTCTCATGAATTCCAGCTTTATCGATGCGGCGATTGATTACGTCAACAAAAGTACTCCTTTCGGCGATGTACTAACGCCCCTGCTATTGATCTTTCTGTTAATCGGCTATCTTCAGATGTACGCCGTTGTGTCCCAGATTCTTTTCTCCAGGGTCACGATCAGTCTGAGAGAAAGTTTCAATACGGCCATTATTCAGAAACAGCTGTCGGTAAAATATGAGCATGTGGAAAATGAGGAAACCAGTGAATTGTTGAACCGGATTGTCAAAAACCCCGGGTTTTACGCCATTAATGAAGTGTTCAGGCATCTTGTGGATCTGATTGGCATTTTGATTAACTTTGTTGCGGTAGGCTGGCTGGTGTTCAATCTGAAATGGTGGCTGGGTGCCATTCTATTTATCGTTTCCATTCCGCTAGTGCTGATTTCCTACATCTCGCACCGGGATATTTACAACACACTGAGGTCTACTAGCGACCTTGACCGGAAATCGGGGTATATCGAATTTGATGTGCTCCGCGGTCGCGATCTGGCATCTGAACGCAAGTTATTTGGCTTCACTGTTTATTTCAACGAAAAATTCGAGCAATATTTCAATGGCGCCATAAATTTATCGAAGAAGGTCAAATTTAAATGGCTGGCGATCAACAAATTTTCCGTCTTATTTATTATTATCACCTGTATCGGCTTTACCTTCATGCTGCTGACACCTTTGAAAACCAAAGAAATCAGCCTGGGCTATTTCATCTCGCTCATAACGGCAATCTTTCAGCTGCAGGATAAAATGGCGCACCAGATGTCTGACATCATCGGATTTTTGTCGCGGGACAGTGAATATATGAAGGATCTCAATCGGTTTGTTCAATTGGAGGATGAAGAGGATGCTATAGATCTTCAATCTTTAGAAAAGGAAATACCGATCCAGCGAATAGAGACGATTGAATTTAAGGATGTGTATTTCAAATATCCGGGTACGTCCACGTATATCCTGAAGGGCATGTCTTTTAACATCCGGAGCGGAATGCATTATGCGGTTGTAGGGAAGAACGGTTCGGGTAAAAGTACGATTACCAAATTGCTGCTCGGCCTTTACGCGCCGGACCGGGGAGAGATTCTTATTAACGGAATCAGCATTAACCGGATCAAGCCCCATACGTTGCACACGCTTTTCTCGATTGTATATCAGGATTTTGCCAAGTACTCGCTATCAGTGGGTGAGAATATCGCATTGGGGGATACCCATCATTTCAGCAGTAAGGAGCAGATAAACAGGACTAAAGTGATTGAAATCGCTGAATATGTGGGACTCAAAAAAAATGTTGAGCAGCTTCCTCAGCAGTTCGATACTCCCCTGGGTAAAATTCTGCCGAACGGAATCGACCTGTCGGGCGGGCAGTGGCAAAAAATAGCATTGGCCCGATCGTTGATGAAGAGCGATACCGTTCGTATTCTGGATGAACCGACGGCGGCGCTTGACCCGCTGGAAGAGAGCAACCTGTATAAGCATTATTCCAAAATTTCATCAGAGGATACAACCATTTTCATTTCACATCGCCTGGGTTCTACCAAACTTGCAGACATTATTCTGGTCATTGACGACGGGCAGGTTATCGGATGTGGAAGCCATGAGGAGTTAATACAGGACAAAGGGATTTACTATGACATGTTTAATTCACAGAAGGAATGGTACTATGAATCCTAAAACTATGATGAATTATAAAACTAAGATAAAGCCTAAAACGATGTCTTTCCCAAAAATAATGAGCAGGACCTTATCATATGGATTTCAGAAATTACCTGGTTACTTCATCTTTTACATCTTCATCTCCCTATGTTTGGCGGCGCTGAACTTCCTGTCCATCGATATCATGAAGCGAATGTTCGATACCGTCTCCATGGCCTTTATTTCAGGAAAATGGGGAGAGGCCGCCTCCATTATAGTCTGGGCGGGTTTGATTCTGATTGTATATCAATTCATCGATGGTTATCATAACTTTCTAAATGAAGACTACTTTCTGAAATTCATGAGCAAGATCCTGAAAGACATGAACGCTAAGGCAGGAAGACTCGAATTGATAGAATTCGAGTCGGTGGAGCTTTATGAAAAAATCAGTATGGCCATAGGCGGTGTTCATCACGCAATTAAATCGACCATTCTGTTGTTAAACGGTGTAATTTTCCATCTGGTGTTCTTTGTTAGCATCAGTATTTATTTCTTTTCGATCAAGCCCATTCTTGTTTTATTGTGTTTCCTGTTCTTCATTCCAAAGTTCATCTCCCAGCTGATAAAAGGCTCCAATCTGTACAAATTACAGGAAGAGCTTGTACAGAGCACGAGAGAGATGGAATATTATCAAAAATGTCTTACGGATAAAGAGTATTACAAGGAAACGAAAACCTTGAACGCGAGATCGTATTTCTTCGACTTATACAAAGAGAAGCTCCACCAATGCAATCAGAAGGAATGGAAAGCCAATCTTAAAATTGGCCTGGTTGATTTGCTGCTCAGTTTTATCACTTATTTGGGCTATATTGGTTCCTTCGCTTTAATCACCTATTCCCTGTTGAATGGAGATTTATCAATTGGGATATTTGCCGCTGTCTATTATTCGCTGAATAAATTGATGAACGGTATGAGCGATATGATGGAACTGTTCGGTAACATCTACCAGAATGCGAATCTGGCGGGCAAGCTCTACGACTATCTGGCGATTCCAGAGAGTTCAGGAGAGGAAATCCAGCTGCCCGAACTGGAAAAACTCACATTGCGGAATGTTTCCTTTACTTATCCTTATAAAGATAAAGAATCATTGAGAAATATCGATCTGGAAATCGCCAAGGGCACCAAACTGGCAATCGTGGGCACGAACGGATCGGGCAAAACGACACTTGTCAAAATTATTATGGGACTATTTCGAATGTCTGAGGGCGAAGTTCTTTACAACGACGTCAGTATGTCCAACGTACAGCAGAAGAGCATGTACAGCAGGATTTCGGCGGTTTTTCAGAATTTCGGCAAATATAAGCTGACACTTAAAGAAAATGTCATGCTTAGTGAAATTGACAAACCCTATGATGGGGAGTATTTCGATAGCACCTTAACTAAATCGGGATTTAACAACAACAAAGACGGGTTAAAGGATGGAATTGAGACGATGATGTGCCGCTCGTTCGGAGGGATTGATCTGTCTGGAGGAGAGTGGCAGCGATTGGCTATTGCAAGAGGACTATACAAGTCAAGCGATCTTATCGTGCTGGATGAACCTACTTCGGCCATCGACCCGATAGAGGAAGCCAATGTGTACAAACGCTTCAACGAAATAGCTAAAGACAAAACGACTATCTTCGTAACCCATCGTCTGGCATCAGTCAAATCAGCAGACCGAATTATCGTGCTGGATTCAGGCTCCATTCTGGAAGACGGTAGCCATGAACAGCTGATGAGCCAAAAGGGTAAATACTATGAAATGTATATGTCCCAAGCCGAATGGTATGTTCGCTAGAAGAGCTACACATTTTATCCAAAGGAGAGATAATTATGGACGATTTCCTCCTGAGTTATCTGGAAATCAAAATTACGGAGCATTGCAATTTAAACTGTAGCGTATGCTGCGACTTTGGAAACATCGCCGAGGCCGATGAATACGGTGTGGAAACTTACGAGAAAGATATGAAACGGCTGGTGCAGCTTGGCGTGAAGATCAAGAAAATTCGGTTACTAGGAGGGGAGCCGCTTCTGTCCAAGCATGTAGCTACATACATCAAGCTGACGAGAACCTATCAACCAGAAGCGGACATCCATCTAGTTACGAACGGTATGCTGCTTAGAAAAATGCCTCAGGATTTTTTTGAGATAGTTCGGGGGAACGACATTACAGTTCAAATTTCGAATTACCCGGAAGAGAAAAATCAGCCTTATATTGCTGAGGGGCGGCAGCGGTTGGAGGACGAGGGCGTCGTAAATTTTGAATACAAGCCAGTATGCTTCGAGATCGATTATACCTTTGAGGACAATCTAGAGGATGTAGAGAAGATTTTCAAAAGATGCAATTTAATATACAACTCCACCAATCTTTATCGAGGGAGAATATATAAATGCCCACGACCAATCAGTCTAAGACATTATGACAAGAAATATGGAACTGCGCTCTCTGACATGAGTGACGGTATTGACTTGTTCGAGCAGGGAATGACCTCGACTATAATCGAGCAAAGACTTGAGGAGCCGATAAGATCCTGCCGATACTGCACGCTCTATCGGGGTTATGTGGAGTGGGGGCAGAGCGCTCCGAACCCCAATTATTGGATCAATACGCCGGACAATGATCTGTTGATTGACAACTACGAACCGGGCAGCAGGAAAATGTACGATGCTCTCAACAAGTTTGAATATTTGATTATTGAGAATATAGAGGGAAACCTATCCTTCAGGAAAATTCAAATGGGGGAAATTATGGATTATCCCGATCACAGCTTTAATTTATGGCTCATTGATAAATACAGCATAGAGCGTTTCCATTTCTTCAAACGATTGATAAAAAGGCTAAACCGGAACATTACGGGCTATATCATGGACAATGAAGATTTCCTATGCTGGCTAGACGAACAGGAGCAGCAATCGCTGATCGACAAAAAAAAGATTGGGAATCTTCAGAAATCGATAACTATCTTATTCAGTACTGACGAGAAACTCACCTTAAAGAGCCTATCGTCAGTATTGAGAAAAGAGAAAAGAAGAACCGGGAGTCTGACATGAAAATTGTTGTCCTGACCCTCCCTGAAGAAAGTCATGTTAAACCGTTTCTTCATCTGTTCGATTATTTGACGGGGTTGAAACATGAGGTCACGATTTATATTAAGGACTCTCACCGTGCGATTCTACATAATCCCGATATGAAGCTAAAGATTTATAATCAGTACTTTCTGGACTATATCTTCAATTTCGGCAGAAACCTCTCACCGGCTAACGAACAGGTAGTCCCCAAGAACAGGATAGCCCGAACAGAACCGGAGAAGAAAGGCCAGGTGCTTGAGGCTAGCTATTTGTACCGATGGCGGTGTATCAAAAAATACTTAAAAAATCTGGAGGAGGATTTCAGTCAGTACGATTTGCTCCTGTATGATTACTATCTCTACTTTGGATATGTAGTATCAAAAACCTATGGTCTGACGCCGATATCCCTGATTCCGACGTTGTTGCCGTGCGGCTCGATACGGGATGAGAACCTTGATGATTTCCTGAGGATGAACTATGTTCTTGACACCGATAAACCTTTATTCTCAAGAAAAGGCACGGTCGACATGCTGGATGACTTCTCCAAAAGGCTTAGTGCCCAAACGAAGATGGACTTCGATTACTTCAGTAGCTTCTTCAGCGAGACCAATATCGTGGCAAGTTCACGTGAGCTCTATCCGGAAAGTTACTTGAAGAAGGCCGAACAGGCGTATTGTTTTATCGGTAGACAGCCAGCAGACGGTAACTTGCCCAATAGACCTGTACTGGAGAATGCCCCACCCTTAAAAGACTTATTGGTGTACATGGGGGAGATCGAGGATGTGGAGCAAGCTGAGCGAATGAACGACATCATTAAACAACTGTCGGCTTCCGGTTTGTCCGCGTATATTATCACTCGCAATTTGGATCAATGGGCGACGGAAGAGGTGTGCGTTTCTACCAACGTGGTCTGTCACACATATTTACCGATAGAGGAATATCTGAAGCAAGTGAGGGTGTTCGTCAGCCACGGTGGACTAAGTAGCATTAGTGAAGCTGCAATGGAGGGATTGCCGATGCTTCTGATTCCAACATCCGGCGAGCGGCTAATTAACGCCAGAAGGATTCAAGAACTGGGGGCTGGGGTTATGATGTCCGGGGATGTAGCATCTTTCTGTCTGCTGGACAGGATCGGATTGCTGCTGGCAGACGATAGTTACAACGTTAGATCGCGCAGACTGGGAGCCTCACTCCGGAACGCAAGCACCAACCTTTCCATCACCCTAGAGAATGTATTGTAAGGAGGAAGAAATGGACAGTATAGAAGTTTCCAAAGAAGATCTGAGAACGTTTCTGATCGCTTATCAAGGCTTGCTCCCAACGAAGCCCAGTGCTGACCGGCTGGGTATCATCGAATTCATCAAGAGAGTGGGCTGTATTCAGTATGACCCATTGAACATGGTCGGGCATAATCCCGATCTTGTGCTTCAGTCCCGCTTTAACGATTACGACCCAGACTTACTGGACAAGCTCCTCTACGAGACAAGGGATTTAATTGACGGATGGGATAAGATGATGGCGATTTATTCTTTGGAGGATTGGCCATACTTCCAAAGGCTTCGGGTCAGAAAGAGGGAAGAGACCGAGGGAATTCTGGCATACCGAAAGTCGAGTGAAGCGCTCAAGTACGTGGATAACGTCAGGGAATTCATTGCGAACAACGGTCCCGTATCCCCTTCGCGGTTGGACCTTGGCCGCGCTGAGAACGGACGCTGGGGCCATGGAAAACTGTCAAGCGCCACCATGGATTACATGTGGAACATGGGATCCTTGTCGGTGAAAGAAAAGAAAAACACCCAGAAGATCTATGATCTGACCGAGAATCTGCTGCCACAGGACATTCTGGAGCGGGCAGATCCGTTCGGGGACGACCATGCCTTTTATAAATGGTATTTCAAGAGGAGGATTGGAAGCATAGGGGCCTATTGGGACCGTAACGGAGGGGGCTGGCTCGGCCACTTCGTGTCGGACAAGCATCTGCGAGCCCAGGTGCTGAATGAATTGTCCGAAGCTGGTGAGTTGATCAGACTTAAGGTCTGGGACCTGAAGGAGACGTTTTACATGAGGGCCGAAGATATGGCCATTCTGAACAAGACGGCTTTAGATGTGGACCGGAAAGCCTTTTTCCTGGCTCCTCTAGACAATCTGCTATGGGATCGGAAGCTGGTCAAGGACATTTTTAATTTCGAGTACAGCTGGGAAGTATACAAACCCGTTTCTAGTCGGAAATACGGTTACTATGTGCTTCCGGTGCTTTACGGTAACCAACTTGTGGCCAGATTCGAGCCCGAGAAACACCGGGCGAACGAGCCGCTTAGTATCAAAAAATGGTGGTGGGAGGAGGGGGTCGCCGTAACGGACAACACAATCTCCGCGGTGACGGAAGCGCTGCAGGCTTTTTGCTCCTATCTGAAGGCGGACGGGCTGACTGCGGAATCGCTACTCAAAATTATGTAATTAGGTAGGTGACATTCATTGATCGGTTCATTTCCGCAAGAGAAGCGTTTTTTGAACATGGCTGACCCGTTGCTCAGTTCTTACTCCGACAGCGCCAATTTGTTCTCGGTTCTACAGACCCATGAAACCGTCGACCGTTTTAAGCAATGGGTGATCGACCACTATACTGGGCTGTACATCATCAACGACCCATACTCCGATGCCGATTGTTCGCTCAGCTACACGCAAAACTACGGCGAGTCTCTTCTGCTGAATTGTGATCTACTGGAATACCGAAAGTTCGACAGGGCCGATGTCGGACCGGACGGCGTGGCAAGTTGGATCAGACAGGCGATAGATGAAGGTTTCTACGTCGCCGTGTCCCTGAACAAGTATTATCTCCCTTGCGCCGCGGAATACCGGAAGCGGCATTTCAACCATCAAACAATGTTCTATGGATACGACCATCGTTCCGGGCTGTTGTATGCAGCGGACGGCTACAAAGGGGGGAAATACGCGCTGGAGCCGATTACTTATGAGGACGTGTATAACGCCTATAACGCATTCGATGAAGGTATCAATCCGGTATTTCACGATGTCTACCTACTTAGGAAGTACACGGAGGAAAACGGAGAGTGGAACACCTCAACCTTCCGCTCTTCCCTGGCCGACTATGTTCATGGAACACAGTCGGCCGAAGCCATCGGCGGACTGGCCCTTTATGATCGCGCCGTAGAAAGTCTGTCGGATGGGACCTGTCTGAATTGGGGCTTCTTCCATGTGCTACACGAGCGTAACATGCTGCTACGGGTGAAGGCAGAGTATCTGCAAGCCCTGGGGCTTCTGGACCTCACATCGGCTTCCTTCCGAAAGTTTGGCCAACTGGAAGAGGACAGCCTGCGGGTTCGTAATTTCCATTTTAAATATCAGATCATGACAGAACGGGTCGAGAACGAAACCCTCAAAGGTAAAGTGAGACAGGAGCTTCTGAACCTGAAGGAACTTGATGCCGAATGCTGTGAACTGTTGATGAATCTTATGGGGTAATTTAGAAAGGGTGAAATAATGAGGAAAATATTGGATGTTGCCAAGCCGCCATTCTCGTGTGATGTGGACGATGCGGATCTGTTGTCCGTGCTGTGGGTACACGAGGATGATATCAACATGAAGAAGTGGTTTATCCGAAACTTTATCGATCTGTGGTGCTATGAAACGGACGGAATCCAAACGATGTCATTCGACAAGCCATTCTCGACCAAGCTGCATTGCTTTAGACCGGAAGGGACAAAGCATAATTATTTTGACAAGCCTTTTCCGGACAGCTCGATTCACGATTGCCAGCTTCTGAGTAGGGTGGAATGGGACCGGGATACGCTGGAGAAAAAGTATGAGACGATAACGGATTTGATTGAGGAATGTATTTCCAACGGACTGTATATGTTTCTGGAAATTGACTGCTTTTACATTCCGGTCGCCTTATTCAACCAGAGAATCCATTACAACAGCCGCACGCTGATCTATGGCTTTGACACTGAGCAAAAGATCCTGAACGTGGCCGACTTCTACGGGCCCTTCGACCGGAATGTAGCTTTCAAATTCAGGGAAGTCAGCTATGAGGACTTCATCAAGGCCTATAGTAGCTATGAATGCAGCAAAAATCTGGAGCATGAGCGGTTACTGGCCTTCAA
This sequence comes from Paenibacillus sp. FSL H8-0175, assembly GCF_045040615.1. Taxonomy (NCBI): domain Bacteria; kingdom Bacillati; phylum Bacillota; class Bacilli; order Caryophanales; family Paenibacillaceae; genus Paenibacillus; species Paenibacillus sp. FSL H8-0175. Next base: position 6,412,551 of record NZ_CP150299.1, on the reverse strand, counting down.
GTACAGCTCGACCGAAATCAGTCTCAACAAAGGTGAACTGAAGTACGCACTCAAACGTTATCTGGACGGTTTTGAAGACCCCTACAATAACATCCGGTTCGGTGTTAAATGTTATGATGCGATCAGTGAGGAGCTGGACAAGAAATACATGGACTTCCGGTTGTTCAATTTTGTGTACAGCCATGCCAAAGCTATGAAGATGCGGGCAGCCTATATGAAGGAGCTCGATGTGTTGGATGAATCATTCACGGATTTAAGTGCATTTGACGAATTGGAGAAGTTCGCCCTATCCTGCAGAAACAGCCTTATAAAATTCGTGGTTAGCCAGGATAAAGGCGTGAAGAACAAAGTCATCCAGCTATACGAAAAATTGCGCGACAAGGACATCGAATGCACCCGGTTACTGATGGACCATATCAAGGATGCTGAGAATGTGTACCGCTGGAAAAAAGGGCTGAAAGAGATTGAGCAAATAAGTGCTGATAACAAAGTAATTTATGCGGATAAGGGTTGATTGCCATGCCCAATGACCGTTATGACTTGGATACCGGCACTCTCGTTCCCTATATCCGGCTTTTTCGAGAACGTCTAGACGGTAACCTGATGAAGACGGCACTCGTCTGCGGTGAACAAGCTTTGTCGTACGAAGAGCTGGACAAGCGGTCGAACCGGGTGGCGGCGTTTTTGCAACGGAGGGCGGTTACGAGTCGGAGTGTTGTCGGTCTTTTTATGAACCGGACGTTGGACCTGTCGGTAGCGTTGCTGGGTATTATGAAGACCGGAGCGGCGTTCCTGCCGCTCGACCCGCAGTATCCGCCTCAGCGAATCAGACATATTGTTGAGGACAGCGGCTGCGAACTGATAATCGTTAATCAGAGCCTTGTGCCCAGTCTGGCTTACTATGAGTATACGGTCGGTTACGAGGAGATCGACCTGGTGGACGAATTCGGACTGCAGCCCGCGACAGCGAATCTGGACGAGGCTGCATACCTGTTGTACACATCCGGATCGACGGGCTTGCCAAAGGGCACGGTCATTACCCAGGAAGCGCTAGCTTCATTCGTGTACGGCATCACCGGCGAGATAGCATTCCCGGACGGCGGTGCAATGCTCTTCCTAACAACCATTTCCTTCGATATTTCACTGCTGGAACTACTGGTTCCCCTCTTGTACGGCATGCGGATCGTAATCGCTAACGAGAGGGAGCAGCGAAATCCGCATTTGCTGAAGAAGATCATTTCCGAGAAGGAAATAGACATAGTTCAGATGACGCCTTCCGCTATGCAACTACTGCTGGATTACGATAAGGAACTTGACTGTCTTCGGCGGGTGACCGATGTGCTACTTGGGGGAGAGGCGTTGCCTTTACCGGTGCTGGAGCATATCCGGACCTACACGGACGCCAACATTTATAACCTTTACGGTCCCACCGAGTCTACAATCTGGTGCATGGCTGCTAATCTGAAGAGCCGTAATTCCATCACCATTGGCAAACCGTTTCGTAGTGTGAAGGTGTACGTGCTTGATCCGGACATGAAGGAAGTGGAACCGGGGGTGATCGGGGAGCTGTATATCGGCGGGCCTCAGGTGGCCAAGGGCTATCTGAATCAGCCACAGCTAACCGCCGAGAAGTTCAGGAAAAATCCGTTTGAAGACGGGGGGATGATCTTCAAGTCCGGCGATTTGGTCCGGTGCTCGGATGAGGGGACTTTCGAGTTCCTGGGCAGGAACGACCATCAGGTCAAAATCCGTGGATTCCGGATCGAACCGGGTGAGATCGAATCGGTTCTGTTATGGCAGCAAGTTATTACTCATGTCGCCGTTGTGCCGAAGACTGGGAAAAACGGTCATTCCTATTTGTGTGGGTATTATGTGTCGGATGGGAGTGTAGACGAGCGGCAGCTGATCTCGAGCCTGCGAAAGGTATTACCCGGCTACATGATCCCGGAACAGTTGATCCGGCTAGACCAGTTGCCTTATACCCCGAATTTCAAAATTGACCGAAACGCCTTGATAAGCTTGGAGAATCTGACGGTCCCTCAATGACGGGGAGATCCATAACGAAGGAGTGTGGAAAAGATGAATTCCGTTGAACAGAGAGTCAGAGAGATTATTACAAGCCATGTTGATGTTTCTGTCGATATGGACAAAGTGAAGAACAACAGCTATCTCGATACGATCGGCGTAAACTCCATTAATTTTATTCGATCCGTGCTCGATTTGGAAAGCGAATATACCATCGAATTTGATATTGATATGCTAGGATTCGACAGCTTTGAGACCTTCGGCAATCTGGTGAAATATGTGGAACAGAAGATCAGTTGAAGTATTCAGCGGTGGGGAGATTAAATGGATAAGGAACATCTGAATGTGGCCGTCGTAGGGACGGGACCCTGGGGGAATCAGCACCTGATTTCCTTCGATCGAAACCGGCATACGAAACTGTGTGCCGTGGTCGGTAGGGATGAAATAAAGACGAGGGAAATCGCCGGACGGTATAACATTCGTCCTTACACCGATATCCGCGAGATGTACCGCAGTGAGAAGGTCGACCTGGTCAGTATCTGCCTGAACGGAATGCATAATTATTTGGACACGCTCTATGCAATCCGGCAGGGAGTGCCACTACTGATCGAAAAGCCCTTATCGTTCTCTCTCGCGGAAGGAGAACGGTTATTACAGGAGATCGAGAGGACGCATACCTTTGTCTCGATCAACTTCATGCACAGATTTGGCAAACCTGTGCAGTATGCCTATAAAGCGATCCAAAAAAACAAGCTGGGCGATCCTTTGATCGTCCTGTGGAAGCTTGAGCATCAAGGCAGCTGCGCGGATCACGAATACCGAAATCTTATCGAGAGCCAATGCCACGGGTTGGATCTGATTGAACATTTGTGCGGTGAGATTGAATCCGTTATGGCCGAGATGACAAATGTGACGCAAAAAGGGTGCTCCTCGCTAAGTGTGGCGTTTAAGCTGAAGAACGGGGGGGTGGGGAGTCTTGTTGGTTCTTATGACTCCATTGATTTTTACCGGCCTTCCCAATTCATGGAAATTACAGGAACAAAAGGAAAAATAAGGATAGAAGACTTCGTGAAAAGGTACAGCTTCCAGAGCATGGGAAGCGAAGATCTAGTAGAGTGGCGTCCTAGTCTTTTTAATTCCGTTGATTGTGATGTGATTTACAACCTGGACAAGCACATTAACGAAATATGCAAAGCCCTTGTGCTTGGTAAGGATCCTCCCGTTAAGGCGAGCCACGGCTACAGAGTATTGTATCTGGCAAACCGAATCATAGAATCCTTTGAACGAGGAGTGCGAGTGCTGGTCTAGAACCTTGAGAACAGGCGTTAGTCCATTGAAACACAGGGGGTAAGGATGGAACTTCTCATACCAGTAAGTTTAATCGATCATGACGACGCAAGAAATTGCACCGAGGAGTCTTTGGCCACCATCGCCTCCTTTCTTGGTAAGGATCACATGCTGATGTACAAAGACGCCTGGCACTTTGCTTATGTCACCCACGATCTGGGAGCCGGACCTTACATGTTCGGTCCTTTGCTGAAGCATGACGAAAAGATTGGCCATAACCTCGAATATTTGGCCCAGTACCACGGTATCCGATTTCATTACCTTAAGAAGTCTACGGAACCGGATATTTCCGGTTTTGTCATGGATGAGCTGAAGGATTCCCGGCCCGTTGCCTTGGATATCGACGGCTTTTGGTGCCCGTGGATCGCGGAATATCAAACCAAACATATCGATCATGGTATTGTCATTTCCGGTGTTGATCGTTCCCGGTGTAGCTTCATTTGTACGGACAGCTTCTACGGTAAAAATGGGGTGACTCTACCCTTTAATCACTTGGACAATGGGCTGCTCGGAGTCTACAGATACGAACTGACCTCGTCCCAGATATATCGCTACGAGCAAATCGGTGCCGATATACTGGCGAACTACGAGAAATACGGATCTCTGGAATCGCTGGAGGAGTTCACTGCGGATTTCGGCCGGTATTTCGACTTTGCCACAGAAATTGAAGGTGTACCCGGCTATGACGTTTCACTGTTCTATATTAACTTTGACCGCTATCGGAAGAACAGAAACAAAATGTCCAAGCTACTTGCTTTTATCGCTCACCGAAGCCAATCCGAAAAGATTCATGGGTTGTCCACGGACATGCATGAGATTTACAGGAGCTGGGATATTTTCCATAAGTACATGCTCAAATTGTACCTATCCGGTAAATTTGATGGGGTTAAGGAGAAGGTGATCCGTTATCTCAACGACATTTTGGTCAAGGAAACGCAGTTCTACGAGAAATTAAAACATGCGAATACTCTATTTAACTACTTGTAGGAGTGAGAAGCAATGCAACAAGCGGAGATCGGACTTATTGTAAGGGAAATTGTGAATGAAGTGGCCGAAGCTAATAGGGAACCATTGAGCTTTGATTTTATGAAGTACGAACTAAGCGATTACACCCTTAACTCTATTACTTTCGTTATGCTGATTGTGCGGCTGGAAGGAGAATTCGATATCGAATTCGACGATGATTATTTGAGTCTGGAACGATTCTCCACCTTTGACGATTTCGTCCGGCTCATTTCCGAAAAGCGGCACGAGCAGGTGCTTTGATGAGAGGTATGCATAAGGGAACCTGTACTCAAATGTATATGATGCAAACACGGTTCGATGAGCTGGAGATAGACGAGACCTTTTTGTACGGCCGGTTGCAACTCGGCGAAATTCGGTCCCTGCCTGAGAGAAGGCGGAGTCTGTTTGCCAGATGCCTGTTGTATTATGTGCTGGAGAAGGACTGGGGTATTGGCGACATAGCGCTTGTCAACGGAAGATTTGGTAAACCGCACTTAAACGGTGGGCATGGGGTTCAGTTCAATATCAGCCATTCGGGTGATTGGGTGTGCTGCGCCGTCAGTCCGGACGTAGTGGGTGTGGATATCCAGGTCGTTCACGAGTTGGATTTGGAGATCAGCCAGCGTTTTTTTATGGAGGAAGAACATGCCTTTATTTTATCCGGGGAAGATCCTGTAAGCAGAACTTCCAAGTTCTTTGACATTTGGAGCTGCAAGGAAGCTTATATCAAAATGCTGGGATACGGCCTAAATAAGCCGTTAAACAGCTTTGAAATTAGGCCGAGTATGGAGGATGGCTACTGTGTGCACGATGAGTTGGCGGTGGAGGACTGTCGTTTGTATCTACAGAAGTATGAGGAGGTTTACAAGCTGGCCGTCTGCTACAACACGCCTGAGCTTGTAATGACTGTAGAGGATCATTCGGTGGTGCTCGCGTTCATCTCGGGTAAGTATGGCGGAAAGCAAACAACAGTATTATGAGGTAAGGGAGGCCAAACGTTTTGGAAACCGTTCAAAAGTCAATCCCGGATATGGATATTCCTTATTATATCCCATGTCTATATCCTTTGATCAATATGTGGTTGAACGCCAACCGGTATGATATTGGTATTAATCTTCTGACAAATCACGATCTACTGAGCGTTCCGACGTTCGCCCTGGACCGAACGGATCTTAGAGGCGAAGTATACATGTGGGACGTTCAACGGCTAGGACGCCAGTATTTACAGACAAAGCTGGGTTTGACACTGGAGTTTATTGAAATCGAAGAAAGTGCAAAGCAGGATTACCTTCATCGCTATCTCAAGCAGGACAACTGCCTGATTATGGGTGGAACGACGTATCATTTGCCACAATCCAAGGATTATCACAGCCGACACTTCGTGGATAACATTGTCCGGGATGGCCGCTTGATGCTTATGACGCATTGGCTTGCCGTTACGGGTGGTGATTTTACGTCATATCAACTGTATGACCCGGTCCCAAATAAATTTCAGGGAGATATCGACGGTGATAATTTGATGCAATTCTGGAAAGGTTTGAGGTATATCCCGGAAATTAGCGAGTTTGAGGATGTAAAAGAGCAGTTGGTCAACGGAGTGTGCCACGTCCATATGGACAAAAAACGACTGCCGGACAAACAAGTACTGGCCCGGGATATTTTGCGTGAAATCATACAGATCCATTACCATCGGGGCCCGGTACGGGAAGGCAATCGAGATTTTTACTACGGCATTAATGCCTTGCAGCAATTAGGCTCATTCTACCGGGACGCAATTACGCAGGTTTTGGATGTTCAGGAGAGAGAAGCGCTGTGGAAATGTTTTTTCGACCTGAAATTCAGTTTTCATTTTCTCAGGCTGTTGTTCGAAGAATTCAGCGAAGTGGAGGACGCCCTTCTAGTAGAGAAAATTAAATCAGACCTGGATGAACTGATCGTGAACATTATTAAGCTGTCAAGCATCATGCAGGCCAACCGTATGCGGGGAAAACATGAGAATTATATTCAAAGCAAAGTGGAGAAAAGTCTGGAACAAATAATGAAGAGTCAGAAATCGCTGCTGCTTCTCATGGAGGGATTGTGACCGACTGGTAGGAGAAATCATTAAAATCGGGACGGGGGTTGACAGGTGGAAGGCGATCTATTTCTGTTTTTTATGCAGATCAGTATTCTGCTCTTAGCTGCGCTTAGCCTGGGCGGACTAGCCAGAAGAATCAATCTTCCGGCAATTATCGGAGAATTGCTCGCGGGTATTTTACTCGGTCCAAGCATCATGGGCCTTCTACCCGAAACGTATTCGAAAATGTGGGGGTTTACCGGAGGCGTTTCCGAGCCGCTGAGTTATTTTACCCAGTTTGCGATGTTGTTTTTTATGTTTTATCTGGGCCTGGAAATTGAACTGAAGCATTTCTTCAATAGCCGGAAGACGATTATCATAACAAGCGTGTTAAGTCTGATTGTTCCCATGTTGATCGGAATTGGAATCATTTTTGTCTTTTCCGAAGTTTTCACTTCCGGCTCGGGAAATCTGCATCCGGTTTATCTCGCCGGGTTTATGGGTGTGGCGCTCTCCATTTCTGCCTTGCCGATCATTCTGAAGATTTTGTCGGATCTGAACATTCTGAATACACGGACTGGTTCGATCATAGTCGGATCGGCGATCATCAATGATTTGATCGGCTGGAGTCTATTCGCGGGCGGTATCTTCCTGATCTCGCAGGAGAATCGGTCGGGGCTTCAAATTGCAACCCGGATGCTAACCATCGTGACGTTTCCCTTTATTATGGTGCTGGTCTTCAAATGGCTAAAGTCGTTCATCAATCAGCAGCTGACACGTGTAAAGGGAGCGAACATTGGCTTTGTTATTTTTCTGGTTGTCCTGATCGCCGCATTGGCTGAAAAAAACCATGTACATCCGTTTTTCGCTGTTTTTATAATGGGTATTCTGTTCAAGCATCAATTCTACAACGACACTATTAAAACACTGAAAGGTGGCTTGTCTTCGATTTGTACGTATTTTTTTTCGCCCTTGTATTTCTCGACGATCGGCCTAAAGGCCAACTTCTTTCAGGATTTTGACCTCCAATTGGTATTGATTATTGTTGTGTTCGCCTGTATAGGGAAAATTCTCGGATCCTCGGTCGGTGCGCGTCTGGGAGGGTTGCGCTGGAACCAGGCACTGACGATCGGATTGGGACTGAACGCCAGAGGAGCCGTGGAAATAATTATCGCCTCGATTGCGCTTGAAGCCCAGGTCATTGATAGGAGAATTTATGTCAGCCTGGTTATTATGGCCATTGTGACCTCGATCGGCAGCGCCCTTGGTCTGAAGCTGATCTACCGAACCCCAGCCGTAACGATTCTTCGCCCGGCTGCAAGCCCGCATCCGCTTCCTCTTGAGGAATGATTTCATAAAAAGTGTATGTAGAGTCCCCATTCACTCTCCTTATTATGAACAAACCGTAGATGATCACGGAAACCGGTTACCAGTGGGAGATTAATCTACGGAATGAGACCGTGTTAACCATTGCGAACGGATATATCGGTCTGAGTGGAAGCTGGACGATCCACTCGGTGAGCCGGACCTACCTGAATTGATTCTAAGGCACGGTTCCCATCACTTACGTGGAAGAAGCCTACTGTTATTCCGAAAATAACCAATATATGTTGAACGTAATGAACATCAAGAATGTTGAAATTTATATTAATAGAGAGAAATGCAGTTTGTTCCCCGGTAAGGTTCATTCACACATACGGCGGCTGGATATGCGGCGTGGATCCGTGATCCAGAAACTGGAGTGGGAGACGATAACCGGGAAACGGGTGGAAATTGTATGGGGGGATGGCCTCAACGGATATGTTACAAGCTTTAGCTATGGATGACTGGTATTGTTCTGTTGGTGCTGCACTTTAATACAACATTTTTGTGCATGAATGCCAAAGAAAAATCCTTATTCGCAAGAAATTCAGGACTTCTATTAGAGATATTCTCTGGTAGAAGTCTTATTTTGTTAAGTGCGGTATTGAATATCGCGTTACAAACAAAAAATTTGTTATATGAATTCTACTTTGTGATATTTGACGAATGTCCATAGTAGAAATGCTTGTTAAGCAAATTTAATGTAAGAGATGAAGCCCGTTAGAATCTTATTTGGTTATTATGGATATTCATCTGAGTTTTCTTTGAGAGAAGCATTTAAAGTAAAGATTGATGCGATGCATACATAAGTCCCCTATATGAGGGGGAATGGAACTGCTATGGTTTAACAACGCATAACTCATTTCTGAATCTTTTAGACCTTTAACAGATTCATCTCTAGGCTATTTGACAAACGGATAGAGGGTAAGAGTGTTCATAAAAAATTACAAGTATTTGTATTAAATCTTCTAACGAATACATCGGAATAAAATATTGGGTTTTAGACAATAATGGTTAGTATGGAAACAATGAAGTGTGTTTACCAAACTAATATGTAGTATAACTATTATTTGTTTTTTGGCATGTTCTTTGTGAAATCAAACTAGATTCATAAATGTACTAAGGGTTCACTATTAGATCGTAGCTTAGAGTTCCTGAAAATTAAACTGACATCCGGCATCAAAGAAGTCTGTTTTAAAATATGATAATGAGGTTAATTGGTTACATATAATACTTCTAGAGACGCATGACAGACCTGTTAACCTGTTATGCGTCTTTCTGTATTGAAAGGAGGAGGATTGAATGACAAATTCTGTATACAAAATACATCTAAATCGACTTAGAGATGGAAGAGGACAAGGAAGAGGAGCAGACTACATTCCTTTCATTCAAGCAAATGATAATAAAGTAGCATCCGAAGGATGGTTAACCCGTACTCCAGGCTGGCATTCAAACCGGATACATCATACGCTGTATAAATATGGGTATCAGTATCTGCTAGTATAAGAATGGGAAGGACAAGTTACAGATTGAGTGGGAGCCCCTCATTTAAAATCGATACTAAAAGGAAATCAATACGGTGGATTGGAATCATGACGAACGGTGATCCAGGAGCCGGTTCATTTTTGGTGTTAGATTATCGCTTGGTTCTTAAATTTTTAGATCAAAAATACTTAAATAACTGAAATGAGCTTATTGTAAAATTGAAGAAATAATAACTCCTGTGCCTCTTCCGCTGCCCTGGTTGGATCATCTCGTTCGGAAATAAAATGAGCACCAGCTTCACTTAAATATCTGGAAGCTACTTCTCTAGCTTCTTTGTCAATATTCTCAAATTGGGAGCCAAGTGCTCTTTGTGCGTTTCCAAAAAAAATGTGTATTCTCCGCTTTGTGGCTCTTTTTGAAAGTAAGGCATATAAATGAAAGGCTTCATTTTTTCATTCCTTTCTGAAGAACTTAACGAAATTGTATGTTCGTGATGTCTTCGTGAAATAATTACGAATATATAGAAAATAGTTTAAATTGAAATAAATGGGTTAAAGATTAATAATAACACCTCAGAATAAACATAAACAACTTGAAGGTAACGGCTTCGCCCTTTTTAAGGGCGAGGCCATTAGTTGTTTGAATATGGTATCAAAAACTGGGGGGTTAATATATGTCACGCCGAGCTTCACGCATAGTTAAACTTCAAGAGAACTATATTAAAAAAGGTAGGGGTCAAGGAACTGGAGATCAGTACCAACCCTTTATTCAAGCACACGACAATAAAGTGGCATCTGAGGGATGGATAACAAGGCATAAGGGGTGGAAGACCAAAAGAATTCACCATACCCTATCAGAACATGAAAGAAAATATCTCTACTACTGTGAATGGCTAGATAGTGTTATTGATATAAGAGAACAATACCCTCTTCTTCCTCTGGAAAGAACTATAGAGATATCTAACTGATTAGGTATCCAACATGCCCATGTTGATGGTTCCCCTGTCATAATGACTACTGACTTTATGCTCACTATACGAACTGCTAATGGACCTACCCCTGCAGTCAGAACAATTAAACCCTTACATAAACTAGATACGAGAACTTTAGAACTATTTGAAATTGAAAGAAGATTTTTTGAAGAACTGGGAATAGATTGGTGCATAATCACTGAAAATAGAATTCCTACTACATTGGTCGCTAATGTTGAATGGATGAGCGAGGCCAGATACCTTGATACACGTCCGGGGATGGATGAGGAGCTGCTATTGCTTGTCTCTGAAGTTTTGATACAAGTCTTACTGAAAGATTCATGCATAACACCGGTTGGTAAACTGTGCCTGTTGACTGATCGAGATATTGGTTTACAGCCAGGTACGTGCATGTTTGTTTTGCAACATATGTTAGCTAATAAAAGATGGAAGTGCGAGATGAATAGTAAAATCATTCGGGAAATGGAACCATTAGAAGTTTCACCAATAGAAAAGCCGTTTGTGAATATTAATTTAGCTTAAATCCTTGAGGGGAGTATGGAGTATGCTTATTGTTCAGAATACGATTATTGAGCGGTTGAATGATGAAAATGAAACAGTGGCCTTACTTAGAGTGTTATGGGTATGGGAAGAAGAAAATTATATTGTTGTTATAAACATTGATAGTTCTCATGAGATAGAGTTACCCTTTTTTCTAAACTATGAAGATCTGGTAAAAGAAATATCTGAACAAAAGAGTCGAATAAGCACAATGGAGACTGATTTAAGGTTGATTTCACCTGAAGATTCTTATCTGGAAAAATATAAAGATAGTAGAGATAAAAGATGGGAAATCATTAAAGACATCGTTACCCAAGAACCGGATATTTATATATCTGAGTCAAGGGGAAGGTTGATAACAAAAGCACATCTAAAGTCAGGTAAAGCAAAAAAAGTGATAAGGGATTATTTGAAAAAGTATTGGTTTTACGGAAAAATGAGAAATGGATTATTAGATAATTATTTTGATTGTGGAGCTCCTGGAAGAGAGCGAACATACCAAAATAAACCGGGAGCTCGCTCTCAAGATGGGAATACTTTTTTGATCACTGAAATGGATAAGAAGATTTTTCTCTCTGCAATCCGCTTGTTCCATATTAGAAAGAATATGGATATTAAAACTACTTATGAGCATATGTGTGAAACATTCTACAAACGTGGCTTCTATAGGAAATTTGGTGTTAGAGTGCCTATAGTAAACCCTGAAAAATCCCCCACACTTCGTCAATTTAGATATTGGTATCAAAAAGATACTTCATTTTCAAAAAGGTACGCAAACAGACATGGAAAACGTAGAGCGTCAATTGATGTAAGGCCCTTGCAAGGGAATGCATCTGAAAGAGCTACTTCCATTGGTGCTTTATTTGAAATCGACTCCACGCCAGCAGATATTTCATTAGTTTCATTTGATCGGAAAACAATTCTGGGAAGACCAACTCTATACATTGTAATAGATGTATTCAGTCTTCTTGTGGTAGGGTATCACGTAAGTTTGGCACCACCGTCCTGGATTGAAGCTATGGTTGCACTAGAGAATGCTGTAACTAATAAAGTTGAAAACTGTGCCAGATATAATATGCAAATTGAAGCGGAAGAGTGGCCGTGTCATTATTTACCCCGGAAATTAGTCTGCGATAGAGGAGAATTGAAAGGGAAGAATGCAGAAAAATTCGTGAATCTTGAAGTTGATGTTCTAAATGCACCGTCCTACCGGGGAGATTTGAAACCATTCGTAGAAAGACGATTTAGAATTACAAATGAGACAATTAGGCAGTTATTACCTGCAGGTATTGGTCCTAAGCCACTTGTTAGAGGAGACAGAGACCCCGCTAAAGATGCAGCACTTACTATTGAAGAATTCAATCAGTTTTTAATAGTTTTCTTTTTGACGTATAACAAGAGTGCCCTTAATCGCGAATATCTCCCAACAAAAGAGATGTTTGAAGAAGGTGTAGAATTAACACCACTCAAAGTTTGGAATTGGGGGAGCGGAAAAAGACTTCTTCATGAAAAATCAAGAAACCTCATTCGATATAACCTAATGCCGCGGGAACAAGCGAAGGTTTCAAGATTCGGAATTGAGTTCAAAGAATTATGCTATACCTGTGAGATAGGAATAAAGGAAGGCTGGTTTGAGGAAAAAGGGGTCAAGGGTAGCAAGTATATAGAGGTTACTTATGATCCTAGAAATTGCAGCAGTATTTACTATAAACATAAAGATGGTAATTTAATTCAATGTATACTTACTTCAAAATATCAAGAATATAACGATCTGCACTTTGATGAAGTATCTCTGATCATGAAGTATCGAAAGGAACAAATTAAGCTGCAGGAACGGAATGAGAAACAACATAATTCAGAGCTACATGCATTTTCTCAGGCACTTACTAGATCTGCAATGATCGAAACAAAAAAAGAAACCGCGGAAATGAGCTTTTATGCAAAACAAAAGGATAAACGTGAGCATAGAAAAGTAGATAAGGGAAGATGGGGGGCAACTTATGCTTGGACTAATACCAGTGAGGGCAGTGAAAAGAATCAAGATGCAGATCCAGGAAGATTAATTCAACTAAATCAAGGCTCAAAGATCGAAGAAACGGGAAACAGTGATTTTTACGACGATGCACAGACGCTATTTTCAAGGCGAATAAGTGAGAGGAGGGTAAAACGTGAACTTGATGAATGAAGAATATACTAACTTAAAAGGCACCCACTGCATGGCTAGCTACATTACTCAAATCCTTCCTCAAAACCAGGGCAACCCGTTTATTGAGGCAATACCAAACCGGTTAAACGAAGAAGAATTTATTGATGCACTACATTCTGTACCTCCTTTAATTGATGATTATGAATTATTAAGTATTGAAGATAGATTAGAGTTTGTTCAACAAATAAAACCAAGTTTTTGGCTTCCATATCCTGCACACTATGATAAGTATAGAAACTTATACACTATGATAAAAATAGGTTACCAATCAAGAAATCCGATGCATGCTATGTATAATAGGCAGTTGGCCGTAGGATGGGACAAGATTTTTAAGGCTGGAATAGATGAGAATGGTGCAAATTTAGCAGGGAATGTACAAACAGCTCAAAGTCATGTGGAAATTGCTATCAGTGGATCAGGAAAATCAAAAGTATATGAAAGAATGTTAACTCAACTATTTCCTCAAGTTATACATCACTCTGAATATAATGGTCGGAAGTTACCGTACACACAAATCGTGTGGATGAAAATTGAATGCCCCTTTAATAAATCAGTGGGTGCTTTATGTAAAAACTTTTATTACGAGGTAGATCGGCTATTGGGGACAGATTTCTACGAAAAATTCGGCGAAAAAAAGGGGAGATTAGATACACATGCTAGAAGAATGATAAAAGTCGCTACTCAGATTAACCTTGGTGTACTGGTTATCGATGAAATACAAAAAATTCAAAAAGCTTATTCCGGTGGTGAAGAAGATATGATTGATTTCATCACTGAATTAGTTAATACAATAGGTATTCCAACGGTTTTAATTGGCTCTTATAAAGCCTTGTATTTATTTAATAATTCATTGGCAAATACCCGCCGTGGTATACCGGATGAATTTTCTGAGAATATAACAGGATACATGTTAAAAGAGAGTTGGGAGTGGAGAGAATATATTCATAATTTATGGGATAGTCAATACACAAAGACATTCACGAAAATGACTGAAGAGATTTTGGATACTATGTATTACCACAGTATGGGGATTCCGGATATTGCCGTTAAGCTATTCATGCATGTTCAGTCCAGGGCAATTGTAAACGGGGGTACAGAGACAATCACAGTTAATCTCATAAATGAGGTTGCAGGAAGAAGTTTGAGACTACTACAGCCTATTTACCAGAAGATACGAAGTGGAGATACGGAAGGGTATAATCAATTAGAAGATATCCAACCTGATTGGCTTCCATTAAGAGGATATATTCAAGAAGCAAGTCATCGAATAAAGGTTCATGGAAATCTGATAGAACAACAACAAAGGGCTCTGCAGCAGAGGAATAAAAGTGAGTTACTTGAGAAATTAACATCTTTCGCATTTCATATTGTTAAATCAAGAAGTGTTGCGGAAACTCTTGCTAACCAGGTCTTTGAAGCTAGCGATGGCAAAGGTGATATTGATAATATGTTTGCTGGATTGGCTCGATTAGCTTTAGCTATAAAAGCACCTTATCAGGGAGAGGAAGCGCCTATTTCTACTGAAAGCCTACCGCAACAAAAAAAGCCGCGAAATAAGAATAAGCCGGCTCTGGAGGAGAAGGACATTCGTTATGTGGTTAAGGTTGGTCATCAATGAGGGATGACTACAGAAGAAGCGCTTGAAGAGCGTGGACTTATCAGAGAATGTGATGAATTAAATGATTTTGTCCTGAGAGGAAGGATTTCATGAGTCGTATTCTTATGTTTCCAGAACCCTTTCCTGATGAGGACTTCAGGAGCATTATTTTTAGATATCATGTGCGTTCAGCTAATGCAGATTTTTCTGAAAGTAAATTTGAGCTTTTTGGTACAACTTCATACAAACAAACAGTTTTCCCTAGAAGACTTAATTATTTATTGGGAAAACTACCTATAGGCAGTACTCTTTCAAAAGAGTTACTTTTATACAATCACACATGGTATGGCCTCTATAAGGTTTTTTATATGCCTGAACGTTTTAATAGAACTCTGAAGATTATTAACGGTGAGAGTGGGAGGAAAAGTGAATTTGACGGTTTTTCTCATAGGATGGCTCAATCAATCTTATCTAAAGATATAAAATACTGCCCTGTATGCGTGAATGAGGATGAAGAGATGTACGGTGAAGCTTATGTGCATAGAGGGGACCAAATAGACTTTCTTATATCATGCCCTCAACATAATGTATTGTTAGAGAATAAATGCGCTGAATGTGGTGAAGCCTATGCACACTCAGAGTCGGGAATCCTTTTAAGATCTAAATATTGTGGCTGCGGGAGTAAGATGAAAATAGTAAGGGTGGGGAGTTCTGGCGAGATTGTAAAATTTCAATGCGAAATTTATAATGATCTAGTCATATTAAGAGAGCGGCATTTGGATGTCAATGTTGATATTCTATATCATCAGTTAATAGGATATTTATATAGAGAAAAGTATATCGGAATAACGGGTAAAATTCATAAAAAAATATTAATTAAAGATTTTTTAACCCACTATTCTATTGAGAAACTTAATGGAATAAATATTTCAAAAGATAATATTTCAACTAACCATTTCAGAACACAATTCCTTAATCGGGTTTCAATGTCCAACTTCATTGGGTTCTATTTACTTTTAATTCGCTTTTTAGAAAGCTCATTACAAAAGTTTTTTTTAGCTAAGACGGAAATATCATCGAAAATATTTTTCGGTAATGGTCCTTGGACTTGTCGAAATACCGATTGTGTAAATTATAATATCCCCTTAATAAAAATGTGTGTGAGAAAAATAGACAACTGCGAGGATGAGTTAGGTAAGTTGAAGTATTCCTGTGATTTATGTGGATATGCGACCCTCTTGAGAGGGAACATAAATGGAGATTATTGTTCTACTACTTATAAAGATAAGTATGAAAGAAAAGTTAGTTCTGTAGATAACAACTCTCGAATAATCGTTACTGTGGGAGAAAAGAAAAGATTACATGAAAGAAGAAAAGAAATAATTAGAATTTTAGATAAAGGGGTGGATACTCGTAAAAAAATACGACAGGAGAATGAGGCTGTGTATACATGGTTAATGAAATATGATAGAACATGGTTACTAGCTAGACTACCTCCTGAAATAGATAAAAAAGCACGAAAAGTAGATTTTGCTCAATTAGACAATGAACTTTTGATAAAAATCAAGAATGCTGCTAAAAATATTAATCCGAATTACCCTTATCGAATTACTAAACAAACAGTATGTAATCTTTTGGAGGCTACTGAACGTAATAGACTAAAAACTTACAGAGCTTCATTACTTCCATTAAGTTATCAAGAGTTAGAGAAGTATGTTGAGTCCAGGAAAGACTTCCTAATCAGAAGCATACCGAGATTTTATAGTAAATTAGTTAATCGCGGCACTACATCAATGAATATTTATCTATTTAAATCTGCTACAGCTGCCTTTTATCAAGTAGAGGCCGAAGAGAATATAGAAATAGAAAGAGAGATAATTAAATTTCTAGAAGAGAGAAATGCTCTAATAAAATAATAGTTTTAATAAAGTTATAAATGGAAAGAATAGATACTACCAATACTACTTAGTTGGAGTGAGGGTATGATATTTTTTCCGATTACATATGATGATGAACTTTTTTATAGTGTAATGGCACGTTATCACTGGATTTCAGGAAATGAAAATTCGAAAACATCCATGTTAGAGATGTTTGGTTCTTCGCATATTTGTGCAACAAAGTTGTTCCCTACACATCTACAACAATTATGCGAGAGATTGCCCCTTCCTAATATACATACTCCGTCTGACTTCATAGAAAATAATACATTCCTTCCTTACTATTCGAAATTTATTCCGATGGAAAGATATAAAAAATTAAAAGATATTATGATGTACGGCAACGGAACTTCTGTCTATATGTTACTTGGTATAACAGCGAGTGAAATGAAAAAAGCAAAAGTTCTAAAATTTTGCTCCAGTTGTGTAATAGATGATGAAAAAATATATGGGGAGGCATATTGGCATAGGTCGCACCAAGCAGATAGTATCTCTATATGTTTTAAGCATGGGTGCCAGTTACAACTTTCTAATGTAGAAACTAATCAAAGACATAAGCATGCAATGGTGACTTTGAGCAGCTACCTTACTAATGATCATTATTTTCAGGAAAGTGCTGATGAGTTATTGAACTCAGACCATAATCAGTTTATTGCAGAACAATCGTATTTTTTATTAAAGAGCAAAGTGAGTTCAGTAGGATTAGAACGATTGAGGCAATATTATATAATGAAACTTAAGGAGAAAGACTTAATAACTAAATCAGAGAGAATCAGATGGATTAAGTTAATCTCAAAATTTAATCAATTCTACAGTGAAAGCTTTCTGAATAGTTTGAATTGCAAAGTTATTGTAGGTGATGAGCATACCTGGTTTCATAAAGTACTACGTTCACCAAGAGTGACGTGTCATCCATTAAGACACATTTTGATTCTTGGATTTTTAGGAGAAACAATGGACTCTATGTTTGACTATCTTTCTAAGAATAACATCACTGAGAAAAATAACAGTAAAAGATTAAATAGGCCATCACCTACTTTAGGAGATAGTCAGCTTAAAGTTAGAATTGATTGGAAACAACGCGATTCAGAAATTGCTGATAATATTCGTTTAATTGCCAAACATATTTTCAAAGATGAAAATACAATACGAGTAACAAAAAATGAAATTGGAAGGCGTCTTAGAATTCAGTCCCTACTTGTACGAGCTATAGATAAACTACCAGAATCCAAGAAAGCACTAGATGAAGTAGTGGAGTCTGTAGAGCAATTTCAGAAAAGAAGAATTAAGAAAGCGGTAAAGGAATTAACTAAGGATAGAGCAGCCGTGCAACCCTGGGAAGTCGTCCGAATTGCTGGGTTAAGAAAGACGTACGCGGATAAATTAGAGAACGACATATTAAATGAAATAGATATAAATAAGCAATGTTTCCAAGGGAATATCTAAGTTTGCGATTTGAAATGAAACTCACCTCAATATGTTGAGAGACTGAATGCAATGCATTCAGTCTCTTCTGCACTGGATTTTTACCCCATTAGCCTCCCCTTCATATTCTTCAGTACAATTACTCTCTACACACTATTACTAATTATCTATCAGCAAATTCAACGGTAGGTTCAGATCTCCAATTGCATAATACAAGAGCAGTTTCTTCTTTTTATCCAATTCAGTCCTTCCTTTAATGTTAGTTTTATTATTGTATCAAGAGGCAATTCTCTTTTTTTGTCGTATAATGTTAATAATAGGAATTTGGTGTGGAGAAAAGAAGGGTGGGGCATAAGTGCATATATCTAAGTTGTACATTTCAGGATATAAGAATGCTAAAGATAGATCTGAAATAAGGCTAAACAAAGGACTCAACGTGCTAGTTGGAGAAAATGGTTCGGGCAAAACAACAATTGTTAATGCCCTTAGACTTGCTCTGCGAGAGAACGAATTTTCATATATGAATATTGATGAAGATGATTTCTATATATCTTTGGACAAGCAATATATTGCACCGGAAATTAGAATAGATCTTACACTTGAGTCTTTGAGTCCAAATGAACAGGTTACATTTTTAAGTTGGTGTGACGCCGACTACAATGCACAACTACATTTAGAGATTAATTCGAATCCAAATATAAAAGGGTATTATAAAAAGGAAGTTTGGGGAGGTGCTTCAAAATCAAGCATTTTTGAAGACGAGACCTTTGATTGTATTGATTGTATTTATCTCCCACCTCTTCGTGACGCAGAGGAGAAGTTGGTTAATGGAAAGAGATCGAGATTAGCCCAGTTACTAAAAAAACAATACGGTGATAATAAAGATTCACTTGTGAAGAACGTAACTGATTTTAATTCTCAAATAACGAGTAATGCTGAGAATAAATATAATGAAATTGAAAAAGCCAAAATCAATATTAATAACAAGCTCGAGGAGACCCTGGGGCAAAGACTTGGTCAGAGTATAAATCTTCAATTTGCGGATACATCTTTTAATAAAATTGTAGAGAGTATAAAAATGGTGTTCTTTCCTGGTATCAAACAAAATGACTCCGATAAATTTAGGGATATAGCTATTAATAGCTTGGGATATAATAACTTTTTATATATAGCTACTGTATTTGCAGAGCTTGAGCTATTAAAAGACAATAACATGATGACTGTATTATTAATTGAGGAACCAGAAGCTCATTTGCATCCTCAGCTTCAAGTCAAATTCATAAAGTATTTAGAAGACATAACCCGAAACTCGGAAAATCTACAGGTCGTTATTACAACTCATTCTCCAGTACTTGCTTCTTCTATAGACATATATAATTTGATTCATATATCACAGAAGGAAGAGAGTGTTGTTGCAATTCCGTTAAAAGAAATCGATCTGGGTGAAAGTAAAAACTATATTAACAGGTGGCTAGATGTAACAAAATCTGCACTGCTGTTCTCAAAAGGTATAATTCTTGTGGAAGGTATTAGTGAGGCGATGCTCATACCTACTTTAGCTAAGATAGTACTAGCTCAATATAATAAAACAGCTCTGGATAATTTCGATACATTATTACCAACATCCCTAGAAGAAGCTGGTGTGTCTACGATAAATATCAATGGAATTAACTTTAAACATTTCATGAAATTCTTTTCGAATTGTGATGGTAGCACTGGTGATATACATTTACCAATTTTGTGCTCAGGAATTACGGATAATGATCCACCAAAACTAAAAGTACTCGTGTATGACGAGAAAGGCGAATTAAAAAAAGATAAAGATGATGAGCCTCTAACTAAACTCCAAGATATATTTCCTTTACCGAGTGAATTGCCTGTTGGAGCTAATAGTGCACTTCAACTAATGGATGATATTAACAAGAGTGATTGGGGACGATTATTTTCTTCTCCATTAAAGACATTTGAATATGACTTAGCGATAAAAGGTAACACAAATTTATTGGCAAAAGTTATTTGTGATTTATGGCCCACCGAGGGAAAAGTAAAGCAGCGTTGCACTTCAATATCCTTAAAAAACAATGAGTACGATAACGAAGATGAGCTAAAAGAGGATGCTGAATTTATTTTTAAACATATTGATACTGATGAGGTCGGGAAAGGGATCTACGCACAGAAACTAACAGACTATTTAGAGTGCAAAATAAGAGAGCAACTGAATAAAGTTAATGCTACAAAATCAAACATTAATGATGTTTATTTAAACATAAGCAAAATCATTGATATTCCTGATTATATTAAGAAGTCAATTATATGGTCATGCAGTGGCGGTATAGTATGAATAAGGAAGAAATGGAGCAAGAAATAATACATACTTTGAGTTTGAATAAAGAAGCCGTGAATTCCTATCTCTCACTTATTGATAGTAAAGTGAGAGAAAAAACAGAGCAACAACTAAAGTATGTTCTCTCGTCTGCCAAGAAAAACATCTTCTTAGAGGCTTGTGCAGGGAGTGGTAAAACTGAGGTTGTTGGAATGAAAGCTGCATTTGAGATTAGGAAATGGCGTTCAACTAATAGTGGTATTGCGGTGCTTACATTTACTAATGATGCGACTGATACTATCAAAGAACGAGTGAAAATATTTTCAGGATTAACATCATTATATCCTCACTACATAGGAACCCTATCAGGCTTCATACATGGATTTATTGCGCAGAGTTATGGATATAAATTTTCTAAACATAAAAATAGAGAAGGCGATACTTCTTATAGACTGATTGATAAAAGTTTGGTTGTTTATGATAATCACTGGTTAAAAAAATATAAACTCCCTTATTTAAACCTTGCTTCATCAAGTCAGGACGTATACGCAAATCAAATTTATTATGATCATAAAATTAACGACATCATAATTCATTATTCAGAGAACTATAAACTTTCATTAAAAGACTACTATAAGTTAACTGAGGTACAAGAATTTATTCAAAGCGTTCGCGAAAAGAGAGGGAATAAACATCTATTAAGTTTTGAATATATAAAGAAAGAAATAGGGAAAATCAAACAAACTTTTTTTGAGGATGGGTTTGCCAACTTCGAAGATATGAATTATATGGCATATAGAGTTTTAATGAAGAGTGATCATTTAGCTACACTCATAGCTGCGCGGTTTCCTCTTATTATTGTAGATGAATGTCAGGATCTCTCATGGATTGAAATTAATATTCTTAATCAATTAAAGAGTGCTGGTACTTTTCTTCATTTTGTTGGGGACCTTAATCAATCAATATATGAATTTAAGGATGCAGATCCAGTAACCACCAAACAATATTTATCTGTATTTGAGAAGCATTTTCTAACCGATAACTTTAGAAGTTGCGATTCTATTGTAAATACATCCAACAAGTTATTAGGTGTTTCATTGCCTATACGTGGTTTGGAGATTGATAAATATGGTGAGAAGAGTGTTTGTTATTTAGAATATCGAGATCTTGCATCCTTGAAGCAAAAGTATATAGAATTTCTAAAGGAAGTAGAAATACCCTTTAATAATTCGGCTATATTAGTCCGACAACAAAACATGAAACTAGACTTAGAAACGAATTTTAGAGAAAGTAAACATTTAATCTTAGACTCTCTACAACTTTGGATTGAGAATACACCAAAATCACGAATGTTAGCTTTAGAGCTTGCAAGTAGGCATATGCATAGGTGGTTTGGAGGAGCAACGACAAGGAAAAATTATAATTGTCCAAGTTCAATTGATTCTGTTTATAGATGGAGAATCTTTATCAAAGATTTTTTGGATGGATGTTCTGCAGTTTCTGATCTAGTAAGATTTGATGGTATCAATTATTCAACGTGGTACAAGAACTTCAATAATAACTTCTTGAGTATAGTGCAAGAGGCATATCAAAACTTAGCAATTTGTGATAGTGAGAAAAGAGGTTTTTCTGAAATATCTAAGATGATCTCACCTAGAGGTACTGCCAAACAAGACATTACTGTTTACAACATGCCGGATAAAATAAATCTGGTTTCAGTCAACACCATTCATTCAGTTAAAGGGCAAGCTTTTGATAGTGTAATGGTGGTTTCTAGTCTGAAAAATTCAGGGAGTGGGCATTGGAAAAAGTGGATCGAGAAAGAACTTGAATCTGGGCGTATAGGATACGTTGCAAATACTAGGGCCAAATATTCTTTGGTTTGGGGTGTTCCGGTATTGAATAAAGAGGACAGGGATCTGCTTGAGTCTTATGGTTTTAAAAGGGCAGACTAAACGAAGGTTTGTGAAGAACGGCTATTCCTTTTGGATGGCCGTTTTTATTTTATTTTATTTATAGCTTATACCTTTTAGATTAATTGGTATGATTTAAAATCAAAGAATTACTGTTCGCCATATTTTCACCATCTTCTGAGATATAATTATATGTAATAATAAGGGTGACTAGATATTGGAGGTGAAATCAAATCATGATTATATTAAATATCTATGGAAATATTGAACCGACTATTATATCAAAAAAATTAGGTGTTGGAATATCAAATCCACCTAATGATTGGATAAAGGGATTGCAGGACGATATGCTAGAAGAGATGCTAGTACATGAACATAATTTGAAGGTATGGGGAAAAAGAGAATTTAAGAACAGTAAGCTTAGTAATTATGATCTTGCTGAGTTAGTCAAAAAGGCAAAATGGAATATTTCCCATAACTCCGAATTAGAAGTAATAGCGAGAAATCTTGTCGCCATTGATGTATTGGATTTTGAAAATTCATATTTACAATTAAAAAATGACACAATGGATAGCCCTACATGTGAAGTTTCATTTCCACTAAAGTTCATAAATTTTTGCAATAAAATTCAAAATTCAAGTAAAGGGAAGGACGTGTTAAACAAAAGGATACCATTTTCAACTTTTTCTTCAGATGAATTTAACGAGAAGCCGCGCATTCTGAATTTTTTCCGTGCAATATTAAACTCACAGTTGGATTTTGAAAACTATAATAAAGAGTGTATGTCTTCATTAGTTAAAGTAGGAGCACTAATAGATGATTTTTTGCAAAAGGAAGAGGATTTTTGGATTTTAGATTACATAATAAATTCAATGTATCATGATCGCGATTATAATGCTTACCATGTTTTTAAAGTGATGTCCTTAATTGAAATGTTAATCATAAACCCTTCCGGGAATGGAAAGTTAGTTGGTGAGTTAGAGAGGAAACTTCCACAATTCTTAAACGGAACACGAATCGATATTACTAAGAAAGTTACTTTTGCGGAAATAATGAGAAAGTTACGAAATAAAATAGCTCATGGGGATTACAAAGCGATGCAACAGTTGTTACAAATTTATAGAGATGAGTTTATGGTAAACTACGTATTCGATGAATTTGAGCACAGTATAGAAAATTGGACTTACCTAAATATCTGCTGTCGACTAGATGAAGTATTAAATGAAATTGTATGGGAGCTTATAACAAATAAAAATCAGCTGAGAGCACTTCAGTATGCATAAAGACATTGTGAGTATAGGAGGGACTACTCAAATGTTTTACTATTTCGAATTACAATCTTTAATGTAATTAGAGTTTTGGGGATGTTTTCTTGGACACCAACTATAATGTAACTAAAAAAGTGGGCTGAAAGCCAGAAAAGACTTGATTTACCTCAGTTTCTAAGTAACCAACATTAATGTCACTTTACAGTTGTTTGACTAATTACATTAATGTGTTGTTCTGAACATTAAAGTATTGTTTTGAGTAACAAAATTGCAATAAAGTTGTGTTTTGAAAAGCTTAAGAAAAAAATGAGTGTGGAACAGCAACACTGACATCTAGAGCCGTCCTGAAAATACAGGGCGGCTTTATCTTTTTTTTATATGGGGGAAGATGATCTCACAAGGCCGACTTAGTGAAATTGAGCAGGGAAAGACTAAACCCTCTGCCGAAACTCTAAAAGAATTAAGGAAAGAAATTAATGTTGATTTAAACTGGTTATTCGACGAGGATATTTAATTTTGTTAATATGTTGATGGTGTGCTACCCGCGTACGTTCTTTAATAGGTAATTGGAAATGGAATATAATGAGGAGGACGCAGCCCAAGCGAAGGCGCGGGAGCGTTCTTTTTATTAAACTAACGGGAGGATATCCCTCAATTCAATGTTTTAAGTACGGCAGCATAACGAAACAGTAGTTCATTAGCGTTCGAACCAAAACAGTGAGATACAGACAACTGAAGCACGGATGAGTCGGAACGAAACTATCATACGGACGAAGATCCTGGCAGGCAGCATATCTGACCTCCACCTCATGGACAGGTTGAATGAAGGAATGTGGGAGCTAGGCTGTGAGACTTGGGAGGGTTGACCTCCATGAGGAATGTGGAGATCCATAAGTGCAACCATACTTTTCCTAGATAACCACTTTCTTCAGGGTGTGGTTAAGGAAATGTTCTTTTGCGCTTTTCCTCATCCCAACATTTTCTTCGATTTCAACTTGATTCCACCATGAAGTCGTCTGCACTGAACGAATAAAATCAGAAACCTAAGATATTACGAGCATTCAAGAGAAAAGTGATTCCTCATAGAGGGAGAATAGTTTAACAAAGGACAGGATACCGAAGCACCTGTTCTTCAATAATTTCACCATACTTCGGCTACTCTTTGTAAGTGGATTGATCTGTGTCCATGTAGACTACACATTAAAAGACTTATTAGAACATAATATTACATAGAGGAGAATTGGAGATTATTGCGTAAGGAAATTAATATTATAGTAAACTGATGTTCACATGCACTTTAAAAGGTAGTATAATAAAATAAGGAAAATAATACATTTTATAGTTTAATATTTTCCTTTACGGACCTTATCCATTCGTTCAACATTTAAGTGAATATAATGTTTTAAAGTAGGAAATAATTTATTGGTATAGAAAGGGCGGGATAATATGTTTAAAAAAATATATTTAATAGCCTTTGCAATGACTATTATTTCAGGAGTGGCATTAATATCAAATTCAAAAGCAGACACCTATCCAGAAATGGAAACCGTAAATAAGACAGTTGAAAATCCTGTTAACACTAATTTTTCAACAAATAACGTAAAATCCGTAGAATCCGTAGAATCAGTAAAAAACGTAGAATCCGTAGAATCAAAAATCGCAAAAGGGTATTATAGTCAACTATATACACCTCATGGCATGTTCTTGCGAGCAGATAAACAAAGTATCTTTAAGGAATCGGAGATAGCAAGAAATTTAGATCAAATCGGGCCTAATACGAATCAACTAATTTTTGAAGGCGAGTTTTTTTTAAAAGTAGATGAATCAACATTTCTTAAATCGTATCCCAATTCATTGATCTTAAATGAAACCTTAAATGAAACAGATGAAAACCGATTAGACTGACGATGCTTCATTAAGCTAACTGGCAGGATAGTTTGAATATCCAATATACGGTATTATATTAATTATATCGATAGTAGTACTTTTTATATGCATCGGATACATTGAGTTACAAAGGATGGTTCAAAACAGTCAAACAAAATCATGAAGGTATAAGCCGCTATAATACGGCTTATACCTTATTTTGATGGAATTCACGATGAAGCTTAAATTTGGCCTTCGGGTACATCATAAGATAATCGATTTACGGGTCGGATTAACAACTTTATCAAGGTGATTTTCCATTACAAGAGGGAGGGATATTTTATCGGTCATAGGCCGGTGGAAAGTCGAAGAGGTAGGACCAGAAGTTTCAAAAGTGAAACAGAGGTTATCCCTTTCAATATTGTATCGGACTTCATACGAGCTAATATTTAACTACTGGCTACTCAGAAAATTGTAAGGTAATATCGCCGTTATTTGTATAAGCAGATAATTTTTTTGAACCATTCTCTTTATTGGCAGGCAAATTGCTATCTCCTTTCTTTACCTTGCTTAAGATCGCGAAATCATCATATGACCCTAGAATAGAACCGCTAATATTTCCGTTTTTTGTTTCAAGGGTTATAGCCGTCCCTACATTCAATTTGTCCAGTTGGATATTTCCGTTATTTATGTTTACTTCCACTGTCCCTAAAAACACGATTGTTGGTAATACAATACTTTCATTTGATGTTTTTAAAGTCAAATTTTTTAAAGTTGCATCAGGTATCGATACCTGAATAGTTCTGGTTACTTGCGAACCTTTTCCTCCGATATAGTCGTTCCATTCCTTATTACTGTCACTTACCATTGACAGTTCTTTATCGTCAGATAGATCAATCTTGTAAAAATCTTTCTCACTTTCATAGTAAACAATATGAATTTGTTCATCTTTAGATTGGAGGATAGTTACTTTTTTGTCCTTTACATCAATTGTTAAGGTATCAATCTTTTGGGCAGGGATGATGTAATTTTTTTCCTCCAAGGAAGTGGTGTGGGAGGAGCATCCTGCCAATGATATCAATAGTGTCACCAATATGCCTATAGTAGTTAGTAATTTTTTTGCAGTACTTTTCATTATAAAATGCTACTTTGTTAAATCATTTTTCTTTTTAATATAGCCAGTCCTACGAATGCCAATCCTAAGCTTCTATGCAGAAAAATTGCGATATGCAACAAAGTATTAGAGTTGAACATAATGATCTTGAAAAGTCTACCCAAATATGTTGCAAGAGTTGGATCGGATCATTTTTGTATTTCGTTGCGTTTATCAGTTGCATATGTTTTAATCATCATAAACTTTTGTGTTACAAAAAGGTCAAGAGGGTAGATATGAACAACTATTTTACAATTAAGCAAGCAGCAGAAATCGTAGAGATGACCAGTGAGACCTTGCGGCACTATGATCGTATTGGATTAGTCAAGCCATGCCATAAAGATGAATTGTCGGGATATCGATACTATTCCGAGCAGGAGCTCGTAAAGCTGCAAACCATTGAACTGCTCAAAGCAATGGATCTTACTTTAATGGATATTAAAGATATATTGCAGCAGAATGATCTCTCTAAAGTAATTGAATTTCTAAAACAGGCAGAAAAAAGAGCAGACGATAAAATTGCTCGTCTGCAGTATGCAAAATCGAAAATTAAACGTGCCTATCTACATTATGAAAATAAGTTCCACAACGGTTATAGTCAAAGTGAAAATTACTTTATCAGAAACATAGAGGCAAGGGTAATTATGCTTTCGAATAAAATGGAAAGCCCCACACTAAAGAATTTATGGGACTATCACAGACATTTCTATCAACAAATTGAGACTTCTCTGCATTCACAATTTCTATTTGAAGATATGGCGGGAATGTTCACGAATGAAGGAATAACATGGTTATTTGCTGTTTGCTTAAAATATCCGTCTTTAGAGGGGTTGACTGTGCTACCAGAAGGGGACTATCTGTGTGCAAACTGTACCGAAGAGAATAAGAATGCTGTATTACAAAATTTACTTGAAAGGGCAAAGACGGAATACGATGTGTGTCCAGATTTTGTTCTTCATAACATTACTGTGACTGGAATATTGCAGTGGGATTATCAGATACAACTGTTCATTAAGAAACGCACATGTTAGATTAAATACAAAGGAAAAGGTTTAGGAAGAGAAAATCGTTTGATCAAAAGTCGCTAATTTAGCGGCTTTTTTTTTGATTAAGCAATCACGTTTCTTGCCCCAGGCTGAGGACAAGAACGTTATACTTCGCCGATTAGCTAAATAGATAACATTTAACTATAGTTCAATGTTATCTATTTAGCTAACTGGTAGATTAACGCTATAAGCCTCTTAGGAATAGTATGATTAAGTGAAAAAAGTATTCTAATGAATTCTCTAATGTGAATAAATACAAATTCCACTTCAGTTAATCCATTTTCTATACATATTTTTAATAGTATATTGAGGTAAATAAAGTGATTTTTCACTTTGATAAATCCGAAATTGCTTTGTCGGTATTATTTTATGGCTTCGTAAGGATTGCAAAACCAGCGAAATATGGGAGTTTAAAACAGATGTGTGCCGTAGTTAGTTTTATGAAAGGAAGGTATAGGGGTGAGTATTTATTACGCTTCAAGCAAAGAGGATATCACTAAGGATGCACTCCAAGAGTTATTTCTTTCGGTAGAATGGGAGTCTGGCAAGTATCCAAACGAGCTTTTACAAGCAATCGGAGGGTCTCATTCAATTGTTACCGCTTGGGAAGGAGGAAAGCTTGTCGGTTTAATAAATGCTTTGTCAGATGGTGTTTTAACGGTATATTTTCATTATATGCTTATTAATCCGAGTTATCAGAGTATAGGTATAGGTAAGGAAATGATGAATATAATGCTTGATAGATATAAAGGGTGTAAAACAAAGGTATTAATTTCTTATCCGCATGCAGTGGATTTTTATAATAAGTTTGGCTTTAATACAGAGGATGGAGCTACACCAATGTTTATCTCAGAGTTGATATGATTAAAATAACGGATCACGATAGTTTAATCGCAACAAGAAGGCAGCCGATCAGAGGATCAGCTGCCGTTTTTATTGAAGTAAAGGGGCAGGATAACTCAGTAATTTCGCGAATACTCAAAAGATGGAATTATCACAAAGCTCCCGAATAAGACGTTATAAGAAATCGGCGAGAAACTATAAGGAGCAGAAAACATGAAATGCCCTCACTGTAACAACGAATTAAGTGAACTTCCTTTATGTTACGGAAGTGAAGCACCATATTATTTTTACACTGTACCAGAAGAGAAAAGAACAGAATTAATTAGAGATTTTTGTGTAATTGATGAACAGCATTTCTTTATTAGAGGCCATATTGAAATACCAATAATCGATAGCAAAGAGAAATTTATATGGAGTGTGTGGGTTTCTCTTAGTGAAGAAAACTTTCTGAAGTCTAATGAATTATTGCACGTAGAAGGAAGGGGGACGGAAGAACCTTATTTTGGTTGGTTATCGACTGAACTTTCAATATATCCAATAACTACATTATCGTTAAAGACAATGGTGCATACACAAGAGGTTGGTGCTGTTCCGTTAATAGAATTAGAACAAACGAATCATCCACTTGCAGTTGAACAAAGAGAAGGAATTACAATGGAGAGAGTTAAAGAAATTGCTCATTTAATAAACCATAGTCAGTAAGAGAAAAATTTGAATCTATAGTCGAAGAAGCTGCCGACAGCTTATTAAATCATATCTACGCCAACAGACACCCCTGCAAGGCTAAACTCGGTGCGTAATGTCGTTTAAGCTAACAGGAGACTTTTGTTCAATGAAACAGAGACAGTCTTAATATTTTATTTTCTGCTGACAATGACACTTTTTTATCCAAAAGGCAAACTTTCGGAGGGTATATTCTTGAGGCAGACTAAGCTAACTGAAGTGTTTTTTTATAAGTTGTCGCCCGTGAAACACTCAACGTCACCCGTACTCCTATTAGGGAGTTAACGAGTGGCGTTTTTTCATGCCCGATTCTACAGATGTAGTATCAACAAGGCGTGCCCTAAATCATTACACCTATAAAGATCACGGGTTAAATTGCAATCAACTTCAGCTGATGGAAAGTTAGCTTTACATGTATAATCCAATGTGTTATTCTTACGGAAAGTTAACTTTCCATAATTGCTTCAGGAGGTAAGATATTGAAAAACAGGCTTGAAGAGATTAGAAAAGAAAAAGGTATTAAACAAGAAGAACTAGCGGATAAATTGGAAGTATCCAGGCAAACGATTGGTTCACTTGAAAATGGCCGGTATAACCCATCCATCATTCTTGCATTTAAGATTGCGCGATTTTTTGAAATGAGTATTGAAGATATTTTCATTTACGAGGAGGAGCTGGGTAATGAAAACGGCGAGTAAATGGGTGCTCTTAACAATTGCAGGTGCTATTATGGTTTATATGGGTGGATTTATTTTAACTGACGAGAAGCTAAAAGGAATTTCCGGTTTGCTCATTGGTGTGGGTTCAGTCCTTGCAGTGCTTGGAGTAGGAAATATGGTGTATTCGTTATGGCTTAATAAGCCCCAGAACAAAATAAAGAATGATGAGAAAGTTAGAATGAGTAAAATTGAGGCTAATGATGAACGGAAAATAAGAATAAGAGAAAAAGCGGGTTGGAAAACTAATATTGTTAACTTTTACATCCTAATGGCTCTAACTGTTGTATTTAGTTTAATGGGAGTAGATCAAACTGTAGTCACTGTGTTATGTGGTGTTTTTGTTTTTCAAATCTCCTTAGGAATCTTCCTATTTAATTATTATGCTAAGAGAATGTAATTGGAATGACGTAACATCAATTAGAATATTCGAAAATATTTTGTTAGGAGAGAATGACATGGAAGTATTTGCAGAATATTTAGCGCAGATTGATAACCCGCAACATAGGGAAAGAATGGAAGAGGTTTTAGCTTGGGTAGCTGGAAAATTTACTGATTTAAAGCCAAAAGTTGCGTGGAATCAGCCTATGTTTACCGATCACGATACTTTTATTATTGGTTTTAGTGTATCCAAACATCATTTGGCGGTTGCCCCTGAAATTGCAGGAATTAATCGTTTTTCTGATGAAATTGTGCAGGCAGGTTATGATCACACCAAGCAGTTGTTACGCATCCGGTGGGAAAGTCCAGTTGATTTCTCATTACTTGAAAAAATGATCGAGTTTAATATTTTGGATAAGGCAGACTGTTCAACTTTTTGGCGGAAATAAAACGTATTATTTAGCGTTTAATTCATTTTAAGCAAATTTATATGTGGAAGCACCGGAAGACAAGTCACTTTTTATATGTGATTTGTCTTTTTATTTGAATTCTCAGCACGAAATATTCAATATTTTGGAAGGTGGATGGAATGTTGGAAGCGAATTTATACACGTTAGTTCAACCTGATGAATGATGAAAAATGGAAGTGAGACAAATGGCTGCTGTAGGCGAGAGCTAATTCAGATTGGAGGATGAAAATGCCACTAAACGATGATCAACTATTAGAGCTATTAAGAGGTCAGGGTATTCCTGAGATTCTTGAGATTAAAAGAACAAAACAAGAAATACGCAATCGAGCAGCACTCAATAAAATAGAAGTGTATACGAAAGACAATAAGGTTTTGTCGTTATTAGAGAAAATTACGAAGTCAGATCATATCCCATTTGAAAATACTATTTACAATCATTACTCTACCAAGGATGTATCCGTTCCGAGAGTCTTTTTTAATAAATATGATACAGTTGGACAAGAAGGGATATTGTTGATGGAAGATCTGACCCCGACACATAACAATTTAGCTGACTGGGAAGTACCTATTGAATCTGATAAATTAGCAAACATTATTGATGTGATCGCACAGTTTCATTCTGCTTCTTGGGAGACAAGCGAGTTAGCTCATCCCGAGCATTTGAAAAGTATAGAGCATTATTTAAAGCATATTTCGTATTTGGAGAGAGATTATCTGGCTTTTAGAAAGCACCAGACTTATAACCTTGGGGAAGAACAGTTTAGTATTTACGAGAAGTGTTTACTTAGCTTGCGTGAAAATGCCCAGAAACATATTAGTCGTATCTCCAGATATCAAAATACAACATGCATCCATGGTGATCTAAATGTTGGCAATTTATTATATCCGATGTTCAGCAGTTCAAGGCCGTGCATCATTGATCTTGAAGCAGTGAAGGTTGGGCTTTGTACCGAGGATCTCGTTATGTTATTTATCCACGATTTGTTTCATGGCAGTGAGGAGACTACACGTATTTTTGATCTGTATTTTCATTCAATTAACAATAAAATCAGGAGCGCATACACGTACACACAATTTGTGGAGGACGTTAGATTATCGATTATGGAAGGAATCTTTTTTCCAATAAAGTTATTTGTCCATGAAGGAATTAAGGATGAGGAGCTTATATGGAAATCGATATATGCTTATAAGAATCTATTCTGAAAGGAAGTGGCCCTCGTTGTTTTTTCTTCAGATGTCTGGATACCCCGGATCAGGGAAGTCTTCATTAGCCAGAGTAATAGCGCAGCATACTTCTGCTGTTATTCTTGATCACGACATTGTAAAGTCTTCTCTTATGGAATCACTTGGAGCAAACATTGGGTTCAAGGAAGTTGGAAAAATTTCGTATGACATTGAATGGGCTTTGATAGATTTCCACTTATCTCAAGGTCATAATGTTATACTCGATAGCCCTTGTTTATACTCTGAAATGATAGAGAGAGGATTGAATCTGACCCGGAAATATAATGTGGAATATAAATATGTAGAATGTCTATTAAATGACTATGATGAGCTCAATAATAGACTGCGAAATAGAAAAAGAATGATTAGCCAGATTGAAAGAGTGCCTTCTGAAGAGACATTGCTAAAAACTATTGAAAATGCTAAAAAGCCATCTAATGTCAGAATACATATTGTTAATACAAAGGAACCGATTGAATCCTATATTAAAAGTGTCATTGAATACTTAAATACTTAGCCTAAATTTTGAGGAGGGGAACAGATGGATTTTGAGAAAGCAGCCCATTTCATTTGGACACATGGCAGATTATTAGAAAGAAGGGTTTTTGAATATATTTTCCACGGTGGATCAATGAGCAATGTTGTGACTTCACTAACAGCCTACCAAAACGAAGATGGTGGGTTTGGAAATGCAATAGAGCCGGATTTACGGGTACCCGGTAGTCAGCCACTTTTCATGGAATTTGCACTACGTTTTTTATATGACTGTAACATAAAAGACGAAGAACTTTCTCAAAAAGCATGTGATTATATTTCAAAGCATGCTGATTTAAAAAAAGGGATTCCAACAATATTTCCTTCATCAGCAAACTATCCAAGAGCAGAACATTGGAGTAACCCTCTTTCTACAGAGCCATCATTTAGCAGACTTACTGGTCTTGTCGGGCTTCTTAAGTGGCAAGGGATAGAACATTCCTGGCTTGATAAGGCGACAGAAATTTGTTTGGAAGATATTCACGCACAAGCATATGACGATGCGCATACAATTTTGACTGCATTTTATTTATTGGAAAGCTTACCTCAATCGGATTTTATCAAAGGATTATTTCAAAAATTATCTAAGGAGCTTATTACTGCCAACTTCTTTTGTATGGATGCCGCATCCCACAGTTATGGACTCTCTCCTCTAGAATTTTCGCCATCACCCACTTCTTACTGTAGCAGCATATTTTCTGATGAAACCATTCTTGATCACTTAAAAGTATTAGAACACCAACAGGATGATGATGGAGGATGGCAGATAACATGGGAGCCTCCCGGTGAAACAGCGAGGTTGGAATGGAGAGCCTATAAGACGCTAAAGAGTTTGATGATACTAAATTCATACAACAAGATTAATCTATGAGGCTATTGCGGAGATAATAAACAATCCAAGGAGAGGAACCTATGAACAAATTAAAGGTAATCATAGTTCCGTTATTCTTAATCTTTTTATTTGGATGTAGTAAGGAGCAAATTAGCGATAATTCAAAAAAAGAATATAGCAAAGCTGAACAATTTATTACCGATATGGGCTATCTGATCATTAGTAATGAAGGAATTGTTTCTGAATATTTATTAGATAAAAAACTGCTGACGGAAATGCCATACATACAATATTGGAGTGTTCAAAGTGTTGATCCAATCAATTATATAGGCAAGGAAATAACTACAAGTAAGTTCATCGTTAAAAACCACCCCTTAGATAATGAGAAGGATAATACAAAAAAACAAACCCTGATTTTTCTGCTAGAAGCAGACGATGAAGTGATAGGAGGTTATAGTTTTCCTGATTTCGCTGAATTACATATGGGCTGGGTTTATACCATTGATGGGAATACACTCGAAGAATTGACCGGAGAAGCTTTCCCGAAATGGTCTAAGGAGTGGAATTTAAGATATAAATAATGGCTGGGGAGTATTTATAAAGGAGCAGATATGAAAAAACTAATCCTAGTGCTTGTAGCTGTGGTTATTATTTCGAATGCGATATGGAGTTATTTATATTTCAATAAAGAGGTCGAAACAAATTTAAACACTGGTGTTCAAGTATATACACTTAAGGGTACAGGGATACATGGGATGTTTTAGATTACAAAATAATAATAAGGATGAAACAGTTCTTGTAAATGAAGCTAGGTCAACGGATGGACCCGTTTCAATATTAAGTAACACTGATATCGCGTCTATAACAGGTCCGTATTCGTATGACGAATTAAATAAAAATAGACAAAATTATGAAAATACCACTTTATCTATTACATGGAATGATAATGAAGGGGAGATTCATTCCGAAACAATAAGTTTAGATATTGAGAGTGAAATTTCTCTTAAGGATGATCTTTAAGGGTGATAAATCCAAGAGACTAAGATTGAATCGAAGATCCTCTACGCCCCAAAAGCCTGCCGGTACTTCACAGGAGACATGCCTTCAAACCTTCTGAACACTTTAATGAAATAGCTGGACTGGGCAAAACCGGACTGAGTAGCAACCTGAGCAATGGAGAGTCCTGTGGAAACTAGTAAAAGCTTGGCTTTAGCCAGCCGACAATCGGTTAAATAACGGTTAGGTGTTTTACCCATAACCACCCGGAACAGCCTTAGAAAATGATAGCTGCTGTACCCGGTCAATCTTGCCATCGATTCCAGAGACCAAGGGCTGGCACATTCGACATGAATGATATCTGCAGCACTGCGGATGGACTGCCTAACCTCGTGCGGTACTGAGCCGTGAAGCGGCTCGGAGTTCTGCAGCAATTTTACTAGAAGCTCATACAGCAGAGCAGATAGTCTTGGCTCGCTACGGGTCACGTAGGAAGCGCTTAGTATATACATTTCCTCGAATAGTTCGTCCAGCTTAGCATCCAAATCAAAAGTGAACAGGTATGCACGAGACTGGTCCACTTCTTCTAATAAGGGAAGGACAATTTCAGTGTTAAAATGAACCCAGCGGACATCCCAAGGCTCGCCTGGGTCAGAGCCGTATTGCTGATAAGCCCCTTTAGGGTACAGAAAACCTCGTCCTCTACTCATCGGAATACGTTCGCCCTCATGGAATACATAACCCTCCCCACCAAAGATCAAATGCAGGTTATAACTCCCCAGAAAACCTTCGCTTCTTCTCTCTGTATGTTGTGGAAAGTGAGTGTAATGTCCCAAAAATTCAGGATAACAGACATATTTCGAAAAAGCCGGTGTCGGCAAATACCATTGTTTCTTCATGTTTGGCAGCACCCGTTTCTGTAGCGCAACAGAGCGCAAGTTGGATTAAGGCAATGAACGCAAGATTGTTATATGATAGCAATATTTTGTTATATAAGACCTCTTATCATTGATACTACAATAGAATTATAAAATATTGAAAGCATATTTTTAATACTTTGGAGGTAATGATGAAGAAACCTGTCGCAACTGAAAAATTCGAGCTTGGCGTCTGTTATTATCCGGAGCACTGGCCAGAAAACATGTGGGAGGACGATTATCGCCGGATGCGTGAACTCGGCTTTACGATCATTCGGATGGGGGAGTTTGCTTGGTCTATTTTTGAACCGGCAGAAGGGCAGTTTCAGTTCGGGCTCTTTGATCGGGCGATTGATCTAGCACATAAATATGGTCTTCAGGTTGTACTTGGTACTCCGACGGCGACGCCTCCAGCTTGGTTGACTGATAAGTATCCCGAAGTTTTAAATGTTACCTACGAAGGTGTTACACTTCAGCATGGCATGCGCCGTCATTATAATTACAGCAGTCCTAAATACCGGGAACTGTGTGCACGTATTGCAGAACAAATGGCTGAACATTACGGCAATCATCCGGGTGTAGTTGGCTGGCAAATTGATAATGAGCTCAACTGTGAGATCAGTGAATTTTATTCGGAGAGTGACCATAAGGCTTTCCGGGAATGGCTACAGCAGAAATATGTTACACTTGAGCATTTGAACGAGGCTTGGGGAACTGTTTTTTGGAATCAAAGCTATAGTGACTGGTCTCAGGTCTATCTTCCACGTCCGACTCCAGTACCGAAGCAACCCAATCCTCATCAGGCATTGGATGAAAAACGGTTTATTTCGGACAATACAATTTCTTTTGCCAAAAACCAAGCGGATATCATCCGTAAACTTGCCCCTAAGCAGTGGGTAACCACGAACGGTCTGTTCGGGCATCTCGATAGCCATGAAATGACGGATGAACTGTTGGATTTCTTCAGCTATGATTCCTATCCTCAGTTCTCTACTATTTTTTATGACCCGAATGAGCGGAATCCGCTGAATGATAGAGGCTGGGGACTGTCGTTATCTGTTGTTCGTTCGATATCCCCGAATTTCTGCATTATGGAGCAGCAGTCGGGCCCGGGTGGCTGGGTGAACCGGATGGATATGCCTTCTCCAAAGCCCGGGCAGATGCGGTTATGGACTTATCAGTCGATCGCTCATGGAGCAGATATGGTGTTATATTTCCGCTGGCGGACAGCTACGATGGGCAATGAAATTTATTGGCATGGAATCAATGACTATCATAATCAGCCTAACCGGAGAGTGCGGGAAGCGGGGCAGATCGGTCAGGAGCTGGCAGCAGCAGGTCATGCGTTTGTCGGTACTCGTAATCAGGCTAACATTGCTATTGTTCGTGATTATGACAATGAGTGGGATGGAGAATACGATGTTTGGCATGGCCCGTTTATGTGGAAGAGCAATAAGGAGTGGTACAAGGCGCTTCAGCGGAAGCATATCCCGAATGAAGTACTCTATTTACGCAAAAAAACAACGCTGGAGGAGCTTGCAAGGTACGACGTGCTTATCTATCCTCACCCAGCGATTATGACAGATGAGACAGCAGCACTGCTGGATGAATATGTTCAGCAAGGCGGCAAACTGATCTTCGGCTGTAGAACCGGCTATAAGGATGAGCGCGGTCAATGTTATATGCGTCCTTTCCCAGGTGCTGCTAAGGATCTATGCGGGATCACAGTTGAAGAATTCACAATGGTTAAGGGCAGTCGTCAGCCAACAACAATTAGCTGGTCGGGCGTGACTGAAGTCGTTACAGGAGCAGATGACTTTAATGATATTCTCAAAATAGAGGAAGCTTCGGTTGAAGTGATGGCGGTTTACGCCTCTGATTATTATGCGGGAAAACCGGCGGTAACTAGAAATCGTCGCGGCAAGGGTGAGGTTTGGTATTACGGAGCCGTATTTAATGAACAGGCAGCGGCTGAGATCATAAATTTAATTGATCTACAATCGCCAGCAGATTGGCTGGAGCTCCCAGAAGAGGTAGAACTGCAAGTCCGTACCGGAGCTTCTTCCAGTTATGCTTTTTTGCTTAATTATAGTGAGACTCCTGTCACGATCCATCTTCATGAGACCAAAACAGATTTACTGAGCGGCACAACATTGTCGGGCGAGGTTCTTCTGGAAGGATTTGGGGTATTGGTGTTAAACTAACGTATACATTGATCTCACATTTGAGTAGATTTGGATAATTCTCTCTTTTCGGTTATACTTTGAAGTAGCAATTATATAGTCACGGGAGCTTGGTGGAACCAGGC
Source organism: Paenibacillus sp. FSL H8-0175 (assembly GCF_045040615.1). NCBI lineage: Bacteria > Bacillati > Bacillota > Bacilli > Caryophanales > Paenibacillaceae > Paenibacillus > Paenibacillus sp. FSL H8-0175. Next base: position 6,375,062 of record NZ_CP150299.1, on the reverse strand, counting down.
TGAGAGGATAGTTATAACTATCGACCGTCAAACCTGATCTGGATAATGCCAGCGGAGGAAATGGAGCTCTATTTCTATTTGTCTACTCTAAGGCCGCATCTTATACAGATGTGGCCTTTTCTATGTGTGGGGAGTAGACCGTCTCCGCTTGATCAAATCACCTTATAGGAGGAATTGAGATGACAAGCGAATTGAACAACGATCCAATCAATCTATCAGCTTTTCCAGCAAGTCAAAAAGTGTATGTAAAGGGTTCACGGCCTGATATTCAGGTGCCTATGCGGGAGATCTCACTTAGTCCAACTGCGGGCATAGACGGCGAAGAGGAGAATGCCCCAATTCATGTCTATGACACAAGCGGGGCTTACACGGATGCTAATATTCATACTGATATTCGTCAGGGGTTAGAGCCCAATCGTCTAAGCTGGATTGAGGAACGAGGGGATGCGGAAGCGTACGAAGGAAGAACCGTGAAGCCTGAAGATAACGGGAATGCAACGGGAAAAGCTGTGGCGGAAGTGTTTCCAGCGCTCCATAGAAAACCTTTGCGAGCGAAAAAGGGGCGTAATGTCTCTCAAATGCATTATGCACGCAAAGGGATTATTACTTCGGAAATGGAATACGTTGCGATTCGTGAGAATGTGGCACCGGAATTTGTAAGAGATGAAGTAGCCCGCGGCCGCGCCATCATTCCAGCGAATATCAATCATCCAGAGAGTGAACCAATGATTATTGGACGCAATTTTTTAGTGAAGATCAATGCCAATATAGGAAATTCCGCAGTATCCTCATCCATAGAGGAAGAGGTAGAGAAGATGAGATGGGCCACCCGCTGGGGTGCAGATAATATAATGGATCTCTCAACAGGTAAAAACATTCATACGACACGCGAGTGGATCATCCGTAATTCTCCTGTTCCTATTGGAACGGTGCCTATCTATCAAGCGTTGGAAAAAGTGAATGGGAAAGCGGAAGATTTAACGTGGGAAGTATACCGTGATACGCTCATTGAGCAAGCGGAGCAAGGGGTTGATTATTTTACCATTCATGCGGGGGTTCTGCTTCGTTATATCCCGTTGACTGCACAACGTATGACAGGCATTGTTTCAAGAGGTGGCTCCATCATGGCGGCATGGTGTCTTGCGCATCATCAAGAGAACTTTTTATATACACATTTTGAAGAGATATGTGAAATCATGAAGCTGTACGATGTTTCTTTTTCCCTAGGCGATGGATTACGTCCGGGTTCGATTGCTGATGCGAATGATGAAGCACAATTTGCCGAGTTAGAGACGTTAGGTGAATTAACAGCTATAGCTTGGAGTCATGATGTACAGGTGATGGTAGAGGGTCCAGGACATGTGCCGATGCACTTGATTAAAGAGAATATGGATAAGCAACTTGAAACTTGTAACGAAGCCCCTTTTTATACATTAGGTCCACTGACTACAGATATTGCGCCTGGTTATGATCATATTACCTCTGCTATAGGTGCAGCGATGATTGGTTGGTTCGGTACAGCTATGTTATGTTACGTAACTCCGAAGGAACATCTTGGCCTGCCTAATAAGGAAGATGTACGTATAGGGGTCATTACTTATAAAATAGCGGCTCATGCCGCAGATTTGGCGAAAGGGCATAAAGGAGCACAAGACCGGGATAATGCTCTTTCGAAAGCCCGTTTTGAATTTCGTTGGCGTGATCAATTTCATTTATCGTTAGATCCTGAGCGAGCGCTCGAATATCATGATGAGACATTGCCTGCGGAAGGCGCTAAAACAGCTCATTTCTGTTCCATGTGCGGGCCGAAATTTTGCAGTATGAAGATCTCTCATAATATCCGGAATACGACGAGAATTGAATCAGGAATGCAAGAGAAGGCGCAAGAGTTTCTCCAAGGCGGGAGCCTCATTTATAGATAACTTTTTCTGCTAAAAAGAAATATCTAAAAGAAGTCGTCATTGGCGGCTTCTTCTTTTATACTTTGAATAGATAGGAGTTGATGAAATGGAAGCGATTCGTTCAGAGGAAGCCATTTTAGAGGATTTAAGTAATAGTTTCTATCATTTTTTTGGATTGAAAGTCCTTCATGCTACCCCAATAAAACGTGGCTGGTTAAATCTTAAATGGAAAATCATAACGGAATCAGGACCATTTCTACTTAAACAATACAACAAAAAAAGATATAAATTGTATAATCCAGAAGAACTGAGCTTCGCCTTTTCTCAACAGAAAAGATTGTATCTACAGGGACTCCCATGTCCCGGATTGTTGGCTTATAACCATAAAGTTTTACTGGAATCAGATATGGGAGAGACGTTTATGGTTATGGAATATTGTGAAGGGCGTGTCATAGAGCCGGGCAAAATTAACATCCTTCAAATGTTTGATTTGGGTCGTGCCACAGGTAAAATGCATCGTTTATTAAATGATGGGACCCTTAGTTTGAAAAGAACCCCACAATTTATTCCCCAAAGCCCTGAGGAACGTTTAGAACATTGGAATGTACTCCTACAACAATCAAAGGAAATGGGCAAAACTTCACTCATCACTGACCTAGAGATACAACTGAGAGCGACTGAAGAAATAGATCCGGAAATATTCGAAGGACTTGTAGCTGGATGGGCACATCGTGATTTATGGGTTGATAATCTTTTATTTCAAGATAGCCAATTGTCTGCAATTCTAGATTTTGATCGGTTCAAATATGATTATCCGCAGCTTGATGTAGCGCGAGCAGTGATGTCATGTGCTTTAGATGAAGATTTAGATGGAGCACTAGCTTCAGCATTTATTGACGGATATCGTGAGGAACGAACGGTGGAGCAAGGGGATTTAACAAAATCATTGCAGTTGTTGTGGTATATGGAAAGCCCGTGGTGGATTAATGCCGCGATGGACAAACATAGTGTACCTCCAAAACGTTTTGCAAAAGAAATGAATTGGCTGGCTAAGAACCTGAACAATTTACCTGCTATCTTAGGGAACTTATAGTGAAAACGATTGAATTATAGCCTAAAAGATGCATTGACCAGCAAAAGTTTGGCGCTTATAATCTTAACAAGGAAAATTCATCAGATATTGAACCGTTTGTAAACGCATACAATGAGTTTTTTCCTTATTAATCATTGAAGGAGGAGATTAAAACTATTAAGTATTTCTTTTTTTCTCATTTTTGCAAACGTTTGCACATCACGATAGGCTTAAAATCGTAAGCTGCACTTAAAATTATGAGGAGGTTATTTACTTGGTATCCAAACAATCCAGGCGTTATATTTCGTGGTTAATTATTTTTTCACTCATTTTTAGTTTATTTGGTTTATCGGGTGGAGCATCGGCCAGCAATACGGATCATACAGTCACCTATACCAATCCTACAGCGGCAGCTGTGACCTTACATTGGACTACGAATAACTGGGCTAATACTACGGACACGGTGATGACCAAAAATGGAACCACGTTCATCGCCAACCTCAATGTTCAGGAAGGCGCCACCCTAATTTATTGTTATCACATCACGGCTCCAACGGATAGTTGGGACAATAACGGCGGGAAGAACTGGACGGTTGTTATTCCGGTCGCCGGAAAATACGAAGCAGAGAGTGCATCCCTATCTGGTGGTGCAAAAGTAAATACGAATCACACTGGATATTCGGGCACTGGTTTTGTTGATGGATATACAACTACAGGAGCAGCCACCACTTTTAACGTCCAGGCTTCCGCAGCAGGGTCCTATAATGCCACGCTTCACTATGCTAATGCATCCGGCAGTGCTAAAAAAGTGTCCATTTATGTCAATGGAATAAAGGTTACACAGACAACATTAGCCAACCTGACCAACTGGGATACATGGGCAGACCAAACAGAAACACTCTCTTTACAGGCAGGAAATAACACGCTTGCTTATAAATATGACTCGGATGATAGCGGGAATATTAATATCGACTATGTGACCCTTTCGGCCGGAGCTACACCAACACCAACGATAACTCCTAACCCAACAGTGACACCAACACCTACGGTAACTCCTACCCCAACAGTGACGCCAACACCTACGGTAACTCCTACACCAACAGTGACGCCAACACCTACCATAACACCCACACCAACGCCAACACCTACCGTAACTCCTACACCAACGCCAACAGTGACGCCAACACCTACACCTACTTCAGCGGGGCTAACCGTTCACTTTAAGAAACCAGCAAGCTGGAATGCAGCGATCCGCATCCATTACTGGAATCTGAATCCGGCAACCATTCCGACTAGTGGAGCGTGGCCGGGAATACTGATGAAATCGGACGGGAACGATTGGTATAGCTATACTGTTCCAAATGCTACAGGGGCAAGCCTGATCTTTAATGACGGCAATGGCAAACAGACAGCTGACTTATCTCGCAGCGTAAAAGAGGGCTGGTATAACTCAGATAACGTATGGTATGACGCCAATCCAGACGTTCCTAAGGTTCCGGTGATAACCGTCTCTCCTGTGCCCAAAACCTATGATTCTGCCCAAACGGTGACCCTATCCAGTACAAATAGCGGCGATAAAATTTATTATACGACCGACGGATCAACACCTACGACAACCTCAACGTTGTATACGACTCCAATCCAAGTACCTTCTTCTTTGACTATCAAAGCATTCGGCGTTAACTCTATAGGGCAAGCGGGTAATGTAGGCTCTTTTGCTTATGTGATTGATCTGAATGCCGATTTGCAAGCTCCGATTATCACTGCGAATCTGCCTGTTGGGAATTCGAGCTCAGCGGTTTCCGTATCTTTTAATATAAAAGACAACAAGGCGGCAACAACCACAGCATATTACACAGATAATGGTACGGAACCAACAACGAGTTCAAAAGTCTATATTTCAGGCAATGCACTGACATCTCTTACCGGACCGTCTATCTTGATTAATAAGACGACAACCTTAAAATTCCTTGTGATCGATGGTGCCGGAAATGAAACTAAACAGAGTTTTGTTTATAACATTGGTAATAAGGGCGATTTTCGTGAAGATACGATTTATTTTGTAATCACTTCCCGGTTTTATGATGGTGATTCGAGTAACAATGAGCATGCATGGGAGGATGCCAAGGCAGGAAATCCGGACTCTGATCCAGCTTGGCGAGGGGATTTCAAAGGACTGATTCAAAAGCTCGATTACATTAAAGCCTTAGGATTCAGTGCCATCTGGATTACACCTGTGGTGCAGAATGCCAGCGGTTATGATTATCATGGGTACCATGCAATAAATTTTGCAAAAGTAGATCCAAGATATGAATCCGCAGGGGCATCTTATCAGGATTTGATCAATGCAGCACACGCTAGAGGGATAAAGGTTATTCAAGATATTGTCGTCAATCATACCGGTAATTTTGGAGAAGAAAATCTGTTCCCGATGTTCAAAAAAGATCCAACGGCGGCGGACACCGTGAGTAACATGCTCAAAATTACGGATAAGCTGCCAGCTAACTATGATTCCATGACCCCGGATCAGCAATATCAGGCAAGACTTGCCTTAATGAAGACTGCGGAGACTAACAATAATATTTACCATACGGAAAAAAGTCTTTCTTGGGAGTCTTACACCGTCCAGACAGGACAGATTGCGGGAGACTGTGTGGACTTAAACACAGAGAATCCTCTAGTGAATCAGTATCTAATCGACAGCTATAATCAATATATTGATATGGGTGTGGATGCTTTCCGGGTCGATACTGTAAAGCATGTAAGCCGGTATATTTTTAACAAATATTTTGTGCCGGCATGGAAAACAAGAGGGGGCTCAGACTTCTTTGTCTTTGGGGAAGTGGCTACTCGGTACAGAGATGTGTGGAACAGTGGAATTCCGGCGATATCAACACCATTTTATACTTGGAAAAGCTCAAAACCCTATCCAGGTGACGGTCAAAATGACTACGCTTCCAACAAGCTATCGGTGGAACAAGAGTGGGCAGATAACTCTACTACAGCAGGACAACCTACCTCTAACAATGCATTTTTAACAGGAAATACTTATCATGCGCCTGACTATTCGATGAAATCGGGTATGGATGTTATTGATTTTCCAATGCACTGGGCCTTCAAGACTGCTCAGGAAGCATTTAGTATGAGAAGCGGTGATCAATTCTATAATGATGCTACCTGGAATGTAACTTATATTGACTCTCATGACTATGCACCTGACCAAGCACCAGAAAATCAAAGATTTGCAGGCACACAGGACACTTGGGCTGAGAATCTCGCGCTGATGTTCACCTTCCGAGGAATACCTGCGATCTATTATGGTTCTGAAATTGAGTTCAAAAAAGGATCAGTCATCGATGTAGGTCCAAATGCGCCGTTAAGTACAACAGGCCGTGCTTACTTTGGCGAACATATTGAGGGTAGTGTTACTGTTCAAGATTACGGTAAATATACCAATGCTACTGGCACACTTGCAGACTCGTTAAATTATCCTCTGGCGAAACATATCAGACAACTTAATTTAATTAGAAGAGCTGTTCCTGCTTTGCAAAAAGGCCAATATTCTACAGAAAATGTATCAGGTGATTTGGCATTTAAAAGAAGATACACTGATAGTAGCAAAGGAATCGATAGCTTTGCTTTGGTTACGATCTCAGGAAATGCAACATTCACCGGAATTCCTAACGGAACATATGTGGATGCGGTCACTGGTGATACCAAAACCGTTACCAACGGTGTGATCACAATCAACTGCTCCGGGAAAGGAAATGCACGGGTGTATGTATTGAACGGTAGTGGTGGAATCGGAGAGTCAGGAACCTATTTGAAGTAGGACCTTGTATATTAGTTATCAAAAATAGCCTCAGTTCGGGATGAACCCGTACTGAGGTTACTTTATAGTACAGAATAGTTCAGCGAATAGTAGAAGACATCGAATTGTAGAAATTGAACTACATAAAACATGTAAACTAAACCATAATAGTCAATAAGCACGAATGAGCATCAGTCAGATGATAAAGTGTTGTATTTAAATCCGAAAGAAAGGAATTTGTATGAACATTTAGCGACTGACAACGATTATCATATTAGAATTATTATAAATAACTTGACAGGCCTTAATTTGGTTAATTATAATAATTATAAATAGTATCCACTCTATTCATAAATTAAACCCAAAGGAGATTAAACAATATGTCATTAATCGGAACAGAAGTACTACCATTCAAAGCAAGCGCATTTCAAGATGGGAAATTTATCGATGTTACAGAAGAAAACTTCAAAGGTAAATGGAGTGTAGTTTGCTTTTACCCAGCTGACTTCACATTCGTATGCCCAACTGAACTAGAAGATTTGCAGAACCAATATGAAACCCTCAAACAACTAGGTGTTGAAGTATATTCCGTTTCTACTGACACACACTTTACACATAAAGCATGGCATGAAAGCTCCGCAGCAATTGGCAAGGTGAAGTACATTATGATCGGCGATCCTTCCCATGTGGTTTCCCGCAACTTTGATGTATTGATCGAAGCTGACGGTCTTGCAGATCGTGGTACATTCATCATTGATCCAGACGGTGTTATTCAAACTGTTGAGATTAATGCTGGTGGTATCGGTCGCGATGCTAGCGCTCTTGTTAACAAAATTAAAGCAGCGCAATATGTACGCAATCATCCAGGTGAAGTTTGCCCAGCGAAATGGTCGGAAGGTGCAGAAACTCTTAAACCAAGTCTCGATCTTGTAGGTAAGATTTAAGGAGCGAAAGCTAAATGAAACTAGATCAAGAAATAAAAGCTCAACTAGCGCAATACCTTGAACTCTTGGAAGGCGATGTAGTACTGAAACTCAGTGCAGGCGCTGACGAGGCATCACAAGAGATGACCGAACTAGTTGATGAAATTGCCAAAATGTCACCTAGGATTACGGTGGAAAGAACCGAACTGTCTAGAACCCCAAGCTTTAGTGTAAATCGTGTGGGTGAAGATACGGGCGTAACCTTTGCCGGAACTCCGCTTGGACACGAATTTACTTCATTAGTATTGGCTCTGTTGCAGGTTAGCGGAAGAGCTCCTAAGGTTGAGCAAAGTGTAATTGATCAGATCAAAGGCATTAGTGGTGAATATAAGTTTGAAACTTATGTTAGCCTGAGCTGTCATAATTGCCCTGATGTTGTACAAGCACTGAATCTTATGAGTATCTTTAATCCGGGCATTACCCATACGATGATTGACGGTGGAGTATTCAAAGAAGAGGTAGAAAGCAAAGAAATTATGTCTGTTCCAAGCGTCTACCTTAATGGTGAATTTTTCGAAAGTGGTCGTATGACGGTTGAAGAAATTTTAGCTAAAATGGGCAGCAGTGTGGACGCATCAGAGTTTGACAATAAAGCTCCATATGATGTGCTTGTTGTCGGCAGCGGCCCAGCTGGTGCAAGTGCAGCCATTTACGCGGCACGTAAAGGTATTCGTACAGGTATTGTTGCTGAACGCTTTGGCGGACAGGTTAACGACACGCTTGGTATCGAGAACTTTATTAGTGTGAAGTACACTGAAGGTCCTCAACTCGTAGCTAAACTTGAAGAGCAAGTAAAAGAGTATGGCATTGATGTGATGAAATTGCAGCGTGTCAGACGTCTAGACAAAAATGACTTAATTGAAGTTGAACTCGAGAACGGTGCTGTTCTAAAGAGTAAGACGGTCATTCTGTCTACAGGTGCTCGTTGGCGGAATATGGGCGTGCCTGGTGAAGCTGAATTCAAGAACAAAGGTGTAGCCTACTGCCCACACTGTGATGGTCCTTTGTTTGCAGGCAAAGATGTTGCAGTTGTTGGCGGCGGTAACTCAGGTATTGAGGCAGCTATTGACCTTGCAGGTATAGTGAAGCATGTAACGGTTCTGGAATTTGCTCCAGAGCTCAAAGCTGATGCTGTACTGCAAGATCGTCTCTATAGCCTTCCTAACGTTACTGTTCATAAAAACGTGCAAACTAAAGAGATTACCGGAACTGATAAGGTAAATGGTATTTCTTATGTTGATCGTGCGACAGAAGAGACTCACCATGTTGAATTGCAGGGTGTATTTGTACAGATTGGTCTGGTTCCAAATACAGAATGGCTAGGTGACACAGTTGAACGTACTCGCGTAGGTGAGATTGTTGTAGATAGCCATGGTGCTACTAGCTTACCAGGAGTATTTGCTGCTGGTGACTGCACTAATAGTGCTTATAAACAAATCATTATCTCGATGGGATCCGGTGCAACTGCAGCGCTAGGAGCATTTGATTATCTGATCCGTAACTAATCGATATTATTAGTAACAGCAAGAGAACGAAAGCCCTCACTTTTCACAAAGTGGGGGTTTTTTTTATCTTTTGTGAGAGAGAAATGGGTGTTTATAAACTTTTTTGGAGGATTTTATGAAGATTTTCGCGAATACATATCTAAAATATGAATTAAGCAAAATTAAGGATTTAGATTAAATGCATGTCTGCAAGGCATAATCTGGTTAGACTTGGTGCGCTATAAATAACGTTTTGCTGGAATGGAGACTATATTTCTGTGATTAACAACATTGAATCTTTAGACAAATTTATCTCACTTATACCAATTATAAAATTATCTATCCCCGCTGATTTATCAATAGCGATATGTGATTTGGAACGGTTCGTTGCTTATTTTCCTGGCGACACCATAAATTTAAACATTAACGAAGGACAACCTTTACACAAAGAAGAACCGCTTTACTTAGCGATACAAGAGAATCGTACCTTGAAGTCCGATGTTCCAGCCCACTTTTATGGATTTGAGTTTACAGGTACAGCAACACCTCTTCACGATCAAACGGGACAAGTCATTGGCGGGATTGCAGTTCAGATTCGAAGACAAAGTGAATTAAAAGCTATTGTAGAACAAATCTCGGAATCATTATCCCAAGCCAATGAGCAAATTAATAATATTTCCTATGGTGTAAGTTCACTTTCCGATCACTCTCAGGAACTACTCATTCAATCTCAGCAGGCTGGAAAAGATGTGGAGAATACAACAGAAGTCCTATCCATTATAAACAGGGTTGCTGATCAAACGAATTTACTTGGGCTGAATGCTGCAATAGAAGCAGCGCATGCAGGTGAGAAAGGTAGAAGTTTTGAAGTCGTAGCCAAGGAAATCCGGAAATTTTCAAGGGAAACCGTCGCCTCGACGCAAAACATAAATAAAACCATGTTACAGATTAAGGGAATTACGAATCAAATGGCTAATTCGATAGAGAAGATAGCAGCTATCGGCCAAGAACAGGCGGCATCTGTTCAGCATACTTCTACATTTATTGAGGAAATAAAGATAATGTCCCAAAAACTTAATGAGTTTGCTAATAAATTATAAAAAGAGATTCAGTAGCAGTATTTTTGTCGCAATAAAAGAAAATTTTAAACGTATATTTAAAATCATGAATGGTATAGTAAGATAGTAATGAGTAATCAACATAGGAGGAATAAATTATGTCAACGCCGCACAATGCAGCACAAAATGGTGAAATCGCCAAAACAGTATTAATGCCAGGAGATCCTTTGAGAGCGAAGTATATTGCAGAAACCTATTTGGAGAACCCAACCCAATTTAATACGGTACGTAATATGTTTGGATATACAGGAACTTATAAAGGCAAAGAGGTTTCGGTAATGGGTTCGGGAATGGGAATGCCAAGTATCGGTATTTATTCTTATGAACTATACAAAAACTATGGTGTGGAAAACATCATTCGTATCGGTAGTGCTGGAGCATATACTGATAAATTGAATTTATTTGACGTGGTGTTGGCGGATAGCGCGTGGAGTGAATCTACATATGCCTATGTGCAAAGCGGTGTAGAAGGAGATATCCAGCTGCCAAGTAAAGAATTGAACGAAGTCATTGAAGCAGCGGCTACACGTATTAACAAGCCAGTTCTGACGGCGAGAATTCATTCCAGCGATGTATTCTATCATGAAGACAATGTGCCTGGAGTTAATGAATTTTACAATGAACATGGCTGTGTTTGTGTAGAAATGGAGAGTTATGCGTTGTTCCATAATGCGAAAGTGTTAGGTAAACAAGCTGCATGTATTCTTACCATTTCCGATTCGTTAGTTACTCATGCTGTAACCACGGCAGAAGAAAGACAAAATTCTTTCAACGGCATGATGGAAGTAGCTTTAGAAGCAGCGATTTCTATTTAATAAAAAAGATTAAGCAGCTTAAAAAGTTCTACGAGAAAAAGCTTGAAAGCCTATTAAATTCAGGATTAAGTCCTGATATTTAATAGGTTTTTTTCTCATTTGTAAGGTTGTGGAAATGGATAGGTGAAGCGTGTAAATTATTGTTGTTTTTAATCAAAATTTAATGTTAAATTCGTAATAATTCTCTCGGATTATACCGATATAAAAATCAAACCAAATGGCTACAAATCTTAGAAAAGACATCTAATCTCCATATGGTGGAAGTATTTATATTTTGGTGTAATGCCAAAGGGGGAAAATTGTGATTAAGCGGAGTGGCAATCTTTTATTAGCAATAAGTTTAGTATTCTCTATCGTCAGTTCTCTGTTTATGCCTGCAGTAATTTATGCAGTACCCAGCAATAGCAATATCATAGATCAAAGCTCCACATCAGCTGGAAATTTGAGCAGTGTTGCATTTGGTAACAATGTTTTTGTAACGGTGGGCCAAGGAGGGATATCTACATCATCAAATGGCGTAGATTGGTCTATCTCAAAAAAGGCGGGGAACCCCAAACTAACTTCTATTGTGTTCGCTAATGGGCTGTTCTTAGCTATTGATGGTAGCGAAAAGGCAGTATACAATTCACTCGATGGTGAAAATTGGACAAAAAAAACGTTAGCTATCACACCGGAAAGGTTGAAAGCGGTCAATGAAAAGTTCTTTGTATGGCAGTCAGTATATAAAGCTGGCACCAATCCACCTTCTTATGATGTAACTCTACTACAATCCTCGGATGGCATTAACTGGACAGACACAGGAATCACTTCTACCAATGCAATATTCGGAATGCAAAGCTTAACGGATATTGCTTATGGCAACAACAAATATGTGGTCTCTGCTAACAATGCTGTCTATTATACCTCAACGAATCTGATCAATTGGACAACGGTCACCTTAACCGATCTTGTGATCAACCACTATAACTCTAGTTGGCCTTATGTTACGAATGTAATCTATTTAAATAATCGTTTCTTTAGTTATATCGTGACTCCGTATGCTAAAAAAGTATTCACCTCTACAGACGGTGCTAATTGGACCGTTGATGCCTCATGGGATAACAAGCAATTTTATGGGGGAGGTTCTTTAAATGGGAGCTATTTGTTGTTTGGGCAGGGTGTAATTTATAAATCTTCTGCGGCTCCGCTGGACAGCACCCAGTGGACATCTTCGGATACCCATACAACAATGATGATGAACAATATGGTTTACGGAAATGGAAAATATGTTGCTTCAGGGGGCAACGGCTTACTGGTTTCTTCTGACCTATCGGCGTGGAGTAATGTCAGCGGTAATCTGAAAAGTATTGCTAAGGATGGTAATGGCAATTATGTTGCCGTCTCATCCGGGGAATATGGCTCTATTTACAAATCTAATAGCTCCGCAGTATGGAACGATGTCACACCCTCCAAGCTGCCGGGAATGAATGCGGTCACTTATGGAGCAGGGAAGTTTATTGCGGTTACAGATAAAGAAAACTACAATCTTAACGCCAAAGTGGTGACCTCGACCAACGGTGATACTTGGACTATGACAGATACCGGAGTGCAGGACAATCTGACTGGCGTTGCTTTTGGCACAAATCAGTACGTTGCTGTTTCCGATTATGGCGGAATTTATTCTTCAGTTAACGGAACCTCATGGACAGAGAGATTTAAAAATGGGGATTTTGCATTTAATACAGTAGCTTACTTGAATAATCAATTTGTAGCTCTTGGGATGAAATACAATAGTACTACTTATGAGCAAGAGAGCGTTGTTATCGCAAAATCATCAGATGGAATACAGTGGAATGTGCCCTTAGAGATTGGGTTCCCCAATACTTCTTTAAAGGGAATTGCCTATGATGGTAGAGCTTATATTCTGGTTGGAGAAGATACACTTAGCCAGCAGGCAGTAATTCTAACCACAGAAGATTTGGTAACTTTTACGAAGGTTACAATGTCAGCTAGCGCACTAAATAATATCAGCTTTGGTAATGGAAGTTTTCTGGCTGTTGGATTGAAGGGGGAGTTATTCTCTTCGGCAGACGGATCCACGTGGACTCAGGAAACATCTGATCTTACCTCTAATCTTAATGGCATTATTTACGATGGTACTAACTTTAAGGTCGTGGGGGATTATTTCACTAAAATGACCCTGAACCTAGGACCTACTCTTGCATATAGCATCACCGCCTCAGCGGCGACGTTGACACCTGTCGTAGGTGTGGATAATGGGATTACGCTGACCGTGAAAAATTCGCTGGGCGATACGGATACAACGTTCACCGGAACGAAAGAAGTGACGGTAACGGGTTATGGTGTTGCGCCGGACGGAACGTACGGAAGCTTAGGAAGCACCGCTTTAGCGGCTTCACCGAGCAAGATCAACGTTAATTTCGTTGAGGGTGTAGCACAGGTGAACCTTAAGCTGAATAAAGCGGGAGCACAGGCTGTGGTGTTTAGCCAAGCAGGCGTAACCTCGCCAGCAGCAACAGGGCTGAACATTACACCTGTCGCAGGTAGCACAGCGACAATGAAGCTGACCACGGGTGTAAGTGCCCCGCAGGTCAATGGCGGCAGCTTCGCGCAGCAGCCAGTAATTACTTTGCTGGATCAGTTTGGGAATGTAAACATTGGCGACAACAGTACGGTTGTTACTGTGTCGAAGAAGGACACTGGAAGCTGGACGTTGACGGGGAATACGATGTTGACGGCAGTAGCGGGTGTCATTTCCTTTACGGATCTGGGAGCTACGAATGCAGCTGGAATCACCGGAGCGCAACTGGCATTTGATGCGACAGGACTTCCACAGATCACTAGTGTAGCGTTGAATCTTCCAGAGCCACAGGGAGCTCAAAGCATCACTGCCTCAGCGGCGACGTTAACACCTGTCGTAGGTGTAGATAATGGCATTACGCTGACCGTGAAAAATTCGCTGGGCGATACGGATGCAACGTTCACCGGAACGAAAGAAGTGACGGTAGCGGGTTATGATGTTGCGCCGGATGGAACGTACGGAAGCTTAGGAATCACCGCTTTGGCAGCTTCACCGAGCAAGATCAACGTTGATTTCGTTGAGGGTGTAGCACAGGTGAACCTGAAGCTGAACAAAGCTGGCGCGCAAGCGGTTGTGTTCAGCCAAGCAGGCGTAGCCGCGCCAGCAGCAACAGCGCTGAACGTTACACCTGTCGCAGGTAGCACAGCGATAATGAAGCTGACCACGGGCGTAAGTGCTCCGCAAGCCAATGGAGGCAGCTTCGCGCAGCAGCCAGTAATTACTTTGCTGGATCAGTTTGGGAATGTAAACTTTGGCGACAACAGTACGGTTGTTACTGTGTCGAAGAAGGACACAGGAAGCTGGACGTTGACGGGGAATACGACGTTGACGGCAGTAGCAGGTGTCATTTCCTTTACGGATCTAGGAGCTACGAATGCCACTGGAATCACCGGAGCCCAACTGGCATTTGATGCGACAGGACTTCCACAGATCACTAGTGTAGCGTTGAATCTTCCAGAGCCACAGGGAGCGCAAAGCATCACCGCCTCAGCGGCGACGTTGACACCTGTCGTAGGTGTAGATAATGGCATTACGCTGACCGTGAAGAATTCACTGGGCGATACGGATACAACGTTCACCGGAACGAAAGAAGTGACGGTAGCGGGTTATGATGTTGCGCCGGACGGAACGTACGGAAGCTTAGGAATCACCGCTTTGGCAGCTTCACCGAGCAAGATCAACGTTGATTTCGTTGAGGGTGTAGCACAGGTGAACCTGAAGCTGAACAAAGCTGGCGCGCAAGCGGTTGTGTTCAGCCAAGCAGGCGTAGCCACGCCAGCAGCAACAGTGCTGAACATTACACCTGTCGCAGGTAGCACAGCGATAATGAAGCTGACCACAGGCGTAAGTGCGCCGCAAGCCAATGGCGGTAGCTTCGCGCAGCAGCCAGTGATAACGCTGCTGGATCAGTTTGGGAATGTAAACCTTGGCGACAACAGTACGGTTGTTACTGTGTCGAAGAAGGACACAGGAAGCTGGACGTTGACGGGGAATACGACGTTGACAGCAGTAGCGGGCCTCATTTCCTTTACGGATCTGGGAGCTACGAATGCAGCTGGAATCACCGGAGCGCAACTGGCATTTGACGCGACAGGACTTCCACAGATCACTAGCGCTACCGTGAATCTTCCACAACCACAGGGAGCGCAAAGCATCACTGCCTCAGCGGCGACTTTGACACCAGTTGTAGGTGTAGATAATGGCATTACGCTGACTGTGAAGAACTCGCTGGGCAATACGGATACAACGTTTACCGGAACGAAAGAAGTGACGGTAACGGGGTATGATGTTGCGCCGGACGGAACGTACGGAAGCTTAGGAAGTACCGCTTTGGCAGCTTCACCGAGCAAGATCAACGTTGATTTCGTTGCGGGTGTAGCACAGGTGAACCTGAAGCTGAACAAAGCTGGCGCGCAAGCGGTTGTGTTCAGCCAAGCAGGCGTAGCCACGCCAGCAGCAACAGCGCTGAACGTTACACCTGTCGCAGGTAGCACGGCGACAATGAAGCTGACCACGGGCGTAAGTGCCCCGCAAGCCAATGGCGGTAGCTTCGCGCAGCAGCCAGTAATTACTTTGCTGGATCAGTTTGGGAATGTAAACCTTGGCGACAACAGTGCGGTTGTTACTGTGTCGAAGAAGGACACTGGAAGCTGGACGTTGACGGGGAATACGACGTTGACAGCAGTAGCGGGCCTCATTTCCTTTACGGATCTGGGAGCTACGAATGCAGCTGGAGTTACCGGAGCGCAACTGGCATTTGATGCGACAGGACTTACAGAGATCACTAGTGCAGTTATTGACCTTACCTGGCCTGAACTTGCTGCGCCAAGTATTGAGTCTGTAACAGCAGGAAACGGACATATTCGTATTACTTGGAGTCCCGTATATGGTACCGATAGTTACGCTGTATATCAGTCTACAGCTTCAGGTGTTTATGGAGCTGAGGTAGCTACTATAAGTGGCTCTGAGAACAGTTACGATGCTGTAGGATTAATTAATGGAACTGCTTATTATTTTATTGTTAAAGCTGTTAATCCTGATGGTATCAGTGCGGCTTCCAATGAAGTAACTAGAACGCCGCAGGTTCCAGCGCCGGGCGCGCCAATACTTCATTCACCTGTGGCAAGTAATGGCCTCATCGGCTTAACATGGGATCCGGTGAAGGGTGCGATTGGATACACTATATATCAAGGTATCACTTCTGGAATCTATGAGACCCAAGTGGCTACAGTAAGCGAATCTGTCTACAACTATGATGTGACAGGGTTAACTAATGGCCAATCTTATTATTTCGTAGTTAAGGCATCTAATCCGGGCGGGGAGAGTGCAGCTTCTAACGAAGTCAGCACGAAACCAAGAACATCACCATCTGCACCTACTTACTTAATAGCGGTAGCGGGAGATGGCGAGGTGACTGTGACATTTGCAGTTCCTGATTCGAACGGGGGAACTCCAATTACGAATTATGAGGTAACTGCTTCTCCGGGTAATATCGTAACGGTTGGGGCAACAAGTCCAATAAAGGTAACTGGTCTAGCGAATGGAACCACTTATTCGTTTACAGTTAAAGCGATTAATAGCGCTGGTAGTAGTGTAGCTTCTGAAGTTTCGAACTCAGTGACACCGAAGTCATCAACGGAGGTTGAGGTTACACCTACACCGCCAACACCAACGCCAACGCCAACGCCAACGCCAACAGAATCACCGACATCAACACCGACATCAACACCGACTGCACCACCTTCAACAACTGCACCAACTGCAACAGCAGGATCCACTGCTACAGCTACAGCTACACTATCTAGCAGCATGGTTGAGGTATTGGTGAACGGTAAGGTTGAAAATGCCGGAACAGCAACGATATCTGAGCATAACGGGCAGACGGTTACCACGATTGTTGTAGATCAGGCAAAAATAGAGCAACGTATCGAAAAGGAAGACCAGAATGCAATTATAACTATCCCTGTGACTGCGACTTCAGATGTGATTATTGGCGAGCTTAATGGCCAAATCATCAAAGATATGGAGCAGAAGCAGGCGCTGCTAATCATTCGTACTCCAAAAGGTACTTATACAATATCAGCAGCACAGATTGATATCAGTGCAATTTCAAAACAGTTTGGCACAGACATTGCTCTACAAGATGTGAAGGTGCAAATTTCAATTTCTGTTCCGACTGCGGATGCACTGAAAAGAATAGAAATGTTGGCAGCCAATGAAAAGCTAACGTTGGTAGCTAAGCCATTAGATTTCACGGTGAAGGTTACTTACGCTGGGAAAACTGTTGAACTCACTAAGTTTAATACCTATGTGGAAAGAACTATTCCTCTAGCGGATGGTGTAGACCTTAAGAAGATCACGACTGGGCTAGTGCTTGAAGCGGGGGGGACGTTCCGCCATGTACCCACACAGATTGTTGCCATTGATGGCAAACACTTTGCGAAAATACACAGTTTAACGAACAGTACGTATTTTGTAGTTCAAGATCCACAGAACTTCAAGGATGTCGCCACCCACTGGGCTAAGGACATTGTCAATGAGATGGCTTCCCGTAAGGTTATTAATGGAGTCGGCGACGATTTGTTTAACCCTAATCTGGAGATTACACGTGCAGAATTTGCGGCGATTATCGTACGTGGATTGGGATTGAAGTTGGAAAGCGGGACAACATCCTTTACGGATGTAAAGGTCTCAGATTGGTATAATGATGCTGTGCAGACAGCTTACTCCTATAAGCTAATCAACGGTTTTGAAGATGGAACGTTCCATCCAACAGACAAGATTACTCGGGAACAGGCGATGAGTATTATTGCTAAAGCTATGGTGATTACCGATTTGAAAACAAATCTTCCTGCCAAAGAAGCAAGCGAGCTGCTGAGCATTTACACGGATGCGAATGAAGCATCAGACTGGGCGAAGAGTGGCATCGCAGACAGCCTGCAAGCAGGAATCATCACGGGCAGAAGCGGAAATGTACTTGCCCCACAAGCCTTCATTACTAGAGCAGAAGTTGCGGCTATCATCCAAAGATTGCTGCAACAATCAGATTTGATTTAATACACGGTTCTGATTCGAGAGGATCCTTCATGCAGGAAGAGCTGCGGAGGGTCCTCTTTATTTTATTAGGTCAGAGACAATCATTTGTTGCTTTTTTATTGACAAGAAGAAAAATCCAGTTAATAATAACATATGAACACATGCTCATATGTTATTATTAACTGGAGCTTTTGAATGTAACTGCGCAGGGCTACGAATACTATCTAGCTGAAGGTAATAGGAGGTTAAGCATGATGAACAAGAAGAACAAACGCAATCATCAGGTCGAGAATGTACACGGGCAACAGTCCAATCACGATCACAGTAACCACGACCACACTCATGAAGGACACAGTCACTCCCATGGCTCTCACGGGCATCAACATTTTGATCCTAGTGGAAATAAAAAAGGGCTTTTGATTGCGTTGATCATTACGGTTGGAATTATGTTTTTGGAGTTTTTTGGTGGGTTGATTACTAACAGCTTAGCCCTGTTATCGGACAGTGGGCATATGCTAAACGATGCAAGCTCTCTAGCATTAAGCCTAGTAGCGGTCTGGTTTGCAACTAAACCTGCTTCTCCGAACAAAACGTATGGTTTTCATCGATTTGAAATTTTGGCGGCACTCTTAAACGGAGTTACTTTATTTGTAGTTGCTGGATTTATCATTGTAGAAGCTTATGGGCGGTTTTTTGAGCCGCCGACAGTTGCCAGCGGATCTATGATGCTGATCGCAAGTATTGGTCTTTTAGCCAATGTGGCTAGTGCATGGTCGCTTATGAGAAAAGGGGATGTGAAAAATAACATTAATCTCCGTAGTGCTTATCTCCATGTGCTTGGTGATGCTTTAGGTTCAGTAGGGGCAATTATTGCCGGTTTAATCATGATGATTTTTGGCTGGTATGTTGCTGATCCAATCATAAGCGTACTGGTTGCTCTATTGATTCTTAGAGGGGCATGGGGAATTATCAAACATACCGTTCACGTCCTTATGGAAGGCACCCCGATTACAATTAATCCAGCTGAAGTAAAGGAAATCCTCGAAAGCATTGAGGGGGTTAGAAATGTTCATGACCTGCATATCTGGACCATAACTTCGGGATTAGATTCACTCAGCTGTCATATCTTAATTGAAGAGGAAGCAGATGACCAACGCATTTTGCAGCAAGCGATTCGGTTAATTGCCGATCATTTCAAAATTCAACATACAACCATTCAGGTTGAAACTTCAGCTATAGTTCATGAAGAATTGAAAATCTAATCAATGATTTATTTTTTGAATAGAATAGGGGGGCTATAGTATAATAAAAATACGAGGAAAGGGGTGATCGGTGCATGGATAATCTGACTCACGAGCATGAATCATGCAGTACGGATGAGCGGAAAAGTCATCACTCAGATAAAACTAAAAAGAATTTGATTAGCCGGCTCAATAGAATTGAAGGTCAAGTTAGAGGGCTAAAAGGGTTAATTGAAAAAGACACCTATTGTGATGATGTGCTGCATCAAATCTCCTCGGTCCAATCTGCATTGAACGGCGTGGGCAAGCTTTTGCTGGAGCATCATATGAAAAGTTGTGTAGTGGAACGTATCCAGGAAGGTGAGAACGAGGTACTGGATGAACTATTAGTTACCATTAATAAATTAATTAGATAATTGATCAATCGGAAGGATTCCTCGGAATCCTTTTTTATTTGCTTAAATTGGGTATATATAGAGTAGGGGACTATCCTAATTAATGAATTGAGAGGAGAATGTGTTATGGCACATCAAAACTACAAAGAGTGTATCGATGAGTGTTTAAAATGTATGATAGCTTGCAATCACTGTTACTCAGCTTGTTTGGATGAGGATCATGTGGGGATGATGAAGGAGTGCATTCGCCTGGATCGTGAATGTGCAGATATATGCGAGTTTGCAGCTCATGCCATGTCGATGAACAGTAAATATGCAAAAGAGATTTGTTTAGCTTGTGCAGAAGCTTGTGAAGCCTGCGGCAACGAATGCCAAAAGCATGATCATGAACATTGCCAGCAATGTGCAGAAGCTTGCTTAGCTTGTGCAAAAGTTTGCCGTGAAATGGCGGCGTAATTTAAAGCTTGAAACTGAAAGGGCTGCTGCGGCAGCCCTTTATTCATGAATAGGAAGCCAAATCTAAGGGCAACTAGTGAGGTTTTGTAAAATTATTAAGCAATATAGGTAAATATAGTGTTAAAATTTATTGAAATAATACCTTTATAATCAAGAGATATAGATGCCATAGGGGATGGCTGAGAAAAATAAACAGTTATGAGAGGGATGTTAACGACGGTATGATCAATCTTAGTCCAGAACGACTCCAGCAAGTTAGCTATATAGGGATTACTGAGGCTGATTTAGAATTATTAAAAAGCAAGGAGAAAGAATTCAACTTAATCGTTAGCTCATTGGTTGGGGAGCTGTATAAACAGATGACGATGGAGCCAGAGCTGCTCCACATCATTGAGCAGCACAGTACACTGGATCGATTGAAAGAAACACAGCAGTGGTATTTTTTATCTATGGCCGCTGGTGTGATCGATGAAGCATTTATTGAAAGACGTTTGCTTATCGGGAAAATCCATTCCCGTATTGGATTAACAACGAATTGGTATTTGGGGACGTACATATTATATCTGGATCTGGCTACTGCTTATTTTGAACGGATATTACCAAACGAGTGGAAGCCTGTTATCCATGCCTTAACCAAGATGTTTAATCTCGATTCACAGCTCGTTCTTGAAGCCTATGAAGTGGATGAAAAAGCAAAAATAGAAAACTTGCTTGAGAAGCAAAATCACCTGCTTACAGGAGTGAGTTCAGCCGTTCAGGAGCTGGTATCTTTGATGGTTCAATTAAAGGATAGCAGTGAATCGATAGAAAGTTTAGCTAGTAAAAATGCTGATTATCAAGAGAAAACGCATCAAACGGTATTATATTTGGACAAAGAGGTGGAGTCTATTCATCAAGTGGGTACGATGATTAGAGAAGTGGCTGATCATACGCATCTTTTAGGCCTGAATGCGGCTATTGAAGCAGCCAGAGCTGGGGAGTTTGGAAGAGGTTTTGAAGTTGTGGCTAATGAAGTTCGTAAGCTAGCCCGTCGCTCAAAGGATTCACTGGTAACCATTGACCAGAAACTCGACAATATCAATGCCACCCTTTCCAAGGTGAAAAAAGAATCGGAACACAACTCCATGTATTCCAAGGATCAGGTCAAAAGCTCTCAAGAGCTGGCTTCCTTCGTGAACTTAATTGAAAAAGTGACTGCTGAGTTAGAGAGCTTGAAATGAAACTGCTACGGATTGAAACACTCCTTCAGAAAAATCTGAGGAGTGTTTTTTTGTTTGAAGAAGTTATTAGCGGTATAGCTTAAACATCAGTTTTGGAGACACCGTTTAAGCTGGGCACATAATCAGCAGCCTTATCGATGTTCACCATCTGAGCGGCTTCATTGAAATTGTTGTTATTCTCCGCATTGTTTTTCTTACTTGGTTGATGTTTTCCTGGAGCTTCTTTGGGATTGGCACTATTTTTGGGCATGACATTCACCTCCATATTCTTCACCTAGTATGAGAAGGTAGTTTGAATTTTATGCCAGCAGTTGACAAGTGTATCATTAAAAGATATAGTTCATTTAATGATATATCTTTTAATGATACATATGAGGAGGTGATTAAGTGTCAAGAACGGACTCATTGGAAATGGGAGAGCTCACAGACACTGCATTTTATATTCTCTTGTCTTTAGTCGAAGCCAAACACGGATATCTGATTATGAAATCAATCGAAACGATGACGAACAATCAATTTTCAATTGGGCCTGCTTCCATGTATACAACCATTAAGAAGCTGCTAGCGGCTGAATTTATTGAGCTGTATAAAGAAGAAGAGGACGACAAACGAAAAACGTATATTGCAACGGAAAAAGGGATTGGATTGCTAAGAAAAGAAGTAGAGCGCCGAAAAGAAATGATTAGACATGCAGAACAAATTCTCAAATAAAAGGTGGGGAATAGGCATGAAGAATACAAAATATGTGACCAGCGGGGGCTTAGCTTTTACTGAAAAAGGAGATATGCAGAAATTGAGTAAGTATGCCAAAAGGGGCTGGCTCCTGGAGAGCTTTGCACCTTTGGGTTATAAGTTAAGAAAGGGAGATCCCCAGAATCTTGAGTACAGTGTAGATTATCACACGAATGTGGATGAGGAGTATTATTTGATTTTTGAAGATGCCGGATGGACTTATGTCTGTTCTGCCGGAAATGGGTTTCATATCTTTCGGGCAGCTGCAGGTACGGCGCCTATCTACTCGGACACAGGGACCCTCATTGACAAATATGAACGTGAAAAGAAAACGATGGGCAAAGTAGCCTTGCCATTGCTTATAGCTTTGATTGCTTTTATCTTCCTAGCAATCTTGGGCGTTAATGGATGGTTACCTGAGATCGTGAGGAATATCAGCCTGGTGTTAGTAGTGGTCACACTTTGTATGTTGGTCTTTCCGGGTCTTCCATACATTGCGTATCGATTCAAATTGAATAAATTACGAGAATAGCGAATGGATTTTTATCTAAAGGATGTTTGCACAGCCATGAATGAAGTTGGTTGTGGAACCATCCTTTTTTTAGTTGAGGAGTGAGTACAAATCTAAGTCTCAGATATATAGTACTAATGATCTATTAATGGAATTGCTTATATATTAATTCCATATTCTGTATTACAATGATAGCGAATACGAATTAGCTTGCTGTTTTCTTTCAAATTTATTACCACAATTGAAGAGGAGGCAATGAATGATGAAGAAGGATGCAAAGCTTAGGTTGAGTTGGAAAAGCCTTATTGTCGTATGCTTGGTAATTAGTATTCTTCCTGCCGGTTCCGCGTTTGCAGCAGTGAACAAACCTTTTCCGCAACATTCCACCTACACGAGTGGATCTATCAAGCCAAACAATGTAACCCAGACCAGTATGGATAATTCAGTGAAGACCAAATGGGATGCGTGGAAAACGGCCTATCTCAAACCAGCTGGCACTGGCAAATATTACGTTAAGTATAATTCAGATGGAGAAACGGTATCTGAAGCACATGGTTACGGGATGTTGTTCACAGTTTTGATGGCTGGTTATGACAGCAATGCTCAGACTTATTTTGACGGCTTATATAATTATTACAAGGCTCACCCAAGTGCAATTAACCCTTATTTGATGTCCTGGAAGCAAAACAGCAGCTTTCAAAATATTGAAGGCGAGGACTCTGCTACAGATGGAGATATGGATATAGCGTTCTCATTGCTGCTTGCGGACAAGCAGTGGGGAAGTAGTGGTACGATCAATTATTTACAAGCTGCAAAAGATATCATTAATGCGATTATGGACAATGAGATTAACCAGACACAGTGGACGATCCGTCTAGGTGACTGGGCGAATAGCGGCTCGTATAATACGGCAACTAGACCTTCTGATTTCATGCTAAATCATTTAAAAGCATTCCAACAGGCTACAGGAGATACCCGCTGGACGAATGTTATCGATAAAACGTACACGATTATAAATAGCCTTTATACGGGTTATAGCTCTAGCACTGGGCTGTTGCCTGATTTCGTAGTTTACTCTGGGGGTGTGTATAAACCTGCTGCGGCGAATTTCCTTGAGGATGCCAATGACGGGAATTACAATTACAATTCTTGTCGTACCCCATGGCGGATCGCAACAGATTATTTGATTACTGGAGACAGCAGGGCGCTTACGCAGCTCAATAAGATGAATAGCTGGATTAAGACTAAAGTAAGCAGTACACCTGGTAGTATAAAAGATGGGTATAAGCTAAACGGAACCGTATTTGGAAGTTACAATAGCGGTGCCTTCTATGCTCCATTTGGAGTCAGTGCGATGACCTCATCAACTTACCAAAGCTGGTTGAATTCTCTCTGGAGCCACACAGCAAGCAGTGCTGCAGAAGATTACTATGAAGACAGCATCAAGCTGTTTTCGATGATCGTTATGTCTGGTAACTGGTGGACCTATTAAGATAACGTATAGTTAGAAAAAGGCTGTCCCCAAAACGTTCATGCCCAAAACCATAAAAGTCAAACAGAACAGCGATTCTCCTAATATCGGGGAATCGCTGTTCTGCATTTTTGGTCAACTACTGTTTGCTTCAGTAGATTAGGGGCAAAAGTAAAGCCACCTGATCTCTAATGTTACGGCGGAGCATCCTTTATTTGATAACCAATTGAATCATGGGGCGTACCTAATGATGCTCCAAATGATGCAATAAGTGAAGCACTTATACAGTAATTAGGGAATTTCTCCCTAAAATTCAGAGAATTTTGTTCATCAGACTTATAATTAGGGAAAACTTCCCTGAATTTTGGCCGATTCAGTAACTAATAAAGAAATCCCCCTGATTATTAGGGAGGAATTCCCTGATTTCGTCCTTTTAGAGCGAAAATCGGCTATTTTCAGGGAGTATTTCCCTAATTAGTTTACACTTACGCTGCACATCGCACATCGCACATCGCACATCGCACATCGCACATCGCTCACCATTTCACTATTTTTAGGACAACCTTACTGAAGACTTTGCGGCATACAGATAAGTAGTACCGCAAAAGAATTGTGGTTTTAACGAACGTTGTTTTCGGTGAAACGTCCTGCCTGGTTGTATACAATTGGATTAAATAGGAAGATATAGTTCCTTATATCTAAAAAGGGTAGGTGATAATATTGCTCTCAGACAAGAAACAATCTCTTCTATTTATTATTTTCGTATGGGCAATGGCGTTAGGGATGTTGCTGCTTCCGGAATCGGCGCAAGGTCTGTATGGATTTACTCCTTTTTTCACAGTATGTATCATGATGTTTCTGATTGTGAGAGATGGATACAGTGCTGAGGGATGGAGAAGGTTGAGCTTCAAATTTAGGGGAGGCAAAGAATACATATTGGCTTTAGTTATTCCCTTAGGTTCACTGGGAGCGGGATATGCTGTCTATTGGATGGGATGGAACTCAAGCTTAATTTCTCCAGATTCATGGATCAAGACTGCTATATATTTGCTCGTTTACATTGTTCTTGGTTCATTATCTGCTTTGGGGGAAGAGATCGGTTGGAGGGGTTGGCTGCTCCCGCGTTTTCAATGGATGGGAAGAGTAAGTTCTAGTGTAACAATGGGCTTAATCTGGGCTATATGGCATTATCCGGCGATTCTTGGGCCGCGTGCTTATCATTCCTCTGGAAGCCGCTGGCTCGTGGTGGTGCTCTTTACCTTATCTGTTATGTTTGCGGGCATCATTATAAATGAACTGCGTCTGACCTCCGGTAGTATTTGGCCGGCAGTGCTTTTACACGGAACTAATAATGCTGTAGATAGTGTTTTGCACAATATTACTGTCAGTTCTTCACCTATGTTGGAGTATGTAGCCGGGGAGAGTGGTTGGGTTCCAGTGATTTTATATGGCTGCGCAGCGATATGGATTCTGGATCGAAACCACAGAGTGAAGCAGCAAAAAGCCAGGATAGAGCTATAATTCAATGCGGATATTTAGAGGAGAAGGAATATCATGCATAAAAGTATATAATTTCCTTTGTGATTCATATAAAATGGTAGGGGAATACCAAATAAGAATAGAGATATGTATAATTTTGTTCGTTCGGGGGATTTGAAATGACAGTAAAACTCCGCCAGTTATTCATATCAGGGTTACTTTGCCTTTTTGTTTTTCTTATTATTCATTTTGTGTGGGTCATTCACTCTAACATCTTGCTTGGCGTTGGTCTGGAGCAGAATGAAGAAGGGCAATATTATATTGCTGAGGCAGACGTTTCAAGCGAAGGGTATAAACAGAATCTAAGGGAAGGGGATATCTTATTACGGGTTAATGGGAAACCGATTGATAAAGTGGATGAAGCTGTGAGATATGGAAGCTTAACTCAGGTTCAATCCGTTGACCTTCTTCGTAACTCCAAAGGGGGGGCTCCACTTGCTTTGCATTATGATATTGAGAATAAGTCCTCCATCTATCATACGTTTACCCAGCTTGTAGTCCCTGGAGCGACATTTGTTTTTTTGGCAGTGTTAAGCCTTCTATTATACCGCAGGAAAAGCGGGGATCGCTCAGCAGAGCTGCTGATTTTATTCTTTTTATTAGTCGGAATAACTTACTTTGCGGGATATGCCTCAAGTAGATCTGATCTTATAGGTAGAATCGCGATGGGTAGCGTGTTGCCTTTAATTCCACTGGTTTTTATTCACTTTCTCCAAGTATATCTGAAACGATTTGATGTATTAGTTCTATCTACTACTGTAATCAAAATATACTATGGCCTGGTCATTTTACTAAGCCTATTTTCCACCTCCAGTCTAATGGTTTACTCCTGGGATAGATCCTTGTATTCCTTTGTAAGGTTAATTATTATTGGGTTCTTTGTTTTTGGGATTTTTTACAGCATATTTAAGCTGCTATATTTATACATTACTTATCGAAGCACAGCGCTTAAATCGATGTTTAAAATTATGCTTACCGGACAAATCCTTGCGTTTACACCGTTTGTTCTCTTCTCAGCTGCACCCATTGCTGTTGGGGTCAACCTGATTCCTTACGAAATTACTACGATCTTTTTGTTTTTGATGCCAGTTACTTATTTTTATCTGCTGACGGCTAGGCAACTATTTGATATTGATTTCGCTTTTAATCGGTTTAAATATTATTTATTAATTGCTTTTTTTCCGGCGCTAATGATTGTAGCCGTACTTGCGATCATTCAGAGCAGGCAAGAGTATGATTGGATCAAATGGATTCAGATGTTTTTGGTTGTATATTTATCTATTACAATCTTTTTATTCTTTAAGGAGAAAATAGATTATTATTTCCGGCCTAAACTGTTCCGTGAGCTTTATCATTATCAAGGTAGTCTGGAGCGATTCTCGAAGCAAATCTCCAAGGTTATGATGCGGTCTGATTTGGAGGCTGCAATTTACAAGGAAATCAATGAGATTTTACCGTTTAGTCGTTCTGCTTTTTTTGAGAGAGATGAGGATATGAGTAACCTCGAACAAATAGTCGACAATTCGGGCCAAGAGATCAACATAGAATTTGTATCGAAATCTCCAGTTTTTAAGGTAGGAGAAGTAGTTCAACTCAAACAGGGGATCTTACTCGTAATCGGACGTCACCAAAAAAAATTTCATCTCCTCTGGATTGATCATAAGAAGAACCATACAAAGCTTAATTCGGATGAGCTTAACTGGTTAAATACCCTCGCAAATTATGCGAGTATTGTCTATGAGAATTTATATCTTATTGAAGGCTTGATTGAAGACCTTGAAGCAGAGATGAAAAAAGAGCTACATGCAGCACCATGGGTTCTACGCCTGATCTTTAACTTATCAGAGAAAGAACGCAGAAAGCTGGCGGCGGATTTACATGATTCTGCTCTTCAGGATCAGCTCATTTGGCTTCGCAGGCTGGAAACACTGATCTCCGATCATGATATTGAGGCGGATATTTTGCCAGAGCTGCTTCAGATTAAAGAGGGACTTCTGGATGTGATATATCAGATTAGGGAGACCTGCAATGAACTGCGTCCACCGCTGCTAAGAGAGACCGGAATTGTGAAGGCACTGGAACTATTGTTTGAGTATGCCCAGCTGCAGTCCAACTACATTATCACCTTTACATCCAGTCCGATTGGTGATCTAAGTGAAGACCTGGTGATTGCGTTGTATCGAATAGTACAGGAGCTCCTGCGGAATGCCGGGAAACATGCCAAGGCGAATCAGATTGAAATTGAGCTGGACCAGCAAGAGCACCTCTATTTTCGATATAAGGATGATGGGATTGGCATGAATATAGTTGATATCAGGGAATCTTTTCAGCATATGGGCCTGTCTGGAATCAAAGAACGTGTTGCTAGCTTAGAGGGGGAGTGCACTTTTACCTCGGAGAAAGGGAAGGGACTGGAGGTTATTATTTATTTACCGACAATGGCTTTTGTAGAAGAAAAGCACAGAGGAGGCGATGACGATGATACGTATCTTGTTGGTTGATGATCATCCTTCAGTCGGAGAAGGAACCAAAACTATGATTGAGCAGGACGCGGATATGGAGGTTACTTTTGTTTTGTCAGCGATGGAAGCTTTGGATAGGCTGGAGCAACAAGAATTTGATGTGATCTTATGCGACCTCAACATGCCTACGATCAGCGGACTTGAATTCGCCAAAAGAGCCGTTCAACGTGATCCTGAATCTAAAGTGGTGATTTATACCGGATATGAGATCAGTGCTCATTATAATCTTTTGATGGAGTCAGGGGTCACAGGATTTATCTCTAAAACAGCTTCCCGGGAACAGTTGTTAAATACCATTCGTTGTGCACTAAGGAATGAGGCGGTCATTCCGGTGTCTTTACTTAAACAGCTACGAAGAAATGATATCAAGATTTCTAATCACCGGGATAATCGGCTGCTTGAAGAAGTGTCCATTAATCAAAGAGAACAGGAAATACTCCAAGAAGTAGCTAGTGGAAAAAGCAATAAAGACATAGCCAGCAAGCTTTTAATGTCACAAAGGACTGTAGAGTATAACCTGACGAGAATCTTTGAGAAGCTTAGTGTACATTCCAGATCCGAAGCTATAGTGGAAGGGAAGCGACTAGGTCTTGTTAGGATGGAGACTTTCTAAGTTGAAGCCCATACAACCCAATACATAGTTTTGTTAGTTTTATTCATGGTGTTAAGCACCTCACTTTTGCATCTTGATCGTCATTACCTGTAATTCATAATTCTGAACCATTCAGGTATTTAGAGTATTATTCTGAAGAAATCAAGGAGGAACATCCATATGATTGACATGAACCAAATATTTTTGATTACAGATATCCCAGGTTACTCCCCGCAAATCAGCCGACTTTTATCCATGATGAACTATGCAAGATATACAACATTAGAAGCCGTTAAGGGTCTAACTGTGGAACAACTGGATTATTTATTGGATGCTCAGAGTAACTCTATTGGAGCGTTATTATTGCACTACGCTGCTGTAGAATATGCATATCAAGTAGCAACGTTTGAGCAAAGAGATTTGTCTGAAGAAGAGCTAACGAGATGGGGGCCAGCATTAAATTTAGGAGACGAAGGACGAGCCAATATTAAGGGGAATGACCTGAGCTATTATTTAGATCGCCTAAATGAAGTTAGACAAAAGACTTATGAATTATTCGCAACCGTCGATGATAATTGGTTATATACTGAAGAGGAATTCTGGCATAACAAACCTGCGAACTACTATTTTATGTGGTTTCACGTTTTTGAGGATGAAATCAATCATAGAGGCCAGATTAGGCTGATCCGAAAAAGAGCACTAGCTTAAGAAAGGAGGCGCGCGAATGGAGTACATAGAGAAAAATATAAAGCCTTTATTTAAGAAATATCCGCTGCTCTCGAAATTTGTATTAACAGTGGTGATTATAGACATCGTTTATTACGCCGGAAAACAAGTTGGAGGATTAGCTTATTACCTCATGCACTAATTTCTTTTGAAAATAAGCCGAATAGAAAAGGCGAGTTCCACTCATTTTGAGTGTGAATTCGCCTTTTTATATTGCTTAACCTAAATATCTGCTGTAGCTCTGACTCTTCCATGTGGCTATCCAGTTCATTATCAGTTCACACAAATTTGTTAGGATATGAAACATCAAAAGAGATATAGAGCATGACCAGGAGAGGAAGAGAAACAAATGAAAATATTAGAAGTTAAACATGTAAAGAAATCATATACTTTGTACGGTAAAGAAAAGGTGCCAGTACTCCATGATGTGAATCTAAGCTTTGAGACAGGTGAATTTGTCTCTATTCTAGGTGAGTCTGGCTGCGGAAAGTCCACACTGATGAACATCATTGGGGGAATGGACTCCGATTATGAAGGCGAGGTCCTTGTCCGCGGAAAGAATTTAAGCACGATGACCGAAAAGGAAATGGATGATTATCGCAAGAACAATATTGGCTTCGTTTTTCAAAATTTCAATCTGATCCCGCATCTGTCAGTTTTGGAGAATGTTACAGTGGCGATGCAGATGACGGATACCAGTGAGAAGGACCGTAATAAACGTGCTATAGATATTTTGACTGAGGTAGGCTTGAAAGAGCACCTGAAAAAACGTCCCAATCAGCTGTCCGGTGGACAGAAGCAAAGAGTGTCCATCGCCCGCGCGCTAGCGAATAATCCTGATATTATTTTGGCAGATGAACCTACAGGGGCATTGGACAAGGATACCGGCGATCAAATTTTAGCCTTATTGGACAGCATAGCCAAAAGAGGGATATTGGTCATTACCGTGACCCACTCACAGAAAGTAGCCGACTCTGGTACCCGTATCGTAAAGGTGGAAGAAGGACGGATTAAAGATGATATTCAGTTAAAGGACCGCTCTTTGATTAGTTACGATGGAGGAGAGGGGTCATCCCGGAATCTCAGTTTATTTGCATCTTTTAAAATGGCTCTGCAGAACATGAAGCTCAACGCCAAACGTAATGTATTGGTAGCTTTGGGTGGGTCTATTGGTATTTTAAGCGTACTGTTGATGCTTTCCTTAGGGAATGGAATTACGAACTATATGAATGACGAAATTAATTCAAGTATGGATCCTTTACTCGTGGATATAACTAAACCCAGTGAAGAAGCTAAAGGCATGCAAGGTCCAGAGGCAATGATGTTGCCCGGCGAAACGTTTACGGCTGCCGATATTGAAACCATCCGAAATATTCCAAATGTTGATTATGTAGAAACCATCACTTCCATTTCGGGCAAATCTACTATGGTTTATGCAGATCAGACGGTTAGTCTTACACAATTAACAACCTTAACGGATGCTTTTGCTAAAGAGACGATTACCGCAGGGGCTTTTCCAGAGGGCAAAGAGATATTATTACCCGTGAAAACGGCAAGTAAATTAAGCGGAAATGACAGTCCAGAGTCTTTAGTAGGGAAATCGATTTATCTATATATTAATGAAATGGATGCTAAGCATAAACCGATCACATTGGAACAAGAAGTCACTATCTCTGGTATTTATGAAAGCACTGATCCAAGAGCGCAAATGCAACCCACGGGTTATCTTCCAGCGCAGACTTTGGAGCAAATGTATGCTGACAAGGGGACTACAATAGGTCCAATTCAAGTTAATGCTTTTGCAACCGATATGAAATATGTGAATGATATTAATGCAGCCGCTGTTGATGCTGGATTCTCAGGTTCTCAATCGGCAAAAATCATGGAGCGAATCACAACTTATGTGAATATGGCTACTATAGTTCTCTCTGGTATTGCCGGGATTTCACTTCTCGTATCAGGGATCATGATATTGGTTGTGCTATATATCAGTGTAGTGGAACGGACTAAGGAAATTGGGATTCTTCGGGCAATTGGCGCAAGGAAAAAAGATATCAAACGTATATTCTTTTCTGAATCAGCTTTATTAGGTGTATTCAGCGGTATCTTTGCGGTACTCTTTGCCATTGTCATTAGTTATGTGTTAAATATTCTCTTGGACAATGCTTTTGGAGTGAAACTTATTAATCTATCCGGTTATTATGTGTTATTTGGGATCGTTGTGAGTACCCTGATTAGTATTATCGCCGGTTTGATGCCATCCTCTAAGGCTGCCAAACTGGATCCAATGGAATCTCTACGATATGAATAAATAGGTTAGCGGAGAGGAAAATTGAGAGATGAACACGATTCTAGTGGCGGATGATGATTCTCATATCCGTAGATTAATACGATTATATCTTGAAAAAAACCAATTTTCCGTAGTGGAAGCAGCAGACGGTCAAGAGGCATTAGACATTCTAGCGCATACAAAGATCGATTTGGTGATTGTAGATGTGATGATGCCAAATGTAGATGGTATTGAATTGACCGAAGATATCCGATCTTATATCGATATTCCAATTCTGATGGTTACAGCTAGAGGAGAATCTAAGGACAAAGTCAGAGGATTTAATGCCGGATCAGATGATTATTTAGTCAAACCGTTTGATCCCATTGAATTGGTCCTGAGGGTAAAATCACTATTAAAAAGATATCATTTAACCTCCTCGAGTGTGATTCAACTAGGCGCAGTGATGATTGATCTGGGGAATTTGAACGTTGTTACGGCTCAGAGAACGGTGGAGTTGAAGAAAAAGGAATGTGAGTTGTTATTTGCTCTGGCGGGTTCGCCAGGGCAAATATTCACGCGTTCTCAGCTCATAGAAAATATTTGGGGTGTCGATTATGAAGGCGACGAGCGTACGGTAGATGTACATATCAAACGTCTGAGAGAAAGACTTGAATCGATTCCCGAGCTAATTATTTCTACGGTAAGAGGACTTGGATACCGTCTGGAGTTGGCCTAAATGTTGAAAAAAAGCCTGCGTCTGCGTATTGTCATTACGTTCATTGGGATTGTGATCGTCAGCTTAATGATCTCTTTTTTGCTAAATGTACGGTTTTCCGAAAATAATGTGACCCCAAACCATATCTTCATTAGAGTAGCTGGAGACGTAGCCAAAGTGCTTACCCTAATCGATGATCCGGAAAAAGCACAGGCATTTACTAAACTGCTCAATAAATATGGGGTCGATATTGCGAAAGTGAGAGTGAATGAGTGGAGTGATGCTGTTTTTTCAGTGGATAAGGAGAAGGTTGCCGCTCTATTTAAGCCAGATTCCACAGACGCAGTGATGCTTAATGATAAGTCTGGTGTTGCTATTGTTGGCATTCCCATCGTAGATAAGGAGAAAGCTGCGCTCATCATTAAAATTGATTTTTCGTCGAGCTTGATCACATTCAGACGCAACGTGTTTTTTACACTTCTAACGGTTTTAGTCATTGGAAGTTTACTGATTCTCTTGATGTCCGGATTCATTGTTAAGCCTATCAAACGTCTGACGGAAGCAGCTAAAAAAATGGCATCAGGCGATTTATCTGTGCGCTTGACGCATAAAAATCAAGATGAGTTCGGGGAACTGATGGAAAGCTTTAATCATATGGCTAGTGAGCTGCAAAAGATAGACTCTGTTCGTGATGATTTTGTCAGCAATGTCTCTCATGAAATGCAGTCTCCGCTTACGTCCATTAGAGGGTTTACTAGAGCGCTGCAAGATGGTGTCGTTCCAGTAGAAGAGCAAAAAGAACATCTGGATATTATTTATCAGGAAACGCTGCGCTTATCCCGCCTAAGTGACAATCTGCTTAGATTAGCCTCGCTTGATTCAGAACATCATCCGGTTAATCTCACCACTTTTCAGCTGGATGAACAGTTAAGAAGAGCGATCGTTCTGGCGGAGCCACAATGGGCACAGAAAAACATTCAGATAGAATTGGATTTATTACCCTGCCAAATTACGGTGGATAAAGATTTGTTTGATCAAGTCTGGCAAAACCTAATCAATAATGCTATAAAATATACAAGCCAAGAGGGTATCATTCATGTCGAAATCGAGCGTTCTATAGCGTTTGTGAAGGTTTCTATTAAAGATTCTGGTCAAGGCATACCAGAGGCAGCATTGCCCCGCATTTTTGATCGTTTTTATATGGTGGATAAAGCGCGGAGCAGCGTTCATAAAGGGAATGGACTTGGATTATCCATTGTTTTAAAAATTCTAAAAATGCATGATTGTAAAATAGAAGTGGAGAGCAAGGTTGGGGAAGGAACCCAGTTTATCGTCTGGATCCCTGTCTCTCAACCCTATGAATAGTTAACGGGCTGAAGCTTAAGGCAAACGCAGACCCTTTCATTTGTGAACCAAGCAATAGAAGACTCTCAAAAAGTTCCCAGAACTCGGTTCGCGCAAGCCATAGTTGCAGTAGGAACTGAACATTTGATCGGCATGATTGAATTAAATATTAGTAGCCATACGGACAGAAGCGGCGAAATCGGCTATATTGTCCATCCTGATGCCTGGGGACAGGGAGTCGCTACAGCAGCGGCCAGACGAATGTTGAAATTTGGCTTTGAAGAACTGCAACTACATCGAATATATGCGACCTGTGACCCTAGAAATAGCGGATCATCCAAGGTACTCACCAAGATAGGTATGACTTATGAGGGAAGATTAAGAGATGCTTTGCTTATTAAAGATGGATGGCGGGATTCTTTGATGTTCAGTATGTTGGAGCATGAGTGGACGGTAGCCCGCTAAAAATTAACTCTTGCTTCCGATTGGTAAGTTCACTAGAATATAAGTATTAGCTTATATACTTTCAAGAGGAGGAGAGAAGGAATGCAGACACTAACGGAAATTGCTGAAGACTTGAAGCTGTTCGGAGATAAGACACGATTGGCAATGCTTTCTCTTCTGAAAGAGCGGGAATGGTGCGTGTGTGAATTCGTTGATATCTTTGACATTTCCCAGCCGGCGATTAGCCAGCATTTACGGAAATTGAAAAGTAGAGGAATCGTTAGGGAAAGCAAGCGGGGACAGTGGGTACATTATTCGTTAAATGTCGAGGATAAACCACATCTTAAAGCTGTTCTTCAACAGATGCCTAGTTCCAAATCGATATTGGCTGAACTGAATAAAGAGGCTAAAGAGCCATGCTGCGACTAAATTTCAGGTAAGGATTTTTTTGATTTATATATAATCATATAGTTATATAATGATGTTGGATTGAAGTCACATGCTTATATAGGAGTGTTGAAAAAGATGTGGATTTGCAGTAAAAGGAGGATGGCACTTTGGCTATTGTAGCTATCCTTATATTTTTAGTAACTTTAATCCTTGTAATCTGGCAGCCCCGTAATTTATCGATTGGATGGTCAGCCTGCGGTGGCGCGATCATAGCTTTGCTAGCTGGGGTAG
The DNA here is from genome assembly GCF_045040615.1 of Paenibacillus sp. FSL H8-0175. Taxonomy (NCBI): domain Bacteria; kingdom Bacillati; phylum Bacillota; class Bacilli; order Caryophanales; family Paenibacillaceae; genus Paenibacillus; species Paenibacillus sp. FSL H8-0175. Next base: position 6,339,900 of record NZ_CP150299.1, on the reverse strand, counting down.
TCAGCTTTAATGATGTTCTGGATGTAACGCAGATCGTGTGGAATGCTACTTTAGCGTTTGTGGCTATTATTCTGATTTCTTTAATTCTGGATCGAATCGGATTTTTTGAATGGGCTGCTTTACATATGGCGCGGGCTGCCCGCGGGAATGGCAGACGAATGTTTGTGTATGTCATCGTTCTTGGTGCGTTAGTGTCTGCATTTTTTGCGAATGATGGAGCGGCTCTGATTCTTACGCCTATTGTGCTTGCGATGGTAAGGGCATTGCATTTTGATGAGAAAAAAGTCTTTCCGTTTATTATCGCCAGCGGTTTTATTGCCGATACCACCTCACTGCCGCTCGTGGTCAGCAATCTGGTCAATATCGTATCAGCGGATTTTTTCGGAATTACGTTTATGGAGTATGCAGGCAAGATGATTATACCTACGTTGTTCTCCCTTGTTGCGAGCATCGTGGTGCTCTATTTCTTTTTTCGCAAAAGTATTCCCAAGCATTTTAACGATTCACAGCTAAAAGATCCGCATGAGGCGATTAAAGACAAAAAAATGTTCCAGCTGTCATGGATTGTATTGGCTGTTCTTTTGGTAGGGTATTTTGTCAGCGAATTTTTGGGTATTCCGGTATCTGTGGTTGCGGGGATCATAGCTATTTTGTTCCTGCTTCTCGCGAGAAGAAGCCCTTACGTCAAGGTGAAAGAAGTGATTACAGGAGCGCCTTGGGCGATTGTGTTCTTTTCCATTGGAATGTATGTCGTAGTATATGGACTTCGAAATGTTGGGCTGACGGATTTACTTGCTAAGATGATTGGGTCTATTGCTGATCAGGGCTTATTTGCCGCAACGATGGGTATGGGCTTCATAGCTGCATTGATCTCATCGCTGATGAATAATCTGCCTACCGTTCTGATTGACGCGCTTGCCATTGATGCGACGCATACCACTGGAATCATTAGAGATGCTTTAATATATGCGAATGTTATAGGCTCGGACTTAGGACCGAAGATCACTCCGATTGGCTCACTCGCCACACTGCTGTGGCTACATGTACTTTCGGCTAAAGGCGTGAAGATTTCTTGGGGAACGTATTTTAAGACAGGTATTATTTTAACCATTCCAACGTTATTTATTACGCTTTTAGGTCTTTATATGTGGTTGTTGATTAACTAATTTGGACAGGGGAAGATCAAGATGAACAAGAGAACGATTTATTTTTTATGTACAGGGAATTCCTGCAGAAGTCAGATGGCTGAAGGCTGGGCTAAGCAATATCTAGGAAAAGAATGGAGCGTGTACAGTGCAGGTATTGAAGCTCACGGTCTAAATCCAAAAGCTGTACAAGCGATGAGCGAAGTAGGCATAGATATTTCCGGCCAGACTTCGGATATTATTGATGCTAATCTGCTGAATAATGCGAATCTGGTCATTACCTTATGCGGAGATGCTGCGGATAAATGTCCAATGACCCCTCCGCAGGTCAAACGGGAACACTGGGGCTTCGATGATCCGGCAAAAGCGCAAGGGAGTGATGAAGAGAAGTGGGCAGTGTTCCAGCATGTGCGTGACCAGATTGGTGAAAGAATCAAACAATTTGCGGAGACGGGTGAATAAGCAAAAGGGAGGAAGTAACCTATTCTTTTAACTTAGGGTATTTCACCACTGGCCATTTCACTTTCCGTAAGGCATTGATCACTTCGGGCCCAACGTTCAAATTACTTTGAACCAATTCATGGGGAGTGAGAGCCATCCATTGGTTCAGAGAGACGTCGGCAAAACGGTCACTTTTGAACATTTCGAGGAACCACAACGATTCTTCTCCTGTATTCTGAATATAATGTCCAAATGCAAAAGGAACATACCCAACATCGCCAGCCCTGTAATTAAAGGTACGTGCTGCACCGTTTCCGGCAAACACAGTCATCCGTCCTTTTCCGGTAAGATAATATTGCCACTCATCGTTGTTGGGGTGCCAGTGGAGCTCTCTCATTCCTCCAGGTTCAATCTCTACCAGTGCAGCAGCCACGGTCTTGGAGACCGGAAAGTTGCTGGAGTCAACGATTCTGACGCTCCCGCCAGGAGTCTTTAATGGAGGCTGTGCCAACAGCGAATGTTTGAAGCTCTGTGGAATTTCTCCATATGGCGATTGCACCTTTTGGCTTTGTAATGAGCCGGGAACTTGATCCTGATAAATATAGACTTGTTCAGTGGGGATGGAGTCAAAGGCCTCGGCAGGTATTCCAAAGTTAGCTGAAAGTACCTCTTTAGGCGTATGGGCGAACCAATCGGAAATAGACAAGGTATTCAGATCAGAGAAGCTTCCGTCGTCGAAGACAAGGAGAAATTCACAGCCTTCTTCAAGACCTTGTATAGAGTGAGGAATACCCGGCGGAAAATACCATAGATCACCAGGTCCTACATCTGCTATAAAGTTCCGTCCATTCTGATCCACAGCAGTAATCCGGGCGCGGCCTAACAGCATATAAGACCATTCCGCTTGCTGATGCCAGTGAAGCTCTCGTACTCCACCGGGGGTCAGGCTCATATTCACACCTGCCAGTGTAGTTGCGATAGGGAGTTCTCTGACGGTTACTTCTCTGGACCAGCCACCATGATTAAGCTGCATATGCGCATCGGAGAAAGAAAATTTCAAATTGGGAACCAGGCCCGCATCAGTCACCGGAGGAACGAACATATCCGGATTCTCAAGATCCCGCATAACATCGCGGGGTCCTTTATCTAATCCCCCTGTGCCATCGCTTCGGATGGGCTGGGGGATGTTTGTTTTGTTTGCCGAATCCTGTCCAGCAGAAGTCATAAGATGTTCTCCTTTCTTGTTCCTAAAGCGTTCAATGAAAATATATGCGGAATGCTGTCTTTTATGATGGATAGCAGAAGTGGTACAAGTTGACATGTGTAGGGTCATCATTGATTATTACTAATAGAGGCTAAGGTTCTAGATGAACTGGAGAGGGGTTTGTGATGATTCACATCAAGGAGTCCTTACAACGATTAGGGAAAATAAAAGCTTACGTAATAGGTCTATTAGTGATTATGTTCGCCGCGGGATCTGCGGTTACACCTACATCGGTGTCGGCAGCTGTCCAGTTAGGGACACAGGTAATGCCACTGTCATACGGGGGATATTACGTGCTTTTTCCAGGTAAACTCGCCCCTTATTTCAAAGCAGGTAAATTAATGGTGCCGATTCGAGCCTTCTCCAATGCGATTGGCGCAGATTTGCTCTATGACGCTCTGAGCAAGAGTATTACTGTTTCACTGCTGGACCGATCGGTAGGAAATATTAAAGCAGGGCAGCTAGAGGCAGATTTTAATGGGGAGACCGTAGATTCATTAGGCGTTGCTCCAGAGATAAAGGATGGCACTCTGTTTGTTCCGGCGTCTCCCATTTTAGAAGGGCTTAAGTCTTTTCGCTGGGAAGTGCAATTTAATAATGTGAATAAATTAACCCTTGGTATTGGAGCCAGAAAAGGGGAGGAATGGGTGAAGCCTGAGGCAGATCGTGCGCTTGCTCCTTATCCACTCGAAACGACAGCACATCCGTATCCGTTATATCCTACTATGCTAACGCAGGCTCAATCCGGGAAAGAATATAGATTGACCTTAGGCGTGCAAAATACCTCCGGATTCATCATCCCTAAAGGAAACGCTGAATTAGAGCTGGTGAGTGTGGACAGTAAAGGGAATTCTTTTTATCAAACGTTGAAAGGACCTGATTCCTCAACCTCCAAGACGGCATTATTATCATTTTCCGTTAACATACCAACAGAGGCTGAATACGTCATTTTCAGGTCACGCACCTTGAGAGCGCAATAAGGCAATTGCTATAGATTATTCCAACAAGCTAGACAGAGAGCGGGTAAAGAAACAGATGACAGGTAACAAAGAACAGCAATATCGCTTCAGCGAAGCACCGATTTGGGAATTGCAACGAACATATTATGAAGAGCAGGGATTAAAGGCTTGGAATAATGATCAGGTCCCGCAGTACATTACGAGTAACCCTATGATTGCGACAGCATACGCAGAGATGATCTTTGGATTTCTGCAAGACCGGGCTGGACAAGGGCATCTCTCAGAGACCGTTACGATTCTAGAACTTGGAGCAGGAGCAGGCCGGTTAGCCTTCCATGTGCTTAAAAAGTTATGTGAAATCGTAGACTACGCAGATATTCCTCTTCCTCCTTTTCGTTATGTGATGAGTGATTTGCCTTCCAAAAATATATCCAGCTGGCAGCAGCACCCGAGCCTACTTCCTTACGTAGAGCAGGGTATTTTGGACTTCGCTCGTTTTGATGCTGTGCAGGATGTAGAACTACATTTAGTACACGCTAAGCTCAGCATTCGGCCGGGTGATTTACAGCAGCCATTGGTGATTGTGGCAAATTACTTTTTTGACAGCATTCCGCAAGAATTAATTTATGTGGATGAAGGAAAAATATATGAATGTGAGGTTTCGATCCAGTATTCGGCGGAAGTTGATCCGGATAACCCCTCCGATGCGCTCGGCAAAATCATCCCGCAGTACCATTATAGGCGTGCGGCTAGTTATGAAGAGGAGACTTATCCCTATCATGACGTTATAGCGCTTTATCAGCAGAAGCTGGAGGATTCACATATACTCTTTCCGGTTGTGGGGCTTACTTGTCTGGAGCGGCTTGCGCGGCTCTCTACAGAGGGATTCGTGCTGCTTACAGCGGATAAGGGAGACCATCGCTTAGAGAACTGGGAATTTGCAGAACCTCCATTGCTGATTCATCACGGAAGCTTCTCTTTGACCGCGAATTATCATGCGATAGAGCATGTGCTGAAACAAAAAGGGGCGCATTCAATATTCACCAGTCATCACTATAAAAACCTGAACATCGGCTGTATTCTTATGCTACCAACACCGCTGAGCTATACAAACACTCGGCTGGGTTACAAGCGGTTTATAGAACGTTTTGGCCCGGATGATTTCTTTAGTATGAAGGAATGGATGGATCAGCAATTAGATACGATGGGGCTGCAGCAAATTTTGGCCTTTTGGCGTTTGGGTGGGTATGATGCTGAATGGTTTATCCATAGCGCTGAACAGATTTCGGAGCTGCTGCCGGGTGCCAGTGATGAAGAAATGCTGGATCTACAGCGAGGTATACAGTTGATGTGGACGGGCTATTATCCGATGGAACAGAGTTATGATCTGTCGCTAGATGCGGGGTTGCTGCTGTATGAAATGGATAAATTCGCGGAAGCATTGGGTTACTTAGAACGCTCCATGCATGCGATCACGGAAGAACCATTGGCATCAGTGCTTTATAGCATGGCAATTTGTAACTACGAGCTAGGAGCTGAAGCTGCTGCATTGGAATACGCGCGTAGAGCTTTGGCTGCAGAGCCTGACAATGAAGTAGTATTGGAACTTCTAGCGGCGCTGAGCGGGGAATAAGCACATTTACATAGGGTTATCTTTTTGGTATCCTATACAAAATAATCAAACGCGATGACGAGAAGAGTACATGAAATCATTCCTTCACAGAGAGCCCTGGATGATGAGAACAGGGTAAGGGGGATTTTATCGAAACAAGCCTCTGAGCGGCATATCGGAACCGGATTAAGGGGATGGTATGACGGGAGCTCCTGTTATAGAGCTAGAGTATAAGCACTGCGTAAGATGTTTTGCCGTACTTGATGAGATTAATATGGCGACATATTAATGAACCTGGGGTGGTACCGCGAGAATTTCGTCCCCAAGACCATAAGTCTTGGAGGTGAGGTTCTTTTTATTTTGCAGATTAAGCAGGCGGATATCACTTATAAACAGGAGGTAACACCAATGAGCGAGGAACCGGAAGTATTAGCAGAGAGTTACATCGACAGATTGATTCAAGAAGAGCTGGAAGCAGGGACTTACAATAGAGATATATGCACGAGATTTCCACCGGAGCCTAACGGGTATCTGCATATTGGCAGTGCGTATGCTATTCATACGAACTATACGACTGCGAAAAAGTATGGCGGGAAGTTCCATTTGCGCTTTGATGACACCAATCCTTTAAAAGAGGATCTGGAGTATGTAAATGCCATCATCGAAGATATTCAATGGATGGGCTATCCACCGGACCATATTTTTTATGGATCAGACTATTCTGAGAAAATATACAATAGCGCAGTTACGTTAATCCGAAAAGGAAAGGCGTATGTCTGTGATTTATCACCTGAAGAGGTGACAGCCTATAGAGGGACGCTTACGGAGCCGGGAAAAAACAGCCCGTTCCGGGAGCGTTCTGTGGAAGAGAATTTGCGGTTATTTACGGAGATGAAAGCTGGAGATTATCCAACGGGAGCCAGAGTGTTGCGAGCTAAAATAGATATGAGCTCACCTAATATCAACTTACGTGATCCGGTGATTTACAGAATCATTCATGCGGAGCATTATAGAACGGGTAACGAATGGTGTATCTATCCGATGTATGATTTTGCCCATCCTATACAAGATGCTATCGAAGGGATTACGTATTCCTTATGCTCGATTGAATTTAAGGATCATCGGCCGCTCTATGAGTGGGTATTGAATGAGCTGGATATCCCTGAGGCTCCTAAGCAAAGAGAGTTTGGACGGGTGAACATCACCGGAGTTGTGACGAGTAAACGATATATCAGACAGCTGGTTACAGGCCATTATGTGGATGGCTGGGATGATCCGAGACTTCCTACGCTTCGCGGTTTACGCAGAAGAGGTTTTACGCCGGAGAGTATCCGGAATTTTGTGAAGGAGATTGGCTTTGTCAGAAATAGCACCATTGTGGATATTGCCATGTTAGAGCATGCGCTTAGACAAGATCTGAAGGCAAAGGTTCCAAGTGTGATGGCTGTTCTTAAGCCTTTAAAAGTGGTCATTACTAATTATCCTGAGGATCATAACGAAGGGCTGACGATTGAGAATAACAGTGAAGATAAGTCACTTGGAGAAAGAGAGGTTCCTTTTTCACGAACCCTTTATATTGAACAAGAAGATTTCATGGAGGAGCCGCCAAAAGGTTATCACAGGCTGACTATGGGGAATGAAGTAAGGCTAAAGGGTGCTTATTTCATAAAATGCAATGAAGTAATCAAGGATGAAGTTACCGGAGAAATCCTAGAGCTTCGCTGCACCTATGATCCGAGAACGAAGAGCGGAAGCGGGTTTAAAGAACGGAAGGTTAAGGCGACCATTCACTGGGTATCGGCAGACCATGCTATCAAGGCTGATGTTCATCTATATGAGCGTCTGCTGAAAGATAACGACGGTCCTAAAGAAGACGGTGAGCGCTGGGACGAGTATCTTAATCCAGATTCCTTAACGATCCTGAAGGATTGTTTGCTGGAGCCATCAATGGGCAACGCAAGGCCAGAAGATAAATTTCAATTGATCCGGCACGGATTTTTCTGTGTGGATAAGAAGTATACCACGGCAGATAAGCTAGTGCTGAACCGGATAGTACCGCTCAAGGACACATGGAAGAAAAATTCATAAGCAGCTTAAGCTGGGCGAAGATCGGGTAATTCCTGATCATCGTCCAGCTTTTTTTGTGCCTAGTCGTTGGTGAACAAGCAAATGAAAATTCCATATGAAACATGTTTACATTTTTCAGAAATAAGCATATACTTTAAATATAAGTTGCACAGGGGAAACTTTCGTGTATATAGACAACTTTTTCAGGGCAAGAGGAGGAATTGAAATGCTCGAACAAACTTTAGTAGAACAACCACATATAAAACAACATAAGAACTCGGTTTCAGCACAAGCCGTACTTAACGGGGAGATCAAAGGGATTAAACGATTACTTCCTTTTCTAGGCCCAGCTTTTATCGCTGCTGTTGCTTATCTGGATCCAGGTAATTTTGCCACCAATATTACGGCGGGCTCCAAATATGGATATCTCTTATTGTGGGTGATCGTGGCCTCTAATCTAATGGCTGTGCTAATCCAAGCGTTATCCGCCAAGCTGGGGATTGCGACAGGCAAGAACTTGCCTGAGATCGCTCATGATCGTTTTCCGAAGAGTGTATCTATCTTCTTATGGATTCAAAGTGAGCTAGTGATTATAGCTACGGATCTGGCAGAGTTTATCGGGGCGGCATTAGGACTATATCTCTTATTTGATATTCCCATGCTGCCAGCAGCACTGATTACTGCGGTGGGCTCATTTGCTATCTTAGAGCTGCAACGCCGGGGATACCGCTCCCTAGAGGCAGGGATTGCTGCGATGATCCTTATAGTCGTATTAGCCTTCGCTTTTCAAGTTATTGTAGCTAAACCGGATATGGGAGCAGTTGCCGTAGGCATGTTTACACCTAAGTTTGAAGGGGTGGACAGCATCCTATTGGCCGCAGGAATTCTAGGTGCAACCGTGATGCCACATGCGATTTACCTGCATTCATCACTTACACAGAACCGTATCGTCGGGGTGAATGAATCGGAGAAAAAACAGATTTTCAAATTGGAATTTATAGATATTATTATTGCGATGATTATCGCAGGTGCAGTAAATCTGGCTATGGTTATTGTCTCCGCGGCATTGTTTTTCAAAAATGGTCTCGTGGTTGAAGATCTGGATGTCGCGTTTCAACAATTTGGTCACTTAGCTGGGCCAGTAACGGCGATCTCGTTTGGGTTGGGACTACTCATTGCGGGACTGTCGAGTTCCTCCGTAGGGACTATGGCTGGCGATGTGGTTATGCAAGGCTTCATCAACAAAAGAATTAACCTGTACTTGCGCCGTGCGATTACCATCATTCCGCCACTAGCGATCATTGGTTTTGGTGTGAATCCAACCAAAGCGCTCGTGATCAGTCAGGTGATCCTGTCCTTTGGGATTGCGTTCGCGTTGATTCCGCTGGTTGTGTTTACAAGCAATCGCCAGATTATGGGCGGGTTAGTGAATCGCAAAATGACAGCCACTCTGGGCTGGATTATCTCCGGTCTGGTTGTATCGTTGAACTTGTTCTTGGTCTATCAAATGCTCGTATAAGGAAGCAGTCAAAAGAGCCCGACCCACAGATCTCCTCAGATCATACCTGAGAGATACATGGGTCGGGCTTTTTTTTGGAGTGTTGTTCCAGCCAGTTATTTAAAATAATCCGCAACGCCTTCAGCGATGGCTTTAGCCGCTTTTTTCTGATAGGAGGCCTTGCGGACAATGGACTCGTCTGTAGGATTGGTAAGGAATCCAAGCTCAACCAAGGTAGCTGGAATCCGATTCTCCCTTAGGATGTGATAATCGCCAAAGGACAACCCGTTGCTTTTCAGACCGATGCCTTGCCCCAGCCGGGTTTCAATCGCCCGCGCCAGCTTCAAATCATCCGCTTCTGAATAAAAGAAGGTCAACGTTCCGGACACATTTTTAGGTGAAGAATTATAATGAACGCTTACAAAAGCATCAGCACGCAGGGCTTGGCTCATCTGAACACGACGCGCTAACGTCGGCTTCTGATCATCTCGGGTGCGCGTCATCTCTACCCGTGCTCCTTTAGCAACAAGAGCATCGCGGACATAAAGTGCAGTATGCAGATTCAAATCTTTTTCCATGGTGTTATATGTAGTGCCAAGCATGCCTGGATCACTCCCGCCATGACCAGGATCGATGACGATCAGCTTTCCTCGTAGTCCGCCTTTATGCTGGACGGTACTTATGCTGCTCGTACTGCTTGATGTGCTTCCACTTCGGATATACTGCTCTGCCACCCAACCGGTTTCACCGCTGGCTGTACGAATTCGAGCCCAGCCGTTCTGATGAAGAAGGAGAGTGACTGTATCCTTGGCTTTTAAAGAACCGAGCACCTTATATTGTGTTCCTGGGCCATTTCGGATGCGCAGAGAATTAGCCGTGACTGTAGCCTTTGAAGTTCTACTAGAAGCATTGGCTGATGTTGACGAGGCAGTATTGGTTTTAGTAGCAATAGACGTTCCAGAAGCGCTGGATTGCAGGGAGTTGCTGTTCACCTTTTTTAGGTAATAACCCGCTACCCAGCCAGAGGTGCTCCCCGCCTTAACCTTTAACCATCCGTGCTGCTCATCAGTCACAGTAACCCGAGCCCCATTCTTAATTGATCCTACAACAGTTGCATTCTTAGCCGGTTCATCGCGTACATTTAAAGAACTCGCATATACCTGTGCGGTATAACTTCCCGCTGCTGTCTTTGCTCCAGCAGACTGTGGCGCTGCTATACCCAAAAGGCAAGCTGTGAGCAGGGTGACACCTATCATTTTGTTCATAGTATCCTCGCTTTTTGAGAGTAGTCGTAATTCCTTACCCAATTTACGAGGTTTAGAATAATATTTTTTGAGAATATGGCCTCTTTTCTGGTGGTCTAAAGACTTGTATAATTATTACATATCGGGAAAGAGGATGAAGGAGCATTGCCGTGACTAAACCAAAGCTATTCATTGGATCTTCCAGGGAGTCTATACGTTATGCAAGAGCGATTCATGAGCAGCTGAAGAGGGATGCTGAAGTGCATCCTTGGTATGCCAACGCTTTTCGGGCGAATGAATACACTATGGAGGCGTTGGAGCGAAATTTGGATGAGAGCGATTTTGCCGTATTTGTGTTCTCGCCAGATGATGTCGCCAAAATCCGTGGTAAATATTATTATGTGACCCGCGATAATACGGGGTTTGAAATGGGTTTGTTTTGGGCTAGATTACGGCGCAGCCGTGTTTTTTGTCTAGTGCCTGATCAGGTAACTGCGCGTGATGATCTCATCCCTGGAGAAAATGTAGAAGAATATCATCTGCTATCTGATTTAGCGGGAATTACATCTTTAGAGTATGAAGTACATCACGATAATCCTACGGCTGCTGTGGATGTGAGCTGTGGTAAGATTATTGATAGTATTCAAGAGCGTGGAAGATTCCGTGACCCGCTTAAAGATTTAGAGCAGCTAAGGATGGATTTAAGGCGCAAGGAAAGTATCCTTCATTTTTTTTGGCAATATAATAGTAATGTGACCATCTCCGAGAATGGAGAGAAGTATCACGCACTTAGTGAGGCGATACGCAATTCCTTTTTACCTCCGAAGCATTGTCGTGTAATCGGTGCAGCCATCTGGCAGGCACAAGAGAAGGAACAACTTGTTCAGGTGGGGGGGAATGTCGGACGCGGTCACTCCTATCCCTTGTCTGTAACGAAAGGGAATGAGAAGCAGCCTAGTGTGGTAGATGCATTTTTATCGAGTAAATGGACTTTTTTTCAACGCACGGAAGTTGCAGAGGTATATATCCTATGCTATCCTCTAGGTAAGAAGTATGTTCTTTCCGTTCATTTCTCAGGAAGTGATGGATTATCTGCAGATGATCTTAAGGCGGTAGTTGGGAATAATCAGGATTTATTCCGTACCATCAATCATTTAGTAGGAGAGGATTCAGCATGAAGAGAATAAAAGGTATTAACAGCTTATCCGATGCTGTTCTCCGATCTGCGAGTGGTGGGAGCAGGAGTGCAGGCGGCGATGACAAAAGCACCAAAAGAAAAGCGGGCTCGAGTCATTCTGCTCAGCAGCCAGCTTCAGCTCAGATTTATACTGCACCTTCTTTGGACGGCGGAGACGACGAATATAAGAAGCTTATCAGCGGAAAAGTAGATAATAATAAACCATCCTTTGCGTGATTTTTTTTATAAAAAGGGGGCCTCAGCCGTTGGCTTGAGGGCCCCTTTTTGGTATTCCATTCTAACGGCTGTTCTTCTTGGCGATCTCACGCCGTACTACAGGTGCAACCTCTGTTGCCAAAAGTTCAATGGCTTTGGCTACCTGAGCGTAAGGAAGGCCGCCGATATCGAGCTGAGTCATAAAGCGGCTATGACCGAACAGCTCATGCTGATAGAGAATTTTTTCGATAATTTGCTGCGGGCTGCCCACAGCCATCGTGTTATCAGCAGATACATATCGCCCAAAGTCATCACGAGACACCTTGTACTCTTGACCCGGTTTTGGACTGATAGAGTTACGGTAACTATAGTAGTAAGGGTAATATTCATCCAAAGCCTGCTGTGAGGTTTCAGCAATGTAACCGTGGCTAGTGATCGCAATCTTTAGATCCTCAGGTGGATGTCCTGCTTGAATTCCGGCACGCCGATAGGTTGCGGCAAGCTCTTGAAAAGGCTCTGGACTGCCGCTTAGGATGGCGATAGCCATTCCGGTCCCGAGCATCCCGGCCTTCTCCGCGCTTTCTGGAGAACCGCCTACACCAATCCAGAGCGGAAGATTCTCCTGTAATGGACGTGGAGCAATCTCCGAATTCTTCAGCGATGAACGGAAGGCGCCCTCCCAGTTCATAACTTCATGTTTGTTAAGCTCCAAGAGTAAATTGATGTTCTCGGAAAATAGTCGGTGATAATCTTCAAGCTCATACCCGAAGAGCGGAAAAGACTCCACAAAAGCACCACGCCCCGCAATAATCTCTGCACGTCCATTCGACAGCAAATCAAGTGTGGCGAAATCCTCGAACACCCGTACAGGATCAATGGTGCTTAATACGGTTGTTGCGCTCGTTAGTTTAATTCTGTTAGTAACCTGAGAAATGGCAGCCAGCACCACTGGCACCGAAGAAATTACAAAATCAAGACGATGATGCTCACCTACACCAAATACATCAAGTCCCGCCTCATCTGCCAGCTTAGCTGCAGCTACAACTTCGTCGAGACGTTGTTTTGGACTGATCTTCTTCCCTGTATGACAATCCGCTACGATGTCTCCTAAGGTATAGATACCAAATTCAAAATCGGATGCTGGTGCTGCGGTTGCTTCGTTACTCATGCTCACAAACCCCTTGTTATTCATATATTTGCTAAAGCCTGTCCGTGTATGGAGGAATGTGATTATTATAACACAATGACTTACAAAATGTAAGTTTGTGAGTAAATGTTTTGATTTCTTCTGTTGTTTTTGACAAAATGGAATAATAATCCATAAGGATTGTGTCCTGCTCGTCCAATATTATTATATTTGATTTTAACAAGCTATCCAAATGAGGCAGTTACTTATATGAGGAGGAGTTTGGTGGTGAGAGGAACAATATTGAAATCTTATCTTCGTACTGCAGTTATTGGTTTAGGGGTATTGCTTATGGTAAATCCGGTACAAGCAGCTGCGGTTGATCCACACATCTCTTTTATAGGCTCGAATGGTGATGATTACTATGCAAACCTGCCTGCTGCGAAGGTTGAATGGTCAACAACAATGGATTTGCCAGCTTTGAAAGATGTGCCGTCGGATTATATCATGGGTAAGGGTGTTGTTGCAGTCGGAGCGGGCAAAGCTTTTATCCTTCAAAAGGGTCAGCTTTTAGCGATTAACGTCCAGACTGGAAAAGTAATGTGGAAATACGGCTCCAAATTAACAACGCCGCTGCTCTATCAGGATGGCGTGGCTTACGTCACTTCGGAGGCAGGTACGATCTATGCAGTTAACGCGGCTACGGGCAAAAATAAATGGAGCTCATCGGCAACCAGTAAAGGTGTCAGTAAATTGTTAATTGATAAAGAGCAGCTATTCGCTGCTAATGGCGATATTCAAGCCTACAATCTGAAAGATGGCAAGTTGCAGTGGCGCGATAATTTCAGCGAAATGCTGTTTGAACCATTTATGGTTGAGGGGAATCTGGTGCTAGCTCAAAACTCAGAATCCGGAGCGTATACGTATGACATTTTACATGCGTTTGATCGAACAACAGGTAAAGAGCTTTGGAATAGTGGTAATCATAGTCTTCCGATTGCAGCAGAGGGGACTACGCTTATCTCACAACGGGAAGCTACATTGGTAGACCCTCTTCCTTTGACGACACTCGATCATTTGGATGTGAAGACAGGTAAGCTTGTAAAGGCTGTAGAGTATAACCCCGCTCATATAGATCCTAATCATCCGAAACCAGAAGAAGAATATATGACTAGCGGAGGCAGAGCCTGGATCATTGGGGACAGGATATATATTGGGGGACAAAAAGGAGTCTATGGCTACCCAGTAAATGTTGATCCAGCTGCCGTAACACGAGATAATTATTCGTATGAATCCATCGGAGATAAGTTATCCTACGCGGCGGGTCCTTATGATGGAAGAATTCTTTTTAGTAACGAACAGAGCATCTATGGTGTTAAAATGTCTAATAAATCTGTGTTCCAGTACGGAGGAATCAGCAATCCGATTGCCCGCTTCGATCTGCTCGGACATGGCATGTATGTTGCCCAGACCGATGGGAAATTGGTTGCTATTGATCTAATTACCGCCAAACCTATCGTGCAGCTCAAAACATCAGGTAGAGTATTCGGCCCAACCTTGCTGGAGGATGGGATGATTATTGTGCAGAGTAAAGGGAAGTTAACTGCTTTCAAGGAGCCTCAGGCTCTGAAAATGAAATAATCGAATCCACAACGGCTCTCCGATAAACATCCGGCAGAGTCGTTTTTTAGTGGAATGATTCCACAAACCCAGTGCGAAAAATACAAATCTATTTTATGATAATAAGGTTATAGGATGAGTAGACTGTAAGTTAACGAAATTACATAGAAGGACCGAGGGATATTATGGAACAGCAAGCGGTTTGGGCGATAGGCATTTTTCTGCTGATTTATGGACTTATTATTTCCGAAAAGATTCACCGTACCATTCTGGCGATGTTAGGAGCTATCGTCATGATAGCGATGGGCATTGTGGATCAGGAGACGGCACTGCAGCACATCGATTTTAATACTATAGGATTGCTTGTAGGAATGATGATGATTGTAGGGATTACCGCTGACACGGGGCTCTTTAAATACGCAGCTGTGAAATCAGCTAAGTTGGCGAAGGGGAAGCCGAAGAGAATACTGATTGCTTTGTTTGTGATTACCGCAGTGGCTTCAGCCTTTTTGGATAATGTGACGACAGTGCTGCTTATGGTGCCAGTCACCTTCAGTATTACAAGACAACTGCGCATACATCCGCTGCCTTTTTTGATGTCACAAATTATCGCATCTAATGTAGGCGGAACGGCAACCTTGATCGGAGACCCGCCTAATATCATGATTGGCAGTGCGGTTAAGGAGCTGACCTTCATGGCTTTTATTAGCAATCTGACACCCGTGATTATCATCATTGTTTTGGCGTATATCCCGCTGCTGTTATTGATGTTCGGTAAACAAATTAAAACTACACCTGAATTGCAGCAGAGCATCATGGACATGGATGAGAAGGTTATGATTACAGATCATAAGTTGCTGCGAAAATGTTTGATCGTACTGGCAATTACGATTGCCGGGTTCTTTTTACATCAGGCGTTACATTTGGAGTCCGCTACGGTTGCACTGGCTGGTGCATTTTTACTGCTGCTGCTGACCGGAGGGGAACATATGCTGGAAAAAGCTTTTCACAGCGTGGAATGGATTACGATCTTCTTTTTTATCGGACTGTTCGTGTTGGTGTCAGGGCTTGTAGAGACAGGTGTGATTGCAGAGCTGGCAGCAAAAGCGATTGAAATAACGAATGGTGATGTGCTGATGAGCTCAATGATGATTTTATGGGTCAGCGCCATTACCTCGGCATTTCTGGATAACATCCCTTTTGTAGCAACTATGATCCCGCTGATTCAGGAGATGGGGAATATGGGGATCAGCAATTTGGAGCCGTTATGGTGGAGTTTGGCCTTAGGCGCTTGTCTGGGTGGCAATGGCACATTGATTGGTGCGAGTGCTAATTTGATCGTAGCAGGTTTGGCAGGAAAAGAGGGGTACCCGATTACATTCATGAAGTATTTGAAGGTCGGATTTCCTTTAATGCTGTTGTCCATTGTGATCTCCAGCGTGTATTTATATTTAAGATATCTGATGTAAGCAGCGTTGCTAAGAGCCGGGGGAGCGATATGCTTGAAGTGATATTTTGAAACGGTAGAAGTTGTGGAGGAAGTAGAAGGAGTAGGAGTAGTGGAAGTAGTGGAAGTGGTGGAAGTAGAGGAAGTAGAGGGAGTAGTGGGAGTAGAGGAAGTAGAGGAAGTAGAGGAAGTAGAGGGAGTAGTGGGAGTAGAGGGAGTAGAGGGAGTAGAGGGAGTAGTGGAGTAGAGGAAGTAGAGGGAGTAGATGCAGAAGTATAAGTAACAAGTGGAGGCAAAATGCAGATTTTGAAGTGGTAGACATAGGTTGGAGTAACGGTGGGAGCATATAAGTGTATTTTGTACAGTTATAACTCATCGAATAAATTGTCCCCAAAAAATAGCTGTATTCAGTACACTTATTTTCATGATTTCCTCAGCTAAAGGTGGTTTTTCTGGATTTTAATTGTATAGAATACAGTTATATTTAGGACAACCCCTTTTTTATACGAAATAAGTGTACAGAATGCAACTAAATCAAAGATTTGATCTAGATTCGGCGATTAAAATATACGGGGGATCCGGAGGAGTTATTCCGAGGTTTACCCAAAGTCGACTTAACGCTACGCAATGCAGATAATCAAGCAGGCATTGATTCTCCAATATCTGGAGGCTCACTGCCTGCTTGTTTTTTCATTAGAAAGGGCTGCTTAAGGAGTATGACTTCCGAAATACTGGTAAGTTCCTTTGGGATATTGATTCCACTCGCCCTCAAGTGAATACTGCTGTGATCCAGTGTATATACCGGATTTACGGACAATAGTTCCACCTGTGGAGAGGAATTGCTGAGTTGAGGTAGGGTCACCGAGAACATCTACGATTTGGCCGTTTTTCTTCAGTACTAATGCTGTAATATTATATGTTTTTGGATTATATAGACTTAGCTCATCATTGTAATAGGAGATATTCATTAAATCAAATGCGTCCCCAAAAGTAGAATCTATAAACATATAAGGCATTGCTACAGATACAGGAAATAATGGCCGGGAATAAACCTGTTTGGTTTGGGTGGCTTTCATAAATTGGTGGACTTCAAGGGTGTAACCTTCTGCTTTTCCTGCGGAATTACCATTTCCTTTATAGTACAGCTCAACTGCGATTCTGCCGTCACCGCCGTCCAGATACTCTGAGAAGAATAGCTCGGAGGTACCCTGTGAAGCCACACTTATAGATAATACAACCGCTTTGCCATCAGAACCTACTATCCATACCGTTCCTGGACTTGTAGGACCATTCCATATAGCTCCATTCAGAGTTACAGGTCCGCTCAATGAACCTGTGCTGCTTTCTGTATACACTTTAAATTGACTCTGATTAGGAATCAGCTTGGAAATATCGAAGGAAATATTGGATACACCTTGCTTGGTGGTTATTGGCACAAAGCCGTTGTTTACAAGCTGGGCTGTAATCAAGGTGAAAGTTGAGGTAGTTGAACCTCCTTTATCATCCGTTGCTGTGAGGGTCACTAAACCACTCGCTGAACTATTAGCTGCCGGAGTTATCGTCAGAGTGTTGCCATTAAGGCTAAGTGTACCAGCATTTACGTTATCTATAGAAGCTGAATAAGTAAGCATGTCATTGTCTGGATCTTGAAAAAGCTGGGCCAGATCAAATGTACGTGGTGCCGTGATACCTGGTGTTAAGAGTTGAGTAGTGATTCCAGATATTGCAATTGGT
Organism: Paenibacillus sp. FSL H8-0175; assembly: GCF_045040615.1. Lineage (NCBI taxonomy): Bacteria > Bacillati > Bacillota > Bacilli > Caryophanales > Paenibacillaceae > Paenibacillus > Paenibacillus sp. FSL H8-0175. The sequence goes on along the minus strand of NZ_CP150299.1, from coordinate 6,322,350 downwards.
GGCTGATTAGACGTTACAGTGAATACAAAGGTAGCAGTGTTAACGCCACCTTGGCCGTCCATTGCTGTTATTGTAATCATGGCTGTACCTGAATCGACCGGCACAAGGTTGAGATGATTCCCATTTACAGATACAGTGGCAACGCTAGCGTCAGAGGATGCAGCTGCGAATGTAAGCGGGTCGTCGTCCGGATCAATGAACACATTACTGATGTCGACGTTTTGGACACCACTTGTGATCAGAGCAGATATTGGATCAATATTATTTTGCACGACTGGTGCATGGTTCACCGGAGTCGCGACCGGAGTAGGACTAGGAGTCGTCACCGGAGTAGGACTAGGAGTCGTCACCGGAGTAGGACTAGGAGTCACTACCGGAGTAGGCTCAGGAGTCGCGACCGGAGTAGGCTCAGGAGTCGCTACTGGAGTAGGACTAGGAGTCGCCACCGGAGTAGGACTAGGAGTCGCTACTGGAGTCGCCACCGGAGTAGGACTAGGAGTGGCCACCGGAGTAGGACTAGGAGTCGCGACCGGAGTAGGCTCAGGAGTCGCTACGGGAGTAGGCGTCGGAGTAGGACTCGGAGTCGGATCGCTCACGGCGTTAGCAGACGTGGACGAAGTATACACAGGAGCAACGGCTCCAGATGCATTTTGAACCTTTTGGATATTATCTTGAATGGCTGTGTAATTTGTTATGAAATGTGAAGGCAGACTGTTGCCAGGCAACTGCAGATTTTGAATAGACAAGGAGGGATCGATGGTGATCCTAGCGCCGCCTTCGACTATTTTTAAGGTTTGCAGGGGACCGCTGCCATGAATAGTAACTGGAGTTATAGAGTCCACAATGATCTGCCCAATTTGGCCCTGAAAAGTTATACTCGAAACGCCATTTTTAATCTTTAGATCACCGGTAACATTACCTTTAATAACAACATCATTTCCAGAAATATTGAGCAAAGAACCGGAGGGAAAGCCGGAGGTATTTAGTTGAACCCCTTTTTGTACAATTTCAAGCTCTTGTAAACCATCTACATGACGATTCAAGGAATTGAACTTAAGGACAGCTCCTCTTAAAGCATCATGGTTGCTATCACCCATTAATTCTTTGAGTGTACCTTCAATGAGGTAAGGCGTGCCATTGATCGTTACGAAATCTCCATCTATATTGTCGATCGTTGCAGTTTGTTGTTCTTCTTTAAAAATATTCAGCAGAAAAGAAGCCATATCCTGCCGCTGAACAGTACCTTTGGGGCTGAACATATCTTCGGGAGAGTCTATAAGTTTAAGACGTAGTGCGACATCAGTATACTCTTTTGCCCAATTGCTGATTGTGGATTCGTCATTAACCTTGTTGGCTTGTCCGCCTTGTGCTCCAGTTCCGCGGATGGCACGTACAAATATAACTGCAAGCTCTTCCCTAGTTACAGGTCTGGATGGATTAAAATCACCTGTAAGATCACCCTCCATAAATCCTGCCTTTTTAACAGCCTCAATAGCGGAGACACTCCAACTGGAATCAGATACGTCTCTAAAGGAAGAAGCGGAATTCACTGAGGAATCTAGCTTTAAGGTCTTCGCTAAAATGGCTGCCAGCTCTTGGCGAGTCATAGTCGCAGTGGGTCTGAATTGTCCATTGGGATCGCCTTTAAGCAATCCTAGACGAGCAGCCTCGAGGATTGCGGCACTTTTCGTCTGTTGTATTTCGGTTAAATCGGAGAACGGTGGAGTGATTTCAGCTGCAGATGCATAGAGAGTACCACCGAACAAGGTGTTAAGGGCAACAAGTGTTGCTCCCCATTTTAATGATATGCTTTTCAAGCAAAAGCCCCTTCCTTAGAACCAATTTGTCATAAGCTTACTTCATTATATCGACGCAAAAGCAAAGTTTTTTAATACTTTCATCCTACTAAAAGTGATTAAATTCATTGCTTTTCAAACTTATGAACTAGAAATAACTCCACTTCTGTTCCATAAAAGGGCTTGTTTTTTGTTGACAGCTTATAAAATCGATGATATTTTAAATATTATAATTCCAATTGATTTACTTTGAATAATGATTGCCGACTGTTCCTACAGAGGTATTGCGAATGTAAAAACGCAATGCCTCTGTTTTTTTGTCCATACAGATTAAAGGAGGGGTCAAGGTGGGAGAAGCGTTGCTGTCTATTTCGAACCTAAATAAACGTTTTGAGTCTGCCGGTGGTCATGTTCAAGCACTCCATAATGTAGATCTCCATGTACAGGAGGGCGAATTTATTACAGTCATCGGCCCCAGCGGCTGTGGAAAAAGCACACTATTACGCATCGTAGCCGGTCTGGATAGCGGGTACACTGGCAGTGTCACCCTGGAAGGGGTGGAGATTGGGGGTCCTGGGATCGATAAGGGTTTTATTTTTCAGGAGCATCGCCTCTTTCCCTGGCTTACCGTTGAGAAGAATATTGCCTCTGATTTACCGCTAGGGAACAAGGAGGTTAGGCGGAAGGTCGATGAATTGATTGATCTGGTGAAGTTAAATGGATTTGAGAAATCTTATCCCCGCGAGTTGTCGGGAGGGATGGCCCAGCGGGTGGCAATAGCTCGTGCACTTCTGCGCAATCCGAAAATACTGCTGCTGGACGAACCGTTTGGTGCACTGGATGCATTCACTCGGGCTCATATGCAGACGGTATTGCTGGACATTTGGCGGGCTAACCAAACAACCATGATTTTTGTGACACATGATATTGATGAGGCTGTGTTCTTGGGGAATCGGGTAGTGATTCTAGAGCCGCGTCCCGGGAAAATACGTAAAATTGTACCGATAGATTTACCGTATCCACGGAAAAAAACAACGACATCCTTTCAAGAGCTGCGTTTGAAGGTGTTGAATTATTTTGAAAAGGTAGATGAGCTAGAGCTTACAGACGGAGCCGGAATATAAAATAGGTCGACCATACCCATGGAGACTTTCGAAGGCATTAACATTCGAGGGTCTCTTTCTGTTTATTTAAAGTGATTGTAAAGCTGAAAAAAGGTGGGTTCAAAGTATGACAAATCGGGCTGTAGTCATAAGAACTTCCGGAAGACCCGGAAAGGCGGCAACACTAGGACTTGGTCTTTTGCTGCCGGGCAGTGTGCTAATTCTGTGGCAGACGCTCGGGCATTATGGAATGATCTCGGAGATGCTGTTCCCTACGCCGTATACGATTGCGGAATCTTTTGTAACTTTAGCGGCTTCAGGCGATCTGTGGCCGAACTTTAGAATCAGCTTGGTCAGAGCCTTTTCTGGATTCCTGCTAGGTGGTGGACTGGGTCTGCTGTTAGGACTTCTCGTAGGCCTGTTCCGCAGATCGGAGAAGCTGTTAGATCCTTCCCTGCAAATGATCCGCATGATTCCCAGTCTGGCGGTAGTACCGCTGTTCATTTTATGGTTCGGGATCGGTGAGGAGTCGAAGGTGCTATTGATTGCTAAGGGAGCTTTTTTCCCACTTTATATCAATACGTTCATGGGAATTCGCGGCGTAGATAACAAGCTGTTCGAAGTTTCCCGGGTACTTGGCTTCAGCCGGTTGAAGCAGATTGGCAGGTTAGTACTCCCAGCAGCGCTGCCGAACATTATTCTCGGAGTGCGTCTCTCTCTAGGGCTTTCTTGGCTGGGGTTAGTAGTGGCAGAGCTTATTGCATCTACCTCAGGCATTGGATACATGATGTCCGATGCGCGTCAATTTGCGGACACACCAGTGGTGTTCGTGGGAATTATTATTTTTGCCGTAGCTGGATTGTTGAGTGATTCCATTGTTCGTTACATTGAACGACGGTTGTTGAGATGGCAAGACAGTTATCGCGGATAACCTTGAACGCTCATTAAACAAAAGGGGGATGCACCATGAGCGATGGAGTAGAAGCTATTATCAAAAATACTAAAAGAGCCAGAGAAACGCTGGATAGCGGCGGCACAGCTCCTTTATCCAAGAAGACACCGAAGAAACCCGCAATACAAGTTGCATGGAAACCCCTGCTCTCTGATTGGGGAATGGGTGCAATTATCCCGGTGGTGACGTTAGTCCTTTGGCAGCTGGCAGGGAGTACGGGGCTGGTCTCAGCAACCTTTTTGCCGACTCCGCTTTCGATTGCAAGAGCTTTTACCGACTTGTTGGTTACTGGAGAGTTAACTCATCATCTGGGCGTCAGCATGGGTAGGGCGGGCATCGGATTTCTTATTGGAGGTGTGTTGGGTCTTCTATTCGGCGTACTGACCGGCTTGTTTCGCAGTGTAGAATATGTGCTCGATCCTAGCGTACAAGTGCTTAGGCTTGTTCCCCATTTAGCTATAGCGCCGCTCATTATTCTCTGGTTCGGGTTTGGAGAGATGTCAAAAGTTGTGATCATTATGACAGGCTCATTTTTTCCGCTCTATATTAATACATTTAAGGGCATCCGCAATGTGGACAATAAATTGTTCGAAGTAGCTCGGGTATTGGGGTTTAGTCCTTATCAGAAGCTGCGCAGGCTTATACTCCCGGCGGCGCTGCCTGGAATTTTGTTAGGGCTAAGGTTGTCGCTGGCTGTAGCTTGGATTGGTTTGGTTGTAGCAGAGCTTATTGGATCACAGTCAGGTATTGGGTTTCTTATCAATGAAGCGAAGCAGAACTCTAATACAGAGGTTGTATTCGTAGGCATTATTATTTTCGCAATTGTCGGTAAGCTGATCGATTCCTTGTTCCGGATTATTGAACGAAAGTTCCTGTTCTGGCGCGATAGTTACGAAGGCTAAACAAACTGAGGAGGTCTTAAACATATGAGTGGATCGGTGAAAAAAGGATCGGTGAATTTGGTGGCAGACGTGCTCGTTATCGGAGGAGGTCCGGCAGGAACGTGGGCAGCCCTTACTGCATCAGCGAAGGGGGCCAAAGTAATCCTTGCAGATAAAGGGTACTGCGGTTCAAGTGGGGCAACGGCACCGTCGGGAACGGGAGTCTGGTATGTGAAGCCGGATGAGAAGCTCCGGAAAGAGGCAAAAGCAAGTCGTTATGCGCTTGGCGGTCAGCTGGCTGAATCTCGCTGGATGGACCGGGTGCTGGATCAAACCTATGCCAATATGAACAAGCTTGGTGTTACCGGTTATCCATTCCCTGTAGATGAGCAGGGCAATCAATTCCGAAGAAGTCTGCAAGGACCGGAATATATGAAATTAATGCGTAGGCTGGTGAAAAAGGCAGGCGTCAAAATTCTAGATCACAGCCCAGCCTTGGAACTCCTGGCAGATGAGCATGGCGTAGCTGGAGCGGCTGGAGTTCATACCCAGAGTGGAGAAACCTGGACTGTTCAGGCAGGAGCAGTCGTCATTGCTACCGGAGGCTGCGCCTTCCTAAGCAAGGCACTTGGCTGCAACGTGTTGACCGGAGATGGTTATCTCTTCGCTGCTGAGGCTGGGGCGAATCTGTCCGGCATGGAATTCTCCAATGCCTATGCGATCTGCCCTACGTTCTCTTCGGTGACCAAGACGGCGTATTACAGCTATGCCAGCTTTTATTATGAGGATGGAAGCATTGTGGAGGGAGCCGGTTCCAAGAAAGGCCGTTCTGTAATTGCCCGGAATCTGTTGGCAGGTAATCAGGTGTACGCCAAGCTGGATGGGGCACCAGAGGATTTAAGACCGCTGCTGCGGGTGGCGCAGACGAACTTTTTCCTTCCTTTTGACCGCCAGGGAATTGATCCGTTCAAGGATGCGTTTCCGGTTACTTTGCGGCTCGAAGGCACGGTTCGGGGGACGGGTGGCATCCATATTACAGATGAAAGCTGCGGCACAGGTGTTCCCGGACTTTACGCGGCAGGAGATGCTGCTACCCGCGAGCTGATTTGCGGAGGTTTTACTGGCGGTGGCAGCCATAATGCGGCGTGGGCGATGTCTTCAGGTTCTTTTGCTGGTGAAGGAGCTGCTGTCTATGCACAGAGTCTGGGGTCGCACGCTGCGCAGCGTAGTCCAGTCGGCTTATCATCATCACCACTGGTGCATCAGGAAGTGAAGCCGGGAGTGGCGGCCCAAACGGCAGAGTATGTGTCTGCTGTACAGGCTGAGGTGAAGCCGTATGACATCAATTTGTTCCGGACAGAACAAGGGCTGACTTCTGCACTAGATCGTCTGGATGGATTGTGGAAAGAGCAACGAAGCCGCGAAATTCAGCGTACGCCAGAAGGGGTCAAGGCACGGGAAGCCGAAGCCATGACCGCAACAGCCCGCTGGATGTACAATTCTGCACTTGCTCGTACAGAGACGAGAGGCATGCATAAGCGTGAGGATTTCAAGGCTACAGATCATGGCCAGCATCACCGCTTGATCAGTGGCGGATTAGATCAGGTATGGGTGAAGACGGAAGCCGTGGCTAAGGAGGGTGTTCTATCGTGATTGAGGTGATCAGCGCTGCCAGATGTGTAGAGTGCAACCAATGTGTATCTGTCTGCCCGACTAATGTTTTCGAACGGGTAGAGGATGGCATTCCTGTTATTGCCCGGCAGAGCGATTGCCAGACTTGCTTTATGTGTGAGCTGTATTGTCCTGTCGATGCTCTCTACGTTGCACCAGACTCTGAGAATATTATTGGTGTGACAGAAGCGGAACTTCAGGAGCAGGGACTACTTGGCGGTTATCGTGAAAAAGTAGGCTGGGGTAAGGGCAGGCAGCCGGTAGCAAGCCATGAATTTATGTATAAATTGGCATCGAGGGCAGGGTTCTGAGCTGGATCAAGATTTAAATAAATAGCATAAACCTAGGGGGAGAAACAATGAAACAAGCGTACAGAGAGATTCAAGGGAAACGTTCTAGGAAGATTCGGTTTGCACTTTTAACTACAATTATGATGGCCATGCTGGTGCTTCAGGCTTGCGGAAATAATACGGGCGGCAATGGAGCGTCTGCCTCCGGGGGATCAAATACGGAGAAGGCGGGAGAAGAGGCCACGAGCATTAGCAATGTTCCAGCGGTATTGAACTTTGGGTTTATCGGTTCCAACAAATTGAATGTGCCCGGCGGTGCAGAGGGTTGGGGCTTTTATAAAGGGATTATTCAAGAAGAGTTGAAGAAATACGGCATTACTGAAGTGAAGCTTACTGGCTTTCCAAACGGTCCGGATCAGACAGAATCCTTGATTAGTGGTCGGCTGGATATCGGCAGTCTTGGAGATACACCTGCTATTATTGCCTACGCTTCTGGGGCCAAGACCCGTCTGATTTCACAATCTTCCGCGAACACGATTGGTTATTTGATCGGCAAGAAGGATGGGCCCAAGACGGTGAAAGATCTGCAAGGTAAAACTATCGCGATTCAAAAAGGCTCCTTCATGCACCGTTATGTAGTTGGATTACTACAGGAAGAAGGCGTGACCGACTACAAACTCGTGCATATGCTCATTCCAGATGCTACTGCAGCTTTAGCCCGTGGAGATGTAGATGCTACAACAAATTTAGGCGTTCCTGCGCTGAAGCTGATTGACCAAGGCTACACTCACTTGGATGATGCCTCGAAGCACCCGAACCTGCTTGGTTCTAGCGCAACAGTTGTGTCTGAGGATTATCTGGCGAAATTCCCTGATTTTCCGAAGGTATGGAACGAAGCTAGAGAGAAAGCCTTGGCAGACTTGAAGCAGCATGAAGATGAGTATTATCAATTTCTGGCTGAAATCGGAGATACAACGCCTGAGCTGGCGAAGCAAGTGAATCCGATTAGTGATATCAAGGATACTGCGTTCACTGATGAAGGAACAAAGCTGCTGGACGGTACCAAAAACTTCCTCGTAGAAGAGAAGTTAGCGAAAAAAGACTTCAATATTAGCGATTGGCAGCTGAAATAAAGTTGCTTAAAAGCTGTTTTAATTGAACTTAAGATTCTTCTGTAAAGGTAATTGAGTGACTGCGGTGAATATTTGGACTTTCGGCCGCCTCTCCGCCACTCCTCCCTTTAGTGATTTTTAAGTTCAACTAACTCAGCTAATGGTGTAGGAGGAAAAAATATGTCGCAGCTTAAGAAGAAAATGACAGTGGATGTCCTCGTGCTTGGCGGAGGTCCTGCTGGGGCGTGGTCGGCATGGAGTGCAGCCTCGCAAGGTGCAAAGGTAGTCCTGGCGGATAAGGGCTACTTGGGCACAAGTGGCGCAACTGCACCGGGTGGAACAACGTTGCTCGTTATCCCTCCCATTGCCGAGCTGCGGGAGCAGGCAGTGCAGGCCAGACTTAAGGCCGGCGGATATTTGTCGGAGAATGCTTGGATTCACCGGGTGCTGGATCAGGTAGAGCAGAACCTGGCTCAAGTGGAGCAGTGGGGGTATCCGTTTCCGAAGGATGAAGAAGGAAACTCACTGCGTACCCATCTCCATGGACCAGAATATATGCGGATTATGCGAAAAGTTGTGCGCAAAGCAGGGGTCGCAATTCTTGATCAGTCACCAGCGCTGGAACTTCTTCATGATGAACACGGTGTTGGTGGAGCGCGTGGGATCAACCGCCTGACAGGAGAGTCTTGGGAAGTGAAGGCAAATGCCGTTGTAATGGCTACCGGCGGCTGTGCTTTTCTCAGCAAAGGTCTTGGTTGCAACGTGCTGACAGGGGAGGGATTGTTGATGTCCGCAGAGGTGGGAGCTGATCTCTCGGGCATGGAATTCAGCCGCCAATATGCGCTAAGCTTTGCGGACGGAACCGTAACACGTGGCCGTATGCTGGCTTGGGCCACTCTCTATGACGCGGACGGTCATCCGTTGCATAGAGGGGATCGGACCTTTGGCAGCATTCCTGAGCTGATGCTGAAGGGTCCGGTTTACGCTTCGCTGGATCTGGCAGACACCGCGGAGAAACAGGATTTCCTGCGCAAAGCGCATCCGATTTTCTTTATGCCGCTGGAGCGGGCGGGAATTGATGCGTTTAAGCAGAAATTCCCGCTCACCCTGCGCTATGAGGGCACGATGCGCGGGACTGGGGGTCTGCGCTTGAGCGGTACGGATTGCCAGACGACCGTGCCCGGACTCTATGCGGCCGGTGATGCCGCATCTCGCGAGAAAGTGACCGGCGCCATCTCCGGCGGCGGGGCTTATAACGCTTCCTGGGCCATGTGCAGCGGAAGCTGGGCTGGACAGGGAGCCGCGCAGCATGCGCTGTCCTGCCGAGGACAGGCGAACAGCCGCAAGCTGACCGCAGCGGGACGCTACGGGCTGGCGGCTGGCGCCGATGCCTCGGAAACGCTGGAGGTGAAGCCGCTAATCGCGGCAATCCAGCGTGAAATCTTGCCGCTGCAGATCAATTATTTCCGCAGCGAGCCGGGCATTTCTTCAGCCTTGAAGCGGCTGAATGCCTTGATGCCCTATTTGAACGGGCAGGCTCCTGCCAGCGTTCAGGGCATCGTGCAATCGCGTGAAGCCGCGGCTATGCTCGCGGTCGGCAGGTGGATGTACACCGCGGCACTCGCCCGGAAAGAGACCCGCGGACTGCAAAAGCTAGCGGAATATCCGGAGCTTGATCCGCGCCAGACTCACCGGCTGATCTTATCCGGTATTCAACATATAAGCGTCAGTACAGAGGCTGTGCCCCATGCTCATGAACTGAATGCGCTGAAGGAGGGGCAAGCGATATGATCGAATTAATCAGCTTGGAGCGTTGTGTTGGTTGTAAGCTGTGTACGAAAGTATGTCCGACGAACGTATTCGAAATGCAGGGGAAGATTCCGGTCATTGCCCGTCAGGAAGATTGCCAGACCTGTTTCATGTGTGAAGCTTATTGTCCTGTAGATGCTTTATACGTGGCACCACAGGCGGATCAGCTGATCGGTGTAAATGAGGAGGCGCTGATTCAGTCAGGTGTGTTGGGAAGCTGGCGTGCTGAAATCGGCTGGGGACCTGGTGCGAATGGTTCGATGGCGGAGAGGGACACGACTCCTTATTTTGAAGTATTTACCGAGCAGTACCGTACATGATTAAGCAGATGCTTAAACCCAAAAAATCCGCCCGAAAGCTGGGCGGATTTTTCATATATTAGAAACTTATAGCAGGGCTTCGATAGCTGGTTCAATATCCAGCGGGTCCACCGTAGATTCGAATCTAGTGACCACATTGCCTTCGCGATCAATCAGGAATTTAGTGAAGTTCCACTTGATTTCGTCATTGTTCAGAGCCTCTGGATCTTTGTCTTCAAGCATGCTTTGCAACAGCTTTCCTGAAGAATGGTTGATATCGAACCCTTCAAATCCAGCCTGTTCTGTCAGGTAGGTGAAAAGAGGGTGTTTAGCTTCGCCTTTTACGTCAACCTTTTCAAAGAGTGGGAAGGTTACCCCGTAATTGATTTGGCAAAATACATTAACCTCTTCATTGCTGCCGGGTTCTTGCTCTCCAAATTGATTGGAAGGAAAGCCGAGAATTTGGAGGCCGCGTTCCTCGTACCGCTCATAAAGCTTTTGCAGATCTGAATATTGGTGGGTAAATCCGCACTTACTTGCTGTATTCACTATCAGTAGCACTTTACCTTTGTATTGCTCTAGCTCGATATCTTTTCCCCGAATACTGCGTGCTGAATATTGATAAATGCTCATGGCTGCTACATCCCTTCAGTTATCTATGCTTTTTGAAAAAGAACAGGAAATATTTATAATAATTAAATTGTAAACAATTCAATTATCGCTGTCAAACAATACAGCTTGAAGGAATTGGAACCGTAATTGCCAGGTTGGAATAGGATAGATAGTGGGTATGGATCAGTCAAAAAAATTTATTGCGTTAAAGCTACTCTGCGTTCCATTATTATCTTGCATCGGGAACGTTTTTTGATTAAGATAGCAGAAACCAGCGCAAAAGCCGCGCTGACATAGATAAGGACTATGACGAAGAGAGTAAGCATTATAGCGGATCTTAACAGGGAAGGTGTGCCGGAGACTGAGAGCACCCTCATGAGACGATTAATGCCGAAGTTCACTTCCGAGTCGGCCCCTGAAGTAGTTTGTCACAAGTTGTGGTGGCAGGTATGAGTAGGGAGGCCCGCGCCCCGCGTTACCGGGTGAAAGACAGAATTAATTCTTAGTCAGGGGAACATGAGATTCTATTCCTTTGTGCTAGTATTCGGGTTAATTCTAAATAAGGGTGGTACCACGGCTCCTCGTCCCTTGCGACGGGGGGCCTTTTTGCGTTCCAAATTATAACAAAAAGAGGGAGTGGAAGGGTAATGAGTAACGTGGAATTGGATGTTCTTAGAGGTCGTCTGGATGAAATTAATGGGCAATTGCTGGAGCTGATCTCCGAGCGGGCTAAGATTGTTCAGGAGATTGGAGGAGTTAAAGAAAAACAAGGTGTCCCTAAATTTGATCCAGAACGGGAAAAACAGATGCTGGATAAGCTCGTAGCGAGCAACAAAGGCCCTTTCACTAACGGGACGATCCGTAGCCTCTTCAAACAAATTTTCTCAGCTTCTCTGGACTTACAAACAGATGATCATAAAAAAACTTTACTGGTAGCCCGCAAGAGCCACAAAGAGGATACAGTGATTGTTCTACCGGGAGATGTAACGGTTGGCGGTCCTTCTTCACTGATGGTAGCCGGTCCTTGCTCCGTGGAAAGTGAACTACAGACTCGCACCGTAGCTGCCGCCCTGCAAAAAGCCGGAGTACGTGTAATGCGTGGTGGTGCCTTCAAGCCTCGGACTTCACCTTATGATTTCCAAGGACTGGGAATGGACGGTTTAAGAATATTACGAGAAGCAGCAAATGAATATGGACTGCTGACCATCAGCGAAATTGTAGATCCAAGACATATTGAAGAGTCACTTGATTATGTGGATATCATCCAGATCGGTGCACGTAATATGCATAATTTCGAGCTGCTAAAAGCGGTCGGAGAAGTCGACAAGCCGGTGCTGCTGAAACGTGGATTGGCTGCCACACTCGATGAATTCATCCATGCAGCGGAATACATCATGTCTCGTGGAAACACACAGATCATGCTGATTGAACGTGGAATTCGTACCTATGAAAAAGCGACCCGCAATACGCTTGATATCTCAGCAGTGCCAATTCTCAAACAGGAATGTCATTTGCCAGTATTGGTTGATGTAACTCACTCGACAGGCCGCAAAGACATCCTTATTCCATGTGCGAAAGCCGCACTCGCAGCTGGAGCTGACGGCATAATGGTGGAAGTGCATCCTGATCCTGCAACCGCATTGTCTGATGCCGCTCAGCAGCTGAACATTGATGAATTCAACACCTTCTTTAATGAAGTGAAGGCTTCCGGATTGTACCGGTAATCTAGAAATATAGAATTTGCATGATATTTTAAGGATTCGCTAGAAAATGAGGTGTATAAGCGCTTACAAGTCTAACTAATCTTTTTGTGAAGGTGAAGGTGGGTCGAGTACAATAAGCAACATTAGCGTTGCACCGGCCCCGGGTCTTTTCTGACAAAAGATCCACACATTTTAATAGTCACAGGAGGAAAATAGATTTTGAAGCAGCTTACCTTAAATAATGGGTGGTTTTCTAACACTCGAACCGATATTTTATCGGGGATGACCGTAGCCGTTGCGCTGATTCCTGAAGCGATCGCTTTTTCGATCCTGGCGGGAGTAAGTCCGATGGTTGGTTTATATGCCTCTTTTTGCATTGCGATTGTAACGGCACTTGCCGGAGGCAGACCCGGAATGATCTCGGCGGCTACGGGAGCTATGGCTCTGTTAGTCGGAAGTCTCGTACTAGAACACGGAATAGAGTATCTGTTCGCGGCAACTGTACTGGCTGGTGTGTTTCAGATATTGATGGGGATGCTAAAGCTGGGGCGGTTTATCACCTTTTTGCCACAGCCGGTCATGACGGGTTTTGTCAACGCGCTGGCGATACTAATTTTTATGGCACAGCTTACCCATTTTAAAGGACAAGGCTGGGTGATGTACGGACTGGTAGCTCTGACCTTGCTTATTATCTACACAGTTCCTCGGTTTACCAAAGCCGTACCTTCAGCACTTGTAGCGATTGTTATTGTTTCTATTCTTAGCATCGCTCTTCATCTGGACGTAAGAACCGTAGGCGATATGGGGAATATTACAGCAACTTTGCCACTATTCCATCTCCCGCAAATCCCATTTACGTTGGATACGCTGCTTATTATTTTGCCATATTCACTTTCGCTGGCTGTAGTTGGGCTATTGGAATCCCTGATGACTGCCACCTTAATAGATGATATTACGGGCACAGGTAGTGATAAGAACAGAGAGGCGAAGGGACAGGGGCTTGCGAATGTAGTCACTGGTTTTTTCGGAGGGATGGCAGGCTGTGCGATGATTGGCCAATCGATGGTTAACATGAAGTCAGGAGGACGCACGCGTCTGTCCACGTTTGTATCAGGGATCTTTTTATTATTCTTAATTATCGTACTTGGCGATGTGGTGAAGCAGATCCCGATGGGCGCGCTCGTCGGCGTAATGATAATGGTCTGTATCAGCACCTTTGAATGGGGCTCACTCAAAACTTTAACCCGTGTTCCGCTAAGCGATGCGCTGGTTATGATTGTGACGGTGGTCACTGTGGTGGTTACGGACAACCTTTCTATTGGGGTTTTGTTTGGGGTACTGCTAAGTGCTTTAACGTTTGCTTGGAAAATAGCCTCGATCCGCCTAACTGTTCAGGAAGCAACCTCTTCCAAAACATATGCGGTATCCGGCCAGTTGTTCTTCGGCACGACAAGCCACTTCATTCATGAATTCGCCTACGATAGCGATCCGGATCATATTATTATCGATTTTTCACACTCCCATGTGTGGGACCAATCCGCTGTCCATGCCATAGCGAAGACGATGAGCAAATACGCCGAGCATGGCAAAAAAGTCACCATTACCGGACTTAATGACCAGAGCTCACAGCTGGTTCAGCGGGTGGGATTATCCATATGAAAAAAGATTGCGCTATATGCGCGATCTTTTTTTTATAGCAGATATTAACTGAAAGAAAGGCCAGCAAGGTTTTACTTTTGGTGCAAACTGATATAAAGTATAAAGTGGATAATGTTTATCCGCTTTATACGCGGATGGTATTATCTACAGTTTGAATCAAGCTATTTACGTAAATCGAGGTGCTGTACATGCATATGAAAACAGGGGTAGAGCAGTCGGTATATGCACTGGTTCTACTCAACATGCTGCCGGATAAGGCGGTGTTGTCTGGGGAAGCGATTAGCCAGCAGCTCGGAGCATCGGCGACCTATTTTCAGAAACTGTTAAGAAAGCTGGTAACCGCAGATATCATCACGTCTGTTCCCGGCATTAAAGGCGGTTTTAAATTAAAGAAAAGCCCTGAAGATATTCGTGTATATGACGTTTACCTTGCGGTGGAAGGCCAGCAGTCGCTGTATTCATCGAATGGTATTCTGGTAGACATGTTGGATTTAGAAAAAGAAGACAGCTGCTGCCTGTTATCGAATCTGATGGAAGAAGCTGAATCCTCTTGGAAAGCCGTATTAAAGCGGGAGACTATTGCTTCGTTGTCGGAGGAAATGCGTGGTGAACGCTTTAAAGATAAGATTGCTGCCCTAGAGGAATGGGTCAGTAATAAAATGGTCATCTAACCAAAGAAGGGATGTATTCGCATGAGATTAAGCGTATTGGATCAGGCACCCGTGACAAGCGGCAACACTGCGGAAGGTGCCCTGAATAAAGCAGAAGAACTCGCTATTTTAGCAGATGAGCTGGGATATAGCAGAATGTGGATGGCAGAGCACCATGGCGGAAATACATTTGCTAGCTCAGCTCCGGAAGTAACGGCTGCCCGTTTAGCCGCCAAGACCAACCGTATTCGAATCGGCACCGGCGGTGTAATGATGATGCATTATTCTCCTCTTAAACTGGCTGAAGTATTTAAAACGTTAAGTGCTTTTTCCCCGGGGAGAATTGATTTTGGTGTGGGACGAGCTCCTGGTGGCGATACAAGCGCCATGTACGCTTTATCTGAAGGCCGTGAGTTAATGCTGCATAATATGTATGACAAGCTTGGCATTACCATGCAGCTGCTTAGTGATCAGATTCCGGAAGATGAGCTATATGCCAAAAATCTCGCTGCTCCAACGAAGGTGGCGCTCCCTGAAGTATGGCTGTTAGGCTCGAGCGGCAATAGCGCGCGAAAAGCTGCACAAATGGGAGTCGGATACTCCTTCGCACAATTTTTTAATGGTGCGATGAGTAATGAGATCTTGGACCATTACCGGAATAACTACCAGCCTTCTATCTTTATGGACAAACCAGAGATCAGTGTATCCTATATGGTGACCACAGCAGAAACGAAGGAAGAAGCTGAGTATGAAGCATTACCGCAGGATATTTTTCGGTTGATGATGAGTAAGGGCCGGATTACTCAGGTGCTGACACCAGAAGAAGCTCAGAACATTTCGCTATCGGAAATTGACCGGATGTCAATCAAGGAAGGGCGCAAGATTCATTTAGTTGGTGCGGTTAAAGACATCGCCGTACGTTTGCAAGAAGAACAAGCACAATATGGATTCCAAGAAGCAATGATATGCAGCATCCCACATTCGCAGGAGAAACGGCTAGAGGTTTACCGACTACTGGCGCGTGAACTGCTAGGCTCTTGATTCTGGATAGCTAACCTTAACCCGCATTTCATGCGGGTTTTTTGTATGCCAATTCAGCTTTTTGATCGGCGCATACCCTCAAAAGACAATAAATTAACCCTCCCGCCTCCTAAAAGTAACATTTGAATGCCTAACTTCATCTATGATTAATGAAAGATTTAATTTTAAAAAGAGGATAGGAGGTGATCAAGGATGTTTCCTTTACATAAATCCGTTACGCTGACAGCCTTGCTTCTAATGAATCTGCTGGCAGGTTGCCAACATCAGGTGGACCCATCCCCCTCTCAATCGGCTAACGACTACCACATCTCAAGACCGAAGCCAACAAACACCGCTGCTAACCTCATTAAGCTGGATTGGAAGCTGGTGGATACAATACCCATAGTCTCTCAACTAAGTGCTCCACCCACAGGCGCTACTTTGATTACAGAGAAGAAGCTGGAAGACTTCAGAGGAGTCAAAGTGAGTGTGTATACGATGGCTAGTGACGAAGACTATGTGTATGCCAGAACTTCTACTTCCAAAGGACAATACAGTCTAGGGGCGATAGGAACTTATAATTATCGTCAACCGGAGGATATTAAGGTAGAAGTAGTGCGGCTGTTTAGCGAAAAGGTGTTGAAAATCACCGGGGGACTAGGAGCAAATAACTCGCTCAGTAACTATTATTTAATCGACGAGAGCGGTAACCCCTCGGGTTTGCTGCAAATTGATACCGGACATTCCAAAGAGCTGGATGTTGATCAGGATGGATCTTTTGAGGGTGTAGCCGCACATGGAAATCCAATGAGTGCCTATATTTACCGCTGGAATGTTGATCACGCTGAGATAACTTTTGTTAATGATGCTTTAAAGGCGGACTCCGTGGTGCTAACGGATGAAGGAATATATGAAGCTTCTAATATCGGGGACAAGCAGAGCAAGAAATTCCGGTTGACCGTAGAAGGACTGATCCCAGAGCGGTAACGCCATGACCACTGCTGTTGAAATATTTCCTGCGACCATTTACCCTAAACCTCCGTATAGACGGTTAAGCTTGAATGATTATCCATAATCTAGGAGGGGTATTGGATGAATATGCAAATGAATCCGAAATTGAAACAGCTGCGTCCGGGAAAAATAGTCACCGGTATTGCAGCGGTGCTTATTGTATTGTTGATCGGCGCGAACTCTTTTGTATCTGTGGAATATGGGCATGTAGGTTTATACAAAACCTTTGGTAAATTAAATGACAATACATTGTCACCCGGCATTCATTTTAAAATTCCATTTATTCAGACGGTGATTCAGGTCAATACACAGGTAACGAAGGCGGAGACCGATACTTCAGCCTCTTCAAAAGATCTTCAGCCCGTGTCCACACATGTGGCGGTGAACTATTCCGTAAATAAGGCTTCCGCCTTTAATCTGATGAACAATATCGGAGGTAATTTTGATAGTGTAATTATCAATCCGGCCATTCAAGAAATCGTTAAAGAAGTGACAGCCAAATATCCAGCAGAGGATTTGATTACGCGTCGTGATGTAGTGTCGAGTGAGATCAGTGAGCACTTAACCGCTAGGCTGGCAAAATATGACCTGATCGTCAACGATATTAACATCGTTAACTTTAAATTCTCGGAGGCATTTAACCAGTCGATTGAAGCAAAGCAGGTCGCCCAGCAGCAGGCGCTGAAGGCCGAAAATGATCTCCGGCGGATTGAGATTGAAGCGAAGCAAAAAATCGCCCAGGCGCAAGCAGAGGCTGAATCTTTAAGACTTAAGAAGCAAGAGGTTACACCTGAGCTGGTGCAGCTGAAGCAAATTGAGGTTCAGGAGAAAGCGCTGGAAAAATGGAACGGCGTGCTGCCATCTGTAACAGGGGGAGCCACACCTTTTGTGGATGTTCAATCCCTGACTAAATAATTCATTATTGGGTTTCTGATTTATTTCCTCTGATGAAAAAGCCCTACTTCTATAGAAGTAGGGCTTTTTATGCTATTAATATTGATAAAGCATCGTAGGAATTTGCCAGCCAGCGCCAACTGACCAAAAGAAGACATAATCGCCACGTTTGATTCGTCCGTCCTCGACTCCGCGTTGAAAGGCGATAAAAGGACTGCTTGTGGCTGTGTAGCCGAACTCGTCGCCTACATAAATGAACTTTTCTGCGGTTAGCCCAAGTCCGATTTGGATGAGCTCGATATTTTTCAGTGAGAATTGTGAAAGGCAGAATGCAGAGATATCATCCGTAGTCAGACCGTTGCGTGAGAGAAGCTCCTTCATATCCGCTATAGCCGCATCCACACACACTGTACCGTCAAAAGGGGTCCACCGTATCCGAATCTGCTCTGGGGTCATACCCTCTTGATAAATATTCGACAGGCCGCAGGCCGGGAACATAATATTCTCGGAGCCTTCAGAATCGGTGTAATAAAGGGAATCTATGAAGCCTGCATGCTCACTGCTGCGCTCTAGAATCACTGCTGCTGCGGCGTCCCCAAAGTTAGGGTAAGTAATTTCATCATCTGTATTGCAGTTCACTGAGCTGTAGTCGCTTCCTACAACGAGTGCGTACCTGATGCTGGGATTGGCTTGCATATAACGACTTGTCTGCTCCACGGCGGAGACCATTCCTGCGCAGTTAGCATTGGAATCCTGCGTAATGGTCCGGTGTTTACCTTGAAGCATACGGTGTAGGAGAAGTGCATTGGTAGGATAGGTGTACTCTGGCGTCTGTGAAGCGAACATGATCATGTCCATATCCTCACCTTGCAAATTCGCTTCGCTAAGCACTTTTTGGGCAGCCTTTAATCCCATCGTCAGAGCATTTTCACTCTGTTCTTTTACGATGTATCTCCGGTCGCGACCCATGACTTCTAGGAATCGTTTGATGTCCTTGCCCATACTCTGAAAATGCTTCAGATAATATTCGTTATCTACGATATGCTCTGGGTGGTAATAAGCAGCTTGGCGAATCGCTATATGTCCCAAGTGGCGCCTCCTATGCTTCAATAATTTCGTAATTTTCTAATTTCGTTGCCCGTGCCACTCGGCTTAACTGCATTTTTAGGACAGGGCTTTTGGCAATAATAAAGGTTACTTTTTTAAATCCGGATTGTTTGTACAGTATGTAGCATTGCTCAAGCATGGGAAGTGTGTCCTTTGAGGATACATTCAATGTCTTGCAATCTAGGATGATCTCATATTGTTTCGGGTCGAATGCACTTATGATTTGGTTGTACTCATTAATGAAACGTCCTGCATCTTCTGGCGACATAGTTCCTTCCACTTGTACATTCAGTTTTTGATCGGCAGCATTTGTGGCGAAATTGAAGTTTCCCATTTTTGATTAATCTCCTCCTAAGTTTTATCTAAGAAAAATTTTGATGAATAGGATAAAAAAACCTATTAATCTAAGACTATTATCGTATTTTTAATTGGGAAAGTTTAGGGGATTAAACCTTTATTTTTTTAAAAAGATAATTTAGGGAATGATAAACTACTTAAAATCCATAAAATCTGCACAAATTAAGGTTTGAGGTAGGCATGCCCACCCTGTTTGCTTTGCAAAGCACAGTTCTATTGGTATGATTACAGAGATGAAAAAAACTACTATCCAAATCATGGAGGAATAATAAAAATGAGCGAAATTACACTATCGGGGATCATTGATCATACACTGCTTAAAGCAGATGCACGGAAAGAAGACATTATTAAATTGGCGGAGGAAGCTAAAACTTATAAGTTTGCTTCTGTTTGCGTAAACCCTGCTTGGGTAGCTACTGCCCATGAAGTGCTGAAAGATACGCCTGAGGTTAAAGTATGTACAGTAATCGGCTTTCCGCTGGGGTCATCGACAACAGAGAGCAAAGCATTCGAGACTACCGATGCTATCGCTAAAGGTGCAGGCGAGGTGGATATGGTCATCAATATCGGAGCATTAAAAGATGGCAACGATGAGCTGGTTAAACGTGATATTGCAGCTGTTGTAGATGCAGCGCGCGGCAAAGCCCTGACAAAAGTCATCATTGAGGCTTGTCTGTTAACGGAAGAAGAAAAAGTTCGTGCCTGCAAGCTATCTGTTGAGGCCGGAGCAGATTACGTAAAAACATCCACTGGATTCTCTACAGGCGGGGCAACGAAAGAAGATATCGCGCTTATGCGTGCTACAGTTGGACCTAATATCGGTGTAAAAGCTTCCGGTGGTGTACGTAGTGCAGAAGATGCACATGTAATGGTACAAGCAGGTGCAAGCCGTATTGGAACTAGTGGTGGTGTAGCGATTGCTAAAGGCGAAACAAGCCAAAGCAATTACTAAGCCGAAGGGCTGAATCGGAAGCGGCGAGTGAGGAGGACAAGCTCATTCGCCGCTGTCCTGATTCAAACTATTAACCGATCAGTTTGATTAGCGATTGTGTTTTATACATAAGGTTGAGGTTTTTATTAATTTATATTGAAAGCGTTATCCAGTAGGTAGAGGACACTAGCAGAAGCATTTGACCAAAGTACAATAATTCACACCGGAATAATGAGATTTTTTTCTTTTCAAATGACGTGGTTTGTGAGAGAATGGGTACAATTCAAAATTGTTAATCATTTCTATACTTAATTATAGGGGAGGAAATACCTATGTCAGAAGATCGCAAGCTGTCGTTTGAAACTTTGGCTGTCCATGCAGGCCAGGAAATTGATCCAACTACTTTCTCACGTGCTGTACCGCTTTATCAGACCACTTCTTACGGGTTCCGTGATGCTGATCATGCAGCGGATCTGTTCGCGCTTAAAGAATTCGGTAATATTTATACTCGGCTGATGAACCCAACTACGGATGTATTTGAACAGCGTGTGGCAGCACTTGAGGGCGGGGCAGGTGCGCTTGCTACAGCTTCCGGGGCAGCGGCTATTTCCTTTTCCATTCTAAATATTGCGGGCGCTGGGGATGAAATTGTATCTGCAGCAAGCCTATATGGCGGGACTTATAATCTATTTTCGACAACACTGCCTAAGCTTGGTATTAAGGTACATTTCGTAGATTCGGATAATCCTGAGAACTTCCGTGCTGCGATTACAGATAAGACCAAAGCCTTGTATGCAGAAACAATCGGC
This sequence comes from Paenibacillus sp. FSL H8-0175, assembly GCF_045040615.1. Lineage (NCBI taxonomy): Bacteria > Bacillati > Bacillota > Bacilli > Caryophanales > Paenibacillaceae > Paenibacillus > Paenibacillus sp. FSL H8-0175. Next base: position 6,301,684 of record NZ_CP150299.1, on the reverse strand, counting down.
AACCCACAGGGGAATGTTCTGGATATTGCGGCAGTTGCAGCGATCGCCCATGAACATGGGATTCCTCTCATCGTAGACAATACGTTCCCAAGTCCATATTTATTGCGTCCGATTGAGCATGGCGCGGACATTGTTGTCCATTCGGCAACCAAATTCATCGGTGGACATGGTACATCCATTGGCGGGATTATTGTTGACGGCGGTAAATTTGATTGGAAGGCAAGCGGTAAATTCCCAGGTCTTACGGAGCCAGATCCAAGCTATCATGGATTGGTTTATACGGAAGCGGTGGGCCCGATTGCTTATATTATTAAAGCCCGCGTTCAATTGCTTCGCGATTTAGGGGCGGCGATTTCACCGTTCAACTCTTGGATGCTGCTGCAAGGTCTGGAGACTCTTCATTTGCGGATGGAACGTCATAGCCAGAATGCGCTGAAGGTAGCGCAATATTTGGAGGCACATTCAGATGTGGAATGGGTAAGTTATTCGGGACTTCCTACGCATCCATCTCATGAATTAGCGCAAAAGTATTTGCCTAAAGGCCAAGGTGCGATCCTTACTTTTGGTATTAAAGGTGGAAGTGCTGCGGGACGTAAGCTGATTGAGAATGTGAAGCTGTTCTCTCATTTAGCGAATGTTGGGGATTCCAAGTCATTGATCATCCACCCAGCGAGCACAACTCATGCACAGCTGTCGGATGAAGAGCAAATCACAGCCGGAGTAACGCCGGAATTGCTGCGTTTGTCGATCGGGACGGAGTCCATTGATGATATTATCTATGATCTGGAGCAAGCAATTGCTGCCAGTCAACAATAGAAGTTTATATTTCGAAAAGCATTACTGCTCTGCGGTAATGCTTTTTTTGTTGCCTAAAAAAGTTGGAATATTCATCGGATTTGGCAACGCTTGCATATTTCAGGTGTGGCTCCCGTATTTATAAGTGAGGTAGGTAAATGAAATGTCGGTCGCTTATGTTATATAGCTTGGCATACCGGCAGCAATCCAAAGATAAAGGGTGGGTGCGAGGATGAAGGGTGAACGTCAGCAGGATGGTTTGCGGAGTAGTGAAGAGCGCCCGTTCAAGTTCATGTATAAGGCTGGTGATCGGACTGTGGGAATGGAAATGAGCCAAGCTGGATCCGTAGCCTCCGCTGCCGCAGAATTTATCGCTGGAGTAGAGCAGAGGGATGTCATTGAGCCTTTGAAGCGATCTTATTTTAAGCGGCCGGGGGAACCATCGACATTCCTAGTGCTGCGTGAAGGAAGAGAAGAACGTCTTGCTGGACGGGAAGGAACAAGGACTGTTCAAGCGGGCCCGTGTTTGATACGGAGTGAGGAATGGCTGCTGGAACCAGAGCTGTTCTGTCTTTATGAGAACTGGTTATCTAGCGAAGATGAACTCCAAACAGCGCGTATTCTGCAGCGAATCTCTTATCGTCTGCGTGCAGCTGTTGCCGAGCTGCTCGAATCGCCGGATGGCGAATGGGCAGCGGTCACCCTGCTGCATCCAGAGTCGCTTGCGGTGGCGCAGCCCGCCAAGCTTGCCGCGCTTCAGGACGCGCAGCTCGAAGCGCTGTTCGCTGCGGTGGCGGAGAGCCAGCGGCAAGGCGGCGATTGCCGCCTTGACCTGCTGGTCGCCTACACCGCAAGCGCAGCCGAATTCGCCGCAAAGCGCGAATTCATCGAAGACGTGGCCGATCAGACACTCGGCCACGCTTATGCGGCGGCATGCCGCATCGGGGCGCTGATCGCGCCCGATGTGGAGCCTGCCGCCGCTGCGGAAATCGCGCGTATCGCCGATTTCCTAGTGCTGGACGGCGCGGCGGGCGAACACGCGCCGGAAGAGACCGCCGCGGAGGAATTCGCCCTGGCGGCGGGGAAGATCTTTGCCGCCGTGACGAGCGTGAAGCCGGCGGCGGTGGTGCTCGCCGCGGGGACACCGGCGGCGTCGGCTTTGGCCGATCTGTATCAGATCGGGCTCAGCGGGATCTTTTGCAGCGCCGGTCAGCGGACCGAAGCGCTGCTGAGAGCGGCCTGCCTAATCTGGATCGCCAGGCAGCGAGAAACGCTGGATACTGCCGCCGGGGGAAGGCAGTAAGCTTTTTCTGCTGAACGATACGGTGCAGTTCATATAAGAATCGAAAAAAGACTTCAGAGCAGCGATTATCCGGTTATCGGAGAATCGTTGCTTTGTTTTTTTGGTCGTTAGCTACCTGCTTCAACAGCGTATATATAACCCAGTCCTCAACTCCGTGCTCCTACCTGTGCTCAACCTCAGCACTTAAACTAATCAACACTCAAACTAGGCACTAACCTCTGCACTCCTCACCCCCCGATGCTTAAGGACCCAGATGACGCTATTTGCCTGATTTTAGCTTTTTAAGCATGGTTTCGGACACGAGAGACACTATTCGTTAGGAAGAGGTACATATTTGGTGCTTTTCAGGTCAATAGCTGCAATGGAGTCCGTTTGAATACCAAATGTGTTTAAAATCAGCGATTAGGGTCAGCTGAGTCCGATAGTAGCAACATACGCGAGCAACTTGCATCATACGTTCATCACTCGTGTCGTATTCATACTTTGCGCTCTACCTCCGCACTCAACCCCCTGTACTCCTACCCTGTTCCCAACCTCCGCACTTAAACTAATCTGCACTCATGCTTTGGATGCAACCTCCGCACTCCCACCCTGTGCCCAACCACCGCACTTAAACTAATTTGCACTCATGCTTTGCATTTAAACTCTGCACTTAACCTCTGCACTCCTCAACCCCCGATGCTTAAGGACCCAGATGACGCTATTTGCCTGATTTTAGCTTTTTAAGCGTAGTTTCGGACACCAGAGACGCTATTCGTTAGGAAGAGGTACATAATCCTCTGTACTATCACCAATAGCTACATGCAACATTAGTTTTAGGACATCCAGATACGTTTCCAGCTTCTCCTTACATTTTACATAAACAGGATAATGGCCGCAGCCGCTCGAATTTTATTAGCATCTTGCTGAATAGGGGTGCTGTAGATGTCTACAAATTTTAGAGTTGGCCTGCAAAAGGTCGTAGATCATTCTTACGATATTGAGATTGGGGAAGGTCTTTTTGGCGCTCTGATCGAGGATTTGAAACATGGAATTGTCGAGAATGTAAGCAAATTCGCGATTGTTACAGATTCAAAAGTTGAAGCCCTGTATGGACAAGCCTTGCTGGAACAACTGCATCAGAATGATTTTCAAGCGGAGTTATTTTCTTTCCCTGCTGGAGAGAAGTCTAAAACCCGAGAAACGAAGGCACAGCTGGAGGACCGGCTATTAAGCCGGTCTTATGGACGGGATTGCTGTATCCTTGCCATTGGAGGTGGAGCGGTAACGGATTTGGCAGGTTTTTTGGCTGGAACATTTGGTCGGGGAGTGCCAAGTTTGAACTATGCAACTACCCTTTTAGCAGCAGCGGATGCTTCTATTGGTGGTAAAACGGGCGTGAATACACCGGTTGCAACCAATCTAATTGGTGTTTTTCATCAGCCTAAAAAGGTCTACATTGACCTAGCCACTTGGAGAACGCTTCCGGTACGTGAGCTTCGTAGTGGGTTGGCTGAAACAATCAAACATGCCTGCATCGCGGATGCTGATTTTTTTGAGTTTCTTGAACAGAATATGGAGCGAGTGGTTTCCTCAGAAGGCGATCTTGTATTAGATCGAGAGGTTTGCGAACGGATTGCTTTTCATAATTGTGAGATCAAGTATAGCGTGGTGGAAAAGGATGAACTGGAGAGCAACCTGCGCCAAATTCTAAATCTGGGGCATACTGCTGGCCGGGCGTTAGAGGCTTTAAGTGGTTATGAATTATTACATGGTGAAGCTATTGCGATTGGACTCGCGGTTCAGGTGCAGCTGGCAGAGCAGTTGGGGTATGTAACACCTGACCAAACTCAGCGTGTGATTGCTTTGTTGAAGAAGGCGGGACTTCCGACTGAAATACCAGCAACCATTACAAATAGAATGCTGATTGATAAGATGTATACGGATAAAAAGGTTCGCAAAGGGCGTATACGGTTTGTGTTCCAAGCTGGAATTGGAGCGATGAAGTCTTTTGAAGGTGGAGCTTATTCGACGCCAGTCGAAGAGCAAGTCCTATCCGAGCTTTTAAATAAAATACGCAGCTAAGAGAGGAAAACGCTAATTTAAATTTATGACGAATAACCCGGAAGGTAGGGTTTACTTTTTCGTTCAAGGTGGTATTATTAAAATATAAGTTGCACTAAGGAAATATAGTTGTACTATTGCAACAATGATTATCATTCTCACTACTCATAGTTATCATTCATGCTGTCCCGGCTAAGCCGGGGCAGCATGTGTCATTTTAGGGGTCTTAAGAATGGCTCTCATTATCATTTAGACAAAACAAAACGTATGCTCACGAAGCAAGTTTTGTTGCGAAGAGAAGTCAATGAAGTAATCCTACACAAAACTTTCAGGATGGTGATTATTATGCAAGCAACATCAAAACATTTACCCCAGCAAACCTCAATCTCCGGCAGCATGAAGAAACCAGGCGCTCCAAAACGCCGGTTCGATCTGAGAGCCATGCTCAGCAACTCCGAGATGCAGGCTGCGCTTGGCAGCGGAGTACTTATGCTTTTTGCTTGGGCTATGGGCAGCTGGTCAGAAGTTTTCTCTATAGTACTTTATGTTATTTCGTATACCGTTGGTGGCTGGAACAAAGCCAAAGAAGGCATTGAGACGCTCGTCAAAGAACGTGATCTCGATGTGAACCTGCTGATGATTGCGGCCGCACTAGGCGCAGCTACCATTGGGTACTGGAATGAAGGTGCTATGCTCATCTTTATTTTTGCGCTTAGTGGAGCTTTAGAGAGCTATACGATGGAACGGAGTAAGAAGGATATTTCCTCACTTATGGCCTTGAAACCTGCCACAGCCATGCGGATTGAAAAAGGAAGCATGAACGAGGTAGCTATTGATCAGTTAGTAATCGGAGATCTCTTGCTTGTACGTCCAGGGGATCTTATTCCTGCAGATGGCAAGGTGTACAGAGGAGAATCGGCAGTAGATCAGGCTTCCATTACAGGAGAGTCAGTGCCTGTTGAAAAATGTGCCGGCAGCGAAGTATTCGCAGGTACGGTCAATGGAGAAGGTCCACTTTATATTGAAGTAACGAAATCAGCAGAGAACACACTTTTTTCCAAGATCATTAAGATGGTAGAAGAAGCAGAGACGGATGTTCCAAATTCACAGCGATTCATTAAAAGACTGGAAGCCATCTATGCACGGGTAGTCGTTGCCTCGACTGTGGCTCTTATTTTCCTTCCACCCTTTTTGCTGGACTGGAGCTGGAGCGCAACCTTTTATAAAGCGATGGTTTTTCTTGTAGTAGCCTCGCCTTGTGCGTTGGTCTCATCGATTATGCCTGCGATGCTGTCGGCCATTTCCAAAAGTGCGCGAAAAGGGATTTTATTTAAAGGAGGGGTCCACCTCGAAAATATGGCCCGGACCTCTGTTGTAGCTTTTGATAAGACAGGGACCCTTACAGAGGGAACTCCGCAGGTGACAGACTTTATTGCAGCTGAAGGCTACAACCGGGAAGAATTACTGGCGATTAGCGCATCCATTGAGCATATGTCCCGCCATCCATTGGCGGAAGCCATTGTGCGTAAAGCTGAGGAAGAATATCTGGAGCTGCGGGGTGTGCAGGAAAGTAAAACCATCACTGGCTGGGGAATTGAAGGTCAAGTTGACGGGCATCTCTGGAAAATTGGAAAGTCCAATTTACTGGATGAGCTGACTTCGTCTGCGATAAGTTCTGAGCTTGCATTCTGGAGAACTAAACGGCAGCAGTTGGCGGAAGAGGGGAAGACTGTCTCCATTATTTTGGACGGTGAGCATATCGCAGGTATGATTGCATTGCAGGATACAGTTCGCCCACAAGCAGAAGCCGCAGTGCGGAAGCTGCAGGAGCTGGGGATTAAAGTGGCTATGCTTACGGGTGACCGGGAAGCTACAGCAAAAGTTATTGCGGCTTCAACCGGAGTAGATTTAGTATTTGCCGACCTTTTACCAGAGGATAAAGTAAAGCATATTAAGGCGCTTCGTAAAGAGCACGGTAATGTTGTGATGGTGGGTGACGGTGTGAATGATGCGCCTGCTCTGGCTACAGCGACTGTTGGTATGGGAATGGGCATGAAAGGCAGTGGTGCAGCGCTTGAGATCGCCGATGTAGTGCTTATGAATGATAATATTGAAGAGATCGCCTCGACCATTTCATTGGCACGGCGCTCACAGCGTATTGTGAAGCAAAATATGATTTTTGCTGTAACAGTAATCGCGGTTCTGATGATCAGTAACTTTGTGCAGGGCATCGCCCTTCCTTTTGGCGTGATCGGTCATGAAGGCAGTACGATATTGGTTATTCTTAATGGGCTGCGATTGCTGCGGTAAGTGGTCAGTGAAGTTACTGTGTATTATTTATTGCCAAAAATTAAATTGTTCACAAATGATTTTTCCCTGAGGGAGTCTGGCTTATTGACATTTTTGCTTTCAGTTAGCATAATTAAGACTACATTATAATTATTTTAAATAAGAAGCGACGTCACTGCCGTCTAACTCAAGGAGGATATAGATATGTATAAATCAATAATTGTTGGAACCGGACCGGCGGGGTTGACTGCTGCTATCTACTTGGCTCGTGCCAATTTGAACCCACTAGTAATCGAAGGACCTCAACCTGGCGGACAATTGACCACCACTACAGAAGTGGAGAATTTCCCGGGATTTCCTGATGGAATTATGGGTCCAGACTTAATGGATAATATGCGTAAACAAGCTGAACGTTTTGGTGCGGAATTCCGTACGGGTTGGGTGAACAGTGTAGAACTTGGAGAGCGTCCTTTTAAGCTTAATGTTGAAGGATTGGGTGTTCTTACGACGGATACCCTGATCATTTCGACTGGCGCTACGGCAAAATACCTCGGTATCCCAGGCGAGCAGGATAATGTGGGACGCGGTGTGAGCACCTGTGCTACCTGTGATGGATTCTTCTTCCGTAATAAAGAGATCGTGGTTGTTGGCGGTGGAGATTCTGCGCTTGAGGAAGCGGGTTTCTTGACTCGTTTTGCCTCCAAAGTAACGCTGGTACACCGTCGTGAAGAGCTACGTGCTTCCAAGATCATGCAGGATCGCGTTCGCGATAATGTTAAAGTAGCTTGGAGCCTGAATCGTACTCCTCTGGAAGTAACTTCTGGAGACAAAGGCGTGAGTGGACTAAAAGTGCTGAACAATGAGACCGGACAAGAAGAAATCATTGAAGCAAGCGGAGTGTTTGTGGCGATTGGCCACCATCCTAACACTGCATTTTTGGGTGGACAAATCACAACTAATACTGAAGGTTATATCATGACTAACCCAGGTACTTCTGAAACTAATATCCCAGGCGTATTCGCTTGTGGTGATGTGCAGGATACCCGTTATAGACAAGCAATTACGGCAGCAGGCAGTGGATGTATGGCAGCTATGGATGCTGAGAAATACATTGAAAGTCTGGAACATAGCGCGGTTATTCTGTAACATAACTGTAATCTTCCATAGGAGGTCTAATGATGGAAAATGTAATTGTATATACATCAACAAATTGTCCACATTGCCGTCAGGTGAAGAGCTTTTTGAGTGAAAAAGGCGTAGCCTATGAAGAGCGTAATATTGAGCAGAATGATGATTACGCGCAGCAGGTTTGGGATATGGGAATGAGAGCTGTTCCTGTAACTGTAATTGGTGAGCACAAAATCGTGGGGATGAATAAAACTCAGTTCGACAAAGCATTGGCGACTGTTTAATTAAATATATTTCTGTGAGGAAATTGCAAAAGGTCGCTTCCATTTTGGAGGTGATCTTTTTGTGGTCTAAGTATACAAAAATAGCCTGACGCTAATATGCGCAGGCTATTTTTTATGATGTAAATCGCAAAGTTCAATTTAAGCTTGAGTGAAAGAGGTAATGATCTGAAATAGGACGTATACAGCAACACCGCTGCCGATCAGAATGAATCCTGATTTCTTTTTGGCTTGAAAAAAACGGAGCACACCGAGACTGATCAAAGGGGCAATAATGAGCAGAAAAAGCAACACAGTGATGAACATCTGTGCCGAGATATCAGACGTATCAACATAGGTCATGGACTCGCTCTCCATTTCAAAAAAGGGGTTGTAGTGATAAATGTCACACTAACTTATCCTTTATTATATAGGATTTAAGTTGCTTTTACTGCACTTTTGATCCACCTAAATGCGGCAATTTTACGTCAATTCTATCCGCTCTTGAATTTCACCCGTGAAACTGTCCCGCAAAACGTTGTCCATTAGACTACATTAAACGGTCACCCGAATATCGCCTAGAAAATGCATAACTGCAGAGAACCCCGCGCCTATCATCGTGCCTCGGCTGCCCAGCTTGGAGAAGGTAATCTCGAGCTGCTGCTTATGATAAGGAAGTGTACGCTCGGCTACAACCCGGCGAAGGGGCTCCCCTAACCAGGCTTCTGCTTCGGATAAGGCTCCACCGATGACAATCAGCTCTGGATTAAAGCTATTGATTAGATTCGTTACTCCGATGCCGAGATATTCACCTATAGATGAGAAGTGGTGCAAGGCGTCTTCTTGTCCAGCGGCTGCATAACGGACCAGTTCTTGTGTGGTATGAGCAGGGAGGGAGAACTCGGAATGGTCATAGGTTTTCTCCGAGGCATATAGCTCCCAACAGCCACGGCTCCCACAACTGCACGGCTTGCCTTGTGCTTCAATCGTCATATGTCCGGTCTCGCCGGCATATCCTCTTGCACCTTTGTACAGCTCTCCGCCAATAATAATACCGGATCCGATCCCTGAACCCGCACTGATATAGAGCAGATGTCTAACATCTTTTGCCGCCCCAAAGTTCAGTTCACCTTGTGCACCTGCGTTAGCTTCGTTATCAATAGTGACTGGAACCGCGAATTCCGCCTCCAAAATACCCCGCAGGTCGACCATTTCCCAGCCAAGGTTGGGAGCAAAAAGAACAACCCCGTTCTCATCCACCATCCCGGGGACACCTACTCCGATGCCGACGATACCGTATGGGGATTCAGGTGCTTTATCAATCAAGTCTGAAATTGTTTTTTTCATCCGTTCCAGTACATAAGGCAGAGCATGATTGTCCAGGGAGAAATCGCTTTCGAAAAGAATGCCACCACTTAAATCACATAAGACGGCTGTCAGTTGCTTCACCCGTAGCTCTATACCGATTACACTGCCGGCCATGCTGTTAAAATGCAGCATTAGCGGCTTTCGTCCGCCACTGGATTGACCTGGTCCAACTTCAGTCACTAATTCTTGAGCGCATAGCTCAGCCACCAGATTGGATACGGTAGCTTTATTCAGTCCGGTCATCTCTGAAACCTTGGCGCGCGAGAGCGGAGAGTTCCTTCGAATAGTATGTAGTACGATCGATTTATTGATTTTTTTGACCAGCGCCTGATCTCCGGTAACCTTCACGAATCACACATCCTTTTTAGCATAGTTCCCTTTTGTTGTATGCCACTTAGTCTAGAGTGATGTGCTGGAAATTGCAATACATCGGCAGAAAAGAGGAAATCTATGTTTGTTGGATTTTTTGAATATTAAACGGATAGGCAAGGGAGACTTAAAGAGGCGGAAATTTTATAAAAAAACTTTGTTTAACCAATATACAAAGTCAAAAAGATGTGTTAAGATGATGCTGTAAACGCTTGCTAGCGTAGCACAATATGAGGAGGATTACACAATGGCTTATTTTGAGACAGTGAACAAAATCTCTTACGAGGGAAGCCGTTCCACCAACCCTTATGCATTTAAATTCTACAATCCTAAAGAAGTCGTAGCCGGCAAAACTATGGAGGAACATCTGAAATTTGCAATGGCTTATTGGCATACATTAACTGCTGGCGGTTCTGATCCGTTTGGCGCTGAAACTGCAATTCGCAGCTGGGACAAATTGAGTGGTCTTGATAAAGCTAAAGCTCGCGCTGAAGCAGCATTCGAATTTATGGACAAGATGGATCTGCCTTACTTCTGCTTCCATGATGTAGATATCGCACCAGAAGGCGCATCTTTGCGTGAGTTCTACAGCAACATCGACACTATTGTTGATATCCTTGAACAAGGCATGAAGACTTCCGGCAAGAAATTGCTGTGGAATACAGCTAATATGTTCACTAACCCGCGTTATATGCACGGTGCAGGTTCTACACCTAACGCTGATGTTTTTGCACATGCAGCAGCACAAGTGAAGAAAGGTCTGGAAGTTGGTAAACGTCTGGGCGCAAGCAACTATGTATTCTGGGGCGGCCGTGAAGGTTACGAAGAATTGCTGAATACAGATATGGGTCTTGAACAAGATAACATTGCACGTCTGTTCAGCATGGCTGTAGATTACGCTAAGGAAATTGGTTTTGATGGTCAATTCCTGATCGAACCTAAACCAAAAGAGCCTACTAAACATCAATATGATTTCGATGCAGCAACAACAATTTCGTTCTTGCAAAAATACAACCTCGACAAGCACTTCAAGCTGAACCTTGAAGCTAACCACGCTACGCTTGCAGGTCATACTTTTGAACATGAACTTCGTGTAGCTCGTATTAATGGCATGCTTGGATCACTTGACGCTAACCAAGGGGATACACTGCTTGGTTGGGATACTGATGAATTCCCAGTAAACATCTACGATGCAACACTTACTCTTTATGAAGTATTGAAGAATGACGGTCTTGGCAAAGGCGGAATTAACTTCGACGCTAAAGTACGTCGTCCTTCCTTCGAGCCACAAGATCTGTTCTTGGCACACATCGCTGGTATGGATACTTACGCAAAAGGCTTGAAAGTTGCTGCTAAATTGATCGAAGATCGCGTATTCGAAGATTTCATTGACAAACGCTACAGCAGCTTCACAGAAGGCGTTGGTGCAGACATCGTTTCCGGTAAAGCAACATTGGCTTCTTTGGCTGAATATGCTTTGAACAATGAGAACCCACGTCCTAACCAATCCGGACGTCAAGAATACCTGAGAGCTACCCTTAACCAATACATCTTGGCTGAGTAGTCCTTATAGGGAGCTTGAAGCTTAGGCTTTGAGTCGAGTTTGAACAAATGCAACGGGGGTTGCTGAAGAGAGCATTCTTCGGCAGCCCCCTTTTTGTAGTAAAAACTAAGCAAGATGCTTACGAAGTAAGTTTTGCTCGAAGTAATTCAATGAAGTCTATGCTAACAAAACTTTTAGGAGGTCAAAAATGAAATACGTTATAGGTGTTGATTTGGGGACTAGTGCAGTGAAGACTGTTCTAGTGGACCCGCAGGGGAAGGTGGCTTTTGAGCATTCCGAGTCCTACCCGCTAAGCAGACCCCAACCGAACTGGAGTGAGCAAAATCCTGAAGATTGGGTAAAGGGCACGCTGGTCAGCCTGCGCCGTCTGATTGAAGTATCAGGCATAGACCCTTCTCAAGTAGACGGTCTAAGTTTCTCCGGACAAATGCACGGATTGGTACTGGTAGATAAAGAAGGGCAAGTGCTGCGTCCAGCTATTCTTTGGAATGATACCCGTACTACTGCACAATGCCGTAAGATTGAGAAGACGCTTGGAACGAAGTTGATCGATATCGCCAGAAACAAAGCATTGGAAGGTTTTACACTGCCTAAGATTCTGTGGGTTCAAGAGAATGAACCAGAAGTATTATCACAGGCGCATCAGTTCCTGCTGCCAAAAGATTATGTTCGTTATCGGTTGACGGGTGATTATGCAATGGATTACTCCGATGCTGCCGGAACGTTGCTATTGGATGTAGGTTCTAAAGAATGGAGTGCAGAAATCGCAGAGGCTTTTGAACTTCCGCTTTCTCTTTGTCCTAGATTGGTAGAATCCTTTGAACAGACTGGAACTTTATTGCCGGACATTGCTGAAGCGTCAGGTCTTTTATCTTCAACGAAGGTATTTGCTGGTGGTGCAGATAATGCTTGTGGCGCGCTCGGAGCAGGTGTATTGGGAGAAGGCCGGACCATGTGCAGTATTGGTACATCTGGTGTAGTTCTTTCTTATGAGAGCAATAAAGATTTGAATCTCGAAGGCAAAGTCCATTTCTTTAACCATGGTGAAAAAGATGCCTACTATATTATGGGGGTTACACTAGCTGCTGGTCATAGCCTTACGTGGTTCAAAGAAACCTTTGCGGCGGACAAAAGCTTTGATGAGCTGTTAAGCGGAGTTTCCTCTATTCCAGCTGGCAGCGGAGGCCTGTTATTCACACCTTATATTGTAGGAGAACGTACACCACATCCAGATGCGAATATTCGCGGAAGCTTTATTGGTATGGATTCAGGGCATACGTTGACGCATTTTACACGTGCAGTATTAGAAGGCATTACCTTCTCACTGCGTGAATCCATTGAGATTGTACGTGAGTCAGGCAAAGAGATTACAGAGATCATTGCAATTGGTGGTGGAGCTAAAAATGAGGCTTGGCTGCAAATGCAGGCTGATATTTTCAATGCATCCATCGTGAAGCTGGAAAGTGAACAGGGTCCGGCAATGGGAGCAGCTATGCTGGCGGCTTATGGAAGCGGATGGTTCACATCCCTTGCGGAATGTGCAGAAGCGTTTATCCGTCCTGCTGATGTTTATAAACCAGATCCGAAACAAACGGCAATCTATGACGGTCTATTCAACCTCTATCAGGAAGTTTATGGCCAGACCCGCGAATTGAATAACAAGCTGGCTGCATATCGCCAATAAAACGCCATTTATCAATCTGTCTGATATAAAAGAGGTCTTTCGCATCTGGCGGAAGGCCTTTTTAAAGACCATCTTCTTTATAGAGGTGATGAACGGCAATATTCAAAAATGTTGCCGTTTTCATTTTTCTTCTGTAAAGTATGGAATATCTCCAAGGTAGTGGCAGCCTGTACATGAGATAGTGAAGGTTTCGGGGGGCGAAAGGCCATGTTTCAATGGTTTGTTAAGGTGCTGAATGACATCAAAATCCGCAATAAGCTGCTGCTTGCTTTTTTACTGACTACACTTTTACCGGTATTACTGGTAGGTGGTTATCTTACGATTGAGATGAGGACCATGGCGTTTGAGAACGCACTGGAGCAAGCTTCAATTAACGTAGATCGGGTAAAAAAAAGAACAGAAGAAGTCATCGGTGTATCGCAAGATATAGCGTATCGATTGTCCAATGATGCCCGGCTGAAAAAACTCGCCATACGCCAGTATGTAAGCACTTATGATGTGGTTGAGGCTTATCGGGATTACACTGATATGCGTGAATACCTAAGATTATATAAAGACATATCCAACATACGTTTATACACTGATAATGCTACGCTGCTTAACAACTGGGAGCTGATCAATCCTTCGTCTGCCATTAAGGAGAGCCAGTGGTATCAGAGAGCACAGCGGTACGATAGCCTCGTCGGTTGGGAATATATAGAGGATGAGCGTGATCAGCGGAATTATTTAAGTCTTGTCCGCAAAATCGAGCTGGAGGGCTCCAGTAAAATTGGCGTGCTCGTTATTAATGTAAACAGTCACCAGCTAACCTCAATTCTGAGCCAGGAATCATTTGATACCATGATCGTGGATGATCAGGATAATATCATTGCTGCGAACCGGAGCGATCGGACAGGAAAGAAACTGGCAGATGTTTCTTTTGATACAAAGCTTTTGGGGCAAGGAAGCGGGAGCTATGAGGCAGAAGTAGATGGTGAAGCCTCCAAAATAGTGATAGAAGAACTTAAACCACAAGCCAGCCGTAACGCCCTGCGAATTATTTCTGTTTTTTCTATTGATAGTATAGTCAAAGAACCTAATCGGGTGATTAAGCTTTCGATTACCGTGATTGCCGTAAGCGTTTTATTGGCCTTTTTAATCATATATAGTTTCTCTTCATTATTTTCACGTCGATTATTGCAGTTAAGCAGACATATTAACCGCGTTAGTACGGGTGATTTTGACACTTCATTAAAAATTGATGGCAAAGATGAAATTGCCCTGTTAGCTCGTCAGTTCAATTCTATGGTACGGAGTATTAACGATTTGATGTACGAGGTACAGGAATCTAATGACCAGAACAGCCTGCTGGAACAGAAACAGAATGATATCCGTTTTAAAATGCTGGCAAGCCAGATCAATCCTCATTTCTTGTTCAATGCGCTGGAATCTATTCGTATGGAGGCCCATATGAAAGGGCAAGTGGAGATTGCACGGGTAGTGCGTCTTCTTGGCAAAATGATGCGCAGTAATCTGGAGGTAGGCCGAAGTAAAATTTTGCTTAGCCAGGAGCTTGAAGTGGTTCGTTGTTATTTGGATATTCAGCAATTCCGTTATGAGGATCGTTTGAAATATCAATTTATTGTAGACCCTGCCGTCGAATCACTCTACATCCCGCCGCTGATTGTGCAGCCGCTTGTGGAAAATGCGGTGATTCATGGGTTAGACAACACGATGGATGGAGCAATGGTTACGGTGAATATCAAGCGTGAGCAGAATCATGCGGTCTTTACCATTACCGATAATGGAGCCGGGATCACTCCGGACAAGCTGGAGCAGATCCGTTATACCCTTGAGGTTCGTGATGAGCAGGAAGAGGCACGGATCGGGCTGCGCAATGTACACGACCGTTTGAAGTTATCCTACGGTGTTGAATATGGACTGAATATCGAAAGCCGGATGAATGAAGGAACATCTATTACGTTTCGTATTCCAATGGAGGACATAAATCTATGATCAAAGTATTGATTGTTGATGATGAGCCAAAGCTGCGGGAAGGCCTTCGGGCTCTAATCCCTTGGGAAGAGCTAGGGTATACGGTGGTGGCTACGGCCGCCAACGGCTTGCAAGCTCAGGAGAAATATCATATTTTTTATCCGGAACTGATTGTGGTGGATATCCGCATGCCTGGTATGGACGGGCTGGAGTTAATCGGTGAGCTGCGCGAGGAAGGCTCGACCAGCCATGTGCTAATTTTAAGTGGTCATGCGGATTTTGAGTATGCTAAACGAGCCATTTCTTACCGCATTGACGGCTATTTACTGAAGCCGGTGGATGAGGAAGAGCTAATCAACTATTTGGAGGAACTCAGAGTCACGATCGCTCAGGAAGATCGCTTTAGCCGCTGGAATGAAGAGGAGCCTGCCCGTAATCGCGAAAGCCTGCTGCGTACATTGCTGCAGCCTTCAACAGCGGAGGAGGGGGAGAATGATCCTGCTAAGCAGGCGGCAGCACTGGGTCTTAAATCAGACCATGTCGAAGTGATCCTACTCGAATTACTCGCGCCTGCGGGCGGCAGTGAGGAAGGGGAGCGGGCCGTTAAGGCCGCGGTAGAACAGTATTTTGGCAGCAGTGAAGAGCGGATGTTTTTCACGATGCCGCCATATATTGGATTCCTGCTGCAAGAGCCGCTGCCAGGAAAGCAGGAACAGGAGCGGCTGATGGAAGAGCTTGCTTCCTTAATTTGCCGCGAGGGATACAACTTCAGCGCAGCAACGGGAGGCCCTGTAGCTGGACCAGAAGAGGCGGCACAGTCTTTTCAAGTGGCGCGTGAACTGCTGCGCCGGGCATTCTTTTACCGCAAAGGGATTCTGATCAGCGCCGATCTCTCCGGTATGTTGTTTCCTGGAGTGGCGGAGGCGTACACCGAAGAAGGGCAGGATGCGGAGAGCCGCCTAATGCTTGCTGTTGAAACCGGAAGCCGCGCGGCCATTGAACCGCTGGTGGATACGATCTGTGCGGAGCTACTGGCTGCGGGCAGTGAGGAGCAGCAGATCAAAGATAC
The DNA here is from genome assembly GCF_045040615.1 of Paenibacillus sp. FSL H8-0175. Lineage (NCBI taxonomy): Bacteria > Bacillati > Bacillota > Bacilli > Caryophanales > Paenibacillaceae > Paenibacillus > Paenibacillus sp. FSL H8-0175. Next base: position 6,285,838 of record NZ_CP150299.1, on the reverse strand, counting down.
ATTTGTGCGGATTCTCAGTACGGTGTTGGCCCGTCTCGAACCGGTCTATCCAGAGATTCGCAGCAATGCCGCTAAGCATTCCCCGCCGATCGGTGAGCTCTACCATAGTCATTACCTGGCAGACCTGCAAGAGCAGGCCGTCAATTTCATGGCGGAGATCGCCGATCAAATGTCCAGTGGCAGCAAAGGGAATGAGATCAAAAAAATTACGGAGCTAATCAACCGCCGTTACAATGAGAACCTTAAGCTTGAGACCTTATCTGAGTTATTTAATTACAACAGCGCATATCTAGGTAAAATGTTCAAGAACACTACCGGGGAATACTTCAATACGTATGTGGACAAAGTGCGGATTGAGAAGGCGAAGCAATTCCTCGCGCAAGGCATGAAAGTATATGAGGTGGCCGAGAAAGTTGGGTACATGAACCCCGATTACTTCAACGCCAAGTTCCGTAAATATGTAGGACTCTCCCCAAGTTCTTTTCGCAAAAACATCTAAAATAGAAGCCCAAAAAGCCACAGTTGCAGTTCAGGTATAACCTGAGCTTTAGCTGTGGCTTTTTTTCTTACATTAAAGCTACTTCACTAATAATAAATCTAATCTTTGTTGCAATTCTTGATTTGCAGGGTCCTTTAGAAGGGCAAGAAGTAACTCTTGAATTTGATCCATCTCTTTATAAGGTTCATTTTGTACATATTTGTCATGTATTCTGGTTTCCAAGGTATATCCATAATCGAACCCTAATGTTGAATACGTCGAAAGGGCAGCAACTTTACTCGCTTGCTCTACAGCAAGAATGCTTGGTGTTGAGGATCGTTCTAATTCCACTCTTAGACCGTCGAGTTCTGATGTCAGATTCAGGTCCAGCCTATCCATTAATCTGTTATGACTTACGTTGTTATTGAATTGAAATAAATTTAGTGTCAATAATACTGCAGCAATAATCAATAATAATATCTTGATGTTTTTGTTTTTCATTGCTCTCCTATTACCCTCCTTTAGGAAAAGAAATTGCAGGTACAACAGATAATGTCGACTCGGCATGTGCGTATAAGGAATATGTATCTGAAATAGTTGAAGTACTGATGTATCAGGTAATATTTTCTAGCTAAGATGATATTAAAGTAATTAATTTTAATTGAACCATACGGAGGTTTTCGTTGAGGAGCAGGGCAGGGGTTACGGGTATACTTGTTACGCCTCATCTGAGAGCATATTATAGTTTTCATTCGCGGGTATGACGGACTCCAGAGTCGTTATTTGGGCTATTTCGAGTCCAATTTCGATTTATCGGACTCCATGTACGTTATTAGCTGCAAATGTTCTCCAAAAGGTGGTTTTTTAAGTGAATAAGGTCTTTATAGTCCGCCTAACCCAATAAGATGTGCAATTTGCTTAAATAGGGTCATTTCAGTCCGCGCCTTCGCTTCCGGCCACGTTCACTTATAGAACGTTAGCTCGGGGCGTTTTTTAATTATGGGATGAAGTATTAATTGTGTGAAATAGACAGGGGATTAAGTATCGTATTGATTTATGAAATCAAATAATTTCACTTAATTTTATTTTCAGTAAATTCATGTTTGTTTTCAGTGTTTTCAACGATGTATCCGCTTTATTTGGGCTCTAAATCTCTAATTTTCACCTGATTTTAGGTCGAATTTATAGGGTACTGCAATCGCTTACAGAGATTTAGAATATAGACATAGAGAGGAGGGGCTTTATGAAAGCGGACACAGTAACTTCTCAAATCCCGCCGGATACCCGAACACGCAACAAAAAGCCTGCTTCAGGAGGACGGTTTTGGAGAAGCTTTAAGAATCAAAAGTACTTATGGATGATGTCGATACCTTTTGTGATCTGGGCATTCGTCTTCAGTTATCTCCCGTTATGGGGCTGGACGATGGCTTTTCAAAAGTACAAGCCCGCACGTGGCTTTTTTGAACAAGAATGGGTAGGTTTTGAACACTTTAAGACACTGTTCAGTGACTCGCAATTCCTTCTGGCGCTGCGTAATACGCTGGCGATGAGTGGAATGGGCTTAGTCGCAGGATTTATCTTTCCAATAACGTTTGCAATATTGCTCAATGAAGTGCGTCTTGGCTTCTTTAAAAGATTTGCTCAAACAGTCTCGTATTTGCCCCACTTTGTATCATGGGTGGTTGCAGCGGGGATTGTAACTAAAATGTTATCTGGTGAAAATGGTCTTGTAAACGATATCTTGTTAGGAATAGGATTCATAGACGCACCTATCCAGTTTATGGCCCAGGGCCATCTCTTCTGGGGAATCGTTACCTTATCGGATGTCTGGAAAGAGACCGGATGGAACGCCATCATCTACCTTGCAGCTATCGCAGGTATTGGGCCTGAATTGTACGAAGCGGCCCGGGTAGACGGTGCCAGCAGGCTTCGTCAGGTATGGCATATTACAATTCCGGGTATTCGCCCAACAATTACTGTACTACTCATTATGTCGGTGGGTAATTTGCTCAATATCGGCTTTGAGAAGCAATTCTTGCTCGGAAACAACCTCGTTACCGATTATTCTCAAGTGCTAGACTTGTATTCACTGAAATACGGACTGGGCATGGCGAGATATTCCTACGGTACTGCGATCAATATATTCAACTCAGTGATCAGTGTAATTCTACTGTTTACGATTAATGGAATCTTCAAACGTACAACAAAAGAGAGCCTTCTGTAGCACAGAAGGCCCTTCTACCCAATCGTGGCAGTAAATTGCCCTTTTCATGAAAGGAGAGCGTTACAGTGGGAAATTCAGCTATCACCGGAAAGTCATGGTCAGACCGGATCTTTGATTTCTTTGTATATTTTGTAGTACTGTTCGTGGTTGTAATCACGATTTATCCGTTTTTGAACGTGCTTGCCATCTCACTGAATGATTCAGTGGACAGTGTGCGCGGTGGAGTGACCATCTATCCCCGGGATTTTACCTGGGACAATTACCTAAAGATCTTCACTTTCTCCGGATTAATCACCGGGTTTAAAATATCCGCTTTGCGGACAATTATCGGTACTTTGTTCGGACTGATCAGTGCCTCGATGCTGGCGTTTACGATCAGCCGCCCTGACTTTGCAGGTCGCAAGTTTGTCTCCACATTCTTGGCAATGACCATGTATATCTCAGGAGGAATGATTCCAATCTATATGCTGATCAAGGATCTGCATATGATGAACAGCTTTGCAGTCTATGTATTGCCTGGACTGGTTAGTGCCTTTAACGTCTTCGTTATCCGCTCCTTCATCGACGGCCTGCCGTATGCGCTGCAGGAATCGGCGAAGCTGGATGGAGCCAATGACTTTACTATCTACTTCCGCGTTATTCTGCCATTGATGAAGCCAGCGCTAGCAACGATCGCGCTGTTCCTAGCAGTAGGTCAATGGAATGCTTGGTTTGATACTTATCTGTACAATGGTTCAAGCCCTAACTTGACCACATTGCAATATGAATTGATGAAGGTTCTACAGACCACAACAAGTGGTAACGGAGGCGACTACCGCTCCAACATTGCTTCGCTGGCTTCCAATCAGGTCTCGCCGGAGTCGCTCAAAATGGCGATTACGATTGTCGTAACCGTACCGATCCTGTTGGTTTATCCGTTCATTCAGAAGTATTTTGTTAAAGGTATGACACTTGGTGCTGTGAAGAGTTAATCACAGTTTAACGGGGGAGCTTAGTCTCCCCTATGCTTAAAACCTATTGTGTATCCGTTTTCTTTTGGCAAGCTGGGTAAAGTATTAACAGGTCTTCACCTGTGATACGATAGATAAACAATTTTAAGGAGGGTTTATTTAATGGGAAGTAATAGAAAGATAAAAGCCAAAGCTACGGCATTAACGCTCACTTCTATTATGCTGCTCGGTGTGCTTGCAGGCTGCGGCGGTAACAATGGCAACAATGGTAATGCTGCAGCTGGAAATACAGGCGGCAATGCAACTAATGCTGGAAATGCGACCAATGCGGCTGAGGATATTTCCCCGCTCACGATGACCTTTTTCAGTGCAGACCCTAACCCGAACTGGACAGGTATGCAAGATGAAGTTGGTAAAGTGATTACGGAAAAAACGGGAGTAACCCTAAATGCTGAATATGCAGTTGGTGATCCTCAACAAAAAGTAGCCTTGATCGCAGCGAGCGGCGAATATCCGGATTTGATCAGTGCTAAGACTGATGTCAGTAAGCTGGTGGATGCAGGCGCAATGCTTGATCTAACAGACCTGATTGAAAAATATGCTCCGAATATCAAAAAAGTATTGGGCGAAGAAGGCATGAAACGTTCACGTTACAGTGACGATGATCACGCGATTTATGCCATCCCTACCTATGCAGGTGTGGACAACAAATATTTTGATGCTGGTGGCGGATTTGAACTACAGCACCGTGCTGTTAAAGAAGCTGGATATCCTGCAATCAAAACTGTTCAAGATTATGAGAACGTAATCAAGGCTTACCTGGAAAAACATCCTACCGATGAAAATGGTAATAAAAACATCGGCCTGACTCTGAATGCAGATGATTGGTACATGTACATTACAGTAACTAACCCAGCATTTATTACTACTGGTTCTCCTGACGATGGTGAATATGCGATTGATATCGACACCCAAGAAGTAACTTATCACTTCCGTCGTCCGGCTGAAAAAGAATATTTCCGCTGGCTCAACCACATGAACGATATCGGATTGCTTGATCCAGAAAGTTTCGTTCAAAAGTATGATCAGTACAAAGCTAAAATCGCTACCGGCCGCGTTATTGGTTTGATTGACCAAGACTGGGGTTATGGCGATGGAGAAAGAGCATTGAAAGCTGAAGGCAAGCTGGATCAAGGCTATGGACACTATCCTGTAACCTTGTCTGAGGAGTACAAAGAAACCTCCTTCTGGCCTACAGGCTTCATGGGTGGTAACGGAATTGGGATCAGCGTAGATGCTAAAGATCCAGTTCGTGCGATTAAATTCCTGGACTACCTAGCTTCCGACGAAGGTCAAGTATTGGTTAACTGGGGTATTGAAGGCAAACACTACAATGTTGTTGATGGCAAACGTGTCATTCCTGAAGATGTGAACGACCGTAAATATAATGACACTACCAACTTCCAAAAAGAAACTGGTTTGGGTAATGTCGGATCAAACTATGCATTGCTGAGCGCTCACTATGGCGACGGTGTATTGGATCCATCTGGTAACTACTACACAACTCGTTTCCCTGAGCAAGTAACCGTAGGTTACAATGCGGTTGAAAAAGAAACACTTGCTGCTTACAAAGCAACAACTTGGAAAGACCTCTTCCCAAGTGAAGATGAGTTCAAAGTTAAACCTTGGGGCGCAGCATGGAACATCACGATTCCTGGGGATAGCGAAATTGTCGTTCTTGACAACAAGCTGAAGGATATCAGTTGGAAACGGATCCCAGAAGCAATTTTGTCTAAACCAGCTGATTTCGATAAAGTTTGGGATGCTTACATGGCTGAGCTTGATAAAGCTGGTGTAACGAAAGCTGAAGATTTGCGTGAAGAGCTGGTTAAACAACGCGTGAAACTTTGGAATGATTAATTATTAAATTTCGTCTAATCCAATAAAAGCATGAAGATGGCGGGAAGTCCGAACGAAAGTCCGGGCCTCCCGCTGATTGCTTTTCACCGGTAATAACAGGACAGGAGGAATATACATGGGAGAGAGCAAGAACTCCGGACGGCATGAGTTATGGTACAAGCAGCCGGCGGCTGGATGGGAAGAGGCGCTGCCCGTAGGTAACGGCAGGCTGGGCGGCATGGTCTTTGGTGGAATCGAAGAAGAACGGATTCAATTAAATGAAGACACTCTATGGTCAGGTTTCCCGCGGGATAAAGCCAACTATGAGGCACTGCGGCATTTGGCTCCAGCTAAACAGCTAGTTGCAGAGGGGAAATACAAGGAAGCAGAAGCACTGGTGGACGCCAAAATGTTAGGCAGCCGGACGGAATCCTATCAACCGCTTGGAGATTTGCGATTGAAGTTTAATTTTGCAGGTCCTGTAGAGGATTACCGGAGAGAGCTTGATCTGGATCAGGCGTTGGCTACGGTAACCTATACTGCCGGTGGTGTAAGGATCGTACGTGAAGTATTGGCCAGCAGACCGGATGACATTATAGCTCTTCATATCCGTGCTGAGGGGGGGGAGGGCCAAGCTACTCTGCCAGATTTCTGGGCGGATCTGGCATCACCACATCCTTTCAACTCGGAGATTACTCCGGATGGCATGCTGATTATGACTGGCCGTGCCCCGTCGCATGTGGCTGATAACTACGTAGGGGATCACCCGCGTGCCGTATTATATGAAGAGGGGCTTGGCATAAGTTTTGCTGCGGTTATGGAGATCCAGACGGAAGGTGGGACTTGTGTAGCGGAGAACGGCTCGCTGTTGATTTCTGGCGCGCACTCCATTACCCTTCGTCTGGCTGCGGCAACCGATTATGCCGGGTATGACCGGATGCCGGGAAGCGGTGGCAAGCTGCCAGCGGAGTTGTGCCTAGTGCAGTTAGCTTCAGCCTCTAAAGCATACGCAGAGCTTAAGCAGCGCCACTTAGAGGATCATCAATCCTTGTTCCACCGTGTGGAGTTGACGCTTGCATCTGCTGCTTCCCGAGGAGAGCTTCCGACTGATGAGCGCCTGGTACAATACCGCGAAGGACAGGCAGATCCTGAACTGGAAGCGTTGCTGTTCCAGTATGGCCGCTACCTGATGATTGCTGGCTCACGGCCGGGGACGCAAGCTCTGAATCTGCAGGGCATTTGGAATCCCTATATTCAGCCACCATGGAACAGCAATTATACGACAAATATAAACACCGAAATGAATTATTGGCCAGCCGAGTTATGCGGATTGGGTGAATGCCATGAACCTTTAATAGATTTTATCACGGAGCTTAGCGTGGCTGGCAGCCGTACAGCGAGTATTCATTATGCCGCACGTGGCTGGACAGTACACCATAATACCGATTTGTGGCGGATGACTTCTCCATCAGACGGTAAGGCGATGTGGGCTTTTTGGCCGATGGGCGGGGTATGGCTCTCTCGCCATCTATGGGAGCGTTACGCTTTTCGTCCAGATGAGGACTATTTGCGCACAGCTTATCCCATACTAAAGGGAGCCGCATTGTTTTGTCTGGATTGGCTAGTAGAGCTGCCTGATGGAAGATGGACGACAGGTTTGTCTACCTCGCCAGAGAATGTATTTCTGACTGCTGACGGCACACCATGCAGTGTCTCGGCTGGCTCAGCTATGGATTTATCGCTTATCGCTGAGTTGTTCAAGCACTGCATTCAGGCTGCTGATATTTTAAATACCGATGTAGAGCTGCGTCAGGAGCTTATGCAGAAACAGAAACAGCTTGCCCACCAAGGGATCGCACCGGACGGAACTGTCCGCGAATGGAATGAGGATTTTGCTGAACAAGAGCCTGGGCATCGTCATGTTTCTCATTTGTATGACCTGTACCCTGGGAACGTAATTAGCCCTTCCTCCACACCAGAGCTAGCGGAGGCGGCAGCCTTAACACTGAAGAAACGTATAGAACATGGAGGTGGCCATACAGGCTGGAGCGCAGCATGGTTGCTTAATCTTTATGCGCGTCTGAAGGATGGCGATAGTGCGGTTAGCTGTCTACGTCGCATTTTGCAAGATTCCAGTTTGCCGAACCTGTTCGGAAATCATCCTCCGTTTCAGATTGATGGAAACTTCGGCACTACAGCCGGAATAGCAGAAATGCTTTTGCAGAGTCATCAGGAGGGTCTGGAACTATTACCTGCTCTTCCAGAGGAATGGTCTGAAGGCAGCGTGAAAGGGTTGGTGGCACGTGGTGGCTTTGTCATGACTATAGAATGGAGCGGGGGCTGTTTAACAAGGGCAGAGGTTACCTCGACTCATGGCCGATCCTGCAGAATTGTTCAACACCAGCCTTTGCTCATTCAAAAACCGGATGGTACACAGATTGAAGGAGCGGGGCTGGAATTTGAAACAGTAATAGGAGAGACCTATATCATTACACCCCTAAAGAAATAATTCATATTGATCTGGTTTAGAGGCTGTTCTCAGAGTAGAATTATTCTACAGAGAACAGTCTTTTTTTGCCCAAGTCTTCATTATCTATTAAATGGAGGGTTTTGAATAAGTCTGTAGGAGCCGGAGGATCAGAATAATTATGTGGAAAAAACGCTTCACGTTGGCAAAAGTCATTCTTGGAGGAGTGATTATTTGCGCAGCCATTCCCCCGACATTGTATTGGACCTGGGGGCATGCTTATGCGGCCACGACTTCACCGACCGTTCGTTCTGTGAGTGAAATTGCCCAGAAGCTAACCGGTGCGATGAATAATCGTAGAGAGACTATCACTTTTACTTATGAGGGGAAAACCTCGAATTTAAAAACACAGATACAAACGGGTCTAGATCAAGCGATGAATAGCGATCCCTATTTGTATTACATCATAGATAGCTACGGATACACTTATCGAGGGAGCAAAAGTTCTGTAAAGGTTACGGTAGAAGTGAAATACTTGGAAACGCTGGAGCAGACCGCTTTTGTGAACAAAGAAGTAAAGGCAACGCTCAAGAAGATCATTACACCGGGCATGAATAATCATCAGAAGGTTAAGGCTATCCACGACTGGGTGGTGCTGCGTCTGAAGTATGATACCTCTTATCGTAAATATACGGCTTATGAAGGCCTGAAGAGTGGCAGTGCCGTTTGCCAAGGGTATTCGCTGTTGACCTATAAGCTGCTCAAGGAAGCGGGATTCAGTAATAAAATCGTCGAGGGCACTGCAAAACAGCCGGGAGGACGCAGCCAGTCTCATGCTTGGAATCTAGTGCTGCTCGAAGGGAGATGGTATCATCTCGACACAACTTGGGATGACCCGACACCTGATAAAGCCGGCGTGGTAAGCACCGCGTATTACTTGAAGACGGATGCACAAATGCGTCAGGACCATAGCTGGACGAAGTCTTATCCGGCAGCTTCGGTTGCCTATTATAAGACCTTGTCAGCACTTGTAGAGCGTGGAGGACAGAACGCCGGGGTGTATAAGCAGCTTCAGAAGGACCTTAATTATGAGCTGTATGCCGAGGAACGGATTGTACGTTCAGCAGCAGATTTAATTCAGCTGGCGAATAAGGCTGTCGCTTCAGGAGAGGGATCTTTATTATTCCGTTATCACGGTAGTGGAACCCAGCTGAAGAATGATCTACAGGAGTTATATAAACTTGGACTAGAGGAAGTGTCTTATTCTAGCACTTCTTTTGATAATACGGGTGATCTAAAAGTGTATGTGACTTGGGAATAGGCAAAGGGCTAAGTAAAATCAGGAGTTGAATATACTAGATTGATTTATATAAAAAGGGATATCCCGCAGCCTTTCAGGCTTCTGGATATCCATTTTTGCGGAGTCTATTTATTCTGGGTGAGTACTAAGATCGCATTTTTCCAAAGGAATAATATTACTCTTGCGGAAGAAGCGATAGCCGGCCCAAATCAAGACGAATAATGGCAGGCTGATATAGGAAACGGCAATACCGTACCAGTCGATGTTTCCACCTGAGAAGGCACCCATATTCTGGCCAAGGATGGCTACCGTACAAAGTACTAAGGCAAATATAGGCCCAAACGGGAACCATCTAGCCCGGTAAGGCAGCTCATCAAGGGAATGACCTTGAGCTATAAAGGCGCGTCTGAAACGATAATGGCAGACAGCGATGCCGAGCCAGTTAATAAATCCACACATACCGGAAGCATTAAGCAACCAGTTGTATACAGCACCATCACCAAAGAATGATGCTAAAAAGGCTAACATACCAACGGCTGTGGTCACGAGCAAAGCACCAACAGGAACACCGCGGCGATTAAGCTTGCCTAGAGCACGTGGAGCCATTCCATCCTTAGCCATAGCGTACAGGACGCGGGTGGAGGCGTACATTCCCGAGTTCCCGGCTGACAATACGGAGCTGAGAATGACAGCATTCATGACGGATGCGGCAATAGCAAGTCCTGCTTTATTAAATACGATCGTAAACGGACTGACTCCGATATCATCAATACCACCGCGCAGCAGATCTGGATTCGTGTAAGGAATCAGCATTCCGATTACTAGTATAGCGAGGATATAAAAGATTAATATACGCCAGAAGACTTGGCGAATAGCAATAGGTACGTTACGGCGAGGGTTCTCACTCTCACCTGCTGCAACACCGATTAGCTCGGTGCCTTGGAAGGAGAATCCCGCAGCCATAAAGACACCGACGAAAGCGAAGAAGCCACCGTGGAACGAGCTGCCCCCGATCTGGAAATTGCTGAAGCCTACGGCTTTTCCGCCCATGATTCCGAAAATCATCAAAACTCCGACAATAAGGAAGGCGATAACAGTAATAATTTTGATAATGGCAAACCAATATTCTGATTCTCCGTATCCACGAGCAGATAGGAAATTAAGACCGAACATCAGCAGCAGGAACACGAGACTCCAGAGAAAGGAGGGACTGTCCGGGAACCAATATTTAATAATGACGGTGGCGGCAGACAATTCTGCTGCAATCGTAACCGCCCAGTTATACCAGAAGTTCCAGCCGATGGCGAACCCAAAAGCGGGGCTGACGAAACGCGTGCCGTAAGTGCTGAATGAGCCCGAATCCGGCAAATAGGTAGCGAGCTCTCCCAGACTGGTCATGAGGAAATAAACCATAACACCAACAGCCGTATAGGCTAGAAGTGCTCCACCGGGTCCGGCTGAAGCGATAGCGCCACCACTGGCCAGGAAGAGTCCAGTACCAATAGATCCTCCAAGCGCAATCATGGTCAAATGCCTTGCTTTAAATGATTTTTTTAGCTCAGGCGGGTTACCTACGTTGCCTTGTGCTAGATTTTGCTGCTTGCCCTGCATGATTTGACACTCCTTATGATCTAATCTTTCAATTCATGAACGGGGAGTGCTGAGCTGCTTCCTCCCGCAGAGCGGGAGAGTGTATTTGGTGGTCTCCATAAGGTTATGGACAAACACTAAATATACAAATTCTGTAAACGCAAAGAAACCGCAGACTATATCTGCGGTTTCCATCTATACAGCTCCGCATCATACTCCCTGTGAAGATAGCGCAACACATTATGACCTGCTGCTATGCAGGTTATACAATGTGACAGTTCCGTGCCTTTCGGCAACGGCCCCAGCCTGCACCGCTGTAAGAGCGACAGTGCAGACTTCGGCAGATATTCCTTTCGACGCGATTCATAGACGGCTCTAACGTCTCCACGCGCGTACTCTTTATATCCGCGACCTCTACCTCATCTTAGTATGACGAGGCTATCTTTACTTCATTCATTTATAAACAACAGGAATTAGTATAAAGCAAGTTCGCAAGTCAAGCAATGACAAAATCCGGTAGGGAATGTTAGCTGCGACGACGCTCTGACATTTGCTGCCAAACGGTACCCGCCGCTGCTTCACCGGAAGCGATACGTTCCAAAGCCATTTTGGCCTGAAGTCCAACCTCGAATTCCGGATCTTCCGCCGCAACTGACAGCGCTTCTTGGGCATCGGATGTGCCCACCTCATAGAGGAAACGAGCTGCGCGCCAGCGGACAAGCTTGCTCTTATCTGTCAGTGCCGCCGTCATCACTGGCGTGGCGGCAGGATCGCCGATGTCGGACAGCGTATCGCCTGCCGTACGTCTCACGGCTGGCGCGCTGTCTGCCATCGCCTCATAGAGCAGCTCCATCGCTTCAGGCGTGCGAAGGTCGCCTAGATACACGACCGCAAGCCTGCGAATATGCAGCTTGGGATCGTGCAGCGCCGCCTTAAGCTCCGGCAGGAGCTCCGCCGTCGGCGTAAGATCCTCCAGCGCGGCGTAGCGCACGCGCCAATCCTCATGCTTCAGGTCTCGCAGCAGCTCATCCTGACTGCGGGTTCGTCTCTGCTCGACGAACTCACCTTCGGCGCCGTGCGCAATGGCTTGCTGCACGAGAGAGTCGAGGCGTTCCTGCGGATACGCCGCTTCGACCTCTTGCTCCACCTCGCGTGCAATCTCCGCGGGCTCGCCATAACGCACGCCGTAATCAGTGAGCTTACGCTCTTTAATCATCACGGCGCTAGCCACATCCATAACCGCCTTCGTGAAGCGGTTTGCTAAGGAGATGCGCTCTTCATTCGCGCCGGTCTTAACGCGGATTTGCAGCGGAATTCCGCGGAACATCTGGACGAAGACTTGAGCTTCGCCGAAATGAGCGCCAGCGTTCTCATCGGCAAGATTCCAATCGTCATTTAAGCCTTCGCTGTTGCCGAAGCGGTTCTGGACTTCTCTTAGAATCGCTGCCCAATCCGCATTGCCCTTGCGTTCGAGCGCTGCAAAGTCAGCAGCGTGATAGATGCTAATAACGCCCGGTATCGTTAACATTTCGCGTGCCCAGGCCGGTGCGGAACGTTCACTTTCTGGTGTATAGGTTCTGCGGATTCCAGGTTCCAGACTTTCGTCCAAATGAAGCTTCATCGTATTTGGACTTGGAGTCGGTTCAATAAAAGTAATCTTCATACGTAGCTCCCCCTTGAACGGTATATGCACCGCCATACTTTATACACATATTATCTCATTTCTGGCGTGAAACACAAAAGGGTACTTAGATATTTTGCGGAAAAAGGGCGCACCATTACCAAGTAACTTGTATATTTTGCAAAATACTCTGCCGTTCAATATAGTTGTATTATATTCGCTAAAGTAAAGCATGCTCGGCAAACTTCTAAAGATGAGGTGCTCTATGGCTAAATTTCGCTACAATAACCTCGACAATGTGAGTACCGATAAAACACTTAAAGAGTTTCGTAAGTGGCGGGAGGAACGTCGACGGAAGAAAAAAGATTATTCATATGTAGTGCCAAGTACGCCGCCGAGGTTAGCTTATCTGGCGGAGAATCGCCTGGAGACCACCATTACGTGGATTGGGCATTCAACGTTTTTCCTTCAATATGAAGGGATGAATATCATTACTGATCCAATTTGGGCGAGAAGACTAGGCTTTGAAAAAAGATTAGGGCAACCCGGGATTCCGCTCAGCGAAGTGCCTCCCATTGACCTGATTCTGATCTCGCACTCTCATTATGACCACTTGCATATGGCTTCTATCCGTAAATTATATAGAGCAGGGACAACCCTTGTTGTTCCTATAGGCTTGAAACGAAAGATGCTCCGCAAAGGATTTCATAACTGCATAGAAATGGAATGGTGGCAGGAAAATACGCTAGGTAAAATTAAGCTTACCTTCGTGCCGACTCAGCACTGGACGCGGAGAACGCCTTGGGACACGAATACTTCTCATTGGGGAGGATACATTCTGCAGCCGATCGAATCGGATAGCGACAAGCTGCCTCCTAACCTGTATTTCGCAGGAGATAGCGGTTATTTTCCGGGTTTTAAGGAGATTGGGAGCCGCTATAAGCTTCATGTTGCACTCATGCCGATTGGAGCTTATGAACCGGAGTGGTTCATGACCTCGCAGCATGTAACCCCTGAAGAGGCTATACAAGCATTTGTAGATGTTGGAGCGGAGACCATGATTCCGATGCATTACGGCACCTATAGACTTGCTGATGATACGGCCCGGGAAGCGCTGGATCGGATGGAAAGTGCCCGGCTTAAACAGGGTATTTCTGAAGAACGAATCCGTACGCTCAGCTATGGCGAAACGCTTATTATACAACCCAAGAATCGCATAACTGGACAATAATTGAAAAAATTCCTCCTAACTGGCGACCTCTGTACAGCAGCTGGAATAACTTTAGTATTGGAGAGAACAGCTGAAAAGGCTATTTTACGGGCTTTTTGCTCTCTATTTATGCTATAATGAGCCGAAACCCTAAGTGAAAAGGATGGTAATGCGTAATGATTAGCACAAGCGGCGTAACACTCCGCTACGGAAAACGCGCTCTCTTTGAAGATGTAAACATAAAATTCACCCCTGGTAACTGCTACGGTTTGATTGGTGCCAATGGTGCCGGTAAATCAACCTTTCTGAAAATTCTGTCTGGTGAGATCGAAGCAAATACCGGTGAGGTACATGTTACACCGGGCGAACGTCTCGCAGTACTCAAACAGAACCATTTTGAGTATGATGAATTCCCAGTACTTGAGACCGTAATTATGGGTCATACACGTCTTTATGAAATTATGAAAGAAAAGGATGCGCTTTATGCGAAGTCCGATTTCACAGAAGCGGATGGCCTGCGTGCAGGGGAGCTTGAAGGTGAGTTCGCTGAGCTTAACGGCTGGGATGCTGAGCCAGATGCAGCTGCCATGCTGATTGGTCTCGGAATTATGCGTGAACTGCATGACAAAAAAATGGCCGAACTGAGCGGCAATGAAAAGGTACGGGTACTCTTGGCGCAAGCCTTGTTTGGCCGTCCAAATAACCTGCTGCTAGATGAGCCTACCAACCACTTGGATCTCGAATCTATTGGCTGGTTAGAGAACTTCCTCATGGACTATGAAGGTACTGTTATCGTCGTATCCCATGACCGTCACTTCCTGAATAAAGTATGTACGCATATTGCGGATATTGATTTTGGCAAAATCCAGATGTACGTCGGCAACTACGACTTCTGGTATGAGTCCAGTCAGCTTGCGCAAGCTTTGCAGCGTGATTCGAACAAGAAGAAGGAAGATAAAATCAAGGAATTGCAGGCATTTATCCAGCGTTTCTCGGCCAATGCTTCCAAGTCTAAACAAGCGACATCACGTAAGAAGCAACTTGAGAAAATTACACTGGACGACATTCGTCCGTCCAACCGTAAATATCCGTTCCTTAACTTCAAACCAGAACGTGAAGCGGGTAAACAATTGCTGACAGTCAGCGGATTGTCCAAAGCGGTTGAAGGTGAAAAGCTTCTTGATGAAATTAGCTTTGTAGTAAATAAAGGGGATAAGATTGCGTTTGTAGGCCCTTACTCCCAGCCTAAATCACTGCTGTTTGATGTGATCATGGGTGAGCAAGAAGCGGATGCGGGCGAATATACATGGGGAGTAACTACAACTCAAGCGTATTTCCCGAAAGACAACTCCAGCTATTTCGATGGTGTGGAAATGAATCTTGTAGAATGGCTACGCCAGTATTCTAAAGATCAGGACGAAACTTTCCTGCGTGGATTCTTGGGCCGTATGTTGTTCGCCGGAGAAGAAGCACTGAAGAAAGCAAGTGTGCTGTCCGGGGGCGAGAAGGTTCGCTGTATGCTGGCCAAAATGATGCTCAACGGCGCGAACGTGCTTGTGTTCGATGAACCAACCAATCACTTGGATCTGGAATCCATCACGGCACTTAATAACGGGCTGATCGATTTCGATGGCACGATTCTATTCACTTCCCATGACCATCAGTTCATCCAAACCATTGCTAACCGCATCATCGAGATTACACCTACAGGTGTAATTGATCGCTCCATGAGCTACGATGAATATTTGGAGAATCCAGAAATTAAGGAAATGCGCCAGCGCATGTATCCTGTAGAAGTATAATATTTAATTTCCGCTATGCGGAAGGAATCCATGAAGCAGCTACACTAATCCTTTTAGGATCAGGGTAGCTGTCTTTATAATTTCAATTTTGAAAAGTTATTCACAAGTAGAATTCTACGGGGTGTATGCGGGGTTTCCAAGACAGGAGTCTTTAGCCCTTGAGGTTTCCCAAAGCGCATGTTTTCAGCTGGCTAATCGTACATTAAAGAGAAGCAATTATGAATTTGAAGAGTTCTAATCCATCCTATCAGGCAGGACGAACGTATAAACGGCTGCGTTTCCCCGAGGGATTCGCAGCCGTTTATGTTTAAGTATAAGTAAATACTAAGATCCGCCAGTACGACGGCGTTGGTTGTTAGGCTTTTTGTTATTTTGGCTTTTTAGCGGTTTGGCGGAACCGGCCTGAAATGTGGATCCAGGCTTGGAGGAAGATTGTTGCTTCTTCTGTTCCAGTTTTTTACGGATAGCTTCCGCTAAGTTGATTTTTCCTTTATCGTTGCTTTCGCTCATTATGATAACCTCCTTCGAAGCAAGTCCTTACACTTTATTCTAATTGTTTTTAAATGCTGCCACAAGGGCAAGAATAATTGAAAGAATTCTTTTCCGTATTTAAAATAATCGGGGAAAAGAGGGGGAGCCAAGAATGACTGATATTTACGAAGATATACGTAAAGGTGAACGAGGAGCTTGGGTGAGCATAGCGGCTTACCTCATCCTATCATCATTCAAGCTGGTTTGTGGTTATTTATTTGCATCTAGCGCACTCGTAGCGGACGGGGTCAACAATTTAACAGATATCGTAGCATCCATAGCTGTACTGGTGGGGTTACGGATTTCGCGGAAGCCACCTGACTCTGACCACGCTTATGGGCACTTCCGGGCAGAGACCGTAGCGGCGTTGTTGGCTTCTTTTATCATGGCGGTAGTGGGCCTTCAAGTGATTGTGGAGGCGGTGCGTTCCTTTTTCGATCGTACAAAAGAAACGCCGCAGCTCTGGTCGGCAGGGGTGGCTATTGTATGTGCAGTAGCTATGATGGGGGTATACATATATAACAAAAGACTGGCCAAACAAATTAACAGTGGGGCACTTATGGCAGCGGCTAAGGATAATTTTTCTGATGCAATGGTCAGTGTTGGAGCCGCAGTTGGGATTGTGGGTGCACAGTTTGGTTTGCCATGGATTGATTCCGCAGCAGCTGTTCTTGTCGGACTCATTATCTCCAAGACCGCTTGGGATATTTTTCGTGATTCGACCTATCGGCTTACCGATGGCTTTGATCAAGATAAATTGATGGATCTACGCAGTACGATTGCTCGAACGCCGGGAGTTGAAGAGATTAAAGATGTGAAGGCACGGGTTCATGGTAATCATGTGCATGTGGATGTTGTAGTGGAAGTGGATGCGAATATTTCTGTGACGGAAGGTCATGAAATAAGTGATTCCATCGAAGAAAGAATGAGCAAAATGCATAATATTATGAATGTGCAGGTGCACGTGGAACCTAAAAAATAAATCACGAAATGCTATATTAAGGAAAAATAACACATATTCAAGGAGAAATCGAGACTTTAGACCTGTGTGTTACCATAAAGTGGCATGATTATATGTGAAATTTGGAGCATGTTCCAAATCCCGGGCAAGCCTATAATGAGGGCATAAAGGAATAATGTAGTACAATCCTTTATTGAAATCTCATCATGGAATTTGGGGGAACGTATGATCAAATCACATAAGCAAATTACAGCATCTTTGTTAGTATCTGCTGCAATTGTTGCAGGTTTAGGAGTATCTGCTCCTGGACAAGCAGCGGCAGCCTCAAGTTCATCTAATTCAGTTACAGCAGCTTCAGCCGTTCAAACAGGTGTGATCGAGGCTAGTGTTCGCCTTCGCAGCACCCCTTCTACTGACGGAGAAATAGTGAAGTACTTGCAAAAGGGAGATCAAGTGCAGATCCTTTCGCAGCCGAACAGCTATTGGTATCAAGTAAAAACGGCTGATGGTTCAGTGGGTTATACAAGTGCAGGAGATAAATATATCAGTGTATCCTCTGCTTCAGTAACGACACCATCGGCACAAACTGGCACCATTAAGTATGGTGTGAATCTTCGAGTTTCACCTTCAACAAGCGGGAAAATAATGAAGCTTTTGAATAAGGGAGAAAAAGTAGAAGTTCTGGCGCAGCCTAACAGTTACTGGTATCAAGTTAAAGCGGCGGATGGTAGCATCGGATATATAAGTTCAAGTGAACAATATAGTACACTTTCAGGAAACGGTGGGGGATCTGGAACGGTAACACCAACACCAACACCAACGCCTACACCCAATCCACCTGTAACCACACCGGGGGCTTCAGCCCAAATCGAACGGGTGATTGCTGCAGGTATGGGATATCTAGGAACGCCTTATGAGTATGGCTCCAGCAGAAATGATACAAGCACCTTTGATTGCTCGGACTTCATCCGGCAAATTTTTATGGATGCAGCCAATCTCAAACTGCCGGCGGATTCCCGTCAACAGGGAGATTGGGTGAAGTCGAATAGTACGGTGGTTACGTCTATTTCCAATTTGAAGCGCGGCGACTTAATGTTCTTTATGGATTATAAGGGGAATTCTGCTTCTGCTTATGAGGGAATCGACAAATCTACAGCTAGAATATCGCATGTTGCAATGTATCTAGGAGATGGACAAGTTCTACAAACTTATTCCGTAGCTTCAGGCGGGGTAAGAGTAGATAAACTAAGCGCTTCTTGGATGAATCGTTTTCTCTACGGAGGTTCGGTCATTCGCTAAATATATGAAAATGCAGGAAGCGACAGCATCGCATGTTTGTGACGGGTGAACGATGGCGGGCGTACGCGCAAGAGGGCTATCCTTTTAGTAGAATTCTCTACTGAAGGGGTAGCTCTTCCTGTTTATCTGTTCAGAATATGTACTCTCCACATAAAAAAAGGGCAGTACCATCGGCCATTTTCTTGGCTCTTGGGACACCCCTTCTTCGCTTATTGATTAATTATGGCAAAATCACATTGGCTGATACAGGAACCTTAACCCATGCTTTTCCTAGCCAAGTGTAAATTTCTCTCCATTCATTACCCCAAGTATCCGAAATGACTTCACCTGTTGTATCAAGAGTCTGAACGCCAAGCCAGCCTGCTGGAATTATACCTCCGACTGAAAAGTAGAAAGGTGTTTTCTCAGTCAGCACTATTTGCGGTGTAGCTGGACTCATATCCGCTGGAGTAATAATGGTTTCAAAAGAATTGCTGTAAGTGCTTCCAGTTACGGTTGCAGGAGCCGTAGTAGTTCCTGTTACTTCAGCTGCTGAAGCTGTAGCTGCAATGGAAGCCATAAGTCCTAAGGCTACTGTAAGGCTGGCGATTTTTTTCATGTTTGGTTCCTCCTGTGGGGGTTGGATGTATTTTTTTCCAAAAGCGCTGTTTGTTAATAAGCTAGTAAACGTAATTGATGCGTGATGAACCACCCATTCAACATTTCTTATTTTCTCAAGTGACATCTGTGCAGGAATGACCTATACTTTCTGCATGATGAATAAGATATATGGATAGATATGGGAGGGATACAACAGTCACACCATTAATAAGAGGGGCTACATAGATCTGCCTCTGCGTCCCGTGAAGAGAGAAATTACAAACAGAACCAGGAAGACGAAGAACAGGATCTTAGCAAGACCAGCAGCGGCAGCTACTAGGTTGAAGAAACCAAAGATTCCGGCGATTACTGCGGCTACAAGTAGTATTGCGGACCATTTTAACATTACATATCACCTATCCTTTTTTGATTAATGTAGTCATTGTATAAACGGGGACTTTGATTTTGAAACAAAAGGGAAGAGGGACTCTTGACAACGCTCGACAAGATGTTTCGGCTTATGGGACCAGGGGTAACTATGCAGTATACAAGGCTGATTAGCCGATATTTATGAGATATGGAAGGGGTTATGAATATGATCATTGAACTTAGTGTAGCACTCGTCGCAATTGCATTCGCAGTACTTGTTTTCTTTTTAATTAAAACTTTAAAGTCGGCAAAGGATTCACTCGACAAAGTCAGCCAAACCTTGGTGGAAGTACAGAAGACGATGGATGAGCTTACTTATGAAGTGAAAACGACGGTCAGACACGCAAATGAAATCACTGCCGATGTACAGCATAAGATTCAGAAGATTGACCCAGTCATCGATTCTGTCAAGAATCTGGGTGATGTTATGAATGAGCTAACCTTAACAGTCAAACAAGTGTCAGTCACAGTGATCGAGAAATATCGTAAATCGCGTGAGCTGAAGGAGAAAAGTAAGGAAGTCTCTATAAAAGAAGCTCCGCTAACTCCTGCTGAAGAACGTACTGTTAACTCCTATGATGCCATTTATGCTGAGAAGTCACCGGGAAAAATAGCTACAGTGCTAAAAGGTGTAGACGTAGCTGCAACTCTTTGGAAGAAATTTCGTCATTAAGCATAAGATAGTAAGGCTTCTGTAATCGGTGGCTGCAGATAAGAAAGGTGGGACACAACATGAACATGATGATCCTTTTATTTGGTCTTCTTTTCCCATACTTTGATGCGTCTCCACAGTTGGTGCCTATCTCTACTTTTATTGAACAACCTAAGTCGGTTCTCGCATTTGAACATGCTTCAGAATCCAGCCCATATATAAATCGCTTTGATTCTCTGCAAGGTGTCGCTTTATACACCACAAAGGAAGAACTGCTTCTGACCAAAGGCAATCCGCTTGCGGTGACAAATGATCCATTGCTAGAGACAGTGGAGTACCATTACGCAGATGTGACAGTGGGTGTGGGCGAGGGTGTTGTACTTTATGTACATGTTGCACCTCCGCAAGCACAGCAGTTCGGTTTACATGTAGATGGCGTAGAAATCGATCCTTTAACAGATAATCTGCAAGATACTCTGGGCAAACCGTATTTTATAGCCGAAGATGGGGATGTATACCTGAGAGGGAATAACGCACTCAAAATATATCGAAATTTGGCGGGTGAATTTGAAGGAATTGATTTATTTGATAGTATTTCTTCCTAATCTGTTTCATATTTGAGCAAATTGGTTAATAAACATAGGCTGTCTTTAGAATAGAGTAACCTCCAGCCCCACTAGGTATAGTGGGGCTGGAGGTTACTTTGCTGAATACGTAAATTGATCCTATGACTATATTTACATATTATGAAAATAGAAATAACACTGTGAAATAGCGTATGATATAGTTAGTAGGTTTGCAGAATTTTACGGTCGTAATACTAATCGTGTGAGGTGAAGATGATGAGAATCTTAATCGTGGATGACAATCCGACTAATGTTATCATTATCCGTGAAATCCTGAAAAAAGAAGATTACCGAAATTTCGTAACCGCATCCTCTGCCAAAGAGATGCTGGAACGGCTTGGAATCGGTTCGGGGAGTGAAGATGGACGTCCCCGGATGTCAGATATTGATCTGATTTTACTGGATATGATGATGCCAGAAATGGATGGGATCGAAGCATGTCGTGTTGTGCAGCAATACGAACATCTTAAGGATATTCCAATAATAATGGTTACAGCTGTAGGTGATTCAAAGAAATTGGCCGAAGCGTTGGATGCAGGTGCAGTAGATTATGTTACGAAACCTATTAATAAAGTGGAGCTAATGGCCCGGATTCGGCTTGCTCTGCGGTTGAAACGTGAGAAAGATTGGCATAAGGAACGGGATCAGCGGATTCAGGAGGAATTGAGACTGGCTGCACTCGTGCAGAATGCTGTACTCAGCCTACCCCTGCAGGAAGAGAATTTCGAGGTGCATGCTATCTATCAGCCTTCCTCTGAATTGGCGGGTGATTTATATGCCTGGTATCCCCTTGGGGATGGCCGATATGGCGTAATCCTCCTGGACATTATGGGACACGGTATATCGTCCTCTCTTTTTTGCATGTTCCTTGCGTCAGTATTAAAGGATACGGTAACTACCTATGTAGAGCCGGAAAAGGTAATTCAGGAACTCAATCGAAGGTTTAACCAACTTTATATTGAGAAAAAGCTGATTCAATATTATTTTACGACGATTTATCTTGTGATCGACACTCGTATAAAGCGTATTGACTACGTTAACGCCGGGCATCCACCTGCGCTATTTTTTGAGGGCGCAGCTAAGACTCCGGTCTTGCTGGAAAGTAATTGTCACCCTGTAGGCCTGTTTGAACGGATTGATATTCAGCCTCAGAGCTTGACCTACGAAGATGAAGGGCATTTGGTTCTCTATACAGATGGTCTGCTGGAGCTGGTTGAGGGTGAACAGGAAGAGCAGCTGAAGTTTATGATTAAGCATTTAAATGTTGAGCATGAATGGAAGGAAGAAACTATACGGGCTGCTTTTTTTAATGCTGATGTTCCTAAAGAGCGTGACGATGACAAATGTATAGTGTGGATCTCACTGAAGAAGGGAACAGAATGAGGATGAAAATAAAGGCTAAACTCTTAATTGGTTTTAGTGCGATGCTGGCGATTATGCTGGCACTTACAATGATTGGATACGATCGTTTGGATTATATGAATGGTCAGCTTGAGGGTTACCAGGATAGATATATGAAGGGGCGCTCTTCTTCAGGTATGCGTGGAGAAGTGAATGATATGGCGCGCATATTAACGACGACCATGTTAAGCGCGGATACATCAACGGTAGAATCACAAAAAAAAGAGATTGATAAAAAAATAGCTAAGGCGAATGAGCACTACGACAAAATAAAAGAATCAATGACTAGCGCTGAAGAGATGCAGATCGTTAATCAAATTGATGATTCTTATACGATCTATCTAAATTATCAGGAAAAAATATTGAAGCTGCTATCAGCTGGTTATTTCCAGAATGCCAGCACGTATTCTAACACAGAGGGACAAGCGATTCAGAATGCCGTGTTAAATGCTCTGAACAGTCTCTCTGATTATAATGCCTTTATTATGAATGAAGAGAGCGCAAAAGCTAAAGATGCCTATCAAAGCTCTACTCAGATGGTCATCTTGATGATGATTGTGGGCCTGCTACTTGGACTTGGAGTTGTTCTATGGATCATTCCAAGCATTACGCGGGGGCTTAATGTCGTTTCGATGATGATTACCAGCTTTGGCAACGGCAGAATTCGGGCCATAAGGCGCATAAAGGTTACTTCGAAAGATGAGATTGGTGAGGTTGCCCTTGTCTTTAAGAAAATGGCATTAGATCTTGAAGAGAAACAGCAAATGGAACAGGCTTATGCACAGGCACAGAATGATCAATCCTGGCTGAATGCAAATGTTGCTCAGGTGACAGAACTTCTCCGGGGGGTTAGCTCATTGGATCAGGTCTCACAGACCTTTATCAACGAGTTCACCCCTGTGCTGGGAGCCCAGTTTGGGGCAGTATATTTGAAGGATGCTAACCGTCCCGATTTTTTACGAAGCAGTGGTTATTATGCAGTAGATAACGATAAGAAACCAAAGGAAGGTTTTTTGATTGGAGAAGGGCTTGTAGGACAAAGTGCGCTTGATATGCACCCAATCAGATTGGAGCGGGCTCCTGAAGATTATATCTCCGTGAAATCCGGCTTTGTGGATTCACAGCCAGGATATATTTCCATTCATCCGCTTATTTTTGAAGACGAGCTGCTCGGTGTAGTAGAATTCGCTTCATTCCAGCCATTTAGCAGTCTGAAAAATGATTTGCTGCAACAACTTGCGAATAATTTAAGCATTATTTTCAATAATATTAGTCGTCGTCTGATTGTAGAGAAATTACTGCGTGAGTCACAAGCACTTACGGAAGAACTGCAATGTCAGTCAGAGGAGCTGCAGACTCAGCAAGAAGAACTGCGCCGTTCTAATGAGAACTTGGAAGAGCAGACAGATGCGCTTAAACGTTCAGAAGAACTGCTGCAACGTCAGCAGGAGGAACTGGAGCATTACAATACGGAACTCGTCGCCAAGACTCGTGCACTAGAGGAGCAAGTGCAGGAGGTTGAGGAGAAAAAAGATGAAATTGAGCATGCTAAGGTTCAGCTAGAGAAACAGGCTATGCAATTATCCGTGACTAGTAAATATAAATCGGAATTTATGGCGAACATGTCCCATGAATTGCGGACGCCGCTCAACAGTCTGCTGATCTTGTCTCAGCTGCTTACTGAGAACAAAGATGGTAATCTAACGGAGAAACAGGTTGAATTTGCCCATACGATTTACATGTCAGGTGCTGACCTGCTTAAAATGATTGATGAAATTCTCGATCTATCCAAGGTTGATGCAGGAAAAATGGAACTGAATCATGAAGAAATTAAACTGACTGAGCTGAAAAGCTTTGTGAAGCAGAATTTTGCTCCGCAGGCGATCAAAAAAGGACTCTCCTTACGGATAGCCTTTAACGAGCCGCTGCCAGATAGCGTTATTGCCGATAGTCACCGGTTGAAGCAGGTCTTAAGAAATCTGCTCTCCAATGCCTTTAAATTTACAACCGAAGGTTTTATTGAGTTTTCAGTTAGCCCGGCAGATAATAATCTCTTGCCACTAAATCTGCCGAGTGATAATGAATATATTGCTATTGCTGTGAAGGACAGTGGCATTGGTATTCCGGCTGACAAAACAGATATTGTATTCGAAGCCTTCCAGCAGGTAGACGGAACAACCAGCCGTAAATATGGAGGCACGGGGTTGGGATTGTCGATCAGCCGTGAATTGGTTCGTATAATGGGTGGCGCTATTGTGCTCGAATCCCGTGAGGGACAAGGCAGTACCTTCACTTTATATTTGCCGGTGAAGGCAAATTACAGTAAACAACGTGCAGAAATAGAAGCTGCGGTGTCCAAAGAGGATTCCACATATGATGAATATATTGGAGACATGCTTCCAACCTTAGTGCCAGCAGCCGTTAACGTACCCCTTCCACAACTGACAATTGAGGATGATCGTGACAATTTGACGGCAAATGACAAAGTCCTGCTTATTATTGAAGATGATGAAAGCTTTGCGAAAATCTTGTTAGACATGGCTCGTGGGCGCAGATTTAAAGGTTTAGTAGCGCTTCAAGGCGATATTGGACTACAGATGGCAAAAACTTATTTGCCAGATGCGATCATTCTCGATATACAGCTGCCTGTAATGGACGGCTGGACCATCCTTAGAGAGCTGAAAAGTGCATCTCAGACCCGTCACATTCCTGTTCATGTTATCTCAGTGAACGATGAAGTGAAGCAAGGATTAATGATGGGAGCTATGGCGTATCTTAGAAAACCATCTTCAAGAGAAGCATTGGAGCGGGCTTTCTCACAAATTGAGAACTATACGTCCAGCACAGTGAAGTACCTTCTGATTGTTGAAGATGATGAGATTCAACGTCGTTCCATTATGGAATTGATTGGTCACGATGATGTAGCTATCACCGCGGTATCAACCGGCAATGAGGCACTGATGGAGCTGCGCAAGCAGAGATATGATTGTATGGTTCTGGATCTTATGCTTGGGGATATGAACGGCTTTGAATTGCTGGATCAGATTCGTGATGATGAAGAATTAAATGATCTTCCTATTATTATTTATACAGGTAAGGATTTAGATAGCAAAGAGGAGACACAGCTCCGCAAGTATGCTGAATCCATAATTATTAAGGATGTTCGTTCTCCGGAACGACTACTGGATGAGACAACGTTGTTCTTGCACCGGGTAGAAGCCAATCTTCCGGAAGATAAACGTAAAATTTTGCAGAAGCTGCATAACAAAGAAGAGTTATTCGAAGGGAAGAAAATACTGCTCGTCGATGATGATATTCGTAATGTTTTTGCACTCTCTAGTGTACTGGAAGAATACCACATGGAAGTGAAGTTTGCGGAGAATGGACGTGAAGCGCTGGAAATGCTGGTAGAGCAAGAAGATTTTGATCTCGTGCTTATGGATATGATGATGCCGGAAATGGACGGATATGAAGCTATGCGCCGAATCCGTGAAATGCCGCAATATCAGAAACTGCCTATTATTGCGCTTACCGCCAAAGCAATGAAAGAGGATCGCGCCAAATGTATTGAAGCGGGAGCTTCTGATTATATGAAGAAACCGATCGCAACAGGTCAACTTCTTTCGTTAATGCGTGTCTGGTTGTATTCGTAAACTCAAATTTGGGGTAATACCTTTTTAAGAACTAACATGACTAGAATTACGGTGTGTTAATAAGGGAGTCGGGATAACAATGAAAGCGATAGAACACGGATATGAGGAGCAGCCCGTTATGGTAGGAAGTGACGAGTTGGAGCAAATTGAGATCGAGCTGCTCCTTGATGGAGTACACCGTTTATATGGATATGATTTCCGGAATTATGCGTTGCCTTCTTTGAAGCGACGTATCTGGCATCATGTGCATGCGGAGAATGTACACAGCATATCCGCGCTGCAAGAAAAGGTGCTGCATGATCGTGCCTGTTTTGAACGATTTGTCTATAGTCTCTCCATTCCGGTTACCGAAATGTTTAGGGACCCGGGGTTATTTTTAACGTTTCGCCAGAAGGTAGTTCCGTTGTTGAGGACTTATCCCTATATTCGTATCTGGCATGCTGGATGCTCCACTGGTGAAGAAGTATACTCTATGGCCATCCTGCTTCATGAAGAAGGGCTTTACGATAAGGCTCGGATTTATGCCACAGATATGAATGAGCGTTCTTTACAGCAGGCTAAGGAAGGCGTCTATGATATTAGCAGAATGAAGCAGTACACTAAGAATTATTTGGAGGCGGGAGGTACCCGGGCATTCTCTGAATACTATACAGCGAAGTATAACTCGGTTATTTTACAGCCATATTTACGCAAAAACATTATATTCGCTGAGCATAACTTGGCTACAGATACTTCTTTTAATGAGTTTAATGTTATTTTCTGCCGCAATGTGATGATCTATTTCAATGATGAGCTGCGGGATCATGTTCACGGCTTGTTTCATGAAAGTTTGAGTCGTTTTGGAATACTTGTTCTAGGCTCTAAAGAATCCATTCACTTTACGAAGTACAGCGATTGTTATGAGTCTTTGGACAGAGTAGAAAAAATATACCGTAACATAAAATAACGCATGAAGGAGGGTGGTCCTATGGGGTTTCAAGAACCAATTCATATACTACTAGTAGATGACCGTCCTGAAAATCTGCTGGCGCTGGAGGCGGTACTTGAAAGCCAGCATTATGAGCTAGTCAAAGCCACCTCCGGCGAAGAAGCGCTGCGGTGTTTGTTAAGGTATGATTTTGCTGTCATCGTACTGGACGTGCAGATGCCAGGTATGGATGGGATCGAGACCGCAAAGTTGATTAAAGCCAGAGAAAAAACAAAGGAAATTCCGATTATCTTTATCTCTGCGAATAGTAAGGAAGCGGAGCATTTATTCGCGGGCTATTCTGCAGGGGCTATTGATTATATGGTCAAGCCCTTCATTCCACAAATTCTGAAGTCTAAGATACAAGGTTTTGTCGAGATGTATATTACGAGCAAGAAGCATCAGACTCAGACCATGCTGCTGCAGCAAAAGACGAAAGAACTGGAAATCATAAATAGTGAGCTCGTAAAGGCTAAGGAAGAGGCGGAGATCGCCTCCAAAGCGAAGTCGGAATTTCTGGCTATGATGAGTCATGAGATTCGTACACCAATGAATGGCGTAGTGGGTATGATTGATTTATTAATGGAGACTGACCTTGCTCCTGAGCAGAAGGAGTATTCCGAGATCATTCGGAAAAGTGCAGACACGTTGATTACGGTTATAAACGATATTCTTGATTTCACCAAAATGGAATCCGGTAAAATGGAAATCGAAGAGCAGCTGTTCGAACTTCGCACATGTATTCAAGAGGTGTTCAGCCTCTTTTCGGTGGAAGCGGGAAAAAAGAACCTGGAGCTCGCTTATTTTATCGATCAGAAGTTGCCTAGACTTTTATATGGAGATATGGCCCGTTTACGCCAAGTATTAATTAATCTGATTGCTAACGCAGTTAAATTTACGAATCAAGGCGGTGTCTATTTAGTCGCTTCCATCAAAGAAACATCTGGGAACAAGGTAGAAGTCGAGTTCACGATCATGGATACTGGGATTGGTATTTCTCCAGAGAAATGCGACCGATTGTTCCAACCGTTCTCACAGCTGGATTCTTCAATGACACGGAAATACGGGGGGACAGGGCTTGGTTTAGCCATATGTAAATCCCTTGTAGGCATGATGGGCGGAGAAATACGGGTAGAATCCATGGAGCAAAAAGGAGCTACCTTTATTTTTACGATACAAGCATCCGTACCTGGAGAAGATTTGACAGGAGGTTATCAAGAAGAGGAATCGCCTCATCTTCTTCTTAATCAGGAGAGCAGAAGCCGAATCCTTGTTGTAGATGACCATCCTATCAATCAGCGTCTGATGGTTAGCATGCTAGATAAGCTCGGCTATGAAGCTGATATGGCTGAGGACGGGAAACAGGCTGTGCAAATGGCGCTTAAGCAGCCCTATGATTTTATCTTTATGGATCTCCAAATGCCAGTAATGGATGGCCTGGAGGCAACCGCTCAAATCCGTCGAGAAGGCGGTCCGGCGGCTGAGAAGACTATTATTATTGCAATGACTGCGAATGTCATGGATGGCATCCAGAATCGCTGTAAAGCCTCAGGAATGGATGACTATATCAGCAAGCCACTTAAGATGAGTAGTATTAAGCAGATTATCTCTCGGTATTCTAGCAGCGATAATCGGATGGTTGAAACAGATACCTCTATTTTTCAGGCGTAACCCAAGATTTACTAGTTTATATTTTAATGTTATTTGTTTCAAAGGTAGGACTATGAGGTTATTAATATAGAAAATATTTATCAGGAGAGATCGTCTATGAACACGCATAAAAGTAATAAGTTTCACGCTAAGACAGAGACAAAAGAAAGTGTATGTACGGTTTTCCTGAATGGTGAACTTGATCTATCCGTGGCTTCCGATTTCCGTTTGGTAATGGAGCCGCTTGTAGGTGATACGAAGCATGATTTAGTAATAAATCTTAAAGAATTAAAATACATCGATAGCACGGGTATTGGTATTCTACTTTCGATCCTGAAATCAAGACAAGGTATGGACGTTAAGTTTATGGTTGAGGATGTTCCTCCCCAAATTCAGAAGCTGTTTGACATGACTGGTATTACCAAGTTTTTTGCCTCCCAAGAGAATTCCCACTAGGAAAGGATAGAACAAAGAATGAGTGATGATGTGCAAAAAGTAATTCTTCAGCTGCCGGCTAGCGCAGAGTATGTGGATATTGTTAGGTTGAATTTATATGGTATTGCTTCAAAAATGGGCTTCACCTACGAAGATATTGAAGATATGAAGGTAGCTGTATCAGAGGCGTGTAACAACTCAGTATTGTACGCCTATGGACAACAAGACGGAATGGTTGATGTAATCTTTGAGGTGGGTGAAAGTGCCCTATCCATTACAGTCAAAGACGAGGGGGAGAGCTTTGACGGTTTGGAAGACTCGTCCAGTGAGCGTATGACACTGCATGATAAAGAGTTAAGTGACGTTCAGGTCGGCGGTTTAGGGTTCTACTTAATGCAAGCGTTGATGGATGACGTGAGCGTCGTAAGTGAGGCCGGAAGAGGGACGGTAGTAACTTTGAAGAAGCACCTTAACTTTAGCGAGGAAAAGGTATGAGTGATAAGGTGACTCCCCCCGAGTCCATGAATGAAGCAGTCACCCAAATTTGGGAATATCAGCAGACTAAGGATAATGAACGCGCAACAGTGCTGATTAAGAAATATGAGCCTATGGTAAAAATGGCTGCTGGAAAAATTTCTCGCAACCGCCCCGACTTGTATGAGGATTTATATCAGGTCGGGCAAATGGCGCTCATCCGGTTATTACAGCAATATGATATTAGCCTTGGAATCCCTTTTGAGCCCTATGCGATGAAAAGCATGATTGGACATATGAAGAATTTCCTACGTGATAAATCTTGGTACATACAGGTACCTAGACGGATTAAAGAAAAGGGAGCACTTGTTCAACACGCGATTGACGAACTAACAGTGAAGCTGGAACGTTCGCCTGCGGTGGATGAGATTGCTCATTATCTTGATTTGTCTGTTGAAGAAACTGTAGAAGTACTGGCGGGCAGAGAATGTTATCATTACGTCTCCCTAGACTCGCCCCTTTCTCAAGAGGAGACAGGAGCCACACTAGGCGAGCTGATCAGCTCTGACGCAAATGATTACGAGACCGTAGAGAAACGTATGGATTTGCAACAAGCACTAGGTCAATTGAAGGAACAGGAGCAGCAGGTGCTGCTGTTAGCGTTCCAAGATGGACAATCCCAGCGGGCGATCGCCCAGAAGCTGGGGGTATCACAGATGAGCGTTTCACGCATACAGAAGCGGGCCACTGAGAAGTTAAAGCAGATTATGGCCAACTCTTCCTATTGAGTTCCTGTATGGGTAATATACATTTTCGACGATAAGGACATGCCTCTCTCCGCTGACTGGAGACCCGCATGTCCTTTATTTGTATACTGTTGTAGACTTATTCCCCCGCTTGTCCGTCCAACCTAGAGGATTAGACGGACAAGCGGGGGAAGCGGTCGATAGTTGGGGAATAGATTGATAGTCTTGCGGTTAGCTATTAGCATCAATGTATTTTTTAATTTCGCCAAGATACTCTCCGATTACTGGAACATTAAGAAAAAGACTAAGAATGTAGCCTAATAAACCAAGGACTACAAATGTTCCGAGAGATAGTCCAAGTCCCCGAGATATACCGGCCATCAGGTTTGTGATGATTCTTTTTTTCGGATCTGAATAGTTGTCGAGAATGTCTTTGAATTCTGATTTTTCCAGTGAGTGAGCGATCTTATCAAGACGACTGTTTAAGCGTTTCACTTCATGTCGCAACTCGAAAGGATGTTCATCAATTTCATAAGGTTTTGTTTGGTTATTTGAATCTGCCATGCGCCATCCCTGCTTTCTATAGCCCGAACGGGCATTAATTAAATGTCTAGTTGTATCTGCTGATGTGAATAAAGGTGTAACTAAACAACAGCCAGCTGCGGTCAGCTGGCTGTTGTTTGTTAAAGTGATAGCTGTATGATGCCGCAGATTAGTAATTGGATTTATAGGAGGATTTTACATCCTCTTTCGCATCCTTAGCCTGATTGGCAACCTCTTTAGAGGATGCTTTAGCTTCATCAGCTACGTCTTTAGAGGCGTCTTTAACATCCGAGCTTACATTGCTTGAGGCTTCACTTACAGTGTCACCAATTTTACTTCCAGCCTCTTGAAGAGTGGCGGCAATTTGTTGTTTGCTGTCACTGACAGTGGTATAGATATCAGAAGCTTTATCTGACACCGTACTAGCCAAATCGGTTGCTTTTTCGCCAACGGTTGTCGCAATAGCTTTGGTTTTGTCAGTTACGGCACCAGCAACTTCTTTGGTCTTGTCTGTAGCTTGAGAAAGTTTATCTGACAGATCACTGCGCATTTCACGACCAGGCTTTGGTGCAAATAGCAGGGCTGCTGCGGCACCAATTAAGCTACCAATAAAGATACCTTTTAATAAGCTGCTTCCGTTCTCTACTTCATGTTCTACGTTACTCATCACCAATCACTCCTTATAATTTATCTTACTTCGTATATAAACTTTGGCGTATGGGCTGAAACAGTTGAAGAGCAAGGGGGAGATTACGGGAGTTTAAGGGAGGATACGGTAACCTAGAGGGCTTTAGGTCATATAAACCGCCTTTTTAAGGCTTTATCAAGATTTGTTTATGCGCAAAAAGAAGGGCGAAGACAGGCTGTGATATGCAGCATATGTCTCCATCCTTCCACGATTGAATTTATAATGTTACGGATTAATCATTAACGGCTTGGAGTACCGCATAGCCGAATTCAGGCAGATTCAGATGCAGCTGGGATGTGGAGGTTTCAGTCCGTTTCTGCGTCTTTAG
Source organism: Paenibacillus sp. FSL H8-0175 (assembly GCF_045040615.1). NCBI lineage: Bacteria > Bacillati > Bacillota > Bacilli > Caryophanales > Paenibacillaceae > Paenibacillus > Paenibacillus sp. FSL H8-0175. The sequence goes on along the minus strand of NZ_CP150299.1, from coordinate 6,254,335 downwards.
ATTTACCCATATTGTGTCTGCTCCGGTTACAGGAATGATGACTTCGGCCATAACATCTTCATTGTTCAATACGATTATAAACCGGCTTTGTTTGTCCCACCGCTCATATACAAGCAGCTTTGGATAACCCGGAATCTCCAGCGCTTTAAATCCACTGCTCCGGAATGCGGGATGAGATTTACGAAGGCTGATCGTCCAGCGATAGTATTCGAACAATTCTTGATTCTGTTTCTGGGAGTCCCACTCCATACATTTTCGGTTGTCCGGATCGTATCCGCCATCCATGCCGATTTCATCGCCATAATAAACACAGGGTGCTCCTTGAAAGGTCATCTGGAACAAAACGGCCAGCTTTAACTTCCTGATGTCACCGCCACAAAGTGTCAGGAAACGAACTGTATCATGGCTGTCTAGCAGATTAAAGGCGGCTTCCGTAATTTGCTGCGGATAATTCGCTAGCATAGTAGCAACCGACTGAGAGAATTGTGCAGCATTGATCTGTCCGTGAGCGAAAAAATTAATTTGAATATTCGTTAGCGGGTAATTCATAACGGCGTCAAATTGATCGCCAAGCAGCCACGGCAAGGAATCATGCATGATTTCTCCTACGAGATAGGCTTCTGGATTAATGCTTTTGATCGCACTGCAGAATTGCCGCCAGAACGAATGGGAGACTTCATTTGCGACATCAAGCCGCCAGCCGTCTATACCGATTTCCTCGATCCAATAGCGGCCTGCATTCAGTAGATATTCTATGACTTCAGGATTCTCAGTGTTGAACTTAGGCATGATAGGCTCAAATGCAAAGGTGTCATAGGTGGGAATTCCGTCGATGACCTGTGGCGGCCACTCGCGTACATGGAACCAATCCGCATAACGTGAAGATTGCCCGTTCGCGAGCAGATCAACAAATGGCGGGAAGGTATGTCCGCAATGATTAAAGACACCGTCCAGGATGACACGGATGCCTTTGGAGTGACAGGAGTCCACAAGCTCTTTCAGCAATGTATTGGTGCCAAAATGAGGATCGACCAAATAATAATCTTTTGTATCGTATTTATGATTGGTGGTTGCCGCAAATAAAGGATTAAAATATATAGCATTGATGCCCAATTCACAGAGATAATCCAAATGATCTAGTACACCCTGTAAGTCCCCTCCGAAGAAATTCCGAGGGCTCGGCGTGCCGCCCCATTCCAATACATCTGTCGGATCGTTGGTGGGATCCCCATTCGCGAAACGCTCCGGGAATATTTGATAAAATACTGCATCTTTCACCCACGATGGAGGGGAGTGCACATCTTCACGATTCAAAAATGGAAAGTCGAACAAGCCCTCATATACCACAGCAGGTGGCTCTGGATAAAAACCTTTTTCCAAAAAATAAAGAACTTCGTCTTTGTCATAAAGCGCAAAGTAATACGCGAGTCTGCGGTAAACGGGACGGACGGAGGCTTGCCAGTAATCGAACAAGCCGTCAGAAGCGAGGCGCTGCATTGGAATGACCTCATGCGTTTTGTCCCAGCCAAATTTATCTCCACAGAAAAGATCGATCTGTGATACGTTGTCCCGCTTAGTTCTTATGCGAATATGAAGTGTAGACTCATCGTAGGCATATGACCAATTTTGTCCCATACGGTGATAAACGGCTTCCGGTTGAATCATACTCATTTTCCATCCCTTCGGGCATGTAAACGCAAAAAAGGGCCAACCTCATGATTTTCAGAGGTTGAACCCTTGGCGGTTTCATTGCCTTTAAATTTGTCTGCATCTTACCATAACCCTCAAGAGCAAAGCAAGAGGTTATTTCACAAGAATTTACAATATGGAATTTTTAGTATGTGGTAGGGATAAAGAGAAAATAAAAGAAAAGAAAAGATAAACTTTGTTAAACCGTCTTTTTTGGACTTATACTCTGATTGCAATCAAAATTATGGATATTATAGAATGAGGGCGAACGAACTTGATTTTTCATAACACGCATTCAAATTAAAGGCACTGTTACCTGGAAAGGTACAACCTCGGCACTTTGTGCAAATGAGGTTGTACCTTTTTTATATGCTTTTTTTCAATGCGGGTTAGGTTTAATCACTCATGAACGAAGGGGAGATGAGCAAATGAAGAAGAGTAAACGTTCCAAAATGCAAGCGGTAACATTTAGTTTAGTCCTATGCCTGCTGTTAACTTTGACGGTCACCGCATGCGGTTCAGGCAATGGGAACTCCGCATCAAAGCCGAATTCGAGTCCGAATTCCGCAGTGAACGAGCCGGGGGGAACCACAAATGAGACAAATACTTCCGGAGAGAATACCACCGATGAGGAAATGAAACCAGAAGCAGGGGCCAAACTGATGGTCTGGGAAGCCAAGGAGCAGCTTGAGTACATGAAGCAGATTGCTGCTGATTTCGAAAAAGAATATGGTGTTCCCGTCACAGTTGAGGAAATGGCAGGTGGTGATCAAGGCGCAAGACTGGCGACGGATGGTCCGTCTAAACTTGCTGCAGATGTGTTGACTCTGCCCCATGACCAGATCGGGCAAGCCGTAAAAGCAGGGCTGCTTTTGCCAAATGATGTTTTTGAGGAAGAAACCAAATCAACGATGGTGGCAACAGCCGTTCAGGCATCGTCTTATGATGGCATTCTTTACGGTTATCCTAAATCGGTAGAAACCTATGCGCTGTTCTACAACAAGGACCTGATTCCTGACGCTCCTAAAACGTGGGATGATGTGATTGCTTTTGCAGATACGTACAACAATCCGAAGGAAAACAAATTCGCAATCATGTGGGAATTCGTCGGATATTACAGCTATCCGTTTATTGGCAGCTTCGGCGGATATATTTACGGAGACAACAATACGAATTTCAAGGATATTGGATTGAACAATGAAGGCACTATCAAAGGGTTTACGTTTCTGCAGAGCCTCAAAAAAATTCTGCCTTTGAATGCAGGAGATATCACTTATGACGTGAAAACACAGTTGTTCCAAGAAGGTAAGCTGGCGATGAATATCGACGGGCCGTGGTCCATAGCGGCGTTTAAGGAAAATGTTAACCTGGGTGTGGCGCCTCTTCCAAAGGGACCTGACGGTCAAGACAGTCTTTCTTTCTCCGGGGTCAAATCGTATTATGTCAACTCATATACGGAATATCCGGTCGCAGGCCGTTTGTTCGCACATTTTGCAAGCAATAAGGAGAATCAGCTTAAGAATTTTGAGATGACGGGAGCGATTCCTGCGAGTATAGAGGCTGGAGAAGCGCCGGAAATCAAAGATGACCCTATTATTGGCGGATTCTTCGAGCAATTCCAAAATTCCGTTCCAATGCCTTCCGTTTCAGAAATTAAATCGGTCTGGGAACCCCTAAAAGCAGCGTTTGTGTCCCTGTGGAACGACTCAAATCTTGATGTTAAACAGACGCTGGATCAGACTGTAACCACGATTCAGGCCGATCTGGAGTCGAAGTAAAGGGCAGGTGATTTAACCATGAGGAAGAAAACAGGCGCAGCGCTACTCTCGGCTATTATTCCGGGACTGGGCCAGTTCTACAACCGGCAGTGGCTGAAAGGATTGGTATTCCTGCTGGTGGGGTCTGCTGGAATCTACTATATTGCTCATGATCTGATGGGACATTTGCATGGCTTAATTACGCTTGGTGAATTTCCAAGCCGTATGGTCAAGGTAGGCAAATTAACCCGGATGGTGGAAGGCGACCACTCCATTTTTATGATGATCAATGGTCTAATGGCATTGCTGGCGCTGCTCTTTTATACAGCTTTTCATTTACTGAACATCAGAGATGCATTCCTAGTTGGAGCTGCACGGGAACGGAAAGAGCCCATTCATTCATTCGCTGAATCGCTCAGAGCTATGGGGCGGAGGAATTTTGCCTATCTTGTCCTCGCGATTCCCTTTGTGGCCGTGGTTTTTCTGACGATATTACCACTTGTTTTTTCGGTGCTACTGGCGTTTACGAACTATGCCGACCCCATTTTACCACCAGCACATCTGGTAGACTGGGTGGGTTTCGGTAATTTTAATAAAATGCTTAGTCTGGATGTCTGGAGTTCCACCTTTGGTGGAGTGCTGACTTGGACCTTGATCTGGGCGGTTATTGCTACTGCGACGACTTACATTGGAGGTGTGCTTATTGCAGTACTTATTCACCAGCCCCGTGTCCGCTGCAAAAAGCTTTGGCGCACACTTCTGATCGTTCCTTTCGCTATTCCCAATATGATTTCTCTGCTCGTCATGCGCAATATGTTCAATAATCAATTCGGACCGATCAATAGTTATTTAAGAGCCTTGGGACTGGAGGGTGTGGCCTGGCTAACCAATCCTTTCTGGGCTAAGGTCACTGTAATCCTGGCTAATATGTGGATCGGCATTCCGGTGACCATGATTCTGGCCTTCGGGGTGCTGACAACAATTCCGAAGGATATGTATGAAGCGGCAGAAGTAGACGGTGCTGGGTCATTTTATAAATTCCGCATGATTACGCTGCCCATGGTATTGTTCGCAACCGCACCTATCCTGATTATGCAGTTTGCCGGCAACATTAACAGCTTTAATGTCATTTATCTAATGACTAACGGAGAACCGGTTAATCCTAACTACCAGTACGCGGGCCACACTGACCTGCTGGTGACTTGGCTTTATAAACTGGCGCTGAACCAGTCACAGTACAGCTTTGCTTCTGTCATCGGGATTGTCATCTTCCTGATGGTCGCGACATTCTCCATCTGGAGCTACCGGCGGACGCGATCCTTTAAAGAGGAGGATATGATTGCATGAAGCTAAGACTGACGGAAGCGTTAAAAACGTTTGGAAGCCATTTATTGCTGATTGTGCTCAGTTTTATTAGTCTTTTCCCAGCTTTCTGGATTATTATGTCTTCTTTCAAAACAGGAAACAGTTTGTTCAGTGACTCATTGATTCCTAAGAATTTCACCTTTGTTCATTACAAGGAACTGTTTGAGCAAACTAAATATTTGCTATGGTTCATGAATACGCTAAAGATTGCGGCGTTGTCTACGCTGCTCGGCACCTTTTTGCTGCTGCTGACTTCGTACGCCATTTCTCGTTATCGATTTACGGGCAGAAAAACTACACTAACCACGCTCCTAGTTCTGCAGATGTTTCCGGGATTTATGGCTATGATTGCAGTTTACGTGCTGCTGAACACACTTGGGCTACTGAATTCTCATTGGGCACTTGTGCTCGTGTACAGCAGCGGTGCTATTATCACGAATGTTTTTGTGGCTAAAGGTTTTTTTGATACGATTCCTAAAAGCTTGGAAGATGCTGCGCGAATGGATGGGGCGAGTCATATGAAAGTATTTCTTTCTATCATGATCCCGTTATCTAAGCCGATGCTCACCTATGCCAGCCTTATGATTTTCAACGGCTGCTTTGTGGATTTTATATTCGCCGACCTTGTATTGCGCACGGAGGATACAAGAACGCTCGCCGTTGGGCTTTACCGGATGGTGAACCAAAGTAACTCAACCGAGTTTACGTTGTTCGCTGCCGGAGCGGTATTGGTCGCTCTCCCAGTCACGCTGCTGTTCATTTTCCTACAGCGTTTCTTGGTGGATGGCCTGACCGCAGGTGCAAGCAAAGGATAAGACGAACTGCGCTACCCTTGTGAGGCTACGCTGAATTCCATAAAAACCGCTTTCTACTCAGAGATCAAGATTCTGAGAAGGAAGCGGTTTTTTATATTTTATCCGGTTTCTAAAATCTTCTTGGTGGGGACAGGATTGAAGAATAATGAAAATAGGAGTAGAATTCCTCATGGAACCAACACTTAAGGGAGTTTGTAGAGTACTCAAAAATCCCGGAGCACGGGGTTATTTTCTAGCATTTATTAAATGTGAATACTAATAAGTCCTTGTGAGTTATAGAGCATCTAGTTAAAAGAGGAGAGAAATCATGGAAACCGTATTAGTACGAGAGTATCGGGCGGATTTGCTGGAATGTGTCCATAGTGGGCATATTGCCATCGTAGGAGAGAACGGAAATTCAAAGGGGTATGCAGGTGATCCGGAATTTGTATCGTTCACCCGTTCAGCTGCTAAACCCCTTCAGGCTATTCCAGGCGTACGTGGGGGGATTGTGGAGCATTACGGCTTTACACCCGCAGAGGTTGCCCTGATGACCGCCTCTCATCGGGGAGAGAGCTACCATGTAGCTGCGCTAGAGAGCATATCCTCCAAGATTGGCATCGATGAGCAACAAATGATCTGTGCAACGAGTTACCCGCTGGATTATTCCAGTAGGGAGAACGCCATTCGTGGTGCGGGCAAAAGAAAGTTCTATCATAACTGTGCGGGCAAGCACATGGGTATCTTATCTTACAGTAAGCTCAAAGGTTTGCCGCTTGAAGAATACTCACAGCCGGAGCAAACGGTGCAGCGTGAGATTATCGACACCATTGCTTATATGGCTGGTGTGGCCCCAGACAGTATCGGTTTAGGTACGGACGGATGCGGGCTGCCGGTATTTGCTCTGCCTCTGACCGCCTTGGCGACGGCCTATTTGAAATTAGCCAATCCGGATTTGATTGCAGATGAAGCTACTCGCAAAGCGGTTACTACTATTACAACGGCAATGAATGCTTATCCGGAGATGGTTTCTGGATCTGGTCGCCTTGATTCTATTCTTTTGGAAGATGATAATATTATTGCTAAGGGTGGATTTAAGGGTGTCTATTGCTTCGGCTTACGCCGTGAGCGACTGGGGATTGCTTTCAAGATTCTGGATGGGTCGGAAGAAGAGTGGGGACTTATTGTACAGGGAATTTTAAATCAAATTGGTTATAGTCAGAAAAATACCATGGAAAAGCTGCGCAATGCATTTTCAGGCGTGATTTACAATGACGGGGGTACACGAGTAGGCCATGCGGATACCGAGTTCAAGCTTAATTTCATAAAGTAGGATCATATAAAAAGAGCCCTTCGACTACGAATCCATCTTCTGGATACGCAGCGAAGGGCTTTTTTCTACGAGAAGCGGTGGTCATCTTTAAAGGACGGCAACATCGGTTCTTCTTGTAATAGGGAGAACTATTATTTATGACGTAGACGGCCGAGTTCGGAGACGAGTGCTTCCACCTGAGAAATACTCAGTCTGTCACTGCCCATGGCTACCTCATAAACATCATAGATATCTTCATAATGATCTACTGAAAAAGCGGAGGCTTGCATCGCCGCGGCACTGGCCATTTTTAATTTGTTCTTGATAGCCTCGATCATATACTCAACATTTTCCTGACTAGGCTTTGTTAAATCCATTAGGTTAAAACATCCTCTCTGTATACTGATTCATGTATTTTACCATGTTTGGCAGCTTGACCACCATTTTTTTGTCGGGTTCACTGAAATCATGTTAAATTAAAGGCATGAGATCAAAAATATCATCGAAGGGAGGAAATGTATTGGCAATCAGGGAACAGGGAAGCGGAAAACGCATTAAAATGGACGATGCTGGATTAGTGTCCTTTTTCATGGAAATAGCTGCTCTGCATTCCGCCGAGGAAGTCACGTTCCTGTGCATTGGAACAGATCGGTCTACAGGAGATGCACTCGGTCCGCTGACGGGCAGCAAACTTGTGGAACATGGCTTCCGACATGTAATCGGTACGTTGCCGTCTCCTTGCGATGCAGATAACTTGGTGGCCAGAGTGGCTGAGATTCCCTCCGGGCATATTGTAGTTGCGGTAGATGCTTGTCTGGGTCCTCCGATCGCGCTTGGATATTACTTCGTTTCGAGTGAGCCACTACAGCCTGCACAATCGGTGGGGGCAAATCTTCCAGCCGTAGGTCACTATAGTTTGGCGGCCGTTGTAGATATGAATGGCCCGAAACCCTATAGAACGTTGCAGACCACTCCACTGCATAGAGTGATGGTTATGGCAGAACATATCGCTATAGCGGCAGCAAAAGGATTCGGACTCCAGTAGTACCCATTGGGCACTTAAAAATAAGTTGTCCGTTTCAAGGCGGGCTGTTTTGCTTAATAATAGATATTAGACACATTATCTTAGTATTCTAGAAAGAGGGAAGCAGCCATGGAAAGAGTTCGTTGTGACGGAAGCAATATATGCTACAGTGATCAGGGGAAAGGCGAAGTTATTGTATTGCTGCATGGCTTTTGTGGAAGCGCTGAATATTGGGAACAAGTCATTCCTGTCTTAAGCAGCGGCTACCGAGTGATTGCTCCCGATTTACGTGGTCACGGAGCTTCGGAAGCTCCATTAGGACCTTATAGTATTGAACAAATGGCAGATGATGTTCTGGGTCTGTTAGATTCGCTGGAGATTGCTGAATGCATCATGCTTGGTCATTCGCTTGGCGGATATATTACGCTATCGTTTGCTCAGCGTTATGCTTCTCGATTGAAAGGCTTTGGATTAATTCATTCTACTGCTTATCCAGATAGTGAAGAAGCTAAGGAAAAACGACTGAAGAGTGTCAGCGCGATTCAAAATGAAGGGATTACTCCTTTCGTAGACAGCTTCGTACCAGGATTGTTTGCTGAAGCAACCGCTTCTGCATCTCCACAGCTGCTGGAGCGCGCTAAAGAAATCGGCTACAAAACGCCTCCACAAGGAGCGGCAGGAGCTGCACTGGCGATGCGTGAGCGTCCAGATCGACGGGATGTAATTACGGCCACTACGTTGCCGGTATTGCTTGTTGCTGGCGAGCAGGATGGATTGATTCCTGCTGAACGAACCTTTACTGCGGATAAACCGAATATAACGCAAGCAACGATATCGGGTGCAGGCCACATGAGTCTTTTTGAAGCTCCTGAACGATTAGCCGAGATCATAAAGGATTTTGTTCAGGCTTCCGTTTTAGACAATAGCCGCGTATAAAAAATCATCTACAAAGAGGCAGCACGGCGCCATTATGGCGTGTGCTGCCTCTTTTTTTAAGGGCTATCTAATGATCTGGTATTCTCCTTAACTGGCATAGAATTCGGCAATGGTTTAAGATAAATCAATAGAATAACTTAAGTGGTCTGAGTCCTGAATTTTTTGCTACCACAGTACGGAAAAGGAGGAATTGCATGTTTCGAAGAGACTATATTGTCCGGATGATCGAAGATATGACGGCGATGGTTGCCAAGGTATTTTCTCTGAAGCAGGAACGGAAGACGACAGAAGCTTTATGGGAAATCGATGAGCTGTTGAACCGGCATTTTCCGCTGAATTCACGTCTTTTAAATTCACTATCTGTAGAAGATATCATAGATATGTTTCGTTTTGGCGGTGTGGTTGAGTCCGATAAGCTTCAAGGTCTGGCCAAACTGCTGAAGGAAGAAGGCAGCATTTATGCGGCAAATGGCGATAAGGATGCAGCATTATTTAGAAGTATGAGAGCTTTACATTTATATTTGTACGCGGATCTTCATGGAGCAGACAGGGAGCTGCTGCATATGACTCAGGAAATTGATGAACTCTTGCAGGATGTGCAGGCCTATCGTCTCCCGTCTAAAACGGAGCGGCTACTGTTGGAGTATATGGAGTCGGTAGGACGATATAGTAAAGCGGAGGACAGCCTCTACCGGCTGTGGGAGCAAGGAGAAGATGTTGTAATAGAAGGGGATAAGCTGTACAATCGGCTGCTGCTCAAATCATCTGCAGAATTGGAACAAGGTGCCCTTCCTCTGGAGGAAGTAGAGCAGGGGTTAAAAGAGTGGGGCAGGGTAACAGCGATACGAAAGGAAGCAGGAACCTGATGAATACGATGAATATCCCTTTATATATTATCGATGCTTTTGCAGAACAGGCTTATTCAGGCAATCCTGCGGCGGTATGTTTACTGGAGCATCCTGTCGATGAAGGTTATATGCAGAAGACAGCAGCGGAAATGAACTTGTCAGAGACAGCTTTTCTCTGGCCAGAGGAAGATGGATACCGCTTGCGATGGTTTACACCTAAAGTTGAGGTCAAGCTATGTGGGCATGGGACTCTAGCAAGTGCGCATGTACTATGGGAGAGCGGATTGCTAGCGCCTGACATGGAAGCAAGGTTCTATACACGCAGTGGGTTGCTCAGAGCTTCTCGTTCAGGAGATTTGATCTCACTGTACTTCCCGCCTTATCAGCTTCAACCCTCTCCTGTAATTTCAGGTCTCGCAGCAGCACTTGGTATTGCAGAAGCCAATGTGGTGGAAACTATGCGATATGCTGACAATGTACTTGTACGACTGGATCAGGAAGCCCGGGTTCGCGAACTCAGCCCTGACTTCGGAGCTTTATCCGGACTTGAAGGGAGAGGTTTCGCGGTTACCGCAGAAAGCTCTATCGAAGGTATAGATTGTATATCACGTTTTTTTGCGCCGAAGGTAGGAGTGAATGAGGATCCGGTAACAGGCTCAGCGCATACTGCATTGGCACCTTTTTGGGCGGATAGACTCAATCGTACGCAGTTGACCGCTTATCAAGCTTCGAAACGTGGAGGTTTGCTTCAGTTAGAGGTAAGTAAAGACGAGATTAAGTTGTCTGGGCGAGCATTAACTATAGTTAGTGGTGAGCTGCATGTTAAGCCCTGCTAGAACAAGGAACGCCCCTTGTTAACACGTGATATAATGAACGATGATGGTTAGGAGACATAGATTCTCCATTTTTAATCCCGAAAGTGAGATGTGCGTTGTGGAATCTTTAACAGCTCTAATTGAACAACTAATTAATGACCGTACTTTGATTACGGCTACCCTAAGTCAAGTACGTTATAAAGGCGAAAATTGTACCAAAGTGCAGGTTAAACCTGTTGAACTAAAGGGGAAGCTGCATTATCAGTTTGCGTCCTATATTGGTACAAAGGTAGAACATCGCAACGTACCCGCAGAGTTAGCGGCGGAAGAAATATCTCTTTTATTTAGAGAAACGTATCGGCAAGGTTTGTTGTGTACAGTAGAAGCCGATTATCAGGTGCTTATTAGTAAGAAATTCAAAGTATCCATCCTAACCAAGTCTCCAAGTAAAAAGGAAGAGCCGGATCTAGCTCACAACCGTCGCAAACGTTATGTGCTGGAGGATGGAGAGCCTGTGCCATTTCTGGTGGAGCTTGGAATCATGAATAAAGAAGGTAAAGTGCTGGCCAAAAGATATGATAAGTTTCGGCAGATCAATCGTTTTCTGGAGATGGTAGAGGACGTGCTTGCCGATCTGCCAACAGGCCGACCGTTGACGATTGTGGATTTTGGCTGTGGAAAATCATATTTGACCTTTGCGCTGTATCACTATCTGACCGTTCGCAAGAAGCGGGAGCTTAATATCATTGGGTTAGATTTAAAAGCAGATGTGATTGAGCATTGTAACGAACTTGCTGCCAAAATCGGTTATGATCACTTGAAGTTCTTCGTGGGTGACATTGCCGAGTATAATGAGCTGGAGCAGGTGGACATGGTGATCACACTTCATGCTTGTGACACAGCTACCGATGCTGCCCTTGAAAAAGCAGTACGTTGGGGAGCGTCTGTAATTTTATCTGTGCCTTGCTGCCAGCATGAATTATTCGCACAAATCGAAAATGAAGTAATGAGCCCTATGCTTTCGCATGGCATATTGAAAGAACGTTTTTCCGCCTTGGCTACAGACGCCATTCGCGCCAAATTGCTCGACATGATGGGCTATAGCAGCCAGCTGCTGGAATTCATCGATCTGGAGAATACACCGAAGAACATTTTGATTCGTGCTGTTAAGAGCTCAGCCGGGGACAACTCCGTCAAATGGCGCGAATACACCGCATTCCGCGATTTTCTGGGAGCAAAACCCTACCTCGAACGCGTATGCGCCGATCTGCTTCCTACTGAGAGTTCGGTAGAAGGGTAGAGGATATTAAGGTAGAAAGCGTAGGACGGTAGGACTGTAGCATGGTAGAACGGTGACTGTAGAATGGGCACTTATAGGTGCAGCCTAATTCGATCAGTTGTACTTTTTACAACTATATAGCTTTTTTAATGGGAAATTGGATGGTGCAGCTAGTGTGATCTAATGGTTAGGACGGTACGGCTCGTGCGATCTAATGGTGAGTTGATTTAGTTGTACTTTGTGCAACTGGATATGCTCTGAAGCTGCGTTTTAGTGATTTAGTTGCACTTTGTACACTTAAAAACCGCATACGGCGGGATTCTCGAAAAACAGTTGCAGAAAGTACATTTAAAGTGGAGTAAGCAGCGAGAGCACGGGAATAGCTGCACTTTTTACAACTATATAGCTTTTTTTATGAGAATTAGGATGGTGCAACTAGTGTGATCTAATGATTAGGATGTTGCAGTGAGTGCGATCTAATGGTTAGGACGGTACGGCTAGTGTGATCTAATGGCGAGTTGGTTTAGTTGTACTTTGTGCAACTGGATATGCTCAGAAGCTGCGTTTTAGTAATTTAGTTGCACTTTGTACACTTAAAAACGAACAATACTCCGCATATGGGGGGATTCTCGAAAAACAGTTGCACAAAGTACAATTAAAGTGAAAGTAAGCAGCGAGAGCACGGGATTAGCTGCACTTTTTACAACTATATAGCTTTTTATGGGAATTAGGGCGGTGCGGCTCCTTTGTGGAGAGGTATCGTCTTTTTGCGTTCTAGTCTTGTATAAGGGAAATGTGGAAAGGATAGAGATAAATTAACGAATACAGGGGTATCTAAATGTGGCGTTTTAAAAAAGACCGGAGTCTGGAATCATTAACCGCATATATTTGTGGAGCCTTAGTGATAGCGGCTGGGGTGGGTGCTTGTTTGTTGCGGGGATTGTTTTTTACTGAGGAGATGTATCCCTTTCTAACTTTATGGTTTGTATTGTGTTGTACGTGCTCGCTTTATTATCTTGTTGGGGTTGGCGCATGGAGAAAAAGTGGGGGAGGTGCAGTAAGTGGTATTACGGGAGTCAATGGAGTTAGTGAAGGTAGTGAAGGTAGTGAAGTTAGCGGAGAAAATAAAGCGTTAAGAATATTATTAAGCGTCCCTTTAATTATTCTATCGCTTTATGTGATTCATTGGTTGCGCGGGCCGCTTTCCTCCCAGGGAACTATGAATGAAATGCTGCGGTGGGGCTTGTATGCTAGCTTTGCAATATTGGTTTGTTTTTGTGCGGTGAACCGGGTGGGGCGGCGGATTGTAAATGTAACTTGGTCTATGGCGGGTATGTTTTTGAGCATGAGCGCTTTGTTGGCTGTTTGCGGAGTGGTAAAGTTGCCTTTCGCTGTCGCCTACAGCAATTCATCGGAAGTGAGCGCCACAGGGGTTAGGTTAGCAGGATTGATGGAATATCCGAATGCTTTTGGTGCTGTGATGGCTGTTTTTCTGCTGGAACGGCTATTTGTTGTTGCTGTTTATTACGGGGAGCCAAAAAAGAGCGTGAATATGTTGGGAGCAAGAAGTGTTGGGCTGGGGATGGAGTGCGCAGAAGCAGAACGGAGGAGCAAAGGGGCAGGAGGCGTGGAAGCGGAGCAGGGAAAAGCGGGAAGCACGACCGCCGCGCTGCTGCGCTTGCTGCCGCTGTTCCCGTACACCGCCGCGCTGCTCCTCAGCGAGTCGCGCGGCGCATGGCTGACGGCGGCTTGCGCCTGCGCCGCCGTCTTGCTCTGGAAGCGGCAGCTAATCGCGCCGCTTCTTGCTGCTGGTGCCGCGCCCGTGGCCGCCGCGGCGCTACTCTACCGCCAACTGGCCCGTGCCGGGTTGGCGGTAGAGCCTGTGCCCGGCCTGCTGTTGCTGGCCGGGCTTTGGGCCGGCGCGCTGCTAGCCGGCCTGTGGCTGTGCCGCCGCCAGCGCAGCGCGGCGGGCACTGCCCGAGCCGCCATGCTGGCATTGGCGGCGGCAGGTTGGACGGCGGCCGGGATCGCCGTCCTCCTGCACGTGCGCGAGCGGATTACCGGACCGTCATCGACGGTATCCGCGCGCGGGCTGTTCTACCGCGACGCCTGGCGGCTAGCGGCAGAGGCACCTTGGCTGGGACGTGGGGGTGAGACTTGGCGGCATGCCTACCTTGCCGCCCAATCTCGCCCTTATGTAGGCAGCCAGGTGCATAATGGATACCTTGACATCCTGTTGAACTTAGGATTCGTTGGTCTTGCAGCCATACTCCTTATGCTGTTGGCAACAGGCTGGCTGCTGGCTACTAAATCGCCGCGGTTGCTACCGCCGTTTCTGGTCATCGTCTTACACAGCGTCGTCGATTTTGACTGGAGCTACGGATTATTTTGGCTGCTGCTATTCTGGCTGCCAGCGCTTGCTCTGGCTGAGGATAAGCAGAAACATCAATCTGCGCCAACCCACCCTCAGTCTGAGACCAAGCTGCCAATTCAATCCACATCTACGAACCCGCTCACCAATGTCACTACACCTACGAATCCGCTAATCGCTTACCCCACACCCAAGAAATCGCCCCAAATCCGCCTTCGCCGACTAATCGGAACTGCGGCATGTTGTTTTTCGCTTCTGCTGGGGGTGCTATCTTTTCACGCCGCTCAAGGAGAGAAGTTCTATCGACAAGCGATTATGTCGGTGGATCCTTCGGTGAAGGTAGAGTTGCTACAGCAATCGCTGGGTTGGAATCCCCGGTCACCTCGAACGGTTATAGCATTATCTAGGTTGCTCTCGGGTGAACAGAGCGTGAGTCTGCTTCGGCAGAGTTTGTTGTATTCTCCCGAGAATGCCAGCTTAAGCTGGGAGCTGGCTGAACGATGGATAAGCAGTGGCCGTCCGGGGGCGTCGTTATATTGGATGCGCCAGAGCCTTAGGCTGGATAAGTACAACAATGCCAAGTGGATGAAGGCGATTGAAGGGATGTTTCTTATGGGGCAAAAAAAGCTTGCAGAAGGAAATCGAAAGGAAGGCTTAGTCTGCGTCGCCTCTGGGAATGAACTTCTTCTGGAATATAGAAGGTTGGCAGAAGAGGAGGCTAATAAAGGAGGGCAACATAATGACCGTGAGTTCCAAATGACAGAACAAGCCGACGACTTGAGTCGACGGCTTAGTATGTTGGCTTTACGATTTTAGCGGACGTGAAATCATCCAGGAGTAGAGAATGGGCACGATAATTGCAAGTACGAGTGCCGTAATAATAAGAAGCTGAGACAAGGCTCCGCTCAAAAAGGCTCCTGCAAAAATAAGTAGGCCACCGATCATCCACATTATCCCGGATAGGCGATGTGTTTTTCGCCATACCTCGGGGTTGGCGAGCGTCCAGGCTGTACGAACCCCAAACAAGTAATTATCTTTTATCTGTGGCATGTAGTTGCCAAGAGCAATAAACATAATTCCAACAGCGCCTATGGCGATCTTCCCAACGTTTATATCTTTACCTAGACCGTAAGCAATCGACAGCACCAGCATTAGATTAAAAAGCACCCCAATAGCAAGTCTGCTCATGGCATAGGCATTTTCGAATTTTTTGTAATTGTCCCGCTTAGGGTCGATGCTGCGTGTGAACTGCATGATCAGCGGGAGCACAATGCCTAAGATTCCGAACACAAAAATAGCTATATTTTTGTCCCAGTATCTGTTGACCTTACCCGTAATTCCAAATTGTGCCGGTAACTCCTGCGGAAGCTTGCTGTAATTGATCAGAGCGTAGGCTAATGTAGCTAAACCTAATATTACGATGAGGGTATCCTGCCATCTCCATTTGAAATCTTTCATCATTAATCCGCCTCCTTTTTGGAATCGATATCCTGATGTTGCTGCTTTCCGTCCAGTGATTTACTCTCCGTCTCCGTTTGCTTACCTGTCCCAGTGAGCTCCAATAACCAACCGAGAACCTCTTCGAGGACTGTTGTGTTTAGCGAGTACATAATAAATTGTCCTTTTCGCTCATCCTGTACAAGATCGGCATGCTTCAGCGCATTCAGATGGTGAGAAATGCTTGGCTTAGACATGTTGAAAAAATCTGCGATTTCACCTGCGGTTCGATCTTTCTCCCTTAGTAACCGAATGATTTGGCGACGGGTAGGGTCAGCTAGTGCTTTGAAGGATTCATTCATATTCCACCCTGCCTTTCGATATTTAAATAATTATCTAAATGTATAATAACTCTTTGTTTTAATAGCTGTCAATGCAGTATTCACTTAGCAATAGCGTGTGTAAAAGTGTCACCGAATCTTTAAAATTAAGGACCGTTCAAAGCCTCCTCCTGTTCATACTAACGAAGGGCATGCATTCCTTGATGCACCGAACATACGATGCAGAGGAGCGGATATATGATACTAACCAATAAAGTCGCAGTTGTTACGGGTGCAGGATCGGGGATTGGAGAAGCGATTGCTCTGCTTTTTGCCCGACAGGGTGCTAAAGTGATTGCTGCGGACATCCATCTGGCGAATGTAGAAGCGGTAGCCAAAAAGGCGGAAAAGGGTGAGGGACACGGAGTCGTCTACCCTGTAAAGGCCGATGTCTCGAAGGAAGAGGACACACAGCGAATGATTGATGCCGCAACCACACAGTTCGGAGGCCTTCATATCCTTGTTAATAATGCCGGAATTATGGATAAAATGACGCCAGCGCACGAGATCACTGATGACTTATGGGAGCAGGTGCTTGCGGTCAACGTAACCGGTCCGATGAGAGCCATTCGTAAGGTTTTGCCGATTTTTATGGCGCAGGAAAGCGGATGTATCATCAATGTAGCCTCTATTGGCGGCTTAGCGGGCTCGCGTGCGGGAGTGGCTTATACTTCCTCTAAGCATGCTGTAATCGGGATGACCAAAAATATAGGATTTCAATACACTAAGCTTGGAATTCGCTGTAATGCGATAGCGCCGGGCGGGGTAAAGACAAATATTGATCTGTCTGATCCAAGTCCTTTTGGGAGTCAAAAAGCGGGCGAAGGTATGGCGTCGATGCCACGGACAGGGGAGAGCAGTGAGATTGCTTCAGTAGCTTTATTTTTAGCTTCAGAGGCTGCAAGCTTTTTGAATGGATCGGTGATAACGGCGGATGCCGGCTGGATGGCTTATTGATTGAGCGCAGATAAAAAGGTGTTCATTTTCCCTTTATTGGTGGAATTTGTTCACCTCTTTTGTTTATGCCTGTTACTCAAACTCTTTTTAAGTATGGATTGGAAGATGGAAGCTGCTTGCCGCGTAAGTAGAAGTGATAAGGTTGCTTGTGCTAGAATAGGCTAAGAGAAACTGGAAAATATAGCAGAGCGGCAAAGCTTTTAAAAATATAAGAAAGTATAAGATTAGTATCTATGCTTTTATGTTCTTATATTTCACTCGCTTAAACGCTTAGTGTCTTATAAAGATGCCAAAGGCGATTAGCTTGATACATGTAGCCATATTCTGCGGAAAAGGGAGGAGGAGCACGTTTGCATTTTATTTCTGATCTGATCTCGACATTATTTGAATGGATTCAGAGTCTTGGTTATTTTGGGATTATGATCGGACTGATGATTGAAGTTATTCCTAGTGAAATTGTATTGGCTTTCGGTGGTTTCTTGGTATGGAGTGGAGATATTAATTTTTTCGGCGCAGTATTGTTTGGTACGATAGGCGGAGTGATTGCCCAGATCTTTGTATATTGGATTGGCCGTTATGGGGGCAGGCCTGTACTGGAGAAATACGGGAAATATATTCTTATCCAAAAAAAGCATATTGATCATTCGGAAGAGTGGTTCAATAAATATGGGACAGGCGTAATCTTTACGGCACGCTTTATTCCCGTTGTTCGCCATGCCATTTCCGTTCCAGCGGGGATTTCTCGTATGCCTTTAGGTAAGTTCACTTTATTGACTACACTTGCTGTTATTCCATGGAGTGCTTTGTTCGTATATCTCGGTATGACATTGGGGAATAAGTGGGAAGATATTGACGAGGTAGCAGCTAAGTATACCAACGAAATTATTCTCGTAGCGTTAGCACTAATCATCATTTATTTTGTGTATAAGTGGTTTAAATCCAAGAAGAGGGGGACTGCAAAATGAAACCGAATGTAGCTCATAAATTTGGAAAAGGTCTTACACCGCGCCAATTTGTAGAAAGCATGACGAAGAACCAGCAGGCTTTTGAATCCTGGTATGAGAAGTTTTCTTGGGAAGATGAGAGTGACAAGGAATTTTTTGAAAGCCTGAACCATCGTGATGATTTGCGAGTACTTATCCTTGCCGCTGATTGGTGTGGAGATGTAGTTCGTAATGTCCCTGCGGTATTCCGTATTTTGGAGACTGCCGGAATGAAGACAGAGGTATTCATTTTGGAGGAGAACCAGGAGCTTATGGATGAATTCTTGACCATGGGCGGAAGATCTGTTCCGATTGTGATCTTTGCAGATACCGGCGGATATGTGCTTGGACATTGGGGTCCTCGTCCAGAGCATGTGCAGAGCCTAATGAGAGAGTTCAAACGTGAGAATCCTGATCGCGAGGCCGCTGATTACGACAGCAAAATCGCAGAAGTACGTAAGGCTATGGGGCAAGCTTATGGGGAAGGAACGGAATCACAAGCAGTTATCGCAAAAGAGCTGCGTAGTCTGATTTCCGGATTCTAGACCAATGCTAAATATACGTTCGTTTAATTTAGGTCCTCTTCAGACCAATGCCTACTTGCTGACAGGTGCAGATCCAACGAAGGGTATCATTATTGATCCCGGTATGAATCCTGCGGCATTAGTGCGGAGTATTGAAGGGATGGAGATCGAGGCTATTTTGCTGACGCATGCGCACTTTGACCATATGGGCGGCGTAGACGAAATTCGTAAAGCTAAGAAATGCCCTGTTTATTTACATCCACTAGAGAGTGAATGGCTCAGCAGCCCTAAGCTAAATGGTTCATTGATGTGGCCTGATGTTTCATCTCCTTTAACTACAGATCCTGCAGAATATGATCTGGCAGAAGGACAAGTTCTGCAATTCATCGGACATACCTTCCGCGTGTACCATACACCTGGGCACTCTCCGGGCAGTGTCAGCTTCCTATGCGGGAATGATTTATTCTCTGGAGATGTGCTGTTTAAGATGGGAGTTGGGCGCACCGATTTGCCTGGTGGCAGGGAACGTGATTTGTTCGATTCTATTCGTGGCAAGCTGTACAAAATGGATGATGAAGTGAAGGTTTATCCAGGTCATGGTTCCCGAACAACCATCGGTTTTGAAAAAGTTCGTAACCCTTATATCCCTCAATAAACAATCATTCTAGTAGAACTGACAAGAATCGAGGAATTTTTGATAGACAAAGGGATACAAAAGGACTACAATATTGTTAATTAAATGTAACATTAACCTCGCGAAGCACGCAGACTGCGGAATTAATCCCGGTTTGCGTTCTTTTTTTGTCTACATATAGGTTTAAAAGCATGGGGGGAAATAGATTGGAGAAGAATATATATTACCCGTTGGATTACGGATGGTATGACTCCAAGGAGAAATGGACTAGTTTTTGCAGCAGTAAATGCCGATGTTTTTCAGAATGTTCTGGAAAGGGCGGTTTTTGTACTTCCATAGAACGCAGGGACATACAATCTGAGAATAAGGATGGGAGAATACCAGTGAATTCAGGAGGCGAGCCTAGAAGAACGCCTCTTTTTTGGCATTTCCCTGCTGAAGCAGGATTGCTTCAGCCATGGCGGCGTAAGCTCTGGGAGCTCAAAAAATAAAATTAAAGCGCATTGAACGAATCACTATACATAATCGTATTACAAATAAGAACGAAATCCTGAATGGAGGGGCAGATGAGCGATCAGGCGCTGGAGAAAATCAGACGGGCACAGCAGGGAGATACTTCAGCACTGTCTTCACTGCTGCGAGAACATTATACTTTTCTGTTCAAATATCTACTCAAAGTGACTATGGATCCGTTGCTGGCAGAGGATCTTGTACAGGACACGATGGTCAGATGTATGGAAAAAATCAATACCTATAACGGTTCTTCTTCGTTCTCCTCTTGGTTAATTACGATAGCCACCAGAATATTTATCGATCGAAAGCGGCGCTGGAAACGTGAGGCAGAATGGAAGAAACGGGAACAGCAGGCGCAGGGCACCCGTTCGATTCGTTGGCGGTTTGAGAGCAGGGGGGAAGAATGGAGTGAAGTACTTGATTCCATTTCCAAGCTACCCTCTGCTCAGAGGGTAGCTGTGCTGCTGAAGCATTATTATGGCTATAGCTATGAAGAAATCGGTGTGATCATGCAAATTCCTTCTGGCACGGTCAAATCGCGTGTGTCCCTTGGTCTTAACCAATTGCGAAAGGAGCTGAATGAGGATGGAGAAGGATAAGGAGCCAGAACTGTATTTGCACAAGCTTACTGAAGAGCTTGAACGTTTGGATGCGCAATATGATGACATCACCCCACCTTCGTTACAGGAACTGGAGTGGTTAATGGCTGATGCAGCTGTGCAGAGAAAGAGAAGGGAACGCAAAGAACTACTGTTATTCTGGGGGGTCTCATTGATCCTGATCTGCGCATTTTTATCCATTCTCACTTCTGCGCCAATGATCTATTGGATTATTCAGGCGATCATTCCTATTGTAGGACTGGGTGGCTTAGGGATCGCCAGGATCAGAAGAAATAGAGAAGGTGTACAAGAATGAATGAGCTGCAGGATGTGCCTCTTTGGTTGTGGTTTGGCATAGCAGTAGCGTTAATGCTGCAGGGGACCTTACTGTTCCGGGACGCAAGACGGCGCGGGAAAAAAGCTTGGTTCTGGGGATTATGGGCGATTACTACAGTTCCGTCACCCGCATTAGTCTACTTACTTGTTGTTATTCTTCCTGATCGACGTAGACGGAAGAAGCAGTTGTGAAGCTTTAGTAAAAAGCTCGTTCCTTTCATCTTATTACAAGGAGTGGTACTTCATGGAAGAGGTAAAATGGGGTTTAATCATGCCGTTAATTATTCTGCAGGCTTTGCTTGCTATTATTGGTCTGATATCTCTGGCCAAAGCGGATAACGTTCGTGGTCCAAAATGGATGTGGATTATTATCATTATTTGCGGAAATATATTAGGCAGCGTAGCTTATTTCACAATAGGAAGGAAAGATGTCTGATGTCACTCCTTCAAGTTAAGAATTTGCGCAAAAGCTATGGGGCGCATATTTCCGTAAATGATATAAGCTTTGAAATTGAGAAAGAACGGTGCGTCGCTTTACTGGGGCCTAACGGTGCTGGGAAAACGACCACACTTCGTATGCTGGCAGGGCTGCTAGAACCCACCTCTGGAATGATTTCATTTGAGGGGAGCCGTCCTGGAGCCGAATATCGCAGAGGATTAGGATATGTGCCACAGTCCCCAGCTTTTTATGGTTGGATGACTGGACATGAATATGTTGTTTTCGCTGCAAAGCTTAGTGGAATGGGAACTAAAGACGCAACCAGCAGGGCATTGGAATCGCTCGAGCGTGTAGGGCTTAAAGGTGATGCTCGTCGCCGGATTGGTGGATACTCCGGTGGGATGAAGCAGCGGCTGGGTCTGGCTCAGGCGCTTGTGCACCGGCCTCGTCTGCTGTTGCTTGATGAGCCTGTATCTGCACTTGATCCGATTGGCCGCAGAGAAGTAATGGGACTGCTGCGGGAGATACGTGAAGAGACAACTGTAGTTTTTTCTACACATGTGCTGCATGATGCAGAAGAAATTTGCGATGATATTATTTTAATGAATCAGGGCTTGATTGCTGAGAAGGGGTCTTTATCACAGCTGCGTAGACAATACAGCCTTCCTGTTATTCGTTTACGTACAGAGAAGCAAGAAAAAGCTATTCAGTGGCTGGAGTCTCTTGCTGCCAAACCGTTTGTACTAGAGACTCAGTTGTTCGGAGATCAGGCAATTTTTAATGTGAACGATGTAGACATGGCCCGATGGACGATTCTGCAAGAAGCGGCGCAGCTCGAAATTCCATTACTGCAATTTGAAGCGGGTTCTTCCACGTTAGAGGATTTATTTATGAAGGTGGTGGGAGTATGAGAAGCGCCTGGGTCCTTTATCGCAAAGAAATGCTCGAAATGGCTCGCAGTTATAAGTTAATCTGGATACCTGTCGTTTTTATCCTATTAGGTATTATGCAGCCGTTAACTACTTATTATTTGCCGGAAATATTAAAAGCTTCAGGTGATGTTCCCCCAGGTCTGCTAGAGGGGTATGAAATACCGAGTGCCGCAGCTGTGATGGCGCAATCTCTGGGACAGTACGGAACGATCGGAATGTTAGTATTGGCGCTTGGCGCGATGAATGTTTTAGCCGGTGAGCGCTATAGCGGAACTATGGAATTAATTCTGGTAAGGCCGGTTTCTCCAGCCGCAATAGTGTTCGCTAAATGGGCAGCGCAGCTGACCCTGTTGATCGTTGCTCTAGGATTAGGTGCAGCGGGGGCGGCTTACTACACGGAGCAGTTGATTGGTTCACTATCTTGGGGAGATGTCATCGCAGCTTCTGGAGTATATGGATTGTGGCTGTTATGTGCTGTCTCAGCTACGTTGTTGTTTAGTGGATTTTTAAAATCTCCAGTTGCCGCCTTTTTAGCATTGGCGCTAATGGCAGGATTATCATTAGGCCAAAGCTTATTACCTTCATGGTTTGAATGGGCACCTGCGGGGCTTTCCGGGTTATCGGCTGGAATTCTTATGGCTGGAGAAGGCTTCAGGGTTGGACCCTATCTTTCAGCAGCTATTTTGATCTTGATTTGTTTAGTGGGTGCTGCACTTTTGACAAGGAAGAATAACTTACCCGCTTGAACCATAAGTTATATTTTTATTAAATATAGTATATTTTCATAGAATTTGTAGGATCGGCCAGCCTTCAACTAGACAGTTCTATCTTTTTTTAGTAGACTGTTGAAACAAGCAAAATCTTGAAAGATTTTGGGGTTAGGAGGTAGGGCGATGCTGCGTTTAGGAGAGAAGATTGTCATTGTTGCGGACGCTTTCGAGCAGAGTCTTCCTATCGGGGAATACGGCTACCTAATTGCTTACGACCGCAATCCCGATAATGCGTTTGACTATGTTATTCGTGTACCAGAGGCTAATAGGAACTTTTATGTTCCGGCTGAGGACATTGAGGCGGAAGAACATTTATTAGTAGCTGAGGCTGAGAGAGCAACGTATGAAGCGTTGATTGATTATGCTTTGTCCACGTACAATGAGAAGCTGTTCCATCATTTGATGAACGGTGAAGATATGGATATAGAAGAGACGGAATCAACGTCAAGCGAAAGCATGTCCCAAGCGGATTTCATCAAACAAGTGAATCTTCGAGCTTGGATTTAAGGAAGGCCGGCGCAAGCCGGCTTTTTTGTTTTGTCATACCGCTGCTAAATGCTGTGAAATCACTGACTGTCAAAACCCTTCTCTATGAATATACTAACGATACGCTCCTTTAAAATGTGTAGGAATCTCCTTCACTTTGATAAAGGAGCGTTTGTTTTACAGCCCATCATTGAATTGTCCAAGCTTCTACAATATAATTAAAAACGTTATCCGGGCGCTTTAGCCCTTTAAACAGGAGGGATTTTTCTTATGAGCATTACCGTTAAAGATGTGCAGCATGTGGCCAAGCTGGCTCGTCTGCAGCTGAGCCCGGAAGAAGAGGCAACCTTTACAGAACAAATGAATGCTATTTTACAATATGCCGAGAAATTAAATGAGCTAGATACGGAGAATGTAAAGCCGACAACGCATGTGCTGCAAGTCAGCAATGTAATGCGGGAGGATGTTGTGAAGGATAGCCTTACGCAAGAGGAAGCACTTCTTAACGCTCCAGATGATGAAGACGGACATTTCAAGGTTCCAGCTGTTTTGGAATAACTACATAATTAGAAAGGGGGAAGAATCTTGAGCCTGTTTCAAAATCGATTGCCTGAAGTACACCGCATGTTAACTGCTAAAGAGGTATCGGTCAGTGAACTGACTGAAGAATCGCTGGCGATTATCGCTGAGCGGGATAAGAACGTAAATGCATTTTTGACCTTGAATGAGGAGGGCGCTCGTAGCACTGCACGCGCTTTGGACGACAAACTGGCATCCGGAGCAGCACGTGGGTTGCTGTTTGGTCTTCCTGCTGGAATCAAGGATAATATTGTAACTAAAGGCCTGCGCACAACTTGTGCCAGCCAATTTTTGAGCGACTTCCAGCCGATTTATAACGCTACTGTAGCTTCTAAACTGAAGCAAGCAGATGCCGTAACGATCGGTAAATTAAATATGGATGAATTCGCAATGGGCGGATCTAATGAGAACTCAAGCTTTGGTCCTGTACGCAATCCTTGGGATTTAGAGCGTGTGCCCGGCGGTTCCAGTGGCGGATCTGCAGCAGCAGTAGCTGCGGGCGAAGTGTTCTTCTCACTAGGTTCGGATACTGGGGGTTCCATCCGCCAGCCAGCTTCCTATTGTGGTGTTGTAGGTCTCAAACCTACTTATGGTCTTGTATCACGTTACGGGCTGGTAGCCTTTGCCTCCTCACTAGATCAGATTGGACCATTAACACGTAATGTAGAGGATTCTGCCTATGTGCTTCAAGCAATTGCTGGTTATGATGCCCAAGACTCTACTTCGGCTAAAGTAGAAATTCCTGATTATTTGAGTTCACTTACTGGTGATGTTTCCGGACTTCGCATTGCTGTTCCTAAGGAATACCTGGGAGCAGGTGTCGATGCTTCTGTGCGTGAGACAGTTTTGTCTGCACTTAAAGTGCTGGAAGGAATGGGTGCTGTCTGGGAGGAAGTTTCATTACCACATACGGAATACGCAGTAGCAGCTTATTATTTGCTGTCCTCTTCGGAAGCTTCATCTAACCTCGCGCGTTTTGACGGTGTGCGTTATGGCGCACGTGTAGATGAAGGCGGAGGATTGCTTGATCTATATCTTAATTCCCGCAGCCGCGGCTTTGGCCCTGAGGTTAAACGTCGTATTATGTTGGGTACTTATGCACTCAGCTCCGGGTATTACGATGCTTACTATTTAAAAGCACAAAAGGTGCGTACTTTGATTAAACAGGACTTTGATGACATCTTTAAAAAATATGATGTGGTCATCGGCCCAACAGCACCAACGACAGCATTCAAATTGGGTTCACAGACTGAAGATCCGCTGACCATGTATCTGAATGATATTCTCACGATTCCTGTAAGCTTGGCGGGTATTCCGGCCGTGAGTGTTCCTTGTGGTTTTGCGGAAGGTATGCCTGTAGGTCTGCAAATTATCGGTAAGGAATTTGACGAGAGCACGATTCTGCGTGTCGCTCATGCTTTTGAACAAAATACAGATCATCACAAGCAGCGTCCACAGCTGTAGTAAAGGAGGGAATGGGATTACTTATGTCTAAATACGAAACGGTCATCGGCTTGGAAGTTCACGTAGAGCTTCATACCAACTCCAAAATCTTTTGCGGATGCTCCACTGAATTTGGAGCCCCACCTAACACTCATACCTGTCCTGTCTGCTTGGGTCACCCCGGCGTATTGCCAGTGCTCAACAAACAAGCGGTAGAATACGCTATGAAAGCAGCGATGGCGCTGAATTGCACCATTGGTGATGTTAGCAAATTCGACCGCAAAAACTATTTTTACCCGGATTCACCAAA
Source organism: Paenibacillus sp. FSL H8-0175 (assembly GCF_045040615.1). Classification (NCBI taxonomy): domain Bacteria; kingdom Bacillati; phylum Bacillota; class Bacilli; order Caryophanales; family Paenibacillaceae; genus Paenibacillus; species Paenibacillus sp. FSL H8-0175. Next base: position 6,228,823 of record NZ_CP150299.1, on the reverse strand, counting down.
AGCTTATCAGATTTCACAATTTGATCAGCCTATCGGCCTGAACGGTTGGATCGACATTGAAGTTAACGGAGAGACCAAACGGATCGGCATTACTCGTCTTCATTTGGAAGAGGATGCAGGTAAGCTTACGCACGTAGATGGCGGTTTTGCCTCGTTAGTCGATTTTAACCGGGTGGGAACACCGCTTATCGAAATCGTATCCGAACCTGATCTGCGCTCCCCTGAGGAAGCTCGTGCTTATCTGGAGAAAATCCGTGCGATTATGCAGTATTGTGACGTATCCGATGTCAAGATGGAAGAAGGATCGATGCGCTGTGACGCGAACATCAGTCTACGCCCAGAAGGACAAGAGGAATTCGGCATTAGAGCAGAGCTTAAGAACATGAACTCCTTCCGCGGTGTATTGCGTGGACTGGAGTATGAACAATATCGTCAGGCTGAGATCCTGGATGATGGTGGAGTTGTTGTGCAGGAGACTCGCCGCTGGGATGAAGCACAAGGGAAAACATTATCGATGCGCGGGAAAGAAGAAGCGCATGATTATCGTTACTTCCCGGACCCGGACTTGATCGTTCTGCATATTGATGATGCTTGGAAAGAATCCATTCGTTCAACGATTCCAGAACTTCCGGATGCTCGGAAAGCACGTTATAGCGGGGAACTGGGCCTGACAGCTTATGATGCAGGCGTCATTACATCCTCTAAATTGTTAGCGGACTTTTTCGAAGGGTGTCTTGCCTATACGCAGGATGCCAAGGCTGTAGCTAACTGGATTATGGGTGACTTGCTTGCCTATTTGAATGGTAATAATCTGGAGTTGTCGCAGGTACAAATTACACCACAAGGGCTAGGCGAGATGATCGGGCTGATTGCAGCCGGAACCATCAGCAGCAAAATCGCTAAAACAGTATTTAAAGAAATGCTAGAGAGCGGTAAACTGCCAGCTGTTATCGTTGAGGAAAAAGGTCTAGTGCAGATCAGCGATGAAGGTGCCATTAAAGGGATAGTGGAAGCAGTCGTAGCCGCCAATCCGCAATCAGTGGAAGATTATAAAGCGGGTAAACAGAAAGCAATCGGCTTCCTGGTCGGACAAGTCATGAAAGAAAGTAAAGGTAAGGCGAATCCGGGTCTTGCTAATAAACTTCTCATCGAGGTATTGAGCAGCTAAACGCTTGTCGTCTGTAAAAGGACGCCAGCGGCGTTTATAATTGGGGTAATATACTTATGTAATAAGCTAAGGGCTTGTCGGCAACGGCAGGCCCTTAGCGGCATATAAGGGGACTGGTTAGGATGAATACAATTAACAAGCTAAATCTGCAGGATGAAAGCACCGTTAATGAATTATGGAGTCTTCAGCATAAGGCCTATAGACTGGAAGCTGAACTTATAGGCTTTCGTGAAATACCACCTCTGATGGAGACGAGAGAAATGCTCAGCAGCTCTAAAGAGGGTTTTTATGGCTGCTTCGATAAAGATGAGGAACTAATGGGTGCTGTTGCTGTAGAGGAAGAATCTCCTGGCAAATTGACGATTACACGAATGATGGTGGGGCCGGACTTTTTTCGTAGAGGTATCGCTAGCCATCTTTTGGAATATGTATTTGAGCATTTTGCAGGGATGGAGCAATTCATTGTGTCGACAGGCAAAAAGAATACACCTGCCGTTTCGTTGTACAGTAAACATGGTTTTCTGCCTACCGGTGTGGAGGAAGTCGCTCCAGGTGTTGAATTGATTGAATTTCATCGGAGTGGTTCTCTTTGAAAAAAGATATTCATAGACAACTATTTACGAAAGGAGGAGTCCAAAATGAAACATGACTCTGCAATGCTCCCAGAGCAGGAAGAACTGCAAGGTTCTGTTGATATAGAGACTAAGGAAAATGAGATACAGAAGAGGATTATTCCTCCGCGTCCGAAGCGGCGCCACCGCAAACGTAAATTTATTGCTGGACTGCTGGCAGCACTCATCCCTGGGACGGGGCATTTGTATTTTGGGCTTCTCCGAAAAGGAATCACCTTCATCTTTCTAATTCTTTTGGATATCTCAGCTTTATTGTATTTCTCATCCATCGGGATGCAGATCAATGTTCCACTGCTTATTTTACTTGCGCTCATTATTCCAGTGATCTATTTTTATAACGTGTATGACGTATTGCAATCAGCGGACAGGCTTCTTCGCTTCCCAGAGGATCATGATCTTGCTATTTCTGTGACCAAAGCAAACGAGGCTCCTAAACGTCGTAGTATCGTCAGCGAGCCTGGGATATCCTTTGGACTCTTATTGCTCTTAGGGGGCGCCCTGCTTATTCTGTTCCGGCAGAAACCAACATGGCTCCAGTTCTTTATTGAACATTATGCCGAAATGGCCGTGTCTGTCATTTTAGTATGCGGTGGCTTATTTATAGGAGCTAGAGAAATTGCCAGAGCAGTTGTGCAGCGTAAAGACAATGAACCTCGCAAGCGGCGCGTGGGAAGATATACGGCTTCTGTATTACTGATAGCTATTTCTGTTCCTTTGTTTTTGGATTGGAGAGAGGGAACTGACTATATGCTTCTGCTCTTGAAGTGGTGGCCAGTCATCCCGGTGTTATGGGGGATTGAGTTCCTGCTGATGTTTATCTTCTCTAACCGTTCAGCCAAGGGAACCAGAATCAGATTGGATTTACGTGGGCTTTTATCTGCTATATTGCTAGCTGCGAGTGTATTTATTGTTGCAGAGCAAGAACATTATTTATATCTATGGAAAAATGTCAGTCTAAACCTGACGGCAGCAGCAGTGGACTATGGTGAGGCTAAAGGCAGCAAATATCAGAAAGCCCCGCTAATTGTTCCGGTGGAATTAAATACAGCAAAAATATCTATTGATAGTATTAATGGTGATATTTTATTACACCGTGCTCCAGTGGATGATATTCAAATTACAACGACAATTTGGGTAGATCAGTTGGATGGGCCGATGGCTGAAGCTATATCAGAACAGTCCTTTGTGGACGTTGTTGAAGGGCCCAACATAAAAATCACCTCGAATAGCAAGGCCTATGGAGAATCCGGTAAACGCCAGCCACGCATGGATTTAGACATTTACTTGCCGGAGGATCGCCGCTTTAACCTCGATGTTCGCACTATGAATGGCGGGATCACGTTGCAGAATGTAGAAGCCATTGAAGACATTTCTCTGGAAACGGGGAATGGAGAGCTGATCCTTCATCGTATCTTTGGTAATGTTAAGGGAAAAACACTGAATGGAGCTGTCCGTGCCAGATCTGTTCAAGGTAGCGTTGATTTAACAACGAGCGGAGGCAATATGAATGCTTGGGATGTTACCGGTGCTTTGAAATTATCGACGGCTGTCGGCAATATTAGTGCGATCGGAAATAGCAATGATATCGATATTACTACCAAAAACGGTAATTTAGAGGTGGATGGAGCCAGATCCAAGCTACATGCCGAATCTCTAAATGGTACCATTGATGTTCGCTCTTCTGATGTCGCTGGAGATTGGGACATTTATAGCGCAGTTGGTGACATTCAATTGTATTTACCGATGTTAAGCAACTATACAGTGAATGGTTCCAGTGGATATGGTGATATTACTTCAGATTTGCCTGAACTTACAATTGATAAGAAAAAAGTATCAGGTGAAGTGGGAACCGGCGAGTTCAAGCTTCATGTTGAAGGAAATAGCAATCTAAATGTTAGGAAATATTGAAAAAAGTAATTTTTCTTATATAATAATAAATATAATGTATAGACTTCGTTGACAATATTGAAAAATCGGTCTTACAATCTTAAGAAGTATTTCTTTTATTTTTAAATTCAAAAGGCGGTGACAGTAATGGGGAGTGGAGTACAACATGCACTGGAACAATTAAAGACAACAGGTGTCCGTATAACGCCCCAGCGTCATGCGATTCTTACGTATTTGATGGAAGCAATGAATCATCCTACAGCTGACGATATATACCGGGCGCTAGAGCCGAAATTTCCGAGCATGAGCGTAGCAACTGTATATAATAATCTCAAGATGTTTATGGAAGCCGGCATGGTTCGCGAGTTGACCTACGGGGATAGTTCCAGTCGTTTTGATGCCAATGTATCTGATCATTATCATGTCATCTGTCAGCTATGCGGTAAGATTGAAGATTTTAGTTATCCTTCGCTTCATGATGTAGAGATACATGCAGAGCAGGAAACGGGCTTCAAAATTACGGGTTTGCGTATGGAATTGCATGGAGTTTGCAAATGTTGCAGAGAGAAGCAACAATAAGACAGAATACTACTGTACTTAAGGGCGTATAGCCAAGCTACACAATAAACGTGTGAAATCCGAAAGCGGAGGACTCACGTTTTTATTTTTTTTCAAAATAACAAAATATAGTGAAAATGACTAACTTATACTGGTTATCCGGAACCAAGTGGATGTTATAATCGTATTGTTAGACTTAACTTAAAATCATCTAATATTTGGAGGATATATTTTGGACAGAAGATATAGACAGAAACGCGTCAAAAAGCGCGGAGGTCTTTTCCGACGCTTTTTTGGACTTTTGCTCATTGCGGCAGCAGCTTATTGGGTTGTGTTTTTTGTATTGCCAAATCGCCAGCACATCGATCCAGACTGGAAAGGCCTAGAACATCCTATCTTCGTAAAAGGAGAGCTAACAGGATATTCCGCCTCAGGGACCGGTGATAGCATGCTTTTACCTCTACCATTACTGCAGGAACATGTGGACTCATCTATTCGTTATGAAGAAAAGACTAAATCGGTCATCCTATCAACGGAAAGTGAACTTCTATATATGCAAGAGGATAAAACCGATGCTAGTCTGAACAATCGTCCGCTGCAGCTGCGGCTGGCACCTGAAGTTAAGGAAAAGATAACTTATCTTCCTGCGGATGTTTTAGAAGACCTGTATGGGTTTGAGATTCAAGAGGATACGACTACCGGGGCTGTGCTGTTAATGACAGCAGGGGAGACTGTACCGCTGGGGAAAGTGAAAGGTGAAGCAGGTGATAAGACAGTCGCTCTTCGCAGCGAAGCGTCGATTCACGCACCCATCGTGGCCGATATGTCCCCAGGTGCCATCGTGAGTATTTGGAATAAGGAAAATGAGGACTGGCTGTATGTGCAGTTAAGCAGCGGTTATGCGGGTTATACCAAGGCCAGTGATATTATCTCAGACGGTCAAAAGACAGTGGAACCCAAAAGCACCACTCCCTCACGGGCAGAACGAAGCTGGAAAGGGAAGTCAGTGAATTTGTATTGGGAAGCTGTTTATCAACGCAAACCTGACCCAAGTACATTCGGTGAGCTTCCGGGCGTTAACGTGGCTAGCCCGACTTGGTTCAGTATCATAGATGGTGACGGGAATGTGCGCAGTCAGGCTGATAGTGCGTATGTGCAGTGGGCCCATGAGCGCGGTTTGGAAGTATGGGGGCTGCTCAGCAATAGCTTTGAACCAGACATAACCACTGAGGCATTGTCGAGCTATGAGAAGCGGATGAACGCGATCGTACAGATCCTCGAGTATTCAGATTTATACAAGCTGGATGGAATTAATATTGACTTTGAGAATGTATATACGAAAGACGGGGAGAATGTTACACAATTTATGCGAGAGCTAAAACCTATGGCTCAAGCCAAAAACTTAATCGTCTCCATAGACGTAACCCCTAAATCCAACAGTGAGATGTGGTCAGCATTCCTTGATCGTAGAGCTCTTAATTCAGTAGTTGATTATCTTATTGTTATGGCTTATGACGAGCATTGGGCTGCTAGTCCTGTAGCGGGCTCTGTTGCGTCTCTGCCGTGGGTAGAAAGCTCGTTAAGCCGGATCATAGAGGAAGACGATGTGCCGCCTGAGAAGCTGATTCTAGGGATTCCACTGTATACTAGAATCTGGACTGAGGCCCAGGTGGATGGCAAGACCAAAGTAAGCTCTAAATCGGTTAGTATGAATGCCGTTGAAAAAATTATTAAAGAGAAGAAGCTGACCCCAACCTTTGATAAGGCAGCAGGGCAGAATTACGTTGAGTATAAGGAGGATGGCGCTCTTAAAAAAATATGGATCGAAGACAAAGTTTCTTTAAAAGCTAGAGTTGAGCTTGCTAAGTCTTTAGGGCTTGGTGGCATCGGTTCATGGAATCGCAGCTTTAGTAATCCGTCTGCGTGGGAGGCATTACAAGGGATTCATAAGTAATTATTATTTCATTCATAATAAACAAAGGGGCTCCCAATATAGGGGCCCCTTTGTTGTATTAAGCAAATGTTTGATTGCATTATAAATCGCTAGTAATAAGCTTCTGTAAGATGTGTTTTATTGATTAAGCTGCTGACTCTTAAGTTGTTCCGCAGTAATATTGGCCTCAGCTGGATCCATAGTAAGGATGGTATGGCAGAACATACAGCGGTCTGTTTTGCCCAGCATTTTGGTCAGCTTGTGACATTCAGGGCATTCCAGTTGGACTGCGCTAGTTGACAGCATCCCAGCCCAGAAATAGATTGCAAGACTTGCCATCATTGAGATTAAACCGATTACAAGACCGATTCCAGCGAATACTTTTCCAGTTGAGCCCCAAAACACGATGCCCGCTGTACCCAAAACCATAAGTCCCATTCCGAGCATTGTGAGCAGTAATCCCCATGTGCGAAAAGCGTTGATCTTAGCCGTTTTAAACTTCATGAGTGTTTGCTCCTAACTAAATATAGTTGGGTTGTCCAGAAGGAACTGTCTTTCATATGTAGAATAATAATTATAACTGAATTATAACTGACTGGACGCAAAATCGCCAAATTTAATGGAGGGAAGCATGGAATTGTCCAATGTAACTTTGTTGAGTGGAGAAACGTTTGATGAGAATGTTTTAGGAGCGGTCGTTTTGCGGCAGAATGGGGATATTCCGTTTCAAAGCGCACTTCTTCAAGATTTTGATATGGTAGTGTTAGTATTGCATGAAGAACAGGATAGAGAGCATATTGTTCGCCATACCATTGCCGGTGACCAACGGACCCAGTCAGTCCATATCGGCCTTTTTGCTTTGGAGCAGGCTGTTATGGCAGGGGATAATAACGAACTTCTTATCAGTTTGATGAGGGGGGAAGTGATCTGGGACCCCAAGGGAATACTCGAGGAAATGCGCCGCGAGATATTACAATTTGAAGGACCGATTAAGGAACGGGTCGCATTTATGGAGTTTGCTCGCTTTTTGCATATGTATGTGAAATCCAAGCGCTATATAGAGGCTGGCTTTATTATGGATGCTTACAACTGTGTATTGATAGCTTTATATCATTGGGCAAGAATAGAAGTGAGTGAAGTGGGTGCTTTCCCCGAGCCAGCTATTTGGGAGCAGGTTAAAAGCATGAATACCTCCGTTCATAAACTTTATGAGGAGTTAACGGTCAGTACTGAGACCTTAGAGCAACGTGTTGAGCTTGTGCTTCTTGCATGTGAATTTGGGATTATGTCCAAAATGACGGACTGTTGTCTATTGCTCTTTAATATTTTGAATAGCCGTAAGGAAGCATGGAGCATTAAAGAATTACTGCAGCATTCAGGTCTGAGTCAATTAGAGTCTGAACTACCCCTTGTTTTACGAAAGCTGGTTTCTCGTTCGCTAATCCGAGAGATTACATCTTGGGCTGATGTTCACGAGGGAGAAGGGCATGCGATCCGCTATACATTATAGAGATGAATTAGATACAGCAGAAGATGTTTAATTATAGAGAGATGAGCAAGGATAGGGAGAGGCTGAGCACTCTCTTTTTGTTTGTTTACTAATATGAAACGCTCATATTTATTCAGAAAAATTAATGGTTGACTCTTTCCTTGTTCATGTGTTAAATTATAACTCGTCCCTCTGACACAGAGATGTGCTTTCGAAAACATTCGAAAGACAACCAAAAAAAGAAATTAAAAAAAAGGTTGACTAAAACGAGGACGCTGTGATATATTATAAAGGTCGCTGCTGAACAACGCATCGACGAAATGAACAGCTTGATCTTTGAAAACTGAACAACGAGTGAGTAGGGAATCACGTAAGTGAAATCCAAAATTAGAGAATTAATTTTCTCGTCAGATGTTTCAAAATGAGCATATCGCTCTTTTCAATACTAATTGGAGAGTTTGATCCTGGCTCAGGACGAACGCTGGCGGCGTGCCTAATACATGCAAGTCGAGCGGAGTTATTTTGAAAGCTTGCTTTCAAAATAACTTAGCGGCGGACGGGTGAGTAACACGTAGGCAACCTGCCCTTCAGACTGGGATAACTACCGGAAACGGTAGCTAATACCGGATAATTTCTTTTTTCTCCTGAGAGAAGAATGAAAGACGGAGCAATCTGTCACTGAGGGATGGGCCTGCGGCGCATTAGCTAGTTGGTGGGGTAACGGCCCACCAAGGCGACGATGCGTAGCCGACCTGAGAGGGTGAACGGCCACACTGGGACTGAGACACGGCCCAGACTCCTACGGGAGGCAGCAGTAGGGAATCTTCCGCAATGGGCGAAAGCCTGACGGAGCAACGCCGCGTGAGTGATGAAGGTTTTCGGATCGTAAAGCTCTGTTGCCAGGGAAGAACGTCCGGTAGAGTAACTGTTACCGGAGTGACGGTACCTGAGAAGAAAGCCCCGGCTAACTACGTGCCAGCAGCCGCGGTAATACGTAGGGGGCAAGCGTTGTCCGGAATTATTGGGCGTAAAGCGCGCGCAGGCGGCTATTTAAGTCTGGTGTTTAAACCTTGGGCTCAACCTGAGGTCGCACTGGAAACTGGGTGGCTTGAGTACAGAAGAGGAAAGTGGAATTCCACGTGTAGCGGTGAAATGCGTAGATATGTGGAGGAACACCAGTGGCGAAGGCGACTTTCTGGGCTGTAACTGACGCTGAGGCGCGAAAGCGTGGGGAGCAAACAGGATTAGATACCCTGGTAGTCCACGCCGTAAACGATGAGTGCTAGGTGTTAGGGGTTTCGATACCCTTGGTGCCGAAGTTAACACAGTAAGCACTCCGCCTGGGGAGTACGGTCGCAAGACTGAAACTCAAAGGAATTGACGGGGACCCGCACAAGCAGTGGAGTATGTGGTTTAATTCGAAGCAACGCGAAGAACCTTACCAGGTCTTGACATCCCTCTGAATCTGCTAGAGATAGCAGCGGCCTTCGGGACAGAGGAGACAGGTGGTGCATGGTTGTCGTCAGCTCGTGTCGTGAGATGTTGGGTTAAGTCCCGCAACGAGCGCAACCCTTAACTTTAGTTGCCAGCAAGTAATGTTGGGCACTCTAGAGTGACTGCCGGTGACAAACCGGAGGAAGGTGGGGATGACGTCAAATCATCATGCCCCTTATGACCTGGGCTACACACGTACTACAATGGCCGGTACAACGGGAAGCGAAGCCGCGAGGTGGAGCCAATCCCATCAAAGCCGGTCTCAGTTCGGATTGCAGGCTGCAACTCGCCTGCATGAAGTCGGAATTGCTAGTAATCGCGGATCAGCATGCCGCGGTGAATACGTTCCCGGGTCTTGTACACACCGCCCGTCACACCACGAGAGTTTACAACACCCGAAGTCGGTGGGGTAACCCGCAAGGGAGCCAGCCGCCGAAGGTGGGGTAGATGATTGGGGTGAAGTCGTAACAAGGTAGCCGTATCGGAAGGTGCGGCTGGATCACCTCCTTTCTATGGAGAATCGTTCTCTGCAATGAGGACATTCAAATCGGAAGCTCAGCTTCCAAAACTCAGGTTTAGGCCTGTTACTCACTCGTTGCTCAGTTTTGAGAGTTTAAGCTCTCAAGTAAGACTTGATCCTTGAAAACTGGATACCGAAACGAATTTGCGTTTTAGAACATCTTTTAGCAACTTGTGTAAACAAGTAAATGTTATTAGTGAGATTTTTCTTCGGAAGAATCAAGGTTAAGCTAATAAGAGCACACGGAGGATGCCTAGGCGCCAGGAGCCGACGAAGGACGTGGCGAACAACGAAACTGCCTCGGGGAGCTGTAAGCAAGCTTTGATCCGGGGGTGTCCGAATGGGGAAACCCAGCTGTGGTAATTCGCAGTTACTCATTTCTGAATACATAGGAAATGTAGAGGCAGACCAGGGGAACTGAAACATCTAAGTACCCTGAGGAAGAGAAAACAATAGTGATTCCGTCAGTAGCGGCGAGCGAACGCGGAACAGCCTAAACCTAAGAGCTTGCTCTTAGGGGTTGTGGGACGTCTCACATGGAGTTACAAAGGAATATGGTAGGCGAAGAGGTCTGGAAAGGCCCGCGATAGAGGTAAAAGCCCTGTAACCTAAACTGTATTCTCTCCGAGACGGATCCCGAGTAGTGCGGGGCACGTGAAACCCCGTATGAATCCAGCAGGACCATCTGCTAAGGCTAAATACTACCTGGCGACCGATAGTGAAACAGTACCGTGAGGGAAAGGTGAAAAGCACCCCGGAAGGGGAGTGAAATAGAACCTGAAACCGTGTGCTTACAAAAAGTCAGAGCCCTATTAATGGGTGATGGCGTGCCTTTTGTAGAATGAACCGGCGAGTTACGTTTAACATGCAAGGTTAAGCCGAGAAGGTGGAGCCGCAGCGAAAGCGAGTCTGAATAGGGCGATTTAGTATGTGGACGTAGACCCGAAACCGTGTGATCTACCCCTGTCCAGGGTGAAGGTGCGGTAACACGCACTGGAGGCCCGAACCCACGTACGTTGAAAAGTGCGGGGATGAGGTGGGGGTAGCGGAGAAATTCCAATCGAACTCGGAGATAGCTGGTTCTCCCCGAAATAGCTTTAGGGCTAGCCTCGGTATAAGAGTAGTGGAGGTAGAGCACTGATTGGGTGCGGGGTCCGCAAGGATTACCAAGCTCAGTCAAACTCCGAATGCCATATACTTATTGCCGGGAGTCAGACAGTGAGTGCTAAGATCCATTGTCAAAAGGGAAACAGCCCAGACCATCAGCTAAGGTCCCCAAGTGTGTGTTAAGTGGGAAAGGATGTGGAGTTGCACAGACAACCAGGATGTTGGCTTAGAAGCAGCCACCATTGAAAGAGTGCGTAATAGCTCACTGGTCGAGTGACTCTGCGCCGAAAATGTAACGGGGCTAAACACACCACCGAAGCTATGGCTAGATACGTATGTATCTGGGGTAGGGGAGCGTTGTGTAGGGGTTGAAGGTGTACTGAAAAGAGCGCTGGACACTACACAAGTGAGAATGCCGGTATGAGTAACGAAAAGATCAGTGAGAATCTGATCCGCCGAAAGCCCAAGGTTTCCTGAGGAAGGCTCGTCCGCTCAGGGTAAGTCGGGACCTAAGGCGAGGCCGAAAGGCGTAGTCGAAGGACAACAGTTTGAAATTACTGTACCACCGTAATCCGCTATGAGCGATGGGGTGACGCAGGAGGGTAGTGACGCGGACTGATGGATGTCCGTCTAAGCAGTGAGGCTGATGTGTAGGCAAATCCGCACATCATTAAGGCTGGGCTGTGATGGGGAGCGAAAATTATAGTAGCGAAGGTCATGATCTCACACTGCCAAGAAAAGCCTCTAGCCAGGAGAAGGTGCCCGTACCGCAAACCGACACAGGTAGGCGAGAAGAGAATTCTAAGGCGCGCGGAAGAACTCTCGTTAAGGAACTCGGCAAAATGACCCCGTAACTTCGGGAGAAGGGGTGCCCCGGTAGTGTGAATAGCACGAGGGGGCCGCAGTGAAAAGGCCCAAGCGACTGTTTAGCAAAAACACAGGTCTGTGCGAAGCCGCAAGGCGAAGTATACGGGCTGACGCCTGCCCGGTGCTGGAAGGTTAAGGGGAGTGGTTAGGGGTAACCCGAAGCTATGAACCGAAGCCCCAGTAAACGGCGGCCGTAACTATAACGGTCCTAAGGTAGCGAAATTCCTTGTCAGGTAAATTCTGACCCGCACGAATGGCGTAACGACTTGGGCGCTGTCTCAACGAGAGATCCGGTGAAATTTTAATACCTGTGAAGATGCAGGTTACCCGCGACAAGACGGAAAGACCCCATGGAGCTTTACTGCAGCTTGATATTGAATTTGGGTACGATCTGTACAGGATAGGTGGGAGCCGTAGAAATCGGAGCGCAAGCTTCGGTGGAGGCGCCGTTGGGATACCACCCTGATCGTATCTAGGTTCTAACCTAGTACCCTTATCGGGTACGGGGACCGTGTCAGGCGGGCAGTTTGACTGGGGCGGTCGCCTCCTAAAGAGTAACGGAGGCGTTCCAAGGTTCCCTCAGAATGGTTGGAAATCATTCGCAGAGTGCAAAGGCATAAGGGAGCTTGACTGCGAGACCTACAAGTCGAGCAGGGACGAAAGTCGGACTTAGTGATCCGGTGGTACCGCATGGAAGGGCCATCGCTCAACGGATAAAAGCTACCCTGGGGATAACAGGCTTATCTCCCCCAAGAGTCCACATCGACGGGGAGGTTTGGCACCTCGATGTCGGCTCATCGCATCCTGGGGCTGAAGTAGGTCCCAAGGGTTGGGCTGTTCGCCCATTAAAGCGGTACGCGAGCTGGGTTCAGAACGTCGTGAGACAGTTCGGTCCCTATCTGTCGTGGGCGCAGGAAATTTGAGAGGAGCTGTCCTTAGTACGAGAGGACCGGGATGGACGTACCGCTGGTGCACCAGTTGTTCCGCCAGGAGCATGGCTGGGTAGCTACGTACGGACGGGATAAGCGCTGAAAGCATCTAAGCGTGAAGCCCCCCTCAAGATGAGATTTCCCAATTAGTAAGACCCCTTGAAGACGACGAGGTAGATAGGTTGGAGGTGGAAGTGCAGCAATGCATGGAGCTGACCAATACTAATCGGTCGAGGGCTTATCCTATACTTAGAATGCAAATTCGTTTCGGATTCAGTTTTCAGGCATCAAGCCTGGTATGAATATTCCCTGATAGCTCAGTTGGTAGAGCACTCGACTGTTAATCGAGTTGTCACAGGTTCGAGTCCTGTTCGGGGAGCCATATGGAGAGGTGTCCGAGTTTGGCCGAAGGAGCACGATTGGAAATCGTGTAGGCGCCACAAGCGTCTCGAGGGTTCGAATCCCTCTCTCTCCGCCACAAATTTTTAATTAGTATGGCCCGTTGGTCAAGGGGTTAAGACACCTCCCTTTCACGGAGGTAACATGGGTTCGAATCCCATACGGGTCACCAAATTTTCACTTGATTTATCCTAGTGGACTTTGGTACAATAACAATTGTTGTTTATGGAGGCTTAGCTCAGCTGGGAGAGCATCTGCCTTACAAGCAGAGGGTCGGGGGTTCGATCCCCTCAGCCTCCACCATAACATTTTCTTACTGACGCGGGGTGGAGCAGCCCGGTAGCTCGTCGGGCTCATAACCCGAAGGCCGCAGGTTCAAATCCTGCCCCCGCAACCAATTAACTTAAGCAATTATATCTTTTGGAACCGTGGTGTAGTTGGCCTAACATGCCTGCCTGTCACGCAGGAGATCGCGGGTTCGAATCCCGTCGGTTCCGCCATTTTCATCATGGCTCGGTAGCTCAGTCGGTAGAGCAGAGGACTGAAAATCCTCGTGTCGGCGGTTCGATTCCGTCCCGAGCCACCATTTATCATCACAAAAGAATGAGTGCCATGCCGGTGTAGCTCAATTGGTAGAGCAACTGACTTGTAATCAGTAGGTTGGGGGTTCAAGTCCTCTCGCCGGCACCATCCTTGGAGGATTAGCGAAGTGGCCAAACGCATCAGACTGTAAATCTGCTCACGTGAGTGTTCGGTGGTTCGAATCCATCATCCTCCACCAGTTTTTAGGGGCATAGTTTAAAGGTAGAACAACGGTCTCCAAAACCGTTGGTGTGGGTTCAATTCCTGCTGCCCCTGCCAAGTTCTTTCTAAAGTTTAATATGGCGGCCGTGGCGAAGGGGTTAACGCACCGGATTGTGGTTCCGGCATTCGTGGGTTCGAGACCCATCGGCCGCCCCATTTACTTTAAAATGAATAATGGCAACAATATCAACTTAATATGGCGACTGTGGCGAAGGGGTTAACGCACCGGATTGTGGTTCCGGCATTCGTGGGTTCGAGACCCATCAGTCGCCCCATTTTATTTTAAAATGTTATTGGGGATTAGCCAAGCGGTAAGGCAACGGACTTTGACTCCGTCACTCATAGGTTCGAATCCTATATCCCCAGCCATTTTATGCGGACGTGGCTCAGCGGTAGAGCATCGCCTTGCCAAGGCGAGGGTCGCGGGTTCGATTCCCGTCGTCCGCTCCAAGTTTTCATGGCGCCATAGCCAAGTGGTAAGGCAAAGCTCTGCAAAAGCTTTATCCCCAGTTCAAATCTGGGTGGCGCCTCCATTTAGTTCATATGTGCCGGCGTGGCGGAATGGCAGACGCGCTCGACTCAAAATCGAGTGGGAAACCGTGGAGGTTCGAGTCCTCTCGCCGGTATCTTAAAAAGGTTTGTAAGAATGCTTTTATAAGCAATCTTACAAACCTTTTTTCTTTATGTCCTTGGGTTTACAGCAGTAAGCCGTTGAATAGAGAGTTTCTCTATTTCAACGGCTTTTTTTAATCTGATTAGTGATTAACCTGATTGATTATTAATGCGGAATGCTCGCGGGGTAAGACCTATTTCTCGTTTGAACATATTGCAGAATTGGGCATCGTTCACAAAACCTGCAGCAGCAGATACTTCAGAGATTTGCATCTGAGTATGACGTAATAGAGATTTTGCATAATCCAGGCGTTTTAACAGCAAATACCGCAGGGGTGAAGACCCGAAACGTTCTTTAAATAGATGGCGAAAACGATCGTAACTATATCCGGACATTTCTGATAGTGTTTCGACGGACAATTTATGGCGATAATGCTCATTCATATAATTAAGGACATATTGTACTCGATCTTCTGTTGGGGATTGATATCCAGAGGCACTAAGAAGCCTCATAAGATGGACGGTAATCTCGCTCATTTGTAGGTTTAGAAGCTCAGAGAATCCGTCTTGCTTGCGTGTAAACTCTGCTTTCATTCGCAGCAGGATTTGAAGAACGGTCTGATCTTTATCATCTTCATATACGCCGAGCAGATTACTCATATTAGGGTGTTCCGAGTGGAAGCCTACAAATAATACATTTGCATCCTCACGGTGGTGCTCGTCATGTTTATGATTGGGTGGCACAAGCGCGAAAGAAGAGGAGCGAAAATGGTAACTTCGTGGGCCAACATTGGTTGTCCCTACCCCCTGTAAATAATAGACTAGTTCGTAGCATTCATGCTGGTGTGGAGGGATATAAGTATTTAGCTCATGTGTGGCACTTACAATATATAGAACACGATCCATGATGATCCTCCAATACTTATGTTTTAGCCGAATCGTACAAAACTATGACCGAAATCATATAATTATTTTTAATAATATTTGTTATGATCGTATCAATAAATCCGAAAGTTCGCAACCTGACTGGCCATCTCGTTCGGAAATAAAGCGGATTATTAATAATAATGGTATTTTTATTGCTATTTTTGAGCCTAAACGTTAAGTTTATTACTTTTAATGATACTTTATTTGGAAAAAAGAGAATTTCCATTTGAACCGTGAATTATACAATGGGTGAAGATGGGATTCTGCGGATTACTAACCAACTAAAATTAGGGGTGGAATAGAGTAATGAATAAAAAAGTTCTTTCTTTGTTGTTATTAATGGTGATGGTTCTGGTCACAGCATGTGGGAATAACACGTCCAATAATGGTTCTTCAACGAATACTGGATCCAAAGCGGACGAAGGCGGAGAAACAGGTGCAGGGGATAAACTCAAGGTTGTATTGCTGATTCCGGGGACACTTGGGGATAAATCATTTTTTGATTCCGCTAATAACGGCTTGCAAAAGGTTAAGGATGAACTTGGTGCAGTAACAAAGGTTGTTGAAATGGGCGTTGATAAAACGAAATGGGAGCCTACATTTAACGATATCGCTTCCGAGGATTGGGATGTAATTATTTCTGGCGGTTCTGAAATTACAGAGATGTTTAATGCAACGGCAGAATTGTATCCAGACAAAAAATTCATTAATTATGATACCGACATCGATGAAGCACCAGATAACATGTACAACATGTCTTATGCGACAAATGAAGTATCTTTCTTGGCAGGTGCAGTAGCAGCATTAGCTACACAATCGGATATGCCGAATGCTACCCCTGAGAATGTGATTGGGTTTGTGGGCGGTATGGATATTCCGGGGATTAATGCTTTCTTGGTCGGTTACATTCAAGGTGCTCAGTACGTTGATCCTGATGTAAAAGTGGCTGTGTCGTACGCTGGTGATTTTGTTAACCCGGCAAAAGGTAAGGAGCTGTCTCTAATTCAATATAACTCCGGTGTGGATGTTATTTTTAACGTGGCTGGGGGTACAGGTCTTGGGATCTTTGACGCAGCTAAAGAGAAGAAAAAATATGCAATCGGTGTAGACTCCGATCAGGCAATGTTGATTAACGATACAGATAGTGAAAAAGCAAATCTAATCGTTACTTCATCTATTAAAAAGATTGATACGGCTATTCTAGGTGCAGTGAAGAGATCGCAAGAGGGTACGCTAGAAATGGGCAAACGTGATGTATTGAGCTTTGTAGATGATGGTGTAGGTATTGCTGAGAATGATATTTATAAAAATGTATTCCCGGCTGATCTTCAGGCCAAGGTTGAAGAAGTGAAGCAAAAGCTGATCAATAAAGAAATTAAAGTGGATAATGCGATGGGGATGGAAACCGCAGAGGTAGAAGCTATTCGTAACGCAGTTAAGCCTTAAGCTTTAAATCTTAAGATCAGTTCTATAGAGATAAACCTACAGTTGGAGATTCTTCTAGTCAGGGGAATTCCAGCTGTATATTTTTGCAGACCTCCAAGTTGAAAGGCGTTGAGACCTATGTACACAGCTCTGCTGGAAATGCGGGGAATTACCAAGGTATATCCCAATGGCGTCGTTGCAAATAAAGACGTGCATTTTTCTTTACGTGAGGGAGAAATACATGCGATTGCAGGTGAGAACGGTGCAGGTAAATCGACTTTAATGAAGATTATGTTCGGCATGGAAGAGCCAAGTGAAGGCGAGATCTATATCAAGGGTGAAAAAGTAAAGCTGCAATCCGCTCAGGACGCCATTGATAGAGGCATCGGCATGGTCCACCAGCATTTCATGTTGGTACCTTCTTTTACGGTGGCAGAGAATATGGTGCTAGGTATGGAGCCGCGCAGAGGAGTTGGCATTAATTATGCCGAGGCTGTGCGCATGACGGAAGAAACCGCAAGGAAATACAATCTGGCCGTGGATCCAAAGGCAAAAGTAGAGGATCTTACAGTTGGGATGAAGCAAAAGGTTGAGATTCTTAAGGCGCTGCTGCGTGGTGCGAAAATTCTGGTGCTTGATGAGCCAACTGCGGTGTTGACTCCACAGGAAACAGAGGAATTGTTCCGCGAGCTTAAGCAATTAAGGGAACAGGGCCATACGATAGTTTTTATTTCGCACAAATTAAAGGAAGTCAAAGCGATTTGCGACAGAATTACGATTATGCGCAGCGGCCGTAGTGAAGGTGTTTTTCAAACACAGGATGTGACAGAACAGGAAATCTCGCGGTTAATGGTCGGCAGAGATGTCGTGCTGAAATATGACAAAGAGATTCTGGCTGTTAGTGAGCCAGTACTAACGGTGCAGGGACTCGGTGTGAATGATGCAGATGGCAAAGCATTATTGTCGGATATCAATTTTGCGGTACGTGGTGGGCAGATCGTTGGGATTGCTGGTGTAGAAGGCAACGGGCAGACACAGCTCATTGAAGCTCTTACAGGTAGCTTGAGAGGTGTCTCAAGTCAGGGTTCTGTACTAGTGAAGGGAAAGGATATCCGTGAATCGGATATTTTGGATATTCGTAAGCTAGGCGTTTCCTATATACCGGAGGATCGGATGCGGCAAGGGATCGCTAGTGAGGCAAGCATAGCTGATAATCTGCTATCTACTCAGTATCGTACAAAAGCAATGAATAAAGGTCTTTTTTTGAATGGCTCACGAATTGCCAAGCTAGCAGTATCCCTTGTAGAGGAATTTAAAGTCCGCTGTTCAGGACCTTCTCAGCCCATAGGAATGTTGTCAGGTGGTAACATGCAGAAGGTAGTCGTAGCTAGAGAGTGTTCGACTGAACCGCAGCTGCTTATTGCAGAACAGCCGACACGGGGTGTGGATATAGGCGCAGCCCAGTTCATACATCAAAAGTTGTTGGAATTACGTTCAGACGATTGCGCGATTTTGCTAGTGTCGGCAGATTTGAATGAGATCTTGGAGATCAGCGATAGTCTGTTAGTAATGTACGAGGGTAAGATTGTTGCCTTTTTCGAGGAGCCATCTAAGGTTAGTGAGGAAGAATTAGGTCTTTATATGCTGGGGATTCATCGACAGGACGAGGAGCACATCGGGAGGGCCGTAAATCATGTTTAAAGTTAAATATTTTGAGTACATTCGGACATCGGCGGTAATCGTTATTGCACTCGCTATTGCCTTTCTGATCATCTCTTTGGTCAGTAATCAGCCTGTGAAGACGATTGGTATATTCCTATTAGAGCCGTTATCCAGTAAAGGTCATATTGGTAATGTGATTGAGATGGCGATTCCGCTCATGTTCACTGGGTTGGCAGTATCCTTGTTGTTTCGAGCCAATATGTTCAACCTGGGAGCTGAAGGGATTTTCTATTTCTCCGGTGTTGTAACTTCCGTATTGGCTATTCATTTAACGCTGGACGGCTGGCTGCATCCGATGGTAGCTATTGCTGCAGGTTCAATTGTAGGAGCGTTGCTCTCGGCAATACCTGGTATTCTGAAGGCAAAATGGAATGCTAATGAGTTGGTTACATCCTTAATGTTCAATAATATTTTGTTCGGAGTAGGGCTATACCTACTGAACTATCATCTGCGTGATGCTAAAGCTTTTGCCAATGTATCCTACAAATTCGAGAAAACGGCACTGCTGAGTAAAATGGTCTCGGGCACCCGTATTCATACCGGTCTTATTATCGTTATCGTGCTTATTATTGCAGCTCATCTATTCCTATACAAAACGAAATGGGGATATGAGCTGCGTATGACAGGCATCAACCGGGACTTTGCCCGTTATTCCGGTATGAAGACAGCCAAGGTTATTATTCTCGTCCACTTGATTGCAGGTTTTATCGCAGGTATGGGGGGTTCCGTAGAAGTGCTGGGGATGTATAACCGTTTCCAATGGACGTCACTACCTGGTTATGGTTTGGATGGTGCCCTTGTAGCGATGCTAGCCAAAAATAATCCGCTGTCCGTAATCGGCTCTGCATTGTTCCTAGCGTACATTCGAATTGGGGCTGACATGATGGCGCGTCTGTCTGATGTACCTTCAGAGATGATCTCAATCATACAGGCAATTATCATTCTTCTAATTTCGGCTGAGCAATTTCTGAAGTTCTGGAAAAATCGGATGCTCTTGAAGGAGGCGAAGGAAGCGTGAATAGTTTGTTTGATGTGATTTTTACAACTGACTTTGCGTTCTCTGTCCTTCGCGTGACGACTCCGATTCTGTTCGCCGCGCTCGGCGCACTCATCTCCAACCGTGCAGGGATCATTAACATTGGGATGGAGGGCATCATGCTTGTTGCCGCTTTAGCGGGTGTCATCATAAGCAGCTATACACATAGCGCATGGGTAGGTCTGCTTGGGGCGGTGCTGTCTGGAACATTGATCGCTGGAATATTAGCTTTTTTCACCCTGAAATTCAAAACACATATCATTCTCGGGGGTGTGGCCATTAATATGTTCGCTTCGGGAGGCACTGTGTTTATCCTCTATCTGCTTAGTGGCGACAAGGGTTCTTCCACTTCGCTGGCGAGTAAAGTTCTGCCTAGTGTCCAGATTCCTTTGTTGAAGGATATCCCGGTGCTTGGACCTATTTTATCGGGGCATCACATTCTGACGTATGTTTCTATATTGGCTGTGTTTGTTGTCTACTATCTATTAAACCGTACACCGCTTGGACTGCGCATTCGTTCAGTGGGTGAAAATCCACATGCGGCTCAATCCGTGGGTGTAAGTGTTGTGAAAATACAGTATATGGCTTTGCTGCTTAGCGGATTTTTTGCCGGTTTAGGCGGTGCTTATATGTCGATGGGGTATTTGTCACTGTTTACCCGCGATATGATCGCTGGCCGGGGCTGGATTGCCATTGCCGCTGAGTCGATGGGAAGAAGTACGACCGTAGGCACGGCGCTGACCTCTTTATTATTTGGTACTGCAGATGCATTGTCGAATGCGCTACAGGTGTTGAAGATTCCTGCGGAGCTAATCGCTACTCTTCCTTATGTAGCCACAGTAATTGGACTTGTGATCTACGCAGTATCTGAGACACGAAAAAAGAATAAAAAACTTAAAAGTCCGCTAGTTAAATAGCGATTGAAATGATTGATACACAGACAAGGAGTGAGTAACTATGCCAACACCTATTATTATTGACTGCGATCCAGGGCATGATGACGCAATAGCGATACTGCTTGCCATAGCAAATTCGGAGAAGTTAGATCTGCGCGGGATTACAACGGTTGGTGGAAACCAAATTTTAGATAAAATCACGAAAAACGCCCTGAAGGTGATCAGCTTCGTGAATGTTGACATTCCTGTAGCTAAAGGGGCTGCTGGCCCACTGTTCGGCAAGCTTGTTACAGGTGAGGAAGCGCATGGAGAATCGGGCATGGATGGGCCGCTTTTGCCTCCAAGTAAATTCCGCCCTGTAGAGCAGGGTGCTGTGGAGTTTATGCTGAATATCATCCGTTCTTCAGAGGAGAAGATTACGCTCGTGCCGATGGCTCCTTTAACAAATATCGCACTGCTAATCACGGCTTATCCAGAGATTAAAGACAGAATTGAAAAAATCTCACTGATGGGGGGAGGTATCTCTTATGGGAATGTCACCTCTACTGCGGAGTTTAATATCTATGTAGATCCTGAAGCAGCCCGTATTGTGTTTGAGTCGGGGATTCCGATCACAATGAGTGGTCTGGATGTGACCGATAAGGCTGCTATTTTTGAAGATGAGATCCTAGCATTGAAAGAGCGGGGACCAGTGTCTACAATGGTCGGAGAATTGCTGGATTTCTATTCGATTTACGGTAAAAAAATGGGCTATGTCGGCAGTGCGCTGCATGATCCATGTGCGGTTGCCTGGCTGCTGCATCCGGAACTATTTGAATCTGAGCATCTATATGTAACGGTGGAGACAGAAGGCAAGCTGACGCGGGGAATGACAGTTGCAGACAGACGGAAGAAGACGGATCGTCCAGCGAATGTGCAAGTATTGGTGGGCGTTGACCGGGAAGCATTTATGAAGCTGATCTTTGATTCACTGGAAAAGCTTGATCAAGAGCTGCTGCTAGCGGCTGAAGGGAAGTAGCCTATGGCAGGATGGGAGAGACTTCAAGAGACCGTGCAGTTTGAAATTGCTCAGCGTGGAGAAGAAGGTTGTCTGATTGAGGGTTTTGCGGATAAGCTAGCGGCTGCTGGTGCCGATGAGCTCAAGCTGATGCAGGTATACAATGAGCTAATGGAGCTTAGGATCAGTGAGGATTTTCCGTATCAAGAGCCATCCTCTCTGGAGGAGATTCGTCATCTACGTCCAGAAGGCCCACGTAAGCTTGAGGCGGACTGGAGCGAGGCGGAATGGAGAGATAAGTTCTATGGAGCCTGGCTCGGTAGAAGTGTCGGCTGCGCACTCGGGAAACCGCTGGAGTATTGGGACTATCTCTATGGGAAAGATGGCCGTCCGGGCTGGGAGAATATTGAGCTATGGTTTCAGGGTGCGGACGCCTGGCCAATTACTGGCTATACGCCTGGGCATTCACGGGCAGAGGCTGAATATGGTCTTGGCTTAAGTGAATGGACACATGCGAGTACCCGCGAGACGATCAAGTATATGGAAAGCGATGACGATATTCGCTACACTGTCCTGGGTCTTATGCTGCTGGAGCAGAAGGGTCTGAACTGGGATTCTTGGGATATCGGAAAGCTGTGGCATACACATTTAACATATAGTCAGGTGTGCACGGCGGAGACACAGTCATATATGAATTTTGCGCAGGAGACCTCTCATCTGCATGGCGAGAAACCTGCGGATTGGCTGGTGCGGCAGGAAAGAGTGCGGATGCACTTAAACCCTTACCGCGAGTGGATTGGTGCCGCTATACGCGCAGATGGACTGGCTTATGGCGCAGCAGGTTATCCTGAACTTGCGGCAGAACTAGGCTGGCGCGACGCTTCATTTTCACATGTGAAAAATGGCATCTACGGTGAGATGTTTAACGCGGCGATGATATCGGCAGCTTTTGCAGAGAAGGATAATGAACGGATCCTAGAGATAGGCCTTAGTGAGATTCCGCGTACCAGTCGTTTGGCCAGTGATGTTTTGCGGGGGATAGATATTGCGCAGAAGGCCAAAAGTGAGCGGGAGTTGGTTCGTAACATTTGGGATACTTTTAGCCACTATGATACAGTCCATACAAATAATAATGCTGCTCTTGTAGCTGCGTCGCTTGTTTATGGCGGGAATGACTTTGAAAAAACAGTTGTCACTTCCGTATATGGTGGAATGGATACAGACTGTAACGGGGCTACTGTGGGCTCAATTATGGGAGCGAAGCTTGGAGCAAGTAAGTTGCCGGCTTCATGGATCGAACCGCTTCACGATACGTTATATGCCGATCTGCCCGGATTTCATCCGATAGCGATTTCGGAATGTGCGGAACGCAGCTACCAAGTGTTCTTGAAGATTCGCAGAGAGCTTGGCGAAAAGGCATAAAAGATTTAGCGAGTATGGGACTCGATAGATCAGGGATTCAGGGATTACTATATGAATTATGGGATGTCTTAAGCTATTGGCTTAGACATCCTTTTTTGCGTAACAGCAGGTCTTTAATCACACTCCAACCAACCAAATGTAGCTTTAACTGCATTTCATACACTTAAAAAAACCAAATATGGCTATATTAACAGTGGAGCGTTTAGTGGTGGGGCAATAGGAGAATCATGATTTCAAGAGGGAAGGATTATCTTTGCTACCCTTTTTTATTTTATTAATAAATGTGTAAAAAGAGCCCGGTATAAAGGGTTTTTAGGTTTTCATCAACCTTCCTGGTATATCATTTAAAGAAAAATGATGACACAGCAGAAGAAATGTCTTATTATTTAAGGAGATTTTTAATAAAACAGATTTTAGAAAATTGTAATACAATGTCTCACTTGATGGAGGTTCATTATATAAGGGAAAGGAAGGGGGAGCTTCTAATACTGTCGCTGAGTCGGGTAAGTAAAGGGTTCAAGCTGAAGGAAGGCATCTATCAGGCTGTAGATGAGGTATCGCTGGAGGTAAAGCAGGGATCCATTCATGGGATCATTGGTGAGAGTGGTGCGGGGAAATCTACACTGCTGCGACTGATGAATCTTCTGGAACAGCCGGATGAGGGAACGGTTACCGTAGATGGCCACAACCTGACCGAAATGCCTAGTAAAGCACTGCGTAAAGCAAGGCAAAAGATTGGAATGATCTTTCAACAATTTAATCTTGTTTATAACGTCACTGTAGAGCGGAATGTTTCGATCCCGCTGGAGCTGGCAAATGTCCCAAAGCATGAACGAATGAAGCGTGTGAAGGAGTGTCTGGATTTTGTTGGACTGGCAGATAAGGCAAAACAATATCCGGCACAGCTCAGCGGAGGACAACGTCAGCGTGTTGCGATTGCCCGCGCGCTAGCGAACAGTCCGGGAATATTACTGTGTGACGAGCCAACGTCCTCCCTGGACCCTGGAACCACTACAGATATCTTGAACGTGCTGAAGCATGTGAATTCAAGTCTTGGAGTAACGGTTGTCATTGTTACGCATGAGATGGATGTTGTCAAAAGCATATGTACTCATGTATCGGTGATGGAAAAAGGGCGCATTGTAGATTCGTTCTCTCGTAAAGACGGTGAATTCCGTCCAGCGGCAGCCAGTACCGGGACATACCGCGATCAGATTCTTGGTAAAGCGGGGGAAGATCATGTTTGATAGTGTACTTCAATATCAGGCACAGATGTGGGATTCGATTGGTGAAACCTTTGTGATGGTTGGTATTTCTGTTGGAGCGGCAGTGCTGCTGGGGCTTCCACTGGGTACCTTGTTGTTTTTTTTCCGAAAAGGGCAGCTTTATGAGAATACAACATTGTCTCTGGTGCTCAACAGTATCGTTAATATTATCCGCTCTTTTCCGTTCCTGCTGCTGGTCGTTGCGCTAATTCCAGTCACTCGTTTCCTGGTCGGGACCGCCATTGGTACGATTGCAGCAGCGGTTCCATTATCTATAATCGCTATTGCCTATTATGCTCGGTTAGTGGAGCAGTCGTTGCTGGAGGTTCCTAAAGGGGTCATTGAAGCAGCATTATCGATGGGAGCCTCGAAGCTGGGCTTGATCTTTAAATTTCTGTATGTGGAAGCTCGTTCGGGTCTAGTCCTTGGACTTACTACTTCTACAATTAGCTTTATCTCCTTCTCGACCGTGATGGGAGTTGTTGGTGGGGGAGGGGTTGGTGATTTCGCTATCCGTTATGGTTATCAGCGTTTTGAGACGGAAGTGATGATCTATGCCATTCTAGTGATGATTGTATTAGTCCAATTGGTTCAGTTCACCGGGGGGACTATCGCAAGGCTGTTGGATAAGCGGTAATACAAAATAGTTCAATATATAAACTGGGGGTTAGTAGTACTAATGAAAAAATCAATGATACTTGTGCTTACATTAATGGTATTGGTCGTAGCGGGTTGTGGCTCTAATAAAGCAGCCGAGAACAATGCTGCAAAAGGTAGTAATGATGAGTTAACCAAATTAAAGATCGCTACACTGATCCCACCTATGACAGAAATTCTGGATATTGTGAAGCCGCTCCTGAAGGAAGATGGCATTGATCTGGAGATCGTTGTTCTCTCTGATAATGTGCAGCCTAATGAGGCGTTGGCTAATAAAGAAGTAGACGCTAACTTTTTCCAGCACGTTCCTTATATGAAGCAATATAATGAAAGCAAAGGTTCTAATCTGGTAGAGGTACAGCCTGTTTATGACGCTATTTATGGCGGATACTCCAAACGTTACAAGACTATAGCTGATCTTCCTGAAGGGGCTACGCTTGTAATGGCTAATGATCCATCTAACATCGGTCGTTCATTGCAAATGTTCGCTGCAGCTGATCTTATTAAGCTAAAAGAAGGCGTAGGCATTCAAGCCACACAAGCAGACATTACTGAAAATCCAAAAAAATTCAAGTTTGAAGAAGTCGATCTCCTAATGCTGGCCCGTATGCTTGATGATGGCGATCTGGTAGCCATGACTCCGGCTTATGCGAGCCCACTAGGATTGACACCGAAGAAAGATGCACTGATTACGGAGGGCGAAGATTCCGAATTCACAATTACTTTGGTGGCACGTGAAGATAACAAGGACTCTGACGCCATTCAAAAGCTGGCTAAACGGATCAGCGGTCCTGAAGTGAAGAAGTTCCTTGAGGATAATTACGCGGATATTGCGTTGCCTGCGTTTAAATAAGCTGAATATGGATCTATAAAAAAGGGCAGCCCGGCGATATTTACCGGGCTGCCCTTTTTGTAATAGGAGTATTTAGGTGTGTCTTACATTACTCGGCTTCTCTCAGCCGTTCCACAATGGATGCTTGGGATAACGTTTTATAGGCTCTCAGTGTCACTGTGTAAGCGAGAATTAACAAAATAGGAACGGTGAGGATAAACGGCAGCCAACTCATCTGAAATACCATAAAGGCCATATTATCCGTGATGCTTTTGGAAAGGTTATAGGTCAGCAATACACCTAATGTTGAGGTTATGAGGACGGTTAGCAAAACGGTGTAGAATCCTTCAAGGATCAGCATACGTTTTAGCTGCTTTTTAGTCATGCCAATACTCTCCAGCATGGCAAGTTCATTCCGGCGGGAGACTACCCCGGTGAGTACAGTGTTGATATAATTCAGCACCCCGATTAGAGCAATGACCAGGCTAAGCCCATACCCGACGGTTTGAAAAATGCGAATGAATCCACCGAGCTCATCCTTGTAATCCTCCCTTGATTTTAAAGTTAATTCATCAGTTGAATCTGTTAAAGCTTTGACCACTTGTTCTACCTGGTCCAGCTTAGTCGGATCGACATGTAGTGTGGCTGAAACGATATTGGCTGGATCTGTACCCTTCGGCATTTCCTTCTGCAGCTCCGAAGCAGGGAGGAAGATGTTGTAACCTAACATAGAGTAAGATTTTGTTGTGGCAGCATATACTGCATCATGTTTTACTACTGCCATCACTTCATAAGATTTACCCGACTTCTCGAAAGTGACTGTATCTCCAGGATGATAATAGGTGCGGTAGCTATCTTCTTCTATAAACATGGCCTCAGATATGACCGCATATTTTCCTGAAGCAAACTTCTGCCTGTTAAACTCCCCTTCAATAATATCCTTGTCCACAAGATCATACCAGCCCGGATCTAATCCATATAAATGATTGTAGACCATCCCCACCTTATCTAAAGTGGAGAGAAGATAAGGATGTGGGTCAGCAGCTGCCATTGGCTCCAAAATAGCCCGGACAGCATCATCGACAGGAGATGGAACATATCTGTGGTAAACCTTATCAACAGTTTCTACACCGTCAATTTTACTTAGGTTGTTGGCGAACTCCTCTGAAAGCTTATATGGATCACCGTCTCGAGGCCCTGTAATACTGACTAGCACTTCATTCTGAACCACAAAATCACCGGAGATAAAGGCACGCAGATATTTATTCACATCCAGTGAGGAAATTACTGTAAAAATGGTACTGAACAAGATGATACTCAAGGAGAGTGAAGAGAGCATCAGGATCAGCTTCTTTTTGCTTCTGAACAGGTTGGAGAACGCCATGTTGTGAAGTTTTGCGCCATGTTTTGATTTTTTGGCATTCCGTTTTCCACCGCTGCTGACTCCGGCAAATTTTACAGCCTCTACCGGCGAGGTTCGCGAAGCCATTCGGCCCGGTTTGCTTGCGGCGATCCATACTGTCATAAACGAGAATGCTGCTGCACCAATAAATATCCACGGGCTAGCAGAATAGACATTATCAGTAGAACCGTTTAAAAATGAGGAGGCCATAGGGAGAATCAGCAGACCTAGCAGATACCCGAACCCCAATCCAAAAGGCAATGCGACGAGATAAAGTGACCGGGCCTGAATGGAGATGATCTTTTTCAGTTGTCGGGGTGTGGTACCGATGGTCTTTAGCAGCCCGTAAAATTTGACATCCCGCACGACGGAAATAAAAAAGATATTGTAGATTAGTAAATAGCCGCTCAGCATGGTGATAAGAATGACAACTGCATAAGGAATGATATTCAGTAGATTATCGGAGAGAGAAACACTTGTATAAGCCGGATTGACACCATAAGGTACATCCAGGCCGGTGTCCGTCAAAATCTTTTGTACCTTCTGTTCAATATTATAAGAATTATTAAACATCACCCCTAGACCTGCGGTGTTCACATAAGAACCCGTTGCCTCAGAGATGTCCGGGTCAATATGGGAAATGTTCTTCTGTGTAAATGCTTCGGATACAAAAGCCAATCCTGACATCGCCAAATTTTGATCGGTTTCGTAATATCCGGAGAGCTTAAAGTCTTGGCTTATGACTTTTTCACCAATGTCTATATCCAGCTTCACAGTCTGGCCTAACTCATGTTTTGCTCCTAGCAAGTCAAGCGCCCAAGTATTTAGGACGATTTCATTCTCTTGGGAGGGCAGTCCGCCGGCTATAAAGTTGATAAAACCGTGTTTGGCATAATTCTCGTCAATTCGAAGGACCTCTACCCGGTGATTCTTGAACAGACTGGTGCTTATATCGCCAACCTTAAGGAAGACGCCATACTCTTTGATGGATGGTTGATTCTTCAGCTTCTCCAACTCGGCAGGATTCAGATATTTGAAGCTTCCATGATAATCGCTGCCGGTAGTCTGCATTTGTGCGCGTTGCATCGATTTGTTAATACTGAGCGCCAAGGTAAACACGCTGGTGATCAAAAGCGTAGTCAGTACGATGGCACAGATGATAGTGAAATTGCGAGCACGGTTGGCTTTGAGGCTTTTTTTGGCTAAAGTAGCAATGGTCTTATGGTTATTCGTGCTGATCATGGCTGGCTCACTCCGGAGCTACGGGGTTGTCCAGTGAAAATGACGCCATCTTCAATACGGATAATACGGTCAGCAGTTTGAGCAATTTGTTCATTGTGTGTGATCATCACAATGGTTTGGTTGAATTTTTCACTCATCTGTTTAAGTAAAATCAGCACTTCTTGGCTTGTTTTGCTGTCCAGATTACCTGTAGGTTCATCTGCTAAGATGATTGAAGGTTTGGTCGCCAATGCTCTGGCTATTGCCACCCGTTGCTGCTGTCCGCCAGACAGATTAGAAGGTAGAGTATTCATCTTTTCCTGCAAGCCTAAAGTGCGGATGATCAGATCAAGATAAGTTTCGTCAATTTTGCCACCGTCCAGTTCAATGGGCAGCACAATATTCTCCCGCACATTTAGTATGGGTACCAAATTGTAGTTCTGAAAAACAAACCCCACCGATCTGCGCCGAAAAATGGTCAGCTTCTCATCACTCATCGCAAAAATATCATTCCCGTCCACGTAAACCTTGCCCTCTGTTGCCCGATCTAATCCACCAAGCATATGAAGAAGGGTGCTTTTGCCGCTGCCGCTAGTGCCGACAATGGCGACAAACTCCCCTTTATCCACTGACAGTGATATACCGTCCAAAGCCTTAACGCTTGCGCCAACCTTTCCATAGTGTTTTTTTAAATTTTCAGTCTGTAGAATCGGCATAACTCTTCCCCTCCAATGAGATCTGTTTGTCCATGATTTAAGGGTAGCAAATCAATCTGACAGGAGAGTGTCTGAATTCTGACCATAATGACACATTCTATTTCAGCGCTGGGGCAGGTAAACAGAGAAGGTTGTACCTTTTCCAGTTTCAGAAATGACGTTGATATGGCCGCCTTGCGCCGTGATAATCTCTCTGGACAAAAACAACCCGATGCCGACCCCCTCGAATTCACGCGCTTGCTTTCCTCGGTAAAACCGCTTAAAGATGTGAGGGATTTCTTCGCTGGGGATTCCAAGTCCAGTATCGGTAAGGTGGAGACAGGTGAACATCTCGTTGCTTTCAGCAAGAACGGAAATTTGTCCGTTATGTGGTGTGTACTTCACAGCATTCTCGAGCAGGTTGAATAGTGCTTCACTTGTCCATTTGACATCGTGGCAGGCTAAGATGTGTGTCCCGCAGTCAATATTGATCGTAATTTGTTTGTTTTCCGCTTGTGCATAAATCTGGGATAAAGCCTGCGTCAGAGTTTGTATGAGCGGTTTCGCCTCAATCTGCTGTAGGGAGATCATTCCTGTTTCCAAACGTGATAATTTGATTAGAGACTGAATCAGCCAATCCAACTTATCTGACTGCGCTTTAATATGCTGTATGTAGTGCCGGACATTCTCATTTAGTCCGGGCATCTCTTCGAGCAACTGACTGAATACCATGATATTAGAGAGGGGGGTCTTGGTTTGATGGGAGATATCCGAGATCAGCTCTTTTATTTTGTTTTTCTCTGTTTGGATATTTCGTTCATTCGCCTTAGCCATCCCTATATACCGCTTTAGTTTATGTTCCATCGAAGACAGAGCGGTTTCTTCATAGTTAGTGAGTGGCGGCAGGTCATGTATAGCCCGTTCAATCGCAGTATCCAAGGTCTGTATATAGATTGCGATCTGGCGGTTCCATAACCAGACCCATACGGCTCCTGTCGCTAATATACAGATGATAAATAGAGAAGTCAGTTGGAGCAGAGTGGGGTCGAACCCGTACAGAAACATTATACTGCCGATAAAACAGGCCACTAGTATAAGGATGATCAGTAAAAAGAGCCTATGAATTTGCTTGAAATTAGCAGGTGGGCTATTGGTTTTCATGGTTTTTGCCCTTCAGTCCACATGTATCCAAGTCCGTAAATGGTCTTGATATATTTGGGTGCTGCCGGGTCATCCTCAAGTTTAGCACGCAGCCGTTTGATGGCTACTGTCAATGCGTTTTCATCCACAAATTCGGCATCCTTGCTCCAGATCTTGTCTATCAGCTGTTCTCGGGTCAAAATATTGCCCGTATTCGTCACCAGCAGCCGCAACAGTTTTTGCTCAGTTTTGCTCAGCTGGAGCGATTGTTTATTTTTGCTGTACTCCAGTTTCTCAAAATCGAGTTCTAACGGACCCAATGTTATTTTTCCAGTCCCTAGCGATTCCGTTCTTCTGAGCACTGCCATTACTCTGGCGCGAAGCACCATTAGGCTGAATGGTTTAGTGATATAGTCATCGCCCCCCAATGCAAAACCGGTGATAATGTCGGACTCCATATCATTGGCGGTTAGGAAAATAATGGGTACGCGTGAGGTCTTGCGAAGTTGCTCGCAATAGTCCAGCCCACTTCCGTCTGGCAGATTGATGTCCAGAATGATGAGATCAATAGGGTTAACTGCGAAAATATGCTCCGCCGCGGCAATATCGTAGGCTTGATGGATCATGACATTGTTTTGAGAAAGAGTGAGAGCGATCCCTTTATTTAAACTACGGTCGTCCTCAACGATCAGTATGTTCATAGTAATTCTCCTTTGTTTCTTATTTGATCATTATACATTCTCGGGATTTATTCGAAAGCGAGATTTTTATTTAGTAGACAGTTGAAAGTGGACTTTTCTTTATAATCTTTAAAAATGTTTTATTGTATATTAAATGTAATTTTCTAGAACAAATAGTTAGTATAGTCCTCAAAAAAAACATTGTAAACGAATTTTTTTATATAAAATAGTAAATTAATGGAATAAAGTGGATCTTGGAAAAAATGTCGAAGCACACACTATTTATTCTAGTTATTGGTATTGCAAGAAATTTCACGACGGTATGACACATGAAGAATCAGATATTCTAAAGAAATAGAGGGGTTGTGCATGAGTATATTAAAAGCTAACGACTTGAGAAAGTATTACGGTAGTGAACCAAACCCTGTCAAAGCGTTGGATGGCATAACAATGAGTGTGGAGCAAGGTGAATTTGTGGCTATCGTTGGGACTTCCGGCAGCGGTAAGTCTACGCTACTGCATATGCTCGGGGGCCTTGATAATCCTACCTCTGGCACCGTAGAAGTGAATGGGAAAGAACTGTCAAAGATGAACAGTGATCAGCTTACGATTTTTAGACGTAAAAATATCGGGTTCATTTTTCAAAATTATAATCTAATGCCGATACTTAATGTCTACGAGAATATCGTTCTGCCGATTGAACTTGATGGAAACAAGGTGGATAAGGAGTATGTGAACATCATTGTAAGGATGTTAGGACTGAAGGAGAAGCTGAATAATTTACCCAACAATTTGTCTGGGGGCCAACAACAGCGTGTAGCAATTGCAAGGGCTTTAGCGATGAAGCCCGCTATTATCCTTGCCGATGAGCCCACTGGAAATTTGGATAGTCAAACAAGTGAAGAGGTAATCAAGCTGCTGGAAATGACTAGTCACCAACTAAATCAAACAATCATTATGATTACACATAACAACGAAATTTCCTTGCGTGCTGATCGGATTCTCCGTATGGAGGATGGGAAAATCGTGGATTAGAGAGGGAAAAAATGTATAGAAATCATTCTTCATCCGTCATCCGAAAATTATTTCGGAGATACTATAAGGCAAACAAAACCAGAAATATTATATTGGCATGCGCCATCATTCTTACGACCATTCTGATTACAGCAGCTTGCAGCACATTTTACAGTTACTTGAAATTATCTAAACATCAAGAAATGAAAGAAACCGGGACAAGTGCTAATGTTATTTTGAGTCGTCCAACACAGAATCAATTAGATTTATTAAGTAAATTTGATATTTTAAAGCCTGAAATGAATATTCAAACCAAAATGGGATCACTTGTCAATAATAAGGGACAGGCTGGGATTGATATACAGATGATCAGTTCTACAAATTGGGAGGAATATAGCGGATCACTTGTAGATAATATGCAGGGTACCTATCCTGCTAAAGGCAATGAAATCATGATGTCAACATGGCTGTTGAATAGGTTGGGATACTCAAAGCCGCAGACTGGAATGGAGGTTTCATTGTCTGTTGCTATCAGTGATATTTCAAAAAACGGCGACGCAGAGGTTCAGAGCCTTCCCTTTACTCTGTCTGGATTCTATGAGGACACGGCAAATATCAATTCTGAAAACAATCGAATTGTCTTTTTTTCAGAAACATTTTTAAGAGAACATCCGCAGGAAGTGCCGAATCTTGTAGGGTTATTATTTAAAGATACCAGACATTATCACGATAAAATCGAGCAGATTCGAGCCTCCATTGATTTGGATGGAAATCAGCAGTTGATTCCTTCATATGACGGTAAATTGAATATGAATGTCAAGGATTCACTGGTTGCAGTAATAATGGTTTTGTTTTTTATGTTTGATGGATACCTTATTATTTTCAACGTTGCGTATATCTCTATTACTCGAGACGTACGATTTTATGGGCTGCTGAAAATGCTGGGAATGACTAGTGCGCAAATCAAGCAAATTGTCTATTACAGTGTTGCTAAAGTAGCCTTTTTTGCCCTGCCTGTGGGGATGCTGTTGGGATGGGGGCTTTCATTTTACGTAGTGCCGCTTGCCTTATCTTCGTATGAGGGTTTCTCATCCATAGATAGGCAAGTCAACTTATGGGTGTTGCTCTTGGCCCTATTTTTCTCAGCGTTAACTCTATTTTTAAGCTATAGAGCACCTGCAAAGAAGGCAGGGAGAATTTCTCCGATTGAAGCGTCGAAACATACTGATACACAATCCGGAAAACAAAAATCAAGAGGTAGACATGGTGCGAAAATACCGTATATGTCGTTAAAAAATATACTCCGTAGTAAAAAAAGATTGCTTTTTGTTGTGTTAACGCTCTTCTTAGGCAGCACTGCACTTGTGGTGCTTTCCACATTTCTAAAATCCTTCAGTGCGGAGGAATACATCAATGCAGAGGTTAAATACGACATTGCTATGTATAACCAAATGACCAGAGCCAGTTTTAATCCAACAGAGGAGCAGCACTTTACTCCTGAGTTGCTGTCGCAAATTTCCGCAGTAAACGGGATCCGTGAACTCGAACGAACGACGGTAGTATCTATTTTCCAGCATTATTCAGATAGTACTCATGGTGAGTGGCTGCGAAATTACAATGAATTTCGTGCAGGTGTGAATGAGGAACTCAGAGATAAAAAACATTATGAAGAAGATCCTAAAACTAACTTTTGGGGTTTATTGATCGGCATTGATGATAAAAAACTGGAGGAGTATAACCGTACTGCTAAGAACCCGATTAATTTAAGCGACTTTTCCAAAGGGAAGATAGCATTGGTAACTGATATTAATGGGAATGGCATTCCAATAGGTGTACAGATACCCTTCACGGTAATTGACAACAACAAGAGCTATAAGGTGAAAATTGGCGGTCAAATGACGTTTGAACGTGATGCTATGAATAGTGGTGCTGCTCCATGGCTAATTGTGTCAAATAATGTTATCAACAAATATCATTCTGATGCTGTGATTTACTCTATTAAGATTAATGCGCAAAAAGGAAAAGAACAGGATGTGTTGAATGAGGTTAAACTACTTACAAGCGGAGACAGCAGCATTTCAGGCACCTCAAAAATTGAACAGGCAAAGGCGTTTGCTGACTTAAAGCAGTCTTTTTCCAATCTTTCTATTGTTATCATTATCATTTTAAGCAGCATCGGTGTTTTGAATTTTATTAACACTATATTAGTAAGCATTGTATCCAGAAAACAGGAGTTTGCTGTTCTAGCATCTATTGGCGCGACGAAGAAGCAGATTAAATGGCTGATCACCTTTGAAGGAATCTGGTTTGCTCTAATTGCTTTTGTTCTTACATTAATAGTGGGTAGTGGCATTAGTTATCTGGTCTTTAATATATTGCATGAATATATAGGCTATGGAGTGTTTAGATATCCGGTCACCTCTTTAATCATATATTCGGGGGTTGTTTTGTTGATCTGTTCAATAATTCCTGGTTTGTTGTACAAATCTATTTCCCGTTCAAGTGTTATTGAACAGCTAAGACAAGCAGAATAATAATGCAAGGGAGGTGGGAACTTTGAAACACAATAGTGGAAAAACTATGAAAAAGTTGGCAAAGCGCTCTCTTAAATCTAGCAAAAATTATTTTGCTATTCTGGCAATAGCCTTGGCTGCGATTATGTTCACCAGTGTATTTACTATTGCAGGGAGTTTGTTAGAGTCAATGAAAGACAACAAGATGAGAATCGCGGGGAGCAATGCTCATGGTGGATTTCATCAAATGTCTATGCCTGAGTATAAAAGAGTCTCTTCAGATTTAATGATTAAGGACATCTCCTATTCGGTTCTTATCGGTGATGCACAGGGGGTTGCCTTTTCTAAGTTACCTACAGAAGTGAGGTATGGTGAGGAAAAGTATGCAAAATGGGCGTATAGCTTACCACAGCTTGGAAACATGCCACAGCAAAAGAAAGACATAAGTGTAAGCACCTTGGTATTGGATGCGCTGGGTCTTCCCCATACATTAGGTCAATCTATTTCGTTAACCTTCAAAACAGATGAAAAAACAATAACAGATACCTTTACCGTTTGTGGAATTTGGGATGGAAATCCGCTCTCTTGGCGTCAAAATATTTGGCTTTCTCGTGAATATGCAGATTTAATAGCTCCTGTGGCAACTGAACCATGGAACAACCGTCCCAATGTGTACTCAGGCTATATCAACAGTCAATTTTGGTTTTCGAATACGTGGGATATTGAAACGAAATCTGAACAACTTGCCAGCAGAAGTGATTTTGATGGTCAAATAACTGTTAACGCTTCTTATGATATTCTAGGATCTGAACCTCAAAATATACTTCTAGGTTTCTTTGTAATCACAGTGATTTTCTTAGCTGGATATTTGTTAATCTACAATATATTCTATATTTCAATTGCACAAGAAATTAAATCTTATGGATTATTAAAAGTCATTGGGACAACTTCAAAACAAATCAAAAGAATGGTTCGTTATAAGGCAATATATCTTGCTTGTATCGGTATTCCTTTTGGACTAGTGATAGGTTGGACGATCGGTCGTTTTCTTGTTCCGGCTATTATCGATATTTTTGGTGAAGATATGCGCGTCGTAACAAGTGTACACCCGCTTATTTTTGCTATTGCCGCTATATTCAGCCTCTGCACAGTGTTATTAAGTTGCTTAGGGCCAGCAAAGGTTGCATCAAGGGTTTCTCCAATAGAAGCTCTAAGTTATGTTGAAGGAAAACAGGCGGGAGAACTAAGAAGAAAAAAGAAAAAAGCTCAACCAATAACATCCGTTCGTCTAGCAATGGCTAATTTAAAGAGGAACCCCCGAAAAGTGATCATCGTCACGTTTTCTTTTACACTTAGTTTGGTTATTCTTAATAGTACTTATGGTCTTGTGCATTCTTTTGATTTTAATAAGTTCATTGAGTTTCAGTCTGTTTCGGACTTTACGGTTGCTGATACTTCGATCATAAATAATTCGCCTCCATTTGATACTTCCGGTGTAAGCAATGAGTTCATAAAACAAGTAGAGTCATTGGACGGGCTTGAAAATAGCGGTAATGTTTATGTACTCCCTTTAACACAAAATTTAAGTGATCAGGCAATGTCTGCGCTGAAAAGAGAAGTCGGCTTGATGAATGAAAAGGACCAAGAGGAATTTCTGAGTTCTCAGGAAATGGTGAAACGGAGATCAATAGTGAATACATTTGGTTTCAGTGAGTGGCCGGCACAGATGATTCAAGTAAAGGAAGGAGCTTTGGATCAAAAACGCTGGGAGAACGGAGAGGGAATCTATGTTACTAACTGTAAGAAATTCCTAGATGGTACAAGCAGCATTTATCATCCGGGAGATAAAGTTAAAGTGAGTTTTGGAAACGGAAAGGAAAAGGAATATGAAGTGCTTGCCATTGTTGATTTTCCGGGAGCTATTCACTCAGTGGCATATTATGATATAGGATTAGAGTATTTGTTGCCTTCGGATGAACTGCTTGCCCATGCAGATTCTATGCTGCCAATGTATACAATCTTTAACGTAGATGATGAACATTTAACTCAGACAGAAAAATGGCTGGAGGACTATTGCTTACATACGGATACCGGATTGGATTTCTATTCGAAGAATACTTCTAGAGAAACCTTTCGTAGTTTAATCTTTATGTATGAGGTGGTAGGAGGTGCATTTTGTATTCTGCTAGGTGTTATTGGGATTCTGAATTTCATAAATTCCATGCAAACTTCTATTTTAACCAGAAAACGAGAAATTGCCATGCTGCAATCAATAGCCATGACGGATAAGCAGGTAAAAGAAATGCTTATCTTTGAGGGGGGCGGGTATGCCTTCCTAGGGCTGATGTTTTCGATTGTGCTAGGAAGCTTGGCAAATACTACCCTAGTACCCGCAATGGGAGCAGAACTTGATTATTTTACTTGGGCTTTTACATTAACCCCTATTTTACTTAGTATAATCCCCTTTATGCTGGTCTCTATTGTAGTACCCGTTTTGTGTTACCACAGCATATCTAAGAAGACTATTATTGAAAGATTACGGAGCGAGGTTTTTTGATAAAGAGCCACATAGTTAACCCTAAAGGAAAGTTCAAAAGGGCATCACCTATATAGGGTGGTGTCCTTTCAATTTTTGATGGGTAGCATTCCCATTTATATGTGCAAAGGTTGGTTATGACCTACAACTAGCCCAACAGTGGTCTGTAGTCGTACAGCTACCTCGACTAAGGTCCAGTACGAAAAACCGTCGTTGGTCTGTTTTGAAAGTCTGCGATTTACCCTAGAATAAGGCTATAAGGTTAAGGACAACGAAAGGCGGTGAGAAAAAATGCAAAGAAGACAAGGAAACGGATTAGCGGTTGTACTGATTGTGATTGGTGCGGTTATGCTGCTCGGCATTGCGCTTCCTCTGATCCACGGAATGTTCAGATTACTTTTCCCGGTATTGCTGGTTGTTCTCGGGTACTACGGGATTAAGAGCGGACGCAAGATTATTGGTTGGGTACTGATGTTCATTGGTGTGATGTCCCTGATCGCGAAGCTTTCCTGGATCATTGGACCACTTCTAGGAGTGGCGTTGATCGTCTGGGGCGTATCAGCATTAAAGGGCAGAAGTAACAAGGGTACTTATTAAGAAGCAATGTACTTAAACAAGAAGCAGGGAGGGAGCAGGAGATCATGAGTGTTTTTCGTCGCATGAGGGATATTACTGTAGCTAATCTAAACGAACGTCTGGAGCAAAGCCAAGATCCCGTGAAACTAATTGATCAATTTCTACATTCAACCCGTGAGGAAATCAGTGAAGCTGAAAGGCTGTACCAGCAATATGCTTCCCACACGAAGCAATTGCAGCAGCAAGTGAACCAAGCAACTGCCATGAGAAACAAACGTGAAGAGCAGGCGTTGTTGGCACTGAAAGCAGGCGAGGATCATCTCGCGAAGCTGGCTTTACAAGAAAAGATCATTCACGAGGAAAAACTGGAGCAATATAGCGGGCTGCTAGAACAGAGCAAGCAATCCTTGTTTGAACTTGAAGCACAGCTGAATGAGCTGAAAATAGAGTATCAAACGGTGTACAGCAAACGTCAGTATTATTCGGCACGAATGGAGTCGCTGCGATTGCAGCAACGGATGAATCAAAGAGCCAGTGCTTATGGCAACGGTGGTGATGTTCCCAAAATGTTCGGTCGTCTGGAAGATCAGATGTCGGATTGGGAATTAGAAGCAAAGAGCTTGCGTGATTTGCGGCGCATGGGACAGGAATATGCGGTGCAAGCGGGTGAGACCGTAGCGACCGTACTCGAAAGAGAAATGGCTCGCCTAAAGGAGAAACTGAACAATGGTGGAAAGGAGTAGCGCTATGAGTCGATTGTATCGTTCAACAAGAGATAAAGTGATGACGGGGCTTGCAGGTGGATTATCTGAGACACTCGGTATTGATTCCACGTTATTCCGGATTCTATTACTGGTCAGCATTCCGTTTACAGGTGGTGCGGTGATTCCGGTATACTTCATTGCAGCAATGGTCATTCCTAAGGAACCGACGCATTATAATCCATTTGGACCAGGGCCTGGGGCACCGGGTGGCCCATACGGCGGACCCTACTCAGGCAGACCGGAACATGGACACGGACCACAAGCTACTGGCGGATATGGACCTTATGGACGCCAGCCAAATTACAATCCTAATTTTGAGAAGAACAACGCTTATTCCGCACCGGACTCCGGTTTGGATGCGATGATGAAGGATATTGAGAAGAAGGCTTTGCAAAAAGAAGTAGAAGAACTCAAACAAAAACTGTCTAAATATGAGAAAGGGGAATTGTAAATCATGGGAGTATTTCAAAGAATTAAAGATATGACAAAAGCGTCGGTAAATGACTTGTTGGATAAGGTAGAGGACCCAATCGTAATGCTTAACCAATATCTGCGCGATATGGAGGCTGAAATTCACGAAGCAGAAGTAACAGTTGCTAAACAAATGGCTAACGAACGCCGTATGAAGCAACGTGTGGAAGAAGCAGCAAAAATGTCTGCACAACGTGGATCACAAGCTGAACTGGCACTGAAAAATGGCCAAGAAGAAGTAACTCGCAAGCTGTTGGAAGAAAAAATCTACTTTGACCAAAAGCAAGTGGAATACAGTGATCTTCACGCACAAGCTGAAGTACACGCTAAGGAATTAGTGCAACAACTGCATGACATGAAGGATGAGTTCTACAAGCTGCGCAACAAACGTAATGAGCTTGTATCCCGTGCTCAAATGGCTAAAGCTAAAAAACAAATGTCGCAAATCAGCAGCGTACATTCCATTGAAAGTGGCAGTGCATCACTCGGATTCCACCGGATGGAAGAGAAAATTATGCAGCTTGAGGCTGAAGCAGATGTAATGCGTGCACCTTACAGCCCATCCGCTGCTTATAGCAAACCCGTTGATGTTGAGAAGCAACTGAAAGTGGATGAGCAATTGGCGCTACTGAAAAACAAGCTGAATGATACACCTGCGGCTCCTTCTCTAAACAAAAAAGAACAATAAATCCTGTTCCTAAAACTTGGACGGATATGATATGCTGGACAAGAAGAAGCCATACGGTATGGATCTCCATACCGATATGGCTTTTATAGCGGCTAGCTATAATATTTAACGGTGATAATATTCCTCATCATAGTGACGGATATCTAACCGATAGTATAAAATGAGTTTTGCTTCGCAAAACTTTTAGGAGGTGCGAAATGGATAAACGAAACCGTTTGATTGCCATCGGACTGATTGCTGTTGGCTGCATGATGATTTTTGGTAGATGGCTCGGCTTTTTCTCCATTGTCGCGCTTCTGTTCCTGCTGCTGGGAGTCTACCGTACGACATCAGGCAAAGTAAAGCAGGGCTATAAACTGCTCGGGATAGGTGCTGTATTGCTTTTGCTGGACCATTTGGTGCTCGTGCTGGGGATTTGTTTAATCTCACTTGGGATGTTTTTTACCAAATCCAAAAGAGTACAGCGTAAGGAAGGGTTTATGCAGAAGCAGAACTTTTCATCCAGATTTGACTGGGACCGCTCA
Source organism: Paenibacillus sp. FSL H8-0175 (assembly GCF_045040615.1). NCBI lineage: Bacteria > Bacillati > Bacillota > Bacilli > Caryophanales > Paenibacillaceae > Paenibacillus > Paenibacillus sp. FSL H8-0175. The sequence continues at coordinate 6,189,021 of NZ_CP150299.1, read as the reverse complement.
CCTTGGGTGATGCACAGCCTTAGCTCTTGGCATGTACTGGGTGAAGCCGATGTGGATCTTTCATTAGCTATGGCGGATCATAAGGAAACGGTCATGCTGTTTCAAGGGATTTTTGGCGATATGGACATTAACCTGTCCGATGATTACGGCGTGGAAATTGAAGCTTTTGTGCTCTTTGGGTCCATTGAATTCGGCAACCAGCGAGATACAGGGATGTTGAACCGTCTGAATTGGAAATCAGCTAATTATGACAGCAGTGAATACAAAGTGAAATTTAGTGTTTCTTATTTAATGGGAGATCTAGATGTACGATTATCTTGAAAAGCTTGATAGAGAAGGGAGAGTCCCCCGCATGGAAAAAAAGAACAAAAACATGATATCACGCAGCATGGGTGAGGGGGCTCTGTTCTCTTTGGTCATGCTGCTTGTGATAATGTATGTCATGTATACATATGGCTATTTGAAGCCTTTTGAAAGCTGGAAATTTGGCGTGCGGACAGCCGTCACTCTAATTCTTCTGCCTATGGGCTTTGGGATTGGTTATGGCTTTTATCAGAGCTTTCGTGTGAAGCGGCAGTTGGAACGTCTTAGGCAGACCCTCGTATTATGGGAAAAGGGAAATTTGACGCTGTCCATGCCGGATCTAGGTGATGATGAGCTGGGAAGGCTTGGAGAACAGCTTGGCCGGATTAGCGGCAAATGGGAGAATCAAGTGACGACGCTGCAGCGGTTGTCCACGAATAACGCGAAGCTTGCGGAGCAGGCGCGGGTATCTGCTATTATGGAGGAACGGCAGCGGCTTGCGCGTGAACTGCACGACGCTGTTTCCCAGCAGCTATTTGCAATCTCCATGACTGCCACGGCGGTAGGCCGGACCTTGGAGAAAGATTTCGATAAAGCCCAGCGGCAAATTGCGCTTATAGAAGAAATGTCTGCCGTAGCCCAATCGGAGATGAGGGCATTGCTGCTGCATTTGAGACCTGTTTATTTGGAAGGAAAGGGCCTCGAACAAGGTCTGCAGGAATTGATCAAGGAGCTTAAGATCAAGGTTCCAATCGAAATTGTATTTGAAATGGACCCTGATGTGCAGCTGTTAAAAGGGGTAGAGAATCACTTGTTCCGTATCGTCCAAGAGGCGATTTCTAATACACTTCGTCATGCGAAGGCAGAAAAAATGGAAATCCGGCTGCATAGACGGGGAGATACAGTTCGCTTGACGTTGCGTGATGATGGAATCGGCTTTGAGATGGACGACACCAAACAAGCTTCCTATGGTTTGTCGAACATGCAGGAGCGGATTAATGAAATCGGAGGCTCCATTCAGTTCATTACCGCTCCGGGTAAAGGGATGCGTATTGAGATTACCGTTCCGTTAGTCAATGAATAATAGGAGGAAAGAGTAACCATGGAGATGGAGGAAGCAATTAAAGTACTACTCGTAGATGATCATGAAATGGTACGGATCGGACTAGCAGCTGTTTTAGGTACCGAGGATGGAATTGAGGTCGTAGGTGAAGCTGGAAGTGGAGAAGAAGGCATTCGGCTGGCTCAGGAGTACAATCCCGATGTGGTCTTAATGGATCTCGTAATGGATGGTATGGATGGCATAGAAACGACTAAACAGCTGATGAAGCAGTACCCAGAGATCAAAGTTATTGTTCTTACAAGCTATTTGGACGATGAAAAGATGTATCCTGTTATTGAAGCGGGCGCTTTTAGTTACCTGCTGAAGACTTCGCGGGCTAGTGAAGTGGCGGATGCGATCCGCGCTGCGGCAAGAGGACAGTCCGTGCTTGAGTCACAGGTGGCCTCTAAAATGATGAACCGTTTTAGAAACAATGCAAAAGGAGAATCACCTGCTTATAAAGAGCTTACGGAGCGCGAGATGGAAGTATTACGTCTGTTGGCGCAAGGTAAATCCAATCAGGATATTGCCGATCAACTAATTATTGGAATCAAAACTGTGAAATTTCATGTGACGAATATTCTCGCGAAGCTGGGCGTGGAAGACCGGACCCAAGCAGCAATTTATGCATATAAAAATGGACTAGCTGAATAACAATAAAGGACTGAAGCCTCTGCTTCAGTCCTTTTTATTGTACAAGAAAGTGTGTTTTGGGGCTCCCGCAAAGTACTTGAGTACGCATCGAAGTATAAACCCTCACTTGGTGGGGATATTTCAGGTATAGAATCTCCTAATTCGAACATACTGTCTAGTAGATTGCTAGAGAGGTTCGAAGGGAGAATGACATATGCGGAAGATGAAGCTGAACAACGGAACAAAAAAAGGGACTTTTTTTATAATGATAATCGTGTGCTGCGCTGCGGCTCTGCTAGTTAATCTGCAAAGTGTTAAAGCGAATTCAACCGTTCTTGATGAGGGCGTTAACCAAGCTTCAACAGGAGCCGAACTGAATCATGCTCTTGTGAGCTTAATTGATCTCGGAAAAGAAACAACCGTTTCTGATTCACCGCTGCGTTTAGTGTTAAAGTGGCAGGGAGAAAGCAGCAATTACGCGGATCTGTCTGCCGAAGTTGCTAAGCTAAGCACAAGTCTCGGATTGAATGTACCGTCAGGTACTGAGGAAGATGGACATATGACGTATCGTACAGAAGCTGTAAAACCATATGAATCGCGGCTCTCCTTATTTTGGAGTGAGCTTAGCGAAGGCAACAGTTATGTGATTGTAACGTTAGAAGCGGCTGATCTGCAAAATGAAGCCAGCTTTCAAGCGGCTGCTCGTGAAGTAAGTATGATTCTTGAACAGAATAAAATTAAGGCGGAATGGAATGTATCCCTTCAAGGAAGCGCGCAAGAACAGGGAGCACCTGAAAAAGTTCTAGCACAGACGGAGTCATTGATGCATGACCGGTTTGAAGCTGTGACCGGAGGAGAAAGCTACAAGGATATCTCAACGGTTAGCCGTACGTATTCGATTCCTAATTTGAATCGTTCTGTGATGAGTGGAAATCAGTCAGTTTCTGCCCAAATCGCAGTGCATCATGAAGATCAGAAGGGGACAAACCGCGTAACTATAGGCTTTCCTTTAATAACCATCGAATATTGACAATTTTCTCTTATATAAGCGCAGATATAGTTAATAATAAGAAATATTAATTGAAATTTGCGAAATCCCGAGAGTATTTGTCAGGAATGTGATAGCATCCTTTTTAGGAATATGCTAAAATGACATAACGTCGTTATTCACCTTATGTTAGTACCGACGCTGAGCATGTCAATAAACTATATTACATACAGAAAGATGAGGAGCCATGGCTGAAAATCAAACCCTTGATGCACTGCACACACCCGGTGCTGTCTTTTTTATCTTTGGGGCAACCGGAGACTTAGCCCGGCGTAAGCTTTTCCCGGCGATTTACAGCTTGTACCGTGAAGGTAAGCTGGCACAAGATTTTGCGGTAATTGGCGTGGCGCGGCGCCCGCGTACTCAGGAAGAATTTAGAAGTGATGTGAAGGAATCCATCCTTGAATTCTGCCGTTACAAAGCGGGAGAAGAAAGCGAATGGAATGAGTTTGTTCAGCATTTCGAATACAAATCTCTGGACATTAACAATATTGATGGTTTCCGCGAGTTAAGAGCACAAACTGAAGTTCTTGAAGAGAAATTCAGTATTCCGGGCAATCGGATGTTCTATCTTGCGCTGGCGCCTGAATTGTTCGGCAGTGTCTCCTTCAATCTTAAAGCTGGCGGGATGCTGGATAGTACGGGTTGGAATCGCCTCGTAATTGAGAAGCCTTTTGGTTATAATCTGGAGTCGGCTGAACAGCTGAACGAACAGATTCGTCAGGTCTTCAAAGAAGAGGAAATTTACCGGATTGACCACTATCTTGGTAAAGAAATGGTACAGAATATCGAAGTGATTCGTTTTGCTAATGCTTTTTTCGAACCGCTCTGGAATAATAAACATATTGCCAATATTCAAATTACACTTGGCGAAACCGTAGGTGTAGAAGAACGCGGTGGTTACTATGACCATGCGGGAGCCTTACGGGACATGGGCCAGAATCATATACTGCAACTGCTGACTATGATTGCAATGGAACCACCAAGCCGTCTGCTCGCAGAAGATATTCGTGATGAGAAAGTGAAGGTACTTCGTTCCCTTCGTCCTTATGCGACATCTGATGAGGTGCGTGAGAATGTCGTAAGAGCACAATATATTCAAGGACTACACCAAGGAAAAACCCTTCCTGCTTACCGTCAGGAAGATAAGGTTGACCCTGAGTCGAATACAGAGACGTATTTTGCTGCCCGTGTATTTGTAGATAACTTCCGCTGGGCTGGAGTTCCTTTCTACATCCGTACAGGTAAACGTCTCCCAGTGAAGACGACGGAAGTGGTAGTTGAGTTCAAAGGTATGCCAACCAACGTTTATTTGGGACAAAAGCATAAACTTGAGCCTAACCTCCTTGTAATCCGTGTGAACCCAATGGAAGGCATTTATGTAAAGATTAATGCCAAGAAACCGGGTTCAGAGTCTGAGATTCAACCGCTGGCTATGGACTTCTGTCAGAGCTGCCTGGTTGGAATCAATTCTCCGGAAGCATATGAGCGCTTGTTACATGATGCCGCACGCGGCGATTCCACTTATTTCACTCGTTGGGATGAGGTATCCTCGGCATGGTCATTCGTGGATCGTATTGCGAAAGCATGGAGCGAAGAGTCTAGCGACTTATCTTCTTATCCTGCTGGCTCTTGGGGTCCAGTGGAAGCAGATGAACTGCTTGCTAAAGAAGGTTTCCATTGGTGGCCTGTAAACGGCCAAGATGAAGATAATGTGGTTTGGCTGAAGAATAACTAAACCTTGAGTTAATGCTATCTCCCTGCAGAGGATGCAGGGAGATTTTTTGTAATGCTAAGATCTAAAAGATCGGACTTCAGACGGTGTTTGGGGGATCTGGGCACTGTTCTAATAACTGCACTTTGTACAATTAAAATCGCTTATCTCGTTGTGATTAGTCTTTTAGATGTATTTTCTGCAACTATAATCACCGGATAAGGCGGAAAAGCGTGCACAACTTATTTTTAATTGCATCAAATGCAACTAAAGGCTAATGAAAATGCTAATACTTCAAGTAAGTGTAGGAAATACATCTATTTTCTTGAGCGATGATATGTGGGGATCATAATCCAGACCATTTGGGAGATATTTTGCGGCACGCGCTTTTTAGTAGATAATGTCTGCCGGATTTTGATATACTTTAGAGGATGCTTTCACTTGAAGCGGACTGGAGCTAGACCTAAGAGCTATTCATTCAGAAATGAAGGGGTATGAACAATGAGCAGAGCACCGATTTGATGAACCCCAGTGTAATTGAAGCAGAAGCAGGAATTTTATATATGAAGGGATATGTGTAATGAACAAAGCAATAGATCAGAAGCTGCAAAAGGAAGTGGATAGACGCAGAACCTTTGCGATCATTTCCCACCCGGATGCGGGTAAAACAACTTTAACGGAGAAACTGCTGTTATTCGGTGGCGCGATCCGTCTGGCGGGAACGGTTAAGGCCCGTAAAGCGAATAAGCATGCGACGAGTGACTGGATGGAAATTGAGAAGCAGCGGGGGATTTCTGTAACGTCTTCCGTGATGCAGTTTGATTATTTGAATCATCGCGTGAACATTTTGGATACACCGGGTCACCAAGACTTCAGTGAGGACACCTACCGTACCCTAACTGCAGCGGATAGTGCGGTCATGCTTATTGACGTGGCAAAAGGTGTGGAAGCTCAAACCACTAAACTGTTTCAGGTATGTGCTAAACGGGGTATTCCGATCTTTACCTTTATTAACAAGCTGGACCGTGAAGGACGTAGCCCGTTTGATCTGATGGAAGAGCTGGAGCAGGTTCTTGGTATTCGTTCTGTGCCAATGAACTGGCCGATCGGTAGCGGACGTGAGCTATGCGGCGTGTATGACCGGATGAAAAATCAGGTAGAGCTGTTCCAAGGTGACGATCACTCCGTAATCAAGGTTCAAAAGGTTGACGGATACCGTGATCCAATCATTCGTGAAATGGCTGGAGAGTATCTGCATGATCAACTGTGTCAGGATCTGGAGCTGCTGGATGTAGCAGGCGATGCTTTTGACTATGAAAAAGTATTAAGTGGTGAACTCACACCTGTGTTCTTTGGCAGTGCGATCAACAATTTTGGTGTACAGACTTTCCTCGATAATTTCTTGGATCTGGCACCGAAGCCTGAACCACGCCGCAGTACTATAGGGGTAGTAGAACCAACGAATGAGAAATTCACTGGTTATGTGTTCAAAATTCAAGCGAACATGAACCCGGCTCACCGTGACCGGATTGCTTTCCTGCGTATTGTGTCCGGGAAATTCGAACGGGGTATGAGCGTGAAGCATGTACGTGCCGGTAAAGATATCAAGCTGGCGCAACCACAGCAATTTTTGGCGCAGGACCGCGATATCGTAGAGGAAGCTTATCCGGGAGATATCATCGGTCTGTTTGATCCAGGTATTTTTAGAATTGGTGATACCTTGAGCCAAGCAGGAGATATGGAATTCGATGAGCTGCCAACGTTCTCACCAGAGATTTTTGCTAAAGTGAGTATTAAAAATGCATTGAAATCGAAGCAGTTCCAGAAGGGTGTCGATCAGCTGACTGAAGAGGGCATGATCCAGGTGTTCCGCACGGTCAACTTTGACGATATTTTGCTTGGCGTAGTTGGACAACTGCAGTTTGAAGTGTTTGAGTACCGCATGAAGGGTGAATATGGTGTGGATGTTCAGTTGCAGAGAATGCCGTACCAGTTTGCACGTTGGATCGTAGATGAAAGTAAGCCGGATGCGAGCAAATTCAGAATCAACTCAACGTTGGTGACGGATAAGAAGGGCAATTTTGTCGTGTTGTTCGAGAACGAATATGCTATGCGGACAGCGATGGATAAGAACCCGACAGCTAAATTCCTGGAAATGGCTCCAAAAGCATTACTATAATTAGGACGCTATAACTTTCTGAATGTAATAATAAAACCTCCGCCTCCATAGGTGAAGTTACACCATGGTGAGCGGAGGTTTTTGACTAGTTGCGGTCAGTTTACGATGTGATATCCCCAGGGGTAATAGTCTCCAGGTGATCATGTAGCATGGTAACCAACCTATCTTGCTTAGCGGGATCTAAATCCTTCCAGATCATTTCGAACACGGCGCCAAGTCCCGGGAGTGCTGCCTCCGGACCGTCCACAGAGCCTTCAATCATATGACGTAAATCCTCTTCAGATTGACCGTGCACTTTATGAATAATCGCCTGGCGCAAGTCAATGGTAACGGGCATAATGTACCTCCTTTTTTGAAAATATAGTGATATTGACCTCGTTATAATGTGCCCTGCAAAGGTGCTGGAAATTCAAGTTTTTGTCCAAATATAAGATAGTATAAGTTTGACACATATATATCATCCTTATATTCCTACGAGAAACGGTTGTCATCCATAAGGACGGCAATGACGTTTCTTCTTGGCTTATGCTATACTGTTTGAGATATAGAATGCTACGGGAGGTACATAGACATGGCCAAAAAACAATATGCCGTCATCGGTATGGGGCGTTTCGGATCTAGTGTTGCTAAGGCGCTCAGCGGCATGGGGTTTGATGTACTTGCGATTGATGCTGACGAGCAGCGAACACAGGAAATTTCAAGTATTGTAACTCATGCCGTATCTGCAGATTCCACGGATGAGGAGGCGCTGCGTGCCCTTGGTATTCGCAATTTTGATGTGGTGGTTGTAGCCATTGGCGAGGACATACAAGCTAGCATCCTGACAACACTTATCCTAAAAGACCTGGGTGTGCCTGCAATTCTGGCAAAAGCCAAAGGTGAACTGCACGGCAAAGTATTAAGCAAAATTGGTGCGGACAAGGTGATTTATCCTGAACGGGATATGGGAATGCGGGTTGCGCATCATCTTGCTTCGCCTAATATATTGGATTATATTGAGCTGTCGCCGGACTACAGTATTCTGGATATGAAGGTATCCGGACCGATGCTCGGAAAAAATCTACAGGAGCTCGACATCCGCGCAAGATTTGGCTGCAACGTAATGGCCATCCGCCAAGGTGAAGAAATGAACATCTCTCCCCGTGCAGAGGATCGCCTGATCGATGGCGATATCCTTGTTATTGTTGGGCATAAGGATAATTTGACGAAGCTGGAGATGGCGTATCAGTAGGAACAAAGAATAAATGGCAAGGCAGAAGAAAGGAAGACTTTATGGAAATCATGTCTCCGCAAAATACGCGGGTTAAAGAGTGGGCCGGGTTACAGGAGAAAAAGCATCGTGACAAGGCTCGTAAATATATCGTAGAGGGCGTTCATCTGGTTCAAGAAGCACTGCTGGCTGAAGCAGATGTGGAATGCCTAGCTTATGACCTCGACAAAGGAATGCCTGCTGAACTTAAGGGGCTGCTTCAGGCCGTTCAGGGAATGGAAGTGATTGGCGTTTCGGCGGCGATCATCTCAAAATGCAGCAGCACCAATACGCCGCAGCCGGTGTTCGCCATCGTGCGGAAGGAACAGCAGGCTGTAGAAGCTATCCTAGCGAAGAAGGATAGCCTTGTGGTTGTGCTGGACGGCGTGCAGGATCCGGGCAATGTCGGCACCATCATCCGCAGTGCGGATGCAGCGGGAGCAGACGGAGTGATCCTCGGACAAGGCTGTGCTGACCTCTATAATCCGAAGACCATCCGGTCCACGATGGGCTCGATGTTCCATCTTCCGGTGGTAGAGGGAGAGTTAAGTGAGATTTTGCCACAGGCCCAGGAAAATGGGGCGCTGCTGGTAAGCACTTCGCTGCAGGGCGAAGAATCATGCTATGAGCACGATTTTCAGGGCAGCCAGTGGCTGCTGATCGGCAGCGAAGGCAAAGGCATCTCGCCGGAAACGGCGCGACTCGTGGACAAGAGTATCATCATCCCGATGGCAGGCCGCGCGGAATCGCTGAACGCTGCAATGGCGGCGACGATTTTGCTGTTTGAGGGAATGAGACAGCGGGGATAAATTGTCACCGTTTGTAACGTAGTTTTCTCACACTAAATCCAGTCCTGATGATCAAGATAATCTTGATCATCAGGACTTTTTTATAATCCTGCAACAGTATTGGCTGCATATTGGGCTGGTCATTTCCATTCTCAATACTTATACATTCTTTAGAAATTACTGTTTTCCGAGTATTCATCTGTCATTCTTTTTTACGACAAATATATACGAATGTTGGAGGGAAAGTGTAAGGCACAAATTCAATTTTCTCAATAAGTAGTTGTTTAGCCCATCTTTTTTTCATGTGCAGCGAGTGCTGATATGCAACTAAAATTCCGCCTGGTTTAAGTGACTTAACAATCTGATGTAGGATTTTGTCACGCATTTCAATTGAAAAATTAAAAAATGGTAATCCGCAAATTATGCAATCTAACTCACCGATGCCTTCCTGATTCAATTTCTTGAGTAAGTAGCTGGCGTTGGAATGGAAAATGCATTCCGGATAAATTGCTTTTAAGTGTTCTCTCATTTTTTTATTCCGCTCAAACAAAAGCACTTTTGTAGAATTCGTTAATTGTGATGTCATGAGATGTGTAATAGCACCTGTACCAGCTCCAAGTTCTGCAACGGCATTTACATTATGCCATTGTACAGACTGGACTATTTTATTGGCTAATAATTGCGAACTGGGTAGAATATTTCCTACCCGCTTTGGATCTTTGAGGAAGCCTTGTAAGAAAAGTAAGTATTCAGACATAATCAATTAGCAATCCTCTCCGAAAGGCAATCTCAGTTGGAATGTGAAGACGTCATGAGTGTGTTTAAGCGTTAAAGTACCCTTGTGCAACTCAGCAATATTCCTAGCTATCGAAAGACCAAGTCCTGCTCCGGTTTGAATTCCCTGGCTTTTTCTTGAGTGGTCAACCTTATAAAATCGGTCAAATAGACGGTTTTCTTGATCCTGTGAGAGGGGAGTTCCTTTATTTTCAATCTCAATGGTACAGTGTTCAGAATCAGTTGTAATTCGTATGCTAATGCTTCCCGGGCTGATGGAATATTTTAAGGCGTTCATAAGTAGATTATCTATGGCTCTGGCTATTTTCTCACTGTCGATTAAGGTGAGGATTGGATTCTTATCTATCTCTTTTATAAGGTGGACATTGTTTTCTTGAGCGATCGGTTCGAATTCGAATAACAATTGATTCAAAAGCTGCGACAAATCGATTCTCTCCAGATTTAAACGGGAGTCAGCCGAATTAAGTCGGGTATATTCAAACAAATCATCGAGGAGTTTCTTCAAATGAAGCGCCTTGTTATAGGTGTTTTGAATAAAACGTGTGTATTCTTTTTTATCTTGGTACGATTCTGTACGTAAAAGCTCAATATACCCGATAATACTTGTAAGAGGGGTACGTAAGTCGTGTGAAATCCCCGTGATCATCTCCATCTTGGATTTTTCTATTTCGCGTTCCTTGATGATCTGTTGCTCTAAGCGCTCTGCCATCCGGTTGATGTTCAAAGCCACCAGTCCTAGTTCATCTTGGCGCACAACATTTACCCGATAACTCAAATTACCTTCGGATATAATCTGAAGTCCTTGTTCCAGCGCAATTAAATCTTTGACGATTCGCCGGGTCAATGTAAAAAATGTAATAACGAAAATAATGAAAAACATCGGAGTAAGAAGGTAGGCAAGAAAATTGAACACCCAATCCAATTTTGTTGCATTTCCAAAATGAAATAACAAGATGCTAAGTGAGGTATTTATCGCAATGGTAATTATGAAACTCAACACCATCCTGATTAAGATATTGGATTGAATGCGTTTATTTATTTGTAGATTTCGTATGATTTTAATCAACTTTGTAACCAACTCCCCAGACTGTCTTAATATACAGAGGTTCTCTTGGATTTTCCTCTAATTTTTCTCTTAAGTTACGAATATGAACCATTACGGTATTGTCAGAATATCCGTAAGGCTCTTTCCATACACTCTCGTAAATTTGCTCCGAACTATAAACTTGCCCAGGCCGGCTTGCAAGCAGGGTTAAAATCGCAAACTCTAGTGGAGTTAATGAAACTTCAATTCCATTTAACTTTACGGAATGTTTATTTTTATCTATGATCAGGTTTTTAATTATAAGCAGAGAGTTGAATTCTTCCTTTCCAATTAAGGACTGACGCCGTAACTGAGCTTTTACACGGGCCAGTAGTTCCAGTGGATTAAACGGTTTGATCATGTAATCGTCTGCCCCGGTAGTTAGACCCGTGATTTTATCAATGTCCTCTTGCTTGGCTGAGAGCATAATAATTGGGATATTTGATATTTCCCTAATTTTGAGACAGGCTGTGATACCGTCCATTTGAGGCATCATGACATCCAGGATAACCAGTTGAATGGATGTTGTTTGTATTGTACTCAACGCCTCTTGACCATCTGCAGCTTCAAGCACTTGGTAACCTTCATTTCTTAAGTAAACATGAATCACATCTCGAATTTCAGAATCATCATCTGCAACAAGAATTGTATTCAATGGACGCTGCCCCTCTTCTATATTTATTTTATTATGTTTCCCTTTTACGACAGACGTAGACGAAAGCGGGAGGGAAATTAAATGGCACATATTTTATTGTATCAATATTAAAATATTCGGAGAGTTGCTTCTTCATTTGAAGTGAATACTGAAAGGCAATAAATAATCCCTCAGGTTTAAGGGATTGGTAGATCTGTTCAACCAATGTATTTCTTAATTCGGGCTCAAAATTGAAAAAGGGCAGCCCACTAAAAATACAATCTAACTGATGAATATGTGAACCTTTAATTGTTTCTACTAAACTAGCAGCATTATGATAACAAGAAAAGTCCGGATAGCTTGTCTTCAGGTTATGCCTCATGGTTTTATCCATCTCAAATAGTAACACTTTCGTTGTACTAGTTACCTTAGTATTGATTACACGGGTGATTGCACCTGTACCTGATCCAAGTTCAGCGACTGCTTTAACTTCATGCCAAGGGGCTTGGTTAACCATGCTGTGTGCCAGAAACCGGGAACTCGGGGTAACACTGCCTACCTGTTTTGGATCCTGAATAAAACTTCTTAAAAATAAGAGTTTTTCATTGAAGCTCATTCGGAATTCCTCCATAATTTTAGAATTGATTTAGATGTTTATTAATTTTGATAGGATGTGATCTCCAAAGTACGTTCCTACAAAAAAGAACAGTAAGGTCCAACTTAAAGCACTGGGATATGAAATAAGGGCAAATCGTTTATAGCTTGTACCGCTGAGCCCGATCAACATGGGAATGATGTAACGTACAACTGGAATAAACATGCCGATATACATAGCTGTACGCCCACGTTTTTTTAGAATCTGCTCTGCTTTTTTAAAATGTCTATTAGCTTCAAATTTGCACTTCAGCTTTTGCCCAAAGAATTTACCTGCAAAGTAGGCAACCGTAAAGGCCGTTAATAGCCCTGATAAAATGCAGAAATAAGTCATCCAGGAATTGATAATCCCCATGTGGCTTAGGGTAGCTCCAGTGAGGATTGTAATTTCATTAGGGATTGGAATTCCAAAAGGGCCTAACGTGAAAGCAAGATAAAAAATCAGATATCCATACTGATTGATTAGCTCTAAGACGGTATTACTGGCCAATATGCCACCTCCTTCGCTTACTTCAATACAGAAATCTTAACTAAAAAAACTGAGGAATTAGGTGGGGGAATTCTAAAGAAATCCTGAAGAGACTTAAAATTCGATAGGATTGGCCAAGTCTCTTATTTATAGGGGGCTAAATTATGATAGAAGAAGGGATCCGTTTCTGCCTTGCAATTTGAAATGTCGCTGATATCAAGGAATCAGTCCCACAGTCACAATAAAAAAGTCCTGAGGATCAAGAAACTCTTGATCCATCAGGACTTTTTACATAATGACCTACCCTTTCATCATCAAACGAAGCGAAACGATGATGAGAAAAACGGCTAATAGCTTTAAAAGCAGCTTGGCAGGAAGGCGTTTTGCCAGGCGTGCGCCAATTTGACCGCCGATAATTGCGCCAGGTGCTAGGGCTAACACCATAAACCATTCAACATTCAATAAAAAGGCATGTGTTGTGGTGCTTACGATAGCTGACAGGAAAATTTGAAGCATAGAAGTTGCAACAGCGATATGGGGGGCAAAGTTGAGAAGTAAGGTCATTGTCGGAACCATAAGACTCCCGCCGCCAATCCCAAATAGGCTTGCTACAAAGCCAACAAGAAAACTGATGATTATGCCGGTAGGCATATGATAAGCATATTCGAAATGAGCACCGCTATTATCGGAAAAGCTTCGCTTCACGGTTGGTTTGAAAGGCCAATGGATGGGTTTATTCGGCTTGAACAAGAGCAATAAAGCGACAAGGATTAAGAAAATACCGAAGCTTACGAAAAACATTCTCCCGCCCATTTGCTTGGTAAAGAGTGCACCTATTACTGAACCCGGAATCGAAACGGCGGCAAAGGTGAGCGCTGCTTGATAATCGATTCTCTTCTGCTTTGCGTACACATAAGTACTTGAGATGGAGTTGAAAAGCAGCATCGCCATTGATGTTCCAGCCAGATGTGAAGGCTCCATATCAGGAAAAAGGAAAGCCAACGCAGGCACAACGATGAACCCGCCGCCAAGTCCGACCAATGAACCGGAAATGCCAGCTGCTAGCCCGATGACTAAGAGCAGTAAGTAAGTTAGCACAACAGCATGTTCCTTCCTCTACGTGAATTCTACAATCATTTATCTTACCAGAAAAAACGTCCCGCAAATAAATTGTTTTTTAGCCAATTGCGCTGTTCTGCTGCTAAACGGGGATCATTGTCCATTTGGGACAGGATATCTTTTTTTACAAGTTTGCAGACGGATTGAACAATAGTTTGATCCTGGCTAGCATCTAACCAGAGAATTTCCGCAGACCGGGGATTAGGGGTGTATCGTTGCCAAGCAGGTTGTCCCTCAGCATTAGGATTACCGGTATATAGGAAATGCCGTAAATAGTCCCTCATTAGGGAAGAGAGCATGTTACGCCCAGGCTCGTTATGCTCGGAAATTACATCCGCAGGAAATCTTTCCTGGACACCGGAAAAGTCACCTGTATAGAAGGGGATGTCTGCACCATGCGGGGCACCCATAAGAAAACGGATATAAGGATCGATCACTCCGTCTCTTAACCCCCAGGCGAAGCGGTAAGCATAGATGGGCATCTCCGGAATCGCACTTAATAATATCTCTGTAGTCTGCTCTACATTAAATTCTGCATACAGATCGCTCCCATATTGGACTGCAGCTTCATAGAGCTTCTTTTCTTCCAGATTTCCGGCTAACTCTTCCTTTTGCACTAGGGAGAAGAAATGAGTATCCCATAAAGTGAACTCGGAGAATTCGCTGGCAGTGCTGCCAAGGATGATCGGCAGGGAAGGGTGATCGCGGTTATTTAGATTGTCGAAGCCACCAATAGGAATGACCGTGCCATCTTCGATCAAATGGGGAAAAGCAGCCATCTGAAGCCCCGTCTCACGAATGATTTCGACAAAGTGAAAGGCATTCTGACGATATAGGAAGGCGGAAATCTTATCCGCAGATTGTGTGGAAATCCATACTCTTGCCTCACCTTGAGTGCTGACCATTCCTGTTTTTATTAATAACTCTGTTAAAATGTCATCTGCTTTTTCTTCGCTTTGCTCCGTAACAGCCGTTGTTAAACCTCCGCTCATAATAAAAAGCTTATGAAAGAGCCCTCTGCCCAGCGGTGAAAGGTAAGCAGCTAATGCATTTCTTGCACCTGCAGACTGGCCCCCTAATGTTATGTTCCCTGGATTTCCCCCAAAGCAAACAATGTTATTGCGCAGCCACTTTAGCGCATGAAGAACATCGAGGAGACCGTAATTTCCTGAGTCATCCAAGGGGTCCCCGGTTCGGAGTGAGGGATGCCGGAAAAATCCCATTGCTCCTAAACGGTAATTCACTGTAACCACTATACTATTTGTCTTACACGCCAATTCTCCAGCTTGAAAATCCCGTCCCGAACCCCCAATATTTCCGCCGCCGTGGAGGAAGACGAATACGGGTAAGCCTGCCTCGGCATGATCCGGTCGCCAAATATTCAAAAAGAGGCAATCTTCACTGCCGCCAGGTTCCCCTTGAATGAATTGGACACTGCTATTATTAAAATGGCATGCAGGCAATACACCTGTCCAAGGTTCTATCTCACGCGGTGCTTTCCATCTGAGCTTATCTATGGGAGGTTCCGCATAAGGAATCCCTAACCATGCGATCGCCCCAAGTGTTGGCAGACGTATGCCTTTAAGCTGACCGCTGGAGACTGTAATAATTTCTTCCATGGGTTCTCGTGTGCTCATTTATAGTTCCCCTTTCTCCTGCAGATTCTTATGTATTTTTAATTCTCTTTATTATAGTGTTCTGCTATGATGATGAAAAATATATTATTATATATAAAATACATAACTCTAAGGTTATAGAAGAGGGTGGGTTCGTTGGATTTACTTTCGCTTCGGTACTTTCAAACGGTTGCAAAGCTTGAGAATATGACCCAAGCAGCCGAAATACTCCAAATCTCACAGCCTGCTATAAGTAAAATGATCAAAAATCTTGAGGGCGAATTAAACGTCAAATTGTTTGATCGCACAGGAAAATACATTCGATTAAATGAATATGGAAAGCGGTTTCTTGTGAAAGTTGATTTAGCCCTACAAACGTTAGAGGAGGGGAAAACAGAGCTATTGGACTTGTCTGAGCGACCGACAGGAACTGTAGTGATTTTTATCCAAGCGGGTTCCTATTTGCTTCCGGATATGATCACATTATTTCGTCAGAAATACCCGGAAGCTCAATTCAAGCTATTGCAGCAGGATCAGGAGATCTCACGTTATCCGGCTTTTGATTTGTGTATTTCTTCTACTCCGCTCAAGATTCCAGGAACAGTGTCGACACCGGTATTAACGGAAGAAATCCTGCTGGCGGTTCCTAATGAGCACAGGCTCGCAACCCGTAAAAGTGTACGTCTGAATGAACTCGCGGAAGACGGTTTTATTAGTTTGAAAATAGGCAAGCAGCTGCGCGACACGACGGATTCTCTATGTCACGCCGCCGGATTTGCTCCGCGTATCATTTATGAATGCGATGAGCCTTCGATGGTACGCAGTCTAGTCCGTTCGGGACTAGGGGTTTCTTTTATCCCCGCTGTAACTTGGGGGGGGTCTCAAGGATCCTCTGTCGTGCTTCTTCCCATTGAAGAACCCATAAGTACCCGCACCATTGAAATCTCATGGTATACCAACCGGTACATGACTAATGTCGCTAAAAAGTTCAAGGCCTTTGTTGAGGATTATTACAAGCAGTTAGAAGAAGACAAATTAAAAAATGAGTCAACTAACCCTAAGGCTTAATTGACTCATTGTCAGCAACGCTAATCATTTAATCCCTTGCCCTCAAGGATTTGCGGGATGAATTTTTCAATTCGGGATACGCGGGTTTTGGATTGTTTGGCTTGAGAAAAATGATAAATATATGCGTTTTGCCGTCCAGGCGTTAGGGCTTCAAAAGCAGTTTTCAAGCCAGGAAGTTCAGCGAATTTAGTCTGAAGCTCTTCAGGAATGAGGTAATCCTCTTTCTTTTTTAATTCGACTTCCAAACCCGCTTTTTCAACTTCTATGGCATTTTGAATGTAGGCTTTCAGAACAGCTTCCATTTCAACGATTTGTTGCACATTCGTAAACCGAATTTGGCGCGCTGCCTGCACATTTTCTGTTTGTTGAATTAGAATCCCATTGGGATCCTGTAACAAGGCACCTTTGTGAAAGAGAAGCGCACAATATTCTTTAAATCCATGAATTAATACTATGTTTTTATCATCAAATGTGTAACATGGATGCATCCACTTATAATCTTCGGTCAGCCCGCAATCAAGCACGATCGTTCTCAACTGCTCATATTCTTCCCGCCATTGTTTCGCTTTACTTAAAAATTTATCAACCCTAGGATTCAATACATTATTTGTCATAAAAAACACCCATCTTCATCATATTTTCAATACAATTTTACTTTTTTTATGGAATGTACAGTCGTAATCTTCTGGGAATGGGCAACCTATGTTGTCTCCCGTTCGATCAGTTGGAATGATAGGGGCTGCAGCTCCATATCCAGTCCAAGCAGGGTTGGAGCCAGCAGAAGAAAGGCGTTCTCCGCCTGTCCTGCAATCGGATTCCGAACAGTGGTAATTCCGAGTGTCTGTGACAGCTCCGAATTATCAAAACCAATGATGGCTAGATCACGGGGCACCTCCAGCTGCTGTCTACGTGCTTCGCTCAGAACGCCCACCGCCACCAAATCATTGGAGCACAGAATGGCATCCGGCTGATCTGGTTGTCCAATTAGGGTTCGCACCAATTGCTCTCCGTCACGGATTCCATAAATCGTGGAGTAATACCATTTCTCAACAATGGGAAGATTATATTTGGTCATGATTTGCTCATAAGCTAGTCGTCTACTCTGGGTATTTATGCTGCTTGGGCGGCCAAAAGCATTAGCGATACGCGTATAACCCCGCTCTATCAAATGCTCTAGAGCGAGTGCATATCCGTCATATTGGTTCATGGCAACTGACGGTATTTCAGGATGGTCCATGCGTTGCCAAGACACAATCGGGCCGTATTTGCAGTAGGAAGTTATGACATTTTTATCGTTAACAGCGGTCAGAATAAGCAGAGCGTCGACTCTTTTTTGTTTGAGATCCTCGAAGGCCTGAAGTTCCTTTTGCTTATCACCGCCGGTGGTATAAATAATCGTCTGATACCCGTAACGGCCGGAAATTTCGACGAAGCTGTTCATGAAGCACAAAATAAGCTCGTTGAGGTCTAAGGTAATCATGCCGATTTGCTGGGTTTGGCCTTTGGATAAAGATATGGCATTCCGATTGGGAACATAGTCCGTCTCTTTCATAATGGCGAGAATTTTCTCCCTAGTTTCCTTGCTGACATGGGGAGAATCGTTCAGGACTCGGGATACCGTAGCTTTGGAAAAGCCCGACAGCTTAGCAATTTCGTCAAGTGTGGACATCGGCTTATCTCCTTTGCAAGATTAATCCTTGACATGTAACGCGTTCCAAGGTTTAGGATTCGGATTAGAGCAGTAAACCTATACTATCACAATAGCAAAGGCGGGAAGAAATATGAACTTACAATTTCCAGAAGGATTCCTATGGGGTGGGGCTGTAGCCGCTAACCAGCTTGAAGGGGCATATCAGGATGATGGCAAAGGCTGGTCTACCCAAGATGTCATGCCGCATGGCATTAAGTCTGCGCCTACAGAAGTTCCTACCGACGATAACATGAAGTTGATTGGTATCGATTTCTATCACCGATATAAAGAAGATATTAAGCTGTTTGCGGAAATGGGCTTTAAAGTATTCCGGACGTCTATTGCCTGGTCCCGGATTTTCCCGAAAGGGGACGAGCTGGAGCCGAATGAACAGGGCTTGCAGTTCTACGACGACCTGTTCGACGAGTGTCATAAATACGGCATCGAACCGCTAGTTACGATCTCCCATTATGAGACCCCGCTGCATTTGGCACGAGAGTATGATGGATGGGTTAACCGTAAGATGGTGGAATTTTACGAGCGTTATGTGAGAACGATCTTTAATCGTTACAAGAACAAGGTCAAATACTGGCTGACCTTTAACGAGATCAATTCTATCCTAGAGTTCCCATTTATGAGTGGCGGAATCAATACTCCATTGGAAAAATTGAGTAAGCAGGATCTGTATCAGGCCATTCACCATGAGTTCATTGCAAGTGCTTTGGCGGTAAAAATCGGTCATGAGATCAATCCTGATTTCAAAATAGGCTGCATGGTGCTGAGCATGCCAATTTATCCGCTCACTCCGCATCCGGACGACTTGATCAAGGCGATGCAAAGTGATCACAAAAATATGTTTTTTGCGGATGTTCATAGCAGAGGTTATTATCCAGGCTATATGAAACGGTTCTTTAAGGAAAATGGAATTCACATTCATTTCGAGCCAGGGGACGAGGAAATTCTGAAGCATACCGTGGATTTCATATCGTTCAGTTACTATATGAGCACATGTGAAACGGCTGATCCGGAGAAACAGATCAGAGGAGAAGGAAACCTGCTGGGTGGGGTACCGAATCCGTATCTGGAAGCGAGCGAATGGGGTTGGCAGATCGATCCGCAGGGCTTGCGTTATGTGATGAATATGTTCTATGACCGATACCAAAAACCGCTGTTTATCGTGGAAAATGGCCTTGGCGCCGTCGATCAGCTGGTTGTAGACGGGAACGGTGAGAAGATCGTAAACGATGATTACCGGATCAATTATTTGCAAGATCATTTGGTTCAAGTAGCGGAAGCTATTGCTGATGGCGTGGAAGTTATGGGATACACAAGCTGGGGCTGCATCGACTTGGTTAGCGCAACAAGCGCCGAGCTGAAGAAACGTTATGGTTTCATTTATGTAGATCGTCATGATGATGGTTCAGGTACACTGGACAGATACCGTAAGAAGTCCTTCCACTGGTACAAAGAAGTAATTGAATCCAACGGACAAAGCCTGTTCTAAAAAAAAGTCCTGATAATCAAGTTATTCTTGATTTATCAGGGTCTTTTTTGTTATCCAATATTATACAGGCTCTGGTTTATTGTTGACATCATTAATTGAACATGTTAATTTGTAAATAATAAATTAATCGGATATCAGGATTGCTACTGCATAGCAGGCAAAACCTAAGTTTCATTTATGATTACGGGGATAATCTCTCTCGTACATAGATGTGATTTAGGTTTTTTTGTGTTCCCTGATATCGGTGATTAATTGATCTGTTACAAAGGGGTGTATAAAAATGAGTTATGAACAGCTAAGTAAAGACATTATTCAATCTGTCGGTGGGGAGAAAAATATTAACAATGTGATTCATTGTGCCACGCGACTAAGATTCACACTTAACGATGAGCAAAAAGCTGATAAAGAAAATTTGGAAAAAATGAAAGGGATTATTGGGGTAGTTAGCAAAGGGGGACAGTTTCAAGTTATAGTGGGTACCCATGTTGCTGATGTGTATAAAGAAATTGCCAAATCCATATCCCCTAACAGTGACTCTGGCGAGAACAAGATAAAGAAACCTATAGGGACTCTGATTTTTGATGTTATTTCTAGAAGCTTTTCGCCTCTGATTGGTGCTTTAGCAGGTGCGGGTATGTTGAAAGCGCTATTAACCGTACTTGCTTCGTTACATGTTCTAAGTGCGGATAGTGAAACTTACAAAGTATTAGCCGGCGCTAGTAATGCTGTGTTTTATTTTCTACCCATTTTCTTAGGAATTACGTTATCGATTAGGCTGGGTGTTAATGCTTATGTGGGTGGCAGTATCGGTGCGGCTTTACTTGAACCTAATATTACGGGATTAGCAAGTGTTGAATCTCCACATTTTTTAGGTATTCCTTTAGTAATTTCGGACTATTCATCAAGCGTGTTTCCGATTTTTATCGCCATCTGTATATACGCTTTATTGGATAAGCAGCTAAGAAAGTTTATACACAAGGATTTGCAGATGTTCTTGGTCCCTATGCTATGTTTGATTGTCATTGTTCCGTTAACTATTTTGGCTTTCGGACCGTTTGGCGTGAATGTAGGGAATTTAATTGGAGACGCTATTTTGTTCCTCAGTACGAAAAGCGGTATTGTTACAGGGGCAATTGTGGGAATAGCTTGGACGTATTTGACTGTACTCGGATTGCACTGGGGACTTGTGCCAATTATTCTTGAGAACATTGCTAAGGGTGGAGATCCAATATATGCAATGGCCGGCATGGCCATCTTCGCGCAGCTGGGTGTAGCGTTGGGTATCTTCCTGAAAACAAAGGACAAACAGTTGAAAACATTGGCCGGCAGTACATTTATACCAGGCGCGCTTTCCGGTGTAACAGAACCTATTATTTACGGTTTGCTGACTCGTTACAAACGAACTTTCATTTATGTAACCATTGCCGGCGGTGTAGGTGGAGCACTTAGTGGTCTTTTCAAAGTGAAGATGGAAGTCTTCG
Organism: Paenibacillus sp. FSL H8-0175; assembly: GCF_045040615.1. NCBI lineage: Bacteria > Bacillati > Bacillota > Bacilli > Caryophanales > Paenibacillaceae > Paenibacillus > Paenibacillus sp. FSL H8-0175. Next base: position 6,167,891 of record NZ_CP150299.1, on the reverse strand, counting down.
CATTTGTGAGCGTATTAAGTCTTCCCGCATTCTCTCCGCTGGCCGTTCAAGCGATTATAGCAGGTGTGACCATTGTATTGGCTATGGTAATTACCATGGTATTTGGTTATGAAGATAAAAAGAAAGTGAATATTGTAGAAGAAAAAACGAATACTGAAAAAAGCGGGGTTATCCTCCCTCACGCCGTTAAAAGTTCAACCGTTGTAAGCCCTCTGGCTGGTAACGTAATCCCGTTAACCTCAGTAGATGATGCTGCCTTTGCTTCTGAAGCAATGGGCAAGGGGATTGCAATTGAACCCACAGAAGGTAAGCTTTATTCACCGGTAAGTGGAGTTGTATCCACTATTTTCAGAACAGGTCATTGTATTGCGGTAGTATCGGATGAGGGTGTTGAGGTCTTGATTCATATCGGTATAGAAACCGTGAAGCTAAAAGGTAAATACTTTGATGTGAAGGTGCAAGAAGGAGCAACCGTTAAACAGGGTGATCTATTGATTGAGTTTGATTTTGAACAAATAAAAAATGAAGGTTATCAATGCACAACACCGATAATTATTACCAATACGGCTAATTATAGTGATGTGATTGGTACCAATAAAACAGTTATTACACCGGGTGAAGATTTGCTGACTGTTGTAGTGTGATCTATTGAAGAGTCATAAGGTATGAATGGAATCGATCTCTTAGTACTGCTACTTAGAGATCGATTTTTTATTATAGAATACTATAAAAAAGTGCTAGCTTCGTAAAATGAAAAGGTAAGGAGCTGTAATATGCGGATCGAAAAAGTGTTAAACAACAATGTTGTTACTGTCATAGATGACCAAAATTTTGAACTAGTAGTTATGGGAAGAGGACTGGCCTTTAAGAAAAAACGTGGAGACTTTTTAGAAGAAGATAAAATTGAAAAGATATTCACTTTAAGTAATCAAAAACTTTCAGATAAGCTAAAAACGCTGCTTTCCGAGATTCCAATCGAGCACATGGAGCTCTCAGAAGAGATTATTAACTTCGCCAAACTGCAGCTCGGTAAAATGCTGGATGACAGTATTTATGTTAGTCTGACAGATCATATCAGTTTTGCGCTGGAGAGATTCTCAAAAGGGATGAAGATTAAAAACGCCATGCTTTGGGAAATCAAAAGATTCTATAAAGAAGAATATGAGGTTGGGAAAGCTGCGCTTCAAATTATACATTCCAAGCTCGGAGTCAGACTTCCCGAAGATGAGGCCGGACATATTGCGCTCCATCTGGTGAATGCAGAACTAAATGAAGAGATGCCTAACATGGTGAATATCACCAAGATCATGAACGACATCCTAAATATCGTGAAGCGCCATTTCAGGCTAGAGTACGATGAGGAGTCCCTTGCTTATTACCGTTTTATCACTCATTTGAAATTTTTTGCACAACGTCTCATCAACGGTACTCCACCTCCTGATAATGAGAATGGCTTATTTATTTTGGTAAAGCAGCAGTATAAGGAAGCTTTCGCAAGCGTTGAGAAAATTAAAATCTATATTGATAAAACATATAATCGGGAGTTAACAAATGATGAAATGCTGTATCTGACCATACACATTGAAAGAATCACAAACCAGATCATGGAGTAGGGACGGTTAAGCCTTAAATTTTAACTTTGACTTTCGGGAGAATCGCGTATAAGATTACTTATATGTTTTCTGTGATAATCATTATCAATAGATTGATAACTGTTATCATAGAATAAACTTCGAACGTTGAATCCAGGGGGATAAAGTAAATGCACAAAAGGTTAATTAGTTTATTTATGGTTGTTGCTATCATATTGGTCGTATCAGGCTGTGGTACTAACCAAAAGAATAATTCAACATCGAACGCGGGAGCAACTGACAAACCAGCTGCTGAAAACGCGGGCAGTGAATCTACAAGCGGTCCTATTGTTTTAAAGGATTCTAAAGGTGAGATTACGCTGGACAAACCTGCGCAAAGAGTTGTGGTATTGGAATGGACCTTTACGGAGGATGTTATTGCACTGGGAGTGCAGCCAGTAGGTAACGCAGATAACGAAAACTATAAGCTGTATGTGACTTCTGAAGCACCACTTGATGCAAACGTGACTGATGTTGGTTCCCGTGACGAGCCAGATCTGGAGACAATTGCTTCATTAAAGCCTGATCTGATTATTGCCAATACGGGTGGGCATGAAGGAATTTATGATCAACTTAAAAGTATCGCTCCAACATTGATTTTCGGCTTGTATCCGAATGAAGGAGAAGGTAATCAGTACACACTGATGGAAGATACTTTCAAAACAATTGCAGCGGCAGTAGGTAAAACAGCAGAAGCCGATAAGGTTCTTGCTGATTTGGATGCACATTCTGCAGATGCAAAAGCAAAGCTGGCTGATGCAGGCAAAGAAGGCTTGAACTATGTACTGACACAAGCATACAGCTACCAGAATGCAGCAACGATGCGTCTTTTTACAGATAATTCACTTGCGGTACAAACTTTGGATCGGATCGGTCTGAAAAACGACTGGAAACCCGAAAATTTCGAAGTTTACGGATTCAGTACCTCTACAGTTGAGGCATTGCCTGCGGTTCAGGATACAAATCTAATCTATATCGTCCAAGAGGATGATAATATTTTCACGAAAGAACTGAAGGATAATTCCGTTTGGAATGGCCTTAACTTTGTAAAAGAGAATCGCACCTTCGGATTGAGCAGTACTACTTGGGTGTTCGGCGGTCCGATCTCCTCCAAAGTTATCGTGGATGAAGTTGTAAATACATTAACGAAATGAGTGCGGTTATGAACGAAAAGAGTAGCAAAGAAGCCTCTATCGGCATGAACTGGCGGATCATTGGAATATTTGGGGGCGGCTTTGCCGTCCTCTTCATTCTGTTCGTTTTAAGTTTGGGCTTTGGGGAAGCCAAGATTCCTGCAGCTACTGTAATAGATGGTTTGCTGAATCGCCAAGATATAATGGAACATAATCTGCTCTGGGATATCCGCATGCCACGTACAGTTATTGGTCTGCTGGCCGGGGCTGCTCTGGCTGTGGCTGGGGCATTATTGCAAACTATAACGAAGAACCCGCTTGCTTCCTCAGATACACTTGGGATTAATGCCGGGGCATACTTTATGGTCGTGCTTGGTATGGTAGCTTTTCCTGCTTTGCAGCATGAGTTTCCATTTTTGCTCGCAGTTGCAGGGGGACTGCTTGCTGCTTTAGCCGCTTATTTATTGAGTGGAGGCAAGGCAGCCACACCTGTTCGGCTGGCTTTGTCAGGTATGATCGTCTCCATGGTGCTCGGAGCGTTTACATCGGCCATACATATTTTTAAAAGAACAGAAACACAAAATCTGTTTTTATGGGGTTCAGGTTCCCTAATCCAGTTGGATTGGGAGGGTGTTATATATGCCTGGCCTTTTGTCGTAGTGCTGCTATTGGCAGCGATATTTGCCGGCAGACAATTTGATGCGCTGGAGCTCGATGAGTCAACGGCCCGTTCACTTGGACAGCGAGTAGGGTTAATTCGGGCGACGGGGCTTGGCCTATCGGTATTAATGGCTGCGGTTGTAGTCAGCGTGGTCGGCCCGATTGGCTTCGTCGGCTTAGTGGCTCCCCATCTTGTCCGGCTTAGTGGAATTCGCAAGCATCGCCTGCTCATTCCTGCAAGCGCGTTGTGGGGAGCCTTGCTCATCACGGCAGCGGATACGCTAGCGCGTGTAGTGCGAAGCAGTGTGGGTGAAATGCCTGTTGGTGCAGTTATGGCGATTATTGGAGCCCCGTGGCTCATTTGGCTGGTACTCACCAAGATGAAAAATATATCGGGCTCAGGCGCTGGCCAATCATCGATGAGTATCGGTGGGGCGGGACTGCGTCTGCGCTTTGTGCCGACGGCTATAGTTATGACTGTGCTGCTGATTGCTATTATCCTCGTAAGCTTATCGTTTGGGGGAACAAAAATACCGATCAGCGAATTGCTGAGCAGTCTGTTCCATAGGGGGGATCAATCCTATTCCGTCCTGCTGAATTTACGGCTTCCCCGTACACTCGTAGCGGCTGCAGGAGGGATCGCACTTGCAATCAGTGGTGTACTGATTCAAAGTGCTGTTCGAAATCCACTGGCAGATGCTTCTATTATTGGTGTGACCTCAGGGGCTGGCTTTGGTGCTTTGGCCGTAATGACCGTTTGGCCAGCATTGACGGTATTTGCAGTTCCGCTTGCCGCAATCGTGGGTGGGGCACTGGCTGCAGCTTTTGTCTTTTTTATGGCCTGGCGCAGGTCCTTGAATCCATCGGTTCTGATCTTGCTTGGAATCGCAGTCTCTGCAATTGCCTCTGCCGGAATCCAGGTCATGATCGTCAAAGGAAGTTTATGGAGCAGTAGCTCCTTAATTTGGTTAACGGGTTCGACTTATGGACGAAGCTGGAATCAATTTTACATCCTATTTGTATTCCTGCTTGTACTTGTTCCGATTGCATACTATTTGGGCCGAAAATGCGATTTGTTGGCATTTGGTGACGAGAGTTCAACAGGATTGGGCTTGCCGGTTCGAGGAACGCGGCTTTGGGCTATGATTATCGGCGTTTTGCTTGCAGCGGGAGCCGTTGCAAGTGTGGGAACAATTGGCTTTCTCGGACTCATGGCGCCGCATGCGGTGCGGATGATGATTGGTCATCATACGAGACGCTCGATTGTTTTGTCAGGATTACTTGGCGGCTTGATGCTCGTCATTGCCGATACGCTCGGAAGAACCATAATGGCGCCGAAAGAAATCCCTTCAGGTCTTATTATTATGCTGATTGGGGCTCCGTATTTCTTGTTTTTAATGTACCGGTCACAGGTTAGAAAAGTGTAGATTTTGTTATAAGAAAAAATCAGGGGGTGCCCCATCAGCCGTAAAATGGCTGCTGGGCACCCCCTGATTAATTAGAGCTTGCTCTATCAAGAACTCCTCAAACATCGTTTCATCTGTTTAAAATTCCCCTCCCTTACGCTACAGCTATCGGACACAGATGACCTTAAACGCAGCTTTATTTCGCATTTGAAGTGCCAACGGACCGCATAGTCGCTATTGGTATGAAAAGCACCCGATTTGCCCTTCTTCCTATGAAATAACGTCATTGGAGTCCGAAACCAAGCTCCAAAGGCTAAAAATGCGCATATAACGTCATCTGAGTCCGTAGGCCTCAGCGAATGTTGAGAATTTATTGGTGCAGGCCACCAACGCCCATAAACAAAAAGCAGCGATTCTCCCATACCGGGGAAAGCTGCTTTTTTAATTGGATATTATCGATTTGTGAACAATTATTTAACTATTATTCTTAATTTTGTATATTTCCGTTTGCTAGTTTATACTTTAATCTTATGCTGTAGAATTTTGGAAATAAGGAGTGGGATTATGTGAGGCTCTTCGACAGAAAAGGTGTACAAGACGACAGCAAAACTATTAACAACTCTGGCGAATTAAGAATCAATATTTTTTTCTTTAGCACTTTTATTATTTTTTGTGTGATTATCCTACGCCTTGCGGTCTTGCAATTTGTCGAAGGACCTACGTTATCTGAAGCTGAGGCTAATCGGGATACGAAAATAGTGGCATTATCGGCATTGAGAGGGAATATCCTCGCTGCTGATGGTGAGAAATTGGCATACTCAACGCCCGTTCAATCTTTGTACCTTACTTTGGATAAGGAATATACCGCAACAAAAACAGATAAAACTACGAAAAAAGTTACCTTAACTGCTGAGGCAAATAATAAATCAAAGGCACTCGCCAGCAAGTTAGCAGAAGCCTTCGAAACTTATGGTGATACTAATGAGAAAAAACTAACCACAGAAGAGATCCTTGAGTCTATGGATTTATATTCAAAAAAACTCTCTGGTTATGTAGCACGAAGAATTAAATCAGGTTTAACTAAGAAAGAAATCGCTTATTTTTTAGAACACAAAAACGAATATCCAAACCTTGAAGTGATAGAGGAAAGCAGCAGGCATTATGATACCGATACGGTGGCTGTACAAGCTGTTGGTTACGTGAAATTTTTTAAATCCTCTACTAGTTTAGATCTTTATAAGGATGTACTTCAGGCGATGAAAAATAATCAGAACCCTGGACTTAACTATAAAGAGGATGAGCTAGTAGGCTTTGATGGCTTGGAGCTGCAATACCAGAAGGAGCTTCGGGGACAGAATGGTTATAAGGAAGTTTCCGTAGATCCGCAGAATATGGCGGAAAAAATTGTCAGTATTGAACCCCCGGTCAAAGGAAGCACTATCTGGACGACCCTTAATAAAAAAATCCAGCTGAAGACCGAAGAAGCCATTAAAGATCAGATTCAGTGGTTGCATTCACACACCGTTCAGGGAGAAACACATCCTGATGCTTTAACAGGTTACGCTGTAGCCATGGAAGTGGATACAGGTAATGTTATTGCTATGGCAAGTATGCCTGACTATGATACCAACAGCTGGGCTACGGGTTCGATCTCTCCAGAGGTGTATAAAAAAATTGAAAAGCATTACCAAAATGGAACGATAACTCCATACTCATCAGGAAGATCAGGGCATAATTTTGAATCCACCGTGCTGCTTGGTTCGACCATAAAACCATTGAGTGTGTTAATTGGCTTAAAAGAGGGCTTTATAAGTACTTCTTCTACTTACCAAGATAAGGGGATCACCTCATTTGGTAGGGAAGGACATGAGACTAATGTAAGGAACTCATCCAATCATGTATACGGCTCTTTGTATCCTTATACAGCCATTGAAAAATCTTCAAACGTATATATGGTTGATATGATCGGGAAAAAATTGTATGACAAATACAAGTCTAAGGGCATTGGGGTATGGGACACATATATGAAAGAATTCGGTCTAGGTGTTCCAACAGGGATAGGTTTACCAAGGGAATACTTGGGTGATTTGAATTATAAAGCTGAAGCTAAAGCGGGTTCAGTTCAGTCGGCACTTGTTTATGCTTCTTTTGGGCAGCAGGGACGTTATACCGTTCTTCAGTTGGCGCAATATGCGGCTACACTAGCCAATGAAGGGCAACGAATCAAACCACAGCTAGTAAGCAAGATCACGGACTCCAAAGGTAAGGTTATCAAAGAATTCAAACGAGAAGTGCTTGATGAAGTGACTACTTTCGATAAATCCTATTGGCGGGAGATAAAGAAAGGGATGAACAGTGACGTTAAAAGTGCCTTCGGTGATTTTCCCTATGATTTTGCACGTAAAACAGGAACTTCACAACAGACGGATAGTAAAAACATAAACCGTGATAACGGAGTGTTTATAGCTTTTGCACCACGCGAAAATCCAAAGCTTGCTGTAGCTGTAGTTATTCCTGAAGGCGGATTTGGATCTAGCAGTGCAGCACCTGTAGCGAGAAAAATTTTTGATGCTTATGATTGGGAGTACGGATTGGATGGAATTCCGAAGAAAAATGTGGATAAAAGTATCAGCGAATAACACAAAGGAGAGAGCGCACACTGCGCTTTCTTTTTCTTTTTACAGAGCGGTTTGTGGCGGATCGAAGGAACGGGTTCCAGATTAAAATATTGTAACCATAAAGCGTGAAACTTTTATCCTAGTAGGAGCGTCAAAAGGTTAGGAAAAAAATGTATTCGTCATTCCAGGAGGGTGAATCTGTGAAGAAGTTATGGATTTCTATTTTAGTGGGCTTATTAGTTTTGCCGATGATGTTTCAATCTTCAGTGAAAGCTGCTACTGCGCCCATCAGTATTTTTATTGACGGGGTTCGATTGTCCACAGATCAAGCACCGGTGATGGTAAATGGACGGACGATGGTACCCCTACGGGCAATCTTTGAAGCCTTTAATGCTACCATCAAGTGGAATCAGAAAACACAAACTGTAACTGCAACTAAAGATGATACAACGATTATGTTAAAGATTGGCTCAAAGACAGCCACGATTAACAATAAAGCTGTAACTCTAGATGTGCCGGGACAGAATTTGAAAGGAAGAACGATGGTTCCTACACGGTTTGTAAGTGAGTCATTGGGTCATGATGTGGGTTGGAATCCGAGCACCAAAGTGGTGACCATAACGACTTCCGGCGGTAAAACTGGAACTGTAAATCCGGCATCGAATGTGCAGTTAAAGGATGTAAGTGATAACGGTGACGGCCGTGATCTCCAGGTCAGCTTCACCCAATCTTCTAATGAAGCTCTTGTGGATCATTACCGGGTAATGATTGTAAAGGCTTGGAGCACTTTTAATATCTCATCTGCACAAAAGGTTACATCCGCCAATTATTCTACTGTTTTAGCTACGGGCACTAATCCTACGATTAGAATGACCGCAAATTCAAGGGATGTGGATGGTGACCTCATTAAAGGTAATCAAACCTATGTAGCTTATGTTTTCGCAGTGGGCAAAGGCAATAATATCAGCGCTCTCTCGTATAGTTCTTCGACTATATCGCTTAATACTAATACCGTAGTCGTCGCCCCAAGTAATGTACAAGTAAGTGATGTGAGCGATTATAGTGATGGCCGCGATTTAGCCGTAAGTTTTAATAAGGTATCGGATGAATCCAAGGTGAGTTCTTACCGGATATTTATAGTCAAAGCTACTAATTATTCTTCTTTTAATTTGGCGACAGCAAATGCTGTTAGCAGTTCAAATTACACACAGGTCAACAAAACAGGTTCCAATATCACCCAGATCTTATCGTCTGGAGCGAGGGATGTAGATGGAGCCCTCATTAAGACGGGAGTTGGTTACCGTGTGTTTGTTATGGGTGTAGATAGTGGCAGTAATACAGCCAATAATTTATTGTCTGCTGCTTCATCTGCGATTACGCTGTCCTCGGTCAATGTCTCTAATTTAAGTGTAAGCGACGTTAGTGACTTTGGAGATGGCCGTGATTTAAAAGTATCCTTTAACCACGCTACAGATGAAACGTATATTAGCCAGTACCGAATTCTAGTTGTGCCTACAGCTTATTCCAACAACTTTAGTTTATCTGAGGCGAATAATGTCTCCAGCTCTTACTACACAACGGTGAGCACAACAGGATCTAGCACCAGTCAAGTGTTAGCCTCGTCAGCAAGAGACGTGCGTGGTAATTTGATTAAGAATGGAACACCTTACAGAGTGTATGTGTTAACGATTGGAAGCGGGAAGAATTTGGGCACCAACATTCTCTCAACGGAGTCAACATTAATTACGTTGGCTGTTGACTACAATGTGAGTGCTGTCTACAATTTGGATGTAAGCGACGTAAATGACTATGATGATGGCCGGGATTTAAGAGTATCCTTTGACCACGCTACGAATGAAACGTATATTAGCCAGTATCGAATCCTGGTTGTACCTACTTCCTATTACAACAGCTTCAGTTTATCTGACGCCAATAATGTGTACAGTTCCAACTACACAGCAGTGAGCACAACAGGATCCAGCACCAATCAAGTGTTAACCTCGTCATCAAGGGACGTGCGCGGTAACCTGATAAAGAGTGGAATCAATTACAGAGTATATGTATTAACCGTCGGAAGCGGGAATTACTCGGGCAGCAATGTTCTTTCTTCTGGTTCACCTTTAATTACGTTGAATGTAGATTACAAATTGGCTCCTATTTCGAGCTTGGATGTAAGGGACGTTAATGATTACGAAGACGGCCGGGATTTAAAAGTATACTTTAACCATGCCACGGATGAAACGTACATTAGCCAGTATCGAATCCTGATTGTACCTACTTCCTATTACAGCAGCTTTAGTTTAACCCAGGCAAATGCTGTTTCTAGCTCCAATTACACAGCGGTAGGCACTTCAGGAAATAACACCAGTCAAGTCTTGGATTCTTCAGCCAGAGACGTAAACGGAAATTTAATAAAGAGTGGAATCAGTTACAGAGTGTATGTGTTAACGATTGGCAGCGGCAAGTACTCAGGCACTAATGTGTTGTCCTCAGAGTCGAATGCCATAACTTTATCCACTAAGCTGCCGGTAACCTCTGTCACCAATGTAACGTACAGTGTGGATGAGGGTAAAATACTAGTAAGTTTCAACCGTTCCTCTAACGAGTCTAACATTTCGGAATATCGAATTCTGGTGGTTCCGTCCAAACAAGGTTTTGGTTCAGCGGAAGCAATTGAGGTGAAATCCTCGTATTATACGTCGATAACGCCTAACGGAACGAATCCTACAATTGTAGCCTCGAGAAGAGATGTTAATGGTGCATTAATTGTTAAGGGTGTTAAATATAAAGTATATGTTCTTGCGGTAGCCAATAATAATGGCGTGCAGAGTGGTGGTCTTTCGGATTCAACGGAAGAGATTGAAATATAAGGATAGGGAATAAAATCATTATAATATAAGGCAAAAAACCTTCATTGAGCACTGGGCTTGATGAAGCGCTTTTTGCCTTGTTTTTTTGTTTTCTATTTTTTATAAAAATAGGGTTGCGATTATACACATTTAAAACATTTGGTTTAACCTATTGGAAGCGCTATAATTGAAAATAATTACATGCTTAAGGAGTCTATCATGAAAAGAGGCAGGATATTCTACAAGATTTTTGTTCCTATTCTGGTGCTGGGAATTGGCCTGGTTATTAGCTTCGGTGGCTATATTTATCTGACGACGATTAATTCGGTAAATGAAAGAGTAGCGGATGATAAACAGAGTTTAATTACTCAAATTAAAAACACCTTGGAACAGAAAATTCAGACCATCGAATACGCTTTTAATACTTACAGTACCACCAGTTCCTTCAGGGAGGTCGTGCAAAATCCGATCACCGAGCAGGATTTTGAGAAGTATCGCGAGATTAATTCCCAGCTTAACTACATTGCCAGCATGGGGATGGATTTTGTTAATTATTCTCTAATCAGTTTGGAGCAGAAATGGCAGATTTCCAATGGTAAGCTTTCACATTTAACGGAAGAAGAGAGCAGGACACTTTATGAGAGCTATATTAATAACCGTAGCCGGGGGTTGTTTTGGGTTAAGACGGATAAGGGTATCCGCTTTGTAAATACCCTGCCGGTATTCTCACAGACCAAACAGGCGATTGCCTTATCTGATATATCCCTTCAGACCTTGCAGAGCACCCTTCAGACCGAAGGAAACACACCGGTGTTTATTCTTAACCGGGAGGGTGAGCTTTTATATGAGTCGGAAACTGGAAAGTCCCTGCTGACTAATAATCAACTTAGCCATATCACTAATGTTGCTGGAGGCGGGGGGCAATTGGGGACGATTGCCATGGAGCGGGCTGATCACCAATCGATAAAAGCTATTTATGCTAAATCTTCTTATAATAATTGGATTTACGTAACTATTTTGGATAAATCAGAAATTTCTGATGCACTAAAGACAACCCGATTTGGGATTGTGATGATGGTACTGCTTATTACGTTGTTGATTGCGGTAGTCGCTTATGTGATCTCTTTGTATTTCACCAAGCCATTCCGGCAGATTCAGCGCCGATTATTGCCTGCCAATGCGGAGCTAGAGCCTAAGAATGAGGTAGACTGGATTATTAATTCGATTGATACCATCTTATCGGAGAAAGAAAGCCTAGAGGGTCTGATTGAGTCTGAGATGCCTAAGTTGGAAACTCAGTTTATTCTAAATCTGTTTCGTAGCCGGATATCCCAAGAAGAGCTTAATCTGGGTTTGCCTCGTTTCGGTTATGAGCTGTCACAGAATTCGGTGTATGCAACGCTGCTAATACAGCTGGATAACTATGGGGAACGGCAGGCTAGCGATAAGGATCTTCTGCTTGTAGCGGTTAACAAACTGGTGGAAGAGCTAATTCCGCAGGAGAAGCGGATGATTCCTATCCTATTAAATGACCGTACACAAGCAACCATCCTGATCTTTGAGGGAGCGAATGAACAGGAGAACCGGAGAATAGCACTGGACTATGCCAAGACAATTATTCGAACAGCTAGAGAGATCCTGAAACTATCCATTAGCGTTGGAATCAGCAATTTTTATGATAATTTATTGTTTAGTAGGGAAGCTTGCGAGATGAGTAAGCAGGCGCTGCATCATCGTTTAAATCTGGGCAAAGAGTCTATCATCTTCTATGAGGATATATCGAAGGTGATCTCGGGTCCAGTTCTACTGCATTATCCGTCTGAGTTTGAGTCCCAGTTATTTGACGCGATTCGGATTGGAGATGAAGAACAAGTCTCCTGTTCTCTGTATCCATTACTCGGGGAAATGATGAAGCACAGTAAGAACCCTTTGAATTTCGAAGTCACATTAATACGTTTCGTCAACAATCTGATTCAGTTGGAGCAGCTGCTGGGTGTAGAGGTTCTGCTGACAGAGGACAATTCTACGTTGTATCACCGATTGTTAGACATCCGTAATCCGGAAGAGATCGAACGCATTTTGGTCAAAGAAGTTATCCATCCGATGGTGACCAGCGTTAAGGAGAAGACAGACCGTCAGTTCCGCCTCTTATCCGATAAAATTGCGGTGATTGTCCGCTCGGAATTTGATCAGGACTTAACGCTAGAATTAATTGGTGATCGTCTCCATTACAGTCCGAACTATTTAAGCAGTATTTTCAAAAAAGAGTACGGGATGACGTTTAGCGAGTATCTGATGAACTATCGTCTGGAAATGGCTAAGAAGTGGCTGGTGGAAACGGATATGACCATTAAAGAGATTGCTGAAAGGCTGCAGTACCATAATCCACAGAACTTTATTCGATCCTTCCGTAAAAAAGAACATGTAACACCAGGTGCATACCGAACCCAGAAACAGGAGAAGTAAGGCGCTGAACACAAACAGCCAGCCCCGGGAGACCGGGGCTGGCTGTTTGTGCAGCTGCAATGTTTTAGCCTTTTACAGAACCCAGCAGGGCTCCTTTGGTGAAGTGTTTTTGTACGAAAGGATAGGCGAGCAGCATTGGAACGGTTGCGACTACGATAACCGCCATTTTGATGGTTTGAGCAGGTGGGATAATATCAACAGAAGCATTATCTCCCTGCATCCCGCTGGCGACGATAACAATTTGGCGCAGCAGGACTTGAATAGGCCACTTAGTGGAGTCTGTCATATATAAAATTGCACTCATATAAGTGTTCCAGTAAGCTACCCCGTAGAACAAGGAGAGGGTCGCGATAGATGGCATCGCCAGCGGAAGCATGATTTTGAAAAATACACCAAAATCATTAGAGCCGTCAATCTTGGCTGATTCCTCTAGCCCTTCCGGCAGCGCCTGGAAGAAGTTACGCATAATGATCAGGTTAAAAGCATTGATCGCAACAGGCATGATCATGGACCAGTAGGAATCGATTAATCCGAAATATTTAACTACCAGGAAAGTAGGGATCATTCCCCCGCTGAAGAGCATGGAGAACACGATTACGAAATTGATGAAATCTCTTCCGTATAGATATTTTCTAGATAATCCATAAGCCATTAAAGAGGTAAGAACCATACTGACAACTGTACCCACTAAGGTTACACCGATGGATACGCCAAGCCCTTTAAAAATAGTAGGCGTTGACAGTATATAACGGTAAGCATCCAAAGAGAATGTCGTCGGGAACAGGATGAAGCTTTTTTCTACTACCTCCTGTGTTGAAGCAAAGGAACTGGCAAACACATTGACAAAGGGTAAAAGACAGGCTAGGGCAATGAGTGTAAGCAGTGTGGTATTTACAATAGTAAACAGCCGGCTACCCATATTTTCTTTTTTAAAAGATGATTGCGACATGCAGATATCCTCCTTGTAATCGTTTCATTGAAACTTTAACAGGGGTCTGTTATTCCGTATATAATCATTAGCTTGGGCTTTGTTTTGGGAGGAAAAAGCGTGATAAGGCATAGATGATCTTTATGTATTGTAGTAATCACTATAAGATGCACGGGCCTGGAAAACCTTATAGCTGTAGGGTTCTCGGAGTATCAGTATCTGATGATTATATACGTAATGGACGAATGATCGTAATCTGGGAATCGTAAAGAAACGCGATCAAGGAGGCCGATCAGGTGAAAGAGGCAAACGTCACCATGCTGAACACGAAAGTTAATCCAGTAAGAAAAAAGCGAACGGGGCCTAGCTGGCTGAGTTTAAAAAGAAACAAGTTATTGTATCTAATGATACTCCCGGGATTTTTGTATTTTGTTATTTTTAAGTACCTGCCTATGGGCGGTCTTATCATTGCATTTCAGGACTATCAGCCGTTTCTGGGTATAGCGGATAGCCCGTGGGTAGGGTTTAAGCATTTCGTCCGATTGTTTACAGAACCTACCTTCTTTATGCTATTGAGTAATACACTTATCCTGTTTGCATTAAACATTTTTATTTTCTTCCCGCTACCTATTATAGTGGCGCTGATGCTTAACGAAGTTCAGCACAAGTTATTTAAGAGCACCATTCAAACGATTATTTATATCCCCCATTTCATGTCATGGGTTATCATCGTCTCCATTTCCTATGTATTTATGAATGTGGATGGAGGGGTGCTGAATGAGATGTTGGCGGCCCTTGGGATGCAGAAGATCAGCTTTTTGACTTCTCCTGAGTGGTTGCGTACCGTGTATATCGGACAGATCATTTGGAAAGAAATTGGTTGGTCAACCATTATTTATTTGGCAGCCATTACCGTAGTGGATACGCAGTTATATGAAGCAGCTGAGATGGATGGAGCGGCAAGATTACGCAAAACATGGCATATCACCTTGCCGGCGATTCGCCCAATCATTATTACCTTGCTTATTCTGAAGATTGGCCACACGCTGGATCTGGGCTTTGAGCATATGTACTTGCTGATCAATTCCTTGAACCGCGAAGTTGGAGAAATTTTCGATACCTATATCTATACAGCTGGTTTAAAGAACGGACAATTGAGTTTCAGTACCACAGTAGGTCTGTTCAAGGGTGTGGTTGGCTTGATTCTCGTTATGCTGTCGAACAAGTTAGCCAAAAAAATCGGCGAAGATGGTGTTTACTAGGCTTCATAGTATGCTGAATTCTTACCTCTGCCTTAAAGGCAGAGGTGGAAGATACAACACAAATACATTAGTAAAAGGGGTAATGTTGATGAATCGCAATTACAAAAAAATTGCAGCCTTAATGTTGTGTAGCGGGTTAGTACTCACTGCATGCGGAGGAGGCAATAACGCGAAGGAGTCAAATTCTTCAAATGAGGGAACGAATTCAACGGCTAAAACTACTGCCGCACCTGCAGATGTGCTAGATGCTAAAGCAAAGATTAGCTGGCTGAACATTTTACAAACGTCTACAACACCAACGGGTCCTATTCTGGATAAAATTGAAGAATTGACGAATACAGAGATTGAATTCTCATGGATTCCGGATCCTTCCAAAGAAGAACGTATTAATACTTCATTAGCATCGAATTCCCTAGCAGACATCGTTACCCTGACTATTCTTGATAACTCTTCTGTACGTAATGCACTGAAGGCCGGTATGTTCTGGGAAGTAAGTCCTTATCTTGATGAGTTCCCGAATTTGGCTAAAATTTCACAGGATACACGTACATCGGCATCGATTGCAGGTAAGCTGTACGGGGTTCCTTTCCAGAAGTCCTTGGCTAGAAACGGCGTTGTTCTCCGTAAAGATTGGCTGGATAAGCTTGGACTGCAGGTTCCAAAAACAACAGATGAGTTGATGGAAGTTGCGAAAGCGTTTACCGAAAAAGACCCTGATGGTAATGGCAAAAAGGATACCACAGGCTTCATGGACCGCAGCGATCTTGTATATGGAGCATTTAAGACATTGGGCTCATACTTTGGAACACCGAACTATTGGAGTGTAGATGATGCGGGTAAAATGACACCAGAGTTCGATACAGAGGCTTATGTCAAGACCATGGATTATATGAAGACTCTTTATGATGGTGGTTATATCAATCAGGATTTCGCTGTGACGGCTAAAACAGATCAGCAGCAGAATTTTGCGCAAGGAAAGGCTGGAATTTATGTGGGTGCCTTGTTTGACAGCAAGAACCTGCTGAATCTGTCTAAAGGCATACAGGATGGTATGGATTTGGTTATGGTTAACGATATCACTTCCACCGGTAATGAAGCGGATCGCGCCATCTGGGCTGGTAATAACGGAATTGGGGGACTGTTGTCTTTCCCGAAATCCGAAGTCAAGGATGAAAATGAATTAAGACGGATCTTGAAATTTGTTAATGATCTTATGAATGAAGATGTCTATGGCTTGATGACTTATGGTATTAAGGATGTCCACTATACAATCGATGGAGAACAAGCGGTTACGATTAAGGATACAGATCTCTGGAAGCAAGAAGTTCAGCCATTTTCGGCATCTCGTCCATTAGAGAATGGATTCATTATCCATGATGCTGATCCACTCAAAGTTGAAGCTGATAAGCTGATCGTTGAGAATGCTAAATATGCTGTACTGAATCCTGCTTACTCTCTGGAATCTGAGACCTATTCTACTCAAGGATCTGAGTTGCAGAAGATTATGACAGATGCCACTTATAAATATATCCTAGGCAAAATTGATTTGGACGGATTTAAAGCTGAGGTTGAAAAGTGGAAGAAATCCGGCGGCAGCAAAATCATTACTGAATATGAAGCTGCTTATAAAGCTGTAAATCCTTAAGAAGTACTACAGACTATATTCTAAGAAAATAGTAGAGGGGTCCTAAATGGGGAGGCTGCGTTTAGGACCATATCTATTCAAACAGGAGGAAAAAATGAAAGACAACAATGCACTTAGGAGTATGGGCTGGGGTGTTCGAATGGCAGATTCGATTATGGAGCGAACGCCAAGATTATATGAGGATAACGGATATCATGGAAAATGGTCTTATGATTATGGAGTCATCTTGAAGGGTTTTGAGCTGCTGTGGAGACAGACCGGGCAGGTTAAATATTATCAATTCATCAAAGATAATATGGATTATTTTATTGAGGAAGACGGCTCTGTGAAGGGATATCGCCTGAGCGAACATAATATTGATCACTTAAATAACGGAAAGATCCTATTTGTGCTCCATAAAGAAACTGGGTTAGCGAAATATAAAATGGCTGCAGATTTATTAAGAAAGCAGATAACAACGCATCCTCGAACCTCGGAAGGTGCGTTTTGGCATAAGAATGTATATCCTTATCAGATTTGGCTGGATGGCTTGTATATGGGCTCTCCTTTCTATCTGGAGTATTTACTTGAGTATGAAGGCGGCAAGGGTCTGGACGATGTGACCCGGCAATTTATTCTGTGCGAGCGTCATACCAAGGATGCTGAGACGGGCCTTCTGTTTCACGCATGGGATGAAAAGCGGGTACAGCCGTGGTGCGATCCTGAAACGGGGCTGTCTCCGAACTTTTGGGGGCGTTCGCTGGGCTGGTATGTGATGGCGCTAGTGGATGTACTCGGAATGCTCCCTGAGGAACACGCGGATTACGAGATCTTGGCACGTATTCTGACAGATACGCTGACAGCGCTTCGTCAGGTTCAGGATGCGGATGCTGGAGTCTGGTATCAGGTTGTAAACATGGGCGGCCGTAAAGGCAATTATTTGGAGGCTTCCGCCTCTAGCATGATCACCTATGCAATGGCTAAGGGCATTCGGATTGGTGTACTCGATGATAGTTGGTTCGAGACTCTTGACCGTGCTTATCAAGGTCTTATTGCTGAATTTGTGCTGGAAACCAAAAAAGGCTGGGTTAACCTGAATAAAAACTGCCAGGTCGCTGGACTCGGTGGTGAGGACCGGAGAGATGGTACTTACGCCTATTATATCAGTGAACCGATCGTAACCAATGATCAGAAGGGGCTTGGCGCATTCCTCCTGGCTTGTGGAGAATATGAATATTTGCAGCGTCCCGCCGTGACGAAAGGAAGCGAGTGAAGCACATGTCTATCTACAATATAAACGACTACGGAGCACATCCTAATAGTGCAGAGCCTTCAACGGAAGCGATAGCCAGTGCCATTCATGCGGCAAGCGAGGCAGGGGGAGGAACAGTTTATGTTCCTTCCGGGCACTATCAGACGGGTGCTATCTTCATGAAAAGCAATATTGAGCTGAAGCTCAGTCCTGGAGCTGTGCTTAGCTTCAGCTCTGATCCTAACGATTATCCGGTGGTGGATTCCCGTTGGGAGGGTGTGAAGCAGAACGTCCATGCTTCATGTATTTTTGGAATAAATCTAGAGAATGTATCGGTTACAGGTGCAGGCAAGCTGGATGGAAGGGGCGCACCTTGGTGGGATAAACATCGGAATTCTCCTGATTCACTGCTGTATCCCCGCCCGAAGCTTATCAGCTTCGACAACTGCCGTAGAGTCACGCTCAGAGATCTGACACTCGTGAACTCCCCAAGCTGGACTGTGAATCCTATCTGTTGCCATGATGTTACGATTGATAATCTGTCGATCTATAATCCGGCGGATTCGCCTAATACAGACGGTATTGACCCAGAATCCTGTGTGAATGTCCGCATCAGCAACTGCAATATCGATGTGGGTGATGACTGCATCGCCATTAAAGCAGGGACGGAGGATACGAAGGAGCGGGTTGCCTGCGAGAATATCACGATAACTAACTGCACGATGATTCATGGTCATGGCGGTGTGGTGCTGGGAAGCGAAATGAGCGGAGATATCCGTAATATCGTGATCAGCAATTGCGTGTTCAAGCAGACGGACCGCGGCATTCGGCTGAAGTCCAGACGCGGGCGCGGAGGTGTTGTCGAAGATATTCGTGTCAGCAATATCGTGATGGAGGACGTGATCTGTCCGTTTATTCTTAATCTTTATTATTTCTGCGGACCACGTGGTAAGGACAAATATGTATGGGATAAGAATCCTTATCCGGTGACGGAGGAGACCCCCTGCTTCCGACGGATTCATTTCGCTAATATTACTGCTCGGAATGTTCACGCGGCTGCAGGTTTTCTTTACGGCCTTGCGGAGCAATACATTTCAGAAATTACCTTTTCCGATATTGATATTTCCATGGCAGAGAATGCAATCCCTGGTCGTCCAGCCATGATGTCAGGAATCCAGGATATGAACAACCGTGGGTTCTATCTGGGCAACGTAAGAGATATTCGCTTCCGCCAAGTGACGATCGAGAATCATGAGGGACCGGCTTTTTATATTGAAAATGGAGAAACGGTAGATATCACCGGCTGCCAATCGAGAAACACCCGTAAAGTTGAAGAGTTAGTGCAGCAGGTGACCGTTATCCCGTCACAGGAAGATCTAAGTGAGCAGACAGACTGATAATTGAACAGGATAGACTGCAGATTTGCTTAGGGTGAAGGGTGCAGATGTATGGAAATAGGAAGGAGTATGAAGATGATTACAGATAACATTCAGACTGGAGTTATTCACAATCCCATATTAAAAGGCTTCAATCCTGACCCTTGTATTGTAAGAGCGGGGGAGATGTACTATATTGCTGTTTCTTCTTTTGAATGGCTGCCCGGTGTGAGGGTGTATCAATCAGCGGACTTAGCAGACTGGGAGCATTGCACAGATATTCTGACTCATCAGGTGGATCTGCGGGGAAATCCGAAAAATTGCAGTATCTGGGCTCCACAGCTTAGTTATTATGACGGTTTGTTTTATCTGATTTATACCGATGTTAAGAGCACTAAACGGCCTTTTAAAGACTGTCATAACTATCTGATCACTGCGGAGGGTATTGAGGGACCTTGGTCTGAACCGGTATACCTAAACAGCAGCGGGTTCGATCCATCTCTGTATCATGATGAGGATGGGCGCAAATGGCTGCTGAATGAGCTGTGGGATTACCGGATTACGGAGGGCAACAAGTCCTGCGGGATTGTAATTCAGGAGTACGATCCAGAGCAGTGCCAATTAATAGGTGAACCTGTGAAAATCTTTGATTGCACGCCGCTGAAGAAGACGGAAGCGCCGCATATTTACAAGCGGGGAGGTTATTACTACTTAATTACGGCAGAAGGCGGCACTGGATCGGGGCATGCCGTAACCGTAGCGCGCTCCAAGGCGCTGCTTGGTCCGTATGAGGTGGATCCGCTCAATCCGATGTTGACCTCACGGGATAATCCCGAGCTGCCGCTTCAATGTGCCGGCCATGGAAGTCTGGTAGAGACGCCAGAAGGTGAATGGTATATGGCCCATTTATGTACGCGACCCCTGGAAGGCGAATACGCCATACTGGGGAGAGAGACTGCCGTTCAGCAGGTGCACTGGAATGAGGAGGGCTGGTTAAGACTAACCTCAGGCGGAAATACACCACAGCTCAAGGTACCAGCACCTAAAGGAACACAGTTCCTGAACCAAGTGCGGACGCTTGAATTTGAGGATGATTTTAACGGTCCGGAATTGAAAAAGAACTGGAATACATTGCGGATTCCTAGGAATGAAAGCTGGTGTTCCCTTGCTGAAAGACCGGGCTGGTTAAGAATCAGGGCCGGGGAGTCCGTGCAGAGTCTGTTTGAGCATCATATTCTGGCTATTCGCCAGACGGATATAAGCTTCCGCGCTGAAACAGCGCTTGAATATGAACCGAATACTTATCTGCAGATGGCAGGACTACTGTTATACCTGAATGAGGATAACTATCTTTATGCGTATATCAGCCAGGAAGAAGGACGTGGCAAGGTGCTGCGGTTAATGCGCTGTCAGCGCGATGAATTCACTGCGGAGCCTGTAATGATTGAACTAAATGCAGGGGAGACAGTGCGGATCGCGGTTGAGGTGCAGGAAGTGACTGGGCAATTTGTTTATCTTAAGGGTGACGATACGGAGTGGAAGCCACTTGGCGATCCGCAGAATATCAGCTTTTTGTCGGGAGGCTTCACTGGGAACTTTGTTGGCATTGCGGCGCATGATATGCAGCAGTTTGGTGGCAGCAGTGCTGATTTCGCATATTTCCGTTATCAGGGCAAGGAATAATACACACGGCTTTACTAAGGAAGGGGTTGCTCTGAGGACAGGGCCCCCTTCTTATTCCAATAGATATTAGGAGGTCTTGTATGAAGAGAAAATGGTTATCCGGGGCGCTGGTTGCGAGTCTTCTTGCAACATGTATGCCATTTGGTGGTGTCGAGGCCGCTTCTTTGGAAGCGCTTCCTGCCTTTCCGGGCGCAGAAGGCGGCGGCAAATATGTAACCGGCGGAAGAGCTCAACCTGTGTATGAAGTAACGACGTTGGCTGATTATGGTATCAAGGAAACTCCGATCCCCGGCTCCTTCCGCGATGCGGTAAGCCAAAGTAATCGGACCATTGTTTTTCGAGTGGGGGGAACCATCCATCTGAAGGAATCCCTCAAGATTACCGGCTCAAATCTGACGATTGCCGGACAAACGGCTCCAGGTGACGGAATTACAATTGCCGACTACACAACCTCTGTTGAAGCTGACAATATTATTATGCGCTATATGCGTTTCCGGTTAGGCGACCGGGTAGCTAGTGAAGATGATGCTTTTGGATCAAGGTACCATAAGGATCTCATTATCGATCATAGCTCATTCAGCTGGTCGGTGGATGAAGTGGTCAGTCTGTATGATAACGAGAATACTACTGTGCAATGGTCGATATCCGCTGAAAGTATGCTGATGACGACACACCAGAAGGGACGTCACGGCTACGGAGGAATCTGGGGTGGCAAAAATGCCAGTTTCCTTCACAATCTGATTGCTCATAGCACCAGCCGCAACCCCCGTTTGCCGACGGTGACCAAATTGGTGGACCTGACGGAAATGTCTAATAACGTTATCTATAACTGGGGATTCGCTTCGACCTATGGTGGGGGAGCAGAAGATTATCGATATAATATCACTAACAATTATTATAAAAATGGTCCAAACACCTACACCAGTGTAAAAAATCAATTGTTTGGGGAAGTGTCACCAGAAACCCGGTTGTTTATAGATGGGAACATCATGGATGGTAATCCGAAGGTTACTGAAGACAACTGGAAGGGTGTGCAAAAGTATTCGGATATCTCTAAGCTTACGGAGCCGGCAAAGATGCCTAACCCCTATGCGGCAGTGTCGGCGGAGGAAGCCTACGTAAATGTAATGGCTGATGCCGGTGCCACTCTGCCAAGGCGTGATGCTTACGATGCGCGGGTCATTAATGATGTGAAGAATCGCACTGGACAGCATATTAATTCACCTATTGAAATAGGCGGTTACCCAGACTATACAGAGACAGCTTCCAATGTAATCGACATGGATCATGACGGTATGGATGACAGCTGGGAGATTGCTAATGGACTAGACCCTACCGATTCTGAGGATGGTAAGAAGACGACATTATCTGCGGAGGGCTATACGAATCTAGAAGTGTATCTGAATGATCTGATTGTTTTGGGAAAAGCAGGGAATGAGCATACAGACAATCCTGTAACCGCTATCAATTATCCTGTGAATAACCAAATCATAGAGTCAGGCAACAATGTGAAGGTTACAGCCTCTGCCAGTGATAGTGATGGTATTGCTAAGGTGGAATTTATCGTTAATGGTGTGAAGCAAGCCGAAGCTACCACAGCACCTTATAGTTTCGATTGGAACAATGTGCAGGATGGTACCTATTATCTCGTTGTTCAGGCTATAGACAATAAGGGTCTCAAGACACAATCTGATAACGTGGCTATTCATGTCAACACGTCTGGATCCGTTCTTCCTTGGACTTCGGTGGATATTGGCCATCCAGGGATAGCGGGAGTGACTACGCTTCATCCGGATAGCGGGAAGATTACGCTCAAATCGGCTGGACTTATCGGAGCAACATCAGAGAGCGAAACTGCTGTTGATAATTTTCATTTTGCTTATCAAACCCTGACAGGCAATGGTGAAATTACTGCTAGAATCGACTCCGTAACGGGAACTGACGATTATGCCAAAGCAGGTGTCATGATTCGTGATAATCTCAATGAGAACTCTAAAATGACAATGCTGGCAATCCCTTATGTCAAATATGGCAAGAAGGGAGTTATGATTACCCGCTCCACCACAGGAGCCAAGGTGGTAAAAACAGAACCGGACAGCTTCATCAATACACCTTATTGGGTGAAGCTGGTTCGTCTTGGTAATGAAGTGACAGGTCTGGTATCGCCGGATAAAGTAACATGGAGCAAGGTAGGCACGGTGAAGCTTGACCTGAATGATACGGTTTATTTTGGTCTTGCAGCCGATGCCGCTAAGGTAGATAACGAGGTTAATCGTTATAATGCATCTGTCTTCAGTGAGGTGGAGCTGAAACCGCTTAGTGATCAGTTTCCTACTGCGCCCCGTGGTCTTACAGCGACAGCAGGTGAGGAAAAAGTGAAGCTGAATTGGGAGGATGTTGGTTCTGCCAAGTCGTATAGTGTTAAACGTAGTGAGGTTTCAGGCGGTCCATACAAGACGATCAATACTGAAATTAAAGATAGCCTGTATACTGATTCCGGACTCAGCTCCGGAAAAACTTATTACTACGTGGTCAGTGCTGTGAATGAGCTTGGTGAAAGCTTTGATTCCGATGAGGCCAGCGCTACGGCTGAAGGTGAAGCAGGTAATGTGTATTATGTGGATGAAGACTTTGAACAGGTTGCTGTGGGTGTGACACCAGAGTATTATGATGTGACTCCAAATCCACAGACTGAAATTCAAAAGGTTATTGTATCTCCCACACCGTCTGACAGTAAGGGGAATACGTCAGATCAAGTGTTGAATGTGTTCGATGGTGCGAACGGCAGCGTGCAGTTTATCCGCAAATTCGCGCCAATTACGGGTGCACTCGTTATTGACACTGACTTTATGTTTGCGACAGAATCGGGAACCTCGGTGTTCCTGCAGGCCCAGAGTACAGATGGAAGCAAAACGGCATTCTCCATTGAGAGCAGAAAGCCAACGCTTCCTGAAGCTACAGGTAAATATACGCTAACCATGAGTAGGGGAAGCAGTCAGTATCATCAACTGATGAACTCTTATTCCCTAAAACAATGGTATAACCTGAAGCTAAAGGTGGATGTGAACAACGATAAAGTGGATGTATATATCGATGATCAGCCTGCGGGCTCTTTTCCGTTCACAACCACGAATTTCGCCAGCTATGGCATTGGGCGTATTTTGTCCAAGACACCGGGCGGCGGCTCAGGAAATTATTACTTAGATAATTTAAAGATCTATGTTGAGCCGATTGAAACACCGCTTGGACTGACTGGACTTCCAGGAAACCAAGCAGCCCAGCTATCCTGGCCTGCTCTTGAAGGGGCAACTTCCTACAATATTAAGAGAAGTCTTAAGAGCGGGGGGCCTTATGAGACTATTGCCAACGCTATTACAGAGACATCATATATTGATACTGAAGTTACCAACGAAACTACCTATTATTATGTTATCTCGGCGATGGCGCCGACTGGTGAATCGGGAAATTCCAATGAAATTAGTATTACCCCATCCGCTTTGGCGGTGAAATTGCCTGCGCCAGAATCGTTCGCGGCTGTAAGCCGGAATACTCAGCTGGATCTCAGCTGGAATGCTGTGGAGAATGCAGCCAGCTACAGCATCAAGAAGTGGAATGAGACTTCAGGCAGCTATGAACTCGTGGCAAAAGAAATCGCCGGCACAACTTACCGCGTCGGAGGTCTGGCCAACGGGCAAACCTACCGTTACGTCGTATCTGCAACCAATGTGGCCGGAGAGGGAAAAGAATCAGCGCCTGTTGAAGCTACTCCGCAATCTCCTTTGGGAACGCCTGTGGTTTCCATTGAAGCTGGTGACAGTGTAATGAAACTAAGCTGGCCAGCGATTGAGGAGGCGAACCAGTATATTGTCAAACGTGCCACATCGGCGAAAGGTCCTTATGAAGTGCTCGGGTCTGATTTATCAGGCACAAGCTTTACTGATAGTGGGCTCGTAAACGGAACACCGTATTATTACAAAGTCAAAGCAATAAATGGTACCCGTAGTAGTCTAGATTCAGCTGTTGCCTCAGCGGTTCCATACCAGAATTCCGGCCAGTCGCAGGCTCCACAAGGAGTTAGTGCTGAGCCTGGCAACACTGATATCCATCTGACTTGGAATGTAGCTGATGGAGCTAGCAGCTATCAAATTCTACGCTCGGAGAGCGGTGGCAGTTATGCGGTCGTGGCCGACGGCATCGAAGCAACCGATTATACCGATAAAGGCTTGAGCAACGGGACTGCCTATCAATATGCGGTAATCGCCATCGGTGATAAGGGTGCCAGTCTTCCATCCGAGGTGGTCAAGGGAATTCCAGCTCCTGTCATTATTGTTGCTCAGAATGGGACAGGAGATTATAAAACGATTAATGACGCTATTCAAGCAGCACCTGATAATAGTGCCCTAACCACGATTATTAAAGTGAAGAACGGCACGTATAAGGAGAAGGTGCTTGTACCTTCTAGTAAGATGAATATTAGTATCATCGGTGAGAGCCGGGAAGGTACCGTACTTATTAACGGTGACTCCGCGAAAACCATTGGCTCAGATGGTAAAGAAATGGGCACCAGCGGCAGTTATACACTAAAGGCTGCTGCAACTGATTTCACACTGGAGAACATGACGGTTGAGAACAGTGCTGGGCGGGATGCCGGTCAGGCAGTCGCTTTATATGCTGAAGGAGACCGGGGAGTGTACAGAAATGTTAAGCTTCTAGGATATCAGGATACCCTGTTCGCAGATAAGGGAAGAGCCTATTTCGTCGACAGCCATATTGAAGGTACAGTGGACTTTATCTTCGGTAATTCCGCTGCTGTATTCGAGAATAATGTGATTCAAAGTGCGGGTGCTGGCTATGTTACTGCGCCTTCCACGGCAGCGGGTAAGCCTGGTTATGTGTTCATCAATAATCGACTAACTGCCAGTGAGGACGTTGCTGCTGGAACCGTTGATTTGGGCCGGCCATGGAGAGAATATGGCAGCTCTACCTTCATTAACACGGAGCTGGGAGCTCATATTCGTGCTACTGGCTGGCATGAATGGTATGAAGGTCGTTCCAAAACTGCACGGTTCTCTGAGTTTTTAAGTTACGGAGAGGGTGCTAATGCAGCTTCACGTTACAGCTGGTCCAAACAATTAACAGCAGAAGAGGCGGCTGCCTATACGATTGAAGCTGTGCTTGGTGGAAGTGATGGCTGGAATCCACAGCAATCCAAGATCTTAGTGGGTCAAGAGCAGATACCTGAGGCACATGTCTCTTCAATTACTGTAACGGGTAAAGATGGAATTAGCAGCATTGAGTCGAAGGGCGGTGCCTTGCAGCTGCAAGCCTCTGTGCTTCCAGAGAATGCGACGAATCCTAAAGTTATCTGGACGGTAACTGAAGCAGATGGGGTAACCTCTACGGATAAAGCGGTTATTAATGAGAAGGGCTTGCTGACAGCTAGAAAGAACGGTAGCGTACAAGTAACTGCGCGAGCTATAGATGGAAGTGGAGTATCCGGAAGCCTAGAGATTAACATCAGCGGACAAGATGAGATTGCCCGTAATCTGCCCGCTGCAACGCTGAACGGACCGGTCACAGTGGTGGCAGGACAGGATTTCACTTACCGTGTAGGGATTACAAATGTTACTACCTCCGTCTACAAGGAAGTGTATGCTGTAGACTTTACCATGGCATATGACGTATCTGGTGTGGAATTTGTATCTGCTCAGACCTTGCCAGACGGATTCAGCATCACTCATATTAATGAGGACAGTCCAGATCTAATAACAGTTAGTGTAGCTGGAACGGAGGCAGGAAATATCCTGACCGATGATGCGGAATTCTTAGAAATGGTCTTCAAAGCGAAGAAGACAACCCGTGAAATCGCCGTGCCGCTTGGATTTATTTCTTTCCGGGGATCCAACACAGATGTTGATTTTGACATCCTGCATGAGGCACAGTCGGTTGTTCATGTCATGCCTATATCCGTCATGGAGATAAAAGTCTCCTCCAAAGATAATGTGAGCGAAATCAAGTCAGGGCAAACCCTGCAAATGGCAGCTGTAATCCTGCCGGACCATGCATCCGATCCAGCAGTGAGCTGGTCAGTAGTGAATGAGGATGGATCAGCTACTGAGCGAGCAACTATTACGGATACCGGCTTGCTCACTGCAATTGCAGCAGGCACGGTAACCGTGAGAGCGACAGCTAAAGATGGCTCCGGTGTTGTAGGTACGATGTCCATTGAGATTAAGGCAAAATCGCAGGTTTCAGAATCGGGCGGTACTTCATCTTCAACGACAGTCAAACCAGTGAAACAACCGGAACCAACTGTGAACGCAGATGGAGTTACTCTTTCCGTGACAGCGGATGTGAATGGTAAAGCTATTGCAGAGGTATCCTCAGCGATTCTGCAACAAGCAATTGGCTCAATGCAGAATGGAGTATTGAGAATCACAGTGAAGCCAGCCTCTGCCAGCTCGGTGGTTGAACTGACCTTGCCAGCTCGTGAGTTGGCTGGAGCGGGAGCAAAAGCAATTCAACTTTTAGAAATAGACATGGGATTGTCTACGTTCCGAATAAATGCTGACCTGCTTCTTGCGATGGCAGGATCTGACGCCGTAAGCGTTAAGCTTGTAGTTGGCAAAGTTGACGCGAAGACACTGTCGCTTCAGACAGATGTCGGGGATATTTATGAGTTTAAGTTCTTTGTTGATGGCAAACAGTTTGACAGCTTTGGGCGTGGACTGAAGGTTGAACGGGATTACAAACCAAAGACAACTTCAGGTGTAGAACAAATAGTAGTCTACCAAATCCGTGAAGACGGGACTGTGGAGGTGGTTAGAAACTCTCAGTTTAATCTGACAACTGGCAAGATCATCTTTAGACCAGACAATTCCAGCAGATTCGCAGTAGCATATGCGGAAAATTCCTTTAAGGATATCGCTGGACTAGGCTGGGCACAAAATAGCATTCAAGCCCTCGCCGCCAGAGACATCCTGAATGGCACCGGAGATCATAATTTCGGGCCACAGCTGAATGTAACTCGGGCACAGTTCTTGAAGATGCTGATGCTTGCATTAGAGCTAGAGGAAGGTAATGCGGCAAGTACATTTAAGGATGTTTCACTGGATGCTTGGTACTACAGCTCCGTTGCTGCTGCTCAGCAGCTAGGAATTATTCAGGGCAGATCTGATGGAACCTTCGGTGCTAATGAAACGATTAGCCGTGAGGAAATGGCGTTGATGGCTTATCGTGCAGCACAGCTCGCTAAGCTTACGGTCGTGGGAGTGGACCAGCCAGTGAATTTCAATGATGCCGCTGACGTTTCAGCCTACGCTCGTGAGGCTGTACAATTCATGAGCGGAGCAAAGATTATTCAAGGTGTGGGCAAAGATAACTTTGCACCTAAAGCCAATACAACTCGTGCTCAGGCAGCTGTTATTGTCTATCGATTGTTCCAGCTAAATCCTTAAATTTCAAGTTGACACCCTGTGTGATTTATCATATTATGATTGGAGTTGTTATAAGTAAATAAACCAAACTCTATCCAGTGGATGGAGTGGCGGAATTTTGTCAAAGATGTATTCTTTGGTTTCAATCGCCCCTTGTCATTTCGATGACAAGGGGCTTTATTATGTTAATGAGCTTGCTCAAGAGAAAGGGAAGAGGTTTACGATGAATATGAAGTTATTCAAATATGCTTTACTAGTTTTTTTAGGCGCTTGTAGTTATGGCTCACTCTCTACGATCGTCAAGCTTGGAATGAACGATGGTTTTAGAATGAAACAATTGGTAGGATCACAATACTTTTTTGGATGGTGTATGCTGCTCTTGCTGGTCTTATTATTTTCTCGAAAGAAATTAGGGTTAAAAACAGGCGGGAAATTATTAGCCGCTGGGATCACCATCAGTTTAACTGGCATATTTTATGGCTTCGCCGTTGAACAATTACCTGCTTCGATTGCGATTGTACTGTTATTCCAATTTACTTGGATCGGTGTAATTCTGGAGGCGGTTGTAGATCGAAAACTTCCTAGTCGGGAAAAAGTGATTTCGATGGTTATCCTTCTAATTGGTACAGTATTAGCGGGGGGCATCCTTGAGCCGAGTATAGGTGGAATTACGACCACTGGTGTGATTTTTGGCTTAATGTCAGCCGTGTCGTTTGCTTTCTATATTTTTGTGAGTGGACGAGTAGCTACGCAGGTGCCTGCCGTTAATAAAAGCTTGTATATGACCACTAGTGCAATGGTTATTATTATGACTGTTTTTTCGCCTTCGTTTTTATATGACGGTGCGATTACCGATGGGCTTTGGAAATACGGCCTACCTCTAGGTTTGTTGGGCATCGTAATTCCAGTTCTGTTCTTTTCGATCGGGGTTCCGAAGCTGGGTTCAGGTCTAGGCGCGATTTTAGGGGCAGCGGAGTTACCGGCAGCTGTAGTAGCCTCCGTGTTAGTTCTGCAAGAAGAGGTATCATTACTTCGCTGGATCGGGATTATCGTAGTTCTGATCGGGATCGCAGCTCCACAAATCCTACCGATGGGGACAGGGAAAAAGTCATCCAAACCATCACCGAAGCAATCACTCCGTAAGGTAGAACTTTAATCGGCAAACTGGCATCGATGGTATGATCTGATCCTGAGAGGATTAGATTATCTATCGGTGTTTTTTTTGTGAAAAAAAAGATTGGTGTTAATTTTTCTGGTATCGATAATGGATGTCTATTATATAGTGGTTCTATTCTTAACTAAATGGAGATGACCACTTATGAACACTAAAAACTATGACTATTTTAAAACGCTGCATGATCAAAAAAATCCACTGATCCTGTACAACTGCTGGGATGTAGCCTCGGCTAAAGCAATAGAGCAAGCTGGATCAAAGGCGCTAGCAACCAGCAGCTATTCCATGGCGGAAGCGTGGGGATATTCGGACGGTGAACAGCTTACATTTGAGCTTATGCTTTGGATGATATCAAAGATTGCCGAACGGGTAGCAGTTCCATTGACCGTAGACATCGAAGGTGGATATGCTATAGATGAGGATATTTTAGCGCATAACATGGAGCAGTTATTTCAATTAGATATCTGTGGTATCAATTTTGAAGATCAGATCGTAAATCATCCTAACAATGAACTATGGGAGACCAGCGAACAAAGCCGGAGGATCAAAACCATACAACAAGTAGCCTCCAAACTGCAAAAGCGCGTGTTTATTAACGCTAGAACGGATATCTTTTTCAAGGCTAAGGAACATTCGATGGATCTAGTCAATCAAGCTATAGAACGTACCTATGCTTATGCTGACGCTGGAGCGGATGGGATTTTTATACCGGGGCTCGCTGATCCAAGCTTGATTGAACAATTTGTTGAAAAATCGCCACTGCCTGTGAATATTATGGTTATGGACGGTATGCTTTCAAATCATGAATTGCAAAATATTGGCGTGAAACGGATTAGCTATGGACCGCGTAGTTTCTTTCAGGCACAACATAACCTCCAAGAAAATGCCCGGCAAACGCTTGATGCCTCAGGACTTTATTTAGAAATGAGCTAACCACACTATGATAACTAATGAGCAGGATATCGATAAATATTATAAGATGCTGGTCGAGAAAAATTCGAATTATGAGGGCGTATTTTTTGTAGGAGTGAAAACAACGGGCATCATGTGTAGGCCAACTTGTCCGGCTAAAAAGCCATTAAAAGAAAATTGTGAGTTTTTTGCTACAGCCAAGGAAGCCTTATTAGCTTCATATAGACCTTGTAAAAGGTGTCAGCCGCTATCCAATCCAACAAAAATGTCTCCTGAAGTAAAGCTGCTTGTAGAAGCTATTGAGAGCAATCCGGAACGAAAATGGACAGATAAAGATTTTGATGAGCTGTCTATTAGTGCAAACACGGCACGCCGCCAATTTAAGAAACAATTTGGAATGACCTTTATCGAATATGCACGTTCTAGACGTTTAGGACTGGCATTCAAACATATTAGGAAAGGGGATTCAATCATTAACGCACAACTGGAAAGCGGGTACGATTCGAGCAATGGATTTAGGGATGCTTTTTCACGAACGATGGGGACTGTCCCGAATCATTCCAAGCAGATTAAAGTGCTGTACTGTACTTGGATAGAAACGATATTGGGTTCTATGCTGGCCATCTCCGATGAAGAGAGTCTTTTACTGCTGGAATTTGTGGATCGCAAGGGACTTGAAAATGAAATCAAGAGATTACGCACTCGTTTAAATGCAACTATATTACCTGAAAAGGTAGCCGTCCTTCACCAAATTGAGGAGGAATTGAAGCTGTATTTCACCGGTGAACTTACGGAATTTACAACGCCGGTTCGTTATTTGGGCTCAGACTTTCAGCAAAAGGTGTGGAATGAACTCCGGAAAATACCTCTGGGACAGACAGCTTCTTATAAGGAGCTTGCAGAGAAAATCAACAATCCTTCTGCTTGCCGCGCTGTAGCAAGGGCGAATGGCACCAATCAACTCTCAATCTTGGTTCCATGTCATCGAGTGATAAATAGCAATGGTGAATTGGGGGGCTATGGAGGCGGGCTTGCCAGAAAAGAATGGTTAATCAAACATGAGTCTAACCGCTCCTTAAAGGAGAATAATTTTATTTAACTACTTCTCTCTATTACGGAGAAAGTGATGGGTCCCCTTACTTCAAGGCAGGAGATTCATCACTTTCTGTACTTAAATACTGAACTAACATGTCCACAAATCGGTTAGCAATTTGAATATCCTGAAGTTCGTTGTTGAAATCGTCTTTGGAAATCAGGCTCATTTTCTGCAATAAACCCATCATAGACGTGAAGATGAAATGAGCAGTGGATAAGGGTTCTGTATCAAATTTTAATGATCCATCTTTAACTCCGGCCTCTAGAGCATCCATTAAGAAATGTCGTTCTTTACCCCGCATCACAAAATTTCTGTAATTTTCTTTGAGTTCTTTACTGTAATCATAGGCTTCAAAATGCAAATCGAATAGAAGAATGAATTTGATGTAACCTGGGTGTTGCCGGGCATAATCAATCCAAGCATTAAGCATCGAAGCAAGCATTTGCTTACCATTCATTTCAATTGAAGAAGGTGCGCTTCTAACAAATTGCGTCATACTCTCCAGGATTTCCATCTGGACCTCAAAAATCAGTTCGTTCATGGACTGGAAATGCTTATAAAAGGTAACCCGGCTTACACCAGCCACGTCGCAGACATCCTTAATATTAACTTTAAGAAAGCTTTGCTTCATAAAAAGATCCTTCGCCGCAGCAATCAATTCTTCCCGGTTTCTGTTTTTTAAATTCTGGTGCCAGTTCTCAGTCATGGGTTACACTCCTTTCTTGTTCTTTTTTTGGTTTTTGTAAGGTGATGAAAAAGGCTGAGGCCAGGATAATTGCCCCAAAAATATAGGGGATATCCATGTGTTTGTCAAACATCAATCCTGCTAAAATGGGTCCAAGTATGTTTCCTATGCTGGTATACGTTGTATTTAATCCGGCAGCATATCCTTGCCGATCACCAGCTGAGTTGGCAATCAATGTACTTACTGTGGGTCGTAAAAAAGCATTAAAAGCAAAAAATAAACCGGATACAACTAATAAATAACCTAAATTGATCTTGAATATCATCAACAATAAGGTTATAGCGGTCATCACCAATGATATACGTATAAGCTTTATCTCGCCAAGTCTCTTAATCAGATGATCAAGCAGCCAGATCTGCACAATAATGCCTATAATAGCACCAACCGTAATAATGATTGAGATTTTCGTTGCATCAAAACCGTATTTTTGTTCCACAAAAAGGGCGTACACCGTTTCATAATTCATCAGACCAAATGTCATGATCAGAATGAGCAGAAGATAGCGGAAATAGGACGTCCGGAATGAATTTACGATTTGATTACGAATGGATTCGCGAGGGGCCTGTTTGTTAACAGATTTCCGTTTTTCCTTTGGGAGTGTCTCTGGCATATAAAAACAAAGTATCGTAGCGATAAGTCCAAGTCCACCCGCAAAAAAATAAGGCATCCGTATGCCAAACCCAGCGATAATGCCGCCTAACCCTGGACCAAGTACCATACCCAAATTCATGGAGGCCCCCAAGTACCCCATACCTTTAGCACGGGTTTCATGGGTAGTGATATCAGCGACGTAGGCCATATTGGAAGGAACCATGATTCCGATACCTATACCCCCAATAAATCTTGCGATATAGAGTAGGGGTAATGTCGTAGAGACAGCAAATATCAGATCTGAAAGCACGGTTAAAAACATTCCGGAAATGATCATTGATTTTCTTCCCCATTTATCCGAAAGCTGTCCCCCTATAGGTGAAAAAATAAACTGTGCTGCTCCAAAAGCTGCAATAAGATATCCGGCAGCAGCTCCTGACGCATTAAACAGCTTCAGATACTCAGGTAGAATGGGAATAACCATACCTTGCCCTAATAAAGCGATAAATAGATTCAACATCAGAATGAAAAGTGGAAATCTAGCAGACTTAGATAAGCTGCTCATATCTTTGCCCTCCAATATGGTTTACACTATGTAATTCTTTACTCAATGTAAACCATGATAATGGAATGATGGGTCCTTGTAAAGGTGTATCTGAAATATAGGATACGTCGTTTTTTGTGCGTTTTTTCAAGTAAAAAAAGTACTGTTTTAAACAAAAGAAGGAAAATTTATGAATTCACATCATTATCCAAGTATGATAGCATGATCTATATATTTTGGTGTAAAGCGCGGGCTTATCTTAATAAGATTGGAGCGAACATCATGCTTAAGGTTCTGATCGTGGACGATGAACCCTGGGTTCTTGAGGGGCTAAGGACGATGATCGACTGGGAAAAATTCGGTTATGAAGTTTGTGGTGAAGCTCAAAACGGCACGGATGCGATGAGGCTTATCCAGGAGAATAAACCGGAACTGGTTCTTACGGATATTAATATGCCTGTAATTAACGGACTTGAGCTTATTACAAAGTTGAATGAGGTCATGGAGAAACCTCCTAAATTTGTGATTCTGTCTGGATATGATGACTTCAAGTATGCACGTACGGCATTGCGCCAGCGGGTAAATGAATATTTATTAAAACCCATTGATGATGAAGAAATAGAGGCTTTATTAAGCAGGATCACTCCAATAATCCAAAATGAAATCGCTTCCAATGAGGAGTTTGATAAAAAGCAATTTTTTATCGTAAATAATATCATCAACCGCCTGATCCAAGGGGAGTATAACGAAAATTTAGAGCTTCTAACCCGAAACACCTTGAAGCTTCAAGCGGATGCAGAGTTAATGTGTATTCTTATCGAACCGGCCTCCTCTATGAATCCATTCCAACCGCAGATAAGTGATTATTTTTCCGAGGAACACTTCTGCTTCTTTCAAGACGGATCGGGAAGAGCGGGGATCATTCTTCAGTCTGCTTCTATCGGCAATGAGAGCCTGGAGACTATCGTCAACCAGATGCATTCAGATCTCACTGAACAATCACAGGAGCTGGTCTTTTTAGCACTTAGCAGCAGAATGGTCGGGGTGAGCTCGATTCGAGAGATTTATAGGCAGGCACTTGAGGTATGGAAACGAAAAACGCATCAGCAGAAAAGAGGGGTCTTTTATTATAGTGAGCTTAGGAACCTGAAAAAGGAAGAACCTCATGAGGACCATTTCAGACAGCTGCTGCATAAGGTCCAAACGAATGATACGGAACAGATCCAGCCTTGTGTAAAAGAAGCGTTCACTGCTTTCGTTGAGAATCTGTTGACCCTTGAAGTTGTAAAAGCAAAAGTGGCCCATTTAGAGCTTACGATCTGTAGAATTATAGCTCAAATGAATGGAGACCCGGATACGATTATGATTAAGCTTCAGCAAGAATACGGAAATCTAGGTGAGCTTAGTGATTATTTTATATTAAGCCGTTATGTACAAAGTCTGTGTGAACGGGCTGCCGTCTATCTGTCTGAACTAGAGCAGCAGAATGAACAAAATACGATTTACAAGGTTATTCAGTATGTGGATCGGGAATTTCGGAATAAATTAAAGCTTCAGGATTTGGCACAACAATTTCATATTAATTCTACCTATTTGGGACAACTGTTCAGAAAGCAAACGGGTCAGGGTTTTAGTGAATACCTAAATGCCAAACGGATTGAAGAGGCAAAAAGTCTGCTGAAGCGAACACAGTTAAAGATATCGGATATAGCGGTGCAGGTGGGATTCTCTAACACTGATTATTTTATAGATAAGTTTAAGCTGCTTGTAGGGGTAGTACCATCCGTGTATAAAAATGAGAATAAGAACCAACAGCTCTAGGGGAAGCAAGGTGTTTCATATGGAGAGAAAAAAATTCAGATTTAGAAAAGTAGTGAATGATATTCCCTTAAATTATAAATTTTCCCTTATTTATATCATAGGTGTTCTTCTCCCTATCATTATTATTAACCTTGTTTTTTTGGATCGGATTTCCGATCTGATCAAATCGAGAGAGCAGCAGAATCTAGAGATATCCTTAGAAAGAGCCCGAAAGGATATTCATGACTTCATTGAAGGTGGGGTAGCTGTCAGCTATACGCTTTCTGCTGATAAGAACCTGTATGAATTGCTTGAGCGGACGTATGGGAACTCTATTGAATTCTATGACACTTTTGATGAACAGCTAAGAGGCCGCATGAATAGCTATATGCCGGTGAACAATCAGATTGAACGGATTACTGTATTCACGAACAATGATTCCATTGTTTCTGGCAGCAACTATCAGGTCATCAATGAAAAGGTTATGAATAGTGAATGGTATAAGCAGTCGAAGGCTGCGAATAAACATCTGTTTCTTGCCGCTTATCATATGAGTGACATCTCTAGTGTGATTTCTACAGCGCCTTATTTGAGTGTTATTGAGCGAATGGACGCTTACAGCTCATACAATAAATTTGAAAAGCTGCTTAGAATTGATTTGGATCTCAGTAAAATATATGACGTGATTATCAGAGAAAAAGATTACTTGAGTCTTTATCTGGTTAACGAGCAGGACGAGATTATTATGTCTGCCCAAAGCGGGTATCAAAGAGGCACCACGGAACCTTATCCCGTGTTCAAGCTGCAGGATGATGAGCGCAAGGAGGATGTGCATATTGTACCCGTCGGCGGAGCTAGTTATATAAAAGGCTGGCGGATAATAGGAATTACACAAGGTGAGCGTATTGCCCAAGCGATAATGGAGATTCGGATTTATGCAGGGATTCTGGCGTCTATTGTCACGCTAATCACAACCGCTTTTTTATATGTGATGTTAAGATCCTATAATTATCGGGTGAAACGGTTGTCCAGACATATGCAGAAAGTATCCAATGAGAAATTTGAGCTGATTCGGATTGATGAAGGTCAGGATGAGATCGGGGGCTTGATCCGTAATTTTAACAGGATGACCACTACCATTAATTCCTTGATCAATGATGTATATAAACTGGAGATTCAAAAAAATAATCTGGAGATGGAAAGAGTAAGAGCTGAACTGAATTTCCTGCAAAGCCAGATGAATCCGCATTTTCTGTTTAATACGTTAAATGCCATTTTGGTGGTCTGTACTAAAAATAATTACTCGGATGTTACGGATATCATTAAGAGTTTATCGAAATTACTTAGACGGCTGCTGAGCTGGAAAGAGGATCTCGTTACCTTGGAAGAAGAAATGACTTTCATCGAGATGTATTTGAAAATTGAAAAATTCCGGTTCAGGGATAAATTCGACTATCAATTTGAGATCGATGAGCAGTCGCTTCAATATAAGATTCCCAAGCTAAGCATGCAGCCGCTCGTTGAGAATTCCTGCAAACATGGTCTACAGGCCATAGAGGGACTAGGTGTGATAAAAGTGAAGACGTTAGTGGAGGAGGGACGATTAAAAGTTACCGTCTCTGATAACGGTAAAGGGATAGAGCCAGAGAAGCTGCAAGAATTATTAGGTAATGTTCAAAATGAAGCGTCTTCGGGAACGAATATCGGAATCCGCAACGTGTACCGCCGATTAGAATTGTACTATGAAGATCAGGTCCGTTTTGATATCAGCAGCGTTCCGGATGAAGGGACCATTGTCACTTTTGACATTCCACTAAAACTCCTGGAACGGAAGAATAGCTAGAAAGTGAGGGACCCCCAATGAAATACAAAGTATTATTGATCGATGATGAGCCTAGTGCGCTTGAAGCGATGCAGCTGTGGATTGATTGGCAGGAGCTTGGCTTTGAGGTATGCGGAACCTCCAGCAATGGCAAAGAGGGGCTGGAGCTAATGAAACAGCTAGAGCCAGATCTTGTAATTACGGATGTTAATATGCCGCTAATGAATGGGTTGGAGATGGTCGCAGCTTGGCAACAAGCTGAGATTAAGGAGATCAAATTTGCCATACTAAGTGGTTATAGTGAGTTTGAATATGCCAAGACAGCTATACACTATGGAATTAATCATTATCTGATGAAGCCAGTGTTTCCGGAAGAGGCGGCAGAAGAATTGCTGGAGATATATCAGGAGCTGGAGCAGGAAGCTCAGAAGCGCAGTTTAAATCAAATAGCCTCCGCGGAGGAGGCTGTTTCTCTCCTGAAAGGAATGCTGCATGAGAAAGCTGAGCAGTCGAATCAGGAGGTACTTAACCGACTATCGAAAGGTAAAAGCGTTTGGAATATTTGTTTGATACAGACAGAGCCGGTTTTATATACGGAGATCAGAGAGCAAGCCTCAGCCCTCCTAACCGATAAAGATTCGATGTTTCTGATGGATCTGGAGAGTCATTGTTTTGGAATCGTATATGGATACAATTCATTGTCCACTGAGGGAGCTGTGATCGATCAGATTGCAACTCCTTTGCTGAATGAACACCCCAAACAAGCTTTATATATTGCAACAGGTGCTGGTGTAGGCTCCTTGCTTCAGATCGGGAACAGTTTCCGAATGGCGAAAGAAGCATTAATGTATTATTTTTATTATTCTGAAAATGTAGAGATCCTGACTTATCAGGAGATTAAGGATAGTCCCTTTAGTTATCATTATGATCAAATTCAACTGATGGATGACTTGATAAGACCGATTAACACCCTGGACTCCGCAGGCTTTAGCCAAGCTGTGAACTCGGCAGCCCGCAGTTTCCGGGAACAGCGCATCGCTCCAGAGGTTGTGAAGAAAATTGTTATTCATATGATGTATAAGATTATTGAGTTTACCTCGGAAGCCAGTGAAGTTCATGAGTCCTCCTTATCTAATCAAATTAGAATCCCCGCGATGTTAGACTCAATGATCACCTTGACGGACTTAATGCGTAATTTGCTATTCTGCGGCGAGGCCAGTATCGATATCCTTCTTAAGGAACAAAACCTAAAATCACAGGGGATTGTTCAGGAGATTAACAATTATATTGAAGAGCATTTTCGCGAATGTCTTACCATTAAGAGACTATCAGAGGTTTTTTTCCTGCACCCGGTATATCTGGGTCAATTATTGATCAAGAAGAACGGTATTAATTTCAATGAACAGCTGCATAACCTCCGAATAAAAGAGGCAGTACATTTACTTCAACAAAATAAATTAAAAAATAGTGAAATCGCTGAAAAAGTGGGCTATGGCAATTATAGTCAGTTCCTCAAGCAATTTGAAAAAAAACTGCATATGAGCCCTAACGAATTTAAAAACACTAATACCTAAACTTTTTGGGGGTACATCTTTAATTCTGGCGTATTTTCAGAAGATTATCACCTCTATAATTTAACTTGTAAGGGCTTACAACATTGTTACACCAACAAATATATGGAGGTGCTTTATGGGGGGCAAGTTAATATCCAAATGGAAACTTAGTCTGATTGCTGTGTTATCCCTAAGCTTTACCTTAGCAGGGTGCGGAGGAAATAACAGCAACAATACGACGGCTAAAGGGGAAGACAAACCAGCAGAAACAGCCACTTCAACTGCTGCAGGAACAGATTCTGATAAGATTGAACCTTTTGAAATTAGTATCTTTCTTGGAGAAGCAGGCCAGCAACCAACACCAGATAATAAAATTTACAAAATGATTAAAGAAAAAACAGGCGCATCCTTCAATTTCGAATTCTTAGCTGGGGATCTTAACCAGAAGCTAGGCGTAATGATTGCCGGTCAGGATTATCCGGATTTGATGACTGCCAATACTAAGCTGACAGGAGCGGAAGCTTTTATCCCGCTTGAAGATTTGATTGAACAATATGCTCCAAACTTGAAAGCGCATTACGCAGATTACTGGAACATGATGAAAGACCCGAATGATGGACATATTTATACGCTTCCGAATTATGGTGCGTATAACGGTAAAGTGAATACAACCTATTATGCAGGTCCTGCTTTCTGGATTCAGAAGGACATCCTGAAAGATGCTGGTTATCCAAAGGTGAAGACCTTGGACGAGTATTTTGACCTCATTGTGAAATATAAAGAAAAAAATCCAACTATCGATGGAACGCCAACCATCGGATTCGAAATTCTTAACAACGACTGGAGAAACTGGGGGTTGTTTAACGCTCCTCAGCATCTGATCGGACACCCTAATGATGGCGGGGTAGTAGTTAATGATAACGTTGCAGAAATCTTCGCAGATAAAGACTATGCTAAGCAGTACTATCAAAAGCTTAATGAAATGAACCAATTGGGCGTTATCGACCAAGAAACATTTGTGCAAAACTACGATCAATATTTGGCGAAACTGTCTAGTGGAGCCGTTCTGGGAATGTTTGATCAGCACTGGAACTTTGGTTCAGCAGAAGATTCACTCCGGACACAAGGTAAAGATGAAAGAACTTATGTAGGACTTCCACTTGTGTTTGATACCAGCACTAAAGATTATTATCTGGATCGCCCAGCGCTGAACTTGAATAATGGCTTCGGGATCAGTATCAATGCCAAAAACCCTGAAAGAATTATTAAACTAATGGATACATTGATTCAAGAAGATTGGCAAAAAATCTTCACTTGGGGTATTGAAGGTGAAGATTATCAAGTGGAAAATGGCCGTTTTATAAGAAATGAAGAACAACGGAAGAACGCAGTTGATGCTACATGGAAGCTCAGCAACAAAGCAGATGCTTGGTATGCTACAGCTCCGAAATTGCAAGGATTCTTTGAGGATGGAAACTCAACAGATGCTGCGGCTCAACCAGAAGAATACCGGGCTGCACTCAAGCCGTATGACAAGGAAATCCTTGATGCTTATGGCTACAACAGTTATGTGGATTTCTTCAGCGAGCCTGAGCCGAACCCAGTAGCTTATCCAGCTTGGTCCATAGATCTTGTTGAAGGCTCAGATGCCAAAATTGCCGAAACGAAGCTGAATGAATTGCGAACCAAATACCTGCCAAAAGCAATCTTGGCCAGTCCATCAGAATTCGATAAGGTTTGGAATGACTTTGTTGGAGAAATTGGTAAAGCGAATGTCAAAGCCTATGAAGACAAAATCAATGAACAGCTTAAATGGAGATTTGATACTTGGAGTGTTAAATAGTTAGAGCTTGCTTAAAAATCAGAAAGTGGTGGCTTATTAGGCCAACCACTTTCTGAAATATATGGATGATGTGGGGAGAAAACATATATGGATGAGATATTAACGGGGAAAAAAGTTAACCGGCATCCTAAAAGAAAAAAGAAGCAACCGATTACTATGACCTTGATTAAGAATCAGAAACAGCTGATTTGGATGTCGGTTCCATTAATGCTTTATATTATACTATTTGCTTATGTTCCCATCTGGGGATGGACGATGGCTTTCCAAGATTATAAACCAGCTAGAGCATTTAGTGAACAAACATGGGTGGGTTTAAAACACTTCAAGTTTCTTTTTACGGACGATAGCTTTTTGAGAGTACTGCGCAATACGTTGGCCATGGGCCTAATTAATCTAGTTCTAGGATTTGTGACTGCGATAATACTGGCATTGCTGCTTAATGAGATCAAAAATGTATTTTGGAAAAGAACCGTTCAGACCATATCCTACTTGCCTCACTTCCTCTCTTGGATTATTGTAACAGGCATTGTAGCTACTTCTCTTTCGGTTAATGACGGGATTATCAACATCGTGCTCATGAAATTGCATCTCATTGATTCACCGATCCTTTGGTTGAGTGAAGGGAAGTATTTCTGGGGTATTGTAGGTGCTTCACACGTCTGGAAAGAAGTCGGATGGAGTACTATCATCTACTTGGCGGCTATCGCCTCTATTGATCCGGCTTTATATGAAGCTGCTGAGATTGATGGAGCGAACCGGTATAAGAAAATGCGTCATGTAACTTTGCCGGGCATGAAAGCAACCATTGTAATCCTGTTAATAATGTCCGTAGGACATGTACTGGAAGCTGGATTTGAGGTTCAGTACTTGTTAGGAAACGGGCTTGTCGTAGATTGGTCGGAAACGATTGATATATTTGTATTGAAATATGGTATAGCGCAAGGGAATTATTCCTTAGCTACCGCGGGTGGTATTTTCAAAACAGTCGTAAGTGTAACGTTGCTGCTATTAGCTAACTGGACTGCGAAGCGGCTAGGGGAAGAGAGGCTGTTATAATCATGGAAAAAACTCAATTGATTCCTCAAAAATCTCCAAAAAGTAATGCTGGAAACCGGATGAAAAATCTGAGGTTCGAACCCGTAGTGTTCAGCACCTTCAATACTATATTTATGGTTTGTCTAGTTATTGTTACCTTGTATCCATTCCTGAATACTATAGCAGTCTCCTTTAATGCGGGGAATGATACCATCCGCGGCGGCATTTATTTATGGCCTAGAGAGTGGACCATACAGAACTACAAAGCGGTTTTTGCCTCAGGTACAATTTATAATGCTTTTTGGATTTCGGTAGCACGAACAGTGATATCTACGATCCTGAATCTATTTTTAACCACGATGCTTGCGTATACGTTAAGCCGGAAAGAATATGTTTTCCGCAAACATATTACCTTTATATTCGTCCTTACCATGTATTTTAGTGCGGGTCTGATTCCAAACTATTTCCTTATGAAGGATCTTCATTTGCTCAATTCGTTCTGGGTATATGTAATCCCGTCCATGGTAAGTGCATTTAATATGATCGTTATCCGTACTTATATTGGTACCTTACATGAAAGTCTTATGGAATCTGCAAGAATCGACGGTGCCGGGGAATTCAAGATCTTCATGAAAGTAGTCTTCCCTTTGTGTAAACCTGTTCTTGCTACCATCGCCCTTTTTGTTGCAGTAGGTGCGTGGAACCAATGGTTTGATGCGTTTATCTACACCTCTTCCCGCCAGAACTTGAGTACATTGCAATATGAATTAATGAAGCTGCTATCCTCTACTATGAACTCGAACAGTAACCCTAGTGTAAATAACGGGACAGGGATGACTCAGGAGTCGGTACATGCCATGGTTACACCAATCTCCATACGGGCAGCCGTTACGATCGTTGCTTCGGTTCCAATTTTGCTAGTTTATCCATTCATGCAGAAATATTTTGTGGTCGGTCTAAATGTAGGAAGCGTGAAGGAATAAGGAGCTTGCAATCACTATTAAGTAATAGGAAGGTTGTCTGTTAAATTATGACCCCATCTTCAATCACATACACGAATCCGATACTTCCAGGCTTCTATCCTGATCCAAGTATCACTCGGGCAGGGGATGACTACTATTTAGTTTGCAGCTCCTTTGAGTATTTCCCTGGCGTACCTATTTTTCATAGTCAGGATTTGATTCACTGGACACAAATAGGTCATGTACTCAATCGTGTAAGTCAGCTGGATACTCGTAAAAGCAAGAGCTCTGGAGGGATATTTGCACCAACGATCCGCTATCATGAAGGAACGTTTTACATGATAACGACCGAAGTACACGGGAAAGGGAATTTCTATGTTACGGCTACGGACCCTGCGGGTCCGTGGTCAGATCCGATTAGTATTCCT
The DNA here is from genome assembly GCF_045040615.1 of Paenibacillus sp. FSL H8-0175. Lineage (NCBI taxonomy): Bacteria > Bacillati > Bacillota > Bacilli > Caryophanales > Paenibacillaceae > Paenibacillus > Paenibacillus sp. FSL H8-0175. The sequence goes on along the minus strand of NZ_CP150299.1, from coordinate 6,125,062 downwards.
TATGGAGGAATTGATCCTTCTCTAATGTTTGATGAGGATGGAAAAGTATATGTAACCACCCAGCAGGGGGCAGATTATGACTCCCATGCCATCCAATATGAGATAGATATCGCTACGGGAGCAGCATTAACAGAACCAGTTGTCATCTGGACTGGGGATGGCGGACCTTGGACGGAAGGCCCTCATTTGTACAAAATAAATGGAATGTATTATATCATGACGGCTTCAGGAGGAACGGCTAAGGAACATCGGGAGATCATTGGCCGCAGCTCCTCTCCATATGGACCGTTTGAACGATTGCCGCATCCGATATTGACGCACAGCGGTACTGACAATCCCATTCAGTATTTAGGGCATGCCGATTTGATTGAGGATCGTAACGGGGATTGGTGGGCCGTATTCCTTGGAGTAAGACTAGTAGATACAAAATTCACTGTGCTTGGAAGAGAGACTTTCCTTGCTCCCGTAAGCTGGACTGAAGACGGATGGCCGATGATCGATAATAATGAAGACACAGTTGGACTGGAAATGAGGGTTTCACGTGTACCTGGTCAATCGCCAAAACCTGAGACTAGTGGAAGATATGATTTTGATGATCAAGTATTGCCGCTGGGATTAGCCTTTCTGCGGAATCCGGCTGAGGGAAGCTGGTCCTTAAACGAAAGACAGGGATGGTTATCTCTTCGAGGACAATCTGCAGGTCTCAGTGAAGTAGGCCAAGTGGCTTTTGTAGGCAGAAGACAGCAGCATACTTCGGCAGAATGGAGCACGCTGCTTGAAATGCCTTCATCTATTGCTGATGTGGAAGCTGGACTTTGCGCCAGATTAGATGAGAATGCTCATTATGAAATTGGACTTGTTCAAAAAAACGGGCAAAAAGTGATTACAGCTCATGTGACTATGGATGGAGTAACCCATACAGCGGCAGAGGTTCCAACTACTGCCGAGCGAATTTATTTGAAAGTTAAGGCTGAGCTTACCGAATACAGCTTCCTTTATTCTTTGGATGGGCAGGAGTGGAATAAGCTATCAACAGCAGCAGCGTATCCATTATCTCCTCAAGCCGTAAAAGGAAATGGATTTACGGGTGTTCTTATCGGATTATATGCAACAGGTCATGGCAAGGTGGCTGAGGTGCCTGCCTACTTCGATTGGTTCGATTATCAGTCTTAATTATTCGAATACTGATATAAATGCGTTTGTCAGGAGGGAACTTGTTGAGACAAGCTAGTGATTACACAGAACCTGCACTAAAAACAATATTTGCTGAGGATTTCAAAATTGGCGCAGCCGTTAACCCGTTGACGATACAATCACAGGAGCACTTGCTCACCTATCATTTCAATAGCATTACCGCTGAGAATGAGATGAAGTTTGAAAGTCTGCATCCGCTTGAAGACAGTTATAACTTTAAACTAGCAGATCAGTTGGTTGCCTTCGCCCGAAAACATCATATGGCTATGCGTGGGCATACTTTAGTCTGGCATAACCAGACTACGGACTGGTTGTTTGAGGATAAGAAGGGCGGGCCTGTAAGCAAAGAGACATTGCTTGCACGGCTCAAATCACATATTCAGACCGTGGTTGGGCGTTACAAGGAAGATATCTATGCTTGGGATGTTGTAAATGAAGTTATTGCAGATGAAGGAGAAGAACTTCTTCGCCAGTCAAAGTGGCTGGACATTGTCGGACCGGAGTTTATCGGCAAAGCTTTTGAATTCGCTCATGAAGCCGATCCTAAGGCTTTATTATTCTACAACGACTATAACGAGTCTAATCCACTTAAGCGCGACAAAATCTATAAAATGGTGAAGTCGCTGCTGGAACAAGGAGTGCCGATCCATGGCGTCGGATTGCAAGCCCACTGGAATCTATACGATCCGAGCTTAGACGATATACGTGCTGCTATTGAGAAGTATGCATCTTTAGGGCTTCAGCTCCAATTGACAGAGCTGGATGTGTCCATGTTCCGTTTCGATGACAAACGAATGGATTTAAAGGTCGCACCTGCCGAACTGCTCGAGCTGCAGGCAGAGCGCTATGAAGCGATGTTTGCTCTGTTGAAAGAATACCGCGACGTGATTAGCTCAGTCACTTTCTGGGGAGCAGCGGATGACTATACATGGCTGGACGGCTTCCCTGTTCGGGGACGGAAAAATTGGCCATTTCTATTCGATGAGCAGCATAATCCTAAGCCAGCGTATCACCAATTGCTTAACGCTGTCACCAAATCATAGAGCGGGTAACCTGCTCAAGCTTGCGAATCATGAACCCGTCCTTTTCAATCCAGGGCGGGTTATTTATACGGGAGGAATAAACATGACAAATACCGCTTATGAGGCTTGGCTCAATTATGGTCAGCTGAAATCAGGATCTCTATACAATCAATATATAGATTGGTGTGTTGAGTTGGTAGTAACGGAGGACAACGAGACGATTCAGGCGGCAGCCGCGGAATTCATACAGGGGATGACCTCTATGCTGGGCAAAGCGCCACTGCTCACAGCGAAACCTGAAGGACCGTGTATCGTTATAGGAACCTTCCAAGGGGGGAATCCATTAATTAGTAGAGTATTCGCAGGAGAACGAACCGATTCACTGGGTCCTGAAGGTTTCCTTATACGTACAAACGCTACTGAGCAATGTATCGCTGTCGGTGCTTCAACGCCTGTTGGAATATTGTATGGCGTATTCCATCTGTTACGGCTGATAGGAACAGAAAGCGAAATAGACGCTCTGAATTTGTCTATGAATCCGGTGAACGGCCTGCGAATGATTAATCACTGGGATAATTTTGATGGCAGTATTGAACGTGGCTATGCTGGACGGTCCTTTTTTTACGCGTCCAATCAATTTCTTAACGATACAAAGCGGCTGCGTGATTATGCCAGATTGATGTCCTCTGTGGGGATCAACGCGATTTCGATTAACAATGTGAATGTTCATGAGCTTGAATCTCTATTTATAACGGAGCAATATTTGCCTGATATCGCGTTAATTGCAGGAATATTCCGCGTATACGGAATTAAGCTATTCCTCAGTGCTAACTTCGCCAGCCCGATACAGATCGGAGCATTGGAGACAGCTGATCCACTGGACCCAGCGGTGCGGCAATGGTGGAAAGATAAGGCTGGTGAGGTTTATCGAGTGATCCCTGATTTTGGCGGGTTTGTGGTCAAAGCAGATTCAGAAAATCGACCAGGGCCATTCACTTACGGGCGTGACCATGCCGATGGCGCTAATATGCTGGGAGAAGCACTGGAGCCGTTTGGCGGAATCGTGATTTGGCGTTGTTTCGTATATAACTGCAAGCAGGATTGGCGTGACCGTAAGACAGATCGGGCCAGAGCAGCGTATGATCATTTCAAACCATTGGATGGCCGATTTAATGATAATGTAGTGCTGCAAATCAAGAATGGACCGATGGATTTTCAAGTCAGAGAACCGGTATCTCCGCTGTTTGGCGCACTGGAACATACCAATCATCTGATGGAGTTTCAGATTGCTCAAGAATATACAGGGCAGCAGCGGCATCTCTGTTATCTCGTTCCACAGTGGAAAGAAGTCCTTGATTTCAATACTTATGCCAAAGGGCAAACTACACTTGTGAAACATATTGTGGACGGATCGGTGTGGGGAAATAAATATAATGGTGTGGCTGCTGTAACTAATGTCGGGGATGACATGAACTGGACGGGGCACGGGTTAGCTCAAGCTAATCTGTATGGATATGGGAGATTAATTTGGAATCCGGAGCTGACGGCAAAAGAAATAGCTGAGGAATGGATTCGCCTTACCTTTGGCACTGATGAAGGTCTAGTGGCTGCTATTCGCGGGATGTTAATGGACTCATGGAGGATTTACGAATCTTACACAGCTCCATTAGGTGTGGGCTGGATGGTTAATCCGGATCATCATTATGGGCCGAATGTGGATGGATATGAATACGCCAAGTGGGGAACGTACCATTATGCGGATCATAAGGGCATTGGTGTTGATCGTTCAGTCAAATCGGGAACGGGGTATAGCGGACAGTATATGGGTCTTAATGCATCAAATTATGAGAATCTAGCGTCTTGTCCAGAAGAGCTGCTGCTGTTCTTCCATCATGTTCCATACACGCATGTTCTGCAATCGGGGCAAACGGTTATACAACATATCTACGATACTCATTTCGAAGGGGCAGAGCAGGCTGCACAGCTTCTAGCAACATGGGAATCACTTGAAGGCAGCATGGATAGTGGATTGTATGTGCAAGTGAAGCAACGTCTTGAAGAGCAAGCAGAGCATGCGCAGGAATGGAGAGATCGGATCAATACGTATTTTTACCGTAAGAGCGGAAATGAGGATCTTAAAGGCAGAAAGATTTATTAGATTTCGATTCGAGGGATGATGATAGTGAGCCTCACGATTAGAGCGATTTTGAAAGATTTAATGGGAACTGTGGAACAGGTAGAAGGGACTGTGGATATTCTGAACCCAGGGGAACCGGAAACTGAAGTCACAGGGATTATTACGGCCTTCTCTGCCACACAAAATATTGTGGAGCAAGCAATAGCGTTAGGAGCCAATTTGCTGATCACGCATGAAGGTGTATTTTATAGCCATCATGCAGCGAGCGAGTGGTTAGAAGGTGATCCGGTTTATCATGCGAAAAAAAGTCTGATCGAACATTCCCCAATAGCTATTTTTCGTTATCATGATTATTGGCATCGGCAAGAGCCGGATGGGATTATGATGGGTTTGCTGCGAGAGCTGGATTGGTCAGACTATGTGGAAGAGCAGCAAGCGGCTGCTACGATTCTCACTATTCCTGCTATGACTGTAATGGAAGCTGCTCAGTATATTAAAAGTAAGCTAGGCATCTCTTATGTACGCGCTGCTGGTGACCTGTCTCTGTCCTGCAAACGCGTAGGGATATTAGTAGGTTACAGAGGAGGTGGGATGATGGCTATTCCGCTTTTTAATGATCACAATCTTGATTTAATTATCGCTGGAGAGGGACCAGAGTGGGAGACTCCGGAATATGTGCGGGATGCAGGGCACCAAGGCAGATCTAAAGCGCTCATCATGTTGGGTCATGCGGAGAGTGAAGCGCCGGGGATGAAATATTTAGCTGAAATCTTAGCAGACAAATATCCCATGCTTCCTACCCGGTTCATTGCTGAACAACCCATCTATCAGATGGTTTAATCTGGGAAAATTAAGAGTACGGAATAAATAAACATATTATGGAGAAAATGAAGGGAAACAGGTCACTGAGAAAGGAGTGTTTCAATGGAAATTCCTTTGGAGGCTGATGAAGTATTAAGTCGGATCAAAAAGCTGCAAAGCGACGGAAGCTCAATCAGTAAAAAACAAGTAAAGCAAAGCGACCCAGAGCTTATGAGAAGTGCGCTGTTCTTTTTTCCAAGCTGGGAGCATGCATTGAAAAACGCCGATCTTTTGTAGCCATAGTATTGTAAAAGGAAGCTAAGTGGACAGGGGGAGATCTCTGATTCTGCTTAGCTTTTTTCTTTTTTATGAAATCATTCGTGCTGTTCATGTGAAATAATATTAACAAGCTTGCCAAACGGATCGGGGACATAGAAACGACGAACACCCCAAGGTACAGAAACTGGCCCAATATTGGTATTGAAGATTGTCGTTTCTTATTAAATAGGAAAGTACTGGTGAATCACCCCCTTTTTCGCTTGCTTCAGAGCTGTTTTTCTAAAGAAAACGAGTAAACAAGAGCAAAAGAAAGAGAAAATGAAGAGTATGCTTAATATGAAATGAAAAGCATTGCTTTCAACATTATTTTGACCAGAGCCCTCCTTTACAAGAAAACCTTACAAGAGTATGATTCATCTCAGAACTGAGAATTATCTTAAATTTACAATTACATAAGCAATCCGCTTAATTTCCGTTTCTGGAAAGCGGGGGAACCAACAACTGGCAGCCGATGTGAGAGTCGGCACTGGTTATGGGGTGAATCCTGTTCCGGGTGCATAATATGCATCCCTGCAGGTAGGGCAACTCTCACTGCCCGAATCCGACAGCTAACCTCGTAAGCGTATGGAGAGAGGATGAATGGCGTGTTTAGTGATGAATAGCCACAGAGAATCCCTCTGTGGTTTTTTGCTGCGTTTTTAAGCAGATATAGTCGTAGAATTTATTATGAAAGAGGTGTTACCTTTGCCTATCGCTAAACTGAACGGAACTTCGCTCTATTATGAAATCAATGGAACTGGCACTCCGGTTGTGTTTATCCATGGACATGGATTAACACACAGTATGTTCAAACCACAGCTGGAGTATTTTTCCGATAAATATAAAGTGATTTTGTGCGATTTACGGGGGAATGGCAAGTCTGGTAAACTGCTGGAGGCCCCACATGAGATTATTGAGACGCAATGTCTGGATCTGATTATGCTGTTGAATGACCTAGGTATCCGTGAAGCAGTTTTTGTAGGAATCGCCTATGGTGGCTTAGTCGTTCAGCATATTGCCAAACAATATCCTGAGCGTGTAAAAGCAATTGTGGTCGCGGATAGCTTTTGTAGGACTCACGGATCAACAATAGTAGGGAAAATACAAACTATGGCAGCATATTGCAGTTTACTAATGTATTATCTCCCAAGCGAGCTGGTGTTGCCTTCGATTCGGATGATGTACCGAGAGCGCTGGAGTCTGGCCTACAATGAGATTAGAAGAGGACTGCTGGACAAACGCCCCCGGGAGTTATATCGGCAAAGGCTGGCTACGAGCCATGTTGATTACACCAGATGTTTAAAGGCTTTTAAACGTCCTGCATTATGTATTGTGGGGGACTTTAATGAATTTGGAGTGAATTGTATGAAGGAAATGGTGTCTCAGCTGCCGCAGGCGCAGTTGGCGATTATTCCGAACGCATTAGATCCAAGTAATCTGTGCCAGCCGGAGCAATTCAATGCGATTCTTCAGCGTTTCTTAGAGAAGCAGCAGGGCAGTCAGCAGATTAGCTGATCTATAGGGAGACCTTCACAAGCGAAGCGTTTAAGTGAGAAAATAGGCGTCCCATAGCCAGGGCGGAATGAGCTGGCTATGGGTCGTCTTTCTGGGAAGAACTTTAGGGGAATTCTCCCTAAAATGAAGGAGATTATGGCTCCTAGAACGTAGATTAGGGAAATCCTCCCTAATAATAGGATGTTTTTAGCCATAAATGGGTATTTGCATGAATTTTTAGGGAGGAATTCCCTAAAAACCTCATTTTAAAGCGATTATCGATGAACATTAGGGAGGATTTCCCTAATATAATGGACATCCAATTAAAGGCTGGCTTATCCGTAGTGAAATCTACGAATGAGCCAGCCTTTGGTTATTTTACTAACCGATGGATGTTGAACATTTACAAGCATATTGTACCTAGAACGCTACTTAATGTCCCTACCCTACCACAGCACCAAATATAGCTCACCCGACGTGGGAAAGAACTGTAGGCCCTAAGTAGTGAAGGTAAGTGTATAGAAGGAGGCGTAGTAAGCAACGCATCTGCTACTCTTGCATTTTGTACAATGCGATCTACTCGTGTAAGATTAAGATAATTCATACTAAAGGAGCTGAGTCATGATGTCTCAAGCTGAAACTATAAAACTGACTTCATTATCTTCAAAAGGGGGCTGCGGCTGCAAAATCGGTCCCGCCGATCTCATGCAGGTTATTCGTAGTCTGCCACCAACTGTTCCTAACCCGGATCTACTTGTAGGTCTTGATACTAGTGATGATGCAGGGGTGTATCGTTTAAGTGATGAATTAGCGTTAGTGCAAACTGTTGATTTTTTCACGCCGATCGTGGATGATCCCTATTCATTTGGTCAAATTGCAGCAGCCAATGCATTAAGCGATATTTATGCGATGGGTGGAAAGCCGCTTACGGTGCTTAATATTGTGGCCTTTCCTATTTCTGTTTTAGATAAAAGCGTTCTTGGTGACATTTTGCGCGGTGCAGCGGATAAAGTACAGGAAGCAGGAGCTACTCTTGTGGGCGGACATTCCATCGACGATAAAGAGCCCAAATTCGGATTGGCCGTTACGGGCCTTGTGCATCCTGACAAAGTAAGAACGAATGCGGGCGCCAAGGTGGGAGACAAGCTGATTCTAACGAAGCCTATCGGTGTGGGGATCTTAACAACTTCCATTAAAAAGGATCAGCTATCTCCTGAAGAAACCACACGCCTTACGACAGTAATGTCTACTTTGAATAAAAAAGCGGCTGAAATCATGGAGCCTTATGATGTACATGCTTGTACAGATGTTACCGGATTTGGGCTACTGGGACATGCCTCGGAAATGGCTAAAGGGAGCGGCACGGGCCTGATCATTCGTCAAGGCGATGTACCTATGCTGCCAAGAGTAAGAGAGCTTGCGGAACAGGGATTTGTTCCAGGAGGCACTAAGAATAACTTTGCCCATCTGGAAGGCAGCATTCTTTATCCGGAGGAGATGGACCAACTAAGCCGCTATATTCTATGTGACGCTGTGACTTCTGGCGGACTGCTGATCTCTGTGGCCCCTGAACAAAGCGAAGATTTGCTAAAAGAGTTAGTAGATGCAGGGGTAGAAGCGGCATTGATCGGAGAGGTAACGGAAGAGCATCCGGGTCAGATTACAGTTATAGCTGCTGTGGAATAACTGTTGTATATCAGCTTAGAGCAAATTATGAAGGTTAGCCACCAGAGGAGAGAGCATATTGTTTCAGGACATTACACTGGAAGAACTTAGAGTGTTAAAAAACAAGAAGCAGATCACCATTATTGATGTTAGATCTCCTTCTGAATATAAAGATGCAACGCTGCCGGATAGTTTGAATATTCCCTTTTTTGATGATCAGGAACGGGCTGAAGTAGGGACGTTGTATAAACAGACAAGTGTGCAGGCCGCGAAAGAACGTGGTTTGGAGATTGCTGCGGCAAAACTGCCTTCTTTTGTCAAAGAATTTGCAGCGATTCAAGGAGACAAAGCAGTATTCTGCTGGAGGGGAGGTATGCGCAGCCGTACAACTGCGACCGTACTCTCTTTAATGGATATTCATGCTTACCGGCTGATAGGCGGCTATAAGGCTTATCGTAAATGGGTGCTCGACGAATTGGAGTCCTATGAATGTAAGGCGAAGTCTTATGTGATTCACGGAAATACAGGCACAGGTAAAACCAATCTGTTACACCGCCTGAAAGCGCAAGGCTACCCCGTTCTGGATTTGGAAGGGATGGCAGGTCATCGTGGTTCTATTTTTGGTGAGATTGGCCTTCGTGCGAACAATCAAAAAACGTTCGATAGTCTTCTTTTAGAGGAGTTAATTAAGATCGGGGATTCTCCTTATGTACTATTTGAAGCGGAGAGCAAAAAGATTGGTAAGGTAGTAATGCCCCCATTTATGGCCGAGCAAAAAGAGAGCGGAACGCAGATCTGGATTGAGATGCCTTTGCAAGCCAGAGTGCAGCAAATCCTTGAGGATTACCGGCCAGAAGAGTACAAGGAGCAGTGTATTTCTGCATTTCGGAGTATTAAATCCCGAATTCATATCCCTGTTGCAGCAGAAATCGAACGATGCTTGCAGGCGGATTTGTTCGGCGAAGCTGTGGCGCTGCTGCTAGAATATTACTATGATCCTAGATACGATTATACGTCCACTCACTATGAAGGCATTGAGAGAGTTACTTTTAAAGTGAATAATCTGGATGAAGCTGAGACTGCTGTGCGTTCTTTTTTAAAACATCAAGAAGTATAAGTTTCGCGTTATGGTTAAAGGGGGCTTTACTTAATATGATCTATTTAGATTACAACGCTACAACACCAGTAGATAAGGAAGTAGCAGAGGTTATGATCCCTTATCTTTACGGTCATTTTGGGAATCCTTCAAGCAGTCATTCTTTGGGGCGGGAAGCTAAACTCGGAATAGAGCAGGCAAGAACACAGGTGGCTGATTTCCTGAATTGTGCGCCGGGTGAGGTGCTTTTTACCAGTGGGGGTAGTGAGTCTAATAATACTGTCATTAAAGGAGTAGCCCAAACGTATCGCCATAAAGGTAATCACATTATCCTGTCTGCTATTGAGCATCCAGCGGTAATTAAACCTTGTCAGTACCTGGAGCAGATGGGATACAACCTGACTTATGTACCTGTTGACTCGTATGGAATGGTGCAGGTTGACGATGTGAAAAAGCAGCTCACGGACCAAACCATTCTGGTCTCCATCATGCACTCTAATAACGAAACGGGTACGATCCAGCCGATCAAGGAAATAGCTGAGGTCTGCCACGAACGGGGTGTTCTTATTCATACAGATGCTTCACAGTCTGCGGGAAAAGTAGACCTCGATGTAGCGGATTTAGGGGTGGATTTTCTAACGCTTGCAGGCCATAAATTATATGCGCCCAAAGGCATTGGAGCACTGTACATTCGGGACGGCATTCACATTGAGCCTTTGATACACGGTGCGGGCCATGAACAGGGGCGAAGAGCGGGGACAGAAAATACACCCTACATTATTGGCTTAGGAAAAGCCTGTGAGCTTGCTGCTGACTCTGATTCTAGAAAAAGAGTTAAGCAAGTTACGGAGTATTTCTATGGAAGACTGCAGGAGTCTTTTGGCGAAAAAATTCATTTGAATGGTCATAAACACAAGCGCTTGCCTAACACCCTTAACGTTAGTTTTCTTGGAGCAGTGGGTCATGAAATTATCGATTCCCTGGAAGCTGTGGCGGCTTCAACTGGCTCGGCGTGCCATTCCGGTGAAACGTTGATTTCGCCTGTTTTAAAGGCTATGCATGTGTCGGAGAATATTGGACGGGGAGCGGTTCGTTTTAGTGTGGGACGATATACGACTACAGCGGAAATCGATGAGGTCATCGATAAGCTGAAGGTGTATTTGTTATAAGCTGAAATCGTATTAGTTGTGAGGTTCGTTTTTGCAAACAGTGGCAAAGTGTGAATCCTAGTGAACGGACTTTGACTTCCAGTGGACGGACTATGACTCTCAGTGAACGGACTATGAATCTCAGTGAACGGATTATGGCTCCCAGTGAACGGACTATGGCTCCCAGTGAACGGACTCGCTATCGGACTCAGGCGCTCTTATTTGCAATATTTTCCTATTTTTGAGTTGCTATAGGACTCCATAGGCGTTATTAGTACAAAATAGACACTACTGAGCACCATTTCTGCCCAATAGCGCCTCTCAGGTCCGATAATCTCTCTAAACAGTGATAAATTAACGAATAGCGGCATCTGAGTCCGAAAGATCAAGCGTTGAATCCGCATATTACAAAAAAAGCATCTGCCACCTCCTTCAAAAGGAATCGCAGATGCTTTTTTTAACTTTTTTTAGTGATTATACAATCGTAAAGCCAGCACTTGCATAACCAGTGACTGTATTTACAAGGGTAAGACCTGTAGCGGTGGCTGAGAATACCATAAGCAAACGTGTCTGTGGTGTTACAGTAAAATTGATACCATTCGTAATTCCGCTGACAAAAGTTCCAAGATTAATAGTACCGGTGATAGGTGGAAGTGGGACTGTTGCGCCTGGAATAGGAGTAAATGTATTATTTGGTGTGGTCGATTGGTACAACTGTGCTGTTACATTTATCGTAGTACCAAGCAGCGATAAAGCTATGGTATTACTGAAGTAAGCAGCAATGGAAGTTATTACTCCTGCTCGAGGAGTTGAGAATGCAAAGTTGATAAGCGGTCCAAGGAGAGTACCTGTCAAATCAATATTACCGCCAACAAGCGAAATGCCTGTGGCTGAACTTCCGAAGCCTACAAGACTTGTTGTTCCAACCAAACCACCCAAAACCGTGGTCATAATAATAGGTCCTCCGGATGCCAGCGGAATAATTGCACCGTTACCGGTTGCACCAGTGACTCCGGTAATGCCAGTAGCTCCAACCGCGCCGGGATCACCCGTCGCGCCCGTTGCCCCCGTAGCTCCGGCAACGCCGACCGCGCCGGGATCACCCGTGGCACCCGTTACACCGGTAGCTCCGGCAACGCCGACCGCGCCGGGATCACCCGTCGCGCCCGTTGCCCCCGTAGCTCCGGCAACGCCGACCGCGCCGGGATCACCCGTCGCACCCGTTACACCCGTAGCTCCGGCAACGCCGACCGCCCCCGGATCACCCGTCGCCCCTGTGGCACCCGTAGCTCCGGCAACGCCGACCGCGCCCGGGTCGCCCGTCGCTCCCGTTGCACCGGCAGGGCCCGCCAAGCCGTCAGCACCAGTCGAGCCCGTCGCTCCAGTTGCTCCTACGCCTGGACCCGCTGGTCCTTGCGCACCTGTTGGTCCTTGAATCCCTTGCACACCCTGTGGTCCTTGAGGTCCCACCGCGCCACCAGCGATTAACAAGTAATCTGGTGAACTCCCGGGTATTCCAGTAGGTCCGGAAACGGTAGCTATATAGGTGCTGCCATTGAAGGTTACTACTTGACCTGCTGGATAAGTAGGACTTTGTGCAGGATTAAATATTACAATCCCTTGCAGCCCTACCCCTTGTGGTCCCTGAGGTCCTTGAAGTCCAGGCGTTCCTTGAGGGCCTTGTGGTCCTTGCGGTCCTTGCGGTCCTTGGGGGCCTGTGGAGCCACCAGCAATTAATAAATAGTCTGGTGAACTTCCAGGTGTTCCCGTTGGTCCAGCAACAATAGCAATATAGGTACTGCCATTAAAGGTTACTACTTGACCTGCTGGATAAGTAGGGCTTAATGCAGGATTAAAAGCAACAATTCCTTGCAGCCCTGCCCCGGTGGTTCCCTTTACGCCCGGAACCCCTTGCGCTCCTTGCGGACCCTGAGGTCCCTGTGGCCCTTGAGGTCCAGTCGCACCTTTAATAGGCAATCCGATTGCTTGTGTAATAGAAGCTTGAATATGTCTGATCTGAATAATCAACTGATCTTTACAATTAGAGTCAATCTTCGTGGCGAGAATAAAAGATAATAACTCAGCTAACAACAGTTGAAGATTGGTGCCCACGCTTACGACAGAGAAGGGACTGACTTCGGTCGATACAATGGTTATCTCTACTACAGAAAGTAGCTCAGTTCTAAAAGGACTGCATAACTTAGAGGTATGCAAGAATTCCAATAATTCTCTTAACACTCTTTGTAGATTGGCAATATGAAGTGTTGTGGGATTCGTAAGTACGGGGGGTACCACTGCAGAGAGATCAGTGACTATTTTTAATAGTGCGTTACACTCCCTCTTTCTAATAGGACTGCTGATCCTTCCATGCTTGTTTAGGATAGCATCGCCTTTAAATGGTCTGTAATCAGGCATATTTCTATATCTCCTCCTTGAACTTCTCCTGTTCATTCCTTTAAAAAATGGGAACCTGCCCAATCAGCATATTCTGAGAAGCGGAAGTGGTTACAAAAATTGCCCTAAAAGCCGTTATTCCTGAAAGTCGTTATTAATGAAGTAATACAAAAAAGGCAGGCCACCGCTAATTACGGTAGTCTACCTTTTTAATAGATACGTTAAGTAGTCTCTCCCTTAATAAGAGTTACGTCTACAGTAGTGTTGTTGATTAGCTCTCCATCAGCACTTTCGATCATTTGCAGGAGAGTATTGGTCAGCATGACCCCGATCCGATCACTAGGTTGCATAATGGTAGTCAATTTAGGACTCTGAAGCATGCGGGTAAAGCTGTGGTAATCATAACCGATGATTTTCAGTTGCTCGGGCACTCGAATGCCTTGCTGTTCAGCATAAATGTATAAAGCATAAGCCACAATATCATTACTGCAGAATACTCCATCATATTCTCGAAGTTGGGCCGGAGAGATATTTTCGGTGACAAAGGACCAAAAATAATCAAAGGTAAGCTTGTTGTGCGCGCCTTCGATAATATCGTAAGTTACACCATGTTTCATACTTGTGATGACAAAAGCATCCCGACGGCGATTCGCTAGAATATCCAGATCTAGCGGGCCGGAGATATGTAGCAGCCGTTTACAGCCCAGCTGTATCAAATGTTCGGTAGCTAGCTCACCACCGCGGTAATTATCCGATCCCACACAAGGGATATTGGAAGAAATAAAACGGTCAAAAGAGACAATAGGGAAAGGGACCTTTTTATAGCTTTCAATATTCATAGTGTGGCTGCACATGATAATGCCATCTACTTGATTCTGGCGAAGCATGCTAATATAGTTGGCTTCCTTCTCAGGATCGTCAAGAGAATTACATATTAGCAATTTATAGTTTTTTTCATTAGCACTCATTTCAACATACTTGATGAGATCGGAAAAGAAAGGGTGATTTGAATCTGGAACAATAATCCCAATAAAAAAGGATTGATTCTTCTGTAAGGCTCTGGCGATTTGATTAGGATGATAATCTAAGGCGTCCATCGCTTTTTCAACTTTTTTTCGCGTCTCTTTGCTGATATATCCCCGGTTGTTCATTACTCTGGACACGGTAGCTACAGCAACGCCCGCCTCCTTGGCAACATCTTTAATACTTGCCATACCCTCATCCCCGTTTCATAAAATGCTCTAATCTATATTCTACAACTTTCTTGGATTGTTGACACTAATCGAGACTAACAATTGTAAAAGCATAGATAGTTTTTGATAGTTATAATAGGTATGTTATACGTTACCACAAATATTTAGATATAATATTAAAAATCAATCATTATACCCATATTTTATTGATTTAATTATATGAAAACGTTTGACATATTATTTGCGCATCTATAAAATTGGTTTTGAATAAACCTTCATCTAGGGAGGAACAAGATCGTTAGGAGAACGCTTTCATAAGTTGCGTTAGTTTGATGATTTCTCAGACCTTATGAAGCAAGGGTGTATAAATTGAAATAGAAGGAGAACGCCAATATGCAGATTAAAAATGAAGCTATGCTTATCACTTACGCAGATAGCATGGGAAACAATTTAAAAGAACTAAACGAAGTACTGGATACACACTTGCAAGGAGTCGTGGGTGGGGTTCATTTATTGCCGTTTTACCCCTCTTCGGGCGACCGGGGATTTGCTTCGATGGATTATACGAAGGTTGATTCGGCTTTTGGCGACTGGGCGGAAATCGAAGAGATGAGCGAGAAGTTCTACATGATGTATGATTTCATGATCAATCACATTTCACAGCAGTCTCCATACTTTCAAGATTTCCTTGAGAAGAAGGATGCATCGCAGTACAAGGATTTATTTATTCGGTACAAGGATTTCTGGCCTAACGGTGAACCAACTGAGGTTGATGTGGATTTAATTTATAAACGTAAACCGCGGGCGCCATACGTAGAGGTTACCTTTAAAGATGGGACGAAGGAAAAGGTTTGGTGTACGTTTGATGAGCAGCAGATCGATCTGGACGTGACTACGGAAACTACGAAGAAATTTGTAAAAGACAATCTGACCTTCCTTGCTGATAAAGGAGCATCGATTATCCGGCTGGACGCTTTTGCCTATGCCAACAAAAAGATGGGTACCAACTGCTTTTTCGTAGAACCGGATATTTGGGAAATGTTGAATTTGTCTAAAGAAGTAGTGGAGCCTTATGGCGTAACTGTTCTTCCGGAAATCCATGAGCATTACAGCATTCAATTGAAGATTGCAGACAAGGATTATTATGTCTATGATTTCGCCCTGCCAATGTTGGTATTACATGCTCTATACAGTGGAAAAGTAAATCGGCTTGCGCATTGGCTGGAAATCTGTCCGAGAAAACAATTCACTACCCTGGATACACATGACGGCATTGGCGTAGTGGATGTTAAGGATCTGATGACCGACGAAGAAGCTGAGATGACCAGAGAAAGCCTATATAGCCAAGGAGCAAATGTTAAGAAAAAATATAGCTCTGCCGCTTATAATAATCTGGATATTTATCAAATTAACTGCACTTATTATTCTGCACTTGGCAATGATGATCAGGCATATCTTTTGGCCAGAGCTATTCAGTGCTTCGCCCCTGGTATTCCACAGATTTATTATGTAGGTCTATTCGCTGGCGAGAATGATATTGAGCTGCTCGAAAGCACAAAAGAAGGACGCAATATTAACCGCCATTATTATTCTAAAGATGAAATTGCTGCTGAGGTACAACGTCCTGTTGTTCAGAAGCTGTTCGCATTGTTGAAATTCAGAAATAGCTGTCCAGCTTTTAATGGTGAGATCAAGATTGAACAAGGTAGTGAGAATGAGCTGAACATCACTTGGAAAAATGAAAACAGTGTGGCGAAGCTTGAAGCTAATCTGTTGACCAAAGAATACACCATTGTTGCAGGTGAGAATGAAGCAAATATTGCGAAGGTATTTTAATATTTCCTTTGATATCGAAAGGTGTTCCAAAGGCCAATGTAATGGCTGCTGGAGCACCTTTCTTTTTGGGGGATAGGTGATTCATGTTATGAACTGTTTTTGGTCCGTCTGAATTCTATTGGTGTAAGGCTGAAGTTGCGTTTGAACATCCGGTGGAGATAAGAACTGCTGGTGAAGCCAGTTACTTCAGCAATATCCGATACCGATAAATCACTCTCTACAAGCAGGCGGCATACTTCCTTCATCCGTACCTCCATGATGACATCCACAATAGTGGTTAGGGTCTGCTGCTTATAAAGTCTGCTGACATAGATTGGAGACATATTAAGTTCATCGGCAATTTGGTTCAGACTTAAGCAAGGGTCCATGTAAGATTGCTGAATGGTTTGGTTAATTTGCCGGATTAGATCGCTTTGCTTGGAGCTGCGCTTATCCGCTTGGAATTCCTGAATATGATCAAAAAGCTGGTAAAAAGCTGCCTCAAATTCTTCTATTGTTTCATAATGTTCAAGCGAAGGCATCACCATCATCCCTTCGGTGGGGGTAGGACTAAGCTTCTTGATGTTATCGACAATTCGTTTAATCGTTAGCGTCACCCTTGAAACAGTAAGTTCCAGCACATGATAGGGATATTGCTCCATTTCACGTACCATTTCGGAGAAGTGACTGCGGGCTTCGTCTGTTCTGCCACTTGTGAGCGCATCGACCAGCTTTTTCTCGCTGTCAGCCGGGTAGGAGTAAAGATTGTTCTGAAGCTCGCTAATTCGCTCAGCATTGATCAGGCTGCCATGACCATAAAACAGTCTATGTTTGGAAGCTTCTCTGGCCTGACTGTACAGCCGGTTTAGTACATCTGGATTATCACTGATAGGGCTGTACACTAACGACAGTCCGATTTTTAAATAATCACAACAGGCCACACGGATCTGCCGCAGCAGCACTTCAATCAGCTCGGTATCCAGATGCTCAGTGGAGGTCATGCTGCTAAGCAACATGACCACACTATCGTCATTCATATCTACAGTTTCCACCTGATAAGTCTGTCCACAGATCTCTGAGGCAATATTCATGATGGCAAACTTGTACGGAAGGAGATAAGAGCCTCGTTCCTTTCGCAGAGCTTCGTACTCATCAATGCGTAGTAATACTAGCCGGTAGCCCTCGTTTAAATTAAAAGAAATACCCAGCTGTTGAACATCATTTTGCCGGCTGTTATGAGGAGATTTAATGCCAAGCACCAGATTGCGTAATGAGTTCTGCCTGATCGTAAACATACTGTTGCGTTTATCTGCCTCAAGGGTGTTCATTCGGCTTACGATCGAATCAATCGGCAGATAAAGCCGTTTGGACAGTACCCTAGAAATAACAAGACCGAACAATAAAATAATTAAAGAAATCAGAAGCGTAGTATTGCGGATATGATTGGTCTGTTCAGTAATTACCTCATAAGGAGTAATGCGCACATATTGCCAGCCAAGCGAATCGGGCGAAGTATAGGACACCAGTGATTTATTCCCTCTAAAAGGGGCAGTAAAATAGCCGGCAGAACGTGCTTTTACTTGATGCTCCAGCCAACTGTTTTCATCCCCGGAGAGCTTCTCCAATGTCAGCTTATTCCCCGACAGAAAACGGCCTTGGTCATCCAAAATGTAGGTACTGCCACTACCGGGTGTATTGCCGTTAGCCAGTTCTTTATTGATCCAAGCCGCGGATATGTTAACAATAACCGCAGAGTTAATAGAGCGGTCCCAATTGATCGCATCATAGCAAAGGTAAGTATAGACTGAGATGGTTTTTTTCTCAGGTTCATCTATGGAATAGGTTCGCGGAATCGGCGTAAATGTTTTGTAATCCTGATAATGATTCAGCATCTGAATAATTTCAGTGTCCACCAGTTCGCGGGTGGTGAATACGCCATTCTGGCCCTGTGCTGCCGAAATATAAACCGTGTCATTATTCGGATTATATACATAGATGGATTCAATATAAGGCATGGAATTTAAGTAGTTTCCGAGATCGGACATCGCCGCGGTTACCTCATAAATAGAGGGCTTGTTGTAGAACAACAGATGAGAAATCGTGCTGGTTCGATACAGTTGAAATGAAAGCGTTTGCGCGACTTCAGCCATGTTGACCACTTTTTTGCCAGTCTGGGTCAGATCCCTTAGATCGGAGCGAAAGGTTTGCGTCTTCTCGACGCCGATGTAGTACGTATAGTAAACAAAAGTAGAGATAAGAAGGGTTAACGATATGCATAGGGTTATGGTGGTGAGCAGCTTGCCATACAGTAGTCTTTTTCTCCGTAGATCATTATTCTTCATACCGTCCCCCCTGATCATCATATGACTTACTCGGACAAGACTCTGGATGAATTCATATTATGAAGTTCCTTTATTATAAGTCCCCAAGAGTGAACAGAACAGTGGAGCAACCTTAGAATCCTGCATTTTTCCAATCTGAAGGGAGTGAACAAATTAAATATTCGTGTACAAAACAGTCTTTTCTACAAGGATTATAAGGAGTTAGCGAAGCTTGAGAAGCTCAGTGGGTCTCCGAAGACTTTTACATAAACATCCTGATTGTTCAGTTCCTGTTTCGCCAGTTTGAGCAGTAAGGCTTGTAAGCTTCACTTCTGTGTTCAGAAGAATCCCCCTATAGTGGAATTATGCAGTTTCTATATTAAGGGGAGTGAGAGATCTTGAGCCAAACCTCATCCAAAGGAATTTCAAACGTCGAACTTGGCATCCAGGCTGATGGTAGAGCACGCTTACGAACGACAAGAAAGAAGAAAGGATTGTTGTATGAGCTGGTGCACAATCGGGTAATGTTTCTGATGCTGCTGCCCACCTTGATCTTTTTTCTGGTGAATTCCTATTTTCCAATGGTAGGCATCTATTATGCGTTCACTCAATTCGACTTCAACAGCAGCATGTTCAACTCCAAGTTTGTGGGATTACAGAATTTCGAGTTCCTTTGGAGATCCGGTACGCTGGTGAAGCTCACGATGAACACGATAGGATACAATATTGCTTTTATTGTACTAGGGAATGTGCTGGCAATTGTCTGTGCGATCCTGCTGAGTGAGCTCAATGGAAAATGGTTTAAAAAGATTAGCCAATCGGTAATGTTTCTGCCTTACTTTGTATCCTTTGTAATTCTCAGCGTAATTGTCTACAACTTGTTTAATTATGACAGCGGTTTCTTAAATACAATGCTTACCCAATTTGGCCTTGATCCGGTCGACGTTTACAGTAAACCTTGGGCATGGATCTTTCTGATCATTATCTTTTATCTATGGAAAAATCTTGGCTACAGCATGGTGATTTATCTGGCGGCGATTACGGGGATTAGTGACGAATATTATGAAGCGGCCAAAATTGATGGCGCTAATATTTTCCAACGGATTTGGTATATAACGGTGCCGATGCTGAAATCAACCTTTGTGGTGCTGCTGCTCTTTGCGCTCGGGAGTATTATGAAGGGCCAATTCGATCTTTTCTATCAATTAATAGGCAATAACGGGCTGCTCTACAATACGACGGATATCCTTGATACCTATGTATACCGTTCGCTTAAAGTAACCTTTGATGTGGGCATGGCAACGGCTGCCGGGGTCTATCAATCCTTGTTCGGCTTCGTCCTCATTATGACGGTCAACTACATTATCCGCAAAATAAACGATGACTACGCCCTGTTCTAGGAGGATAAGAAATGAAAATTCAAAAGGATAAATATACGCGAATGCTTCATTGGATTGCCTATGTGGTCATTATTGGCTTATCGATCGCTTGCCTGCTGCCCTTTTTGCTAATTATCTCTGCATCTTTGACCAGCAATGAGTCCATTATTCGCGATGGCTATCATCTGATTCCGGCACAGTTCTCACTGGAGGGCTACAAGACGGTATTCATCTTCCCGGATGAGGTGCTGCGGGCATATGCGATCACAGTCAGCACAACTGCTATTGGAACGGTAATGGGACTTTTTTTCATGACTATGGCGGGTTATGTACTGGCGCGTAAAGATTTTAAATATCGAAATAGCTTTTCCTTCTATATATACTTTACGACTTTGTTTGGGGGAGGACTTGTCCCGTGGTACATCATGATTACGAAATACCTCGGTCTGCTGGATTCCTATGCGGTACTGGTGCTTCCAGGTCTGATGACGCCATTTTTGATCATTTTAATGAAAAACTTCATCAAATCAGCAGTTCCTGAGGAATTGTTCGATTCTGGAAAAATAGACGGGGCTGGTGATTTCCGGATTTACTGGCAGATTGTACTCAAGCTTTCCATGCCGGGCATCGCTACAGTCGGTTTGTTTCTGGCTTTGTATTACTGGAATGACTGGTTCACCTCTTCACTGTTCATCAATGATACGCATAAATATCAGCTGCAGTTCTATCTGTACAATGTTATCAATTCAGCACAGTTTATCGCACAGATGGGGGCGGGAACCGGGGTGTCACTGGCTACGGAGGTCCCTGCTGAGTCTACCAAAATGGCGATGGCAATTGTCGTGACGGGACCTATTCTTTTTCTGTACCCGTTCGTTCAGCGTTATTTTGTCAAAGGCCTAACCATCGGCGCTGTAAAAGGTTAGAACCGCAACCTGCCCACTACCGGGTAAAGGTACAGTCGGCTAACATAGAAGCATAGTGAAAAGGGAGGATTCAGATGAATAAACAACGGGGCAAACGCATGTCTATTCTGCTTACGTCAGTACTGGGCATGACGCTACTGGCAGGCTGCGGGGGGAATTCTAATTCTGCAAACGGAGACAATGCGGCGGTAAAAGAGAGCAATAGCGGAGGAAACACAGCACAAAGTACGAACGCAGGGACGGAGGAGAAGACCGGACTGGACACTTCCAAAAAGGTCGAGCTGCAATTCTATATGCTAGGCGATGCGCCGAAGGACCTCTCAAGCATTGAAGCGGAAATTAACAAAATGGCTGAAGAGGATCTGAATGCAACCGTTAAATTCAACTATACAACCTGGACAGATTGGGATCAGAAATATAAGCTGCTGCTGTCGTCGGGTCAATCGATCGATCTGATCTTCACTGCGGACTGGACACAATATCAAGCTTATGCGAAAAAGGGAGCTTTTTTGGCTATAGATGATCTGCTGCCCAAAGCTGCCCCGGAACTCCAGCAATTCGTACCACAGGAAATGTGGGATGCCGTGAAGATTGATGGCAAGATTTACACCGTTCCAGCGACTTATAAGGAGTATGTAACGAACGGCTTCGTATGGCGTGAGGATCTGCGCAAGAAATACAATCTGCCTCAGCCGACAGATCTGGCTAGCTATGAAGCATACATGGAAGGAATCAAGAAAAATGAACCGCAGATGTCACCTGCTTCTTTTAACAGTGATGTAAGAGGTAACATTCATGATGTATATTCAACACTTACCGCACAGGTCGGCAGTCCGCTGCCTTATGGTATTGGTATTAAGTACGATGATCCTTCAAAAGCTTATCTGTATTGGGGCTCGGAGGAACATAAAGAAGAGCTGCTGACGATGAGACGCTGGCAGGAAAACGGATTGATTTCCAAAAACGTCCTGAACTTGAAGGATACCATCCAGGCTCCGATTATCGCGGGCAAGGCAGCAAGCATCTTCGGAGATAATCCGACTCGCTTCAACGATACGTTGATGAAGGTGAAAGCAGCACATCCGGATTGGGATCTAGGTTACTATCCTTATGGCAATACCATTGGTTATGCAACACCAGTTCATCCTATTCATAATGGTTTCGCCATTCCGAAGAGCAGCAAGAACCCTGAACGTGCACTGGCCTTCTATGAAAAAATGGTCATGGATAAACGTTATAATCAGCTGACACAATACGGTGTGGAAGGAAAGAACTATAAAATTGATGCGAACGGCTACTATGAACTTATTGGAGATGCTTCAACGAACGGTTTTACACGCGAGGGAATGAATGGCTGGGCCTGGCGGAATCCGGAGTTCATGCTATTTGATAAATCCTATGATGGCGTGAAGGAAATTTTCGCTGAGCTCGACAAAATTCAGAAGCCGGATATTTTCACAGGTTTTGCTGAGGATTATACCTCCTATCAGGCGGAAAAAGCAGCACTAGAGCAGGTGGAAAAGCAATACCTGTATCCATTGCAAGCTGGATTAGTAGAGGATGTTGATGCGGGTTTAGCCACCTTTATGGAAAAGGCTAAGCAAGCCGGCCTTGAAAAAATTCAGACCGAATATATCAAGCAATGGGATGCTTATGTGCAGGAGAAGGGTTTGAAATAATAAAAGTAGCAAGGGATGTTCCTTAAGCCTAATGGCAGGGAGCATCCCTTTTTTTGTGTTCTTTAACGTACTCAGATTTACGAGAAACGTTGACGGAATTCCCGTGGAGTGGTTCCTTCTATTCGAATAAAGCTGGAGCTGAAGTAAGGGGCCTGATTGAAGCCGACTTCCTCGGCTATACGGGCAATCGTGTAGCTAGTCTGCATCAGCAAAAGTTTACTTTGCTGAATCCGATAATGCAGCAGATATTCCATCGGCGCACAGCCGTATTCCTTCTTCATGCAACGAGCGATATATACAGGGTGAAAGCTTAGACTTTCCCCGAGCTGCTGCGCAGTGATATGCTCACGAAAATGGCTGCGTAAATAGGAGGCCGCTTGCTCTGCACATATTTTGGAGGGCGAGGGGCGCTCATGGCTGAGGGAGGCGGATAACTGCTGTATAACCTCCTGAAACAACAGCTGCTGCTGAAATGGAGTATCGCTTAAATGGGAATTAGGCACAAGCTGATTCAGCTGCGAGAGCAGCTCTTCCATCTTGGACGGCTGCAGCAGAGTTGTATATTGAGGCAAGCGTAAGCTAAACGGCCGGATATCAAATTCGTCAGATTGCAGGGGGTTCTCTATTTTGACGTTGTCTTTCTCAAGCGCAGCGGCCGTATCCTCGGTTATATTCCAGTCGCCCACCGTTTGAAAATGCAGCCAATAATAAGAGGTGGATTCCTTGCAGCTGTCCGTACTGAAATGATGGCTGTCTGGACGAAGCAAGAGCGCCTGACCCGCTTTTACTTGAAAAGGGAGACCGCCTTCACTCATATATAAACAGCCTTGTTTAACTACAAGCAAATCGAACACCCGGGTATTATGGCGGCTCATATGATAATGGCCGGGGGAGAAAGTATGGAATCCGCTTACAATGTAGTACAGCAACGGAGGAACGGTGAAGTTCAAGATGTTCATGTCAGAAGCTCCTTTTAGTGAGGTTGGAATAATGTAATAATTGGTTTGAAATCTGTACCATCATCCAAAGTATATCATCTATAATTTAGTCTGACCTAATGAATAAAGATGTTATTTTTTAGGCTAAGTCTGTAGGTATGGTTTACGAGGAGGGTTTGTATAGTGAAAAAAGAAAGACAGGGTTTTGGACTCTGGGTATTGGCTTGGCCTATATTTATAGAGGTATTTCTACAGACTCTGCTGGGTACGGTAGATACATTAATGGTCAGCCGTATCTCTGATGATGCAGTCGCCGTAGTCGGTATTTCCAATCAATTGTTCGGTGCATTGACCACACTTTTTACAACATTTGCGGGTGGAGCGGGGATTCTGATCGCACAGAGAATGGGCTCCAAACGTTTTGGTGAAGCGCGCACGATTGCTATTATGGGGGTAACGGTTAGCCTCGTGTTGGGGATTGTCGTGAGTATTGTATTGTTTTTCTATGCGGGCCCTATTGGTGGGGTTCTAAATATAGCACCGGAACTATTATCACTTTCGAATGTCTATATCTCCTACGTCGGCGGCGGACTCTTTATGGTCGGGATGATCGCTTCCCTCGGTACCGCTATCCGGAACACAGGGAATACCAAAGGGCCAATGTACACAGGGATCATCATCAACGTGATTCATATTATTCTGAACTATATTTTTATATTTGGTGTATTCGGTCTGCCACAGCTAGGCCTTGCGGGCATCGCGATCTCCAGTATTGTCAGTAGACTGGTCGGAGTGATTATTCTCTACTCCTTATTCCGGCGTTCTTTCGAGATCAAGGTTAGACTTAGAGATTTCCGTATATTCAATGGCAAGCTGTTCAAGCAAATTCTGAAGATTGCCTGGCCTCTCGGGATCAATTCTTCCTGTTGGGTATTCTCCCAGCTTATTGTGTATTCCTTTCTGGCTGCACTTGGAGCCGAAGCGTTAGCAGCACGCACGTATCTTAACACCTTGGAGTCCTTTTGCTTCACGCTTGGTTATGCTTTTGCGCTGGCGGGGCAGATACAGATTGCTCATTTATTCGGAGCAGGCAAACTGAAAGAAGCTTACCGCAGTGCATATCGTACACTCTTCATTGGTTTGAGTATTGTGTCAGCTAACATGTTGTTATTATTCTTGTTCGGAAAACAGCTGCTCGGTTATTTCACATCTGATCCGAAAATTATTGCGATCGGGGTTTCTTTGTTAGCTCTAAATCTATTGCTCCAGCCCTCCAAAATGCTGAATATGGCCCTCGGCAACGCGCTGAATGCCATCGGGGATACGCGTTATACGATGTATACTTCCATCGTGTCTATGTCCCTCATTGGCGTGGGCTGCTCCTATTGGTTAGGAATCAGCTTCGGCTGGGGACTCATAGGTATCTATTGTTGTATGATAGCCGACGAATTGGTGAGAGGTTTGCTTGTTTTGGCGCGCTGGAGGGGGCGAAAGGTTCTCCGCCAAGCGGATATCGGCTTGAGTGAAGAGAATGCTTCACTACATGGAGCGGGGAAAAGAAGCGCCTCGTTAACCACATAAGCGGGACTCTATAAGCCTAGCTTGATGGGCAATGGAGTGGTTTTAGAGTAGGACGTTGTTTGTGGAGTAGTGTTTTTGTTTCGGCAGTAGGGTGGTAGTAGTGCTGCAGTAGTGCGACAGTAGTGCGACAGTAGTGTGATAGTAGGGAGGCTGTGGGAGGGCGGTAGTGGGGCGGTTGCGGGCGGGTCAGTGTGCTTTCGGACTCAGCTGCCGCTATTTGCTAATTTAGAGCCTTTTGCGGGTAGTTTCGGACTGGAGAGGCGCTATTCCTCGTAAAATGGCTCATAATGGGGTGATTTTGCGGCAATAGTGACTCTGGAGTCCGATAGCTTATGAAAAGAGACGTTTGTGCGGAAATAACGGCTCTGGAGTCCGAAAGCGACTTTGAAAGTCCAAGTAACACCGTGCATCCAAGCGACAACGAGCACTTCAAGTAATATTAAGCATCTTGAGTAACGGCGAGCACTCTAGGTAACATTAAGCATCTCGAGTAACGGCGAGCACTCTAGGTAACATTAAGCATCTCGAATAACGGCGAGCACTCCAAGTAACATAGAGCAACTCTGTGACTTAAAAATTGATTAGGTTAGGGGCGGTAGGGCGGTTGCGGGAGGGATGACGTTGTGCTTTCGGACTCAGCTGCCGCTATTTGCTAATTTAGAGCCTTTTGCGGGTAGTTTCGGACTGGAGAGGCGCTATTCCTCGTAAAATGGCTCATAATGGGGTGATTTTGCGGCAATAGTGACTCTGGAGTCCGATAGCTTATGAAAAGAGACGTTTGTGCGGAAATAACGGCTCTGGAGTCCGAAAGCGACTTTGAAAGTCCAAGTAACACCGTGCACCCAAGCGACAACGAGCACTTCAAGTAATATTAAGCATCTTGAGTAACGGCGAGCACTCTAGGTAACATTAAGCATCTCGAGTAACGGCGAGCACTCCAAGTAACTTTGAACATCCCGAGTAACATCGAGCACTTCAAGTAACTTTGATCATCCCGAGTAACGTCGAGCACTCCAAGTAACATTAAGCATCCCGAGTAACGTCGAGCACTCCAAGTAACTTTGAACATCCCGAGTAACAACGAGCACTTCAAGTAACATAGAGCAACTCTGTGGCTTTAAAAATTGATTAGTTTAGGGGCAGTAGGGCGGTTGCGGGAGGGATGACGTTGTGCTTTCGGACTCAGATGCAGCTATTTGCTAATTTAGAGCCTTTTCCGGATAGTTTCGGACTGGAGAGGCGCTATTCCTCGTAAAATGGCTCATAATGGGGTGATTTTGCGGCAATAGTGACTCTGGAGTCCGATAGCTTATGAAAAGAGACGTTTGTGCGGAAATAACGGCTCTGGAGTCCGAAAGCGACTTTGAAAGCCCAAGTAACACCGTGCACCCAAGCGACAACTAGCACTTCGAGTAACATTAAGCATCCAGAGTAACGTCGAGCACTTCAAGTAACACCGTGCACCCAAGCGACAACGAGCACTCCAAGTAACATCAAATTTGCTGATGCTTTTTTGAAAGAGGTTACCTCATGAGTAATTACTTCTGTGAGGGCCTCTTTTTTATGCGCGTATAAAGTTTAAGTTTGACGGTCCTCAAATTTGATTATTCATTCATATAGAGTTTGATTCTATGATATAAATGAGGTAGCCTTTATAGAATGGGTAGCCGTTATATAAATACATGTCAGTGAAGGGTTTGAGGGAAATGTTGTTGTCAAAATGGAGAGGGTTTTCGTTACTAGGGCTGCTCTTAATGCTTGTACTATTATCAGGCTGTTCTAAAGGAACAGCGCATGTCACAGTGAATAAGAATGGAAGCGTAGATTTTGCAGTGAATATGAAAGTGAATTCGCGGGCAGAAGCGTTGATTAGCGGAAAAATGGAAGATGCTCTGGTAAACAAACTTAAAGATCAGGGGATTGAGCTAGAGAAAAGCCAAGATGGAAAATCTACAGTCTATGAATTCATGAAATCTTATGCCTCTTTTGAGGAAATGAAAGCACTCTCTGGTGACTTGGATATTGTGGACCTGAAATTAGATACCAAAGATTATTGGTTTTATACCAAATATGATGTTGAGGCGAAGCCCAAATTAAATAGTTACATAGACACCATAATGGATAATATGGGATCGCTCAGCTTATCGAAGCCGATTATTCGGGCGTTTTTACAAAACATGGCTTTCGACTTTAAATTAACGTTACCTGTGGATTTATATGGAGACAATAATGCAAATGTGGAGGACGGCAGAACCCTTACTTGGAATGTTACACTAGCGGATACAGAGCCAATTCAAATGCAGGTTTATGTGCCTAATGTATGGAATATCGTGATTGTGCTTATCATTTTAGTGGTGGTTATTGTAACTGCGATTATATTGTTCGTCAGAAAAAGAAAGCAGCGTAATAGAAAACGTTTCTAAGTGGGTTCGTAAGGTTTAGGAAGTGCCGGGAAGCTAAGATGCTTTACCGGCCTTCTTTACTTTTTAGCAGGCACAGAGTTATAATTAGTACCAAGTACTAATATCAGATACTAAATGAAGAGGTGATTGGAATGACAGGTGCAAAAATTACCGCTATCGGAACCTATGTCCCAGCCAAAAGACTGACTAATGCCGATCTGGAGCAGATCGTAGATACAAATAATGAATGGATTGTACAACGGACCGGAATCCGTGAGCGCCGAATTAGTAGGCAGGATGAGTATACAAGTGATTTATGTGCAGCAGCTGTGCAGGATCTTATGACTCGTTATGGAAAAAGCGTTCAGGATGTCGATATGGTCCTGGTAGCTACGAGCACACCTGACTTTTCCTTTCCCTCAGTAGCTTCTTTGATTCAAAATCGTTTTAACATTCCACAGACTGCGGGTGCTATGGATTTGAGCGCAGCATGCGCGGGTTTTGTCTATGCACTGCATACTGCTCACAGTTATGTGGCTTCAGGAATGCATCGTAAGGTCCTGGTTATTGGTGCGGATACGATCTCCAAGATTACGGATTATACTGACCGCAGTACATGTATTCTTTTTGGGGACGGAGCGGGAGCTGTACTTGTGGAAAGTGATGAGCAGTCGACGGGATTTTTGGGCTTCCAGCTGGCAAGTGATGGCGGTGGGGCACATCATGTGTACCGTACGGGGCTTGCCCATACTGTAAACAATATTGAGCTGGTAGATACACAAATGCTGGTACAGAACGGACGTGAAGTGTTTCGCTGGGCGGTCAGAACGGTTCCTTTAGGTGTGCAACAGCTGCTTGAAAAAGCGGAGGTAACTCTGGAGGAAGTAGACTGGTTTATTCCACACAGCGCTAATATGCGCATGATTGAGCCAATTTGTGAGCGATTAAATTATCCGCTGGAGCAGGTGCTGCACAGTCTTGTGAATTTCGGCAATACTTCTGCTGCCACGATTCCTTTAGCACTCGATTTGGGCATCCGCGAGGGTAAAGTACAAAATGGACAAAAGATCCTGATGTATGGTTTTGGTGCCGGATTGACCCAGGCTGGACAATTGATTGAGTTGAATTTGGATCATCAGGTAGGGATACCTACTCCATATTAAGAGGTGGAATTTGGCGAGTTAATGTCCAATGAATGTTTATAACGAAACGTTTCGGTTAATCAATAAAAAGACAACGCCGTTTGCGGAAACCCGCTTTCATTGGCTGTTGTCTTTTTTTTGTTGATTACTGAGTATTTAATTGACTGCCACAGGATTCACGTACAATAAGCACAGGCTCCACTACAAACGATCCACCGCCAGACTGATTGTTAATCAAGTCATAGAGCATATGAGCAGCGAGGATGCCAAGTCGTTCTTTGTTCTGGCGGATGGTCGACAGTTTTGGACTGGTATATTTACAGGCTTCAATGTCGTCACAACCGATAATGGCAATATCTTCAGGAACGCTGAGGCCGTGTTCTTTCAAAGCCCGGATGGCTCCCAGAGCCAGCAAATCAGAAGCCGCAAAAATGGCTTTTGGTAAATTTCCGGTTTGAATTAATTGCTGCATAGCCGTATAACCGCTGGGCTCAAAGAAATCGTCGCCATGAACAAACCACTGACGGTTCAAAGTGAGGCCGAAGCTTTCAATAGCTTTGACATATCCGGATTCCCGCAGGTTAGAAATATCTGAATCCGCTGCACTTCCGATAAATCCAAGCTCTCTATAGCCAAGTAGATAAAAATGCTCCACGACCTTGGAAGAAACCTGAAAGTTATCTGACATCACAAAGCCGGATTTTTTGCCCTTTAGCTCAAGGTCGACCCCGATACAAGGAATACTGCTCATATCCAGATCGCGGATGGTAGGCTCCATCTTTTGCCCGGAAATAATGACACATCCATCCACATTAAAATGAACAGATCGAGCGAAATAATCGCCGCTGCTGATGAATTTCTCGTTGGAAAAGAAAATGAGATCGTAGCCCAGAACGCCCATCTGCTTTTTAAAGGAATTTAGCACTTCTACGAAAAAGGGATGGGTAAATTCGACATTAAGCTCGCCAGCAAAAATAACCCCGATCAGGTTCGACTTCTTCGTTGCGAGTGTCTTGGCGGAGTTGGAAGGTGAATATCCGGTTTGTTCGATGATCTCCAAAACTCTTTGCTTGGTTTTTTCGGAAACATCGCTGTAATTGTTCATAATTTTCGAAACAGTCGAGACAGAAACGCCGGCCATTTCGGCAATCATTTTGATATTCATAGTTAATAAAGCCACCCTCCGCTAAATAGTTGAAATTTGAGAAAAAGACTGTTCTAGAGCGGTTATTTGCGAGTTATTATGAATAGGGTGAATGAAAATTCAATTATTTTCAGTCTATTATTATTGCCGAAACAAGTCAAATATATATTTCACTATGCAGATTTATTCCAAAATAATCTATGTAAAAAAATTCAAAATTACATCTTTACAAAAATAGAAAACTAAGCAACAATAGCATTGTCGAAACCGATTTCGATTTTTCGCTTGAATTACGAATATTACGAAATTCGAGGAGTGATGTTTAGGATGAAAAGGAATTTCACAGCAGCGCTTGCTGCTATGCTCCTTGTCACCGGGCTGCTATCACCGGTTGGGAGCATGAATGCTTCAGCGGCAGAGGCGTTAAAGGAAAACTCACCTGATTCAGCGGCAACGAAAGTGGAAAATGAACCAATCATTGGATTGAAAGCGTTTACTGATGTATCTCCAAGTCATTGGGCCGCAGGCCATTACAGCGTTGGAGCGCAAATGGGATCATAAGCGGATATGACGACGGGTCGTTTCGTCCGGGTAAGGAAGTCACGAAGGCAGAATTCGCAGCTATTATGAATCGTATATTTAATTATCAGGAGCAATCGGATAAGGTTCCCGCTGATGTCCAGGCTACAGACTGGTATAAAAATGATATAGCCAAAGGGATTGCAGCTGGATATATAAGCAGTGATCAGAAGAACAATATTTATCCTTCAAAAGCACTTTCGCGCGCTGAGGCGGCGTTAGCCTTGGAGAAAGTGTTTCGTTTCAATGCAGACAAAAGCAGTACAGCAGCATTCACCGATCTGAACGGAGTCAGCGATGAAACCGCAAAAGCAATAGCTGTTCTATCGAGTGCAGGTTTTGTAAAAGGATATCCTGGAGGTTTGTTTAAGCCAGATGGTGGGATCACCCGTGCAGAGTTAGCTCAGTTGGCTGATCGAATGGTTTCGGGACTCCTCCTGAAATCAGGAGAGACTTCACTAGGAACAGTTAAGGGCAATGTAGTCATAAATCGGGCTGATGTGATTCTTAAAGACACGGTCATCCAAGGTAATCTTTATCTAACCGAGGGGGTAGCTGACGGGAATGCAAAGCTTGAAGGTGTAAAGGTAACAGGGACTACTTTTGTACGCGGGGGCGGCGAGCAAAGTATCGGCTTACACCATACTTCTCTTGGACTGCTTCAAGTAGCCAAGCCTAATGGTAAGGTTCGGATTTATGCCAACGGGTCAACAGCTGTGGGTACAGTGCAGCTGCTATCTGGGGCAATCTTGGAAGAAAGCAGCGATCTTACCGGGGCAGGGTTTGGGGATGTTGAGATGGATGTCGTTCCTCACAATATTTTGCTTCGCGGAACATTTGGAGCGGTTCGTTCGGCAGACTCAGCAGTCAGCGGTTCTTTGTTAAGAATCCTTGGAACTGTCGGCAGCCTTACTCTGGGAAGTCCGACCCAATTAACATTGGAGAACAATTCACAAGTGGCGGCACTAATCCTATCTGCGAGCGCTGGAGGTACAACAATTCAAGGCAGCGGAAGCGTAACCACAATAGATAACAAAGCCGATGGAGTAACGATTGGCGGTGTAGCATTAAAAAAAGGAAACACTGGCAAAACAACATTGCCAATAGCAAGCTCAGCGCCAAGCAGTTCGGGGAATGTAGGTCCAATATCGACACCAAACTCCACACCTGAAGCAACGGCGACACCTACGGCAACTGTTACGCCAATCGAAACACCAACACCAACAGCCACACCGACACCAACAGCCACACCAACACCAACACCAACACCAACACCAACAGCCACACCGACAACAATACCAACAGCCACACCGACACCAACAGCCACACCGACACCAACACCAACGCCAACGCCAACACCCACAGCCACGCCAACAGCCACGCCAACACCAACCACTGATCCGTGGACACTGGTGTGGGGGGATGAGTTTGATGATGGAGAGATTGATGCTACAAAGTGGACCTATGACCTTGGAGATGGTTCGCAATACAACAATCCAGGTTGGGGAAACAATGAGAAGCAGTGGTATACCAACGATGAGAAGAATGTAAAGGAACAGGACGGTAACCTGATTATTACGGCCCACAAAGAAGAAAAAGCTGGCAAACAATATACTTCTACACGGATTAAGACTAAAGGGTTGTTTAGTAAGAAATATGGGAAATTTGAAATTCGGGCCAAAGCACCTACTGGAAAAGGGTACTGGCCGGCGATCTGGATGCTGCCGGAGAACGATGTGTACGGGACTTGGGCTGCTTCCGGTGAGCTTGATATTATGGAAGGCTGGGGCAGTCGTCCAGACACGGTAGCGGGGACGATTCATTACGGCGGTATGGCGCCGAACAATGTATACTCCGGCAAAGAGTATGTATTTCCGGATAACGCTACGATTGAGCAGTTCCATACGTACTCTATTGAGTGGGAGCCGGGCGAAATTCGCTGGTATGTGGATGGTGAATTATATTCGACCAAAAATGACTGGTACAGCATCAGCAATGGGCAGCCTGCCAATAATGTGTATCCAGCGCCGTTTAATCAGAAGTTCCATTTGCTGATGAATCTGGCCGTAGGCGGTAACTTTGATGGTGATCCGACTAGCGAAACCGTATTTCCAAAATCGATGGAGATTGATTACGTTAGAGTCTACGAGCTGACAGGTCGTGAGTACCGCGAGCCTATTCCAGTTACACTGGAGAAGGAAGCCTATCCAGAAGGCTCCAAGCTTGCACTGGCAGACGGCAACATGGTCTATAACAACAATTATTCGGAGCAGGTGCCGGGGGATGACGGTATGGGAATCCCAAATACCGCACATTGGGCACTTTATAAAGAAGCAGGGGCTGAAGCTACGGTTTCTACCGTTCCTATTGGGGAGCGCAATTATGTGAAGGTAGATATCAGCAGTGGCGGCGGGAATTTTTATTCGATTCAACCCCAAGCTATCGTATCTATAGCTAAAGGCAGGTTCTATAAACTCAGCTTCGATGCCAAAACCGATATGTCCCGCAGTATGAGCGTTCGGTTAACAGGTGGAGAATCTCGTGGATTTGCAGCGTATTCTCCATCGTTTAAGGTAGATCTAACTTCAGCGATGACGCATTACGAAACGATGTTTCAAATGAAGGAGAACTCAGATATTGCTGCACGCGTCGAGTTCAACGTGGGTACCAATACTTCACCGGTATGGTTTGGTAATGTCAGATTAGAAGAGATTGAGAATATTCAATTCCCGCATGATAGTGTGAAGGAACCGCTGGCCAACGGTAATCATCTGTACAATGGTACTTTCGATATTGGCGAACCCAATCGGATGAGTTATTGGCATACGGAAGCAGCTGGTGGTGTCACGGTAGAATCAAGCGTTAATGACAATGGCCAGTTAAAGCTACAGATTGGCGGCAGTGAAAATGGTGAGGTTCGGTTACTTCAGAAGGGAATTCAGCTCATTCAAGGGCAGGACTACGAGGTTACCTTCAATGCTTCAGTATCCTCTGCACGCACAGGAACGGTCCAACTACTAGGAAAAGACGGCAGTGTACAGGCAGAACAACCGGTTAGCTTAAGCGAAGGTGAGCAAAAAATTAAAGCCACCTTTATCAATCTTAGAGGTGCAACCGATCATGAAGGACAATTCGTATTATTGTTAAACGGGGCAGCGGATACAGTCGTTCTGGATAACTTCCAGATGATACGTACTAGCTTCTATTTTGATCCATCGCTAATATATTACCCGCTCCTGAATGGTGAATTTAACTTTGGGTTTAGCGCCTGGGACCGCCTGTTGACAGAGCAGGGTGGTCAGAGCAGCGCTACGGTTGCAGATGGAGCAGCGAAATTTAGCATTACGAATACCGGCAGTCAGGCTTATTCTGTAATGTTGTTTCAGAACAACTTGAAAGCTGCTGCTGGAATGGATTATGTGGTTGAATTTGATGCCAGTTCAACCGTAATCCGCAAAATCGGGGTGAACGTAGAAAATGGTACGTATCAGGCCTCGTTCAGCAATATTCTGGAGGTAACGCCGGAGACGAATCATTACAGATTCGAATTCCGGCAAGGCAGCAAGGATACATTGTCTCTTAAATTCCTGCTTGGGAAGGTTGAGGGGATTAGTATTCCTCAAAACCATGATATTATCATTGACAATGTGAAATTTGAGATCAAAAATGCACCGGCCAAACCGCAGGAGCTGCTGAGCGACAGCAGTAATAACAGAGTTTCGCAGCCGATTGAGCTTACTTTTATCGACAATGCAAATTGGCGGAATCAAATCATGGCGGTAAAGGTTAACGGTACAACACTTAATGCAGAGCAGTACACTATTGAACCGGGAAAAATCACAATTGAAGCAGCAGTATTTCCGGCAGAAGGAAGTTATACCATTACTGTTGAGGCTGAACATTATGTTACTGCAACTGTCGCGCAGACTATTCTAGCTAATGATAACAATCTAGTCATCAATGGTTCGTTTGGCAGCGATAAGACGGGCTGGACTACATGGTCCGGAGAAGGTGGCGTCTCCGCGTTTAATGTGAAGGATGGCGTAGCTGAAATCCTGATTACGTCGGCCGGATGGGAAGCGTGGCATACACAATTTTTCCAAGAGGGTATTCCACTGGAGGGCGGAAAAACATATGAGGTGAGCTTCAAAGCAAAATCAACGGTTCCGCGCCAAATTGTGTTAGAATACTCCAATACTTCAGCTGCTTCCGCGCAAGCTAAGTTTGATATTCATGCGGATTGGGCTACTTATACAGCACAATTTACGGTGTCGAACAGCAACCCGCTGAAGCTTAATTATCTGATCGGCAAAACGCTGGGCGCTGATCCTGCGGCTAACAGTACACCGCATACGATTTCTTTTGACGATATTGTGGTCAGGGAGGTACAAGGGGGTCCACCAGTAACACCGCCAAGCGGTACCCTGGATAATGGAACCTTCGATGTAGATGCAACGGGCTGGAGCCAGTATTTTGACGGAATCGGAACTGCTTCTGTTCAAGAGGGGGAATTTGCTATCAACTTAACAGGTACCGGGCAAGCCCCTTATAGCGCACAGGTGGATTACGAAAATCTCAAGCTCGTTCAGGGAAAGACGTACACCTTGAAGTTTAAAGCTCGTTCTACAGTAAACCGCAATATTCAGGTAGCTGTGGAGCATAAGGGCGGGGACTACACCAAATATATGGAAGCTGAGCTTGTAGCCTTGACCCAGAATATGGACGAATACAGCTACACTTTTACCATGAATGGGGCAACAGACGCTGGTGTTCATCTGGTGTTTTTGCTAGGGCTTATAGATGGGAATAGTACGGAGACGAATAGTGAAATTAGCGCGGGCAGTACAATTTATTTAGATGATGTAAGCTTGATCGAAGGGTAAACGAGAAAAAACGGCAGTGTTTTCCTTTTTACAGGAGCACTGTCGTTTTTTTGTGTGTTTTTTGTGGGTTTGACTTAAGTTTCTTTAGGGATAAATTCAAAAATTTTGCCACTCTCAAAAGATTCTATTAGTTTCAGCAACCAGCGGTAGTAGTTAATGGATTCAGTTATTTTTTCTTCATCTGTATTTAAGAGCTGCATAAGTTTACTATCGTCACTATACTCTTTTTTCATATCGTTAATTTCTGCAAGTGATTTCGCTAGTGAGATCATATTACCTTCGACGGCTTTTCTCCATTTAATAGAGAAGTAATCACTGAAGTTCTGATGCCAGTCAGGCACAGTGGTGAACAAGTCTTTGCGCGTCCCTCTCCCCCATACTTTGTCGATCATTTTCAGATCTAGAAGGGTACGGACTCCCGTACTCATGGACGTTTTACTCATTCCCATTGTTTTACTGAGTTCATCCAGTGTCACTGGACCTTGATTGAAGTACATATAACCGTATAAATGTCCAATAGACAAGGTAATGCCATACAGATCCATGTTTTTGCCGATAGAATCGATCACACGTTCACGGGCTTTACTAATCTTCTCTATTTGTTCGGGCGTAAGCCCTTCTAAATCGTTCATGATGTCCCTCCTGAGGAATAGGTCGATAGACTGCAACCTTATACAATGTATTGTAATCAAATCCCCCTCCATAAGTAAAGAATTCATGAAGAAAGGAATTTGGCGTAAAACAGAGTATTCCATACATAAAGTTCATAAAGTTAAAACTGTACACTAAATTTTATCCGTATATGGTGTTTGCATGAATTTTCAATAGTCCGGTAAACTACTATAAGTGAACTAAACCCGGATAACATTTCGGGAGAAGGAGGACGGCATGGCTATTATAGAGGTGAAACAACTAACCAAAGTATTCGGTCATGATGCGGGACGCGCGATTCCTTTATTAGAGCAAGGGATGTCGAAGGAAAAAATTGCTCAGGAATTGAAGTTGACAGTCGGAGTCAACAAAGCCGAATTCAGCATTGAAGAAGGAGAAATATTCGTCATTATGGGTTTGTCCGGCAGCGGTAAGTCGACGCTGGTTCGTTTGTTGAACCGCTTGATTGAGCCTACAGGGGGGCAAGTTCTTTTTAAAGGGAAAGATGTTGTGAAAATGAATCCGGAGCAGCTGCGCCAATTCAGACGGAAGAATATCGGCATGGTGTTTCAGAAGTTCGCATTATTTCCACATCGAAGCGTACTGGAGAATGCAGCATACGGGCTTGAAGT
Source organism: Paenibacillus sp. FSL H8-0175 (assembly GCF_045040615.1). NCBI lineage: Bacteria > Bacillati > Bacillota > Bacilli > Caryophanales > Paenibacillaceae > Paenibacillus > Paenibacillus sp. FSL H8-0175. The sequence continues at coordinate 6,088,528 of NZ_CP150299.1, read as the reverse complement.
TCAGGGCGTAGATAAAAAGAAAAGAACTGAACTGGCAACAGAAGCCTTGCATCTGGTAGGTCTGAAAGGTTGGGAGAATCATCGTCCTGATCAACTCAGTGGAGGGATGCAGCAGCGTGTTGGACTGGCACGGGGCCTTGCTAACGACCCGGATATCCTGCTTATGGATGAGGCATTTAGTGCACTGGATCCGCTTATTCGTAAAGACATGCAGCAAGAGCTGCTGGAATTACAGGCCAGAGTGAAGAAGACCATCGTGTTTATCACTCATGATCTAGACGAAGCTTTGCGGATTGGAGATCGGATCGCACTGATGAAGGACGGAGTCATTGTGCAAATTGGTACACCGGAAGAAATCCTCATCCAACCTGCCAATAAATATGTAGAGCGATTCGTGGAGGATGTGGACTTGTCCAAGGTGTTGACTGCAGCTCATGTAATGCGTCAGCCGGAAACAGTCAGACCTGAACGCGGGCCTCGGGTAGCGCTTCAATTAATGCGTGACAGTGGTATATTCAGTCTGTATGTAGTGGACAAGGAAAATAAGCTTCTGGGTGTTATTACAGCTGAGGATGCCCTTAAGGCACTGAATGATAATAAATCTATTCTGGAAGTAACGCGGAGAGAAATCCCACGTGTTCAACCGGAAACGCTACTCAATGATTTCTTTGAATTAATATCTGAGACACATTTGCCTGTAGCCGTCGTAGATGAAGCGGATAAATTGAAGGGTATTGTGATTAAAGGAGCCGTTCTTTCCGCACTCGCCGGCAACGCGGTACCGGAAGGAGGATTATAATGGACATTCCTAAACTGCCTTTGGGAAAGGCACTCGAGTGGTTGGAAAATTGGCTGACGACTTATTGTGGGCCCCTGTTTGACTTCATCCATTCGATTATCGGTGGTATGGTGGCTGGCATTGAAAATGCACTTACCTTCCTGCCAGCATTAGTACTTATCGTGCTTATTGCAGCTTTGTCTTATTGGATCGGTAAATGGCGCATGGCACTATTTGCGGTCATTGGGCTGCTTCTGATTGATAATCTTGGATTATGGGGACCTTCTATGCAGTCCTTGGCCCTTGTTCTAACCGCCTCGATATTGGCTGTAGTAATTGGTGTGCCGATTGGTATTTTATGTGCGCAGAGAAATACCGTTAGAAATATAGTTACGCCTATTTTGGACTTTATGCAGACGATGCCGGCTTTTGTATATTTATTGCCAGCAGTATCCTTTTTCTCATTGGGCGTAGTTCCAGGGGTTATTGCTTCGATTATTTTTGCAATTCCGCCAACGATTCGCTTGACCAATCTCGGAATTCGTCAGGTTTCGGAGGAACTGGTGGAGGCAGCAGATGCTTTCGGATCGACACCTACTCAGAAATTAGTTAAATTGCAGCTTCCAATCGCTTTACCAACAATTATGGCAGGTGTGAACCAGACCATAATGTTGTCACTGTCAATGGTTGTTATCTCATCGATGATTGGTGCACAGGGCGTGGGTGCCTATGTATACCGTGCGGTATCACAGGCTAAGACAGGAGACGGATTCGAAGCAGGGATTGCGATCGTTATTATCGCCATTCTGCTGGACCGTTTGACACAGAACGCACTAAAACCAAAACAAAGATAGGAGTTTTAAATAAATGAAGAAGAAAAATATAGGGGTATTCCTGTTAGTTATTATGATGATTGCTGTTATTGCTGGATGTTCTTCATCAAGTAAAGAGAAGGTAAAATTAGCATATGTAGCATGGGATTCGGAAATTGCGAGTACTTATGTAGTAAAGGAAGTACTTGAAACTAAGCTTGGAGCTACCGTTGAAATGCTGCAGGTAGATGCTGGTCCAATGTGGGCTGGGGTTGCAGACGGTAGTGCGGATGGAATGGTTGCAGCTTGGCTGCCAAGCACCCATGCGGCTTATTTAGAGAAGTACGGTGCAAAAATTGAAGATTTGGGTGCAAATCTAAATGGAACTAAGGTTGGCTTGGCTGTTCCGGCCTATATGGATATTAACTCTATTGAAGACTTGAAGAACAGTGATATGGCAGCAAAGCTGAACAATCGCATTATCGGCATTGAGCCAGGTGCCGGCATTATGACAACCACAGAAAAGGCTATCGCGGAATATGATCTTAGCGATTACACACTTCTTGAAAGCTCATCCGCAGCGATGGCTCAGGAACTGCAAAAGGCTTATGACAACAACGAGCCAATCGTTGTTACAGGCTGGACACCGCACTGGATGTTCGCCAATATGGATCTGAAATATCTGGAAGATCCAAAAGGGGTTTACGGTGCGGATGAACAGATCCACACGATGGTTCGCCAAGGTCTGAAAGATGACATGCCCAATGTCTACAAATTCCTGGATCAATTCGAATGGACAGCAGAAGATATGGCCAAAGTAATGATCGAGGTTCAGGGTGGGAAGTCCCCAGAAGAAGCCGCTAAAACTTGGGTGGAAAGCAATCCGGATAAAGTGAATGCTTGGGTTGCAGGTATAGAATTGTAAGTAGATTAAAAACTGTGTTATGATGTGAAGAATAAATGGAAACAAAAATGTAACTTGTACGCTAACTACTGTTCTTTACACATTACACTTCATAAGCAAGCTCATTCAATAAAACACCCCGTAAGGGGTGTTTTTCTTGGGAATATAAGCAAAGTATTACAAGCTCTTAGTGTACCCTGCTTATATTTCAATAAGAATGGATACCTAGTTTACACACTTAGACTTATGCTTTGTCAAAGTAAATCAGGAGGCAGCTGCTGCAAGGAGTCAAGAGAGGAGACTGCTTCATGACAGAGACCATAAATACCTGGATTGATTGGCTGCTGCAAACGCTGGGCCTTAGCGGGCCATCTATTTTATTCGTGACCATCCCGCTCGCACTTTTGCAGAGTATATTAGGATTTTTTCCATTCGTAATTTTGATCGTGCTGCATGTCTCTGTTTTTAACGTAATTGGAGGCATGCTGATCAGTTGGCTGGCCTGCAATCTGGGCGGAATACTGATGTATTTTCTCATTCGGCGATATCTGTATAACTGGTTTGACCGAAAATGGAGAAGCAAACTGAAGCGCTATGATAAATGGCAACGTTACTTGGATCGATATGGGATTTGGACACTGGTGCTATTGCGTACGATCCCGATTATTCCGAATAATGTAATCAATTTCATGTCTGCTGTTTCACCGATTAAAGCCTCATCTTTTATATGGGGAACCGTACTTGGTAATTTGTCTTATATATGGTTATTCGGTACGATCGGATCCACCCTAATTGTTCCGCGTGAAGAATGGAATGGTTATCTTACCTGGTATGCGGTGTTTATAGCTATTCTCATTGGCATCTTTATTCGGCGTCATTGGGACCATTTGCAGGAGGATAAGCGGAGCAGAATGCACTAATATCATCTTCCCAGTTCATGATCTAAAGGATGAAGAACGTTACTTCAGGCGCAGTTTGCCGGAGGGAACGTTCTTCTTTTTTGTCCTCTTAGCGAATACCTTAAATTAAGTGGAGGTGGCTTGACCTCTGCGTAAGGCGGGAGGGACTGTTGCAATGGGCAGATTGAAAAAATGGGGAAACCGAAGGCTGAGAATACCTGATCTAGGCCATTTTCGGCTGCCAAAAATAAATGGGGACACGAATCGGAGATTCTCAGCGAGAAGCTCCGCATTCAAGTCAAAACCCAGCCGGGCAGCGGTTAGGCCGCAGCGTACGCGCTTTGAAGCCAAACGTAGCAAAGGCCGCTTTAGATTATCCAGCCGGCCAGAGAGTAAGGTAACGGTTGCAGGCGGAAGAACACATAAGCCAAGAAGCCGACGTAAATTTTGGCTGATAGCATCCTTAGTAATACTTGTGCTGGTGCTGCAATCCTTGCGCTATGTGGAGCTGCATATGAAACCGCCCATCCTGCATTTAGCACAAATACGTGTGAAGCAAATCGCTACGGAATCGATTAATAAGGCGATTACCTCACAGGTTGCGAATGGAGGGAATGCGGAAGAGCTAATTGATTGGAAGACGGATAAGAACGGGAAAATATCAGGGTTCATGCTCAACTACGCGGAGCATATGCGTATTACTTCGCAAGCGGCACAGGTCATTCAGTCTACGCTGCAGGAATTGCATAATCGAACAGAATATATTCCGCTGGGGCAAGCGCTGGGCAGTCCCCTTATTGCTTCTTATGGACCCGATATTCCGATCAAGATTGAACCACAAGGTGCGGTTAAGGTTGAACTCAGCACCCGCCAGCAAAACGCTGGGATCAATATGATTCTGGTCGAGGTATACATTCATATTGTGACAGAGGTTGCAGTCGTCATTCCTTTTGATATGGAGCCGCAGGTAGTGGATACAGAAATTCCTGTGTCTTATCTGATGGTTGTTGGAGATGTACCTATGTATTATTACGATAATCAAGGTCAACCTGTGGGGGCGAACGGCAGCAGTGCTCCGGGAATTGCCATTCCTGCTCCAGCTGTAGGCGGGGATAAGAGTGGAGTAGTGGATCAGGGCAAGGATACCACCAGTAACAGTCAGAAAGATAACAGCTCGTCTCCAGCGGCAACCGATCCCGCGAGTACGGGTGCAGATCATACGGAAGAAGACAAAGGCGCGGGCGGAGGAAATTAAGGGGATATCACGCTTCAGCGCTCATAGACTATAGGTAGAACAGCTTTAATAAATGGAGCGTGAATCCTAATGTCGCAAGAATCTCTGAATGTGGAACGCTTGGCGGGAAGGTATGGGTTCTTGGAGCGCACGGGACTACTTCCACTGCCGAGTAAAGATGGACTTACCCTTGTAGTTGAGCTAAGCCGCCTGGAATGTGCCGCAGCTTGCTTACCCTTGCTGCTGCTCCATTCTGGAGAGTCTGTGCGCATTATTGCTGTGGCGATGACTCCTGATTTTCCTATGGAAACTTTAGCGGAACAGTTCTCACCGGAGCAGTCGATTCTCTTTCTTCCTTATGAAAAGGAGGAGTACATGCCTAACCAGGCTTTGGCACAGATCGAAACCAGTTTCGCGGTTTTGCTTGAAGATTCGATCATGGTATCGCCTGGCTGGCTAAGTGAGCTATTGTGGGTTCCTTTTGATGACGCTTCAGTTAAGGTGGTGGCCCCTCGCTCTTCAACCGAAAGAGGGGAAGGGAAGAAACGTCTTCACTTCGGCACCTATGATGAGTTTGCTGCTCATGTAAGCTACAATCTTGGCCGGCATCAAGGAGAATGGCGAGAGATGGATGTACTAACGGGTTCTTGCCTCCTGTTCTCTAAAGAGCTGCTTCAGCGTATCGGAGGGTTGGACACCTCGCTTCAAGTGCGGTCTCTTATGATTGCCGATTGGTGTCTTCGAGCGCGGCAGTCTGGAGCCAAGCTGGCGCTAAGTGATGCTGTGTATGTTCATGCTATACATTCACTTGATAGGGGCCAGAGAAGGATGAACGGACCAACACTTGCGGATGGCTGGCAGGCGTATAGTACAAAATGGGCACTGGAAGATGTCTTAGAAGCCGAAGAACATCTTGTACCGCAGAATGGATTCTTACAATCAACACAACCTGTTATTCCACTCGGTAAGGCAACCTTGCAAACGCCATTAGTGACGGCGATTGTTTATTGTGAAGAGGATGGGAATGGGGACCATCTTCCGCAGGAATGGGCAGCTACACAGGAGCAGCAGAGCTACAAGAATATTCGCTGGATCTGGATCAAGGACAGATGGATGAACACAGCTTCCGGCTTGCCAGTAAATGAACAGGATGTAGTGATTGCAGTTCGTGGTCAAGAGGCTTGGCTGCGGGCTTTGAAGAATGCATCTGCATTATTTGAGAGTGAGATAACTGTGTATTTATCAGACTCTATCAGGTATGAGAAATATTACGTTGAACGGGTAGTGAAGGCGATCACCCAAGGTTCCGCGGATCTGATCGTTAGTTTATCTACGGATATGGACGAAGAGGTGGGGCGGTTGCTTAGGGGGGACCCTTCGGGAATTGTTTTTCCATTAGAGCGAGTTGCTCATAAAGGCGGGAATGTGCCTGGAGTGATTACCTGTAAGGCGTCTACTTCGCACCAATTGCAGCTTCACCCTGAAGCTTCACTAACTATAGGTTATGTGGGGGATTTGTCCGAACCGCAGGGGAAGAAGGCAGATAGGAGCAGGGGCAAGGAGGCGCAGTCATGAAATATTTAATTCTGAGCAGAGGCTCCTGGGAGGAATACGAATATAAAAGACTGTTGGATCTTCTGCCCGAGCGGGAAGAGGTCTGTTTTGCCGGAAGAATGACTCTTGAGCAGCAGACTAACAGCCAGATCAAGCCGGTAATGATCGCGGATATTCATACTCTCAAGGCGAGGGAGTACACATTTCTGGTCTCTTCTCCCTATTGGCTACCAGAGGTTCTTTCTTTGCAAGCGGGATATATAGTGGCTTTATTAGAGCGCTGTCCGGAAGAAGAAAATAAGGTCTTATGGGATAAATACAGCGGCTTGCTTGGAGCAAAGGCCGATCTAGTAGGAACCCGGTCAGAACGGATCTATTTGGAGCAGAGCTTGTGCAGGGAGAATATTATTTATCTCGACGGGGATCAGCAGGAATCGTATGGAGTTGTATGTCAGCGCGAGCGGATTTATTTTCTGACAGATTATGAGATGTTGTGGAGTAAGGCGATTGAGAACTTATGGCAGGAGGAGCCCCTCCTTGCTACGGACTGGTTTAGGATTCAACTCCAGCTTAGGGCGGATTATTATACCTCGATGTGCGCCAAGCTGCCCAGCCAGCCTGTTGTACATTATTTGGCAGCATCTTATTTGTATTTGCTTGGGGACTCCACAGCGAATCGATATCTGGCGCAATCCTTTGAGTTAATGGTGCTGTATGAATATTTGGATTGCCTTATTTCACACTTCCGGTTTTTTTCTGCAATAGAAGCCAAGACAGGGAATTTGGAAACGGCGGTCCGCCAATTTGCGATTACAGCATTTACCGCAGAGGAGAAGCAAGCAGTAGAAAGGATGGAGGGCTGGCTCCATTCCGGGCAGGATGAACTGGTTCGCGCGGAGTTGTTCCACCTGAATGAGGATGAGGCAGCGGCAGTAAGAATTTTAAGTCCGCTAACTTCTCCCGAGGCAAAAGCGTTGCTGGTGCAAAATTATGTGCGGACTTTTCAATGGGAAAAGGCAATAGTGCTGCAACATGAGCAGGAAGAAAATGTGGATGAAGCCATGGAAGGCACCATACACTTGCTGTATGGCAGGCGGCACGAGGCCATTCGCAGCTTTTTAAATGCAGGAGGGCAAGACAATCAGGCATGGCCACTTTTGTCAGAGATGGCAGATCTCGAAGAGGCTGTAAGACGATTGAGAAGGAGAGTGGAGGATGAGTAGTCATAGAGGGCCACTCCGCAAAACATCAGGCAACCGTCTGACCGCTATTATGCAGGTTAGGAACGAAGCCGGAAGGTATTTAGAGCAGGTGCTGGAGGAATTAAGTGAGTTCGTGGATGATATTGTGATCGTGGATGATGGAAGTACAGATCATACGGCTCAGTTATGTCTCTCTTTTGCCAAAGTTAAGAAGCTCGTAACCCTGCAAAGCTCTTTGTTTAACCGTGAATGGGAGCTACGGCAAACATTGTGGGAGCTGGCGGTATCTACGAATCCGGATTGGCTGCTGTCTGTGGACGCCGATGAGTTCTATGAAGAGTCTGCTAAACGGGAGATGAGGCGACTCATCGATCAGGATGTGTATGACTGGGTATCCTTCCGATTATTTGATTTTTGGGGCGGCACCACACATTACCGTGAAGATGAGCATTGGAATATCCACACGAAGCATACCCGTACACTAGTCCGCTATTTGCCGAACTTTCATTATTTTTTTCCGAAAATGGATCATCATGTGCCAAGACTTCCGCTCTCTTATTCGGTATTGCCGGGGTTTCTTACCGAGCTGCGTGTGAAACATTATGGTTGGGCGATATCCCCTGAGGAGCTTCGGCGAAAATACTCGCGTTACCTGGAGCTTGATCCAGAGGGGCGCTGGGGTAGTCTGGAGCAGTACGAATCTATCCTTGATGAGCAGCCCCATCTGGTGGAATGGCAAGAGGAGCTTTGAAATCCGCATCTGATCTGCCAACCGGCTAAGTCCGGCTGGCAGATCTCAGAAGCAGCGCAGAAGGGATATGAGCTGATGGTATCCCTTGCGGATATACTTCTGCTGCGAGCTGCAGCTTGTAATAAGCGAGGCTCACGGCTGCGGTAGCCCCCCCGACTCTACGCAAAGCGGCTTCATCCTCTACATGAAGGATGGGCATCTCTCCACAGGAGTAGGCTATCGCAGCGTATAATTGCCACTCGGTACAGTCCGCAGGTGTATGATATTGAGGGTGCTTGCTGACATAAATAGAGCACCATTGTTTTTTTATGGAGGTGGGGGCTTCAAGTAATCCGTAGAGTAAGGGCTGCGGCAGACTGGACCAGTGTAAGGAAGATCCTTCCGAATGGCGATAAAGTGCTAATAAACTATTCCAAGCACCAGTCTGAAGCAGCAATTGTGCTGCATAGCTTAGATCCGAAAGATCAGCTTTAAGGCTATAATTCCCTGCTAAAATATGATGGATCGATAAAATCCCCGGTCTGTAAGGCAATAGACAGACAAGCCAGCGCATGGCAGACTCTGTATCTCCAATACGGCAAGAGAAAGCCCACAGATAGCCAAGTACAAAGGATCGGTTGGAAAGATGGGAAGGATCATGAAGCAGCTGTTCAAGCGGTGCGAGTGTCTGAAGATGTTCCGGTTGATTGTTTATTTCCAGAATCGCCTGCAATGCAGTCTGAACAGATGAGGGTAACTGGCTGGCTGTAGAAAGCTCAGCTTGCCATTCCGGATCGCGGGCATTGAGCGCTGCGGGCAGAAGATAAGTCAAAGTATCAGGAGATAAAGAGTGCAGATGGTTGTGGGTCAATGCTCGTAGTTGTGCCTTCTCTCCAGATAGAAGGCTTAGTGGGATGAGTTCTTTCCACGCCTCGTTATAATCAGGCTTATGTTGTATGGCAGCCTCGTAATGTCTCCACGCATCCGGATATTGGTATAACTTCTCACAGACTCTTCCGGCTAGTAGTTCTGTCCGATACGTTCCACTGCCTGAGGAAGAAGGGTATTTATGTGCTGTATTTCCGCTCTGAAGTGCGTTCTCCAAGAAATGCTTGGCTGAGCTGAGCTTCCCTTGTTCCAGTAACAGGAGGGCATAGCTTTCTAATAAATCAGTGAAATCGGGAAAAAGACCGCTCCCCGTACGAAAAACTTCCTCGGCTTCCTGCTTTCGGCCACATAGTTGTAAGGCGTACGCCGTCTTAAGGTAAATATCTGAGACATAACCGGAAGGGGCTGGAGCATCGGTGAGCAGCGGAAGGAGGATCTCTGCCGCTTCTTTATATTGACCCTGCTGATAATACTCTGCCCCTAACGCGTAACGAAGAAAAAGATGGTTCGGTTGAAGCCGCAGACCCCTGTTGATGAGTGCTAAATTGCGGTTATATTTATTTTTACGCATCAGTTCATCTTCTAAATATCCGTAGTGGAAAATACGCAAATCTGCATAAGTGATCTCCCCAGCTGGAAGCTCCCAAATGCTGCTGGCAATCTCCTCATGAATACTTCCACGAAAAATAATTCTTTTATCATTTTTGAATAATCGACAGACATGATCTGTAACAAAATCCGCTTCAGGTATTTCACCGACATAGTGGATAATGGGCAGCCAATACCCATGAATATACTCGGCACCAAGCAAGGGCTGGAGCAGCTCCTCACTCCAATGATCCACAGCCTCATCAGCATCCAGTACCAGAACCCAAGCGGAAGTTGCATACTCTAGGCTTATATTCCGCGCTTTGGAAAAATCATTTTCCCAAGGAATGTCGATAATCTTTGCACCGAACCTCTGAGCGATTTCTTTACTGTTATCCTCTGAGCCTGTATCCGCAATGATAATCTCAGACACTAGCCCGCGCACAGAGGATAAGCATTTCTCCAGATGGTTTGCCTCGTTCTTAATAATCATGCAAAGTGTGATATCCGGTGTGGTCATAGGAATACGTCCTTCCTAATCTGAAACTCTGGGCAGTGGAAGTGCGAGTCGCACTCTTTTAGCCGCTGGAGAATAGGGGGTTGAAGAAGTGAGGGAGGCAAGCAGACGATCCGCCAACAAAAGCTCCGAACGCCCTGGGTGATAGGCTGGGTTGAATAACGAGTCATTAGATGAGGACTGCCCTGTGGTCTTCATCAGCTGTTTTGCTGCCTCTTCACATCCCTCAATCCGCAATAAATCTAAGAGAAGTCCGCTTTTAGCGGCTGTGTATTCGGGTAGATGAGCGTGAAGCCAGCCCAAAATTTCATTTTCGCGCTCAGCACATTTTAAGGCTCGGATCAGTCGGGTTATAATGGGCGTTGGCTCGGGATGAAGCTGAGCAGCTTTGGTATAACAGACACAGGCCTCGGTCTCATCGCCTATTTCTTCGCATAACTGTCCCAGCAAATAAAATGTCAAATAAGATCCGAATCCGGACTCGGTATGGTAACCGGAAGGAGCTTCTCCAATGACTAAGGCTTGCAGCAATGCTGTTTTGGCCTCAACTAGGGCCCCCATTTGAAACAGCAGCACACCTTTGATATGAGCCAAGTCAGGATAATCTGGATGTAAGGTTATCCCTGAGTCGCAAGCTTCCAGCGCCGCGTTGAAATCTTTTAATTCTGCCAGGCAGCGGATTTGATATTTGTGCAGCAGATGAACATAACTTGTGTCGGGTGGAGCTTCGTTAAGTGATCTTTTGATATGCTCTAGAGCCGGTTGATATTCACCAAGCCGCATATATTCAACAGCCATATTGAAATGGTGGAAGGGGTCATTGGGATTTAACTTTAGCTGTTCCTTGAGCAGCTCAACATTTCGTTTGATCTTATCTTTTTTTGCTACTACGCCGTCTGCATAACCGTAATGATGGATGACTACGTTGCTTAAATGCATTGCTGCTTTGGGTGTAGCTTTTACGATCGTTTCTGCAATCTGTTCGTGGATGATGCCGCTGAAACGGTACTGCGGGCGGTTACGGAATAGCCGGATAATCGGATTAACAGTAATGGTCTGTGAAGCTGCGGTTAAACCTTTATGATTATGAATGCGCAGAAAAAAAGCTTCATACTCCAAATGCTCCGCACACAGCAACAGCTCCCCCTTACTTTTCGCATCCAGTTCCTCGTCTCCATCCAGAATGAGAATCCATTGTCCGTGGGCTTGCTGAAGACCCGCGTTGCGGGCAGCGGCAAAATCGCCATTCCAAGTATGGTGAACAACTTTAGCTCCAAAGCTTAGAGCAATTTGTAGCGTGGAGTCAGTAGAGCCAGTATCGACTACAATAATCTCATCGGCGATACCACGTACACTTTTTAAACATTGGTTTAGGTTATCTGCTTCGTTCTTAACGATCATGCATAGAGAAATCAGAGGTTTTTGGCTGGGCATGCTCATTTGGCTGTCCTCCCCTCACTCTGGCGGAAGCTCCACTGTGTATGCCACGGTGTACGATTTAGTAAAAAGATGGATTTATGGATGGCACCAATATCCGTTTGCAGTGGACCATGAACGTTAGCTGCATCCAAGCTGTTTAGTGCCTCCTCCATGCTATGCTTCGCTTGCTGAAGGTAACAGAGTGCTAAACCCACTCGGGCAGCCTCATGCTCAGGCATCTGCTCCAGCGCTTGTTGAAACCATTCACTGGCTTCCGTGTAATGCCCTTTGTCAAAGACCATCTCACCTATATAAAAAAGAACCTTCGCATCAGCGGCTTGATCGCTAACTAACCTGATAAAATGCTCACCTGCCGCATTCCTATTGCCTTCTTTATATAATGCTGCGGCTAATTCAGACCGAAAGGTAGGGAACAGCTTTACCAAAGCGTCGCTTAACTCGGGCTGGTGTAGTTTTACTGATTGTTCGATCAAATCTGAAATGAATGAGGAATGTAATGGTAATGAATCTACCTCTGCTTCAGCGGGATCTACCTTTTGTTGCTGGTGGCACTTCTGAATGTATTGCAGTCCGAAACGAAGTTCGTCTGGTACATAGGTTAGCAGGTCATTGTGGAATTCTCCAAAAAGCGACCAAGAGCAAATAGCCCAGAGGGTAGGCCACTTTTTCAGATATTCTAAATCATGGTTATCTTGCGTAGCTAAGGAGGTCATTTGTCTTATGGTTGTATAGGCGTCCTCTAGCTTGCCGGTGATCAGGAGTGAAGAGATCATCCAATTTGCCGTCTCTAATTCCAAGGGAAAAGTGTCTCGGGATAAGTTAGTGATGGTCTCATTAGCATTTATCGCAAATAAGCTGTCAATGATCGCAGCTCGTTGGGCAGCATTAGTTGGGGGGACGATTTGTATCAGCAAGCCGGCAATCTCCTCATCGGGTACAGCTAAGCGTTGAAAAGCAGAAGCTATTCCCTGCAAGGCAGGCCTATATAAAGAGTGGTGTTGAAGCGCACGGTGGTAGAATCTCGCAGCGTCCTCCTGAAGCTCAAGCCGCTCTGAGATTAAGCCTAGTCGATAAAGTGGGCGGAAGGTGTTCATCCCTTGCTCAGATACATATTTTTGACTAACCTGATCTCCAGAAATGGATGCTGCACGCTGATAAGCTTGAAAAGCACGTTCTAACAAGCCTTGACTCTCCAAAGATTGGCCTAATAAAAAATGCAGGTCAGGGTAATCCTCATAACGCTCCAATTCAGGCAACAGCAAGGGATCTATGATATTCGTTTTTCCTTGAGTCAGATAAATTTTACAGAGATCTCTAATCATCGTAGGACGGTAGGAAGCTTCAAGTGGCACATGGTGAAGGGTCTGGCGAAGTAATGTCTCTGCTTCCAGAAGACGACCGTCCTGACAGCAGGTGACTGCTAAATTATACGAGTGAAAAGGATCTTCCGGTTGTTCGGCTAAAGCGAGTCGCAGCAGCTGCTCATTGCGTTTGATTTTATTTTTTCGTGCCATGATTTCCGGCAAATATCCGAAGTGTTCAATCTCAATATCACTATGCTCAATCGCCGAGATGTTATGTGATTTAAGGATTGCAGCGTCAATTCCTTCATGAATTCTTCCGCTATATCGATAACCCTGTCCATTTCGGAATAAACGAACCGCACTGTGCTTTACCTTATCCTCAGGCCGAACGCCAAGCCAATTATCAATGTGTACTGTAAAAGCCTGAGCTTGCGTGTTTTGCAGGAGGCTGCGGAGTTCCGGAAGTGGAGTTTGCAGGCGTTCATCGGCATCAAGGACTAGAATCCAATCGGTATCCGCCTGATCGAGACCTTCGTTACGTGCTGCAGCAAAGTTTTCTGTCCATTCCCGTTGGAATACTCTAGCCCCGTGCGCTTGGGAAATAGCTATGGATTCGTCAGTAGAGCCTGTATCTATGACCACAATCTCGTCAACACCTGCTACGCTTGTGAGACAGTGGGGCAGAAGATCAGCTTCATTGTTAACGATGAGGTGGACGCCAAGCGTAATATTGTTCACGTTGTTTCCTCCTTGTTACATATGTAGAAGTAGAAATCAGCTTTTGCTATCAAAAGAAAAAGCACATGGATATCCATGCACTCTTTCTTACAACATATGATGGGCATCTGCATTACGTTCCCTGTGCGTTGAAACTTACATTGATTGTTGAGGCGGCCCCTGCATTCGTTGATTGATAGGATAAGCGTGTATATTTCAGGAATCTGGCTGGAACTATGACATCGATAGAACCTGCTGCTAAAGGATTATCTCCTGTGGTATCGACGAAATAGTTCGTTCCGTCAGCACTGATTTCTACTCGTGTGTTGACCGGGTTAGCTCCAGTGTTATTGATGAAAAAGGAATAGGTCCCCAATACGCTCGTAGTCACTGCTGGCAGTGGAGTATAGGCATTAGCAGTTGCAATACCCGTCGTTGTCTGTTCGATAAAGCTGCGTTGTGAAATAGAGGTCACACTACTGAGCGTACCAGCCGTAATGGTGGCTCCGAGCACGCTGGTAATGGTCCCGTTTAAGAGATTGGTGACCGTACCTGCTGAGGACAGAGTACCCGCAGTGATCGTGGCTCCGAGCACGCTGGTAATGGTCCCGTTTAAGAGATTGGTTACTGTACCTGCGGAGGACAAAGTACCCGCAGTGATCGTAGCTCCAAGTACGCTGGTAATGGTCCCGTTTAGGAGGTTGGTGACCGTACCTGCTGAGGACAGAGTACCCGCAGTGATCGTGGCTCCGAGCACGCTGGTAATGGTCCCGTTTAAGAGATTGGTAACTGTACCAGCCGAAGACAGAGTACCCGCAGTGATCGTGGCTCCGAGCACGCTGGTAATGGTCCCGTTTAAGAGATTGGTTACTGTACCTGCTGAGGACAAAGTACCCGCGGTGATTGTGGCTCCAAGCACGCTGGTAATGGTCCCGTTTAAGAGATTGGTTACTGTACCTGCGGAGGACAGAGTACCGGCTGTGATCGTAGCCCCTAGCACACTAGTAATGGTACCAGCCGTAATCGTAGCTCCGAGCACGCTAGTAATCGTGCCTTCGAGAATGTTAGAAATGGTACCTGCGGAAGACAAAGTACCCGCTGTGATGGTAGCTCCAAGTACGCTAGTAATAGTCCCGTTAAGAATGTTGGTAACCGTACCTGCGGAGGACAAAGTACCCGCAGTGATGGTAGCTCCGAGCACGCTAGTAATCGTGCCTTCGAGAATGTTAGAAATGGTACCTGCGGAAGACAAAGTACCAGCTGTGATGGTAGCTCCAAGTACGCTAGTAATAGTCCCGTTAAGAATGTTGGTAATGGTACCTGCGGAAGACAAAGTACCAGCTGTGATGGTAGCTCCGAGTACGCTAGTGATCGTCCCGTTAAGAATGTTGGTAACCGTACCTGCGGAGGACAAAGTACCCGCAGTGATGGTAGCTCCGAGTACGCTAGTAATGGTCCCGTTAAGAATGTTGGTAACCGTACCTGCGGAGGACAAAGTACCCGCAGTGATGGTAGCTCCGAGTATATTGGAAATCGTACCATCTAGGATAATTGTCGTTAGATTTCCGCCTGGATCTGTAGTGAGCGGATGATCAATCAGCGAGGCATCCCGGCCAAAAATAAGCGTTCGTAGATTATCGGGATTAGCTTGAAAAGAGCTGTAGTTAGGCAAAGTTCCTCGTCCCTCTCTTATAAAATTGTTAACTCATACCTATAGACTGGGCTTGGACGTATACATCAATTTTGCCTAAACCCGTTGACTGTTGCGTGGAGGCGGATATCCGAGTCCACTTTAAAAATCTGCTTGGCACTAGCACCTTCATTTCTTTTGCAGCCACGATCTCTTCTGAATCTATAAAAGAATCAAAACTGTTCGGACTAATCTCCAAGCGGACGCTAACAGGGTGGTCTCCTTGGTTCATAACTGCGTAAGAGATCATCGTTTTAGTTCCGCTTTTTTGCCAAGGCAGAGGTGAAATGGAGCTGGACACGGGGAATCCGATAAATTGATGCTCGGAAAATAAAGGACTGATCGTCACCTTACGGCGGTTTCTTCGACCCTTTGGAGGTGGAAATGATTGCGGATTTCTAGAACAATTCCCCTGTTTTTTTGAGTGTTTTATTTTGCTGCGCTTTTTTAGTTCCAGACCGTTATGGATTTCATTCACCTCCTACGGGTTTTCTGGAACCCTATCCATAAAAGGACCCTAACCGTCGTTTGAGCCCTGAGCATCAATAAACCGCAGTTCAATAAGCCGCGAACCGTTAGGGACAATCCTTAGCCATTCGAATGGTGATAATAATATATGGTGAAAAATAAGAGGTGATTGGGCTGGAAAAGCAAAAATACGCACATTCCCAAACAACCTGTTACTTAGAGCGGCATAAAATAAGATAAGCTCAAGTACGGGGAGGATAGCGCATGCCAAACGATTCAGTCTTTAATCAGAGTAGCCAGCCACTCTTTACAGAACAAGTCAACACGTATGTTGCACCTGGTATAGATTCAGCTCCGGAGGGAGGAGCGGCTAAGGCGGGGCTATTGTTTGGAATCCCTTTTACTTCTACGGTAACGACTGCTGCACCGTTAGTTGTTCAGATTAGTAATCCGGCAGGCAGCGGACGTACATTGTATGTATCCCGGGTTGCAGCTAGCTCGGCAACAGCTGCTGTTACTTTATCTCTGCTTCGGAACGCTACGGTCACCGGGACTACCGTTACACCGATAAATTTTAATTTTGGAAGTGCGTTAACCAGTGTGATGACGGCCAGAACCTCGACTGCTGCCCCTACGGGAGGTCCGGCCACTCTAGTATCTTTATTACTGGCAGCGGGGCCCGTCATTGTTGATTTTACTGGACAAATCGTTGTTCCTCCCGGAAATTCTATAACCACGTCCATCACGATTGCATCGGGAACTTCAGCAGCGACAACATCTATTAGTTGGTGGGAATATTAGAAATGGGAGGGGATAATCATGCCTAATCAATATGTGTTTAACGACAATGATCAACCTCTTTTTGTGGATATGGTCAATACCTTCCAATCTCCGGATATCAGCGCGCCACCTGAAATAAGTGCTTCGAAGGCTGCGGTCTTGTATTCTACCAACACATCCGCGTCTAGTTTGGTCGTACTTAGTCTTATTTCTGCAATTACTTCTATTCGGATTAGTAATGCTGCTGGTAGCGGGAAAACCGTATATATCTCTCGTATTAGCGGCAGTATCGGCGGATCTTCTCTGCTATCGGCTATGTCTGGAAGCTTTACAATTGTAAAAGGAGGGACGTTAACCTCTCCTGCAACCTTGACACCAACCAATAATAATCTCGGAAGCGCGGCTACAAGTGCGATGACCGTTCAATCTTCAACAGCGGCAATTAGCGGGGGGACGACGCTTTACAATTATCAATTAGCTCCAGGCGCTTTCTCACAGAACTTTACGGGCAGCATCATCGTTCCGCCGGGGACTGCTATTTGTGCTAACGTAACTTCATCTAGCTCGGCTGTAGGCTTAACGATTACTTCTGCACTTGGTCTTCTTTGGTGGGAGCAATAGAGTTTATATTTTTTTTTGAACCTATAACGGTGGTAAACCTTGACATCATTTGGTTAAGGTTTTACATAGAAGGTTGGAATGAATAGAAAATAAAGGGGATTGGCATTATACAATAAAGTTGGAATTCAGTATGGAATGTGAAAAGAGGGACAATTATGGAAAGTTGTTTATTTATTCATGGCTTTACCGGAGGTGAGCATGAAATCTCTCCCTTGTCCCAGTTTATGGAGCAGCATAATTATCGTTCCAGAACATTTACCCTGAAGGGGCACGGGGGCAGCAGGAATGATCTACTGCATTCGGATCGACATGATTGGCAGCAAAGTGCTGAGGATGAATTAACAGAGCTGTTAAAGACAAATGACGGCGTTCATCTGATCGGTTTTTCAACCGGTGCTCTTATTGCTTCACATCTTTCCGTGCGCTATAAACCTTGGATTAAATCTCTCACTTTGTTGTCTACCCCTGTGTTTCCGCTGAATCCTGTAGAAATTATTAAGACCCTTGGGAGCTTTTCCATGCTAAAAACTTATATTAGTAAATTCAGTTCAACGCCTCCAAAAGCAACTCGAGAGTTCCAGCGATTGGTTCGTGAGAGCTTTTCTGTCTATCCGCATATTGAGACTCCAACCCTGATCGTGCAAGGAAAAAGAGATCATCTAGTGAAGACTAGAAGCGCCGATTACCTACGACATCATATGATCAAGGCGACCCAAAAACAGGTGCTGATGGTCGACAACAGTGGTCATATGGTGTGCCATTGTGAAGAGAAGGACCGAATTATGAATGAGGTCTTGCAGTTTATTCAGACGGCGGGACGCTGAACTCAAACAGTAAATATTCAACCCCAAGAGCTTCCTAAATAGGAGCTCTTTTTTTGTTGTGCATTTCAATTTTAAGGCTTGACAATGCGTCTTGTGTCATGGTAATTTTTAGTAGGGAAACCGGTTTCCCTAAAATTCGTTTGTTTCTATGCCAAAAACATCGCTGGAAAGGTCGTTTTTAATCCAAGAAGTAGGTTTTAGTGTGTTATGAATACGCTTTAATAAGAGAGGGAGATGCGCGCGATGAAACGTAAGTTATGGTACGTGCCCGTTCTGATTACATCTATTCTTCTTTCTACTGTGATTAATTTATTCGTCTTAGCGCCACAACAGGCAGATGCAGCCAGCATCGGTACGATTAACGAGAATGATACCATTTATCAGATTATGGTTGACCGGTTTAATGACGGGGACTCTTCCAACAATGCTACGGGAGCGGCAATTCGCTATGGCGAGAACTCTGAAGAAGATTTCCGTTATATGAAAGGCGGAGATTGGCAAGGAGTGATCGACAAGCTGTCTTATATTAAAAATATGGGCTACACCGCGATCTGGATTTCCCCAGTGGCGGAGCCGCAAATGACGAATCGGGAGAACAATGGCAGTGGTAAAAACACGGCGTATCACGGGTACAACGTTAAGGACCCTAACGCAGCCAATCCCTACTTCGGTACAAAGGAGAAGCTGAAGGAGTTAGTGGATTCCGCACATGCGGTTGGCATCAAGGTGGTTATAGACGTTGTGCCAAACCATATCGGGGATTATATGCTGGGTACCCAAGCCTACTATGATATCCCTAGTCTGCAGCCAGCAGCTCCTTTCAATAACCCGGCTTGGTATCACCATAACGGAGATATCAACTGGTCTTTGGCAGACGGAAGATACGATCAATGGGCACAGGATTACTTAGAAAATCATGATTTAGGCGGACTGGATGACATTGACTTCGATGTCCCTGCTGCTAAAAAGGCCATATTTGATTCGATTAAAGGCTGGTTTGACTATACAGGGGCAGATGGTGCGCGTGTAGACGCAGCCAAGCTGATGAAGCCGACTGATATTGGTGAATTGCAAAATTATCTGGGGGTTAATACCTTTGGCGAGAATTTTGACGGCAATGCTGAATTTGTCTCGCGCTGGGTCGGCAACAACAAGGAGTGGGGCATGCTTGATTTCCCAATGTTCTTCTCCGTTCTAAATAGCTTCGCATATGGGCAGTCTTTTGACTCCAATATTAAAAGCACCTTGGCACAGGATTCCTACTATAACGGAAATGCCAATCACATGGTTACCTTTATCGACAATCATGACCGCAATCGTTTTCTCACAGAAGCTGGAGGAAGCGTAGATAAGCTGCAGAACGCTTTGAGTTTTATTTTTACAGTGCGTGGAACACCCGTTGTCTTCCAAGGTACGGAACAGAACAAAGGCAATGGTAATGGGCAGATTATGACGGGAGGCATCGCCGATACCTGGAACCGCTGGTCAATGGTGAAACGGGATGCAAACGGCAATGTAATAGAGAATTATTTTAATGAGAATGCCAGCACCTACAAGCACGTAGCCAAACTTAATGAGATTCGGAAAAATAATCCGGCACTCCGTACAGGCACTCAACGTGAAATGTGGTCTGCACAGAACTTATATGCTTTTTCACGTCGTATTGACACTGGAACTAATCTGGGGCAGGAAGTTATCTCCGTATTCAGTAATAAATCCAGCGGCTCGCAGACCGTTACCATTCCACTGCGTGCAGAGAGCAGCTTGGCAGTCGGGACGGTTCTTTATAACCAGTTGAACACTTCGGATACGGTAACCGTACAATCGGGTGGAGCAACTGGCAAGCAGATCACTGTAACCGTGGGTGCAAATGCAGCCAAAATCTATGCCAAACAACAGCTTCCTACAGATACAGTTGCTCCAACTGTACCCACTAACGTGACCGCAACCGTTCAAAATGCATCCAGTGCTTTAGTAAGCTGGACCGCTTCCACCGACAATGTAGGTGTGACCGGATATGAAATTTATCGCAACGGCGTAAAAGTGGGTACATCCGCAACTACTTCATATACGGATAACGGATTATCTGCCAGTACTACGTATGACTATACGGTAAAAGCAATGGATGCAGCAGGCAATCTATCCCTCCTTAGCGCGATTGCTTCAGTGACAACACCAGCGGGGAACAGTGTCACTATTTACTATAAGCAGGGCTATACCTCGCCTTATATTCATTATCGTCCTGCAGGAGGAACTTGGACGACATCACCGGGTGTGGCGATACCTGTCTCTGATGTAGCAGGCTACAACAAAATAACGATTAATATTGGCTCAGCCAGCCAGCTTGAAGCTTGCTTTAACAATGGCAGCGGCACTTGGGACAGTAACGGGGGCAGCAACTATTTATTTAGTGCCGGCACCTGGACCTATACACCAACTGGCAATATTCAATCGGGTGGACCCGTGACGCCGACACCAACGGTAACGCCGACACCGACACCGACGGTAACACCAACGCCAACTCCGACGGTAACGCCGACACCGACACCAACCGTAACGCCAACACCGACGCCAACGGTAACGCCGACACCGACACCAACCGTAACGCCAACACCAACACCAACGGCAACACCTGTCGGCAGCACGGCAACGATCTATTATAAGAATGCGGCTTATAGCAGCTCTTATATCCATTATAAGCTCGATGGTTCAACGGTCTGGACGACGTCTCCAGGCGAGCAGCTTCAAGCTTCTGCTTTTACAGGATATAAGGCGGTTACGATTCAGTTGGACACGGCAGCTGGGCTGACCGCAGCCTTTAATAATGGCAGTGGCACATGGGATAACAATGGAGGCAATAACTATCATTTTGCTGCGGGCACCTGGAGTATGGTGAATGGTAACATCACCGCAGGAGAGCCACAAGCGGATAGTGTTACATTCCGAGCAACTGTTCCTGCGTCTACTCCTGTGAGTGATCCCGTTTATCTCTCCGGTTCCTTCAATAGCTGGAATGCGGCAGATCCGAACTACCAACTGACGAAGGGTAGTGATGGTATTTACTCCATCACACTAAGTCTAC
This sequence comes from Paenibacillus sp. FSL H8-0175, assembly GCF_045040615.1. Classification (NCBI taxonomy): domain Bacteria; kingdom Bacillati; phylum Bacillota; class Bacilli; order Caryophanales; family Paenibacillaceae; genus Paenibacillus; species Paenibacillus sp. FSL H8-0175. The sequence goes on along the minus strand of NZ_CP150299.1, from coordinate 6,067,496 downwards.
CGGCGGGAACAGCAATTCAATACAAAGTTACACGAGGTGCTTGGACTAATGTGGAGGTGAATTCGAATGGATCGGATCTTTCCAATCGAACCCTTACGCCATCAGGCGGTGCACAAACCGTAAATCTGACGGTTCAGCGCTGGAAGGATCTATAAGCTTCATAATATCTACAGCTTAAACACACCAAGGAGCGGCTCCCGTATGGGGCCGCTCCTTGGTAAGCAGTATGAAGCTTTTTAATTGCATAAAGTACAATTAAACTTTCTGTTTGAAGCTGGTAGAAAGATTTAACTGTATTTTGTGCAGTAGAATTCAGGAAAAAGGCTGTTTTTTGCCGATTTCACGAGTTTTGACTGCACAAAGTGCAATTAAATCGAATGTTACCCATCCTATAAGGATATCTATTGCACAAAATGCAATTAAATCCGATGTAGCCATTTTGGCTACTCAAATTCTATCAAGCTAAAGCAGTTACTCCAGACAATCAAGCCGAATCAGCACGCAGCGCAATAAAGTTCAGTCAGCTACACAAGCTCAATCAAGCTCAGTTAGTTACTCAAACAATCAAACCGAAACAGCACGCAGCGCAATAAAGTTCAGTCAGCTACACAAGCTCAATCAAGCTCAGTTAGTTACTCAAGATAATCAAACCGAAACAGCACTCAGCGCAACCAAGCTTCCTGCCTCTTCACTAAGTTCCCGCCGGGAACTGGGATCTCATAGTTGACTCACGAGGAATGAGTTCTGGCTCGAGAAGCAAATGCCTAGAGGGTATGTTGTTGTTACGAATGCGTTGCATCAGCAGCTCGCCTGAAGATACCCCCAGCTGGAAGGTGTCGATATTTAGCGAGGTTAGAGGAGGCGTAGTGTAACGGGACAGAGGATATTCATCAAATGCGGCAATGCCGAGCTGTGAGGGAACATGAATATCCAGTGATTTTGCAGCTTGAAGCACCCCGAAGGCAACATAGCTGTTCATGCATACTACGGAGTCTGGTCGATCTTCGCTCTGTAGAAGCTCAAGTGCAGCAAGATAGCTCTCATGTTCATCAGCCTTACAATTGATAATCCATTGCTGCTGATCGGCAAGATCTGCTTGCTGCAATGCTTGCAAATATCCACTCAGACGATGAGTATAAATCTTTTCCTGCTGCTGCCCGCCTATGAAGGCTATTTTGGAGTACCCCTGCTTTATTAAATGTGAGGTCAGCATGCTGCCGCCTGCTTCATTATCGAAATCAACCCAGCTTCCGGGAGTCATAATTTCGCCGATGGAGATGTAGGGAAACTCCAAGCGGTTCAGTTCTTCGCAAAGCTCTTCCGTTAGTACGGAGTTATTCGCTATGATTCCGTCGACACGTTTGCTGAATACAAGTCTATTTAGAAAATGTCCTTCCGGACTACTATGCTGCACATTGGAAATAGTCAGCTCGTATTTTAAAGGTGCAATTACACTTTCTATTCCACCGATGATGTTGTAGAAAAACTGGTTTAGAAATTCACTTTCCTTGGACATATCGACCAGAAGACCAATATTACAGCTGCTTTGTCTGGCTAATCCGGTAGCGATACTACTTGGTGTATAGTTCATTTGCTTCATAATTTCGCGAACTTTGTGTTTCGTTTCCTGTGATATTTTTGGGGAATCGTTTAATACTTTGGATACGGTAGATTTAGCCACATTGGCTGCTTTGGCAATATCAGAAATGGTTACTTTCATTGTCTTCCCCTCATAATCCGGAACGGTATTTGTAACCATAATAACACAAATTTAGCAGTCTCTCTAATCACAATAAGTCTCATAGATTTAACGATAAAAGTATAAAAAGGAGTTTAGAAGTTATGCCTCATACATGGTTTTTATATCATACAAGTGAAGATCCGTTTGCCTATCCTATGGGTACGGGCATCTTGAAGCTCAGACTGTTCACGCAAGCTGGACAACAATTATCCTGTACCGTCATCTACTCAGACCGTTATGATTCTCCGGGGCATGAAGTTCCTTTGCAGATGGAGCGGATTGGGTCGGCAGGTGTTTATGAGATACATGAAGCGGTCATTGAGACCCCTACTAAAAAATGCAGATATCTATTCCATGTAACTAATCCTGCTGGTGAATATGTCTGGTATGGAGAGAGAGGGGCGTCGGAGAACCGGGAACGCGCGGGTTCTTTTCAATATGCATATCTCCATCATTCTGAGGCGTTGAAGTTACCTTCATGGAGCATGGATGCAGTAACCTATCAAATCTATCCCAGCAGTTATAACGAAGGGACCTTACAAGGCATCTCTGACAAAATGCCCTACCTGCAACAGTTAGGAGTAAACGTTGTTTATATGACGCCTGTATTTGAGTCTCCTTCAGAACATAAATATAATACCTCCGATTACTATAAGGTTGATCCAGTATTTGGGGATACGGAAGGATTGAAGGCACTGGTCAGCCAGGCGCACAGGCATGGAATCAAAGTGATTTTAGATGCTGTGTTTAATCATTCGGGAGATCGCTTTTTCGCGTTTAAGGATGTGTTGGCAAAAGGAGAGCAATCTCCGTATAAAGATTGGTTCTTCATTCATTCCTTTCCGGTTACGCAGACTCCTGTACCCAATTATGAAACGTTTGCCAAAGCTGAAGCGCATATGCCAAAGCTGAACATGGATAATCCGGATACGGCGAATTACATGATTGAGGTTGCGAAGTATTGGGTGCGCGAGACAGGGATTGACGGCTGGCGTCTGGATGTGGCCAATGAAGTTAATCCGCGTTTTTGGTCCCGGTTTCGGCAAGAACTCAAATCTGAATATCCTGAAATCCTGCTGATCGGTGAGATTATGCATGCTTCTGGGCCATGGCTTAGAGGGGATCAGTTCGATGGAGGAATGAATTATGTGCTTCGTGATGCAGTATTAGAATTTTTTGCGGAACAATCGACGGGGCCAGTTCGCTTTATGGAGCAATTGCTCCATCAGGAGGCGTTGTATAATGACCAGGCGAATTCGGCTATGTTTCAGTTGCTTGGCAGCCATGATACCCTGCGGTTTCTTACGGCATGTAAAGAAGGTGGGCGTGGTTGGGACCGCTTGGGTACCGCTGTTGAACGTATGATGCTGGCTGTTTTTTTCCAGATGACCTATATCGGCATTCCAATGATCTATTACGGGGATGAGGTTGGGATGGAAGGGGCGACGGACCCCCACTGTAGAAAAGCTATGATATGGCAAGAACAAGCTCAGAATGCAGTGCTGCATAAGTGGTATCAACAGTTGATTTCTCTGAGAAAAAGTCATGAGGTTCTGCGCAAAGGCTCCTTCCGTCCTTGGTTTACTGATGAAGTTCGTAATGTGCTTGGTTACATACGAGGTGTGGAGCACGAAAAGATAGGGCTGATTATCAATAATTCTCCAAACCCTTACCAACTAGAGCTTAGCCCATATCGAGCTGATAAGAACGAATTAACTGATTTATTGTCTGGAGTAATTTTTAAAAATAATAATAAGCTTACGGTCAGCATTGAACCATTCGGCTGTTTGATGTTGTATTAAAAAAGAAAAGGCCCCTCTCTAAGGAAAGGGACCTTATTCTAATTTACGGCACTTTTTTTGCTTCTTTTGTTCTTTAAGTCTCTATATTCCTGATTCTCCCATTGTTTCAGCAACGGAAACGGATCAAAAGCCCATTCGGTAATTCCGCGATCGCGGTAAATGCCAAAATGTAGATGCGGAGGAAATTTCCCTTGAGTTCCGGGATTGCCGTAACCCGAGCTGCCTACCCAGCCAATAATCTCACCGGGGGTGACTATATCTCCGCGAGAAATGGTTTTGTTATATCCAGATAGATGAGCGTAATAATGGTAACGGTTCTCAATATCGCGAATCCCGATTCTCCAGCCGCCGTATCGGTTCCAGCCTTTTGTCTCCACTAAGCCAAAGCAGGTGCTTCGGACGGGCACTCCTTGAGGTGCAAATAAATCTGTTCCTTCATGGATACGTGCTCCACCCCAGCTTCTTCCAGTGCCCCAAGTGCTACGATAAGAATAAAGGTTACTTAAGGGAAGCGGGAAGGCATTGCCGGATAGGTCCAGCCGTCCAAAATGTTCATATAACTTCGCGAACTGGGTAATGCGCTGCGAGGCGCGGCCATTGTGATAATACTCCCAGACCCCGATACTGAAATCACTAGCGGATTGTCCATACTTCAATAAGTGTCTAGCCATGCTATAGAGAACGTCCGCATCATTCTCTGGATCAGCAATGCCGTCTCCTGAGCCATCACTGCCAAAACCATCAAAGAAGCTAATGGAGTTCGGGGAAGTATCCCCTTGATCCGGATTGAGTGGACCAGCCCATACCGGTGCCGGGATCTTTATGGCTGTAAGGCGCGTGGAGACAGGCTGCCCTGAGGCTCCCTTTTTGGCGAGCGTGCGTTCATATTGATCAATGGCTGCGAACCTAAACCACGGGATACCAGTAGCTGCGCTCATTTGCTCATAAATCTGTCTACGGCCAGACCATTGCGCTTCTTTGCTAGCACTAGCGGGATCCCCGCTGCTCATCACCGGTTGGATTGTAGGCCGCGCTACAGCTGCTGAAACGGGAAGGTTTAAACCACCCCAGAGGATAGCGGCCGCGGACAGGCATAACAGGGTTCTCCGGTCTTTAATATTCTTAAATAGGGCCAGCAAGATAACAGCCTCCTTTTGTCCGGGCATTAAATTGAATGTAGTCACTTCGGATGAAGCTTTTTTATAGATTGGTGCAAAATGCTACTTTTTATCCGTTCTTGTCTAAAGGTACCAGAAAAATCTCGCTGGAAACTCCAGATGATACACCCTGCATATTTCACAAAAACAGGCAATTGTAAATCGCACATGTTATAATATGAGGCAGCAACTTTCATCTGCAGCATCACATTCAGGAGGAAGCGGGGTTTATCATTTTGTCTAATAAAACAGCAAAGCAACCTAAACCGGATTGGATTAAGATTAAGCTAACTACCGGTGACAACTATCAGGAAATCAAAAGCATGATGCGTTCCAAAACTTTACATACCGTATGTGAAGAAGCTAGGTGTCCGAATATTTATGAATGCTGGGCAAACCGTACGGCTACCTTCATGATTTTAGGTGATATTTGTACACGCGCATGCCGTTTTTGTGCAGTGAATACAGGGATGCCTACAGAACTGGACCTGCAGGAGCCTGAACGTGTAGCTGAAGCTGCAGAGAAAATGAATCTTCGTCACTGTGTGGTGACTAGTGTGGCCCGCGATGATCTTGCGGATGGTGGCGCTCAGATTTTTGCTGAGACGGTAGCGGCGATTCGTAAACGCCTTCCGTTATGTAGTGTTGAAGTGCTTATTCCAGACTTTTTAGGAGACCGGAATAGTCTTGAGATTGTCATGAACAGTAATCCAGACATTCTTAATCATAATATTGAGACCGTGGAACGGATGTCAGATCGTGTACGGGCTAAAGCGAAGTACCCTCGTTCCTTGGAATTGCTGCGCAGAGCCAAGGAAATGAAACCCAATATTCCAACCAAATCGAGCATCATGCTTGGTGTCGGTGAAGAGTGGAATGAGATTTTACAAGCAATGGATGATTTGCGAGCCGTAAATTGTGATATATTGACTTTAGGACAATATTTGCAACCCACTCCAAAACACTTAAATGTGGAGAAATATTATCCACCGGAGGAATTTGCACTGTTGAAGGAAGAGGGAATGAAGCGTGGCTTCAGCCACGTGGAATCAGGCCCGCTAGTTCGCAGCTCTTATCATGCGCATGAGCAGGTGAAGTCTGCAGCTCAAGCTCGCGAGGAGCGTGCGGTTTCTTCTAGCTAATTATTGCTTTTCTGTGGTTTAATTCACGGAGAATGTTAGTAAGAGGAGGAAGAAGCGACAGCGTTCTGATATCTCTGCTCTTAGGTTACCCATAAAAATCGTTGATTTGCGTCATCGGAGGGGAATATTGGTGCTGTAGGAGCGGTTCTAGAACAGCGACCGAAAGCCCAATATTCCACATAGATGGCGGCATAATCAACGCCACGATACCCAAAGAAAGGCAGGCGACAAAAGGTTTGATCGTAATAGGCGGAAAAGGCTATGAACTTATGTTGGATCATAAGGATGGTTGGAATCCGGAGGCGTTTCGCGGGAGATATAGCGAGGTGCTGGAAAGATACGACTATATTATCGGTGACTGGGGTTACAGTCAGTTGCGTTTGAAAGGTTTTTACCGGGACAACCATCCTAAGGTGAATCGGGATACAGCGATTTCGGGTATGGTTGATTATATTAATGAATATTGCAATTTTGGCTGCGCTTATTTTGTGCTGCATAAATTGAAAGAGGTACCACAGGAAGGCATGTTCAAGGATATTTTAATCAAAGAAATACCAGAGCCGAGTGATGAAGAGGCCTTGGAGCAAGAAGGGGAAGCTAGTGATGAAGCGGCTGCAGATAAAGAGTTCTCTGTTAAAGAAACATCCTCTAAGCAAGGCTCGAATCACTCATTGGCATTTAAAGAGATGACTTCTTCTAAGGACAATATGGCGAAGGATAGACCTGTGAGAGAACATCAGAGCCGAAATCACCGGGGCAAGGATTCACAGGGCAAGAAATCCAAAAAGGATTTCCAAGGCAGACCGCCACAAGGTCAGTCTCAGAAGCCCCAAAACACACCAAAACCTCAAAGCGCTCAAAACAACCAAAACAACCAAAACATAGAAAATTCACAATCTTAATGATGAAAGCTGAACCATAAGTAGAGTCCTTCTACGAATGAGCCAGCTTTTTTTCTTATAAAAAATAGCAGAGCAGCGTTTCTCCCGGTACTTGGAGATCGCTGCTCTGCTGTTGCTGTGCCGCTCGGTGTTGCTGTGCCGCTCGGTGTTGCTGTGCCGCTCGGTGTTGCTGTGCTGCTGTGTGTTGCTCTGCTGCTCTTTGCTGTTAGTCGTTGGCTGCTTGACCCAGCAGTTTCATCATCCCCTAAGGCTTAAGGACCCAGATGCCGTTATTTGCGAATTTTCAGCCTTTTGAGCGGGGTTTCGGACTCCAATGATGCTATTCGTTAGAAAGAGGCGTAATTATGGTGTTTTTCATACCAATAGCGACTATGGGGTCCGATAGCATAACAAATATGGATTAATATTGCGTTTAGGGTCATCCATGTCCGATAGGTGCTACAGATGTTTCGTAGGTGCAAATATTATCAAACTAAACAAAGAACAGAAGTTGTCTCAACGGCCATTTCATGGCTTATGTGACAACTCCTGTTTTTACTCATTGGTGCTTGATTCAGCAGCTTAATGATTAGTGAGATTAAGGATCTATTTTACAGATAATTTCAATTGTTTCTGTGTTGCATTGTAACTCCATACAAGCGCAGGGAACTTCTTCTTAAAGGCATTTAATTCAATGAAGGTCTCGCCGTTCTGAGAAAGCGCCTCTTTGGAGGACAATGTAAAGCCGGTCGCTTTACCTGCCCCGTTCGTTACGATGACTTTTTTGTTCTTGGCATCCCATGTGATGTCGCCTTCGATCAGTGCACCTAATACGAGCGAAGAAGCATAAGTCTTATCTCCTTGCTTTATTAGACCCACATTACCAGCAAAGGCAACCCCGTTGACGTTCAAGATATGATGATCACCGGAAACCTCAATGCTTTTCATTCCTGCAATCTGAAGAGCGGTAATCAGCTGTGCAGTTTTGCCTTTAACCTCAATATCCGGTGCAAGGCCGATGTGATTAAAGTCTTCTTTATTTGGAGTTAGGTATTTCTGCGTAGTCAGCTTCAGCATGTCTCCATTAGACATTGGAAGCAGGCTCTGAATACGTGCTTTGCCGAAAGAACGAGTGCCTACGACGGTAGCGAGCTTATTGTCACGTAATGCGCCAGTAAGCGCCTCAGAAGCGCTGGCAGTGTACTCATTCGTTAGAATAACGACGGGTACACCTATTTTGCTGCCGCTGGTAATCGTTACTGGAGTAAGTGCTCCGGTTTGATCGGAGGTATACATCATGATGCCTTTATCCATAAAATTGGAGGTAATGTTGTATGCCGAATCCATATAGCCGCCTAAGTTGTCACGCAAATCAAGCACCATCGATTTCATACCTGCTGCGCGCATCTTTTTCAGCATGGCGGCGAATTCTTCATCGGAATTCTGTGTGAAACCGCTCAGTGTGATGTAGGCTATTTTCTGTCCAACAATGGTTCCGGTAACGGAAGTTGAGCTGATTTCATTCCGGGTTACACGAAATGATTTAGACACTCCATTCCGGAGCACCTGCAGAGTGACCTTGGTGCCTGCGGCTCCGCTTAACTCGTCACCTTCAGTCTCTTCAACGGGGATTCCGTTAATTTTGACTATCGTATCGCCGCGTTTCAGACCTGCTTGTTCTGCAGGCGAACCGGGTGTTATGTCTTCGATGTAGAGTTCTGTTGCGGTATATTGCAATCTAACACCAATACCAACGTATTCCAGATCAACATCATGTTCAAATTGTGCCGCTTCCTCGGTATTGAAGTATTGGCTATAGGGATCATCCAGGGTGTTCACCATGCCGTCAATGGCTCCACGAATCAAGGTATCCTTATCTACACCGGAGAGGTTATAGTTCTCCAGAATATTCATGACTTCATTGATAAGATCACGGTTATCTGTAGATGCCTGAGCGGCATCGGCAGCAGACACCACTGGAGCAAAAGTTAGGGATAAAGCCAGACAGCTGCCTAGAAGTGCACTTATTACTTTATTGGATTTCATGGAATCATACGCCCTTTTTATATAATTTATAAGATAAGAAAGTATACACTGCACGAATTAACTTTCTGTGACGTATGGTTGTTAGGATTTCACAAGTTTATAGTAAACGCTGTAGGTGTTATCAGTAGTCCATACCCCGTTATCCGACTTGGATAAAATGAAGATCGTGCCTTGCTCAAAAGTTTCCTCTTCACTGGCATCCTTCTCTTTGCTTTCTACATAAATAGCTGCTTCTTTGGCGCTAAAATAGTAGATACTCGAAACGCTTGGAGTATAAATGACGTCATATGAAGTAAAGAAATCTTCCAGATCTTCCTTAAGGGAAGTATCATATTCTTCTCCGTATGAAGTCATGGTGGAAAGAACAGCGGCCGAATTTTGTTCATTCATAGCTTGATAATATTTGGTGATATTACCTTTGATGGCATCCGCATCATTTTGAGGAATGTTAGCTGCTGTTTTTAGAGCTTGTTCACGAGTCAGCAGTATCACGGAGCTTTGGGATTCCACAGATGATATTTTCCAGCTTCCATTCTTGCGGATAAGTGTATACATGTATTCGTCCTCTGTATCTGGCGTATAGGCCCCACCTGTCCGGCGAGAGCTTTCCAGTGTATAGACAGTAGCGTCATTGCCTGAAATATCAATGATTTCCAAACTCTCAATAGTATTTTTTATGTCAAAAATCTCAAAGGATGCATTAAGATCCGCCACCGAGTCCGCATTAGAGGATTCTGAATCCATAAGGGAATAGAAGCTAATTGCTTTTTCTTCATTGAAATATTTATTAGACAAACGGATTAATGCTGTAATCGCTGCTTCGTCCTTATCTTTGGATACTGGGGTGGTGATTTGCACGCTTCTGCTGGTTGAATTCCAGACGGCTGTGCCTCCGGTTGCCTCTGCGATAAAACGTAAAGGAATGTATGTAGTGCCAGCTGAGGAGACTGGTGCGGTGGTCAGTTTTTTCACGGTTCCGTTAACGGTTGCGCGGTTGCTGCCAATTTTCAGGCTGATCGCCAGATTTGAACTTTTACCTGTTACTGTTCCAGTCTTGGCATCCCAAAGCACCTGAAGTCCAAGCTTTTCGAAGATGACCCGGAAAGGGACAAGTACAGAATTGTTCGCTAAGTATGGGGTTCCTGCGGTAAAGGAAACCTTACTGCCGTTGATATAAACATCAATCGGTTTTGAAGCAGCAAAAGCCGGGACCGCCAGTATCAGGGCCAGAAGACTTATGCTCAAGAGGGATAATAATTTTTTCAACAGTACTCTCTCCTTTTATGTAACTCTTTGTAAAATAGCCTCATTATACCATTTGATTTCTCTCTATGTCTATCAATTGGTGTTAGTTTTGTCACACCAAAAATAGCCGGAGATATTGAAATCTCCAGCTTTTTGATCCCCTGATCTCAGACTAAGAAAGCTTCACGGACACGGTTCCAGAACGGAAACGGACGATACCTTGCAAAGCTGACTTTTTTGTCTGAAACTTGACAGCGTACTGAAATCAGGTCATCAACAGGAATGTTGTTATGATCTACGGTGAGCAGCAAACGCTGGTCTTTACATGAAAAAATGTCACAATGATGATGCTTCGGCAGTAGTAGCGGAGAGCCCATTGTCCGGAATACACGGTTGTTAATAGACGCGATTTCGGCAATCTGCAGCGCTTCTATTGAAGGGTGAACCATAGCGCCCCCAAGGCTTTTGTTATAAGCGGTGCTGCCAGAGGGAGTTGAAATACAAAGTCCATCGCCCCGGAACATTTCGAAGGTGACATCATTGATGTCGATTTGGATCATTATAGTTCCATCCACCCCTTTAAGGGTAAATTCGTTGAGGGCAATGTGAGACGAAGATCCCGATTTTTTGTGAATCTCCAGCTCTATTAATGGATATTTCACAATGCGCGGTATTTGCGGCTCAGTATCACCGGTTCCGCACATATAATCGATTAAGGTGGGCAGCTCTTCTGCTTGCCAGTCCGCATAGAAGCCGAGGTGTCCTGTGTGCACACCTACAAAGGCTAAGTTGGGAATCTGATCGATAAAGGTATGAAAAGCGTGCAGCATTGTGCCGTCTCCACCTATCGAGATGACGATTTCCGGAGACTCGGCATCCAGTTGCAAATCCCGCTCCGCCGCCAGCTTGTGAAATTGCTCGGCAAGTTTGATTGACAGCTCATCACCGCGGTCCAGAACATAATATCTCAAGATGTACAAGCTCCTTTATATAATTCCGTCATACACCGATCATAATCAATCTTGCCCCGGAACACAATATGTAATCAACTTCGGCGCATCAATCGGAGCATTGCCATAAAGACAGGAATAAGCAGTGACACTAGAAGAGCAGCGGCCAGTATAAGACTCAGTAGAGCTAGGTTGGCAGTGACACCAGAGGCTGAAGGTGTAAAGGCGGTGGAGGCTGGCAGAGAGACCCAGGCAGAAGACAATCCTGATCCCATCACAGGCTTCCATAGCAGCACCACGAGACCTGCTGCGAGTACGGCATGTATTAGTCTCGCAGTTAAGAAAGGCAGATAACGCAGCCCGGTACCGTTCAAAATACTGGCGACTTGGGCATGTACAGATAATCCGCCCCAAGAGAGAATAAAGGCAGCTGCTGCGACCTTGAATTGAAGCGGGATGGAAGAAGCGGCTTCACCAGCAGAACGGGCACCTATGGTGACCTCGAATAATCCGCTGATCAAGGCCTGAGCTAATTCGGGAGGCCCTCCAACAAGGGAGACGAGAGATCCGGCCAGGCTAAATAGTGAGGGCAGGATTCCGGCACGGGCAAGCAGCTCCATTAGCACGTTGAAGAATACAACCAGACCCCCTACGACAATAATAAGCTGTAGCGAGGATTGGATCGCTCCTTTTAACAGCTCTCCGAAGCTACGTCCATCCTTGCGCCGGGCTTCGGACATCGCAAGGAGTGCGGCATGTATTCTGCCGAATCCTTGTTTTGCTGGAGCAGAGGGGACGTCAGAACTACTTTTTGTTGGGTCTTGGGTGGGGGTCTTTTGTTCCTTACGTCCATGAAATGACATTAGGAGACCAACCATTAAGCCACTTCCGTAGTGGGCTAGTGCCAATATTAGCCCCAAAGAAGCATCGCGAAAGAACCCAACGGATACCGCCCCTAATAGAAAAATAGGATCGGAGGAGGTTGTAAATGCTACAAGGCGTTCACCTTCGATTCTGCTGATCAGCTTCTGCTCCCGCAGCTTAGCGGTTAATTTGGCTCCAACGGGATATCCTGATACATATCCCATGGCCGCGACAAAACCACCGCTGCCTGGTATACCGAAGAGGGGACGCATCAGTGGATCAAGTAAAGCGCCGAAGAGATGGACAATGCCTAAGCCTAGCATGATTTCAGAAATGACGAAGAAGGGAAACAGTGAAGGGAAGAGCACGTCCCACCAGATGGCCAGGCCACGTAAGGCTGCGGCAAGAGATGCTTCAGGATGAAGTAACATAAGCAGCATACAACCTGCCAATATGAATCCCAGCAGCGGGCCGCCAATCTTTTTAAAAGTCATAATTAACGCCTCCTGGTCTATGGTTAGATGTATGCAAAAAGAGGGACAAACAGCACAAAAAAATGGAGAAAGCGGTTACAATTATCTGTGCTTTTTCGCAGGAATTATGATATTATGTAATAAATAAATGCACCCTCTGTTACACGATTAAATGGGATGGAGTGATGGCGATGAGCGTTATAGCCGGAGTTCTCGTTTGTGCTTTTGTATATGTAATCCGGGTCTCTCTCGTCCCTCCTGGTGATGAGGAATTTAGGACCTACTAACCTTACTCTTCAGGCGCTGAACTATAGTTTAGCGCCTTTTTTCTGTAGTTTAGAGAGCACTTTCGACGGATATCCGTGTTATGCTTATCTTTGGTATAATAAAATAAGTAACGTTTCATTAATATGGAAGAAGGCTGGTAACCTCAATGAATCCAAATGAGAGTATATATGACAATCTAGGGGGGGCTGAAGCACTACATCGGTTGGTGGAAGTGTTCTATGCCAAGGTACAGCTTCATCCGCAGCTGGGACCCTTGTTCCCTGAAGATATTACTCCAGTTCTGGAGAAGCAATATCAATTCCTGACACAGTTTTTTGGCGGGGGTCCACTTTATTCGGAATTACATGGACATCCCATGATGAGAGCAAGGCATATGCATATTCCTATTACTCCAGAACGTGCTGAGGAGTGGTTACAATGTATGAAAGAGGCACTGGTGGAGACTGGAGTCGAAGAACCACTGCGTTCATTCGTGCTTAGCCGCCTTGCAGGTCCTGCACATCATTTTGTTAACATGCCCCAGGAATAACAAGGGACAGGTTGATCCTGAAAGGAATGAGAGTACTTGACAGAGTTAATACCCCTATATTCTATTAAGGTCAAGTGTTGCAACTGTGAAAATGAATTTTCAACCTCGCGGGTACGTCCTAGTCTAAAAAAGGCTATTCGACGTGATGCTGATTTCTGCGCGTATTATAAAAATGAGAATCCGGATTATTATGTTGTACGGGTCTGCCCCAATTGCGGGTTTGCCTCCACAGAAAATTCGGCTGACAAGCTGACGGAACGCCAGCGCAAGGCATTTAATGAACAGGTAGGGAAACGCTGGAAGAGCCGGGACTTTGGAGAGAAACGAGACTGGGAAACTGCGCTCGAGACCTATAAGCTGGCGCTTTTATGTGCTCAAAGTATTAACGATAAAGATCGGATTATCGCAAGTCTGCTGCATCATATTGCTTGGCTCTATCGCTATCAAGGGGAGACTGAGCAGGAGAAGCGTTTTTTACGCTATTCTTTGGACGAGTATGTTAAGGTCTATGAAATAGATGGCATTGCCGGCAATGATGCCCGGCTCATGTACCTGATCGGCGAACTTAATCGGCGGATCGGAGAATACTCAGTGGCTGTAATGTGGTTCTCCCGTCTGATCAATGATCAGAAGATCATGGATGCGGCGATGATTCGAGCGGCACGTGAGCAGTGGGTTATTTTACGGGAGCAAATGCGTGCTGAGGCTCTAGATGTTGAAGTTGATATCGAAGGCTTGTCTTCAAGTTCATAATGTTTGCGAACAACAAAAAGCGCAGAAGAGAATTAAATTCTCCTCTGCGCTTTGTAGAAAGAAAATGTTAGGATTTGCTTATCTGACAGCTCGATCGAACAAAAGGTAATCGCCGTCATTATCTATAACTGTAGGACTGGCGCTGCAGCAGGGGAAGACGAGCAGTTTTTTCTTGCCGTCACGAACGATTTGTAATTCTTTTGGCTTCATAGGCAGAAGCACATTCTCTGAGTTGCAGAATGGACAGTATTGCACATACATATCGCCTAGAATGATGTCATAAGGCCAGGTATGACTAAATGGAATCATTGTGAGTCCTTCCCAGAAGGAGTCTCTTCATTTTCTCCCTCAGTTTGTGGGGGATTTTCTTTTTTGGATAGCTCCGCTATTTTTTGTAGTAAAATATGTTGGGGCATATGCATCAAGTGTTCCAAAGGAACGCCTAGTTGCTTGGATAACGTAATGGCTGTTTCCGGTGAAATTTGTAGTGGCTTCATATGGATGCCCTCCTAAAGTTTATCGGCTATAAATGTTCAGATATCGTTATTCACTTTACCATGGTGTTAAGACAATTACAAAGAAAGTCAAATGAAAGCAAAGGAATGGTGAGTACACATGAAACAACCGTTATCACTGACTTGGGAACTTGATACTATTTTTCCGGGGGGTTCTTCGTCTGCAGAGTTAGAAGGGTTCTTGAGCAAGCTTGAAAAAGATATTTTATCCTTGCAAGGCTTTGTGAAGGATGCTGTGGCACCAACGGATGTTGCGTCTACAAAAGCATTGGATGAGGTTATAGCATTGCTTCAGAGCTGTTCAGGAAGACTTGTGGAGGTCACTTCCTTCGCAGACTGTCTAGGCGCTCAGAATCAGATGGACAAGGGTGCGGTAAGGCTGGCGGCCAAAGTGACAAGCATGCGCGCCGGATTCGAAGGGATCAGCTCGCAATTTAGCAATGTACTTCGTCAGACTACGGACAAGGTATGGGCTGAGTGGATGGCTCGTCCAGAGATTGCTCCTTTAACGTTCGTACTGAGCGAGAGCCGTGATTTGGCCCGTGAGAAGATGAGCCCTGAGCTGGAAAGCTTAGCGTTGGAATTAGCTGTTGACGGATATCATGGATGGAGCGGGCACTATGATACGATTGTTAGCTCGATCAAGATCCCATTTGAGGATGAAGAAGGAACAAAGCTGCTATCTGCTGGTCAAGCTTTTAATAAGCTGGATGATCCAGATCCAAAAGTGCGTCAAACGATGTTCCATAAATGGGAAGAGGCTTGGACTGAAGCGGCAGATAATTGCGCGGATACCTTAAATCACTTAGCAGGCTTCCGCCTGAAGCTCTATAAGGGCAGAGGCTGGGACGATGTTCTGAAAGATCCGCTCAGCATCAATCGTATGACACAGGACACCTTAAATACGATGTGGGACGTGATTACGAATAGCAAACCTGTACTTGTGTCCTACCTTCAGCGTAAAGCCAAGCTGCTGGGGCTGGATTCTCTCTCATGGGTCGATGTCGAAGCTCCTGTAGGCAAATCCTCCGGCAAGATCCCTTATGATCAAGCTGCGAAGGATATCGTCACACAGTTCCGTAAATTTAGTCCTAAGATGGCTGAGTTTGCAGAGCGTGCCTTTGATAATAACTGGATCGAGGTTGAGGATCGTAATGGCAAACGTCCTGGTGGATTCTGTACTTCCTTCCCTGAGAGTAAAGAATCACGGATATTCATGACTTACAGCGGCACACCTTCCAATGTTTCAACATTGGCTCATGAGCTGGGACATGCTTATCATTCCTACCTGCTTGATGATCAACCTGTATTTAATCAGAATTATGCAATGAACGTTGCAGAGACCGCTTCAACCTTCGCAGAAGTGATTGTATCTGATGCTCAGGTTAAAGCTGCGGGCAATGCAGAGGAGAAGCTGGCTCTGCTTGAAACGAAGATACAGAACAGTGTGGCATTCTTTATGAACATTCACGCTCGATTCTTGTTCGAGACTCGCTTTTATGAGAAACGTAAGGAAGGTCTTGTAAATGCTGAGGAACTGTCCGCTCTGATGGTGGAAGCACAGAAAGAAGCTTTCTGTGGTGTGCTTTCTGAATACCATCCTCACTTCTGGGCGTCGAAGCTGCATTTCTATATCACAGATGTACCTTTCTATAATTTCCCGTACACCGTTGGTTATATGTTCAGTACAGGCTTATATCGTCTGGCATTACAAGAGGGAGCTTCCTTTGCAGACAAATACGATAGCTTGTTGCAGGATACCGGCGTGATGACATTGGAGGATTTGGTGCTCAAACATTTGGGTGTGGATCTGACAAAACCGGATTTCTGGCAAGGAGCTACAGATCTGATCGTGGCTGATATTACCGAGTTCTTGGAGATGACAGAGCATTTAGCGTGAAATGTCTAAAATAAGACAAATTTCAGGACACAAAAAATAACGGAATTTCAGTGTGAACACGCAAAGACCCCGGTTAAGGGGTCTTTTTTTAATGCTTAAATGTCGAAAACCCCCGGTTTATAAAAATTAATATACGAATGATCCATGAATTTTGCGCATTACTAGGGATAATAACCCAATTTTGTAGAATAATGTTGTTTGACGTATTTAAGGGGTCTATAATGAGCCTTGAGCCTTATAAAAGGCTTGCATGGAAGACAAATGAGCTCAGCTCAAAAAGCTTAAGTAAGCGCTTACTAAGCCGATTTGTACGAAGTAAACTCGAAGTAGCTAAGCTCACAAAACGATATAAATCGAACCAGAAACTTGGGAAAAGGGGAAGGAGTGGCGGAGGGGAATTTTGGAACTGTAAGAGCGAGAGCGACTGCCTTTGTCTCCGAATTTCACCCGCTATACGCGTAAGAATTCAAGAAATTTGGAGAGAACAGCGGCTGGAAGTCCAAACATTCCCCGCAGTGGCGACGGGCCCTTAGCCCAAATATTTAGGGTTCGATTTATAAGACGAAGTAAACTCGAAGTAGCTAAGCTCACAAAACTTTTAGGAGGAAAGATATGCTTAAGACAGAACAGCTATCATTAGCAAGACAGATGGATTTGGTGTTTAGGGAACTGCAAGAGGAATTGTCAGGACTATCTTCCGGTACGGTATTTGTGCAAATACGAAATAATACCATTGGCAAATTCGGCATACGTCATCATCCTTTAGCCGGTCGGGGGGGGGGATTCACAGAAGTGAAGGAAGGAATAACGGAGAGCCAGCAGTCTTCTTTTCGTCTAATGGCACTGGAGAGTCTGAAATACAAACGCCGTTGGACTCATGGTGAGATCAGCTATGAGTTCGCTATAAGACAGGGAAAGCTAATCGTAGATGCTACGCTGGAGTCTAATTATAATATGGCGAATCTGATGATTCGATCTCCCCGTAATGCTTACGCCGAGAGTGCTGATCAATTTTTAAGTTAAACGTTTTACATAAAAATTGTTTGCAGCTGGGATTATAGGCTATAAATTAGAAAAACCTCCCACAGCTTCTGGAAGAAGTGTGAGAGGTTTGAAAGCTAGTCGGCAATAGGCTTTTTAAGACCTCTGCCGGATAAAACACTTAAGATAACGATGTTACTGACGACCGGACAGTTGTTGTTCTGCCAGTTGTACTAGACGTTTAGTGATGTAACCTCCCAAAGAACCAGTTTCGCGGGAAGTGTAGTTCCCGTAATAACCGTCAGCTGGGATCGTTACTCCAAGCTCTTGTGCTGCTTCATATTTCAATTGTTGCAACGCTGCATTTGCTTGAGGAACTACAAGGTTATTGGAACGGCTGCTACGACCTTGACCTGCTTGACCCATGTGTGTCACCTCCTTCGCCCGTTGTGAAGATAGTATGAGCGCTAAGAGGCTAATTCATGCATGCTATCGAAAGGTTTTAAGGATGGTAATTATTAGTCGATTAAAAGTAAGGGTAGGAAAGCCTAAATAACTAAGCTCGCACAAAAAATCGGCCTTCTCTTACGTAAACGCAAGGGAAGACCGATATAATGTATATCTGCTTTAATTCTCGGGATAGATCATTTCCAGCATAGTGGACAGCTCAAGACTTTGACCTGGTTCTACCTTCAGCAAGCCCGTGAAGGAAGGGTCATCTGAAACGTTAGGAGCATCCGGGAGCCAGGTGTAAGGTTCGATGCACAGAAATTGATCGGCCGGTCCTTTGGTATACAGGACCCAGTGACGGAAATGATTCTCGTCAGCTGTATAACGAAGACCATAACCATCATCGCGTAATAGCAAGGCTTCTACGGGCTGCTTGTCACCAATACGTAGAGCAGTATCAAAATTAGTTCCCTGGAGGTTGATTCCAGAGTTTAGTGAATCTAGATCACCAAGTGGAATTAGATTGCCGCTAGGGAGCAATTCATCGTTTAGTTCATAAATGCTGTTTACGGGCAGCTTGAGATTCCAGCGTTCAGGTTCTCCATCGATCATAAACCAGGTGTGATAACCGATCCCAAAGGGAATACGGTGATCGCCGAGATTTGTAACCTTTAAAGTCTGGCTGAGCCGGGCATCCTGAAGCCTGAATGTCATTTCGAATTTGAGTGGAATGGGAAATTGCTCCATCCAGTGCGGATCATCTTCAGTAAGGAATTCAGTAGTGACTGCACAACCGTCCTCGTCTTCTTCAATATCGCTGACACACCAGGATTGAGTCCGGTGTAGACCATGGATATGATTGTCACCAGCGGTATTCTGGTCAAATTGATAACTTGTACCCTCGAATTGAAATTTTCCTTTACGAATTCTTCCGGGTGGAATTAAGAGCGGGATGCCAAAATGGTAAGGTTTTTGCATAAAGAAAGCTTGATCGCTTTCATCAGGCCGCCGCAGAATTTCCCGTTGTTCTTTTACATCAAACAATGAAATCACGTTGTTTCCTAGTCGCGGCAAAAGCGTGACTTCCAGTTCGCGGCTGTGCAAAATATAAGTATCATAACCGCCCCACTGCCCTTTGGTCACCTGTTTCATGAGATATGCTCCTTTATCGTAACTGTAATCGAATAGAACATGGATAACCTTATCATAACAGATTTATGCGGAAGTGGTTAAGTGATTTGACAACTTCTCTTTATGGTTCTATGATGAAGGCATTAAATTATGATGAGAATGTGATGACGGGGACAAGTAGACAGGAAATGCACCTTCAGAAAGCCGGTGGTTGATGCGAACCGGTAGGACACTCCTGATGAATGGACCCCTGAGCGCCGCGCTTGAACGGGAGCAAGATGCCCTAGTAGACCGGCCGGATCTTCCCCGTTAACGGAAGACTAAGGCTGTTTCCCTTTGACTATACAAAGGTTAAGCAGCGAATAAGGGTGGCACCACGGTCTCACGTCCCTTGCGGATGAGGCTTTTTTTGCGTTCTCGGAAATCGGAAATTACATCTAACGGAGGTCTATATTATGTTGAAAAAAGTAATGTCAGGCATACAACCGAGCGGTTCTCTAACTTTGGGTAACTATATCGGAGCGCTGAAAAATTTTGTGAAGCTGCAAGACGATCATCAATGTTTCTTTATGGTTGTCGATATGCATGCGATCACCGTTGCTCAAGATCCTGCGGCACTGCGTGAGCAGTCTGAAGCTGTAGCTGCACTCTTTATCGCGGCAGGAATTGATCCTGTGCGTTCGAATGTATATATGCAGTCTCATGTGCCTCAGCATGCGGAATTGGGCTGGATCATGACTACGCTAACGGCAATGGGCGAGCTTGAGCGTATGACACAGTTCAAAGATAAATCATCAGGTAAGGATTCAGTTGGCGCGGGCCTATTCGTATATCCTTCTTTAATGGCAGCAGATATTCTTGTTTATAATGCGGATCTTGTGCCAGTAGGTGAAGATCAGAAGCAGCACTTGGAGTTGACCCGTGATTTAGCGGGCCGATTCAATAACCGTTTTGGCGAATTCTTTACGATTCCTGAACCGTATATCCCTGAAGTGGGCGCACGCATTATGTCTCTGGATGATGGCACTAAAAAAATGAGCAAGAGCAGCCCGAATGCAGGCAGCTATATTGCCCTGTTGGATTCGCCGGATGTGATCCGTAAAAAAATCAGCCGCGCAACGACTGATTCTGGACGTGAAGTGATCTTTGATCCGGCTAACAAGCCAGAGATTAGTAACTTGATGAGTATTTACTCGGAATGTTCTGGGATGTCCCTCCAGCAAATTGCCGATCGTTATGAAGGACAAATGTATGGTGGCTTTAAGAAGGATCTTGGGGAAGTGGTTGTATCCACACTTGAGCCTTTGCAACAAAGATATCATGAAATTCGCAGTTCAGGTGCGATCACTGATATTCTTGCTGAAGGTGCTGAACGTGCACGTATTGTTGCAGCTGAGACGTTGAATGGCGTAAAAGAGCGGATGGGCTTTCTGCCAGCTCGTTAATCTTAGTCAGAGCTTAAGCTTTCCTGTTTGCGTCTAATTCTGGCTTTGAGGATAAATCCCCAGCCAATATTCATTACGCAAAGAAAACCAAGCAGAAGTGCCAGCCAGAAGCTATAGCTGATCGCGATTGAAGCGGCAGTGAGAATAAGAATAGAAGAACAAGCGAACCAAAGTGAGAGTCCTTTACCCATTAAGAGCCTTCCTTTCCGTGTCTGCTAAAATGAATCCCGGAGTATTATAAAATACTCCGGGATTTTTTGTGATTATAGAATAGATCTCTCAGTAAGTCTACAGTTTCATCGTAAAGAACCAGGGTCGATGGAAAATCGTTTGTCGAGCTTATCACTGCTAAGCCAGCCTACATAAGTATTTAAAGGTTTATATTGGTTATCCATAATTAATACAGCCACAAAAGGGTATTGTTTGCGGTGTAAATAACGAACGTCTCCCCAGCGCACCATATATCCTGAAGGAAGCTCCTCTACTTCGGCAACCGCATAAGAGGTGAAATATAGAAAGGACTGAATATCTGGATGCGACTTGGATATTTCCACAGCGGGATGATTTGAGCAGACCGCATGTTTGAACCATTCCAGACGGTTGTTCAGTAGCTGCCCAACGTCATAGCTGCCGTCTTTTTTCACTTTAACTACGTTCCAGCGTTTAAGTGAAATTGTAGGGATTACAATATAACGTTCGCCAGCATTATGGTGTATATCTTTAAGCTTGATGTTTCGTGTAAGGCGGGCATGAACAATCGTTCTCCAAATATAATAAAGAATGGTACAGGCATAAAGCGTAATAAATAAAGGTTTGGGCGGCACAATCCCAGTGATCCAGAGTAGAATAGCTGCGATATGGCTGCCAAAAATAAATGGATCGAAAATGTGGATGATATTCCAGGCAATCCATTTCTCAGTGAATGGACGGGCGGCCTGGGTTCCATAGGTGTTAAACAGATCAGAGAAGACGTGCACGCCTACGCCTATGAAACCCCAGAGTGCAACATGGCTTAAAGCTGCCAAATCAGTAAATCCAAACAGAGGCCCTAAGACTAGGGCAATCAGAGCGGGCCACAAAATTAGAAAAGGCAAGGAGTGTGTGATTCCCCGGTGATTACGAATATATATTGCATTGTCCTTCAGTCTTAATGCGGTATCGGCATCAGGAGCTTGTGAGCCTAAAATCGTAGCCAGCATAACGGCTCCGGCCAGTTTAGGGTCAGAAGCAACGACAGGATCTACGAATGAAAGTCCGGCTAACCCTATGCCCATAACTAAATGTGTAGCGGTGTCCATTGGTCAGTTCTCCTTTGTTGTTCGGAAGTACATTATTAATAATTACCCAAATACAGCTTAGGTTATTAACGGGCTGGAAATAAATATTGTCACGTAATTGTCAAATTCATGAACATACTGTGCCATGACTGTCAAAGTCTCCTCGGGTTTGATATGATAAAGTTAACAGCGAAGTCTATTTAGTGCTTCGGCTAGAACGTTAGAAGTTCGTTTAGAAGGAGGATCATTTGGTGTGGATAATCATATAACATTTCAAGCTTCTTCCGATTCTGCAGCTATGTCTGCAAAATCTCCACCGGAAGGTGCAAGTTGGCGTGATTTCATTACCGTAACAAAACCCGGTATTATCCGATCTAACCTCATCGCTGCCTTTGCAGGATATTGGCTGGCTTCAGGTTGGGATGTTCAATACGGCAGATTAGTTCTGACTCTGCTCGGTACAATGCTGGTTATGGCTTCGGCCTGTGTTTTTAATAACTATTTCGACCGTGACCTGGACATGAAGATGGAAAGAACGCGCGATCGGGGGCTTCCTACAGGACGACTGAAACCCAAAACCGTATTGCTGTATGCTATTGGGCTAGGGATTGCGGGCTTGATTGTACTGTTTGCTTTTTCCGGAGTTTTAGCCGGTCTGTTCGGGATTGTAGGGATGTTCGTTTACGTTGTAGTATACACCCTTTGGTTGAAACGGACATCAACATGGAGCACTTCAGTAGGTGCGATCTCTGGAGCTATGCCACCGGTAATTGGCTACGTTGCAGTTACGGGAACAGTTGATCTAGGGGCTTGGCTGATGTTTGCGATGTTGTTTCTGTGGCAACCTCCCCATTTCTGGGCACTCGGGATTAGACGTAAAGAAGAATATAGAGCCGCTGGATTTCCGCTGCTGCCTGTAGTCAAAGGAACACGTCGTACGAAGTTTCAAATGATTCCTTATGTAGCACTGTTGCTGCCTATTCCAGTGTTAATGTACGCCTACGATTATGCAGGCATTTTTTATCTGGTGATTTCAACAGCGCTGTCCCTGGCTTGGTTAATCATAACCTTGATGGGCTTTGCAGCAAAAGATGACGAAGTCTGGGCGAAGAAGAACTTCCTCTTCTCCATTAACTACCTAACGGTAAGTTTGATCGTACTTGTATTGAATACGATTCACGGTTAAGAAGAGGGAGGGTATTATTGTCCGTGCAGACCTTTAAGCGTTATAAATGGACCTGGATTCTACTATTGCTTGCTTTGGTAATGGCTGGTTATCTGGTAGTTAATTCTTTGAATTTAGGAAAAGAAAAACTGCCGGTAATCGGAGAAGTGCAGGACTTTTCACTTGAAAATGTGGATGGAGACCAGATTACTCTGGCTGATACACAAGGTAAGGCGCGGCTGGTATACTTTTTTTTCACACAATGTCCGGATGTATGTCCTATAACTACGTTTCTGTTATCTCAGACGCAGAAAATTCTGGTCGACGATGGCAGCTTTGGAAAAGATACGGCGTTCGTCTCCATTTCTTTTGATCCAGAGAATGATACGCGTGAAGCCATTAAAAGCTTTGCGGACCGTTTCCAGACAGATTATAAGGGTTGGTACTTCTTACGGGGGGATCAGGAAGTCATTCGTAAGCTGGCAACTGATTCTTTTAAAGTACTAATTGCAGGGAATAGTAAAGAAAATTTCGTACATGCCAATCGCATAGCATTGGTTGATCGGGACAATCGTCTCCGTGCATTGTATGACGCAGGGGATACGGATAACATAACGCCTGAATTTCTTGCCGATAGGCTGAATGAATTGGCTCGTGAATAGAACATAACCGCATAACAGAAACGCCTTTTTCGAATCCCATTTATTGAAGGATAACGAAAAAGGCGTTTTTAATTTCTTAGGCAATATATCGCGAATCAAAAAGGAATGGGTTCAGGGTAAATGATGAACTCTTCCAGACCCGCTTTTTCAAGCTGATTAATATTGTATTCATCTGGAGTGCCTTCCACTCCGGCATAACCCCGGCGTGTATAGATGTGACCAGCATCGGGAAAGGCATCGCGGAGAATCCCGCGTATTTTTTTGCCTGAACTGTCGTTATCCATATAAAGATATACTTCTCCATCTCCTACTTTTTGTCGCAGGGACTCGAGTTTGAGCGTATTTAATGTACCAAAGGTACAGAGGATTTCGACTTCCGGTACCAGCACGCGTCGTAATCTGCTGCGATCGTTTTTGCCTTCGACAATAATCGTAATGGACATTTGCTGACAATCACCTCCGGAAATGAAGTCTGAACTTACAGACTCATTATAGTTTACCGAAGGAGGAGCAGTTTTAACAACTGTTTCTACAGGAAAATCTTCATTCCCCGGGAAATGTCGTAAAAACAATAAATCATGCGGCCCGCCCATTCCATTTGGAAGAGTAGGTAGACAGTTTGGTTGAATTTTTTGGCGGAAGCAGTAATAGTGCAACCATCAGCAATAGAAAGGCAATGAAATAAGGTGAAACAACGGCTCTTAATTGTCCTGCGGCCACAGGGCCTGCGAATGCGCCTAGTGACATGGCTATCGACTGCATGGAGAAGGTGCGTCCCATACGTCCCGGTCCACCTAGACTAATAAAGAGCGATGCCATTGCAGGAAATAATATTCCTTTGGCTGCACCCAGCATAAAGAGAATAACGGAAGCGGGAATGCTGTGAAGTGAGGCGAGCGCAAAAAAACAAAGGGCCATACCTAGCAAGGCCACGGCTATTCTTCCTCCTGGGGAAAAGCGGTTCAGGAAGAACAAACTGAGTGTTACCAAAGCCCCTAAGCTAAGGAGCGATAAAAGAATTCCTGTGGAAACAATGCTATTACTTCCGGTCTGAGATAGAGGAAGTTCAAAGAACAGAACCCCTTGTGAACAAGAAACGAAAAAAGGCAGCAGATAATAACGTTTGGAAACTGGATTGGCATCGGATATAGGGACCGAAGGAAGATCCTGTTTTTTTAAAGGAGGTGCTGCAGAGTTTACAGGGCGCACTAAACGCCGGGCAGGCGCCGGTACACTGAAAAAAGCCATGATGCCTGTAGCGATAAGCAGCCATCCCAATGTGGTGAAGGTGCCGGAATAGCCAGCTTTAGCTACGATAAAGGCCCCCGCTGCCGGGGATACCACTGAAGCTAAGGTATGAACGATACCATGTCCGGACATATATTTCCCCTGCTCAGTAGCATCAGATGATAATGAAGCCAGCAAGGTCATGCACGCTGGAGAGAGGAAGGCGAGCGCGAACCCGCTTGCTGCTCGTAGCATCAGCAAATGCCACGGAAGCTGAGCATGAGCCTGCAGCAGTAGAATGGCTCCCGCAGTAACAAGGCTAAAGACGATGTAGCGGCGGCTGCCATTACGATCGACGAGTACGCCTGCGAGCAAATTGCCAGGAAGATGGGTTAACGAATACATACCCATCATCCAGCCAATAAAGGCGGGTCCCGCACCAAGAGAGATGGCAAAGGGCGTTAGAATAGGATACTGTGCATGTAAATCAAAAAACGCCAGAAAAAGAAACAGGTACAGCCACAGCGCAGTTTTCACAGGGAAACACCTCCGAGAGCCACCTACAATAAAGATTAATGCAGGAAGGCGGATTTTAAGAAGATCAAATTCAAGCAACTACTTGTACTTTACGTGGGACAGAGAGGGCTTATACCGCTTTTTTAATTCCTATAAGCAGGTATACCTTTCTCTGGCTGTGGAACCATGAATTATGATGGGCATTCATGTATAATAATTAATATTGGCGTCATGTCTATAGAGGAGATAATCCTTAGGACGAAACTAGGTGATAGGGGTGTTGTGAGGTTGATGGATCCAGAGGTGTGGTCACAGTTTATTAGAGAGAATTGGTTAGTTATTGTTATTGCGCTCATTCTGTTGTTCGCGGTTGTTAATTTGGTCAAAACGATGTTGAAATGGGCGATTGTCATTATTATCGTTGTAGGTCTATTCATCTATAGTGGTGTGACAATGGACCAAATTGGTAACGCTGTGAATAAGGTGGCAGATGGAACGGTAAGTACGGTGAAGAAGGAAGCACAAGAGGTTATGCTTAAAGAGGCGCAGGATGCGAAGTACACTTCAAATGGTGACGGAACATTTACGATTACAACTCCGAATATTGAAGTGAAAGGTACTACTGGCGAAGATAAGGTAGAGGTTACTTTCCGCGGAGTTAGTCTTGGGAAGTGGAGTATTACTGATACCACACAAACATTTATCGAGGAAGCTCGGAAACATCAATAAACGGCTTCAGTTTAAATCATTATCAAAACAAGCAAGCGGGCGACTGAAAGGGGAGATTGGATATGATAAACGGTTGGTTGACTAGTCTGAGTGATGCAAATATCATCTCCATCGCCCTCCTGCTGGTAGTAGTCTTTTCACTATTGCAAGGCTGGAGCAGAGGGTTCTCAAGTGCTACCGGAAGATTATTCGGTCTGCTGGGAACAGGACTGTATACAATAGCTTCTTTGGTGCTGGCCATTCCTGCTGCGGCTTATCTCAATCCTCATGTACAGACTTGGGCAGCAGGAATAAGTCTGCCTGATAAACAGCTGACCCAGTGGCAGCAAATTTATTATACGGCTGTGTCTGTGCTGGCGGAATCGCCGCTGGTGCGGTTTCTATTGTTGTTATTGCTCTCTTATATCTTAATTCGCATGCTTCTGGGATTGTTGTCTATGCTGCTCCCATTCCATCAGCTACGGCGCACCAAGACATTTAAGGACAGAAAGATTACGCAAGTAAGCCGTATGGGCGGAGCTATCATAGGATTAATTATAGGTTTGACTCGTGGTTTAATTATTGTGCTTGCTCTCTTCATTTGTGTTGGCCTAAATCCAGAAAGTCAATTTAGCCGTTATGTTGAATCTTCTCCGATCTACAGTCAAAGCGCTGCCGCTGTATTTGAGCCCTTTGTTGGGGAGACAGTGCAGAAAAAGCTGCCTATTCTGACGAAGACCGTTGCAGCTGAGATGAATGATATCCTGCGCAGAAAATATGAAGTTATTGATCATGACATTCCACAAGATATTGTGGGTGCGGCTGAAGATATTATTGGACAAGCGCAAGGAGACGAGAAGAAAGCCAGACTACTGTATGATTGGGTAGGAACACGAGTAACTTATGATTACGCCAAAGCGGAAAATTATGAAAAAAATAGAATTTGGCATGAACAGACCCCGCAGGATACCTTCGACACACGCATAGGGGTATGTATTGATTATGCACGTCTTTACGCTGTAATGGCCCGCTCCCAAGGATTGCTGGTGCGCGTTGTAACGGGTCAAGGCTATGATGGTCGAGGCGGGTATGGCGCACATGCCTGGAATGAAGTTTATATAAGTGACCGGCAAGCTTGGATTCCATTGGATCCCACTTGGGCGAGCAGTGGGGATTGGTTTAATCCGAAGGATTTTGACGATACGCATATTAGGGAGAACGCACTCTGAGTGAGGGCGCCGCACTCCTTCCGTGTGGTACAATAAACTCATACCAACCGCTCTAACACAAATGCGAGTGCAATGCTCACAATCAGCTTCTTAGAAATCACCTTCATTATAAGAGCAATGTCGCTGGCTAAGGCAATTCAGACATTATTTTTATATAGAAGGGAAGAAAGCTGGTGAGCTTTGGGAAGCAGCTCCCGCCTGCGGACGGGAAATCTTCGAAACATTCTGTAGGTCTGAGATTGAATCTGTTTTTCTTTGGCACCTTTTTTATTTTTTGTATCATTATTGTGCGTCTTGCAGGTTTGCAGTTTACTGAGGGAGCTTTGCTGACAGAAGAAGAGATCAAACGGGATACGAAGTTTGTTCCGCTGGCAGCCATGCGAGGGATTATTTTTGCTGCCGGGGGTGAGCAGATAGCCTATTCTACACCTATTGAGTCGCTCTATCTTACCCTAAATAAGGAATATACAGCTAAAACTACCGATAAAGTAACGGGTGAAACCTCACTAACGGAAAAAGCGAAAAATAAGTCTAATGACCTTGCAGCAAGATTAGTAGCGGAGTTTGAGAAATATGGAAGTGCAGATGCCCCTAAGTTAACGCAGCAGGACGTGCTGGATTTACTTGATCTGGACTTTAAAAAGTATCTGGGTTATGTACCGCGTCGTATAAAAGCAGGGCTAACTTCAGAAGAAATAGCTTATTTCATGGAACATAAGGATGAATATCCAGGTATTACCATTGTGGAAGAAAGTGTACGCCACTACGATAAAGATACGGTAGCTGTGCAGACGGTGGGTTTTGGTAAACCTTTTAAATCAACCGAAGACATAGCGATGTACAAAAATATTCGTAGTGCAATGAAAGACAATTCTTCACCGGGACTTATGTATAAAACGGAAGAATATGTAGGATTTGACGGTCTGGAAATGCAGTATCAACGCGAACTGCGCGGAGAAAATGGTTATCAGGTCATTTCGGTCACTCCTCAAAATATGGCGGAGAAGGTAGAACAGACCGTTCCCCCTGTAAAAGGCAATAACATTTGGATGACCATTAATAAGAATGTTCAGATGAAGACTGAACAGGCCATATTGGATCAGATTAAATGGCTGCACACCAATGCTGTTCAAGGCGAAACTCATCCTGATGCTTTAACAGGTTATGCAGTAGCAATGGAAGTAGAGACTGGGAATATTGTCGCTATGGCGAGTATGCCTGATTACGATTCGAATGTATGGACAAAGGACTCGCTGCCTACATCTGTCTGGAATAAAATTATGAATAATCATCTGAATGGTACAATTACCTCGAATTCTTCCGGGAGATCGGGTCATGATTTTAGCTCACTTGTATTCTTGGGATCGACCATTAAACCGTTAAGTGTATTAATTGGTTTAAATGAAGGTTTTTTTAACACCTCGAGCACCTATCCCGATGTGGGAATTACCTATTTCGGTAAGGATGATAAATCATCGGTTAGAAATTCATCAGGTCACGTCTATGGAAAATTGTATCCGGCTGATGCTATCAAGCAATCCTCTAACGCATTTATGGTAGATATGGTCGGAAAGCAACTATACAAGAAATACCTGGGGGATAAAGGTGTAGAGGTCTGGGACGAATATATGAAAAAGTTCGGACTGGGTGTGTCAACACAAAGTGGTCTTCCCGGTGAATCACCAGGTCAGATTAACTATACAGATTTCAAGGCTGCAGGGAGCTCACAAGCCGCGCTCGTCTACGCATCTTTTGGCCAGCAAGGCAGTTATACTACATTACAGCTTGCCCAGTATGCTACTACACTTGCAAATGAAGGTGTGCGAATTAAACCGCAGCTTGTAAGTAAGATTACGGATGCGCAAGGTAAGGTGGTTAAGGAATTTAAAAAAGAAGTGCTTAATAGCGTAACCTTTGATAAATCGTTCTGGAGAGAAATCAAACAGGGAATGAGCAGTAAAGTTAGTGCTTTTGACGATTTTCCTTATGATTTTGCCCGTAAGACAGGAACCTCTGAAAAAACGGATAGAAAAAATATAAACCGTGATAACGGGGTCTTTATTGCCTTTGCTCCACGTGAGAATCCGAAGCTGGCTGTAGCGGTTGTGATTCCGGAAGGCGGCTTTGGCTCCAATAGTGCAGCTCCGGTTGCCCGTAAGATTTTTGATGCTTATGATTGGGAATATGGGCTGGATGGGGTTCCGAAGAAGAATATTCCACCTGTGGCAGATCCCGTTCAAGAACAATAAGCTTAAATTAGAGAAAAAGGAGAGACAAACTGTGAGTTTTTTCCGTAAGCAGGCCTCACCTCCTGACGAGACCAGCAGCAAAAGTTCCATCGGCCTGCGACTCAACGTGTTTTTCTTTAGCACGTTCGTTATATTTTGCGTAATCATCATCCGACTAGCTGTTCTGCAGTTCGTGGAAGGCCCAACTTTAACTGAGGTAGAGACGAGTAGAGATACTAAAAATGTACCGTTAGCTTCCATGAGAGGGGTTATATACGCTGCAGGTGGTGAGAAGCTAGCTTATTCCACACCTGTTCAATCGCTGTATATCACACTCAATAAAGAGTATACGGCTAAGGAAACAGATAAAGTCACCGGTAAAACAACGCTGACCCCAGAGGCTAAGGCCAAGTCTGATGCATTGGCAGCCAAGCTGGTAGCTGATTTCAATAAATATGGGGATCCAAATGCAGAGAAGATGACGGAGAAAGATGTAATTGATGCGTTGGATTTATATTTCCGTAAATCACTTGGCTTTATGGCACGGCGAATTAAGGCTGATCTGACTACTGAAGAAGTTGCTTATTTCATGGAACATAAAGGAGAATATCCGGGGCTTGAGATTGTCGAGGAGAGCATTCGTCATTACGATAAAGATACGGTTGCTGTACAGACGATTGGTTATATCAAACCCTTCAAATCCGCGAACAGTCTTAATATTTATAAAAACATTCTAAGTGCTATGAAAAACAATCCGGAGCCAGGGCTAACGTATAAGGATGATGAATTTGTTGGATTCGATGGGCTGGAGCTGAAATATCAGCGTGAGCTTCGCGGGCAAAACGGCTATCAGGAAATTTCCGTCAATCCACAGAATATGGCGGAGAAAATTGAGCGTGTCGTTCCGCCTGTCAAAGGAAATGACATCTGGACAACAATTAATAAGAACGTTCAGATGAAGACAGAACAGGCGATAACAGATCAGCTCAAATGGTTGCACTCTAATACCGTACAAGGCAGAACGCATCCGAATGCTTTAACGGGATATGCAGTAGCGATGGAAGTAGATACTGGCAATATTGTTGCTATGGCGAGTATGCCTGACTATGATACGAATGTTTGGACAACGGGTTCTTTATCTGCAGATGTCTGGAACAGTATTATGGATAACTATCAGAACGGTACGATAACTCCTATTTCTTCGGGAACCTCAGGGAACGGACTAAGATCTGTATTGCTTCTAGGTTCAACGATTAAACCTTTGAGTGTACTCGTGGGCCTGAATGAAGGGTTGTTTTCAACTTCTTCTTATTATCAGGATAGAGGTTTTGCGACTTTTGGTAAGTCTGGGCATGAAACGAAGGTAAGAAACTCTTCTAACCACGTATATGGTTCTTTGGATCCTGCTAGAGCCATTGAGAAATCCTCGAATGCATTTATGGTCGATATGGTCGGTAAAAGATTGTATGACAAATATAAAAGCAAAGGGATAGACATCTGGGATGTCTATATGAAAGAGTTCGGCCTTGGTGTATCTACGGGAATTGACCTGCCAAATGAATTCTTGGGTCAAAGAAACTATACCAATATAGAAGCTGCTGGTAGTGCGCAGTCCGCACTGGTCTATGCCTCTTTCGGACAACAAGGAAGTTATACAGTAATGCAGCTTGCGCAGTATGTTACAACACTTGCTAATGAAGGACAGCGGATTAAACCTCAATTGGTTAGCAAGATTACTGATGCAGATGGAAATATAGTCAAAGAGTTTAAACGTGAGGTGCTCGATGAAGTAACAAACTTCGATAAGTCCTACTGGAATGAAATTAAGCAGGGGATGCGAAGTGAAGTTAGTGCTTTTTCTGATTTCCCTTATGACTTTGCCCGTAAGACGGGAACCTCTCAGCAAGTAGCTAAGGGTGAAATTCGCGATAATGGGGTATTTATTGCATATGCTCCACGTAATAATCCTAAGTTGGCTGTGGCGGTTGTAATCCCTGAAGGTGGTTTTGGTTCACAAAGTGCGGCACCAGTCGCACGTAAAATATTTGATGCCTATGATTGGGAATATGGCCTTGATGGAGTTCCAAAGAAAAGTCTCCAGTCTGGCAATAATACTAATGATAATGCGAAGGAGGGAGAGACTACAGGTACCGAGTAACTCTGACCCTATGGCTAAGATTTAAAAAATAAACAGCTTCTCAAATGAGAGCATACAAGAATGGAGGGGTGGCAAATGATTGCCAAATACCGCCTGCTTGCATTGGATATGGATGGAACCCTACTGAATGATGAACAGATAATTACACCCACAACGGTGGAATGGATTCAAAAGGCGGTCAACGCAGGCGTTCATGTCTGTCTGTCGACAGGCCGAGCATTTGTAAGTGCCTTACCCTATGCAGAGCAGCTAGGTTTAGAGACACCGATGATCACTGTGAACGGCAGTGAGGTGTGGAGAGCGCCACATGAAATATACCGGAGATCACTAATGGATCCCAAGCTGGTACAAGAAATGTATGATCTTGCAAAAGCAGATGACATCTGGTTCTGGGCTTATTCTCTGGACGAAGTTCTTAAACAGGATAACTGGGATGGGGATGTAACGGGTAGAGAATGGCTTAAGTTCGGTTATCACACTGAAGATGATGAGCTTCGTCATAAGCTGTTGCTTCGTCTTCAAGATATGGGTGGACTGGAGATTACGAACTCTTCTCCGCACAATCTGGAGATTAATCCTCTAGGCGTGAATAAGGCAGCAGGAATAAAGGAAGTCTGCAAGCTGCTGGGAATAGAAATGTCGCAAGTTGTAGCTGTGGGCGACAGCCTTAACGATCTGGCGGCGATCCAGCAGGCTGGGCTTGGGGTTGCCATGGGCAATGCGCAAAAGACGGTTAAACAAGAGGCTGACGTTGTGGTGGCGACCAATAATCAAGACGGGATTGCTGAGGTCATCCAAAAGTATATCTTTACCGAAGCTGCAGCCTCTGTAGGCAGCAAATAATAAAAGCAGTACTGCGAAGTGAATCCATGGAGCATTATGCTAGTAGGAGGTTAAGAAATTGACGATCCTGGGTTGGATTCTTATCATTGTTTTGTTTGCTGTAGGATTGGCAGGGGCTGTGTATCCTATACTGCCGGGTGCGTTAGCGATCTATCTTGCCTTTTTTGTATACGGCTGGTTCTTTTCTTTTGAGCCCTTTGGGGTTTGGTTCTGGATTATTCAAACACTGATCGTTGTAGTTCTTTTTGTTGCTGATTATGTTGTAGGAGCGTGGGGTGTCAAAAAATTTGGCGGCTCACGTTCATCGATTATCGGGAGCACGATCGGGCTGATCTTGGGACCTTTTGTTATTCCAGCTTTTGGTCTTATCATTGGACCATTTCTAGGGGCTTTTATTGGAGAATTGATTGTGGGATCTTCCCCGTCTAAAGCTGCTAAGGTAAGTGTTGGCTCCATACTCGGCTTATTTAGCAGCACCTTGGTCAAAATCGTGTTGCAGGTAATTATGGTCGTCCTCTTTTTTATATGGGTCGCCCGGTTTTAATTTAACAGTGAAGAAGGGGAAAGAGTTTGTCCAAGAAAGAGTCTTTTGTTAAAGGCACGCTTATCCTTGCTGCTGCAGCTTTGGTGGCAAGGGTACTCGGGCTTGTCCAGCGGGTGCCGCTGGAGCATTTATTTAATGATGTTGGTAATGCTTCATTTACGCAGGCAAACACAGTTTATTTGATGTTATTACCGCTGGCTACAGCAGGGATTCCAAGTACATTAAGTAAAATGGTATCTGAGCGTTATGCACTGAATAGGCCAAATGAAGCTCAACAGGTGTATCGGGCGGCATTAATGTTTGGTGTTGTAGTTGGCGTAATTATGAGCGCATTGTTATACATAGGTGCTCCTTATTATGCAGAATATGCAAAAGTTCCTGAAAGTACTTTGGCGATCCGGGCCATAGCTCCGGCACTCCTACTCTTCCCTTCTATAGCAATGATGCGTGGGTACTTTCAAGGGCGGAATAATATGATGGCTGGTGGCATCTCTCAAATTGTGGAGCAGATCGCGAGGGTATCTACAGCTGTTCTTCTGGCATTTGTATTGTTACAAAAAGGGTACGACAACACTTGGATGGCTGCTGGAGCATCATTCGGTAGTGTATTTGGTAGTGTTGGTGCTTTTGGTGTAATGCTCTATTACGCTATGAAATTACGGCGTAGTGAGGGGCAAACTGCGTTATACGAAACGAATGAAGCAAAGCTTCCTCTATTTGGAATTTATAAGGATATATTTAAATTATCCATTCCTATCGTTCTATCTTCAGTTACGGTTCCAGTAGTGAACTTTATTGATACATCTTTAATTGTACCGTTACTGAGTGGACAAGTTGGTGTAGCTGATGCCACACGTGCTTTGGGTATTTTCGGGAGTCGGGCACAGAGTGTCGCCGGGATTCCGCCGGTTCTTTCTATAGCACTGAGCACTTCACTAATACCAATTATTTCAGCTGCATATGCCCGTCGGGATGAAAAACATCTAAAAGGGCAAGTGACGTTAGCACTTCGTATCTCTATTTTAACAGGAGCACCGATTGTTCTATCACTCGTAGTTGCTGCATATTCAGTTAATGGCCTCTTATTCAGTAGTTTAGATGGCAGTGGTATCGTAGCCATGCTTACTTTAGGAACGATCTTTCAGATTACGATGATGACAACGAACTCTATTTTGTTAGGTATGGGCAAATCGCGAATTTCCATGTATTATGTGTTAGCGGGTATTATTGTAAAATTAGTGGCAAGCTTATTACTTAGTAAGGTATTTGGCATCTACGGAATCATCGGTGCAACAGCACTTTGTTTCGTGGTCATTACTTTGCTTAACTTACGTATGCTGAAATCGATTGTGCCTTTTGAAATTATGGGCAAGCGTTGGGGCGGTTTCGTGATTGCGGTACTTGTGTCCGGCGGGATTGGTTATGGCTTGAATGAGGCTGGGATTCTGTTAACAGATCTGATGCCTGCACGTTTGGCGTTTCTGATCACTTGTCTTGTTGTAGGAGCCGCTGTTGTTGTTATTTATCTAGTACTGCTTATTGTGCTGGGCGTGCTGACTAAACAGGAAATCTCCAGTTATCCGCGGGCGCTGCAAAAATTATTGAATCCGCTGATGAAGTTACAGCCTGCACGTGTTCGTATGAGAGAATAGGTTTGACTTCTACACTGCATTTTGCTTCACTTAAAGAGTAGAAAATAGACAGATATTGAAGAAGGGACTGAGTAAATCATGGACAAAATTAGTTCTCCTGCTGAATTTCAGGTAGCCATTCAATCACCTCGATTAACAGTGGCCATCTTCAAGGCTGACTGGTGCTCGGATTGCAAATTTATCGATCCTTTTATCCCAGAGGTAGAGCAGTCTTATGCAGACCGCCTTACACTGGTTGAGGTAGATGTTGATGCCGTGGGCGATGTTAGTCAAGAACAAAATATTATGGGTATTCCAAGCTTCGTCGCATATTCGGATGGGCGGGAATTGGTTAGATTCGTTAATAAATTGCGCAAATCCCGTGAAGAGATTGAGAATTTCCTTGATAAAGCGGTCCAAGTGCATCAAAGCCTTCAAAAGTAATTCCTAAGGAACCACCGCTTTCGCCTGTTTGTGCAAAGCGGTGGTTTTTTGAAATATAAGTCTGGCTGCTTCTTCATTACTAAAAACTGCGGGTGATATTTTTGACGACAAATCAGTTGAAATGGCTTAGTTATCTTACTTGCCTTATCATGTTCCTCGCTGTACTCGGAGGAGCGGTAGTGACGAAGACTGGATCGGGCTTGGAATGCGGAAATGAATGGCCGCTCTGTCATGGAAAATTAATTCCGGCTTATACTATAGGCTCGATGATTGAATACACCCATCGCTTGTTTAGCGGTTTGGCAGGGTTATTCTCACTTGCCTCGATGTTTGCTTTTTGGCGTTATGCTCGTACGCGGCGCGATTTGCTGGGATATGCATTTATGACCTTAGTATTCGTCATCGTTCAAGGTGGTATGGGAGCGCTTGCAGTAATTAAATCCCAATCCGCCGCTGTAATGGCGTTGCATATGG
Source organism: Paenibacillus sp. FSL H8-0175 (assembly GCF_045040615.1). Taxonomy (NCBI): domain Bacteria; kingdom Bacillati; phylum Bacillota; class Bacilli; order Caryophanales; family Paenibacillaceae; genus Paenibacillus; species Paenibacillus sp. FSL H8-0175. The sequence goes on along the minus strand of NZ_CP150299.1, from coordinate 6,032,097 downwards.
GTTTTTCTTTGATCGCCTTTTCAAGCGCTATGATGTTGGCTCTTGGAACCAAGAGATGGCATGAAGCACGTGAATATGATCATAAGCTGGAGGCTCAAAAGAAGCCCGTAAGTAAGGCTTTTCGCAATTTAACCTGTTTTACTGCCATCTATTCATATATTGTCGTGTATATTGGAGCCTTTGTAAGTCATACGGATTCACAAGGCGGGTGTACGGGTTGGCCGCTTTGTAATGGAGAATGGGTTCCGGAGCTTTCCGGAGGTGTAGGTGTTGTTTTTACGCATCGGATTGCGGCTTTAATCTTATTCATGCTTACTGCGCTGCTTGGGCATTTAGCATTTTGGAAACATAAGGATTATCCAGAGCTTAGAGCGCTGGGTATAGCTGCAGTGCTGTTATGCTTGATGCAGGTATTTAGTGGGGCGGCTGTGGTTTACACTCTAGATAATGAAAGGCTGTACATATTTGCCGCTTTGGCTCATATTTTGCTGATTGCCAGTTTGTTTGGTGTCTTATGTTATATGAGTGTAAGAGTCTGGCAGCTAAATCGCGCGAGTAGTGTCGTGTCTGGAAAAAATGTAACGAGCCCAATGATTCCACCGCCTTGGTAGAACATTCCCTCCGTGGATAGAGGTGCTTCACCCGCGGAATAATAAAGTGGAAATCGGTATATCGTGGAGCTGATTGGCCGATGCTTACGTCGCGAGTTTTGTACGAAGCAGTCCATGGAAGCAGACGCTGAACAAAACTTTAGGAGGACTGGGATATGCTGCGGGTATTACTTGGAGAGCCGCCTCGAAAGAACAGCGGTGTGTTGGCTGATGCGATGGAGAATATGGCCACTTTTGCAGCATTGCTGCGCAAGGAAATGAGTGCCCATGAGGATAATGACCATGAATACCGCAAGCTGGAGATTTGGACACGTGGGCTGATTTCCTCTCTGGATGAACTGGAGCAAAGTTGGTTCGCGGCCGCTTTTTACCGGAAATTAGTGATTGCGGGTTATATGGATGATATGACACCGGTGGAACAGGGTGATTATGCACGTTATGTTTATTTTTATAAAGATGGCTTTATCCGGGTTTTCTCTCTTCTGGACAAGCTTGGGACGGTACTGAATCATTTTTATGATCTCAAAACATCCAAATTAAAAACGCACTTTTCTTACTTTACAGTGCTGCGTCAGCTTCAATTATTGAATGTGCATCCTGCATTAGCGGATCAACTGGAAGAGATTAAGAACTCCTACCGCGATCCATTGGAGAATTTACGCAAGCGCAGAAATGCTGAAATTCATTATATGAATTCCGAAATGCAGGATGATTTGTGGCAGCGGCACCAAGGTCTGCATGACAAAATTCAGCTCGAGGATCTGGATAGCCATCTTGAGGATTTAAAACAATCGCTCGAAATGAACTGTAAGACATTAATCGCGGCATTTAGCTACAGCAATGAACAGCTGCGTAAGGAAATAAGCAAGGTAAAGAGCATAAAATCGTAATTGTTCAATATATTTCCTTTTGACAAAAATAGATAAACTCACTATACTTATGCTTGCATTAAAGTATGTACGATTTCAGAAAAAATATAATTTCATAACTTTATCTTATCGAGAGCGGCGGAGGGATAGGCCCGATGAAGCCCGGCAACCGATTTGTAACCAGCGCGGGAAGCGTTGTACAAATGTCATGGTGCTAATTCCTACAATGGCGCAGGTTGCGGTCGTTGGCAGATGAGAAGGCATTGTCTTAATAAACCCACAGAGCCTCTTGCGATCTGCATCGATCGTTGGAGGTTTTTTTGTATAGAATAAGTGAAGTATAAAGGGGGGGCGACGAGAGTTGATTAATCTAAAAGGGATAACAAAGGTTTATGGAAAAGGGAGTAATGCGGCAACAGCACTTTCTGGATTGAATCTGTCCATCGAGAAAGGTGAAATATTCGGAGTCATCGGCCACTCTGGAGCCGGGAAAAGTACATTGATCCGTTGCATTAATCTGTTGGAACGTCCGACAGAAGGAGAGGTCTGGGTAGACGGTGTTGAGCTAACCAGTCTTAACCAAGGTCAGCTGCAGGAACAGCGGCGCAAGATTGGGATGATTTTTCAACATTTCAATTTGCTGTCTTCGGCGACCGTATACGATAATATTGCCTTTCCACTGCGCCTTGCAGGTACATCTAGAACAGCTATTGATACAAAAGTCAAAGACCTGCTCGCTCTAGTTGGGCTTGAAGAACATAAAGATAAGTTTCCTTCTCAGTTATCTGGAGGACAAAAGCAGCGGGTCGGCATCGCCCGGGCACTAGCCAGTGACCCTGATGTGCTGCTGTGTGACGAGGCCACTTCTGCGCTTGATCCCCAGACAACGGATTCCATTCTTAAGCTGCTGCTCGATATTAATAAAAGATTCCATTTGACCATTGTGCTGATCACACATGAAATGCATGTAATCCAGAGCATCTGCGACCGTGTCGCGGTCATTCATGGTGGTGGGATTGTTGAGCAAGGCAAAGTTACAGAGGTATTTCTCAAGCCGCAGCATGAGGTTACACGCGATTTCATTCGCAGTGAGACACAGAATGAAGGACCTCTTCGAGTGGCGCTTGATGCTGCTGCCGGGGATAACTCTAAAGCTGTCAAAATTACTTTTTTCGGAGAAAAAACATACGGCTCGGCACTATCCGATGTCGTGCGTGATACGGGTGTAAGCTTTGCAATCTTACATGGTACCATCTCAACGATTAAAGATGTGCCTTATGGACAGATGATTGTGCGGTTCGAAGGGCCAGCTGAGGCGATTGCTGTAACGATCTCCAGGCTAATTGCTCAAGGCCTTGATGTGGAGGTGATTTCGTAATGAATTTTGCAGATCTAAATTGGCAAGAAATGATGGATGCTACGGTTGCTACTATAAAAATGATATTTTTTTCCGGATTGTTCACAATTATTCTTGGTTTACCACTCGGAATTCTATTGTATTTATGGGGGAAATCGAATAGTATAGTAATCAGAGTAACTTACTCGGTCTTATCATTACTTGTAAATATTCTACGTTCCGTACCCTTTATCATTTTGATGGTGGCTCTAATTCCTTTCAGCAAAGCCGTTGTTGGAACCTCCATTGGTGTACTCGGTACGATTCCACCTCTGGTGATTGGTGCAGCTCCGTTTTTTGCCCGCTTGGTAGAGACGTCGTTAAGAGAGGTAGACCGCGGAGTCATCGAAGCCGCACAAGGTATGGGAGCATCGACGAACCAAATCGTTATGCGTGTTCTTTTGCCAGAAGCTCGTCCAGGTCTGCTCGCTGGAGTTACGATCACACTGGTTACACTGGTCTCCTATACAGCAATGGCTGGTATGGTTGGGGGCGGCGGATTAGGTGACTTGGCGATTCGTTACGGCTACCACCGCTATGAGACGGAGATTATGATTGTTTCTATAATATTTATTGTCGTACTGGTGCAATTGCTACAAATGGCCGGTGACCGACTCGTAAAACATTACACACGGAAATAAGGTACATCCATATATATCCTTATTCAATACAAAATATAGATTAGAGGGGGATTTACAATGAAAAAAGTTCTACTTACATTTTTTAGCCTGACACTGGTTGCGGTGCTTGCGGCTTGCGGTAACAACAATGCATCTAATAATGCTGGGAGCTCGGCTGCTACAACAGCACCAAACGCAGAAGCAACAAGTGAACCTACTAAAGATCCAGTAAAATTGGTGATTGGTGCCTCACCTGTTCCTCATGCTGAAATTTTGAAGGCTATTGCTCCATTGCTTGAAAAAGATGGAATTACACTTGAAATCAAAGAATTCACTGACTATATTCAACCTAACGTGCAGCTTGATGAGAAGGAGTTAGACGCTAACTTTTTCCAACACCAACCGTATCTGGATGACCAAAACAAAAATAATAAAACCGACCTGGTCTCTGTTGCATCCGTTCACGTTGAACCTTTTGGAGCTTATTCCAAAAAAATCAAATCGATCGATGAGTTGGCTGATGGTGCAAAAGTTGCCATTCCGAACGATGCTACTAACGGTGGCCGTGCACTAATCCTACTTGCAAAAAATGGTCTGATTACCTTGAAAGATGATACAAACATTGCTGCAACAAAAGCAGATATCACTGAAAACAAGAAAAATCTCGACATCATTGAGTTGGAAGCTGCTATGCTCCCACGTCAACTGGATGAGGTAGACCTTGCTTTGATCAACACGAACTTTGCACTAGACGCTGGTCTTGTGCCAACTAAAGATGCATTGTTCATCGAGGGTGTAGATTCCCCTTATGCTAACATTTTGGTAACCCGTCAAGACAATAAAGATTCCGAAGCCATTAAAAAGCTGGTTGCTGCCCTGAATTCTCCAGAAGCTAAAGCTTTCATTGAAGAAAAGTACGAAGGTGCGATCATTCCAGCGTTTTAAGGAATGAAGCTAAATTCGTCTATAGTCATAACAAGAACCCGCAGCCAAGTTGGCTTGCGGGTTTTATGTTCTAAGGTTGTGAGAGAATGTTAAATCCTCTATAATAAGAAAATCCCGATCTCCTATACAGGAGAATCGGGAGGGTTATTGAACGGGATTTAGAATACTTGAACTACTTCTTCAACGCCTTCTACTTCTTCAAGGAGGGCGCGTTCAATCCCGGCTTTCAAGGTGATCGTGGAGCTTGGGCAGCTGCCGCAGGCACCCATAAGTTTCAACTTAACGATGCCGTCTTCCACATCGACCAGTTCTACGTCACCGCCATCGCGCTGCAGGAACGGACGAAGCTTATCCAGCACTTCTAGTACTTCATCATACATTTCGGTGCTTTGTGCATTCTCACTCATTTCTCAATCACTCCTTTCGTAAGTTCATTATAGTACAAAAAGTTAAAAAATAAAATGGTTAGGCGGAATAGGGAGATTATCATGAGACCAATTATTGAATTTTGTTCCAGCAACATGGGTCACGGAACAGACAAGCTAATGCATAAGCTGGAGGAAAATCCAGATTATGATGTTATTGAATACGGATGTCTGAACAATTGTGGAGAGTGTTATTTAATGCCTTTCGCCATGGTTGAAGGTGACATTATTGCAGCAGACACTGTTGCAGAGCTCGAAGAGAAAATTGAGGCCAAGATCAAAGAGCTTGAGGCTTGGTTTAATATAGATCTTGACTAAATTTCTCGAGAAAAAAAGAGGGAGCACTCCATAATCTAAATTATGGAGTGCTCCCTCTTTTTGGAACCTTACTTGAACAAAATCCACCAATTTGATCGATTAGGCAATATATTGGAGAGTGCAGGGGCTACCGTGAAGGTGCCACCGGACTCAGGCGACCTTATATTGAGTGTTTTCCTACATTTGGATTGCTATCGGACCCCATAGTCACTATTCACCTGAAAAACAGCATAAATGAACCTCATTATAAGCAATAACTTCACTGGAGTCCGAAACTCTCCTTCAAAGGCTGAAAATTTGCGAATAAGGTCATCTGAGTCCGAAGGGTATACGCACCAATAACGTAAGGAAGCTACTCTCGTGTTTATCTGAGAGTAGCTTCCTTTAATACTTATGAACCATTATAGGCTTATCCTAAAGTGCGTTTCGACATCCAGAGCACTCCGCTCTTGAGGATGCGGGGAACCCGTCCTTTGACGGAGCGTTGTCCCATAAGTCCGAATCCTGCTTTTTTTCCTAGTGACCCTAAAGTACCCTTCAGGCGAATAGGATGAAGCTTAGGAGTCTCACCGCGCCAGGTCGCTTGGATAACCTGAGCTACCTGCTCACCCTGTGCTCCAGCGGCTTGTGCGCTTGGTGCGAATGGCAGACTGGCACAGTCACCAATCACATATACCTCAGGATAATCCGGTATACGATAATACTCATCCAGCATAATCCGTCCACCGCGGTCCTTCGACACATTCAAATCTTGAACTACTTTTACAGGTTGAATCCCTGCGGTCCATACTGTCACATCTGAAAGGATTTCCTCGGTACCGTTAAAAATCGAATCCTTCTCTACATGAGATACAGAGATTCGTCCCAGCGTTTGCACCTGATGGTGATGAAACCATTCCTCTACGTACTGTGACAGCTTTGCCGGAAAGGCAGACAAAACACGTTCACCGCGATCCAGAATAGCGATGTTAAGGTCTGGACGGCTTTCCCGAAGCTCTGCGGCTAATTCAACACCGCTCAATCCTCCACCTACGATGTTTATCGTTCCGTAAGGCTTCACATCATTTAAACGGCGGTAGGTTTCCCGAGTACCAGCAAAGGTCTGGATGCTGCAGGTATATTGATCAGCACCAGGGATGTTGTGGTAATTATCGGTACAGCCAAGAGCAATGGCTAGGAGATCATAAGATACAATCTCACCGGATTCCATACTGACTATTTTGCTCTCCAAATCAATGGAACTCACTTCACCGTACCGGACAGTAAGCCGGGGGTGAACCGGAAAATGAATGCGCAGGTGATAATCAGTTACGGTACCTGCGGCGAGCGCATAATATTCCGTTTTGATTCCTTGATAAGGCATTCGGTCAATTAAGATAATTTCAACATCATGAGGAAGATGATTATTGAGTAATTCTTGAATTAAGGCTAGGCCGCCGTAGCCACCGCCAAGAACGAGTATTGTTCTCATGCTGACCGAACTTCCTTTCCAATATGGGATAACAAATCTCAGGTAGTCTTCTTATTCGTATACCTTAACCTCATTATAGAAAGTGTCACGTTCGACAGGAATTCGTCCAGCACCTTTCACTAGCCAGATCAATTCGTCGCGAGTCAGACCTTCCGGTGTTAAGGCGCCAGCCGCGTGGCTGATACGTTCTTTTAGAATTGTGCCATGCACGTCTGATGCACCGAAGTTCAGCGCAACTTGAGTAAGCTGAGGGCCAATGTTAATGAAGTACGCTTTGATGTGATCGAAATTGTCCAACATCAATCTGCTGATCGCAATGGTCTTCAGATCCTCATAAGCAGAGTTGCGGCGCATGATGCCAGCGTTTTTATTCTTAGGCTGCATGGACAATGGAATGAATACCATAAAGCCATTGGTTTCGTCCTGCAAATCACGGATTTGCATCATATGGCGGATACGGTCTTCGTGAGATTCAATGGAGCCGTACAGCATAGTGGTATGGGTCTTCATCCCAAGCTGATGTGCTGTCCGATGGACTTCCAGATATTCTTCCACATTAGCTTTGTCTACACGCATTTTTTTACGATATTGGTCGGATAATATTTCTGCACCACCACCGGTGAGTGTTTTCAGTCCAGCAGCACGCAATTGTTCCAGTACCTCACGAATACTCAAACCGCTAATACGGGTGAAAAAATCAATTTCAGCGGCAGTGTAGGCTTTTAAGGTAACCTCAGGGAAACGTTTGTTCAAAGCTTTTAAAGAATCCACATAATATTGGAAGGGAACCTTGTCGTTATGGCCACCAACAATATGGAATTCACGTACGCCTGGGTGGATATGCTGTTCGACATATTGCACCATTTCCTGACCGGAAAGGGTATAGGCTCCCTCTTCTCCATCATCTTTGCGGAAATTGCAGAATGCACAGTGCGATTCGCAAACATTGGTGAAATATAGACTCATGTTTTCGATAAAATATACCCGATTGTGATTCTTGGCGATATTGACTTCATTCGCTAGCTGGCCAATGGTAAGTAAATCGTTGCTTTGATATAAATAAACGCCATCTTCCAAATTCAATCTTTCGCCGCTGCGAACCTTATCAATAATGTTCGCCATTCGGGCATCCGTGTGGGGGGTAAAAAGAGTAGACATATTATGATTTCCTCCTGAAAGTTTACGAGCAGATTGCTCGAAGATAAATTCCAGACGTACCCAAGTGGTAGCTGTTCATTCTAAAAAAGAAAGAGGCGAGCTTGCCTCCGTGACAAATTTCCGAATTTTTACTTAGAGTGCCTTCCCTATTATAAACCTACTCTCCTAAGGGTATCAACAGCTTGATATTGATGGTGTTTTTTGCTGTGAAGGGTCATGCCTAAGGCAGTTGTGACTTGAGGGTAACGGAATAGTCGGTTATACTGAATTTATCAAGCATAAACGTCATTGGCATCCTTATAAAGTTGATAAGCGTTTAAGCGAGAAATATAAGACATAAAGAATAGGTGCAACACTTATACTATCTTATATTTTTATGAAATAACTTTTGGCCGGAAGGTCCCTTAAACATAAGTTTCCGCTTATGAAGGGAGACGAATTTGTAGGAGGATGAGATCATGATTAATATTAGTGAAAAGGCAGCAGAACAATTAAAGGCGATGCTTGCTGAACAAGAAGTACCGAACATGTTCCTCCGTATTGGAGTAACGCCCGGCGGTTGTAGTGGATTCTCGTACGCTATGGGCTTTGATGATAATGAAACCGATCAGGACGTATATATGGACATTCAAGACATGAAAGTGGTTGTGGAGAAGGAGAACCTTCGTTACCTGGATGGTCTCGAAATCGACTTTGAAGAATCCGGCATGACGGGTGGTTTCACCATCAACAACCCTAACGCTACTGCAACTTGCGGCTGCGGTTCAAGCTTCCGGACAGCTACGGATGCAGGGAAACCTAACGAAGAGCCTTGCTAATCGTTGATGAGGCGCGGTTTATTGAGCTTTTTGAGCTAAAGCGCTAGGCTCTGGGGTAAAATGTTGGTCTAATAACCATGGATTATGAATTGTAAAGGAAAATAAGCACACCGCAATCATCATTTTGTGTGGTAACAACCCTAAAATGATGGTACGAGGATTGCGGCTTCCAAACCTCTTGAAGTGTGTATGATGCAAAATACACTTTTAGGAGGTTTTTTTATGTTGACCAAGAAGCAAAAAAGAGCACCGATTGGAAGAAGAACTGACCAAGACGAGTATCCGAGGATTAGCTTCATGCAAGGACTCGATTTTGCGATTAATGCTAAACGTGCGGAAGGGCTTAGAGAACGAACGTTAAAGGATTACAACAAGCATTTTGGCTATTTCTTCACATGGCTAACCGAAAACTACCCCGAAATGCAATTTATTGATGAACTTACACCCTCCATTATTCGTGACCACATCAACTATATGCGATTCGATGCAAAGCGGTACGCTAATCACAAATATATCAATTCGGATAAACAAAGAATTGGGTTGTCTGATACTACGGTTAATATTCGCCTAAGAACATTAAAGGCGATCTTCAACCAGCTTCGCAAAGACAAGCTAATTGAGATTAATGCTTTCGAATCGGTTAATTTGCTCCGTCAGGATGTTGATTTAACTAACTGCCTTACGGATGATGAAGTCAAGGTTATATTAAAACAACCCAACCAACGTGACTATGTAGGGTTTAGAGATTACGTGGGTATAGTGACCATGCTTGATTCAGGATTGCGCATTAAAGAGTTGCTAAGCTTAAGGATGGGAGATATTGATTTTCAAGCAAGGTTCTTCACTATAGATGGAGAAGTGAGTAAAAATAGGAAACCACGGCTAATTCCTTTCTCAAGTTTTACCTCTAAACTACTACTCCAATTGATATCGAAGAACAAACAACACTTTAGCACGGATCGTGTCTTCTTATCATGCTTTGGTCAGCCATTAGGTGCGAATCAATTCAATAAACGCTTGAAGTACTATGGGGAAAAGGCAGGAGTTAACGGTAAGAAGATGACTGCTCACGTGTATAGACATACTTGGGCTAAAAATATGACATTATCTGGAGCAGACCCATTTTCTCTACAAAAAATGGGAGGTTGGTTAGATATTCGCACTGTACGCCGTTACATTCAAATGGATACTAGCGATATTAGGAAGAGTCATGATGATCATTCTCCAATAAATAAATTGTTAGGTTCAAAAAGACGAGTATAAGGCTATGGAAGGCAATACAGTGGAGAAATAGAACGATTGTCTACCTGTTCAACATCAAGCTCAAACAGGTGCATTTGAGAGCGTCAGGAGTGGCATTTAAATGAAGTGAGGCGGACAATATGGGACGGAATGATGAAATAAGCTTGGACGATTCGGAATGGCAATGTAAGACTTGTCAACATATCATAAGGCTGATTAAGGACGAGCAGATATTGTTAAATGAGGCATTGCATCCAAAAGTTGTTGAAGCTACGCTTCGGGTCATCGATATACTCTTAAAATCAATTCAAGAAGAGTAGGGGGAAAATCAACGAATAGAAGGATTTAATGCATCTATATATCATATTTATTTTATGATGTCAATGGTTTATATTGACAAAGTCTATTGAAAATGTTATAATATCATTATAGTAAATGAACGGAAGCTTTTATTAACATGTTGAGTAGCCTCGCAGAAAATCTAGGAATATAGAAAATGTGACCGAAATGTGACCGGATGATATTAGTATCTAATATAAAATTTCAATAGAATGAAAATACTAATAAATAGTTGATAAATACAATATTTGACAACCAAGTGGTTATATGGTATAATATGGTTATAAGTCGAAGAGGAGCACTCTGTCTGAGTGCTTCTTTATTTAATTGGAGGAGATTGTAACTGATCTCCTTATTTCTGTTGTAAAAAATTGAAAGGAGAATGAAAGTGTCTGAAAAGGAAGAGTTTAGACTTCTGCGGCTGAAGAAGCGAATTACTCTAACGGAATTAGCCGAGTACATAAAATGCTCAAGATGCCACATTGGTAATTACGAAAATCGTAGAGCAAATATGGACTACAAGAAAGTAAGAAAGTACAAAAAATATATTCTAAAGAAAAGAGTTGATAAGAAATGAGTTTATGTATTGCGGTTAATAACCCAGGAAATTTCGTGATTATTAGTGGAGACGGACGCATCACCAGCGCTAGTAAAATTGTAAGCGATTCACATAAGAAGCTTACTAAGCTCACTGATCACGTATCAATGTTTTGTTCAGGCGCTCAGGATTATTGCGAGATGTTACGTTCATTGGTAGCGAAGCAAGTAAATGAGTCAACTTCTATTGAACAGATTACAAGAATCGTAGAGAGGGAATCTTTGAGAGTTCATAAACAATTCCTTATAGATTATCCAACCTACTATGATGTAGTACCAGACGGAGCATGTTTGGCTACTGTGTTAGCTTTTTATGACATAGATAAAGGAGAATGCGGCATGATCGAATATTGCCATAGAAGTGGTTTTGATCCTCGTATTGTAGTCGGATCTGCGATGTCTGCTAGAGGAGGAGGACAAGATAAGGCGTTAATCTACCTGCCAAAGCATTTCAATCCTCACAATCCAATAGAGAGCGTTCTGAATGTGTATAGGATTATAGGTGAGGAAGAAGAAAGTGTGGGTGGAGATATTAGCATACACGTAATATCTGAGGCAGGAACTAAGGAATATGTAGTGGAGGGTGCAAAATGAATGTTTTAATGAATGTAAATCGAATTACTAATCAGCCTAGCGAGTTTCTCTATAAAGATGCTGTGAAAGTAAGGGGGTTAGAAAAAATTGGTAACCTTCAGCTTGGTAGAAATGTGAAAATGTCACCTGAAGCAACGATAAGTTGGACGCAAGTAACCAATCAACCACATATTCCTGCTCTTCCAAGCTATATATCCGCTACTAAGATTACTCAAACGACAATTGAATCTCCGAATATATTTGGTGGCACAATTGCTATAGGTAGTGGTAATAACGTTTTGAAAGCGGATTCTAACGGAGTTTACTTAGGTAATGCAACGTTTGCCAGTGCGCCTTTTAGTGTGAGTATGGATGGCAAGCTGAAAGCACTTGACGGTACTTTCACGGGAACAATTAATAGCTCTACAATAACTGGTGGGTTAATCAGGACAGCGGACACTAGCATGAGCAGATTGGAACTGTCAGGAAACGGTTTACGCTCGATGAATGAGTATGGAGAGAAGAATGGTGTTGTCATTGATGGTGGCAACTTCTCATCCTTGGACTTTTACTATAGAGATGAATATCGTGGTGGCTTAGCACAGACCGCTGGGAATATAGCATTAACGTCAACCATTGGACCTATCGTTATTGAAGCAGCTCAAGCGAGTAGAATTTTATTTAGGGGGAAGGTGGATTTCTCTGATGCTACTGTAATAGGAGTGGTGGCTACGTTTGGTTAAATCTAAATGTTAACTTCTATGTAACCGAAATACATGAATTTATTGGTAATGAAATTATTATCAAAATAATTAAAAGGAGAGTCAATAATGAACAACACTTACGTTAATAAAGATAATTCGGAAGAGATAGTAGAGATGAGGGCGTTATTAATTTCAAATTATGTTTGCGAAGCTGAAGAAGAAATGAGAATTAATCTATATAAAAATGAAATCACTCGTTTAGTTGATTATATTCAAATATATGGCTATTTATATAACCAAGAGGAAATAAATGAGTTAGAGGTAATGATAGAAGACCTTATAGTAAAAGTGAATAAAGCTGAAATTCAATTAACAAAGAATCGAATTTTTAGGAGCAAATTAGCTAGTGAGTTTATAGATTTAGACATTACTAAAGATGATTTGGATATCATTAAGGAAAGTATAGATGAGTATTGATAAAACGATAAACATAATCTAAAAAGTACATTTCGCATTTCAATTAATTATTAGTAAAAGATTTGTGCTTTATCTTACAGGATGGTTTTTTCCTGTCTATTTTTGCTGCTCATTTATGAAAAATGTATGTAAATGTTGATGTATTACATTTGATTTAACTAATAATTTTAGGAGGTAATATTTATGGAATCTAAAACAAAAATGTGCGGTAGATGTGACCAACTTCTGCCGCTAAGCAATTTTTATGATCAATCTAATACGAAGGATAAGAAGGGCAACTACTGCAAGAAGTGTAAAAGCAAATATCAAAAAGAACAAACAAAGATGTTGAAAGAAAAAAATCTATCGATGTACTTATTAAGAGAATCATGCTATGCGGCTTTTGAAAGAGGTAAGATCACATATAATCGTCCAGGTTATGAGAATGTTAGATGTAGCTACGACAATGCAATGAGCTTATTTAAAGCTTTATGGGATGATGAAGTTTTCAGAAACGAATGGAGAGCTCAAACGGATGTGTATGTAAAACACAGTAAGTACAAGTATCGCCCAACACTGGACAGGATCAATCCTGAACTTGGTTATGAAAAAGGTAACATTAGGATGTTGCCACAATACATAAACGTCTCCAGAGATAAAGCAGTATGCTAATCAAGTCGATTGTGTGAGAGTCTATATGAATTAATAGTAACTCCAACATGTTTCCGTGAAGTGAACGGAGCTTTTTTTGTTTGGATATTTATGAAAGGAGGAAAGCAATGTTTTCAGAAAATGAGTTTTTTTATTGCTATAGTATGAAGTTATTCAAGTTCCTACGTATGGATAGAGAGTTTAGTTTTATTTGTTCAGGGCTTCATGAGAAGACGATGCAGAAATTTTGGCAGTTCAAACGAACTGAAGAATTGAATAGAGCATTGTTGGAGTTCAGTCAGCGCCATTATTGTTCTAATGAACAGTAATGGCTAGTGGTCTTAGTGTTAGATTAATTGGTGTTAAATTATAAGGAGAAGTGAGAATTATGGGGAATAAAGAAAATAAAGAAAATAAAGTGCCATGGGTCGCCATGCCCATTCAGATGTTTAATTATGATAATACAAAGCTATTTATCCTGAAAGAAGATGACTGCGCTTTCAATTTATATTTTAAGCTGGCGAAGTTGACACAAAATCCTTGGGATTATGGAAAGACCGTCACTTCTGTAGCGCTACTTAGTGATCAAATGCCGATAGTTGCAGATAAGACAAAGAATAGAGCCGAGCACAAGCGTTTGCTGGCAGTGCTATCAGATAGAGGCTATATCAAAATTAGTCCTACTAATTACAAAAACGATACACCTATTACAATTGGGGTGCCGAATGCCGCAGATACGATTCAGAAAGAAGAAAAAGACGATGAAGGTAAGAAGTTCAAATTCAATCGTTTCGTCCAAGTAACGAAAGAAGACTATGAGTCCTGTCTAGGTAATGCTAGATACTTCAGAGCTTGGATTTACGCTGAACATAGAATGTTTAGGGGACAGGGAAATGAAGGTGAATGGATTATCCATAATGATGAATGGCAGAACGTGATGGGAATCCAAAGCAAGACTACTATCTGTAAGCTATTCAAGGATATGCAGTCATTGAATATCATCGATAAAATTCAAGGCAAGACCTACACAGACAAAAATGGTAATGTAAAAAATGAAGGTAGTAAGTACATTCCTGTTAGCAAGGGAGTTCGTTCTGACGATCAGGAGCAATCTGAAGGCAAAAAGAAAGGCGAAAAATTAGCTGAATCTCAGAATCGGGTAGTTGATGCATTGGCTACAACTATGGACGTTACAGATGATCGTGTTCATGAAACCAACCTGATGAATCCTGATAAGAAGGTCAAGTTAACAGGTAAAGACATTGCAATTTACTTAGACACTGATTGTGAAGTTACGAAAGCCTATGTTAAAAAGCGACTAGATGGATTGGAAAAAGCACATCCTGAAGCCTACAAGAGTCTTATGGCGGCAGGACATAAAGAATACGACAAGCTGAAGCAAGAGCGTGCAGGTAAGAAGTGGGTTGAAGAAAGAAACAATATCCAGTTGTCACAAGAAGAAATTGAATCTCGGAACAAACCCTTGGTGTATAAGAAGAAAAGTAATGGTGGGGTAGATTTATCAAGTATTTTAGACTAGTTCATATTCAGGATGAAATCATCCCACTATTGAACTAGGGTGGTTCAGTTTTAGGATGAAATCACCTCATTATTGAACTTACCTAGTCCATTTTTGGGATGAGAACGGGCTCAGGAATGGACAGTATAAACAAAAGAACTATAAGAAAGAAAAAACCTACCAGTGACTATTCGGGTAAGGGTGTTCTCGCTTACGCTCCCTGAAGGTCAAGATCTTAAAACCCTGTCGCTTCGCTCCTGTCGTGCCGTTGGCACTCAAGCATTAACACTCAGCTCAGCTCATCTCAACCTTAATGTATTCAATTTCTCCAGTGTCAGCATTCTTAATAAATTGCTTAATGGAAGTCATTTACCTTTATTTTCACTTCTCTTCCTTCGTAGAGAAGGCTCTTATGCGCGTGTTACGGCGTGGCTGAAACATTCTAGTTGGCACAAATTTGATTTTAGGCTCACTCTCCAGTCCAGCTTCACTCATAGCAAAGACAAGTTTAAGCTTATAAGAACGGTAGAGGGCTTCTTTAAGATAATCGTTGAACTAATTCTTCTATTGCCCTGAGAGATCCTTTGCCTTGTTTAGCATAATACTCCGTGTGAGCCTTTGCAGCCTGTAATGCATTGACAAAATATTCTTTCCCATAATCATTTAGAATGTTTAATAAGAAATACTCAGTCGCCCTAGTATTCATTGTTCGATGATATTCATTTCCTTGCATCATTTGACTAAAGTCATGAACATAGGCAAGTGCTGAGCCACGTCCCATCCCTGTGGCTGCAACAATTGCATCAAGGGCTTTACTAAGTTCGATTTGTTTATGATATACCTTTTTTGCATTATCATAAGAAACTTCAATCATTTGGTTAGTTATTGCTATACCCATTCTCTGTCATCCCCCACTTAGTCCAGTTCTAAAATGTATTTAGAACTAATTTGCGTTGGTAGAAAAATCACTTAAAGTAGGCTGTACCGTATAAGAAATCTGAGTTTTATGTAAGGACATGATAGCTAGTTTTCCTTACTCTTCTTCTAAAACGAATAAACGATTCTCCTCATTATTGAAATCACTGCTTTCATAGCAACTTTCACAGCATGCAATGGAATCCGCATCTATATCATCAAGTGATAAAATGAAACTAGTTGTGGTCGATTGGCAGAGAGCACATGGGATTCCGTTAATGTGCTTGAATTGAGCCTGGCGGAGTTTTCTACTTTTTAAAATATCTAATATTTCTTCCTCAGCAAGAATCCTCGTCTCGTATCCATTATCCGCTCGAATCGTTTTTACATATTGATTGCAACTTGGACAAGTTATGTCCTCGTTATCCTTAAATCCACGTAGAATAAATGCCTTAACCTCAAAGTTACACCCACAGTCGCATGTCAGTAAGCTGTACTCTACTTCGGAATTCATATTTGTTCCACCTCTTAGTTATTTTTAGTATTACTATTACTATTCACTCTATCTTCCCACGTGTCAAATAAGAAATTAGCCATGAACCACCTGGTGATGTTCCATATTTATTGAAGGTGAGATTAAATGCTAGTATAAAGGCACAAAACACAATCAACTGTGTTGCGAGTTCTACTAAAGAGGGTTCTTTTTTGCGTCTTCTAGCCAATTATGAGGCTCCTATTCATCTAGATTATGGTAGTATATGTATAGGTAATTATAACTATGTTTATAGAATTATGGAATAAACGGAATCACATATATTAGCAGAATTCGATGGGATAACCTCATGTGTAATCCAACGTTTGAATTCCCTGGCTGTCGGAAGCTTGCTTCCAATAATAGAAGTATATAGTCCAGATTCATTAATTAAAGTAGACTTCATATTCATACCCTCCAATTTGGCGGATATGAAATCTTCATTGTCCAATCTCTTTATCAATGCATTTGTCTCAGAGTATCCTAAAATATCGCATATATCTTTTGCTACAAACCACGATTCATTATTAATAATCATGGTTCTAACATTTCGATCACCGTAGGAGAATACGCTTGCTAGTACTAATATTTTTAAAACGATTAAGGAGAATTCCAGATGACAATTCCACAGGGAATAACGCGTGAACATATAATTAGCGCTATAAATGAAGTTAAAAACAACGGGGTTCCTAATCACAGGCATTCTATGAGATATATTCTTGTCTACGAAGGGAAAACATACCCACCTAAATATATAGTTGGACTCGCCAACAAGTATGCGAATGGATATGAATTAGATCGAAAAGATCATCATAGTGGTGCTGAGACTAACCAATTTCTTGGGAGTTTGGGATTTGAGGTGATAGAAAAGAAACTATCAGAAAATGGGATGCTACCAGGAGAACTACTTGAAAATAATACTTATGTAGAAGGTGCTAAAAAAATAGTGCTCGTAAATGCATACGAAAGGAATCTTGCGGCAAGGGAGGCTTGTCTTAAACATCATGGATATAGCTGCGTAGTTTGCGGATTTAATTTCGAGGATGTATACGGAGAAATAGGTGAGGGATTTATACATGTTCATCATCTGAAACCATTACATGAACTGAAAGAGGAGTATAAAGTTGATCCTGTAAATGATCTTCGACCTGTATGTCCTAATTGCCATGCAATGTTACACAAATGTGAGGAGACACTTACTATTGATGAGCTGAGAACAATAATTAGGGATAATAAATAGTCGAACAAAATGGTAAAGCGGTAACGGATAGTTTGACAATAGCGGCAGTGTTTGGGAAAAGACATGCAGATGTGATACGTGATATCAAATCCCTTGAATGTAGTGAAGAATTCACTCAACGCAATTTTGCGTTGGTTGACTATACTGATGCAAAAGGTGAACTTAGACCTAAATACTACATCACACAAGATGGATTCTCCTTTCTTGTCATGGGATACACTGGAAAACTTGCGGCACAATATAAGGAATCCTATATTAGAGACTTCAATCGTATGCGTGATAAGCTTCAATTGAAAATGTGGCTAAATAAATGGTAAAAGAAATAAAACAGCCCAATGCATACCTAGGTGTATGATGTGGGCTGTTTTATTATTTTTAGTCTATAGTTTAATAAGCCCACTCTCCACAATGTCGAAGCCAGGTTCTATCCATTGAAATAGACCATTACTACATTCAACAATATTGGGAATTTCAACCTCATCTACGCATGACCACCACAATAATTCATCACTACGTGCTAATCTATAGTTTTCATGTTGTTGAGCTTCCTGTTTGTCGAATGTGATAGTTAGCTTCTTAGACTTGATCCATGCTCCATTGTGGAGAATTTCCTTTATAGAGCCCTCATAGGCATAAGCTGTTTTTACGTTAGAAAATGTGATCGTCATGTCCAACTTTTTTTCGGTATTTATCATTATTTAATCCTCCATTTCAATTGTTGCCCCATATGTATCGGCTATATTACTAAACTTTGCGTGTAGATAAATAAGAATGTATACTAGGGCTGGTTGCTACAATATACCGATATCGGTATATTGTCAACTGTATATTTTCCAAAAAAACTAGGGGGAAAACATATGAGATTAAGGATTAAACTTCAGGATATTCTTACTGAAAGAAAAATGACTCAGGTTCAGTTGTCCGAGTTATCTAATGTAACTCAAGCTAAAATTTCTAATTTATGTAATAACAAATTCAAGGAACTTAACATCGGAATTATTGAGCGAATAGCGGCAGCCTTGGCGATAGAAGATATTTCAGTGCTCATGCAATTGGAGAAGGTGGAAGTAGTTAAGGGGGATATTTAGGGCTTGTAGTGTTCAACCGCGCGATAGTGTTATAGATTCACGTTAACTTGTCTTTTTAAAAAATTTAAAACGATGAAAATTCAAAAAAAATTTGCACTCTTACGTTAGCGATTCAGTGGCAGAGTGCATTTTTTCGTTCTGCAAGGATTATATAGGTTTATATTGGGTTTAGAATCAGCGTAAAGATTACTTACGTTAACCTCAAAGGTTATTAACGTTAAATAATGTCGAAGAATATGGGAAATGGGGTCTTAGCTGAGTAGATAGAATTTGAGTTTTATCTATGTGAAAAGCAATGGGAAGTATTGTGTAAATATGGATATGTAGTATATTATTGAGACTAATGAAACTAATATGTTGGAAAAAGGGGAAGAATATGCGTCTAAGTGAAGCAAGAGAAATAATTGAACAAAATATTAACCTACTATCAACTTATAAAGGTAAAGACTTAGGTAATGGGACAACTGAACTATCTAACTATGAAGATACCATTTTTGCGATCAATAATATTTCTAAATTGGGAATAATTACAGATGAAGTTAAGGGGCTTAATCAACTTCCAACTATTTATTTTAGTTCCGTACCCAAGCCGATAATCTTAACTGCTGATTTTAACTTATTTGGTAATATTATCTATGCGATAAAACAAAAATCAAATGCTGCGCTAGATTTAATTAATAACGCAGTTCCCACTGAAAATGAACATAGTGTTAACATTAAGCTTCCAGAATATGGTGATTTAAAAGAGATTGCTACTTTTTTTAATGAGTTGGATTTTATTTTTAGGAGTACGATTACATCTGGATTAGTAGATGGGCGAGTTGAAATTGAAAAGTTTGAATCAGGATCAATGTGGATTGGTGTTGCTGTTGGAACCAAAGTTGCAGCTAACTTTATTGGTAAAGTGGCAAAAGCTGGACTAGAAATCCAAGAAAAATATTATAATAATCAAAAAATGAAAAGGGAATTGGAACAGCTTGACTTAAATAATGAGAAAGATCGAACAAAGAATGACATGTTAAAAGTGATTAGTGATGCAATGGAGAAAAATTTAAAGTTACTTATTAGCGAAAAAACTGAAATGTTACTTAAAGAAGAGAATATAGAAGGATCACAGGAAAAAATAGGTAAT
This sequence comes from Paenibacillus sp. FSL H8-0175, assembly GCF_045040615.1. Lineage (NCBI taxonomy): Bacteria > Bacillati > Bacillota > Bacilli > Caryophanales > Paenibacillaceae > Paenibacillus > Paenibacillus sp. FSL H8-0175. Next base: position 6,012,478 of record NZ_CP150299.1, on the reverse strand, counting down.
TTAGAACGATCTCTTGAAAAACTTGGGAAATTATTTTATGAGGGAATGCAAATTCGTCCATCATTAACAGCGTCAGAGGAGATCAAACAGGAGTTTCCTCAAGAGCCTAAGGTACTGAACAGTAAAGAAGTCAAATTACTGAAGAATGATGAAGAATGATTCTCACGTACTTGGAAGAGGGTTGTAGCATTAAACACATTTGAAAATATTCAACTGTAAAATACAATTCACTGATTAATAGTGATTCGTATTTTTTTGCTCTTCACAATACCGCATGATATAAGCTAAAGTTTAATAGAATAATCGAGTGATTCGACATGGAGCCTCTGGCATGAATAGTCGCGAAAGTTACGAAGCATAATGACCTCGCGATGTTATCCGGTTTATCGTGTCTGCCTTTCCATATAAGATCGCTATATATAGATTAAGCACCACGTATAGCGAGGAGAATTCTTTTTGATGGAAACTACAAACTTATTTTTCGTAATAACTAGTCTTCCAATTGCATACTATAAAATTAAATAGAATGTAAGGAGGACTTATTATGAAAAAAGTATTTTTATTTCTTAGTATGTGGAAAAGAGAGCGTGACCAAGCTAAGCATTGGAAAGCTGTCGAATTGGTTGCAACTACTTATGGAATATCGCCTAAAATACTTGCACTAATATTGCTAAAGCATTCTTTAGGTGATGAAGGTGTTACTCGGTTTTTGGAAAATCAAGAAGCTTCATTTCCAAAACACTTTAATATTAGAAAAAGTGGATGATTTATTATGAGATTTTCCGAACCAACAGTTTTTTTATTAAGTTGGAAACAATGAGGTCTCACTTGTCGTAGTGATTATAAAACTATTCCCCAAAACGAATGTTTATGAGACTATTTTAGCCGATACGCTAATTTAGCGTAAAAATACTTAAATGATGTATCAAAACCCTTCTCATTATCAAAGTAGCAAAAGACTGGACATTTTAGCTTTTGAAATGTACAGTCTGGGCTGGGTAAATAATGAGGAGGTTTTTTTATGGCGTATATTGGATATGGACGTGTGAGCACCCTTGATCAATCTTTAAATTTACAAACGGATGCATTGACTAAAGCAGGTTGTATAAAGATATTTGATGAGAAAGTTTCGGGGAAAAACGATGATAGACCGGAACTTGCCAAAGCTTTAGACTATCTTCGTGAAGGTGACGCGTTGGTAGTGTACAAACTAGATCGTTTGGCAAGATCAACAAAGAAGCTCATTGAATTGAGTGAAGTGCTTGAACAAAGAGGAATAGAACTAATATCCATACGTGACAACATAGATACGACTACAGCAGTAGGGCGTGCAATGTTCAAAATGCTTGCGGTGATCGCGGAGCTTGAACGTGACATTATTAGTGAAAGAACAATGGCTGGGTTGGAGGCTGCAAGAGCAAGAGGGCGTTTAGGTGGAAGACCTAAAACTGACAAAAAGAAATTGGATCAAGCAATAAAGCTATATGAAAGTAGACAATATACCCTTAAGGAAATAGTGGAGCTAACTGGTGTGTCTAAGCCTACGTTATACAGGGAATTGCATAAATTTAAGAGCTTAGTAATAGAGTCTTCATAAAAGAAGGCTCTTTATTTATTTTTATTTTCAAGAAAGAGTGGGGGGGATAGTTAAAACTTCTAAAAAGTATTTGATTACTTATAAGGTAGGGGGCACTTCAGGGAGGCGCAGAGGAGGGGAAAAATGATAATCATGATCATTATTAATGTTTTCATATGTTAGTAGTTATTACAATTAATCAAATCTGAAAAATACACAGAAAAAGATATCGTGGTAAAATTTTGTAATATAAAGTAGTATAAAGGAAGCGGGGAATAGGAAAAGGGGGACTAAAGATGGACTTATCTGTATTGAGCAAGAAAAATAACCAAATCGTTCTTAAAGCATCAGGTGGCTTGCAATTTGGTCAAACTGTAATATCTACACAGTGTTCAGTGAACGATGTACTTAAATTTCTTGAAATTGATCGAGAAGTACAGAGAGATATTGATACTGAACGGGTTGGTCAGATTAGCAAATACATACAATCGGGATTAATAAACAATGATATATTCTTTTCCCCACTAATATTTTCTGCAAGAGGAAGAGGAACATTTGAAGAAGAAATAGAAGAATACCGTCTTAGTATGAGTGAAAGACTTGTAATCATCGATGGACAGCATCGAATCAAAGCCTTTGAAGTCTTGAAAAATAGATTGGAAGCAATGATTGAACAGACGCCCAAAGATAACAGCATAATAGATATGTATGAAAGACTGATAGATTTTCCCTTAACAGTTCAAATTTTCCATAGTTTAGATATAATTAAAGAGCGCCAACTTTTTACTGATGTGAATTCTAAATCATCTTCTGTCAATAACACCCTATTGGTTATGTATAAGAAAAATGATCTATATGGGGAATTGGTAAAGGATATTATTAATACACACCCCACGATATCTATGGATTATTTTGAGTGCAGAGCAAAAACAACCAGAACTAAATTAGCCACAGCATCAACATTATATACTATAGTACTCGCTTTAAATGAAGGAATAATTCATAAAAATTATAATTCAAAAATAAATAAAGGGAACTATTCTTCGTACAAAAAGAACACAGAGAAATTTTTGACAATGTTAAGAAAATATACCCCTAAAGATGCATTTGATAGGGATAAATACATCGTGTACTCATCAAATGTAATGATCGCGATAGCCAAGTTTGTTTATGAAATGCAAAAGCAGTATCCTAACAAACCTATGGAAATATTCTTTAAAAAAGCAATTTATCCTATTGATTGGAGTCATAAGAATAATGATTTTCGGGCACTAGCAGCAAAATTTAATAATCAAACAAAGAAATATAATTTTGGATCAGTCGGAAGAATCGTGAGAACTTTCTCTAAGTATCTAATAGATCAATTTGAAGAGGGGGTTAAAATTAATGGGTGAAGTGGTCTTGAAAGGAAGTGTTGATACAATCAATTCTTTGAAGACGAAGGGGCTAATGTCGACACAGATATTTATAAAAGATTTATTAAGTTTATATAAACTTGACCTAGAGGTTAATCGTGACCTATCTTACAATAGACTCCCAGATTTGATAAAATATTACGCTAAATTCCAATCTGAAGCTGGGATATTTTTACCAGCTCTGGTTTTCTCATTTCGGGAAAATCCTAACTATGATGTCGATAAAAATGCATTAATTTTGAATAATTCTTCTCGATTAGTGGTTATCGATGGACAACATAGGATTAAAGCTATGGAGAAATATATAGAACGAATCAAAGATGAAACCCAAAAACAAGAATTTTTAAACAGTGTGATAACTTCCCAAATTTATTTAGGTCTTAATAAAGAAGATGAAAGAAAGCTATTCTCGGATATTAACTCGAATGCCAAGAAAGTTTCCATGTCTTTAATTACACAATACGATTCAAGAGATGTAATGAATTTATTAGTACAGGAATTACATAGGCTATCAACTCCGCTAAAAACGGCGGGTATTGAGCTGAATAAAAGTAAAGTTATACGTCCGGCGAACAAAGCGTTTTCTACAGGTATGCGACTTAAGTTTTTTATCAGTTATTTATTATTTGGCAAAAAGAAGATTTCCCCAAGAGATGAAAAAATTTTAAAATTGCAATATGATGAAATAGTGAGTTTTTTAAATAAATTTTTTTCTATTTTATTTAGTACGTTACCAAGCACACCAGGAGATGTACTGAAATATATACTTGGACATGAAACAACTCAAAATGCTATAGCATTATATTTAAATGAGAGCTTGATGATAGAAGATACAGAAATGTTGGGATGGATAGACGATTGGGAAACAGAAGTTGAACAACTTGCGATAATTGATTGGTCCGTTAAAAATATTGATTGGAACAAATGGACAATAATAAATAATAATTCAGAAAAGAAAATTTCTTATAAAGGTTTAATTGAGAGTGCAACACCAGAAATTGTTACTTATATCAAAAGCAAAATTAACTAGATCTTAAGATTTTACTAAGAGTACATCTGCCTAGAGACCGTACTTAGAAAGTAAGGTGAAATCATCTCTTCTCAGACAATGATCTCACCTCATTTTCTAAGAAAGCCGAAAGGGAAGAGTCTTTTGCTAAGGACCCTTCCTGTTATTTGTTTTTGAATACTTCATTCAATATTATCCTTGCTCTTTTCAATTCTTTATCATCAAGAGATAGAAGTAAATCCAGTACATCATCAAATTCGTCCAGCTTCTTTGATATTTGATTCTCAGCCTTATGATCAACAAAAAATTCATAAATCTCAACGTTCAATGCATGTGCTATCTTTTCCAAGTTCTTAATGGATACGTTATTTTCCGCTCTTTCAATTCCTCCAATATATGAAAAAGTAAAGCCACATCTTTCTCCTAGCGACTCTTGTGAAAGTCCACGAGATTTTCTAATTTCCCGTATACGCTTACCTACTTTATTTAAAGCATCTGGCATTGGCTACACCTCTTAAAGAAAGTGTAGAGAAGAATTATCTGATGGAACATATGTATTTATAGGTCAAAAATTATAAAAATTGATACATATATTAGTTATTCCGTGGTACTATTTTAATATTGAGAGTGCTAGATATAAAAAAGTTTGTTTTTGGTGAAATATATTTTGACGGTATGGCGTAATGAGGATAATATCAAAAGGGAGAAAAAAGGAATTAAATGAAGTTTTTTGTAAAAATTTTAAAATTAGGGGGACGTAGTTTGGAATATTGTAATCAGTGTGGAAATTCTTTAATTGAAGGAAGTAAATTTTGCAATGCATGTGGAGAGAAAGTATCGAGTTTACCTAATGCACCAGATTCCACACAAATTAATAGAGGTGTTCAATTACCTGTTACAAGTGGAGTTAGTGAAAAACAAAACATGAAATTGGTTAGATTTTTGAAATCCAGATGGATAATTTCAGTAATCACACTGATAGTTTTAGGTTTGGGGACCTTGTACGTTTATAATAGGTACTTTACTCTTGAGGGAAAAGCGAAATCAGTAGTGGCAAATTACATAAAGGCTATTCAGAATGGGGATTCCACATATGAATTTACTTCGAGCAATGTGGATGATTTTTACAATGTACTAGACTATAAATTTATTAAAGCTTCAAAAATGGAAGTCGATACAATCGTTCATGTTGATAGAGTTAAGTGGGACAAGGATTTTTTGTCTGGTCTTACTTTTACGAAAACTTATGAGAAGGAAAAGGAATATTTTAGAGCATTATACGAGGCAAAGGGAGTGGGAGGTAAAGTAATTGCTGAAGATGATGATACAATGACGATAAAAACTGGGTCGCAGCATGATAAGTTGATGTTACTATATGATTTGCAAGCCATTAATGGGGCGGGCGAATCGGTTCTAAAAAGAGTGTATTTTACGCTAGAGAATAATGATTATGGTGAAAATATGGAAATAACAGAAACGGTTTATTGATTTTCTTGAAGGATTCATAAAAGAGCCAAGGAAGATTTATCCTATGGCTCTTTTAGTTTGAAGTGGGATTGCAGGATCATAATATAGGGAAAATACGCACCACTTTGATTAAAAAGGGTAATAATATGTCGAAAATTTCATAATCCAGTTTACACCTACTCTTACTTTGGGTATAATCCGATTAGCATCATCCACAATTCAAGTGATATGCAATCCATAATCTATTTTACAATCAATAATACCCAAAAGAGCCCGAAAAGCTTGTTAAATCAACGATTTTGATTTTGATCTTGGTTTCGGTGGTTTCACCATCAACAACCCTAACGCTACTGCAACTTGCGGCTGCGGTTCAAGCTTCCGGACAGCTACGGATGCAGGGAAACCTAACGAAGAGCCTTGCTAATCACAGCAATCATGGCTCCAAGCCCCGTGTTGGATTCTAACAACACAGGCTTGGAGTTTTTTTTATTCTCAATGACAAAAATCATCACAAGGAGTTCGGAAATGGAAATGGAAATCAGAAAATTAAAAGCTGGTGAACAGCCTCCATTAGAATTACTTCTATTAGCAGATCCTTCGGAGAGCTTAGTTAACGGATATTTACAAAGAGGGTTATGTTGTGTGGCTGAGGTCGATAACAGCATCATCGGAGTCTACGTTGTGCTGCAGACAAGACCGGAGACTGTAGAGATTGTTAATATCGCCGTCGACGAAAATAAACACGGGCAAGGAATAGGTAAGCAGCTGCTGAACCATGCGATTCAGAATGCCAAGCAGCTTGGGGCAAAAACCATTGAAATTGGCACAGGAAATTCGAGCGTTGGACAATTGGCACTTTATCAGAAATGTGGATTCAGAATCACCGGCATTGATAGAGATTTTTTTATTAGGCATTACAGTGAAGAAATCTTTGAAAATGGGATTCAAGTCATAGATATGATACGCCTGTCGCTGGATTTATGAGTAATAGGGGAGTTTCTCAGAAGTCATTTAATGGGCGCTGGGGTAGCTCTTTATTTTTTACATAGGAAGCAAACCTTGTATCGCGAACGATATATCGCTAACTATGTATCGCAAGCCATGTATCGGACACAGATGACCCTAAACGCCGCATTTTCCCATATTTGTGGTGCCAACGGACCGCATTGCTGCTATTGCTATGAAAATCAGTAAATATGAAGCTCTTTCTAAGCGATAGTGTCACTGGAGTCCGAAACCACGCCTCAAAGGTTGAAAATCTGCAAATAACGTCATCTGGGTCCGAAATGCTCATGGGTTAACGACACTGTTGAAGCAGATAGCTATTGTTTAAAAACACAGAGCAGCGATTCTCCACATAACTGGAGAATCGCTGCTCTGTGTTTTTTTTGCGAGGGTCGGACCGTCTATGCATAGAAGTAAGCTGTTTATAGGCAGTCCCTGCGTACATTAGGCTGGAATAATAAACTTGTAATTAATCATAAATACGATGAGCGCTGCAGCTCCAAGGGAGAAGGCGATACAGCCCGTACCCAGTGCTCTGCGTTTGTCTTTAATAAATTTAAAGCCAATGGCGCAGATCAGTATAGTCGTTCCAGCCAATACAATGGACATCCCAAGCATAGCCACCCAATATAAAACCTCAAAAAACTGTGCCATTCTGAGCCCTCCCCGCGCTGTGCTTTTTAGTGATTCTGTTAGTACTCACTATAATAGTAGAAATTGAAAATGTAACCGCTATTAATAATACAACGATTTTGAAGATTATTCTAGTTATAGTGAACTCATCCATTAAGATAATGTTGTCGAATTTTTTGAGAACTGAATCTACAAAATCCGCGTTTGTACCCTGTCGCTGTCGACTGATGCTGTGCTAAACACTAAGCCCTTTTTGCTAAGAGCGGCATCTTACACGGACAATCATACAAGAGGGCGAGACCTTCTCTGAGTAATGTATAGGGTAGGCTGGATTGTGAAGGGAGGGAAAGGACGATGGCAGGAAGACAATTGGCCAGTAAGTGGCTGAAGACAGAGGCGTTGCTGACCGATGCTCGGGTTGCACCCTATATCCCAATGACGAGGGGGTACAGGGCAGAAACGCTGCTGGCAATGCTTCGTAGATATGGAAATGTTGTCATTAAACCTATTGTAGGTGGCGGAGGTTACGGTGTAATCAAAGTTTTTCGGGATAATCGCGGTTATGGATTCACCTATATGGACAGAACTCGAATTTACAAGGATTTTGGATCCATGAGACGTGCGCTTAATACTGTGAAGGCAAAACGCAGATATTTGATTCAACAAGGGATTTCCCTGGCGAGAATCGGCGGGCGGCCTATTGATTATCGGGTCAAAGTAGTTAAGAATGGTGAGGTTTGGGAATTTCGCTCCATGGTAGGGAGATTGGCTCGGCCAGGTCTGTTCGTAACCAATCTTTGTAAAGGGGGAACGATGCTATCATGTCGTGAAGGACTTCGTAGATCGTTGCCGCGGATTAAAGCTTCAGCGAAGAAAGCAGAAATGCGGAGACTAACCCATGTATGTATCGGAATTATGGAACGGCATTTTCCGGGAATAGGTGAGCTGGGCTTTGATTATGCTGTAGATTATTCGGGGAAAATATGGATTTTGGAGGTTAATACAAGACCTCAATAAATTAACAATTATTTTAAGAATTGACGATAATAGAGTAGTAAGATAAAATTGCGTTTAGTTGCGTTCTTTTGGGGTAAATAACATTGTAATTTATTTACAATAAAAATATATTTTTTGCTTTATACAAGTGGTTCAATCCTGTGTATAACTATTATCCCCATAGTCCACTGTGTAGCTAGTACCTTTATAACGCTTACACACATTTTATACACAGGATTTCCACATGTACTTGTGGATAACGCGAACGCTTGTTCGAAAAATGATAGTTTGATATGATAGATTCAGATCCAAATAAAGGAAAGGTAGATGAAGTTTATGGTTGAATTGTCGGATGAGATGCTGCTTGACTCTTACCATAGAGCAATAGAGCTGCAACTAGAGCATGATTTCATCGCTCTTCTACTCGTTGAAATTCGCAAACGAAACTTACACTCTCCAGTACATGCGGTTCTTCATTAAAAAAGCGCAAAGGATAACTTTGTAGCAGGCTACATATATAAAACCGCGAGGCACAAACAAACATAAAAGGGTATCCTCACAGGCTGTTATTAACAGGTCTGTAAGAATACCCTTTTTTATTGTGTTAATAGATTTAGAGTTTCATATTACTGCTGTGACCCGGTGAAAGCTTCGCTTCTGGATCAATGTACACCTTAGCATTATTCACAGCCGTTGGAGCTTCGCCAAATCCTACAGCAATCAGCTTCAGCTTACCAGGATAAGTTGTGATATCGCCGGCAGCAAAAATGCCTGGAATGCTTGTTTCCATACGCGAGTCAACAACAATGGAGTTCCCCTCAATATCAATACCCCATTCGGCAATAGGACCTAGGGAAGAGATGAATCCGAAGTTCACAATAACGCTGTCCACTTCAATTTCTTGAGTTTCTTTGGTCTTGATATTTGACAATGTAACCTTGGTAATGAACTCATCACCATGCAGCTCTGTAATTTCAGTAGGGGTAACTACGTTAACCTTGGAAGCCATCAGGTTCTCAACGCTATGTTCATGCGCACGGAATTTATCCCGGCGGTGAATCAGGGTTACCTGTTCAGCGATGGGTTCCAGCATGAGCGCCCAGTCAACTGCAGAGTCACCGCCACCGCTGATCAGAACTTTTTTATCTTTAAAGGCATTTAGATCATTTACAAAATAATGGAGGTTTGCTTTTTCAAAACGTCCAGCGTTGGGTAATTCCAAACGACGAGGTTCAAATGCACCTACACCAGCTGTAATGATGATCGCCTTACTGTGGTATTCGGCTACATCGGTTGTAACCACAAAATGACGTTCGTCCCGTTTTTGAACAGAAATCACTTTCTCCTCCAGCCGGATATTGGATTGGAACATATCCATTTGCCGAGACAGGTTGTCGACCAATTCTTGTGCTGTTATTTTTGGAAAACCTGCCACATCATAAATGTATTTTTCTGGATAAAGGGCAGCAAGTTGTCCCCCCAATTGGGGCATACTTTCAATAAGGGTTACTGATGCCTGACGCATTCCGCCGTAAAATGCGGCAAACATGCCAGCTGGCCCGCCACCTATGATTAAAAGGTCGCTCATAGGAACGCTGGATTGCTCTTGGGTCACGGGATATTACACCTCCGAGTTGATATATTCATTTTGCCATACTTGTGTACCTACTTATTATAATCATTGTGACACATACCTGCAAAGAAAGACTTTAGAAGTCAATAAAAGTGTGACGTTTTTTAGTATTTTAATGTTTGATTAATGCTACACTAAGGTTTACAATGGATATGGTCAATTTAGAAATGCTTCAAGTTTGATTGGAATTTCTTCTAAATATAAGTGTATAAATTCACAAAAAGGACCGTACATTGTTTCAATAAAAAATACAAAGACAGATTTACCTCTTGGAAGGAGCCGGAACATGAGTAGTATTCCCAAAATCGTTATCTTAGGCGCGGGCTATGGGGGTATTTTGACCGCACAGCGCTTGCAGAAGGCTTTGAATTATAATGAAGCGGATGTCACGCTTGTAAACCGTCACGAGTACCACTATTTTACTACCCATCTACATATGCCTGCGGCGGGTACGGACAGTATTGAACACACTCGGGTGTCCATTTCGAAACTAATCGATGAATTCAAGATCGACCTCGTGAAGTCATCTGTTCAGGAAATTCGTACTCAGCAGAAAAAGATTATTTTGGAGGATGGTACCCTATCGTACGATTATCTTGTCATTGCTTTAGGTGGAGAGCCTGAAACATTTGGTATTCCTGGACTTGATAAATACGCACTGACAATCCGGAGCATCAATTCCGTTCGTTTAATTCGCGAGCATATTGAATATCAATTCGCTAAGTACAAGAACGAGAACAATGCTCAGGAGCATATTAATTTTGTTGTCGGTGGTGCCGGCTTTAGCGGTATCGAATTTGTAGCTGAATTAGCTGACCGTATCCCTGGACTGTGTAAAGAATATGACGTTGATCCAAGTATGGTTAATATATATAACGTAGAGGCTGCTCCGACAGCACTGCCTGGTTTTGCTCCTGAGCTTGTTGAGTATGCGATGGACTTGCTCACCAAAAAGGGAGTTACCTTCAAGATGGGTGTTGCGATCAAGGAGTGTCTGCCAAACGGGGTAATTCTGGCATCAGGCGAAGAAATCAAAGCCTCCACAATTATTTGGACAGGCGGAATCCGTGGCAATCGTCTTATTGAGGCTGCCGGATTTGAAGCTATGCGTGGGCGCGTGAAGGTAGATGAATATCTACGTGCACCGGGCCAAGAGAATATCTTCATTATTGGTGATGGCTCCCTTATGATTAATCCGGAAGGACGCCCTTACCCGCCAACCGCTCAAATTGCTATGCAGCAGGGTGAATGCTGTGCGCATAATTTGGTGGCGGCAATCCGCAATCAACAGCCGAAGAAATTCGCATTCAGCAATAAAGGAACCGTAGCTTCCCTAGGCAAAGGCCAAGGAATCGCTGTAGTAGGCAGCAAAACTTACAAGGGCTGGACTGCAGCTCAGTTGAAAAAAGTTGTAGATATGCGCTACTTGTTCATTATCGGCGGAATTCCGCTGGTTCTGAAAAAAGGAAGATTCTTATAAGATGCGCCATTGCAGCGTACAGGTACGCGGACTGCTGACTCGTGAAGAATTGGACCGTTATAACGGACTGATAGAGGTTGGATCTTATCTGGAGGATCAGAACCAGTATGATCTGGCTTATATCGTTCAGAAGGAAATTGATCTGCTCATTCTCCCTGGTATCGAACGCCTGAAGGATAAAGGGCGCGCTCGGGATCGGGCCACGGCTGAATATCTGGAAAGTTTACGTGAAGATGATGAGGATAACGAAGATGAGGATTCAGGAACTTCGGTGTCTTAATCTAATCATATGGCAGTTAAAAAGGGTGTGTCTCCATGCGAACTCGAGACACACCCTTTTTTTGTTGTTACAGCTTGAGCATTTCTTCAAAAGATTCTTCAGTCAGCAGATTGCCGACATAAAAAGGTCCGAATTCGCCGTAGCGAGCACTTACTTCGTCAAAACGCATTTCGTATACCAGCTTTTTGAATTGCAGTGCATCTTCAGCGAACAGAGTCACGCCCCATTCCCAGTCATCAAAACCGACGGAGCCGGTGATAATTTGCTTCACTTTACCTGCATATGAACGTCCAATTAACCCGTGTGAAGCCATGAGCTCCCGGCGTTTGTCCATATCAAGCATGTACCAGTTATCGGCAAGCTCGCGTTTTTTGTTCATAGGATAGAAACAAATGTGTTTCGCTTGCGGTAAAATAGGCTTTAAACGTGCGGCAACATGCGGATTCTGCATAGGGTCGCTGCCGTCGCTGCCACTGCCACCAGCAGCGTAGTTGCTTAATTCAACAATACTTACATATGAATAAGCTTTGGTTGTATATTGAGCAAAAGCGATTTTGTTAAAGGCGGTCTCAAGCTGGTTCAAAGCTTCTAGGCTTTCGCGCAAAAACATCATTACAAAATCAGCCTTTTGGCCCACTATGGAGTATACTGCGGTGCTGCCTTCTTTAGCTTCCTCAACAGGGCTCCATTCCTGCATAAAAGCATGTAGTTCTTCCAGGGCAACGGCACGTTCTTCATCATCTGCTGCCGTCCAAGCGGTCCAGTTCAGAGAGCGGAAGTCATGCAGTGCATACCAGCCTTCCAGTGTCAAAGCGGCTTCGATCATGATCTCACTCCTTAAAAGTTTTACGAAGCATAAGCCTCGCCCAAAATAACATCGCGTAAAACTCGCAATTGAAGCATAAACTTAGTCTTACGAAGCATCTGCTTCATAGGCTATGTATGATCTGATTAATCTACTTGCATTGTATCGCAATCAAGCCGCCAAGAGCAAACGGAGGCATCCTCTAAGTGTGCGAATTAGTGCGTGAATTTGAATAAAGTTCATTGCTTCGTGACATTTTTTCTAGTAAACTTACTACTAGCTTGTAAAAGATGTGCGCTTCTTTATAGAAAGGGGTGGAGACGGTAAGATGGGATTTATTCCAGTGTTTATCCTAGCCGTTTTATTCTTTGTGATGATGTTTGGTATCGGCTTTATTCTTAACATGTTAATGAAGACAACCTGGTTTCCCGCTTATCTATTCGTACTTATTATTCTACCCGTCGTAATCTATTCTATTTGGGATAGAAACGCGATGTCGCTCTGGGAGCATCTCTCCAGTTTCCACTTTGTTGATTATCTTACAGGTGTCGCTGGTCTTGCAGGTGCTATACTTAGTGGATGGACCATTCAAAAGCTGCGCTTTGGCGGTTACAAGATGTTTTAAAGATTTGAAAGAGCCTATGTTATGAATCAGTCTTATATTTCTGCGAGAAACGGGATACCTTCCTCTTTAGAGGACGGCGAAGCCGTTTCTTCTTGTTTAATAGAGGTAGATATTCGTAAGAAGAAGTTGATTATATTGCGAAAAGAGTCGAAATTGGGATTTTATTTACATTTTCGCTATGTTAATTTGTGATAGAATAGAATCCTGTATGAATTCGTGTAAACAAGGGGGTATCCGTAGATGCGGATGAGTAACTTACATCATTTCACCGAACATCATCGGTACTGCGTTTCCCGCGAATTTGGTCTTAGTGTTATAGATGGACGTATGCTTAGCTCTGTATATCAACCTATGGTAGGAGCCTTTGCAATCAGTTTCTATCGCTTGCTGGTTGAACATGTGCCAGCAGATAGCATTGGCTATTCTGGAGTGGAGCAACAGCGCAGGCTATTTATGACTTTGGGTGTTGAACCCAATGAGAAAGGCCGCAAATATTTAATTGATCAGGCTTCCCGGTTAGAAGCAGTGGGTCTGTTGCAGACCTGTCGAATCTATGTGCCGGAAACAGATGATTATTTATATGAATATGAGCTAATGCCGCCGCTATCGCCAGCCGACTTTTTTGCCACTCAGCATTTAACCTTGCTGTTACGTGATAAGATTGGCAAATTTGCTGTGCTGTCCTTACGGGAACAGTTCTGGAATCGCGAACCGGAAGAGTGGAGTCGCAGATCTATAGGCAAAGAGAATATTTCCGTGCCTTTTTATGATATTTTTCAACTTAATACACATGTCATTGATTATGAGCTGGAGCAAGCTTTGGCAGAGGTAGCCTCTGTTCGACAGCCCGGCACGCTTGAATCCGGAGAGCAGGCAATCGGATACAGTGACATTATTTTGCGTTTTCCACGGGAGTCTGTGAATCGGGCTCATGTAGAAAAACTGCGCTTTGACCATACTCAAATGGGTGTAATTAACTATGTTGCTCATAAATACGAACTGAGTCCGCAGGATTTATGTCGTTTGCTGGATGAGGATGGAGTGTTCTCACCGGAGGGCGAGGTCATGCTGGATGCGTTGCAATATAAAGCGAGCCAACATTTCAGGCAAGATATGAAACGACAGGAAAAACGTGAAATTGCAGCTGCAAAAGTTGTTTCTATCCGGTCCAGTGCAACCGAAGAGAATGATGATTCTATAGCACCACCAGAGCAATCTGTTGAGATGGAGTATTATGTAGAAGTACCGCCACAATTTTTGTCCAAATGTGACATTCACCAATATAATATGATGCTGCGGAACGAACCTTATACGAGACTGCTACAAACCTTTTTCCCGGGTGCAGTGCCCAGCCATCTGATGGATATGTTCGAGAAAATAGATCTGAACTATAAGCTGAGCGGTGAAGTAATTAATGTACTCATTCATTATTTAATGACTATGGTAGCCTCGGGTGGAGAACAGCGGATGAACCGCAATTTTGTAGAGGCTATCGCCTCCAATATGCTGGTGAAACAAGTGAACACCTACGAGAAGGCTGTAAGATATATTAGAGATCAGTCCAAAGTGAAGGGCAAGGGGACAACGGCTAATGCTGCTGGAGGAACACGATCACGTTCTTATGCCAAAAATACAGGCCGCTCCAATAAACCGGAAATTCCGATTGTGCTGGATGATGGAAGTGCTGGAACAGTATCGGAAGAGGAATTCGCGGCGATGATGAAGAAAGCGGCAGAAATTAAGGCTAGTAAGAAAAAAGGCGTATCGCAAACGCCTTAATGAAAGAGAGGTGGAACAATGGAGTCTATGGGCGATGTACTTCGTTCGATCAACAATCCAACTCTACGGCAGCGTCAACGCGATCTTGAACAGGGGTTATTCAATCATCCACTTGTGAAGGCATTACAGTCCGAACATCCTGAACTGGACGAATCACGACTGCGGCTTCATATGAGTCGCCTGTATCAATATGTAGAGGAAAGCCGAAACTGTGCGAACTGCCCAGGACTAGAGAAGTGTCCAAATGATTTTCCTGGCCATTATAGTAAACTAACGGTAGAAACTGTGAATGGTTCAGTGGATCTATATGAACGCAAGACGGCATGCCGGCTTAAAGTGGCACAAGATAATCAGGATAACATCCGCAAACGTATTCGTAGCTTTTATGTGGACGAGCGTGTACTTAACGGCGGTTATGATGAGATAGATATTATGGGCAAAGACCCGCGCCGGGTCTCGGCTGTGAATAAAATATTTGATTATATCACGAATGTTAAAGAGGAAGGCCTGACTTCACGCGGCATTTATTTACATGGCTCTTTCGGAACAGGCAAAACTTTTTTGATGTGTTATTTGCTGCATGAGCTTGCTGTTGCTGGATATACCGGAGTGATCGTATACATGCCAGACTTTATAGAGGACTTGAAATCGATCATGATGGATGGCCAGAAGATGAAGGAAACTGTCGATACAATGAAAAACTGCGATTTACTTATTTTTGATGACATTGGTGCGGAAAATTTGAATCCTTGGGCTCGTGATCATGTGCTTGGGGCGATCTTAAATTATCGGATGAACCGCAAACCAACCTTCTACACCTCGAATTATCCGTTGGATGGCTTGGAGAAACATCTTAGCTTTACGAGCAAAGATGGTGAAGAGGTCTATAAAGGCCAACGACTAATGGATCGCATTGCTCCTTTTGTGGATGTTCTTCCACTGCATGGGGAGAATCAAAGAGGGGCCAATAGATAAGCCTGGAATATTCATAATGTAAAATTCAAAAGAGCAGTGATTCCTCTTTTATTGGAGGATCGCTGCTCTTCGTTTTTTTAGTTATTCGAACTCAAACGCCGCTTTCTCTCTGCTACGAAGCAGGATCGCCTTAAGTCCTGATTGTTTTTCACTTGTTCAAACACACTTTCGGGTTGCAGCATCTGGCGGGCATACTGAATCTGATCGATAATTAGGGAGGAATTCCCTGATTCCGTTCATTTATAGCAAATATCGTCAGGGAGGTTTTCCCTCATTATTCTCAAAAAAAGAAGCCGCCCCATAAGTAGCATTCACTACTTTTGAGACAGCTTCTTTTTATTGTGTGATGATTCCTTTACTCCGAGAGAATAAACTTAAGGATGACCATTCCGAAAAAGACAACCGTCATAAACGTGGTCATTCCGAAAAATCCGGTCATTAAATCCCCAAGATCATTGCGGGGTTCTTCGTTGATATGTTCTCGTGGGTCCCGTACTTGCGCGTTAACATCCATAGTTTCTGCCTCCTTACAGGGACAAGCCCTGTATTATTAGATGCAAATTGACATTTGTTTATGAAATAAGTCATTGACAATTAATGCGCTTTCTTTAAGTATACCGAAATGCTGGGGAGGTTGTAAAGAAAAGAGTACGCAAAAAAATACATTGAAAGCAATATAATTGCGAGTGATATTTCACATATCCCATAAAGATATGTTATACTTGTAATGTGTCGGTAAGTGGTAATTTGGTTATCATATTACATGAAACAATTTATTAACTCATATTTCGGAGCAGCTTCCATGAACTAAGCTTTGGCTTAAGATGTGCGTAATGCTTCGCAAAACTTAAAGGAGGAACAATATCATGGCTATCGTGAACGTGTCTGACCAATCCTTCAGTAACGAAGTGGAAGGTCAAGGTACTGTAGTAGTAGACTTCTGGGCTCCTTGGTGTGGTCCTTGTAAAATGCTCGCTCCAATCTTGGATGAATTGTCCACAGAGCTCGGAGACGACGTGAAAATTGCAAAATTGAATGTGGATGAGAATCCGGAAACGGCTTCCCGTTTTGGTGTTATGAGTATCCCAACTCTGATCTTCTTCAAAGATGGTCAACCGGTAGATAAAGTTGTGGGACTGAACTCCAAAGAATCCCTGAAAAATATCGTAGCAAAACATCAATAATTGATAGATGCTACTGTTCGGGCCTCGGCCCTGCCACTCAGCGCCTTCGGTTCATTCCGGAGGCGTTTTGTGTGCTGAATGCCAACTAATCATGGGTCCAATTTAGCTGGAGGGGATCATTTTGGACAATATCCGCAATAAACTGGCACTACTACCCGATCTGCCTGGCTGCTATCTGATGAAGAATCAGGAAGGCACTATTATTTATGTGGGCAAAGCGAAGGTACTCAAGAATCGGGTGCGGTCTTATTTTACAGGCAGTCATAATGGTAAAACGCAGCGGCTTGTCGCTAATATTGCTGATTTTGAATATATCGTTACGTCCAGTAACATGGAAGCGCTCATTCTAGAGTGTAATCTGATTAAGAAACATATGCCGCGTTATAATGTGCTTCTAAAAGACGACAAGACGTTTCCTTATATAAAAATAACGAATGAAACTCACCCGCGCCTTGAGGTTACACGCCGGGTGATTAAAGATAAAGCAAAATATTTTGGCCCTTATCCTAATGCTTATGCTGCTCAGCAGACAAAAAAGCTCCTAGATCGTATGTACCCGCTTCGTAAATGCGGCGTGATGCCAAAGGAGGTCTGTCTTTACTATCACATGGGCCAGTGTTTGGCACCGTGTGAGAAGGAGGTTCAGAAATCCGAGTATGAGCAGATTACGCAGGACATCGCTGCTTTTCTAGGCGGAGGTCATGAGGCGGTTAAAAAGGATTTACAGCAAAAAATGCAGGAAGCTGCTGAGGAATTATATTTTGAGCGGGCGAAGGAACTGCGGGATCAGATTATCCATATCGATGCATTGATGGAGAAGCAGAAGATCAACACTACAGATACTAAGGACCGGGATGTATTTGGTTATGCTGTAGACAAGGGATGGATGTGTGTACAGATTCTGTACATGAGACAAGGGAAGATGATTCAGCGCCATTCCTCCGTGTTCCCGTTCTATGGTGAAGCCTACAGTGACTTTATGTCTTATGTGACGCAGTATTATAGTGATAATCCCGCTTTGCCGCAGGAGATCCTGCTGCCGGATGTGCTCGATGAGGAGTCTCTGGCTAATAAAGAGACTAAACCCGAGATCGCCATAGCTGCTCCAGCAGAAGCGGATTTACAACAGGGTGAAGATACTCCTGAATCGGCTGAAGAGGCTGAGGCACGTGCGACGGCGGCGGAGGAAGCTGCGGCAGCTGGGATCGTGGATGCCGCTGGCGGCGCCTCCATTCTGCAGGAGTGGCTGGGCATTAAGGTGCTTGTGCCACAACGCGGTCTTAAGAAGCAGATGGTTGGCATGGCTTGCCAAAATGCAAGAGTGGCTATCGACGAGAAATTCCGGCTGATTGAACGGGATGAAGAGCGTACCTCTGGAGCAGCGATCAGCTTAGGCGAGAGCTTGGGGCTTGAACGCTTGAGCCGTATTGAGGCGTTCGATAACTCGAACATTCAGGGGACTAATCCGGTCTCAGCGATGGTTGTCTTCATTGATGGCAAGCCTGCACGAAAAGAGTACCGTAAATATAAGGTTCGTACGGTGGTGGGTGCGGATGATTATGGAACGATGCGCGAGGTCATTCGGCGGCGATATGAGCGGGTATTGAAGGAGAATCTTCCGATACCGGATCTTATCGTGGTCGATGGAGGGAAAGGGCAAATCTCCTCTGCTATTGATATTCTGGAGAATGAGCTGGGATTATTCATTCCGGTCTGCGGCCTTGTTAAGGATGATAAGCATAAGACGGCTCAGCTTTTAGTTGGAGATCCGCCAGAGCCTGTCGCGCTAGCCCGGGACAGTCAGGAATTTTACCTTTTGCAGCGGATTCAGGATGAGGTCCATAGGTTCGCGATCACCTTCCACCGTGAACAGCGCGGGAAGTCCATGGTTACCTCCAAGCTGGACTCTATACCTGGTATAGGTGAGAAGCGCCGTAAAGCGCTGCTAAAGCATTTCGGGTCGCTTAAGAAAATTAAAGAAGCCTCCGTGGATGATTTCCGTACACTTTCTATTGGAGAAAAGCTGGCAAAACAAATTCTTGATGCGCTCAAGGATGAAGAGCCAACCTCATAGCAATGGTGACAAAAGAAAAAGGGTATCAAAGCAGCGACTAAAGCGGCTTTGATGCCCTTTTTTAATTTCATTACGTCTTCACATTAGTTTAAATCAAAGAAGAAGGCTCCACCGGCTTAGGTTTCTGTGGTGGATTAAATCGATAGACGATGTAAGCGACTATGAACGGTATAATAATCGCGAAGATACCCGCGCCTACATTTACGCTCTCCTTCATAAAGATCAGCGTAGCGCCCATCAGGATGCTGTCAAACACGACGTGGCTGAACATGACAGCAATAAACCCGTAACGAAGGAAAATATAGCTGAACAGCAGCCCGATTACAGTCAGCTCAATGGGACGGGAGCTGATGGGATAGATCGGATATAACGTATGGCCAAACGCCCAAACCAGCGTGGTGATCAAGCAAGCGATAAAAGTGTTCCGGAACACCTTTTTCAGCATAGGAATTCCGAAAAAGCGATAAATGGCTTCCTCAGATAAACCAGCGAGCCATGCGACGATAGGCAGAAGCCAAGCATATCTCATGTTATAAGGAGATTGGGTGGCGTCTGTAGTAGACCAATTGTGCAAGGTAAACGATAATATGATGAACATAACCGTCTGCACCCCTAGCAGAACGAAAGCCCAGATGTATCCAGCCCGGATACTGTCCAACACATATTGTCCATAGCCGGGCTCTTTGGCGCGGGGCCAAGGGTTCATGCCTTCCTCTTTTCGCCATAGGCCATTACCGCCCACTAAAGAGAAGTAGAGCAAGGAGGACATCAGCAGGCTGTACAAAGCATAAATGATAAACATAATGACAGAGGTAATCTGTGCTTCTAGCCCTTCGCCCGTTGATTCAGGCAGCATATTATAGGTGCTGATCATCATGATTACAAAATAGGCTGAGCTTAGGAATACTCCACGTTTAAAGGAAGTATGCTCTCTTCTAAGAATACTGTAGACGAGTGCCAGAATTCCTAAAATCAGTGTGGGTATACCGTAACCGAATAATGTTAGCTTTTCCGCTAAAGAGGTCTGTCCTTGTACGTAGGAGGTATGCCAAGCCGGTGCAGTGAATCCGGCATTAAAGCTGGATACCTGCTCTCCACTGAAATCAAAATAATAGTGCAATAAGGATTCGCCGACCTGAACAGTACTATCCGTATACACTAGCCCATGGCTTCCTGTATTCGATTCAATTTGTAGCTTGGCAGGATTTACTTCCCATTCCTGAAGCCAAGGACGAGCAAGATTCTCCTTCTGCGCTAGAGTGAGGTCAGCTCCCTTGTCCTCTTTTGCACCAACGGAAGCGATGCCTGACCCCTCTTCGGAGACAACTTTTGCAGCCTTTGAGAAAGCGACAATCTTACCGGTATACATATTGAGGTCAACGATGATTTGCGGTTCTTGCTCCGCTGAAGGAGTAAGCGTTGCCCGAAAGACATCAAAAGGATATTTTTGATCCAATTTTTTCTTGGTGTAGTCCTCCACAAGCTTCTCGCGAGACATATAACCATAAAAGGAAGAGTCCGTCTGGTAAAGTACATTCCATTGATCGTTTGGTGCTTCGGTGTAGTTGAGCTTTTGTTCTGCGAATAATATGGCTTGGTCACGGGCTTCTGCCTTGCTAATGACGGTGGTATCTTCACCTGTAGGGCTACTAAGCAGTGAAGGGGAAATCTGAAACATAATAAATAGAATAAGACCGATAATGCCCGAGATGATGAGCCTCTTGGAGAGGGCACGTTGCTGTAAGGGCTGGCCGACGGGATTCATGTAACGCCTCCTTGTTATGTACTGACAATGTTATGTTCCATTATAGTATTAGTGCCTGGTTGGTTACAAAAAACATTATATGTTCTTTTTATGGGTAATAGAGATAGTATAGAATAGTCATGTGAATTTATACCATGAATTTTATCGTGTTCATTTCTGCACGAATGATGAGAATCGGTGTAATTGCAGGGAAAACACGGAAAAGTGATGAGAAAAGGCACTCCTTTTGATGCAGTCTCTTTAAACCGCATTTTTTCATGTGAATGAGCATTAATTGTGTCTTTGTGAATTCACTAAATAACGTATATAATTTGTATGCAATTGTATAGTAGCCGAATTTCTGGTGAAAACGGGGGAACCATAAGAAGTGATGAAAAGTGGAGTGTACACGATAAATGGCACTTTCATCAGGGGTGAATTTCGTTCTGGGAACGAATAGGGCAGCCTGCACAGTCCGAATCCGACAGCTAACCTCGTAGGCTAATTTACTGCAGGAACCAAGTCAGCATTGGTTTTCCAGTGCTTTTTTTGTTGGAATTTTTGATAAGAAGGTGAGCAAAGTGGCTTCACAGTTTCGCAGGATTTCTGAATTTAAGTTTCTGAAGCTCTCGCCGCCGCAGATACTGGTGCTTGGTTTTGCATCGATCATTCTGATAGGGGCCTTGCTGCTTATGCTGCCCATCTCAAGCACAAGCGGGAATTCCGTGGAATTTATTGATGCATTATTTACTTCAACGTCGGCAACCTGTGTTACAGGGCTTGTTGTGCTGGATACCGGAACTTCGTTCACCATTTTTGGGAAAACCGTAATTATGATCCTGATCCAGATCGGCGGCTTAGGTTTTATGACCATGGCCACTCTATTTTCACTGGTGTTAAAGCGTAAAATATCTTTGCGGGACAGGCTAATCCTACAGGAAGCCATGAATCAAGGCTCTATGGAAGGAATTGTGCGACTGATCCGGAGAGTCCTCATATATTCTCTTGTCATAGAAGGCTGTGCCGCTGTGCTGCTGTCTATTCGCTGGGCTTTTGATATGCCGTTGGGAAAAGCGATTTATTATGGCATATTTCATGCGGTGTCTATGTTTAATAATGCGGGGTTCGATATTTTTGGGGATTTTCGCAGTTTAACTGATTATGTATATGATCCGCTTGTGAATATTATTGTGATGTTTCTGATTGTCTCCGGCGGGATTGGTTTTATTGTAATGTCAGATCTGGTGGAGTTTCGGGTAACCCGCAGGCTGTCTCTACATAGTAAAGTTGTCTTGTCCACCAGCACAGGGCTGATTCTGATCGGAGCTTTGGTTATTTTTATATTTGAGTTTACTAACACTCGTACCCTGGGTTCACTGAATTTCGGCGGTAAAATATTATCGGCCTTCTTTCAATCCGTGTCTCCCCGTACGGCTGGCGCGAACACAGTAGATATTGCTGGACTTCGGCAGGCTACACAATTTTTTATAGTGATTCTTATGTTTATTGGTGCTTCTCCGGGCTCAACGGGCGGGGGGATTAAGACAACAACCTTTACGATGATGATTGGTGCTGTAATTGCTATGCTGCGTGGACGGGAAGATGTTGTGTTGTTCCGTTATCGGCTGGCTCAAGAGCGCATCTACAAGGCATTAACGATCACGCTGCTGGCTTTGTTGTTAATCGCCTCTGTGTCGATGATACTCTCCACAACTGAAGACAGTAATTTCTTGGCAATCTTGTTTGAGACGACCTCCGCCTTTGCTACGGTAGGACTGACTATGGGGCTAACTCCGGAACTGTCAGCGATCGGTAAGATTCTACTCTGTCTGACGATGTTTGCAGGTCGGCTAGGTCCACTAACCTTAGCGTATGCACTCGGTCCCAAACAGGGTAAACCACTGTATAAGTATCCGGAAGGTAAAATAATTATTGGATAGGAGTTAATTAGAAATGAAAGCACAGCAATTTGTAGTAATCGGCTTAGGTCGCTTCGGTTCAAGCCTGGCGCTTGAGCTGATGGAAATGGGCTACGAGGTGCTCGGCATTGACCACCATGAAGAACGCGTGGAGGAAATGAGCGATCAGCTGACGCATACGGTAGTAGCAGATGCTACAGATGAGGGAATTATGCGCTCGCTTGGTGTACGGAACTTTGATTGTGGGATTGTTGCGATTGGTGACAATATGGAGAGAAGCATTCTGGCGGCCATTTTGTTGAAGGAGATTGGAGTCAAGCAAGTGGTGGCTAAGGCAATCTCTATCCTTCATGGCCGCGCACTGTCGCGGCTGGGGGTTGATCGGGTTATTTTTCCGGAGCGGGATATGGGGATTCGTGTGGCACATCAGCTGGTGACGCCCAATTTGCTGGATTATATTGAACTGTCCAAGGATTATAAAATTGTCGAGCTGACCGTACCGTCCTGCATGAACGGCAGAAGCTTGTCTGATTTAAATACAAGAGCTAAATATGGCTGCAGTATTGTTGCCCTAAATAGGGAAAGCGGAATAATCGTCGCTCCAACTGCCCATGATTATTTGAGTGAAGGCGATGTTATGGTACTCATTGGTCCTAATGAAAGTATTGACCGTTTTGAGAGTGAAGTTGTGAACCAAGAATCATAGGAAAAGAAGCTGACTCAAAAGTAGTGAATTCTACTTAGGGGCAGCTTCTTTTTTATGGAGTAAAGAGTAGGAAACGTATTGGATTTTAATATGCCATATGACTATAGACTATGCGTAGTGTTCTAAGATATTGCTTTGGGGGTAGGCGAGTTGCTAGGTGTGATATTCGTACGGCTGTAGTAGATGATTTGTGGTATCTGTGACGGTGAAATATGTGTGGCGAAAAGCGATATGTGTTCTTTGTTTGTGCGATGTACAGAGTGGGTTTGAAACTAGTTGGGGAAAAACTCCCTGAAAATAGCCACTATTCGCTCTAAATGAACGACATTAGGGAATTCCCCTCTAATAAACAGAGGAATTCCTTTATTAGTTAATTACTGAATCGGCCGAAAATAGGGGAGTTTTCCCTAATTATAAGTCTGCTGAACAAAAATCTCTGAATTTTAGGGAGGAATTCCCTAATTCCTCGATAAGTGCTTCACTTATTGCCTCATTTGGAGATCATTAGGTGCGCCCCTTGATTCATTTGGTCCGGCTTTACTGCTCACGTTCTGTCAGAAACATCTCTTCGGTAACTTGCACCAGACTGCGAGCCGCCGTGCTCATGCTTCCATCGTCACGGTAGATCAGGCAGGTGGTCCGTTGAGTTTGCTCCAGCTCCTTGATATGTAAGGACACCAGCCCGCCGCCGTTCAGCAGTTCTGGACGCAGATAAGACTTTGGCAGCAACGCAGCCGCTTTGACAGTCGGAAGCAGCCGTACGATGGCTTCGAAGGAGTCAATCTCCATGCGCACATCGGGATCAATCCCGCAGCGCTGGAATAGATCGTCCGTCAGACGCCGGTACCAGGTCCCCTTTGAGAAGAGAATCATAGGCAGCCGGGATAGATTATCCATGGTTAGCTTGGAAGATAAATTTAAAGGATGCTGCTCTGAGACGACTAGTCGCAGTTGATCCTCAAATAGAGAAATGCAGCGCAACCCGGGTTCTTGAATAGAGGAAGCGATCAGACCTACATCTGATTTTCCCTCACTAACTGAGGATACGATCTCATGCGTTCGGCCAGTGATCAGCTTCAGCTCTGCGGTCGGATATTTGTCCATATAAGCGTTTACCAGCGGCGGAAGCGTGGTCTGCAGGGAGGTAAGACTAGCCCCCAAGGTGACAAGCCTTGGCTCCCCCTCTTTGAATTTGGAAAGAGCCTCCAGAAACTTCGAACGCTGCTGCCGTTGTTCAAGCGCATAGGAATAAGTGAGACGCCCAACCTCGGTTAACTCCAGTCGTTTGCCATAACGATTAAACAGTGCGACCCCCAGACGTTCCTCGAGTTTAGAAATTTTGCGAGACAAGGCGGGCTGGGATAGATTGAGCTGGCGTGAGGCCCGGTTTAAGCTGGAATGTTCCACAACTGCTGCAAAAACATCTAAATCGTCAAACATAATTGAGTTCCTCTCCTAATGCGATGTACGATCAGTAGTGATGAAATTCATAGCCGTAAGAGTAACTGTTCTTATTACATAAGGAAAATCAGGTTATGTCGGAAAATGTTGTTTTGCTAAATGAGAATTATTATCATATAAAATCTATTCTTATGCGTTTATTGTATAACGTTTAATAATTAGATTGCAATTCCCTTATAAGCGAAAAAAGAGTAACATGAAAAGTGACACAAGATATTCACATTTTGTGAAAAATAAAACTAAGTCCGGTAAACTCTAGGATAACGGTAAATTAAGGAATTATGTCATTGGATTGTCAACGTTATCCTGTGTCAAATGTAGTTCCGGCGGTGAATACCCATTAATGAAAACGCTGTTTTAATCGGAAAGGGGTTACTTTGTATGAAAGGATTTTATTCCAGAAAGATTCATTCCTTGCTAGGCGTTATCCCACTTGGAGCCTTCTTCATTGAGCACATGATGACGAATTTTGCGGCTGTAGAGGGTGGCGCTTCCGGTTTCACTGACAGCGTGTTATGGCTGAACAGCCTGCCGCTCGTTTTCTTCCTGGAATTGTTCGGTATATGGCTTCCTCTGCTGTACCATGGGGTATACGGACTTTATATTGCGTATCAATCCAAGCCGAACTTGAACCGTTTCAACATTGAAAGAAACTGGCGTTATACCCTGCAACGGATTACAGGTATTGTTACCTTCATCTTTATCGTCTGGCACTTGTTCCAAACACGGGTTCAGGTGGCGGTGGGTAATGTGGAGCACGAAGAATTAGGCGGTCTGATGCATGATATCGTGACTCAGCCACTTCTGCTGACACTGTATATTATCGGTATCGTTGCTGCATGCTTCCACTTCTCGAACGGTCTCTGGTCTTTCTTGATCAGCTGGGGAATTACCGTAGGTCCACGTGCACAGCGGGTATCTTCTTACCTCTGTCTTGGCATATTTGTATTAGTAACTTTCATGTTCCTGATTTCGCTGGTTACTTTCCGTGACAGTGAATTTCAAACTGCAGCAACCATTGCCCAGTCCATAAAGACCTTCATTTAATTTAAGAATCCTTTCTGATATTTTCGATAAAAGGAGTGAACTATCATGGCAACATCCGATATCATTATCGTGGGCGGCGGCCTGGCCGGCCTGATGGCTACCATCAAGGCAGCGGAAGCTGGTGCGCATGTCCATTTATTCTCATTAGTTCCTGTAAAAAGATCACACTCCGTATGTGCGCAAGGCGGCATCAATGGCGCTGTAAATACCAAAGGTGAGGGCGACTCCCCTTGGGAGCATTTTGATGACACCGTCTATGGCGGTGACTTTTTGGCGAATCAGCCGCCGGTTAAGGCGATGTGTGAAGCTGCGCCAGGTATCATTCACCTTATGGACCGGATGGGCGTTATGTTCAACCGTACGCCGGAAGGCCTGCTCGACTTCCGGCGTTTCGGCGGAACGAAGCGGCACCGTACAGCTTTTGCCGGCGCGACTACAGGCCAACAGCTGCTGTACGCGTTGGATGAGCAGGTGCGCCGCTGGGAAGCTGAAGGTCTCGTAACTAAACGCGAGAACTGGGAGTTCCTTTCAGCTATCATCGACGACGAAGGTGTATGCCGAGGCATCAGTGCCCAGAATCTTAAGACGATGGAGATTGAGACTTTTCCTGCGGATGCTGTTATTTTGGCAAGCGGCGGGCCGGGTATTATTTTTGGCAAAACAACGAACTCCGTAATTAATACAGGGACAGCCGCAAGTGCGGTATACCAACAGGGCGTA
Organism: Paenibacillus sp. FSL H8-0175; assembly: GCF_045040615.1. Taxonomy (NCBI): domain Bacteria; kingdom Bacillati; phylum Bacillota; class Bacilli; order Caryophanales; family Paenibacillaceae; genus Paenibacillus; species Paenibacillus sp. FSL H8-0175. Next base: position 5,985,945 of record NZ_CP150299.1, on the reverse strand, counting down.
CATTATGCCAACGGAGAATTTATCCAGATTCACCCAACGGCTATTCCAGGAGATGACAAGCTCCGCCTGATGTCGGAATCGGCACGTGGCGAGGGCGGCCGTATCTGGACTTATAAAGACGGGAAACCGTGGTATTTCCTCGAAGAAAAATATCCGTCCTACGGTAACTTGGTGCCGCGCGATATTGCTACACGTGAAATTTTTAATGTGTGTGTGGATCAAGGGCTGGGCATTAATGGCGAGAACATGGTGTATTTGGACCTCTCTCACAAGGATCCGAAAGAGCTGGACGTGAAGCTTGGCGGGATTATTGAAATTTACGAAAAATTCATGGGGGATGATCCCCGTAAAATACCAATGAAGATCTTCCCTGCTGTGCACTATTCTATGGGCGGCATGTGGGTTGATTACAATCAAATGACGAACGTTCCTGGTCTTTTTGCAGCCGGAGAATGTGAATATCAATATCACGGAGCGAACCGTCTAGGCGCCAACTCTCTGGTATCTGCTATTTACGGCGGTATGGTCGCAGGACCAAAGGCTGTTGAATACATTAAAGGCCTGAAGAAATCATCGCAGGATATCTCTTCTTCCGTATTCGATAGCTTCCACAAAAAGCAAACGGACAAATATGAGTCTCTATTGGCAATGTCAGGGACAGAGAATGCTTATGTGATCCACAAGGAACTGGGCGAATGGATGACCGCTAATATGACCGTGGTGCGGCACAATCCGAAGCTGGAAGCGACCATTGGTAAAATCAAAGAGCTTAAGGAGCGTTATCGCAAGATCAATATGAATGATGCATCGCGCTGGAATAACCAAGGTGTGGCCTTCACTCGCCAGCTCTGGAATATGCTGGAGCTGTCCGAAGCGATGACACTTGGAGCGCTTATGCGCGATGAGAGCCGTGGTGCACATTACAAACCGGAATTCCCGAATCGTAATGATGAGGAGTTCTTGAAGACCACAAAAGCAGCCTGGACTGCAGAGGGTCCACAAATCTCCTACGACGAAGTGGATGTCTCGCTGATTCCTCCACGGGTACGCGATTATTCGAAGGATTAATGCTTTCCAGTAACAGAATAGCTTGCGAGGCAAGCTTCATGAAATAAAATCAGGCAATTTTAGGAGGGAACCATTATGGCGGAAACAGCTGCAGCTCCCAAAAACGTAAAGTTTATCATCACCCGCCAGGACGATCCACAAAGTTCATCGTATGTCGAGGAATTTGAACTTCCTTATCGTCCAGGTATGAATGTGATCAGTGCTTTGATGGAAATTCAGCGTAACCCTGTGAATGCCAAAGGTGACAGCACAGTTCCCGTATGCTGGGATTCCAACTGTTTAGAAGAAGTGTGCGGAGCTTGCTCCATGGTGATTAATGGCAAACCCCGCCAAGCCTGCGCTGCACTTATAGACAATCTGGAGCAGCCTGTACGAATTGAGCCTATGAAGACATTTCCGGTGGTGCGTGACTTAGTCATTGACCGTACCCGGATGTTCAATGCACTAAAAAGGGTGAAAGCATGGATTCCGATTGACGGTACGTACGATCTTGGACCGGGACCGCGGATGCCGGAGAAAAAACGGCAGTGGGCCTATGAATTATCCAAATGTATGACCTGTGGCGTATGTTTGGAGGCTTGTCCGAATGTCAACGAAAAGACGGATTTCATCGGACCGGCAGCCATTTCTCAAGTACGTCTGTTCAATGCTCACCCTACAGGTGAAATGAACGCTGACGAAAGATTGGACGCTCTGATGGAGGATGGCGGGATCGATGGCTGTGGTAACTCACAGAACTGTGTACGTGCTTGTCCAAAGGGGATTCCTCTTACGACATCCATTGCAGAAATTAACAAGCAAACAACGAAGCATATGTTCAAACGTTGGTTAGGTGTGTAATTAATAGTACCGCCAAATGTTTATCTATTGAGCTATCCTCAAAGTGGATTCCATTCGCTGGGGGGTAGCTTTTTTTATGTTGTTATGACTCTCTTATCTGCTTGTGGCGGGAAAGTCTTGCAGGGCTGGAGCAGGTTCAGAACATTGACCAATTTATGCTATAATATCCATTGTTAACGTAATGTTAGCTGTGGAACAAGGAGGAATAATCGTGATTTGTCGGGAGCAAGATGGAGCAATTGTAATGGTTAAGCAGCATGATCACGGGAAACTTGCCGGAGAGCTGGCCATTGGGTTCAAAGAGCAGCATGTGCCAACTGAAGGACGCCGGGAAGAGGTACTGTGGGCAGTAGCGCAGCATGATAGGGGTTGGATTGATCTCGATGAGACCCCTTTCTGGAATGATGCGGAGCAAGCACCCTACACCTTTATTGATTTTCCTGTAGTGCCTAAGTTGACCTTTTATAAGCGTGGATTAGATGAGATTGAGGAACACACACCGTACGGAGCGTTGCTGTGCAGCTTGCATTTTGAGCGGCTTATTAAGATTGCGGGACTCGATTATCCAGAACTAACGTTATATCAAGAACATGAAGAGGAACGCAGAGCACGTATCCATCGGGAGCTTGAAGCTTCCAAGCCTATTGGGGAAGATGAGCTGTATTATGATGCCCGCCTTTTAGAATTCTGCGATGATCTGTCCTTGTATTTGGCCTTAAATGAGCCAGGGTGTCCGAAATCAGAGGAGCATCCATGGTGGCGTGAAGGGTTCTCAGGTACTGAAGATTTCAGTTTTACGTCAGGTCGTGTTATCACAGCGGAGTGGCAGGATAAGTCAACGTTAATGCTTGAACCGTTTCCTTTTGAAAAAACGCTGGAAGTAGCATTTATGCTGAGACGAGTTGAAAAATCAGAAATCGCAAAAAAAGGGATTGCACGCGCTTACAGCGAAACTCCGGAAGAAGAATGCCGGATTGTTCTAACTGCCCGGAATAATATATAAGTTATTATTTGGACCATCTGTTTTTCGGGGAAAAGGTAAAGAAAGGAGAATCTCCCTATGAAGATACAATCGTCTGGGGCTTCTCCCAATAAGAATGGCGATAAGATCCACAAGGACACCTCTAAGGGGCGTTCTGGTGGCGAGTCAACAATTACCCGCCGGCAGTTCCTGACTCGGAGTGCGGCTGCTGTAATCGGCGCAGGATTGCTTACAAGCGGATATGCATGGCAGGGGGAGCCGAACTGGATTGAGGTCACTAAGCTGGACTTGCGCTTTAAGGAGCTTCCTTCCGCTTTTTCAGGGATGAAGCTTGTTCATTTCAGTGATACGCATCTCGGATTTAATAAGGATGCCAGGGATCTGACCCGACTCGCTAAACATATAAGCAAAGCTGAACCGGATCTTATTTGCTTCACGGGTGACATTGTGGACAGCGATCCTGAGGATCTTGTTGAAGCCGTACCGGTGCTGGCAGCGTTAAGTGCGCCATTGGGTAAATTTGCGATATTAGGCAATCATGATTACAAGAATACCCAGCTGGTTACCGAGCTGCTGGAGTCTGCGGGCTTCCGGGTGCTAAGGAATAAATCCTACCTTCTAAAAAGAGGCGGGGCAGTCATGGCGGTTACGGGTCTGGATGATCTGTTACACGGTAAACCCGACCCAGCGAAAGCCATTACTGGTGTTCCTGAAGGAACCTTTAACGTCCTTTTGATGCATGAGCCGGATTATGCGGATACCGCACAGGCCTATTCATTTGATCTACAGCTTTCCGGGCACAGTCATGGCGGACAAATTCGCCTGCCCTTTATAGGTGCGCCATTTACACCTTATGGATCTCTTAAATACATAAATGGATTGTATTATACAGAAGACAAAGCCATGCCTGTGTATGTGAATAGAGGGTTTGGAGAGACATACATGCCTTTTCGGTTATTGTGTAGGCCAGAATTAACGGTTCTGACGCTGCATCGGTCCATGAGCTGATTAGGCTGGAATTTTAGCTGCACGGAAGGGGAGAGAAGATGAGCACCTATGGAGCAGTGTTGTTAGAGACACAACATGGTTTAGCGGTAGATCTGAGGCTGATCATGCCTGAGGATGTTTTAGCTTTGCGGCAGCTGCTCTCCCATCCAGATGTGCAGCGCCATATTCTAGTACGCTCCGGCCCTGGATCAGTATCTGCCCAGGTAGAGAAGCTGGTAAACCGGATGTTATTTGCCTTCGATCCTTGTGCGCTGCATGCCGGGATCTATTTAAAGGGGCAGCAGCGGTTGATCGGTATAGTGGCTTTGCAGAATTGGAACCGCCGTGAGGGCACAGCTACCTTAGGATATATGCTGGACCCGGCATGGTGGGGATGCGGGCTGGCGACGGAGGCCGTGGGTTTGTTTTTGAACTATAGTGTTCATACCCTTGGGATAACAAGGATCGAAGGACGCTGCACAGGAGATAATATTAGATCGGAACGTGTGATGCTCAAGAACGGTATGAAGCTGGAGCGGGTGATGCCCAAAGTCGGCTCCTTGGACGATGTAATGAAAGTATTCACATTGTTACACAAATGAAATAATGCCGTTATCAAACTCTAACAGTGTGCGGTTAAACTAAGTACATGACCCCCTTTTAAAAATATACTGCTTTGGGACCCGATGATTCGGGTCCATTTTTTTTGTTTGAAAAGAGTAGCGTAAGTGATTGGCAGTACCGAATCCGATCGTTTATGATTAACATACTATGGATTGGAATGACCAAGGAGGCGTAACATTTTGAATGAAGTGGTACAAACATTAAAAAATCATCGTTCTTTCCGGCAATATTCAAACCAGCCTGTGGAGCCAGAGAAGCTACAAACAATGATTGAATCGGCTCAAGCCGCACCGTCATGGGTTCATGGACAGCAGGTATCGATAATCGCCATCAAAGATCCTGCGCGTAAGCAGCAGCTTTCAGTTTTGTGCGGAAATCAGAAGCATGTAGCGGCAGCACCGGTTTTTTTGGTGTTTTGCCTGGATTTTTATAGAGCTAAAGTAGCTAGTGAGCTGGAAGGCAAGTCTTTTGAAGCCGTAAAAGATGTGGATGCACTTTTGGTTGGAGCTACAGATGTGGGAATCTCATTGTCTAACGCGATTGCAGCGGCGGAATCCATGGGACTGGGCATCATTCCTATTGGAGGTGTACGCCGCAACACAGCGGGTGTGATTGAACTGCTGAAGCTGCCGGAGTACGTATTCCCTGTCGTCGGTCTCTGCGTGGGATACCCAGCGGAGGAGGTTTCTCAGAAGCCGCGGCTGCCGCTGGAAGCTATATTTCATGAGGAGCAATACAATCCGGATGTACAAGGCCTCCTGGAGGCATATAATCAAACCCACCGTGAATACTTGCAGCAGCAGGGGATGACGGAGAGAGATTGGACCAGTACGATTGCTCATTTTTATGAGATCAACCCGGAATATGGAGATGCGAAACGTACGCTGAAACAACAAGGTTTTAGCTGTGATAATCTGTAAATAAACAAAAAAATGCACCAAGCTGAGATTGGTTTAACGGAGGGTGAACCCTGCCCCTAAACCAATAACGCTTGGTGCATTATTTAATTTCTCGCTTTAACGCTTACCGTCCTTATAGGGACGTTGAAGGCGTTTAGGCTTGATTACAGAGAAACTTTGACTTTTTGGCGCTGCTTGTAATAAACCCAGTGTGTAAAGCCTATTGCTTTGAGCTGTGCAGCTACCGCATCCCGATCCTCAGCGACCCGGGACGGCTTATGTGCATCCGAACCGAAACTAACCTCTACGCCAAAATGTAGTGCCCGCTCCAGAATATCTTCAGAGGGATACCAGCCGCCGACCAGCTTAGTTCCGCCTGAGGTATTGATTTCGATGGCCACGTCACATTCACTAATTACACGCAGACAATCGTCAATCGGCTGAGGTGCAGGAATTTCGGAAAAAGCAGGATAATTCCCCTTCATCGCATCAATATGCCCGAGTATTTGGAACATACCACTGCGTGCGGAATCAGCAATCAACCGGTAATATTCAGACTTCACGCGGATCTTCTCATTTTTGCTAAGGTTTTTCCAGCGCCCTTTGTTAAAAATGCTGACTCCACCAACACTATGTACCGATCCAATCACATAATCAAAAGGGTAGGCGGATAATGTCTTGCGGTATATCTCAGCATGTTCGGGGAAGTAATCTGATTCGATGCCTAACAGGACGTCGATAACGCCCTCGTACTCTTTTTTGAGGGAGAGAACATCATCTACATAATTAGCAAATTCGGATTTAGCCATTGCGATTTTGGGAAAAGCCTGATCGGATGGATCTCCGAAATAGGGAGTATGATCGGAAATACCTATAACGCCCAATCCAGCGGCAATCCCAGCTTCGATATAATCTCTAATCGTTCCGTCAGCATGGCCACAGCGGAAATGATGGGTGTGTAAATCAAATTTCATCAAGAACATCTCCTTTAAACAAGGTTATGCAATCAGCTCAGAAGTAATCGGTTCCACTTTGTGGGTGGGATTTATTCAGACCCGATAAATTGGGTTTCTGGCATGCCTTTAAGATCGCTTAGGAACTGCCTCATAGCAGAGTTTACGTATTTTCCTGATTTCGTGATCACACCAACAGGATGCGTGACCTCCAGCTCAATAATTGGCACAATTTTGAGAGTGCCGGCTCGAACCTCAGCGGTAACTGACTGCTTGGAAATAATGGCGGCGCCCAAATCGAGCTCGACCATCCGTTTCACTTCCTCGCTGCTGGTCAGCTCCATAATGACCTGAGGTTGAATGCCATGTTTGTTCAGAACCTCATCCGCAAATTTACGGCCCACTGTGTCTGGTGAGAGCAGAATCAGCGGGGTTTTGCTTAAGGCTTCTATCCCAGCGGTCTTCACTTGAGCGAGAGGGTGTCTGGGAGAGACCACCAGTTCGAAGGTATCATAATACAAAATGGAAGTAGACATGCCCGGGCTACGTCCAATTAAATAACCGATGCCGACATCAACAATGCCGTTTTCGACATGCTGATAAATTTGTGATGAGGACATAGAGGAAATTGATGTTTTGATATGGGGGAACTGGTCTTTAAAATAAGATAGAATACGCGGTAAAATTTGAATAGCGATTGAGGTAGTTGTGCCTAAAACTATATGACCTTGGGGATTTTCATCAAGATCTGCAAGCCGTTCCTTAAGTTCCTCGACAATCCTCACTATTTGTTCCGCATGCTCCAGAAAGACAGTCCCTCTATCCGTTAATGTAACAGGCTGGTTTCGGTCAACCAGCTGAGTCTTGAACTCTTCTTCAAGGCTCTTAATCTGTGCTGAAACCGCTGGTTGGGTCAGATTAAGCAGTTCTCCGGCCTTGCGAAAGCTCATCGTTTTGGAAATTGTTATTAGTGTCTCCAGCTGGCTGATGTTCATGGAATACCTCCTTTGGACCATCGAATTGGATGTGTAATTGCGTTAATATCTTACGTTCCACGTTGGCATTTGTTTAAATTATAGGAGATAATACCCGGCAGAGCAATGTTGCTGCGTAAACTATCTTGGGTTTGAATTCGACATATGCATTAATTTTTGCTGAATTGTGCCGATATATAAAGTATAATATATCCATATTGCTTGGGACTTTTGGTATATGACCAAAGCACGATAAAGGGGGAGACTAGACATTCATGAAAGCAGAAGTAATTAATCCGTTTCTAGAGTCTGCACGGACTGTTATAGAACAAGTAATTCAGGTCTCGCCTTCTACGGGGAGTTTAGGCATTAAAGAAATTGAACTGATCGATAATCATATATGGATTCAAGTAGGGATGACAGGCCAACTGAGCGGAAATATTATATTTGGTATCGCGGAGCAGGTAGCCTTGCGAATGGTATCGATTATGATGGGTGGCTTTGTGATCACCGAGATGGATGAGATGGGTCAAAGTGCGATTTCAGAGCTGAGCAATATGATCAGTGGGAATGCCAGTACCATTCTATATAATCAAGGTGTTTCGGTGGATATAAGTCCTCCTCAGATTATGAAGATGGAAAGCATGTCTTTTATGCCTCGTAAAGCGCTTAGTATTCCGTTGTTGATGGATGGGGTTGGAGAGATGGATATTCAGGTGATGATCTCTTAGGCAAGAGTTAGGAGCTGAAATACTATTCATGGTACTCAAAGATAAGGTTGTTGTGATTACAGGAGCGTCCAGCGGCATTGGTGCATTAACGGCACAGATGCTTAGTAAAAAGGGGGCAATCCCTGTCCTGGTAGCACGTTCCGAAGCGAAGCTGAAAGAAACAGCGGCCGGTATCCCGGGCGTTTTTGGACTGTACACCTGTGACGTAACAGATGCTGAGGGTGTTCAGAAGACCTTCGCACAAATTTTGGAGGCATATGGCAGAATTGATATTTTGCTAAATAACGCAGGGTACGGCAAATTTTCTGCTTTTACGGAGATGGAGCCTCATGAATTTGACGATATGATGGATGTTAACTACATGGGGATTGTCCGGTGCACGAAGGCTGTTATTCCACATATGCTGGAGCGGGGAAGCGGCCAGATTGTAAATGTGGCTTCCATGGCAGGGAAGATAGGCACAGCCAAGTCCGTAGCCTATACGGCTACCAAACATGCTGTACTCGGATTCACAAATGCGCTCCGTCAGGAGCTGCGGAAGAGTGGAATTATCGTCTCGGCTGTGAACCCGGGGCCGATTGCCACCGATTTTTTCAAAACGGCTGACCCGTCTGGCAATTATGAGAAGAGTGTAGCCCGGATGATGATGACCCCAGAGCATGTATCTTCCAAGATCGTTAAGGTTATGGAGACCGGCAAAGAAGAGCTCGATCTTCCGGGTCTGGCAGGGTTTGGCATACGGCTTTACGGGCTGTTTCCTCGCCTGGCGGACAAGCTTACTTATAATGCGATGAACAGAAAATAGACCCTGTTGTCAGCTTTATTGGCCTTCCATTTGGTGGAGAGGCCTTTTTGGCATATAATGAAGATATTATCTCAAGCGAAAAGGATGAATTACACTTATGAATAAAGCTTCTTTTGCGGCTATCGGCATTCAGGAAGACCTCATTGCCCGGTTGTCGGAATTCGGCATTAACGCTCCATCCCCGGTACAAGAGCAGACAATACCGCTTCTACTAGAGGGAAGAGATGTTATTGCAGCTTCCCAGACTGGAACGGGTAAGACGCTGGCCTATCTATTGCCGCTGCTTCAAGCGATTAATCCGGAGCAGAAGGTGGTCCAAAAGCTGGTGCTCGCCCCTACACAGGAGCTGGCGATGCAAATCTTACGCGAGGCGGAACGTTATGGTGAACAGCGCGGAATCCGAGTTATGGGTCTTATTGGCGGGGCCGCAATCAAACGCCAGATTGACAAGCTGCGTGAGCATCCACAGCTAGTTGTGGGAACACCTGGGCGGATCCGCGAGCTGATTGGACTTCGTAAATTGAAGATGCATGAAGTCAGTACTATTGTTCTGGATGAGGCGGACCAAATGTTCCAGCTTAGCGGAGCTGGCGAAGTTACAAAGATTGTCAGCAGTGCGCTGCGTTCACGCCAGCTTGTTATGCTGTCGGCAACGATCGGACCAGAGACGAAAGCGCTGGCTAATCGTGAAATGAAGAATCCGGCAGAGGTTGGGATTGCTCCAGGTGTAATGACTGCTGAAAGCTTGGAGCATCATTATGTTGTTGCTGAAGAGCGTAACAAAATGGACATGCTGCGCCGGGTGATTCGCCATTACAATCCCGATAAAGCGATTGTGTTCGTGAATGCTACAGATGATATTGCCGAGGTTGAGGCTAAGCTGAATCATCTTGGGCTTACTGCGGCAGCACTTTACGGAGATGCCGATAAGGTAACGCGCAGCAATGTATTAAAAGGTTTCCGGGAAGGCAAATTTCGTGTGCTTGTTGCCAGTGACGTAGCTGCCAGAGGACTGGATATTGAGAATCTTTCTTTGGTAGTTAGCTACGATCCGGCTTTTGATTCTGAACATTATGTACACCGTGCAGGCCGTACCGGACGGATGGGACGCCGCGGCTTATCTGTAACAATAGTTACAGAGCAACAGACCTTTATCATGCGGAAATTCGCCCGCGAATTGGATATTGCGCTTGAGGAGCGGGAGATGGTCGGTGGTAAGGTGCTTGCAGCAGATGAAGCACGCAGCGCTTTGCACAATGGACGGGGACGGAGTAATGAAGGCAGTGGGCAACGCCGTGATGGATCTGCTCCACGCAGCGGCAAGCCGCCTGTTAGCACATCTGGAGCCTCCAATGTTCAGTCGCCATCCGTTGGAGCAGGTACACCGCCTGCCAAAAGAATGGCTACGATTAACACAAGTGAAACAACAAGCGGAGAACAACAACGCGATTCACAGCGCAGCGCGAATCCTTCTGCGGGAGCACGCGGAGATGCGACTCCTGCACGGAGCAAACGCAGCAGCAATGCGGAACGTGAGAAGAACCGTAAAAATAAAGGAGCTCCAAAGTGGTTGAAAGACAAAACTCCGAGAGGTGACGGTCAATGAATAATGCTCCCGTATTGCAAATTACGGGTCTCAGTGGTGGGTACAGCCTGAATAAGCCAGTGCTGCATGATATTGCACTTCAGGTGCAGCCTGGCGAAATGGTTGGATTGATTGGTTTAAACGGAGCAGGAAAAAGTACGACGATGAAGCATATTCTAGGATTGATGTCGCCCCATAAGGGCGATATCACCGTACAGGGCAAGACGCGTGCTGAAGATCCCGTTGGATACAATAATGCGTTGTCTTTTGTACCGGAATCGCCGCTGCTGTATGACGAAATGACGGTTCGTGAGCATGTTGAATTTACTGCCAGAGCTTATGGGGTAGATCAAAAGGATTATGAATCCCGCACCTCGCATCTTGCCAAGCTGTTCCATATGGAGGATAAGATGGACACCCTGTCGACCCATCTATCCAAAGGGATGAAACAGAAGGTTATGATCATGTGCGCTTTCGTTGCACGACCTGCGTTATATGTCATCGATGAGCCTTTTTTAGGATTGGATCCGCTAGGGATCCGTTCCTTGCTTGATTTCATGATGGATCTGAAGAACTCTGGATCGTCGATTCTGTTAAGCTCTCATATTCTTTCCACAATAGAGAATTATTGCGACCGTTTTATTGTATTGCATAAAGGTAAGGTGATTGCACAGGGCACGCTGGCGGAAATAGCGGCAACTGCCGGGCATCAGGGGCTGACTTTGGAGCAGCTGTTCTACGAGCTGGTTCAGGGAGGGAAATAATATGGATTTGAAAGAGCTGCGGCGCACGCGGCGCGGTAGATTCATGGGAAGTATGCTTCCTTATGTGGGATATATCATTCAAAGCGGCGTAGCCATGGTCTTCCTGTTCGTGTTGATCGTCTTCTCTGCTTGGTATACATCGCTGCTACAAAATGTACCTGAAGGCATTCCCATTCGCTGGATTATGTTAGCATTACTGTTGCCTGCGACAGTGCATAGCGGCTTCCGAACCTATTTGCAGACCCCGGATACGATCTTTCTGCTGCCTCAGGGTCACCGCATGAAGGAATATTTTGCACCATCCTGGGTCAGTGGAAACGTGTGGAAGATCATTCGCTTGTTATTTGTACTGATCACCCTTTGGCCGTTGTACATACGTACAGATGATTCTCCCAAGCGACTTTTATTTACAGTGTTGATCCTGATTGCTGTGAAGCTGATCGCGAGTTATGGATTATGGAAAGAGATAGCTATGCTGTCACGTCCGATGGCAGGTGTGTATGCTTTCTTGCGCTGGGCAGTTGGAGGTTTGATTATTGCCGCTTGGTTGTGGCAGCCTGCCGGTCCGAGCCTGATATTTATGGTGTTATTGGCCGCAGCCTATCTTGCTGCACTGTCTGTGCCCGGACGTCACGCTGTGCCATGGGAAAGACTGATCGCCATGGAAAACAATCAAGGTGCACGTGCGCTGATGGTTCTGGGCTGGTTCGTGGATGTGCCGGGCCGTGAGCAACGGGTGTATTCCCGCCGTTATCTTTCCAAATGGGGCGCTAAGCTGCCTTGGCGCAAGGATACTGCTTATCGGTATCTGCTGACCAAAAGCTTTGCCCGGGGCGATATCTTTGGAATCATTATGCGGATATCGGTGCTGGCTCTGCTGCTGAATTGGTGGAACCGTGATAGTTACTTTGGCACCGGAATTTATTTGTTCTTCCTGTTTATCATTGGTGTTCAATTGTCGGCACTCCGCAAATTGCATAGCGAGTCTTTTTGGCTGACAGTGTATCCTTTTCCTGAAGGCAGTAAGGCGGACAACACAACACAATTTGTATTCCGTGCGCATCTGGTTGTGGCATTGGTTCTTGGATTACCTTTCTTAGCTTCCATAGGTGACCGTCTGATGCCAGTGATCTTTACCTTAGCGGCAGGTATTGTGGTAGTCTTTCTGTTTAAAGGATACTTGTCCCGCAAAGCAGCACGATTGGATGACGACGATCTGTAAGGCAATTTCATATTCACAATAAAAAGGCTGTCTCACAGTAGAGAAATTCTACGAATGAGAGAGCCTTTTTTTTGCTGGAAGCATAATTTGAGCCGGGCAAGTCCTTAAATTTGCAAAAACGGAACAGAGTATTTAAAAAATGCTGTATGTCTTTTACCAGATGGCTCCAGCATAATAAGCCTGTATCTTACATCATGTATACGCTTCCAATCATGGGCGTAGTCATCCGTACCAACAAAACAGTATTGGGGGAGGATTCAGGCGTGAAAAGAAGATTATCAATATTCATAGTGGCGCTTTTACTATCATCCTTATTCTTGAATGTGCTTGAGGCGGGTATACCACGGGCCGCAGCGGATGCCGCAGGAGTTCCAGTGTACTATGATCCCACAAAAAGTGTGGAGGAGCGCACTGCGGATCTATTATCCCGAATGACGCTGGAAGAGAAGATTGGGCAGATGGTTCAAGCAGAAAGAGCTGCCGTCACTCCTGAGGAGGTACAGAAATATGCTCTTGGCTCTGTACTCAGCGGGGGAGGCTCATTCCCTAACGGAAAAGAAAGTGACAGCACTCGCGATAACTGGAGAATTTTGATTGATAGTTATCAGGATGGTGCATTGTCTACCAGATTAGGCATTCCGCTGCTCTATGGGGTGGATGCGGTGCATGGACATAACAATGTCAAAGGTGCGACGCTTTTTCCGCATAATATTGGTCTAGGGGCTGCTAATGATCCCGCATTGACTGAGCTTATTGGTGCAGCTGCTGCTAAGGAAGTAGCCGCAACAGGAGCGAACTGGACGTTTGCCCCAACGATAGCCTCCCCTCATAATGCAAGATGGGGTAGAACCTATGAAGGTTTTAGTGATAATCAGGATATTTCAGCAGAACTAGGTGCGGCTTATGTGTTTGGTCTGCAAGGACGGACTGCTGCTGCATTGGCAGGGACAGATACAATCACGGCAACTGCAAAACATTATCTAGGTGAAGGTTATACGGATAATGGTGTAAATCAAGGCAACATCACTAAATATACCGAGCAAGAGATCATGGATAAGGATTTGAAAATTTATAAAGCAGCTGTAGACGCAGGGGTGCAGACGGTTATGGCCTCCTATCACAGCATCCAAGGTCTTAAAATGCATGCCCATAAACATTTGCTGACCGATGTTTTGAAGGGTGACAAGAAAAATGGCGGACTTGGCTTTACCGGTTTCGTTATCTCAGATTATAACGCTGTGCAGCAAATCACAGTGGATAGCGAAGGAAAAGCAGTTAGCGGGTTGAAGAACCAGCTGAATGTGTCCGTAAACGCCGGAGTCGATATGTTCATGATGCCGACCGTTTGGAAGGATACGATTAAGTACATCACAGAACTTGTAGGCGAAGGTAAAATCACTAAGGAGCGCATAGATGATGCGGCAGAACGTATCCTGCAGGTCAAAATCGCTTCAGGATTGTTCGAGCATCCCAAAAGCGATCCGGAGCTGTTGAGTGCTTTTGGCTCAGCAGAAAGCCGCAAATTAGCCCGCCAAGCTGTGGCGGAGTCGCTTGTTCTTTTGAAGAACGATGAGGTAAATGGAAGTCCAATTCTATCACAATTAAGCGGGATGGATAAAATATTCGTAGCGGGTAAAAACGCTAATAATATCGGTAACCAAGCCGGCGGCTGGTCGATCACTTGGCAAGGGAAGTCGGGCAATATAACTGAAGGCACGACGATCCTCGAAGGGATAAAGGAGGCTGTTCCTGCTTCTACAACGGTCACATATAACCTTAATGGGCGTGGGGCTGCGGGTTATGATGCGGCGATCGCTGTTATCGGTGAGACACCTTACGCCGAGACCGATGGCGACCGGACCAGCTTGAATCTGGATGAGCAGGATCTGGCGACACTTGCGAATATACGTGCTGCTAATCCTAATATTCCGCTTATCGTTGTACTGGTGTCTGGACGTCCAATGACGATAGCCAGCCAATTGGAAGATTGGGATGGGCTTGTGGCAGCTTGGCTACCAGGCACAGAGGGTGCTGGAGTAGCTGATGTGTTATTTGGTACTAAGGATTTTGTAGGCAAAAATCCGATTCGTTGGCCATTCACTTTGAACAATTATCCGGCAGACAATAACAGTACAAATGTGTTGTTCAAAACGGGATATGGCTTGACCAAAAATGAGAAAACACCAAAGCTTCCAACCGCTCCTGTCGATCCGGAAGCTCCAGAGATTCCTTCTCTGCCGATTCCCGGCAAAATTGAAGCAGAGGATTTTTTGAACAAAAGCGCAGGACTGCAAACTGAAAATACGCAGGATATAGGTGGCGGTCTCAATGTCGGCTATACCTCGGCTGGCCAGTGGCTCGAATATAACGTGAATGTGGCGCAAGCAGGTACGTATCAAGCCGATTTCCGCTATTCCGTTAATAGTGGCACTACAGGCGTCAACATCAAATCAGCAGAGGGAACTAAGCTAGGAACATTAAGCGTGACCTCAACAGGTGGCTGGCAGAATTGGCAGACGAAAGCTGTAGAAAATGTTGTGTTTAAGAAGGCAGGGTTGCAAAAGATCCGTCTGGAATTTACCGGTGGAGATATCAACCTGAATTGGGTAAGCTTCACTCGAACAGGTGATGTGCCTGTAGATCCATCGAATCCCGGAGATGGCGGGGAAAGCACTAAACATGTTATTAAGTCAGATGTAGTTAGCTCTTGGGTATCGAGTGAGCGAGATCCTTCCGATCGGAAGTGGTATTATGCTGACCGTTATCAAGAGGGTGATTTGAAGCTGGAAGAGCAGGCGAAGCTAGATATTGTAGTTCCCGACGTGAAGGCAGGTACAGAGATTCATATTGATCCGGACCGGAAATATCAATCTATTCTAGGGATCGGTACCTCCATGGAGGAATCGACGGTCAATAATCTGGCGAAGATGTCTGCGGCGAAGCAGGAGGAATTGCTGCGGAAAATGATTGATCCTGTATCGGGGATCGGAATGAGTATGCTCCGGTTGACGATTGGGACGGCTGACTTTACAGATAAACAATTTTATACCTACGATGATATGCCTCCAGGACAAACCGACATTAATTTGGAGAATTTCTCCATCCAAAAGGACATTGACTTCCATATCATCAGCACGGTTAAAAAAATTCAAAACATCAATCCGGATATTAAGTTTTTTGCCTCACCTTGGAGCCCGCCCGGTTGGATGAAGACTACAGACAGTATGATCAAAGGCCAAGTGAAGGATGAATATCTGCCTGTACTGGCCAAATATTATCTTAAATTCGTACAGGAGTACGAGAAGCTGGGAATTACCTTTGAAGGTCTGACCTTGCAGAATGAACCTTTGCTGGAAATTGAATATCCAAGCACCAAAATGCCGTGGGAGCAAGAAGCCCAGCTGGCTAAACTGCTGCGGAAGGAATTAGATGAACATGGTTTCAAAGACGTGAAGCTGTGGACATTTGATCATAATCCTGGTGACACGATGGCCTATCCAGCACAAATCCTAGGCAATCCTGAATTAGGTGCCTACGATGCGGTGGACGGAACTGCTTTTCATGATTATGGCGGTGACCTTGGTCTGATGACCCAACTCCATAATCTCTATCCTGACAAAAATGTATATTTGACCGAACGCGCAGTCTGGGGTACCTCAGGCGCAGACCGCATTGCTCAATATTTCCGTAATTGGGCCCGCAGCTATAACTCCTGGGTAGCGATGCTGGACAGTGATATTGCCTCCCATCAGTGGACCGGAACGCCAGACCCAACCCCGATTGTGCAGGATTCGGGAGACCGTAACCATTATTGGCTGCTGCCAGAATATTATCTGATGGGCCAATATACAAAATTCGTTAAACCGGGGTACGTGCGGATTGATAGTGACTACGGCTCAAGCAGTACTGTAACGAACGTAGCTTTTGCTAGTCCAGATGGAAAAGAGATTGTGACGGTAGTAATCAACCAGACGTCGGATCCACAGCCGTTTAAATTGCTAGTGGACGGTGCGCAAATTAGTGCTGTGCTGCCGGCGAAATCAGTGGGCACTTATAGCTGGGAACGTCTGAATGGTATACAGGCGGTGCCGGGTGTAGTGAATGCTGTTGATTTTGAAGAAGCGCAAGGGGTTTACACTGTGAATGAGCAGGGTTATATTGGCGGGTTCTCGCCAGACGCATCGTCCACCTTCGACTATGTGATTGATGTTAAAGAGAGCGGTGAATATTCACTTCAATTTAATCATGCCGCTCAATTCAGCGATGGCGCCGGAAAATCGGTGGAGATTAGTGAAGATGGTAAGGTTATTGCTACGCTTCCAATTGTGCAGCAGACGGAGAGTCTGACCGATTTTGCAGATTATCAATCCTTGATCTCTCTGAACAAGGGCATTCACAAGCTCACCTTGAAGACGAACGGGAACGGTTATAATATCCGTTCATTAGCTTTACGCCAAGCACCTTCCGGATCACATGAGCTTCCTGCTGTGCTTCAAGGGCAAGACTACACGACAGCTTCAGGTGTATTAGTAACGGGTGGTGCAGTGGGTTATACTGACCCCGGCGATTGGGTGAAGTACAAGATTAATGTACCTGCCAGCGGTACCTACCCACTCCTGATCTCCTATGCTACTAATCAGGATGATGCAGAGCTGGAACTGCTGACGGGAGAGGATGGAGTAACGGTAACGGCAGCTACTTATGCTTTGACGAAGACGGGGGGATGGTCCAATTGGCAAATAGCTAATGGAACGGTAACCTTGCCTGCCGGGGAGCAGACGCTGACCATGAAAGTAAATGGAGCAGGATTTCATCTGCAGTCGCTTACAATCGGCCCCGCGCTTCAATCGGAGACTGCTCTGGTAGAAGGAAATGAGGAGGGTGCAGAAGTTATCGTCAAGCTAGTAAATGACAAATATGCACCTGAACTGGACACCGCTTATTGGTCTATTGAAGGTTACGAAGGTACAGTTGTCAATAGCGTATACCGGGTGGATGATTATACAGCGAAGGTCGTATTAGCGGGTACGCGAATTATTGATTTCGACACGGATCGTATTCTTACGGTTACCGCTGATGTGTATCAGACAGAATCAAATCAGTCTTTTGACAGCGTACATGTTCTGAAATTGCCTCTTATAGTTACAGCAATCAACGACGAAGAGAGCATCAGTCTTTCTCCGAGCACGCTTCCTTATCAAGTGAACGGGAATGAATTGGTAGTCAGCCTTTCAGGAGGGACATTTAATCCTGATGCCATTCAGAGCATTTCTGTCTCGGGCCCAGGTAAGGATCAGGGGCATGTAAGTATTGGGGCAGCTGCCTTACTTGACCCTACCCATGTGAAGCTGACGCTGGCCTGGAATGATCATACCCCGTATTATAGTGATTTGCAGCTTGCCGTGAATGTGCCTGCAAATGCTTATGCCGATTCAAGTGGTGGCGGCGTGCTGCGTGCGGAGGTTAAGCTCTTAGGAACAACTAGTGCTACAGCACCTATAGAAGTCACAAGCTTGAACGCACTGGATCAATTCTACCAGCTGCAAGGGATCACAGTCAGCGGCCAAGGCAGTGGAGCGAAGCTGACCGGCATTGATGCTGGAGACAGCATCGATTACTGGGTAAATGTGCCGCAGGATGGAAACTATGCTTTTACGCTTACCGTAACTTCCGCGAATGGTGCTCCTAAGGGCATTATTTATAAAACGGAGGATGGGAAGACATTAAGAACCGTTGATGTGCCGAATCTTTACTCGCAAACCGTTGGCATACGCACCGTTCTTCAATTGAAGGCGGGTGAACAGAAGCTGCGCCTGCAAGCTGGATCAGCAGGATACGAGCTCAGTGGTATTCAAATAGAACCTTATACTGAAGAAATCATGGATGGCGCTGGTTCTTTAAAGGTGGAAGCCGAGAATTATTACGATGCTACACCCAATGGAATTCAGAGTACCATGACTGGCGGTGTGCTGGACTTTAGAAATGTAGGGTTTACCGTTGCAGGGGGTTCCATGGATTATGTCCTTGATATTACTGAAGCCGGATTTTATAAAATCGTATATCGGTATGCTACAGCACAAGGCGGGGTAAGCACTACGTTATCTGTAAAGGGTACAAAACTCTCAACAGTGCCTATGCCTACTACAGGTGGATGGTCGAATTACACGCTGGCGAGTGGTGTCGTACAACTTGCGCAAGGAAAACAGGTAGTACGGATGAGCTTCAATAATGACGGTGCCAATCTAGATTGGTTTACGCTGGAACGGACGGAAGAAGGAGAGCAGCCGATTCATTCAAAGGTTTCCTTACCCGTTTCTTCTTTGAAACCGGGAGCTTACAGCGGATTACAAACGATCAGCCTTACTACAGCGACATCAGGAGCAGAGATTCATTACACAACCGATGGGTCATTGCCTACAGCAGACAGTCCACTTTATACCGGAACTATTGACGCAGCAGGAGTCACAGTTCTTCGTACGATAGCGGTAAAAGAGGGCATGGAGAACAGTTTTGTAGCTCCATTCACATATGTGATCAGCGGAGTGGTTGATATGAAAACGGTGTCTGCACCGCAGGCTGATCCTGCCGGGGGAACTTATACAGGGCAGGTTGCCGTGAAGTTAACTACAGCTACAGCTGGAGCGTCTATTCACTACACGTTGGATGGCACTGTACCTACAGCAGCCAGCGAACTGTATAGTGGAGTGATTTATGTAGGCAAGAGCAAGACGATTAAGGCGATTGCTGTAAAAGAGGGCTGGAAGCCAAGTGATATTTCCAGTTTTGAATATATTGTTTCTGCGGATAAACCTGATCCAACACCTACACCAACAGCAACGCCTGAACCAACCCCAAGTCCAACCATTGAACCGACTACTCGGCCAACGACAGCACCAACTTCCGGAAGCGGGGGTACCACAGGTGGTGGCAACAGCGGAACAACAGGGGGGAATTCAAGCGGAAATGCAGGCAGTGTAACCGGCAGCACCATCCTTACAGCAACACCAGTGCTGAACAGTAATATCGGTGCGGCGAGAGCAAGTGTAGACCTGGAGAGCTTGAAAAAGGCTGCTACAGCAGGCTTAAGTGGAGCAACTTC
This sequence comes from Paenibacillus sp. FSL H8-0175, assembly GCF_045040615.1. Lineage (NCBI taxonomy): Bacteria > Bacillati > Bacillota > Bacilli > Caryophanales > Paenibacillaceae > Paenibacillus > Paenibacillus sp. FSL H8-0175. The sequence continues at coordinate 5,966,412 of NZ_CP150299.1, read as the reverse complement.
AGCGGTTACTGTTGATATACCGGCAGTAGCTACAGCTAAGGGTTATGAGCTGCAATTGCCAAACGGTATAATCTTTGCAGATGATAAGACTTCATTGGTCGTTCATACTGAATTTGGTGTGCTGGAGCTGCCAGGTAGTCTGCTGAAACAAGCGGCAAAAGAGGCAGGAACCCCTTGGGTAATTACGATAACCAAGGTGGATTCAGATTCTCGTCCAGAATTTAAACTGAGCGTAACTATCAATGGCAAGGAAGCCGTATGGAACAGTCCTGACATGCGGGTTAAGGTGTCCCTACCGTATATTCCACGATCAGAAGAACGTGGTAAAGAAGGACATATAACGATTCATAGTCTGAATCCGTTGGGGATTCTAACGGTTGTTCCAAGTGGCAGATATATCGCTGCTACAGGGATGGTTTCCTTTACAGGAATTCTCTCTGGTACGTACAGTATCACCTTTACGGAGAAGACATTCCGGGATATCGGTAAATTTGAGTGGGCCCGCAATGCGATTGAGGTGCTTGGCTCCAAAGGCATCATCAACGGAATGACAGAGGATCAATTTGTACCTCAAGCGGAAGTGAAGCGGGGAGATTTTGTGCTCCTGCTTATAAAAGCGCTTGGCTTGGAAGGCGTTAGTGCAGAAAGCTTCACAGATGTGCAGCCTGGCGATTACAGATATGAAGCGTTGGCTATAGCGAAGCAGTTGGGGATCGCCACTGGTCGTCCAGATGGAAGCTTTGATCCTAACGCTTCTGTTACGCGGCAGGAAATGATGACATTGGCTGCAAAAGCGATTGCAGCAGCCGGCAGACAGCTTCCAGCCGGCAACGGAGCTTCAATGACCCGTTTCACGGATAGCCAGCAAGTATCAGCGTTTGCACGTGACAGTGTGGCAGCACTAATACGTGCTGGCCTGATCAAGGGAGACGGCTTGCGGATTCATCCACAAGGTGTTACCACCCGTGCAGAGGCAGCGGTTTTGATCTACAACTTGTACAATCTGTAATACATCAGTTGTAAAGATACTTTAAGCTTTTGGGCTGTCGCAGCCGTAGATTTTCTACGTTTGCGACAGCCTTTTTTAGGTGTGGTTGTTGGATCTACATTAAGCCCGCACCTCCGCCGCCGATCATAATTATCCCCTGAGGCTTACGGACCCAGTTGACGTTATTTGCAAATCTACAACCTTTATCGGGGAAGTTCGGACACCAGTGGCGTTATTCCCTATGAAGAGGTTCATATTTGGGGTTTGGCATGCCAATAACGGCTTTGGGGTCCGTAAGTGAGTAAAATATGGGATTATACTGCCTTTAGGGTCTGCGGTGTCCGATAGCTGCTTTTATGCGGGCAAATGTGATCTGAGGTAACAAAGGTTGGTGCGGTTGGTGCTAAGAACAAGGTGGAATTTTTAAAAAAAGACGCAGACGTCACAGCAGCCATTATCATGACCTACTGGACACCCACGTCTATTGTAAAAAAAGGGATTGAAAATAGGAAAGAGCTTAAAGCTCTCTCCCGAGACTGTCATTAATGGTTAGACAAAAAGTGAACGGCTGATGATAACCAGCAAGATAAAGAGAACCAGGATGGCGCCAGTGCTAGTGAATGGGCCACCTCCACAACATCCATATCCGCCTCTAACTTCTTCGCTCATGTTCATTCCCCTTTCGGTGTGTGTGTTGTACTTGAGTACATCGTATTGTATGTGCGGAGAGAGGGGCGTGTATAGGCCAATGTCGGATTCGTGTACAAAAAAAATCAGCTCCATGAAAACGGAGCTGATTGTAAGCTATATAAAGTTCAGTTAGGCTTTTTCTAAATCGCGAACACCTGCGTATACAAGATCGAAAAGATCTTCGAGCTGTTCCTCTTCGATACATGAGAAAGCAATACGTAGGTCAGTTTCACCCAAAGCAATAGTGCCTAGTCCGTAATTATGAATCAGGTGAAGCCGGAGATCTTCAGCCGCAACTGTGTGCAGCTTCAGACACATAAAGTAACCGGAGTTAAAAGGATAATACGTCCACACATCCTCGCCGTATTTGCCGCTATCCAGCAGTGCTTTTACTTTATTCGCACGGCCTTTCATGATCTGGAACTTCTCTTCCTTCTGTGCTTCGAATTCCGGAGATTTCAAGGCGTCTAGTACGAAGGTCTGCGAAGGATGCGCACCGCTGGAAATGGTGGCACGGATGATGCCTAGTGTTTTTTGCTCCAATGCTGCCAGCAGGTCTTTGTCCTCCGAGGCATAAGTGATGAAACCCACACGGAAGCCCCAGACAAATTCTTCTTTGGTCGCACCGTCAATCTTGATTGGAAGCACACGAGGATGCAGATGAGCCAGTTTGCCAAACAGCGATTCTTTAAGTGAATCCTCAAAGAATAACCCGAAGTATGCATCATCACTTACAACAACAACGTTGATGCCTTCCTCAGCCGCACGAAGGATAGCTGCAACGATCTCATCGCCTTCCTTAATCCCTGGAGTATATCCGGTAGGATTGTTAGGGAAGTTCAGCAGCACAATCGCTTTGCCGCGTTCTTTTTGAGCAAGCAGCGCGTCTTCCAGACCTGCACTGTTAAACGTCATTTCTTCTGTGAACAGCGGATAGTTAACGGTCTCCCCATGGCGGCGGATTCCGAAGGTTAATTCGTAGTTCTCCCAGTTCTTGTCCGGGTAGATAATCGCGTCACCTGGCTCTGCGAAGAGGTCAGCGACAATGCTAAGCCCGTGAGTCAGGGCATTGGTTACAACGGGATTGCTGATGGTTTTACCTTCTAGCGATGGATTTTCGCGCAGCATCTTTTCACGCCATACAGTACGCAGCTCTGGTTTACCTGCCGGAGGGGCGTAACTATAAAGATCCTTAGGACTGTAAGCGGAGAGTTTATCCTGAATGACGCCGAGGTGCATAGGTACGCCACCTTCAGTAGCAATACCGATGGTTGCGTTGTATTTCTTGGCGTGAGCTCCTGCTTCAGCGGATTGGCTCAGGATGCCCTCTTTTGGGAAGTAAATCTCTTTGCCAAGCGTAGAGAGCATATCATACACATGTTCATTTCCTGCTTTGATACTTTCGTTTAATTGTCCAGCTAGTGGATTCATCAGTTTCATCCTTCCAGGGTTCTTTGGGGATAACATACTGTTAACATTGCCTAACATTATATCACCGCCAATTGCAACCGTCACTTGGAAAGATACGATTTTAAAAAAATATCATTCGGCGTGGAAAGGGCAGTATTTTTTCATCATTTCTATCGTTTCTTCATCACGCGGATTATTTCTTTCAGACAGGCCGGAAATGATGCCGGAGCGCTCTTCTTCTTTTAGGTTTTGCCCAAACTTAAACTTCGCAGTGATCTCCTCGGGGGTAATGCGCACAACGGCAACACCCTTTAGACGGGGACGATATTTAGGGTCCTCTGCATCGATGGAATCATAACCCCCCTCGGGCTGGAGCTTTTTCATAAATAAGGAGAGTACACTGGCTTTTTCACTAATGTCTTCAACAGGTTCGGCTGTGCCGTAGGCGGTCACACTTTTAAAATAGGCGGTTGCTGGGCAGGCCAGCTCGGGATCGCTAAAATAAGACGGGATAAGGGCATACTCATCCGCTACCGTAAAGCAGACCTTCTGCTGATTGCGGATCGACTTCATTTTGCCACCAGCATGACTGCCATGGAAATAGAAACAACCATCTGTATATACAAAATTCAGCGGTGTCACCCGCGGTTGCCCCTGTTCATCGCTTGTACCGAGAAAACCAAAACTCATTCCGTTAAGAAAAGAGACCAATTCTTCCTCCCGATCTACTTTGAATTCTTTTCTGCGCATAGGGATCACGTCCTCTTTCTTTTTTAGTCTAGAGCGTCTGCTCCAATGTAAATGTTCTTTAAAGAATAGTAGAGTGGTTGACAATTAAAAAGGACCAATTAAGATAGTTTTTAATGGACCACTTGCTGGTCAAGGAGGATAACGATGAATATCACGCTGGCATACGATCAATATCTGGCGATACACCGTTACAAATATTTAGCGTTATATCACGCGCTCCGTGCAGGAATACTGGAAGGAACACTTCCGGGAGGCACTCCGCTGCCGTCTACACGAAGTCTTGCTAAGCACTATGAGCTGTCGCGCGGATCGGTCTCGCAGGTGTATGAAATGTTGCTCGCTGATGGTTATGTAAGGACTGAAACGGGGCGGGGGACATTCGTATCGGAAGATAGCTTTGCTTCAGCTACCAGTGGCAGTGACGGTGAGAACCGGGCTTTGGGTGAAGCCGCAGATGCTGCTGGAGGAGATTGTGCAAGCGAGACTACGATTCCGATCTCGGCGTGGGGAAAGCGGCTGCTTGCGCGCCCGATACCCTTTTATGAAAAGAGTAACAAGAAAGTAGTGAGCTTCCAGAGTAGTGGTATGCGGATGGAACATTTTCCTTACTCCGAATGGCGCAGTGCGCTCTCTTATGCTGGAGGGAAGGAAGGTGGGTTGCTGCAAAGCACTTGTCCACCTCAAGGCGATGAAGGGCTTCGGAAAGCTATCGCTGCACATCTGCGGATTACCCGCGGGATTCGCGCGGATGCAGAGCATATCGTATTGTTCAGCGGCTCGATGCAAGGCATCGTTATTTTGACGCAGCTGCTGCTGGATGCAGGAGGCTCAGCGGTCGTTGAGAACCCGGGCTTTCACGGGATTCGCCGAGCCGTAGAGATCACCGGAGGCCGATTGCTGGCAGGGGAGCTGGATGGCAACGGTCTTATTCCGGAGGATTGGGATGCCCGGCTGTTGTTTGTTACGCCGAGCCGTCAATTTCCTACGGGTGTGGTACTGCCTTTGGAACGACGCCGAACCTTGTTGGAATGGGCGCAGCGGCATCATGCAGTAATCATTGAAGATGATTATGACAGTGAGTTCCGTTGGGCTGGGCGTCCTATCGAGCCCTTAAAAGCACTGGATCGTGAAGAGCGGGTCGTATATGTGGGCTCCTTTTCAAACACGATGTTTTCAGGCCTGCGGCTCGGCTTTGCAGTGCTTCCGCCCTCTTTAGTAAAGCCGACTATCGCCGCCAAGGCGCTATATGAGCCCTTGCCGGTAGGGCTGCTGGAGCAGCGAGCCTTGGCGAGGTTCATGAATACAGGCGGCTATGGCCGTCATCTGCGCCGGATGACACGCATCTATGGTGAACGCGGACGCATCCTCAGGACGCTGCTGTCGGAACGGCTTAAGGAGCTCTTCGAGCTGCTGCCTGGTGATGCAGGCTTGCATGTATATGCCCGCTGGCTGCGCAGCAGCGAAGAGTTTGTAGCTTTCCGAGCGGCAGCGCTTAGGCGCGGCACGGATTTTAGAGATGCCGCGTTATATCAGCTATCACCGGGAGCGCCGGCCGCTTGTTTTTCTTTTGCCCATCTGAATGCCGCGGAGCTGGAGGAAGGGATAACAAGCCTGCATCTGGCGTGGGAAGATGTACAAAATGCAACATGACAAGGTATGATAAAGAAGATGAAATGCAAAACTAAGCGAATGCTTACGAATTTTGACGAAGAAACTCGGAGTAGATTAAGCTAAACAAAACTATATAGACACTGCGAAGTCAGAAAGAGCAGATTTGCTGAGAATACTAAGCGGATGCTTACGAAGCAAGTTTTGCGAAGTAGTTCAAAGTAGGTTATGCTAACAAAACTTTTAGGAGGGAACGTTATGCTGCATGCATCGCCGTCCTCTTTTGTTATTTTGCCGGCTCTGGCTAAGATTGTATGCGAGCCGGGCTGGAAATGGCAAAAAAGAGAGAAGTCGCTGCAAAATTATGATTTATTTTATGTATGGAGCGGGGAAGGGACGGTTGTGCGTAACGATGAACCCTTTCAAGTAGGTAAGGGAAGCTGCTTCCTTTTTCGTCCGGGTGACCATACAAGTGCTACACATAATCCGCAAAAGCCACTTGTACTTACATATATTCATTTTGATGTCTCCGAAGAGGTGACGGATATTCCGCTGCCCTATCGTGAGCTTACAGAAACCGTTGAATTTGAACATCTGCTTGCTAGGTACGTTCGACTATTTCTGGTGGATACTTACGCCGCTGAGGAAGAGGGGCAGCTTGTACTGAAGCAGCTGATGATTCATCTGCTGAGGGAGGACCGTGTGAAGCCAGTAGAACGTTATGTTAGCAACCATTTGACAGAAATCATTCACGAAATAGCGAACTATGTGAGCCAGCATCCGGGGATTGCACATCGAGTAGAGGATCTTGCTGCTCGTGCGGGGCTTTCACCGCGGTATTTTTCAATTAAGTTCAAGGAGCTTACGGGTTCTTCTGTGCAGTCTTATGTCATCCGAGCCCGGATTGAGCGTGCTCAGCATTTACTGCTGTACGCGGGAATGAATGTTACTGAGGTAGCAGATGCGCTTGGATATCGTGACATTTTCTTTTTCAGCCGCCAGTTCAAGCAATATACCGGAAAAAGTCCATCTGAGATCCGCTGATTCACTTTTTTTGTTTCAGTTTGATCAACCAAGGGTAAATACTTTGCAGTTTAGTTTACAGAGAATTTACATAACTTCTTGGAAGGAGACTCTTGGCATGATCATCAGACGCAGAATTTGCAACACGGATTGTAAGAGTGGAGGCGGAGGTATTTTTAGAAACCGCTTAAAACGGTTAAAGCAGGCGAATGCTTTTGTCGTGGATAGCTGGTTCTAATTGAACAAGCAAGCATAGAATCGCATGATATGACTAAAAATATAAATAGCCGGGGCCGTGAGGCATCCGGTTTTTTTGTGTTGTTAGAAAATGATATATATAATGAACTTAAGTCGAAGATTAGAGTAACTGATGGGCATTTCATCGTGCCTCACGTTGTATTTTGTACAATAGATTGACTCTAATAGCAGTCGAATTTGAATTCTGAAGCACATCTTACATTCAAATTCAGGAGAAACAGCCTTTCTAGAGATTATCACGATAATTTATTGCACGAAGTACAATATAATGTATCTTCAAGTGATAGTTAAGATTTTCTGTTGCACATTCTGCAATGAAGCGTACGCTCATTTACCGCAATATCCACACACCATTCACGCTCCATGCACGCCTCATTCACGTACCTTTGAGGATGTTTAATTGGCCTAACTATGAGGTAGCGGTAGATATTTATTTCTACGATTGGGTTATTACTAAGGTGAGAGCTTTCTGCGATACGTTTCGCATAATGTTGTTCGTCGGTAGAATATATAAGGTTCATAGTTGGAAGGAGAGAGAGAAAATGTACGAAATCGTACTTATACGTCATGGTGAGAGCCAGTACAATGTACAGAATTTGTTCACAGGCTGGAGTGACCCGGATTTAACTGAGAAGGGTATCCAAGAGGCAAAGACTGCTGGTAAGCTGTTGAAGGACGCTGGGTATACATTTGATCTGGCTTTTGCTTCGGTACTCAGACGCTCGATTAAAACTCTTAACTATGTACTGGATGAGATGGATTTGCTGTGGATTCCCGTGCAAAAGTCTTGGAAATTGAATGAACGCCATTACGGGGCATTGCAGGGATTAAGTAAAAGCGAGACAGCACTAAAATATGGAGATGAGCAGCTGCATATCTGGCGGCGGAGTTTATCGGTGAGACCCCCGTTGCTGGAGCTTGATGATCCTAGATATGCCAGAAACGATATTCGCTACAGCAGTGTTCGTCCGGGAGATATCCCGCGTGGAGAGAGCCTGGAGGACACTGTACATCGTGTAGGCGATTTCTGGGGAAACCGGATCGTACCTCTTTTGCGTAAAAAAGAACGGGTGCTTATCTCAGCCCACGGCAATACGCTGCGTGCATTGATTAAATTTATGGAGGATATTGATGAAGCGGCATTACTGGAGCTCAATATCCCTACTGGAGTACCACTCGTGTACAAACTGGATGAGGACATGAATCCTATCAGTCGCTTTTATCTAGGCGATCCGGAACAGGTAGCGGCCAAGGCGCTTGATGTTGCTAAGCAGGGACATGTGTAATTGGCGTGTAATAAGCGTATAGGCGTAGCAGGTGTATTGAGTATGACGGGTGTACAGTAATAAGCAAAACGGGGCGTAAAGGTTAAATAAGCGCAACAGGTGTAATAGGTTATATAAGCGTAACAGGCGTATTAGGTGTAATAAGCATATTAGGGCGTAGCAGGTTGAATAAGCATAACAGGTGTAGTAGGTTAAATAGGCGCAACAGGTGTAATAGGTGGGTTACATGAAAAGATAAAAGGACAGCCTTGGGGCTGTCCTTTTTGTTATTAGTGTGTTTGTGACCAATTAAATGTGCGAAAATGGCGCGTTTAAGGTCAGTTGGGTCCGATGGCGTTGAATGCTAACCTTTCACCAACTTTCCGTTGATTCTCGACCAACGCTCGACCAGCCCTCCACTAACGCTCGACCAGCCCTCAACTAACGCTCGACTAGCCCTCCACTAACGCTCGACTAGTCCTTAACTAACGCTCGACTAGCCCTCCACTAACGCTCGACTAGTCCTTAACTAACGCTCGACTAGCCCTCAATTTACTCTCGGCCAGCCCTTAACTAACTTTCGACCAACCTCCACCAACGCTCTGCAAATGCTTACGGACTCAGCAGCCGCTATTTGCCCATTTATCGCCATTTGAGCGGATTTTCGGACTCCAGCGCTGCTATTGCCTAAGATCTAGCGCAAATAGGGTGTTTTTCATGCCAATAGCTGCGGTGGAGTCCGATAGAATCGCAAATGTGTCAAAAATCCGCGTATAAGGTCAGCTGGGTCCGATAGCGGCGAGCGCACACCTTCCACCAGCCCTCAACCAGCCCTCAACTAACACTCGACTAGCCTACACTAACACTCGACCAACCTCCACCAACGCTCTGCAAATGCTTACGGACTCAGCCGCCGCTATTTGCCCATTTATCGCCATTTGAGCGGAGTTTCGGACTCCAGCGTCGCTATTGCCCAAGAATCGATTCTATTATGGCGTTTTTCATGCCAATAGCTGCGGTGGAGTCCGATAGAATTACAAATGTGTGAAAAAGCCGCGTATAAGGTCATCTGGGTCCGATAGCGCTGAGGCTAACCTTTCACCAACTTTCCGTTGATTCTCGACCAACTCTTGACCAGCCCTCAACTAACGCTCGACCACCTTCCTCCAGCTCTCGACTAGCCCTCAACTAACGCTAGACCAACCTCCACCAACGCTCTGCAAATGCTTACGGACTCAGCCGCCGCTATTTGCCCATTTATCGCCATTTGAGCGGAGTTTCGGACTCCAGTGTCGCTATTGCCTAAGAATCGACTCTAATAAGGCGTTTTTCATGCCAATAGCTGCGGTGGAGTCCGATAGAATCGCAAATATGTCAAAAATCCGCGTATAAGGTCAGCTGGGTCCGATAGCTAACGATAGGTATTCGATAGCTAACGATAGGTACACGACGGCTAGACGATAGGTATACGATAGCTAACGATAGCTAACGATAGCTAGAGCGTTCGCGTCCGCAACTGTGCTCCACACTAAGTCCCAAAAATTAGAGGGCACCCCAGCAGCCATTTCATGGCTTTTGAGGCACCCTCTAATTTTTCTGGGAATTCGCCTAAATCTCCCTACAAAGGTCGATGCAACATTCCCAGTAGTTCGCCCATTTTTACCTTTGAGTTGACCTCAAGCTTGGGTCTCGGGGTAAAGGTACCGCTTTCCGTGAGCAGCACTACGGTGGAGCCAAACTCAAAATAAGCCAGATCATCGCCTATTTGCCACTCGGCAGCGGTATCATCCGTATAACGAATACTGCTGACGTTCATTGCGCCTACCTTTACTACCGCGGTTTCTCCGTGACTCCCGGCAATATACGTAATGAGACGTTCGTTGCGGTTCAGGACACCCTTCATATGTCGCATTCCGAAATCGTTGACAGGATAGGCCCGTCCGCGAATATAATCGCTCTCCACCTTTTGTCCGGTAAGGGGAGAGTGAATCCGGTGATAATCGGTAGGACTCAAATAAAGAACGAAGAAAAAACCCTTCTTGTACAGCTCCAGATGCGGGGAGTGATTAAGGAGATCCTCGATCTTATAATCCTGCCCTTTTACATTCATAATCGTACCGGCGTTAATGTCACCCATAGCAGTAATCGTTGCGTCTACGGGACTAACCAAAGCGTCAGCGTCGGTTGCAATAGGCCGCATGCCCGGCTTCAGCCGGCGGCTGAAAAACTCATTAAGAGTGAGATATTCTCCAGGATTTTTCTCCGCTTGAGCGGAGGGGATTTGATAAGTCTTAATAAATGCCGGGATAAGAAAACGGCTGATTCTACTATGAGAAAAAGATCCCATTAACCGTGAAAGCCACCGGTGTGAGGATAGCTCGGTCATCAGCCGTAGCAATTGTTTTACCATGCCCATCTCCCTTCCATAATGCAGCAGTACGGTTGTATACGGGTCGTCTCTGCTCTGCATTATATTGACATAGAATAGGAGACAAATCAATAACTGTTATATACCGTACTGTTCGTTTCTATTAAAAAACGCGCATATCCCATAGGTCTGCGATAGCTGTCTTTCCAAATTTCCGTAAGGCCGGCTTTATGAAATCCGTAGCGTTGGTCGCGACCGTTACATTCTATGAAGAAGAGTCGTCCGTCCTTAGTAATGCCTATATCCAGTCCGATATCGGCCAGTCCGGGAAGGTGTTGCTCCAGACACCGCGCGATTGCAAGGCTAAGTATTTCGACAGACATACGGATGTGGGCCGCTGTGGATCTTGAAAAGGCTTTTTCGAGCGCCAGGGAGGAGCTTAACGCTTCTCCTCCGCGGGCTATATTGGAGACAAAGCCCCCTGGGGCAGCCAGTTTGGCGAAGAGCCCAGTGACCTGCCAATCTCCTCCCCAGCCGCGCTGAACGGTGACGCGTAGATCAAAGGGACGTCCTCCAATCTCAGCAAGGGAAATACGTTCTTGTACAAGATAAGGCACGGAGGTTAGGCGTGCGCGGAGCGCTTGTGGCAACGCCGCCGGATTAACGGGAATACTTCTCCAGCGCTGCATCGAAGGGGAGAGGTAGCTCAAGGTCCAACGCTGAGCTCCCTTGCGGACCAGCCGCATGACCCCATTCCCTATACTTCCACGGCAAGGTTTAAGAATGAGATCGGGATAAAGATTCATCATTTCTTTTAGGCCTGAGACTCTCGTTGTTACGGGTAAATATTCGCGAAGCTCCGTATTTTTTTCAAGCAGCTGATGGATCTCATCTTTGCCGTATCGATTACATGTATTGAAAATCAGGGGATAGTGCTTCAGCAGACGCTGCATCCCCGGGCTGTTTTTGCTGTATATTGCCCGGTTATGGATAACAGCAGGCGTAGGAACAACTACGCTTTTATATCCATTAGCTCCCTTTATATAGGCGGCACTAAAGCCTGTGTCCGTATCGATGTCCGCGAGCTTCAGGAAGCAAGGGACTAAACCGTATGCCGCCGCGGCCTCTTCATAGTTGGATAGAGACTCCTGTCCTGTTTTTAGCCGGGGAACGCCCCGGTGCATATCGGCATTTAGTAATATTCCAACGAGCTTATGCCCCATGTTTGTTCCTCCTGTTTCATCGGTTACATGATCCCTGCTTTTTCTACTCTTGTCATAGTATGTTTGTACCCGCGTGTCAGGGTGGACGAATGCGCGAAGGCAGATGCCTTTTTTTATACATAATCTTATGAAGGCCTCATCGCAAAAGGGTGTCATAAGCCCATACCGCTGCATATGATGCCTAGGAGAAACATTAGATGGAAGGAGGAGACTGCTTGTGAGGGGTTCCAAAAAAAAGCAGCCGCGCAGTCCACAGAAACGACTCTATTTTGTAGATAATCCCAATAAAGAGGAACTGAGTATGCTGGATACCAAAAGCAGCTCTAGAAGCTCGGGGAATAACAGTGACGGAGTCAGTGAAGCAGAGATCGCGGAAGTTCAGGTAAGTGGGGGAGCAATAGCTGAAGTCGTTCTAGAGGAGCCAACTTCTGCTCCAGTTCTACAATTGGAGCCGGAGCTTATAGAGGAAGCGCAGCTTCAGAAACAGGCGGATAATCTTCCTGAAACCGTATGGTTCGCTCCTCCAGAGAAAGAACGTTTTCAGCCCGTTTATACAGATGATCTTTCGGATGCAGCGGTGACCGGAGCCAAAATCGCTCCACGTACCATTGACGGTTCTAAGCTAAAGTTCGGCATTATTGGTACACCTTGGCTGCAAGATTACGCTGTACAGAGTATCAATATCGCGGACAAGGCAGTCACTTCTGCAAAAATCGCACCAGAATCGATAGTGGGCGAGCATTTAGCAGAAGGAAGCGTTAGTGGCGGTAAGCTGCTGGATCATTCGATCAGTGGAGAGAAGCTGAAAAATGGCAGTATTAGTCCAGAGAAGCTGGCTGATCGGATTATAGGCGGCGCTCAAATTGCAGATAAAGCTATTGAGAGCCGCCATTTAAGCGATTTGATTATTACTGCGGATTTACTGGAAGATGGAGCCGTTACTAGTGACAAAATAGGAAGCAGCAGCATCACAAGCCGCCACCTAGCAAACGGCAGTGTTGACCGTTCCAAGCTGGCCGATGCAGCGGTATCTGGCGATAAAATAGCTGATGGTGAAATCAGCAGCTCAAAGCTAGCGGATGCTGTCATTGAAGGCCGCCATCTTAGCGACGCTTTGATAACCGCCAGACATCTGGCCCCGGGAGCGATTGGTTCTGATCAGCTTGCCAGCAAATTGATCGGTAAGGAACAGCTGCAGACGGGTATTATCGAAGGCGGACATTTAGCTGATGGAGCCATAGGCTCCAAGCAACTTGGTGCAGATGTCGTGAGAAGCATCCATTTAAGCCCAGAAAGTGTGAATGGTAATCATATCGGTGATGGCGAAATATCGAGTCGGCATTTGGCTGACCGCAGCATCTCTTTTTTAAAGCTGGCTGAGGGTGCAGTAGGGACTGCACAGTTAGTGGAGCAAGCGGTAACCTCGTCCAAAATTGCTGACCAAAGCATTCTCCCACATAAGCTGGCAGACGAAGCAGTGACCACAAGACATATTGCTAAATCCGCCATTCGCGGACCGCAAATTGCTATGCAAGCCATAACTTCTATTCATCTGGAACGCGAAGCAGTGAATCATTCGCATATAGCTGCGGAAGCGGTCGGCTCGGAGCAGCTCAAGGAAGAAGCTATTCAGACTCAACATTTATCTTCCGGTGCTGTGACTGGAGAACAGCTGGCTTCAGAATCTGTGGGTGGGGAGCATCTACGTGCACAGAGCGTTACTTCAGCCAAGTTGGCAGATGGAAGTGTAAATGCAGCTAAGCTGGCAGCGGGTGCAGTGATTGGCAGCACGATTGCGCGTGAAGTAGTCAGTGGTGAACATATCGCTTTTTGTACAGTGGAGGAAAAGCATCTGGCGGATGCCAGTGTGAGCGGCCGTGTATTGCAGGATGCTGTGGTAAATAAGGATCATTTGGCCACGGGAGCCGTGGAACGAAGACATCTTGGTGAAAATAGTGTGACTTCCGCTGCGATTCAATCGGGCTCAGTTTCAGGAGATAAGCTGGCTTCCGCTGCGGTGAGAGAAATTCACCTGGCAGCAGGAGCCGTGCAGCCTCATCATCTGGCCGATCATGCAGTAACCTCGTTGAAGCTTTCACCGGAAAGTGTCTCAACGGATAAAATCAGTGATTTAGCAGTCACTTCGGCTAAGCTTGCAGACGGCAGCATAGAATCCAGTAAACTGGCGGCGTCAGCAGTTCAAGCGGAGCATTTGTCGGTAAATGCTGTGAGTTCGAAAACCATAAGCGAAAGTGCTGTTCAAAGTAGACATTTGAATCCCGGCAGTGTCAGTGGGGCGCATATCCGGCCGTTGTCTATCGGGAATGGTCATATCCTTCCGAATTCTATTTCTGCAGTTCAAATCCAAGAGGGCAGTATTAATAGCTCTAAGCTGGTAAAAGGTGCCGTGGATTCTCAGCATCTTTCACCTGGTAGTGTAGACGGCAGCCATCTGTGTATCGATACCATTGAAGGCCGTCATATCCTACCGGGTGAGATCACGCTGGCTCATCTGGCGGAAGAGGTACGTAGCTCTGAGTTGCTGCCAGACGGCTGCATAACTGGGGAGAAGCTGGCAGAAGGATCGGTAGATTCCAACCATCTCCTGCCTGGAAGTGTGAACGGAAGCCATTTGAACTCGGGTTCTGTAGAAGGTCGACATATCCTACCGGGTGAGGTCACGCTTGCTCATCTGGCTGCAGATGCATATACCTCCGACTTGCTGCCTGAAGGCAGTATTACCGGGAAGAAGCTGGCGGGAGCATCTGTGGATTCTATTCATTTAGTGTTTGGAAGTGTGGAAGGCGGACATCTGAGTTCAGGTTCCGTCGAAGGACGTCATATTGGAAAAGGTGAGATTACCCTAGCTCATCTCGCCGATGAAACCCGAAGCGCTGATCTGCTGCCAGACGGTAGCATTACTAGAGAGAAGCTGGCGGAAGAATCCGTAAGTTCTATACATCTAGTGCCTGGCAGTGTGGATGGCAGCCATTTAGGCCCAGACACAGTTGAAGGACGTCATATCCGATACGGTGAGATCACGCTGGCTCATTTGGCAAAAGAAACACGCAGCTCTAAATTGCTGCCAGACGGTAGTATTTCTGGAGTAAAGCTGGCACATGCTTCCATAAATTCAAATCATCTAGTACCTGGCAGTGTGGAAGGCGTTCATCTAAGCTCAGGTTCTGTCGAAGGACGCCATATTGGAAAAGGTGAGATTACGTTAGCTCATCTGGCCGAAGAAACACGTAGCGCTGACTTGCTGCCAGACGGTAGCATCACTCGGGAGAAGTTGGCGGAAGAATCCGTAAATTCTAATCATCTGGTGCCTGGAAGCGTAGATGGCAGTCATTTGAGTCCGGACACGATAGAAGGACGTCATATCCGATATGGTGAGATCACGCTGGCTCATTTGGCCGAAGAAACACGCAGCTCCAATTTGCTGCCAGACGGTAGCATTACTGGGGAGAAACTGGCGGAAGCATCCATAAATTCAAATCACCTTGTACCTGAAAGCGTGGAGGGAACTCATCTGAGTCCGTCTGCAATAGAAGGACGCCATATTGGAAAAGGTGAGATCAAGCTAGCGCATCTGGCGGATGAGGTACGCAGCTCCGAGCTGCTGCCAGACGGAAGCATTACCGGGGAGAAGCTGGCGGAAGCCTCCGTAGAAGCAATTCATCTAGTGCCTGGCAGTGTGGATAGAACTCATCTGAGTCCGTCTGCAGTAGAAGGTCTCCATATTGGAAAAGGTGAGATCAAGCTAGCACATCTAGCGGAAGAGGTACGCAGCTCCGAGTTACTGCCGGATGGCAGCATTACCGGTAAAAAGTTGGAGGGTGGATCTATTACTGCCTACCATTTGGCTCCTGGCAGTGTCTATGGGGGACACTTAGGGGGGAATGCGGTAGATAGCCGCCATATCCGTGCTGGAAGCATTACTCTGAATCATTTGGCAGAAGAAGTGCGCAGCGCTGATTTATTGCCGGA
This sequence comes from Paenibacillus sp. FSL H8-0175, assembly GCF_045040615.1. Taxonomy (NCBI): domain Bacteria; kingdom Bacillati; phylum Bacillota; class Bacilli; order Caryophanales; family Paenibacillaceae; genus Paenibacillus; species Paenibacillus sp. FSL H8-0175. Next base: position 5,950,839 of record NZ_CP150299.1, on the reverse strand, counting down.
AGGCAGTATTACAGGGGAGAAGATTGAAGTCGGGACGATCCAGTCTTTCCATTTGGCCCAAGGCAGCGTCTCTGGAGGTCATTTGGCCGGGGATGCGGTGGATGGCCGCCATATTCGATCGGACAGCATCACGCTGAAGCATTTGGCAGAAGAGGTACGCAGTGCGGATTTGTTGCCGGATGGCAGCATTACGGAAGAAAAACTCGCTGAAGGCTCCGTGAGTTCTTCACATTTACAACCATGGAGTGTTTACGGAGAGCATCTTGCTGACAAGATCGTGGCAGATCGGCATTTGCAGCCTGGCATCATCAAATTAGAACATCTTGCAGATGAAACACGCAGCTCAGCCCTGCTCCCGGATGGCAGTATCAACGGAGCTAAGCTGAAGGAAGGCAGTATCGAGTCCGCTCATCTGACAGAAGGTGCAGTAGGGACAACAGAGCTTCAGGATGAAGCGGTAGTAGCATCCAAAATCTCTTCGTTTGCGATTCAAGCCCGCCATCTGGAAGAAGAAAGTGTTCAGGAATATCATATTTCCCCAGGTGCAGTAAACGGGACTCATCTGGCACCGAACTCTGTAAATACAGATCATCTGTCCTTCAGTCCGATTCAGACAGCTGGGAAGCGAGAAGCACTACAGCAGTTTGGAATGACAGCATTTATGTTCAATGGGGATGCTGAGAGTGTAGAGGTGACCGTATCGTTTGATGAGAGCTTTGGGCATACGGGTTATGTGCTTGTTGCCATGACCAATCAGCCTTACTTCTATGCTTCCTTAAAGAGCAGAGCCAATGGAGAAGCAGTGATTCAAGTGGTGCGGTTGCGCGAAACTCCGCATTTCTATGGGGTCATCTCTTGGATTGCTATAGGCGCTCCTTTAGCTAAACCGGCAGCGGATGATCGCGTATTTGATTGAACCTTAAGCAATTCCTCTTAAAAACAGCAGAGCAGCGAATCTCCTTATTGGAGATCGCTGCTCTGTTTTTTTGGTGGGGAACGGTACTTGTCAGCATCGCCGGGTTCTAATTATTCGCTGTGGCTGCGGATCTGTCCGATAGCCTGGTAGTCTAACATCCGCTGCCACTACGGACCCAGATGGCGTTATTTGCAGATTTATCGTTTTTTGAGGCTGGTTTCGGACTCTAGTGGACCTCTGTCAAGAAAGTGGACAGTCACGCAACAGACATTCTAGTCAATTGCTCAGCAAAACGAACTGGAGAAAGATACCCCAGCGCGCCATGCATTCGCTTGCGGTTATAGTAAAATTCAATATATTGAAAAAGTGTCTGGTAGGCTTGCTCCTTAGTTTTGAATCGCGGATTACAATAAATGAGCTCCTTTTTCAAAATGCTGTGCCACGACTCGATACAGGCGTTATCATAACAGTTACCTCTGCGGCTCATGCTGGACTCCATGCCATACGCTTTCAACTGCTTCGTGTATTCATGAGAAGTATATTGAGAACCTCTATCGGAGTGATGTAATAGACCCTTTTCCGGTTGTTTAGCTTCGTAAGCATCTTGTAAAGCGCCCGAAATCAAGCTAGTTTCCATATGGTTCTCCAAGCGCCACCCCACGATTTCGCGCGTGCAAAGGTCCATCACACTTGCCAGGTACAAGCGCCCTCCCCGGCAAGGAATGTAAGTAATGTCGGTAACCCATACTGAATTGGGTTTGAGTATTTTAAATTGCTGGTTCAGCGTATTCGGGGCAATCGGATGGTCATGATTGGAGTCGGTGGTCTGTACGCGATACGTTTTGGAGACAATGGAGCGAAGCTTCATATGTCGCATGTACACACTCACCGTGCGTTCGGTAACGGTATAACCTTCTTGATGTAACAGGCGGGTGATCTTCGGACTCCCATACCGCTTTTGATGGTCTGCAAAATGATACTGAATTCGCTTCATTATCGCAGCCTTACGAAGCATATGCGTAATGGTTTTTTCTGTCCGCCACTTGTAGTACCCGCTCCGTGACACATGTAGGGTCATGCACATCTTCTCCAAGAGAAACTCGGAGCGATGTTTTTCAATAAACTGGAATCTCAGTTCCTTGGTTTGCTGAAGATGTGCACTGCTTTTTTTACGATCGCTAATTCCTCTTCCACATCGGCAATCTTGTTATCTTTTTCTTGAAGTTGCCGACGCATCTCCTTCAACTGTGCCTCGAGTTCCCGTACTCGATCCACGCTAGCTGCCGGTTCATTCTTTAGTTCTCGATACTGGCTCATCCATTGATGCAGGGTACTTTTTGGGATGTTGAGCTCTTCCGCCAAGTCGCCCACTGTCTTTGTTTGCTCTTGAATGAACTGCACTGTCTGTTTTTTAAATTCTTCGTTATACCGTTGTCGATGTTCTCCCATGTGAACACACCTCCGTGGACTCATTATCGCCAGTCTGTTAACTACTGTCCACTTTTTATTCTAGCTTCACTAGTGACGCTATTGTATAGAAAAAGAGCCTTATTGGGTTCTTTTCATGCCAATAGCTGCTATGGAGTCCGTTAATAACCTAAAAGTGTGATAATGCGGCGAATAGGAGCAACTGTGTCCGATAGCGCTGAAGTATAATCATCCGCTGTGGATTCGGTTGTGTCCGATAGTGCAAAAGTATAATCATCCGCTGCAGATTCGGTTGTGTCCGATAGTGCAAAAGTATAATCATCCGTTGTGGATTCGGTTGTGTCCGATAGCGCTAAAGTACAATTACCTGATGCGGATTCGGCTGTGTCCGATAGCGTCCTAACCTAATCCCCCTGTTGCGTTACTGCGTTCGTTACCGCCGCAGGTTGTGTCCGCGGCAGCTGGCTATGCGCAATGTATCTAAGCCGAAGTTTGGTGGGGAGTACATTTGTCCTGTTTTCAGAACGACAGGAGACAATTGCCGTTACCCTGTGCGTTGTAGTACATAAACTGTGATGTAACCCTCAGCCTGAAGAATTGGCTCTGTAAGGAAGGTGGATGAGCATGAAGCCCAAACGAACTTCTGCCCGCCGCACAGGGCGGCGGGTCTCTCGGATGAAGCGGCGGACTTCACGCCCAGTGCGGCAAGTCGCTGTAGTCCCTATAGTTAACCATCCTAATCCCTATGTTTCGGTTATTATTCCAGCCATGAATGAAGCTCAGACCATTGCGGGAGTGATATCTGGAGCCAGAGGGGTCCATCCGCGCTGCGAGGTAATTGTGGTCGTGAATGGATCCACTGATCAAACGGCAGGGATTGCACAATCGCTAGGTGCGCGTGTTATTTCCTATGAGTTGCCGCTTGGACACGACGCTGGCCGTAGTGTGGGAGCTGAGGCAGCTAAGGGAGAAATCCTATTGTTTACAGATGGAGATTTGGTGATACCTGCTTCGGGGCTGCGTCCTTACGTCACTGCTGTTAGTGGTGGAGTGGACATAGCGCTTAATGATTATTCCGGTCCGGTCCGGAAGCTGTCCCCCCATCCGGTGGTGCTGTCTAAACATGCACTGAATATTCTGCTTGGCCGTCCAGATCTGAAGGGATGTTCGATGACGGCAGTTCCGCACGCAATCAGCCGCAGAGCACTTGATATTCTAGGGTGCGATTCATTATCACGTCCTCCACTGGCGCATGCCCAGGCAATTCTTAGTGGACTGCAAGTGGTAGCCGCTCACAAAGTACCTGTAGGGAAGTTAAATGCGGTGAGGCGCAAGGAAGACGGCATAGATCCATTGCAGCAGTTAATTACAGCGGATCATATGGAGGCTGTATCCCTCTTGCTGGAACATCGGGGGAACAGAGCGGGCTTTGGCGACGGAGCCCGGCGCAGAGAGATGGTGAGATGATGGTTGCAACTTTACGAGGCACAGCAGCTCGAACGGCAAAGAAACGCCCAATCCGTCACAGGTCAGCCAATCGCTCTGTAAAAGCCAACGCTGCTGCTCGCCCGCTTCTGTCTCGGCAATCGAAGGCAGGCAAGGAGACTCTGAAATTACCGAAGTTACGCGGGACTTTGTCAGTCATTATCTCCGCGCGTAATGAGGAGCAGACCTTGTCACGTCTGCTGCATCAGGTTGCACGGCTTGAACCTGCAGAAATTATCGTCGTACTTAATGGCTGCAGTGATAACTCTTTTCCTATTTCTAGACAACATCGTCAAGCCATTGTAGTACACTGCCCAGAGTCTGTCGGACATGATGTGGGCCGGGCTATCGGTGCAAAGCTGAGTCGCGGGGATATATTGCTTTTTCTGGATGGAGATATGGTCATTCCGGCCTCTCAGCTCGTTTCATTCACGGCGGCTGTAGATCGCGGAATTGATGTAGCTCTTAATGATTTAGACTCACTGATGCCTTCCTTTGGATTATGTGATGATGTCACCCGCAGCAAACTGTTTCTGAATTATGCTCTGGATAGGTACGATCTCGGGGTTAGCTCTATGACAGCTGTTCCTCATGCGCTTTCGCGGCATGCGCTTGAGACCATAGGCTACCGTGAATTAATGGTTCCACCTAAAGCCCAAGCTCGCTCTGTATTAGAAAAGTTACGGGTGGAGAAGGTAGGAACGGTAAATGTTATTAAACATAATCGGCTGCGCAAGGCAAATACAGGGGTTGGAAATGCTGTGGAAAAACTGATCATAGGAGATCATGCTGAGGCTCTACATGAGGTTCTTTCCCGGCGAAAAGCTGGCGGTTTGCTAAGTAGTGAAACACAGCGTGAGTACCGCAGACAGGTAGCCGCTTGGAGGAATCGGATATGACGCTGACGAGTATTATTATTCCAACCTACAATGCGCTGCCCTTGCTGCGGGCCTGTGTGGAATCTATTCGTGCCTACACTCCGCCGCCTTATGAGATTATCGTAGTGGACAATGCTTCAACGGACGGAACAGACACCTATTGCCGTGCGAATCATATAACGTTTATTTCATTGCCAGACAATCGCGGCTTTCCAACTGCATGCAATTTGGGGCTACAGCTAGCGTCAGGTGATGAAGTCCTGCTGCTGAATAACGATGTAGTGGTGTCTCAAGGATGGTTAACTAATCTGAAGAGGGCTCTATATAGTGCTCCTGATGTAGGTATTGTTGGACCAGTCACAAACTATGCCAGTGGACGTCAACAGGTGAAGACCGATTATGAAGGTCTGATAGGTTTTCATCAGGCTGCTGAGAGGGCGAACCTTCCAAATCCCCAGAAATGGCTGGAGACGAGACGGCTGGTAGGATTATGTTTTTTATTCAAAAGAGAGCTGCTAACTTCCGTAGGTCTACTGGATGAGAGATTCTCACCTGGACATTACGAAGATGATGATTATTGTTATCGCGCCAGGATAAAGGGATATCGGCTGCTTATCGCCGGGGATTGCTTGGTGCACCATGAAGGAAGTGCAAGTTTCAAGCAAGTTTACAATACCGGACTGCAAGAACTGGTGGAACGAAATCGCAAGATCTTTATAGATAAATGGAATGTAGATCCTATTAATTTTATATGAAGTGCAGATCCGAAGGCAAAGGACGTAGATAAAGAGGAGGAAAGTAAGTGAAAGGAGTCATACTGGCGGGCGGAACAGGATCTAGACTTCAACCGCTGACCCGGCTTATGAACAAACATTTGCTTCCGGTCGGCAAATATCCTATGGTCTGTTACGGCATAGACCGGCTTCGCCGGGGAGGAATTACCGACATTCTTCTGGTCATAAGCAAGCAGTCTGCTGGCCTGTACACGGATTTTTTAGGCAGCGGTGCTGCATTTGGTGTATCTCTGACCTATAAAATTCAGGAAGCTGCCGGAGGCATTGCCGAGGCGCTTGATTTAGCAGAAGGGTTCATTTTCCCAGGGGAACGATTTGTTGTATTGCTCGGGGATAATCTTTTTATGGATGATCTGAAGCCTTATGTGGAGAGTTATCTTCGTCAGCCGGCGGGCACTGCAAAGGTGTTGCTGAAGCCGGTGGAGGACGCGCGCAGATACGGTGTACCTGTATTTGATAGTCAAGATGCGGCATGGATTGCTTATATCGAAGAAAAGCCTGAGCATCCGAAGACCAATTATTGTGTAACTGGTATTTATATGTACGATGAAGCTGTATTTGATATCATCCGGCGGGTATCGCCTTCCAAGAGGGGGAGCTGGAGATTACCGATGTAAATAATATATACGCCGCTGATCGCAGACTTAGTTATGATGTGCTTAAGGATTGGTGGAGTGATGCGGGGACGTTCCAGTCTTTACACGAGGCGGGGGAAAAGTTAAAAGATGCACTGCCATAAGGCAGTGCTTTTTTTGTTGTAATCCTGCTATAGATAGCCGCAAGGGCTTTGAAATCACACGTTACTCAGAGAGCTCGAGGGTTAGAAATCCTCCACCAGATTAAATCCTCAGTTTCTTTGTATCTCTCAGAGCCTAGACGCTCCAATACTTTGTGGGAGGCTGTATTATCTTTTTCAGTGTCAGCGATTACATAGACAGCTTGGGGATGGGAGAAGATCCATGCATTAATTGTGTGTAGTGCCTCTGTTGCATACCCTTTTCTTCTATATTTCTCATCAATCCCATACCCTAGAATAACCTCGCCTTTCTCATTCGGGTAACCTTTAAGGATAATGAATCCTATAATACATTGATCTTCCCGATGAACGATGGCCCAGTTCGTTAACCATAGGTAATGGTCGGGGTCCTGCTGCACCTTTTTTAGCCTGATCTGCATAGCATATTGCATTTCATCATCAAGCGCCGCACTGATGGCAGCTAAGCCTAATTGCTGCTGTAGCTCCGAATAGTTATCTATTGCTAGCGTGAGCTCTGGGGCAGTTAAAGGTATTAGATCGATACGCTTGCTTTCAAGCTTCATATATTCCCCACCAACCTTTGGTAAACTCAGGATTGTGCATTTCACATTTTAATCCTTTTAAATGTACTTAGCAATAACGTAATTTTTATGTCATTCCAGTCACGAATAGAGCCTTAACTTGTCGAGGATCCCGGCACCGTCCCGGCTCCTGCCGCATATGCTGTAGCAGGGCGTTTGAGCAAAGGAGACATGAAGGTGCAGAGTAAAATAACTAAAGTCCTGCAGCACATGGCCCATACGCACGAACAGATGGCGCGGATATTAGACGCTGAGCGCCATGTGGCTGTCCGTATGTCGCAAATTGTCCACGATCTGCCAGATGCGGAGCCTGATTTTGATGGGATCAGCGGGATGATCGAAAGCTCAACTCAGGTAAACAAGAACATTATTGCTTACTTGAATGCACTTGCAGATCTGGAAGAAGCGATGGCTGATGGGGTAGGCAGAGTGATTAAGGAATTGAACGGTCAAGAAGAAGAGTAACGCTATAGGAGCAGGAGGCGGAAGATGAGCAGAGAAAAGGCTTATCTGCAAATGCTGGAGTCCACCGCCGCCATCCAGTGGAACGTTGCGTTGATTCTGGAAGCTAAGGCGGTTGAAGCTGAAAAGGTAAAGCAGTGGGCACAGCATCATATCCACGCTAGAGCCTTTGATTCCCACAGTGAGCAACTGAAGGAGTCCCTCTCTATACACGAGGTCATCGTGGAGATGGTCGAAGGGCTGACCAAACTGGAGAACGGACTCTACAGCAATTTAAAAGCAGTGCTGGGCAGTGGTGAAGACGATGGTGGCGGGGAAGGTTTTGGAGACATGTCAGGTGATGGCTTTAGTTTTGGAGAAGACAGCAAATGAGCGGGGACCGTCTCTCTGAACATGCCGTCAAGCTGGAGATGATTCGCTCCATTTCGCGCAGTCAGGCTGCTTTGGCGGCCATCTTGGAGAGCATCGCCGAATTGACGGAGCAATCTGAGTTGACGGCCCGCAAATTGAGCGACAATATCAGGATTTTAAGTGGGTATCAGAGTGCGATGTGCCGGATGATGTCCGGGATTTCACTACATCGTCCTAAACGGGGAATTCCTGCTGCGCCATGGCTGAGCAAGGCATACGCCGTAGGAACCTCCAGAGAACATGGAGCACAGGAGGAGTAGAAGCATGAAGAAAAAAGCCGCAGAACGCTACGTTCAGGCAGAACCCGTAGACGCACATTGCTGCTCTCGCGGAAAGCAAAAGTTCGTAAAGGGCTAGCCCGTAAATCCCGCAGAGTTCTTGCCCGGAAAACTGCTCGTTATGGGAAGTCAAAGAAAGGCCTATTGCTACGCAAGAAAAGAAGACTTCGTCGCAAGCTTGTTCGTAAAGTAAGGGTTGCGCAGCCACCGGTGATTGTGGTACCCGTGAGCGAGGCTCCGCCTGCTCCACAGGTAATTCCGCTCCCCCCGGAGCTGGGCGTTTCGCCGGAAACGCCTCCGGCAGACGCCTTTCAACAGGGCTACACCGAAGCATACAACGTGGGGTTCGACGCCGGTTTCGCCAAGGGCTTCGAGGACGGGCATAAGCTGGAATTCAGCTAGGAGACACAGATGACAAGATCCGCTCCGTCCGTGAGCGGGTCTTGGGGTTTTCGTGCGGACTGGTTTGCTGCGCTGCCGATGTGATAAACTTCATAATGAAAGTGAAAATAATATGAGGTTAAGATGAAGGCAGGGATGATTCATGGGTACTGAGATTCGCAGAGCACGCAAAGATGAGATTGATGAAATTATGGAGCTGATTGCCAAATGCGTACAGGTGATGCAAGCAGGTGGCAGCGATCAGTGGGACGAGCATTATCCGAACCGGGAGATCATCTCCCTTGATATTGAACGTGGCAATCTATGGGTATGTGAGGAGAACAATGCGGTGGCCGGCATTCTAGTGTTGGACGAGCATCAATCTGAGCAGTATGGGAAGATTGACTGGACTGAAACGCAAGGGCCTCATTTAATTATGCATAGATTGGCTGTGCATCCCGAAGTGCAAGGGAAGGGAATTGCACGCCGTCTTAGCACTTATGCAGAAGAATATGCTCGCCAGAATGGTTATTCCAGTATCCGTCTGGATACATATGCTAAGAACACTGGGGCACTCGCCCTATATCCCAAGTTAGGTTATGATCGCAGGGGTGAAGTAACTTTTCCGGGGCGCACCGCTAATTTTCCGGTGTTCGAGAAGGTTCTAGAAAAGCACGGAAATTCGGAAGCTTAACATAGCAAGAGAACCGGAGGATATCTCAGAGCCATCAAATGGCTGCTGGGATATCCTCTTTTTTCGTGAAAATAACACCTTTCTCTAAACAAAAACTTTGTTTGATTAGGTAGCATTTGCGCATTTGCGCTTACGAAAACCCTGCTCAAAAGGCGATAAAAGTGCAAATAGCGTCAGCTGGGTCCGAAACCTGATCAATAAGCGAAAATATGCAAATAGCGTCATCTGGGTCCATAAGCATCAGCAGTTGAGTATGACTCGATAGTAACGGACCCAGATGACCTTAAACGTGGAATTTTCCCACATTTGGGATGCTATCGGACTCCAGCGCAGCTATTACTATAAAACACACTGCATATGGACCTGTTTCGAGGGAATAGCGTCACAGGAGTCCGAAACCCTGCTCAAAAGGCGATAAATGTGCAAATAGCGTCATCTGGGTCCATAAGCATCAGCAGTTGAGTATGACTCGACACTATCGGACCCAGATGACCTTAAACGTGGAAGTTTCCCACATTTGGGATGCTATCGGACTCCAGCGCAGCTATTGGTATAAAACACACTACATATGGACCTGTTTCGAGGGAATAGCGTCACTGGTGAAGCTAGAATAAAAAGTGGACAGTAGTTAACAGACTGGCGATAATGAGTCCACGGAGGTGTGTTCACATGGGAGAACATCGACAACGGTATAACGAAGAATTTAAAAAACAGACAGTGCAGTTCATTCAAGAGCAAACAAAGACAGTGGGCGACTTGGCGGAAGAGCTCAACATCCCAAAAAGTACCCTGCATCAATGGATGAGCCAGTATCGAGAACTAAAGAATGAACCGGCAGCTAGCGTGGATCGAGTACGGGAACTCGAGGCACAGTTGAAAGAAATGAGCCGTCAACTTCAAGAAAAAGATAACAAGATTGCCGATGTGGAAGAGGAATTAGCGATCGTAAAAAAAGCAGTGCACATCTTCAGCAAACCAAGGAACTGAGATTCCAGTTTATTGAAAAACATCGCTCCGAGTTTCTCTTGGAGAAGATGTGCATGACCCTACATGTGTCACGGAGCGGGTACTACAAGTGGCGGACAGAAAAAACCAGTACGCATATGCTTCGTAAGGCTGCGATAATGAAGCGAATTCAGTATCATTTTGCAGACCATCAAAAGCGGTATGGGAGTCCGAAGATCACCCGCCTGTTACATCAAGAAGGTTATACCGTTACCGAACGCACGGTGAGTGTGTACATGCGACATATGAAGCTTCGCTCCATTGTCTCCAAAACGTATCGCGTACAGACCACTGACTCCAATCATGACCATCCGATTGCCCCGAATACGCTTAACCAGCAATTTAAAATACGCAAACCCAATTCAGTATGGGTTACCGACATTACGTACATTCCTTGCCGGGGAGGGCGCTTGTACCTGGCTAGTGTGATGGACCTTTGCACGCGCGAAATCGTGGGGTGGCGCTTGGAGAACCATATGGAAACCAGCTTGATTTCGGGCGCTTTACAAGATGCTTACGAAGCTAAACAACCGGAAAAGGGTCTATTACATCACTCCGATAGAGGTTCTCAATATACTTCTCATGAATACACGAAGCAGTTGAAAGCGTATGGCATGGAGTCCAGCATGAGCCGCAGAGGTAACTGTTATGATAACGCCTGCATCGAGTCGTGGCACAGCATTTTGAAAAAGGAGCTCATTTATTGTAATCCGCGATTCAAAACTAAGGAGCAAGCCTACCAGACACTTTTTCAATATATTGAGTTTTACTATAACCGCAAGCGAATGCATGGCGCGCTGGGTTATCTTTCTCCAGTTCGTTTTGCTGAGCAATTGACTAGAACGTCTGTTGCGTGACTGTCCACTTTCTTGACAGAGGTCCATGGAGTCCGAAATTTTGCTCAAAGGCGATAAATGTGCAAATAGCGTCATTGGAGTCCGAAACCCTGATCAATAAGCGAAAATATGCAAATAGCGTCATCTGGGTCCATAAGCATCAGCAGTTGAGTATGACTCGATAGTAACGGACCCAGATGACCTTAAACGTGGAATTTTCCCACATTTGGGATGCTATCGGACTCCAGCGCAGCTATTACTATAAAACACACTGCATATGGACCTGTTTCGAGGGAATAGCGTCACTGGAGTCCGAAACCCTGCTCCAAAGGCGATAAGTGTGCAAATAGCGTCATCTGGGTCCGAAAGCATCAGTGGCAGAGTATGACTCGACACTATCGGACCCAGATGACCTTAAAAGTGGAATTTTCCCACATTTGGGATGCTATCGGACTCCAGCGCAGCTATTGGTATAAAACACACTGCATATGGACCTGTTTCGAGGGAATAGCGTCACTGGAGTCCGAAACCCTGCTCCAAAGGCGATAAATGTGCAAATAGCGTCATTGGAGTCCGAAACCCTGCTCAAAAGGCGATAAGTGTGCAAATAGCGTCATCTGGGTCCATAAGCATCAGCGGCTGAGTATGACTCGACAGTAACGGAACCAGATGACCTTAAACGTAGAATTTCCCCACATTTGGAATGCTATCGGACTCCAGCGCAGCTATTGCTATAAAACACACTGCATATGGAACTGTTTCGAGGGAATAGCGTCACTGGAGTCCGAAACCATGCTCAAAAAGCGAAAAATGTGCAAATAGCGTCATCTGGGTCCGAAAGTATGGAGGATTATGACTCACCAGTGGTGTGGACGTAGCGAGAGCAGTAGAAGCAGAAGCAGAAGTAGATGTAGATGTAGATGTAGACGTAGCAGTGCAGAAATAAGAGTAGTGTAGGGACAGTAGTAGTAGCAGAAGCAGTAGATGTAGCAGTGTAATAGTCGCAAGGGGAACATAGATGTGCAGAAGTAGAAGTAGTGTAGGGACAGTAGTAGCAGAAGCAGTAGAAGTAGCAGTGGAGTAGGCGCAGGGAGAAAGTAAAGGTGCAGAAGTAGGAGTATAGTAGGAGCTGTAGTTGTAGTTGTTGTAGCAGTAGACGTAGCAGTGTAATAGGCGCAAGGGGAACGTAGAAGTGCAGAAATAAGAGTAGTGTAGTAGCAGTAGTAGAAGCAGTATCAGTAGACGTAGCAGTGGAGTGGGCGCAAGGAGAATGTAGGAGTGCAGAAGCAGTGGAGTAGGCGTAGGGGAGAAATACAAGAAGCCGAAGCAGTGCAGAAGTAGCAGTTGAGTAGCAGTAGGGTCGGCATAGGTCAGTTAGATGAATAGAGCTAGACGTACACTTTCGGGCTCTGACCAGTTTATCATATTGCGCTATATGCACAGCGGTTTAGCACAACGCGTTAGAGTAAGCAGAGATACTGTCCGAAATGGTCGACCTAATCGTGCGAAATGGCCGACCTAATCGAACGAAACGGCTGTCTCTTAAGCCGTGAAATAGCTCTCGGATAGCTTATTTTCTATGTTTTCCTGACAGTAAATCTGACGCAAAGTACAGGGTATCGTGATCGAAATTTTCTTCGAACAGAATAATCGTGATCATAAATCGAATTATGTTATTTAAAATAACATAAAATACTGAATCACTTTTATGAAACAGTATTAATAAAACGAAATCAATTTTATGTGTCATATATATTGACATGTAACCTGTCTTTAGATTATTATTGGACTATTCAAATTACAAATGAATAGTCTTTTTTCGTATATCCTTAATAATTGGTTTAAGGGTCTCTACCGGGAACCGTAAATTTCTGGCTACGAAAATATGCTCAGGCATATTTTTGTGGCCTTTTTGTGTTACAAGCGTGAAGTTGTGCTGGAATTAACTCAATGAGGGGGAGAAGGTCTATGGGAAATATTTTGATCAAAAATGCCGAAATCATTACGATGAACAAGCAAGAGGAAATTATACACGGGGATGTCCGGATTAAGGATGATCTCATTGTTGAAATCGGCACTGGCCTGATCCCGCAGGGCGACGAACAGATCATTGATGCTACGAACCGTACATTAATTCCGGGTTTTATTCAGACTCATATTCATTTATGCCAGACGTTATTCCGTGGTAAAGGGGACGATCTGGAGCTGATGGATTGGCTGCGCAAACGAATCTGGCCATTAGAGGCCGCGCATGATGAAGAATCCCTTTATTATTCGGCTATGCTTGGCATTGGCGAACTGATCACCAGCGGCACGACGACGATTGTGGATATGGAGACTGTCCATCATACGGATTTTGCGTTTCAGGCTATAGCTAAAAGTGGAATCCGGGCCTTGTCCGGCAAGGTGATGATGGATCAAAAAGGGGGAGATGTGCCTGAGGCGCTGCAGGAGGATACCGCATCTTCTTTGCAGGAAAGTGTCGATCTACTGGAAAAATGGAATGGTTATGGAAACGGCCGGATTCAGTATGCATTTTCTCCACGTTTTGTGATTTCCTGTACAGAGCCTTTATTAACCGAGGTGCGGGATCTGTCCGCAAGATACGATGTGAAGGTGCATACTCATGCGTCTGAGAATTTAGGGGAAATTGAGATTGTGCAGGCCATGACTGGCATGCGTAACATCGTCTATCTGGATCATCTAGGATTAGCCAATGAACGGCTTATACTGGCGCATTGCGTGTGGCTGGATGCTGAGGAGCGGCGGATTTTGCGGGATCGAGGGGTGCATGTAAGTCATTGCCCGGGTTCCAATCTGAAATTGGCCTCCGGAATTGCCGACACACCAGGGATGCTTCATGAGCATGTTTCTCTTAGTCTGGGAGCGGATGGCGCTCCATGCAATAACAATCTGGATATGTTTAATGAGATGCGATTGGCGGCGATTATTCAAAAGCCTCATCACGGACCCACAACCATGGATGCCCGCAGTGTATTCCGTATGGCTACTATTGGTGGGGCGAAGGCCGTAGGGATGGAGGATAAGATCGGGAGTATCGAGGTAGGCAAAAAAGCAGATCTAGTGCTCCTGAATCTCTACAATTTTCATACCTTCCCCTCTTACGACGTAGATCCCATCTCTAGAATTGTATATTCCGCTACGCGGGCAGATGTGGAGACAACGATAATCGACGGGGAGATCGTGATGGAAAGAGGTTTGCTAAAGACTGTGGATAAAGAAATTGTACTAAATGAAGCTAACCGTTCTATTAAAAGATTACTCACGCATACCTCGATCGTTTGAGGGGAAAGGTCGATTCGGATTCGGATATCTTATCATTCGCAGGGGATCATCACTGGACCCCCTGTTTTTTTATGAGAAAATATGAACATAAGGGAACTAAAGTGCCTTTTATGAGGTCGTATTAAGTGAGGTGAAGCTAATTGGAACTGGAAGGTCTTCAGCATAGCGAGACGATGAATGAACAGCAACTAAGAGAAATCATGAGCCGTTACGGAGAGGATATATGGAATTATATCTATTATCTTACCAAAAATTCTGAACAAGCCGATGATCTGGCTCAAGAAGTATTTATTAAATGTTATTACCGGATTGGAACGTACCGGGGGAATTCTTCATTTAAAGCATGGTTGCTTACGATTGCCAGGAATACTGTTTTTTCGCACCGGAAATCGCGCTTTTTTCGTTCGGGCTTATGGGGTGGTGTACAGCCATTGTCCACGGTTGATGTGGAGCAGCGGGAAAAAACTATCGAACCTATTGGCGTAGCCCGATCTGCGGAGATGGAGTATTTGGGTAATCAGTCCATTGGTGAGATATGGGATCTAATTATGGCATTGTCTCCAAAGCTGCGCGAAATATTGGTCCTGGATTTGAAATATGAGCTCTCTATAAAAGAAATAGCTGAACTGATGAACTTGAGTCACGGAACGGTAAAATCAAGATTGCACCGAGCGCGGCAAAAAATTCAGAACAAATTAAAGGGGGTAGAATGATGGAGGATCATAAACCGGAATGGTATGCTCAGGCCCGAAAAGGACCTTTTGGAAATGAAAAGTTTACTATGAGGCATGCAGACAACGTCATTCGCCGAATTCAAGAAGATCAACAGGGAGCGAAATCTTACTCAGGAAAAAGACTGCCTGTGCAATTGTTGGCTGTGGCGGGTTTTATTGTATTGTTGGGCTTAGGTGTATTCTTTCTGAACGGAAGGTTCCTCGGTAATGATTCAAGCAACCCTGCGCAAACTGAGGTTTCGTCGCATTTCACGGAGGCTGAGCTACAGCGGAACGCAGATCAGGTGATGCAGAGTTTACTTGGAAAGACTTATCCGCTAGATCACCGGGAATGGCTTAAGGAGCAACAGCAGATATTTTACTCTTACCAGAAAGGTGAGGACTCCGCATATATCTGGATCAATTATGAGACAGGAGAACTGGTGCAAACGAAGATGAGTAGGATTCTGACAGCTGCGGAGATCGACGCTGAAATGAATACCCGTGCGGAAGAGATCAAGGGCAAACTGGGTTATGCGAATGATTCAGCTTATGAAGTGCTCAGATACGTTGAATATGATGTTACACAACATTCTGGCGTGAAAATTGAGAATAACTTTAGGGCGGAGAAATGGCGTATCGGATTTGTAAATGGTGAATTCGATTACGCATCAGCCACGCTTGAGGCCTCGACGGTTTCAGAAGAGATGCGTCAAGCTGGGGAAGAGGCATTGAAGGTGTTGAGAGGTAACGGAGGTGATGAAGAGCTTAGTTTAGTATTTCGGGCTATGGACAAGGATCAGGATACGCTTACGCTGCAATACGGATCAAAGATTTCGGTTACGTTCGATACTGTTACTAGAAGGATTGAGCAGATTAGTGATACAAATCCTCGTGCTAGTGATAAAACAGATCCCAAACAACTAACGGTATTAGACCGGGAGCTGTCTCTAATTGATGGGGATCGCCTACGTGAGAAGGCAGCACCTCTGCTGACTAAGATATTTAGCGTTGCTGATGTGGGCGAATATAGCTTGCTTAAAAGAGATCAGGAGCCCGGGAATCTCACCTTTCATAAGCTTGGCAGTCCTGAGATCACTGTATATTATGATAGTGATTTAACGATCTGGAAGGTAAAAGAGGATTTGCCAGCAAGCCAGTTTTAGATTGAAAGGCATAACATAATAGGCTTAAATAGGGAGGTTCCACAGCCGAAAAGGCGTGGGATTTCCCTATTTGTAGTGGGAGCGAACGGTGCACATTTTTGATAAAAAAAGTAAGTATTGTTATACTAGAACAATCTGATATTTTACAGAAAAGATGAATAGAGTTCATAATCAGAACAAATGAAAAGGTAAGAGGGGATTAAAACGTGAAAAAGCACGGGCCGAATCGAGCTCAGTTCTATATTGTTGTCCTGCTGCTATGGTTGAAGCTGCTCCTGCTGAGAGTGCTGTTCTTTGATAGAATTGCTTGGGAATGGATTGCAGCAGATGTTGCTCCAGTCCTCTTCATCATGGGGATACTGGCGGTCATTACTCCTTCGCGGGTGAGAACAGCCGTCTATTGGACATTTAACGGGATATTATCGCTGCTGCTGTTCGCAGCCAGTGTATATTTCAATCACTTTGGTTCTGTTCCTACGTATCTGGCTTTATATGAACTGAATCAGGTGTTTCAAGTGAAGGCAAGCGTAGAATCAACGATACAGACTATTGATTATTTATTTTTCGCTGATTTTGTGATCATGGCAATCTATGTCTTGATCCGCAGATGGAAGCATGGAAAAGCCTATCCGCGTGGGCGTGAGCGATTCAGCTCCCGGAACACACGATTGGCACATATGATGGTGATTCTGGTGGCTATTCTTGGAGGTTTTGCTTTATCGGCCAATTCTGTCAATTCTGCGCGGGGAATTACAAATGAGCTTGTGCAGGCAGAAAGTGCCGGATTCCTGAATTATGAGGTCGTTGCCGCAATTAAGGTCAAGGAAGATAACAATCTCATTGGAACCGGAGATATTAAGGATACCATCGCGAAGATTGATGAGCTACAAGCTTCCTATCCTTATAGTAGTAAGGCCGCGGGCACAGCACCTGATTATTTTGGCTCGCAAAAGGGCAAAAATGTAATTGTCATCCAAATGGAAGCTTTCCAAAACTTCCCGCTGCATCAATCCCTGAAGGGTCAAGAGCTGACTCCAGTGTTGAACAAGTTGGCAGATGAGGGATTTTACTTCCCCCATGTCTACCAGCAGATTGGTCCGGGCAATACTTCTGACGCTGAATTTATGAGCAACACGTCGATTTATCCAATCGGGACCTTGGCAATGTCCACTGGATTCGGGGACAGGGAACTGCCGAGCCTACCACGTCTGCTGAGAGATAAAGGATATGAGGCGTACACCTTTCACGTGAATCAAGTGGGTTTTTGGAATCGGAATGAGCTATATCCTGCACTTGGATTTAACGGCTATTATGATAAAGATTATTTTACCAATGATCATTTTAATGCGTTTGGTGCTTCCGATGAACAGCTTTATATTACGGGTGTCGAGAAATTGGCAGAGCTGCAGAAGAAAGGAACTCCTTTCTACGCACAAATGGTGACGGCGTCCAGCCATCATCCCTTCCAAATTCCGGACTCTTTTAAGAAGATTTCAGTGCCTGATGAGTTAAAAAACACGATGCTTGGCGATTATTTGACTGCTATTAACTATACTGATTATGCCATTGGAACTTTAATAGAGGGTTTGAAGAAAAATGGAATGTGGGATAACACTGTGCTGGTGATGTATGGCGATCATTTTGGCTTGCAGCCGCAGGATGTGCCACCGGAGCAAGTAGAAAGTGCGTTGGGGATTCCATACGATTCCCGGATCAGTCGCTTTAATATTCCATTGATTGTACATGTACCAGGAATGGTGCAAGGGAAGGTAGTAGAGAGAACAGGTGGACAGTTGGATATTCTTCCTACGATAGCTAACCTATTGGGGGTTTCTTTAAAAGAAGAAGGTTATACAGCATTTGGTCATGATCTCTTGAACATTGATCGTAATGTGTTAGGAATGCGGTATTATTTGCCTTCTGGTTCTTTCTTTAATGATGATATTCTCTATGTGCCTGGTAAAGATTTTGCTGATGGTAAAGCTGTGTCGCTGGATACGCTTAAGCCAGTATCGGATTTCACAAAATATCAGACTGATTATGAGTATATTTTGAAGCTAATGAATTTGTCCGACGAATATGTGAAGCTGTTACCACAGAGATAGGGGGAATCATGAAAAAGTTCTGGAAACCGGAGTATCTCGTAGGCCTTGCCGGCTGCGGTATCATTATTTATTTGCTATTCGTAGGGCCATTTATTGGTGTTGCCGATAACGGAGATTTTCTGCGTATGATGAATACCATCGGTCTGAACTACTATGACACTGGAGCATCGTATGCCGACCAGTTTTTCAATTTTAGTCATTCCAGTTTTGCTTATGAAAATTTATTTAGAGGTTTTTATCCTTCCTCACAGATTTTAATAGTACTTGTGCCGAGATTGATCGGCGGGCTCATCCATGGCAGCTTTTTTGATGTTCGTTTGCTGGGTGCAGTTTATGGGCTTCTTTTACTGGCGGCAACTTGGCTGCTGGTGAAGTATAATGCTCGTGGCTCTTATGTTACAGGGCTGCTGTTGGGAGCAGCTATCTTATTTGTGTTTTACGATATCGGGTATGTGGCCTATTTCAACTCCTTGTTTGGAGAACCAGTGTCGATGGTGTTTATGCTGCTGACATTTGCATTAGGATTAAGATTAACCAGCCAAGAGAAGCCAACCACTAAAGGATTAACTTTGTTTTTTATCGCAATTCTGTTTCTGGTCACCTCCAAAATCCAGAATGCACCGATTGGGATTGCCTTTGCTCTGATTTTCTTGCGGTTTATGATGCTTGACGGAGAGGGCAAATGGAGGAAGCTGGCTTTACGTTTTTCGATTGCCATCTTTCTTGTATCCATCGTTTTGTATGTGGCAGCGCCAAAAGATCTGAAGCATATTAATCTGTATCAAACGGTGTTTTTTGGGATTTTAAACGAATCGCCGGATGTGAAGGGAGACTTGCAGGATCTCGGATTGCCGGAGCGGCTGGAGGTACTGGCGGGTACAAATTATTTTCAGACCGATACAGTGATTAAGCAGGATGATCCTTCGCTGGTTCCGGACTTCTATGACCGTGTATCTCATAAAGATGTATTGTTCTTCTATCTGAAGCATCCGGACCGGTTGATAGATAATATGAAATATGCTGCGAGTAACAGCATGGCGATTCGCCCGTATTATCTAGGAAACTACGAGAAAAGCGAGAATAAACCAGCAGGTGCATTATCCTATACTTACAGTGCATGGAGCCAATTCAAAAACAAACATATTCCGCACACGCTCGGATTTCTCTCCATATTCTATCTGGTGTATTTTGCGGGAGCTTTGTTCCAGTATTTCCGCAGCAGAGATATTCGTGGCAAAGTTGCCGGCGAGCTGCTGATGCTGCTAGGGCTAATAGGGATTTTCTCCTTCTTGGTTCCGATTCTTGGGGACGGAAGGGCTGACATCGGTAAGCATTTATTCTTGTTTAATGTGTGCTTCGATATGATGGTTGTAGTCATGTTTGGATGGATTGTACACAAGCTGACGGGGATTGCGAGACGCTAATTTCAAGCATCTATCAAACACAAAATAACACAAAGCAAACAGCAAGTTTTCGATTTGGAGACCTGCTGTTTTTTTATAAATATGACTATGTTAAACTTTGTTGTTGATGTTTGATAATTACGAACAAGCGTTCTATAATAAGGGCAATATAACTGTTCGGAGATGATTTGCCCATGGATTTAAAGGAACTGAAAAAGCTTGCTGATACGTTGGACGATAATGGTAAGCGAGAACTTATCTACTTTTTGCAGTCCCGAACCAAGGGAGTGGCACTTCCAGTTCGAGCGATTGATGAAATTCAAGAGCAGAAGCATAAAGATGGACTTGTTTGCCCGCATTGCAAAAACCATTCTGTTGTTAGATTTGGAAAGTAGGCTGTAAGAACACGCACTGGAGAGGTTAAACGTCAACGTTACCGTTGTAAGTCCTGTCGCCAAACATTCAATGACCTTACGAACACCCCTCTGCAACGAATGAGGCGACCTCATATGTGGGTTCGTTTTATCGAATGCATGATTGAGGGCTTTTCTCTGAGAAAATGTGCAGAGCAGTTAAACGATGAAGTCACGCATGTCACCTTGTTTTACTGGCGGCATAAGATTCTTTCCGCTCTGAAGCAGATTCCAACCGAAGCATTTCAAGATATTGTTGAAATGGACGAGACCTACTTTCTTTACTCGGAAAAGGGCAAGCGGAATATTACCGAACGCAAGCCACGTAAACGTGGCGGCAAAGCGAAATATCGTGGTATAAGCCACGATCAAGTGTGCGTGCTGGTTGCCCGTGACCGTCAGAAAATGACTTACTCTGGCGTACTTGGGCGTGGACGTATTCGGATTACAAAATTAGACGAAGCGATTGGTGGTCATCTATCTGACTCAAACGTGTTATGCACTGATTCATGGAGGGCATTTAGCTCCTATGCGAATTCAAAAGGCATGACTCATTACCGATTCAAGACCGACGGAAAACAACGTGTGAAAGGCGTGTACCATATCCAAAACGTAAACAGCTACCACAGCCGCTGGAAGAAATGGATGGATCGCTTCACTTTTAGGGAATGTAAACATCTAAATAACGTAAGGAACGAGGAGGCAGACAATTCATGGGAGGAACGAATGTATGGGATGCGGAGTGGGAGGTTAACGAAGAGCAGGCGCGGACGCTGATCGGCAGACAATTCCCTCAGCTGTCATCGAAGCAAGTGAAGCGATTGGGCTGGGGCTGGGACAATACGGTTTTTCTCATCGGTGACGAGTACGTGTTCCGGTTTCCAAGAAGAACGATTGCAGTTGGCTCGATTCGTATGGAAGGGAAGCTGCTGCCAAAGCTGGAGACATATATAACCATCCCCTATCCGAAACCGTTGTTTTATGGCGAAGCAAGTGACGAATACCCGGCACCATTTCTTGGCTATGACTACGTGCTAGGAGATTTCCCAATCGGCTTGACGGAAGAACGCCGGGCTTTATCGGCAGAGACGCTGGCGAAATTTTTGCGGAGATTGCATGAGTTTCCGGTGCAGGCGGCGCTGGAGTGCGGAGTTCAGCAAGATCATCGAAACTTGACGGACATAGCATCGCGCAAAGTGAAATTGGAGGGCTTTCTATCGAAGGTGGTTGAACACTTGTCGCCGGAGGAGTCCGGTGTGATCGAAGCGTATATTAGCAGGCTGAAAAAGGACCGTGTCGAGGCGGTGAATGCACTGCTACATGGCGATCTTCATTTCAAAAATATGCTTGTGAATGAGAACGGGATCGTTTCCGGCATCATTGATTGGGGCGATCTGAGCGTAGGCCATCCGGCTTGCGATTTGAGCGTTGCTTATAGCTTTTTACCACCTTACGCTCGCGGCGTGTTTTTCGAAACGTACGGAGGAGCGGACGAGGAAACGAAGCTACTGGCGCGGCTAATCGCGGTATACATCCCCATACTGATCTTAATGCAAGCGGTCGATGACGGGAATGAAGCAATTGCGGCAGAGGCGAAATCCAACATCATGCGGGCACTGTCGGATTAGGCTTATTATTTCGTTGCGGCTATGGGGCTATGGCTATCGGCACCATTTTGTCGTTTAAAGGCCGCGATAAGGTACGATCCGCCTTCTCTGATGCCGCTTTATGTTGAGGAACACGAAATTCAACAGAGTAAGTCGTTGCGCTAACGGGACACGATAGCAATAAACCGCCTTTTCAACGAAGGCGGTTTTCTTATGGTCAAATATCAACATTAGAATTTAACATAGCCTATAATATAAGAATTTATATGTTCCATGTTGTAAATTATCCTTATATTTCTCGCTTAAACGCTTACCGTCCTTAAAGGGACGTCGAAGTCGTGTATGCTTATTCATCTTCAAATAACTCACGCAACATCCCTTGACGATCGTTCATAAACGCTTTGGTCACGGTATAATGTTCGGTTTCCTCCAAGGCGACGGACCGTATTCCCTCCCCCTCCAAGAGAAAAATTTCAGCACCGGGATAGGACATCAGAATGGGGGAATGAGTTGCGATAATGAACTGTGAATCCTGTCCGACCAGCTCATGCATACGCACCAGCAGAGACATTTGACGTAAGGGGGAAAGCGCTGCTTCAGGCTCGTCGAGGATATAAAGGCCGCGGCCGCCGAAACGGTGAACGAATGTAGCTAAAAAAGACTCTCCGTGGGACTGCTCATGCAGAGATTTACCTCCGTAGGAGTCTTTGATCGGTGGGCCACCGGGTTGTTCATCCAACTCATCAATATAAGAAGCCACATTATAGTAACTCTCCGCACGCAGAAAAAAGCCGTCCTTCGGCCGTCTAACCCCTCTAGCAATTCTAAAATACTCATAAAGATTCGAATGCGAGGAACGAGTGTTAAAAGAAAAGTTTAGCGTTCCACCCTCAGGGTTAAAGCCCCAAGCAGCAGCAATTCCCTCTAACAAGGTTGATTTGCCTGTGCCGTTCTCTCCAACAAGAAAGGTCACTGGTTTTTGAAAAGTCAGGCGATCCAGCGTTCGAACAGCAGGCAGATGAAATGGATAGGTTTGAAAGGATGGCACCAGATCACGCAGCAGCTCCGCGTGTCGCAAATACAACGTGGTGTTATTCATAGTTCCCCCCTTGTGAATTTCAAAAAGTAATCATCTTCGGACAGATTGGACAGAGATGACAAGTTTAGTGCCTCTAGCTAGACCTTTATAGTATAACAGCATCCAGCGAGTGGATGAAATCTGGTGGGGTTCGGGCAAGCCGGGCAAAAGACAGGGTACATCTGCCAATTTAGTTCTAGTAATGACAGATGTCCATGAGGCGAGTGCTGACTCCGCATATAGTTATACTGTCTTGAGAATACAACGGGGCAGGGTGAAGGCCGTGAAAGCGAAAAGGAGAAAACACAAGCGTCCGCGAGATTATCGCGACGGTTATCACGAAGGATATCGTCTTGGCATGTGTGAGGCTGTGCAGCGTCGGAGTACTGTAGAGGTCGAAGCCTGTCGGCCATTTAAGCTAATGTATGTTCCTCAAGGGTTCCATGCAATCGATACTGGGGTAATTGAGGCGCTTCAGCAGCTTGTAAGTGAGCTTGTGATAAGCACTCCAGAAACTATGCTGGAGACCGCAGCTCGGGAGATGCCCGGGGCAGTGCTGGTTATGAATGGACTGCATGTTTTTCCGGAAAATCATTTAGAACAGATTACAGAAATCAGAAAGCTGGGCATTCGGACTGCGATCTGGTTTGTGGATGATCCTTATTTTACAGAGGATACTTCAGTGATTTGCCGGCATTATGATCACGTCTTTACGCATGAGCTCGGTTGTGTGGAGTTTTATCAATCCTTTGGAGTTCCATCCGTTCATTATTTACCGCTTTGCGTCAATCCAAAGATGTTCTATCCGCGCCGTACGGCACCGCAGTATAAGTACGACATTGTGTTTATTGGCAATGCATTTCATAATCGGACAGCGCTGTTTGATGAACTTGCCCCCTATTTAAAGGATAAGAAGGTGCTGATCGCTGGCGGCTTCTGGGAACGGCTTGCGACTTATGACCAGCTTGCCCCTTTTATTAGCAATGGCTTTATCCCACCTGAGGAAACTGCGAACTATTACAGTGGTGCAAAGCTAGTCATTAATATTCACCGTCCGTGGGAGGAGGGGCAGGATAACCGGAATAGCTTCCGTTTACCATCACGCTCTATCAACCCACGTACTTATGAGATCAGTGCCTGCGGTACTATGCAGCTTACGGATGTTCGTGAGGATCTGGGCAATTATTATCGGCCAGGTTATGACTTGGATACTTTTGGCTCTGCTAAGGAATTGCAGGAGAAGATTGAGTACTATCTGAAGCATGAAAAAGAGCGCCGAATTTACGCTTTACGGGGACTACAGACAACCATGCGGAACCATACATTCACTGCGCGTTTGCCTCATTTGCTGAATGTGATTGCTTCAAGTGTATGAAATCTATAACGGGATAAAGGAGCGAGGATGATGATAAACAACAATGAATTTATTATGCCTGCACCACCGCTACCACTGACACCTCCAGAGGAAGAAAAGCTTCGTGGTCGTCTGAGTGGTTTTAAGGGCGGATATGATGAGGGATATTTACGGGGACGGCTTGCGATTTTAGATGGTCGGCCAGAAGAAGTATTTCCTGTACGGAATATTCATGTAATGTATGTGGCTTCTGGTAAAGGATATCCCTACTCTCCATTAGACGATGCAGTCCTCTACGCGCTGCAAAAATTAACCACACAAGTCACGATAACAGATGTGCGTCAAAACTTAGTGGAGTTAGCCGCCGCTCAAAGACCGGATCTGGTACTTGTGCTGGATGGTATGGATTTACCGCTTGAGCAGATCTCCGTTCTTCGGGCTAGCGGAATTAAGACAGCCATTTGGCTTACAGATGATCCTTATTACACTGATTTTACAGTTAAAATTGTGGCGCATTACGATTTTGTGTTCACGCTTGAGCGTAATTGTATTGATTTTTATAAGGGACTTGGCTGCCCTGAAGTTCATTATCTTCCTTTTGCCGCTCACCGCGAGCATTACCGTCCAACTACAACACGTTCACCATTGAATCGCGAAGTTAGTTTTATTGGCTCTGCCTATTGGAACCGGGTTAATTTCTTCCGTGAGATTCTTCCGGATTTGATGAACTATAACACGGTGATTAACGGCATCTGGTGGGACCGTCTGCCTGAGGCGGCACTTTATGGAGATCGAATTGAGATTGGTAAGTGGATGTCACCACAGGAAACAGCGGTAGCTTACAGCGGATCCAAAATCGTCATTAACCTCCACCGCTCGCACATTGATGAAGTAGTGAACAACAATACGCTTTCGATTCCGGCGGTATCTCCTAATCCGCGTACTTTTGAAATCGCGGCTACGGGTACGCTGCAATTAGTGGATGCCAGAGATGATATGGGATCTTTCTACAAACCTGGTGAAGAAATTGAGACTTTTGCAAGCCCTCAAGAAATGATGGATAAAATCCGTTATTACCTGACTCATGAGGAAGAACGCCGTGCGATTGCCCTGCGCGCTTTTGAACGGACGCTTAAGGATCACACCTACACCAAACGTATACACCAGCTGTTAACAGTAATTTATGGCTAGGTCATATGCCCGGAAATGGAACGGAAATGTGCGCTTACCAGGGGACAGGTGTCGTGCCGGCATCTGTTTTTCCCCGATATACTGTAGAACCGAACCTCAGCTTATGCCTGTGGCCTGATGAAAAGAAGCAACGTCTGGAGCGGGCTTGTATAGCGGAGCGGAAGCTACTGGCTAGATTCGAGAGCAGAGTGGAAGTGAAGGGGCGAAGCTCGGGAGCGAATTGAAATTGACTGACGAGATTCTAGAGCGAAGCGGAAGCGATGTTGCGAGTCACAGGAGCGACCATTTTCAAAGAGAGTTTTACTGCGAAGGATAGAACTTAGCGCAAAGTTTGTAAATTTTTTAAGGAGGTGAATGGCTGCTCCAGGCCCCTCGTTAGGGAGCGCCGAAACGCCATGGCTGACAAAGCTACAATCGTCCTCTTTTCACATGTATCCAATACACGCAGTATTACGGGAGCGGAGAAGCTATTGTTGTTTTTCGCTCAGGAGCTTTCTCCGTACTTTAATTGTATTCTCGTTGCGCCTCAGGACGGCAAGCTGACTTCTCAGGCTCGAAGCTGTGGAATAAGTGTACAGTTGCTTTCGATTCCTCTTTTATATGGAATGTACACTCCTTATGCAGGGTTGGAGGCAGATGCTCAGAAATTCCAGGAAAGCAGGGAGTATCACGAATTAACAGACTGGCTGAATTCCCTGCGCCCGGCGTTTGTTATTACAAGTACCTGTGTGCATGCTCTGCCAGCAATGGCTGCAAAGTCACTGGGCATTCCGGTGATATGGAAAATATCAGAGACGATAACAGACAATGAATATACACCTATTAGTGTAGGGCTGATTCTTCGGAATAGTGATGAGATACTAGCTATTTCACAAACAGCTGCAGCTTGCTTTCCAGAGGACGTGAGAGCGGAAAAAGTGATCCAGCTGCCTCCCTCTTGGAATGATAAAGAGATGATGATTGAGGCTTGGAGCAAGCTTCGGAGCGAACGGCGGCGGGAATTGCGGGTTAAACCGCATGAACAGCTGATCGGTTATATTTCTTCTTTTATCAACAAAGAAAAAGGTCTAGAACATTTTGTGAAAATGGCTGTGCTTGTGCACGCGGTTCATCCAAGCTCGAAATTTGTTGTCATTGGGTCAGCTGGCGATAAAAGCTATTATGAGCGTTGTGTCCGCAAGGTAAAGCTTGAGGGACTGTATACCCGGTTTAAATTTGTTGGTTATGCTGAATGTCTTCCATCTGCCTATTGCGCCATGGATGTGCTAGTGGTTCCTAGTCTGATCCGCGAAGGCTTCGGTATGACTGCTTTGGAAGGAATGGCTTTTGGAAAGCCCGTGATCGCTTACGACTCTGGGGGCTTGCGGGAAATTCTGCACGCAGCGGGCTGCGGCGAAAATCTCGTGCCAGCATCGGACATTTCCGCGCTGGCAGAAAGAGTCAACGTCATGCTGGCGCAGCCGGGATTAGCGTTGACTCTAGGCAGTCAAGCGCGGGAGCGCGTCGACGCCGTCTATGGTCCGGCGGCTTATCGGAGCCGCCTGCAGGGTCTTGCGGAGATGTGGAACCTCCGCTATTGCAGCGCACCTGCGGTGCGCGAGGCTGACAGCGTGGTGGTGGTGGAACCACCTGCTGTCCAGCCTGATTTACCCGCAGCGTCGCCGGCTTTGCCGCCGCGAAGCAAGGGCCTGCCGAGCCGCGTCGCCCGCAAGCGGCGCGGCAAAGCCCGGGCGCGCCGGCGAAGCGGGCGCCCGTTGGTTTTGCGCCGCGTTGCTCGCAAGCGGCGTAAAGGTTCTGCCCGGCGGCGCAGCACCGCCGGGGGCAAGCGCCGCCGGGCCCGCCGCGGTGGACGGCGGCGCGCGGCGTAAATGCCTCGATTGCAGCGAAGCGGCAAGCTGAGCACAAAGAGAGGCATATTTGCCCTCGAATGCGTCGAATTCGGCAAGCTGAGCGCAAAGAGAGGCATATATGCCCTAGATTTCGTCGAATTCAGCTAGCTGAGCGCAAAGAGAGGCATATATGCCCTAGATTTCGTCGAATTCAGCTAGCCGAGTGCAAAGAGGGGCAAATCTGCCCTAGAATGCGTCGAATTCGGTAATCTGAACGCAAAGAGAGGCATAAATGCCCTAGAATGCGTCGAATTCGGCAAGCTGAGCGCAAAGAGAGGCAGTTATGCCCTTGAATGCAGCGAATTTAGCTAGATGAGCCCAATGAGCGGTATAATTCCCGCTTATTGATCTCAATCCAGCAACCAGAGCCAAATGAGCGGTATAATTCCCGCTTATTGATCTCAATCCAGCAACCAGAGCCCAATGAGCGGTATAAATCCCGCTAAATGAGCTCATTCCAGCAACCGGAGCCCAATGAGCGGTATAATTCCCGCTTATTGATCTCAATCCAGCAACTTGAGCCAAATGAACGGTACATTTCCCGCTCAATGATCTCAATCCAGCAACCAGAGCACAGTCCGCTGACTGAGCCAAGTCAGACCATAATTAAACAGGCAGGGGAGTGAACTCATGAAGATCATGACGATTTTAGGCACGAGGCCTGAAATCATTCGCCTCAGTGTAATCATTCCGCTTCTCGACGAACATGCTGAGCGGCACATCCTGGTGCATACAGGCCAGAACTTCACCGCCAGTCTCAGCGGCATTTTCTTTGCTGAGCTGGGTCTGCGGGCACCGGATTATGTGCTGCAGGATAAACAAGCAGGACTAGGCGGCCAGCTTGCCGCCATGTTCGGAGGGTTAGAAAGTATTTTACTAAAAGAACAGCCAGATCGTGTTTTGCTTCTGGGCGATACGAACAGCGCGTTATGCGCGATTTTGGCTGAACGTATGGGAATTCCGGTGGTGCATATGGAAGCGGGCAACCGCTGCTATGACCTCCAAGTACCAGAAGAGAAAAACCGCCGTGTCATCGACGCCGTTTCGACCATTAATATGCCTTATACGCAGCAGAGCAAAAGACATCTAATCAGCGAAGGTTTCCCCAGCAGGCGTATCGTGTTAACAGGAAATCCGATCCATGAGGTCATGACCCACTTTGAGCACAAAATCCAGACTAGCGACATTCTGGAGCAGCTGAAGCTTACCGCAGGACAGTATTTCCTAGTCACGGCCCACCGTGCTGAGAATGTAGATGATCCAGAGTCCCTTGTACAAATTATGTCGGGTCTTAACGCAGTGGCTGAGCATTTTGGAATTCGTTTAATATGCAGCATTCATCCTCGCACTCGCTCCAAACTTACCGAGCAATTTTCCCTTCCAATGAACCCACTAGTTGAATTTCATGAACCTTTCGGATTTTTTGATTTTGTCTATTTGGAACAGCACGCCTTATGTGCCATCACCGACAGCGGGACTGTACAGGAGGAATGCTGCTTGATGAAAGTGCCAACAGTTACGATTCGCAGAACGACGGAACGTCCAGAAACAGTGGATTGTGGCAGTAATGTAGTCTCAGGTGTAGATCAGAAAAGTATTCTGCGCAGCGTCAAGCTGATGACGGCGCTCAATCGGGATTGGGAGGCACCGGAAGGATACATGACTCCGGATGTTTCGGTCAAGGTAGTTAAATTCTTGCTTGGAGGGAACCTGCATGTTCAATAATAAAAGGATTGTGGTCACAGGCGGAACTGGTTCCTGGGGGCATGAGCTGATTAGGCAACTTCTGCCACAAAATCCTAAGGAAATCATCGTATTCTCCCGCAGTGAATCCGCTCAAGTGGCGATGAGCCGGGAGTTTGAAGATCAACGTCTCAGCTTTATCATTGGCGATATCCGTGACAAGGATGCGCTGATTGCAGCCTGCCGTGGCGTTGATTATATCTTTCATCTGGCGGCGCTCAAACATGTTCCAGTCTGTGAAGATCAGCCTTATGAAGCACTCAAAACCAATGTAGTGGGAACTCAAAATGTGATCGAAGCTGCCATTGTAAATGGCGTTGAGAAAGCAATTTACATCTCTACCGATAAGGCTGCGAACCCATCCAACTTCTATGGAATGACCAAAGCGATCGGGGAAAAATTGTTCGTATATGCCAATCTGATTGGCTCAAACACCCGGTTCGTTACTGTACGCGGAGGTAATGTGCTCGGAACGAACGGCAGCGTAGTGCATTTGTTCATGAAGCAGATTAAAGATAAGGGTCAGGTACGCATTACGGATATGAAAATGACCCGCTTCTTTTTTACCCTACGCGATGCTATTACGTTATTATTTAAAGCTTCTGAGGTTAGCTTAGGTGGAGAAATCTTCGTCATGACTATGCCTACCTGCCGAATTATCGATCTTGCTGAGGTGCTGATTGAGGCTTCCGGAGAGTCCAATGTGAGTATTGTTGAGACCGGGATTCGTCCGGGGGAGAAAATCCACGAGATTCTGATGAGCGATTTCGAAAGCTTAACTACCGTTGTCTACGATGAACAGTATCTAGTAATTCTCCCTACGCTGAACATGCCGGAATTAAAGGCACATTATAGCGCTTATCCTCATGTCTCTTTCAATAGCTTCAGTTCAGAGACGAATCTGATGGATCGGGAAGAGATCAAAAGCATCTTGATCCGGGGAGGGTTCCTGCAATGAAGCTGCTTATCCTAGGTGGAAACGGTATGGCGGGGCATATGCTGGCGGATTATTTTCGCCGCCAGGGCAAGCATCACGTCTTCCATACAACCCGGGATAAGAGCGATCTTGGCGGGCTGTATGTAGATGCGAACGATATAGCCGGAGTTGAGAAGCTGGTCGATATCGTTTCCCCTCATTGCATTATCAATGCAATGGGGGTTCTCAATCAATTCGCGGAGCGTGACAAAATTGGGGCTTACCACGTGAATGGCTTTCTCCCTCATCACTTGTGGCGAAAGGCGGAGGATGTTCAGGCAAGGCTCATTCATATCAGTACCGACTGCGTGTTCGAAGGAACACGCGGAGGGTACACCGAAGAGGATGCTCCTGATGGAACCTCTGTATATGCAATTTCGAAAAGTCTCGGTGAGGTGCAAAAACCCGGGCATCTTACGATTCGCACTTCCATTATTGGTCCCGAAATCCGCTCAGGCGGTATTGGTCTGATGGATTGGTTCCTGGCGCAGAGTGGTAAAGTTTCAGGATACCGGCGGGTGATGTGGAACGGGGTCACAACGCTCCAATTAGCCAAAGCAGTGGATGTAATGCTGGATTCCCCCGTATCGGGGCTAATCCATTTAGCGCATCCAGAGCCGGTAAGTAAATATGAGCTGCTTCAGCATATTCAGGTGGCTTTTCATAAAGAAAATGTGGAGATCATCCCTGAGGATGAACATATTCAGGATCGTACACTAGTGAATACAAGAGCGGATGTCCTCTTGCCGCTGCCTTCATATCCTTTAATGCTGCAGGAACTGGCTGACTGGATGAAACAGTCAGAGATGTATTTATGACAGGTCAAAGACTTCTGATTACCGGAGCCGGTGGATTTACCGGGCAACATGCCGTTCGATTATTTTCGGCAGGAGGGGCTGAGGTTATCGCTGTATTGCGGCCGCAATCGACAGCTGCCTCCACTCTTTTTCCAGAAGGAGTAAAGATATATATTTGTGATTTAAGTGACCGGAAAGCAGTAGCTGAGATGATCAAGCAAACTACACCGGACGCTGTCCTTCATTTGGCTGGGAAGAACTCCGTACCCGAGTCATGGCTTAATCCCTTGCTTTATATGGAGACCAATGTGATGGCCACCTTATATTTACTGGAGGCTATGCGAAGCCTGCCGAGCAGTCGGATTCTAGTGGCTGGCTCCAGACTTAAGTTCAAACCGGGTGTGGTGGCTGGGCCACCACACCCGTACAGTCTTAGCAAAACAATAGAAGAGCTGGTGTCCCTCGCTTGGGGCACCTTATTTAAACAGCCGGTTATGCTGGCTGAGCCCTGTAATCTGATTGGTCCCGGTCCTTCCACCGGCTTCTGCTCTTTATTAGCACAGCACATTGTCCGAAGTGAAGGCCAGCCAGAAGAGGAAATACCTCCATTTAAGCTCTCTTCTCGTTATGCGCTGCGTGATTTTTTAGATGTAAGAGATGCCGTTAGAGCTTATGATTACATTTTGCGTAAAGGTACAAATGGAACCATCTATCGCATCGATTCGGGGAAGCAGCGGGAACTCGGGGAGATCGCGGAGCAGTTGCTCAGTCATTCTGTAGGTCCAGTGCCAATGGACTGGGGACCTGCAGATGCTGAACGGGCTATTTCAGAGATCGCAGCCACAGCGGATAAGAAGGTTCATTCAGAAGCATCAACCCCTGAGGCTGATGTGACTTCACTGGGCTGGCTTCCGGAAATTGGGCTTAAGCAATCGTTAATGGATATTTTGAATTATTACCGAGTTAGCGGGGAGGGGAGGTTGTTATGAGACCGAAGGTTTCGGTAGTGATTCCTTTTTATAATTGTCCTTATATTGAGCACGCCCTGCAAAGTGCGTTCTCCCAGTCTTGGGAACCTTACGAAATCATTGTTGTCGATGACGGCTCGCATGCCCATAGCAATCTAATTACACCGTATCTTTCCCGAATTCATTATTTGGGCAAAGGCAATGGGGGAACCGCCTCCGCACTGAATCACGGCATATTGAATGCAACGGGGGACTATGTGGTCTGGCTTAGCTCGGATGATTTATTTTATCGGGATAAGATCAACAATCAGGTTCTGTTCATGGAGCAGAACCACTTGTTAATCTCCTATACCAACTTTAATTATATTAACGCTCAATCGCAGCTGGTTCAGCTGAATGCTGCGCCATTGTTTCCTAGTCACTTGGATTACTTACGTTGTTTTTTACACGGTAATCCCATTAATGGCTGTACGGTGATGTTTAAACGAGAGGTGTTTGGAGCCATCGGACTTTTTGATGAATCACTTCCTTACACCCATGATTATGACTTATGGTTCCGCGCCATTCTGAACGGATATCCACCGGTGATGTTGAATCAATCCCTCACAGCTTACCGGACGCATGAGGGCATGGGAACGATCAAATATTTTGATGTAATTATGGCAGAGGCAGCTGCGACCAATGCCCGCTACAAGAATTCGCTGCAGCACTTGATTTCTTCTATGGGGGGCTGAAGGTAATGTACCGGGAAATTGAAGTGAATGACTTTCTGCCAGTCTTACTGGAACAGTTGAAATTCTGCCAGAGTATTCTGGATATCGGCAGCGGCACCGGTACCCTGCTTGAACGATATGAAGCCGCAGTAGTGCTTGGATTAGAAATTCACAGGCCGTACCTGCTGCATCGTCAATATAAGTCACCTCATATTATTCCGGTACATGCAGATGCCAGTCATATGGATAAATTATTCCTCCCCAAAACATTTTCAGCGGTTACCTTTATTGATTCAATAGAGCACTTTAATAAAAATGAAGCGAAGACTCTGCTAGGGATGGCCGAAAGAATCGCCAATAACCGAGTAGTTGTATTTACCCCTCGGGGCTTTTTTCCACAGGAGGGTATGGATCATTATCATTTGCAGGGAGAGCATTATCAAAAGCATCGGAGCGGGTGGGAGCCGGAGGATTTTATTGCACTTGGGTATGAGGTAACGGTACTTAAAGGTTTCCATCATGCCCAAAACCCATCGTTTCGTGAAGCATTCGGGGAGAGCCATGCACCAGTAGATGCCCTGCTTGCTTGTAAAACAGTATAAAAGTTGAGCTCCGGGTGAAGGAGGTGAGTGCGTATGAGTGAAGAACCTAAAGTATCGGTGATCATCCCATTTTATAACTGTTCGTATGTGGATCTCGCCATCCAAAGTGTCTTGGATCAAAGCTATCCGAATATAGAACTTATTGTAGTCGATGACGGTTCTACCCTATGGCTGGAGAAGTTGGCCCCCTTTCGTGACAGAATCATTTATATACAAAAGAGTAATGGAGGGACGGCTTCTGCTTTGAACAAAGGGATAGAAGTGGCTACCGGAACGTATTTTGCCTGGCTCAGTGCAGATGATCAATTTCACCCGGATAAAATCAAAAACCAAATAGAAAAGCTCAAAAGTACGGGTACTTTGTTTAACTATACAGCTTATTATTATATAAATGAGCAGGGAGAACGGATCTCAGATACGGTAAGTATGCTTTTTAGCAGCAGAGCCCATTTTATTGAGACTATGATGTTGGGTTGTCCGGTGAATGGGAGTACAGTTCTTCTTCATATGGATATATTTCGTGCTGTAGGAACGTTCGATGAAATGTTGTTATATACTCAAGACTATGATTTATGGCTGCGTATTTTACCGCATTTTAGCTGGTCTTATATTGAGTATCCGCAGCTTGATTATCGAGTGCATCAAGAGATGGGCTCAGTGATTTATAGTGAGGCGCAGAAAAGAGAGATAGAACAGGTACAAGCAAACCATCATGGGGTTCTATCGCATCTGCTGCTAAAGGAGAGAGGGGAATGAAATTAATATTTCCTGTTCTAACTCTATCTAGGGGCGGAGCACAACGGATGCTGGCAGAACTGGCTAATCGTCTGTCAGAGATCGGTCATGAAATTACGATCCTCTTGCCCAGCGATGGTGTCGTTGAATACGAGATAAATTGTGAATTGCGTTATGCGGCAGATGGTGATTTGTCGGCCAGCGATTTTCCAGTGGGGGACGTGATTGTCTCCAACTTTTATACCACAGTCGAGGTATCGCAGCAGGCAAGTAATGAGGGAAAAGGGATTCATATTCGTTTAGCGCTTTGCTACGAGCCCACTTTTTTACCTGACAATAGCCGTTCTTTTGCATCCTATAGTTTAACCAGCAATCTGCTTGTACTATCCCGTTGGCAGCAAGAAATCGTCCAGATGAATCATGGGATTAAGGGGACAATCGTGCCCATTGGTGTGAATCCTGTTTTTAGAAATTTGAACATTCGTGAACCTGAAAATAAGCTTGTAGTTTCCGCGGTTATGCGAAAGCCAGAGGGTGGATTCTCAGGCCATCGTGAACAAGACTATTTGCTTGAACAGTTAAATCGGGTCAGAAGACTTCATCCAGAAGTTGAACTTTATTTGATCATTCCTCCTGGTGAATTTGCTGAGTCGACTACCCTGCAAACTTTATTAGCGGACGAACGATATCATATAAGGACTCCTGCAAATGATACTGAGCTTTGTTACCATTATAGTGAGAGCGATATTTTTGTAAGCTCAAGTACGTATGATACGGGATCGCTACCAGGCATCGAGGCTATGCGTTGTGGAGCAGCGCTCGTTACTGTTTACTCCGGTGGAAATATGGAATATGGCAGGCATGGCCATAACTGCTTAATGTCCTACCGGTTTGAGAATCGGCTCGCGGATGATATCATAACCTTAATTAAAGACCCGGATTTACGCCAGCGGCTGGCTCGTAAGGGGGAGCAGGATTCACAGCATTTCACTTGGGAAAAAAGCACACAATTGTTTCAGAATGCACTGTTTGAGATCGTAGCGAGGAACTCTTAATAATATGTCCTTAAAATATAAAAAACCTTCAATACCACGTAAGAAGTGGCTTGAAGGTTTTTTTGCATGATATCGGTTAGAAGATGGCATAGGAATTCATCATTTCACGAAAAGATTGCGCATACTTCTCGGTTCCGAAGCGTGAGACCATATATCCTCTTCCTTGCTGGCGGAGACCCTCTCGCAGAGGAATATTGTTCATAAGCTCCAGTCCTTCGTTGACGGCAGTTGGAATATTGCCAAGCGGGTAAAATTTACCCGTGACATTATG
Source organism: Paenibacillus sp. FSL H8-0175 (assembly GCF_045040615.1). Taxonomy (NCBI): domain Bacteria; kingdom Bacillati; phylum Bacillota; class Bacilli; order Caryophanales; family Paenibacillaceae; genus Paenibacillus; species Paenibacillus sp. FSL H8-0175. The sequence goes on along the minus strand of NZ_CP150299.1, from coordinate 5,915,848 downwards.
AACAATAAAGGATCTGACACCATCGGAATCTGTACTAAGTACTGGACAAGTGCAGCAAATCGCTTCGGCAACAGCATATCCAAATCCTTCTGTAATGGAGGTAGCTAACAGGAATCCACCCGAATTAGCGATCGAGGAATAATAAATGGGCATTACATGATTAGGAATATTGGTAAAAGTACTTAGACGATCATTCAGTCCTAGGGCGCGTAGCTCCTCCTGAAAGGATTGTTTCTGATCCTCTGCGGCTAAATTAGGATCATGGAACATCCACAAATGAATATCTGGTTTATAAAGGCGAATTTCATGGGCGATTCTCAAATATTCCCGCCAATTTTTATTGCTCTCTAGCCGGCCTACCCAAGCGATAACCGGATTAGCGGGAGGTTCAGCAGGGATATGCTGAAAGGACTGGACATCAACAATATTCGGAATTACATAACGATGCAGCCAGGGACAGATTTCAATAAACAGCTCCAATAAATGATCGGTTGGCGGGATTAGTACCGCATTACAATAAGAACGTAAATAAGGGACGGCATCTCTGATCAGAGTTTCCGCATGACTGCGTTTTCCAAGGCCTTGAGATTCGTATATCATAATACCGCGGTAACCAAGTTCACGCAGACGTTTCAGTAATAAATAATCAGATGTAACAATAATGGCATCGTAATTATGGGTCTCCAGCAAATTTTTAATTTCTTCATCTGAAGATGAGACAAATACCGGAAAATTGGTCGTATTCTGGCCTGAACCCGGCATTAGATATAAAACATGGCATTCGATCCCACTTCGCTGGAGACTTTCACATCGCAGCTTATTTAATGTCTCCACCCCGCCACTCGGTACATAAAACGTAAATAGAACTTTCATGCACAAGCCTCCTGACTTTTGCGGAGTAATACCGACTTGTTGAGATATGGCTTACTGTTTATAAGATACGCCGATCTGCACTCGCGGGTGACGGTCAAAGCGGCATAGTTCCAAATCCTTTCAGGATAGCTTGTTCTTCAGAAGGTCATCCTAACGATCGTACACTGCACACATACAACATTAGAGATGGAGGATGAATTCATGTTGCGATCCAAGATCAGTATGTCAGTCTCAGCTGCATTGCTTCTCGGCTTGGTGAGTATTACAGGGTGTGGAACCAATACGGCAGAAAAATCGAATGTGCAAACCAATAGTGTCCGGGGAGTAAATGATGGGCGTATTGGTGTGAATTCCGTACGCGGTGGCACGCATAACATCACTAAGATGGAAGTTAGTCAGGAGCTTGCAGACCGGATTGCTGCAATGCCTGAAGTCCGCTCAGCGAATGTAATGCTTGCAGGAAAAAGCGCGTATGTAGCAGTAACTTTAAATGATGCAACTGCTGGCCTGCGTGCCAAAGGGACTCCATCGTATCGGGCAAAATCCTCAACCACTCCTCACAATTACGGACCGACAGGCGTAATGTCTGGTACAGGAAGAGTGAAAATTGGCCGTGATGGAATGAATGATACTGGAGCCGTAACCAATGGTATGAACGGAGCCTTAAAAGGTACTGTAAATACAGTTCCTGGTACAACAAGTACTGGACCGGCAACCAGAAATGGAATCAATGGCATGGGTAAATTGGGAGCGGGTATGTTGGGGACAGGAACAGGAACAGGTACAGGTACTATGGGAACAGGTACGACAAGAAACCATACTTATAATAATGGTCCTCTGCTGAACAGCAATGGCTCGAAACATGATGTAGATATGGGGATGGGAAAAGGTATGGGAACTGGAATGGGAATGGGCATGCGCAGTACCACTCCTAGTACCCATGATACGAATTACAGAAGTAATTCGACGCATATGTACAACACCAATAGCACGAATAACACAAATAACACCATAAATACAAGAGAAACAGAAACAGTTACCAAAGCAATTAAAGATAAAATTGCTGCGGAAGTTAAAAAACATGATGCGAGAATTAAGGATGTATACGTATCAGCAAATCCTGACTTCGTGGAACGCGCCAATGTTTATGCTGAAGAGGCTCGTGCCGGTCATCCGATAAAAGGATTTGTGGATGAATTCCGCACCATGGTTGAACGAATTTTCCCAACTCGTAATTATTAATGATTTTTGTGATCTAAATAAAAAAGCAACAATCTCACCATCTGGAGAGAATTGTTGCTTTTTTGTTTGGAGCTAATTTTATTAAGTGGTGATTGGACGTCCGCCGATCCATACGCCGCGAATATTAAATTCAGCATCAAGGCGTAGGATATCGCCGCGTTTTCCAGCCTCCAAGGAGCCAATGCTTCGTTCCATTCCAATGGACGCCGCTGGCGTAAGGCTTGCAGCGCGGGAGGCCTCTTCCAAGGTGAGTCCTACCTCTTGGATCAGATAACGGAAGCCGCGAATCATCGTTAGTGTGCTTCCAGCTAGAGCAGCGGGATTATCTTTAAGGGTAGCGATGCCATCTTGAACGAGTACAGGTAAATCACCGATTGTATATTCACCATCACTAAGTCCAGTTGCAGACATGGCATCAGTAATCAGTAATAAATTGTTCTCTTTCTTGAGACGGGTCAATATAGAAATGGCTGCGGGATGAACATGAATCCCGTCGGCTATAATCTCTGCGCGAATGCGCTTATCGAACAAAATAGCTCCAGCCGCTCCAGGCTTACGGTGATGTAGGGGTGTCATCGCATTGAACATATGCACGGCTTGGTTAAGTCCAGCATCTGCTGCGGCAATAACCTCTTCAAAGGAGGCATCCGTATGCCCGAGCGCTGCAGTTATACCGTGCTTGCGCAGCCAGAGAATAGCTTCGAGGGCACCTTCACGTTCCGGAGCAAGCGTGACTTGCCGGATCATTCCTGGATAATCGTTCTCCCATTGTGCTAGCCACTCAATATTGGCAGGAACAATATGCTCTGGATTTTGTGCGCCGGACCATTTCGGGCTGATGAAGGGTCCTTCCAAATGCATGCCTGCGATTTGTGTGTAAGGCATTTCAGCAGCGCGATAAGCGCTGACTTCGGAGAATACTTGGTCAATAGCAGACTTGGAAGCGGTCATGGTTGTAGCCAGCATTGTTGTTGTTCCTTGGGAACTATGGAACTTAGTGATGGCATTCAGCGATTCAGTATCACTGTACATAAAGTCGTGGCCAGCTCCACCATGAACATGTACATCTACAAATCCGGGGATCAGAAGATCCGTTGCTTGACCACTGGCAGGCCAATGCGCGTAACGCTCTGGAAGCCAAGCCGCATCGCCAGCATAGTGGATCTGCTCTCCAGATACGGCAATCACACCGTGCTCAATTAAACCTTGGGGAGTCAGTACCTTACCGAATAGCAACTGTTCTAGTTCTTTATTTATTTCAGCCATTTGCCTGCTCCTTCATCTACGAGAACGATTACATTTGGATGACTCTGCAGCAAGGATGCAGGGCATTGGGTTGTAATCGGGCCTTCCACAGCATTGCGGATAGCTTCAGCTTTGCCGGCACCACGAACCAATAAGAGGATTTGGCGTGCTTTTAGGATGCCTCCAATGCCCATTGTGATCGCTTGCCGAGGGACCTCATCCAAACTGTCAAAGAATCTAGCATTTGCTTCCCGGGTATCTTCAAGCAGGTCGACGACATGGGTTTTGCTGCTGAGGTTAGCATCGGGTTCGTTGAATCCAATGTGGCCGTTGCTGCCAATACCGAGAATCTGCAAGTCAACGGGTCCGTTTTCTTCCAGCATTTTATCGTATGCAAGGCATTCTGCTTCCATATCCGCTGCGTTTCCGTTAGGGATATGTGTCTGTCCTGGATCAATATCTATATGGTTAAATAATTGCTCGTTCATGAAACTGCGATAGCTTTGTGGATGGTCGACAGGCAAGCCGATATACTCATCCAGATTAAAGGAAGTTGCTTTAGAGAAACTCACAAGTCCTTTTTGGTGCATTTCAACCAATTTGGCATAAACCCCAACTGGGGAGCTTCCGGTCGCAAGACCGAGCACGGCTTTAGGATTGCTTTGCAGCAGGCTGGCAATAAGATTCGCACCCGTTTGTACGAAATCTTCATCACTATGGAACTTTAGAATATTCATTAGGATTGTCCTCCTCGTTTGTTTCGGTATTGTTGGACATTGAGATAAGATTGCTCCAGTCTAGGAATAAAATCCCCAAAACGGGTGCTGACCATTCCAGTGAACAAAATATCAATGATGTGAAGCTGAGCTATGCGTGAGGCCATGTCTCCCCGTCGCATGCCTTTCTCCAAAGATGAGGAGAATAGGGGGATATCCGCCAGAGTAGCCAAGGTGCTGCTGCCATAAGAGGTTAGTGCGATAGTGCTTGCTCCGCTAGCCTTCGCACACATCAAGGCATCAATGGTCTCGGGAGTCTCTCCCGAATAGGATACTGCGAACACGACATCACCTTCGGAGAGTGATGAAGCAGAGGTAATCTGCATATGGGAATCAGCAAAAGCAGTACAATTTACGCCTATGCGGATCAGCTTCTGATAGAAATCCTGAGCGACAATGGAAGAGGTCGCCATCCCGTACAGATCAACGCGGCGTGCTTGGCACAATAAATTAACTGCTGCCTGCAATCGCTCCAGATCTAACAGTGAGGTAGTATCCCGGATGGAGGTCAGATGGTTCGTCTGCATCGCTTCCACAATCACGGAGAGTGGGTTGCCGGCTACAATATCTTGATAAGAAGAGCCACCATCCTGCGGCGAGGCATCACTATGAGCAATTTCTGCTGCCAGCTTCACCTTGAAATCCGGAAAGCCTTTAAAATGAAGCACCTTACAGAAACGTGTGATCGTTGCCGGGCTTATTCCGCATTGTTCTGCTAATTCTGTAATGCCCATATGAACGATTTCGCCTGGTGAGGAGAGAATTCGTTCAGCCAGCTTTCGTTCCATTTGAGAGAGCTTGGCCTTCTCATGCTCGAGTGCATGCAGTATTGGGGACATCCATTCATCCACCTCGTTTCAATGGGGTATTGAAATTATTTTTATGATTATTAAATAAATGCAGAAAATTATTTTCATATTTAGGATAAAACAAATTCCATTCGGAAGCAAGGGATAAAAATGAATACTAAAGGGGAATATGCAAAAATAAAAAACGGTCTACTCGCAGAAGGCTGCAAAGTGGACCGTTAAAATGATGTAATTACGGAGATATAAGATGAAAAGGATACTATACTGTATTGCGTTCTATAATACGGTACTCAAGCTTGCGATGAACGGGTTGTCCATCATTTCGCTGGATCTGATCATAGATAATCCGAAAAGCGGATATGCCCATTTCAGTTAACTGATTATCTACAGTGGTCAGACCTAACGTTCGGCCGATAGGCTGATCATCAAATCCAATGACGGCCAAATCTTCAGGAATGCGGATACCCTTTTTCCAAGCTTCGATGATTAAACCAGCCGCTATATGATCGCCTGCTGAAATAATCAGGGCATCAGGACGATTCTTCATCTGCAGCAGTTGGTGAAGTACGCGGGCACCGTCCTCTTCGGTCAGACAGTTATAGATCATCCATTCATCATTGTAAGGCTGATCTGTAGCTTCTAGAAAGTCTCTAAAGGCAATTTGGCGGATAGAGCTGCTGCTGCCGTGTGGTCTTCCTTCACAGTAGCCAATATGGCGGTAACCTTTATCATTCAAATATTGAAGGCCACTGCGAAAAGCAGAATAATGCTCAATATATACAGAAGAAAATTGGCGTTCTCCCCTATCCTGACATACCACAATAGGACCATAAGCTGTATATTCTTCAATAGCTTCTGAGCTCATTGTTGAAGAGACCATAACTACACCGTCAATTTCTTTGTTCCGCAGCATCTCAAGCACCTTAATTTCTTCTTCCGTACGATAATCGGTTTGGCAGAGAACGAGCCGGTATTGAGCCAGCAGTGCTTCTTGAGCCAAGCCTGCAATAATGACTGAGAAATAAAATAAGTTGGTATACGGAATAATAACAGCTATAGCTTGAGTCCGCCCAGTGATCAGATGCACGGCGTTCATATTACGCGTGTAGTTTAATTTTTCAATAGTATTTAGGACTGCGGTTCGTTTGACTTCACTTACATAAGGGTGATTATTGAGCACCCGCGAGACTGTTGTCACAGAAACACCAGCCATACGGGCAATTTCTTTAATATTAGCCATTAGAGTACAACAGCCTCCCTTTTGTGCTTGTGTATAGTCATTTTATTTTATCATATTGTCCGCAAATTACCTCCCAAATAAAAAGCTTGCTATGGAATCCATTTCATAAATTAGACTGTAAATGCAAGAGATTACCGGACTAAACCGGCGTAACCACAAGGGCGTGACGGACCGGTATATCTATTGTATTAATAAAACTAAGCTGTTCGTGAAGCCTTTGGCGATCTGTTCCGAAACAGCTCCCACACAATAAACAGCAGGACAAGCAGCTGTGGAAGCAAGGTTTCCCAAGTGGGATACATGCCAAGCCAGTTAATTGAAGGCAAGCCCTCTTGTACATGTGCAGGAAGTTTGCCGGCGACCTGAAGCGAGTGAATGCTCTCCCCAAGAAAGCGGAATACTAGGTAATAAATCAGAATTGTAGCTGTACGGAAGAAGGCGGCAATCGGCAATTTTGCACTCAAGGAAATAATTGCATAACCTACAATACCAAGAATAATCAGAGCACATCCAATCCCAAGCAGTAATTGAGACAGCTTGATGGATGGAGCCATGCCCACATAAAAGATTGTAGTCTCTGCACCTTCACGTAAAATCGCAAGCGCTGCAACGGAGGACAGCGACCAAAGATTTCCTTTGGCCAGCGCGCCATCAACTTGCCTATCCACGTAGTTGTTCCAATTCGCAGTGTTTGATTTGCTATGCAACCAGCGTCCGATTGTGAGCATCATAACTACCGCGACAAGACCAGTAATCCCTTCAATCATCTCCCGTGCTCCCCCGGAAGCTGCCCGAGAAATGGTATAAGTGAGCACAACAGCCAATCCGATACTTGCGATGAGGCCGACAGCTGCACCGGACCAGATCCATTTTTGCGCTTTGGCGTTGCCATCACGTTTCAGGTAAGCAAGAAGAGCTGACAAGACGAGAATAGCCTCAAGTCCTTCGCGCAACAGAATCAAAGCGGCATCCCAAGCATTATAAGTGGTTTCACCAGCCAAAGGCGTTAGTTCGCTAAGCATATTGTTCATGATGGTTAAAGCTTGATCCAGTTTAGGCGGATTTGAGAGCAGGTAACCTGTGACAGCCGCACTCTCATTTTCGATATTGTTGTAGACTGTTGGTGAGGCGATCTGGACTTGCCCTTCGGCAGAAGGCCAGGCTACGATGAATTGCTCCATGATGTTAGCGGCTTCTGTGCTGTTATTGTCTTTGGCAGCGGAGGATGCTTTGTTCAGGTAGCTGATTAATCCCTCTATAGAAGCTGGTTCACTGGAAGTATCCCCAGCGTCAATGGTTTTGCCTTCACTGTAATCAGCCAGCAGTTGATACAGAGCTTCTGCTTCCGATTTCGCCGATGCCTCGCGAAGCGGTTCAGCCTGCAGCGCAATCCGCAGCAGGCTTATTCGCGTCTCCAGCAGGCTGTAAACGGCGGAATCGTCCGCCCGGATGTTGCGCTCCGCCGGCTTCCATCCGCTGACGATGTCGCGGTACGCTGCCGCTGCCGCGCTCCAGTCGGCGCTGCGCGCCGCATCCCGCGTGCGTTCCGCCGCGGGCAAAAGCTTCGCCGCCGTCTCGCGTCCGGCGGCTCCAGTGTCACCGCCGACCGTGCCGGAGGCGGCGGTGACGTACGCGTCCACGCTTCTCGCGAGCGTGGACAGTGCGGTTTTGGCGGGCTCGCCGCCGCCCGCCGCAAGGGCTTTCGCCGCGTCTGCAAGCGCGGCGTCAACGGCAGCAGCCGGACCGGCGAGTGCCGGGTCCGGCGTGCCTGTGTTCGCGGTGCGCCACAGCGCAGCGAACACTTCTACATCGGCCGCGGCCGCGTCCCAGCGGCTCTGGCCGGCTTCGACGAGTGCGCTGCCGACCGGCGGCAGGAGCTCGTCGACCGTGCCATCGCCCTCCACCCCCGCGGGGCTGGAGAGCAAAAGCATACACAAAAAGCCAAACAGAATCAGCAAGGCAACCTTTGGCATTTGCCGTTTAGGATGCGTAAGAGATAACATCGGGATAATCCCCCTTCAATAATGGACAGCCATAAATTTAGCTTAGTAGTGTTTCCCCGATAAAGCCGCCACTGCGGACACCGGGGAAGCAGGCAAATACCGCGCTGCCGGTGTGAGTCATATATTCGTTCAGGAGATCAGTCTTAGAGAGGCGCTGCTGAATGGCAACGAATTGTTTCATTAAATCACGTTGAAAGCTAATGAATAACAAACCTGCATCAAGCTGGCCCGTGGTGACGTCCAAACCGCTGGAAAAAGAGTAGGAGCGGCGCAGCATTTTGACTGTACCGTCACCATGCGCCAATGCGGAATGTGAATTCACCGGAATGACAGGTTTCCCGGAAGCGTCCGCAGCTGAAAGATCCAGATCATCGAATTCATCCTTAGCTCCGAGTGGAGCTCCGGTGTGACGATAACGCCCGAAGGTAGCCTCCTGATCACTTAGCGACGACCGATCCCAGACTTCAATACGCAGACGTACCCGGCGTACCGCCATATAAGTGCCGCCGCTCATCCAAGAAGGACCGTCACTGCTGCTGTTCCAGACCACTTTGTTCATTTCAGCGTTATCGGTTGTATCGGGATTGCCCGTGCCGTCTTTGAAACCCAAAAGATTGCGTGGCGTAGCCCCCTTGGGATCCGCTGCTCCAGTGCGTTGAAAACCTTCCTGTGTCCAGCGCAGTACAGCAGTCCCCCGGGCGATACGCGCCAGATTACGGATCGCATGGAATGCGACCTGCAGATCATCCGCACAGGCTTGCACACAAATATCCCCGCCACACCATTTCGGATCAAGATTGTCACCCGCAAATGCCGGAAGATCGGCCAATAGGGCTGGGCGTTTCGAAGCTAAGCCGAATCTTTCATCAAAAAAGGAAGGACCAACACCAAAGGTCAGCGTACACCGTGCAGGGTTTAGCCCGTCCGCTTCCCCGGTGTCTGAGGGTGGAAGATTGGGGTTGTCATTTACGTCACCAATAAGCTCGCCAGTAGTAAGAGCGGCAGCGGCAGTGGTCCATGCTTGCATTAGTTTTTTCACATCGGCCAGTTTGGTTGTGGTGAAATCAAAGGCAGCAAAATAAATAAAGTTCTGTGCAGGTGTCAAAATCCCCGCCTGATGGCTCCCATAAAAAGGAATGGAACTGGAATCACCTTCTGCGGATTTCGTTGGCTCAGCTACAGCATTACGCGCAGCCATAATTCCACCGACACCTCCGCCCCCTAACAAAAGACCAAGGCCAGTGGCGCCAGTAAGCCGCAGCATATCGCGGCGGCTTAATTTTTTACCAAATATAGGCTCATTCTTCGATTGATCATTAAGAGGGGGACTTTCAGGATTACCTGGTACTCCAGTGAACTTGTTATGTTTATTCATGAGGGTCACACTCCTAGAATAGTTCCCATATTGGACAATGGCTCAGCCAAGGCGTCCAAATTCTGACTCAGTTTACGTACTTCATCTTCTTTCAGCTCTTCATAGGAAACATATCCATCTCCAGATTTGAAAGGGGCAAGCTCAGCTTGCAAGGCAGCGAATCGTTCACCAATGGTTTTTTCAAGATCGGCATCTTTTTTTGCTAGTTCTGGTTTTAACAGCTCGTATATCTTTTGCGCACCCTCAACGTTTGCGACGAAATCATACAGGTCTGTGTGCGAGTAACGTTCTTCCTCTCCGGTTACTTTGGAGGAGGAGACCTCATTTAAAAGCTCAACAGCACCAGTTACGAGCAGATTCGCGTCGATCTCAACGGTCTCCACTTTCGCACGCAGCAGCTGTGCATCCTTCAGCAATTGGTCAGCAACTTCTGTCATGTCTTTAGTTGTATTGTCCTGCCAGAGTGCTTTCTCAAGCTTGTGGAAACCGCGCCATTCTGCCGCATCTACATCATTTTCCCGGGCATCGATATTTGGGTCCAAGTCACCAAGGGCTTCTGCAATAGGCTCAATCCGTTCATAATACATGCGGGCAGGAGCATAGAGCGCCTTAGCCTCATCAATCTTGTCCTCTTTTACAGCGTTGGTGAAACTCTCTGTTTGCTTCACAAATTCATCACATTGCTGGATGACGTATGTGCGATATTGATCTATAGCTGACGTGAAGTCAGCGGTGGCAGTCTCCGGTGTGTTGGTAGCTGCTGCAGTCGTCGGTGCGTTGGTGGCTGTAGTGCTGTTGGCAGCAGTATTTGTAGAGTTGTTGTTATTGGCACATCCAGTGAACAGTATGGAGGCCGCAAGTAGACTTGCAGGCACAGCATAAGTAAATTTCATTAAAAAAACACCCCTTTTTTTATATCTAAATGATAATCGTTATCAATTATGCTGGACTTATCATAAGTCCGTATACAATTACTGTCAATATAAAAATGTGATGTATCTCATTGTAATAATGGCACGACAAAAAACTCCCAGGGTCGGGAGTGTGTTTTGTAGTAATGTATCCGATTACAATTGAAAAAGCAGAATAGTAACCGCGCCAGCAAACCAGTGAACGTACACAGTAGTATGTAATGGGCCCAACTATTCTCTTCGCATATTCAGCAACAACGAACTCAGCTCTAGTCTCAGCGAACCTTTGCGTGAACGCAGCAGTAACCGATATTTTGATCTTTGCGCATAAGCAGTAACTAAAGGACCCAGATGACACTAAATGCAGCATTATTCGATATTTGAGCCGCTATCGGACCGCATAGTCGCTATTGGCTTAGAAAGTACCCTATATGAGCCTGTTTCTAAGGAATAGCGTCACTGGAGTCCGAAACTTCGCTCAAAAGGCGATAAATTTGTTAATAACGCCATCTGGGTCCGAAAGCCTCAGTAGGGGCGGTGAATAGACTATTGAAGCGGGCAGCCGACCCGTCGAACCAGCGAACCATTGCGCGCACGCAGCAGTAACCGCGCCAGCAAACTTTTGCGCATAAGCAGTAACTAAAGGACTCAGATGACACTACATGCAGTATTATGCGATATTTGAGTCGCTATCGGACCGCATAGTCGCTGTTGGTTTGAAAAGTACCCTATATGAGCCTGTTTCTAAGGAATAGCGTCACTGGAGTCCGAAACTTCGCTCAAAAGGCGATAAATTTGTTAATAACGCCATCTGGGTCCGAAAGCCTCAGTTGGGGCTGGTGAATACACTATTGGAGCGGGCAGCCAACAGCCTACAACATAAAGCAGCGATTCCCATTAATGGCGAATCGCTGTTCTAAGTCGTTTACGATGTTCAAATGAAGGGAACCGTCTCATTTATAGTTAATTAAGCTGTTAAAGTGACAGTTCCATTCTTTGAAGGTTTGATCTGCTTAAGAATAAGATCAAGGCGTCATCCGCTTTTTATCGTTCATTATGGGATTCATGATCTGCAGAGGGTTGGTTTTCGAACACTTCTGCAGCTTCCTCTGCAGAAAATTCAGGTTCGAATTTACCTACGAGTGGTAATTTGTTTAATTTCGTTGTTTGTACTTCTGCTTTGGTAGGTTGATTGTTTTTTGAATGGCTCATACATACACCTCCTTTAATAAGGAACAACAAACCGTAGTTTGCCCTGAAAAAAGATGTTCTTATTCATGAAAATTTCAGACTTTTGCATTTGAATGAACTAAGCCCATTTTATAATTGTGACAGCACCATTAACATCAACAATACATAATATGTTTTGACTGTATCCCTTTACCTTGTTATACCAAACAAACCCAGGGCAAGGAGGGGTGACACCATTGAAGGGGAACGAACACCACAGCAAATTTCTGTTGACTCATCGTGAGCGCGAAGTTTTTGAGCTTCTCGTGCAGGACAAAACGACTCGTGATATCGCTGGCTTATTATTTATCAGCGAAAAAACAGTTCGAAACCACATTTCCAATGTAATGCAAAAACTAAACGTTAAAGGCCGTTCACAAGCGGTTGTCGAGCTGATCAAGCTTGGGGAGCTGAAAATATAGCTGGCCATGTCTTCGGAAGTGACGCGTTTAAGCCTTCTTTTGCCCTTCGGGGCAAAGGGAGGTTTTTTGTTTACTCACCAAAACAACTGAAGAGTGAGTTAGATCACCGTATGATTTTTATGACATGATAAATTAGAGCTATTAAGGTAGTTCAGGAGGATCTGTTATGACCAGATATGAACAACAAAGAAATTTTCTGAAATCCAATTTTCATGAATTCAAACATATCAAAACAGATAAGATCAAGGGAATTGCACAACCGCCAATTGTTAAGCCATTTGATTCAGATGCACTAATTATTGATTTGCCCAAGGTCAGCAAAGACGTTGTGAGTAAAGAAAATATTTTTGATTGTATAGATCAAAGAAGAAGTACACGGTTCTATTCTGAGGATACTGTTAGTCTGGAGGAGTTATCCTATTTATTATGGGCTACCCAAGGGATTAGCGGTATGAATAAGAACGGACTTACGCTGCGGACTGTACCCTGCAGTGGGGCGACGCACACCTTTGAAACCTATTTAATGATTATGCGTGTAGAGGACATTGGGCAAGGGATCTACAGATATCTGCCTGTGGAACATAAGCTCTTATTTATGTTTGAATTAGATCAACTTGAACAAAAGATTGATGCTATTACTTTGGATCAGCCCTTTGTCCCTAACTTTGCCAAAAAGGCTTCTGTATTGTTTGCCTGGAGTACCACACCCTACCGCTCCGAATGGAAGTATGATATTTCTGCTCACAAAAAAATCCTCATCGATGTTGGACATGTCTGCCAGAACCTTTATTTAGCCAGCGAATCCATCGGTGCAGGTGCTTGCGCAATTGGAATCTATGATCAAAAGTTGATAGATGAGATTTTAGAATTAGACGGCGATGAAGAGTTTGTTATCTATCTTGGGGCAGTTGGGAAGAAACGAGAGTAGCTATGAAGGCTAGATACGGCTTCGGAAGTGAGACATATAAGCCTTTTTCACCCTTCGGGGTGGGAAAGGTTTTTTTGATTATAATCCAGTGTATTTGCCCAACTGCTCAGTCTGAACGAAGAGGAAATCGTAATGTTTAATTGATAATCATTCTCATTGCATATATAATTAACCCAAAGTAAGAGGAAGCAGGGATGTGCATGGAGCGAAGCAATGGACTGAAAGAAGCAGAAACGATTGATGCCCATAAGACGCTTACATGTGAAGGGGTGGATTATAATTATCGTTTTGATGGGGCTCATTTTGAGATTAAACCTCCAGTCGAAATAGGGGAAGGCAGTTGCCGCAGCCTGCTTAGCCATGGGTATATCCAGATGACAGATTTTAATCTCTGTTTTAATCGGGATATCGAAGCGAAGGGCAATTTTAGCACTCCGCGTACAGAGCTGGCATTCTGCATGGGGCATGGCATTGAGTGGGGGACCTCGCTGAAATCGGACTATTTTGTTATAGATACAGGAGAAATTGCGCTGTTTCATGGCGGAGTAAGAAGTGAAAACTGCACATACCTGAGTGGAGCGGGGTACCGATTCATCAGCATAGATATGAGCCCTGCACAATTTGAGCGGATGACCAGTGGTCTGACTGAGGATACACGGCTTCGCATCGGAGCTGGTGCGGGTTTGTTTTTTGGAAAAAATAACATCACACCATCCATCCGCTTCATTCTATCGCAGATTGCGGATTGTTCCTATAGCCATGGCATGCGTGAACTTTATCTGGAGGGCAAAATGCTGGAGCTTATGGCGGTCTATCTCAATGAATCTTTATATGAAGCAGACCGGATTCCACGCTCGGTCAAGCTGTCCAGAGAGGATATGGAGAGCCTGCGGCTCGCTAAGGAGATTTTACAGCGTGATTATTTGCACCCGCCGACGCTTGCAGGCCTTTCTCGCATTATATGCCTCAATGAGTTCAAGCTGAAAAAGGGCTTTAAGGAAATGTTTGGTTATACCGTGCATGCCTACGTTATCGAACAACGGATGCAGAGAGCGCAGCAGCTGCTGGAACAAGGAAGTATGACTGTAAGTGAAGCAGCCTCCAGAGTTGGATACGGTAATGTGAGTCATTTCTCGGCAGCCTTCCGCAAAAAGTTCGGTGTGCGTCCAGGAGAATATCTGATCAGCGGCAGGCAGCGCCTCTTCGGTATTAAGTTGTAAGTCCGTATCCTGCACAGATGCTCCTGATTTGGTTAATTATAATCCCTTAAACGGTAGCAATCGTGAACAACGTTCCTATACACTAGTGCACAGAGAATCATTCTCAGTGCACTTTTTTTGCGCGTAATTACCAAGAGTGGGGGAACGGCTGTGAGTAAAACCAAAACCGGCATGCCAAGGCTGCTGGAGATCGCCGGAGAGAAGCGAGGTTTGCTGCTCTTGTCCGGAATATTGTCATCTGTCAGCGCCGTATTAATGCTGATTCCGTTTTTGTCTGTTTATTTCATTTTGGCAGAGCTGCTGCGCCATGCTTCATCGCCTGGACAGGTCGACGGTGCGTATATGATCCGCTGGGGGTGGATTGCACTTGGAGGGTTAATCGGAGGGCTGGTGACTTCGTATTGTGGTATTATGTGCTCGCATATTGCGGCTTTTCGTATTCAATATAATTTGCGTGTGCGAATGACCGAGCATTTGGGCAGATTGCCGCTCGGTTTCCTGAACGGGACTTCAACAGGCGTGGTCAAGAAGACGCTAGAGCAGAATGTCGACAAGGTGGAAAATTTCGTAGCGCATCAGCTTCCCGATTTAGTCAGCGTGCTGGCTTCTACAGTGCTGATGATCGTGGCGATGTTTTGGCTTAGTCCGCCGTTGGCGGTAGCTTGCCTGCTGCCGATAATTATAGGATTAGGTGTGCAGTCAGCGCTTATGATGAGCAGCAGTGGCAAGGCCAGTGTGAAGCAGTATCATGATTCGTTGGAGCAGATCAATACTTCGGCGGTGCAGTATGTACGGGGGATGCCCGCGGTTAAGGTGTTCGGGCAGACGGTGCATTCTTTCAGAAAGTTTTACAGTGATATGACCAGCTACCGCGATTATTGTCTGGAGTATACGGACCGTTATCAAACAGGTTATATCTTATTCAAAACATTGCTTGCGTCACCGTTTACCTTTATTTTGCCGGTGGGCGTCTTCATGCTAAGCGGTCGGCCGGATTCCATGTCCTTTGCGCTTGTGCTGTTGTTCTTTCTGATTATGGCACCCGGTGTTTCATCTCCGCTCTACAAGCTACTTCTGCTGGCTTCAAGCACTCGGGATATTGGCGAAGGCGTGGAGCGGATGGACCGTCTCTTGGCACAGCAGCCTGTACCGGAAATAGCAGAACCGCTATCTCCGCATACTTTTGACGTTGAATTTGTCGATGTAACCTTCTCCTACAGTGAAGATGCAGGGACTGCAGCGGCGCTCAGCGAAGTCTCATTCCGTGCGGAACAAGGGAAGGTTACAGCACTGGTAGGCCCGTCAGGTTCGGGAAAATCGACGGTGGCCAGCTTGGTGCCGCGGTTCTGGGACCCGCAAGTGGGTGCAATCCGCATCGGTGGAGTCGATATTCGCCATATGGCGATCCATGAATTAATGAATACAGTTGCTTTTGTATTTCAAGAAACCTTCCTATTCTATGACACTTTGTATGAGAATATTGCTGTCGGCAAACCGGGAGCGACTTTGGAGGAAGTCCAGGCTGCAGCCAGAGCGGCACAATGCGACGAGTTCATTACTCGGCTGCCGCAGGGATACGATACGTTAATTGGTGAAGGCGGTGTCTATCTCTCGGGTGGTGAGGAGCAGCGCATTGCAGTAGCTCGGGCTATTCTCAAAAATGCACCAGTGCTCGTGCTCGACGAAGCGACTGCTTTTGCCGACCCGGAAAATGAGTTTCATATGCAGTTAGCACTTACGGAGCTTATGCGCGGCAAGACGGTTATTGTCATTGCTCACCGACTCTCCTCTATACGTGAAGCTGCACAAATTCTGGTGCTGCGGGATGGAGAAATCGTGGAACGTGGAGAGCACGCAGGTTTGATTGAGGCGAAGGGGCTTTACGCAAAAATGTGGCATGCCTACAGTGACGCCGGAGATTGGCATATGGAAAAAGGAGGGGATCAGCTATGAAGGTATTGCATAATATTACTGCCGGTAAACCGCAGCAGTTGCTGAAGCCTGTACTTTTTTCTTTGCTGGCTAATCTAGTTAGTGTGCTGCCGTTCGCGCTTGTAATTGAGGCGGTGCGGTTGATTTTTGCTCCTTATATTACTGTAGGCGCAGAACTTCAGACAGAACGCCTTTGGTGGATCTGCGCAGGGCTTGTCGCCGTCATGGTGCTGATGTTCCTGAGTGAGATTCCCGCCTATCGCACCGCTTACCGCGGGGCATACAATGTTGCTGCACAGGGACGTGCGGAATTAGCAGAACATCTGCGGAAGCTTCCGCTGGGTTACCTGACTCGCCGGGATCCAGGTGATTTAGCCAATATGATGATGGGCGATTTCACGCTCGTTGAGACGGGCATTTCACATCTGCTGCCACAGCTTGCGGGAGCTTTTGTACTGCCGATATTTGCACTTGCTGGTTTACTGTTTCTGGACTGGCGGATGGCGCTTTCTATGTTCGTAGCGCTGCCGGTTGCTCTCCTGATCATGTATATATCGGGCAAGCTGCGGCGGAGACTCGGAGCGGATCATATGAAGGCCAAGCTGAACGCTGCGAACCGCTTGCAAGAATACTTGAACGGTATACGGGTGATGAAGGCCTATAACCTGACGGGAGAACGATTTGTCCGTCTGGATAACTCTTTTAAAACTTTGATGAAGGAAAGTGTGAAGCTGGAAGGGATGTTCGGTCCGGTTATTCTAACCGCTATGGCTCTTCTTCGTGCGGGACTGACCTTAATGGTATACGTAGGTGTTCATCTATTATTAGGGGGGGAGCTCGGTATTTTGCAGTTGGCAGTATTCCTTATTGTCGGCACACGTATCTATGATCCATTGACCACGGCGCTAGCCAATTATGCCGAATTCCGCTACAACGAACAAGCGGGTGAACGTATAGTAGACCTGCTACGCCAGCCGGTAATGACAGGTAATACGAGTCCTCTTCCTAAAAGCAGCACCATTCGGTTTGACAATGTAACCTTCAGCTATGGAGGAGAGCCTGTTCTCAAAAATTTAAGTCTGGAAATGCCGCAAGGTTCACTGACTGCAATTGTGGGCCCGTCAGGCAGCGGCAAGAGTACAGTGCTGCGCCTGATCTCACGTTTCTATGATCCTGAAGAAGGGAGCGTTCTGCTAGGTGGGCGCAACATCAAGGATATTGATCCAGAACATCTGCTAGGATCTGTATCGGTGGTGTTTCAGGATGTGTACCTATTCCAAGATACCATCGGGAACAACATTGCTTTTGGGCGGCCGGGGGCGTCGCAGCGGGATATTCAGCAGGCAGCGCAAATGGCTCACTGTCATGATTTCATCATGAAATTACCGCTTGGTTATGACACGCCGGTAGGCGAAGGCGGCAGTACGCTGTCCGGAGGGGAGAAGCAGCGAATTTCCATTGCCCGTGCGATTCTCAAGAACGCTCCAATTGTGCTGTTGGATGAAGCTACTGCATCGCTTGACCCGCAGAATGAGGCCGAAATCCAGAAAGGAATTGATGCGTTGATTACGGGCAGAACCGTCATTGTTATCGCCCACCGGTTGAAAACCATACGCGGTGCGGACAACATTATCGTACTGGAAGACGGTCGGCTGGTCGAGCAGGGACGACATGAAGCCTTACTGTTGCGCGGCGGACTGTACGACCGGCTCTGGAAGCTGCAACAGCAATCCGTTGGATTCCGCATCACATCTTAGGCAATGCTCGGCACATTTTAGGAGGGAAACGTATGGCTATAACAAAGGATGAATCCGCTTGGCCGATCATAAGCCTTAGTTTGGGGGAGGCGTTTGATCAGGAGACAGTAGAAGAATATATCGCATATTGGGAAGAACTGCTCGCGCGCCGATCTGCCTTCGGCCTGCTGATGGTGCATTCTGCTGAGAAAAACACACGTCCAGAGCGTGCGGTCACACAGCTGTATATGAACTGGTGCAAGATGAACAAGCGGGAAATCGCCCAATATTGTTCAGGCATCGCGGTCGTAATGCAGAATGCAAAGTTGCTTGCTGTCTACAAGCCAGTTACAGCGTTGTCCACTAAAAGAACCTACGGCTGCCCCGGAGGCGCCTTCTCTGGAGAGGCTGAGGCGATAAGGTGGCTGGAGGAGCAATTGACTAAGACACCCTCAGGTACGAAAACCTAATATAGCTGCCCATATTTTGGGGATACACATTAAAGCTTTCTTCACCCTTTTGGGTGGGGAAGGCTTTTTTTATCTAGAAAGATAAGAATCTGCCAACCCCTCACAACCAACGTGTCAGAGTAAGCTTTTTGAAATATAAATGGGGTGTGTTGGATGAAGATAAATAATAATTATTTGAAAGAAGAATTAAACCAAGAAGTTTGTAGAGGAATTAGGTTTTCAAACATTAGAGGATGATCTCTAGCCAATGGTTATTTCAAGTGGTCGAAGAGATGATGGAATTCTTTATTATTGACTTGCTGAAGTTACCTGATGACCAACCAATCCTAATAGATTTAGGAATAATGCCTGAATTTATATTACCGTTTATCCCGGAAGAGAGAATGCACTAAGCTGGGCATCAAAACCATAGAAAGAACACCAAACATGAGCGTAGAAGAACAATTTAGGTTAGTTCGTAAACATTTTAAAATGTAGGGATGACCGAAAGGTATACCAACTCAAAGAAACCGTTCCTTTGTCAGGGATGGTTTCTTCATAACTAGAAAAGTACACAGGTATGCCCGTATAATAAATAGGAGCAAGTAATTGGAAGTAGATTGATGATGAGGGGAGAGAAGACATGTTTTTCTTTAAAAAAAATAAAGGCATCACAAAAGAGGAGCTACAGGCCTTGGTTGAAGGCTTGGAGCAGGCTTATATGGATAAGGATGAAGAAGGTTTGAGCAAAAGATTTCATCCAGATAGGAGGGGAATGTCCTTTTTAAATCATTTTCAATTAATGATGACATTTCAAATCTATAATATAAAATCTGAAATTCTCGAATTTGAATTGCTGTCAATGGATGCCACTAAAGCAGTCTTTACATACACTCGGAAGCACATTCATACCTGTATCAACCCCGCCGATGAACGTGAGGAAAAAAGAAATCAAATTATCAGTTATTACGTTGAGGCTGTGAAGGAGAATGGTTCAATTTGGATTACGAGGTACAGCTCTTATAGCACGATTTTTGTAGATAAGAAGGGTGATTTCCTTAGTGGTGTGGATGCGGTCATTCCTCCTGGAGAAGAGATCAATTCAGGCATTGCGCGATTCATCCCGTATTTTCAGCTTGATAGCTATGTACCTGCAACCTTCCATGTCTACAGTAACAGTCAATTTATCGGATATTATCCGTTAGGAGAATACCATCGGTACGAACCTTCGCATACGTTCACGATTAATTATTTTGATAAGATAGAGGCATCTTCTGTAGAGAAGCATACAGCGGATTATATCTCCCAAGAAACCTTGTTGACTGCTCAAGTACTGCATCAGACTGTTAATAGCTCTATAGTGGAGACGCAGTTGATGAACAATAATGTATTAGAACATGAACTTGTTACCAGCCTGCTTACGAAGGATGGGTTCTATATGATTAGATTTCTGTATGACAAAGGGGAGCCGATCCCGCCAGAGGAGCGAGAAAAGTGGAAGCGTGAGATGGTCACTTTAATAGAAAAAGAGCACAGCAGTTAACACAGAAACTTGCCGTTACAGACAATACGCGAACCGTATCCTAAGTAACGATAAGTTTTTTTGGTAATAATGAGAGAAAAGGAGAGATGAAAATGTCCTATATCGTTGATTTTAAAAATGTGTCTACGGTTGGGTTAGAATCTTCACCTGTAGTAGATGCACTTGCTGGTCTGCGTGCTAATGAGGCCCGTTACTTTATGAACAAATACAAACATGAGTTTACGGTTGTACGAGCCAGCGAAAGTCAGGAGACCCTTGATTATGTGAACCGAATTTTAAAAGAAGAACGTGATATTGAGTTTGCGGCCAAACCTTTAGAAACATCGCGTTTTCAAGTGGAAAATATTAAATTCGCTTATGTCTTTTATGAGGATGGTCTTGCGGTGAACGTTATGTATACGGTGGATGACCCTAAGAAGCGGGCTGTTGGTTTTAAGCTTTCTGAGGGGATGGAGATCCCAAAGGAGCTAGAAGAGAAGTTTAAGTTTGCTAGGCAGAAGTCCAAGCTAGCCGGAACAATTCGGGGTTCGTTTTTTGTAATTAAAGGAGAGTATTAAGGTTAGCAAAATTGCAACTTAATCAATGAGAGGGCCATCCTGTAAAAGGATGGCCCTAAATCTTGCCGATATAGATAATTTGCGTAGGTTATCTATGGGAATGGACTCTCATTCAAGAGGCCGAATTTATTATATAGGGCAACGAAAACTGGAGTTGCGAGCGTACTTCATAATTATTTTGCATGAATAGCTGGGACGGTAGAATGTACGGTATAAATCCCGTAGATAAGAGCTGGAGTAGCTGAAACGGTGGAATGTACGGTATAAATCCCGCAGATAAGAGCTGAAGTGGCTGAAACGGTAGAATGTACGGTATAAATCCCGTAGAAAAGAGCTGAGGTGGCTGGAACGGTGGAATGTGCGGTATAAATCCCGTAGAAAAGAGCTGAGGTAGCTGAAACGGTAGAATGTACGGTATAAATCCCGTAGAAAAGAGCTGAAGTGGCTGGAACGGTGAAATGTACGGTTCAACTGGTGGATATTCGCCAACATGTGATACGTAGACAGAGTAAACAGCAACATATACTCCATTGATGCAGGGTACTTTTTGGGATGTTAAGCTCTTCCGCCAAGTCGCCCACTGTCTTTGTTTGCTCTTGAATGAACTGCACTGTCTGTTTTTTAAATTCTTCGTTATACCGTTGTCGATGTTCTCCCATGTGAACACACCTCCGTGGACTCATTATCGCCAGTCTGTTAACTACTGTCCACTTTTTATTCTAGCTTCAGTGACTACGTTATAGTCCTTACCGTAAAGGACAAAGAACCGCCTAAGTTGCCAGCAACATGGAAGATGTTGGATGCGGTCAAAAACAATCGAATGATTGAGATTGATATGGAAAAATATTTTGCAGCAGATTCATACTCCTCCTTATTACAAGCCGAAGATATTGCCGACAAATTAACGAAGCTGGCTTCATCAAAATAACCTTATTGGATTGAACCTACCTGAAGCCATCTAAATATAAAGACGAAGCCTATTATGGCTTCGTCTTTTGTAGTTTTGCATACCCTTTTACAAATGAACTATTGGACCGAAAGTACAGTCTCCAGCTCAGGGATATATTCCTTGACCATATTGTTGTCTTCCCACAGTCCTTTAGTCCCAGCTGGGGCTTGACCTTCGGAAACGACTAAGTACGGTTTGATGGTTACGGTATTCGGTATAGTCTTGAAGGGTTCAAAACGAACATTATAAGATTCGCTTAAGGGGTGAGCACCGATGGGCTTCAGTTGAACGCCACGTTCATCGACAATGTCAAATTGAAGAGCGATGACGCCCCCGTTAGCACCCTTATATTTCGAAGGGATAGAAGCGAGCATTTCTTCTACGCTCTGGCCCGGTTTGGTTTTGTACTCAATGGATACCTGCGTTGTGATTGGGGTGATTTCTACCTTACTGATCTGCAAGTTAATGTTATCGTGATGCTTGGTCTCCTCTGAAGTTAGTGCGGTAACAGGCGTTGATTTGGTAACAGGCAGAACGAATTCGAACGGGACATCGTAACCCTTTAACGTTACATTTACAGTCAAGTCAAACTGATCAGGGAACTGGACAGTCTGTGTTGTTGTGCTCGGATCATAATAAGTGTTCAAAACCTGAACCATTATGCTGGAAGCAGTCTCACCATCCATGTGTTCGTAACTCCAGAGCAGAGGTTGACCTTTATAGAGAACCTCAAACTTATCCACCGCGCCTTTATTGGCATCTGAAGGCGGCGAATTGGGCTCCGAAGCCAAACGGTTTCCAGGAGTGGTTAGGTTCATAAGAATTCGGGTTCCGTCAAATAACAACGTTGGGATATTCATGGTCACCTCGCTATGGGTCACGCTTTGGTTTACGTTTGTGATGAAATCCCCGGCTTGTTGAACACCGGGATCTAAGTTTTTTTCGCCCCATAATGAATAGATTTGTCCCAAAACCGGAATTTGCTTGAGTGCACCAGCCATTGCGGGCGATACAAAGCCGGAAGCAAGGACTGTAACTCCAAGAATTGCAGCGGCTGCAGTGGAAATCAACCACTTATTAAAAGTTCTTGATGTATCCATCTTTCTCTGAATGGGGGAAGTGGAATTATCGGTCTCCCTGATGATTTGGTAAGTCTCATTCAGTTTGGAGCGGGCAATATCCGATAACTGAGCGGGAAGTAGGCTTTGGCAGTTCTTTAACTGTTCTTCTAACTTAGTGTTTACCATGTCGCAACTCCATTTCTTGATTGAATTGAGATGAATGCTTTAGCTTTTTGCGGGCGCGATGCAGCCGGGTCTTCACGGCAACCGTAGAAATTTCGAGAATGTCGGAAATTTGACGGATCGGCATGTCCTGTAGGTAATGAAGGTGAATGACAATCCGGAGGTTCTCCTCAAGATGTTGAACGGCATCCCATAATTCGATTTTCTCATAATCCTTGGAAGTGGAAGGGACTTCGGGAAGCTCTCCATAAGGGAGGGCTCTTGAGTTGTTTTTGAGCATTTTATTGCATTCATTAATCAGAATCCGGAAGATCCACGTTTTGAAAAAAGCGGGCTCTCTGAGTGTATGGATGTTCTTAAAGGCTTTAAGCATCGTCTCCTGCAGGGCATCTGCACAATCTTCTTCTTTGTTGACGATGGACCTTGCAGTTCTGTATAAAGGTAACTCTATCTCCTGCATCAACTGCACGAATGCTTCAGGGTCTCCAGCTTTGGCTTTGACGACAATAGGATCTATATGCAAAGATTTACCTGCTTTCTTGACTAGAAGTCTTAGGATGTTCGTAACGTTACTTAAATATTAGATCGGGTAGGTAGCTAGAAGGTTACCACAAACATGATTCCATTCTCCGCAGCTCGCAATGCTAGCAAGGGGAGAAATTGTTTTTTTTCCACAAAAAAATCGCCGTTCAAATTCCCTGTCAGGAATCGGACGACGATTTTCAAAAGCTAGTCAGTCAGTTAGTCAATCAATCAGTCAATCAATCAATGATATAAATGACCCATTCCCCTTGATCGTTTGGCCGAATAGCGTATAGCATTTTTACATTTTCAACGGTCTTTGCGGCCATATCCAAGCGTTGTCCGGTCACCGTTATATTTACCTGATGTTCGTTGGGTAATATGGAATCGATGCTTTCGATGTCTGTGAATTTGTACTGATATTGTTCGTCATAATAAGGTTCCATAGCATCTGCTAGTTTTTTGTTTACGAACCCGGATTGGAAAAGTGTGTGGTCATGCTCAACCAAAGCGGTTAGGTTTTTTTCCAGCACTTCAAGCGCGGGGAGATCATACTCTGTCAATTGATCTGAATATGATTTCAGATTTATTGACAATTCTGCTTTAAAGCTGGTTTCATTTGGCTGCTTGGGTTCTGTGTTTTGCGGCTTTTGCGTATTCATCGCTGGACTATGAGTTGGCGTATTTGCTCCTGTGCTCGGCTCCTCGATGGGTTTAACATCCCCTGCACATGCTGCCAGAAAGATTAAAGACATCAACATGAGCATTCTTGCAATAGTTTTTAACATCTAACCCCACCTTTTTAAGGATATGTTAGTTAGTCGCGAGAAAATATGGAGAAGTTTCAAGGGCTGAATGAAGCCCGAAAAAGCGGATTAAATCGCTAGTTTTTGTGGATCATCTACAGAGTAACGTCCGCTTACCGCAAGCATGATTGTAGAAATAATGACGAGTATGAAACAGAGCACAAATGAATACCGGTACCCAACAACACTAGCTAATAACCCGCCAACAAGACTGCCAATCAGTCTGCCGATCGTGGATGAATTAGAGTAGAGCGTGGATGCATACCCAGGCATGTTTGGAAGCAGATCCTGAATGTAGCTAATGCCAATCGCTGAAATAACGGCAACAAAAAAGGCAAGCAAAATTTGGGCTGCAAGCATTTGCCACATCGCGCCTGAAGTAATGACAACGAGATAATAAGCTCCTCCGAAAATGGCTCCGCACATCATCAGGATTCGGTTACTGTATTTCGCACTAAGTAGTCCCAGCATGATCATAAAAGGAATTTCCAGCGCAGCACAAATACTGCTGACTAAACCAACATCGCTTGTTGTTCCCCCTAGATTGTTGGTAATAAAGAGGGCAGTATTGATGCTACTCGTCCAGTGGGCTACATACATGAGTATCATAATCAGAAAAGGAAGCAGAACATTACGGTTCTGACCCAACCGGAAACTTTTTACTTTTACTTCTGCAGTACTGCTTTTCACTTCTGTATTTGATTTCAGGAATAGCGAAATAAGTAAGGCAACCAGCAGGAATACTCCGATGGTGCCCGAGAAAATCCCCTTAAACCCAACAGCAGCAATTAGTAGAGTACCGATTAAAGGACCTGTAATAAAGCCGAGAGAGAAAGCAGAACGCAAGGTAGAATTTGCAAACGCAGTATCCGTAAAATCGCTCTTATTCACTGCTTCTCTAGCTATGGCGAACAATTGAGGCATCCCTGGTGCACCGAGGGCGGTGAACACAATCATGTAGATGAATAAGATCGTAAAATCCCCAATGAGCAAGTATCCGCTATAAGCCAGAGCATTACAGAGCGTGGAGACAAGGTAAATGTTTCTTCGATTTAAGCCGAGGTCAGAGCGTCTTCCGATTAGTGTACTGATCCATATCCCGGCAATTAACGTGGTGGCCAGAAAAACACCAAACAGCCCGACAGATACTCCAAGCTGTTCCGTAAAATAAATGGATAAAAAGGGTGCGCTGAGTGAAATCCCCATCCCCTGCAGTAACATACATAAAAAGAGTAAGCCATAAGAGGGAATCGAAAATAGTGCAGTTAGTCGTTTGAACATGTTGTGAAAGTACTCCTCTATATTTGTTTAGATATTTCATAAAAAAAAGCCGTTGAAATGAATTCCAACGGCTTTTTGTATGCTTGTTTTTTTCAAGACCTTATTCAACATCATAATTGATCAGAAAGAATAAGTCTATACTTTCGGCTGGATTTTATTTACTATTGTGAAGCCGGCAAAACCTAATAAATGGAGTGTTGTTAATGGACGTTACTTGTCATCTCGATAAGGCTGACTTACAGGATTATATTAGTAGGGTTTTTGGCAGCAGTTATTTCGTTGCTCGTGTTTCGCGCATGCATGGCGGCGCACAAAAGGTGGTCTACAAGATTGAGTGCAGTAATGGATTTTCCTGCGTTTTGTATGTGTGGGATCTTTCCATGAATTATTTTAAAGAAGAAAAAGCCAATGAAGATATAAATGAACAATCCTATGGAAGTCATTTATTCGAATTAAATAACAGGTACTTAACACAACATGGAATTCAGACCCCTGCTCTTTATGATCTGAATAAGGCAAGAGATCGTTACTCTTTCGATTATGCTCTGGTTGAATATATAGATGGAAGAATGGCAGAAACCTATTTTCATCATCCCGAGTTACGTGTTCAAGATAAAGTTTTTCAGCGTGTGGGGGAGATGCTTACTGCTATGCATACCCACGAGAGGCATGTTTTTGGGAAAGCAAATGCTAACGAGAGCAGCATGGGGCAATGTCATTTATTACAAATGGAAAATGCGAAAGTACAGCTAGCCTATGCCTCCCAACATATTGAGAAGATCAGGTCTAATCAAAGCAAACTGCTCGATAAGTTGTACGAGCTTGAATCAAAAATTCAACCCAGACAGCAATATGGGTTTATTCACGGGGAACTGGGCCCTGACCATGTTATGGTTAACGATAAACTGGAACCTTTCTTGATCGATATCGAAGGAGCAATGTTTTATGATATTGAGCATGAACATAGTTTTTTGCAGATGAGATTTGGGGATTTCTACCGGTACTTAAAGAACGATGCTCTGGATCATGATAGGCTGTTATTTTATCAATTCCACCATCATGTCTCCTTAACTTCAGGTGGATTAAAGCTGCTGCATAGAGGATTTCCTGATCAACAATTCGCCCAAGGCCTAGCTGATTATCAATCGGGACGCGCGCTGAGGTTTATCGAAGGATGAACTAAACAAGGCCTTTGAATTGATAACCTACTGCCATGTCCTTGAAAGTAACCTATTAGCCTTCTTCACCCTTTAGGGTGGAGGAGGTTTTTTCGGTATACAACTACAAGGCATAATAAAAGACCGCATCCACTGAAATTGCTTCCAGAACTGGCGGTCTGATGTCTTCGTTATGAATCAATCTTTATCTGAAGGGTTAGTTAATGAAATTTAACGGTCTTGATGCGAGCCTCTTCTTCATAGCTAAGTGGTTTCGGAGATTGCGGAGTGTGCAGATGACGCTCCACGGAGTACTCCATTTTCCGGTAGTCCTCATTACCTGTATTCAATGTTGGATTCCAGTTTTCTGTCACCCAATTTTTAAGTTCTTTAAGTCCTGCTAGCATTTCCTCCAGCCTCCTTTGGCGAAGAAACAAAATAGATTTTGTAGTTCTTTGTTTACGCTTTCATTATAATCCTAAACTCCATTTTTTAAAAGGTGTGTCCGTCTGAAAAACACAGATTATTCAGTGAACATTGTGTGTTATTTAGGTTTTGTGCTTCATCTGGAGAGAAGTGTCTCCCTGTAGGAGACATTTTTAACGAAGCTGAAAGGATACTCATTAGTACCACTTTTTTTAATTATTTTACATCCGTATATCCAACAAATACTGCCCTGAAGAAATAAATTTAGGGTGGAGAATTTACAGGATTATTTTCTAATGAATATGGAAAAATAAATGATTATTAGCTGCGAGTTGCACTGAAAACCATTATTTTGCTAATCATAAATAAGATTGGTGGAAATAAATTTTATTTTTCTAAAAATAGAGAAAATAATTTACAAAAGCAAAATATAATGATATTTTGTTTATGTAGAAAAGAAACCGCTCACAACTTAAGGGGGATTAACAATGACACTCACAAAGTTCCACGGAATTATACCTGCCTTTTATGCCTGCTATGACGATCAAGGAAATATTTCGGAATCCCGGACGCATGCTTTATGTGATTACTTATTTGAAAAAGGAGTTCAAGGTGTATATGTGGGAGGCAGCTCAGGAGAATGTATTTACCAGAGTCTCGACGAACGCAAAGCGGTACTAAGCTACGTAGCTAGTAACCTGAAAGGTAAAATGACACTGATTGCCCACGTGGGTGCCCCTTCCACTAGAGATAGTATTGAGTTAGCGAAACATGCTGCAACCTTAGGATACGATGCATTATCCGCAATCCCGCCTATATATTTCAAGTTACCTGATAGTGCAGTCTATAAATATTGGAGCGAGATTATGGAGGCAACCCCTCTAAGCTTCATCATCTACAACATTCCTCAGACTACTGGATATACACTGACTCCGTCCCTATTTGAGAAGCTGCTTGCGAACAAAAAGGTGATTGGTGTGAAGAACTCCTCCATGCCGACTATGGATATTGAAAGATTCAAAAGAGTGGGTGGAAAAGATGTAGTGGTATTTAATGGACCGGATGAACAATATGTTGCGGGAAGAATCATGGGAGCGGATGCGGGAATCGGTGGAACCTATGCGGTTATGCCTGAGCTGTTCCTGCAAGCAAATGAATTTGTTAAGGCTGGTAAGTTCGAAGAAGCTGGACAAATTCAAAGCGATATCAACGATATTATCATCGCCCTTTGTTCGCTGAAAGGTGCCATGTATGCCGGAATAAAAGAGATTCTAAAATTAAGAGGCGTAAACATTGGTAGCGTAAGAGCACCGCTTGAGGCAGTAGCCGCTGAAGATGCTGGTCCGATCGCAGACATTATGAAATTGATTGATCAAGCTATTGAAAGATATTGCGGTTAAGACAAATGAAGAAATCCATCGTATGCTTTGGCGATTCTAATACTTGGGGCTACGACGCAGAGACAGACCGCAGATTTAAGGATGATATTCGTTGGACGGGAATTCTTCATACAGAATTGGGTGACGCCTACCGTATGATCGAAGAAGGGCTTCCCGGCAGAACAAGTGTCAGTGAGGACCCTCTATTCGAAGGACTTTCTGGAATTTCCTATATCTATCCCTGCCTGATGTCACATTCGCCATTAGACTTGGTTGTGATCATGCTTGGGACCAATGATACCAAAGAAAGGTTTGGATTAACTTCTTATAACATCGCACAAGGTATTGTTAGACTGGCTCTTAAAGCTAAAGGTAGCGGTGCAGGACCTGAGGGGAAGGCTCCAGAGGTTCTAGTAATCGCGCCCCCTCCGATTGGAGCAGAGTATATTCATACCCCTATTGGCAAACCAATGGGTAGCGGGTGTAGTGAGAAGTCTATGGAGCTCGCTGAGCATCTTGCAGCTTTGCTAACGGGAACTGGTATCCACTTTGTAGATTCCAGAGACCATGTATCGATGAATGAAATTGATTATATGCATCTTGATCCGCAAGGACATCGCAGCATGGCCGATTTAGTGCAATACCATGCCAAACGGATTTTAAATTAAAGGTTCTATGCTTTCGAAGCGAGTTTTGTACGAAGAGATTCAGAGAAGATAATGCTCACAAAACTTTAAGCGTATGCTTTCGATGCGAGTTTTGTACGTAGCGATTCAGAGAAGGTAATGCTCACAAAACTTTTAGGGAGGTTTATAAATGAAGAAAAAACGTTTACTCTCGGCAATGCTTGCGCTAATGGTGATTATTTCTTTAATTTCAGGTTGCTCAGGTAACAATGCTGCGAGCTCTAATACATCCGATAATTCTTCTGCGTCTGGGAAGGAAAAAGTGGCGATCAGAGTATGGCTGACTCCACAGTGGAAGGGTGTTGTGGATGCCACGGAGGCAGGCGCGGACTATGACAGCTTCCTAAAGCACGCCGCTGAGAAATTCAAAGCACAATATGATAAATACGATGCAGATATTCAAATAGAGGTCATTGCTGGAGATCAGCGCGATCAATTGCTTAACGTTAACTTAAGCGGAGGAACACCTCCAGATGTGTTCTTTGAGAGTGTATTCCCGATGGGGGATTACGTTCACCGGGGAGCATTGGTTCCTTTGACCGACATCATTGATGAAGACGCGAAAAGCGATATTGCTCAAAACTACTGGGACGCTGTAACGTTCGGAGAAGATATTTATTTCTATCCATTCCAGCACAACCCAGGCACCTTGGTTTACAACGCGGACATGTTTAAAGCAGCAGGCTTAGAAAAGTTTGTGGGTGAAGAATCCGAAATCAAAACTTGGAACTTGGATGAATATCAACAAATTCTTGAGGGTCTGAAAAACAATCTGCCGAAGGATAAGTATTCCAATGCATATCCAATGGCATTATTCGCTGTAAATAATCAGGGCGATACATGGAACCTTGCCTATATGAGAATGTTCGGCAATAAGTTCTTTGATGATCAAGGCAACATTGTCCTGAATGATGAGAACGGAGTTAAAGCTGCAACTTGGCTGAAAAACCTATATGACGGCGGATATACAAATCCAGGCGCAGAATCTGTTTCTTCTAATGATGCCAATGCTATGTTCCAAAATCAGCAATTAGCGATCAGTTTCACTAACCCAATTCTGTTTAATGGTACGAAAGCTAATATGGCGGACGGTACGGCAGCGAAATTCGATATGAGACTTGCTAATATTCCGTCGGAAAGCGGAGATCCTCTATCCTTTACTTATGTAGTAGGCGCTAGTGTATTCAAGTCCAAAGATGCTAAGAAGACTGAAGTAGCTAAGGATTTCGTGAAGTTCTTCTCAAGCGATCCTGAGTTAGTTAAATCCTCTAAGAATGGTATTCCTGTAAGAAGTTCTGTAGCCGAAGCGCTTAAAGCGGAGAATCCACTGTTTGCAGCTTACGATGCCAACTCTAAATATTTGTTCAACTTCACAGGCAACGTTCCAGGATACAGCCAATTAAGAGAGGTCTTATATCCAGAGCTACAAGCACTTTACATGGGAGCTAAGACACCGGAACAGTTTGTGCAAGATTATCAGGCAAGTGGCAACAAGGTGATTGAGACCAATAAAGCTGGCTCTGTAATTTTCCAATAATCTAAGACCAGATAAACAATACACGATTGACAGCCTTTAGGGTCTGAAGAGACTCTGGGGCTGTTAATTAGAAAGGTAAACGATATGAAACTACGTAGTAATTACCTAAAAGAGAATATTACAGGTTATCTGTTTATTTTACCTCAGATGATAGTATTCTTAGCCTTTCTTGTCTATCCGATCTTAGAAGGGATGCGGCTGAGTCTATACCAGATTAATTATGACAGCGAGAAGTTTGTGGGTTTTGCCAATTACACCACATTGTTTAATGATCCGGTATTTTTTAAGGCTACCATCAACACCGTTGTGTTCGTAATATTTATCGTTCTACTTACAGTGGGGTTTGCATTGTTCGTAGCCTCTGCGGTATTTGATAAGAATGCTAAGTACGTTTCCTTTATTAGAGGAAGTTATTATATCCCGGTAATGGTGTCCATGGTGGTTATGAGTATGGTCTGGAGCTTTTTGCTGAATCCGGCTAACGGACTTATCTCTTATCTATATAAAGACATGGGACTAGGGACGATTAATCTGCTGGGAAATCCAAAGACGGTTCTGCCAGTCGTGATATTTGTAACCTTCGCAACTAACGTGGGCCAGGCAATTATTCTGTATATAGCTGCGATGATTGGTGTCTCGAAAGAGCTTTTTGAAGCAGCAGAAATCGATGGTGCTAGCAGATGGCAAGTGATTACAAAGATCCTGATTCCTTCGGTAGGACCTACAACAACTTATATTACGATTATCAATATTATTGCCGTATTAAAAATCTTTGTAGTTATTCAGTTATTGACCGGTGGCGGACCGAACAATTCCTCCGTAACGCTGATGTACTACCTTTATAATAATGCCTTTAAATATAACCAACTCGGTGTAGCTTCTGCGGTAGGGGTTATCATGTTCGTGATTACATTGATATTGTCTGTGCCACAGCTACGAAGCATGATTAAGGTGAAGTGAGGGGGAATACAACATGTCGAAGATTAAAAACAAGAAAAAGAGAGAGAAGTTTGATGTGATATCGAATGTGATCATTATCCTCTTCGCACTCCTTAATCTTTTTCCACTATATTGGTTATTCACAAGTTCACTCAAGAACAGCTCGGATGTTGTGAAGATGCCTCCAGACTGGTGGCCCAAATCGATTACATTCTCCAACTATGTGGATGTATTTCAGAACCAGCCGGCTTTAAGATGGACGTTTAATAGTATTTATGTATCTGGTATTTCTACTATTTTGGTTATTGTTGTAGGCTCTATGGCCGCCTATGCGTTCTCAAAGATTAATTTTAAAGGTAAAAATATAATCTTCATTATCTTTATATCAAGTTTGATGATTCCTAAAGAAATTATGATAGTACCCTTATTCCGGATCACCCAACAATTTGGAATGGTAAATAGTTATAACGGTATGATTTGGCCGAACGTGGCGGGTGCATTTGGAGTGTTCCTATTAAAGGGATTCTTCGATTTAACCCCTAATGCCTTAAGAGAAGCCGGGAGAATAGATGGTGCAAATGAATGGAGAATCTTCACGCGCATCATGTTGCCTATTGTCAAACCTGGTATTGGAGCCTTATTTATTCTGAATTTCGTGCAAGTCTGGAATGATTACTTGTGGCAGCTGGTTATAGGCCAAGAGAACAAAATGAAAACATTAATGGTTGGTACTGCGACCTTAATGCAGGATTTGAATCCTAATTTCGCTTATAAAATGGCCGGAGCTACCATCGCTGCAATTCCGATGTTGCTAGTGTTCATGTTATTCCAACGGTTCTTCACCAATGGGATTACGGCAGGAGCAGTTAAAGAATAAATAAAAATGTGGAGTGGGTTACTGATGAATACTGAAAATAATGTACTTAAAAAAATAAAACATAAACTAGTCGTCTCCAGTCAAGCCTTACCAGAAGAACCGCTGCATAGCCCGTTTATTATGGGGAGAATGGCTTATGCTGCTTACTTAGGCGGGGCTTCTGGAATTCGGGCAAACAGCGTAGCGGATATTCAAGAAATCAAAAAGCAAGTGAATCTGCCGATCATTGGGATAATCAAAAAGGTGTATGAAGGCTCTGAAGTCTTTATTACACCCACTCAAAAGGAAGTCGATGAGCTGTACCGCGAAGGGGTAGATATCATTGCTATGGATGCTACAAACCGTATTCGCCCGGACGGATCTACTATTTCTGAACTTTTTCCACTTTTAAAAGAGACCTATAAAGATCAACTGTTTATGGCGGATTGTTCTACATTTGCGGAAGCTGCGAAGGCTGTTGAGCTGGGATTTGATCTGATAGGAACTACCTTGAGCGGTTATACAGAGGCTACTAAAGGCCGCAACTTGCCAGATTTTGAATTGGTTCAGCAAATCGTCAACAACTTCTCTGTTCCCGTTATAGCTGAAGGTGGGGTTTCCACTCCTGAAGAATTAAAGACCATGTTTGATTTAGGTGTGTATTCAGCAGTGGTTGGCTCTGCGATCACGAGACCGATGGAGATTACGAAACGGTTTGTGAACGCTATTCAGTAGAACGCCAGAGAGGGTAGATGGGAATGAGAATTGTAGCCGTAGATATTGGCGGTACCAATACCAAGATGTGTATATGCGATAAACAGGGGAATGTACATGACTTCAAGGAGTATGCAACAGAAAGCTACTTGGGGGGACCCCATGTAATCTCAAGAATGCTGGAAAAGATTGCAGAATACGATCATTTTGATGCCATTGCCATAAGCACCGCGGGCCAAGTTAATGCAGAAGAAGGATTTATTGTCTATGCTAACGAAAATATACCTAGATATACTGGAATGAAAATTAAGGATATTGTCACCCATCATTTTCATAAACCTGTTATGGTAGAGAACGATGTGAATTCAGCAGCATTAGGCGAAGCTTATTATGGAGCTGCTCAGAGCTTTAACAATTTCTTATGTCTAACCTTTGGCACAGGCATTGGCGGTGCGATCGTCATTAATCGCCAAATCTATAAAGGGGCTAATGGGGTAGCGGCTGAATTTGGCCATATCTTTACTCACCCATTGTCGGCCCCATCCGGAGTAGAAGGACTGCCGTATTATGAAAAATACGCTTCAACTACAGTTTTAGTGAAGATGGCTCAGCTGGCAGATCCCGAATGCACGGACGGAAAAGCTTTATTTGATAAAATACAGAGCGGAAATGAGCAGCTTGATCGTATTCTAGATCTATGGATTACTGAGGTGGCTGTGGGTTTAGCTTCTATCACACATATCTTCAATCCATCCGCGATTATTATTGGTGGCGGCGTAATGGAACAAGAAGATTTGGTTCGAAGGGTAGAAGAACGCACGAAGTCTTTGATTATGGAAAGCTTTGCGGGAGTGAGAATTGTTAAAGCCTCATTAGGGAATAAGGCAGGTCTGCTGGGAGCTTCCTCCTTATTCGTACATTAATTTATTGAAAAGGAGGGGCTTTTTTGCGGACAATCAGTATTTTTTCTTCAATTCATTCTAAATACAATAATTTGACAAATACGGAGAAGAAGGTAGCGGACTACGTACTGGAGAATACGAGAAGTGTAGTCTACATGTCGATTACTGATCTTGCAGATGCATGTGATGTTGGGGAATCAAGTATATTTCGATTTTGCAAATCTTTAAGTTATAAAGGGTATCAAGAGTTCAAGATCGCATTGGCACATAGCATCACTGTGGAGAATGAGATCCCGCAGCTTACCGATCAAATTCTGATGGATGATACGATTGAAGCTGTTGCTTCTAAAGTGCTGACCACGAATGTAAGTGCACTCAACGAGACCTATAATTTAATTGATATACAGAAGATCAGTGAGGCCATTGAGTATTTGATTAATGCAGAACGTGTATTGTTTTTCGGTGTGGGCTCTTCTCTAGTCACAGCTATGGAAGCCAAGATTAAATTTATGCGCATTACGAACAAAACGGAATGTTTAATGGATTCACATCTGCAGATGATGTCGGCAGCGTTGATGTCTAACCGGGATGTCGCTGTTGTGATTTCTTATTCCGGCTCGACCAAGGATAGCATTGAGGTTGCGAGAAAAGCAAAGGAACGAGGAGCCAAAGTAATATCCATTACCAGGTTTGAAAAGTCACCGTTAACCTCGTACTCCGATCTGACCCTGCTATGTGGGGCTAATGAAGGACCGCTGCAAGGGGGTTCATTATCTGCAAAGATATCGCAGCTTTATCTGCTTGATATTTTATATGTAGAATATTTCAAGAAGACTAGTGAGCAATCCATAATCAATAAAGAAACTACAGCTTCAGCAGTCAGTGAGAAACTGGTTTAGCACATTAAGATGTGAGGGGAATGGGAAGTTATGATCTTAGGTTCTTTGTCATCTTGGGAAGAGCATATCAAGTATGAGAATCCTGTCATTGTTGAGGCTATTGAGGAATTGAAAGTAATCTTACAACATGATCCTGATCTTGGGCGAATCGAAATCCGCGGGAACGAAATGTATGCTTCGATTATGGCTCTGGAGGCAAAATCGCTGGAGGAACAAGTCGCAGAGAAGCATGAGACTTATATTGATGTGCATTATCTGATCGAAGGTGAAGAAACGATTGGCTGGGCACCCCTGCAAGAAGGGATTGAACCCATTAAGCCTTACGATGCCGAAGGAGAATATGCGCTTTATCCCCCATCAGCAGATGAAATATTGTTATCTTTGAAGCCTGGAATGTTCGCGGTCTTTTTCCCTCATGATGTTCACAGACCGGGCATGGGTCAACCGGGGCAGCAGATTAAAAAAGCTGTCATTAAAATCCACACAAATCTACTAACTCCATAATATAGAGATTGAGGCTGGTAGCGGAACCATTCCGCTGTCAGCTTTTTTTGCGTCGCTTCTATTTACTTATATCTAAATTTATAAATATACAAAATATAAAGATTGGTGGTAAACTTAACATGCCTAAAGCTTTTTTTGTAGAGCTTAAGGATTTTTTTGCATGCACATTTATGAGTGAGCAAAGAATATTACAGAGAATTACACTATAGAAAGAATAATGGAGGCAGGAGAGTTAAATGAAGAATAAAGGTCTAAAGAGAATGTTGTTGTTATCTATGATGGTTGTTGTCATCGCTGCACTTGCAGTGGGTTGTGGTTCGAAAAATAATACAAATACAGAATCGTCAGAGGGAGCTGCTCCAGAGGCTGCAAAAGAAGTTACCTCATTGTCGCTCGGTTTATTACCCTCGATTGATGCTATTCCTTTTATCATCGCACATGAACAAGGTTTCGATAAAAACCACGGTGTGGATCTGGACATCCAGACGTTTAAAAGCGCCAAAGATCGGGATGTAGCTTTTCAAGCAGGCAAGCTGGATGGTCTAAGTGCTGACCTGGTTGCGATCTCCATTTACAATGAGGCTGGACTGGATGTGAAGATCACCAGTACAACTTTTGGGGAATTTGATTTGCTGACTGGAAATGAATCGATCCAGGATGTGAAGGGTTTGAAGGGGAAAACCGTGATTTTGTCCAAAAATACCTCCACACAATATACAGTGGCCATGATGCTGAAACAAGCAGGTCTGACCGAAGCTGATATTACAGTGACAGAGGTTCCACAGATTCCGACCCGTTTAGAATTGCTTAAGAATAATAAGGCGGATGCGGCAATTTTGCCAGAACCTTTTGTAACGATGGGCAAAACCTCAGGCCTGCGTGTACTGAGCTCAACGCTAACTGCGGGAGTAAATCCGTTCGTATTAGCTTTCCCGCAAACTGCAATTGATGCCAAAGCAGAAGCTATCCGCAGTATGTATGCTGCTTATGATGAAGCAGTAGCTTATATGAAATCCCATGAACAATCTGAATATATCGATCTTGTAATCAAAGAAGTAGGATATCCAGAAACATTAAAAGATGAGATCAAGGTACCGGATTATGTACCAGCTTATCAAGTGGATGTGAAGGAAGTAGAGGCTGCATTTGCTTGGGCACGGGAAAAAGGTTTGCTCAGCAAAAATATCTCGGCTGAAGATGTGATTTCTGATGTCCAATTCAAGAAATAAAGGACTCGCCATAAAGGATCTGAAAGTAGAATATAAGAGCGGACAATTAGCCTTAGGTCAGGTGGATTTATCTTTGCCGGAACATGGGATCTACACTATTATCGGACCCTCTGGCAGCGGAAAATCAACCTTATTACGCGCGATTGCGGGCTTGCTGCCTAGCTATCAGGGACAAATTCTTTTTAATGAGAAATCTGTACATGAGAAAGAAACGTTAATCGGGCTGGTGCCGCAGAACTACGGGCTTCTTCCTTGGAAGACTGTACATGATAATATTCAAATCGCAATGAAGATTACGCATACGGCAAGTTCATCCAAGCAAGAACGGGAGACGCAGATTAAGCAGTGGCTTTCGTCGATGGGGATCTCTGATTTAGCAGAACGTTATCCCTTATCCCTCAGTGGAGGCCAGCAGCAAAGAGTAGCGATTGCCAGAGCTTTTGCCATTTTGCCTACTATTCTGTTGCTGGACGAGCCATTCTCTGCACTCGATGCGATAACAAGGGAAACGCTGCAGGTCCTCTTTTTAGAGAACTGGCTGGCTAACCCGACGACTACATTATTTGTCACTCATGATGTGGAAGAAGCGATTCTGCTGGGGCAAAAGATTATCGTCATGCCGTCCAACAAAGAAACTACACCTGAAATTATTGATAATCATTTGGTGTTTCATATGAAGCATGAGGATAAGCGGGACAGTGTGGATTTCTTTGAGCAGACTAAGCGGATTAGAAAGGTAATGCAGGAGATATGGTAAACAAACGTCGACTTCATCATCTAGTAAGGCTGCTATTTGTATTTGTCTGTATGAATGTAGTCTGGTATATCGCATTTTTACTTATGAACCATTCGATTTTGCCAAGTCCCTTTGCTGTATATAAGGCGATGTTTCAGTTAGGAGCGCAGGATATTGCTATAAATGTAGGGTATAGCTTGTTCAGAATTTTTGCAGGTGTGGTACTGGCGTTAATTATTGGACTGCTTGTAGGTCTTCTAATGGGACGTTCGTTGACCTGGAACAAACTGCTGGACCCTGTGGTTTACTTGACCTATCCGGTTCCCAAAATTGCCCTGCTTCCAGTAGTGATGCTGTTCTTCGGGCTTGGGGAGACGTCCAAAATCCTAATGATCATGCTGATTCTATTGTTTCAGATCATCATTTCGGTAAGGGATGGGGTTAAGGCTATTCCGGACAATACCTATGATGTCTTAACTAGTATAGGTGCCAGCGCTGTGCAGAAGTTCTGGCATGTGACACTGCCGGGTGCATTGTCAGTAATTCTGAGTACGATTCGTATTTCGCTTGGAACGGCGATATCTGTACTGTTTTTTACGGAGATCTATGGAACAGAGCATGGTATGGGCTTTTTCATCATGGATGCGTGGTTAAGATTAGATTATCCGGAGATGTATGCGGGAATTATGTTGTTCAGCTTGGTCGGTTTTATTCTCTTCTTGCTTGTTGATTTTCTTGATTACAAGTTTATGAAGTGGCGGAACTAAATTTAGTTGGAAATTAAACGATAGCTTTCCTTTGCCTGAGTTTGGGCAAGGGGGAGCTTTTTTTATATGATTTTTTGGGGGCAACACAATTAATTTTAGTTTCATTATTATTTGAATGGAAAAATAAAACAGTAAAATAAATGAAGGAAAAAATGAAAATTAAACTTACTTAGGGCTGTAAACCCCCGTTTATTTTAGAAAAATATAAAGATGGTGAGATGAAAAGAGGGAATTTGTTTTAAAAAAACTAATAAATCTCTTGATTTCTTGCAAATCTATTGGAAATTATATTCATAAAAGTATAAAAAGGTTTAGTTTAATTTATTTACAACCAGATTTTAGTATGGTATTTTATCAATGGAAACGGATTCATTTAGGTTTTGCGAAATGATTTTAAGTTATTACGAATGGAAGGATCTGTTCACTTCATAAAAATGAAAACGCTAATAAAAGGTTGGGGGTAATTATCTTTGAATAAATATGGACGGAAGCTATGGCTTACGGTACTGATTTTCGTGATTGCGATTGGCGGGCTGACGTATTATTGGGCTTCTAAGGGCGAAAACCCAGCAACACTGTCTCAGGAGTCTGCCAAAGAAGCAACGGGTGAAGCGGGAAAGGAAACTCTTCCAACGGCGACAGCAGCTAACACAAGTAGTGGAACCGCATATACGTTGACTGTGGATACGGGGAATCCGGGAGCTAAGATCAGCCCGATGTTGTACGGAGCCTTTTTCGAAGAGATTAATCATGCGGGAGATGGAGGGCTATATGCAGAGCTGATTTCCAATCGTTCCTTTGAGGATAGTTCGGTCACACTGTTCAATTGGTGGATGGATGAAAAAGGAGGGAGTAAAGGGAAGCTTGCTCTGACCAGCACTAAGCTTTTGAACGATGCTCAGACCCAGGCAATGGCTTTAACAGTATCATCAGCTGCCGAGGGTGGTTCGGTATCTGCTGTGAATAATGGTTACTGGGGGATTGCTTTGACGAAGGAGGCCAGTTACAAGTTGTCTTTCTATGCGCGGCCAGAGCCAGGGGACAATATGCCACTGCGTATAACGTTAGAGAGCCCAGATGGCAATGAGCTATATGCAGAACAGACCGTTGATAAGTTAAAAGAAGGATGGCATCCATATACATACACACTGACTTCTACAGGTACTGTAGCAAACGCACGAATTGTAATCTCTGCTGCCAATGTAGGGACTGTTTATCTCGATATGGTGTCTTTGTTTCCTGAGACTTGGAACAACAGGGAGAATGGGCTTCGCATCGATTTGGCTGAAAAGGTAGCTGCGATGAAACCCGCATTCGTTCGTTTTCCGGGGGGATGTTTTGTGGAAGGGAAAACGCCAACTGATGCTTATCAATGGAAGAACACCATTGGTCCGATTGAAACTCGTCCCGGTCATAAGGGATATTGGGATTACCGCTCCTCAGACGGGCTGGGCTTTCACGAATATCTGCAATGGGCCGAAGATCTGAAAGCGGAACCATTATATGTAGCTTATATCGGGATTTCACATAACGGAGATCCTATAGCCAAGCAGAATACCGTTCCAGTCAGTGAAATTCAGCCATGGATACAAGATGCGCTGGACGCCATTGAATATGCAAACGGACCGGTTACTAGCAAATGGGGGGCACAAAGAGCCGCCAATGGTCATCCGGAGCCTTTTAATATGAAATATGTAGAGATTGGTAACGAAAACAATTTCCAGATGAGTGAATATATTAAGCGTTATGGCTTGTTTTATAAAGCAATTAAAGAGAAGTATCCAGAGATTCATCTCATTGCCAATGCGGCAGTTGAAGGTGAGCCTATCGAGATGGTTGATGAGCATTACTATGAAACCACTGAATGGTTCCTCAGCAACTCGAACAGATACGATACTTATGACCGGAGTGGTCCTGAGATTTATGTTGGTGAGTATGCGGTAACCAAGGGTGCCGGAGAAGGCAATCTGAACGCTGCAATCGGCGAGGCCGCTTTTATGATGGGCAT
The DNA here is from genome assembly GCF_045040615.1 of Paenibacillus sp. FSL H8-0175. NCBI lineage: Bacteria > Bacillati > Bacillota > Bacilli > Caryophanales > Paenibacillaceae > Paenibacillus > Paenibacillus sp. FSL H8-0175. The sequence goes on along the minus strand of NZ_CP150299.1, from coordinate 5,875,816 downwards.
GGAACGGAATTCTGATATCGTAAAAATGTCCTCTTATGCCCCGTTGTTTGTGAATACGAAGGATCGTACTTGGAACCCGGACGCTATTGTGTTTGATTCATCGACTAGCTACGGAACACCTTCTTATCATGTGCAGCAGATGTTCGGAAGCAATAAGGGGGATGTAGTTCTTCCAACCTCACTTGTGGCTCTAGGTCAAGAAGAAACCTCCGGTAAGCAATCCATTCAAGGTGGAATTGGTTTGGGGACTTGGGCCACCCAGGTAGAGTACAGCGATGTACGAGTAGCGAAAGGTGATGACGTTCTTTTTGAAGATCATTTCAAGAAGGATTCCGGAGCCTGGACTCTAAACAATGGGGACTGGGAACAATCCAAGGGTACTTTTAAGCAGACTTCTAATGATATTGATATTCGTGCAGTTGCCGGTGAGACTTCATGGAGTGATTATACACTTTCTCTTAAGGCGAAAAAGACTGGCGGAGCAGAAGGCATGCTCATTATGTTCGGCTCTAAAGATGAAGGTAACTTCTATTGGTGGAATCTTGGCGGCTGGGGAAATACGCAGAGCGCGATTGAAAAATCAGTAGGTGGAACAAGAGCAGTCATCGGAAGAACGGTTCCTGTAAGGATTGAGACTGGGAAATTGTACGATATTCGCATTGAATTATCAGGTGCTAATATCCGGCTCTATCTCGACGATGAGCTTATACAAGAGGTGAACGATGAAAGTCCAGCAGGGCCGCTGTTCCAAACTGCGAGCCGTGATCTTGCCACAGGTGAGCTGATCGTTAAAGTCGTTAATGCGGGTGACACTGCTCAGCGCACGGATGTTTCTTTTGCCGGACTTGCCACATCAAGTCTGGAAGGAACAGCTACCGTACTTCAGTCGGACGATTTAAATGCTGAGAATAGCTTCGCTGAACCTGACAAGGTGGCACCTGTAACTCAAAAGGTAAGTGTAGACAAAGGTAGTCTGGAGTTTGAATTCCCGAAATATTCCGTGACCGTGTTAAGACTAAAGGAAGGGGGGAAATAGCCGGTCACGGAGGGAGGTTCACTCCTTCACTATAAACAAGCATTTATTTGTTCAATTTAAGAGGGAGGTTAGGTTATGATTTCGCAAAGAAAAACGAGCAGTTTAGTCGTATGTATGGTAATGGTTTTTGTGCTTATTCTGTCAGCCTGTAGCAGCGCTGGAAGCTCAACGACGAATCAAAATGCAGCTAACAACGGTAAAACGAACACTGAAAAAACTAATAATGCTAGTGAGCCAACCAATGCAACAGCTACTGAGGGCACGGAAGCAGCAGATCCTGCCAACGACCTGCCAAGCAAAGATATTCAAGGTGAGGTTACCGTTTGGGCCTTTAATGAAAAAGTGTTCGAGGAAGTCGGCGCTGCATTTATGGCTGAATATCCTGGAATCAAGCTGAAGACGGTAGTTATGCCCTTTGGCGACCTGCATGACAAGCTGCAAACGACAATCGCCGCAGGTAGTGGAGCGCCGGATGTAGCTGAAGTAGAAATGTACCAGTTGAACCGTTATATGGCGGGCAATGTGCTGGAGAATCTTTTGGAAGAGCCTTATAACGCTGGAAAATATAAAGAGCTGGTTGCTCCATATAACTGGGAACGTTGGATGACACCAGACAGCTCACAGCTGCTTGGTATGCCTTGGGATATGACACCGGGGGTTTATTACTACCGTGCAGACATTTTTGAAGAGCTTGGATTGCCAAGTGATCCTGCTGAGCTTGGTGAATACATGCAAGATGAAGAGAATCTCTTGAACCTGGCTCAAATTTTGAAAGCTAACGGTAAATATTTCATGGAGTGGAGCGATGGCCCGATCGTATGGGCAGGAGATGAAGTCGGCTACTTTGATAAGGATATGAACTGGACACGTAATACGGACAAAATGGTGAAAGTTCTTGATATTACAAAACGTGGACAACAGCTGGGCTGGGCACCTCATATCGGTTATGGCTCAGACGAAGGTAAACAGCTAGTTCTGAAAGGTGATTTAGTTGGTGTCGTATCGGGTTCATTTGGAGCGCGCGGACTTCAGGAAACATTCCCTGAGCTTGCCGGAAAATGGAAGGTAACCCGTTTGCCAATAGGAATTAACGTGGGAATGGGCGGCTCAAGCTTTGTTATTCCTTCGCAAAGCAAAAATAAAGAAGCGGCATGGGCTTACATTCAGTGGAGCATGAGAAGTGAAAATGCTTGGAAAATTTGGACAAAACATTCCATTCAGCCGGGTTACAAGGATATTTCCAGTCTTGATTGGTACGCAAACACTAAAAATGAATATCTGGGTGGGCAAGAGGAATTTAAACTATATGAGCAATTAAGCAACGATATTCCAGTCAAACACCTTACACCAGTAGATAACAAGGGCTGGGAAATCTTTATAGCGGCGATCGGTGATGCACTGGCTAAGAACACAGATTCCAAGACGGCTATTCAAAAAATTGGTGATGATGTCTTGAAGCAAGCTTCCAAAGAAATTGCTGCCTTTAAAAAGGCAATGGGAATGCAGCCGTAAGGAAATCTAATAACAGGAGGGGCAGCCTGCAATTGCCAGAGCTGCCCTGCTTGTATTCACTTAAGTCCGAGAGGCCCGTAAAGATGGGAGGAGACCGATGCGTGTTACGCATACTGCGAAAATATAAGATTAGTTTGTTGTTACTGGTACTTTTAGGAGTCTCCCTAGTGTGGTGGAATCAATCACGAGGGTTTGATAATTCAGCGATGGAGGGCATCCCCGTTTATGCGGATGTTGATGAAAGCTCTATTTTAGAAAGCGATAGTGTGAATTCAAAACTCGAAGCCTCTTACTTAAGCTATTACGAGGAAAAACAGCAGGATGGAGCAAAGGACTCATCGGATTTTACGCTTGCTATTCCTTCGGCGGATTATACGGCCATTAGTGCTGAAGGTACAGAGGTAATGACGGATCTTGGTGGAAAACCCGGCAAGGTACTAGCGCTTAAAGCAGAGGATAGCTGGGTGGAATATACATTTACGGTTCCGGCAGATGGGTTATATCAGATGGGGATGGAGTATTATGCCCTTCCTGGTAAACGATCCTCGATCATTCGAAGCGTAAAGATTGATGGGGAGTATTTATTCTCTCAAGTAAAAAAAATGGAATTCCAGCGGATGTGGAAGGAAAGTGCAGAGCCATGGCTGGACAATCAAGGGAATGAATTTAATCCCAAGCGGGAAGAGGTAACAGGCTGGCAATATCGGGAGTTTAGAGATGCTGAGGCCAGAACTGCGGATCCCTTTCGCTTTTATCTGACCAAAGGGGAGCATACGGTGAAGCTGGAAGCCATCCGGGAACCGGCTGCACTTAGTGAACTGAGAATATTTTCTCCAGAACCGCTCCCGACTTATGCGGAAGTGAAGCAGGAGTATGAGAATAAGGGTTACAAGCCTGTTCAGAATCAAGTGATCAAAATTCAGGCAGAAGAATCCTCCCTTCGTTCAGATCCAACGCTGAAGCGGATCGAGGACCGGGAGCCACTCACCGAACCTTTTAACAAAGATGCTATTGTGCTTAATAGTTTTGGGGGTGTCGGGTGGCGTACGGGTGGACAATGGGCGGAATGGAATTTCGAGATTCCTGAGTCAGGGCTCTACAATATCGCAATTCGTTACGGCCAGTGGTTCCTAAACGGGATACCGGTGGAACGCCGGATTATGATTGATGGCGAGGTACCGTTCCAAGAGCTGAATGCCTTGAAATTCCCTTACAAAGCGGAATGGCAAGTAAACAAGCTGGGGAATGAGGACGGAGAATACTTCTTTTATCTCGAACAAGGCAAGCATACGTTGCGGATGGAAGTTCAAGTATCGGGTGTAGGCGGAATGATTGAAGCTGTGCTGAACACTACACATAAAATGTCTCTTTTGGGACGTGAAATCACGCAGGTAACGGGAACGAACCCCGATCCAAACGGGGATTGGCAGCTGGAGCAGAACATTCCTAATCTTGTGCCACGTTTACATTTGATGGCGCGGACGTTGGATGATGCCGTGCAGGATATGTATGCTTTTGGCGTTGCGGATGGAAGCTCTGAGCTGAGTACGCTTTATGAAGCACGTGATCGGTTCCTGGAAATGGCGAAGGATACCTCAAGTATTCCAGGTCGTCTTCAGCAATTTACGGATCTGCAGTCATCGCTTGGCTTATGGGTCAACGGATTAATGAAGCAGAGTATTGTAATGGACTATATTGAAGTGAAGTCGGAAGATCAGCCATGGCCTAAAGACGCGGCTCCTTGGTATACCCGTGTAGGGACGATGACGTATGACTTCTTTAGTTCTTTTACAAAGGATTACAGCGGCATAGGAAATACGTACAAAAATGAAAAGGTGCTGGATGTCTGGATCTCTCGTGGACGTGATTGGGCGGAGATCATTAAGCAAATGGTGGATGAGGACTTTACACCAAACACGGGCATCAAGGTGAACGTCAATATTATTCCTACGCTTGCAGCGGATCAGAAGCAGATTCTGTTATTAGCCAATACTGCCGGACTTGCTCCCGATGTGGCACTGGGGGTTGAGGGTGAAGTGCCGATTGACTTCGCGGTGCGGAATTCACTCGTGAATCTGAATGAATTCTCGGATTATCAAGAGGTTGCTGAACGTTTCAGAGCGGGCGCACTGATTCCTTATAAGTATGATAACGGAGACTTCGCATTGCCGGAGAATCAGAACTTCACGATGCTCTTTTACCGGAAAGATATTATGGCACAGCTGGGCATTAGCGAGAAGGATATTCCGAATACGTGGCAAGAGGTTATGGAACTGATTCCTGTGCTGCAACAAAACGGGATGGACTTCTATTATCCACATGCCCCGAACAATCCGAGTCTAGCCATTAATGAGTTTGCGCCGTTCTTATTCCAGTATGGTGGAGATTTCTATAAGAATAATGGGATGTTGTCTGATCTGGATTCACCAGAAGCACTGACAGCTATGAAAATGTGGACGGGACTCTTTACGAACTACAAGCTGCAGAAACAAGCGGATTTCTATAACCGTTTCCGTTCTGGAGAGATGCCAATCGGCGTTGCTGATTATTCCACATACATTCTGTTATCTACTGCCGCACCTGAGTTGACAGGCTGGTGGGGCATGAAACCAATGCCGGGTATTGAACAAGCCGATGGACAGATTAACCGTTCTACAGGCGGGCTTGCACAGACAGGAATTATTTTTAAGGATACGGATATGAAAGAAGAGTCTTGGGAGTTCCTGAAATGGTGGACCAGTGCGGATGCACAGGAGAACTTCGGCTCAGAGCTTGAGTCTTTGCTGGGTGTTGAAGCTCGTTGGAATACAGCCAATGTTGAAGCGCTCAAACGTCTGCCGTGGCAGCAGGATGATATCGACGCCATTATGGAACAGTGGGAGTGGTTTAAAGAGCGCGAAGTGGTGCTTGGAGGATATTACACGACCCGGCATATCGCCAACATCTGGAATGAAATTGTGCTCAACGGTAAATTCCCGAGGGAGGCGATGGAGCAAGGTGTGCGTGAAATCAATAAAGAGCTTAGTAAGAAACGCGAAGAGTTCGGAATTGAAACTTCCCAGACTTCAAGCGCTAAAGAGGAAGGAGGTCAGAAATGAGTAGTGAAATAATTACACCGGCACAGAACGAAGCCGTACAGATGCAGCCGACGAAAACTCCCGGGAAATGGGCTCAGCTTTGGTTGGATATCAAGAAAAATAAAGTTTCCTATTATTTCTTGGCCCCTTTCCTGATTCTGTTCACCGTTTTTACTATTGTTCCTATTATCATGTCCGTCGTTCTAAGCTTCAGCTATTACAACATTATTGAGACACCGAGATTCATTGGCTTCTCTAACTATAAGCTGTTGTTTGTAGACGACGATATCTTTCTTAAAGCTGTTGGGATTACGCTAAAATTTGCTATTATTACAGGTCCGATAGGTTATATTATGGCCTTCTTGCTGGCCTGGCTGATTAGCCAGATTCCGCAGAAGTTCCGCTTTTTCTATACCCTATGCTACTATGTGCCATCGATTACAAGTGCAGTAGCAATGTCCGTGGTTTGGTTGTATTTGTTCGCCGGCGACCGCAAGGGGTTGCTCAATCACTGGCTCATTCAGCTGGGGATTATCAATGAACCTTATTTATTTCTACAAAATGTAGATTCGATCGTACCGGTGATCATCATAGTTTCCTTATGGATGAGTATGGGGGTAGGTTTCCTTGCTTTTCTGGCCGGACTTCAAAATGTACCGACAGATTTATATGAAGCTGGCTCAATTGATGGGGTCAAGTACCGCTGGCAGGAGCTTTGGTACATTACGATTCCATGCGTCAAACCGCAGCTGTTATTCGGTGCGGTGATGCAGGTGGTCGGTTCGCTTACCGTATTTGACGTCAGTATGCGGCTTGTTGGATTTCCGAGTCCCCTTTATGCAGGCCATACGATTATGGCGCATCTGTTCGACTACGCATTTATCCGCTTTGAGATGGGATATGCGTCAGCGATTGCTGTATTACTGTTCGCTTTGATGCTTGGGCTCAACCGTCTCATCTTCAAAGTGCTGGGGAGGGATTAAGATGCACAAAATAAATTTACGGCGTATTGACTATGGCGGCATCTTTTTATATCTGTTCTTAACGGTGTTTGGCCTAATTATGCTGCTGCCACTTGTCTATATGGCAGTGACTGCTTTAAAACCAACAAGCGAACTATTCCTGTTCCCACCGCGGTTTTTCGTAGTGAATCCGACGTTGGTAAACTTTCGTGATTTGCTGTTAATTACCGGAACTTCGGCGGTGCCATTCTCACGGTTTATTTTCAATAGCGTGGTCGTTACATCGGGGATTGTGGTCGGGGGTGTCTTAATTTCAGCAATGGCGGCTTATCCGCTTGCCAAGCACAATATGCCATTTAAAAGCGCTATCTTTAGTATGATTGTGGCGGCGCTGATGTTTTCACCCTTAGTATTGCAAATACCGCAATATCTGCTGATTAGCCGCAGCGGATTAATGAATTCGTATTTTGCAATGATCTTACCTTATCTGGCTGCACCAATGGGAATGTTTCTTATGACCCAGTTCCTGCGGCAGCTTCCAGACGCTTTATTAGAGGCGGCCCGCATAGACGGGGCTTCAGAATGGAAGGTATTCTGGGTGGTTGTGATGCCAATGCTTAAGCCGGCGATTTCGACTTTTGCTTTATTTAGCTTCATTTCTGCTTGGAATGATCCGTATCCTTCAATGGTCTATACGACTGTTCAGGAAATGAAGACATTGCCGCTTGCCATCCAAACCATCAGTGGTGGAGCCGGAGTCGTTGCTAGGGTAGGCACTTTGGCAGCAGCAAGCTTCTTGATGATTCTCCCGACTATTCTTGTCTTTATATTAACGCAGCGGATGGTGCTTCAGACAATGGCCCATTCGGGGCTGAAGGAATAGGGGGAGTCATGATGATAGGACGTAATATGAAAAAAATGCTGCTAACAGGGCTACTGGTGACGCTGACACTGCCAGTGCTGCTGCTTCCAGGGCAGGCGCTAGCTGGCGAAGCCCCGTATGAGGGGTATACGTGGAATCAGTCCGGCAATGAGGTCCGCTCGATTAATGGTTATCTCTACGATTCTTCTATCGATCCAACAGGAACAGATACGGGGTCCTTCAAAAATCCGGAATCTCTCTTTATTAGTGATGACGATTCACTCTACGTAGTAGACACGGGCAATAGCCGTATTGTTCATATGGATAAGGACGGTCGTCTGCTAAATCTGATCGGTGATGCGGAGGGCAGCGGCAAGCTGCAGGAGCCGAAGGGTGTATTCGTGAAAGAGGATGGAACGGTATATGTAGCAGATACAAAAAACGCGCGTATTGCTATTTTTGATAAAAATGGCAAGTTTGTAAAAGAGTTTCTAAAACCGGATAGCCCATTACTGGGTGCTAATTTCTCTTATTCTCCTTCTAAATTAGTTGTAGATAAGCGTGATTATATGTATGTGGTGAGCGATGGTAACACGCAGGGGTTGCTGCAAATTGACTCGGGCGGTAAGTTCAAGGGGTTCTATGGAGCGAACCATGTAGGCTTCTCCTGGACACGACTCTTAATTAAGCTGGTGGCCACCAAAGAGCAGCAGAACCAGCTGGCGACCGTTAAACCTTCTGAGTTCTCCAACGTGGATCTGGATGAAGAAGGATTTATCTACAGCACGACCCTGGGCGAAGAGTATAACCAGATCAAACGGTTATCTCCGGTAGGCGTAGATACGCTTAACATTGGTAAACACTGGTACGGCGATTATTACTCCGAGGGTCCATTCAGTATGGCTTCTTTTATGGGCATCAGTATTGATAAGAACGGGTTTATAACCGCGCTGGATTTGCAGTCCAGTAAAGTCTTCCAATATGACAAGCTGGGGAATTTGTTATTCAGCTTCGGCGGGATCGGGGATCAGAATGGACTATTCGTGACTCCTTCCGCCGTAGATCAAACCGCTGATGGTCTGATCTATGTAGTGGATAAAGGACGGGGCAGAATCGATCGCTTCCGGACCACGCCGTTTGCGGATTTGGTTCATCAGGCATCTTTGCTATATGTAGATGGCAGCTATGACGAAGCGCAATCCTTATGGCAAGAGGTGCTGCGATTGAACGCCAATTATGATATGGCTTATCAGGCTATCGGCAAAGCGCTTTATAAAGCAGAGCAATATAAGGAATCTATGAGCTATTTCAAGCTTTCAAATTCCAAAGCTGACTATTCATCCGCTTTCCGCGAATATCGTAAATTGTATATCCGGGAGCACTTTACTTATTTCTTTGCCGGCGGAATTGGACTGTTCTTAGTACTGTTCTGGAGTGCGCCGAGATTATACCGGAGATTCCATACCTGGCTGTATAGAGGAAACAAGGCAGTTTTGGAACCGGCAAAGGGGGAGATTGGATGAACACTTTGCGAATGATTCATCAGGTTGTAGTTCATCCTTATCAGTTCTATAACGATATTCAAGGAAAGCAGCGTATCCGCTGGATACAGGGGATTGCCATCGTTCTACTGACCTTTGTGGCACGAATGATCTCGATTCTGATTACAGGGTATGCTTTTCAAACTAGAGAGCCGCATGAAATCTCTATGTTTCATGAGTTTATTTGGCTTATCGTTCCTTGGTTGACCTGGTGTGTCTCGAACTGGGGTGTCAGTACGATTATGGATGGTGAGGGGAAATTTAAAGAGATTTTTGTGGGCAGTGCCTTTGCGCTTGTTCCATACATGCTCTTTATCATCCCAGTCACACTGCTAACGTTGGTCCTTTCGCTGGATGAGGCTTCAACCTTCAATCTGCTGCACAAGTTTGTGATTCTTTGGGTGGCTTGGTTGATTTTAATGAAGGTGAAGATCCTGCATGATTTTGAGATTCGCAAGGTTATTTTTATCACCATAATCAGTGTAATAGGGATCGCCATTATCTGGTTTGTAGGCATTTTGCTATTTGGTATTTCCAATCAATTTGTTTCATTTATTGTCGATCTGCTCAAAGAATTGAGATTGCGCGCGTAAGGAGGGAAAGGTAACACGATGAGAAAAAAAGTTAAAGTGCGGGCCATTCTCTGTATTGTTGTGATGATGCTGTTCGCAGTGATAAATGTTCAACCCGAACACAGTTCCGCCGATCCGTCCACCGCTGCGCAGTCTGTTCAGACTGAAGAAAGCAAAGAGGTTGGGCAAGAGCAAACATCGGTGGTGACTGAACCAGCTGAAGGGCAGGCCACTTCTGTGCAAGAAAAGGAGACCACGGATCCCGTAGAAGAGCAGGCTCCAGCCGCTGTAGCAGCACCTGTACAGAAGGTTGAGCTACAGCCGGTCACGCCTGGAACAAAAGCATTGGAGAACGAACGCTATATTTTATATGTAGATGAGAAATCGGGAAATCTTCGCATCACAGACAAAATCACAAATAAGGAGTGGCTTGGATCTCCACAGCTGGAGCGAACAGCCATGCCAAATATTAAGAAATATACGACCGCGCCAATTTATGCCAGATACACACAGGGGGCTGACATTACACAGGTCTACCCACTTAAAGATGAAGACTCCACGGTTACCGTAACGATTGAGCAAGATGTCGTCCGCGCGGAGTTTGCTTTTATTAGCCTGAAGCTTTCTTTTGCTCTGGAGTACAGACTGACTGCTAATGGATTTGAGGCTTCCATTCCACAGGAGTATTTGAAGGAAGAGGGGAATGCGAAATTCACGAGTCTGGAGGTGCTGCCATTTTTTCATGCGGCTAGAGAAGATGCAGAGGGGGCAATGATGCTTCCAGATGGTTCAGGGGCATTGCTGGAGTTTCGGAAAGATCATCCCGCTTATTTGAAAGGTTATTCTGAATACATTTACGGCGGGGACGAAACCTTCGTGAAACAAAATCATGAAATTACGGATAACTCTTGGCAAAAGGCGGCACCTCTTAAAAAAGCTATCGCCTTGCCAGTGTTTGGGATCTATCAGGGAGACACAGGATATTTAGCAATTGTTACTAAGGGAGATACCGACGCTAAAATCAACGGTGTTCCATCAGGCATTCGCGCTATTTCGCTTTATAGAGCATCAAGTGAATTTACCCTGCGCAAGGATGATGTTATTTTTGTCGGCAATTCCGGCCAAATTCCTTATTATCAGGGTGAGATGATCAAAACCGATCGTAACGTACGTTATGTTCTGCTCCAAGGTGAGGAAGCCAACTACGTTGGGATGGCGAAGGAATACCGTAATTACTTAATGGAGGAGAAAAAGGTCAAGGAAGTAGTTCTTGAGAACACGCCATTGTATCTTCAAGTGCTCGGTGGGATTTCACGTGATGAAGTCATCGGTTCAACTTTTATAGAAGCAGCTACGTTTAAACAAATCAAGGACATGATTGATCAATATCAGGCAGAGGGTGTTACTCAGCTAGAGATTACGATCGAGGGATGGTCCAAAAATGGTTTATACGGAAACCAGCCAGAACAATTCCCTGTTGAGAAGAAGCTGGGAGGCAATAAGGGACTAAAAGAGCTTCAGGAATATGCCGCAGGCAAGGGCGTAAATCTTTATTTGAAAGCTAACTACGTGAAACCTTACCAAGATAGCAACGGCGTGAAGGCAAGCAGAGATGCTGTCCGCGGTATTAATCGTGAAGTCTTGAAGCAGTACGTCTATTATCTCTCTACCCGGTGGAATACGGATGACTATTTTTATTTAATGAAACCTAGTGTTATCGCAAAACGCAGTAATGCTGAGTTAAGCAAGTTTCAGGATCTGGGTGTGAAGGGTGTACAGTTTGAACACTTTGGAAGCTTGCTATACTCCGATGAGGATAATAAATCCAATACGGACCGCCAGCTTACAGAAGATACTTATGTTAATGCATTGGATAACTTCCGTAAGGGTGAGCTTAACACGGCAGTAGATTATGGTTTTGCCTATACATTAGGACATGTGAACCGGATTGATCAGGTGCCGCTCGACTCCAGTCAATTTGTCTATACAGATCGGGCGATTCCTTTTTATCAACTAGTGTTACACGGCTTAGTGCCTTATACAGCAAGCCCGGTTAATCTGTACGATGATTCCCGTAACCAAACCTTACGGGCGCTGGAATATGGAGCCCTTCCAAGTTATGAATTAACCTATGCTCCGACTAGCGATCTTCAGAGAACCATGGCAGACCGGCTGTTCAGCTCTAGTCTTGAGAACTGGCTGGCACCTTCTGTGCAGAATTATCTCGCATTGAAAGAGGTCTATGACAGCATTAGCAACCAGCAAATGACGAATCATGAGCAGCTGCAAAGTAAGGTCTTTCGGACGACTTATGCAAACGGTGTGAGCATTATAGTCAACTATAATGAGCAGTCTGTTGACGTGTCTGGTCAGACCGTCGAGGCATTCAGCTATGCGGTAACAGGAGGATGATGAAGTGAAAAAATCAAAGCTATCGATGCGAGCGCGTTATTTCGTTGAAGGATATTCCTTCATCGGCCTGTGGCTGGTCGGATTTCTGGTGTTTATGGCTGTTCCGCTGGGCCGTTCCTTGTATTATTCCTTTCAGGATCTCCAAGTGAGCAAAGGCGGTTTACTGGCCACTTTTGTTGGGATGGAGCATTATCGCGCCGCTTTTACTACAGATGTTAATTTCTTGCCTCTGCTGAAATCGACGATGGTGTCGACGGTGACTCAGGTTCCGTTAATTCTTATCTTTTCGCTCTTTTGTGCGATTCTGCTAAATCGCGGACTCGTAGGAAAAACCTTTTTCCGTGGCGTGTTCTTTTTGCCGGTCATCATTGCTTCAGGGGCGATTCTGGGCAAATTGATGGATCAGGGTGCCGCAAATTTACCAATTTTTTATAATCAGGATTTATATGATAAGCTCCATAACTTTATCCCCGGCGACATTTTGAAGTCATTGCTGAAATATGCAGAATCTTTAACGCTGGTGATGTGGGATTCTGGCGTGCAAATTCTGATTTTTCTAGCGGGGTTACAGACGATTTCTGTTTCACTGTATGAAGCGGCCAAATGTGATGGAGCAACCGCGTGGGAGAGTTTTTGGAAAATCACCTTCCCGATGATTATGCCGATGATGCTCGTAAACACATTGTTTAGTATCGTCAGCTCATTCACGAAGGCAGATAATCAAATCATGAGTCATATTTTGAATGTCGTCTTTAAGAATAATGATTTTGGATATGGCTCAGCGATGGGCTGGATTTATTTTGTGTTTATTTTCTTGGTTCTGGGTTTGGTCTTCCTGTTATTCAGCAAGTCGCTCGGTGCCACCGAAGGGAGGAAGTAGAAGATGTTGAAGGAATCCGTAAAGCAGGTTCGGACAACGAACATGGAACATCTGACAACTCGTCTAAAAGCAAGCGGCAAGCTGGACAGGGTCGTGAAACGTTCGCTTCAGGTGCTGAATATCGCTTTTTATTACTTGGTTATTCTCAGCTTAACGTTCGTATTCCTATATCCCTTGTTATACATGGTATCCAAATCCATGATGCAAGTAACAGACGTAGCTGATGCCACAGTGCAATGGCTTCCGAAAAAGATAAGTTTTGGCAACTATTTTCTGGCATGGGATTCGCTTAAATTCTGGGCCGGGTTCGCAAATAGTGCGATTATTTCCTTCGGGAGTGCGGTTCTGCAAATCTTAAGCTGTTCCTTAATCGGTTATGGTTTTGCCAGATACCGTTTTCCAGGCTACGCAGTGTGTTTCGTTCTGCTGCTGTTTACTTTTCTAGTTCCACCGCAGACGATTGTTGTGCCACTGTATTTGTTCTTTAGTGACTTGGGGTGGATTAATACACATTTGCCGTTTGTGGTTCCTTCTATGTTTGGGCACGGGTTGAAGGGGGCATTATTCGTACTGATCTTTATTCAGTTCTACCGCGGCATGCCTAAAGTGTTGGAGGAAGCAGCACGTATCGACGGTGCAGGCGCATTCAGAACGTACTGGAAAATCATGTTTCCTATCGCCAAGCCGGCAATGCTGATCGTATTCTTGTTCTCTGTGGTATGGCACTGGAATGACAGCTTTGAACCGAATACGTATTTAACAACACCGGATTTCTATAATCTGTCGCAGCGATTAGCGATGTTTTATGGTTCCAATAATCAGGCAGCGGAGACGATGTCGCAAATGACTTCGGGTTCTATTGGGATGGCCCCAACTGGACTGAATCAGGTTATGGCGGCGTGTATTCTAACCATTCTGCCAATTCTGATTCTGTATTTGTTCGTACAGCGTCATTTTGTAGAAAGTGTGGAACGCTCCGGTATTGCCGGGGAATAACTTTATTTACTAAAAACCAGCAAGCTCCCTGTGTGGAGGCTTGCTGGTTTTATTTTTAGGTAAAGGGTCTTCAAATTAGTATATCAATTCGGTTAAGATGGATAAGTATTCGATAAACTGTATTTGAAATACACATCCAAACCAAGGGAGTCAGACGATGAATAAACACACATCGGGATTTGAGCACAGTACAGTATCCATTGCTGAGAAGAAAGTTACTTGGCTGGAGCTATTTTATGATCTGCTTTTTGTAGCAGCAGTTTCAAAAGCGAGCCATGTCCTATTGCATGTAGAGGCGGGTACAATTCCACTTGAATACTTATCCAAATTTATCTTAATATTTATTCCGATCTGGTGGGCTTGGGTAGGGCAATCGCTTTTTGTGAATCGGTTTGGGCAAGATATCTTTTCACATCGGATATTCTTGATTCTACAATTATTTTTTGTATTAATAATGACGGCGAGCCTATCGGTTAACTTTGATCAATATTATATGCCATTCTTAATAGGTTATGTTGGTTTAAGAGCTATGACAGCCATTCAATATCTTACGATAAATAAGAATGAAGCGGCTGATAGAAAGGGCACTGCCCGGTATTTGGGAAGCAGATTTTGGATTGGATTAGTGATCTCTTCTTTATCACTTTTCTTTGACTCTTGGATGCGTTATGTAGTTTTGTATGCGGGAATTACTGTAGACATTCTGCTTCCATTAGTAGGCCGGAAATACTTGGTAAAAAGTCCGATCAATACTCATCATTTATTGGAACGCTTTTCGTTGTTTACGCTTATTCTGCTTGGGGAATCAGTGGTCAGTATCCTTGCGGTTTTACAGTCTAGCCACTGGACATGGCAATCTATTGTATTTGCATTATTAACTTTTCTATTAATTATAGCTATGTGGTGGCAATATTTTGATAATGTTGAAAAGAAAGTGGATAAGACTATAGAGACTGCCGGGCAAACCATAATTTACGGGCATTTATTTATTTATGTATCCTTGAGTATGATTGCAGCTTCGATCCAACTGTTATTTTTAGATCAATTAAATTATATATTTATGGTGTGTTTTGTTTTTGGATCGGTCCTGCTCTACTTCTGCTCTACCTCACTGGTCTTCCATAAATATAGACGTATACAGCAACGGTTAGGGATATTCCATTTGACGTTATTATTAGGTTTACTTGGTGTTTTTTTCGCAGTAGATTTGTTGTTCCTTATACCTAATTACCTGATCATTGGTGAAATGATGTTATTTTTTGTGGTATATGCAAAATTAACGACGTAAGCTTGTTGTGCTGAAGCTGAATAAGAAAACAAGAAGGAAGCTGATCCGTGTGATCGGCTTCCTTCTTGTTTTAGATCCCATGAAATATAATCTATCTAGTTACGTTCGAACGGGGAGGCTTATTTCATAATATGTATAAGATTGTATTTTTTGATGTGGACGGTACTCTAGTGAGTGAAATTGATAGAAGTATCCCAAGATTTCCTGAATTACGGTTCGAACGTTTTCACGGATACGTTATGAATGTGCTTGAAGAAACAAAAGTTTCTAAATCAACGGCGATTAAACAGGTGCTGGATTATCTGAATATTTGCAAGTCAGAGGCTATCGCGTTTGGTGACGGTGGGAATGATATCGACATGTTGGAGTATGTGGGATTGGGCATTGCGATGGGAAACGGTGCGGAACAGTTAAAACAAAAAGCCGATTTTGTTACAAAAAAAGCAAGTGAAGGCGGGATAGCCTACGCATTAAAGAAATTTGGTGTCATTTAAGCTTGCAGCAAACGAGTTGAAGAAAAATTAATAGCGATCATTTGTACAAAACTAACAGCGACAGCCCAAGACTTTATCAGTCTATGGCTGCGGCTGCTTTATGGATTGTGGGGTATCCACACATAGAACTGCATGTGATTTCTGGTTCTTACTGCCCTAGAAGAGCCGGCACAATAAATCGGCCGAAAACATTTGCAGGAGAGCCTTTTTTGTACTTATCCGCGGTGATAACGGCAACCAGCTCGTAAGCAGGAACTACAATGATATGCTGCCCTTTAAAGCCGAGTGCAAAATAATAAGGGATCTCGTTCGGCTGTTGCTCTGAACCTGCATTGAATTGGGATACCCACCAATGCCAGCCGTAGAATCCTTTTTGCGGATGATTGGCTTCAACGTAAGGGCGAGTAGATTGCTGAATTGTATCTGGAAAAAGGATCTGCTGATCCTTCCAGCGTCCCTCTTGCAAATAAAGTAAGCCGAATTTCAGCATATCCTCCGGCTTCAGATGAAGTCCGAACCCACCGGTATGTATGCCTTGCGGATCGCTCTCCCAGTGATAGCTTTGAATGCCAAGTGGTTGAAACAGCTGGTCTTCGGCAAATTCTGCAACCGCCTGTCCAGCACAATCACGCAGGATTGCGGACAAGAGCTGAGAGGAGCCTGAGTTATAAGTCATCACGGTTCCTGGTGTATGAGCTAATGGCTGTGCAAGCACAAATTTTATCCAGTCTGCGGTTTTAGTCATGGCCGGAAAAGAATTCTGCCCACCAAACTCTGTCCAGTTAAAGCCTCCGGTCATCGTTAATAAGTGTTCGATAGTGATCTCTCTTTTACGTGGGTCAAGATCTTCTTTTAATGAAGGAAAAAATAAAGAAATAGGTGTGTCTGGAGGTGGAATCATTTGTTTATCTATGGCTATGCAAACTAAGGCGGAGAGTACGCTTTTGGTGCACGAGTTGATTTTGCCAAGCTCTTCAGCGATTTGTGGATCGCGGTAATGCTCCAGTATGGGTTCTCCATGTTGAACGATTAGACAACTGCGAATGTCTAGGTTAGTAATGCCGTCAATAAGCGGCTGAAGGTTCCAGTCAGTAATGTCGGTGACCCCCTTTCTAGATGAATTATAGCTGCAACTGTTTACCATTATAGCTCACATCACAAAAATGTCGTAATTTCCTGTCGTTAAATAATTATGGAAAATACAAGAAAATATCTGTATAATAATATGAATCACGTGTTAGAGGAGGATGAATTCTTTTGAAAAGCAATAGTACTCTTTTTGTTCATCAAACAGCTAAAACGGTATTAATCACTTCCGTTGCACTCGCGTTACTCTTACCCCCTGGCTTAGCCGCAGCCGATTCTATATCTGTTAGCAGCAACACTTCCGTAACGCAGGTTAGTACGCAATCAGCGGCTCCAGCTACGACTACGAAATCTGAGGCTGATCCTGCAAAAGTGAAATTCACGCAGGAGCAAGCCATTGCAAAGTTAAAAGAACTATTCCCATCTCTAAAAGATGCAACTGTAAACAATGTTCAACTGGGATCTAACCAAAGCTACCCAGCTCCAGCAAATCAAATGATCTGGCATATTCAGTGGCAGGTTCAAGAAGGGAATATAGGATATGGTTTTAGCAGTGAGGTAGACGCCATTAATGGTGATATCATCAACACCTATCTCTCATTCTCCCAGGAGAAGAACGAATCCTATTATCCACCGAAAGTATCGCAGACTCAGGCATTGGAGATCGCCAAGACTTTTGTGGCTAAGGCAGCCTCATCGATTAAGAGCAGTGAGCTGCAATTAAATGAGAATGTTGGTTATAGTTATTTTTCGGAATCATTATTCGGTCCTGTTCAATATGGATATAACTTCAGTATTCTGAAAAATGGTATTCCTTCTGGATCGGACAGCATTAACATAGTTGTGGATGGTAACGGAACTGTAACGCAATTCTCTAAGTCTTCTCAAGGGCTTGAGTACCCGTCTGCACAGCCCAAGATTACCTTGGAGCAAGCACAGAAGCAATTTGCGGAACAGTTTGATGTGGGCCTATTTTACATTCCTATTTATAAGAACGGAAAACCTAACAACTGGATCCTAGGCTGGCGTCCAATAGATCAGTCTCTATATCCTATCGATGCATTAACGGGCAAGCGGATAGATTATGAAGGAAAAGAATCCGTATCCACCTCAGTCGTGTATTCAGAAGTAGCGAAGAGCAAGGATGTTTTTCAGGCAAGAAGTTCTAGTACAGAGCTTTCTGCAAAAGAAGCAGCACAGCTTGTAGAGAAGGTTGCTTATATCCCGGCAGATCGTAAATTGATCTCGCAAACCTTGAGAAATGACTATCAGGATTCAGATCGAAAAATCTGGCAGCTATACTGGGGCAGTAATGGAAATGATCGTTACATTGGTGCTGGCTTTCCAGAACAATCCTCTGCTGAGATCGATGCAAAGACCGGTGAAGTATTGCAGTACCAGGTTCAAGCTTATGGTGCTATTCAGGATAAGAAGAAGGAAGAGCCGGCACCTGCTGGAGGTAAGAAGCTTAGTGAGGCTGAAGCGAAGGTGAAAGCGCTTAGTATAATTAATAGTCTATATCCTCAGGCGAGCCAGAAGCTAAAGCTGGTAGAATACGGGGATAATTCGAGTTTGACTTCAGACGGATCAGGATATGGATACCAGTTTATTAGATATCATCAAGGAATTCCTGTGAGTGACAGCACCATTACGGTAAGTTTGGATCTTTACGGCAGACTGACTTCTTACATGGGGAATCGGATAAGCGGTATCGATGGAATCACATTATCGCCTGATGCAACAATTTCCAAGAAAGAAGCGCTCGAAAGTTATAAGCCTAAATATCAGACTAAGCTGAAATATACTCAGGTTGGTGGATACAATACTTATAGTAACTATGTCGCACCGAAGGTGAAGCTGGTATATGATACAACCTTTGATGAATCTAACGGATTGAATCAGGTTTTGGATGCAGCCACTGGAAAATGGGTTGCGGTGTATGATTACCTCGGTCAGCAGGATGCTCAACTATCTGCAACGGATATCAAAGGTCATGCAGCAGAGCGGGAATTATCAGAATTGGTAAACCACCATGTGATTACACCGGATGCCGATGGCAAAGTGAACCCGGATCAAGAAATAACTGTCGGTGATTGGTTATCCTATCTTGCCAAAGCTTCTAGTCCGAATTTCACCAATTATTATAATAATAATGAACGAAAAACTGTGGCAGGCGTGAAGCCAGAGAATTCATATTATGATGCAGTTATTTTTGCAGCAGATCGTAAATGGATCAATAAGGATGAAAGCCTGCAAGTAGAGAGTAAGTTAACCCGGGAACAGCTTGCTGTTCATCTGGCTAATTTCTTGAAATACAATAAACTCACAGCTTATCTTGATAAAGATGTGACTGTAAGTCAGTTTAGTGATAGCTCAGCTATAAACAATAAGGGGGCCGTGGCTCTTGTTGTGAAATTGGGACTCTTAAAGGATGACAACGGCAAGTTTAATCCGCAGCAGAATGTAACAAAAGCGCTGGCGGCTTCGGTGATCATGAAGCTAGTGGAGCTGCAAGGAAAGACCGATCAGATCATAGGTCAATAAGTGTTAATAAGACAGCCAGGCAGCGATTCTCCGACGATTGGAGAATCGCTGCCTGGTTTTTTAGTTTGCAGCGCGGCGGATTGACTAAAGCATCTCTATCTGGCAGATGCAGTTTCCAGTATCCTCTCAGCATTTTTTGTGCGCCGATTCTTGCTGGAATCCGCAAAATAACTGCATTCTATACAGCTATTTCTTATGCAAAAGGTGAATGTGTATCTTTAATTGCATTCTCTGCAACTAAAACTAGAGAATTCACCTACTGGCGAGAAAAGCAAGAATATAAGTGTACGGAATACACTTATATCCTTTGGCCGAGTGATTTGATGCATTATAAGTGTACTAAATACAATTAAACGCGTAATGCCGCGTAATGCCGCGTAATGCCGCGTAATTCAATGCTTAATTCAACGCTTAATTTATCCTCAGCGCAATCCTCAGCGTAATCCTTAGCGTAATCCTCCGCGCAATCCTCAACGCAATCCTCAGTCCATTCCGCCTACACTATGCAACCGCCGGCTCACTATATAGGTAATCTTGATGGCTAAGATTCTTAAGGGATAGCATAAGGATCCGCCTCTTTTTTGTGTAATTAATTACCAATACATAGACACTTACAAACTCACAGTATTATGATAATCAGAGTGACCCTAAAGCGGAGCTTTGTTAGGCGAACATGAATAGGTAAAGAAAAGATACCGAATGTAAACGGTTCACACTCGCTGTGTTAACGCTTTCTTCTTACAATTAGGATATAGAAAATAAGGGAGGTTCAATAGATGAAAAGAAAGATTAAAGGCTTGCCTTTAATGGCATCGGCCATTGTTTTATCATTAGTTTTCAGTGGTTGCTCCAGCAATAATAGTGGAAACAGTAGTAGTACCGCAGAGGGAAACACTAGTGCGCAAACGGAAATGGAAGGCGGCCCTTTAACCAAATATGATCCGCCGATCAAACTTCGCTCCACGATGAACGAAACAGGCAAAGAGACGTTGGCGCAGGGCGATACACATTCCAATAACATCTGGACCAGAGGATACGAGGAAGAGCTTGGGATTAAAGTGTCCTATGACTGGATTGTGGCTGATGCCAACTATAACGATAAAATGAACGTTACCTTGGCGAGCGGGGATTTGCCTGATTTGTTAAAGGTGTCCACGGTGCAATTCGAGCAGCTTTATGAAGCTGGCATGTTGGAGGATTTGACCGGGGTATTTGATAAATATGCTTCGGATCTTGTCAAAGAATATTACGCTGAAGAGGACGGAGCAGGGCTTAAGCCGGTTACGAAAGATGGAAAACTGATGGCGATGGTAAGCTTCCCGGGTTCGCTGGATTCCTCTGATATGATATGGATTCGAAAAGACTGGATGGACAAGCTGAATCTGGCAGAGCCAACATCCATGCAGGATATTATTAAGATTGCAGAAGACTTTACATTTAAAGATCCAGACGGAAATGGCAAACAGGATACTTACGGCATTTCGTTGAACAAGGACTTGCCAATCAATGCGTTTCTACTCGGGTACCATGCTTACCTGGAAACTTGGATCAAAAACGCCGATGGCGAGGTTGTGAATGGTACGATTCAACCGGAGGTAAAGGCTGGACTTGCGGAGCTGCAAAGATTGTATAAGGAAGGAGTCATTGATCCAGAGTTTGGGGTAAAAGACTTTGCCAAAGCGATGGAGGATGTGAATGCTGGTAAATCCGGTATGTTATTTTTGCCGCAATGGGCCCCTTTCCAAGTAAAGGACATGATTAAAAAAGATCAAAATGTTAACTGGGTGCCTTATCCAGTACAATCTATTGATGACCAACCTGCCAAAACTCAAAACCATCTTACGATTGGAGGCGTATTCGCGGTCCGTAAGGGCTACGAACATCCGGAGGCATTGATCAAGCTGCTTAACTTCCAAGCAGAGAAAATGTTTGGGGAGTCCGCTAAAACAGAACGGGCAAAATATTTGAACGGGGACACAGGTCTGGGCTTCCAAAATGCGGTTGTATCCAACCTGCCACCGAACAAAAATGTAAAAGCACAGGATGAAGTGGAAAAAGCCCTTGAATCGGGAGATACCTCAAACATGGGCCTTGAAGCTAAATTATTCTATGATGATATTCAAAGCTACCGCGGTGGAGATCTTGATAAATGGCATATGGAACGGATCTTTGGGCCGCTTAGCTCACAATCGGTTATCAAACACTACCGCGACAATGACTTGGTGTTGATGAATGAGTTCATTTATGCCCCAACTAAAACGATGAACAGCAAAGCGGCTACCTTGGATAAACTGCGTGCAGAGACCTTTGTCAAAATCATTTACGGAAGTCTTCCTATCGATGAATTCGACAAATTCGTAGCCAACTGGAAAAAGCTCGGTGGAGATCAAATAACGAAAGAAGTAAATGATATCGTAAAAGCAAACTAGTAAAAACGACGCAGAAGAGGACTGCCCCTAGTCATGATAATGACAAACGGGCAGTTCTTTTTTTGGCTGAACAGCTATTCGGTTCGATAACCAGGTCAACAAAAGATACTTAAAGTCAATACGCTACACTATTAAGGCAATTTGGGGCTGCTCTATAATTGAGATACAAGGAGGAGAAAGCATATGCACTTTAATACTAAGCAATTTCTACGTAATATTCCGCTCCATTTAATGATTTTACCTGCCTTAATAGTGATCATTATTTTTAGTTATATTCCGATGGCTGGCCTTGTAATTGCCTTCCAGAATTTTTCCCCGATCTCAGGGTTTAAGAATATGAACTGGACAGGGCTCGAAAACTTTCGTTATTTGTTTGAGCTTCCCGGTTTTGGTCAGGTCGTATGGAATACTGTATTTATCTCCGTCATGAAAATTATTGCTGGCCTGACCGTGCCAGTTATAGCGGCTCTATTGCTTAATGAGGTTCGTGTAAACGGCTTCAAACGTTCGATTCAGACGATTATTTATATGCCGCACTTTTTCTCATGGGTTATCTTGGGCGGGATTATCGTAGATGTACTGTCTCCGAGCAGCGGGATTGTCAACATGCTTTTAAAAGCACTAGGCATGCAGCCTATTCAATTTCTAGCGGACAATAGCTGGTTCCCATACGTACTAGTGATCACAGATCAATGGAAGGAGTTTGGATTCGGGACGATTATTTATTTGGCGGCTTTAACCAGCATTGACTCCTCTCTTTATGAAGCTGCTGTAATCGATGGTGCCGGAAGATGGAAGCAGACCTGGCATATTACGCTTCCGGGCATTCGCCCGATTATGATCCTTATGCTTACACTCAGCCTTGGCAACGTCCTGAACGGGGGATTTGACCAAGTGTTCAACCTCTACAACCCGCTAGTGTATGAATCAGGCGATATTTTGGACACGATGATTTACCGAATTGGTCTACAGGATGCTCAGTACTCTGTATCGACCGCACTAGGATTGATAAAATCGGTAGTTTCCTTCGTATTTATCGGGCTGGGTTATTATCTGGCGTATCGTTTTGCTAAATATCGGATTTTTTAGAGAGAAAGGAGTGGACTAAATGCACCATACTTCAACTGCTTATCGTTGGTTTCTCCGCTGCAATTATGTATTTCTGACTTTGCTCGCAGTGCTTTGTCTTTTTCCGATCGTGAACATTCTGGCGATCTCCTTTAGCTCCAGCGCAGCTGTTAACGCGGGTAGCGTAACCTTCTGGCCTGTGGATTTCACTCTTTCTTCCTATAAATATATCCTTCAGAACAACCAGTTCATTCACTCCTTCGGAACTAGTCTGCTTCGGGTAGTGCTTGGGGTATCCGTTAACTTGTTGTTTACGATTCTAGTAGCTTATCCGCTGTCTAAAGAGGCAAAGTCCTTCCGCTCACGGACCGTGTATGCCTGGATTTTTGTGTTCACGATGCTCTTCAGCGGGGGTCTGATTCCTGGCTATTTAATTGTAAAAGAAATGGGGCTGCTGGATAGCATCTGGTCGCTTGTTATACCGGGCGCGGTGCCGATCTTTAATGTTCTGCTCATGCTCAATTTCTTCAGAGGTTTGCCAAAAGAATTGGAGGAAGCCGCATGGATGGATGGCGCAGGACACTTACGTACGTTGTGGAGTGTGTATCTGCCTGTATCTATGCCAAGTATTGCGACCATTACGTTGTTCGCTTTGGTAGGTCACTGGAATGCATGGTTCGATGGCATGATTTATATGAGAAGCCCGGAACATTATCCGCTGGCCACCTATTTACAATCCATACTTCAGCAGGTATCGATCCAGACCGAAAATATTACTTTTGAACAAGCTGCGTTATTAAACCAAATCTCAGACCGTACAACGCAAGCCTCCCAGATCTTCTTGTCTATCATTCCGATCCTGGCGATTTATCCGTTCCTGCAAAGATATTTTGTGCATGGACTAGTCGTGGGTAGTGTAAAGGGTTAAACTGGACTGGACCTAAAAATAAGAAGGAGCCTGAACATGGCTCCTTCTTTATTATTATTCGATAGAAGAGGGAGAACATTCCAATGAAATCATTCTCCATCGGGTGGAACCCCGATTCCATTGTGATCAAGCTGATCGGAGCTTTCCTATTGGTCATGCTTCCACTCTGTGCGCTGAGTATATCTATTACCTACTATAGCTCCAACCAAATGCAAGCTGAAGTGGAGAGGGCGAACGAATCGAAGGTTCATTTTTACTACAGCCATCTTGAATTTGAGCTGCAACGGATAACGGGCTTAGTCACGGAGTACTCTCAGGATGAAACGCTGGCTACCTTCAGTACCCGTATTCCAATTATGAGCCGGTACGAAGTGGATTCTAATCTGAACAATATATACACCAAGCTAAAACAAATCAAAGAAACCAGTCCTTATATTAGTGATGTTGTGTATTATGTCCCGGAAATTAATAAGCGGGTTAGCGCTGCGGTGGGGGTTAGGGATGTCACCAACGAGGAATGGCAAAGTCTGCTGGCCACTATGGGTAATCTGAAGGGTGCTTTATCTAAATACGAAGACGACTTATATTTACTGCGTAGTAATCCTTATAACCTGGATCGCAATCTTTCACCTAATTTTTTGCTGGGAGTGAAGCTTTCCTCACCTGAGCTTGAGTTGCGTTTGAAAGAATTTGCGGTATCAGGGGGGAGCGATATTACGTTAGCCTTCGGCAATAACGATTATGTGATATCAACTTCTGACCAGAAGCCCAGGTTGTTTCCCATAGAGAAACCACTAAATAGTGAAGAGACTGTAAGTGTGCAGCGGTATCGTTTTGATAATTCTTTTTACTATTCGCTCTACGATCACAGCAATAACTTTAGGCTGACCGCAAATATTCCCAATACGGTGCTCATGAAGCCGATTCATGTCTACTCATTGCTGCTATGGCTGTTGTTCGTTGTCTCGATAGTGATCATTATCTTGTTCTCTTTATGGACATACAGGATGATTCATCGCCCGATGTCTATTCTTATCAGGGGGTTTAAGAAAGCGGAGCAGGGGCAGACGGGGATCTTTATAACTCACTCCCGCAGGGATGAGTTTGGGTATCTATATTCTCGTTTCAATGAGATGCTTAAGCATCTGAATACGTTAATCGATGAGAACTACGTGCAGCGTATCCGGACAGGGGAAGCGGAGCTTAAACATTTACAATCGCAGATCACGCCTCATTTTCTCTATAACAGTCTATTTAGCATAAAACAGATGGCTGAGGTGGAAAATGTAGAGCTGATCAAGGAATTCTCTGATTATTTAGGGCAATATTTTCGGTACATGACCCGGGATTCCGCCCAGGAGGTTACTTTGCAGCAAGAGCAGGAGCATGCTTTGGTCTATCTGGCTATACAGCGGATTCGTTTTGGCGCGAGAATTAGAGCTGAGGTAGATGAGATTGCAGCGGATTGCCGGGACATCAAAGTCCCACGGGTTCTCCTGCAGCCCATTATTGAAAATGTATTCGAGCATGGGCTTAAGCAAAAAAGCAGCAATGGCCTATTAAAAATGAGTTATGAAAAAGTTGAGCATACGCTGACTATTATAATAGAAGATAACGGTGACTCACTTAGTGAGGACAAGTTAAATCTCTTGCAGCGCCAGTTCTCCGAGCAGAATGCCATTCAGGGGGAGATCACGGGTTTATTAAATGTAAATCAGAGATTGAGGATCAAATTTGGTTCCCCTTATGGCTTGCAGGCAGAGAGAAGCAGTTTGGGCGGACTTTGTGTAAGAGTCAATTTACCGCTTAAAGGGGACGTGCAGGATGCAACGAATGATGATAGTTGATGATGAGCCTAATATTTTGGATGGGCTGTACGAATTTTTTGTAAAGGCAGATTTTAAAGATTTGGAGATCATAAAGGTTCATTCAGCGGATCATGCCATAGACTGGCTTAATACCGTAAAAATAGATATTGTGCTTAGTGACATCTGTATGCCAGGTATGGATGGGATGGCGTTAATTCAGGAAATTGTCGACCGCTGGCCACGTTGTAAAGTAATTCTGCTGACAGGACATAATGAATTCGATTTTGCCCATCAGGCGATCCGAAATCCTTGTGTAGTCGACTATTTATTGAAGACAGAGGGGATGGATAAAATTCGTGCCGCTGTGGAGCTGACTTTGGAGAAAATATCTTCAGAAGAGGATTATTTCTATAAAAGCCAGTGGCTTCGCGACAAGCTCCCGCGCGCGCTGCCCCAGTTACAGCAGCAATTATTACACGATATTCTAAGACGCACCGAACGGATAGACCGGCAGAGCTTGCAGGTTGAATTCGACGCCATTCAGCTCCCGTTCAACGCGGATGGACCCGTCCTGCCTATTATTATGCGAATGGAGGCTTGGCGAAATTATGAAACGGCTTCAGACCGGAGCTTAATTCGTTATGCGGTAGCCAATATTGCGGAGGAGCTGCTCAGCGACAAGGTTGAAGTTAAGGCTGTGGATCTGGATCCGGGGACGATAGCTTGTTTTGTTCAGCCTAAAAGTGAAAGTGTATCCTCAATCAAGGAAGAAGAGCTCTGGTTAAAAACGCTCCGCTTCGTCCACGGAACAATGGAATCCGTTCAGCAAGCCTGTGGCAAATGTCTGCAACTATCTGTGTCTATCATCGCCAGTGATCAGGAAGTGCATTGGCATGAGCTGAACTATGCCTTGAACCGTTTACGATTAGCCATTTTTGATAGCCCCGGACTGGGGATGGAAAAGCTGCTGAGGATAAATACCAAGGAAGTGGGCCCAAGTCCAGGTTCTATGCATAATCGAAATGCAACAGCGGAATTACTGCTCGACTATTTAAAACAAAGGCTGCTTGAAGGTGATCTCGATTGGGGCACATCTTTTCGCAAATGGGTGGAGCTCTCGGGGGAAGGTGGGCCGGAGGATCCTTTTTTGAGATTAAGATTAATGTCTGGGATCAGCAACACCCTGCTGCAGACTTTACAAGAATTAGGTTTAACGGAAAAAGCACATAGCGGTATGAATTTATCACGCTTGTTATATTTTAATATCAATACACACTGGTCGGATGTTATCTCTTTTTATCACACGTTTTTTGAATGGATTATCTCGAACAGAAGCGCTACCTATAAACATGATGAATCGAATATCCTGTCCATGATCCACCAATATATTAAATCCCATCTGGCCGATGATTTGTCCTTAACCCGGATTGCGCAGGAAGTCTCACTTAATCCGTCCTATCTGTCACGCTGGTATAAAAGAACGACAGGGAAGGGGATTTCTGATTATATTCTGGAGAAAAAAGTGGAGCTGAGTAAGGAGCTGCTGCTTGGAACTGCTCTAAAAATGCACGAGATCTCCGGCCAGCTCGGGTTTAGTGATCAGCACTATTTTTTTCGATTCTTCAAAAAAACCGTTGGCTGTACGCCGCAGGAATATCGAGAGCAAAAACGAGGATAAATAACAATACCCCGAAAGACGGACACCTGTTCAGAAGGTGCATCTTTCGGGGTATGGTTTGTGGCTGTATTTTTACGATTACTTACCGAGTTGTTTGTCTACTTCTCGAACCGGATTCTCGCCAACATTCTCTTCAACCTTGTGGCTACTCATAAACCAGCCGATTACAGCGATGAGTACGAGCACAACGTAGAAGGTGGCTTTCCACCAGGTACTATGAGCGAAATCTTCGGACAGAACACCAAGTGAAGGGTGCGCCAATGTAATGACTGACAGCTTAACACCCACCCAACCTACGATAAAGAAGGCTGCAATTTCAAGTCCTGGACGGGAATGCAGCAGCTTAACGAAGAAGGAAGCTGCGAAACGCATAATGACCAGACCGATAAATCCACCGGCAAAGATGACGAGGAATTGTCCGCCATCAAGGCCTCCGATTTTTGGAAGACCACTTGCAGGAAGAGCAACCGCGAGTGCAACTGCGGCTAGGATGGAATCGACCGCGAAGGCGATGTCAGCAACTTCTACCTTCAGAACAGTAAACCAAAAGCTGGATTTCTTTTTATTGACCGCACCGTCAGTGCCGCTTTCAGCAGCTTCATCTGTGACGGGCTTCTTAAACAACAGTTTTCGGAAAATATGATTACCCGCGATAAATAATAAATAAATCGCGCCGATGGCTTGTACTTGCCAGATATCGACCAGATAGGAGATGACAAATAGCGAACCGAATCGGAACACGAAGGCCCCCGCTAATCCGTAAAACAACGCTTTTTTTCTTTCCTCATCAGGAAGGTGCTTAACCATAATTGCCAATACCAATGCGTTATCTGCGGCGAGTAGTCCCTCTAGTGCTACCAGAACAAGCAATACCCAACCGTACTCTAATAATAATCCCCAATCCATTACTGTTGTCCTCCCTTTTTGAATGCAAATATCTACCAAAAGATATCTACCCTACCATTTTAACCAAATTTATATAAAAAAGACCTTTACCAAACAGATTAGCCTTTGGAATAAAGGTCTAACCTGATTGGTAAAGGTCTCGCTAACAATGTGAATTGCCAATAAAGCCGGAGAATATCCTCATATTCTCGTATTGACGACTTTATTTAACAGCTACTCCCCTTTACGGGATATATTAAATTTTTAAGATTATTCAATGTGTTCTTGCCTAAAGAGATCATATACGAGATGAAAGTCATTGTCAATAAAAGTTGCAGAAATAAATGGATTCTATCTTTTAAGAATCCTTAAAATGGCCAGAAACATGACATGATGACGGAGAATCAACAGAGATTGAATAAAATGGAAACGGAAACATGATATATATAGGTTATATAAACTAACATTTAATATGACGAAACTGCAAACATAAGGAAAAACAGGACTTAAAAAGGGAAAACTCGATTGACGATGTAGGTTGATGAAAATATGATGAAACTAATCAAAGCAATCAAGCGAGAAATGCGTTAACTAAAATTACATGAGTTGTTCTATCGGAGTGAGTTTTACTGCGAAGAAGTACTAGTAGTTCATGCTGCATAAAATTTTTAGGAGGTGGGGAAATGCCGCAGGCGTCATCGAGGTTATCCATTGAAGCAGAGGAGGAGCTCAGCCGCCATCCCTGCTACAGTGAGGAAGCTCATCGTTTTTTTGCTAGGATGCACATCCCGGTTGCTCCCGCCTGTAACATCCAATGTAATTACTGCAACCGGAAATTCGATTGTGTGAATGAAAGCAGGCCTGGTGTAGTTAGTGAAGTGCTAACTCCAGAGCAAGCTGAACGCAAAGTGAAAGGTGTAGCCGCACAGCTGATGCAACTGTCGGTAGTTGGGATTGCAGGTCCGGGTGATCCGCTGGCGAATCCAGAACGAACCTTTGACACGTTCGAACGAGTCAAGCGGCAGGTCCCTGATGTTACCCTTTGCCTGAGTACTAATGGATTGACCCTTTACAGGCATGTAG
Source organism: Paenibacillus sp. FSL H8-0175 (assembly GCF_045040615.1). Taxonomy (NCBI): domain Bacteria; kingdom Bacillati; phylum Bacillota; class Bacilli; order Caryophanales; family Paenibacillaceae; genus Paenibacillus; species Paenibacillus sp. FSL H8-0175. Next base: position 5,846,675 of record NZ_CP150299.1, on the reverse strand, counting down.
ACGCCATACTAGCGCTAGGTATCCGTCATGTCACGATCACCATCAATGCCGTTGATCCCAATGTGGGCCGTGAAATTTATCCATGGGTTGTTGACGAAGGGATCCGGTACGAAGGACAAGAAGCAGCGGAGCTGCTGATCAGCCGCCAGCTTCAAGGTTTGGAGCTGCTGGCGCAGCAAGGTGTTCTTGTTAAAGTTAATTCCGTTATGATTCCAGGGGTCAATGATCATCATCTCCCTGAAGTATCGCGAACAATTAAAACGCTTGGGGCAACTCTGCATAATGTGACGCCTTTAATTATCGCACCAGGAAGTCAGTATGAACGGGATGGGCGCAAGGCGCCGCGTCCTAAAGAACTGCACAACCTGCAGGAAGTGCTTGGGCGCGAAGGGATGAAGGTCATGCGCCATTGTCGACAATGCCGTGCTGATGCCATTGGGCTGCTAGGTCAGGATCGTAATCAGGATTTTATATTAGAAAAGATGGATGAAAATCCAGTTATTAATGAGCAAGCTAGAGCGCTCTTTCAACGTGAACTCGATGCCAAAATCCGTCAGCGTGTCAAAGCCAAAGAGCTAAGGCAGAACTCTTTCCAGCAAGGGCAGCACACCACCAAAGTCGCTGTTGCTACACGTGGTGGGGATAAGGTCAATCAACATTTTGGCCACGCGACAGAGTTCATGGTTTATGAAACGGATGGAATAAGCGTGAAACTGCTAGGTATCAGAAAGATTCAGGCCTATTGCCACGGTAAAGCGGATTGTAATGGGGATAAGAATGCCACGCTACAAGAAATTATTTCTATATTACAGGACTGTCAAATATTGCTCTGTTCTGGTATTGGCGATGTCCCCCGCGCCAGCTTAAATAAAGCCGGAGTATTGCCTCTGGTGCGTAAAGGTGAAATACAAGATGCGATTCTCGAAAGTGTGAAGATCAGCTCTTATTTTGAAAATATATCGATTTCGAAGGGATGATGAATGATGAGACAAATAGCTTTTTACGGTAAGGGCGGTATCGGTAAATCCACAACTTCGCAGAACACTTTGGCGCAGCTCGCCACTAAATTTGGTCAAAAAACAATGATCGTAGGCTGTGATCCTAAAGCGGACTCCACACGGCTGATTTTGAACACTAAAGCTCAGAATTCAGTGCTCCAATTGGCAGCAGAAAGAGGAACGGTTGAGGATTTGGAGCTCGAGGATGTAGTTCAGTTGGGATATGGCGACATTCTTAATGTGGAGTGTGGTGGACCTGAACCGGGTGTGGGTTGTGCCGGCCGCGGGATTATTACAGCTATTAATTTTTTGGAGCAGCAAGGGGCTTATGAAGGATTGGATTTTGTATCCTATGACGTACTTGGTGATGTGGTATGCGGTGGATTTGCAATGCCGATCCGTGAGAATAAAGCACAGGAAATTTATATCGTATGCTCCGGGGAAATGATGGCTATGTATGCGGCCAATAACATTGCGCGCGGAATTCTAAAGTATGCCAACAGCGGTGGCGTAAGATTGGGCGGTCTGATCTGCAACAGTCGTAATACGGACCGTGAGGATGAGCTCATTATGGAGCTGGCACGCCGTTTGAATACACAAATGATCCATTTTGTCCCGCGGAATAATGTGGTTCAGCATGCAGAGCTGAGAAGAATGACCGTGGCCCAATATAATCCTCATCATCAGCAAGCGAGAGAATATGAGATTTTGGCAGAAAAGATCCTGAATAACAATATGATGACAATCCCGACCCCGATTTCTATGGAAGAGCTGGAGGATTTACTCATGGAATTTGGTGTGATTGAGGATGAAGAGACGGCGCTGAAAAAGCTGCAGGCATCTGGCCAATAATTAGGTTCGTCCGGTGAACAGGAGTGGAGAGACGGCTGTTCACCGGATCACTCTAAGGGATGAGGAGGGTTCAGAATGGGGCTTAATATCGAAGATAACCAAAAGATGCTCGAAGAGATTCTTGAGGCTTACCCGGAAAAGGCACGGAAGGATCGTCAGAAGCATTTTGAAATCAATAATGAAGAGTTAATAAACTGTGGCAAATGCGCCATCAAATCGAATATGAAGTCCCGTCCGGGGGTTATGACCCAAAGAGGATGTGCTTATGCCGGTTCGAAGGGCGTGGTCTGGGGCCCGATCAAGGATATGGTGCATATCAGCCATGGTCCTGTAGGTTGTGGGCAATATAGCTGGGGAACAAGACGGAATTATGCCAACGGAACACTGGGCATTGATAATTTTACGGCTATGCAGGTGACGAGTGATTTTCAGGAGACAGATATTGTATTTGGCGGTGACAAGAAGCTTGAAGTCATTTGCCGTGAAATTAAAGAAATGTTCCCACTGGCTAAAGGAATTTCGATCCAATCAGAGTGTCCTGTGGGGCTAATCGGAGACGATATTGAAGCGGTGTCCAAAAAAATGTCTATCGAGCTAGGTATCCCGATCATTCCCGTTCGTTGTGAAGGGTTCCGTGGGGTTAGCCAATCCTTGGGTCATCATATTGCTAACGATGCGATCCGTGATTTTCTGATGGGGAAGAAGGAGCTTGCGGAATGTGGTCCTTACGATATTAATATTATCGGAGATTATAACATCGGTGGGGACGCTTGGGCTTCACGCATTTTACTGGAGGAAATGGGTCTGCGTGTTATTGCGCAGTGGTCTGGGGATGGAACCATCAATGAATTGGCGATTGCGCATAAGGCGAAGCTCAATCTGATTCACTGTCATCGCTCCATGAACTATATGGTAACGACGATGGAGAAAGCATATGGGATTCCTTGGCTGGAATACAACTTTTTCGGGCCGACCAAAACCGCTGAAAGCCTTCGAGCCATCGCCGCAAGGTTTGATGAATATATTCAGGAAAACTGCGAGAAAGTCATCGCTAAGTACACGCCACAAATGGAGGCGATAATCTCTAAATTTAAACCCCGGCTGGAAGGTAAAAAGGTCATGCTGCTGGTAGGCGGATTACGTGCCCGCCATACACTGGGGGCTTATGAGGATCTGGGGATGGAGGTAGTGGGCACAGGGTATGAGTTCGCTCACAAGGATGATTACGAGAAGACATTTCCTGAACTTCCGGAAGGCACTATTATTTACGATGATCCAACCGCTTACGAGCTGGAAGAGCTTGCGCAAAGACTTGATATTGATCTGATGGGCTCGGGTGTGAAGGAGAAATATGTGTATCACAAGATGGGTATTCCTTTCCGGCAAATGCACTCTTGGGATTATAGTGGTCCTTACCATGGCTATGATGGGTTTAAGATTTTTGCTAAGGACATGGACATGACCATTAACAGCCCAGTGTGGAGCTTGATTAATTCAGGGAAAACAGGATCACTCCCTAAAAAGGAGGCGCGCGTATGAAGGACAAACTGGAGATCCCAGATTACAATACATTATTTCAAACTGAACCCTATGTGAAGCAACGTGATGGGAAAAAAGCATTCGAGGCACCCTGCAGTGAGCAAGAGACAGCAGAAGCATTAGCCTACTCGAAGTCGTCTGAATATAAGGATAAGAATTTTGCCCGCACCTCACTGGTAGTTAATCCTCATAAAGCATGCCAGCCCCTAGGAGCCTTGATGGCTGCGCTGGGATTCGAGAAAACTCTGCCGTTTATACATGGCTCTCAAGGCTGCACTGCGTATTTTCGTAGTCATTTAAGCCGTCATTTCAAGGAGCCGACCCCCGCAGTTTCTTCCTCTATGACAGAAGATGGTGCGGTGTTTGGAGGGATGAACAATCTTATTGATGGTCTTGAAAATAGTGTGGCGCTCTATAAGCCAGAGATGATAGCTGTATCCACTACATGTATGGCTGAGGTTATAGGGGATGATCTGCAGGCTTTTATATCCAATGCCCGCCAGAAGGGTGCAATTTCGAACGAAATTCCAGTGCCCTACGCCAACACGCCAAGCTTTTCCGGATCACATATTACAGGTTACGACTCCATGTTAAAGTCTATCCTCAGTACCTTGTTCATCCGCTCTGGGATTGAAGCTACCCCTGGCAGTGGAGAGGGAACTGGAGAGAAGCTGAATGTCATTTTAGGGTTTGAGCCTTATACGGGGAATTTTGCGGAAATTCGAAAAATCCTTGCCGCGTTTGATACAGGCTACACCTTCCTTGGTGACCACAGCGGCAATTTTGATTCCCCGGCTACAGGTGAATATTCCTATTATTATGGGGGAACGAAGCTGGCGGATGTGCCGAAGGCAGCTAATGCGTTGGGAACTCTATCACTTCAGAAATATTCTGTCAAAAAAACATTGGAATACATCAGCGGCACATGGAAACAACAGACCGTTGCGATGTCGACTCCGCTGGGCATTCATGCCACAGATCGGCTAATAGAGTCTATCAGTGAATTAACGGGATTGCCCATTCCGCCTGAGCTTGTGGAAGAACGTGGCCGGGTAGTGGATGCTTTGCTCGATAGCCACCCTTATCTGCATGGCAAACGAGTGGCTTTAGTTGGCGATCCGGATTTGCTGATCGGCCTGATTGAATTCTGTCTGGAAGTGGGTATAGAGCCTATTCATATTGTGTGCTCCAATGGGGAAAACGGATTTAAAGAAGAAGCGAAAGCTCTGCTTGCTGCCAGCCCTTACGGGGCAGAAACGACGGTTCATATCGGAAATGATTTGTGGCATATGCGCTCTCTGCTGATTGATGATCCTGTGGATCTGGCCATTGGAAGCTCTCATCTTAAATTTGCTGCCAAAGATGCCGACGTTCCTTTGATCCGTGTAGGCTTCCCTGTCTTTGACCGCCATCATCTGCATCGTTATCCGATTATCGGTTATCAAGGTGCCTTGAACTTGTTAACTACTATAGTAAATACAATTCTGCAGGGGTTGGATGAGGATTCATCTGGCTTCAACCACGATCTTGTTCGTTAGTAGGAGAACGTTAAGCCGAATCGTATACTTCCGATTCATTCCCTCGTCCTCATACGGAGCCGAGCGTTGGGGAGCGGCCGGAAGTCCAATATTTATCGTAGTAACACTGAATAATTGAGCATTTTAAGCGTAAGGAGTATTCAGTTACGGGAGGTGGTACGATGGAGTCCATCAGAAACGATGTATTCGACGCGCAAGCTTGCGGGAGCTTAACTCCGAAATCGAAACCATGTCCACGCCCCAAGCCGGGCGAAGCGGCTGGGGGCTGCTCCTTTGACGGAGCCCAAATCACGCTGCTGCCGATCATGGATGCTGCGCATCTTGTCCATGGGCCGGCTGCTTGTGCCGGGAATAGCTGGGAAAGTAGAGGGGCTTTGTCAAGCGGGCCTTCGCTTTCACAATACGGATTCACTACAGATCTCAACGATAACGATATTATTTTTGGCGGAGAAAAGAAACTGAAAGATAGCATTGACTATATTGCCGGGCGCTTTATGCCTCCGGCAATATTTGTATATGCGACCTGTGTGACAGCATTGATTGGCGAGGATTTGGATGCGGTATGCAAGGAAGCGGCAGGCAGATTGGGGCTTCCTGTGATCCCCGTGAACAGCCCCGGATTCGTAGGCAGTAAGAATCTTGGAAATCGGCTGGCTGGTGAAGCGCTGCTACAATATGTCATTGGCACAGGTGAACCAGAGATTGAGATTCCTTTAGGTGTGAATTTGATTGGGGAGTACAATATCGCGGGTGAAATGTGGGATATCGAGAAATTAATGAAGAGTGTTGGAATTACGCTAATGTCCAGAATTACAGGGGATGCAAGATATAAGGAAATTACATGGGCACATCATGCAAAAGTGAATATGGTTGTGTGCAGCCGTGCATTGTTAGGTCTGGCAAAAGAAATGGAGGCAAGATACCACATTCCTTATTTCGAAGGCTCCTTCTATGGGGCCAAGGAGACAACTTATTCCTTACGTCAAATGGCTTATTTGCTGAATGACCGTGAGATGGAGCGGCGTGTGGATCGGTTGACGGAACGAGAGGAAAGCAGACTGATTCAGGAGCTGCGGCCCTACCGCAAGCTGCTTAAAGGAAAGAAAGCAGTTCTCTATACGGGTGGAGTAAAAAGCTGGTCGATTATTTCCGCACTGAAGGAGTTAGGCGTTCAGGTGGTAGGTGTAGGCACGAACAAAAGCACGGAAGATGATATACGGCGTATAGCGGATCGTGTTGGTGATGACACCGAATATATCCCGGAGGGTGGGGCAAGCCGAATTATCAAAACCGTCCGGGATCGTAAGGCAGATATTATGATTGCTGGTGGACGGAATATGTATGTGGCAATGAAAGAGCAGATTCCGTTTATCGATATTAATCAAGAAAGACACAAGGCCTATGCTGGTTACGAAGGTTTACTAAGGCTGGCTAAGGAGCTGACGTATTCTCTTGCTAATCCAATCTGGAAGCTGGCTGCCAGTGCCGCTCCCTGGGATAAGGAGGAACCTTCCTATGACCGTTAACAAAAGGAGTAAACCTACTTCAGTTAATCCAATCAAAATCGGTCAATCCCTTGGTTCCGTACTGGCATTTCAGGGTTGCTACAAGGCATTGCCTATTGTGCATGGCGCGCAAGGTTGTTCCGCATTTCCGAAGGCGCTGCTTACCCGGCATTTTCGCGAGCCTATAGCCGTACAGACCTCTGCTTTGCAGGAGATGGATGTAATCTTTGATGCGAATCGTAATTTAGAGGAAGCTCTAAATACCATACTCAGTAAACACCGACCAGACATAATAGGCATTATTGGGACTGAGCTGACGGATGTGGCTGGAGTGGATTATCAATCCATGCTCAAGACCTATAAAAGGGAGCGGAACATGCGGGGTGGGCTTGCTTTTTCCGTCACCTTACCTGACTTTCGTGGTTCATTGGAATCGGGGTTCAGTTCTACCGTGGAGGCGATGCTTGATGAGATGATTCAGCAGGTAGGCCATCGGGGTTCAAGGAGTGTGAATTCACGTCAGATTACCCTCTTGCCGGGATCGTTTCTGACGCCGGGTGATGTGATGGAGCTGAAAGAAATGATATCCTCCTTCGGTTTTGAGGTAATCGCTGTACCTGATATATCGACCTCTTTGTCTGGGCATCTGCTGACAGGATTTTCACCGCTAACAAGAGGTGGGGTGCCTCTAGATTCGATGCTGCAAAGCTTGCATTCGGGTCTAACCCTTGCCATCGGCGGAAGTATGGAGCGTCCAGCTAGAAGACTGCATAATGCGCTGGGAACTCCCTACAAAGTATTCGAGAGTGCTATGGGGCTTAAAGCAACGGATGATATTTTGCAATTTCTGCATCAAATTAGCGGGGAGCCGGTACAGCTTCGTTATTGCTGGCAACGAGAGAATTTATTGGATAGCATGCTGGATGCTCATTTTCAATTTGCGGGAATGTCTGCACTTGTTGCGCTGGAGCCAGACCATTTGTATACCGTATCTTCTTGGCTCGAAGAGCTGGGGGTGGAGCAAAAGGCCCTGGTCACTTCCTATGAAACTCCTTTGGTGGTTGAGATGGAACGAGAGGTATGGGTCGGTGATCTGGATGATGTTGAGTTTTTGGGTAAAGGTGCAGATTTATGGATCGGTAACTCACATGGGATAAATGGAGCGGCGCGGTTAGATGCAGCATTTATGGCGGCTGGATTTCCCGTTTGGAATGAGCTTGGTGCTTATATGGCCACTTCTGTAGGGTATCGGGGAGCGATGGAGTGGACGAATAAAGCGGCGAATCTGTTAATGCGAAGGGAGGAGGAACATCGTGAAAGTAGCATTCGCTACAGAGGATGGAATTAGAGTGAATGCCCATTTTGGGCAGAGTCCGATGTTCGCAATTTATAAAGTTACCAAAAGTGGCGGGGAGCTTATAGATCTTCGTAAACTGCCAACGATTCTCAATCAGGATGAAGCAGGCAAAATAGAGAGTCGTCTGGAGGTGGTAGAGGATTGCACACTAATATTCATCATGCAGATTGGAGCCTCAGCAGCGGCAAGAGTCACACGTCGTAAAATTATGCCGGTAAAGGTTCCACCAGGCAGTCCTATTGATGAGCAAGTGAAGCGGATTGTTGAAATGCTACAGGGCAAACCACCGATGTGGCTAGCCAAGGTATTACATGCTGAAAATGAAGCGGAAGGGGCGAGTGTAGATGGATCCCATAGCTAATGAGAGTGCTGCATTAATGGGCCGGGTTGCTCCGGAAGCGGCAGTATTAAACCGCCGTAGTCGAACCACGGAGAAAGAGCTGGATAAAGATATAGCAAAGATGTTCATACGGCGGTTGTGTCAATTGCTTGATACAGAAGACTTTTTTGGAAGACATGCTTCTCTTTCACCACAGAAGAAGATCGAACGATTGTTTCTCGCTTCCCCTGAAGACAAGAACAAATCTGATTTTAACTGCGCGGTTTCTCCAAAAGTCCGTTTGCAGGTTCCTCTCTTGTTTCAGGCGGTGGCGGGCGTGATCGAGGAGAAGAGTGGGGTTCTGGTTCAGAGTTCATCTGAAATAAACGGGGAAGGATTTGGGCGTGCTCTTTTATATAGTGATCGGATTATTCTTGTGTTAAAAAGCTTGAGAGCAGGTTTTCCGTTTCCTTTTACCTCTGAGGAGAAAGTAATTCGCTACGGCGTTGCTTGTGTAGAAGAAGGGTTAGCCTTTATGGATAAATTTAATGAAATGACAGCTCTTTATGGAACGGATGGTCTGGAGGGTTAGATTCCAATGATGCAGCTCAGCCACAGGGAGGGAGCAAAATGGAGCAGCTTGTAGGCGGCACCGAACTGGAACGATACGCTCGCCAATTGAAGCTGCTTGGAGAAGGTGGGCAGAAAGCGCTAAAAGAAGCTACAGTGATGATTGCTGGAATTGGAGGGCTTGGAGGCACTGCCGCACTTTATTTAGCTGCTGCCGGAATCGGCAAGCTGATCTTGGCGCATGAAGGAAACATTGTGCCTCCAGATTTAAATCGACAGATATTGATGGACAGTGATCATTTGGGTATGGAAAGGATGAGCACAGCCATTCAGCAGCTAAAACGTCTGAATCCAAATGTTGAAATGGAAGGATTTAATTCGAAGATTGAATACAATATGGCAAAACCTTGGGTAGAACAAGCCGATATAGTGATTGATGCACGGTATGATTTTCCGGAAAGATATACGTTGAACCGCCTATGTGTAGAAACCGGCACGCCAATGGTAGAGGCGGCGATGTATGGATTTGAGATTTCACTAACAACGGTTATACCTGGTGAAACCCCTTGCTTAGAGTGTCTTTATCCGGATGTGAATCCAGAATGGGAACCGTTTGGCTTTCCAGTATTGGGAGCAACCTCCGGAATTGCGGGTTGTCTGGCTGCGTTGGAAGCCGTAAAATGGGTTACAAGGGTAGGGACGACTTATGCGGGCGTAATGCATCGCTTCAATTCACTCGACTTCGCCTGTTACAGCGTCCATATTACCCGTAATCCGAATTGCACTTGCTGCGGAGAGGAAGGTAAACCGTGAAAAGTCTCAGGCTATGTGACACGACACTTAGGGATGGTGAACAGGCGGCTGGAGTTTCATTCACGAGGGAAGAAAAGCTGGAAATCGCAAGGTTGCTGTCGGAATGCGGAGTGGAGCAAGCAGAGGTAGGAATTCCTGCCATGGGCAAGCAAGAGCAAGAAGATATTGCGGCCATCGCTGATTTAGGTCTACCTATGAAGATGATGACTTGGAATCGGGCTTTGGAAAGTGATATCGACAAAGCTTGGGCGACGGGTGTGAACTGGAGTCATGTATCGATCCCTGTCTCGGAAATTCAATTACAAGGTAAGCTAGGTTTAACACCTGCCAAAGGTCTGACAAGATTACTGCATGCGACGGAATATGGTCAACGGCTAGGAATGACTGTGTCGGTGGGGATGGAGGACTCTTCAAGGGCAAGTATGGAGTACCTGGTTGAACTGGTAAATACATTATATAAAGAAGGCATTCGTTGGTTCCGTTATGCAGATACGGTATCTGCTCATCATCCGGGTCAAATGGCAGAGCGGGTAAGCACATTACTTAGTGCTGTTCCTGTAGATGTAGAGCTTGAGGTACACTGCCACAATGATTTTGGTCTTGCGGCTGCAAACACACTTAGCGGTATTGCCGCGGGTGCGGTCTGGGCAAGCACTACGGTAGCAGGGATTGGTGAACGTACCGGGAATGCAGCAATGGAAGAAGTAGTGATGGCTTGGCGTTATCTTTATGGCGGAGAGAGCAGCGTACGTCCGGAGTGTTTGAAAGGGCTGGCGGATAGGGTGATCACAGCCTCGGGCCGAAGTGTCGGCGATGCCAAACCAATCGTCGGATCACTCGCCTTCACACATGAATCTGGGATACATGTTGACGGTTTGTTGAAAGAAACAGCCACCTACCAGACCTTTGATCCCACAGAGGTGGGGAGAGCACATCATTTTGTGTTAGGTAAACATTCCGGAAGTGGTGGAATCATGCATGTTCTGAACGCACATGGTTTAGAGGTTAGTGCTGGAACCGCGGGACGTTTGCTTGAACGGGTGAGAGACTATGCCGAAGTTAATAAAGTGAATGTGCCAGAGCTCCTCTTGGTTGAATGGCTGAGGGAGGATTGGCAACGACCGTAAGAGATATTAGTAAGAATGAATAAAGGCTGACAAGACGGGTACGTAACCTGTCTTGTCAGCCTTTTAATGTTGTTAGGATTAAGTTTATTGTGTTAGCCCTTAACCGCTCCAGCGGTAATACCCTTGGTCATCTGTTCTGTGAAGAGCAGGTAGATCAGGATGGTGGGGATAGCGATGATCGTCATAACCGCGAACTGTGCACCATAGTTGGATGAATACTCACCAGTGAATTTCATAATGGAGAAGGGAATCGTCTTAAGATCTTCCGAGGTGAGGAAGGTATTCGCCATAATGAATTCATTCCAAGTGCTGATGAAGTTGAGCACACAGATGGTTGCCAGCGCCGGTTTGGTGATGGGCAGGATGATACGGAAGATTAACCCGTAAATGCCACTGCCATCAATAACGGCGGACTCTTCAATGGCCCGTGGGATGGTCTCCAGGAACCCGGTCATAATCAGGACACTCATGGGGATGACAATGGCTGAGTAAGGCAAAATCAATGTGTACATATTGTTCAGCATCCCAAGCTTGTTAAACAGAATGAAGTTTGGCAGCAATGTAGCGTGAATCGGGATGATCATGCCTAACATGATTAGAGACAGGACAATGCCACTTAGCTTCCATTTCATCCGGGTAAACGCATATCCCATCATCAGGGACACCAGCGCAGAGAGCATAACAGTTATCACTGTAATGATAAGACTGTTGGCAAAATAACGTGGTACACGCCCGTAGGTAAAAGCGTTTCGATAGTTCTCCCACTGGGGTGGAGAGGGCCATTTCAGAAATGAGCTTCCGAAGAACTCACCGCTCTTGAGCAGGGAATAATCGATCAACCAAATAAGCGGAAATAACTGAATCAACGCGATGATACACAGGAACACCATCATTAGAATTTTGCCCGTTGTAGGCTTTCTGCGTTCTTGTTTGTGAAGGTTTAGCTTAGGGGGTGAAGCGGCAGGCGATAAGGAATTATTCATAGGATATCCTCCGGTTACAGGGTTTCTTTAAAATTCTCCGATATCTTTCTTTAAAATCTTGTTGAGGATAACGGTTAGGATCAGGCAGAACACAATAAACAGAATCGAAATGGCATTACCATAGCCGTATAGCGATGATGAGAAGGCGGTTTTGTACAGATAGTTCCCTAGGAACTGTGTGCTATTTGCAGGGCCACCGTTGGTCATTAAGAATACGGTTTCCATTTGCTTAAGACAGGTGGTGACGGCAATGATGATGGCAACCCGCATCATCGGCGAAAGCAGCGGAATGATGATACGCGTGTAGAGGGTAAAGTTGTTGGCGCCATCGATTCTTGCGGCTTCGCTTAAATCTTCCGGAATGCCTTGCAGACCTGAATAATACAGCAGCAGTGCATACCCAAAGCCTTGCCACATAACAACAATGATGATGCACCAGATGGCTGTCTTCGGATCACCGAGCCAATCATGCGTAAGTGCGTCCAATCCAACTCCGCTTAGCAGCTTGTTGAGCAGTCCGTAGTTCGGATGGAAAATTCCGGTCCACAGCTTGGCTGTAACGACGACGGAAATTACAGCGGGGATAAAAAAGATCGTCCGGAATATTTTTTCGTATTTGCCGGAATTGGTTAGGAATATCCCCATGAGAATGGCAAAGGGATGTTGTAAAAATACAGTGGCGGCGGTCAGGAGCAGGGCATTGACCAGCGATCTCCAGAACACTTTGTCATGAAATAGAATTTCGCGGTAGTTATCAAAGCCGATGAAATTGTATTTGCCGATTCCGCCCCAATCCGTAGAACCGTAATAAGCGCTCATGAAGATAGGGATGCAGATCATAAAAGCAAATAGGAACAGTCCAGGTGCGATGAGTAAGAATATCGCTTTTTTGTCGCTTAACACTCTGTGCATGGAAATCTCCGTCCTTTTAAAGAGTAATCTATCTATTACCATCGTAACGGGAAGCCAGGCACCGGAACATGCCGTAAATTTCAGATCGGTGTATACATTTTTTCGAAAACAAAACCCCGGCCTCTGGGGGAAGCCGGGGTTTGCGCACTGCCATCTATAAGGTTACTTCAGGAGCGCTAAGGTTCATGTTTTTTGTAGTTCTCTGGTTTATTTACCAGCGAATTTATCGGATGCAGCATCCAGTGCTTTGGCGAATTCTTCAGGGGTAATCGCATCAGAAAGCAGGCTTTGATGCGCCTCCATTACCTTTTGCTTGAACTCATCGTCACCCACATCCTGCAGTGGAGTACCGCTGGAAGAGGTCATGGAGCTGAACACTTCAATCAATTCTTTTTGCAGCTGGGTTTCGTTACCCGTTAGGAATTGATCGAATTGCTGCGCAGGTGTACCCGCGCCAGCTTGCCATAGCATTTTAGACCAATGCTCTGGAGCGAAGAAATATTTCAAGAAATCAACAGCGGCTTCAGCATGTTTGGAGTTTTTGCTGACTGCATATCCACCACCATACCAAGCGGCATCATCGGTTGCTTTACCTTTAGCTGAAGCTGGGAATGCGAAAGCACCTACGTTATTGCGGAATTCTTCAGAGAAGTTCTCGTCTGTTGCCAGACCCGACTCCCAAGCGCCCATAAAGAACATGGCAGCTTGCCCTTGTCCGAACAAGTTGCGTGCAGCACCATAATCGGCAGTCAGCCAGCCATCGGCAAAACCTTTAGCATCGGCGAATTGCTGCATTTCAGTTGCAGCTGCAACCAGACTAGGATCTGTAAAGGATATTTTACGTGCAACAGCTTCATCCATTGTATTGAAATCGCCAGTCTGACGTTGGGCTACAAATTCATACCAGATAGGCAGTGTCCAAGCGTCCATACCATTCATAGCGATCGGGTTAATTTTCTTGGCACGAAGTGTTTTGACGGCGGCAAGCAAATCATCTGTGGTTTTTGGAACCTCGATGCCGTTGTCAGCAAATATTTTTTTGTTATAGTACATCACCATGTAGTCGGCACCACGCGGCAAGCCGTAAAGCTTACCGTCTTTACTGAAGCCGTCCATGGATCCGGACACAAACTGGTTACCTTCGAAGTCAGCACTGTTCAGTTCAAGCAGCAGATCGTTATCCAGCAGCGGACTCAGGAAGGAGGGCTGACCCCAGGCTTGAATGATATCGGGAAGCTGATTGCTGGAGGCATACACTTTGATTTTTGATTTGTAAGGCTCATCTTGAAGCGCTTCCACTTCAATCTTGACGTTAGGGTTCTCTTTCATGTAAGCATCGATAATGTCTTGCTCTACCTTACCTGAACCATTGGCCCGATCCGCGAGCGCGGTGAAGAACTTCAGTGTGATTTTTTCGGCGGGTGTGTTTTCCCCTGCACTAGCTGTTGCTTCGGCAGTAGCTTCGGCCTTGTCATTTGTAGGTGCATTGGTAGCTTTCGCATTGTTATTTCCGCCACCGCAGCCTGCCAGCAGAGCTGGTAGCATTAGACTCATAAGTGCTAGCTTTATTCCTTTACCTTTCATCAAAAACCCACCTTTTTTATGAGATATATTTCCACGAGAACGGCTGCCATCAAACGAGGACGACAATGTCGTTTCTTCTTGCATCCCCATCTTAAGAGTTTATGACCGATAGAAACATGGTCCATATTTAAGAACTATGTAGGCATTTTTCAGTGATTGTAAAAAGCTGGTTCAGGGTTTAATGATTTCAGTTATACTTGGTTTACACATTTATTGATTATACATGAAGGTGGTTCTCATGAATCGAAACATCCGCTTATTAAGCCGTTATCGCCATCTTCCGCTCCAGTTTAAGCTGTTATTATGGTTTGTGCCGCTGCTTCTCGTGACTATATTTGCTATGGGGTGGAACTCCTATCAGATCTCTTCGCAGCAGGTGGTGGAGAAAATGAAACAGTCACAGGATCACCTGACCCGAAAAACAGCAGAGCAGATTGATGAGATGGTGAGGGGAATGATTTCTTTTTCCAATACACTCTTTCTGGATGAAAGTGTGCAGCGGCTCTTAGTGTCGTCAGAAGCACAAAAAGAACGTAATTCCGTATTTAAAACGGTCACCAACCTGATGGTCGCTGGCAACTCGATTCAATCCCTGATTCTATACTCTTTGGAAGACCAGAATAACGGGGCGGAGCCTTTTGCTGCGAACCAAGCCGGATTGACAACTGGCATGAAGTTCTCTAACTTTATCCAAACCTCGTACTACAAGGAAGCCGTTGAAGCCGCAGGCAGTCCAACCTTTGGATTGTCCAGACCCACGGATGGCATATTTGTTGGTGATCATTATCATAAGATTGTACTTTCCAGAATTATCAAGAATGTATATACTTTAAAACCCGCAGGGCTAGCGGTGATCGGGGTCGATGCTGGAAAGATCGGAAGCCAATATCTAGACAACTCTGAAGATGATGTAGATATGTTTGTGGTAGATCGAGACGGACTCATCATTACGGCTTCTAACCGGAGCTGGATCGGCAAAAGAGATCTTGATCTTCCGTATTTTGCGGACAGCGATCCTAAGTTGAACCTAGAGCAGAGACTGGAGTCTACAGCGGATCACAAACAGTGGATTGTCTCGCATCTGCAGTCAGAAACGACGGGTTGGTATGTAGTGGTGGTGCATTCCAAACGGCAGCTTGTCAAAGAGCTGGGGCAGATTTCACAGGTCACGGTGACGATCGCTTTTCTGTGCTTAGCAGTTAGCTTAATGGTTACCTGGCTCGCCGCCGCCTCAATAACGAAACCGCTGAAAAAACTTTCCCGCTCCATGCGCAGATTCCAGACAGGGGATTTCACGCAGCGCGTATTTTTTGAAGGAAATGATGAGATTGGTCTCTTGGGCCATGGTTATAATCTAATGGTGCAGCGGATCAAATCGCTCATCAATGATGTATATGCCTCCAAACTGAAGCAGCAGGAAGCAGAATTGAAAACGCTTCAGGCACAGATCAGGCCGCACTTTTTATATAACACGCTGAATACGATTTGTTGGGAAGCTGAGAAGAAGGGCGACAAAGAAATAGCGGATATGGTCTATTCGCTTTCTCAAGTATTCCGGCTGAGCTTAAATGATGGGCGGGATACGTTTACATTGGAACAGGAAGTAGAGCTTGTAAAGAATTATTTGTTCCTGCAAAAAAATCGGTTTAGAGAACGTTTTGAGTTCGAAATTACCTTGGATGAGAGTATCAAGGATTTTACAGTTCCTAAGCTGCTGCTCCAGCCACTGGCGGAAAATGCAGTGATTCATGGGATCGAGCCACTGGCTGGAAGCGGACTAATCTCGATTCGCGCCTTCCGCAAAGATAGGACTATTGTGCTCGAAGTTCAAGATAACGGGGTGGGAATCACGCCGGAAAGACTTCAGGAGCTACATCAGCGTTTAGCGAGAGGAAGCTCTATTTCGGAGGAAGAGGAGAATGCTGGACGTTCGGGGTTTGCGCTCTCGAATGTACAGGAACGTTTAGCTTTGTTTTTTGCCGGAGCCTCATTGCAAGTAGAGAGTGTAGAAGGAGCAGGCACACGTATTATCATTCATATCACTGTGGAGGGTCCCTAAATGATGAAGCTGAAGCTGCTGATTGCTGAAGACGAAGACACCATCCGTGAGGGTATCGTCAATATGATTGACTGGAATTCGCATCAGATTGAGGTAATGGGCGAGGCGGGGAACGGAAGTGAAGCGCTGGCTCTGATGGAGTCTGAACAGCCGGATTTATTGTTAACGGATATCCGCATGCCGCAGATGAATGGTCTGGAGCTAATCGAAGCTGGACGGCGTCGCGGTTACGACTTTCGCTCGATTATTTTATCTGGCTACAATGAGTTCTCTTATGCGAAACAAGCGATTGCGCTGGGGGTTGTCGATTATGTGCTGAAGCCGTGCCGGCCGGAGGAAATTCTGAAGACGGTACTCAAGGCTAAGGAGCTAATTGAAAGGCAGCGTTGTCAGGAGAATGAGCAGCTAAAAAGAGATCGTTCCTGGCATAAAAATGCACCGCTTGTCAAAAGCCAAGTGCTGTCCCAATGGATTCATCATCCTCCGGTTCCGCTGGAGCGGCGGCAGGAGCTGATCGGTGAGTTAGCTATGGCTATTAGTCACGAAGGTCCGCAGATTGGGCTGGTCAGCTTTGATTTTGATCCTCCCTCTGCTGGTGGGTCTGGACAGGATTTTGTACTTTTACGTTACGCGGCCCTAAATATTATTAGTGAGACCTTGTCTCCTATCTATAAAGGAAAAATAGAGACCTTTCATGATGGCAATCTCCTGCTCTGGATCGGCAGTGGTTTAGCTGGAACGGATTCCCGCAAGTCTTACCGAACCCCCATCTATTTAAAAGAGCAGATCGGGATGCTGCAAAGCAACCTGGAGAAATACCTCAAGCTGTCAATCAGTATTGCTGTAGGCTCCTGTCGTGCGGATATTTCGGAAGCTCACCTGTCTTATAAAGAAGCGCTTCAGGCCATGGAATCCCGCTTTCTGAACGGGAAAGGCGGCGTTTATTTTTTTACAGAAGGTTCGGGAGTTATTGGGGGTGGCGCACAGGAGATCGGGATTTTAGATGATCCTGAATTAAATGTGCTGGAGGATGAGATGCTTGTGGCAGTCGGTGCAGGAAGTAATGAGCTTGCCCTCGATCTGCTGGAGCAGTGGCTGGAACGTTTTCGCGGAAACCCCGGATGCCTCAAGCAGGAGGTGAATATTCGGGCAACAGCTTTTGTCGTTCGCCTTAAGAGGCTTGCGCAGGAAAAACAAGTAGCTGGATTCGAATGGAAGCAGCATTTGGTCAATTGGATGGAGCAGGCACCACAGATCGAGACGCTGGAAGAATTGTCTACGATCCTGAATAAGATCATGCAGAATGTGGTGGAGGCTTTTTCTAAACATCGCCCTCTGCATCGAACAGTAGTTACAGCGCTCGAGATCATCCGTAACAAATATAATACCAATCTGTCTCTGGAGTATGTTGCGAAGGAAGCTTATGTATCTAATACTTATTTAAGTTCACTGTTCCGCCAGGAGCTGGGTGTGAATTTTCTCGATTACTTGCATCAATACCGGGTAGAAGAGGCAAAAAAGCTGCTCCGCCAAAACTTAAAAATGTACGCCGTTGCAAAGTTAGTGGGCTATGGGGAAGAACGCCACTTCAGTGCTACTTTTAAGAAATGGACCGGACTTACGCCCTCACAATATCAAAAGGGACTAGGGAAGTAGGAGTAAATTGTTATCTACTAGGCTTTGTGTGGTTAAACTCTACATATAGCTAAATAGGAGGTAACCGAGAAATGAACCCGAAATGGTGGAAAGAGAGTGTCGTGTACCAAATTTATCCGATTAGCTTCATGGATAGTAACGGAGATGGGATTGGAGACTTGCAAGGAATCATATCCAGACTGGATTATCTGCAGGATTTAGGTGTAGACGTGATTTGGGTCTGCCCTATTTATAAATCACCAAACCATGATAACGGTTATGATATCAGTGATTACTGTGACATTATGAAGGAATTTGGCACGATGGATGATTTTGACCATTTGCTGAGGGAGATGCACGCACGTGGGATGAAGCTGATGATGGATTTGGTTCTGAACCATACGTCACATGAGCACCCATGGTTTGTTGAATCTAGATCGTCGAAAGATAATCCGAAACGGGATTACTATATTTGGCGAAAAGGAAAAAATGGGGGACCCCCGAATAACTGGGAGTCTTATTTCAGTGGCTCGGTGTGGGAGCTTGATCCGCGGACGGATGAATATTACCTTCACCTTTACTCCAAATATCAGCCTGATCTGAACTGGGAGAATCCGGTGGTCATTGATAAGCTGCATGAGATGGTGGAATGGTGGCTGAAGAAGGGTGTGGACGGATTCCGCTTTGATGCCATTGCACATATCGTGAAGACGAAAGGGTACCCGGATGCGGATAATCCAGGTGGAACACCTACCGTAAGGGCTTATGGAATGTTCTCCAATCTGGCAGATGTGCATACCCTGCTACAGAATTTATATGATAAAGTGCTTTATTTCTACGATATTATGACGGTAGGAGAGACCTCAGGACTTGGACCGGAGCAGGCGCTAGATTATGTAGGGGACGGGCGTAGAGAGCTGAATATGACTTTTCAGTTTGAGCATATGTTTCTGGATGCCGCTTCGGCAGGTAGTGGAAAATGGGATGTCGTCCCATGGAGTCTACTGGAGCTGAAAAAGATTATGAGTAATTGGCAGACGGTTCTGCATGACAAAGGCTGGAATGCGAATTATCTCTGCAACCATGACCAGCCGCGCGCAGTGTCCCGGTTTGGGAACGACCTTTTTTACCGGATTCCTTCGGCTAAAATGCTGGCGACCTTCATTCACATGCTGGAAGGCACACCTTATATTTATCAAGGCGAAGAAATTGGTATGACGAATGTCTGTTTCGAATCCATTGATGAGTACCGGGATGTAGAGACGCTTAATTATTATGAAGAAAAGCGAAAAAACGGCGTTCCAGAAGAGCAGATTATGTCTGCCATTCATCATAAAAGCCGGGATAATGCCCGCACCCCGATGCAGTGGGACGATGGTCACGCAGGTGGTTTTACGACGGGGACTCCTTGGATTGAAGTAAATTCCAACTATATGGAGATCAACGCTGGCAATGCGATTAAAGATCCCGATTCCATCTACAACTACTATAAACAGCTGATTGCCCTGAGAAAAAAACACAAAGTCATCGTTTATGGAGCCTACGGGCTGCTGCTCGCAGAGCATACAGAGATATATGCGTATACTCGGACATTAGAAGATCAGCGGCTGCTGGTTATTCTGAATTTTTATGATGGAGAGCCTGTATTCGAATGGCCAGCGGAGTTCCAACCAGACAATATTGAGCTGTTAATTTCTAATTATTCCGTGGAAAAAGATGAGCAGATCCAACCGCTTAAACTTCGTCCTTATGAAGCACGAGTATATTTGCAGCAGCTTGTGTAAGGGAAGCTACAGGAATGAGTTGTCATGAAGGGGCTGAGCGCTCCACTGTGACAACTCTTCTTTGAGTTTGTGAGTAAAAGACTGTACAATGGCGATACATTAACATACATAGAGTGGAGTTACAGGAAGACGCCTGTGGGAGGAGAGACAACATGACTGAATGGTATGAAAAGAGCTTCGGAGAGGATTATCTGGTCGTATACAAACATCGAGACTTTGGTGGAGCTCGTAAAGAAGTTGAACGAATGATCTCGTGGCTGGGACTACCGCCAGGCTCCAAAGTGCTGGATTTATGTTGTGGGATGGGACGTCATTCACTGGCGCTTGCGGAAGCAGGGTACGAGGTAACTGGAGTAGATTTATCAGAGGTACTGCTGCGTGAGGCAAGATCTCAAAAAGGAGCGGAGCAGGTAACTTGGCTGCGTTCTGACATGCGGGACCTACCGTTAACTGGAGGTTTCGATGCTGTGGTTAATCTGTTCACTTCCTTTGGTTATTTTGAAGAGGATGAGGAGCAGGTAAAGGTTTTGCGTGAAATCTATCGGATGTTGAAGCCGGGTGGCAAGTTTGTTATTGATTATCTGAACCCTGCGTATGTGATTCGTCATCTGGTGCCGCATTCTACCCGCGAGGATGAAAAGAATCTGATTGATGAGTCGCGGCGGATCGAGGATGGGTATGTGAAGAAGGACATCATTTTAACCTCTAAGAATGATTCTACACCTCGTCAATATCATGAACGTGTGAAGCTGTATTCCTTGGAGAAATTTAGCGGAATGATCGAGGAAGCGGGTTTACAGCTCGAAGCTGTGCATGGCAGCTATGAAGATGAGGTTTATAATGCAGAAAGCTCCACGCGGATGATTTTTAGTGGAATTCGATTGTAATGGTATCAGGAAAAAGATTCAAAGGCGGTGATCGCACCATGTCTAAGGCGGATATCACTTCATGGGACGAGAACATTCTTCAGGTCTCGGTACCCATGGACTCGCCGCTTCGTCAAGTGAACAGCTATATTCTTCCCGATGAGGATGGCAGAATTACTATTATCGATCCGGGTCCGCGTAGCCCGGAGACAGAAAAATGCTGGCATGAGATCCTGCAGGAGCTGGGATTGTCGTGGAAGGACGTGCGGGATATCGTCGTAACGCATCATCATCCCGATCATTATGGATTGGCGGGATGGTTGCAGTCGCAGACCGGATGTAAAGTATGGATGACTGAACGTGCTCATGCCGAAGCGATGTTGATGTGGGGCAGTGACACGGATATCAATGAAGTTTTGCCGTTATATTTCATCAGACACGGAATGTCGGAAGAATGGTCGAGTGGAATAAAAGCGCATTTGGAGAGCTTTGACGCGCAAGTGGAGCCGCAGCCGGTTGTAACTTATCTGAATGAGGTAGAGCCTTTCGGGATGGGTGGCCGTGAATGGAAATTGATTGTAACTGGCGGACATGCACCGGGACATGTGAGTTTCTATCATGCGGGCAGCGGGCAAATGATCTGCGGCGATGCTGTGCTGCCGCAGATTTCGCCCAATGTCAGCCTGCTTCCAGGCAGCGATCCACAGCCGCTGCAGACGTTTCTTCAGGGGCTGCGGGAGCTGGGGAGCTACCCGGTCAGCATGGCGTTCCCGGGTCATCGGGAACCGTTCACGGGCTTCGCGCATCGGGTCAGCAGCCTGCTCGCTCATCATGAGGAGCGGCTGGATACCGCGGCAGCCTTGCTCGCAAACGGTCCGCTGAGCGGCTTCGCCGTCTGCGAAATTCTGTTTCGCAGCCGGGTAACCACCGTTCACCAGATGCGCTTTGCGATGAGTGAGACACTGGCGCATCTGGCGGAGCTGATGCGCCGGGAGCGGGCAGTGATGATAGAGGCGGACGGTGCTATATTGTTTGCAGCATCTGAAAGTGCTGGTGACCATGTTAGTTAGAGTTTCTAGCGCGATCGAAGAGTGATGAAATGAATGATGAGCGATGATGATGAGTGATGAATGATGAAATGAATTTAGATGTGAATGTTATGATCGAGTAGAGGTGTAGAGCAGTCTTGTGTTATTGGGACTGCTCTTTTTTGGGTTTTGGTTTTAGTGACTAAGTAGAGAGTATATTTCGGTGCTATTTATATGAATATTGAGCTCCTTAGTCCGACCACATACCAAACTAACATTTGATACATACTCATGCGTCACGCTGATCATTTGGACTAACATTTGATTACTTTACTCATGCGTCACGCTGATCATTTGGACTAACATTTGATTACTTTACTCATGCGTCATGCTGATCATTTAGATTAACATTTGATTACTTTACTCATACGTCATGCTGATCATTAGGACACAGATTTGATTACTTAACGCATGCGTCATGCTGATCATTCGGACTAACATTTGATTACTTTGCTTATGCGTTATGCAGGTCATTCGGACTAATATTTGATTACTTTACTCATGCGTCACACAGATCATTCGGACTCAGATTTGATAACTTTGCTTATGTGTTACGCAGGTCATTCGGACTCAGGTTTGATTACTTAACGCATGCGTCATGCTGATCATTCGGACTAACATTTGATTACTTTACTCATGCGTCACACAGGTTATTCGGACTCAGACGCCGCTATTCGTGGATTTTGAGACTTTTGAGGTTAGTATCGGACCGGAGAGGCGTTATTGCTAGAGTGATGGGTTGTTATTGGTCATTTTTGAGTGAATAGCGACTCTGGAGTCCGAAAGTGACTAAATCAAGGGTGATTTATGGAAATAGGGTCACCTGAGTCCGAACACATTTCCAAACTACCATTTGATTACTTTTCTCATGCATCATGCTGATCATTCGGGTTCAGATTTGATTACTTACTCATGCGTCATGCTGATCATTCGGACTCAGATGCCGCTATTCGTGGGTTTTGAGACTTTTGAGGTTAGTATCGGACCGGAGAGGCGTTATTGCTAGAGTGATGGGTTGTTATTGGTCATTTTTGAGTCAATAGCGACTCTGGAGTCCGAAATTGACTAAATCAAGGGTGTTTTATGGAAATAGGGCCTCCTGAGTCCGATCGCATTACCAACTAACATTTGATTACTTTACTCATGCGTTACGCTGAGCATTCGGATTCAGATTTGATTACTTACTCATGTGTCACACAGATCATTCGGACTCAGATGCAGCTTATTCGTGGATTTTGAGACTTTTGAGGTGAGTATCGGACCGGAGAGGCGTTATTGCTAGAGTAATGGGTAGTTATTGGTCATTTTTGAGTGAATAGCGACTCTGGAGTCCGAAAGTGTCCAAATCAAAGAGGATATGTGAGTATAGGGTCACCTGAGTCCGACCGCATTACCAAACTACCATTTGATTACTTTTCTCATGCATCATGCTGATCATTCGGGTTCAGATTTGATTACTTACTCATGCGTTACACAGATCATTCGGACTCAGACGCCGCTATTCGTGGGTTTTGGGACTTTTGAGGTGAGTATCGGACCGGAGAGGCGTTATTGCTAGTGCAGAGGGTAGTTATTGGTCATTTTTGAGTGAATAGCGACTCTGGAGTCCGAAAGTGACTAAATCAAGGGTGTTTTATGGAAATAGTGTCACCTGAGTCCGATCGCATTACCAAACTAACATTTGATTACTTTTCTCATGCGTCATGCTGATCATTCGGGCTCAGATTTGATTACTTACTCATGCGTTACACAGGTTATTCGGACTCAGATGCAGCTTATTCGTGGATTTTGAGACTTTTGAGGTGAGTATCGGACCGGAGAGGCGTTATTGCTAGAGTAATGGGTTGTTATTGGTCATTTTTGAGTGAATAGCGACTCTGGAGTCCGAAAGTGTCCAAATCAATGGGGATATGTGAGTATAGTGTCACCTGAGTCCGATCGCATTACCAACTACCATTTGATTACTTTACTCATGCGTTACGCTGAGCATTCGGATTCAGATTTGATTACTTTACTCATGCTTCACACAGATCATTCGGACTCAGATGCCGCTATTCGTGGGTAGAAACACATCTTGCCGAGTAGCTAAGTGTTGGTATTGACTAATTGGGGAATTTCTCCCTAATAATCTACGAATGTAGCTATAAATTAAGGTTTTCGTAGAGTTATTAGGGGAGAATTCCCTAATAACTTAGGTTTTGAACGATTTTCGGTATTTTTTAGGGAGTTTTTCCCTAAAGCGGTCCCAACCCAACCTTAAAAAAAGCGATTGTCTCATAACCCGCAAGGGTTACGAAACAATCGCTTTTTAATTCTCAGAGTGTACCCAAAACACCGGTTACTCCGGTTGTTTTTCATGTTCTGCAAGTTTCCTTGCAGCTTCTTCGCGATCCTCAGGTGAATGCGGAAGTTCGAGGTCTATCTCACGCTCCGCTTGCTTACGGTGTGCGATTCGGCTACTAGCTGCAGCGGCTACAGCTCCGACGATATCGTCGAGGAAGGTGTGGATCTGCCCGGTGTTTTTGTCGTTCAACCGTTCAAGAACGCCTGGCTTAAGCTTGTCCACATAACCATAGTTGGTGAAGCCAATGCTGCCATATACATTTACGATGGAGAAAGCCAGAATCTCATCCACTCCGTATAATCCCTCATCATTTTCGATCATATCCTGAAGCGGCGGAAACAACTTCCCCTCCTCCGCGAGCATGTCCAATTGAATGCCCGTAAGTACCGCATTTTGCACTTCTCGTTTGCTGAGTACCATCTCAACGTTATGGACACATTCTTCCATCGTTAAGTTTGGATAATATTTTTTTTGCAGAAACATTACGAGCTCTGCGATTTCCTGCAGGTTTACTCCACGCTTATTCAACCACATTTTGGTCGCATCTGCGACTGCCTTGCTGTTCAGACTGTAAGGTATTTTTGCGATTGGTTCATCAGCCATGATTAGTCACCTCGTAAGTTAAGTCTTTGCATTACAACGTTCGTTAGCATGATGTTAAGCGCTGGTGTTATCTCAGATTGTACGTTTAGAAAAAGTATTTGTCCAGAAAACGGAGTCTATATGAATTAAAATCTAGATCCAACCTAACCTGAAAATAAAGCGCACAGGCTTTTCCAACAATTTAGGATAAGCAGTTGTTATTTTTTGGACAAAGGTCTCGTATACATAGCAGTACAAATGCTATCTAACCTTGAAAGGGGTAATAAATGATGAAAACAATGCAACAAATCCGCGGGATTTCCGCAGTCTGCCTACTCGCAGTTCCACTGGCACTGTCCGGTTGCGGCTTGTTCGGTTCGGAATCAGCATCGATTGATGCTCCGCCACCTGAGGTTGAAGCGCAGATGTTACAGACAGAGGGAAATAATACTTTGGATTCAGGTGTATTTGGTCCAGTGGCTCAGGATGATGCACAAGCAGTTGTGAAGGACAGCACCAAAACCGCTAAAGCAACGGATAAAGCAACGGCTTCCGGTGACCGGACGACCGTATATTTGGAAGATGGAAATGGCTTACTCGCTCCAGTGTCGCTAAATCTGCCAAAAAGCAAAGATTCCAGCACGCTCAAGAACTCTTTAATGGCATTAGTGAATAAGGGAGAATATGCGTCCTCATTGCCAGAAGGCTTCCAAGGTATTCTACCAGCTGGAACTGAGGTGCAAAGCATTACGGTAGACAAGTCGAATTTGGCAGTTGTTGAGTTCAATTCGGAATTTAACAACTACGATGCTGCGGATGAACGCAAAATCCTTGAAGCGATCACTTGGACGCTGACCGGTCAAGATGACATTAAAGGTGTACAGTTCTGGGTAGATGGTAAAAAGCTTATGGAAATGCCGCTTCAAGGTACTCCGCTGGATCGCCCGCTGTCCCGTACAATGGGCATTAACCTGCCTAAACAAGGTCCATCTTTGATGAACTCTAGTGCGGTTACTGTTTATTTTTCCACAACATCTCCTGACGGTATCCAATATTATGTTCCGGTTACGCGCTTTGTACCCGCAGGGCAAGAGCAGCTGACTGCTGCTATCAATGAACTGATTGCGGGACCTGAATCCGGAGACGGTCTGGAAATGGTTATGACACAGGGCACATCACTTGATTCGGTTGAAGCCGGACAAAACGGTGTTGTTACTGTATCCTTGACTGACGATATGTTCGCAGATGGGAAGGAAGTTCCTGCCGAATTACTGGAATCGGTTGTTCTGACTGTTGCGCAAAATACGGAAGATGCTCTGGTTCAAATTCGTTTGAACGGCAAACAATCGATTACTGACACTGACAATGTGGACTATAGCAAACCTGTTTCTGCACCTGAATTTTTGAACGAGCTCCCGTTATAGAATGACCTTCTAAGGTTTAAAAGATGCTTTTGTGCCTCCTCTTTGGTAGAATAAAAGTTGCTCAAAAAGACGTAACGTCCCGAACGGTGAACTGCTGCAATGAACAACAGGGAAACGGGACTCACACTAAACTATTAGCTATACGATGTAGGAGGCAGAAAAGATGAGATCAAACGGGCGAACTGACGACCAATTACGGCCGCTGACAATAACGACCCAAACGAATAAATATGCTGAGGGCTCCGTGATCATTGAGATGGGAGACACCAAAGTTATTTGTACGGCTACTGTAGAGGAAAAAGTGCCTCCGTTTCTTAAAGGACAAGGAAAAGGCTGGGTAACTGCCGAATATTCGATGCTTCCTCGGGCCACCCAGTCCCGTAATCAACGTGAAGCTGCACGCGGTAAACTTACCGGACGTACAATGGAAATCCAGCGGCTGATCGGCCGTGCGCTTCGCTCCGTGGTGAATTTACAAGCGTTAGGTGAACGCAGTATTACGCTGGATTGTGATGTGATTCAGGCGGATGGGGGAACTCGGACGGCTTCGATAACAGGCGCTTTTGTTGCCATGGCATTTGCTATTAATAAAATTGCACTACAGCACAAGCTGGCTGTTTTTCCTATAACAGACTTTTTGGGAGCAATTAGTGTAGGTGTTGTAGGGGATAAAACATTGCTCGATCTGAATTATGAAGAGGATTCCAAAGCCAAAGTGGATATGAATGTAGTCATGACCGGCGGCGGTGCTTTTGTTGAGGTACAAGGGACTGGCGAAGAAAGACCATTCTCGCGTCAAGAGCTGGACCTATTATTAGGTCTAGGTGAGAAGGGAATTTATGAACTGATTGCGGCGCAAAAAGAAGCGCTCGGAGCGATTGCTCTGAAAATCCCTTCCGGCCAACCGGGCCAAGAGGTGTAACATGAATTCCACGGGCAATATTCTCATTGTCGCAACGAAGAATAAGGGGAAGGTGCGCGAGTTCGAGCACGCTTTTGCCCCGCTGGGC
Source organism: Paenibacillus sp. FSL H8-0175 (assembly GCF_045040615.1). Taxonomy (NCBI): domain Bacteria; kingdom Bacillati; phylum Bacillota; class Bacilli; order Caryophanales; family Paenibacillaceae; genus Paenibacillus; species Paenibacillus sp. FSL H8-0175. The sequence continues at coordinate 5,819,786 of NZ_CP150299.1, read as the reverse complement.
CTGACAGTTAAGAGTATGTATGACTATCCGCATCTGCCCGATGTGGTGGAAGACGGGGCTACTTTTGCAGAGAATGCGTTTAAAAAATCCAAAGCCGTAGGTGATGCACTTGGAATTCCGGTACTCGCTGATGATTCGGGTCTTTGTGTAGATGCTTTGGATGGCAGACCGGGTGTGTACTCTGCACGTTTTGCCGGTGAAGACGCTACGGATGGGGAAAATAACCTGAAGCTGCTTAGCGAGCTAGAGAGATTGAAACAGGGGGAAGACACAGATCAGCCTTTGCTGAGCACAGCTAGGTTCGTCTGTACTTTATCGCTGTACGATCCAGTTTCCAAGCAGGAGCTAACCGCAGAAGGTGCGGTCGAAGGTTGGATTACTTCAGAACCATCAGGTGCTGGCGGTTTCGGTTACGACCCGCTATTTTATCTGTCGGAACATGAAAAAACTATGGCCGAGCTTACGCTGGAAGAGAAGCAGCAGATTAGCCATCGAGGAACTGCACTGCGACTGCTGACGGCGAAGCTGGAGAAAAAACTGGCAGCCGAAGGCGGCCTATCGCAGGAATAGATTTTTATATAAAAGTGGGGGTGTCCAAAAGCCGCGAAATGGCTGCTGGGCACCCCCGTTTTTTATTCCTTCCCCTTAAACAAAGCATCAAACTTCGTTCGATTCTAGCACATTCACCCGTATGAAGCGGCTACCCGGACACAGCTGACCTTAAACGCAGCTATATCCGATAATTGAGATTCTACTGGACCCCAAAGTCGCTATGGGCACGAAAAACACCCCAATAGAAGCATTTCATAAGGAATAGCAGCACTGGAGTCCGAAACACAGCTCCAAAGGCTTGAAATTTGTAAATAACGTCAACTGGGTCCTTAACGTAAGCCCCAGAGAATGAGTATGACTCTGCACTAATAATGGGATGTTCTCCTTGTTGGAATCAAGGAGAGCACCGGATTATATCAGCTTCCAAAGAGCAGGTGTGGAAGCTGGCTCCCACCCCTGAAGTGAAGTGTGAGGCTGCAAGCAGGTATACGTTTTTCCACTGTAGGCAACAACATCACCTACTTTATAAGCAACTCCTGTTACCCAGCTAGACCCTCCCGAAGTAGGTGTAGCAGTCGGTAATGGAGTTTGCGTGGGTGTTACGGTTGCGGTGGGCGTTGGTGCCACCGTAGGCGCTGGAGTAACGGTTGCAGTAGGCGTCGGTGCCACCGTAGGTGTCAAAGTCGGTGTTACTGTTGGAGCTACAGTTGCCGTTGGTGTAGAAGTTGCTGTTCCACACACGCTGATGTATTTCCAGACACCGTCCGGTCCGCTAAGATCGGGACGATCGCCTTGTGTCCACCACTTGGCTTCATAGAGTGAGCCGTTGTAGGAAACGCGTTGTCCGCCAGTATATGCGGTTGCCGCATTCCAGGTCGCTGCCGAACATTGTCCCGGCGTAGGAGTAGGTGTTGGCGCTACAGTTGGCGTTGGCGTCACGGTTGCCGTCGGAGTCGGTGTTGTTGTAGGTGTTGGTGTTGGTGTAGTCGTCGGAGTCGGTGTCGGTGTCGGTGATGCAGACGGTGTTGGCGTAGGTGTAATGCCTCCGTACAGTTTATCGTATTCCTGTTGGGACGAGTTTCCGTTCAGGGTGATTCGCTGTGGACCGCCTGAAAAGTTCAGCTTCATCATACCCGGAATTTCAAGTGAAGCTCCATTCGCAATAGTTTGAGTAGCTGTACCTGTAATACGGTAGCGGTTGAAATCCCAGGCCGTGGAGATTTGCTCAACGCTACCGGCTCCCCATGCCGAGGTTAGGGTTGTAGTTGTTGGCAGGTCGAACTCCAGCTTCCAGCCACCGGAAATATCTGTGCCGGTATTGTTCGTTATTTTTAATGAATAGGTATAGTTCGGATGATCATAGGCGCCGCTGAAGCTGAGGTTGAAGTTTTTAGGTTCAGGCAACTGCGGCTTAGGAGCTCCGCCCGGCGGCGAGGCTGTCTTCAGCTGATCATAGGCAAAATCGGTCAGAGAATTGCCATACGTATAAGTGCCATCGCTCTGCTCAGAGTAATCGCCCGTTAGTTCCCAGAACATCATACCTCCCAAGCCTTTTTGCTTGATGTAATCCAGCTTGTAGCCAAGAGATTCCTTATCTTCATACGTAAGAAAAATCTTCTTGTCTGCATTGAATAAGTACGGTGTTTTGGTAACAGGATCGAAGTAACGCTTATTCGCTGGATCTTTGAGCAGATTTAGCACATGCCAGATCGGATTTGCACCAGCAGGCTGCTCTGGTGCGGGATCATTCCAGATCCCGTATTGGCCATCTGCTCCCCCACCGGTTGTCGGAGCTGTGCCGTAAAGGCCGGTATTGTTGATGCCTCCATTCACATTTTTCCAGCCTCGTGAATAATAAGGAACTCCGATCACGATTTTTTCCGGAGGAAGCGTTCCAAGATAGTATCGGACCGCCCAGTCGGTATTCAGAACCGGAGTGCCCAGCGCAGCAGTTTCAGTATCGCGGGAATCCGGGTACAATGCAGAATGCGGCCCTACATATCCATTCCAAGCCCCATGGAAATCATAGGTCATAAGGTTCGCCCAGTCTAAATACTGATTGGCTTCCCCAAGCTTCATGCCCCCAAGAATCCAGGAAGAGGCGGTGGCCGCAATGGTCAGGTCATATTTCTGATTGTCTTGAGCACCTGCCAGATCGAGCTTTTCGCGGAGTTTTTTCATAAGAAGAACGTAGTTGTTGTAATTAACTGTACGCAGCGGTTCTGCCACGGCAAAATCGTTAGGATTACCGGACTGCCCAGTGCCAGAAGGGTACTCCCAATCGATGTCTACTCCGTTGAACTGATAGGTACGCAGAAAATCCACAACACTATTGGCAAAAGCTTCTCGCCCGGCTTCTGAATTCGCCATGTTGAAGAACCCTCCGGAACCCGACCAGCCGCCAACAGAAATCAGGGTGCGGACATCAGGATAGAGCTGTTTGTACTTAACCAGTTGGTTAAAATGCCCCTTAAAAGGCAGGGTGGTCAGCTGACCGGGATAGTCTTTTTCGATTGCAGCTGTACGGTCCATGAGATCAATCTTGTTCGTTTGAGGATTTACCTTGGCGAAGGCGTAGTTAATATGGGTAATTTTATCCCACGGAATCTTGTCTACGGTGTAAAATCCTTTGTTCTCCTGATCGCCCCACTCTGGGAAGTAAGCAACGATTTTACGAGGGTGATCAGCTGCTGGAGCGGGAGCGGAAGGTGTTGTTTCCGCGGCATGGGCCACTGGTAAGGATGCACCTGTCCCGGTGTAAAGTGGAACCAGAACGATTAGGCTCATTAGCGCAGCAAGGTAACTTATGGATATTTTGCGCTTAGCACGTGCTTTTGCAATCATATTTAATATACCTCCAAAGGGGGATAATGTTATTTCAGGAACGATACTTCCAGCAAGTCTTTAATTGAGCTTCCATAGCGCAGGTGTGGTGGCTGGCTCCCAGCCCTGAAGTGAAGTGTGGGGCTGCAAGCAGGTATATGTTTTTCCGTTATAAGCGACGACATCATCTGTTTTGTACGCAACGCCTGTTCCCCAGCTAGACCCTTCCGAAGTAGGCGTAGCGGTAGGTAAAGGAGTTTGTGTAGGTGCAACGGTTGCAGTTGGCGTTGGCGCTAAAGTAGGCGTAGGTGCAACGGTTGCGGTAGGCGTTGGTGCTACCGTAGGTGTTAAAGTTGGGGCCACAGTTGCAGTTGGTGTCGCTGTTCCGCATACGCTGATGAATTTCCAGACCCCATCAGTTCCGCTAAGATCAGGACGATCCCCTTGCGTCCACCATTTGGCTTCATAGACTGAGCCATTGTAGGAGACACGCTGTCCGCCAGTGTATACGGTTGTTGCACCCCAGGTCGCTGCAGAACATTGTCCCGGTGTAGGCGTTGGGGTTGGCGTCACGGTTGCAGTTGGCGTTGGTGTTGCAGTTGGAGTTGCAGTAGGTGTAGCGGTTGCAGTTGGTGTTGGTGATGTGGATGGTGTCGGTGTCGGCTGCACCACTCCGCCACCAAGATCGGCGTTTAGTTTATTGGTTAGTGTTTTGTTCCGGTCACCACTTGTTTCCCAGAACATAGCACCTGCAAGACCCTTGGACTTCAGGTAGCTGATCTTGTGGCCAAAGGATTCTACGTCGTCATAGCTGATAAAGGTTTGATTTGTTGGATTATAGAGATAAGGCACTTTGGATGTATCATTCCAATAGCGGATATAACCGTTTTTGTTGATATAATTGGCTTCGAGATCATAGAAATCATAGCTGCCTTTTTCCCATGTACCCGTTGGTGAGATGCCAGCGGACACCTGATATTGGCCGTTTCCTGAAGCAGGAGCTCCGCCCCAACCACGACCGTAAAAAGCCATGCCAAGTACAAGCTTGTTCGCAGGTACACCATTCGCAAGATAGGAGGTTACCGCTTTATCGATGTTAAAATTTTGCGGTTCGGTTAAGCCCGAAGCGGAAGCTGCGGGATCATAGTACAACGGAGCATTGTGTCCGGTGGTGGTGTTCCAGCTCCCATTAAAGTCATAGGTCATAATATTGATCCAGTCGACAACGGAAGCAATGCCGGCCAGATTATTATTGTTGATATACGTTGGGCCTGCCCCGGAAGCAATGGTCAGCAGATAGGTTTTTCCATCCGCCGCGCCGGCTGTATTCAGCTTTTCGCGAACTTTTTGCAGCAGCAGTACATAGTTTTCTTTATCTTCAGAACGGTAGCTATTGCCTGCGAGTCCACCACTTACTGGATATTCCCAGTCGAGATCCACGCCGTCCATCTTGTATTTTCGAATAAAATCAACCGCGGAATTGGCAAAAACCTCACGGGTCGCAGCTGTCGCAGCTACATCCGAGAAACGGTTCGACCAGGTCCAGCCCCCAACGGAGATTAGGGTCTTCAGGTTAGGGTTCTTTTCCTTCAGCTTCCATAGCTGCTTCAGGTTACCTTTGATGGGATCATCCCATTTGTCATCCCCGAAGCTTTTTCCAGTGTCAATCCACGGGTCACCAAGAACAATCGTACCGTTCGGAACGCTGATGGCTTGGCCTTGCTCATTCTGGCAAGACCAGGTCACCGGATTAGGTCCGGTGGGGTCGGGATTGCCATGGATGCCATTCCAACAAATATCCGCAAAAGCGTAGTTAATGACATTCATTTTGGTAGGATCGATATCAGTTACATTGTAAGCACGCCCGTAAGCGGCCCATGAAGCGTAATAACCAACCAGTTTGTAATCCTGTGCGGCGTTGGCTGTTTTGGGACTGCCGCCCAGGGTGGAAAAGAGTGTCAGAACAAGCGCGGCGATCATCGCAATTGCAAAGGTTTTGCGTGAAGCTTTTTTCGTGAAGATCATTGAATTTCTACCTCCTAGATTCAAAGTGTAGTTCGAAATTCTTTTCGGCAAGATGTCCTGACCTTCACCTCCCGTCGGTTGTAGTGCACCATCACCCTTGGCGTTTCTATCATTCTATTGAAGATCAATTCGTAGATTCAGCAGCAAAAAAGCAGCGGTCCAAATCAAGCCTTACCCAATCAGTAAGCGCTTTCTTTTATGCTTTTTGTGTGCTGCTGTTTCATGGATTTTTAAAGATGTAACATGCTGTGTATGGTTTGAATGAATAGAGGAGGATGTTTGGAAGTTGGATAATTAGGATGAATTAGATATAAATGGGTGATGGTAACTCTTATTCTCAAGCATAGCTTGCAATTGCGCTAGGGATAAAATCAGGTGATATAGGGGGACAATTTTCTAATTTATAGTGACTCTTCAAAAAGTGAACCCTTTTGGATTTGTATACTCGCCTTTTATCAAGAAACTCATGAAGAAACACATAACCACCGATGTAATGAATATAAATCATATACATGCCTGAAATATTTTTTTATGGAACTATGCAACGCATCGTTGTTTCTTTTCGTTATAGTAGTATCATACGGAAGGTGGTGGGCTCACCGATGGTTGTGTGGGTGTTTTGGCTGATCGCAGCCGGTGTCCTGTTTGTTGTTGAGATGATGACGCTTACTTTTTATTTATTGTGGCTTAGTATTGGTGCTTTGGCCGCAGGTTTGGTGTCGCTGATTGTTCCCGAAGCCATTTTGTTTCAGGTGGTCCTTGGATCACTGGTCGCACTTGGTCTGACTATATTCTCGAAACCACTGGTTTCTAGATTTCGCCATTCACGTGGGTTCAAGGATACAGGTACAGAAATCATCGGTAGGCAAGGAGTAGTTGTTGAGCCGATAGAGCAGGGACGTTACGGGCAAGTGAAGGTAGGCGGAGATACGTGGAGCGCGAGCTCTGATCAGAATCTGGGCAAGGATGAGGTTGTAAGAGTAGTGAAAAGAGGCACGACGATTATCGAAGTAGAACGATGGGGGGAAATGAACTAATGCAATGGGCAATTATCGCAATTATTATTGTAGTGGTCGTAGTTTTTGTGGCATTAACAGTCAAAATCGTACCACAGCAACGGGTAGGCGTAGTGGAAAGGCTCGGTAAATTTAATCGTCTGCTGACACCGGGGTTGAACATTCTGATTCCTGTAATTGATCAGGTGCGCACGTACCATGATTTACGGATTCAACAAGCGAATGTACCTCCGCAAACGGTAATTACAAAGGATAACGTGCAGGTGCAGATTGATACGATTATTTTCTACCAGGTGGTTGGACCAGAGGAAGCTACTTATGGTATTTCTGATTATGTGTATGGGGTAAGAAACATTTCGACGGCAACAATGCGGCAAATCATCGGTAAGCTGGAATTGGATGAGACCTTGTCTGGACGGGAAAAGATTTCGACGGATATCCGTCTTGCTCTCGATGAAGCTACTGAGAAGTGGGGCGTACGGATCGAGCGTGTGGAAGTTATCGATATCAAACCGCCGTTGGATATTCAGGAAGCGATGGATAAGCAGATGAAAGCAGAGCGGAGCAAACGTGCCATTGTTTTGGAGGCGGAAGCTGCCAAGCAGGATATGATCCTACGCGCTGAAGGGGATAAACAGAGCAAGATTCTAAAAGCAGAAGGCGATAAAGAAGCGCGTATCCGTCAAGCAGAGGGTTCACGCCAGGCGCAGGAGCTGGAAGCACACGGTGAGGCTAAAGCGATTCAAGCCGTGGCAGAAGCAGAAAAATCACGCATTGAGCTGATTCGTTCGGCAGGTCTGGATGAGCACGTTCTGGCTTATCGTTCCTTCGAGGCTCTGGCTGAGATTGCCAAAGGTCCTGCTAATAAAGTGTTCTTGCCAACTAGCGCTGTTGAAACACTGGGAAGTCTTGGAGCGATTGCGGAAGTCTTCAAAGCGAGCAAGGACAGTAAATAGATTTTACAATTCGAGCTTATTCCGTTAAAGTAAAAAGCAAAAACAACCTTATGCATATGAAGCTATTGTTGTTCATGCTAACTTTGAAGGAGAGAAGCTACTGTGACGCAAAAAGAAATTTCACCGCTAGTTGAACTGCTTGGATTACAGCCTCACGTTGAGGGTGGTTGGTACAAAAGACTTTGGAATTCGGAATTTGAAATTTCGCAGGAAGTGTTAGGCGATAGCTATTCTGGATCACGTCATTCGGCATCTTCAATTTATTTTTTACTTCACGAAGGCGAACAATCTGATTGGCATACTGTATTGTCCGATGAAGTTTGGTTGTGGCATTCCGGTAGTCCAATCGTGCTAAGTCTCGGAGGTAATGGAGATAAGCCTGAGGATGTGCAGGAAGTTATTCTGGGTCTCGATATTGCTGCAGGCCAGCAGCCACAAGTGGTTGTTCCAGCGGGAGTATGGCAGGCCGCGCGCTCGTTAGGCAAAGAACCGACGCTGGTATCCTGTATTGTTTCTCCTGAATTCCATTTTGATGATTTCAAACTAATTGAGAAATAAAGAAGAGCGGGGGCGCTTACGCCTCCGTTTTTTTATAAGGATTTGGGGAATGATGAAGCCATCTGCTATACTTTTTATGGTAGCGTTTGCTTCTTAAGTGGATAAATAGGTTAAGTATGTTTAACGAAATAACAATAAGCTTGGAGGGTTAAGCGATGAGTGAATTGAATGCACCGTTCTCGGGTGGTCCTACTTTAAATGACGGGGTGACCATGCCGTGGCTGGGTCTTGGCGTGTATAAGACTAAAGATGGCGAAGAGGTTATTCATGCGGTCAAAACCGCAGTGGAATTAGGATATCGCAGTATTGATACGGCAGCCGGATACAATAACGAAGAAGGCGTAGGACAAGCTATTCGTGATTGTGGAGTGGCCCGGGATGAGTTGTTTATTACAACTAAAGTACGGAATCCTGATCAAGGTTATGAATCTACGCTAAAAGCGTTCGAGGATAGCCGGCGCAAGCTGGGTCTGGACTATCTAGATCTGTATCTCATACACTGGCCGGTGGCAGGGAAATATCGTGAGACATGGAAGGCCTTAATTCATCTGCAAAAAGAAGGCCTCATCAAATCTATCGGCGTGAGCAATTTTCAGGTTCATCATCTGAAAGATATCATCGAGGATACCGGAGTGGTGCCTGTGGTGAATCAGGTGGAATTCCATCCGCTCTTGACTCAGCGCGAGCTGCTGAAATATGCCAATGAACAGGGCATTCAGCTTGAAGCATGGAGTCCATTAATGCAGGGGAATCTTGATCTACCGCTCTTAAACGAGTTGGCTGAGAAGTATGGCAAGACCCCTGCTCAAATTGTACTTCGCTGGGATTTGCAGCAAGGTGTCATTACGATACCTAAATCCGTACATGCGGATCGAATCAAGGAGAATGCGGGATTCTTTGACTTTACGCTTAGTGACGAGGATGTCAAAGCTATCGAGGGCTTGAACAAAGACCATCGATTTGGCCCGGACCCGGACAACTTTAACTTTTAAAGATCGCTCAGATAAGATCGTAGAGTAATCCTTGCAAATACAAGCCAAACAGCAAGCCACCGGATACGGGGACTTGCTGTTTGGCTTGTCGATTACCTCAGTTATCTACGTGTTTATTGGATGGAGACGTTATATTTACGCAGCCAGAGATCCACTTGGGCGAGGTAAGCAAACAGCTGAGGACCGGACATGAGCTGGCCGAACCAAGGCAGATTGGTTGAGGATTCCGGGGAAGCGGCGATCTCACGGATTTTGGCAGCATCAATTAGCGGAAGTAGGGGGGAAGTGGAGTCATCCAGAATGTTTAATACCTGAGTTCGTACCGCATTTAAATAGGCAGGATTATGAGTTTTGGGGTAAGGGCTTTTTTTGCGGTAGAGCACATCGTCTGGAAGAATGCCTTCAAGAGATTTACGTAAAATCCCTTTTTCACGGCCCCCCAGATTCTTGATTTCCCACGGAATATTAAATACATATTGAACGAGTCGGTGATCACAATATGGAACACGTACCTCTAGCCCTGCGCCCATGCTCATTCGGTCTTTACGGTCTAGCAGAGTAGGCATGAAGCGGGTGATATTCAGATAGGACATCACGCGCATTTGTGCTTGTTTTCCTGTTTCTCCATCCAACTTTGGAACTTCAGCCACCGCATCGCTATATCTGTCACCCAAATATTCCAGTGGACGAATCCACTCGTTAATTTCTGGGGAAAGTAGACTTGCACGCATTTTCGGCGCAACTGACCAAGGAAAAGTGCCTGAGGAGAGCATTTCCTCACGGTGGAACCAAGGGTATCCGCCAAAAATCTCATCCGCCGCTTCACCGGAAATAGCTACTGTCGCGTTCTTTTTAATCTCCCGGCAAAATAAGTACAACGAAGAGTCCACATCGGTCATCCCTGGTAAATCCCTAGTGTACAAAGCATTATCCAGCGCTTCTACAAGCTCCGGAGTATCGAACGAGATGTAGTGGTGATTTGTATTCAATTCATCGACCATTCGTTTAATCCAGGGCCCATCTGCTCCCGGCTGGAAAGTATGACTTTTGAAATGTTTGTCGTTATCTACATAGTCTACGGAATAAGTATCCACTTGTCCCTGACCATTCCGGTTGTAGTAATCCACTGCAAGTGCCGTCAGCGCACTGGAATCCAGCCCTCCCGACAAAAGAGAGCAAACAGGGACGTCTGAGACCAGTTGGCGTTCGAGTGTATCTTGGAGCAGTTCACGCACCTTAGCGGCTGTCTCTGCTTCATTGTCAGTATGCTTTGCGCTCTCCAGCTTCCAATAGGCATAACTGCGCAGACCTTCACGGCTATAGATCATAGCATGACCTGGACGAAGCTCTTGCATATCCTTATAAACACCATGACCCGGTGTACGCGCTGGACCGATGATGAAGATTTCTGCGAGACCTTCAGGACCCACGATTGGTTGTACCTTGGGATGCTGCAGCAACGCCTTAGGCTCTGAGCCAAAAACTAGGACGTCATCAACCTTGCTATAGAACAGGGGTTTCACACCTAAACGGTCACGTGCAAAAAAGACTTGATCCCGCAGACCGTCCCATACTGCAAAAGCAAAGATTCCATTGAGCTTCTCTGCGCAATCCGGCCCCCATTCGATATAGGAATGCAGCAGCACTTCTGTATCGCACTGGGTGCGGAATTGATGCCCTCGCTGCTTAAGTTCCTGTTTGAGTTCGAGGGCGTTATATAATTCGCCGTTGTAAACAATCGCGTATACCTGTTCCTCATGGCGGGTGATCATGGGCTGGGCACCGTTCTCCGGATCGATAACGCTAAGTCTGCGGTGACCGAAAGCACAGGGGCCTGAGATCCAGGTTCCGGCTGCATCGGGGCCGCGGTTTGCTAAAGTTTCAGTCATTTTGACCAGCAGCTGCGAGTGCTGAGTGAGATCTCCGCGCCACTGGATAAATCCGGTTATTCCGCACATGATGGTTCATCCTCTCTTTTGTGCGATTGTTGTCCTTACTTTTTTGCCAAGTAATACAGATATATGCCGAAGGAAGGCATAAAATGTATGTCCTTATCCGAACACTAGGGGAGAGGGGAATTTGCCAGGAGGGAAGGATGACAGGTGTATTATATTAAAGACGCCAAAATTCGCAGAATGATGGAGTACGATGGTGCGCCTTGTGCAGAAGTGGGTGTTTTGCCGGGTGCTGTTAGTGATCCTGCGCTTTTGGTGTATATCGTTGAGGATCGGCGTGAAGAAGGATATGAGATTGTCCGTATTCTGACTAATGATGCTGATACCTCCACCGATTGGTTTGATAACAATATGCATGACGCTTTTCAAGATGTGACCTCGAGTGCATTTACAGGCAGTAACTTCATGTCGCCAGAAGATGAGCATTCCAAGTTTCAACGAGAATTACTCACTTTTGGGGATTTAAAAAAGCAGCTGGAGAAGCGTTTTCGAAAGCTGGAGTAAATATCGAAGGTTTGTAAAACGCACACTGGAATGGCTGAAAAGGGCGGCAGAAATGCCGTTTTTTTCATTTCCTGTGGTTACGCTGATGTGTGAAAAAGCTGCACCGGAAACACTTTTATTATTTTTCTAAGTTGTTTTGACTTGAAAAATCCGCTGAATAAGGTATAATAAATATCGTTGCGTCAATACATAGTATTTATTTCTTATATGTCCCGGTAGCTCAGCTGGATAGAGCATGCGCCTTCTAAGCGCACGGTCAGGGGTTCGAATCCCTTCCGGGACGTCAATTAACAGCCTTCCTTCGGGAAGGCTGTTTTTGCGTGCGCGAGTTTTAGTTCGAGGTCACACACGGGGTGCTTTGTCTTCCTTCTTGATCTAAACGTCGAAATTCGATTCACCGTTGAACATCAAACTTCGAGCCTCTAGACCACATTTACACCTACGCAGCAGCTATCGGACCCAGAGGACCTTAAATGCTGAAAAGTGCGGGATTTGCGATGTTATCGGACTCCATCGTCGCTATTGGTGCCAAACGTGCCCCAAATGAGCCACTTTCTCAGGAATAGCTGCGCTGGAGTCCAAAACGTTGCTCAAAAGGCGATAAAAGAGTAAATAACGTCATCTGAGTCCGCAAGCCTCCTCAGTCTAAGTATTGCTGGTTACTTGGTGGGTTGAGCTATTTGTAGGCGGTGGGGACTTACGGTTTGAGCATTTATTGGTGTAAACGCTTGGGCGTGTTTAGTTACTTATCATCGTTGAACATCAAACTTCCATCATCTAGCCCACATTTGCACATACGCAGCAGCTATCGGACCCAGAGGACCTTAAATGCTGAAAAGTGCGGGATTTGCGATGTTATCGGACTCCATCGTCGCTATTGGTGCCAAACGTGCCCCAAATGAGCCACTTTCTCAGGAATAGCTGCGCTGGAGTCCAAAACGTTGCTCAAAAGGCGATAAAAGAGTAAATAACGTCATCTGAGTCCGCAAGCCTCCTCAGTCTAAGTATTGCTGGTTACTTGGTGGGTTGAGCTATTTGTAGGCGGTGGGGACTTACGGTTTGAGCATTTATTGGTGTGAACGCTTGGGCGTGTTTAGTTACTTATCATCGTTGAACATCAAACTTCCATCATCTAGCCCACATTTGCACATACGCAGCAGCTATCGGACCCAGATGACCTTAAATGCTGAAAAGCGCCACATTTGCGATGTCATCGGACTCCATCGGCACTATTGATGCCAAACGTACCTCAAATGAGCTACTTTTTCAGCAATAGCTGCACTGGAGTCCGAAACGTTGCTCAAAAGGTGATAAATGAGTAAATAACGTCACCTGAGTCCGCGTGCCTCCTCAGTCTCAGAAAGTGCTGGTTACTTGGTGTGATGAGTTACTTATTTTGTACATACGCAGCAGCTATCGGACCCAGAGGACCTTAAATGCTGAAAAGTGCGGGATTTGCGATGTCATCGGACTCCATCGTCGCTATTGGTGCCAAACGTGCCCCAAATGAGCCACTTTCTCAGGAATAGCTGCGCTGGAGTCCGAAACGTTTCTCAAAAGGAGATAAATGAGTAAATAACGTCATCTGAGTCCGTGAGCTTCCTCAGTCTAAGTAATGCTGGTTACTTGGTGTTGTGCATCTATTGGTGTTGACTGCATGGCGTGTTTGGCGTTGGGGACTTACGGTTTGAGCATTTATTGGTGTGAACGCTTGGGCGTGTTTAGTTACTTATCATCTGTTGAGTTACTTATATTGTACATACGCAGCAGCTATCGGACCCAGAGGACCTTAAATGCTGAAAAGTGCGGGATTTGCGATGTCATCGGACTCCATCGTCGCTATTGGTGCCAAACGTGCCCCAAATGAGCTACTTTCTCAGGAATAGCTGCGCTGGAGTCCGAAACGTTGCTCAAAAGGCGATAAAAGAGTAAATAACGTCATCTGAGTCCGCAAGCCTCCTCAGCCTCAAACAGCGCTGGTTACTTGGCGGTGTTAAGTACTAATCGCCGAAGAATGTAAATTACCCATTATGCGCACGCTAACCTCAAGCCATAAAAAAAGACCGCTCCTAAAGAAGCGGCCAGATTTCCTCCCAGACGGTATCCAGGATTCCCTGCATGCTATCTTCCATGCTGTTAATTGCAATGACTGCTTGAGCGTCCGGCACCACAAGACAGAATTGTCCATGAGCGCCATCGGCACGGTAAGCGTCGTGGGAGCAGCGCCAGAATTGACAGCCGTATCCTTCTCCCCAGTCGTCGTTTCCATCATTGTCGATCTGTTTTTGTGTAACAAAATCGATCCATGCTGCGGGGATCAGTTGCTGGCCCTGCCACTTTCCTTGCTGTAAAAGCAGCTGTCCAAACCGGCTTAACTCTTCCGTGTTAATCTGAAGTCCGGCACAGCCAAGGGTTACCCCTTGAGGTGTTGTTTCCCAATCGACATTGTTTATGCCCAGAGGTGCAAACAAATGAGGTACCAGATAATCCTTTACGGTTTGCCCGACGCGGGCTTGCACCATTGCAGAGATCATAATGGTATCTCCGCTGCTGTATGTAAATTTCTCTCCGGGAGCTCTGTCTAAAGACAGAGACAAATAATGCTGCACCCAATTTTTATCCTTCAAGGCTAATCTCTCTTCAGCCCAAAATGGAGGGGAGTCGTGCCCTGTACTCATTCGCAGCAAATCGAACAAAGTTATATCTCCGGGCTGCATGGAAGGAGGTGTTTGTTTAAGAGGAGAGGCATACTCCGGAAAAACATCTCTAAGCGTTGTTTCCAGTGTCAGCTTCCCTTCATCAATGGCAAAACCTACTGCCATACAAGTAAAAGACTTGCTGACGGAATGCTGCAAGCGCCGAATATCCTCCGTGAGATCCAGTTTTCCCACAAGGTTTCCGTTTTGAAGCACACGAACATTGAAAATATTCAGGTTTCGTTCACGAGCCTTAGCTGCGAATGGAGCCATGTTCAACATAAAAAGAGTCCTTCTTTCTCTTGATATTCCTAGCTAGGATAGCGAAGTGACAAAAAGAAAAACTAGAAAAAAGAGTGGAAACGTTTTCTGTTATTGCGATAAAAATCGCTAAATTGATGGTATTCCATTCTTATTTTAAAGTCAATAAAGCAAGTGGAACTATTATTTGATATATAAATTACAACTATTTCTAATTTATTGATTTAGTAACTATATACTTATTGTAATTTTAACCAAATAAAAAGTGATGAATCACAATTTTTTTTGTGTTTTTAGTTGACTTATAAAAATTACCTGTTCATAATGGACGAAGTAAGCGGAAAAAACGCGCTAAGGACTCAAAATGATGTCGTGGGAAACGTTTCCCATCATTTCATGCGTTTCCACAACCTGATTTTCATCGGGTGAAGGGGGGACTCATCATAGGAGTGGAGCAAGGTAAATATGAATATCAAAGATATTGCAAGGCTATCAGGCGTGGGTATCGCCACAGTCTCCAGAGTAATCAATAATAGCGGTGTTGTAAGCGATACAACTAGAGCTAAAGTGATGGCGGTTGTTAGAGAACATAACTATATTCCAAACGGTAATGCAAGCAACTTGAAAAAAACGCGATCCAATACCATAGCACTAATGGTAAAAGGGATCTCAAACCCGTTTTTTGCCGACATGATCAAAGAAGTTGAACGCCAGGTGAACCTGCGGGGATGTCCGCTAATGATCCAGCATGTAGAAGATGGAGTAGACGAGATCGATATCGCTCTACAGCTTGTAAAAGAAAAAAATCTATATGGCGTAATTTTTATGGGCGGAACGTATGATCACTCCGAAGATAAATTCAAACAATTAAAAATTCCATTTGTTCTGACTACCATCACGACTACAAAAGAAGTCGATCCTGCTGTTTTTTCAAGCGTGATCATTGATGATCTTCAGGAATCTTATAAGGCTGTCAGCTATTTAATCTCATTAGGACATCGCAATATCTGTTTTTTGGCCAGATTTCCTCTGGTGCAAAATACAACAGGTAATCGGCGGCTTATGGGATATATCAAGGCGCTTGAGGAGCATGGAATTGAGTACGACCCTTCAATGGTAGAGGACTGTGAATATAGTCCAAGCTCTGGCTTTACAGCTACCAAACGTCTGCTCAATAAGAAAAAAGATATCACTGCTGTTTTTGCTGCATCAGATACGATTGCCATTGGGGCGGCTAAGGCGTTATTGTCCTTGGGCTTATCAATTCCAAATGATGTTTCGATTATCGGATTCGACGGGATTGAAATGGCAGAATATTATCATCCATCTCTGGATACGATCAGCCAACCCGGAGTGGATATGGCGAAGGCCAGTGTTGAAATTTTGTTTGACCTGATCACAGGTGATTCGCAAAACAAACATATGGTATTCGAATCCGTACTGGTTAAGCGGGGATCTTGCAAGAAAATAAACAAATGAATAAGAACGAAAAGGAGATAACTCATGGCATTATTAACAGTTGAGACAGGCTCTCCTACCTTGAGAATGACAACGACCATCAGTATTATCTCCCCCGTCGATTCAGGCAACATGTCTGGAGGAACGCTCTACCTGCTGCATGGTGCTGGTGATAACGCCAGTACTTGGCACAGGATGACTACTATTGAGCAGTATGCAAGTCAATATGGTTGTACAGTCATAATGCCCCAAGTAAACAGGAGCTATTATACAGACATGGAGTACGGACTGGATTACTTCCACTATGTGACCCATGAGCTTCCCGAGCTTTGTGGCCGAATGATGAGGTTGGATGATAATCCGCAGAAGACGTATATCGCTGGGTTATCGATGGGCGGGTATGGCGCTCTGAAATGTGGACTTACCTATCCCGAGCGTTACAGCAAAGTGGTTTCGTTATCAGGAGTTACCGATCTCCAGAAACGATTAAACGATCCGCAAATGTCCAAGGACATGGCGAGGGAGATGGCGGGTACTTTTGGAAAACGCTTACAAATTAAGCCGGATCAGGATCTGTACGCTTTAGCCGCTAAATTGGTCGACGATAAACGTAACCTGCCTTCGATTCTGACTTGCTGTGGTTCGGAAGATCCGTTTGTGGAGATGAATCGGGAATTCGCAGCTTACCTGGAGACGACCCCTTATGAATTTCAGTATGTTGAGACCCCTGGAACTCATGAATGGCGATTCTGGGAGGAGCATCTGAAGACAACCTTTGATTTCTTGTACAACTAAAAGACATAAGCAGAGTGAGGAGATGCAAATTGAAATCCGAAGTTGCAATACCGGCTAAAAAAATGAACGACAGCAGATTCCAACTGTTCCTAAGAGAAGTCTGGAAGAACAGAATGGTCTATACTCTGGTGCTTCCTGGACTAGTGTGGCTTTTCCTATTCGCTTATCTGCCGATGGGTGGTCTATCTCTGGCTTTTAAAGATTTTAAAGCGAATTTAGGAATTTGGGGCAGCCCATGGAGCGGATTCGAGAATTTCACCTATGTATTCCGTGACCCAGCTTTTATTGACGCCGTATGGAGAACGTTAACCATTAACATCGGTAAGCTGATTATTCAGTTCCCTTTTCCAATCATATTGGCATTGCTGCTGAATGAACTGCGCATGAATCGTTACAAAAAAGCTTTACAGACGGTGTTTACATTTCCGAACTTCCTGTCATGGATCGTAGTATCCGGGGTTGTTATCAATGTGCTTTCCTATGATGGTCTGGTTAACAGCCTCATTCAAATGTTTGGCGGGACAGGCATTAACTTCCTGGGTTCTGAAAAAATGTTCGTTCCGATGTTGTATCTTACGGATATCTGGAAATCAGCAGGTTGGGGAGCCATTATCTTTATGGCCGCTATCTCTGGTATTGATACAGACCAATATGAATCCGCACAGATTGATGGTGCTACACGCTTGCAGCAAATGTTCCGCATTACTCTGCCTAACATTCTTCCGACGATTACGATTATGTTTATCCTTTCTGTCGGTGGCCTGATGTCATCTGGATTTGACCAAATCTTTAACTTGAGCAACGCTGCAACGAAAAACGTCTCGGAAGTACTAGATGTGTATATCTACCGAATCACGTTCCAGTCCTCAACAGACTTTTCATTCTCCACTGCAGTCAGTTTGTTCCGTTCACTTGTTAATATGATTCTGCTGATTCTGGCAGACAGAGCTGCCAAACTTATGGGCGGAGACGGTTTATTCCGGTAAGAAAGGAGTGCAAATATATGAGTAAAAAAAAGCTGACCATTATGCAAGACCATAAAAAAATGACCGCTATGGATTATGTGATTTTCGTAATTCTGAGTGTAGGCGCTTTGGCCATTCTTATTCCATTCTGGAATGTCATTATGATTTCTTTTTCTACGCAAAAAGAATACGCTGATAACCCTATGATGTTATTTCCGAAGAACCCAACACTGGAATCCTATCGGGCACTCTTTGCTGATGGGCGGATCGGGACAGGGTATTGGAATACCTTTAAGATCTTAATCTTAGGACTCCCGCTTAGCTTGTTCTTAACGACAAGTATGGCTTACGGCCTTAGCCGCAATAAATTCCCGGGTAAAAAGCTCATTTTTATGCTTGTCCTGTTCACAATGATTTTTAATGGCGGGATTGTACCTTTGTACCTGGTGATGAAGGATCTGCATCTGACAGGCAACCTTTGGTCAGTTATTCTGGCTGGAAGCTTCAGTGCGTTTAACCTGATTCTGATGTCGAACTATTTTAGCAGTCTGCCTGAGTCCCTGATGGAATCTGCGCGACTTGATGGTGCTGGGGAATGGAGAATCCTATTCTCTGTAGTCCTGCCATTATCTGCTCCAATCGTAGCTACCATCACATTGTTCTACGGAGTAGCCTTCTGGAATGGATGGTATGACGCCATGATCTTCCTGCGGAAAGCGGATCAGATGCCACTGCAGAACGTGTTGCGATCTATCATTATGGAAGCCCAAGTGAATGCATCGAATGCCACAAGTGTTGACGCAGTGGGTAAGCAATCATTCTCTATGGGTATGAAAATGGCGGCAGTATTCGTTACCATGGTTCCTATTATGTGTTTCTTCCCAATGCTCCAAAAGCACTTTGCCAAAGGGGTACTTACAGGGGCTATCAAGACCTAGTGGTTTATGATTTATCCATATAAAAGAGGGTCAGTCACACAATTTAAGGAGGACAAAATGAATATTTTAAAAAGAAAATCTGTAAAGTCAATCCTTGCCGGTGTTTTATGTCTTACTCCAATCATGTTGGCAGCATGCTCAAGCTCAGACAACAATGCTAATAGCGGAAATTCAGGCAATCCAACAGATGGATATAAAGATGAGTTGAAGATTTCGTTAGCCAGTACCATTAAGACAACAGAATCTGATTTTGATAACGTGTATCATAAATATTTTACGGATAAGTTCAATATTAAATGGGATTACAACTATATTGAATGGGATTCATGGGCTGAGAAGCTTCGCCTATGGATTAACTCTGGTGATCTTCCTGACGTAGCAAGCTGGAACTATGTTCACGGTGATGCGCTTAATTACATTGATCAAGGGCTGCTGTACAAGCTGCCAGATGACTGGAAAGAACGCTGGCCGAATGTGGCAGCCGCTTATAAGCTGACAGGACTTGGCGATGAATTGGAGAAAGCGGTAGGTGGCACTTATGTTCTGCCAAGACCGGTATACTTTGAGAACAAGCCGGCAGATCCGCTCATTAACCAAATCGGAGTAATTGCTCTGCGTTCTGACTGGGCTAAAGCCGTTGGTTTTGAATTGAAGGATGCCTACACTACTACAGAACTGATGGAATTTGCTAGATTGCTTAAAGAGAAAGACCCTGGCAAGGTAGGAGATAAACTCATTCCTATTTCTTATGACATCAACGATGCTTTGACTAATATTGTAATGGCTAATAGCGTGCATTCCAGAGTAGAGTCAGCATTCTATAAAGATGCAGATGGCAAATACCAATGGGGTCCAGCCAACGATGAAACGTTAGCGGCACTGAAAGAACTTCAAACTACTTATAAAGAAGGATTACTGCACCCTGAGTTTTATACTTGGAAAAATGGTGAATCTGGCCAAAAGTTCACAGTTAACGGTGTTTCCGGTATTACGAGTCTAGGTGGTTTGGCTTCTTACAGAAAAGACATGGACGTTAAAATGAAAGATAACCTAGGTGTAAATAGTGATGACCTAGTACACACAGCTATTGTACTTGGCGATGACGGTAAATATCGTAACCTCGATCAAGTTAACTTCTGGTCTGCTGTAATCTTCTCGCCAGATATTAGCAAAGAGAAATTTGAACGGATTATGGACTTCATGGAATATACAACAAGTAAAGAAGGTCAATTGACCGTTAACTTGGGCTTTGAAGGAACAGACTGGAAAAAAGGCGAAAATGGCGAATTAATCAGCCTACTCCCTGAAGGAACAACATTGGATAAGAAATATCCGAACCGTTTTGAAGGACTGTATGTCTTGGCGGATGACTTTAGTGTCGTGAACCCTGCGATCAAAAAAGAATATCGCGATCGTTCTGTAGAACTGTTCAAGGAAAAAGCTGAGCTTGCGTTAAAAGACAAAGCAACGGCTGAATATGACTGGGACTACCAGTTGTATGATTCCAAGGCTAAAAATCAGGCTTCCTTTGACTATGCTACAGAATACACTAACCTGATTTTGAAACCAGGCGATCTAGAGGCGAACTGGAAAGAATGGGTTAAGAGCAAACAATCCCTCGTTCAGCCGGTTCTAGATGAACTAAACAATCTAAAAAAATAGCTTTCGCCCTATGCATGTAGGAATGAACCTACAGGACCCGCGTGCAATTCTTGCACACGGGTTTTTCCATTCATAGGCATCGGCAGAATTGAACAATGGAGGATTTGAAATGAATGAGCAGCAACTGACTACCTTGTTGAACCAGATGACGCTTGAAGAAAAGATTGCACAATTGCAGCAGCTAGCCGCTAATTTCTATGAAGGGGCAGAGGATGGAGGACAAATCACTGGCCCTATGGCATCCATGGGAATTACGGACCACATGATCGAGAGCAGCGGCTCTGTACTTGGTCTATCAGGTGCAGCGCAAGTCATTGCGGTTCAGGAAGCCCATTTACGCAAAAATAGATTGGGCATTCCCTTGCTGATGATGGCGGATATTGTGCATGGCTTCAAGACGATTTTTCCGGTCCCGCTGGCAATTGGCTGCTCTTGGGATATGGATCGCGCAGAGCTGAGCGCCGAGATTGCGGCTAAAGAAGCGGCAGTCTCCGGTGTGCACGTTACTTATGCGCCAATGGCGGATCTTGTACGGGACCCACGTTGGGGAAGAGTAATGGAATCTACAGGAGAAGATCCATATTTGAATGGTAGGTTTGCCCGTGCGTTTGTGCGCGGATTTCAAGGAAGCGACTTGACTGGTGATGTAGATCGTCTGGCGGCTTGTATTAAGCACTTTGCTGCCTATGGTCTATCCGAAGGCGGTCGTGATTATAATACGGTGGATTTATCGGAACGGCAGCTGCGTGAATATTATCTGCCGGCCTATCGTGCAGCACTGGATGAAGGTGCAGAAATGGTCATGACTTCATTTAATACGATTGATGGGATTCCGATAAGCGGCAACGTCAAGCTGCTTCGCCAGCTGCTTCGTGAAGAATGGGGATTTGATGGCGTATTGATTTCGGATTGGGGTGCAGTGAAGGAACTGATCCCACATGGTGTCGCCGAGGATGAGGCTGAGGCAGCACTTAAAGCCATCAAAGCTGGTGTAGACATCGAGATGATGACGGCTTGTTACGTTCATCAGCTTCCGGCGCTTGTTGCAGATGGACAAGTAGATGAGAAGATTATTGATGAAGCTGTGCTTCGTATTTTGAAATTGAAGCAAAGATTGGGCTTGTTCGAGCATCCGTTCCGCGGAGCTGACGTCGAGAAAGAGCGTGAGGTAATCTTCTGTGAAGATCATCGAAATGCGGCGCGTGAGTTGGCGGCTAAATCCTGCGTACTGCTCAAGAATGATCAGGTTCTGCCGCTTGCTGCAGAGCAACGGATTGCGCTAATTGGACCGTTTGCTACTAGCGGAGATATTCTTGGACCGTGGTCGTGGTTGGGTTCAACGGAAGAGGCAAGCCGTCTTGCACCAGCACTTCAAGCTCGCGCAGGTGCGGGTAAGATTACTGTTGCAGAAGGTTCTGGAGTCGATAGCTTTACAGAGGAACAGTGGCTGGAGGCGGAAGCGGCTGCTAAGCAAGCTGATGTGATTGTACTGGCGCTTGGTGAACATTCAGAGATGAGTGGAGAAGCGGGCAGCCGTTCAGATATCCGTTTGCCGGAAGCGCAGCTTGAGCTTTTACAACGTCTGAAACAGCTGAATAAGCCTATCGTGGTGGTGTTGTTTAATGGACGTCCACTAGACTTGGCCGGTGTGTACGAGCATGCAGATGCCATTCTGGAAGCTTGGTTCCCGGGCAGTGAAGGCGGAGCGGCAATTGCCAGTCTACTTTATGGAGATGAGAATCCTTCAGGAAGATTAACGATGTCTTTCCCGGTATCCGTTGGGCAGATTCCAGTCTATTACAATCATTTCAACACTGGACGCCCACTTCATGCTCCGGGTGCCGACAAACGTTATGTCTCGCAATACCTGGATATTCCTAATGAGCCGCTTTTGCCATTTGGTTTTGGACTGAGCTATACGTCATTTAGCTATAGTGAACCAATTCTGTCCGGTGAAATTATGACTGAAAATCAGCCTATTGAAATAAAAGTTACGGTGACCAATACTGGAGAAGTAGATGGGGAAGAGGTAGTGCAGCTGTATATCCGAGACATTTCCGGAGAGGTCGTCAGACCAATGAAGGAACTGAAGGATTTTGCCAAAATCAACCTCTCACCAGGGGAAAGTCGTGAAGTGACCTTTACACTTACCGAACAGCAGCTTCGTTACTATCATAGCGATCTAAGCTTTAGCAGCGATCCGGGACGATTTAAATTATTCGTCGGTTCGAACAGCAATGAGGTTAAAGAACGGGATTTTTGCTTAACATTAGCATAAGTAGAATATATACGGCAGTAACGCCGTAATGGAGGAAGTGTATAATATGACTACTAATTTGAATACTAACATCCGTTTAAACGCCGGGGATCTATCCTTCACTTTTACAAACAGCGGGGACTTGTTCCAAGTCCTCTATGAACGGACAATGATCAATCAATTGCTGCCAAGCATTGTGGATGGTTCATTATCCAATCTATATTTGCGAGTGCACAATGATGGAAACATTCAAGCCATTCCTTTGCTGGGCATTCATTCTTCAAGCACTGTACGTAAGGCTGGAAACCGTTTGGTTTGGGAAGGTACTGCGGAAAATATTGAATATCAAGTTATTTTCACCCCTACTGCAGGAGGAGCTTGGTTCTGGGATGTGAAGCTTACTGGACAAAATGCAGAGGTAGATCTCGTGTACGGACAGGATGTAGGGATTGCTGATATCGCTGCTGTCCGCAGTAATGAAGCTTACCTGTCACAGTATATCGATCATGCGGTATTTGAGGATCAATCCAACGGGTACGTTGTTTGCTCTAGACAGAATCAGCCGCAGGGCGGGAAATTCCCATATCTGCAACAGGGTTCACTTACCAAGGCAACAAGCTTCTCAACAGACGGTTTTCAATTCTTTGGACTGTCCTATAAAGAAACCAACCAACCAGAGAGCTTGGGTCGTGAGCAATTAAGTAATGAAATCTATCAATATGAATTCGCATATACTGCGCTGCAATCGGAACGGGTGAAGCTGAGCGGGGAAACACGGTTTGTGTTCTACGGATTGTTTAAGCAAGATCATCCAGAAGCGATCACTGCGCTAGAATTTGCTAATGATATTGCTGCGGCTTGGGATGCTGTTAAAGATTTACCTTTAGAAGCTGAAGCAGCACTTGAACGTTCTTTCTTCTCGAAGGAGCTGGGAGCACCGCTGGCTGCAGATTCGCTGACAGAGAAAGAGATCGAGGTCTTGTTTCCGGTTCGTTATCAGGAGGAGAGAGAAGGAGACACACTACTTTCCTTTTTCACTGAGAATTATGAGCACGTAGTATTAAAAGAGAAAGAAATGCGCGTAGAACGGCCACACGGCCATATCCTGATGAGTGGGGATAACGCTCGACTTAATGATAAGGTCATCACAACAACTTCTTATATGTACGGGATCTTTAACTCCCAAGTGGTAATTGGAAATACCAATTTCAACAAGCTAATGTCCAATCCAAGAAATGCGCTTAACATTCCAAAAGCTTCAGGACAACGCATTTATGTAGAGTGGAACGGTGAATATCGTTTGCTGACCATGCCTTCTCTATTTGAGGTTGGTTTCAACTATGCTCGTTGGTATTACAGAACAGAGGGTGAATGCTTCATTATTACGAACTACACCACCGAAGATTCGCCAGAGATATTCCTGAATGTGCGTTCGGAAAGCGGACGAGCTTATCGTTATTTAGTCACTAATCAAATCACTATGAACGTTAATGAATACGAGCTTCCATATCAATCTAAGCAAGAAAGTGGAGCAGTAATCTTCTCCGCTGACAGAAGCGCACTAAGTGCTGGTGAATATCCTGACTTACAGTATAAATTACAGGTACAGGGTGCGGTGTTAACTCTGCAGGATGAAGGTAGACTTGTCTCTCCTGTTCAACCAACTGAAGCGCCGTTAGCAGTTCTGGAGCTGTCTGCCAGCAGTGAATGGACCTTGAATATTCAAGGGCTTCTGGATGGTAAGTCACTTGCTCCAAGAAATCGTTCAGCTGAGGAAGAAATTTCTGCTTATCGCGCGTTTTATGCTGGTGTGATGAATGGCTTCCGCCTGACGCTTGGGGACGGAACAGAAGGTGAACTGTTTAAGGTTAACGCTCTGACTTGGTGGTACACACATAACATGCTGGTTCACTATTCGGTTCCACATGGTTTAGAGCAATATGGTGGCGCTGCTTGGGGAACCCGGGATGTATGTCAGGGACCTGTGGAATATTTCATGGCTACGCAAAAATACGAACAGGTTCGGGAAATTTTGCTGACGCTGTATAGTCATCAATATGAAGATGATGGCAACTGGCCACAGTGGTTCATGTTTGATAAATACACGAAGATACAACAAGAAGAAAGTCATGGAGATATTATTGTATGGCCGCTTAAGGTGCTTGGAGACTACTTGGCAGTAACTCAGGATTACAGCATCTTGGGAGCAACAGTACCGTATACCCGTAAGCACAGCTTTGACTTTACAGAAGAAAAGGCGACGTTGCTGGATCACGCACGGAAGGAAATTGCTTATATTAAGGATCATTTCCTGCATGACACACATCTGTCTTCTTACGGTGATGGAGACTGGGATGATACGCTCCAGCCTGCAAATCCACAGCTGAAGCAGTATATGGTCAGCAGTTGGACAGTGGCACTTACCTATCAGACACTTAATCAGTTCTCAGAGGTGCTTCGTTCAGTTGATCAAGCTGAGGCAGAGGAACTGAAGGCGATGGTGGAAGGGATCCGTAAGGATTTCCATACTCATATGCTTCAATCCGAAGTGATTCCTGGCTTCCTGTATATGGAAGACCCTGAGCAAATTAAACTTATGGTGCACCCAAGTGACACAGAAACAGGTATTCAGTACCGTCTGCTGCCTATGACGCGCAGTATGATCAGTGAGCTGCTTACTCCGGAACAGGCCGAAGCACACTATGATGTCATTCAGGATAAACTATTCTGCCCTGACGGTGTGCGTCTGATGAATCGTCCAGCTCAATATGTTGGCGGGGTCAGCACTCATTTCAAACGTGCGGAGCAAGCGGCTAACTTTGGCCGGGAAATTGGACTTCAGTATGTGCATGCACATATCCGTTATGTAGAGGCTATGGCTAAGCTCGGTAAAACCGATCAGGTCTGGAAGGGTCTGGCAGCGATTAATCCGATCGGAATCCGCGATGTGGTGCCAAACGCTGAACTACGTCAAGCTAACTCCTATTTCAGTAGCTCGGATGGTAAATTTAACACCCGTTATGAGGCACAGGAGAATTTCGATAAACTGCGCAATGGTGACGTAGCTGTTAAAGGTGGCTGGAGAATCTATTCCAGCGGTCCTGGGATCTATATGAACCAGTTAATCTCGAATGCACTGGGGATCCGTACGGAAGGTGGAGACTTAATTGTTGACCCTATTCTGCCGGAATCGCTGGATGGAATGCACTTTAGTTTTGAATATGCAGGCACTAAGGTAGACTTTATCTATCACCTTACAGGTCGTGAGATCAGTCAAATTACTATCAACGGTACGGAAGTGCAAACAGAAGGTACACCTAACCGCTATCGTAGTGGTGGTGTTCGCATCAAACGTGCGGACTTTGATCGTCTCAGCACGGAAGCTGGAAATGTGATAGAGATTTATAAGTAACATTATATATAGAAGGGCAATCTCCGCGTTAAGCGCGGAAATTGCCCTTTTTTTGTATCTTCTACATTCGGTTCGGTGTCGGTAACCCAAGCACTTCGAGCACATCTCCCAAGATGTCCTTGAATCTTGAAGTAAGCCAGAGGCGGAATTCGATCGTAGCTGGATCGCCTTTTAGAATCGGACATACAGAATAGAAGTTGTTGAACAGGGTAGCTAAGGTATGTGCGTAAGTGCAGAGCGTATTTGGCGTCAACTCTATACTTGCTGAATGTAATGTCTCCGGCCAGAGGTTTAGCTGTCTTAGCAGCGCAAGCTCTGCTTTTTCCAATTCGGAAGGGAACTGAAGCTGTGCGGCAGCTGTAAGGATTGGGATCGTAGCTTTACTCAAAACGCTTGTCGCACGCGCAAAAGTATACATCAGATAAACTCCGGTATTGCCGGATATTTCGGTAGCCTGTTTGAAATCAAACACGATTTCCGTTCCTAAATTAAACCGTAGCAGATAGTAGCGAATCGCAGCAGTGGCAATCAATCGGCTGGAGAGGCCGTCTTTATCGGAACGTGAGTGCTCAATGTTCTGTTCCATAAGCTCCACCAGATCGCTTACCTTAATCCCGATTCCCTGGCGTCCGGACATAGCATAAGAAGTTTTGCCTTCTGAAATATCTATACCCAGCTCGGCCGCCGAGGCGGGACTAAGAGATACAACACCATAACTCACATGATGGAGTTTGTCTGCTTGCTCGTTATAACCTAGTGCCCCTAAGGCTTGCTTAACCATCTGTTGTGGATATTCCTGTCTGTAATCGATCACATTGATGACTCTGTCCGCCTGCCCATAAGATTCTTGGGTTCCAGTTAATCCAGTTGTCCATAAACCGGACGAGAATTCGCTATAGGAGAAATCTTTGGTCAAAAGACCAAATTTCCAGAGATGATAGGCAATATCTTTGGCTGTATACGTTAAAATCCCATTCGAACGCACCAGCACCTTATCGAGCTGATGCTCCTCTGAATCCGCTCCAATGTTAGCCTCTGTTCCTTGCTTCAGCACCCAGCAGCCTGCGAGTTTACCTTCAGTCTCTTGTACAAAAACGGCTGTCTGCTTCAGTAGCTCAGCTGCGGCTGCCCAAAATCCCTCTTTTAAAATACTGCTCTCCCATACCAGCAAATCATAATAAATCCCAAAATGTTTCATTTCCTCTACATGCTCTCTAACGATGCGTTCAGCTACAAGGTTGCCCAGCCAGGCTTCGTTACCGCCCCCTTGTTCAAGGGAGTGCAGTATATCTGTGCGCTTATGTGTCATCTCAGGGTTCAGCGCATATTCTTTGTTCACTTTGGCATAAAGATCCCAGCAAAAATCACCGAAACGTTGGTGTTCCCCTTCTAAAGATATATTTAATAATCCAACAACTGTATCCGCCAGCTGATTGCCGAGATCATCAATGTAGTTATGGACCTCTACGTTATACCCAGTTCTTTTCATAATTCTGACTAGAGTATCGCCGATACAGGCGTTTCTTAGATGACCTACGTGGGCGGCTTTGTTGGGGTTGATAGAAGTGTGCTCGATGATGACTTTTTCCCCAGTGCTGGCAGGCAGTTCAAAGGAATGTTCAGCCCAGCTTTGCCAATTCATATACAAATTGATAAATCCGGGAGCAGCGACTTCAACTTTTTGTAAAAGACCGGCGAAGCGCCCTTGGAATTGAAGCTCTGCTTTCACTAATTCTGCTATGACCATTGGGGATTTACGTAGAGTTTTGGCTAGCTGCATAGCAATATTGCATGAATAATCACCATGTTCTAGATTTGCTGGCTGTTCGATCAGAATGGCAATGTCCTCTGGATAGTCAGCTCCTAAGGTATTGAATACACGTTGTACACTGTGCTCGATTCCGTCTTTGATGATTTGATTTAACATGGTATACCCTCCTTTGAAAATACAAAAAAGCCCTCGTCTCAAAAGAGACGAGGGCTTTAGCGCTCGCGGTACCACTCTCGTTGCTGAACAAGTTGTTCAGCCACCTTACGGGATAACGGCCTTCAGCCGGGACTTCCTACTAAGGTTCAGAAGTCCATCTCACGGGTGCGCTTCATTAAAGGGATCTGTACCGGCTTACACTCTCCCGGCTCGCTGAGGACTAGATCTCGTTAATTACTCTCCCGCTCATCGATGCTTAATTAATTTTTACCAGTATACCTAATATTTCATAAAAAGCAATAGTGGTTAGCTTCTTAACAATCTTGGTTGCTCTTTGTTGTTAGATTATCAGTTTAGTAGATTATAAATTTGGAAAAAGAAGGCTGTCTTGTTATAGGACTAGCTGTTCCTTTGCACAACAGTCCACACGCTAACTCAAGCCAAGGAATATTACTATACGGAGCCACTAATCTTTCAATTTGTAGTGGAAGGGAGGAGTGAATAAAACATGGCTATTTTTTCTACTGGACCTATAGATAACAGCCCGATCCTAGGGGTCAGACCGTCGCAACTGGTAACCGTAAAAGTAGTTAATCGGGATTCTCTTAATCCTTATAATCTAGTTATTCAAGGTTTCCTTCTTAACGGATCAAGAACGATGTATGTGAATGAAACAGTAAATCTAGCACCTAATCAAGTTTTAACTAAGAACTATTTTGCCGACTTGGACGCATTTGAATTTGTGTTTACAACAGTAGAAGCAGTTGAAGCAGAGGTTGGGATTTCAGTCTGGGGAAAACAGAACTCGGGGGCATTGGTAGATCCTCATCGCATAGTTGCGTGGGAGAAGCAGGCAGTATTAATTTAATAATTATTTTTGTGACACAGTTAACGTTAAAGGAGTGATGAGAAATTGAGTTATTTATCTACCGGACCGATAGACAATAGTATGGTAGGGGGTGTAAGACCTACTCAGCATGTTACTGTCAAAATTGATAACCGAAGTGACATTGATTCATCAATGGCTCTTGTTCAAGGATACTATATGGATGGGACAAGAACTTTATATGTAAGCGAGCTGATAAATGTAGCACCTAATGAAGTTATAACACGTGATTATTATGGCGATTTTGATGCGTTCGAATTTATTTTTACAACTACAAGTCTGGTAGATGATCCGATTCAAATCTCAGTATGGGGAAAAAATAGCGTTGGCCAGATTGTGACTGCCCATCGACTTGTACATGCAGAATTGCTTGGTGTAACGCAAGGAATAACTGGCGCGACCGGGGCGACTGGTGCAACGGGAGCGGATGGAGCAACAGGAGCAACGGGAGCGACCGGCGCAGGAGAGACTGGAGCTACTGGTGCAGATGGAGTGACTGGGGCGACTGGTGCAACGGGAGCGGATGGAGCAACTGGAGCGACTGGAGCGACTGGAGCAGGAGAGACTGGGGCAACAGGTGCCGATGGAGCTACAGGTGCAACTGGTGCAACCGGAGCGGATGGAGTAACTGGAGCGACCGGAGCAGGAGAGACTGGGGCGACAGGAGCCGATGGAGCTACAGGTGCAACAGGAGCCGATGGAGCAACGGGTGCAACAGGAGCGACCGGAGCAGGAGAGACAGGTGCAACAGGTGCAGATGGAGTGACTGGTGCAACGGGAGCGGATGGAGCAACGGGTGCAACGGGAGCAGACGGAGCAACCGGGGCGACCGGAGCAGGAGAGACTGGGGCAACAGGAGCAGATGGAGCTACAGGTGCAACAGGAGCAACGGGAGCAGACGGAGCAACGGGAGCGACTGGAGCAGGAGAGACTGGGGCAACAGGAGCAGATGGAGCTACAGGTGCAACAGGAGCAACGGGAGCAGACGGAGCAACGGGAGCGACTGGAGTCGATGGAGCAACTGGGGCGACTGGTGCAACGGGAGCTGACGGAGCAACGGGAGCGACCGGAGCAGGAGAGACTGGAGCTACAGGAGCAAACGGAGTAACTGGTGCAACGGGGGCGACTGGTGCAACCGGAGCAGGAGAGACTGGTGCTACGGGTGCAACGGGAGCAACGGGAGCAGACGGAGCAACTGGAGCGACCGGAGCAACGGGTGAAACAGGAGTAACCGGAGCGACTGGAGTAGCAGGAGCAACGGGAGCAACAGGAGTAGCTGGTGTAACCGGAGCAACGGGTGAAACAGGAGTGACCGGAGCAACAGGAGTAGCTGGAGCAACGGGAGCAACGGGAGTGACCGGAGTGACTGGAGTAGCTGGTGTAACCGGAGCAACGGGTGAAGCTGGAGTGACCGGAGCGACTGGAGTAGCAGGAGCAACGGGGGCAACAGGAGTAGCTGGAGTAACGGGAACAACGGGAGTAACAGGAGCGACTGGAATAGCTGGTGTAACCGGAGCAACAGGAGTAGCTGGTGTAACTGGAGCAACAGGAGTTGGAGTGGCCGGAGCTACCGGAGCAACTGGGCTCACTGGTGCAACAGGTGCAACCGGAGTAACTGGAGCTACAGGTCCGAACATTCAACAAGAAGGGTTTTCTGCTTTCAAGCCCTCATTGGCAATTTCCACATCTACACAATTAACTGGCTGGACTGTGACAACACCTTTTTATGATAGCCCGTCTTTCGACGAAGTTGGCGGAAATTATACCATTCCGACAACTGGTAGATATTCGATTGAAGCGACTATCAATTATTCTACAACTGCCTCACTTTCTATCAGTCTTGGTGCTGGAGTTAATCCGGCTTTCGTAGTTCAGAGAACTTCTCCTACTGCAACAAATCTGGTAAGTGGGTTGTTCCCAGTACTTGATGTGAATGTTGCACTTATATTAGATTTGAGAGCAATTTTGGGAAGTGGTACTGTGACGCTGGCTGGAGAATTTGCATTAACCGCAGGTGATGTGATTGGCTTGTTCTATGTGGCAAATGGTTTGACGGTTCCTTTGAATTTGGGTGGAGCGAACTCAGCAGGTATCGTCTGGTCTGTTCATGAATTAACTTAAGCTTATTTATCTTCAAGTTCAGTGTTTATAACAGGGGTAATTCGGTAGCCGTTAGTGTGGCTCTCGGGTTACCCCCTGTTTTGTTGGCATATGTTATAAGTCGACTGGAATGTTGCTTATTAGATTCTTATTCTATTAAACCAGTACGGATTTTCAGCTTATTTTAATAAATCAAATATGTGTAATAGTAGTTTTTAAATGGATGTCCACACCTTAATTCAAAACAAGAATAGTACTATAAAGAGCCAAAAAATATGAACTAATTTTCTAGGCTCATAGATTATCAACTTAGAGTAGGTGGGAGGAATGATTATAGATAAAAACACATTTTATACAAAGCTATTGAGGAGAATCTTGTTCGATTGATTTGATTTTTGAAATTCAAATAATACGAGTATTTTAAAATCTATACAAAATGAGGTGTTGAAAATTGAGTCAACTATCTACTGGTCCCATAGAAAATAATCTGGTAGGGGGTGTAAGACCTACTCAGCTTGTTACTCTTAAAATTGTCAATCAGAGCGATGACACTCCGTCAACAGTTCAAGTCGAAGGTTATTATATGAATGGGACAAGAACTTTATATGTAAGTGAGCTGGTTAATGTAGCTCCTAATCAAGTAATTACTAATGATTATTATGCAAACTTTGATTCATTTGAATTTTTATTCACAACACCAATTATGATTGATGATCCCATTCAAATTTCAGTTTGGGGGAAAAGCAGCACAGGTCAATTAGTGACTGCTCACCGCCTTGTCTACTCTGAATTATATGGAGAAAATATAGGAATTACAGGTGCTACTGGAGCTACTGGAGCTACAGGAAGCGTTGGTGCAACGGGAGCGACAGGTGCTGGCGTAACCGGAGCCACAGGTGCTGGAGTAACGGGAGCGACAGGAAGTGCAGGGGCAACGGGAGCGACAGGAACTGCTGGAGCAACGGGAGCCACAGGTGCTGGAGCTACTGGAGCTACAGGAAGCGTCGGAGCAACGGGAGCAACAGGAAGCACTGGAGCAACGGGAGCGACAGGTGCTGGCGTAACCGGAGCAACAGGAACTGCTGGAGCAACGGGAGCAACAGGAAGCACTGGAGCAACGGGAGCGACAGGTGCTGGCGTAACCGGAGCAACAGGAACTGCTGGAGCAACGGGAGCGACAGGAACTGCTGGTGTAACGGGAGCGACAGGAAGTGCTGGTGTAACGGGAGCAACGGGAACTGCTGGAGCAACGGGAGCGACAGGTGCTGGCGTAACCGGAGCAACAGGAACTGCTGGAGCCACGGGAGCGACAGGAACTGCTGGTGTAACGGGAGCGACAGGAACTGCTGGAGCCACGGGAGCGACAGGAACTGCTGGAGCAACGGGAGCGACAGGAACTGCTGGAGCCACGGGAGCGACAGGAACTGCTGGAGCCACGGGAGCGACAGGAACTGCTGGCGTAACGGGAGCGACAGGAACTGCTGGCGTAACGGGAGCGACAGGAAGTGCTGGAGCCACGGGAGCGACAGGAACTGCTGGCGTAACGGGAGCGACAGGAACTGCTGGTGTAACTGGAGCGACAGGAACTGCAGGAGCAACGGGAGCAACAGGAACTGCAGGAGCAACGGGAGCGACAGGAACTGCTGGTGTAACTGGAGCAACAGGTGCTACTGGTTCAGGTGCAATTATTCCATATTCTTCTGGTCTTCCAGTAGCAATGACCACTGTATTAGGGGGGCTTTTGAATACTTCAAGTGCAGTTGGTTTTGGTAGCAGTGCAACCAATATCAGTATTACAGGCGGTACTATAGATCTCACCGGAGCGGCTGGAACCTTGCTGAACTTTGCGTTCTCGGTTCCTAGAACTGGAACGCTTACGTCTATGGCAGCCTATTTTAGTGCGACAGCTTCCGTTAGTTTAGTGGGGTCTACGGTAACAATCACGGCTCAATTATACAGATCTACTACACCTAACAATACCTTCACAGCAGTACCTGGGGCTTTAGTTACGTTAAGTCCTCCGCTTACAGGATTAATTGCTC
This sequence comes from Paenibacillus sp. FSL H8-0175, assembly GCF_045040615.1. NCBI lineage: Bacteria > Bacillati > Bacillota > Bacilli > Caryophanales > Paenibacillaceae > Paenibacillus > Paenibacillus sp. FSL H8-0175. The sequence goes on along the minus strand of NZ_CP150299.1, from coordinate 5,787,006 downwards.
TTGGAACTATTAGCAGTGGTAATACCACAGGTTTGAGCATCCCTGTAACTGTGGGAGAACGCTTGTTGTTGGTCTTCACTTCGACGGTCACGGCTGGCATTGACGTTGCAACAACTGTTGCTGGCTATGCTAGTGCAGGAGTTACAATCGCATAATCTGAAGAAAAAGGGATATCCCGATAGCCCTATGGGCTGCAGGATATCCTGATTTTTTCTCCAATATTGTTATTTAGATCATCAGAATCTCCCGGATATCTTGCTCTGTAAGGGTAGACAGGCTTTCTTGACCTGGCTGGATGACCTCATCAATCAAGTTCTTTTTCTTCTGCTGCAGCTCATACATCTTGTCCTCTACGGTGCCTTGGGTGACGAGACGAATTACTTGCACTACATTTTTCTGCCCAATCCGGTGAGCCCGATCCGCAGCTTGCTGCTCGACGGCAGGGTTCCACCAAAGATCGTAAAGGATTACAGTGTCTGCCCCAGTTAGGTTGAGCCCAGTCCCGCCGGCCTTTAAGGAGATTAAGAAAATATCACGCTCTCCTTCATTAAATTTATTACATAAATCTACTCGTTGAGAAACAGGCGTTTGACCATCTAAATAAAAGTATGGAATGCCCTGATATCCTAGTTCACGTCCAATCAGGCCGAGCATCTCTGTGAATTGTGAGAATACTAACATACGTTTACCCGAACTGCGACATTCTTCTATAATTTCGAGCAGCTGCTCGAATTTAGCAGAGCTTCCTTCATATCCATCGACAAAAAGAGCAGGGTGGCAGCACAACTGGCGCAGACGAGTTAGTCCCGCCAGAACTTTGATCCGATTATTATTGCCGAAGCTATCTTGGGTCAAATGCTTAAGCGCCTCTTTTTTCAAACGGGCGAGATAAGCTACATATAACTTTTTTTGCTCCGGCAGCAGTTCACATGCTTGTACGGATTCGATTTTGTCCGGAAGTTCCTTTAACACATCACTCTTTAAGCGCCGCAGCAAAAAGGGACGCGCCCGCTTCGCAACCGTTTCTCTTGGTAAATCATGAAAAGCTTTTTTGCCTGGAAACAACCCAGGGAACACGGTGCCGAAAATGGACCATAAATCTTCCAACGCATTCTCCACGGGAGTACCCGTAAGTGCAAAACGGTGCCGGGCTTGAAGCGCCATTACAGCTTGGGCTGTCTGTGTAGTATGGTTTTTTATAGTTTGTGCTTCATCGAGAATCAGAGTATGAAAAGACTTTTTAGCATACAGCTGAACATCTCTGCGAAGCAACGGATAAGAAGTGATGATTACATCAGCTTTTACTGTATTTTTTAAAATCCGCCCGCGTTCAATTAGACTACCGTCTGCAATGACAGCTTTGATCTCTGGTGTGAATTTTTTAAGCTCATTAAGCCAGTTATAAGTGAGAGACGCAGGAGCGACAATTAGGGCAGGCAGTCCATTCTGGCGTATCTCTGGAAGTTCTGACAGGAGAAAAGCGATACTTTGCAGCGTTTTGCCTAACCCCATATCATCCGCCAAAATACCACCAAAACGGTAATGGGCCAACGTCTTCAGCCACTGAAACCCATACTGTTGATAATCCCTTAGCACAGGAACCAGACTGTCAGGTATAGGAAAATCAAGATTCTCAGGATTCCGCATGTTCGCAAGTAACCTTTTAAAGGATCTGCCCAGCTTAATGGAGTCACTCTTAGCATCCGTGGAGGTCAAATGTAACCCGCGAACAACGGGCAGAGAAAATTCCACCCCTTTGATCTCACCTTCCCGGATGCCTATATCATTCATAAAGGTAATGATTTCTTGAAGCTCCTCGCTCTCCAGTGGTAGCAGGGCCCCATCAGGCAAGCGGTAGTATTTGCGTTTTTCCTGCAGGGATTTCAGAACCATAACAATCTCAGCTTCTGGAATCCCGCCCATATCGAATTTAAAATCAAGCCAGTCCGTCTTTTCATTCCAACTAATGCTCACCTTTGGGGGTGTAGTGCTCGTGAACAGTCTTGCTTTGACTGCGGAGGTCGCATAGACCGAAAGCAGCGGTTCCAGCAGCGGAATGGTATGGTACAAAAAATCGTACTCGCCCTCTTCGTCTGTCATAATGTATCCGCCCTCGGTTTTAGCGAAGGATTCGTGCTCCATCAGCTCCAGAATGCGGGCTTCTCCCTCCCCGTCTCGCAAAAGAATCAAATTCGTCCCGCGAACATGGGCTTTTTCATCTAAGGGATTGATCACAATGTCACCATATTGGAACTCTAGTCCGGCGAGCAGCCGATCTCTCACACGATCCAGATAAAGTCTCGCGATAAGCCTATGCTGAACAATCCGATCCGCAATGGAGTCGGCGATATGGACGTTGCCCAGCTTTTTCAGACCAGGAATAACCTTATCCATAAAAGACTCCATTTGCTCATGGGCAATATCGATGCCATTTCGGCGGGAGGAATCCAGCATTTTTTTCATTTCAGCAAGGCGTATGCATTCTTGAGGGGATAGCTTCAGCAACTTACCTTCCGATAGTACTATCCCGTAATCTTCTAAGACCGAAATCTGCTCAAGTCCTTGAATATCCAGATGATATCCATCCTCTTCTGCCTGTTCAAATTCAAAGCTGAGTGGAGGCGCCTCATTAGACACAAGGATGCCTTCGTACAGCACCTCTTCTTGTTGCAAAAATACCGAAGAGACCTCTGAAAGCGCAGGCTGAAGCGACTCCCAGAAAAAAGGAGGGACGGCCAGCAAACGATCTCCCCCAACACTTCCCCCATAAGGTGAGTAAGGAGTTACGTTATCGCGGTACATTTTTTCATTTAATACAATATCAATCAGCTTCTGTAGAACAACATTGTCTTCCTTCCGAAAGCTGTAAATGGCAGGATCATAGATAAAATGTTTCGAGAACTCAAAGGATTCTCCGCGGTGTACGCTTTCTAGAAATCCCCTTATTTTCTGAACAATATATAGACGTTTTGGACCGACTTTCATTTCTATACCCAGCATGGTGTGGCTGTAACTATAAGTGAACGGCTTGCATGTAAACTCTATATTTAGAGGAAGTCTGTTATCTACAAAAGCCCCCGTACCGCTAGGACGCGGTGTATGGTTGCTGAACATCCCCAGTAGGCTGCTCACGAGCTGTTGATCTCTGGACTTTCCCCCGTTGTCTTGCGCAGTATCTGTAAAAATACGTGGGGTTAGAATCTCAGTATCTTCTATAGAGGACAGGTGCGAAGCTCCGGTAGGCTCTGAACGATCTCGGCCAGTTTTAAGGGCGTCAACGTTGATCAGCACAGCCGCGATATGTTTACAGAATGGCCCCCCATGGGAGTAGGCTGGACAATTACACTCTGCCTGGACATCCCCATCAATATCAATGACCACCATAACTTCATAGTCGATCGCCCCCTGAACAATGGCTTCATATCGAGAGCGGGGCAAATCTGGAATGGAGTCATTGTATTCTTCAACTTCAATTATATCGACACTTTCAGTTTGGTAATAAGCTAATCCTTTTTCAAAAATAGACTTGCCGCACAGCAGTTTGATTACCCGTTCTGATACACTAAAGCCCATAACATAATTCCTTCCTCATAACTTGATCTTGAAAAGCCCGAATTTAATATAGTACTTATGATAACAGAACGGGCGTGCGCATCAAATAGGGGGTGTTGTTTTACTTATTCCATGCATGATAAAAGCGATCGTCAGGTTGATTTCTTCCTCGTCGTTCCAGTCCTTATCTGGCTGCAGCAGCAAGCGATTCATCAAATAACCTACGACAGATGAGAGTGTGAAGCGTATAAGTGTGGGTGTAGGCACCTCGATGATTTCACCCTTTTCCTTAAAATGTTCAACAATATCAATCACGCGCTCCAGTATTTTGCTAAGAATATTCTCTACAAACTGCGCTCTAACTGTTGGCTGAAAAGGAATCTCCTGAATAAGAATCTTAAGAATTTTAAAATTCTTGCGGGCGAAATCCAGCCGATTGATCATAAATGCCCGCAGGAACTCCTCAAAGCTGTCGTAGGGCATATCAAGCACGCCGTTGAAATTCCGCAGCACAAAAGGCGCAAGCATGCGACTCATGGTAGGACCTACTATGGCAAGCAGCAGATCATTTTTAGTATTGTAATAGCGAAAAATCGTTCCCTCCGCCACGCCCGCCTTCTGAGAAATTTCACTCGTTGAAGTCGCAGAGTATCCTTTTTCGGAGAATACCTCAATCGCCGCTTGTAGAATAGAAATCTGCTTCGGTGTCAGTTTCTCGTCTTTGCCAAGGGTCAGCAGCTCTTCTATCCACTGCTCTTCTATATTTTGTTCCCTAGAAACTTCCTCTTTCATTACAATAGCCCTCCATGCTTGATTCATTTTGTTTCAATGATAATAGTTTTTGTGAAGTTACATTTTGCGATGCTTGCGCAGTGCCAATACATTCAGCAGCATAAATAGCAGCGAAAATCCTATTAGTACATAGACATCCAGTGCAATTGCGCTCCATCCTTTGCCACGGACCATAATGTCCATCAGAGCTTCTGATCCGTAATAGATCGGTGTAGCGAGGCCAACGCGCTGGAGCCACAGTGGAAGGGTATCAAGCGGGAATAATCCACTGAGGAAGATTTGTGGCACTATAATGAGCGGAATGAACTGAATCATCTGCAACTCATTGGCTGCAAAAGCCGACAGCAGTGTGCCCAACGTCAGCGCTGTCATCGATAGGAGTAATGTTATCAGCAATACGTAACCAAAGCTGCCTGTCATCATAATGCCAAGAATCTGTATGGAATACCATGAGATCAATAGCGCCTGAAAAACGGTAAATATGCCGAAACCACATACATACCCCATCACAATCTCCCATCTTTTCAATGGAGTCGAAAGTAGGCGTTCAAGCGTGCCTGTGGTTCGTTCCCTTAAGAAGGATACACCTGCAATCAAGAATACGAAAAAGAAAACAAATACGCCAATCATAATGGGACCGAAACGGTCGATTGTCTTCATATTCTCAGAACCGTAAAGATAGCTGATCTGCGGCTGTAATTGTTCCTTTGTGCTTGGAAGAAGCTTCTGGGAGATTTGTTGAAGCGTCATGATTACTGCCTTGTTGGCTGTAGGGTTGCTACCTTCTAGCAGCACTTGAGGCGTAACTTGCGAATCTCCGGCGGTTCCGTTCAAAGTGATCAAAGCGTCAATTTTCCCTTCTACTAAAGCGCCTTTTCCCAGCTCTGAGCTGGCATATTCTTTGATGATGGCATTTTGTTCTTTTAACGCAGCTGACATATTTAGAGGTACACCGGACACACCGATTTTGGGTTCATAGGCGTCACCGTTGAAGACCAAGCTCATTAAGCTTAGAACGAGGAGTGGTGCAATGAACATTAATGCCATTGTTCTTTTATCTTGAATGAATTGTCGCAAAATCCTTAAGGTGATCGCTCGGATTCTCATGAACGCACACCTCCATAATATAAAAAGGCTTCTTCAATAGAAGCTGAACAGGTGGCTTGCAGCAGTCCGGCAGGCGTGTCGGCGGCAAGTAGCTTGCCATCACGGATCATTCCGAGCCGGTCACATTTTTCAGCTTCATCCATGACATGCGTGGTCAGCACAATAGTGGTGCCTTTCTGGTTCAGCGCTTTTAGTTCCTTCCAGATGGATAGCCGCAGCACCGGGTCTATGCCAACTGTAGGTTCATCAAGAATAAGCAACGGCGGTTCATGCAGCAGCGCGATCGCCAATGATAAGCGGCGTTTCATCCCGCCGGAGTATTGGTCTACTCTTTTTCTTAAATGATCTTGTAAATTAACGATCTCCATTACGGCTGTGATGCGTTTGGAGCGTTGCTCCCCCTTTAGTCCATATAGCGCTGCAAAAAACTCCAGATTCTCCTTCGCGCTAAGCTCCGTGTACAAGGCATCAGACTGGGCCATATACCCAATCTGTTGCAGCATAGTCAGCTTCGGCATCGTCACGCCAAGTATTTTCACCTCGCCGGAGGTTACCTCATCGATACCTGTAAGCAGCTTCACTAATGTTGTTTTTCCTGAGCCCGATGGCCCTAGTATGCCAAAGGTTTCCGCACGTTCCACTTGAAGCGAAATATCCTCGAGCACCTGTTTCTCTCCAAACGCTTTCCCGACATGGCTCACTGAAATAACTGGAATCTCTGAACCCATGTTTATCTCCTCGATTCTGAATGTTCTGGGATACTTACTTGAGTTGAAGGTGTAGAAGGTGTAGAAGGTGTAGAAGGTGTAGAAGGTGTAGATGGTGATGGTGTGGTGATGGTGATGGTGATGGTGATGGTGATGGTGATGGTGATGGTGATGGTGATGGTGATGGTGATGGTGATGGTGATGGTGATGGTGATGGTGATGGTGATGGTGATGGTGATGGTGATGGTGATGGTGATGGTGATGGTGATGGTGATGGTGATGGTGATGGTGATGGTGATGGTGATGGTGATGGTGATGGTGATGGTGATGGTGATGGTGATGGTGATGGTGATGGTGATGGTGATGGTGATGGTGATGGTGATGGTGATGGTGATGGTGATGGTGATGGTGATGGTGATGGTGATGGTGATGGTGATGGTGATGGTGATGGTGATGGTGATGGTGATGGTGATGGTGATGGTGATGGTGATGGTGATGGTGGTGGTGATGGTGATGGTGATGGTGATGGTGATGGTGATGGTGTTGAACTGCATTGCGTTAAACACTCTAAGTACATAATGAGTGAGTACTCACTCATTACTGTGCATCAAAAGTTAGGAATTGTAAACCATATATTTTATACAAAGGTATCCCACAGTATTAGCTTAATCCCGATTGACGTTTGTTAATTCAACATGTCCTTTTACTATGTATATAGATAGAGATGATCTGAATAAAAGGCAAAAGTGCCACTAAATAGCGCCAGTCCGCCTAAACTAGGTAATAGAAAGGCATAAATGCCCTTAAATGGCGTCGATCTACTTAAATCAGCTAAAAGAAAGGCATAAATGCCTCACAATAGCACGGGTTTACCTAAACCAGACAAAAGAAGGGCATAAATGCCACTAAATAGGCATGATTTAGATAAATCAAGCTAAAGAACGGTATAAATCCCGCACAATGAGCTCAATCCGACTGAAGTCAGTAAAAGAACGGTATAAATCCCGCACAATGAGCCCGATCCTACTAAAGTCAGTAAAAGAACGGTATAAATCCCGCACAATGAGCCCGATCCTACTAAAGTCAGTAAAAGAACGGTATAAATCCCGTACAATGTACCCAATCCCGCTAAAGTTAGCAAAAGAACGGTATAAATCCCGTACAGTGAGCCCAATCCCGCTAAAGTTAGCAAAAGAACGGTATAAATCCCGTACAATCAGCCGAATCTCATACGATGCCCCTTACGCAGAAAGCGCCCCAACAGACCAGTTAGTTTTTAAATCGTAAGCAGCAGCCACATAATTGATAGCAGACTCTCGCCAGTAACAAGCTTCCCCCACCCGCCAAGCGATCTCCGTAATACGCTCCCCACCCGCCCAAGCGACCACCGCAATATACTCCAAGTGCCCATCGACCTCCTCAACAAGCTTTCCCACGCGCCCAAGCGAACTCCACATATACTCCACCCGCCCACCTCATCAACAAGTTTCCTTCACGCCTACAATCTCAAATTAGTTCCTACGTCTCACCAAATCCCAAACAATTCTCCAACTAAATAAGGTAGCCACACCAAGCACCTTTTTACGAAAAGAGGCTGTTTTTGCTCTTTAGTTCATTTGGTTTAGAGCAAGAAAATTGTTAAATGAGCTAATATACCTGATTTTTTTAAAAAAAGAATACTAGTTAATATTTCCATTACATTCCTCTGCAACAGAATTGACAATTGTAGACGAAAATGACATTAGCAGTTACCTATACGAAAAGGGTGAATCTAATTGAAAAACAGTAAATGGATTAGCGCAACGTTGGCTTCAGCACTTCTTGCAACAGTAGGCGTTGGAAGTGCATCTGCAGCTAGCACCGGCAGTAATGTAAAATATGTAGCTACCAATCAAGTCGCTGCTGTTACAGCAGTTAAAGAAGGTACAACTACTTGGAATGTAAACGGAACGCCGATTGTGTTTAACACCATTAACAGCAGTGGTTACAAGCTTTACTCGCTGACTCAGGTAGCTGGTGAAATTGGGGCTAAGGTAGTACTGGGAACAAGCGGGTTTGAACTTAACGACAGCAAAGGACTACATAATGTGCAACTCAAAACAGGCTCAAAGAGCTATCAAGTAGATGGTAATTCCGAATCGTTCACAGTGGCTCCAGTGTTTTATAACGGTAAAACCTATGTAGAGCTGACTAAGTTAGTTATTGCATTAGGTGGAGAGCTGGACGCTGATGCTAGCACGATTTTGAGCTTTGCACGTCCGGAAGGATTGTTTGATACTTTGCACTGGACGGCAGCTGGTAACCTGATTGCGAACAAAAGTGATGCTGAAACTACTCAGCTTATCAAATTCAGTACAGAACCAGGTAACTATGAAGTGTTTTCGTCAAATGACAGTGCGGTGGACTTTGCAGTATCGCCGGATCAACAGTGGGGAGCTTTTAATGATGAGAAAGGTTTGCTGAATCTGATTAACTTGTCTAGCGGAGCTGTTAAAACACTAGGCACCGACAATAGCGTGAAGACAGATCTGGTTTGGTCCAAAGATGGGAAAAGCATTTATTTCATCCAAGGAGACAAGCAAGAAAAAATCGCTAAAATCTCAGTAGAGACTGGTGATGTTAAATCCGTTTTGGCTGACAAGGTTGAGAATAAATCCGAACTGCGCATTTCTGCTGACGAAAAAAGCGCCGTTTATATCGTTAATTTGACGGGTGTTGCAAAAAATGATGCAGACAGCACAGAAGATTCTCTTACGGTAGACTTTAGCTCGGCAGGAGAGCAGCTTTACAAGCTTGATCTGGCTACAAAAGATGCTAAACCAGCTGCATTAACAACCACAGCGGATAACAAGCTTTACCCAGAGATTTTGGCTGATGGAAATGTGGCATACCTGAGCGCAGATGCAGACGGCAATGCGAAGAATACCCTGAAGCTTGTAAAAGCGGACGCAACCAGCACTAATATTGCACTTGATATCGAAGTGAATTGGTCCACTGGCGTTAGCAATGGTTTGGTAGTGGCAGGTACTACGGCAGACGGAAGCACAGTGATCTATTCTATCGATGGTAGTGGTGCAAAGACCGAACTGTTCCGTACGACTGAAGATGTATCTGAAGTATCTGTATCTAAAGACGGAAGCAAGCTTGCGATTGTGAGCGGCGACAGCGTATGGGTTATCCAAGACGGTAAAGGGCTGCAACTGACTAAATAATTATTATTCCAAACATATTTTAACGGCCTAGAGCCGAGAGGAGAAAATAGTACAATGAAAATCTTCAAGAAATTAACAGTAACGGCTTTAACAGCCGTAATCGCGGTAACCGCATCTTTTGCAGGGATTGCAGCAGCAGCAGATTCACTTAGTGGCAAAATCACCGTTAACGGTTCAACCGCACTTCTTCCATTGACCTTGCAAGCGGCAAAAGAATTCCAAAAGCTGCACCCTAAAGTGAAAATCGCAGCATCTGGTAAAGGTTCTGTAACTGGACCACAAGCTGTGAAAAAAGGCATCGCTGATATCGGCGCTTGCGACTGGGATGCTAGCATCGACGTACCAGGCTTCAAAGCTTTTGACGGACAGGTAGCGAACAAAGTGGCTGTCATTCCTTTTGCAACGATCGTAAACAAAAATGTGGGTGTAGATAACCTTACAACAGAACAACTTAAAGGCATTTTCGCTGGCAAAATCACCAACTGGAAAGAAGTAGGCGGCGCAGATGCAGATATCGTTGTCATCACTCGCTCATTCGGTTCTGGTACCCGCGTTAACTATCAAGCTAAAGCCTTGGATGGCGGAGATATCGTTAAAAAAGCTAAGAACTACAAAGAAACAGGTTCATCCGGCGACATGAAAACAGCAGTAGGAACAACTCCTAACTCCATCGGTTATATCGACCTTGTTTATGTAAGTGGCGACGTAAAAGCAGTGAAACACAACGGTATCGCAGCTACTACAGACAACGTAATTAACGGTTCTTATAAGATTTGGGCTTATGGTTACTACATGACTAAAGGTCAACCTACTGGCGCAACTAAAGAATTTATCGAATACGTACAAAGCAAAAAGTTCCAACAAGGTTCTCTGAAAAAGCTTAAATTCATTCCGATCGCAGCAATGAAGGGTTAATAACATCTGAAGATCATATTGAACGGTAACAGCGGCCAGCCCCGATTTTGATACGGGGTTGGCCGCTTACAGGAGGGAAAGTATGGGGGCACCAGTCCACAACCTGGCAACTAAGGTTAAGGAGGGCGTTACAGAAGTTAGCGCCAACTCCAAACGTCACAGTAGACATATGTTTAGCAACCGATTATTCCGCTTTTATTTCTTATTCAGCATTCTTGCACTTTGCTTCGTGCTTGGACTTGTAATTCTATTTATCGGCAAAACGGCGCTGCTTCTGTTTGGTCATCTCTCGCCTGCGGACTTTTTCTTTTCTTTTAACTGGACGCCTGAAGAGGACTCCTTTGGGGCTGCTGCCTTCATTGTAAATACACTTTCACTGACGGCTTTGACCCTGCTGATCGCAGTACCTATTTCTGTGGGTATGGCCGTGCTCTGTGCGGAGATTGCTCCAAAGTGGATGAAGACCTTCATTCGCCCGGTGCTCGATTTGCTCGTTGGTATTCCTTCTATAGTATATGGTTATTTAGGCTTAACGGTATTACTTCCTTTTCTGCGTAGAGTTAGTGGGGAGAGCTTGGGCGATGGATTACTGGCTGCGGCCCTCGTGCTCGCATTAATGGTCCTGCCAACAATTTGCCGAATCAGTGATGATGCTATTGTCGCTGTTCCAAGCAAATATCGGGATGCTGCGTACGCTCTTGGATCTACCCGTTTGCAAGTTATTATGCGTGTTGTTTTGCCTGCTGCTAGCAGAGGAATTATCTCCGCGGTCATTCTCGGGATGACTCGTGCTGTGGGGGAGACAATGGCTGTAGTTATGGTTATCGGAAACACACCACAGTTGGCAAAAACCTTATTTACACCTGCCTCGGTCTTGACTAGTAACATCGTTATGCAAATCTCGAATGTAGAGTTTGAATCAACCTGGAATTATGCCCTACATATGATGGCCTTTCTTCTACTGGTGATTTCCTTTGTACTGATTCTGATCATCCGCGTGCTGGGTAGAAAAAGGAGGGATGCAGCGTGAACGGATTCGCAAGTACAAAGCATACAGCGCGTGCTCAGAGACGCAATAAGATGGCGACTATAGGGTTTTATACGCTTGGGGCTTTAGTTATGCTGCTAATCTTCTGGCTGCTCTTCACGATTCTTAGTAAAGGTCTGCCAGCGCTGCGGCCTGACTTCCTGATTAAACAGCCTGAAGAGATTGACGTAGGTGGCGGGATCGGTCCTGTACTTTTCAACTCTTTTTATATTTTGTTCATCTCGCTGCTTATTTCCGTCCCTATCGGTTTAGGTGCGGGGATTTATATGGCGGAGTATGCTCCGGATAATGCTTTTACAGGCGGCCTGCGTATATGTGTAGAAGCTCTCTCTTCGGTTCCTTCAATTGTATTTGGTATGCTTGGACTTGCGATATTTGCTGAATATTTTGGAATCGGCCTGACGATTCTTGGCGGTGGGGTAAGCTTGGCGCTTTTGAATCTGCCTATGCTTGCACGTGTGACGGAGGAAGCGGTTCGTGCTGTTCCTGGGGAGATGCGTGAAGCTGGATATGCACTGGGCATGACTAAATTCCATGTGATCCGCACAGTAGTTCTACCCGTTGCAATGTCAGCCATTGTTACTGGAATTTGTCTCGTTGCTGGGCGCGCCTTCGGGGAGTCTGCGGTTATTATCCTTACCGCTGGCCTCAGTACCTCGGGCGAAATGTGGGACTTTAATCTGTTCTCGCCGGGAGAAACCCTGGCAGTGCATCTATGGTATGTACAATCTGAAGCAATTGTAGAAGATGCGCGGCAAATCGCTGACAAATCAGCAGCCGTACTCGTATTTGTAGTTCTGTTTATTAACTTTGCCTTCCGTTTTCCGCTCTGGCTCGGAAATCGTCGCAAAGGGCGCTGATTCCGCTAATATAGGAAGACATGCATAAAAAACTGTCTCTCGGCGAGAAATCGCCGTGAACAGTTTTTTTATTCCCGATTAAATAAGCAAAGGTACTCTCATCCTTCGATAAAATTGCTAATGCGCGTGTCTTTTGAGTAATTGGATTGGCCACGCTTAGCTTATAAAAAACTGAAAAAATTCCCATATTTAAAAATCAGAAATGGGAATTTGAAGATTAATAGTCGATGAGTGGTGAGTGGTGAGTGGTGAGTACTGGTGATTAGAGTGGTTTTTAATTGCACTTTATACACTTATTTTTGATGGGGATAGGTTTGTTTGGGTTTAATTGTACTTTGTGCAGTTAAAAATGGTGAAAAGGACATTCTAGGAGTAAATCTGAGAATATAAGTGTATGAAATGCAATTAAAGCGAGTTTTGGAGGTAAAAGGGTACTTTTAGTTGCAGAAAATGCAATTAGATAGCATGTAGCGGCGTTTCTCCGGAAAAGCAGCCGTGATGTTCTAATGCGGCGGGGTATGATGTGGTATTGACTCATAGAAACTGATCATCGATTGCTAAGCTTCACAGAACCCTGAGCCCCAATGAGTTCTAAGTGTGACCAAGTCCGAGCGAGCATCAAAGGTTAAGCTCCATCGACTCATAGCCCGACGAGGCATGGGTTTTCACTGAATTCTAAGTTTCGAATGCTAAGCTCTATCGGATCCTGAGCTCCGACAAGGCTAAAGTTTTCATCAAGTTCTGAGCTTCGAATCCAAGCTCCATTAATCTCTGAAACTCAACTAATCCAGAGCGGCGAATTTTAAGCTCAGTCGTTCAGTCGTCTATTCGTCCCAGTGACTCCCTGAGCTCCGCCTATTCCTTCTCCTGAGCTCCGCCCAACCTCTCCCCTGAACACAGAAACAGCCTTCCCGAAGGAAGGCTGTTTCTATATGACGTCCCGGAAGGGATTCGAACCCCCGACCGTGCGCTTAGAAGGCGCATGCTCTATCCAGCTGAGCTACCGGGACATGGTTGCTGGCAGAAAAGCAAGCAGGAATTATCATATCATATGGGGTGTTTTTTTTCAAGCTGTTTTTTAAAAAGAGTACGGGGTATGCTATAATCTACAATTATTAAGTTTCGGAAGAAGCTTAAGGTATTAATAACTTTTATAATGGTTAGGATTCCATTCACATAAGTAGACATAAGGAGGTGCCCTCATTAAACATTCGGATTCCCCCGCCACCAAAGAGAATATCGTCCTGTTCCCCAAGACACTGGACTATTATCAAATCCAGCTGACGGTGATGCTGGAAAGTGAACGCTACGGGGAAGCGATGGAGCTGCTTCGTTTTTTGCTGCAGTGTCAAGGACAGGAAGAGCGAAATTACGAGGAATGGCGGTCCCTGCTGGAATGGCTCGAAACGGCATTTCCTTACGCGTCCCAGAATGGAGATGCGGAGGGAGCTGTTCACCCCGAAGACGAAGATTTAAGGGAAGAGGATATGGCCCGCTTTTTGGCCAAATCTAAAATGAACGAGGATACGGGGTATCCCAAAAAGCTGCTGCAGCGGGTGATGAACGAGCCTCTGTCTGAGGCGACAATACTTGCACTAGAGCAGCTATCCTATCTGGAAGGTGGCGGCGTTGACGAGGAGCTGACCACTTGGCTACAGGGGGATAATGTTCATCCACTGCTGCAATTTCGGACCTTGCAGACGCTTAAGCGGCGTGGGATGCAGGGAACAGTGAAGCTGATTCGCGGATATGAAAAGGTACTTGTAGAGATCGAGAGCGTGCCACTGCAGACGGAGGATTTTCCTCCGCAGGTGAGTCATGTGCTGGAGCGGGTAGCCGGGCAGGCTGAGGTGCATGAGCCTACGCTTTATTATTTTGCACAAGAGCTCTGGGGCCAGTTCATCATGTCGATTTATGGGTCGGATGAATATCGGAAATTGCTGGAAGGCGAAGACGTTTTGCTGGATATTTGGGCAGGAGCGTTGCACCAATTTGTTTCTGAGAGTTTAAACGGCTCCCGACAAGAGGAAGAGACACGTGGAATGTATGGCATCACAGACGGCATGCGCTTTCAATTTGAGGGAGCTTATCGTGCTCTCAAGGGTTTTGTAAAGACTTCTCTACTTGATAAATAAAGTAATGTTGTATATAATATAATGGTTATTCTGTGCGTGGATTGTATCATTATTTGAAGTAAACTTGTGAACCTATATTTTGGAGGGAAAAGTATAATATGAAAGCAACATGGGAAAAAATAGAGAAGAACCTTGGAGTTCTTGAAGTAGAAGTAGACGCAGAACGCGTAACAGCAGCACTTGATAAAGCTTTTAACAAAGTCGTTAAAAAAGCTAACGTACCAGGCTTCCGTAAAGGTAAAGTACCTCGGCCGATCTTTGAATCCCGTTTTGGTGTAGAAAGCTTGTACCAAGATGCAATCGACATTCTTCTTCCTGAAGCTTACGGTGAAGCAGTTGAACAAACTGACATCTTCCCTGTAGACCGTCCTGAAGTTGATATTGAGCAATTTGCTAAAGGTCAATCCTTTATCTTCAAAGCGAAGATCACGGTTAAACCTGAAGTGAAGCTCGGCGATTACAAAGGTCTGGAAGTTCCAGTACAAAAAGCTGAAGTGACTGAAGAAGAGTTGAGTGCTGAACTTGCTCGTCTGCAAGAACGTCATGCTGAGCTTGTAGTAGTTGAAGAAGAAGCAGCAGCTAACGGCGACATCGCTGTAATCGATTTTGACGGATATGTTGATGATGTACCGTTTGAAGGCGGAAAAGCTGAACGTCACTCTCTTGAGCTTGGCAGCAACTCCTTCATTCCAGGATTCGAAGAGCAAGTGGTAGGAATGGCTACTGGAGATTTCAAAGATGTTGAAGTTACTTTCCCTGATGAATACCATGCAGAGAACCTTGCGGGTAAAAAAGCAGTATTCAAAGTGAAGCTGCACGAAATCAAACGCAAACAACTTCCTGCATTGGATGATGAGTTCGCTAAAGATGTAAGTGAATTCGAAACTTTGGATGAGTACAAAGCAGATTTGAAGGCTCAGCTCGAATCCCGTAAAGAGGAAGAACTGAAAGGCCTTCGTGAGAATGCAGTTGTTGATAAAGCAGCAGCTAACGCTGAAGTTGAAATCCCTGAAGCTATGATCAACAGTGAAGTTGAGAATATGGTTCGTGACTTCGACACTCGTCTTCGTCAACAAGGTATGAACATGGATATGTTCCTTAGCTTCTCCGGCCAAACTCGTGAAGACTTGCAGAACCAAATGAAAGGCGATGCTGAAAAACGCGTTCGCAACAACCTGGTATTGGAAGTTATCGCAAAACAAGAGAACATTGAAGTTTCCGAAGAAGAAGTTAACGAAGAGTTGGCTACTATGGCTGAAGCTTACAAACGTACTCCAGAAGAAATCCGCAGCATCTTGGCAGCTAACGGTTCACTGGGCAGCTTGAGCGAAGAGCTTTCGTTGCGTAAAACCATTGATTTCCTTGTTAGCAATAGTGTAGAAGTTGAAGCAGTAGAAGAAGCACCAGCTGCTGAAGACACTAAAGCTGAGTAGGATATTTTAAAATTATAAGAAGGTATAAGTTTCACTTTATACTTTATTCTTATAATTCTCGCATAAACGCTTACCGTCCTTAAAAGGACGCCGAAGGCGTTTTAGCTTGACACTACCTAGAACGGCCAAGTTACACGGCCTCCATACAGATATGATAAGGCACGTAAGTTTCGTTACGTGCCTTATTTTTATCCTCGGCCGCAAATATATGTGACTACATAGGTATCCGTATGAACGTATGGCAATAAGGTAATAGGGGCGGTAACGTCACAATTCACAAGCAGCGGACTGTCCACTGTAGTGAAAAAATGACATCGCGCCGTGAACGTGTTAAAATATTTCTGAAACGATAAGACTAATCTGTACAGAGAAAAGAGGTTGGTGGCATGAGTCTGGTACCAATGGTTGTGGAATCAACAAGTCGTGGAGAACGTTCGTACGATATCTATTCCAGATTGCTCAAGGATCGCATCATTTTCTTAAGCAGTGCGATTGACGATGATGTCGCCAATCTGGTTATTGCTCAATTGCTGTTTTTGGCAGCAGATGATCCCGAGAAGGACATTCACTTGTACCTCAACTCACCCGGTGGTTCAGTAACAGCCGGCATGGGTATATACGATACGATGCAATATATCAAACCGGATGTTTCAACCATTTGTGTAGGGATGGCAGCAAGCATGGGATCGCTCCTTCTAACAGCTGGGGCTCCGGGCAAAAGATATGCGCTGACCAACAGCGAAGTTATGATTCATCAACCGCTCGGCGGTGTTCAAGGTCAAGCGTCTGATATTTGGATTCACACTGACTGGATCCTCAAGACGAGACAGAAGCTGAATCAAATTTATGTAGATCGCACAGGTCAGCCCCTTGAAAAAATCGAACGGGACACAGACCGCGATAACTTCATGAGCGCGGAAGAAGCCAAGGAATATGGGCTTATTGACCAGGTTCTTTCTTCACCGATGAAATCTTAAAGGGGTGGTTAGATGTTTAAATTTAATGATGAAAAAGGGCAATTGAAATGTTCTTTTTGCGGTAAATCACAAGAGCAGGTTCGTAAGCTTGTAGCAGGACCGGGCGTTTATATATGTGACGAATGTATCGAGCTTTGCACGGAAATTGTGGAAGAAGAGCTCGGTCATGAGGAAGAGCTTGATCTGAAGGATATTCCAAAACCAAAGGAAATTCGTGATATTTTGGATCAATATGTAATCGGTCAAGAGCAAGCGAAGAAATCTCTTTCTGTAGCGGTTTATAACCACTACAAGCGCGTGAACAGCCAAAGCAAGATCGAAGATGTTGAGCTGACGAAGAGTAATATCCTTTTGCTCGGTCCAACAGGTTCTGGTAAAACCTTGTTAGCACAAACGATGGCGAAGATTATCAACGTTCCTTTTGCTATTGCAGACGCTACTTCCTTAACGGAAGCTGGTTATGTTGGCGAGGATGTTGAGAACATTCTGCTCAAACTCATTCAAGCTGCAGATTACGATGTGGAGAAAGCCGAACGCGGCATTATCTATATTGATGAAATTGATAAAGTAGCACGTAAATCCGAGAATCCGTCCATTACTCGTGACGTTTCCGGCGAAGGTGTACAGCAAGCGCTTCTGAAGATTCTGGAAGGAACTGTTGCTTCTGTGCCTCCGCAGGGCGGACGTAAGCATCCTCACCAGGAGTTTATTCAGATCGACACGACGAACATCCTGTTCATCGTTGGCGGTGCCTTTGACGGTCTGGAGCAAATGATTAAACGCCGTATCGGTAAAAAAATCATTGGCTTCAACGCAGCAGTTGAAGGACAAAAGGATCTTAAGCCTGGCGAATATTTGTCGATGGTATTGCCTGAAGATTTACTCAAATTCGGTCTTATTCCTGAATTTGTAGGCCGTCTGCCAGTCATCTCGACTTTGGAGCCGCTTGATGAGAATACGCTTGTACGTATCCTTTCCGAGCCTAAAAATGCACTCACTAAACAATATATCAAGCTGCTGGAAATGGACAACGTAGCGTTGAAGTTCGAACCATTGGCACTCGAAGCAATTGCCAAGGAAGCGATCAAACGTAATACGGGAGCCCGTGGACTGCGCGCGATTATTGAGAGCATCATGCTCGATGTGATGTATGAAGTTCCTTCACGCGATGATATTAAGGATTGTGTGATCACGGAACAGGTCGTTCAGGAGAAAGCTTTGCCTGAGCTCAACCTTAAGAAAGACAAGAAGAAAGAGGAAAGCGCGTAAGCCGCTTTTCCTTAACAATACATGTCAGAGTCTCCACCTTTCTTCCGCTTATCCCGCTTCACATTAGCGGGAGCGAAGGGGTGGAGCTTTGGCGTTATGGGGGAGAAAAATCATGTTCTTGAGACACCAAACCCGTCCTGTCAATGTTGGCGGGCTCATTATTGGGGGAAACAACGAGGTTGCGATTCAAAGCATGTGTACAACCAAAACCGCTGATGTGGAGGCTACTGTAGCTGAAATATTGCGGCTTGAGGAAGCAGGCTGCCAGCTAGTACGCGTAACTGTCAACAATGAAGAGGCGGCTGCCGCAATCAAGGAGATCAAGAAACAGATTCATATCCCACTCGTAGCGGATATTCATTTCAACTATAAGCTAGCGTTGATGGCTATCGAGAACGGCATCGATAAGGTACGGATTAATCCGGGGAACATTGGTCGTCGCGAAAAGGTAGAAGCGGTAGTTAAAGCATGTAAAGAAAAAGGAATTCCGATTCGGATTGGTGTAAACGCCGGTTCTTTGGAGAATCACCTTTTGGAGAAATACGGATACCCAACCCCAGAAGCTATGGTAGAAAGTGCGTTATACCATATTGGGATTCTAGAGGAACTGGATTTCCACGACATTATCGTCTCTCTAAAAGCATCCGATGTGCCAATGGCCATCGAAGCTTACCGTCAGGCTGCGGAAGTTATCCCTTATCCACTGCACTTGGGGATTACAGAATCTGGCACATTGTTTGCTGGTACAGTGAAGAGCTCCGCAGGTATTGGTGCACTGCTCTCTATGGGCATCGGCAGCACACTGCGTATCTCGCTTAGTGCCGATCCGGTTGAAGAGGTTAAGGTGGCGCGTGAGTTGCTGAAGACGTTTGGTCTGATCTCTAACGCGGCGACGCTGATCTCTTGTCCGACTTGCGGACGGCTGGATATCGATCTTTTCTCCATCGCTAATGAGGTGGAAGAATACATTTCGAAGCTTAAGGTGCCTATTAAAGTTTCCGTCCTTGGCTGTGCTGTTAACGGTCCTGGTGAAGCACGTGAAGCAGATATCGGTATTGCTGGCGCTCGTGGGGAAGGTTTGCTTTTCCGCTACGGACAAATGATCCGTAAAGTGCCTGAAGCAGAACTCGTGAACGAGCTGAAAAAGGAAATTGATGCGATCGTGGTGGCTTACGAGGCAACGGGCGAAATCCCAGGCCGCGCCCACGCTAACCTTGCACCTCCGGTGCAATCGAAGTAACTTGGTCTGAATGGTATTTATAAGAATTTTCAATCTCATAATATTATAAACACTTCTTAGCATCGTATAGTAATTTTGGGCGACGTTAGGTAAGTAGTGATCTAAGTGGCGAAGAACGTCCTGTGCAGTTCCGGTATATCCGGGGCTCATGGGGCTTTTTTTTTGCGTTTATTTCTATTTTGGAGGAAGGGATGAGTAAACATGAACTATGAACAAGCCCATGAAAAATTTATTGCGCATCATCTTGCAAGCAGAACGGGCGAACGGCGGGGGAGGCTGGAAAGAGGTCATGGCCACGCCGAAAAATTATTTTTGCAGAATGTCTGGTGGCCGCTTTGTGGTGATTTCAATGATCTTCATCCGGAGTATGAGGTGCTGGATTTACAAAGACGAGCTTATTTTGCTGATTTTGCTTTTTTGCCGGGGCCGATCAAGCTTTTGTTTGAGATCAAAGGGTATGCAGCTCATGTAAGAGACATGGATAGGCTGAAGTATTGTAATGAGCTAAATCGTGAAACTTTTCTGTACGGAATGGGTTATCAAGTACTTTCATTTGCCTATGATGATGTTGAACAGCGCCCTGAGTTATGTGTTACACTGCTGCGTTTGGCGCTAAGCCGCTACCAAATTGTAGATGCACCGCGTGGCAGACTGCTAATCGCTGAGAAGGAAATCATGCGTTTAGTGGTGCGTCAAGCTGGGGTGATACGCCCTAAAGAAGTCGCTGATTATTTCACGCTAGATCCCAAAACAGTACGCATGATGCTAAAGAATCTCTGTGAAAAAGGCTGGCTTACCCCTGTGAAGAGGGGAATCGGCGTCAAAAATGTTGAGTATAAGCTGGCTCGTGATGTTCTTTTTTACTGGGATTGATATTTGTAAAGGCTGGTGGCTGGTGGCTGATGGAGGCTATATTATTGAAGTAGTTTATGTAGAGTAATTATAGAGTAATTAATATAACAGTTTAGATGTAATTGATGTATCTGGTGAAACTTATGGAGTTGGTGGTGCTATTGTAGCTGATGTAACTGGTGTAGATGACGTAGCTAATGTTTTGAAGTGGATAAAGTTGTAAAAGTGGTTGATGGAGCAGGTGTAGCAGAAGTGGTTTGATGGGGCTGATCATATAGGCGTAACAATGTTGGCCATGACTTTTGCTGAAGGCGGAAATTTGAAAAGAAGGTATGTGAAGGAGCTCGATGTGAAGTCCGTTATGAAGTAAAACGCAACAATTAGGGAAATCCTCCCTGAAATAAGCGAGATATGGCTCAAAATCAAGCTTATTAGGGAAAAACTCCCTAATAAAAGGAGCATTTCTCCCATTTATGTGTGATTCGTCCAATAATCAGGGGGGATTTCCCTAATTGGCAGCTTTGAGGTCGTGAATCACTGATAAATAGGGAGGATTTCCCTAATTATTTGGCTGGGTACCAATGATACTTAGATTTTTGTACTGAATAGGATGTTTCTAAGAACATAGGAGATACAAACGGATATGTTCAGCAAATTAAGTTAAGTCTGCATCTTAGAGGTAAACTGACGTAACTTCTAGAAGTAACCCACCGTCCCTAGCTAACTCAACTTCTAAAAGAAGCTCACCGTGCCCAGCTGACTTAGCCTCTAGAAGTAGCTCACCGTCCCCAGCTAACTCAGCTTCTAAAAGTACCTCCTCGAACTCAACAAAATAAACGTCTACAGGAAACTCCAGACGCCCTTACCCTTTGCGCTACGCACAACTAGGTTCCTTACCCCCACGTAGCACCGATCACGATACTCAGTTACTAAGTATGACGATTCCCCTTAACACCACAGTTACTCAAATTCCCTTTCCACTAATCTCTCCCTCATTTCTCCGCATTCCTCCTTCATTCCTCTTCATCTCTTCATCCCTCCTTTACTTCCGCACTCCTCCTCACTCCTCCGCATTCCTTCCTCTCCAACTTCCTCTCCAACCTCCTCAACAATCTCCTTTTTTTAAAATTATCTAAGCTACATTCGTACTCCCCATACTCATTAATGCCCTTATAGTTAATTATCAGAGTCTATCCTACTGCAACAATTCAACAAATCCTCAAATTCGCGTTTACTAATTACCGAAACGGCTATACTACCTAATAGTAGCCAAGGGTGGAAAGGTAGACTGAACGAAACAGGAGGATGACCTATGGAATTAAGTATAGTTGTGATGATCGTGCAGCTCTTTTTCGCGCTGGTTATCGGCGTATACTTTTGGAATCTGCTGCGGGGTCAGAAGACAAATAAGACAGCGGTGGAACGAGAGTCGCGCAAGGAACTAGACAAGTTACGGAAAATGCGGATGATTACATTAACTAAACCATTGTCGGAGAAAACACGTCCGGCTTCTATTGGAGATATTGTCGGGCAAAAAGATGGGCTGCGCGCCCTGAAAGCCGCACTTTGCAGCGCTAATCCGCAGCATGTGATTATTTATGGTCCGCCGGGAGTGGGCAAGACTGCGGCAGCGCGTGTTGTCATGGAAGAGGCGAAAAAGAATGTGCTTTCTCCTTTTAAAAGTGACGCTAAATTCACAGAGATTGACGCCACTACCGCTCGTTTTGATGAGCGTGGTATTGCTGACCCGTTGATCGGCTCTGTGCATGATCCTATTTATCAAGGTGCAGGGGCCATGGGTGTGGCGGGTGTGCCACAGCCGAAACCGGGCGCGGTCACTAAGGCGCATGGCGGGATTCTTTTTCTGGATGAGATAGGAGAGCTTCACCCTATTCAGATGAATAAGCTGCTTAAAGTGCTTGAAGACCGGAAGGTCCTGCTAGAGAGCGCTTATTATAATTCGGAGGATAATAATACTCCGGCTTATATTCATGATATTTTTCAAAATGGATTGCCTGCTGATTTCCGGCTAGTTGGCGCTACTACGCGCTCTCCGGATGAGATTTCACCTGCGCTGCGTTCGCGCTGCATGGAGATTTATTTCCGCCCGCTGCTGCCGGATGAGATTGCCGTCATCGCGCGTGACGCGATACAGAAAATTGGGCTTAAACCAAGTCCGGAAGCAGTCACTGTGGTGCAACAGTATGCAACCAACGGCCGGGAGGCAGTTAACATGATCCAGCTGGCTGCTGGGTTAGCTTTAACTGAGCAGAGAGATACACTAAATGCTGCTGATGTGGAATGGGTGGCAGGCAGCAGCCAGCTTCCGCTGCGTACGGAACGCAAGATTCCTTCGGCACCACAGATTGGATTAGTGAACGGTCTTGCTGTGTATGGACCGGGTATGGGGACTTTGCTCGAAATCGAAGTTTCCGCAGCGCCTGCTGTGAACGGCCAAGGCAGATTGAACGTGACAGGTGTGGTGGATGAAGAAGAGATCGGTGGAGGCTCCCGCACAATTCGGCGAAAAAGTATGGCAAAGGGCTCAGTTGAGAATGTATTGACCGTACTGCGTACGATGAATCTGGAGCCCGATCGTTATGATCTACATGTGAATTTCCCAGGGGGTACACCGATTGACGGACCTTCTGCTGGAGTAGCGATGGCAGTAGCAATTGTCTCTGCTATTCGTGGACTTCCCGTGGATAACACGGTAGCGATCACAGGCGAGATAGGCATTCATGGTCGAGTTAAGCCAGTGGGTGGAGTAATTGCCAAAGTAGAAGCTGCTTTTCAAGCTGGAGCCACTACAGTGCTTATTCCAAAAGAAAACTGGCAGTCGCTCTTCGCTGACCTCGCACCATTACGCGTAATTCCAATGGAAACAGTAGAAGAGGTGTTCCGTCATCTGTTCGGTGCCGATACAGCTGATGTAAGGCTGCCTGCAGTTGCTGGAGAGCTGTTCTCCGCTGCACCTTCACTCCTAAAGGCCGATGCGGCTGGTGAATCTGCAAAGGGTTAAACTAAATTGATCTCTAATTCGAAGAATAAGGTGAGATTTGTCGCTGTAAAATAAAGGAGGCTGCAGGCAATTCTGCTGCTTCCTTTTTAAATGCTACAAGAAACGTTGTATCTATTTATGGAAAAGCAAGTCGGTTCTTCTTGAAATCTAAGGACTCTGTTGGTGTTTTGGGGCTGCTTTTGTTAGAATGAATGCATATGAGATTAATTGAGAGCCATGGGAGGTGCGAAAGCGATGATGACAAATAAAACAAAAGGTCGTCGTTTTCCTTTATTGCCGCTAAGAGGGCTTCTTGTGTACCCAAGCATGGTTCTTCACTTGGATGTGGGCCGTGAGAAGTCAGTTCGGGCGCTAGAGAAAGCTATGGTTGAAGATAATTTGATTCTTCTTTGTTCCCAGTCGGAAGTGAATATTGAAGAGCCAGGTCAGGACGATATTTTTCGGGTCGGTACTGTCGCCAATGTGCGGCAAATGCTGAAGCTTCCAAACGGTACGATACGTGTACTGGTTGAAGGTGTAGAACGGGCCGAAATTATTAATTATATCGATAATGATGAGTACTATGAGGTTATGGCGCGTGAGCTGCCGGAAGATGAAGATAGCGATCAAGAATGTGACGCGCTGATGCGTACAGTACTCAATCAGTTCGAACACTATATTACGTTATCCAAAAAAGTGACCCCAGAGACCCTCGCTGCTGTATCCGATATAGAAGAGCCTGGTCGACTTGCGGATGTCATTACGAGTCATTTATCGCTAAAGATTAAGGATAAGCAAGAAATTCTCGAGACGATTGATGTCAGTAAACGGCTGGAGAAGCTTCTTGATATTCTTAATAATGAGCGTGAAGTGCTGGAGCTTGAACGTAAGATCAATCAACGTGTCAAAAAGCAGATGGAAAAGACGCAGAAGGAATATTATTTGCGTGAGCAAATGAAAGCGATCCAGAAAGAACTCGGCGAGAAGGAAGGCCGGGTAGGAGAAGCGGAAGAGCTGCGGACGCTAATGGAAGAGAAAAATGTTCCAGAACGTGTGAAAGAAAAGATGGAGAAAGAAATCGATCGGCTGGAAAAAATGCCAGTCAGCTCTGCGGAAGGCGGCGTTATTCGCAACTATGTAGATTGGCTGCTCAGTCTCCCTTGGAGTGAACAGACAGAGGATGATCTTGACATCAAAAAGGCCGAGCAGGTACTTGATGAGGATCACTACGGTTTGGAAAAACCGAAGGAACGGGTATTGGAATATTTGGCCGTTCAGCAGCTGGTTAAGAAGCTTAAGGGTCCGATTTTATGTCTTGTAGGTCCTCCAGGGGTGGGGAAAACCTCACTGGCTCGTTCCATCGCCCGTTCGCTCAATCGCAAGTTCGTCCGTATCTCGTTAGGCGGTGTACGTGATGAGGCGGAGATTCGAGGTCATCGCCGGACTTATGTAGGTGCGATGCCGGGCCGGATTATCCAAGGCATGAAGACGGCGGGTACGATTAATCCGGTTATCCTATTGGATGAAATCGATAAGATGGCTGCGGATTTCCGTGGAGATCCATCTTCAGCGCTGCTTGAGGTGTTGGATCCAGAACAAAACAACACGTTTAGTGATCATTTTGTAGAGCTGCCGTTCGACTTGTCGAACGTAATGTTTGTAACAACAGCGAACGTAGTGCATAATATTCCGCGTCCTTTGCTGGATCGGATGGAAATGCTGTTCATTCCAGGTTATACGGAACTGGAGAAACTGCAAATCGGCAGCCGTTATCTATTGCCTAAGCAGAAGAAAAACCACGGTCTTGCAGAAGATCAACTGATTATCGAAGACGATAGCTTATTACGCATTGTCCGCGAATATACCCGTGAATCCGGTGTTCGTAATTTGGAACAGCAGATTGCAGCATTATGCCGCAAAGCTGCGAAACAAATCGTGTCTGAGGAAAAAGAGAAAGTGGTCATTCTTCCTGACGACATCAAGGATTATCTTGGGGCTTCTAAATATCGTTACGGTATGGCCGAGCTTGAAGATCAGATCGGTACGGTCACTGGGCTGGCTTGGACTGAGGTTGGCGGCGATACATTGCTGATCGAAGTTACGGTTGTGCAGGGAACAGGTAAACTAACCCTCACCGGACAGCTTGGCGATGTAATGAAGGAGTCGGCACAGGCCGCATTCAGCTATACTCGTTCGAAGGCGGAGGAGCTGGGGCTCCAGCCCGATTTTTATGAGAAGATTGATATTCATATCCATATTCCGGAAGGTGCAATTCCGAAGGACGGTCCGTCTGCAGGGATTACGATTGCAACCGCATTGATCTCCGCGCTCACGAAACGTTATGTTTCGAAGGATGTGGCGATGACAGGGGAAATCACCTTGCGGGGACGTGTACTGCCAATTGGTGGATTGAAAGAGAAATCCCTTGCGGCTCACCGAGCTGGATATAAAAAGATCCTTCTTCCCAAAGACAATGAACGGGATTTGAAAGATATTCCTGAGAGCGTACGTAATGATGTTGAGTTCGTACCGGTATCTAATATGGATCAGGTCTTGCATCATGCGTTAGTTGAGCATCATAATGAAATTAGCAGTGAGCCACCGAGTAGTGTGCATTAGAAAGGAAGTCCTATGAAAGTTAATATTGCCGAATTTATTATCAGTGCCGTTGGCCCTGATCAGTACCCTGATGATTCCTTGCCAGAGGTTGCTCTGGCAGGGCGTTCCAATGTGGGGAAGTCTTCCCTCATTAACCGAATGATTAACCGTAAGAATCTGGCTCGGACAAGCTCCACGCCTGGTAAGACACAACACATGAACTATTACCGTATCAATGAAGACAGCATGTATTTTGTTGACTTTCCAGGTTACGGGTATGCCAAGGTTTCCAAGACGCAACGCGCGGTATGGGGTAAAATGGTTGAAAAATACCTCTCTGAGCGCGATACGTTGAAGCTTGTTCTGCTTATTGTGGACCTGCGGCATTCGCCTACCAGCAATGATAAGATGATGTTCGACTGGTTGAAGCATTATGATCTTCCTATGTGCGTTGTAGCGACCAAAGCGGATAAAATTCCTAAGACACGCTGGCAAAAGCATATCAAGACCATGAAGCAGGAGCTGGGCGTGCTGCCAGGGGATAATTTTATTCCATTCTCCTCGGAAATTGGTCTCGGCAAAGACGAGCTTTGGGGCTTAATCGATGGGTATATTCGCCCTTCTGAGAATGAATCTCCGGATTCAGAGGATGCTGAAATGATAGCAAATGAATCTCAGCAAGAGGAGTCAACCGAAGCGTAAGATATGAACTCATTTACAATCAAGCAACCATTCCTGGTGGGAATGGTTGTATTTTTTTGTTGATAAAACTAAAATTTCTATGGAAAAGGACCGATAGATAACATATGATAGATATTCATTGCCACATCTTACCCTTTTTGGATGACGGAGCCTCTGATTGGGAAGCTGCTCTTGCCATGGCGCAAGACGCCCACAGAGAAGGGATTACTTCAGTCATCGCCACGCCACATCATGCCAACGGTCAATATATGAATAATGCCCCCAAGATTAAAGAAGCTGTGGAGATGATGAATGAGAGACTTCGTCAGGCTGGTAATCCACTGCTTGTTCTTCCAGGTCAAGAGATCCGTATCTACGGTGAACTTCTGAATGATCTGGAGCGGGGGGAACTGCTGAGTCTTGCAGATTCGCGGTATATTTTACTGGAAATGCCTTCTTCACGAGTACCACGTAACATGGAAGAAATCTGCCACGAGCTGATCATTCAAGGGTTCGTTCCGGTCATCGCCCATCCGGAGCGCAATGCTGAAATAGCTGCTGATCCTTCTAAACTAGAGAGACTGATAGAGCTAGGATCACTTGGGCAGGTAACCGCACAGAGTCTTGCAGGCGTTTTCGGGAATAAGCTACAGAAATTGTCGCTGGAGCTATGCCGTAGAAATGCAGTACATGTGTTGGCCTCTGATGCACATGACAGTGTTCATCGTCCTTTTGGATTAAACGCTGCTTATGTGGTTATGGAGAAAGAATTAGGCCCTGAGATGCGTGACTATGTTCGCGGCAATGCTCAGCAAATTATGACCAATGGCGAGGTTATTCATGGAAAACACGTACAAACAAGGGGAAACCGACAAAAATTGTTTGGATTTTTTTTCCGAAAGGGCTGACTAATCTACCTAATAGTGGTAGAATGGGTTTTATTGGGTGATTTAATGCTATACGTAATAGCGTAGCATTTGGGCGAATTGTTCTAGGTCTATGGTAGTACAGTATTTTAATACATAAGAAGAGGTGGATATTTAGTGACTTTGAAAAAGAAACTAGTAGTATCAACATTAGCAGCAAGTATGGTAGCAGCATCCGTAGCGGGTCTTCCGTTGGGAAGCCTTGTAGCAGTAGGCACAGCATCTGCGGCTACAGTTAGTAGCAGTACAGCAGTTAAGGATAAGGTTCTTGCTGTTTACAAACAATTGACCGCAACAGATGCAGTTTATCTCTACAATTTGAAGACTGAGGTTGCAGCACTGAATGAGAAAGAATTTACAGAAATTTTTGCTCCAGTACTGAACAAGCTTTCACTGGATGGAGAAGAAACAAAAACATCACTTAAATTGTTCCAAAGCGTTACTAGTGTAGTCTACGATGTCTATGGAAATGACTTCTCCGGAATCCAAGTGATCCGTAACGATGACAAAAACATTGCTTTGGTAAGCAAAATTGCAGCTAAAGCGGGTGTGTCTGGACTTACTGTTGATAGTGTTGCTGAATTCTTGAGCAGTATTGAAACAGAACTTCGTGATCTGGTAAGCAGCAAGTCAACTTCAGATTTGTTGGCAATTCTCACATCCGAATCTGGTTACGATACTTTGCTGAATGAAGCTATTGCGAAAGTATTGAGCCATACAACAGGAACAGGAGCACTCACAGTAAGTCAAGCGTTGGACAAGCTTGGAGTTACTGCTAGTGATGTGAAAGAAACACTGAAAAACCTGAACAATAATATTAAATCCGCGAAACCTGCGGCGAAATCACTTGCATTTGCTTATATTAAAGCCTACGGATTAGGCGATAATGGCAACGGTAATGGCAACGGCAACGGTAATGGTAGTAGTGGAAGCGGAAATGGAAGTGTTACAACGCCTGTAGCTCCTGTTCAAACTCCAGGAATCTATGACGTATCTAAGCTCGTAAGCATTGTTGACGGTAAAGCAACCTTGAAATTGGTTGATGCTGATGTAATTAAGGAATTTGATAAACTGGTTGCAGCGAACCCTGGTAAAACTGGTCTTACTTTGACCCTGAATCTGGGAACAGTAAACGCTACTACAGTTGAAGTTCCACTTTCCCAAGCCATTATTGAAGCTGCAAAAGCTAAAGGTATTGCGAATATCGCCGTTACTTTCAACGGTGTAACTGTAACGATTCCTGTAAGCCAATTCAGCACAGCGATTTCATTGACAGTAACTACAGCTAAACCAGAAGTTGTAACTTCCGTTACCAAGCTGAAATTGGCTTCGGATGTGTACGAATTCACACTTAGTGTGAACGGTGTAGTACAAAGCACATTTAAACAACCAATTACTATCAAACTGCCACTTAAGAATACTGATGGTCTTGATAAAGAATTGCTTTCCGTTGGTAAGCTTGTATACGGCGACCTGCAATTCCAAGGTGGAGTTCTTGATGGAGATTTCATCGTAGAACCACGTGATACATTCTCTTCTTACGCAGTACTTGAGAATAAAGTCTCCTTTAATGATATTGCTGCTGTACAAGCATGGGCTGGTAGACAAATTCAAGTCGTAGCTGCTAAAGGTGCAATTGAAGGAGTCGGAGCAGGTAAATTTGCACCGAAGAGCAACGTAACTCGTGCTGAGTTCTCCAAAATGTTGATTCGTGCGCTTAACCTGGAAAACAACTCTGCTGTACAAAGCTTTAGCGATGTAAGTTCAACTGCTTGGTATGCACCATATGTAGCAGTTGCAGCAGAAAAAGGGATTATTACTGGACGCAGTGCGGCCAAATTTGATCCTAATGCAACTATTACACGTGCAGAAATGGCAACAATGATCTCCCGTGCGTTGAAATCTATCAATCCTGATGCAAAAACAGATTCTACTGCAATCAGTAAATTCTCTGATGCTGCTAAGATCAGCGCATCCCTAAGAGATGGCGTAGCATTTGCAGCAAGCCACAACCTGGTTATCGGAAATGCTGGTAAGTTCAACCCGAACGATACAGCTACCCGTGCTGAAGCAGCAGTAATTATCTACCGTACTATTAACTTCAAGTAAATAAAACTTATAGTATACAGCCTCCTCTCATGTAGGTGAGAGGAGGCGATTTTTTTGCAAATAGGGAAGATTTGAACAGGCATCGAAATATTTCAGAAATAGCTTGGGGGTAATTTCACTTGTCATCACAAGAATTGGATCTTCGCGATTATTTTCAGATCGTCAGGAAGAGACTATGGCTCATTTTCAGCATAGTTGTATTGGTGTGCGGTATTGCTGGTGTATATAGTCTGTATATTAAAAACCCGGTATATGAGGCATCCACGAAGATTATCGTTAACCAAACACCGACGCAGTCAGCGGTGGGGCAGCTTGATTTAAACCAGATTAATACCAATATTCAATTAATTAATACGTATAAGGAAATTATTAAGACTCCGGCCATCCTTGATATTGTTACAAAGGATTATCCGCAATTCAATATTACTGCGGAAGAGCTATTAAAAAAGGTTAATGTGAGTTCCGTAAATAATACGCAGGTGATGACACTTGTCGTTCGAGATAATTCTTATCAGCGGGCTGCTGAAATCGTGAATGCCATTTCACTTGTGTTCAAGGAAGAAATTCCAAGTCTATTTAATGTGGAAAATGTATCGATTCTGAATGAAGCTAAAGTGAATCCAACTGTTGAGCCACGGCCGGTAGAACCGAATGTTTTACTGAACATGGCTATTGCTTTTATCGTCTCTTTGATGATTGGATTAGGGATTGCCTTCCTGCTGGAATATATGGATGACACCCTGAAGACAGAAGCTGATATTGAGAAGTATCTTGGTTTGCCTACCATAGCTATGATTACAAGATTGGGTCAAGATGAAAGCAAGCAAGGTGCCGCACAAACACAGAAACAATCATCCAGAAAGGCGGGGGACCTCGAACATGTCACAGCTTCCAAATAAACAACGCCATCTGATCACCGTTACGAACCCACGCTCTCCTGTCTCTGAAGCGTTTCGCGCATTGCGCACGAATATTGATTTTTCTTCTGTAGATCAGACTATTCAAGTGATTATGGTCACTTCCTCCGGGCCGGAAGAAGGTAAATCTACGGTATCTGCTAACCTGGCGGCAGCTTACGCACAAGCAGATAAAAGAGTATTGTTGATTGACGCCGATTTGCGGAAGCCAACGGCACATAAGACTTTTACACTAAGTAACCGTTTTGGTTTATCCTCTCTACTGTCTCAGCAGGCAGTTCTTGAGGACACTGTCCAAGATTCCGGTGTTAATAATCTTTCAATCATGACCTCTGGACCAATCCCGCCCAACCCGGCGGAAATGATGGCATCTAATCGGATGAGCACTCTTTTACAGGATTTGCGTCAGCGGTATGATGTCATTCTTATTGATACTCCACCATTATTAGCGGTTACGGATGCACAAATTGTGGCCTCGAAGAGTGATGGCGTTATTATGGTTGTCAGCTATGGTAAGGTGAAACGCGATATCGCAGTAAAAGCTAAAGCTAATCTTGATCGCGTTGGTGCAAAAATGCTTGGTGTTGTTCTCAATAATGTAAAACGTAAAGCTAGTGAAGGGTACTATTACTACTACTATGGAAATTGATTTATTCATAATTAAAAATGTTATTTTTGGAGGCACTGAAAATGACAGCGAAATCTAGAGTGGTTCTTTTATTCTTCATTGATCTTGCGATCATTTGGTTCAGTATTGTGACATCTTATTTGTTTCGGTACCCTAACCATGCTCTTCAGGAATACGTTGTACAGATGCTGCAATTTGGTTTGATTGCAACATTTGCATTTGGTGGAAGCCTGATATACTTCGGTCTTTACCGAAGAATGTGGCAATATGCCAGTATCGGTGAGATTATATCGGTTTCTAAAGCTATTGTAGTAGGGTCTTTATTTTCATTTGCACTGGCGTATCTAATTTTGCCGGATAGAGTACCTCTTGCCATAGAAGTTCGGTCCATGGAGACTATTCTTTTATTAGTAGGTGGAGTTCGATTTTTATGGAGAGTACTTCATAATGACCGAATCAATTACAAAGACACTAAGACCCATACACTAATTGTAGGTGCTGGTGATTGTGGGTTATTAATTGCTCGGGAAATGATGGGACCCTCTTTTGCACATACCAAATTAATCGGTTTCATTGATGATAATGCGAATAAATACCATATGTATATATTGGGTGTTCCTGTATTAGGTAATCGATATGCTATCCCAGCTATTGTGAAAGAAAGAGAAATTCATGAGATTATCATCGCCATGCCCTCTGTTTCACGTACTGAGATTTCTGAGATTATTAATCTTGCCAAAAAGACTGGAGCAAAGCTGAAGATTATACCGGCTCTTAATGATCTGATCGCTGGAAAAATATCAGTTAAGAAACTTCGGGATGTTAGCGTAGAAGATTTATTAGGTCGTGAACCGATCGTAGCTGATTTGAACAGTATTTTAGGTTATGTACATCATAAGACGGTGCTAGTTACGGGGGCTGGGGGCTCTATTGGTTCAGAGTTATGCCGGCAGATTGCTCCTTTTGGTCCGGACAAGCTAATGTTACTTGGACACGGTGAGAACAGTATTTACACAATTGAAATGGAGCTTCGTAAGAGTTTTCCGGAGTTGAACATTGTAACCGTGATAGCAGATGTGCAGGATCGCAGTCGGATGATGGATGTATTCAGTGGCCATAGACCGCATGTGGTCTTTCACGCAGCAGCACATAAACACGTTCCTTTAATGGAGCGTAATCCTTCGGAAGCCATTAAAAATAATGTTTTTGGGACCAAAAATGTTGCGGATTGTGCAGATAAATATGGTGCCGAGAGATTCGTAATGATCTCTTCTGATAAGGCGGTTAACCCAACCAGTGTAATGGGTGCCACTAAACGGATTGCGGAAATGTATGTGCAGAGCCTGCACACCACAAGTCAAACAAAGTTCTCTGCTGTGCGTTTTGGGAATGTTCTTGGCAGTCGTGGTAGTGTGATTCCAGCCTTT
This sequence comes from Paenibacillus sp. FSL H8-0175, assembly GCF_045040615.1. Classification (NCBI taxonomy): domain Bacteria; kingdom Bacillati; phylum Bacillota; class Bacilli; order Caryophanales; family Paenibacillaceae; genus Paenibacillus; species Paenibacillus sp. FSL H8-0175. Next base: position 5,754,620 of record NZ_CP150299.1, on the reverse strand, counting down.
AAGCAGCAAATCGCTGCCGGAGGGCCAGTGACTGTCACTCATCCAGAAATGGTGCGTTATTTCATGACGATTCCGGAAGCTGTTCAGCTTGTCATCCAATCTGGTTCTTTCGCCAAAGGCGGAGAAGTGTTCATTCTGGATATGGGAGAGCCGGTTAAGATTCTAACGTTGGCGGAAGACTTAATTACGCTCTCTGGATATGAACCCTATAAGGACATTGATATTCATTTCTCCGGTATTCGTGAGGGTGAGAAGTTATATGAAGAGTTGCTTACAGATGAAGAAAATCTAGGTTCTACTGATCATGGAAGAATCTTTATCGGTAAACCTAATGTCATAAGTCTGAACCAGTTAGAACTGGAGTTTAAACGTTTGGAACGTGTTCTCGCTGAGGAACCAGAAGTCATCCGCGAAATAATCAATCAGATTGTACCGATGCAGCCCGTTGCCCAAGTTGCTATTAGCTAAGTAATTCATAAAGGAGGATATAAAGTGTTCAACAAACGATGGAAAAAGATCCTTTTATGGACGCTGTCAGTTATTGTAGTACTGGGTGTTGGTGGCTTGTTCGCCGCGAATTATGCTGTCGATAAGCTGATGAATTCAATGGTAGATGGTTTTGATCTGGAGTCTGAGGATAATGTTGGTGGTGGTCAGGATCACGGAACAGCGCCAACTGATACAGTTGATGATAGTAATGTCGATCCTGTAGAGTCCGCGGTGCCTACTACTCCACCAGCAAATGATGAGGGAAGTAGTAATCAAAGTAGTAAAAATAACGATAAACCTAGTGGAGAAACAACAGCTTCTACTACTAGTGAACCGACCAAAGCTCCATCATCAGAACAAAAAGATGGTTATACAGCACAGGTCTCCACGGATAAAGCTAAGCAAATTCAAGAGAATGTAACGATTAAGGATAAAGCTGATGTAGCTTCTATTGTGCTTGGTCAACTTAGCGTATCCGATATTAATCGTCTTAAAGATTTGGCAAAGGGTGGCTTAACACTTGATGAAAAGCGGGAAGCACGTAGCATAATTCTTGGTAAAGTATCCGAAGAGCAATACAATGAGCTTTCTCAAATTGCTAAGAAGTATGGTGTTAGTCAAGGGAAGTCACGTGACCAAATTATTGCTGAAGAAGAACAATTAAAAGCGAAAGAAAAGGGAAGTGAATAAATATGTCTAAAGCAACACTATCAGTCGTGGCTTTATCATTAATTGCTTCAATTGGTTTAGCACCCTTAACAGCATCCGCACCTATCTCAGTATCAGCAGCGTCAGTACCAAGTGCAACGACTAAGGCTGCAAATCCTACGATTAAAGTGCAAAGCATGAACGTGAATTTGATTTTTGATGGCGTGAGCATTCAACCACCCGTAGGTCAGTATGTATTCATGTACAACAATACAACGTATGTTCCATTGCGCTTTATGTCATATGCCTTGCAGAAGAGTGTAGCTTGGGATGCTAAAAACATTAAAGTTACAGTTGCAGAGCCTAGCAGCTCAGAGCTAGTTGTGATTAAAGAATATCTAATGAATGCAAAGAACGGGAATAGTACTTCAGCAGCAGCGAAGAATATTGTCCTCAATCAAGTTAAGGCAAGTTATGTATTTAACGATGCAACCAAGGCTTTGCCTACAGGTCAATCTAGCTTCATCCTGAATGGTTCCTTATATGTGCCTCTACGTTTTTTATCGGAATCTGTAGGTCATAACATTAGCTGGGATCAGAAGACGAAGACTATTACTGCAGCTTCCAAGGCTTATCAGGAACAAACCACTAATGGATCGACAAACAATGACAATGTTAAGGACCCATCTCCAGTAGCGACACCAGTGCCAACGGATACAACAGGTGCACCAGGTGGTGGTTCTGCAGGAACTGGAAAGGTTTCATATGAAACTATCACTAGTGACACAGAAGCTAAGCTTTCGGCGCTTAAAAATCAAAGCCAATCGACATTAATAAGTATTGGGTTTGAGTATCTTGGAGCGACAGATGAAGCGAGTAAGAAAAGCATTAAAGAAAAAGGGTTGCAACAGCTGGCCTCATTTACTGCTAGCTTCAATAGTATAGTTGCTGACACTGAACAAAAACTGAACAGCAACGGCTATAGCACGGAGATTATTAGTCAATATAAAAGTGAATTTGAGGCACAGCTTCAGGCGGGTAAAGATATAGCCGAGAAGATGGCGAATTAAGAGAGTAGTAAGAAGATCATCTCTATGCTCATTTGGCATAGAGATGATCTACATATATGGAGAAATAGTAACTAAAAGGATCAGGTGAACTTATGAGACCTTATGTTTACACGAAACAAACCATAGATTTTCTATTAGCTTTAATTGGGATGCTAGTGTTATGGCCAGTCTTTTTAATCATTGCGATCGCAATTAAGACAACTTCCAAGGGCCCTATATTATTTAAACAAAAACGTTTAGGTAAAAATAAATCGGAATTCTACATACTAAAATTTAGAACAATGCGTACAGACACACCACAAGACATGCCGACGCATCTACTGGAAGATCCTGATTTCTTTATTACTAAAATAGGCAAGTTTCTAAGAAAAACAAGCTTGGATGAATTACCTCAGATTATCAATATCCTAAAAGGTGAAATGAGTATCGTGGGACCTCGTCCTGCATTATGGAATCAATATGATTTGATTGCTGAACGTGATAAATATGGAGCTAATGATATTAAACCTGGATTGACTGGATGGGCTCAGATTAATGGCAGAGATGAACTTTCTATTGAGCGGAAAGCTAAACTGGATTGTGATTATGTAAAACAAATAAGCTTTGTAATGGATGTAAAATGCTTTTTTTTAACTATTGTTAGTGTAGTGAAAAGAGATGGTATTGTAGAAGGTGAAACTGGAAATTTAGGATTTAATGAAGTTACCATACGTAAAGAAAAAGGCACTGTAGAAAAATCAAATACTATAAGCTTTTGAATGACAATAAATAAGAAATGGGAGGATGAATTAAAAAAATGAGTTTGACAATCTCTGCTAGTATAGTTACTTATAATAGTGAATCTCAAATCAGGGGAGTTCTTTCTTCCTTAGCGAATAGTAATCTATCACATAAACTTGAGGTGTATGTGATAGATAACTCATCAAGTGATAAGACAGTTGATATTGTGAAAAACGAATATCCAAATGTCAATTTAATTACATTAGATTCGAACATTGGATTCGGAGCAGCTCATAATAAAGTATTATCTTTGATAACTTCCAATTATCATTTGATTGTAAATCCGGATATTTTCTTTTCTACAGATACACTAGAAGAAATGGTTAATTATCTTGATAATATGAAAGATATTAGTATGGTGTCGCCGAAAATTAAAAATGAAGATGGAACTGAGCAATATCTTCCTAAAGTCAATCCCAAGTTTAAATATTTTATTGGTGGAAGGTTTGAAAAATATGGTGGGATTTTTGCGAAGTGGAGAGCTGAGTATACTAGGAAAAATGAATTAATAATAGCTCCAGTTGATATAGATTTTTGTACAGGGTGCTTTATGCTTGTTCGTACAGATATATTGTGGGAAGTAAATGGATTCGATGAAAGATACTTTTTACACTTTGAAGATGCTGACTTAACACGCGAAGTTAAAGTGAAAGGGCGAGTTGTATTTAATCCGAATTTTGAAGTTACACATCTTTGGAAGAGAGATAACGTGAAGTCTTTAAAAGTATTCTGTATAGCACTAAATTCTATGTATAAGTATTTTAGAAAATGGGGACTTAATTAATTTAAACTTTATATAGGAGAGATTAATAGTGGGAGCTGACAGGACAAGTAATTATGGGTTTAGTGAACTAATAACCAATGGAATTTCATTTTTATATACCAAATTATTTTGGAAAAAGGCTAGACTTATACGACTACCTATTCGTGTGAGAGGTAAAAAATGCATGACATACGGATCTGGTTTTACTACAGGGTATAATTGTCGAATTGAAATGAATGGAATAAAGGTTAAGGACAAACTAGTTATAGGTTCTGACTGTGTAATTGGAGATTTAGCACATATTGTCGCTAACTATAAAGTGGAGATTGGAAACGGAGTTCTTATGGCTTCGAGAATATTTATTACGGATACAAATCATGGTGAATATAATCAAGGAAGTAATGTATCTGTACCAAATGTACCTCCTAATAAACGGCCTCTGCATTATAAGAAAGTTGTGATTGGAAATAATGTTTGGTTAGGTGAGAATATATCTATCTTACCAGGTGTTAATATAGGTCATGGGAGTATTATTGGAGCCAATTCTGTTGTAACAAAAAATGTTCCTGAAAATAGTATAGCTGTGGGCAATCCAGCCAGAGTCATAAAGCAATTTGATGAAAAAAAGCAATTATGGGTCTCAACATAGAGTGCATTTCCTAATATAATTTGATGAAAGCAAGGAACATCCATCTTTTTGGAAACTTCTTCACTTTTTTCTTTTTGGAAATGCCGACTTGATCTGCGTTAATGATGAGGAAGATAATCTTATTATAGATTGTATAAGATCTATATTTGCTAGGACGGAGAATTTAAGATGCCTAAAATTAGTATAATAGTTCCTGTTTATAAGGTAGAACCATATTTAGAACGTTGTGTAGAGTCCATCTTAGCTCAAACATTTCAAGATTTCGAACTAATTTTAGTAGATGATGGATCACCTGATAATTGTGGAGCTATTTGTGATGCTTTTGCGAGGCGGGACAATCGCGTGAGAGTAATTCATAAAGAAAATGGAGGTTTAAGTTCGGCAAGAAACATCGGAATAGATGTTGCAGAGGGGAAATATATAGGATTTGTGGATAGTGATGATTGGGTTACAAAGGATATGTTTGAATACCTCTTAAATATACTTGAAGAATATGATTGCGATATATCTTCTGTTACATATGTATTAACAAATGGAACTAGTAAATTCAATCAACCACCTATAGAGGTGAAACTTTATGAAGGTAATGAAAGTTTGCAATATTATTTATTTGAAGGGATGTCTAAGCGTATTGCTGATTACCCTGTATGGATTAAATTATATAAAAAAGAATTATTCTCCGATTTAAGATTTCCCACAGGACAATTATTTGAAGATGGAGCTACTAATTTCATACTGTTACAAAAAGCAAAACGTTATATTAAAAGCAACAAAATATCATATTTTTATTTTCAGGATGGCTCAAGCATTACAAGGAGTGGATTTAAGGAGAAGGATTTTGATATTTTAATTGTTGGAGATCAGTTAGTGGAGCTAGCTTTGTCTATACAAGATCCAACAATTTTAAAGCTTGCAAGAATGAAGCAAGCTAGGTCATACTTTTCTCTTTTATCAAAAATCGCAGTATATGGATTTGCTGATAATGTTTCAAATAAAGAGGAAATCATCGCAAAACTTACAAAAGATTTAAGAACTAGTTATTCATTATTAATTAAATCTCCAATGCCTGTGAATAGAAAACTGATAATGAACTTATTATGTATTCATATTAATTTATTGAGTTTCCCAATAAGTGTTTTTAAGAGGGTTAAAAGTCTTTTTTTCAGATTAAACTGATTTAGTAAGAGAAGTGACAAAGAAGGGGCATTATAATGTTATTACAAAAAACAGGAACTTCTTCTGTGGTTATTAAACTTTTGGTTTATATGATTTTTTTATGTTCATATATATTGCCTACATATTATTTTGAGAGTAATGGATATCCAATTATAAAATTTATTTATTTAGCTTTTATATGTATTCTTTATCTACTGATGTTGAAAAAAATTAATCTATTTGAGTTATTCTTTATCATTGCTATATTAGGATTGGCTCTTATAACAAAATCATTAGATTTCTTTCAATTCATTGGGATCGTAGTACTTTATAAAATAATTGAATATAAGAATGAGATAAAGAAAGTTCTTCAAACTTCAAAAATCATTTGGGTTGCTCTAATTGCAACTATAGTATATAGCCTGATGTATATAGGGGATGGAAGATTAATTCATACATCGATAAAAGAAATAAACCAATCTGGGTTAGCTATATTATTTCTGGCATTAATCATCCGAAAAAGGAATAAAAATGTTGGTAACTTAATTCTATTTCTTGGTCTCTTTACTTTATCGAGAACCTATTTATTGGCATTTCTTATCTTATTATTAATAAATTTTCCGATTATTAAATCTAAACTCATCACACATAAATTGATTATAAGGACATCGTTTATAAAAATATTAACGTTATCATCTGTTTTATTGTTATGTATCGCATTGGTATATGATTTTCTTTATAGAACTGGTAAATTGTATATTTATGATAGTAATTTTACAAGGTTATTTAATATTGCGGATATGTCAAATTATTTTAGATTTATAACTAATAAAAATCTTGTAATGATATTTAAGAGTGAACCGAAATTCTTATTAACAGGAATGACAGAGAATGACTTTTACATTTACAGCTTGAATCTGGCAAAAGAGTTAGGACAAGCCTATAGATATACTAATCCACATAATTTTGTTTTCTCATATTTGAAAATATATGGTGGATTTTCAGTTTTTGTTTTTTTATATATTTCAAGAATACTTAAGAAGATTGTTGATGAAGCTAATTATTCAATTTATCTTACTCTTATAGTCTATGCAGTTTTTTTAAGTGTTGGTTTTAATCACTACTGGTTGTATCTCTCCTCATTTGTTTTAATACTTTATGCAAAAGAAGATGTAATAGAAGGGAACGAAATCATCAACTAATAAAGGACATCGTTATAAAAAAGAAATATCAGAAAGTTGGATGGAGATGAAAAACAAAATAAAGAAGCTAATACCTTTTAAAATACAATTGCTTTTTTATCGCTTATTAAATGGAAATTTCAATTATTTATTTTGGCTTTTTCCTATTCAAAACAATAAAATAGTAGTTTGTAATTTTTTCGGAAAATCTTATGGGGATAATGGAAAATACATAGTCGAAAAATTATTAGAAGAAAATAAAATGGATTACGAGGTAGTTTGGTTACTTAATAATAAAAATCAATATCAATATCAATATGAAATACCTAACTATATTAAAGTTGTTGAATATAAATCTCTTAAAGGATTATATGAATTAGCAACAGCAAGGGTTTGGATTGATAATACAAGGAAGGTATTTTATCCTCCTAAAAAAAAGAATCAATTTTATATTCAAACTTGGCACGGAGGAATATCCTTGAAAAAAATAGAGCGAGATGTCGAGGATAAATTAAGTAATGCATACCTTCACTTATCAAAACATGACTCTAAGATGACGAATTTATTACTTTCAAACAGCGATTTTTGTACTGAGTTATACCGAACGGCTTTTTGGTATAAAGGAGATATATTAGAATGCGGTTCACCAAGATGCGATATATTAATGCATAATTCATTAGAAATAGAAGAAAAAGTTAAACGTCACTTTAATATTAATAGCTCATCACAAATTCTTACTTATGCTCCCACTTTTAGAGTGGATTCTAATACAGAGATATATAATATTGATTTTGAACAATTAATTAGTGTTCTGAAAAAAAAATTTGGTGGTGAATGGATTGTTTTAGTTAGATTACATCCTAATTTATCAGCGATGAGCAATTTTATGGAATATACATCTTCGATAATTGATGCGACAAATTATGCTGATATGTATGAAATATTGGCAGCAAGTGAGATTCTATTAACTGATTATTCAAGTACAATGTTTGAATTTTCTTTCATGAATAAACCAGTGGTATTATATGCTCCAGATATTAATTCTTACGTAGAGGATAGGGACTTTTATTTTGATATTCATACTTTACCGTATCCCTTAGCAGAAAATACGGATCAATTATTAAAAATAATAGAACGATATGATTCAAATAAATATAAAATACAAGTTAATGAGTTTTTGTTAAAGTTAGGAATAAAAGAAAATGGTGATGCTTCAAATCAGGTTGTAAAAAAAATCAAACAAATCATAATGAAATGATGAATTTCGTTAGAAAGCGTGACTAACTTTATGAGTAGTGAGAAAAATAAGACACTTATAAATAATACTATTATGCTCTATATTCTAACATTTTCAAATTATTTTTTTGGGTTTATTACTATTCCTTATCAAACCAGAATACTGGGTCCTGAATACTTTGGAAAATTAGGATTTGCAACGGCTGTTTCTATATATTTTCAATTAATATTAGATTTTGGATTTATTCTTTCAGCAACTGCAGATGTGGCTAAACATAAGGATAATAGAGAAAATTTATCTAAAATTATGACAGCAGTAACAATATCAAAGATATTTCTTGCAATTGTTTCTCTCCTATTGTTATTAATATTTTGCGCAATAGTTCCTCAGCTAAGAAATGACGTATGGTTGTATATTTTGTTTTTTATTTATGTTGTGATAAATTCAATGCTACCGGATTATTTATACAGAGGTTTAGAAAAAATGAAGATTATTACATATAGAACAGTGGCTGTGAAACTTTTCTTTACAATAATGATTTTTATTTTTTTGAAAGAAAGAAGTCAATATTATCTTGTGCCAATACTAAACATAATTGGCTCAGTAGGAGCTGTGTTTATTGTTTATTTTCATGTATTGAGAAAGTTGAAAATTAAGTTTATAAAGATTGACTTTACGTTTATATGGGAGACTTTTGTGAAATCAAGTTTTTATTTTCTCTCAAGAATTGCTACTTCTATATATGATGCATCTAATACATTTATTTTAGGTTTTATTTATCCTACTGGAAATATAGTTGGATACTTTACTTCTGCCAATAAATTAGTTGCAACGGCTCGTGGAGGATTTGCACCAATTGCTGATAGTTTATACCCATATATGATCAAAAATAAGAATTACAAATTACTTAATAAAATATTAGTATTATGTTTACCGTTAATTATAATTGGGTGTATTATAATTGGGATTTTCGCTGAATCTATTTGTGTTATGTTGTTTGGACAAGAATTTAGAGACGCAACACCAATACTAAGATTACTTTTACCACTTATAGTTCTAGCTTTACCAAATTATTTATTAGGATTTCCAACATTATCTCCATTAGGATTAGCAAAATACGCAAACATCTCTACTATATTTGGTGCAATTATACAAATCATGGGATTAACATGTATGTATTTATTTGGGATATTGAATGTTTATAATATATGCATATTAACCTGTATAACAGAATCTTGCGTTCTACTAATACGTTTGTGGGTTATTATAACTAAAGATAAGCTACTGGTGAATCAAAAAAATAATTAATCTATATGCTTTATAATTCTTTAGAACAAATATTAGATGAAATTTTGGGGGGATTCCTAATGAAAAAAGTTATTACTTATGGAACATTTGATTTACTACATTATGGACACATAAATATTTTAAAGGGAGCTAAGGAACAAGGGGATTATTTAATCGTTGCTTTATCGACTAACGAATTTAATGAGATTAAAGGAAAACAATGTTATTTTTCGTATGAGGAAAGAAAAAAACTTGTTGAATCAATTCGATATGTAGATTTGGTGATTCCTGAAAATAATTGGGAACAAAAATCTCTTGATATAACTGAATTCCAAGTAGATACTTTTGTTATGGGAGATGACTGGAAAGGAAAGTTTGATTATTTAAAAGATGTATGTGAAGTCATATATTTGAGTAGAACACCTGAAATTTCAACAACGAAAATAAAGAATGAACTGGGCTTAAAGAATGAAGTCTCATTGAAAATTTAAAACTACATTCCAGTGTAATTGTATGGCTAGAAAGAAAAAATATTTATAAAGGAGATTTAATTCATGAAAGGCATTATCCTAGCAGGCGGCAGCGGTACGCGCCTATACCCATTAACAATGGTCACAAGTAAGCAGCTTTTACCTATTTACGACAAACCAATGATTTACTATCCACTATCCACATTAATGCTAGCGGGTATTAAAGAGATTCTTATTATTTCCACTCCAGAGGACACGCCTAGGTTCGAGAGCTTATTAGGTGACGGTTCCCAATTTGGAATATCATTACAATATATAGTGCAACCTACACCTGACGGTTTAGCTCAGGCATTTATTCTGGGTGAGGATTTTATAGGTAGTGATTCAGTTGCCATGATCCTTGGAGATAATATCTACTATGGAAATGGAATGCGGAAGATGTTGCAACGTGCTTCTTCTAAACAACAAGGAGCAACGGTGTTCGGATATCACGTGCAAGATCCAGAGCGATTCGGTGTTGTAGAATTTAATGAAGAAGGTAAAGTATTGAGCGTAGAAGAAAAACCAACACAGCCAAAATCTAACTACGCAATTACTGGTCTATATTTTTATGATAACAGAGTTATTGAGATTGCTAAGAACGTTGAGGTCTCTTCACGTGGAGAATTGGAGATTACCTCCATTAATGAAGCTTACTTAAATCTTGGTGAGCTTGATGTGGAACTTCTAGGTCGGGGATTCACCTGGTTAGATACAGGAACTCATCAAAGTCTTGTCGACGCAACTAACTTTGTACGGACTATTGAAGATCATCAAGGAATCAAGATCGCCGCTCCGGAGGAAATTGCATATATTAATGGATGGATTACTAAAGAACATTTGTGGAATTGTGGAGAGAAGTTAAGTAAGACGGGGTATGGTCAGTATTTGATGAAAGTAGCTACAGGTAAAATACAATACTAATAACTGAAAGTGTGGCAGTGATGAAAATTACAGAAACCTTATTGCAAGGCGTATTAGTCGTTGAACCGGCTGTTTTTGGGGACCACCGCGGTTGGTTTATGGAGACGTATAGCGGAGCTAAGTTTAAAGAGCATGGAATAGATATGGAGTTTGTACAAGATAACCAATCCTACTCTGCGACTAAAGGAACATTACGTGGTTTGCACTATCAATTACATCCCAAGGCACAGACGAAATTGGTTCGTTGTACACGTGGTGCTATTTTTGATGTAGCCGTAGATATCAGAAAAGGTAGTCCTACCTATAGTAAATGGTTCGGCATTGAACTGAATGCTGAGAACAAAAAGCAACTGCTGATCCCAAAAGGATTCGCACATGGATTCATGACACTAACAGAAGACGTAGAGGTTCAGTATAAGTGCGATGAGCTTTATGCCCCGGAATGTGATGGGGGTATTCTGTGGAATGATCCTTCTATTGGCATCGAATGGCCTCTTCATATTACACCTGTATTATCTGCCAAGGATGAGAAGGCGCCTTTATTAAAAGATGCTAATTTGAATTTTTTTTACAATAACTAATAAAGCTAATAGATCGGGAGTGCGTTCATTGAGTAAGCAAAAGATGCTGGTTACGGGTGGTGCCGGATTTATTGGAGGCAACTTCGTACAGTATATGGTAGATAAATATCCGCATTATGATATTGTGAATTTGGATTTGCTAACTTATGCGGGTGATCTAACGAAACATAAGGATATTGAGTCCAAATCCAATTATCGGTTTGTTCAAGCTGATATTGCTGACCGGGAGGCAATATTGTCTCTTTTTGAGTTGGAGAAATTTGATTATGTTGTTCATTTTGCTGCGGAGAGTCATGTGGATCGCTCAATTAGTGATCCTGCGATATTCGTTCGTACGAATGTTATGGGGACACAGGTACTACTGGATGCAGCTAAAAAATTCGGCATTACTAAATTCCTCCATGTCTCTACGGATGAAGTGTATGGTGAACTCGATTTTGATCCTACTGTATTTTTTACCGAAGAAACACCTTTGCAGCCTAACAGTCCTTATAGTGCTAGTAAAACGGCGTCTGATTTACTAGTCCGTGCGTATTATGAGACCTTTGGTTTACCAATGAACATAACACGCTGCTCGAATAATTACGGACCGTATCATTTTCCTGAAAAACTGATTCCACTGACCATCTCAAGAGTATTAAATGAAGAGAAGGTTCCTGTATACGGAGACGGGAAAAATATTCGTGACTGGCTCCATGTCTGGGATCACTGTGCGGCCATTGACCTTGTCGTGCACGAAGGAGTAAGTGGTGAAGTTTATAATGTGGGTGGTCATAATGAGAGAACTAATCTTGAAGTAGTTAAGACGATTATCAGTACCTTGGGAAAATCTGAAGATTTGATTGAATTTGTAACAGATAGATTAGGACATGATAAACGCTACGCCATTGATCCAACGAAACTTGAGAATTTAGGTTGGAAGCCAACTTATACTTTTGAGACCGGAATTGCGCAGACGATCCAATGGTATATTGATAATGCTGAATGGTGGCAACAAATCCTTAGTAACGAATCGCATAAGTGATTTATGCACGACTTAACGGTTAAGAAAAGAAAAGGTAATTTAATGAATAAAAGATTTGTCCTTTTCGTTTGCTTGCTATTGTTAATTACTGGTTTATTCAGTGCAGGCCGTTTCTTAGCTCTATCTGAACCTCCCAAGCAAGCCGATGTCATCATTGTCCTAAGCGGAGGCCAAGGTCGTGTGGAAAAAGCAGCTGAGTTATATAAAGCAGGCTATGCTCCTTATATAATTCTTTCCAATGCTAAAGAGTCGACGAGTAAATCGGGTGACATGGTCCAAACCGCCCTAGCTTTAGGCATACCCCAGGACGTTATTTATACCGAGAACGCGGCGGATAGCACTTATCAGAATGCCGAGTACACTCTTCCTATAATGAAAGAATACGGTTTTAAATCTGCGATTGTTGTTTCCTCTGACTTTCACATGCGGAGGGTGAAATTTCTTTTTGGTCGTGTGTACAAAAAATCGGAGATTGAGCTGACATATGTGGGTTCTGCATCAGGATATAACGCTAAACGCTGGTGGAGTGACCGAAAAAGTAGAGAAACAACGTTCAACGAGTATGTGAAAATGATCGGCAACACCTTTGGTTACAATGGTCCGGAGGCAAAAAGTACTCTTGATCAGATTAAGAACTGGTTTCGCTAATCTGCTGTAGAATGTTCACTATAATCCGACAAAAACAGTTTTTTTCTTATCTTGGCTTAAGGCGCATTACGACAAACAATATTGTTTAATAGTTTTATACTTAGAACTATATCAATATTATTCTCGTGGGAGAGACGCCAAATGCCTAATTACTATTTTAAAGAAATATGGACGCCTTTAAAATTAGTGAATATTCGTTTTTATCTAGATGATGAAAATCGTGTTTGGGTTAAAGTTTGGTCTAAGCATCGGCGACTTCTAAAAAGAGTAGAGTCTACTATATAACTTCCGAGGTCTATCTCTTTTGGCTGAGAAGTTTTAAGTCACTGAGCAGTGACTTATTTTTTTGGAGAACGGAATTTTTGACGATTTTAAGAACTAGTAGGCCCTAATGTTTCCTTTTTGCTATCACAACCTTATAAATTAGCTAAAAATAACTCATCCTAACCGTAGCGAACCTACGGTTTTTTATTTATAATAATTATTATCTGGATTTCATAAAGCGTTCAAAAAATCTGTAAAAAGTCTTATTTTCGTGTGATATACTTAACACAGTGTTTTGAGATGTTGTGAAAGTGAACGGTATGTAAGATATTAATTTATATAATTGGATTTCAGCAACTTATAGAGACTAGGATGGTGAACTATCGATGCACATCGTCGTCGTTGGCCTGAATTATCGTACGGCTCCCGTGGAGGTTCGGGAACAGTTTGCTTTTGCGGAAAGTGATCTTCCGGCAGCGCTCCATCAACTGATGAAGACGAAGGGTGTGCTAGAAGGGGTCTTAGTAGCTACCTGCAACCGTACGGAAATTTATGTGGTGATGGACCGCCTTCATATGGCTGGTTATTTCATCCGCGGCTTTATGGAGCAATGGTTTGGTGTGAAAAGCGAGCAATTTGCTCAGCATATGTATATTTATGAAGACGAACAGGCGATTGCGCATTTGTTCCGCGTGACTTGCGGCCTGGATTCCATGGTGATTGGGGAGACGCAGATCCTGGGACAGGTGCGGAGTTCTTTTCTCACAGCTCAGGCTGAGGGTGTAACTGGAACTTGGTTCAATCGGTTGTTCAAGCAAGCGGTGACGCTCGGCAAAAGAGCACATAGTGAAACGTCAATCGGCGAGAGCGCAGTATCGGTCAGTTATGCGGCTGTGGAGCTGGGCAAGCGGATTTTTGGCATGTTCACTGGGAAAAAAGTGCTGATTCTCGGCGCCGGCAAAATGAGCGAGCTTACCGTGAAGCATCTATACAGTAGTGGTGCGGCAGAAGTGATTGTCGCTAACCGTACGCTGTCGCGTGCGATTGAATTGGCGGAGAAGTTCTCGGGTAAGCCGAGCACGATTGAAGATGCGTTAACAACTCTAAATGAAGTAGATATCGTGATCAGCTCGACAGGAGCAGACGGGTATGTGCTTACGGCTGATAAGGTAGCGCATGCTATGAAACGCCGCCCTTCGCGGCCGCTTTTTATGATTGATATTGCTGTACCACGTGATATTGATCCTGCGGCGGCAAGTGTGCCGGATGTTTTTTTGTATGATATTGACGATCTGGAGGGCATTGTGGAGAATAATCTGGAAATGCGCCGAAGTGAAGCTGCGAAGATTGAAGTGATGATCAGCGAAGAAATGGATGAGTTCCAACTGTGGCTCAAGACGCTTGGGGTAAGACCGGTGATCCGGGCGCTCCAGGATAAATCGAATACGATTCATGAAGAAACGATGGAGAGTCTGTTCAACAAGCTGCCCGAGCTGGACGAGCATCAGCGGAAAGTGATCCGCCGCCTGACTAAAAGTATCGTGAACCAGATGATGCATGATCCGATCAATGTAATTAAAGAGCTGTCCGGCGGTAAGCAAGGGAATGAAGCTCTTGATTATTTTTCCAAAATCTTTGCGTTGCAGGAACAGCTCAAATCCGATTCAGATGATGGAGACATTGCCCCGGTGAAGCAGTCTAGTTCTGGAGAACGTACGGCTGGCAGCGCTGATTTCTCTGTGCCTAAAACGGCGCTTGCTCCGGCAGGCTTGCTGGGTGGGTGAATAATATGCAACTGCTGAACGGAATATATGATGCCGCTCTGCTGGTCTATGCCCTGAGCCTGCTGTTTGTTTTCTCGGATTGCCTTAAAAGGAGTCCGGGTGGGAAGCGGTTAGGCACGGGGCTTCTTGTTGTTGTGGGTCTTTTGCAAGTTGCAGGACTTGGAATTCGTTTCTCTCAGGAGAAAGGCCTGCCTATTTTTACACCTTATGATTTCTTGTTTTGGTTTGCGTTTAGTATTGTGCTGACTTCGCTTGCGGTGGCGTTTACACGTGGTGGCGAGTTTACGATTTTGCTGCTCAGTATGGCCGGGTTTAGTGTTTTTCTGCTTAATCGGGTCTGGCTGACGGCGGGTGGGCATACGCTCGAGACTTGGAGTGCGGTGTATGGCTGGCTGACGATGCATGTGATTTTGGCAAATTTGAGTTTTGCAGCACTGACGTTAGGGACGGTTTTTGCAATATTATACTTGTTCCTGCACACCAGACTCAAAAGCAAGAAATGGAGCGACCGGATCCGTCGTTTGCCGAACCTGGAGACTACAGATAAATACTCTTATACCGCTATTTTGGTGGGCACTCCTTTGCTGGGAATATCGCTGGTGGTGGCGGGTTTATCTATAGTTTCTGAGGGACGGACGCTTTTATTGAAGGATTTAAAAGTATTAACGACTCTTATCGGTCTTGGGATTTACATATTTTATATTATCTTTAAGAAGTCCGGGCGGAAAAGTGGAGTAAGTATGGCTCGCTGGGCGATTTTAGGATATGCTTTTATTATCTTAAATTTTCTGTTGAATTCTTGGTCTGATTTTCACGGTTGGAGCGGGGAGTGAAGGGCATGACGCGTTATTTACCCATAATGCTGGATTGTGAAGGGCAGCCCTGTGTGGTTATTGGCGGTGGTGTCGTGGCTGAACGTAAGGTGAGCGGGCTGTTGGAAGCTGGAGCGGCGGTTAAGGTGATTAGTCCTTCTTTGACAGATCCGCTTGATTCTCTAGCTGAAAAAGGTCTTCTGATCTGGATGGACCGTACTTATGCTCCCGGAGATCTCCGTGGGGCCTTTCTCGTATATGCAGCCACTAACGATAGGGCGGTTAATGAAGAGGTTGCGCGGGAGTCTAGACGGCTTGGAATTCATGTGAATGTGGCCAGCCATGCGGAAGCGGGAAACTTTATCACGCCCGGAGTGGTTCGGAGGGGACGTTTGACGGTAGCTGTATCTACTTCGGGTGCTGGCCCGCTTGCGGCAACGAAGATCAAAAATGTGCTTGAAAAAGCGCTGGATGCGGCGTATGAGCCATATTTGGATTTTGTGCATGCCATGCGAACCCGGATTAAGGAAAAAGAACCTTCTGCTGAAGTTCGTGGAAGGCTTTTGAAGAAGCTTGGCACGCTGGATGTGTTGAACGAGATGAGTAAGGGTACCTTCATAGCGTGGAGCCCGGAGGATATGGACGCTTGGATTGCTCAGCAACGGGTGGAGTAAAAGTGCGCGTGGACACTGTAAAGATTAGAAAATTGGGTTAGATTAAGATATGAAGTGGATGAGCGGTTTTGAGTAACATGATATATGGCTGATTTGGCTCGTAGTAGCTTAGATGGCGGAATGTACGGTATAAATCCCGTTGAATGGAGCTTAAGTATCTGAGATGGTGAAATGTACGGTATAAATCCCGTTGAATTGAGCTTAAGTAGCTGAGATGGTGGAATGTACGGTATAAATCCCGTTGAATTGGGATGGAGTAGCTTAGAGGGTGGAATGTACGGTATAAATACTGTTGAATTGGGCTTAAGTAGCTGAGATGGCGGAATGTACGGTATAAATACTGTTGAATTGGGCTTAAGTAGCTGAGATGGCGGAATGTATAGTAACAATGCCCTCTAAATAAGCAACAGTCGTCGAAGGAGCTAAAAGAAAGGCAAAAATGCCTTTAAATTGAGCAACAACAGCCAATTTAGCAAAAAGAGAGGCAAAAATGCCCTATAAATGAGCAACAGTCGCCGAATGAGCTAAAAGAAAGGCAAAAATGCCTCAAATTTGGTGGGGATCATCCGAAGTAGCGAATTCAAAGGCAATAATGCCTTTTTTAGAGTGAGAGTAGTTAATTGGTTAGTTTGGGTTTGGATTTCTAGTGCAAGGTTCTGCGGTGAAGAGTAAGAGGCGAACGTTACCAGGAGGAATGGACAAATGCGTAAGGTTATAGTGGGGAGTAGACAGAGCGCGCTTGCGTTGACGCAAACGGGACATGTGATTGCTGATCTGGAGCGACTTAGCGAGGAGCATGGTTTTGGTTTTACTTTTGAAGTGAAAAAGATCGTCACCAAAGGTGACCGCATTCTTGACGTTACTTTATCGAAGGTAGGCGGCAAAGGGTTGTTCGTGAAAGAAATCGAGCAAGCGATGCTGGAAAAAGAAATCGACATGGCGGTGCACAGCATGAAGGATATGCCATCCGAGTTACCGGATGGGTTGATCAATGGTGCTGTGCCGAAGCGTGTCGATCCGCGTGATGTTTTGATCTCTAACGGAGGCGTCTCGCTAGACGAGCTGCCTCAGGGTGCACGCGTAGGCACAAGCAGCCTACGCCGATCTAGCCAGCTCGCTGCGCTGCGGCCTGATCTGGTCATTGAGCCTGTGCGCGGCAACATTGACTCGCGGCTGCGCAAGCTGGAGAGCGGCGAATACGACGCAATCCTGCTGGCAGCGGCGGGGCTGTCGCGCATGGGCTGGCAGGATCGCGTGAGCGCCTACCTGCCGCCGGAGGTTTGTCTGCCCGCTGTAGGGCAGGGCGCACTCGGCATCGAATGCCGCGCAGATGACGCTGACCTGCGGAAGCTGCTGGCATTATACAACGATGCCGATACGGCATTGACGGTAGCGGCGGAGCGCACGTTCCTTGGCGTGCTGAATGGCGGCTGCCAAGTGCCGATTGGTGCTCATGCGGTGCTTGACACAGCCGCCAAAGCTGCTACCGCTGAGCACAAAGTAATCTCGTTAACGGGGATGGTGGGAACACCGGACGGTTCAACGATTTTGAAAGAAACTTGCACGGGGATTGACCCGGTACAGCTCGGCGAAGAAGTCGCTAAAAAGCTGATTGCAAGAGGAGCGGAGAAGATACTGTCAGACGTTAGGGGATGAGTGGATTGACGGGGAAGGTTTATTTGGTAGGTGCAGGTCCCGGGGACGCAAAGCTGATTACTGTGAAAGGCCTCGAGTGTATCCAAAAAAGCGACGTGTTGGTGTATGATCGCTTGGCAAGTCCTAGATTGCTGAAATGCATGAAACCCGGCGGGGAGAAGATTTATGTAGGTAAGCTGCCGGATCGCCACACGATGAAGCAGGAAGAGATTAATCAATTGTTAGTTGATTTGGCTTTACAGGGGAAAACAGTGGTGCGGCTTAAGGGTGGGGACCCTACGATTTTTGGCCGGGTGGGTGAAGAAGCGGAGCTGCTGCGCAAAAATGGGATCTATTACGAAATCGTACCAGGCATCACGTCAGCGATCAGTGTACCTGCCTATGCGGGTATACCTGTTACGCACCGCGATCATGCCTCTTCCCTATCGATTATCACCGGGCATGAGAGCCCGGATAAACTGGATCATTCCATTCATTGGGATAAAGTAACGAATGCCACGGGAACGTTAGTGTTTCTGATGGGCGTAGCTAAAATAGGTTATATCAGCGCTCAGCTGATCAAGCACGGGCGGCCGCCAGAAACACCAGTGGCACTTGTGCGCTGGGGCACCCGCGCGGATCAGGAGACGCTGACGGGAACCCTCGCCGATATTGAGGCGAAGGTGAAGGCGGCGGATTTTCAGCCGCCGGCAGTCATCGTCGTCGGCGACGTGGTGCTGCAGCGTGAGCAGCTGAAGTGGGTCGAGGCGATGCCGTTATTCGGCAAACGCATCGTGGTGACACGGGCTCGCAGCCAAGCAAGCGAGCTGGTGGATAGAATTGAAGAACTCGGCGGGGAACCCTACGAGTTCCCGGTGATCGAGACGATCATGCCGGAAGGGGCAGAGAAGAAGGCGAAGATTGCAGAGGCGTTTGGCGCGCTGGAATCGTACGACTGGGTATTCTTCACTAGCCCGAACGGCGTGGAGTTTTTTTGGCGCCACTTGGCGGAGCTGGGGGCGGACATTCGCGGGCTACACCGCGCGCGTATTGCAGCGGTGGGGCCAGGCACAGCCGCCGCGCTGGCGCAGCGCGGGGTGATTGCTGAGGAACTTCCGGCGAAGTTTCAGGCGGAAGGTCTGATTGAGACGTTCGGTCCCCAGCTGCTGCCGGGGCAGAACGTGCTATTGCCGCGCGGCGATCTGGCGCGGGACTGGCTGCCGGACAAGCTGAGAGAGCTTGGCCTTCAGGTGACAGACGTGGATACCTATGAGACGGTTGTCACGGGTGAGGATGACGTCGAGCTGCTGAAGCTGCTAGAGGAAGGTCGCGTTCACGCGGTAACCTTCACCAGCTCGTCAACCGTGCGTAATTTCATACACATCCTGAAACGGATGGGGCTTGAAGATCCGCTCCCGCTGCTTGCAAACGTGAAAATCGCCTGCATCGGCCCGTTAACGGAGCAGACTGCGGTAGACGCGGGACTGACACCGGGACTCTTGTCTGAAGAGGCAACCATAGATGGTTTGGTGCAGGAGCTCTGCCGCTGGAATGCGGAGACTCAGCTGCAGTAGCGCTCGGATCGAGGATAGAACGAAGCAATAGTTTACTGGTGAGCTTAACTTACGTAGCTTACTTTCTGGTGGGAAGGTAAAAGCTGATTACTCCGCGGGGAGAGTAGTAGCTGTTCTACGGAGAAAGGCAGTGCCAGCTTAGAAATATAGCGCTCAGCTTATATTTAGTTAGATTATAGGCTAGAGTTTTGTTCGTAGTTACTAAATAGTTTGTAGTTACATGTGAGTTCGTGGTTACTAAATAGTTCGTGGTTACATGTGAGTTTAGAGTTTGTTCGTAGTTACTAAATAGTTCGTGGTTACATGTGAGTTTAGAGTTTGTTCGTAGTTACTAAATAGTTCGTGGTTACACGTGAGTTGGTAGTTATTAATGAGTTCGCGGTTACTTTTACTAACTAACATTTGTTAGTTTACTCGCCGTTATATCTACACTCAAAAGTGCCACATCGCTACCTTCAAGTAACATATAAATTGAACCCGAACGTAGTTACTTATGGAGTTCGGAGGATAATATTTGGTTGTAAACTAACTGGTATGTAGAGAATATGCAGTAGGTTAATGTGAGCAGATCTGCTTGAGGTTTAGGTTTAGTTGTACTTCATACAATTAAATTTTCTATATATCAGCTAAAGTGGAGTTTAGTTGTAGTATGTGCAATTAAATATCCGCTAAATGAGGAATCTTCGCACTTTTGTAATAAATAACTGTAGAGAATGCAACTAAAGCTTACAATTAGGACAAAACATCGAGATAGTTGCACAAACTACAACTATACGTAGTTAGCCAGTGGTCGGCGGTTTGGTTGTAGCTAATTTAGACTTGGCTGCGGCTAGTTGTAGTTTGCTGCCAGACACATAATTTGGTTTTATATTTTATTTTTCAGGAGGATGAACAAATGAGCTTTCCAATTACACGTCACCGCCGTTTGCGCGGTTCTGCTGGAATTCGTGGCATGGTGCGGGAGACGATACTGAATGTGCTGGATATGGTACAGCCTATTTTTGTGACTTATGGAACAGGTGTGAAGAATGAGATTAGCTCGATGCCGGGTGTGTATCATTTTTCGCTGGATACGTTAAAAGCAGAGGTGGACGAGATTGCCGCACTAGGCATCCCGGCTGTATTGTTGTTCGGGATTCCTGAGACGAAGGATGCTATCGGTTCTTCCGGTTTTGCAGAGGATGGAATTGTGCAAGAGGCTACTCGCTTGATCAAGCAGTGGTACCCAGAGCTGTTGGTCGTTGCAGATACCTGCCTTTGTGAATTTACGGATCACGGACATTGTGGAATGGTGCATACGCATACGGTGAATGGTGTGGTCCATGGCGATGTTATCAACGATGCCTCGCTGGAGCTTTTGACTCGTACGGCGGTATCCCAAGCAAAAGCTGGAGCAGATATTATCGCCCCTTCCAACATGATGGATGGATTCGTTCACGCAATTCGTGCGGGACTTGATGAGAACGGCTTTGAGCATGTGCCGATTATGTCGTATTCGGTCAAATATGCTTCGGCATTTTATGGCCCTTTCCGCGAAGCAGCGGATTCAGCACCACAGTTCGGGAATCGCAAAACATATCAAATGGACCCTGCCAATCTGCGCGAAGCACTCCGTGAAGCAGAATCCGATGTGCTGGAAGGCGCGGATATGTTAATGGTGAAGCCAGCTCTGGCTTACCTAGATGTGATTCGTACGATTCGTGATCAGTTTGATCTTCCTTTGGTGGCTTATAATGTGAGTGGAGAATATTCCATGGTAAAAGCAGCGGCATTGCAAGGCTGGATCGACGAGCAAGCCGTTGTGCTGGAAATGCTGACGGGCATGAAACGTGCTGGTGCGGACATTATTATTACTTATTTTGCAAAAGATGCAGCCCGCTGGCTGCGCGGCTAATCTTCATCACACCGACATCGCGGCAGCTAATATATGTTTGTACAAGCTTGTGTAACCAAGAAGAGAATAGGAGTGAAGATACATGAGTAATGTGCCAATGGCGCGTAAAGAGGAAGCGTCCCGGAAGGCTTTTGATGAAGCAAAACAATATATTCCCGGCGGGGTGAACAGCCCTGTACGGGCGTTTAAATCCGTAGGTCTGACTCCGATTTATGTGGATCATGGGATAGGTTCGCGTATTTTTGATATCGACGGCAACAGCTTTATCGACTATGTGCTCTCATGGGGTCCGCTGATTATGGGTCATGCGCATCCTGAGGTTGTGAAGGCATTGCAGGAGACAGCGGTAAAAGGGACAAGCTTTGGCGCTCCAACGCTACTGGAAACGGAAATGGCAAAAACCGTTGTTGAACGAGTGGCATCTGTAGATATCGTACGCATGGTTAACTCTGGAACGGAAGCTACGATGAGCGCGATTCGTTTGGCACGTGGTTACACTGGACGCAGCAAAATCTTGAAATTTGAAGGCTCCTACCACGGTCACGCGGATAGTCTGCTTATTAAGGCTGGCTCTGGTGTAGCTACATTGGGCTTGCCGGATAGCCCGGGTGTCCCAGAAGGCGTTGCAATGAATACCATTACGGTTCCTTACAATGATTTGGAGTCCACTCAGATTGCTTTCGAACGTTTTGGCAATGAGATTGCCGCAGTGATCGTAGAGCCGATTGCCGGCAACATGGGCGTGGTTCCACCGCTTCCAGGCTTCCTGGAAGGGCTTCGTAAATTAACTTCTGACAATGGTTCGCTGCTTATTTTTGATGAGGTTATGACAGGCTTCCGTGTTAATCGTGGCTGTGCTCAAGGCTTGTTCGGGATTACTCCGGATATTACTTGTTTTGGCAAAGTTATCGGCGGCGGACTTCCAGTGGGTGCTTATGGCGGCAAAAGAGAGATCATGGAGCAAATCGCTCCTACTGGACCGATTTATCAGGCGGGCACACTTAGTGGTAATCCTTTAGCGATGGCAGCCGGATATACTACGCTCAAGCTGTTGACCCCGGAAGTATATGATCGTCTGGAACAATTGGGTGCACGTCTGGAAGCGGGTTTGAAAAAGAATTCAATTGAGACTGGCATTCCGCTCACTATCAACCGGGTAGGATCAATGGTTTGCCCATTCTTTACTGAAGGACCTGTAATCAATTTTGAAACGGCTAAGTCCAGTGACACGGATCTTTTCCGTCGTTATTTTGGTCATATGGTAAACCAAGGCATCAGTGTGCCACCTTCACAGTTTGAGGGGATGTTCATATCGGCTGCACATAGTGAGCAAGATATTGATGATACCATTGAGGGCCATTATAATGCCCTGAAGGCCCTTTGAGCATCGGAGCCGGAGAAAGAACCGGTGGTGGCGCTTGGACCCGGCGTGGAGAGTGGCTGGAGGTAACACCCGGCAAAATCATTACTGGAGCCGAGGATACGCAGGCAACGATTGACAAGTGGCTGTTAGAAACTGTAGGCATGCCCGAGAAACTTCATCTGCGGTTACGCCGCGAGGGAGGCATTCAGTGGAAAGGCGACCGGCTTCGGCTGGCGCTTTTTCCCGATCGTGAAGCGGGGCTTGAACCGATATGGGAAGAGCTTGAGGTGCTGTATGAGGATGATTTTTGCCTGGTAGCTCATAAACCAGCTGGGCTGGCGGTACATCCCGATGGCAGTGGAACAGGTGTAACTCTGGATCACCTCGTAGCTGCGCATTATATCACTTCCGGCGAAAATGTGGCTGTGCGCCATATTCACCGCTTGGACAAAGATACAACGGGTCCGGTGATGTATGCGAAAAATGAGTTCGCACAGTTAGTCCTGGACGAGAATATGCGTGAAAAAAGCATCTCGCGGCACTACGCCGCGATCGTTGAAGGCATCGTGCCGCCCGCGCTTAAGGTGATCGATGCCCCGATTGGGCGCGATCGGCATCACGCTGCGCGCAGACGGGTCTCGCCCGGCGGACAATCTGCCGTGACGCGAATCATCGAGCGCGAGGCACTGCATGGCGGAAGCCTAGTGCATGTGCAGCTGGAGACTGGACGGACGCATCAGATTCGCGTTCATCTCAGCCATATGGGTCATCCCTTGTATGGGGATGAACTATATGGCGGTCCGATCTGGGCTTCCAGCGCTGCCGGCCGCCATGCCCTGCATGGCGAGGCATTGTCCTTCCGCCATCCTTGGAGCGGAGAACAGCTGGAAGTTAGCGATCCGTGGCCGGAGGATATGCTGCAGCTGCGAGAGCTGCTGTCTGAAGCACCCTGACAGATACGTAAGTGGCTAAGGAACAGTAGAATCAGCAAAAGCTGGTTCTGCTGTTCTTTTTCTATTTTTTCAGAAAAAAAACATCTATCCATGTCTTATTAATAAAAGCAGCATATAATACTTTGTTCTTACGAAGTAGTGCATCTATCAGCAGGCTGAGGGTTTGGTGAGCTCTTAAATTCATGAAATTTATTAGCATCCTGTCCGGTTAGTACTACCAAAGTTGTCATGCCTCTCTGTTTGAAGCATATACATGTGGGGAGTAACATTTTGGGCTTATGCTCTGGGCCTGTCTCAGGGTTAGATTATGCCAAGAAGGAGGACATATCCCGTGTTTGATCAGTCCCACGGCTTGCGGTTTGATATTTACGAACGCATTCACCTTTCGGAAGAGCTTCCGGGAATAGCTGAGCTGGAGGAGGTTGAACTACTTCCGGAAATTCAGGTGATTCAGCGGGAGGATCGGGCCGAGTTATATGGTCAGCTGTTGCTTACCGGGCTTTACCGGAGTGAAGATGACCGAACACAACGTCTGGAGCATGCCATTCCCGTGGAAATCACTGTTCCGCTTACACGCGTCAGCTCAATTGAAGATATTGGGGTAGAGATTGAGAATTTTGATATCGATCTGCTCACGATGCGCACTGTGAATATAACAGGTGTGTTATCGCTGCGGGGGATCGGTGGTGCGGACCCTCAACCTCAACCAGCCTGGCAGCAAGAGGAGTATACAGTCGCCTATTCTCCTGTGAATGATGACAGGGTAGAAGCTACTACGGAGCTACAAGAACAGGAAAATGATGCACTTTATGAAAATTCTCAGTGGACCTTCGGTGAGGATGCCTCACAGGTTGCTGTAGAAGAACATGAGCATGCCGAAGCGAATGAACAGGAAGCAGAAGAATCATTAGTCTCAAGTGGAGCCGCTCATACGTCCCCTGTAGTCAATTTCTCATCCGGTCAGGAGAAGGACAAGGGAGCTAAAGCACGGACACATAGTCTGGAGTCCCAAGTTGAGGATGCTAAAGCGGGTTTATCCGATTACTGGTTTAAAGCCGAGGCCCAGAACAAAGAGGTTGAGGTGTCTCAGCTGAATCAAGCAAGCTATGTGAGCGAAGAGAACCAACAGTCGGCAGAGGAATATTTTACTCCTAGAGAGACCGCTGTTCTAGCCGTTAGTGCAGATGCAATTCAGGATATCCCTGTGTTCGCTTCTGAAAATGAGGCTAATAATGAGCTTCCTAAGCAAGAAGAGAATACTGCGCCGATTAATGAGAATGCGAACGAAGTTTTTGTTTCACAAGAGAGTGTGGCTTCTCATGAGGAGAAACAAGATCTTAAGATCGCCTTGGGCAGTAAAAAAGAAGCAGAAATTCCGGAAAAAGAACATCTCACCTTCTCCTCTTTACTAAGCTCCAGTCGTGTCCGTAAAGAGCAGGAAGCTCTGCAGTCGGAAGGAAACACATC
This sequence comes from Paenibacillus sp. FSL H8-0175, assembly GCF_045040615.1. Taxonomy (NCBI): domain Bacteria; kingdom Bacillati; phylum Bacillota; class Bacilli; order Caryophanales; family Paenibacillaceae; genus Paenibacillus; species Paenibacillus sp. FSL H8-0175. The sequence goes on along the minus strand of NZ_CP150299.1, from coordinate 5,729,255 downwards.
TGCAGCAGTGGACGTTCCAGAGGTTGGCAATAATACGGAATGGAAGAGCAGATTCATTGCCAGCGCGGATGGAGCTAACATGTTCCGCAAAGTTCGGCTGTGTATTGTGCAGCGTGAAGAAACACTGGATACCATAGCAGAGAAGTATCAGCTAAGTGCGCGGGAGCTGGTAATGTATAATCGCTTATCCGGGCAGAGTGTAGAGGAAGGTCAAGTGTTGTACATCCCGTAATCGAATCGTGATGCGTACACACATGAATAGGTGAATCCCGATCAGGTATTAGGATCGGGATTTTTGCTGTTTCATTGTTGGAAGGGATGCTTCAGAAGAAATAAGTCGAAATTCAGCCTAAAGTCCCGCTGCAAAGGCGTATCCAGGTTGACTAGGGGGGGCTCAAAATGTATTATGGAGTAAGCAATATCTAAGTAAAGACTGGGAACGGGAAGAGTAGGCGGTCAGCCCTTCAGAGAGCGGAATTGCAAGTGCTGTGACATTCCGTAGGAAACAGCCCCCGAAGTCGCCCCGGAGTCGCCCTTCTGAGCTTATCTTCATACCTGTGAAGGATAAGTTAGGTTGTGGCCGGTAGCAGCCGTTATCTGTACGAGTGTCGCGCTAAGCTTCTGAATCCGTAGGGTAAGAAGTGTAGTTTTATTTTTCATTGGCGCGAAACAAAGGTGGTACCGCGAAAGAATGACCTTTCGTCCTTTGAGACGAGGGGTCTTTTTGTTTTTTTCAGAGACCTGTGTGCTCTATACAGCAACTTTATTAACAACTATAAGCAACTACAAGTAAACTAGTGGAGGTATCAGAGAATGGCTGACCAAAACCATCTAACAGCGGCAGATGCTGCTGCTACGAATGAATCTAAAAACGAGATGCCAACAACGTATGATCCGAAGGCAGCAGAACAGAAATGGTATTCCTACTGGACAGAGGGCGGATATTTCCGTGCAGGCCAGCGTCCGGATGCTAAAGCCTATAGTATTGTGATCCCGCCGCCAAACGTAACAGGAATGCTGCACATCGGGCATGCGCTCGATTTCACATTACAGGATATCCTGATTCGTACTAAACGGATGCAGGGCTTCGATACGCTTTGGTTACCAGGTACGGACCACGCAGGTATTGCAACACAAACGAAGGTAGAGCAGAAGCTGCGCGAGCAGGGGATTTCTAGACATGACCTCGGACGTGAGAAGTTCCTGGAGCAGGTGTGGGATTGGAAAGATAAATACGCGAACACCATTCATGAGCAGTGGGCTAAAATGGGACTTTCCCTTGACTACTCCCGCGAGCGTTTTACCCTCGATGAGGGTTTGTCGAAGGGAGTTCGCGAGGTATTTGTTAAGCTTTATAATAAAGGCTTGATCTATCGCGGTAAACGTATCATCAACTGGGACCCGGCGGCTCGTACGGCGTTGTCGGATATCGAGGTTGAATATAAGGAAGTTAACGGTCATCTGTACCACCTGCGTTACCCCCTTAAAGATGGCAGCGGACATATCACTGTAGCGACCACACGTCCGGAGACGATGTTGGGTGATACGGCAGTTGCTGTTCATCCTGAGGATGATCGTTATAAAGATCTGATTGGTAAAACCCTGATCCTGCCGATTATCGGCCGGGAGATTCCAATTATCGCTGACGAGTATGTAGATAAAGAGTTTGGTAGCGGTGCGGTTAAGATCACGCCAGCTCATGATCCAAATGACTTCGAGGTAGGTCAACGGCACAATTTGCCGCAGATCAACGTAATGGATGAGAGCGGTACGATGAACGAAGAAGCAGGACCTTACCAAGGTCAAGACCGGAGTGAATGCCGTAAGGCCATCACGGCGGATCTGAAGGAGCAAGGCGTTCTGATCTCTATTGAAGATCATGTGCATCAAGTTGGACACAGTGAACGTTCAGGAGCGGTTGTTGAGCCGTACCTGTCCACACAATGGTTCGTGAAGATGCAGCCGCTCGCCGAAGCTGCCATCAATGCACAGAAGGATGGTAATGGGGTTAACTTTGTACCTGAACGGTTCGAGAGAACCTACCTGAACTGGATTGAAAACGTACGCGACTGGTGTATTTCCCGTCAGCTTTGGTGGGGGCATCGTATTCCGGCTTGGTATTCTGAATCTACCGGTGAGCTGGTTGTGGCGAATGACGAGGAAGAAGCGCGCCGGATCAGCGGCTTAACCGACCTGAAACAGGACGAGGATGTGCTGGATACTTGGTTTAGCTCCAACCTCTGGCCGTTTGCAACCCTAGGCTGGCCGAATGAAGACAGTGCAGATTTCAAACGTTACTATCCGAACGATGTGCTCGTAACGGGCTACGATATTATTTATTTCTGGGTAGCGCGGATGATCTTCTCGGCACTGGAATTCACCGGAGAGAAACCATTCTCGGACGTATTGATGCATGGTTTGGTACGGGATGCTGAAGGACAAAAAATGTCCAAATCACTCGGCAACGGTGTAGATCCGCTTGAGGTTATCGAGAAGTATGGCGCAGATGCTATGCGTTATATGATTTCTACCGGCAGCACAGCGGGTCAGGATTTACGCTTCCGCTGGGAAAAGGTAGAGCAGGCGCGTAATTTCGCTAATAAGATCTGGAATGCGTCACGCTTCGCCCTCATGAATCTTGAAGGAGTTAGCTTCGAGAATATTGACATTACTGGGGAGCTAACTACGGCTGACCGTTGGATTTTACACCGTCTGAACGAAACTTCTCGTGAAATTACGCGTCTAATTGACTCGTACGAGTTCGGCGAGACCGGCCGCCAGCTGTACAACTTCATTTGGGACGATTTGTGTGACTGGTATATTGAGTTCGCGAAGCTGTCGCTTTACGGAACGGATGCCGCAGCCAAAGCGAAGACACAGTCCGTACTTGCTTATGTACTCGACCGCACGATGCGCTTGATCCATCCGTTTATGCCGTTTATTTCGGAGGAAATCTGGCAGCATCTGCCGCATGAAGGAGAGACAATCACTTTGGCTGCTTGGCCTGAGTATGATGCTGCTCTGGAGAACCCGCAAGCGGTAGCGGAAATGAACCTGCTGATGGATGTAATCCGGGCAGTTCGTAATATCCGTGCTGAAGTAAATGTACCGATGAGCAAAAAGGTTGATTTGATTATTAAAGCGAGCAATGAGGAAACACTGAGCATCATTACTCGTAACGACAACTACATCGGACGTTTCTGCAATACCTCTTCTTTCGAAGCTGGCCTGAATCCGGAAACGCCAGACAAGGTAATGTCCGCTGTAGTAACGGGAGCGGAACTGCTTCTGCCTTTGTCGGGGCTGATTGATATTGAACAAGAAATCGCTCGTCTGGAAAAAGAAGTGCAGACGCTGAACAGCGAAGTAGAACGCGTAGAGAAAAAGTTGAGCAATCAGGGCTTCGTGGCCAAAGCTCCCGCAAAAGTTATCGAAGAGGAGCAGGCGAAGCAGGCAGATTATTCTGCCAAACGTGAGAAAGTACTTGCCCGCATAGCAGAGCTGAGAGGATAAGAGACATGGATGACCTAAATCGGGGCGGGAGCACCGCCCCTCTTGCGACATATACCGAAGCGGTTAACTGGATCAAGGGCCTGATTCCTTTTGGAATCCGGCCAGGTTTAGACAGAATTGAGATGTTGATGGACAAGCTGGGAAACCCGCACCGTCGGCTGAAATTTATTCATGTGGCGGGTACCAACGGCAAAGGCTCCACCTGTGCTTTTTTGACAAGCGCACTTTTGCAAAGCGGCTATTCTGTCGGCACCTTCACGTCTCCGTATATTACGAAGTTCACGAACAGGTTCCAATATAATAATACGGACATTCCTGAAGAAACTCTTCTTGAGCTAGTGAATACCCTTCGTCCTTTGGTAGATGAGATTGCAGAAACGGAATTTGGCTCACCAACGATGTTTGAGGTAACTACAGCTGTGGCCATTCTATTTTTTGCGGGTGTTTCTTGTCCGGATGTTGTCGTATGGGAGACTGGGCTTGGGGGAAGGCTGGATGTAACGAACATCGTTACTCCGATCGTGTCGGTGATTACAAATGTCGGCCATGACCATATGGATATTCTGGGAGATACGCTTGAGAAGGTTGCAATGGAGAAAGCCGGGATTATCAAACCCGGTGTGCCTGTTGTTAGCTGCGTAAATCAACCGGAAGTCGTGGCTGTACTCAAGGAGAAAGCGGCGGCTTGCCGCTCTACTCTTTATCTTGCCGGAGAAGATTTTAGCTATGAAGCTACTGGAATCCATGGGGATGTGCAGACCTTTAACTTTAAGGGTCCCTTCCGTTCGCTTGAACTTGGGATTGTGATGAAAGGCGAACACCAGATTAGCAATGCGGCGGGAGCCATGATGGTTCTTGAAGTTTTGCGCCAGTATATGGCGTTCATGCTAGAGGATGAAGATGTTCTGGAAGGATTGCGTCATGCATTTTGGGCTGGAAGGCTGGAAGAGGTAAGTAAATCTCCGAGGATCGTACTGGATGGAGCACATAATCCGGAAGGCGCGGAGAGCCTTGCCAAAAGCCTGCCACAGCTCTATAAATACGGTAAATTAAATTTACTTATGGGAATGATGGCAAATAAGCATCATGAATCCTACTTTAAGCATATACTGCCTATAGTGGATACGCTCATCCTGACCGAACCGGATTTCCAGAACAAAATGGACGCGGAGCATCTGCAGGTTATCGCAGAAAGTCTGCGGGATAAATATGCCAAGGAAAACTTGGTAATCATAGTAGAACATAATTGGGGAAAAGCGCTGCAACAACTGAAGTCGATTACAGCGGAGGATGACCTTGCCGTCGTATCTGGTACGCTGTATTTGATTTCTGACGTGCGCGGTACACTTTTGCAGCAACCCGATACTGAAAAAGGCTGGTGACGACTGTTGGATACTACTGAACGTGTGCATTTTATAGGGATCGGCGGCTACGGTATGAGCGCGATTGCCCGAGTAATGCTAGAAATGGGATATACGGTTACGGGCTCCGATGTGGCTGCCCAAGAATTGACGGATAAATTGATTGCTAAAGGTGCCAAGATTTATATTGGGCATACAGCAGAACAAGTAAAAGGTGCGGATCTGGTCGTGTACTCTACGGCTTTGTCCAGCGATAATGTGGAATGGGTGGAAGCAGAGCGTCTTAAGATTCCAATTCTGCACCGCTCACAAATGTTAGCCCGTTTATTGAACGAACGTAAAGGGGTAGCTGTTGCCGGAGCGCATGGTAAAACAACTACATCCTCTATGATCGCACTTGTAATGGAAGAGTGTGAAGTTGATCCTACGTATATTATTGGCGGAGAGATTATGAACGTCGGTACGAATGCAAAGGCAGGACAAGGCGATTATGTAGTGGCGGAAGCGGATGAGAGCGATGGCTCTTTCTTGCACTATCACCCTTGGCTTGGAATTGTCACGAATGTGGAAGCAGATCACTTGGAGAATTATGGCGGAGATTTTAACCGTCTCAAGGCTGCTTATGTACAGTTTATGAACCAGACCCGTGAAGACGGCACTGCGATTGTGTGTGCAGATGACGAGAACGTGATTTCTTTATTGCCTGAAGTGTCAGGTAAGGTGATTACTTACGGCATCAAGTCGAAGACTGCAGATTATATTGCCACAGACATCGTTCTTGGGGACCGTCAGGTTTCGTATACGATGAACCATAATGGCGTAGTATTGGGACAAATTGAACTATCCGTGCCAGGCCAGTACAATCTGTATAATTCAATGGCTGCGGTTATCGCTTGTTTGAAATCAGGAATCTCTTTTGAAAAAATCGCTGAGGCGATTGTGAAATTCCATGGTGCGAAGCGCCGTTTTCAAGTGCTCGGAGAAGTCGATGACATTCTGGTCATCGATGATTATGCGCATCACCCAACTGAAATTCAGGCGACAATCAGTGCTGCTAAGGCAACGGGGAAACGGATTATTGCCGTATTCCAGCCTCAGCGGTATACACGTACGTTCTTCCTGCTAGATGCCTTCAGCCGCGCCTTTAGCGAAGCAGATGAGGTGATCATCACCGACATCTACTCTCCGGCAGGTGAGAAGCAGATTGAGGGGGTTACATCTGCGAAGCTGGTTGAGCTTATTGTGCAGAACAGTAACGCTGGTGCAAGACATCTGCCAACCAAAGAAGATGTGCTTGCTGATCTGAAACCTCGTATTGCCCCAGGTGACCTAGTGATTACGATGGGCGCAGGCGATATCTGGAAGGTTGGATACGCATTGGCGGACGGCTTGAAGAAGCGTTAATACAAACACAGGCCTACACGAGAATATTCATATTCTCTTGACCATAGCACTTCCCCCCGAGCTCCGTGCAGGGGGAAGTGCTTTTTTGTATACTTAAGCGGTGTATGTACATTCTAAAAAATGAAATAAATAGGGTATTTGCTGAACCAGCCATTGAGTGCTATAGTGCTGTCAGTAGAGGATCAATTTTTCCGTGTAGGTGGTGACTCATGGACTCCCAGCTTGATATCAAAACGTTAGTGTATTTATTTATTTTTGGAAATCTATTTATATTGCTGCTGATAACCAATTACCGGAGGAGCGCTCCTAAAGACAGGGCATCCACCTTATTCATACGCTCAAAGGCGGTGCAGCTGCTCTTCTGGTGTTCATTATTATTATGGGGTCATATCCCCCGCGCTTTATCCATTCCACTTAGCAACGCTTTGATTCTTTTAGGCTGCTGTCTGGAGATTATTGCTTTATTGCTGATGATGGGAATCCTTGGTCAGCGGATAAAGTTGTATTACATAACGCTTTCCATACTTAGTTCGATTACTTTTAGTATTGTTGCGATCTTCTTTCATCATTCCAGCTGGCGCATAGCCTGTACCTCATTATGGTCGATACTGTTTATTGTCTATCCAGCTTACCACCTCACGGTGAACCCCAAAGGCACCCCTCTTCAGAAGATACTCGGAATATTGTTTTACGCTTTTGCAGGGATTATGCTGCTCCGCGCGATTGTTGCATTGATCTGGGAGCCAGAGATGAACGTGTTCACAACTAATCTTTCGCAGTATTTATATTACTTGGGGATGTATTTATTGTTGATTGTGGGAGCCGCAGGCTTTATTCTACTTTCTAACGAGCATTCCTTTGTAAAACTGAAACGAATCGCTAGCTACGATGATTTGACTGGAATCCTTAACCGTGGAGCATTTCTTGAGGAAGCTGAGGTACGGCTTGAGAAGGCAGTTGCTGAGCAAGAGTACTTTTCTTTTATGCTGCTGGATTTGGATCATTTCAAAGAAATCAATGATACATACGGCCATGATACCGGCGATGTTGTTCTGGAAGAATTCGCATTGACGATTAAGGACAACCTCGAAAACAGCGATTTATTTGGCAGGCTGGGCGGCGAGGAATTTGCAGTTATCCTTTGCGGGCTGGATGAAGCTAGCTGTGACCGGAAAGCTGAAGTGTTACGAAAGGCAGTAATGAAGACGCCTACACAAAAACTTTTACAAGGCTATACAGTTAGTATAGGTGTAATTACAATCATACCGGATCAGGAGATTTGGATAAATAAGCTGTACAAGCTGAGCGATAAAGCGTTATACCAAGCCAAACAAGAAGGAAGAAACCGAGTGGTCAGATACAATTATATTTATTGAGCTTAGAGAATACAGGGGGTGAAATTCACTAACATGCATCTGGATCTCAAGACACTGCTGGTCTGCCTCTTTATGTGGCAATCCTTTACGGTATTGCTTATTGTCGTCTATCGTTTGCGTTACGCGCAGGAACGGACTTCTACCTTGTTTGTCACGGCAAAATATTTGCAGCTGGCAGCTTTAATTCTCCTTTTGCTGAATGATTTCACAGACTCACGACTTCCCATTCCAATCAGTATGCTGCTTGCTTTAGCTGGAGGTACGCTGGAAAGCTTAGCGCTTCTGATGCTTCTCAGAGTTTTTGGGAGTAGGATTGAACGATATTATACGATCCTGTTCGGAGTATCCATTGTCATCGTAGTGCTACTGCATATAATTATGCCAGATGAGCGGTTGGTTATGGCTGCAACTTGTCTATTTGGGATTATGATCTTAGCGTTGCCAGCTTATATATTAGCTGTGAAGATTAGAGAGACCTCTCTCCAGCGAACCATAGGATTGTTGTACTTTGTTGTAATTTTAGCGCTGGTTAGCAAGGGACTTGAACCGTTTTATTCGATGTTAGGATGGAATGCACAGACCTCTCACTGGCTGCAGATATTTTTTTATCTGGGGATTTATTTGCTTATGTTCTTAGGAACTGCAGGAATCATGCTGCTTTATAGGGAGGATTCCTTTACAGAATTGGAACGGGTGGCCACTTATGATGTGTTGACAGGTATTTTGAATCGCAGATCCTTTGTACAGCGCGCCCGGCCTTTAATAGCTGCCTCAGCAATGAAGAAGCTGCCGTATTCTTTTTTACTGCTGGATGTGGATCACTTTAAACGCATAAACGATACCTACGGCCACAATACCGGCGACCACGTTCTAAAAGATCTGTCTCATAAAATAAAACAGCAGCTTGGCAATGGTGATCTGTTCGGAAGATTCGGTGGTGAGGAGTTCACTGTGCTGCTGCATAGAGCCGATGAACAAAACAGTGATATGATTGCAGAGCGGATGCGCACAGCGGTTACAGGGGCGGTCATTCATGGTGTGCCCTTGCATTACACGATAAGTGTTGGCATCATCACGGTGGATTCAGGTGAACGATACGCATTGAACACTCTTTACAAACTTAGTGACACTGCATTGTATCAGGCTAAGAAAAAGGGCCGGAACTGTGTAGTTAGAAGCTATGACAACTAAAGTGTCTTCCTTTCGACATTAAGCGAGGGAGATGCTTTTTTTGTATGCAAAGAGGCGTAGTACATATTACCTAAAGATTACGATTTCTATCCATAGAGCAATTCATGATTATGTATGGCGTAAAAAAAGGGGTTTTAGTCTATATTTTAGAAAATGTGGCGTTTTATAAGGGTAAATCGTGATAGAATTTTGGAAACTCAGAAAAAAACTTAAAAAATTTTAGACTTCTCCTATAAATCGACAAAACTTTTAATTGAAATGAGTTACTATTGAACTGCATCTAAAGTTTCAGTTAGTAGATGGGGGTTTTTATTACAAAATACAAGGAGCCAGAGTCATGCGAGAAAGAATGCTGTTCCTATCAGCCCAGAATCAAAGCGCAGAGGATCTAGAAGGAGAAATGAGAACAGGGAGTATTCTCGAGATTTTGCTTGGGAAATTTGATATAGATTTGCTGACGTACGGCAGTGCCAACCAAACCGTGTCTATAAATGAGCGGACGGCACTTACGGTTCATAACATTAATGAAGATTATACGACCTGGAGGCCAATGCTGCGCCCCTTACATAAACTGCGGAATTTCTCAAATTTAAGTCATATAGATAAAGATATGAAGAACACTATTTTGGAGCTTTGCCGTTCGAATAATTACAAGCATGTATTTATATCGCATGTCCTATTGGGTAAATGCATTGATATGGTGCGGAACTTGCTTCCAGAAGCCAGTGTGATCACAGATACCTATAGTTTTGCAAACGGAAGCGGAGGATCTGCCGGAGAGGCAGGAAAGTTAAGCAGGAAGAATCCATATAATAAACTCAATGCTGCATGGGATCGTAGGAATAAACGGCGATTAATGAATAAGACGGGACTACTTTTAGCAACCTCGGAATGGGATGCACTAGCGTTCAAATCTCTATCATTTGCCGATGCTCGTAAGGTTCATGTTGTCCCCCATTTCATCAAGATGAATGAGTATGAGACTTTTGCAGAGCCTGTGACTAAAGAAAATTCAATTGTGCTGCACTGGAATATGAATATGAGACTGGGAATAGATGCAGCCCGAGTATTCTTTAAAAAAACCTATCCCATGATTAAAGAACAAGTGCCTGATATCAAAAGTTACATTATCAGCTCAGAGGTTCACCCAGAGGTCATGACTTTGATTAAGGAAGATGAATCGGTCATAGTCACTGGACCAGTAAATTCCTCTACTGAATACATACGACGGTCTAAAGCTGTTCTGGTGCCTATCCTTGAAGGCTGCGAAGTTTCTAGAAATATACTGGAATCCTGGGCGCTAAAAACCCCGGTGGTTACTAGCTCAATCATGTGTGAGAAGCTGAATTGTGAGCATAACCGAAATATTTTGCTGGCTAATACCTCAGTTGAGGTTGTTGGAAGTGTACTGAATTTACTGAAAAATCCTGAGCTTGGCGCCATTATTGCGGATCGTGCGCATGAGACTTTGTTGAAGAATTACGAAATGAATCATGTTAAGAGTAAGATTCTTAGTCTTGTATAGAGGGTTGTCAGACATGATGCTTGCCCCTCTGGACAACAAATAACCCGCGAGGACCATTAAAAGTCCTACGCGGGTTATTTGTCGACAGGATTTTAGAGTAAGTTGCGGCGCAGTTCTTCTGGTGATTTCGGAGACAACATCCCAAGTGGAATATCGAATACAGTACGCGCTCCGCTTTGACCTTCTTGACTCATACGCTGAGCAGCTCTGGCATAAGCCACAAGCACACTAGCTGTAAATTCAGGATTGCTCTCCAGCTTCAGGCCAAATTCAACAATTTGTTTCGTGCCTTCTCCTGTTACCCCACTGCGAATAACAAACCCGCCGTGCGGAATACCGCTATGCTGAGCTGCCAGTTCTTCTTCAGTGATGAAAGTAACCGTAGTATCATAATCTGCAAAATAGTTCGGCATATTCACAATTTCTTCGCGAATGCGCTCTTGATCTGCACCTGTCTCAGCTACTACAAAACACTCTCTAAGATGTTTTTCACGAGTAGTGAGTTCTGGTGTTTCACCCGCACGGATGGCCTCGATAACCTCTTGTACTGGAACAGTATACTGTACGCCACCTTTAACGCCTTCTACTCTGCGAATGGCATCAGAGTGACCTTGGCTGACGCCTTTACCCCAGAAAGTATATTCTTTACCTTGTGGAAGAATAGCTTCAGCTAGCAGACGGTTCATGGAGAACAGGCCTGGATCCCAGCCCGTAGAAATTACGCTGAGTGTTCCGCCTTGTTTAGCTGCGGCATCAACGGTCGCAAAGAACTCAGGGATTTTGGCATGAGTGTCAAAGCTGTCCACGGTATTAAACATCCGGGCAATAGCTGGTGTCTGTTCTGGCAGATCGGTAGCCGATCCTCCGCACAGAATCATAACATCTACTTTTCCCTTATATTGTTCGACGGCAGAGATATGCTCGAATTTCACACCGGTTTTACCGGCTTCCAGTTGTCCAGGCTCTCTGCGCGTAAAGATCGCAACCAACTCGATATCTTCACTTTGGTTAATAGCCTTACGTACACCTTTTCCTAAATTACCGTAGCCCACAATTGCTGCTTGAATTTTTTGTTTCAGAAAAAGCCCTCCTAAACTGTAATGAACTAAAATCCTATTTCTAGCTTAACTAGTATAGTGCACACTTTTAGCTCTTTTTATATAGTATATAAAAGTTACATGTAATGTAAACTGAATCCGTATAACTTTCATTATTCATTTGGCTATAAAAATAGCATATCTCTCTATTGTCTATCATATATTTCCATATAGATTAGATGAGGTGAGGTGTTACTGTTGAATAACGGAAGAATGACATTCCGATTTGACGTGAATAAGGACGAGCCTAAGCCAAAACCGCAGGTAGTGGAGCGCTGGTCCAGTGGCGGACTGGGTACAGCTGAAGAATATGCAGAGGAGTTGCGCAAGGAGGTCGGTCCAGCACAGCAGCATACTTGGGTGCAAGAACCTGATCTACGCTCTACGCGTGAGGCACCGCCGGAGGATGCTTACGACTATTACTCAGGAACTGTAGATCCACGCCAGCAAGAATGGGACGAACAGGATAGAGATTTCAGAAATACGCAGCAATCGTATCTGCTCTCAGATTTGGTACTAGATGACAGAGATAAATCAGCAGAGGTTTACACGGGAGGTTATGGGGGCTCATATCATACTCGTCGCCCATCGTATTGGTGGAAATTATCCCTGTCTGTGGTGGGGGCCATCGGCACAGGTCTACTGCTTGGGTATGCGGCGCTTTCCTTTTTTTATGGAGGAAACATGGATAGTAGTTCAGGAACCGGGATAACAGATACATTGGCTACTTCAGGGCAGACTTCCGGAGCTAATGATCCAGCAGGTGTAGGAACCTCGGGATTGCCGGTTACGGGCACAGATGATGCCGGCAAAAACAGTATTCCTGTTCAAGTGGCTGCGCAAAGCTACTACCTGCTGCAGTATGGCGTATTCAGTACGCCGGCAGGCGCGGAACAAGCTAGACAAGAGCTGTTGGACGCTGGCTTGGCTGCGGGCTTGGACCCTGCTGACGGAAATCGTGTATATGCCGGAATGTCCTCTGACCGTGAACAAGCTAAGCTGCTCAGCAGTGGACTGAAGAATCAAGGGATTGAGCTTTATGTAAGAGAGGTGGATCTTCCCGGAGTGGAACGATTAGGATTTGCCGGAAATGCGGAGGCTGTGAATAGTTATTTTGCGGTGAGTGGACAGTTGCTCAGTGAACTAAGCAGTCAATCCGCTTCTTTACTCAGTGGCGGACAAACGGATGCGGCAGCTAATACCTCAGCTGTGAGTGATCTTCATCTCCAATGGAGTGAAGCTGTTAAAGCTCTGGAGCAAGGCATAACGCCTGAAGCCAAAAGCATTTGCGCAGCGCTAGAGAAATCTATGAGCCAAGGAATTTCAGCACTGAGTGAATATAACAAGAACAAGGCGCAAGCCCTGCTTTGGGAAGTGCAGGAATCCATGCTGAGCTTCTTGACCAGCCAAAAACAGCTGCTGTCTGCTATGAATTGAATGCTTGGATTGCGGATTCAAAATAACAACAAGTCTCCGGGGAATTGGGGGCTTGTTGTTTTTTTCGGAGAAGGGTATCGTTCCGCAACTTTTAGGGCAAAAGGTGGTAAACATTACCGTAGGGGATTTTACGTTTGTATTGATCACCGTTTCACCGTATAATAATTAGGGTGTCAAAAAATGGCGAGGGAAGACTGAGATGAAGAAGAAAAATGTAGGAACACTGCTGTTATTTCTAATTCTAGGCTGGCTGGCTGGAGCCTGGATCGCCAAGCTGCTGCAGCCCGTAAAGGCTCTGTCTTTTCTAACAACATCGACTGTGCTCAAATGGTCTCCGCGAGCCGATTTAGACATCATAACCTATGACATCACTATTCATTTGAAATTGTGCATGCTTAGTCTCGCCGGTATTATTACAGCTGTATGGCTGTACCGCAGACTGTAACTCTCGTTACTGAGCAAGAAGGGACGTTTACAACGTGGACAACTCACCACTCATTATTCTAGCCTCAGGTTCACCGCGTCGACGTGAGCTGTTATCCTTACTGGGTTTACCCTTTGAGGTCATTACCAGCGAAGCTGATGAGAGCACACCGCCGGATTGGACGCCGGAGAGAATCGTGCGCAGTCTAGCTTTGCGAAAAGCAGAAGCCGTAGTAGCTACAGCCGGAGAGCGTAACGCAGTCATTATAGGAAGCGACACAATTGTTGTACTAGATAATACTGTGCTAGGCAAACCGGTGGACAAGCTGGACAGCAAAGCGATGCTTACCAGACTTCAGGGCCGAACTCATAAGGTATACACGGGTGTAGCCTGCCTCGGACTCCCGAATGGGAAGACTATAGTGGAGCACCGTGTTACTTCCGTAACGATGAGGGCAATGACTGAAGAGGAAATTGCTGCTTATATAGCTACGGGAGAGCCCGCTGATAAGGCTGGCTCTTATGCGATACAAGGGCTTGGGTCCATTTTGGTGGAACGAATTGAAGGCTGTTATTTCAATGTAGTCGGATTGCCTTTGTCGCTTCTTGGCGAAATGCTATCCGAGTTCGGTATAACTGTATTGAGCCGGTAGGAAGCCTGGGGAAAGAGGGATAGGGATGGAGTCGCAACCAATTATGCTGCGGGACCTCCCCCATGAAGAACGACCTAGAGAGCGCATGATGCATTATGGGGCGGAATCATTAAGTCAAGCGGAGTTGTTAGCCATTCTGCTGCGTACGGGAACACGCCGCGAGTCGGCTATTCATATTGCACAGCAGATGCTGGGGAAGATCGGTGGCCTGCGTGGGCTAGTTGACCTTAGCATCGAAGAACTGACCAAAATCAACGGTATCGGTCCTGCCAAGGCCGTACAACTAAAAGCAGGCATCGAACTGGGAAGGCGCCTTGCGAATTCCAGGTTCAATATGCCGGTCATTATCCGCTGTCCTGGGGACGCTGCTGAGATTCTGACTGAGCAATTGCGTTATTTGCAAAAGGAGCATTTTGTCTGTCTGTTTCTGAACACGAAGAATCATGTGATTGGACAAGAAACATTGTCCATGGGCAGCCTGAATGCTTCGATCGTTCATCCTCGTGAGGTATTCAGAGCAGCTATAAAATGCAGTAGCGCCTCTATTATATGCGCGCACAATCATCCTAGTGGTGATCCAACACCTAGTCCAGAAGATATTTCCCTAACTGCTAGATTGCTTCAGGCAGGTGAGATTATCGGAATAGATGTGCTGGACCATCTAATTATCGGAGATAGCAGTTTCGTAAGCTTGAAAGAAAAAGGACATATGTAATATAAATGTAGATTTACTTAGGAAAAGGAGAAATTAGCATGTTGGGTGGTTTCACAAAAGATTTAGGAATTGACTTGGGGACAGCGAATACGCTTGTCTACGTACGCGGTAAGGGTGTTGTTGTAAGAGAGCCTTCCGTTGTAGCCATTAACACTGATACTAAGACGATTGAAGCTGTGGGTGAATCCGCCAAAAAAATGATCGGTCGTACACCTGGAAATATCCGTGCGATCCGTCCGATGAAAGATGGCGTTATCGCTGATTTTGATACAACGGCTACGATGATTAAATATTTTATTCGTCAAGCACAGAAACAGCGTTCTATGTTCCAGCGTCACCCTAATGTAATGGTCTGCGTGCCATCTGGCATTACTGCTGTAGAGCAACGTGCGGTAGAAGATGCTACCAAACAAGCTGGAGCTCGTGAAGCTTACATTATCGAAGAGCCTTTTGCTGCTGCTATCGGCGCGGATCTGCCAGTATGGGAGCCTACAGGTAGTATGGTTGTAGATATCGGTGGAGGTACAACTGAAGTTGCTGTAATCTCGCTCGGCGGTATTGTTACTAGCCGTTCAGTGCGTGTTGCAGGTGATGAAGCGGATGAGTCCATCATTCAATACATCAAACGTCAATACAATCTGATGATCGGTGAACGTACTTCGGAGCAGCTCAAAATGGATGTTGGCTCTGCCCTTCCTCTTGAAAAGGCTGAAACCATGGAAATTCGCGGCCGTGATCTCGTAACAGGTCTGCCAAAAACACTTACAATTACTTCTGATGAAATCTGTGAAGCTTTGTCTGACACAGTGAATGCTATTATTGAAGCTGTTAAAGTAACGTTGGAAAAATGTCCGCCAGAGCTTGCAGCAGATATTATGGATCGTGGAATTGTTTTGACAGGTGGGGGAGCTTTGCTTCGCAACTTGGATAAGCTGCTTGCACGTGAGACGGGAATGCCGGTTATTGTTGCTGAGAATCCACTGGACTGTGTAGCTATTGGAACCGGTAAGGCACTTGAGAACATTCATTTGTTCAAGAGCCGCAGCGGATCCAGTCTTCGTTCGAAGAGATAAGATGATGTTCTACCACTTGTGTAAGTCAACCCCTGTTATGGGAGAAATACTGTTGTTAGAGGGTGTTGAAACTGTTTAAACTCTTAAGCAATAAACGTCTGTTTATTCTGTTGATTACACTGGTGCTGTTCATTGTGGTAATGGGCTTCAGCTTGGCAACAAGGAAAGGCTTGTCCTGGCCGGAGAACTTTCTCAGAGATTCGACTGGTTTCGTGCAAAAAATGTTCTACAAGCCCGCTGGATATGTAGCGGGCTTGTTTGAAGATATTGGAAATCTGAGTGATCTTGCTAAAGAAAATGAACAGCTTAAAATTATGGCTGCCCAGTATGCACGTGATAAAGCCCAGTATAATTTTATTAAAGCACAGAATGAAGACTTGGAAAAAAAATGGCAATTCACTAAAGAACAGAAGAATTTGTATAAGTATGAATATCGTATTGCGCAAGTAATTAGCCAGACTACAGAACCAAGCAACAGCACCATTGTAATTGATTTAGGCTCCAAAGATGGTGTCAGACCTAATATGTCTGTTATTTCAACCGATGGTCTGGTAGGTGTTATCAGTCAAGTTAGCAATTTCACTTCTACTGTGAAACTGATGACCATGATGGACACTAATGATCCTAATTCCCAGCCGCCTATTGCGGCAACTGCCTTTAATAAAGAGGGTAAGTCCTTTGGGATGATTGAGAGTTATAATCCAGAGACGAACAGACTGCTGATGACCAAGATTCCACCGGGTGATCCTATTGCAGCGGAGGATACTATTCTGTCTTCCGGTATTGGAGGCTTGTATCCAAGGGGGTTGACAATAGGCACAGTTGAAAGCGTCGATGTTGGTGAATTTGGATTAACCTCCACAGCAGTGATAAAGCCTTCAGCAGAATTTCAGGACTGGAAGCATTTGATTGTTGTGTTTACGGAGGAGCGTGCTGAATAGTGAATATGCGCAGATCAGTTCTTATTCTGATACTGTTCCTCTTATTTATTGTGGAGGGAACCATCTTACCTTGGCTGATTCCAGATGTGTGGCAGATGCGAATCATTCCGAATTTGGTTTTTGTAGTGTTATTGTTCGTGACTATATATCATCATCGGCATACAGCACTTATATTGGGATTATGTTTTGGAATGCTGCATGATGTCGTTTTTTACGGCAGAATTCTTGGAGCACACTCTTTTGCGATGGGATTGTCGGCTTATTTAATCGGCCTTTTATTTCAGATTCCACGTGCTCCGCTGCCCCTTATGATGACTGTGGTTCTGCTTGGAAGTCTACTTGGGGATAGTATACTATTTGGTATCTATAGTGTATTTAATCTTAATCAAGAACCTTATAGCTGGGCGATTTTGAATCACATGCTGCCGACGATGCTTTTTCATTTTGCCATCGGGCTACTCTTCTACATACCGGTTCGGCGCCAGCTTGAGCTAATCAAGAAAGAAACGAATAAGGAAGAAGCGGCTTAAAGAGCTTCTATTTTCTTTCTATACAAAGCAGGAATTTAAGGGGCCCGGCACGAATGAATGAGGATAGGGGGCCAGGCATATGACAGTAAAATCCAAGCATGTAAGGATTAAGGGCATCAAGGATGGCCTGATATTCCTGCTAGACGACAAATGTCCCTTTGAAGATCTTCTGAGCGAGCTTCGCTATAAGCTGGAGCACAGCCATCAAAATATTTTAACTGGACCGATTGTACATGTGGACATAAAGCTGGGCAATCGTACCGTAACTGAGGAAGACAAGGAAGCTGTGCTGGAGATTCTTAAGGGACAGGGAAATCTGTTGATTCGATCTATAGAGGCGCTTCCAGCGCCCGGCAGTGAGGATAATGACGCATTGTTTCTGATGAGCGGAATTCTACGTTCCGGTCAGGTGCTGCACCATAACGGAAATCTTCTATATCTGGGGGATGTGAACCCTGGGGGGACCATAACCTGTTCAGGCGATATTTATATACTAGGTTCGCTAAGAGGGATGGCGCATGCTGGAGTAGACGGGAATGAGGAAGCGATTATAGCTGCTTCTTTAATGTCTCCAACGCAGCTGCGAATTGCCGATATTATTAGTCGTCCGCCCGATGAATGGGAAACCCGAGAAAGCAGTATGGAATTTGCATATTTAACAAACGGAGCTATGCAGATCGATAAGATTCATAATTTGGTCAAATTACGTCAGGATTTAAATGTGTTTAAAGGGGTGTAGCCTCCATGGGAGAAGCGATAGTCGTAACCTCGGGCAAAGGCGGAGTTGGCAAAACAACCACAACAGCCAACATTGGAACCGCACTTGCACTGCAGGGCAAAAAAGTATGTCTCGTCGATACCGACATTGGACTGCGTAATCTGGATGTAGTTATGGGGCTTGAGAATCGTATTATTTATGATCTTGTGGATGTAGCGGAAGGACGTTGCCGCCTTAATCAAGCGCTCGTTAAAGACAAGCGCTTTGATGAATTGTATATGCTGCCTGCAGCTCAAACAAAGGATAAAACGGCTGTCTCTCCTGAACAAGTAAGAGATATCATTCTTGAACTAAAGAAGGAATATGAGTATGTTCTGATCGATTGTCCGGCAGGAATCGAGCACGGCTTCCGCAATGCGATTGCCGGTGCGGATAAAGCGATTGTGGTTACCACACCAGAGCATGCCGCTGTGCGGGATGCCGATCGTATTATCGGACTATTAGAACAGTCGAGTGTGGAATCGCCGAAATTGGTGGTAAACCGTATTCGTCCAGGTCTTGTGAAGTCTGGGGATATGCTTGATATTGAGGATATATTACAGGTGCTGAACATTGATCTTATCGGAATTGTTCCGGATGATGAACTAGTCATTAAAGCCGCAAATAACGGAGAACCTACAGTTATGAATCCCGATTCTTCAGCTGCTATTGCCTATCGCAATATTGCACGCCGAATTTTAGGTGATGCTGTACCCCTGATGCAGCTTGACCGCAAACCGGGAGCATTTAAGAAACTTAAGAAATTTTTCGGCATGGCTTAATTTTTACTAAGCAATCCTATGATAAGAAGCATACACGGGTCCCACCAGTAGAGAAATCTATGGTGGGGCTTATTTTTTTGAATAAATATGAATGTATGGCATTTCCGGGATTTAAATGGTCTGTCTTGGAGGGGCTTGTTCTAAAGAGACTTCCGTGCTTCATAAAATGGAAGTAAAACAAGCCCGTCCGGAGGGATAAATATGGATCAGAAATCAGATATCAAGAATCGCCGCAAGGAGCGTATTCGTAGTTTATTGGAGGAACTCCCGGAAGTCTCAGCAGTCTCAGGAGTTTCGGAAGTCCCGGAACTTGAAATAGCGGAGGCTCCCCCTTTATTTATTATGCCGGATAAGAGTACGAGCTTTAAGGAATGGGGAACAGGATTTAAGAATGCGGATCAATCCTCTGTAGAGCCCGATCCAGAGGTGATGTGGAAAAAGAGTCGTGGAGGCTGGGAGGATAACGGCGGTGGAGGCTCAAATTTCACTGCCGGTTTTATTCGGCGCTTTGTTGCTAGTGTTCTTGTGTTTGGAGCAGTGTGGGGGATTTTTGCGGTACATCAGCCATGGTCCTATAAGATGCAAGCTTTTATTAGTGATGCGTTAAGCAATGACATGGATTTCACGGCTGTGAGAGTCTGGTATGAGGAGAACTTTAACGGAGCTCCAGCGTTCATTCCGATATTTGGGGATAAAGATGAGCCTGCTCAAAAAGTAGCCGCTCATCATCAACTCACTGCCCCGATAGCTGGGAGCATTGTCCAGCCTTTTGCATCTACGCTAAAAGGGGTGGAAATTATGCCTCAAATCGATTCAACCTTAAATGTGACGGTGAAAAGTATAGACATGGGACGTATTCTCTCCATCTCTAAAGAGCTGGAAGGGGGCATTCGAATTGCTGTTCAGCATTCAGGCGGTGTCACTGCAGAATACGGACATTTGAGCGGCACTAAGCTGGAGGTTGATGACTGGGTGCAGAGCGGGGATTCACTCGGTTGGATGATGGAGAAGGACGTATCCTCAGCTTCAACACTATTTTTCGCAGTGATAAAAGACAAGACTTATATTGATCCTACAGAAGTGGTATCGTTTGATTAGGATCTTTGGTATCGAACTGTCACTACATCCACTGTTCGTGATCATTATGTTATTCTCCGTGGTCACGGGACAATTTCTAGAGCTGCTCACCTTATTTACGATTGTCTTCATTCATGAAATGGGACATGTCGTTGCGGCTCTTTTGGCTGGTGTTACAGTTAAGTCGGTTCAGCTTCTTCCGTTTGGCGGAGTGGCTGTTATTGAAGATCATGGGCGGCTTACAGCCAGTCGTGAGATCGGAATAGCCCTTGCCGGTCCACTGCAAAATGGAATTATGATCGTTATTGCTTTTGGACTTCAACAAGCCGGTTATGGCAATCAGGAATTTCTTACCTATTTTATTCATGCCAATGCCATTATTGGGCTTTTTAATCTAGTGCCAGTGCTGCCGCTTGACGGAGGTAAAGTGCTTCAGGCCACTATTAGTTTAGTACTTCCTTATTACTACACTTTGTTATGGACTGGACGGGTGAGTGTAGCCGCAAGTGTCCTTGTGATTATATATGCGCTGCTGCCTCTTGGAGCGGGTGGAGGCCTTAGGCTTAATATGGTCATGATCGGAGCTTTTCTGCTGTATTCGAATTTCACCGACCATCGTAATTTACCGTACCGGTTTGTTGCTTTTTTGATGAATCGGGAGGCTGTTTATGAGTATCATTTGCGAACAGGAAGCGTAGCTCGTCCAATAGTTGCATTATCTGCGAAACCTTTAGATGATATATTGCGTCTATTTAAACGTAATCAATATCATTTTATCTATGTGTTAAACGGTAAAGGAAATGTTGTTGCTGTTGTGCCGGAACAGCGCTTAATATCAACCTACTTCGGAATATAGTGTATTTATGCAGAGAATGTGAAGGAATGAACGAACGAAACCAGAGGTGAAGCCATGAAACAGATGATCGTTCACTGCACGCAGCACATTACCCGAATGGCTCTTCTGGAAAACGGAAGGCTGGTGGAGTACGCGGCTGAACGCGATCAGCAGCAAGGGTTGGTCGGCAGTTATTACAAGGGCCGTGTGATTAACGTACTTCCAGGTATGCAGGCTGCTTTTGTTGATATCGGACAGAAGAAGAATGCTTTTTTATATGTTGATGATGTATTGCATCCTAATTTGGATAAACAGCCTGATGTGAAGCCCTCTATCGAGACGCTTTTGCAGCCGGGACAGGATATTGTTGTTCAAGTGCGGAAAGAGCCGAGCGGCGGAAAAGGCGCGCGTGTAACGACTCATTATACGTTGCCCGGGCGCTGGATGGTGTACATGCCCTTTGCAGAATACGTCGGTGTCTCCAAAAAAATAAGCCGGGATGCAGAGCGCAGTCGTCTCAAAGGAATCGGAGAACGTCTGCGAATGAAAGAAGAAGGGCTTATTATGCGGACGGTTTCTCAGGACGAGCCACATGAAGCTGTGGAGGGTGATCTTTCTTTTTTGCGTGCCCAATGGGAGAATATTACACGTAAGGCACAAACGGTAGAGGCTCCCGCTTTACTACATCGTGATCTTAGTATTGTCCAACGCTTTATAAGAGATGCCTTTAATCCGCAACGGGATCAGTTGATTATTGATTCATCTGCCGCAGCTAGAGAAGCAACAGCCTTTCTGGACGACATGGCTCCTGAAGGGTACAAGCCAGTCTGTCTTTATAATGGAGCGGAGTCTATTTTCGCTGCTTATGGTATTCAGGATCAATTGCTCAAGAGCTTCAGCCGCAAAATCACGCTGGAGGGCGGAGCAACAATGATCTGGGATGAGACAGAGGCGTTAACCGTAATTGATGTCAACACCGCTCAATACATTGGCGGAGCATCGCTTGAAGAAACGGTTACTAATACGAATTTGCTCGCAGCTGAGGAGATCGGTCGTTTGATCCGGTTACGCGATACTGGTGGAATCATTATTGTCGATTTTATTGATATGGAACAAGAGCTTCACCGCAAGATGGTCACAGAGCGATTAGAGAAAGTGATCTGCAAGGATCGCACCAAAACACATATTTTGGGGTGGACAAGACTCGGGCTGCTCGAGATGACCAGAAAGAAGGCAAGGCATGATTCAGCCAGCTTTGCGCCTGTGATTTGCCAGTGCTGCGGGGGAACCGGAAAAGTTGGAGAATGGCTGGAATGAGTTGACGATAAGTCATAAGTATGATACTATCTTCAAGTATGTGTTTGATGCAGTTGATCCTGCACATGCTGTAACCGCTCCGATCGGGTACATAAGCGCAGTTCCTACGGGAATTCTGCCACCTAGACTAGGCGAGTCTGAGACATGAGGAGGTGCAAGTAAAATGTATGCAATTATCGAAACTGGTGGTAAACAATACAAAGTCCAAGAGGGCGACGTTTTGTTCATTGAAAAGTTGGAAGCTGAAGACGGCGCAAGTGTAACTTTTGACCGTGTATTGGCTGTTTCTAATGATGGTGGTCTGACTGCAGGAACTCCGCTAGTAAGCGGCGCGTCTGTAACAGCTAAAGTCGAGAAACATGGTAAAGGCGCTAAGGTTGTAGTTTACAAATACAAACCTAAGAAGAACTACCACAAGAAACAAGGTCATCGTCAACCGTACACGAAAGTAACTATCGAGAAGATTCAAGCGTAAGAAGGTGCGTTAATGATTAGCGTGCGGATTACACGATTATCGGATCTAGGAACTATCGTTGGCTTTGAGGTTAAGGGGCATGCGGGTTATGCGAAGCGTGGCGAAGATATCGTATGTGCCGGGGTATCCGCTGTAACAGTTGGAACCGTCAATTCGATTGAGACCTTGACCGGAATCTCCATGGATACATCCATGAAGAACGGATTCTTAAGTGGAACATTAAGTTCTGTTGAAGATTTCGATACTTCCGCGAAGGTACAATTGCTGCTTGAATCCATGGTCGTGATGCTGAATGATATCGCAGAATCATACGGGAAGTATATTCAAATACAGCAAGTAAATATTTAAAGAAGGAGGTTGACAACATGTTGAAATTGAATCTTCAATTGTTCGCATCGAAAAAAGGTGTAGGTTCCACAAAAAACGGACGGGATTCCCATTCCAAACGTCTTGGCGTGAAACGTGCTGACGGTCAAGCAGTAACCGGCGGTAACATCTTGGTTCGTCAACGCGGAACAAAAATTCACCCAGGAACTAACGTAGGCATCGGTAAAGATGATACTTTGTTCGCAATGGTGGATGGCGTAGTGAAGTTCGAACGTTGGGGCCGCGATCGCAAAAAAGTGAGCGTGTACCCAGTTGATGTCGCTCCGGTAGCAGCGGCACTGGAAGCGTAAGCTTACGGACCATATGAGCAAGTAGAAGCCTCCGGCATGAGTGCCGGAGGCTTTTTTGTAGAATATTCATAATTATTTGTGTTGCAAAGTTGGAATGGTTAGATAGATGTGAAATTCTCGTTATTATCTCTGGTGAACTACAGTGAACGCGTGTGTTATACTAGGAAATGGTAAATGATACTAACAAAACAAATTATCTAAACGAAGTCATGAATTTTGCGAACTGAGGGACGGGGAGAAAGAATGAAATCCTGGAAAAGTGCAATCTGGGCAGTCATGTTATCCGTAATGCTTCCTTTAGGTCTTTTGTATTGGCATACTTCTCTTCTGACGTGTCTATTACTCGGAGTCTGGGTAGTGGCAATCGTTGCTTTCAGTTTTATCTGGAGCCAGCGTCATTATGAACGGGAGCTGCGTATACAAGAGAACACTCTGCAACAGGCGGCGATTCGGACACTGAATCATCATCGACATGATTGGATGAACGATTTGCAGATTCTATACGGATATATTCAGCTTGGAAAGCCTAATAAATCCGTGGAGTGTGTGGAAAGAATAAAGGAACGCATAGCACTTGATAGTCGTATCGCTAAGTTGGGCATTCCTTCATTGGTTTTCTATATCCAATCCTTCCGAACTAACAGGTCTAGTCTGGAATTGGAAGTTCAGGTGGAGGAAGGGTTGCAGCTAGAGGACAAGCTAAATCCAGAAGCAGGAGATGAGCTGACTTCAGTGATTATGCAGACCATACGGGCTTATCAGTACAACGGGCTGGCTCCTCAGGGGGAGACGCGCAAGCTGCGCCTTGGCTTTTTTCAGGATGGAGGAGACATTCTTATCTCCTTCGAAGGCGAGGGGGAGCATGGCAATCCCGAGCTGCTCAAAGGGCAAATTTATAATATAGTACAAGGAAAAATCATGAAAGCAGAGCAGTTTAAGCCTAGCAGGGCTTATGTAGAGCTGCGATTACCGCTTGAAATGTGAGGAAGGTGAACATTTATGTTCGTAGATAAAGCTAAGATTTATGTTAAAGGCGGTGACGGCGGGGATGGTCTCGTTGCGTTTCGCCGGGAGAAATATGTACCGGAGGGTGGTCCTGCCGGTGGTGACGGAGGCCGTGGAGGCGACGTTATTTTCCGTGTAGATGAGGGACTGCGCACGTTGATGGATTTCCGTTATCAGCGCCACTTCAAAGCTGACAAAGGGATTAAAGGACGGAACAAAAGCCAACATGGAGCGAATGCGGATCATATGATCGTTCGTATTCCGCCAGGAACCATTCTGATTGACGATGATACGCAAGAGATCATTGCCGATATGACGCGTCATGGACAACAGGTTGTAGTTGCACGTGGAGGCCGTGGAGGCCGGGGTAACACCCGTTTTGCCACAGCTAATAATACTGCACCAGAGCTTGCAGAGAACGGTGAAGAAGGCCAAGAGCGTTATGTTGTTATGGAACTTAAGGTAATGGCTGATGTAGGGCTTGTAGGCTTCCCGAGTGTGGGTAAATCTACGTTGCTGTCGGTTGTGTCCGCAGCTCAGCCCAAAATCGGAGCTTACCATTTCACAACAATTACACCGAATTTAGGGGTAGTGGATGTTGGGGATGGCCGAAGCTTTGTGATGGCGGATCTGCCTGGATTAATCGAGGGAGCTAGTGAAGGCATAGGTCTGGGTCACGAATTCCTGCGTCACGTTGAACGTACGCGTATCATCATTCATGTAGTTGATATGTCTGGCTCTGAGGGCCGTGATCCCTTCGAGGATTGGGTTCTAATTAATGATGAGCTGAAGCAGTACAATGCTAGTCTAATCGATCGTCCGCAGATTGTGGCGGCGAATAAAATGGATATGCCTGAATCAGAAGAGAATCTTATTTCTTTCCGCGAACGCGTAGCTGAGGTGCGGCCGGATTTAGAAATCATGCCAATTTCATCCCTTACCCGTCAGGGTGTTCAGGAGCTCCTATATCGTGCAACGGATATTCTCGACAGCATTCCGGTTGCGCCGGTGGTTGAGGAAGTTGCTGAAACTACTGAACGTAAGGTGTATAAGCTGGAAGCAGAAGAGGATAATTCCTTTACTATTACACGTGATAACGAGGCGTTTGTGGTCACAAGCCCACGTATCGAACGTATGCTGAAGCGCATGCAGCTTAGCACACATGATGCGATTCTCAAGCTGGCACGGACTTTGCGTCATATGGGTGTAGATGCAGAGCTTCGTAAACGCGGTGCTGTAGAAGGAACGATTGTCCGTATCGCTGATTTCGAATTCGAATTCGTTGAGAACAGCAGCTACTATTAATATTTAGCTGACTATGAAGCGCCAACTATGGTTTTCCTGTAAAGGGATAGCATAGTTGGCGCTTTTTTTGTGAGGAGATCAGTAATTTTTTTCAATAAAAGAACCCAAAACACGATATATATCGTATACAATAAATATCGAAATACACTAATTCCCATTTGGGAGCGTACACGTTATTTATATATAAGATAATGAAAGAAGGAATAGCAGATGGCAATTATAGAAGTGGTGAAGTATGACGGTCCTCCAGGTATATTTGCATGGAAATATCCTAACCAGGAGCTGGGGACATGGACACAACTAATCGTTAATGAATCCCAGGAAGCGATTCTATTCAAGGGCGGACAAGCGCTTGATTCTTTTACAGCTGGGCGGCACACGCTAAGCACCGCTAATATACCTATTTTATCCAATATCGTTAATCTTCCTTTTGGTGGAAAATCACCATTTACGGCTGAAGTATGGTATGTGAATAAGACGAATTCGATGAATGTCAAATGGGGAACGAGCTCACCTTTGCAGCTTCAGGATCCCAAATACAAAATTATGATTTCTGTTCGTTCTTTTGGGCAGTTTGGTGTAAAAATCGATGATCCGCGAAAATTCTTGCTGAAGCTCGTAGGGACGCTCCCGCAGTTTGATCATGAAACACTTATCAGTTATTTCCGCGGACTGCTGATGTCGAATATAAATGAACTTATTTCTTCTTACCTTGTGCACAAGCAAATCAGCATACTGGAGATTAATGCTTATGTTGCAGAGATCTCCAAACATATTCAGGGCCGACTAGCCTCGGCTTTCTTGGATAATGGCATTGAGCTGAATAATTTCTATATTGATTCGATCAATATTCCAGAGGATGATCCGGCAACGATTCGTTTGAAGGAAGCTTTGGCTAAAAAAGCGGAAATGGATATCATGGGCTTCACCTATCAGCAGGAGCGTGGTTTTGACACGATGGAAGAAGCGGCAGGTAATCCTGGCAATCTTGGAGTGGGCATGATGAACACCGGGATGGGGCTTGGACTTGGAATGGGATTTGCTGGACCCGCTATGGATATGGTGAACCGTATGACTAGAGGGATGAACTTGGATTCAGGGACTACAGTTATACGTCAAGAGCAGCGTTCCTGCTCTAAGTGTGGAGTTATGAATCCAGTAGAGGGACGGTTCTGCAGCGGTTGTGGGCAGGCGCTTGGAGGCAACCCGCAAGGTTCTCCCTCTGCGAACAAGATCAAATGTTTTGAATGCGGGCATGAACTAAATGCGGGAGCTAAGTTCTGTCCAGGTTGCGGGAATCCTTATCGTCCTTGCCCATCCTGTAAAGCAGATAATCCTGAGGGAGCGGCTTCTTGTGTCTCCTGTGGAAAAGAAATGCCTAAAGCTTGCGGTAAATGTGGGACTATGGTAGCGCCAGGGGTGAAATTCTGTCCTCATTGTGGAGACAGCATGGTGATTAAATGCAGCGGCTGTGGACATGAGCTGAAAGCTGGACAAAAATTCTGTGCAGAGTGCGGAACAAAAGCAGGCTAAGGAGGACCTAATGAACAAAAGCAGGAGATATATATACATTATTACCATCATTTATGCGGTAGCTATAGTACTGACAGTGTTCTCGTTTATTGGATTAGGTTTCTCTGACTCACTGTTTCGGTTCATAATTTCTTTATCCGCGGTTCTGCTAGCAGAAAGTGTAATCTATGGCTATTGTATTTTTTGGCTCCGAACGGCAAGTAGCATTCAGCAGACTCCGCCTGTTCTTATCAGCGGCGCAATCATTACGGGAATCTATGCAGCCATCGTATTTGTATCGGCCTTACTCTTCGATTGGCTGCTGGAGTTACCCGCCTTGTGGTACGCAGCCGAACAATTGCTGATTCTTGTGTTAGGAGCGATCACTTTGGCCGCGATAGGGCTTTACGGGTGGAATGCTGGGGCAGGGGAACAGCAAGCCAAAAGGTCTTTACAAAAGTTTCGGCGGTATCAGAACGAATTAACTGAAATGAGTGAGCTGGCTAGTAGCTGGAAGAATTCCGAATCCGAGCAGCTAGTGAACGTGTTAGATATGTTGGAGGAAAAATTTAAGTACAGTGATCCGATATCAGAACCGTCTTTATATGCTACAGAGGATATTCTGCAGCAGCAGATTTCTCTGTTACATGATCACGTGAAGCTACTGCTGGCGACCCAAGAGCCACATGAGGGCTGGCAGGTAGAAGTAAATGAGATGTCAGAGAGTATAAAGTCTACACTTCAGCGGCGTAACCGTGAATTAGCGGCACTTAAATAGGAGGAGTTTACTACATGAACAGTTTGAACCTACAAGAGCCGTCACCGCTCCCGGGAGGAAATGCAGCCGTTCCCCGGCTTAAATACGAACGTACCGGGTTTGATTATGTTATTCTCGCGGCTGCTTATCTACTGATGCCAGTTGGATTTGTGCTTGCCTTGTTACGTTTGATGACAACGCATTACAAAAATTACCGTAGACCGACTAACCTCAATCTGCTGATGCATGTATTTATTGGTGGGTTTGTTGAACTTTCTATTGCCATGTTTTCTAGTGCGCTCAATGGGGAATTTGGAACTTCTGAATTAGTATCAACGCTTATTTTAATTGCAATCATGTTTTTGACTCCAGCTTTTATACTGGCCAGTGTGACAGCGAAAGCT
This sequence comes from Paenibacillus sp. FSL H8-0175, assembly GCF_045040615.1. Classification (NCBI taxonomy): domain Bacteria; kingdom Bacillati; phylum Bacillota; class Bacilli; order Caryophanales; family Paenibacillaceae; genus Paenibacillus; species Paenibacillus sp. FSL H8-0175. The sequence goes on along the minus strand of NZ_CP150299.1, from coordinate 5,701,113 downwards.
AAATATACCCTTTCTAAGCTTAACACTTCTTATATAGAGCTGATTCAAAATAAGAATATCCGGCATATTGGCAGTATATCTGAACGAATAGGCCAAAGTGAAAGTGATGTACGGAGAGATGTCCAGTATCTGAAGGATAAAGGACTGCTTGATATTGATGTCGCATTATCCGAAGGGCGCCAGACGCCAGAACCATCAGCAGCTAATCAAGGTTACCCTGAAAGTACTTCGGGCTTTGGAGGAACGGGGAGAACCCAAGCATCGGGGCAGCAAATACCTGCGCAGCCTCAGTCTCCGCCGCAACTGCCTAAGTCTATCCGTTGTCCGGGGTGCGGAGCCCAGAATACTGTGCTCCCAAGCCAATCTAAAAGCTGTGATTACTGTGGAACGAAGATCCCGTACAATTAATGCCGTCAACCAACAGATTAGCTTCATCGCATATAGGATTACATAAATAAGGGGATTAAAGACAAAATGAGTGGATTGGATATACGCAGACAGCCGCCGGCATCGGGAAAACCTGTGTACAAGCATGAATATGAGCGGACGGCGTTTGATTATACGACTATTGTGTTTGCGTATGTATTTGCTCCGGTTGGCTTTATATTGGCTGCCATTCGGTTATTATCTACACATTCCAAGAGACAGCGCAAAGCAAGCAATATTAACCTGTTTTATCATGCGTGTATGGGTGCCTTTGTAGAATTGGCGATCTATTTCATTATTAGCAAGCTACTCGGTCAAATCGATTATGTCGCACTCTTGATCAGGCTGGTGATTATCTACGCATTGTTTAGGATTCCCGCCATCAAATTATCCGTTAGGGCCGTAGGATGGAGAGAGGGATTCACCTATCTTTGCAATGACTATATCGCATTGGTTCTTGTGGACGGCATAAGGCATATCGGCAGCCTATCCGATATCCGCGGATTCAGTGAAGAGAATGTCCGCGAGGTTTTGGAATATTTAAAAGATCAGGGAGTGCTTTCTCCAGATATTGTTTATTATGAAGGACGTGTAGACAATTCATTTGTGAAATTGCCGCCGAAGCTTATTTATTCCAAACGGGCACAAGCACTGGTGCGTGCGCCTGAGAATAACCTTCGCTACCGTAACAAACGAGACCAGACAGTGTTTGATCGAATCATCATGGCGATTGCCTATTTGTTTGCTCCGCTTGGGTTTGTACTTGCGATGCTTCGTTTTGTAAGCACTCATTATAAGAATGAGCGGAAATCATTTAACTACAAATTGCTCTATCATGTATGTATGGGAGCTTTTATGGAACTTGCTGTCCTCTTCGCCGTGGGGACCTACAAAGGGGATTTTAAGTGGTACACTTTATTGATCATTCTGGTGGTCCTCTACGTGATCTTTATAATTCCGGCAGACAGCTTTGCAGGGAGGGCTACCTTCGCAACAGAAAACTTTGATTTTCTGTGCAAGAAGTATCTCATGCTGATCGTAGTGGATGATGTTAGGCATATTGGTAATTTAGCTGATATCACGAAACAAAGTGAAGATGATGTACGTAGAGACCTACGGTATTTGGTGAGATGGGGGTTACTTGCTTCTGATCTTGTCTATTATGAAGGACGTGTTAAGCTCTTAGATAAACAACCGCCCAATCTTGTACATCCTGACCGGGCACAGCCCTCCGCGGCAACAGAGAACCAGCCATCATCTGGACGGCAGTCATTGCCGGAGAATAGGCCTAAGCCACCTGTCCAACTGCCGAAATCCATCGTTTGTCCGAGTTGCGGTGCTAAGAGTAGAGTACTTCCAGGGCAGGATAAAATCTGTGACTATTGCGGGACGACGATTCCATACAGCTAGTGTACATACGATTGCCTTCTGCCCCCGGGAATCCGGGGGTTTTACTACACCTAACTACCCGGCCTTGGAGCATCCAGATAAAGTTATTGCATTTTACAAGCCTTTTCCGATATAATGTCCACTAAGAAAACACAAAAGTCTTTGAGGTGAGGACGTTCGTGAGAGAACGCTATTATTTGGTCCGGGAGGACATATTGCCTGATGCTGTACTTAAGACTATGCAGGTTAAACAATTGCTTGAGGCCGGGGATGCGAAGACCGTAAATGAAGGTGTAGAGCAGGTGGGATTAAGCCGAAGCGCTTTTTATAAATACAAGGATGGAATTCACTTGATCCATCAGCTCGAACGAGAGCGGATCGTTACGATTTCCATGGATTTGGAGCACGAATCTGGAATGCTTTCCAAGGTACTAGGCTCTGTAGCGGGACATGGGGCTAATGTGTTGACGATTCACCAGAGTATTCCGCTGCAAGGGCGGGCAAATGTGGTGATCTCCGTAGAAATTTCACACTTAAATGAGGAACTCGGAGAGATGCTGGATAGTCTGAAAGAGATTCCAGGAGTGAAGCGTGCTTTAATTGTTGGACAGGGATAGGAACTATATTCGTAAACTTTTAGGAGGAGACAGATGAAGCCGGTTAAAGTGGGGTTGCTGGGCCTGGGAACAGTAGGCACAGGTGTAGTTCGTATCGTGGAAGGGAATCAAGAGGATTTAAGCAGCCAGGTAGGCTCTTCAATTGTCATTGAACGTATAGCTGTGAATAATTCTAATAAACCACGCGAAATCGAGGTTGATCCTGCTAAAATAACGACAGATCCATGGGATGTGATTCGTGATCCTGAAATTGATGTCATCGTTGAAGTTATGGGGGGAATCGCGGGAACCAAAGAATATATTCTTGAAGCTTTGGAACGCGGTAAACATGTCGTAACTGCGAACAAGGATTTGATGGCGCTGCACGGCTCGGAGATTCTTGCTAAGGCGCAGGAGAAGCAATGTGATGTCTTTTATGAGGCTAGCGTAGCAGGAGGCATTCCGATTATCCGCACACTTATCGAGGGCTTTTCCTCAGATAAGATTATGAAGATTATAGGTATCGTGAATGGAACGACTAATTACATACTAACCAAAATGAGCCAAGAAGGCGCTTCCTATAATGATGTGTTAAAAGAAGCGCAGGATCTGGGATACGCAGAGTCTGATCCAACCTCGGATGTGGAAGGCCTGGACGCGGCCCGCAAAATGGCGATTCTCGGAACCTTAGGTTTCCGTACTAATGTGGAGCTGCATGATGTAAGTGTGAGTGGGATTTCTCAGGTGAGTAAGGCGGATATCGCCTTTGCGAAACGTCTCGGATATGAAATTAAGCTGTTAGGCATCGCTGAACGTCAGGATGAAGAATTCAGCATCAGTGTTCAGCCAACCTTGATTCGGGCTAGTCATCCCTTGGCTTCCGTCAATGGCGTGTTCAACGCAGTTTACGTATACGGGGAAGCAGTGGGAGAGACCATGTTCTACGGTGCGGGTGCGGGCGCAATGCCAACTGCAACCTCAGTGGTAGCTGATTTGGTAGCTGTCATTAAGAACCTTAAACTAGGTGTGAATGGATTGAAGCAAAAAGTACCTTACAAGCAGAAAAAGCTTAAGAGTGATGAAGCTATTTTTTATAAAAACTTTTTGCTTCTGCATGTTGATGATAAAGCAGGGGTATTGGCTAAGATTACTCAAGTGTTTGCCGAATATGATGTAAGTTTGGATTCAGTAGTTCAGCAAGCCAATCCCAATAATCCTGATGCGGAGATCATTATTGTCACTCATAACGCTAGTAAAGCAAGCATGAACAAAGTGCTGCGCCATTTCGAGGAGCTGAAAGTCATCCGCCGGATTAAGAGCCATTATCGTGTGGAAGGTTAACCAAGCCACTGAACTAATACTTTCATATTTCAAAACATAGTAAGGAGATTGTACCTGTTATGAGTATTTACGGAAGAGCTAGGGTTAAAGTGCCTGCTAGTACTGCCAATCTTGGTCCGGGCTTCGATACTCTGGGTATGGCATTGCCGCTATATGCCTGGATTGAGATGGAGGAAGCAGAGGAGACTGTTTTTCATCTATATGGTGATGAGATGAATGGAGTGGCTCAGGATAAGAGCAATTTACTCTATAAGGTCGCTCAAATGGTATTTGCAGAGGCAGGCGTTACGGTGCCTGAATTATCGATATCCATGTACTCGGAAATTCCGCTTACGCGTGGACTCGGCAGCAGTGCCTCAGCTATTATTGGCGGAATGGCCGCAGCGAACACAATGATTGGCTCTCCGCTGGATAATGCTAAGCTGTTTGATATGGCTACCCAGCTTGAGAAACATCCCGATAATGTGGGTGCCTCCTTGTTTGGCGGCATTATTACTGCCGTGTGGGATGGTGAACATGCGGATTATGTTCGGCTAGAACCACCACAAAATCTTGAGGTGCTGGTGGTTATTCCTGAATTTGAACTGGAAACCACAAAAGCGCGGGGATTGCTTCCAACAGAAATCTCAGTTAGTGATGCTGTGTACAACATCAGCAGAACCTCTCTATTGACGGCTTCGCTGGCATCAGGCCGGCTTGACCTGCTTAGCAGAGCGATGCAGGATCGCCTGCATCAGCCGTATCGTGCACCGCTTATACCGGGCATGGAGAAGCTGCTCGCAGAAGCTCCTGAACACGGTGCTTTAGGGATCGCACTTAGCGGTGCTGGACCGACTCTGCTATGTTTAGTGGATCGCCAAGAGACCCGTAAGAGTGAGCTTGAGGCCTTCTTGAAGAATACGATGCAGGAACATGGCATTTCCGCTCGGACCTGCTGGTTAACACCTTGTGCTTCTGGAGTTACTACAGAGCTGCTCGAAATAAACGAGATGCAAAACGTATCATTTTTGGATATGATAAAAGGAGTACGGTCATGAAATCAATAGCGGTATTGCCGCAGGGCTCGGTATCCCACGAAGCGCTGCTGCATTTGTTTAACGGTGAACCTGTAAAGCTTGTGCATCACAAGTTAATTTCCGATGTATTTCTCTCTACGGCGAATGGTACCACCGATTACAGCGTGATTCCGATTGAAAATACCATTGAAGGCTCAGTTAGTCTTCACATCGATTGGCTCATCAATGAAGTGGATCTGCCAATGCAGACGGAATGGATTTTTCCATCGATACAGAATCTTATCGGTAACCCAAGGGAATTCACAGATACAGACGGCAACAAGGATTTCACCAAGATGGTAAAAATCCTTTCGCACCCCGTAGCAATGGCGCAATGCATGCAATTTGTTCGTAAGCATGCCCCTTGGGCTGAACTGGAGTCGGTCGGAAGTACCTCTGAAGCTGTGGAAATCGTCAAAAACAATCCCGGCAAGGGCTGGGCTGCTATCGGTACCGCTCTTGGCGCCGCTACTCATGGGCTGGAGATTGTAGATCGGCAAATTACAGATCACAACAACAACTACACACGGTTTGTCCTGGTTGGTCCACAGAAGATAGATCTTCCGCGGAGCAGCACAGGAGTAAAGACGAGTGTTCTAGTAACGCTGCCAGAGGATTTTCCAGGTGCCTTGCATCAGGTGCTTGCTGCTTTTTCCTGGCGGAAACTGAATTTATCGCGTATTGAATCACGACCAACGAAGAAGAAGCTGGGTACTTATTATTTTTATATTGATGTGCTGGAACCGATAGAATCTGTTCTGCTGCCAGGGGCTATTGAAGAAATTAGTGCTTTAGGCTGTCAGGTAAGGATTCTGGGCTCGTATCCCACATACACCTATGAGGAAGAGAAAGCGGAGGTGCAGTAAATTCATGGCTGAGCAATGGATCTATTTGGATGGACAACACGTAACGAAGGAAAATGCAAAGGTATCCGTTTTTGATCACGGTTTTTTGTATGGAGACGGCATTTTTGAAGGTATCCGTATCTATAACGGCAATATATTTAAATGTAAAGAGCATTTGGACAGACTGTATGATTCGGCAAAATCGATCATGCTGGACATTCCGCTAACGTATGATGAGATGCTGGAAGCTATGGCTGAAACGATTCGTCTTAACGACATGCGGAATGGCTATATTCGACTGATCGTGTCCCGGGGACCAGGGAACTTAGGTCTTGATCCGCGTCGTTGTCCAAAAGCTAGTGTAATTATTATCGTTGAGCAACTGGCTATTTACCCAGAACAAGCGTATTTGAACGGACTTCGTGCAGTTTCTGTGTCCCAACGCCGTAATATTCCGGATGCACTCAATCCAAAGATCAAATCGCTTAATTACCTAAACAATATCCTAGTAAAAATCCAATCCAACTTGGCAGAAGCCGACGAAGCCATCATGATGAACGCTCAAGGTTATGTTACTGAGGGTTCGGGCGATAACATTTTCATCATCAAAAATGGTGTAGTTTTCACTCCTCCATGTTACTTGGGAGCCCTTGAAGGAATTACCCGTCTGGCGATCATTGAGCTCTGCGAGAAATTAGGTATTAAACTGAAAGAAGAACCGTTCACAATGCATGATGTTTATATAGCGGACGAGGTGTTCTTCACTGGCACAGCTGCTGAGGTTATTGCTGCACGTGAAATTGACGGCCGGATCATTGGTGAAGGACAAGCGGGTCCAATCACTTTGAAGCTGCTCGAAGAGTTCCGTAATGTGGTTGATAAAGATGGCTATAAGGTTTGGGAATAAAGACTAATCATACAACGTAAATAGCATTGAATACGCATCAGAAGTCCTTTTATGCATACATGCAGAAGAAAACGGGAGTCTCCGGTTAATCTTTTCATGGATCATGAAAGGATTTTTTTTATTTCGGGGATGTCATTCGCCCATGGGCTGCATAAGATGTAGTAACGAAGGAGGCGGCTGTACCGCATATAACTTTGTAAGAGAGCAATGTTCCATGAAAAGGGTGTTTGCTTTCGAAGTCAGTTTTGCTGTGTAGCTGTAAAGAAAGCAATACTCCACAAAACTTTTAGGAGGTTAATGCTACGTGAAAATACACATTGTCAAACAAGGCGATAGTTTGTATGCCTTATCGCAAAAGTACGGAGTGCCGTTACAAAAAATTATTGAAGCAAACCCGCAGATCAGTAATCCGAATGTGTTAGCGGTTGGAGACAAAGTGAAAATACCTACGGCCCCTGTATCCGTACCGGAGAACAGTGAAGTTTACTACAAGCACACCGTTAAACAAGGAGATACCTTGTGGAAATTATCTAAAGCCTGGGGAATTCCTTTAAAGGATATGGTTGAGGCCAATCCCCAACTAAAGAATCCAAATGTACTTATGCTAGGGGAAGTAGTTAATATTCCTAAAAAAGTATCCAATACCTCACCGACACAGCCTGGGTATACACCTTCTAACGCCTCAGAGAAAACGCAGGTGGGTGGCAAGGAATATACAGGTCCTAAAGAACAGCCTGCTGCTGAGGTAGTGCCTGCACCTAAACCAGAAACTAAACCAGAAGTAAAACCAGAGACCAAGCCAGAAGCTAAACCTGCACCTAAACCAGTGACAAATATCTCACCTGAATCCAATTCTGCACCACACCCATCGCTAAACATCGCCCCTATTAATACACAAAATATTGCACCCAATCCTGCGCCTAATATGCAAATGGAAGTTGCTCCTGTGCAAGAAATTGAAATGCAGAGTTTATTTGTTCAGATTACGGTTCCAAATCAAGAACCGATTGCTCAACAAGAAGCACCTAAAGCTGAGAAGAAAGCAGACAATGATTGCACATGGGATAATTCCAACGGATACCCGGGCCTGGGAGGAAATCCTTATCTCTATGATTCATATCAAAACAGCCCTAATATGAACATGAACTGGGCACCAAGTTATGTTCAGCCAATGGCTTATGCACCAGAATGTATTTCACCATGTTATTTTTCGGGCAATATGTATTCTAATATGAGTCCAGAACAGTGGAATCCAAATGCCGCGCCAAACATAAGCCCGGAACAGTGGAATCCAAATGCCGCGCCAAACATAAGCCCGGAACAATGGAATCCCAATGCTGCGCCAAACATAAGCCCAGAGCAATGGAATCCCAATGCAGCGCCTAACGTGAGCCCAGAACAATGGAATCCCAATGCTGCCCCTAATATGAGTCCAGGACAGTGGAATCCGATGGAGGCTAATGTTGCTGGCATGAATGTTGGCGGGGATTTCTCCCCGTATGCTGTTCCTCAATATGGAGGACAGACGCCGAACCTTCCTTGGCCAACTTGTGGGTGCGGAGGCGTGCATATTCAACCAGTGCAAACTTATTCATATGACATGCCTGTATATAACACCTATCCTGAATATGGGAATCCAAACGCTTTTTCCGCATATGGAGCAGGAATGCCTAATCAGGGAATGGTACCTACTTCTACGCTTGGAGCATTTGGTGGACCGGATAACTCTAATATTCCATCTAATCCGCAGTATCCAGGGATAGGTAATTATTCGCAGCATAATCGGGTGCCGGAAATTCAAGAACCTGAAGCGTTCGTGCAGGAATCTCCCGAAACGGCTAGAACAGAGACTGATGAGTCAACTTCTAACGCTTCTCTCAAGAATAAGGGGAATGTAGCAAAGGAAACAGCAACAGGCAAAAAAGCAAAGACCTCAGGTCAACCTAGTAGCAAGAAAAGCAAAACTGCTACGAAATCTCAAGGTTCAGCAGCGAGTACTAAAAAACGTAGAAATCCTTGGATTTCAAACTAATAAATTTATATATTAAGCCGTTGTTTGACTTACGTGTAGATTCTGTATCCTTAGAATCTACACGTTTTTTTATAGGTAAATAGGGATAAAAGATGTTAAATAAAGTGGGGCAAAAGCACTTATTTATAAAATATAAATTTTTAAGTATTGTTTTTATATAGGGATATATGGTACATTATAAATCCAGTCGCAAAGAGGAACTATAAAGCTTTCGGTTGGTGAATGTTAATCTGAATTAGATTGCAAAGAACTTCGAAAAAAAGAGTTGCAATAAATCAGAAAACATGATATATTATAAGAGTTGCTGCTGAGACATTAAACGGCGCCAACGAGAACTTGATCTTTGAAAACTGAACAACGAGTGAGTAGGAAATCACGTAAGTGAAATCCAAAATTAGAGAATTAATTTTCTCGTCAGATGTTTCAAAATGAGCATATCGCTCTTTTCAATACTAATTGGAGAGTTTGATCCTGGCTCAGGACGAACGCTGGCGGCGTGCCTAATACATGCAAGTCGAGCGGAGTTATTTTGAAAGCTTGCTTTCAAAATAACTTAGCGGCGGACGGGTGAGTAACACGTAGGCAACCTGCCCTTCAGACTGGGATAACTACCGGAAACGGTAGCTAATACCGGATAATTTCTTTTTTCTCCTGAGAGAAGAATGAAAGACGGAGCAATCTGTCACTGAGGGATGGGCCTGCGGCGCATTAGCTAGTTGGTGGGGTAACGGCCCACCAAGGCGACGATGCGTAGCCGACCTGAGAGGGTGAACGGCCACACTGGGACTGAGACACGGCCCAGACTCCTACGGGAGGCAGCAGTAGGGAATCTTCCGCAATGGGCGAAAGCCTGACGGAGCAACGCCGCGTGAGTGATGAAGGTTTTCGGATCGTAAAGCTCTGTTGCCAGGGAAGAACGTCCGGTAGAGTAACTGCTACCGGAGTGACGGTACCTGAGAAGAAAGCCCCGGCTAACTACGTGCCAGCAGCCGCGGTAATACGTAGGGGGCAAGCGTTGTCCGGAATTATTGGGCGTAAAGCGCGCGCAGGCGGCTATTTAAGTCTGGTGTTTAAACCTTGGGCTCAACCTGAGGTCGCACTGGAAACTGGGTGGCTTGAGTACAGAAGAGGAAAGTGGAATTCCACGTGTAGCGGTGAAATGCGTAGATATGTGGAGGAACACCAGTGGCGAAGGCGACTTTCTGGGCTGTAACTGACGCTGAGGCGCGAAAGCGTGGGGAGCAAACAGGATTAGATACCCTGGTAGTCCACGCCGTAAACGATGAGTGCTAGGTGTTAGGGGTTTCGATACCCTTGGTGCCGAAGTTAACACAGTAAGCACTCCGCCTGGGGAGTACGGTCGCAAGACTGAAACTCAAAGGAATTGACGGGGACCCGCACAAGCAGTGGAGTATGTGGTTTAATTCGAAGCAACGCGAAGAACCTTACCAGGTCTTGACATCCCTCTGAATCTGCTAGAGATAGCAGCGGCCTTCGGGACAGAGGAGACAGGTGGTGCATGGTTGTCGTCAGCTCGTGTCGTGAGATGTTGGGTTAAGTCCCGCAACGAGCGCAACCCTTAACTTTAGTTGCCAGCAAGTAATGTTGGGCACTCTAGAGTGACTGCCGGTGACAAACCGGAGGAAGGTGGGGATGACGTCAAATCATCATGCCCCTTATGACCTGGGCTACACACGTACTACAATGGCCGGTACAACGGGAAGCGAAGCCGCGAGGTGGAGCCAATCCCATCAAAGCCGGTCTCAGTTCGGATTGCAGGCTGCAACTCGCCTGCATGAAGTCGGAATTGCTAGTAATCGCGGATCAGCATGCCGCGGTGAATACGTTCCCGGGTCTTGTACACACCGCCCGTCACACCACGAGAGTTTACAACACCCGAAGTCGGTGGGGTAACCCGCAAGGGAGCCAGCCGCCGAAGGTGGGGTAGATGATTGGGGTGAAGTCGTAACAAGGTAGCCGTATCGGAAGGTGCGGCTGGATCACCTCCTTTCTATGGAGAATCGTTCTCTGCAATGAGAACATTCAAATCGGAAGTTTAACTTCCAAAACTCAGGTTTAGGCCTGTTACTCACTCGTTGCTCAGTTTTGAGAGTTTAAGCTCTCAAGTAAGACTTGATCCTTGAAAACTGGATACCGAAACGAATTTGCGTTTTAGAACATCTTTTAGCAACTTGTGCAAACAAGTAAATGTTATTAGTGAGATGATTCCAAAGAGAATGTCATCGTATGATATTTTCCTGCGGAAGAATCAAGGTTAAGCTAATAAGAGCACACGGAGGATGCCTAGGCGCCAGGAGCCGACGAAGGACGTGGCGAACAACGAAACTGCCTCGGGGAGCTGTAAGCAAGCTTTGATCCGGGGGTGTCCGAATGGGGAAACCCAGCTGTGGTAATTCGCAGTTACTCATTTCTGAATACATAGGAAATGTAGAGGCAGACCAGGGGAACTGAAACATCTAAGTACCCTGAGGAAGAGAAAACAATAGTGATTCCGTCAGTAGCGGCGAGCGAACGCGGAACAGCCTAAACCTAAGAGCTTGCTCTTAGGGGTTGTGGGACGTCTCACATGGAGTTACAAAGGAATATGGTAGGTGAAGAGGTCTGGAAAGGCCCGCGATAGAGGTAAAAGCCCTGTAACCTAAACTGTGTTCTCTCCGAGACGGATCCCGAGTAGTGCGGGGCACGTGAAACCCCGTATGAATCCAGCAGGACCATCTGCTAAGGCTAAATACTACCTGGCGACCGATAGTGAAACAGTACCGTGAGGGAAAGGTGAAAAGCACCCCGGAAGGGGAGTGAAATAGAACCTGAAACCGTGTGCTTACAAAAAGTCAGAGCCCGATCTATGGGTGATGGCGTGCCTTTTGTAGAATGAACCGGCGAGTTACGTTTAACATGCAAGGTTAAGCCGAGAAGGTGGAGCCGCAGCGAAAGCGAGTCTGAATAGGGCGATTTAGTATGTGGACGTAGACCCGAAACCGTGTGATCTACCCCTGTCCAGGGTGAAGGTGCGGTAACACGCACTGGAGGCCCGAACCCACGTACGTTGAAAAGTGCGGGGATGAGGTGGGGGTAGCGGAGAAATTCCAATCGAACTCGGAGATAGCTGGTTCTCCCCGAAATAGCTTTAGGGCTAGCCTCGGTATAAGAGTAGTGGAGGTAGAGCACTGATTGGGTGCGGGGTCCGCAAGGATTACCAAGCTCAGTCAAACTCCGAATGCCATATACTTATTGCCGGGAGTCAGACAGTGAGTGCTAAGATCCATTGTCAAAAGGGAAACAGCCCAGACCATCAGCTAAGGTCCCCAAGTGTGTGTTAAGTGGGAAAGGATGTGGAGTTGCACAGACAACCAGGATGTTGGCTTAGAAGCAGCCACCATTGAAAGAGTGCGTAATAGCTCACTGGTCGAGTGACTCTGCGCCGAAAATGTAACGGGGCTAAACACACCACCGAAGCTATGGCTAGATACGTATGTATCTGGGGTAGGGGAGCGTTGTGTAGGGGTTGAAGGTGTACTGAAAAGAGCGCTGGACACTACACAAGTGAGAATGCCGGTATGAGTAACGAAAAGATCAGTGAGAATCTGATCCGCCGAAAGCCCAAGGTTTCCTGAGGAAGGCTCGTCCGCTCAGGGTAAGTCGGGACCTAAGGCGAGGCCGAAAGGCGTAGTCGAAGGACAACAGTTTGAAATTACTGTACCACCGTAATCCGCTATGAGCGATGGGGTGACGCAGGAGGGTAGTGACGCGGACTGATGGATGTCCGTCTAAGCAGTGAGGCTGATGTGTAGGCAAATCCGCACATCATTAAGGCTGGGCTGTGATGGGGAGCGAAAATTATAGTAGCGAAGGTCATGATCTCACACTGCCAAGAAAAGCCTCTAGCCAGGAGAAGGTGCCCGTACCGCAAACCGACACAGGTAGGCGAGAAGAGAATTCTAAGGCGCGCGGAAGAACTCTCGTTAAGGAACTCGGCAAAATGACCCCGTAACTTCGGGAGAAGGGGTGCCCCGGTAGTGTGAATAGCACGAGGGGGCCGCAGTGAAAAGGCCCAAGCGACTGTTTAGCAAAAACACAGGTCTGTGCGAAGCCGCAAGGCGAAGTATACGGGCTGACGCCTGCCCGGTGCTGGAAGGTTAAGGGGAGTGGTTAGGGGTAACCCGAAGCTATGAACCGAAGCCCCAGTAAACGGCGGCCGTAACTATAACGGTCCTAAGGTAGCGAAATTCCTTGTCAGGTAAATTCTGACCCGCACGAATGGCGTAACGACTTGGGCGCTGTCTCAACGAGAGATCCGGTGAAATTTTAATACCTGTGAAGATGCAGGTTACCCGCGACAAGACGGAAAGACCCCATGGAGCTTTACTGCAGCTTGATATTGAATTTGGGTACGATCTGTACAGGATAGGTGGGAGCCGTAGAAATCGGAGCGCAAGCTTCGGTGGAGGCGCCGTTGGGATACCACCCTGATCGTATCTAGGTTCTAACCTAGTACCCTTATCGGGTACGGGGACCGTGTCAGGCGGGCAGTTTGACTGGGGCGGTCGCCTCCTAAAGAGTAACGGAGGCGTTCCAAGGTTCCCTCAGAATGGTTGGAAATCATTCGCAGAGTGCAAAGGCATAAGGGAGCTTGACTGCGAGACCTACAAGTCGAGCAGGGACGAAAGTCGGACTTAGTGATCCGGTGGTACCGCATGGAAGGGCCATCGCTCAACGGATAAAAGCTACCCTGGGGATAACAGGCTTATCTCCCCCAAGAGTCCACATCGACGGGGAGGTTTGGCACCTCGATGTCGGCTCATCGCATCCTGGGGCTGAAGTAGGTCCCAAGGGTTGGGCTGTTCGCCCATTAAAGCGGTACGCGAGCTGGGTTCAGAACGTCGTGAGACAGTTCGGTCCCTATCTGTCGTGGGCGCAGGAAATTTGAGAGGAGCTGTCCTTAGTACGAGAGGACCGGGATGGACGTACCGCTGGTGCACCAGTTGTTCCGCCAGGAGCATGGCTGGGTAGCTACGTACGGACGGGATAAGCGCTGAAAGCATCTAAGCGTGAAGCCCCCCTCAAGATGAGATTTCCCAATTAGTAAGACCCCTTGAAGACGACGAGGTAGATAGGTTGGAGGTGGAAGTGCAGCAATGCATGGAGCTGACCAATACTAATCGGTCGAGGGCTTATCCTATACGTAGAATGCAGATTCGTTTCGGATTCAGTTTTCAGGCATCAAGCTCAGATTTATATAGTCCAAGTGACTGTATGATGATGAATTTGTTTTCAGCATTTGGCGATGCTGAGACCTGAATAATGCATTTGTACCGCAAATGCCCGTTTGGTGGCGATAGCGGAGGGGTTCCACACGTACCCATCCCGAACACGACCGTTAAGCCCTCCAGCGCCGATGGTACTTGGACCGAAGGGTCCTGGGAGAGTAGGACGTTGCCAAGCACGCAAGACCACTGTTGAGTAATCGACAGTGGTCTTTTTGTTGTACGATATTTAGCAGCTTATTATAAGGATAGGCAATCACTGTGAAGTGGTTTTTGAATGAAAATTAGTATCATGGAGGCAAATGATCATGATTATATGGATAAATGGTGCTTTTGGTCCAACGAAGACAGAAACCGCAAATGAAATTTATCGAAGAAAAATATAGCTAGCGAATATGATGGAATAATTATCGTACCTATGACCCTAGTGAATCCGGATTATTGCAGGGAAATCATCGGCAAGTTAATTGATGGAGGTATAGAGCTTTATCATTTTAGTTTGTGTGCCTCCCGAGAGACCTTGCTTAAGAGATTAAGCATTAGAGTGAAGGAAAAGACTCTTGGGCTGCTCAGCAGATCGACAGGTGCATCAGAGGGCTTGATCACGAGGTATTTAAGCAGCATCTAGACACGAATGATAGAACTATAGGTGAAATCGTTGAGATAATAGCTCAAAAGCTTCATATCAATCTATTACCTAGGGAAGAGTAAAAAGAAAAATAATTAGTTTAGGTATTGCTATACTTAATAATACATGATATAATCTTTTTTGTTGTCAAAACAATTTGTTTTTAAAACGGCCCGTTGGTCAAGGGGTTAAGACACCTCCCTTTCACGGAGGTAACATGGGTTCGAATCCCATACGGGTCACCACTTCTTCTTGAAACAGCATCAGACTTCTAGAAAAAATGGTTGCATTACAGATTTGATTATGTTATGATAATTAAGTTGCTTCTTTATATGGAGGCTTAGCTCAGCTGGGAGAGCATCTGCCTTACAAGCAGAGGGTCGGGGGTTCGATCCCCTCAGCCTCCACCATAACACATCCCCAAAAGTGAAGTTAATGCTTCACTGAGGATTCCGGATACTTTCCGGGGGATCCAAGGGAATTAATACTTTTTTTACTGACGCGGGGTGGAGCAGCCCGGTAGCTCGTCGGGCTCATAACCCGAAGGTCGCAGGTTCAAATCCTGCCCCCGCAACCAATTTTCATTAAGCAATTATTCTTCTGGAACCGTGGTGTAGTTGGCCTAACATGCCTGCCTGTCACGCAGGAGACCGCGGGTTCGAATCCCGTCGGTTCCGCCATTTTCTTGCTTTATGAGCCATTAGCTCAGTTGGTAGAGCACCTGACTTTTAATCAGGGTGTCGAAGGTTCGAGTCCTTCATGGCTCACTTCTTTAGTGAGTCGGACATCAATACATACCGTGTGCGGACGTGGCTCAGCGGTAGAGCATCGCCTTGCCAAGGCGAGGGTCGCGGGTTCGATTCCCGTCGTCCGCTCCATATAAATTTTGCGCCCTTAGCTCAGCTGGATAGAGCGTTTGACTACGAATCAAAAGGCCGGGAGTTCGAATCTCTCAGGGCGCGCCATATTTTAACTTAATACTTTGCCGGTGTGGCGGAATGGCAGACGCGCTCGACTCAAAATCGAGAGGGAAACCGTGGAGGTTCGAGTCCTCTCACCGGTATATCGAAAAAAACTTGTAAGATTGCTTCCAGCAATTTTACAAGTTTTTTTTATTTTCTAAATATAGCTATTTAGAGTGGTCTTTTTGTTTCGCTGAATGCTTCTAGTAGCATATATTGTGAATCATACATCACTTCCATAATAAGGTGGATAAACTATTATTATGTATTATAATGTAAATTAAAGGGAGTGAGAATATTCATGTTCTTCACCATCCTATCTACTGTAGAAGTTAACGAGGATGTTGTATTTCTAACAGAGCTATACGATAGGTATTATCCTATTATGAAAAAGAAGGCTTATGAGATCTTGCAGGACTATGATGTTGTTGATGATATGATACAGGAGTCCTTCGTCAGACTAATCAGTAAAGCCGCATTATTGCGTTCCCTAGACCTGCATAAACAAGTATCCTATCTGGTCCATACCGTACATAATACTAGTATTAATCATGCGAAGCAGCGCAAAAGACATCTGAATCATACCTCTTCAGGGATAACCGCTGACAGTATAGAGCAAATAGCCGACAAGCAGCCTAGCATCGAGGAGATGTATAGCCTCAAGGAGGATTACACAGAGATTGCCAAGATACTCAGTGAGTTATCAGAACGGGATCAGACTTTATTGTATAACAAGTACATTCTTGAATGGAGTGATCACAAGCTTGCTGCTTCTATGGATGTCCAAGCGGTGAATATTAGATCTTATTTGACCAGAGCCAGGCGCAGAGCAATGAAGCTGCTTCTTAAGAATGGCGGAAGTGGAGTATGAAGAAACATCTGAATAAGAAAAAAATAGAGGGGAATTACGAAGAAATCTTTATTTGCATGACCTTAGAGAGTAGAATATGCTGAACCTGCTGTACAGGAGAAGATAATAATACCCTTTATAGTATATCTCGGTGACATCTGTTTCGCTGACTATCGAGAGTGGGAGAACAATAAAGATTTATACGGATTATGATACTTCTATTACTCTCACCCTACAAAAGAGGTAAAACAGCAGCAATCAATGGTCTGATGTGAAGTCTTGGACCTAGTCTTTCTCGAGCATGGGCTCACATGCTTCGAACGGGTTTAACTATGTCAATTCCGGGAATACCTACCGGGTGGTACATATAACAAAATTTGTGGAAAATAGTACGGTTCTGGAGACAATAAACTCCTATTCGTATGAATTCAAGTATTAAGACTCCGATTCTAGCCTAGCAAAAAAGAGCAGCGCTTATGCTGCTCTTTTTTGATTTAGAGTGTTGCAGGTTTCTATGCGAAGTTGTCTATTAAAATATGGGGCTCGCTTTAGTCTTATCAAGTAGAGTTTTCGCCTACTAAACTTCATAACCTAGATGTGGTAAGACCGAAAGTAACATATTAAAAAATTAATGTGTTGATATTTTTTTAATATGTTACTATAATAATATTCAAGAGTTGTATTTTAATGGCAGGAGGTAATGAAATGGATCTATATAAAGATAACTTCGAAAACTTTTCAGAACTCTTTAATTACATCCAAGAATACAAAAAAGAAAAACCAGCACAAACAGCACTTTCCATAGGGAAGATATTCTCTGAACATAACTTTTACTACTTCTACGATAGTGGTACAAGTAAGGTTGTGATGCTTGACAATGATATAGCTCAGTTATTTGAATTGTTAATTTCCTCTAATAAAAGCTTAGATGAATTAAATCAATATATTTATGCTCACAACGTTAATGTAGATGAATTAATGACTTCAATTAATGAGGAGGATTTATTCAAAGGATTCAAAATTAAGCACTTATATAATGACATATCCCTAGAGTATATAAAAAATGAAATGAATACAGGGACAACGCAACTCATTTTAGAATTAACTGGAAAATGCAACATGCGTTGTCGCTATTGTATATACCATGATGGGTATCCTCACAATCGGGCGTTTACTTCAAAAAGAATGTCATCTGATACGGCGCTTAAATCTATTGATTACATGAAACTTTATGGGGATCAGCAGGAAGTTTCTATTACTTTTTACGGTGGAGAGCCTTTACTTGAATTCGAGCTATTAAAAGAAGTTATTGAATACTCGAAGGTTGCTTTAGCAGGAAGGACTATACAATTTTCTTTTACTACTAACTTGTCTGTATTAACCCCCAAAATGGCTGAATATTTTTCTACCGTTGACAATTTATCTATTCTTTGTAGCATTGATGGTCCCAAAGAAATACATGATATGTATCGAGTCTATAAGAATGGCTCAGGCTCATTTGATGACGTTTTCAAGAAATTCAAATTATTAAATAGTGTAGCTAGAAAAAATGGTAAGGAAATGCACATAAGTGCAAATGCGGTGTACATGCCTCCGTTTAGCGAAGAAAAGGTTTCTCAAATAGATGACTTTTTTACAAATTTAGATTTTACTCATGAAGATTTCCGATATCAATTAGGTTATGCCGGTCCTGGTACTGTGCCTGAAGAATTGCTTAAAAGCTCCGATTATAATGACCAATCGCTACGACAATGGCAGGATAAGCAAATCAGTATTACTAGCAATTTGGAAGAAATTAAAGAACAAACTATCTTTAATTCACTTGATAGAATTCATAAAAGAAGCGTAACAAAAAGAGCTACTAATTTTGTGCCAATGAACGGTTGTTGTGTTGTTGGATCCCGACGATTATTTGTTTCCGCAGATGGCGATTTTCTCGCATGTGAAAGGATAGGAAACAGTCCTTCAATAGGAAATATAAATCAAGGGATTATTGAGGAAAAGATTTATAAAAAATATGTTTATGAATTTTCCGAAGTTTGGGAAAATATTTGCTCTGATTGTTGGGCTGCTAAACTTTGTAGTAGTTGTTATGTAGACAGAATGGATTCTTCGGGAGTCAGGGAACCTGATCTTGCAGAGTGTGAATATTATAGAAGTACAACAGAACGTAGTTTAAGGAATTATCACAACTTACTTAGGACATCACCGGAACAATTAGCAATCTTTAACGAAGATGTTCTTTTATAACAATTAATTTCTCGGTTTAATTGTTCTCATTTAAACCTGGATAAATACATAATGAAAGGAGGTGAGAATATGCTGAAAATTATGAATCCATATCAACAGCAAGCTATTGACAATGAGAGCATAGCTTTTCGTGCGCCATGTGTGTGTAACTCTAAATTAGCGAACCAAGCAGCTACTAAGGTTTCAGGAACTGGTTGTCAATGCTCTTGCATCGGTTCTGTAAATGAAGCGGCTAACCAAGACGCAGCAAGAAACTAGTTTTACAAACCAGCAGTATGTGTAATTCTCAATTAACGAACTATTCAGTTAAATAAAATTTCAGAACCTGATTGTAATTGCTCTTGCGTCGGTTCTGTAAACAACGCGTATAACTCCGACGCGGCAAGAAATTGAGTTTCACAATACAACAGTGTCTTCGTCCAATACCGACGAAGACACTGTTGTATTCAAATCTAAGGTTGTTAGACTGGAGTTACTCTTCAGAAGGCTATGACCTATATTGAAATACAATATCCATACCACATTATTCTTCAGGGTTTAGTCACGTCCTTAGTACTTAGAACACAATTAATACTGGAGGATAATTGAGATGAAGAAATTCAACAATTTTAGACACTTTAGTAACTACTTTGCTATTATAAAAACTACTCTAAGCGTATTATTCGCCTCTTCCAAAAAATACTTCATATTAATTTTAGTTTTAAGTTCTGTTATGGCTTTACCTGATATCATAAACTTAATTGTATGGCAGCATATAATAGATCAAATAGGTTCTCTTTTAATAAATGACAACAAAGATTATATTATCATAATATATCTCTTTCTTCTTCATTTCATTATTGTACTAATAAAATTAATTATTAATAAAACTACAAATTATGTAAAGGAAATTTATACTGTATTAGTTGATAAGTATATAACAAATAAAACTATTGAAATTGTAGACAGCATGGAAATGCAAGATTTCGAAGATCCAAGACTACATAATGACATCCAAAAAACAAATGACGAGTCAACAGTGAGAAGTATAGGTATTTTGAATAACATTGTTGAGATTATCATGAATATGACTTTATTCGTTGGTACAATAAGTATATTGGCATCTTACCAGATAAGTATAGTGATTATCATCATACTATCAATAGTCCCAAGTACAATAATTAATTTAAAATCTATGTCAAAGTTATTTGAAGTATATGATAAACGATATGAAAAAACTAGGTACTATAGTTCTTTAAAGGATATGATAGTTACATATGAAAATTTCAAAGAAATGAAATTATTTTCCAACATATCTTTTATACAGAATATCATTAATAATATTTTTGAAAAGATAATTGAGCAAGATAAAAATGTAAAAAGAACTTTGACTATAAAATCTACAGTAGGTGATTCTATTCAACATTTACTGACCTATTTATTGAAAATAATTATAGTTGTTAATGGTATTATGAGTAAACTGTCAATCGGTGTGATCATAATGAGTATTGAAACTGCTACCAAGCTGCAAAATGCTTTGATCAATTTAATAAGCTGTGCTTTGACACTATATGAAAATTGTTTGTATTTATTGAGCTTTGAGAGGTTAAACAAAATAAATTCAATAAAAAGCGAGGAAGTTAGGGAGGATTTAATAAAGGATTTTGTCGTGGATTCAATTGAGTTTATAGGAGTTTATTTTAAATATCCAAGCTCATGTAACCATATATTAGAAGATATAAATTTGACATTAAAAAAGGGATTTGATTATGCAGTTGTCGGATATAACGGAAGTGGAAAAACTACGTTGATCAAGATCATTTTAGGGTTATATGCACCAACAAAAGGCGAGATATTAATCAATGGCATTAATAGAACTATGTACGACAAGAAAGCCTATTTTGAGAAAATGAGCGCGATGTTCCAGGATTTTGTGAAGTTTCCGCTTACAATAAGAGAAAATATTGGAATTTCAATGGTTGATAATATTAACAATATGCCAGTTATAATAGAAGCTTCCGTCTTAGGTCAAGCACATGATTTTATTAATGAATTAAATAGGAAATTTGATACAAATTTATTGATTGGATGGGAAAATAGTGAGGATATTTCAACAGGACAATGGCAAAGACTTGCTATCTCAAGAAGTTTCGTCCGGGAAGCAGACGTTATGGTATTTGATGAACCAACAGCAGCTTTAGATGCTAAGACAGAAAGTGAAGTCTTTGAAAATATGGTAAATAAAAAAACAGAGAGGATTAATATAATTATTACTCATAGATTCACTAATATAAAAAATATTGATCAAATAATTGTAATACACGAAGGAAAAGTAGACGCTGTGGGTGATCATGATTTTCTGATTAGCAATAATAAAATATATGCGGAGCTGTATGACATTCAAGCAGACAACTATAAAGGATTCATTAAAGAGCCTGCTCTTGCAGGTGAGTTGTTGAAATAATATAAAGAGCTCAAAGCAGTAATCAGTGCTTGACAAAGTGTCCAAAAGGTGAAAATGGAAAAACATCTGATACTCCTGTATTGTTGTAATTCTCGAAGAAGGAATAAACAGATGTCTATATAATATATCAACAAAATGCTTGACATACTTAATTTTTCAGTTTTCATACTCGTCCTATATGAATTTTATCTTTAACTACGGTGAGATTAAACTTGGATTTATATAACTACTTCAATTCTTTTAAACAATCTAACTCATTATTTTCTTTAAAATGTTCTACAAAGTTCGATACTGAAAAATTCTTAGCATTTATTTTTAAAATTTGCAACTGATATGCAGCATATTGTTCTGCACTTATAACAGGCTTATAACTTCTTGTTAGTACGGTGCCACTATATACAATGTCAGAAATTTCAATATATTCCTTTTTCAATAAATTCCGAACCGCTGCTTGAACGGTATTAATACCCAATCCATCCCCTTTATCTGCGATGGCTGATGCGGTTAAATTTCCGCCATCTCGCCAAAAAACCAATAACACATCTTGTTCTTTTTGACTGATTCTAGGCAGTTTTTTCATTTCATTCACCTTTCATATAGTAGGTTGTGTTTATTATAATTGCTAAATTGCAATATATCAATCTTAAAATAGTGACATCATATTTTTTTATTCTTAAAATTTACTGGTTTGTTATTGGAGCATATTAAGGGATATATGAGTGATTTACAAAGAAAGAATCAACGTTAGGCAATACCAACATTGCAGTAAAATATTTAGATGATATTTTTTTGATGTCACTATTTATTTGAAACATTTTATATATAACGCTCGGTTGAAGTTCGTGTACGGCTGGATACTAATGAAGTAGAGAAGAATAGTAAAGCACAAACCATTTATTTAAGAAAAATTTAAGATCTACACACCTAGATTTTTAAGGTATTGAATCTATACTTTGTACCAAGAAGAATAGGGAGAAAATGGAAATGGAGAAAGGTGAACGTAGCAAGCTAAAGAACAGGAAACCCAAGTTAGTAAGAATATCAGTATTCACAATTGTTCTTCTCGGAGTGCTAATAGGAACAGCAAGTAAACTGAATTTAGATTCACAAAAGGTCTTGCCATTCTTTGGACAGAACACTTATGCCAGTCCATATATTTATGTCTATGACAGAGAGTCTGATCAAGCCATTTACGAAGAAAGTGCGGGAGCCAAGGTTTATCCTGCTTCACTGACAAAAATTATGACCGCAATTGTCACCCTTGAGCATGTTGATGACTTATCTGTAATCGCGCCGGTAGACCGGAGAACGTTCGGTGAGCTTCTTGCAAGTAACTCTTCTATGGCCGGATTTCGCGAAGATGAGGAGGTTACCTACCAAGACTTGTTATATGGGACGCTTCTCACTTCTGGTGGTGAAGCGGCAAACACTTTAGCTGTCCATGTTGCGGGAAGTGTGGAAAATTTTGTTTTGATGATGAATGATAAAGCCGCTGAATTCAGCTTAAATGGTACACATTTCACTAGTCCTGAGGGCCTTCATGATGACAATCAGTATACAACCGCTTCAGACGTGGGAAAGCTTTTGGATTATGCATTAGCGAACGAGGATTTTAAAAAGATGTTTACTCAAGAGACATACCTGACGACATCAACAACAGACCATCCAGAAGGGATTCAGTTAGAATCGACGGTACTGAAGTACCTTAATGAAGATCAGCAAATCGGCTTCAAAATTATTGGAGGTAAATCGGGAACTACATCTGCTGCTGGACAATGTTGGGCAACACTTGGGTTAGTGAATAACCGTGAGTATATAATCATCGTCATGGGGGCGCCATTAAAGGACATTAGTCATCCAGATCAGGCTCAGATTAGGGATACTTTAAATTTATACGGAAAATTAAGTCAGTTGAAATAAACGATAAAATGTAGAATTACATATTAAAAATGGAGGTGTCTTAGTGAAAAAAATCTTAATGTTTGTATTAACTATAACCATTTTGATTGGAGGAAGCCTCTACTTCCAAAATCAAAGCAGCTACTCAGAATATGCAAGCATACAGGATGATAAAACCATCTCAGAGGATTTAATTACCTTAGATAATAATCCGAAGGATGTAAAGTCAGAGAATAAGAATCCGGGCAATGAGGAATCTCCAAAGGATGCAACGCTAGATGATAAAAGGACTTTTGAGGATATTGCTTTGGACAAACGTCTTGATGAAGGGAGGAAAAAAAATGAAAGAACTTATCGGGAGCAAGGAAGAAAAGAGTCTTCAATTAGGCCAACAATAGAAGTTCCATCTCTTTCTATCGAGGATATAACAGGCATCTACAAAACAGTTGATGCATACATGAGAGAAAATTCAGATCGGTTTCCCGAACCAGCGGACAATGGCACTAGGGGAAACACTGATGATCCGAGAATCCAAAATATTCTATACAAGGAAGAAAAAACAGGTATCATAGCAGGATTCGAAAATGAAAATCTGTTCGCATGGGAAGTGAAAAAGCTGGACGGAGAATATACCAACCTCCTGTTAGGTAGAAAGTCTACGGGAGAAGAATGGCAAGTTCTCTCGGAAGGAGACGTATATCAATTGAGAGAGGAAATTAGCGATGGAAATTAAAGCGGAGAATTTAACAAGAACATTTGGAATGAAACGGGCAATCAGTGAACTAAATTTTACATTGCCTGAAGGTGTGTATGGGCTTTTGGGAGATAATGGGGCAGGGAAAAGCACCTTGATGAGAATTCTTGTGGCAATTGACCATCAAACTAGTGGTAAGGTTACCTTTAACGGCAAGGATATCTTCCATATGAACGACGACTACCGGAATCTTGTGGGATATATTCCCCAGGACTTCGAGGTTTATTCCGCGTTTACAGCAACAGAATATCTGGAATATATGGGAGCACTGAAGGGGTTGTCAAAAAAAGAACTGAAGCACAAAGTTCCAGAGGTATTACAGTTTGTCAACCTGGAGAATGTTGCTAATAAAAAGGTCAAAACCTTTTCCGGAGGGATGAAAAGGCGGGTGGGCATTGCCCAAGCCATTATTAACGATCCGAAGATATTAATTTTTGACGAGCCCACCGCTGGGCTTGACCCCCATGAGCGAATCCGTTTTTCAAACATCATAAGCGAAATGGGACAGGACAAGATCATCTTGTTTTCTACCCACATTATTTCGGATATCGAAGCAATTACCACCAATGTGATCATCCTAAATCAGGGGAAAATTAAAGAGCAAGGTAATGTGCAAAAGATGTTATCCGGGATTAAAGGAAAAGTATTTACTGAGGAGATGGACAGAGAGCGACTGGCCTCCTTTAAAAAGGAGCACCTGATCGTACGGATCCGGCAGGAAGAAAACGTTGTTAATGTCCGTTACTTGGGAGAAAAGGAATCAGGCGCAATCGTATGCGAGCCCACGCTGGAAGATTACTACATCTACTTAGGGAGTGGGAGCCATGCGTAATTTCATTCCATTAGAACTGAAAAAAATATTAAATAAAAATACAGTAATTATCAGCCTACTCTTTCTCACTATTATTCTGATCCCCTGGATTCAAACCGCCAAGAGTATAGATGTCTTGGATGATGAGGGAACCATACATAGCGGTCTTGGAGGCTGGAAAATTTTAAGGGAGCGCACGGTTGAGGGCACGATGACGACGGATTATTTATTACAAATGAAACAAAACTACGAAAACAGCGTGGACAAACCTTATATTGAAGGCGAAGTAGATACAGATCGCAAGTTGGGAAAAAGATTAACTTTTCCTCACGATGCGCTGAACTGGGAACTGAACTTTCCATATATAAAGTACCGTGTTCTCGATAACAGCTTAAATTTAACGGATGAGCAACTCTCCAATTTTTATGTAGATTGGAAGGGCAGTTTTACCGAATATTTATCCACTGAACAA
This sequence comes from Paenibacillus sp. FSL H8-0175, assembly GCF_045040615.1. Lineage (NCBI taxonomy): Bacteria > Bacillati > Bacillota > Bacilli > Caryophanales > Paenibacillaceae > Paenibacillus > Paenibacillus sp. FSL H8-0175. The sequence continues at coordinate 5,676,168 of NZ_CP150299.1, read as the reverse complement.
AATCTATTTCCTTATACAGAGAAACAAATCGAAATCATATCCCAGAAAATGCAAAAAGTACCCACCCCATTTTTATTCAAATACGATAGTGGCTGGGAGTACCTGAAAATAGGTTTATTAAATACGATCTACCTTTTCTTTATGTTCTTGGCCTTTATCCTATGCGAGGGATTCTCCAAAAACAGCAGCAAAGGAATTGACAAGGTGACCTTATCCACCAAGGAGAGCAGGAGGAGGCTGCTCAGCTACAAGCTTGGTGCCGCTTGTGTGTTTTCTACGATAGCCTATTTTGTGTATATTGCGATCATACTGCTGTTTATTACCGCAGTGTATACGCTGCACGGCTGGGACTCTTCGGTTCAAATCGGAACAGTTACATTTTATTCTATGAATCAGCTTCAAGAGGGGTTACTCTATATTTCCATGGGATACTTTTCCACACTTGTCGTGACGCATCTTATCCTGTTTTTGTCCGTGGTTTTTAAAAGAGGGAAACTGGTATTAGCACTTTCACTGATTTATTTTTATCTCGTAAATACTTATCAGATGGGGAGGGGGGCGCTGACTGAAAAAGTGATGGTCTTCATGCCTCAGAACTTTATCAATAATCTTATAGGCATAGAGAAATTATATTTTGTGGGTAATACTGTATTTCCTTATGTTTTTGTCGCCCTGTTTCTGGGTACTGTGTACATTCTCTTATCTCGAATCGGTATCTCTATATGGATGAGAAGATATTATTTACAGTAGAGGAAGGTAGGTGAAATCATGAGCTATTTATCAAAAGTAAACAGAAGTAAAATCCTAAACATAAACATATTCGGTTTTTTGTTGGCATTGTTTCTGATACTTACCTTTTACAACTTAGACACCATCAAAACAGGTTATTTAAATCAGGCAAGATATGAGGTAACAGATGGGACGGAATACCGGTATTTCTATCAACCGGAGGTATTGGATGAAGTTGAGATTAATAAAATTTTGGAAAAATACAGAGAACTTAGCCTACCAGAAGACAGGAATAAAGCGGATGTTGCAGATTTGCCAGCCTTGGATATGCTTATCCAAGTGTATGGCTGGAACTGGACTGGAATACGGGATGTCTCAGCAGAACAATTTTATCAGGACAGGGCAGACATCATCAAAAGTGCACAGAAGGAAGCGGGGAGTTCTAGGGAAGGAATCAGCAACGGGAATTTTGCAGCGGCTTCTCTCTCCGAACCTATCCGGATGGGTTATGCCGAGGGATGGAAGAACGTTAACTCAGGGATGAGCCAGTGTGTTTTTATTGTCCTGGTTCTCATTTCCATTCTACTGGTCCCAATTTTTAATGAAGACGAGACCTTGGGCGTGGACGGACTGGTCAAATCCACGAGGTTTGGAAAACGTAAGCTGAGTAGGATACGGATTATCAACGCCTTCCAGCTCTCTTTATTGCTTTATCTGACGGCGGTAGCGATTTACATTACGCCTATATTCTTTATGTACGGTTTACAAGGAGCGGATTTGCCTATACAAAGTAGTCCACAATTTTTTTTATCAATGGTTGCGGTGAATTATTTCGAGCAGTTTTTAATCAACCTGGTTATTGGATATGTGGCAATCTCACTGATGACAGGGATTACTTTATTGATCAGCGTATTAGTCACACAGATTTATACTGGCTACGCCCTGTTACTATTCACCATAGCCATATCTTACGCCATTCAGATGAGCGAGGTATTCTTTCTGAAACATTATGTGGGCAATTTTCTGCCCATGCAGATAGCCAAGTTCAATAGCTATTACACAAGTTTTGAACCCTATGGAGGTATTTCTAGAATTATTGCCGTTCCTTCCATTACTGTTGCAGTTTTATTTATACTCCTACTATTTTTGCCAAGATGGATTAATAAAATGAGGTTTACTTCTTAGATTGAGCATTACGCATAAAGTTAAAACACATCAAGGATAAAAAAATGAAGTGAAGTTCGGAAAGAAGGTAGATGATGTATTCATTTTTTATTTTATGCGAAGCTGGATCAGAAAAAGATGGTATTAGCAACAACGGTTTAGCTCACGTTCTAGAGCACTTTGTTATACTGGCGATGCTCAAAGATTTTTTCACAGAGAAAGAAAGTAATTTGAGAGGACAAACAAGTTACTGCTATTGCTTATATAGTTGGAGCAATGCGAAGTACCAAGTAGGTTTAAACCTTATCTTTGAATTTGAAAACTATGTGGGGAGGATATTAGATAATAAAAATGAATATTATGACTTAATGTTAATGGCCATTAGAGAGGTCGAGGAAGAAATACTATCGAAACACAATGAGGTGGCAAAGATCAATGTAATGATTCATTTTTTAAATAAAGATATTGTTTCTCGACCAATAGGCCTACTTGAGGACGTAAAAAGTTTGAACGTTGACCAATTATTTGAGACTTTAAGTAGTATTTATGTAGCAGGAAATTTAAGATATTTCATTTTTAATCATGAAAAAAATGAGTTTGTTATTTCTGACTTGCCTCAAAAAACAAAGCGAAGAGGTTGTGTGGAAAAGCAAGAATTCCATGACAAAGAACTGGAACGGATAGCATCTAATTTATATATAGATGTACAAATATTTAAATTATTTTGTAATAGTGATAAAAAAGTTGCACTTTCTAGTACTTATTTTTCTAAGATTTTTAACAAAGAACAAACGATTCTCAATGAATTGTACTTGATAAGTATTTGCAAATTATTAGATAAAGCTTATGGTGTCAAAAATAACTGTAAATTTGAAATTATATTTTTTAGTAATGAGGACTCTACTAGAATTTACTATATATTTGAATTAACGAGCAGCAATGATATTTACGAGACTCCAAATAAGATAACCATAGATGTGGAACAGATAATAAATTTCATGCTTGAAAGTGTAAATTTCCACGAGTTAAAAGAGGAGTTAAGGATAAATGTATACAGTAATAGATTTAGTCCAATAAGTCGAAGTGAATGCGAAGCAGAGATATTGAATAAAGTTTACTTTAATAATTTTCAAGTAATAAAAGATTATGAAGATTTTGCTGATATTTTACGGAATGTTACGATTGATAAATTCAAAGGATTCTTGTATTTTGCGTTAGGGGAGATAGATGACTTAATTATTTTTGAATAACGTAAAAGACAGGCCGACAGTTTTCCTCGCTTTGGAGTCTAGAGTCCATTTTCATTGATCAAAATAAACTTGCCGGACGACTGACTTCTATGATACACCACACTTTCACTAGACGAATGGTTTCATTATATAAATTGGTACGGGTGTCGCACCTGGTCATCAAGTCGCCCTCAATGCGAATATGTGGATTGATTCGCTTCTTTACCTTCACAATGATCTGAGCAGTTGAGTGCTACCAAAGCATTGATATTGAGTAAGCCAAGTGTTGCTAGGAATCAGGTCAATGTTACCTTGAGAATGAATGCACTCATCGGGCGATGGAAGCGGTTCGTCCGTCATCATCGCGTTCTTGATGTTGAACATAGAGTAAGGGAGTTTATCAGGTTGTTCGATACCAAAGTACATCGTTAGATTCCCTTGAGGATCAAAATCAATCAGTAATATCTTTTTTCCTTCATTATATAAGGCGTAAGCCAGGTTATAAGCGGTGGTGGTTTTACCTGTACTGCCTTTTTGATTAGCGATAGTGTTTAATGTTGTTTTTCTCATATCAATTCCCCTCCCTGAAGCCAAAGCTTCGATATTATCTGTCAATGATAGGGAGCGGGCTGATCTGTTATAGTTCTCTCCGAGTTCTCTCATTTGTGCAAAAGCGACTACTATTTGAGAAGATTCTCGGAAGCCTTGCGGCGTTTAAATCTAACGAAAGAACCCGCAAAAAACTTGATCTTACAAGGATTTTCGCGGGCTTTAGATTCCTTTTCTTTGACTTAGTTTCTGCTATCTTCCCGATAGCATGAGCGACTCAAAATCGAGAGGGAAACCGTGGAGGTTCGAGTCCTCTCACCGGTACCAACTAAATCAACTCAAAGTTCATTAGATACTATATCTGATGAACTTTTTTGTTTGTTTTTTTACAATTCCGTTCATGCCTGTGCCGGAAAACTTTTGATACATCCTTCAAGTGTGAATAAGAAATTGTACTTAGTTGTACTGAGGAAGATTAATGTAAGCGGATATGTGAATGAGATAGAGGCATTCCTGAGGAAGCTCCATTTCGAAAGCTATAAGCAATCATGATACTAAACAGCGATTGACAAAATAGAGGAACTACCTAATACTAATTGATAATCATTATCATTTATTGTGAAATATAATTAATTCAAATAGATTGTGGAGCAGATCGGAGTGTATTGCAAAGATGAGGCTGGAAGATCATATTTTCGCATGGAATTATGCCGCTGTTAAAGTACTTGATATTCGACATGCTGTGATGAAGCCTGGGGACAAGCTGCAAGGCTATGTATTACCAGCATGTGGATTTATCTACTGTGTGCGGGGTACGGCCAGCTTGAATCTCAACGGCATAGATTACGAGGCAGACCGTCACTTTATTGTGCATGGTGGCAAGGGCATGAGACTAAGTATAGAGACAGGGAAGTTGTTTGAGTACTATTTATTATTCTATAGAGCCTCCTTGCCAGGAAGAAAGGATTTAGCAAGACTTTTAGAACGCAGCAATCCATTTCGGATGCAGTATAGCTTCGAGTCTTTGGAGCCATTACCACTGCACTATCAACTAATGGCAATGGAACAACTTTGGGCACAAGGAAGCCAATTGGAAAGAATTCAAGTTAAAGGCTTGTTCTATCAGTTTATACATGAATTATTAAAGCAGTTTACAAAGGATGGAATTAACCTCAGGCAACCGGATGTCATTGGGCAGGTTGTCCGTTATATTGAGGAGCATTATCGTCATAATTTATCACTAGAATCTATAGCGGAGCAATTTAATTATAGCCCTCGTCATTTATCAACCCGCTTTAAAGGGGAGACAGGGTTTAGCTTGATTGAATATTTGATACGATTCCGGCTTAAACATGCAGAAGAGCTATTACGATGTACCGATGCTCCACTTCGCGATATTGCAGAAGAAGTTGGATATAACGATGTATATTACTTCAGTCGCATGTTCAGTAAATACAATGGTCAATCTCCCATCCGGTTCCGCAAGGAAAGCAGGCAGGTGAGCTCATCGGACAATCGTCCATTTACCACCGCCAAATTCTCCATTGGCGAGCACATATCCTCCCGATATAATGTTATTGAGTATGATAATCATTATCATTACTATTACCATAATGAAATAACCGGAGGGTCTTCACCTATGAGATTAACAAAGACGTCAAGTTTTATTGTAGCGATGCTGCTTAGCTTTACCTTGCTATTAAGTGCATGTGGATCTGCAAGTGTTGGTTCTAATGTCACAAATTCTAATGGATCCAAAGCTTCTGAAGTTACATCATCACCAGCAAATAATTCAACTGCAGCTGACAATGCCAATAAGGAGACTCAGACAAGAACTATCTCTACAATAAAGGGAGATATTGTTGTTCCAGCTAATCCAAAGAGGGTTGTCGTGTTATACCTTCAAGGGGATCTTGTGGCCCTCGGCATTAAGCCAGTAGGGACTTCGAGTGTCTTTGAAGGAGCGGCCTTTGCAGAAGAGCTTGGGGGGATTGAAGATCTAGGTTCATGGTATGAGCCTAATCCAGAGGCTATTATGGCAGTAAAGCCGGACTTGATCATAGCTGCTTCTGAAGAAACTTACGAAATCCTTAAGGATATTGCACCGACCGTTCCAATTCCTTATGAAAAAATGGCGACGGATGAACGTGTAATGAAGATTGGCGAGGTATTTGGCAAGGAGCAGGAGGCACAAGCTCTATTAGATAATTTCCACGAGAAGTTGGAGAAGAGCAAGCAGCAGCTTGATGAACTTGGAATTTTGGATAAGACAGTAACCATTATCGAAGGCGGCAAAAAAGAGATGGCGGTGATCGATAGCAAGCTTTATGGAAGGGGCTCTCAGATCATTTATGAATATTTAGGGCTAAAAGCACCAGAGATTCTTCAGAAAAAGATTGATGGCAGAGAGAAGGCTACTGGAGGGTTTGTTTCCTTAGAGGTGTTACCTGAGTATATAGGAGACTTCGTGTTCCGCTCTGTATGGGATGGGGCTGATGATTTGTCAGACAATCCAATTTGGAACAGCATTCCAGCAATCAAAGAAGGTAGATTGATCGAAATCGGGTTTGATTTTTCATATTATTCCGATATCTACTCTCTTGATAAGCAGCTAGATTTTGTAGTTGAGAAGCTAGTGTCAGCGTATGAAAAAAAATAGAAAGCTAGATGATAGAACAACCGTTATCCCTGATTTAAGAGGGAAATCGTATTTCGGTCTGTTTCTACTCCTAGGGATACTGCTGCTGCTACTTTCAGTAGCAGCTTCTATCTCATTTGGCTCTGCTTCCATGAGCCTGAAAATGGCATGGACAGCGATTTTTAATTTTGATCCTGAACTGACCGAGCATCAGATTATTCATGCCCTTCGAATTCCGCGTACAGCAGCTGATATTATTGCAGGTATGTGTCTCGCGGTAGCAGGAGCGGTTATGCAGGGCTATACGCGAAATCCCTTAGCAGATTCCGGATTAATGGGAGTAAATGCAGGAGCAGCTCTTGCAATGGCCGTTACACTGGTTTTTCTTCCAGGGCAACTGCAGACAACAACCTTGCTGGTTAGCTTTATTGGCGCAGGACTTGGAGCAGGATTAACGTATCTTGCCGCTTCATTGAATCGTTCAGGAATGACACCTCAACGACTGGTGCTAGCTGGAATATCAATTACAATGCTATTTGGAGCTGTGGGGTCATTTATCTCATTAAACTATGGAATTGGTCGTGCCCTTGCTTATTGGACTTCGGGTAGTGTGGCTGGAGCAACATGGGTGGAAATTAGGCTAGTTATACCTTGGTTCTTAGGTGGACTGGCTTTGTCACTATTCATTGCACGCTCTATCACTGTTTTAAACTTGGGGGAAGAGATTGCGAAAGGCTTCGGGCAACGGATCGTTCTCGTTAAGATGATAGCTACGCTTGCGGTCCTTTTACTAGCGGGTGTAGCTGTTGCACTTGTAGGGCCAATCGGCTTTGTAGGGTTGATTATTCCGCATATTATGCGTTTTTTTGTAGGGGTAGATTATCGTTATATTATTCCGGCATCAGCCATTTACGGCGGCGCACTTATGGTTGTAGCGGATATCGCAGGAAGGCTGATTAATCGTCCGGCAGAGACAGCACTGGGCATTATTTTTGCAATGATTGGTGTTCCTTTCTTCTTGCTAATTGCGAGCAAAGAGAGGAGAGCCTTCAAATGAATGTTGTTAAATCGCATAAGGCTACAATATGGATTCTATCTCTTTTAATACTGCTTATTGCAGGAGCTATTCTTAGTCTTAATATGGGAAAGGTGTCCCTCAATCCACTTGAAGTATTTCAAGTATTGCTTGGACAAGGTCCAGAGGAGCATAATCTCGTTGTTTATAAGTTTCGTCTTCCTCGGATCGTATTAGCGATACTTGTTGGATTTGGGATGGCACTGGCAGGTGCAGTTATGCAGGCTTTGCTGCGCAATGATCTGGCTGATCCCGGCATGCTTGGTATTAGCTCAGGTTCAGGTCTTATGGTGTTGCTGATTATCTCAACGGTAAGCATTCAAGGCGCCGCTATAACATTATTACTGCCGTCTATGGCATTCTTAGGTGGTCTGCTGGCAGCAGCTCTGATCTATGTTCTAGCCTATAGAAAACGTCGTATGATTTCTTCTACACGACTTGTCTTGACTGGTGTTGCGATCAATATGGGGTTTAGTGCGCTGTCGCTATTCCTGACCTTAAAGCTTGATGACCAGAAGTATGAGTTTGCGCAGCGTTGGCAAGCAGGATATTTATGGGGGGACAAGTGGTCTTATATCAGCTTGTTGGCACCTTGGGTATTGCTGCTATTCGTATATATTCTTTTTAATTTCAGGACATTGAACGTCTTGGTGCTAGGCAACCAAATTTCGATAGGATTAGGAGTCGCTGTAAAGAAGAAATTTTTGCGCTTGGCGATTGCGGCTGTAGGCATAGCTTCTGGCTGTGTAGCGCTCGGGGGCTCGATCTTCTTTATTGGATTGATTAGTCCGCATGTGGCTCGCAAGCTGGTAGGTCACGACTACAAAGTGCTTCTACCTACTTCAGCGCTTATTGGTGCGCTATTGCTGCTTGTAGCGGATACGATTGCTCGAACGGTCAGCTTTAAGTCAGATATTCCCGCAGGAATTATTGTAACAATGCTGAGTGTGCCTTACTTCCTATATCTATTGATGCGTTCAAAATAAATATCGATAGGTTCCATTCCTCTCACCGGTATACTAAAAAGGTCTATAAAATTGCTTAATAAGCGATTTTATAGACCTTTTTCATTTTCAGAGCTTATTAAATTCCAGAAAAGTTTGATAAATATAAAAAAATCCCCTTTCTCCTATCTTTAATAGAAAGGAAGGACTGTTCCCTATCTCGTTAATTGATCAAGATACCGGTGTGGCAGGAACTATATATCTTACCAGTAAAGATGAAGGAATCACTTGGGTTTATGATGAAGCTTATGATAAGCTTCTAAATCCTTTTTTTACAGGGGACCATAAAAAGAACAATTTCGACTTGAAATAGATTATTGTTATATGAAATATCTACTAAGCCATTACTATCCTCTACGACCTTCTGGATACTTTTTAAGCCTATACCATGACCGGATTTATTAGTTTTTGTGGAGCAGATGTCGCCAAAACGATTCGTATGAATTTCATTCACATAAGGATTCTGAATCCGGATGAACAAGCTTTCATTAAGATAATGCATATGTATGGTGATATAGCACTCTTCATTTCTTTTATCGCAACAAGCTTCAATGGCATTGTCCAGTGCATTTCCTAAAATCACACTGATAACTGTGGTGTCGAGCGTCAGCTGTACAGGGATGTTCAAGTCTAACTTGAAGGGGATCTGATGCTTCTCAGCGACCTGCTGCTTGTAGTTGATAATGGAATCAATAATCGTATTCCCGCTATTGCTAACGCCTATTGGATTGTCTATTTGCCCCAGTAAGTTGTCCAACTCATTTAGATTGGCAGCTTCACCGGATTGTACCTTTGCGCGTAAACCTATGAGAATATTTTTAATATCATGCTGGAACTTAAAAGATTCTTCCTGTATTTCTTTTGTCAAAAGATATTGATTTACATAGTAAGCATTTTGTTGCTCAAGTAAATAACTTTGGTTCTGCGCAGATTGGATAACTAACATACGGTCACATAAGATAAATATCAATAAATTTATAATGAGTAGTCCTGTGGACAGGATTGGAACAAGGGTAGGGAAGGACTGCATATAAAGGCTGGATGCGAAGCTGTAGATCCCTAGTGTGCTTATAGAAGGGCAAATAAATAATAGAACCCAATACCATTTAGATAACCCGCCATTTCCAAAGGCTTTAGCTACGCGCACGGATACAAAAGCTAATATAAACATCAGCAGCTTGGAAAGAAACTGGTTCAGAATATATCCCTTTGTCGAGTAAAATAGGGGTAGTGATAACTCACTAAGCGTAATAAGCGCAACCAGAAAAAGAGCGGCAACGATCCGCCATTTGATATTTCCATTGTAAAAAAAAGATAAGAGAGCAATCAGGCCAATATTGAGTGTGAGTAGGATTGAGCCTGGCAGTGAGCTATAGTGCAGAAAGACAATACAGAGGAAATATAGAGAGTACACGATAACAAGATTGGCTTTGGTGGTAAGTCGGCTAACGAAACAATGGCTGTAGAAGTAATGAATGATGATAGGTAAAAGTGGAAGCGTTACTAGATAAAATAACTCCTCCAGAAAGATATTATCCAACAAGACTCCCCCTGAATTTCAGATATTTTTTCTTAAAATCGGCACTGTATTTTGCACTAATGGGTAAGGCTTCGCCATTAAGGAGAATTACTCCCTGGTTACTGATTTCTTTAATAAAGTAAAAGTTAACGATGTAGGATTGATGGATTCGGACAAAATCGCTCACAGGAAGCTTCTGCTCTTCCTCGTTTAGTGTACTGTAGTAGTCGAGTTGATCGTTGCAGGAATAAAGAATAATTCTCCGCCGGTTGCTTTCCAGATAGATGATATTTCGATAGGGGATTAGAATTTCTTTTCCTTTTTGCTGTAGTGATAAGAAGTTTTTTTTGCCTTGCTGGAGCTTGCGAATTACTTTTTCAATCGTAGAAATCAGTTTTTGCTTAAATATCTCTGAATCGATAGGTTTCTTGATAAATCCCGAGGGCTGAACATCGAAGAGTTGCAGATGATATTCATCATGACTAGAGACATAGATAAGCTGCACTAGATCATTTTCATCATTTCCCCGCAGTACATACCCAGCTTTTATTCCATCCATATCCGCCATTTCAATGTCCATAAAAATAATATCAAACGCGCAGGCCTCTTGAATGGCCTTAGTGAAGCTTTCTCCGGAATAAAAGATCGACACCTCTATTTTCCTTGTGAAATTCCTTTGAGTCTCCAGAATAAGTCTCTCTATTAATTCAGTAGTGGGAAAGTCATCATCACAGACAGCAATACGTATCACTTTATCATTCCTTTCGACAAGAATTGTCCAAAATATCCGGGAATTTGTCGACCATATAAGTCACATTATACAAATCCTTCTTAATAATTACATTAACTAACTTGATTGTTACAGTTTGAATGTAGTGTCCACGGCAACATGTTAGGATATGGAAAAGTGAAAAGAGGAGTGTTTGATTTGACTCAAACGATCTTTGAGGCCAGAGGTTTAAGCAAACAATACGGAGAGTCTTTTGCGCTTCAGGATGTCTATATGACGATTGGGGCAGGAGATATTTATGGGTTTGTTGGCGAAAATGGGGCAGGTAAAACTACATTAATGAAAATAATAGGCGGATTGGTACATCCGACACATGGCGAAATCTCTCTTTTTGAAAAAAAGGACAAAAAAGCTGTTCACGAGGCGAGGCGAAAGGTTGGATTTCTAATTGAAAGGCCAGCGCTTTATCCTAATCTAAATGCGAAGCAAAATCTTACGTTTTATTGCCGTGCGTTTGGGATTAAGGATAAGAGCAGAATTGCGGAAGTATTGCAGGCAGTTTCTCTGGCAGATGCCGGTTCTAAGCTAACCTCAGAATACTCCCTTGGGATGAAACAACGTTTAGGTCTGGCTATTGCTCTACTTAACGATCCCAAATTTCTGGTATTGGACGAGCCTATTAATGGTCTTGATCCGTCAGGCATTGTAGAAGTGCGAAAGATCCTGGAGAAGCTATCCAAAGAGCAAGGAGTGACTATACTAATATCCAGTCATATTTTAAGTGAGTTGCAGCTACTTGCGACCCAATACGGTTTTATTCATAAAGGAAGGTTAATCAAAGAAGCTTCTGCGGAGGAACTCTTACATACGGCGGAAACAAAGATCTGTATTCGAACGGCTGATCCCGCAGCGACACTTCAGATTTTGAAAAGTGAACTCCAACTAGAAACCATTACGATCAGCGAAGCTGGAGAAATTCAAATTCCTAAAGAGAGTACAAATCTGGAAGAGCTGATGTCTTTTTTTCTACAGCGGGGCATCCATATTGAAGGGATTAACCTGTCGGCTCCAAATCTTGAGAACTATTATATGGATCTAATTGCTGGAGGTAACGAATGAGTAATTTTCTTAAGGCTGAAGCTTATTATGTAACCAAGGATCCCATGTTCAAGGGGATAAGTCTTCTTTTGCTGTTTGGAAGTGCCTTATTACTGGTTTGGATGGGGGTACAAGTAGGATTTGATATAGACAGTCCTTTAGAGCCTTTAATCACTAGCATTCAGTTATCTTTTTTTCTGTATTTTATCATCCCGATTTACGTTTGTTTTTTTGCTACCGAGGGATTTGAGTATGGGTCGGTTCAAACCATTATCGCTTCGGGTCAGAGCAGGTCATTATATTTACTGGGAAAATATCTGACCGAATTAAAAGTTGTATTATGGTGGGTAATTCAATTTTTTGGTCTTTTTTATGTATTGTATATGCTGGCAGCGCTTGTTACGGGTTCCCATATCGGAAATGAAAGCTTAGAGGGGAAGTTTATCGTTGCTATGGGGGCTATTGGATTCAATATTTTGTATCTCGCAGCTTATTCCGCTGTCGTGCTGTTGTTAGGAGTATTGATGAAAAAATCGGCTACCGCTGTTATTGCCACGTTTGTTTTTGTATTTGGCGATTTTCTGCTCAGTGGTTATCTTAAAGACTCATCATATGTATATCTGCGAATGGTTTCTGAAAATACGCTAACGACGCAAATTTTTAAATTCTCTGCTGTAAATTCACATGAAATATATACCCTAAACGAGGGTGTTCGTATGATCCTAATCCCTGTTGTAATCATAGGAGTTTGCTTGAGCGTTGCTTTAATTTCTTTTGAAAAGAGAGATGTGCATCTATAGAGAGGAAGGATGTATTATGAAAAAGGATAACAAAAGAACAACTATGATCTTAAGTATTTCGGTAGTAGTTATTATTTTTTGTGTTCTTTTTGTGAGTATACGAATATCTTGACGCTGTCTATCTAGTTTTACTAGAACGTGAGGATTGAATCGCTCTCTGGTAAAAAAGCCACGGCGTACGTTAATAACGTACCTCGTGGCTTTAGGTGTTTATGGAAGGACATTGCCGGCAGCACGGTAGATTTCATACCATTCTTGCCGAGTGAGAGTAATATCGGAAGCTTTGGCAATATCACGCAAGCGCTGCGTATTAGTTGTGCCAACGACAGGCTGCATATTTGCCGGATGTCTGAGAATCCATGCGATGGCAATCGCTGTATTGGTTACGTCTTTTTCAGCTGCTAAGCGGTTAATGACCTCGTTCAATTCAGGGAACTTATCGTTATCTAAGAATACGCCTTCAAAGAAGCCATATTGGAAAGGCGACCAAGGCTGAATGGTCATGTCATGCAGGCGACTGTACTCCAAAATCCCGCCATCATGAACAACTGAACCGGAGTTAGTCATATTCACATTGAAACCTGTATCAATCATGCCAGTGACCATAATGCTCAATTGCAGCTGGTTGAACAGCAGCGGTTGCTTTACACTTTTTTTAAGCAGCTCGATTTGCAACGGGTTCTGATTGCTGACACCAAAGTGTTTGACCATACCTTTGCTTTCCAGAATATCAAAAGCCTCAGCGACTTCTTCTGGCTCGAACAGCGTATCAGGCCGGTGAAGCAGTAGGACGTCGATATAGTCTGTTTTCAAGCGCTTAAGGCTGCCTTCTACGGATTGCAGGATATGTTCCTTGGAGAAATCAAAAAAACCGTTGCGGATTCCGCATTTGGTTTGGATCATCATTTTATCACGCATACCCGGATTGTTCTCCAGTACACCTGCGAATACTTCTTCGGCTTTGCCAGCTGCGTAGATGTCGGCGTGGTCAAAAAAGTCTATTCCGAGCTCGAGGGCACTATGTACATGTGTATCTGCTTCTTTTGCAGATAAATCAGCAATCCGCATACAGCCAAGCGAAATTTGTGACACCTCAAGTGCGCCGTTTGCTACACTAATTTTTTTAACCAAAAGTGACTCACTCCTTCGAATGTTAGTAGAACATGCAGTATTCAATCAAACCATATCATAAAGAGGGGAGGTAAGCCAATGTCTATCTAAAAGAGAAAGAGGTTATCTCGTCAGTAGAATTCACTACTTCAGAGACAACCTCATTTGTCTATAGATCAGTTATTAATACATATTTGGAATGTCGACATTAGGATCAATGTCAGCTTCGTAGTCTACACCCTCTGTTCTAAAACCAAACAGGTTAAAGAAATCTTGGCGGTAGCCTTCAAGATCAGCAAGCTCACCTGCATTGTCGGTTGTCAGCTCGTCCCAACGTTTCATAACCTCAGTCTGAACATCCTCACGCATTTCCCAGTCATCAATTCGGATCAAGCAGCCTCCGTCAGCAGTAGCTTCGCCCCCACTGTAAAGATGCTCAGAGAATAAACGGTACATTTGTTCAATACAGTTCTCGTGCAGCCCTTTTTCCTTCATTACTTCATACAATGCAGAGATATAAAGAGGGACTACAGGAATCGCGGAGCTGGATTGGGTTACCAGAGCTTTGTTCACGGAAACAAAAGCACGTCCACCTTGAGTGGACAGGCGATCATTCAGTTGGATCGCTGTTTGTTCCAGATCATGTTTGGCTTGACCAATCGTTCCGTCGCGATAGATAGGGTGAGTGATTTCAGGCCCGATATAGGAGTAAGCAACGGTTGTAGCTCCATCGGCAAGCACGCCAGCTGCTTGAAGCTGATCGATCCACATTCTCCAATCTTCGCCGCCCATAACTGCGATGGTCTGACGTACTTCCTCTTCTGAAGCAGGCTCAATAGTGGTCATGGAAACTTCACCTGTGTGGAAGTTCAAGGTTTTGTTCGAATAAGCGGTTCCCACCGGTTTAATGACGGAGGAGAAGGTTTCTCCTGTTACCGGATGAGTGCGGCGTGGTGAAGCGACACTATAGACAACTAAATCAACTGTGCCATATTCAGCTTTAATCAATTCAATGGTCTTCTCTTTGATAGCATCGGAGAAGGCATCGCCAACTATGCTGTGAGATTTAAGTCCAAGCTGCGCTGCTTGTTGTTCAAAAGCTGCGGAGTTGTACCAGCCAGCAGAAGCTGTACGTTGACCTTCAGCAGCTTTATCAAAGAAAACACCAATAGTGTTGGCGCCAGCACCGAAAGCGGCTGAAATTCTGGAAGCTAGTCCGTATCCGGTAGAAGCGCCAATGACTAGTACATTAGCAGGTCCCTCAATATTCTTTTGTGCTTTTACATATTCAATTTGTTGTTGTATTTGTTTGGCGCATCCCTCTGGATGGGCTGTTGTACATATAAATCCGCGAGTTTTAGGTTGAATAATCATCAAGGAATTCCCCTTTTTATAAAAATTAAAGTCCAATGTTACTTCAGAGAAAGTATAGCAAACAATATTTACTAATACAAAGAATTTAGGATATTGGAGAAGAATGATTGCTCTCCACTACGATCGACTGCCATCCGCTGCCGCTTACGGACCCAGATGACGTTATATGCAAATTTATCGCCTTTTCAGCAGGGTTTCGGACCCCAGAGACGTTATTGCTTAGAAAAAGGTTCATATTAGGTGTATTTTGTGCCAATAGAGGCTATGAGGTCCGTTGGAATTCCAAATGTGCAATAATGCTGCGTTACGGGTCAACTGTGTCCGATAGGGCATTGTGCGGGGAGCTGTGATAGGTCGATCGAACGAACGTACGAAGGAAATAAAACGAACGAATGACGAATCTTACGAATCATGGCAATCGAACTATCTAACCCGAATCATCCGATGAACCCAAGCAGAAAAGGGGCTGCCCCAGCAGCCATTTCGTGGCCATGGGACAACCCCTTAATCTAATGAGGCTAGATTACGCCTTAAATATGGAATCTATAGTTTTGATCTCTTCTGGTGTCAGCTGCACCTTCAGCGTCTCTAAATTGGAAACGATCTGCTCAGGACGTTTGGCGCCCGGAATAAGCGCATCGATGGAAGGTACGGTCAAATACCAGGCAAGTACGACATGTGCGACTTCGACACCTTTGGCATTGGCAATCTGACGAACCTTGTCCACCTTCTCCAGATTCTTGGCAAAGGTCTCCCCTTGAAATAGCGGGTCATTTTTTCTAATGTCGCTGAATGTATCGCCTTGCTTATATTTGCCGCCCAGCAGGCCCGACGCAAGTGGGAAATAGGGCACGAAAGAAATGCCATGCTCCTGCGTATAAGGCAGCAAATCTTGTTCCGCATCACGATGCAGCAGATTGTAGTGGGATTGAAGAACATCCACATGACCGTCTTTGTTGGCTTCTTTCAGCTGATCAATGGAGAAGTTAGACACCCCGATGGCTCTAATCTTCCCTTCATCCTTCAGCTTCTTAAGTTCACCTACAGCTTCGTCCTTAGGTGTGCTTTCATCAGGGAAATGAATATAGTAAAGATCAATATAATCGGTCTGGAGGCGTTTCAAGCTGTCTTCTACAGACTGTCTTAGAAAAGCTGGAGAGTTGTCGAGTGTAATCTTGTCACCGGTAATCACGTGAGCGCCTTTAGTAGCAATGACCACATTGTCGCGGCCGCCTCTTTCCTTCAGCACTTCGCCAATCAGTTCCTCGGATCTTCCTGGTCCATAAATAAAGGCGGAATCAATAAAATTAATCCCATGATCCAGAGCGCTGCGCACAATATTTCTGCCGGTTTCATCATTTAAACCCGGAAATAAATTATGCCCGCCAACAGCATTGGCACCCAGACCCAGCGGGAGAACCTGCAGATTGGTTTTTCCTAAAGTTATTTTATTAGCCATAATCAATAGTCAGCTCCTTAAAATATAATACGTACTATATTAAGTATAGAGAATAACTCGGGTCAGGACAAATTTTGCCTTCCAGCTTTATACATGAATATTTAAACCGGATAAGTTATGATAGTAAGAAAAATTTTATATTTGCGTTCGTGCAATCATGATGAGGAGAAGGAGGTCCGTCTTATGCTAGTCATTAATCAAAATGAAGTGGCCGAACTGTTAGCTATGGAATCTTGCATCTCCGTTATGGAATCTGTTTTGAAGGCTCTGTCCGCTGGACAAGCCGTACAAAGCTTAAGACAAGTGCTTCCTTTACAAAAGAGCAATCTGCTCGGCTTAATGCCGGGTTATTTGCAGCATGAAGAGGTAGCTGGTGCCAAAATCATCAGTGTATTTCCCAGCAATCATGGTTCAGGCCTGCCTTCTCATCAAGGTCTTGTTACCCTATTCGATTCATCTACGGGTGTTCTGAAAGCTATAGTGGATGGACAAAAGATTACAGCCATTCGTACGGCGGCAGTCAGTGCAGCAGCAACCCGATATCTGGCCAGAGAGGATGCCGAAATCCTTGCTCTTCTTGGAACTGGGGAACAAGCAAAAAGTCATCTGGAAGCGATGTTGCGGGTTCGACCCATCCGTGAGGTAAAAGTATGGAGCAGGACACTCGCAAAGGCACAGGATTTTCAAATGGAGATGAGCCAAAAATATGATGTGCAGATCATTGTTGCGGAGACAGTTCAAGCGGCAGTCAGCGCAGCGGATATCATTTGTACCGTGACGGCATCCACCGAACCTGTGCTCAAGGGAGAATGGCTGAAACCGGGTGTACATATCAATGCAGTCGGCGCATGTAGACCAAATGACCGTGAGCTGGATTCGGAGACCGTCCAATTAGCTAAGTTATATGTAGATCGGCTGGAATCCGCTCAGAATGAATCTGGGGATTATTTAATCCCGCTGAACGAAGGCAAAATCACAGCAGATCATATAGTCGGGGAGATTGGTGAGCTGATCAGTGGCACTATCGAGGGCAGAAGGTCGGCAGCTGACATTACTCTTTTTAAAGGATTAGGGCTGGCCATAGAGGATTTAGCAGCAGCTAATTTTATATATAATGAAGCTGTTAGATTACATAAAGGCACTGAAATTGCATTCTAAGGAGCGACTACACGATGAGCACTTATGAAGGTCTGTATGATTTCAAGTTGACGGAGCAAGAGGAGGAGCGGGCTAAACGCTTGCATGAGCAGAACATTATTATCGATTTGCTGTTTCAAGGCCCCTTATCTCCAAGCGCGATTCCAGACTCTATCTCTGACAGAATCAAAGAATTATGTGAGCCTTATAAAGATGAGCCAATGGTATACAGCAGTATGCCTGCAAAAATCATCACAAAGCTATCTGCGAGCGGAGAGATCCCTGAGTATAAAGAAGAGTGGTACAAGTCCGGAATTACAGCAGGGAACCGCGAACTTCATTTGGAATCCTTAGACAGCATCATTACAAGCATGGCAGAGGTACAGCTGCAATTCGATTCTGCAGATTGGTTAATCAAAGCCTTAACTGCCGAAGACATACGTGCTGCCAAGCGTAATGGTTATAAAGCGGGCATTATCACAGCACAAGAAACGGATGGTCTGGGCACGAATCTCGATCAATTAGATGTACTTTATAACTTCGGATTAAGAATTCTACAATTGACCTACAACAATCAGAACCAGATTGGGGCGGGCTGCGCAGAACAATCGAACGCCGGGGTCACTAATTTTGGGAAAAGATTCATTGCACGCTTGAACAAGCTGGGGATCATTGTAGATACGGGGCATTGCGGGAAACAGACTACGTTAGATGCCTGCGCTTATTCCACAACTCCTGTGATTGCTTCACATACGGGTGTAGAGGCGATCTATCCGCATATGCGCTGTAAAAGTGATGAGGAGATTATCGCGATAGCCAAGACGGGTGGAGTTATTGGTATTTTTGCTATGCCTTGGTTTGTTCATGAAGATCCTAAACATACAACTATTGACCATGTGCTGGATCATATCGAATATGTAATCCGGCTTGTAGGCGTGGATCATGTCGGAATTGGAACGGATTGGCCGATGAGCGATGTGCTCTGGTCATTGGTTTATTTTAAAGAACATATCGCACCCAAGCTTGGATTCGCCAAAGGAGACGGACCTTCTACAGAAACCGTTGCTGGACTTGAGAAATATAGTTATTTTATTAACTTTACTAGAGGTTTGGTTGCCCGCGGTTATGCGGATGCAGATATTGCTAAGGTCATGGGCGGCAACTGGCTGCGCGTATTTGAAGAAATTTGCGGATAGGGGATAAACAGATGACAACCTACTTACACACATCTACATTTAACGTCTACTTTTCTGGTGTTTATACAGGCAAAATTCATTTTACAGAGCAACAGATCATGCTAGCTAAGGTCGATCCGCGCAGAAGAACGCAAATGCAGGACAATGTGCTGGATGGACAGTTCAAGACCGTACTCCCGCTTCAAAAAATCCATAAACATTTGGATGCTTATGCTAATGCAGAATGGGCAGAAGACGAGGTAGTGCTGAGTAATGGCGATATCTATCAAAAGCATATCCAGTATCAGGCGCAGATTGAAGGCCGCGAACTGACCTCACAAGTATGGGCGCTGCGCAAAGAGACGGCTCTGGACATTGTGACTTTGGACGGGGAAATTATCGCTTTTTTAACGCCGAATCGGTATGGTATTGAGCTTATGGTTAAAGCAGGTTATGAGAAGCTGACTCCGTTAGTGGTCTACGACGATCCTCTTCTATCCAAGGCAGAATATGGTGTGAACGATTTGGGTACTGATCTGATTCCGATGCGCGATGGGGTGAAGTTGGCGACAGATGTTTTTTTACCAGAGGGCATTAAGCCGGGAACTAAGCTGCCGACAATTCTCGTAAGAACATGTTATGACCGCAACGGAAAAAAAGAGATTTTTATGAGATGGGCCAATAAAGGTTATGCAGTAGTATCGCAGGATGTTAGAGGTCGGGCAGATTCGGAAGGCGAACTGATTCCTTTTTATAATGAACGGGATGACGGTTATGATACGATTGACTGGATTATTGCTCAGGAATGGTCGGATGGCAACGTCGGCATGTGGGGCGCATCCTATCTAGGTTTTGTTGTTGTGGCGGCGGCCACCAGTGGGCACCCGAATCTGAAGGCGGTTGTGGATGAAGTGAACGTGGGCTCTCCATTTGTTGATACCGTTCGCAAAGGGGGAACCCTTTGTTCTTGGCCATTGCTCTCTTGGACTCTTGCTCAATCTGTGGGTACTCGGACGGATTTTGATATCTTTGGAGGCATTACGGTGAATCCGGAAGCAGCCGTTGATGCAAGACCGATTAAAGAGATCCCTCAGCAAATGATTGGCAAAACATCAGGTCCATGGGATCTGTGGAGCCAGCATCCGGAGTATGATGATTTCTGGAAAAACTGTACTTTTACCGAGCGCGGTGATCAGGTGCAGGTGCCTATGTATGTTATCTCAGGCTGGTATGACGGCGACAGCGCCGGCGTATCGGAAACATGGAGAATGCTAACAGAACATGATGTGCCAAATCGAAAAATCCGTCTGGGCGCTTGGGAGCACGGGCCGAACAGAGCTAGAGACTACGAAGGCGTGAGCTTCGGCAATGATGCCGTAGTCTATGATTACGATGTTTCTGTGCTGCGCTGGTTCGACCGCTTCCTCAAAGGCATTCCAAATGGAATAGATCAGGAGCCTAGAGCCTCTTATTATGTTGTTGGTGAAAATCAGTGGAGAACGTCCGCGGATTGGACACCTGCTGAAGCCACAACTTCTTCCTTCTACCTTTCCAGCGGCGGGCGAGCGAATTCAGGACAAGGGGATGGGCAACTGCTTGCAGCGCCTGAGGAACATTCTCCTGAAGATACTTATATCTATAATCCTCATGATCCTATGAATGATCGCGGTGAACGAGAGCCTGAGAATTTGCGAAAATACGAGCTGCGCAATGATATCCTTGTCTACACTAGTGATATTCTGACGGATGAGCTGACTGTGGCCGGAGAATTGTCTGCGGTTATCTATGCTGCCAGCACTGGCAAAGATACGGATTGGGTTGTTACGCTTAGTGACGTGAATGAACAAGGGGACTCTATCCGGTTATCCAATTATATTGTCAGAGCTAAATACCGTCATGGATTGGAAGCGCCTGAGCTGCTGATTCCTGGGCAGGTGGAGAAATATGATATTTTCATGCCGAATATTGCCCATAGATTTGCTGTGGGACACCGAATTCGGTTCTCGATTACTTCGTCCAGTAAATTCGTTGCTTTCCCTAATACAAATACAGGCAGTAATCCGTATGAAGATTCAGAAGCGATTACTGTGCTGCAGACTGTTTACCATAATCGTGAGTATCCGAGCCATGTGAAGCTGCCGGTGGTTCCTAACGCTTAAATGTGACTTTAATACGAAGAAGGGGCTGAACAAAGGTAAAGGGAATTAACACTTGAAGCTGAAGCTGCATTTAATGACAAATGCTGCTTCAAGTGACGTACCGAGAGAGTACTGAGTGAACACCGAGTGAACACCGAGTGAGGCCTAGGTGAAACAAAAAGTGAAGAATGAGCTTATGCTTCAATTGAAGCGAAAAGTAAAACTCTTATAGAGCGATTAGGGAATTTCTCCCTGAAATTCTTAGGATTCTGGTCGTCAGGCATATAATTGAGGGAAAACTCCCTAATTTTATGTCTGATTCCCCGGAAATAAGGAAAACAGCCTATTTATTAGGGAGGAATTCCCTGGTTTCGTTCATTTAGAGCAAATTTCTCCTACTTTCAGGGAGTTTTTCCCTAATTAGTTTTAGATCCACTCCGCACAACGCGCAAACGCAGAACACATACTCCCAGCACGCAAACGCCCAATCCAATGGCATAGCACACTAAGAACTAAATAGTCTATTGGCGAAGCAAAAGCTTTGGTGGAAGAAATGGTCGATCGTCATGAAATAGGTATCACCTAAGGCCGGTATGTGTAACCTCTCCCCAGTATCCCCTTCCAGACTTATCCCATAAACCTTGAACTATACTGCAAGGTCAACCTTGTATTTTTGGATAAATGTCGATTATTCACAGAAAAGCGCATAAATGCTCCCTTCTTAGGTCACAATAGGGAAAAACCAGAATGAAGGGATTAACGTGAACGCGTTTCGCTTAAAAAAACAACTTTGGCGGCGATGGAGACGTTGGAAAAAGGCGCTTTGGGTAGGAGCTGCTTGTATAGCTTTTACTGTACTGGCTTGGCGCAGTATGCAGGTACCTGAGGAAATCAGTGGACTGCTGACGAATTCTAGCTGGGCGGATAGTGCCGATAGTGAGCTGGCCGCAGCTGTCTTTAAAGTAGGCGAGGACAGTGATGAGGCAAAAGAGAAGGGCACTTTAAATAACGAACAACTGCTGCAAACCATCTCCCAAAGTGGGCTCAGCAGAACCGTTCATTTAAAAACAACCTATGTGTCCGGAGAAGAGATTCAGACGTTGCCGGGCGTAAAGAACCCGCTTCAGCTGAAGACTATAATCAATGAACACCCTGAATGGAGCGGTTGGATTAGTTCAGAAGGGGATTTGTGGCTGGAACAAAAAGTGAATGATTTATCGACAATGATAAAAAATGAAGCTTATATTGGTGTAGATGCGTTTGGGAATTTGACCTTGTTTAAAGGTCCGCCAGTTCAGGAAAAGGTACTGAAGACTTTTTTTCAAATGGATATGGGTTCCCTGAAATCCTCATTGCCGGAAAATATTTGGAAGGAGCTTCACGAGGGGATTCGTGTTCAGGATATTGAAGAGTACAACAGTGTGCTGTCTACCTTCAGTGATTATGCCCGCGAAGCTGCTGAGCATGTCATGCAGAACAAGCAATAGATTTGATAAGCTGTCCAAAAGTCATTATTAATGGCTGAGGGCAGCTTTTTTGTGTGAAATGAAACGGGGAAGAGTCTTAGCTGTAGGCCTAAAGTTGCCATTTCGCTGCAAACGGTAAACTTTTTTTCTCCCGCAAGGGGGATTTTTGCTATAATGGTTAGAAGGAATACATATGTTCGCTTCATGGCGGAGGAATGGATGAAAACGGTGGAATAATCTGCCTGTTATAGAGGAGAGATCGTGTTTGCGTATTTTGGGAATTGATCCGGGGCTGGCGATCGTCGGCTTTGGCTTTGTGGATAAGGAAGGACATAAACTGACCCCCGTCCAATATGGTTGTATTCAGACTGAGGCTCATACGCCTGAAGAAGAACGACTGCTGCATGTCTATGAAGGCATGGGTCAGCTCATTGATAAATATAAACCCGATGCTGTGGCGATAGAAAAGCTGTTTTTCGCTCGCAACGTTACTACAGCATTGCCAGTGGCGCAGGCCCGCGGTGTGACTATATTAGCTGCTGTGCAGCGGGGTCTCCCCGTCTCGGAATATACACCTATGATGGTAAAGCAGGCTGTTGTGGGTTATGGTAAGGCTGAGAAACGGCAGGTCCAGGAAATGGTGAAGCTGCTGCTGAAGCTATCGGCGATTCCGAAACCCGATGATGTGGCGGATGCGCTGGCGGTAGCGGTATGCCATGCCCATTCGAGCAGTCTTAATTCTAAATTAAATGAGGTATTGCGAAAATGATAGATTTCTTAAGAGGACCCGTCGTTCATTTGGAGTCGGAATATGTGGTGCTGGATGTGCAGGGAGTAGGATACCGGGTATTCTGCCCAAATCCTTATGCTTTTGCTAAAGTAGAAGGACCTGTAACGATCTATATTCATTACCAAACACGTGAGGACGCTACGCTATTATTTGGGTTCCCGACTCGTGAGGAACAAAAATTGTTCCGCAAGCTGATAGAGGTATCTGGCATCGGTCCTAGGGTTGCGCTTGGAATCCTGACAGGTGGAACACCGGATCAGTTGATTTCAGCGATTTATCAAGAGAATATAACGTTCTTAACGAAATTACCGGGCATTGGCAAAAAGACGGCACAGCGTATGATCCTTGATTTGAAGGACAAGCTGGACGGACTCAGTATGGCTTCAATGCAAACGGGATTGTTTGCAGTGCCAACGGAGGAAGCAACGGATGGATTGGCCTGGCAAGAGGCGCGGGATGCGCTTAAGGGGCTGGGTTATACCGAAAGCGAATTGGACCGCGTGTGGCTCGCGTTGAAGAAAGAGGGAGCAGAGACAGGCACTGTAGATGTGCTGATGAAGAAAGCACTAGGGCTGCTATATATAGCTAAGTAAAGCCGTACACATCCTAAAGAAAGGGAGCGATAGGAAATGGATGACCGGATTATATCCGCGAATTTGATGATGGATGAGCAGGCGGTAGAACTAAGCTTGCGTCCTCGTTATCTGGGAGAATATATCGGCCAGACTCAGGTGAAAGAAAACCTGAAGGTATATATAGAAGCGGCCAAAATGAGAAGCGAAGCGCTGGATCATGTACTGCTGTACGGACCTCCGGGTCTGGGCAAAACAACGCTCGCTAATATTATCGCCAATGAGCTGGGTGTGAACCTGCGAACAACTTCCGGCCCTGCGATAGAGCGTCCAGGCGATCTTGCCGCTCTGCTGACGAATCTGCAGGAAGGCGACGTGCTTTTCATCGATGAGATTCACCGTTTACACCGCACGGTTGAGGAGGTTATGTATCCTGCGATGGAGGATTTCGCGCTGGATATCATGATCGGCAAAGGGCCAAGTGCCCGTTCGGTACGATTGGATTTGCCGCCGTTCACACTGATAGGTGCCACAACCCGGGCAGGACTACTGTCTGCGCCACTGCGTGATCGTTTCGGAGTGGTCAGTCGCCTGGAATTCTATAACATAGATGAGCTGAGTTACATTGTTTCTCGAAATGCGGATCTTTTAGGCATTGAGATTGTTGGCGATGCAGCAGAAGAGATCGCGCTTCGTTCGCGGGGCACGCCGCGGATTGCTAACCGCTTATTGAAGCGGGTCCGTGATTTTGCTCAAGTGCGCGGAGATGGAATTATAACTCCTGAAATTTCTGGGGAAGCATTGAAGATGCTTCAGGTGGACCCACGTGGGCTGGACAGTATTGACCACAAGATGTTAAGTGCTATGATTTCAAGCTTTCGCGGCGGTCCTGTAGGACTGGATACGATTGCAGCTACGATTGGTGAGGAAAGTCAGACGATTGAGGACGTATATGAGCCGTACCTGCTGCAGATAGGTTTCTTGCAGCGGAGTCCGCGTGGAAGAATTGTAACCCCGGCCGCTTATCATCATTTAGGGCTTCCGCTCCCTCCGGAGCAGCACTAGTTCGTCACTACAATTATAAAGGAGGATGCTGGATGAAGCATACGAAGAGGAAATGGAGAGGGGTCGCCCCGCTAAGCAAAGGATTGCTTGCGGCTGCGCTTGCTGTAGGAAGTTTCCTGATCCCTGCGGGTGCCAGTCATGCCGATTCTAATAGCACGATACGAGTTGCTCTTTATGCTGATATTGGAAGTAAATATAAATCCACTGTGCCAGCAGTAACACTGCTATCAACGCAAAGCTTTACTTTGCTGTCGGATCAAGCAGGAAGTGCTCCTTTGGTGTCTGTCCCAGCACAGAAGCAAATTCGTGTAAGTCTGGACGGATATAGAGTTAAGGTGATGGAGGTTTCAAGCTGGCAGACAGCAGCGGATGCAGCTAAAAAGCTCCAATCCACCTCCGATAAACCGCAGATTTTTGCAATCTCCAGAAATGGAGCGACTGTGTATCAGTTGTACACGGGCGTCTATGCTAGTGAAGCAGTTGCCAAGGATGGGCTTACCCGTGTAGTCAAAGCAGGGTTGAGCATTCCTGCTGACCAAACCCCAGCAGTGAAAGGTAATAAACATTTATCAGCTGGCCGCTATTCTTCGGAGCAGGAAGCAGATGTGGCGCTTAATAGCCTCACTGCAGCTGGTTTGGATGCTTGGAAGGTGTTTCTGGCAGGAAACGATGGCAGTGCACAAGTAGAGGTATGGGTAGGCGAAGCTGCCAACGATAGTGATTTAACAGCTGTTCAGGCCGCTGTGTCTACGGCGGCACCACAATTTACGGTTTCGGTGGCGACCTCGCCTGGATTAATACTGCGTAAGGATGCCGGACTGGATTTTAGCAGTGAAACTCAAGCCGATCATTATCTGGTTTCTGGAAGCAATGCTAAATTTCTTGCTGCAGGCAGCGAGGCTGGGATTCAGTTAGTGGAAAGATCCAAGCGTACATATCGCGGAAATTTGGAACTGAGCAATTTGAGCGGATCTCTGGCTGTAATTAATGTAGTGCCGCTGGAGCAATATTTGTATGCCGTAGTTGGAGGAGAGGTTTCCTCCAGTTGGCCAGATGAAGCGCTAAAAGCTCAGGCTGTCGCCGCCCGCAGCTATGCGCTGTCCCAAGGCAACCGTTTTGATGTAGCGAATGTAGTAGATACCACTCTTAGTCAGGTATATAACGGAATCGGGTCTGAAGCTCCCTCCATTATCAAAGCTGTAGATACTACTGCTGGTGAAGTGCTGATGAGCGGTGGTAAAGTTGTTGAGGCTGTATTTTCTTCCAATAGTGGAGGTATGACAGCTGACCCTTCAGAGGTTTGGGCGAATGGTGGCGATGTATTTGCTAGTGTTCCAAGCGTTGAAGATGTTTCGGCTGCTGCTGCTAAGAAGTGGTATTATGTTCTGCTTGCGAATGGTACCTCTGGTTATGCACGTGAAGATAATATTAAATTGACGGGCAGCAAAACCGCTGCCGGACTCGATATAGTTACCGCTACAACCAAAGATGTGAATATACGTCCTCTGCCAGTTATTGAGAGCAGTGTTAGTGCAGTCGGAAAGCTGAATCCGGGTGAGAACGCTGTGGCTCTGGATAAAGTATATGAGTCTGGCAGCTATAGCTGGATCAAAGGGCCGTATACCTCTGCTGAACTTCTAAAAAGCCTGCAGGGTAAAACAACAAGCACGCTCCCTTCCAGCATCTCTAACCTGCAGGTCACCCAGCGCGGTCCTTCTGGAAGAGCGATTCAGGTGAAAGCTAATGGTCAGGCTCTGAATGTGAAATATCCTGATATGTTCCGCTCCGCGTTTAATGGATTACCTAGTACATTGTTTGATATTGTGGCACCCGGAAGTTATACTGTATTAGGCGCTGACGGCTCTACCGCCACAATTAGCAGCTCGCAGAGTGCTGGCGTGCTTTCCGCATCGGGGAAGGTTAATGTGAATGGCAGTGGAACTGTAGTGATGGGCGGAGATTCTGCGGCCAGAGTGATCACTAACAGCTCGGGCTTTCTGTTCATTGGACAAGGCAACGGCCATGGTCTAGGCATGTCGCAGTGGGGCGTGAAAGGCATGGCGGACAGCGGGTATGATTACAAGCAAATATTGCAACACTATTATAAGAACGTTACTATAGTTAAGGAATGAAGACAGACCATGAATGTAGATGCTTATGATTTTCATTTGCCGGAAGAATTGATTGCCCAGACACCTCTCGCTGATCGCAGTGCTTCTAGACTGCTTCTAGTGAATAAGGAGGATGGAGAGCTGGCTCACCGGCATTTTACCGATATTATTGATTATTTTAATCCCGGAGACACGCTTGTTCTAAATGATACGAGAGTCATTCCAGCGAGATTGTTTGGAGTGAAAGAAGATACTGGTGCTAAGGCGGAAGTGCTTCTCCTAAAGAATCTTGGGGATGATCGCTGGGAAGCACTTGTAAAGCCAGGGAAAAAGCTCAAGACAGGCGCGGTGATTATCTTTAGTGATGAGCTTCGTGCCGTTATCGAGGACGAAGCTGATATGGGCGGCCGTACGCTTCGTTTCATATATCAGGGTATTTTTCAGGAGATTCTGGACAGGCTGGGAACGATGCCGTTGCCACCTTATATTAAGGAAACACTGGATGATCGTGAACGATATCAGACTGTGTATGCTCGGCATGAGGGATCGGCCGCTGCGCCTACCGCAGGGCTTCATTTTACCCAAGAATTGCTGAAACAGATTGAGGCTAAGGGTGTAAATATCGCTTATATCACCCTTCATGTAGGTCTCGGTACTTTTCGTCCGATGTCTGTAGAGAAGGTTGAAGAGCATGTTATGCATTCTGAGTATTTCGTAATGTCTCAAGAAACGGCAGATACCATAAATGCTACTAAGGCACGAGGCGGCCGTATTATTGCAGTTGGCACAACGTCTTGTCGGACACTTGAAACGGTCGGAAGACAATGTGAAGGTGGTCCGCTTGTGGAATGCAGCGGCTGGACGGATATTTTTATCTATCCAGGGTATAAGTTCAGTGTAGTAAATGCGCTAATTACTAATTTCCACCTGCCAAAGTCTACTTTGGTTATGTTGGTTAGCGCTTTGGCAGGTCGGGAACATATTCTAGCTGCTTATGAAGAAGCGATAGAGCAGAAGTACCGATTCTTTAGCTTTGGAGATGCAATGTTTATTTATTAAGGTAAGAGGATGGGTTAACTTATGGCAGCAATTACTTATGAGCACATCAAAACGTGCAAACAATCCGGAGCCAGACTTGGAAGAGTCCACACTCCACATGGTGTGATTGAGACACCAGCATTTATGCCAGTCGGCACACAAGCTACAGTTAAGACCATGAGTCCTGAAGAGCTGAAAGAGATGGATGCCCATATTATTTTGAGCAATACTTACCATCTATTTCTAAGACCAGGCCATGATATTGTTCGTGAAGCTGGTGGACTGCACAAGTTCATGAACTGGGATCGTCCGATTCTGACAGACAGCGGCGGGTTTCAAGTATTCTCGTTAAGCGACATGCGCAAGATTACGGAAGAAGGAGTTCATTTCCGTTCCCATTTAAATGGGGATAAGAAATTCCTGTCTCCGGAAGTAGCGATGGAGGTTCAGAACTCTCTGGGTTCAGATATAATGATGGCATTTGATGAATGTCCTCCATTCCCGGCTGAATATGATTATGTGAAAAAATCCCTAGAGCGCACCACGCGCTGGGCAGAACGTTGCCTGAAAAGTCATGCTCGTCCTAACGATCAGGGTCTTTTTGCTATCGTGCAAGGGGGCATGTATGAAGATCTGCGCCGTCAGAGCGCGGCTGATTTGACTTCCATGGATTTCCCGGGGTATGCTATTGGGGGGCTCAGCGTCGGAGAGTCCAAGCAGCTAATGTATGAAGTGCTGGATTATACAGTTCCCCTGCTGCCACAAGGCAAACCTCGCTATTTGATGGGCGTGGGTTCACCGGATGCGCTGCTGGAAGGATCAATCCGAGGAGTAGACATGTTCGATTGTGTCTTGCCTACTCGTATTGCCCGTAATGGAACAACGATGACCAGTCAGGGAAGACTCGTTGTACGCAACGCTAAGTATGCCCGTGATTTTGGGCCGCTTGATCCGGAGTGTAATTGCTATACATGCCGGAATTATTCCCGCGCTTATTTGCGCCATCTAATCAAAGCCGATGAAACCTTCGGACTTCGATTGACGACATACCACAATTTGCACTTCTTGTTGGATTTAATGCGTAAAGTGCGTGAAGCCATCAAAGAAGATCGGCTGCTTGATTTTCGCGATGAGTTTTTTGCCAAATACGGATTATATGATAATCTTAAAGGCTTTTAGGGTTTGATTTAAGAGTCATGCTTTAATGTACTTTGAAAGGGGGGAGAAATATGATTCAATCGTTTCAATATGCAGCTGGCGCAGGTGGTGGAGGTAGTATACTAGGCCTGGTAGGTCCCTTTGTCCTTATGTTTGTAGTATTCTACTTCTTGCTGATTCGTCCGCAACAAAAGAAGACCAAAACTCGTAACGCAATGTTGAAAGCTCTGAAAAAGGGCGATAAAATCGTTACTATTGGAGGACTTCACGGTACGATCATGGAGATTTCCGATGATATCGTGGTTCTGCGGGTCAACGATGTAACTAAGCTGACTTTTGATCGCGGTTCCATCAGCCACGCTGTGGCGACGGATGTCGAAGAGAAAGTATAGAATTGTTATTTAAGTACATAAAAAGCGGTGTCTTCTCATTGGAGAGGACACCGCTTTTTTGATCTTTAAGGTTATTAAGATTTAGCAGTTTAACTTTAACGTACATTTGTTACGCGGCTCGGAACGGTAAGCGACTCTTCACGTCCCCGCAAAGTTAATTTGGCGAGTTGAACGCCAACTGTAGAGGCTAGTACAGCTAGCAAGGTTCCACCAATCATATCTGTAAGCCAATGAATGCCCAGATAGAAAATTCCAAAGACGATTACAACTGCGGAAATACTAGTGATGGCCATCCAGCGGCGGTTCCCTGAACGGAAGGCCAGAAGTGCCATTGTAACAGATATGGACGTATGTAGACTCGGGAAGCAGTTATTGAGACCGGATAGCGGTCTATATTCCTGTTCGAATTTCGGAAATACATCCAGCATAGTAAATTTGACGCCCGCTGGCAGATAGGACCAAACCTCGTTTACCGGGAAGTAAAGATAGAATGGAATCGCCAAGGCATAGTTGATAATAATAGCATAGCAGGTGGCATATAACATCACCCGGTTTTTATCTAACAGATAGACCCCTAATGATGCTGCTAGAACAGACTGAAGCATGAAAATGTAGAAAAAGACGATGATCGGTGTTAACCATGGACTGTAGAATATATCCTGAACGGCTTGGACAAAATGACCCTCTAGACCAAATATAAACGGCGTATAATCAGAGGTAAGATGCATTTTTTGTTCAATTTGCAGTTCATATTTATTTATGGCTAATACGCCAAACATTCCTGCAATCAGCAACAAAAACTTATAGGATCGCAGCATCTCTTTCCCAATTTCAACCAATGCCATGAGTGGATTACGTTTAGCGCCAATCCATACTAATATCACTACTAATGCAACTGTGTACAAAACAATATGGTTCATTGATTGGTAAAACAAAGCAATCGAAGCCTCCTTGATCTCTTAATGAAGTCAGATGATCACAGTTTAACATATTTTCAAGGAATGTTTCGAATTTAATGGAATTATAATTTTAGCTTTTTTGTAAATTAACGCCAAACATTCCGCCGAGAGCGCCAATTGCAGCAGCTGCCAGAACCCATAGCAGATCCACACCAGAGGGTGCGCTGTCCAGTGCCAAAAAACCGATCAACAGAACGATAATTCCATAAAATGCGCCTGTAAGACTTCCTTGATACCAGCCTTTGCTCGTGGCTCTGCGACCGGCGGTTAGTCCTCCGAATGCTGCAGCTATGCCGTGTACAATGTATGTGTACATTGAGAGATCCTGCTCCTTCAGACTGCTGCCCCATAACAAAAGTGAGAGGACAAACGCACCCATCAGCATCCAAAGGAATGATCGACATAGGCCAGATAACACAGGATTGGCTATTCTCCACGAGAACATGCGCCGGATTAAATACATGGTACAACCTCCTAAAGTTTTTTTGAGGAAAAAGAATCAACATAGTTATTATTCATTGTATGGGATGGCTTGCCCCAATAGTACAAGAAAGGGCATTGCAGCCTTTTTACCATTAATTAATATGCCGGCTTCCGAATGTTCCCTGCACAGAGCGGTCAGAATAGGGTTACATTAATCCACCCGGGAAAACAAGTCTGCGGGTGAGAATGGAGGGGAGCGAAGCTATATGTTCCAGCATATCTCTACCCATATTTTCTTGACCGTGCTGATGTATTTCTTCATATTCCTGTGTATGCGCATCATGGGGAAGAGGGAAATAGGTAAGCTGTCTGTATTTGATTTAACGATCTCCATCATGATTGCCGAGATTGCTGTTTTTGTGCTTGAGGATATTAATCGGCCGATCTATGAAGGAGTCGTTCCGATGGCAACATTGGTGTTGATACAGGTAATTGTGGCTCAGCTCAGTCTTAAGAGCAGAAAGCTCAGACTTTTAATGGACGGCAAACCGAGCATACTCATTTCTGGCGGCAAGCTGCACCGGGGTGAAATGCGTAGGCAGAGATATAATATCGATGATCTGCTGCAGCAATTGCGTGGACAGAACATCGCCAGTCCTGCTGACGTGGAATTTGCAATCCTGGAGCCTAGTGGACAGCTAACGGTATTCGAGAAAGAGAAGGGGAGTTCATCCTCTAACCCATCAGGCAATAGCAGTGCAGCTGCTGAGCATAAAAAGAGTGACGATAATAAAGGAAATAAGAACCGTAAGATAGAGCTGCCGAAGAATAAGATCAGATATGAAGGACTTCCAATCCCTCTGATTATGGATGGCAAGGTGCAGGATCAGAATTTAGAGATGATTGGAAAAACCAGATTTTGGTTAAGAACTCAAATTCGTCAAAAAGGAGTATCTGATTTCAAAAATGTATTTCTATGCTCCATAGATCATAAGGGCAGAATTTATGTCGACCGTTTGGACAACAGATAGCTTTTTAGAGCCTGCGTTTGATAAACGGCAGACGGTCCAAATCACGAATTGAGATAAGGCCAGCTAACAGACTGATTCCGAAATACAGGACCATTCCTATCGCAGAGGCAAATATAAATTGAATCCATTGTACATCTGCAATGGGAATGGAAGTGTATACATAATGCACGCCCGCTCCCATAATGACCATTGCACATAAGGTTTTTATGGTTTCGGTTACTCTTAAAGATAATGAAATAAGACTGACCACACTGTATCCGTGAAGCATCGTAACCAGAATGCTGTTCACAATAATGGCTATGATGGCGCCGTAAATTCCATATTCAGGTTGCGATGCCAGTATTACGATCAGAATGATTTTGACTACTGCTCCAATTAAGGTATTGATGAGTGCCCTGCCCGGTCGATCCATAGCTTGCAGCGCAGCTTGTAAGGGAGCTTGAACATAAATGAACAAGGCGAATGGAGCCATGAGCTTCAGCATAGGAGCTGTATCCGCGTTACCATATAACAAATTGCATAGCGGAACCGCCAGGATATACATAAGAACAGCAAAAGGAGCCCCTGTTACCAGCGCAAGCCGCAACGCTTGATGCATACGCTTGTGAATGGTGGGCAAGTCCTTTCTTGCCGCAGCTTCTGATATGGAAGGAACCAGAGACACAGCAAGTGAAGAGGTTAATGCCCCGGGCAGCAGCAATAAAGGAACAACCATCCCTTGTAAAGACCCGTACTGAGCTGTAGCGGCAGCAGCGGCTATACCTGCCAAGGCGAGACTGCGCACAGTAATAATAGATTCCAGCAGATAAGAAAAAGAGCCTACAAGCCGACTTGCCGTAACGGGAATGGATATGCCTAGTAACCGCCGTAATATGGGGGAGTTGGCTTTCACACCTTGTGTATCAGATGGGATAACCTCCGGCTCGAGAGCGGGTTGCTCTGGAGTCGGATTTGTCTGCTTTTTATCTTTTTTAGTAATGACATAATATTGCCACAGAATCGCTAACATTCCGCCAATTTCTCCTACCGTCACACCTAACATCGCTCCAGCCGCCGCCATAGCAATACCCTTAGGAAGCAACAACCAGGAGAACCAGAGCATAAAGAATATTCGAACTAAAGATTCGAAGATGGAGGAGAGCGCCGATGGTATCATGTTCTGCTTGCCTTGGAAATAACCGCGGTAAATTGCAGATACGGCGACAATCCCAATCATTGGGATCATGGCAATAAACGTATAATAAACCCGATGGTCTGTTAAGATAACATTGGAGACCCATGAGGCACTTACCAAAGCAACCAATGTAAAGAAGATTGCAAGTCCAATACTAAGAGCAAGTCCAGTACGTAAAATCAGCCGTGATTTTTCAGGCCGATTCTCTCCTTCTGTTTCCGCCACCATCTTGGCTATCGCCAGTGGAATCCCGCCTGTAATGACAGTAACCAGCACAAGAAAAAAAGGATACGCGAGCTGATACAGACCCACGCCTTCTGCTCCGATAATACGGGGTAAAGCAATCCGGGGAATAAATCCAAGCATCCTATTAATGATGCCGGCGGCTAGCAAGATTAAAGTTCCTTGTATAAAGCTCTGTTTCTTCAAAGGTCACGCCTTCTTCCCAAAATGAAATAAAACGCTGGCGAACTTGTCTATTCTTATGGATATGCTGTACCCCTATCTCGGCATGCCTTGTTTTAGTGGCATTAACTTTTTGTGACGGAAGAAGGAAAGCGAAGAACAAGAGTCGAATATCTATGGTGAGCATACGAACATGAGCGATCTTTGGAGGTGTCAACACGTGGAATCGGAACAGTGGAATCATGATCAACATAGTGAAGAAATCGAAGCCATGTGCCGCAGCAAAGCTGAAGAATTCCGGCTCCTCGGCTATGAGTATGTAACCAGCAAGGATATTTGGGATTGCATCAGCCGTAATTATGATAAGGAAGGCTTGCCTCCCCTACATAAGCTGGTAAACGACATTTATTCCTTGAAAGCCAATAGTTACATGAATTATTTGACTATTGCGGCCTATCGGGGGTTGAACTGAACAATAAACCACATATTTCTTTTTGCGAACTGCCTGATAAAGCAGTAAAGTAAGAGAATAATAACTCCACATCTCCTATTAAAACGGATGTCTTGCTGATTTAGGCAGGGGCGGCCGTTTCTTTGTGTGAGTATAGCTCTATCAATGCTGTGAATTGACGGTCATTTCGCGTGTAGCTATAATAGGAATATTGAGTTAATGAAAGGGGAACTAGCTAGAGCATGAAGAGACTAATGGGCTTTTTTATTACCGTGCTCGTTTTGACAGGCGTTATGGCATTTACTACTCCTGGACTGCTGGACAAGGTTAGACTTGGTCTTGACCTGAAAGGCGGATTTGAGATTTTGTATCATGCTGAGCCTATGGAAGCGGGAGCAGCATTGTCCCGAGCTTCTCTGCTGAAGACAGCGGAAAGCTTAGAAAAACGGGCGAATGCGCTCGGAACAAGTGAACCAGAGGTAACTACTGAAGGTACGGACCGTATCCGTTTGAAAATTGCGGGCGTAACGGATGAAGCCGAGGTTCGTAAAAAAATGAAGGAACCTGCAGTTCTGACTTTCCGTAGTGCTGCTGAAGGTGACGCTGAGGGAACTTACAGCAAAATCGAACTGGTAGGTAGTGATTTTGTTGAAGGTGCTGCAGAAGTTGGACGGGATAACCTGAATCAGCCAATCATCAGCATCAAGATTAAGGACAAGGACAAATTTGCAGAGATTACTAAACGTCTCTTGGGAAAGAATCTCGCAATTTACTTGGATGAGAACAAACTATCTGACCCTACGGTACAAGCAGTACTTACCGATGGCAGTGCTTCTATTTCTGGTAACTATACAATTAAGGAAGCGCGCGAACTTGCAGACACGATTAACCTAGGTGCATTGCCACTGAAGCTGACGGAGAAATATTCCCAAAGTGTGGGTGCTACCCTGGGTAAGCAATCGCTTGATCAAACGATTCGAGCAGGTCTGCTGGCTTCTGTGATTATCCTTATTTTCATGATCGGAATGTATCGTTTGCCAGGTCTTTTGGCTAGTTTTGCCTTGCTCTTGCATACATGGGCGCTAATTGCGGTCTTCGTCTTCGCGGACTTCACCTTGACGCTGCCTGGTATAGCCGCATTTATTCTGGGTATAGGTATGGCGGTCGATGCCAATATCATTACCAACGAACGGATAAGGGAAGAAATGCGCAGTGGAAAAAGTATACTGTCCTCCGTTAAGGCAGGGAATAAATCCTCTTTCCGGACAGTAATGGACTCCAATGTGACTACTATTATTGTAGCAGCAGTTATGTTTGCCTTCGGTACAGGTGCGGTCAAAGGCTTTGCATTGGTGCTGATTGTAGAAATCGTGCTGAGTATCGCCACGAATCTTTATTTCTCCCACTGGTTGCTTAGCCAGCTTGTCAAAGCGGGTAAGCTGAACAAACCGAAGAGCTTCGGTGTTAAGGAGAGTGAAATCCGTGCGCTTTAAGAAAGAGCTTGATTTCGTACATTTGAGTAAATATTTCTATATTTTCTCTATCGCATTGACAGTAGCAGGATTGATTTTCCTGGCGACATTTGGCCTGAATTACAGCGTTGACTTTAAAGCTGGATCTAATGTGGACATCTCCCTATCCAAGAATTTGAACTTGGATCAGGTTAAGACTGCAACTAGTGCAATCGATGTCGATCATGAACCGACGATTTCGTTTGGTGATCAGCGTGTGAATATTCGTTATGACGAAGTTCTTGATGAGGCTCAAGATGAAGCCCTAAAAGCTGAAATCCTTAAGCTGGATGACAAAGCATCATTTGAAATTAACACCGTGGACACTGAAATGGCTAAAGAATTGGCACGTAATGCTATTTATGCAGTTCTGATTTCTTGTCTGGGGATTATTATTTATGTAAGTATTCGTTTTGAATGGCGTTTCGCCGTGGCATCGATTGTGGCCTTGCTCCATGATGCCTTTATCGTAGTCGCGCTCTTCTCTATCTTCCGCTTGGAAGTGGATTTGACGTTCATTGTAGCGGTGCTTACGATCATCGGTTATTCCATCAATGATACGATCGTTATCTTTGACCGTATCCGTGAGAATTTACGTTTTGGTAAACAGAAAACTTATGAAGACTTGAAACACCTTGTGAACAAAAGTGTGGCTCAAACGCTCATGCGTTCTCTCTATACTGCATTTACCGTATTTATTGCGGCGTTCTTCCTGTTATTGTTCGGAGGCGAGTCGATTAAGATGTTCTCGCTTGCGATGGTAATCGGTTTGCTCTTCGGAGCTTACTCTTCCATCTTTATTGCAAGTCCACTCTGGTTAGTGCTTAAAAAGCGTGAGAAGGTTAAAGTGAAGAGCAGCCCGAATAAAGGTTAGAAGAAATTAGCATCGAAGTTCTACTTTTCTTATACGTTTAAGAAAGCCGCGTCAAATGCGACGCGGCTTTCGAAATCTTTAGGGTCATGTCATGTGTATTGAATCATCATGAGATTACTTGCTATTGGTAAGGAGGGCCTCGTATGAATAAAGAACGATCACCGCAAAGCGAGACGGTTGCTTGGACAGGGATCATTAGCGATGTTACTTTGGCAGTAGCTAAGGGGAGTTTTGGCTATATTTCAGGGAGCAAGGCATTAATGGGGGATGCTTTGTATTCCGGAGCAGATGCAGCAGCTAAACTGGCGGATATTCTTCCGTGGCGCTCTGAGCAAGGGAGAAAGAGTAAGCAACGGATCGAAGAACGGCGGGGCACTAAGGAGCCGCTGCTGGCTATACTTTTTTCGGTATTTATTCTTATGGGGGGACTGCAGATCGCATTCTCTGCAATCCGCGACTTAACAGATGGAAAATCATCTACACACGGACAGCTGGCGTTTGTAACCGTCTTAGTATCTATTGTGTTTAAAGAAGCTGTTTTTCAATATCAATATCGCTACTTTAAAAAAATAGGTGATGGCAGTCATGCTGCATATGTTAATAGTCATCGTTTCAGCTTATATACATCTATCACAGTATTAGTCGGAATTTCGTTATCCATGGGTGGTACCTATTGGCATCCTCTATCTTATATGGATCCTATTGCTGCACTCTTAACCGGAGTTTTAATTCTTCGTAAAGGCTATTCACTCATTGCTAGCTCTATTAACACTAAAAATGCGCAGGAGCTTCCTTCGGAGGAAGCCGCTAATTTTATTGAAACAGTGCAACGTGTTCATGGCGTCATTCGCGTAGAACATTTGAAGGCACTTGAGCAAGGGAATTATGTGAATCTTCAAGTGAAAATCAGTGTAAATCCGCGGATTACGGTGATGGAAGCACAGGATATTTCGGAATGCGCTAGGAAGCTGCTGCAGCACCGGTTTGTTCATGTCGGTGAGGTGCATATGGACGTTGTTCCTTATGATCCCGGCTATCCGTACAAAAGCAATTATGAATTGCCGGATAATGATATTCCTACGTTGCTTCAGTAGTTTGCAAGGTGAGAGAAAGGTGAGTTCTATTGCTTTATTCAAAAACAAGATGGCAATCTCCGGCAGCCAATCCCGACACAGTTAGGGATATGGCCCGGAGCCTTTCTATTTCTCCACTCTTATCCTCACTATTAGTAAATAGAGGAATGAACACGCCTCATGAAGCTCTAAGCTTCATGGATGGCAGTGAGGAAGAACAGCATGATCCGTTCCTACTCAAAGGAATGGCTGAAGCGGTTCCTAGAATTAGAAAGGCTTTAAAAGATGAAGAACATATTCTTATTTATGGCGATTATGATGCCGACGGGGTGTCCAGCACAGCACTTATGATTCATCTGCTGCGCTATTTAGGCGCTTCCTTTGATATTTATATCCCACACCGCTCTAACGAGGGTTATGGGCTGCATAATCATGCCCTGGATTGGGCTTTACAGCAAGGTGTCTCCTTAATCATTACAGTAGATACTGGCATTAGCGCTTATCATCAGGTTGCTTACGCTAATGAACTGGGGATCGATGTGATCGTTACGGATCACCATGAACCTCCTGAGCTTTTGCCAGAGGCCTATACGCTTATTAATCCCAAGCTGCCAGATTGCCCTTATCCGTTCAAAGGATTAGCGGGTGTAGGTGTGGCTTATAAGCTTGCTCAGGCTATTCTAGGGGAAGAGACTCCCACAGAATGGGCAGAGATTGCAGCGATAGGAACGGTTGCGGATTTAATGCCGCTGCTTGGCGAGAACCGTGAGATTGTTAGAAATGGCTTGGAAAGTATGCGGCATTCAAGTTTCCCGGGGATTCGTGCCTTACTCGCTGTCAGCGGTGTGAACATGAGCACTGTGAGTGCGGTCAATATCGCTTTTGGCATGGCGCCGCGCATCAATGCCAGTGGTCGCCTGGATCATGCTGGACGGGCTGTGTCCCTCCTCACTACCGAGCATGCGGCTGAGGCAGAGCAGCTAGCTGGAGAGCTTGACCTGCTTAACAAAGAACGCCAATTGGTGGTAGAAAGAATTGTTGTTGAGGCCACTGCCAAGCTGGAGCAGATGACACAGGGTGGCGAAATCCCAGACATCATTGTTCTTGCTGATCATGGCTGGAATGTAGGTGTGGTAGGTATAGTGGCTTCCAAACTACTGGAGCGTTATTATCGGCCTGTGATCATTCTGGATATACATCCAGAGACCGGAATGTGCAAAGGTTCTGCTCGCTCCATACCTGGACTTGATATCTACGCTGCACTTTCTTCTTGTTCTGATTTAATGGATCATTTTGGAGGTCATCCAGCCGCTGCGGGAATGAGCCTGCATCGGGATGGATTAGAAGCCTTTGCTGCAGCATTAAATGAATATGCGTCCGGGGTGTTAACGCCAGAGCATTTCGTTCCTGTTGCTTCCGCTGATGCAGAGGTGTCAATCTCGGATTTATCACTGCAGACCGCGCTAGAATTGGAAAGGCTTGCACCTTTCGGAATGTCTAATCCGTTGCCAAAGTTTATTATTCGTGGGGCTACCGTGAAAGAGACACGTACAATGGGTCAAGATGGAAAACACCTGAAGATTGTATTGCAGCAGGGGAAAAACAGCATTGAAGCCTTGGCGTTTGGTAAAGGCGCTTTATCCAGGCTGCTACCGGCGGGTACTACGATCAACGTGTTAGCTGAGCTGTCGATCAATGAATGGAATGGCTCACGCAAATCACAGCTGATGCTGCAGGATTTATCTGTGCAGGATGCCCAGTTATTCGATCTTCGTGGTGCTGCTGATGCCGTACGGCAAGCCGCACATATTAGGGAACTACTTCTTCCTTATAGCGGTGCGGGTCCGTATAGAGCTGCTGCAGTGTTTCAGAACGGACGTAGTACGCCTGCAAGTGAATTGATAGGAATGTCTTTATGGGTATATGATAATGAAGCTGGCATTAGCGCTGCTGTTAAGGATGAGCCCCTTCAGGAATCAGGGCATGTCTCTCTGTTATGCTTACTGGATATGCCGGAGACTCCTGAACAACTGGATGCGCTACTCCAAACCTTTCCTAATGCTGATAATATTGCGTTATTGCATTCTATCAAGGATGGCCGAGAACGACTTATTACTCCGACACGGGATCATTTCAAAATACTATATAAACTGTTGGCTTCGATCACCTCAGTTGCAACGCCTGAGAACGAAGTTTTGCTGCGGTTAAGCCGCCAGTCCTCGTTAAGTATCCGCATGCTTAACAACATGCTTGATGTGTTTGAGGAGCTTGATTTTATTAAAAGAAGTCAGGGAAGTGTGGCATTTATTACTCAGCCAGTAGCTAAAAGTCTGACAGCATCGAGTCATTTTGTTAGACTGGGACAGATGGCGGAGATGGAGCAATACTTCATGGAGGGCAGCCTGTCAGAGTTACAGGACTGGATGTTATCGCGTCGTTTAGGCGTATCATAATCCATGCAAATATGAGCTGCTGAGCGTACCCAATGGTGTATAAAAATGCAACGCTCATATAACAAAGCGAATGCTTACGAAGCAAGTTTTGCCGATCTGAAATCAATGCAGCTATGCTAACAAAACAAAGCGAATGCTTACGAAGCAAGTTTTGCCGATCTGAAATCACTGTAGCTTATGCTTACAAAACTTATAGGAG
Organism: Paenibacillus sp. FSL H8-0175; assembly: GCF_045040615.1. Taxonomy (NCBI): domain Bacteria; kingdom Bacillati; phylum Bacillota; class Bacilli; order Caryophanales; family Paenibacillaceae; genus Paenibacillus; species Paenibacillus sp. FSL H8-0175. The sequence continues at coordinate 5,636,095 of NZ_CP150299.1, read as the reverse complement.
ATGATAAATTTGGATTTTAAAGATAGTATTCGTGTGATTCCTGATTTCCCTAAAGAAGGTATTAGTTTTAAAGATATCACCACATTGCTTAAAGACGGTGAGGCTTACCGCCAAGCGATTGACGCGTTGAAAGCTCTCGTAGCGCACTTGGAAATCGACGTTATCGCTGGACCAGAAGCACGTGGCTTCGTAGTTGGAGCACCTCTTGCTTATGCGATGGGGGTAGGTTTTGTGCCGATTCGTAAAAGCGGTAAGCTTCCATATGAAACTATAGAGGTAGGTTATGATCTTGAGTATGGCAAGGACACCCTTGCTGTTCACACAGATGCTATCAAGCCTGGTCAAAAAGTATTGATCGCTGATGATTTATTGGCTACTGGTGGAACCATTGCTACTTCGGTTAACCTTGTAGAACAGCTTGGCGGTAAAGTGGTAGGTGCTGCTTTTCTGATTGAGCTGGTTGAGCTTGCTGGGCGTAATAAGCTTTCTGGAGTTGAAGTTCTTTCCTTGGTGAATTACGAGGATTAATCTTGTGAAGTTTGTCTTTTCCCGGGAAATAAACGGGGATTCGGCTCGAATTATGCTGAAAAGTGCAAAGATTAGCGCGTGACGCAAAGGGTGGAAGTTAAACAGTAATTGGAAAATGTAAGATAATAACAGCAGCTGTCTGCCTTGTGGCGGAGAGTTGCTGTTTTGTATCTGCGTTAATAAAAAAAGCTGCCCAAGTCCATAAATGGATGTTGGAGCAGCTTTTTTAAAATTCTATTTTTACAATCGATTAATGGGCAGTTTTATCACTTTCTCCGCCATCATTAGACAGTCCAAGCACTTCAATGAGTTTGAAGAACAATGCCAATACGATACCAACAATTGTAGCCAGCGCCATACCACTTAGTTTAACGTTGCCCATAGTAAGGGTTGTACCACTGATTCCGACAACGAGTACCAACGTAGCCATGATCATGTTCGTAGCCTTGGAAAAATCAACTTTTTGCTCAACGAAAATACGTAATCCGGAAGCCGCAATTACACCAAACAGCAACAGGGATACACCACCCATTACAGGGGTTGGAATATTAGCGATGACGGAGGAGAAAGTACCAGAGAATGAAAGCAGAATAGCAATCACCGCTGCGCCGCCGATTACATATACCGAATATACTTTAGTCAAAGCCATAACCCCGATATTTTCACCGTAGGTTGTATTTGGAGTAGAACCGATAAAACCGGAGATAATTGTAGATATCCCGTTCCCCATCAGAGAGCGGTCAAGTCCAGGATCTTTTGCCAAGTCTCTGCCGACAATATTGCTTGTAACAAGTAAATGTCCAATGTGCTCAACAATAACAACTAATGATACCGGGATAATAGTGAATATTACATTCCAATCAAATGAAGGAGTAACAATGGAAGGATGCGCTAAAAATTTTGCATTAGAGATAGCAGCGGTATCCACCATTTTCAAAATATATGCTAAACCATAACCAGTGACGATACCAATAAGGATGTGAATGATTTTTGGAAAACCGCGGAAGAGTACAGCTCCAATTACAGTTACACCAAGTGTCACCATAGAAAGTGCGATTGTTTTGCCATCTGGAGTCCAGTCTGCAACTGCAACGCCTTCAGGAGCAATAAGTCCTGCCATTCGTGCGGCAACAGGTACAAGTTCAAGTCCGATCGTAGCTACGATCGCTCCCATTACTGCTGGAGGGAAAACAACATCAATCCATTTGGTTCCTGCATAACGAATGATCAATGCCACGAGCACGAATATAATACCAGTGACGATAAAAGCACCCAAAGCAAGCGAGTATCCTTTCATGTGATCATTTGGGTAACGACTGAGTACTGACAATACCGGTGCAATAAAGGCAAAGCTGGAACCAAGGTACGCAGGGATTTTACCACGACAGATCCAAATGTACAGCAATGTACCGATACCATTCATAAGCAAAATCATTCCAGGGTCGACCCCGAACAAGTTAGGCACTAGCACTGTACTGCCAAACATGGCAAACAAATGCTGGAGACTTAATAGAAAGCCTGGGCCCCATGGAAGTTTTTCGTTAACTTGAATTTCGCGTTGCAATGGAGTTCACTCCTCTTTCTTATCTGATATTAGGTTGTCCGGCGAAAATCCGCCTTTACTAGATTAAATAGAACTTGGCTTTTTTACAACAACATTTTCACAAGTGTTATTAATTTGTCCGAATTTAATTACTTTTACTTCTGGAATACCATGAGATGGCAAGTGTTGACGTAATCCTCCTTAAGCCTCATAATTATAGACAACTTTGAATAAGGGCGTAAGTAAGCTTGGACAAATGAAATGATTGGAACCTGCAGATTTTTGAACAGTTGCGGGTTCATTTTATTATAGAAAGGAATCGGATACGACGAGAATGGGCATTGAGCGATTAATTGATAAGGCTGGCGCCTATATAAAAGATAAAGATCTTCTCCGCATCCGGGAAGCTTATGAATTTGCCGATCAGGCTCATCACGGGCAGATCCGCAAGTCGGGGGAGCCATACATTCTGCATCCGCTGGCGGTGGCAGATATTGTCGTCAATATGCAAATGGATGTTATATCTATTGTTGCAGCGCTTTTGCATGATGTGGTGGAAGATACGACGGTCTCACTGGAACAAATCCGCGCTAAATTTGGCGATACCTGCGCAATGCTTGTTGACGGCTTAACGAAGCTGGAACGTATTCGCTTTCGCTCAAAGGAAGAGCAGCAGAACGAGAATTACCGCAAAATGTTTATTGCTATGGCCCAGGATATCCGGGTCATTGTCATTAAACTGGCGGACCGTCTGCATAATATGCGAACGTTAAAATACCAATCTGAAGAGAGCCAGCGCCGTATTTCTTATGAGACGTTGGAGATCTTCTGTCCTGTAGCTGACCGGCTGGGGATTTCCGCGATTAAGTGGGAGATGGAGGATATTGCGCTTCGTTACTTGAACCCGCAGCAGTATTACCGGATTGCTAATCTGGTGCATAAGAAGCGGGCTGAACGTGAGCAATTTATCGACAGCGTAATTGGCCGTATTCGTGCCAAGCTGGATGAAATGGGCATTGAAGGTGATCTTTCCGGTCGCCCGAAGCATATTTACAGTGTTTATAACAAAATGAGCACAAAAAATAAGCAGTTTAATGAAATTTATGACCTGCTGGCCATTCGTATCATTGTGGATAATATCAAGGACTGTTATGCAACCCTTGGAATTATTCATACCTTATGGAAGCCAATGCCGGGGCGTTTTAAAGATTATATAGCTATGCCAAAAGCCAATATGTATCAATCTCTGCATACTACTGTGGTAGGACCAGGCGGAGAGCCTACTGAGGTGCAAATTCGCACCTGGGAAATGCACCGCACGGCAGAATACGGGATAGCCGCACACTGGGCATACAAAGAAGGCAGCAGTAATAATGCTAATCCGGAGAATCGGATGCCTTTCTTTCGCGAAATATTGGAGCTGCAGCATGAAGCTAAGGATGCCGAAGAGTTCGTAAAATCACTAAAAATGGATTTTTTCTCAGACCTCGTGTTTGTATTTACTCCTAAAGGTGAGGTTATTGAGCTTCCTGCCGGTTCTGTGCCTCTTGACTTCGCGTTCCGCATTCATACAGAAGTGGGCAATCGTACGATTGGTTCCAAGGTGAATGGGCGGATCGTGCCGCTTGATCACAAGCTGAAGACGGGCGATATTGTTGAGATTTTGACGTCTAAGCATTCTTACGGACCTAGCCGTGACTGGCTCAAAATTGCACAATCCTCTCACGCAAGAAGCAAAATTAAACAATGGTTCAAAAAAGAAAAACGTGAGGAAAATGTCGAAAAAGGTCGCGAAGCGATTGAACGTGAGCTGAAGCGCCTGAATGTTGAAGTTTCCGAGTGGATTTCTGATGAAAAACTGTTGGAAGCTGCGAAAAAATTTGCTTTTAATGATGTAGAGGATATGTTGTCTGCCGTTGGTTTTGGTGGGATTACCGCTTCGCAGATTGCCTCCCGTTTGACGGAGAAGCTGCGCAAGGAGCAGGAAGAAGCTGCTAACCACTTGGAGCTTACTTCAGAGATGAAGGAGATCAAGTCTTCCGGCGAGAGACGAAATCAACCCACCAATGGCGTTAGTGTAAAAGGAATTGAAAACTTACTTGTTCGTTTTGCACGATGTTGCAACCCGGTTCCGGGTGACGACATTGTAGGTTATGTTACACGGGGCCGGGGCGTATCTGTACACCGCCAGGATTGTCCTAACATTCCGGGTGAAGGTGACGGAGAAGAAGCAGCTAGAGTGATTGAAGTGGAATGGGAAGGCACGATGGAAGCAAACTATAGTGTGGATATTGAGATTACAGGCCATGACCGCAATGGACTGCTCAATGAAGTACTGCAGGCTGTGTCCGAGAGCAAAACGAACATTTCAGCGGTCACTGGGCGCTCTGACAAGAATAAGATGGCAATGATTCATATGACCATCCTTATTCGTAATACGGAGCATCTGCAATCCGTTGTAGATAAAGTGAAACGAGTCAAGGATGTATATACAGTGAATCGGATCATGCAATAAGGCAAGGAGCGAAGTAGTGCGATGAGAGTTGTAGTACAGCGTTGTAAGGACGCCAAAGTAACCGTGGATGAGACAGTGACCGGAGCGATTGGCAATGGCCTGATGCTGCTTGTCGGCGTTACCCATGAAGATACAGAGAAGGATGCCAAATATTTAGCGGATAAAATAGCTGGACTGCGTATTTTTGAAGATGATGCTGGCAAAATGAACTATAGTGTCACGGATACTAACGGGGCTATTCTTTCAGTGTCCCAGTTTACTTTATACGGAGATTGCCGTAAGGGAAGACGGCCGAATTTCATGGGAGCTGCAGCTCCTGCGGAGGCCGAGCGTCTTTATGATTATTTTAATCAAGAGCTTAGAGCTGGAGGTCTTCAGGTGGAGACGGGCATATTTGGAGCGATGATGGATGTGTCGCTGACCAATTGGGGCCCAGTTACTCTCATTCTGGATAGCCGCAGCTAACGAAATAGAGGATGTCGAAGATTGCTTCTGGCCGGAGCTAACTTTCGACATCTTTTTTTTATGCGGATAGAGCTTCTTTGGGCTGGATAAACTAAATGCAGGCAGATATCACGCATAAGGCAGGGAGTTTAAGAATGAGACAATCACAGAAGGCATGGGTATGGAGAAGTATCCCGGCATTACCGACTGGGAGTCCTATGGAAGCCTGTGCATTAGCCAAAAAGCTAGACGGCGAGACCGAACCACTAGTGATGAAAGGAAGAAGCCGCAATCTCTTGCCGCGTACCTGAAGCGGGTGGAAAATGCGGCTTTTTCGGTGTTGTGAAGGAAGCCTTTTTTCCGATTAAAGGTTAGAAAGCATCCTCATAAGGGTAATAGACCACAAGAAAGAATAATTAGAACATCATTAATTGCTAAAGACAGAGAGGAGAAACTATTACATGAGTAACGTTGCTTTCTTACTGGCTAATGATTTTGAAGATTCTGAAATGAAGGTTCCTTATGATGAAATTATAAAGGCAGGACATCAAGCTGACATTATTGGTTTGAAAAAAGGGGAGACCTTGCTAGGTAAAAAGAAAGAAGTCTCCTACGCATCAGACAAGGCGATCGCCGATGTTCAAGCAAGTGATTATGACGCGATTGTCATCCCGGGTGGTTCTTCCCCCGAGAATTTACGGCAAAATGCCGATATTTTGAAGTTTGTAAAAGAAGCAAATGAAGAAGGCAAGCCTATCGCCTCTATTTGCCACGGACCGCAAATTCTGATCAGTGCAGACTTGCTTAAGGGACGCACCATTACCTCTTATCCTCCGCTGAAGGATGATGTTGTGAATGCCGGCGCGGAGTTTAAGGATGAGGAAGTAGTGGTTGATCGCAATTACATTACTTCGCGTACACCAAAAGATGAGCCTGCATTTGTTCGTGAAATATTGAAGGTCCTGAAATAAATAAGCATTTTTTATTTTAGAGTCTTATAATCCAAGGAGGTAATGGCAATGAGCAGAAAAATCCAAGCGTATTTCAGAACTGAAAATGAAGCAGAAGGCGCAAAAACAGCATTGATTAGCTATAAGGTGGATGGCTTGGAGGTTTGGCCACTCACAGACCCTATCGGCAATGATCGTAATATTCTGTTTCCAATCATTCCACTGGATAGTGCATCTGTAGTCGCAGGCACAACTGGAACGCTTGGAACGGCTAGCACACCTGCAGCTGGAGCTATGCTGGTTCCTGGCATTGCCGCTTCCGACACTCGGGCTGACCCTGAAACACATTATAGTGTGAATGAAGATCAGGTTAGTGCGAACGTGGCAGAAGGAGATCTCGAAGATGGGGATTTAAGTGAACTTCGTTATGTGATGGAGCTAAGTATAGCAGAAGAAAATTATAATGAAGTTGTGGAAATCCTTCGGGGCAAAGGGGCCTATGTTGAACAATTCGAATAGTATTCTATTAAAAATAAACCGCTTTCATGGAATGTAATATAATCGTAATATTACGTACATGATTCCTTAATATAGCGTGTTTATAATAAAGGCATGACCCCCTTTTTAATAATATATGATGATGGACCTGCAGCATTCGGCTGCAGGTCATTTTTTTTGTTACAATATAATTGCTGAATAAAAAACTCGGAAGCTGTCAAAATTTATACCAGGCATCCTTTTTACTTCCTTGACTTTAATGCAGTAGTTCAGTAGAATATTAACAATATACGATTTTATCATATGGTTTTGATGACGGGACCAAGTAATTCGAGAACCCACAACTCCAGAGAAGAATCCCTTGTCGATTCGGATGACATCTACTTAAGTGGATGATGAACCGGTATCGCTTGGCTGCAAGGATTCTGTTGATGAGCGAATGAATGACCTCCCCGAGAACGTACGGCGAAAGTGGGCAGTGTTGATTGCCGCGATCAGTAGCCGTTTACGCGTAGGCGGGCGTTAACCGCTTTGAGCGGCTTCAGTATATTTTTACTGATCCGGAATGTGGGTGGTACCACGTGGTGTATTATTGGTTATGATAATCCCTCGTCCCTGTTTTTTTATAAAACAGGGCGAGGGATTTTTTGCTTTTTCTGCAATAGAAACAGATGAAGAGAACAGCTTTAGAGGGGTTATTTTTTAGGAGGGATAGACTGTGGCTAAAGAAAGATTCGAGAAACCAACAGGAACGCAGGACGTGCTTCCGGGTGCTGTGGAGAAATGGCAGTATATTGAGGGGAAGGCCAGAGATTTATGCCGCCGTTTTAACTACCGGGAAATTCGCACACCTATGTTTGAGCACACAGGGTTATTCGAACGTGGAGTAGGCGAAACAACGGATATCGTGGAAGGCGAAATGTATACGTTCAAGGACAAAGGCGACCGTGATTTGGCTCTTCGTCCAGAAGGAACGGCTGGTGTCGTGCGGGCTTACGTTCAGAACAAGCTATACGGTGAACCTGATGTAAGCAAGCTGTATTATATCGGACCTATGTTCCGTTATGAGCGTCCGCAGGCCGGAAGATATCGCCAGTTCCATCAGTTTGGGATTGAGGCGTTTGGGGCCGTGGATCCGGCTATTGATGCAGAAGTAATCTCTATGGGCTATCAATTCTATAAGGATCTAGGTCTTAAGGATGTAAGAGTGGAGCTTAATTCCGTGGGTAATGCACCAAGCCGTGCGGCTTACCGGGAGAAGCTGCTGGGATTCCTTAGACCGATGAAGGATAACCTCTGCAGTGACTGTCAGCGTCGAATCGAGCGTAATCCGCTTCGTGTGCTGGATTGCAAGGTGGATCAGGATAAATTTACAGATGCGCCTTCCATTTTGGACAGTTTGGATGATGAATGCATAACTCATTTTGAGAAGGTTAAGATGCATCTCGACATCATGGGTGTGGAGTTCACGATTAATCCTCGTCTTGTACGTGGTTTGGATTATTACACGCATACTGCGTTTGAATATAAAGCAGCTGGCATTGGCTCTATTGATACCGTAGGCGGCGGAGGCCGTTACAACGGTTTAGTTGAAGAAATCGGTGGACCGGATCAACCGGGTATTGGTTTTGGGATCGGGCTGGAGCGTATTCTTCTTATTCTGGAAGATCAGAAGGTAGAGCTGGAGACTGCGAAGCCACTGGATGTGTATTTTGTAGCTCTTGGCGAAGAGGCTGACATTGAAATCTCCAAGCAGCTATACTTTCTGCGTAGCCAAGGGTTCTCGGCAGAACGCGACTACCTCGGCCGGAAGATGAAGGCGCAGATGAAGTCAGCTGACCGTATGTCGGCACGTTATACTGCGATTCTTGGCGAAGACGAGCTGAAGAATGGTGTAATTGCGCTGAAGTCGATGAGCACAGGGGAACAGCAGACTGTGAAGCTCGAAGAGCTGGCTCAGGCGTTGGTATAGAAGAAGACTTTTTAAATAGAAACTTATTTTTAACTAAAAAGGGGAATGGTGAATTATGCAAAGAAGTCATAACTGTGGGCAATTAACACCAGAACATATTGGACAAACGGTAACCTTGAACGGATGGGTCCAGACCCGCCGCGACCTTGGGGGCGTACTTTTTATTGACCTGCGTGACAGAAGCGGTATTGTGCAAGTTGTATTCAACCCGGACTACTCCGGCGAAGCACTGCAAATTGCGGATAAGGTTCGCAGTGAGTATGTTTTGGCTGTCAAAGGAAAAGTGGTTAAACGTGATGAAGAAACCATTAACCGCAATCTGCCAACAGGTGAGATTGAAGTTCAAATTACAGATATCGAAGTGCTGAACGCTGCTAAGACCCCTCCATTCTTCATCGAAGATGGAGTGGAAGTAGACGAATCTCTTCGCCTGAAATATCGTTACCTGGATCTGCGTCGTCCAGAAATGCAAAAAACATTGTTGCTACGCTCGAAAGCTTCTAAGATTTTCCGCGATTTCCTTGACAGTGAAGGATTTATTGATGTAGAAACACCAATCCTAACTAAGAGCTCACCGGAAGGTGCGCGTGATTATTTGGTGCCAAGCCGTGTGCATGAAGGCGAATTTTTCGCATTGCCGCAATCTCCACAAATCTACAAGCAGCTATTGATGGTGGGTGGCGTTGAACGCTATTATCAAATTGCTCGTTGTTTCCGTGATGAAGATTTGCGTGCTGACCGTCAGCCGGAATTTACACAAGTGGACATCGAGACTTCATTCCTGTCTCAGGATGAGCTGCTTGGCATGATGGAGAACCTGATGCAACGTCTGTTTAAAGAAACTGTAGGAGCGGATATTCAGCTTCCATTCCAACGTTTGACTTATGCTGAGGCTATGGGCAAATACGGTTCAGACAAACCTGACCTGCGTTTTGGATTAGAGCTTGTGGAAATGAACGATATTGTTGCCACAAGTGGCGTGAAGGTATTCGCTTCCGTGATCGAAAAAGGCGGAGAAGTGAAATGTCTAAATGCTAAAGGCTGTGGGACTTGGACTCGTAAAGAAATCGATGATCTCGGACCTTATGCTGCGCGTTATGGAGCGAAAGGTTTGGCTTGGATTCAAGTGAAAGACGGCGAGTTCAAAGGGCCGATTGTCAAATTCTTCACTGAAGAAGAAATTGCCGCTGTGAAGGAGCGTACAGGCGCTGAAGAAGGCGACCTACTGTTGTTCTCCGCTGATACCAAAAAGGTTGTAGCGGACGTTCTAGGTGCCCTTCGTGTCAAAATCGGACGTCAGCTGGGTCTGATCGACGATAACGTGTTCAAGTTCGCTTGGGTGACTGACTTCCCATTGCTTGGTTATGATGAAGATCAGAAACGTTATGTAGCAGAACACCATCCGTTCACTCGTCCACGTGAAGAGGATCTGCATCTGTTCGACACAGATCCAGGTGCAATTCGTGCACAAGCCTACGATATCGTTCTGAACGGTTATGAAGTAGGCGGCGGCTCCATGCGGATTTACAAACGTGAAGTACAGGAAAAAATGTTCCAAGCTCTCGGCTTCTCAGATGAGGTTGCTTACGAGAAATTTGGTTACCTGATGGATGCGTTCGAATATGGTACACCTCCACATGGTGGTATTGCCTTCGGTTTAGATCGTCTAATTATGCTGCTGGCGGGTCGTACAAATCTGCGCGAAACCATCGCATTCCCGAAAACGGCAAGTGCAACGGACCTGCTTATGGATGCACCTGCACCAGTAGACGGTTCACAATTGGAGCAACTGCATATTAAGCTGGCTCTTAAACCAAAGAAAGAAAAAGAAAAAGAATAATTAAATAAAGCGGGCGAGGCAGATTTCTGCTTCGCCATAGCTTTTGAAGGAGGCTGACCTCATGCTGCATCAGTTCTCACGTACGGAACTGGCGATCGGACCGGAAGGTCTGGAGATTATGAAGAACAGCACAGTAGCGGTACTTGGTATCGGCGGTGTTGGCGGTATGGCTGTTGAGGCATTGGCTCGTAGCGGGATCGGCAGACTGATTCTGATTGATAAGGATTCCGTCGACATTACCAATGTGAATCGGCAGATCCACGCACTTACTACAACGGTTGGGCAAAAGAAGGCCGAACTGATGGTAGACCGTGTGAAGCTGATTAATCCGGAATGTGAAGCGATTGCGCTGAACATGTTCTATACGGAAGAAACCTATGAGGAACTGTTCAAGCTGAAACCGGATTATGTGATTGATGCCTCGGATACGATTATCTACAAGGTCCATTTGATTAAAGAATGTCTGGCACGTGGAATTCCTATGATCTCAAGCATGGGCGCTGCCAACAAAATGGATCCTACAAGATTCCAGGTAGCGGACATTTCCAAAACAACGTATGATCCGATTGCCCGGGTCATTCGCCAGAAGCTGCGTAAGGATGGGATTAAGAAAGGCGTGAAGGTGGTTTTCTCTACGGAGCCGCCAATGAAGCCACGTCAGGATGTTACGGACAAGATTGTTCCGGAGAATGCGCCGGATCGACGTAAAGCGAAACAACCGCCAGCCAGCAATTCATTTGTTCCACCGGTAGCCGGCCTAATTATGGTCAGCGTTGCCGTGCGTGACTTGCTTGAGGCTGGAGGCGTCAGCTTGTAAGTGAATCGCTGAGCTGAGGCTGTTTCAATTATAGTTATAGGATTAGAGTAATGGACAAAAGGGCGAGTAGCTGGAATCCGGCTGCGTACGCCCTTTTGTTGTCCTTAAACAGGCGGGTTCTGCAAGAAGCAGGCCACAAATAGGCATAATAGCTGAACCGGGATGAACGGCTGATTATTAGATTTATAATCCGGGTAATATCCGCCTGCGGAACTTAATATCAGTGGAGGTTTTTGTACATGAAATCGAATTTTTGGCGAAATAGTGTGGGGCTTGCGCCTGAGAATGACTGGAAACGGGAATGGGCTGCAGGGATTCTCTCCTATTTTGCTTCAGTTTATATTGTTATGGTGAATGCGACGATTCTCCATGACGCGGGGATGCCGCTTAGACCGGCAATGGTGGCTACACTGTTGACCGCAATTACCGGCTGTCTGCTGATGGCTTTTGGCGGGAAGACGCCTATCATCGTGGTTCCCGGGATGGGGATTAACGCATTTTTCACTTATACGCTTGTTCATTCCATGAAGCTGGACTGGAGAGAGGCGCTTACTGTAGTTGTTATAACAGGCGTGTTATTCGCTATCGTGGCCTTCACATCACTTTATCGTATTCTTAGTGAGGCAATTCCCCAAAACCTGCAGCATGCCATTACAGTCGGTATAGGGCTGTTTCTGACCTTTATAGGGCTGCAAAAGAGTGGGATAGTGATTGCCCATCAGACTACTTTTGTTGCCATAGGACATTTTAGTGATCCTGCAGTTATTACATCCTGTGTGACTTTATTGCTGGCTTTAGTGTTATTTATCCGGGGAACTAACGGAGGCCTGCTGATAAGTATGCTGGTCGGTACAGGACTAGCCTACCTGCTGGGAGCTGCACATGCACCGGAAAAACAGGCCTCAGGGCATGTATTCTCAGGTTATGGCAGCCTATTTTTCGGAATGGACTGGAGCGGCATTGTGAGCCTGGTGTTCTGGATTGCTGTATTCCTGTTATTGTTAATCGTTGTATTTGAAAATATCGGTCTTGTAGCCTCGCAGACGATGATGGCAGGCCGTCCAGAACGCTTCAAAAGCAGCCTGCGTGCGCTCTCGCTTGCTAATATCGCCGCGGGTCTTTTCGGAAGCAGTCCGGTCGTGGCCGCTGCAGAATCTAATGCAGGAATAGCTGCGGGCGGGCGTTCGGGTCTCACCTCGCTGGTAACAGGGCTTCTATTCGGGGCGACCTTCTTATTCCTACCGCTGTTATCCTATATTCCCGATAGTGCGATCGCACCGATCCTGATTGTGATTGGCGGGCTAATGGTACAGAATGTGCGTGAGATGGACTTGAGTGATTTGACCGAGCTGTTCCCGTCTTTTCTAATCATGGTTATGATTCCATTCACCTATAGCATCGTGGACGGTATGGCTTTTGGTTTTATTACCTACCCAATTGTGAAGCTGGCGCTGGGCAAAGGGAAGGAAGTGCCACCTGCGCTGTATGGAATTGCTGGTTTGTTTGTGGCTAACTTTATTTTGCAGGCTGTGCTATAGTGCGGCATCCAGTTTCTTTGATTGCGAGGGACCTGTTGCACACTAATCAGCTCTATTAGCCAGCGTTGAAATTAAAGAGGTAAATGCCGTTGTGCCGCTGATTGGAGCAAATGTGCGTAGACGTCGAAAAGAAAGGGATAAATACCGTTGACTGGAGCTAAATGCGTGTAGACGACGAAATCTAAGGTATAAATACCGTTGAATGGGGCTAAATGTGCGTAGACGTAGAAAACAAAGGTATAAATACCGTTGATTGGGGCTAAATGCGCGTAGACGACGAAAACAAAGGTATAAATACCGTTGATTGGGGCTAAATGCGTGGAAGCGCCGAAAACAGAGAGATAAATACCGTTGATTGGAGCTAAATGCGCGTAGACGACGAAAACAAAGGTATAAAAACCGTAGATGGAAGCTAAATGTGCCTGGACGTCGAAACCAAAGGCAAAAATGCCTCTGATTGGAGCCAAAAGTGTGCGAACGCCGAAACCAAAGGCAAAAATGCCTCTGATCGGAGCTAAATGCGTGTGAACGCCGAAACCAAAGGCAAAAAAGCCTCTGATCGGAGCTAAATGCGTGCGAACGCCGAAACCAAAGGCAAAAAAGCCTTTGGTTTGTCCCAAACATTCGGCGCTTGTGCATGCTAAGGTGCACCAAAGGGCTTTAGGTTGGAGAACAACTTATAAGTTTAGTCAAATCATTTGAAAGATTTGGTATTTAAGTGCTGATTGTGCTACAATGGGTATCCTTTTGCGTGAGAAATGGGCGTAGGAGCATGAAAATTTAAGCTCGATAAACTTTTAGGAGGTAACTGAAATTGGAAGACAACTTTCAAAGTGCCTATCAAGAGGAAGAAGACAGGCTGAATCAAGCGCTTACTGAAATTGACACTTTGCTGGAGAAGCTCCAGCAGACACCAGTGTACACGGGACATGACTATACGGAACAGGTGCTGGAAGCGAACCGTGATCAGAAGCGCAAAGATCTTGCTAAGCTTAGGCAGGAGCCTTATTTCGGACGGCTTGATTTTCAAGGCAATGATGAGAATGAACGGAAGGCACTCTATATAGGCAAAATCGGCGTAGACCGTGAGCAGGTAAGCGACCGTCCGCTAGTCATCGACTGGCGCGCACCGGTAGCAAGCCTGTTTTATTCGTTTACCGGCGGTACCGAGCCAGCCTCCTATGAAGCCCCTGAGGGACTAATAGAGGGGCTAGTATACCTCAAACGCAACGTGGTGATTCGGAAGCAAATTCTGGAGCGGGTCGCGGATACGTACAATCGGGAAAGCGATGCACCGATTGTATCAGATGAGTTTCTCGTCTATCGACTTGGGGAGAACAAGGATAATCGTCTACGGGATATCGTATCGACCATTCAAGAGGAGCAGGACAAGATTATCCGTGCTGCCAAAAATACAGCGCTAATCATTCAGGGCGTGGCAGGAAGCGGTAAAACAACCGTTGCACTGCACAGGCTTGCTTTTCTGCTGTATCAATACAAGGATCAGGTTTCTGCGGAAAAAATGATCATTTTTGCACCAAACCGGATGTTTTTGGATTACATCTCGGACGTATTGCCTGAGCTCGGGGTAGGTAATATTGCTCAAAGTACATTTCCGGATTGGGCGGCTAATGTACTAGGACTGGAATTGCCGGAACAGGATGCGACAGAGACGATGAACCGCTGGTTCGAAACCCCTGGCGGCATGCCGGTAATTACAGAAGAGACGCCGGGGCGCCTCAAGGGTTCCACGGTGCTGATGGGAATCATAGAGTCCAGCATCAAGCTATTGGAAAGCAGCTCTGTACCTGAGGGTGATTTTAGCCCGTGGGAGGGTGCGGTGCTACGCCGTTCTATGATTTTGCGCTGGCATAATGAGGAGTATGCTCCCTATCCTCCAGCCAAGCGCAAGGAACGGGTAATGGCGCGGATTCATCGCTGGATTGAGATGGAACTGAAGAAGAGTCCGTCAGCTGCTGCTATGAAGGATCGCAAGAAAAAAGGCGCGCAGCGAGAGAAGGCTTATAGTGCCAAATGGCCTAAATATGATCCATTAACGATCTATAAGCAAATTTTCCGAGCAGCTAAACTTCCTGAGGATTGGCCGGTTGAACCGCCTGAGGAAATTCCGGCAGCTGTACTGAAGGAAACGGCAAAAGAGCTGAAAAAAGGCATCATACGTGAAGAGGATTTACCTCCGCTGCTGTATATCCATTATCTTTTGAATGGTGATGAGGGCGTTACTCGCTTTGACCATGTAGTAATCGATGAGGCTCAGGATTTTTCACCTTTCCAAATTGCCGTTCTGGATTTATATGTGCGAGGCCATTCCTTTACGATCCTGGGTGATCTCTCGCAGGGCATACATGCCTATAAAGGCGTACACGCGTGGGAAGAGATGCAGACGTTGTTTGCACCTGAGAACACGGCTTATCACGCGCTGACACGCAGCTATCGTTCTACTATGGAAATTATAGACTTCGCTAATGGAATTCTATCTTCAGGTGTGGAGAGCTCATTGCTGGCTGTTCCTGTGTTTCGTAGTGGAGATCCCGTGCGTATGATCGCCTATGGCGAGGATGCCGGGGAACTGGTGGCTGATGAGCAAGCTCGCTTGCGGACAATAACCTCTGCACTGAAGTCTCTGTCAGGAAGGGAATACCGTACGGTGGCTGTCCTAACAAGAAATCTTCATGAGGCTGCAGAACTATATGCGGAGCTGGCACAGCATTTTGAAGATATTCATCTGATTGATGGCAGTATGACGCAATATCAGGGCGGGTTATCGGTGCTGCCTGTCTATTTATCAAAAGGTTTGGAGTTCGATGCGGTGATCTTAGCAGATGCCGATCAAGACCATTATGGAGCGACGGCTTGGGACGCGAAGCTGATGTATGTCGGCTGTACACGTGCTCTCCATGAGCTGTGGCTGCTCCATAATGGGGAAGTTCCTTCCTATGTGCAAACGGCGGCTGGAAGCGATTCTGAGGGAGAATAAGACTGGTGGAGAATGGTTATAACTGTTCTTGGTCTTGTAACTCCCCCATAGGTATGGCTTAATAATAAGTGTCCGGCCGGGCAAGAACACTTCTGGAAGGAGGCTGATTGAAATGATTTCAGTATACGAGGTGGTTTCCGTTTAAGACGGAAACCTGCTTAAAGCGAGGAGGCCTTACGGCCTCCTTATTACTAACATAAGAAGTACCACACTTATCCATAAGAACGAAATTTATGAAATCGAATGTAGACGCTACCAAAAGGTTTTTATATAATGAAATTACGGATTTTTCCAAATATGAGGAGAAGAAAGGAGGCAGGTGACGTGATTATAACTAAAAACTTAGTTGACCGACGCATAGGGACACACCTGTTGAAGGAGGAAATGCAAGTTGAGTTATGTAAATGGGAAGGATGTGCTCCCCCCTGGCTTGCTCGAAGAGCTTCAGGGATACATCCAAGGTGAACTGCTCTACATCCCAAAGAAGACGGAAGAGCGGGTTCGATGGGGCGAGAACAGCGGTTCGAGGAAAGAAATAGCGAACCGGAACAAGGAAATTTTCAGTTGTCATCGAAGCGGTGATTCCGTAGCGGAGCTTCAGAAGAAGTACCATCTATCGGAAGAAAGCATTCGTAAAATCATATCAAAAATGCGGCTGGCAGTAAATTGCTAGCTTGCAATTCAAGCATAAACGCCTCTGGTGTCCTTAGAAGGACGGTAAGCGTTATGCGAGAAATCATAAGGATAAAGTATAGCGTGAAACCTATACTTTCTTATATTTTGAAAAAAGAGCATGGCTCCCGCCTTTCTAAGACGAGATCATGCTCTTTTTATTTTGGCGTAAAATAAGTCTATGCTGATACTGTTACCTTGACCCGGCAGGGCATCCTAATCCTTCCCTGTGATATGGTATGATAGAGAGGATTTACATTGAGCTTTTACAAGAATATAGCAAGGAAGTGGAGTTATGGATTTATTTTCTTTCGGAGAGGACACCGGGGGCGGACGGCTGCTTGCGGACCGGATGAGACCGGAGAATCTTGATGAATATATTGGTCAAGAGCATATCATAGGTCGGGGGAAGCTGCTGCGAAGAGCGATTGAGGCGGATCAAGTCTCTTCGATTTTGCTCTATGGCCCCCCGGGATGCGGCAAGACGACACTCGCGCATATTATTTCTCATCACACGCAAGGAGAGTTCGTACGTCTGAATGCGGTGGAAGCTACCGTGAAGGATGTACGGGAGGTTATTGAGCGAGCTCAGAACAATCAAACATTGTACGGCACTAAGACGATCCTGTTCCTGGACGAGGTGCATCGATTTAATAGCTCACGCCAGGATGCGCTTTTGCCAGCAGTAGAAAAAGGGACTATTACCTTCATTGGAGCGACTACAGAGAACCCGTTCCATTATGTTAATGGGGCGCTTATGAGCCGCTCCACCTTATTTCAGCTGGAGGCATTAACGAGTGAACACAGCTTGATCGCAATGCGCAGAGCCTTGGCGGACAAAGAGAAAGGTCTTGGATTTATGGAGCTTCAGGTCGATGAGGAGGCTTTGTTGCATATTGCAACAATGGCTAATGGAGACATCCGGCGGGCACTAAATGCACTGGAGCTGGCAGCCCTGACTACCGCACCACAAGTTGATGGAAGTGTTCATATCACGCTGGAGGTGGCGGAGGAATCCATTCGGCGCCCCATTGTGAAGGCTGATGAATCTACGCAGTATGATGTGCTATCCGCTTTTCATAAAAGTATTCGCGGTTCCAGCGACGCCGCGTTGTTTTGGTTTCTGTATGCGGTAGAAAAGCTTGGAATGGACCCTATGACTTTTATTCGGCGCCTGATTGCAGCCAGCAGTGAGGATATCGGCTTGGCTAATCCCCAAGCTATGGTTCAAGCGGTGAGTGCGCTGGATGCGTATCGAAACAATGGTTGGCCAGAGGCGAAGCTGAACATTGCCCAAGCTATTCTTTTTGCAGTGGAAAGTCCGAAGTCTAATGCTGTGGTTATGGCTATTTCCAATGCAATGGCAAGTATGGATGAGATCAAATCAGCGGAGGTACCGCTGCATCTGCGTGATACGCACTATAAAGGTGCAACTGCGTTAGGGCATGAAGGATATCAATATCCGCACAATTTTCCGGGGCATTATGTGAAGCAAGAGTATTTGCCTAAGGAGATTTCTCAGCGTGTTTTTTATCAAGCTACTGAGCAAGGCAATGAGATTAAGATTCGTCATAATCAAAAGCTTCGGCGGGAGCAGTGAGCAGCTAGCGACTGTAATACCTTCCAATTTCATGCTGGAAAGCCAAAGATTTTAACTTTCAGTCGAACTAAATAATTCCCAAAAAAAGGCGGCCTAGAGCCGTTTTTTTGTTGCCTACGTTACTTTTAATCACATCGATTGAAAATTTTTTATAGGAAAAGATTGATAATTTACCATAAGTTAATTAAAATGAACTACAAAGTTACGAGATGTTCATTTTTATTTCCGATTGAACTACTGGTAGTATTCTTAACAGTGTTAATTATCATCACATTGGTTATTTCAAAATGTTTCATGAAAATCAACACTATTTATATCAAAATTTACATAATATTTTCATTGTGTTAATTTTGAAATCCTTGTCGTTAGGGTGATGAATATGGGCGAAGAACTACTAGAAATCAAAAATTTGTCGACATCGTTCAGAATTGCAGACGACTATTATGCTGCGGTTGATGATGTTACCCTGTCTGTTCGCAAAAATGAAATTCTGGCTATCGTTGGAGAATCTGGTTCAGGAAAAAGTGCGCTCGCCTTTTCTATTATGGGGCTGCATACCAGAGCCAGAATTGACGGACAAATCAAATACAAGGGCCAGGACATCGTTACTATGTCTCCTGCTGCACTAAACAAGCTGCGCGGCCAAGAAATGTCTATGATTTTTCAAGATCCTTTATCCGCTTTAAACCCGCTAATGATCATCGGTTCACAGATTGAAGAAGTACTTATCCTACATGATTCCAAGCTTTCTAAGAAACAGCGAAAAGAGAAGGTCATTGATCTTTTGACCAAGGTTGGAATTTCCCGTCCCGAGCATACATATCAGCAGTACCCCCACGAATTATCCGGTGGCATGAGGCAGCGGGTGGTTATCGCCATTGCGATAGCCAATGGACCCAAGCTTTTGATCGCCGACGAGCCTACCACAGCACTAGATGTGACTATCCAATTACAAATCCTTGAACTTATTAAAAAATTAAAAAACGATATGGAAGCAGGCATTATCTTAATCACTCATGACTTAGGGGTTGTAAGCGAAATGGCTGACCGTGTTGCGGTGATGTATGCCGGACAAATCGTCGAAATCGCAGATATTTTTACGTTGACGTCTAATCCGAAACATCCATATACGAGATCCTTATTAAACTCCATTCCAACGGCAAAAGAAGAAAAATCCAGGTTGCATGTGATTCAGGGGATTGTTCCACCACTGCAAAACCTTCCGCGTAAGGGCTGCCGTTTCTCGGCACGGACGCCTTGGATTCCTGAATCGGAGCATGAGGAGAACCCACAGCTGCATGAAGTCGCACCCGGACATTTCGTTCGCTGCACCTGTTATAACAATTTCCATTTCCCTGATACTAACGAGGAGGCAATCCACAATGGGACTTCTTGAGGTTAAAAATTTAGCAGTACATTTTCCGATCCACGGCGGTGTTTTTCGAAGGGAAGTTGGCGTAGTTAAGGCTGTCGATAATGTTAATTTTACCATTGAAGCTGGGCAAACCTATGGTCTGGTTGGTGAATCTGGTTCCGGAAAGACGACAACGGGTCGCGCGATTATAGGTCTTAATTCTATTACTAGCGGCAGCGTGATTTTTGAAGGGCAAGATTTGGCCTTGAGGGGTGTACGAAAGCAAAGAAATGTCCGCAAAGACATTCAGATGATCTTTCAGGATCCGTACTCTTCCTTAAATCCTAAGAAGCGTGTACTCGATATTATTGCAGAACCGTTGCGTAATTTCGAAAAAATGTCTCCAGGGGAAGAAAAACGCCGGGTGCAGGAATTGCTTTTACAAGTAGGCTTAAGTCCTGAGAACATCCTGAAATATCCGCATGAATTTTCTGGCGGCCAGCGGCAGCGGATCGGAATTGCCAGAGCAATTGCACTCAAGCCAAAACTTATTATTGCTGACGAGCCGGTATCTGCGCTAGATGTCTCAGTACAGGCACAGGTGCTTAACTTCATGCAGGACATTCAAAAAGAGCTGAATCTTACTTTTCTATTTATCAGTCATGATCTCGGGATCATCAGGCATATGTGCGATCATATAGGGATTATGTATAAAGGACGACATGTGGAGCAAGGGACTGCTAAAGATATTTTTGACAATCCTCAGCATATTTATACCAAACGACTCATTGCCGCCATTCCTGATATTGATCCGAAACAGAGAGAAAAGCAGACGGAATTCAGAAAATCAGTAAGCAAGGAATATGAACAAGCGCACCGGAATTATTTTGATGAAGAAGGCATGGCTTATCCATTAAAATCAATTTCCGAGACTCATCTGGTAGCCTTGCCTGAGAAAGGTTGAGAATATGTGGAAGATTATCGTTCGTAGAATTCTTATAATGATCCCTCAAGTAGTTCTATTAAGTATTCTTGTTTTTCTTATGGCGAAGGCGATGCCTGGTGACGCACTCTCAGGAATGCTCGATCCGAATATTGATCCGGCGGCCATTGATGCGATGAGAGAAAAGCTCGGTCTAAATGATCCATGGTACATCCAGTACTGGGATTGGATCACTAAAGCGATACAAGGGGATTTCGGCCAGTCCTTCCGTTTCAAAATGCCGGTCTCAGAGCTAATCGGACAACGCCTGATGAATACACTTTGGCTGGCGATTGTTACGCTGATTCTTACATACCTTATTGCTATCCCGCTTGGTATTACCAGCGGACGTTATAACGATTCGTGGCTGGATCGCTTGATAACTGGCTATACCTATATTGGATTTGCTGCACCGTTGTTTATTTTTGCACTTTTAATGGTATGGGTTTTCGGATTTCATTTTCATTGGTTTCCTACCAGCGGCAGTGTCAGTCCCGGGGAAGTTCCAGGTACACTAAGTCACTTCTGGAGTAAATTCTACCATCTGCTTCTGCCTGCGTTATCTATGGCGCTAATTGCAACGGTTGGGACCGTACAATATCTGAGAAATGAGATCATTGATACGAAGCAAAAAGATTTCATTCTCACTGCTAGAGCTAAAGGGGCTTCAGAGTCACGCGTATACAATCGTCATATTTTGAGAAACTCCTTGCTGCCGATCGCTGCATTTTTTGGATATGAGATCACTGGGTTAATCGGTGGTACGGTGTTCGTTGAAACGATCTTCAGCTATCCAGGAATGGGTTTGCTGTTTCTAAGTTCGATAACGATTCGGGATTTCAGCGTGGTAACAGCCCTCGTTCTTCTGTATGGGGTTGCTTCCATCGTCGGTGCGTTGTTATCAGACATTATTTTAAGTATCGTAGATCCTCGTATCCGGATTAAATAAGAAGATGAACACTTTGGGGTGAATGAAATGGCAAAGACGAGCGCAGAGATAGCTCTGCTGCAGGAAACTGATAAAAGTCCATCGGGCTTCAAAATTGTTTGGCGGGAGATGGTGCGGGATAAGCTGGCACTGGTCTCGTTGATTTTCCTATTTACGATTATTGCTGCTGTATATGGGATCTCCTTATTTTTAGATCAGAAAGAAATTGTCACGGTTGACTTGTTCGCCCTATATGAGAAGCCTTCGGCTGTGCATTGGCTGGGGACTGATTATGGAGGACGGGATGTATTCGGTCAATTAATTATAGGAACACGAAATTCCATGTCTATTGCCTTTATGGTTACATTTTTTACGGGAATTATCGGTATTCTGGTAGGTTTAGTCTCAGGTTACTTTGGGGGAACGGTAGATAATGTCGCGATGCGTATTGTAGATTTCTTCATGATTCTACCTTTTCTAATGATTGTTATAGCTTTTGTCAGCGCAGTTCCTAAATACAATACGTTGACCTTCTCCTTTATCATGACAGCATTTCTTTGGATGGGGATTGCCAGGCTCATTCGTTCCAAGACATTACAAGAGAAGGAATTGGATTATGTTCAGGCATCTAAGACCCTAGGCTCCTCCAATCTAAAAATTATGTTTACGCAAGTTCTGCCGAACTTAAGCTCAATCATTATCGTAACAATGACCTTGAATCTGGCAGCTAATATTGGATTGGAATCAGGCCTATCCTTTCTAGGTTTTGGTTTTCCAGAAAGTACACCCAGTCTGGGTACTCTAGTAAGCTATGCGAGAAATCCGCAGACTCTTGAGTTCAGATGGTGGATCTGGTTACCCGCATCATTGCTGATCCTGGTATTGATGTTGAGTATAAATAATGTGGGTCAAGCGCTAAAACGTGCGACCGACGCAAGACAAAGAAAAGGATAATAAGGGAGGAAATGATTAAATGAGAAAAGCCATTCGTTCAAAAGCTTTACTAGTTTCATTAATGTTTGTAATGTTGTTCGCTCTTGCGGCTTGCGGCTCCAAGAACAACAACGAAGCGGCTGAATCAACAGCAGCTCCTAACGCCAGCGCACCTGCGGCAACCGCAGAAGCAACGGCCGCGCCTGAGGCAGAAGACGGACTTTATAACATTAAAGATTTCAGTAACGTTAAGACTAACCAAGGTGAAGCTATTGACGGAGGGACAATTACATTTGGACTTGTTTCCGATAGTCCATTTGAAGGCACTTTGAACTGGAACTTCTATTCTGGAGATCCAGATGCTCAAGTTCTGAACTGGTTTGATGAAGGTTTGTTAACTTGGGATAAAGACTATGTTTATACTAATGATGGTGCGGCTACTTATGAAGTTGCAGAAGATGGACGTACCTTTACCTTTACGATTCGCGACAATGTAAACTGGCAGGATGGTAAGCCAGTAACGGCTGAAGACTGGTTGTTCGCCCATGAAGTTATTGGTAATCCTGCTTATGATGGTCCTCGTTACGGTTCTGACTTCACTAATATTGAAGGCATGGATGAGTACCATTCCGGTAAGGCAAAGACCATATCCGGGATTAAAGTGCTGGGTGATAAGAAACTGCAAATTACTTATAAGCAATCTACACCTTCCTTGTTAACGGGTAGCGTATGGATTTATCCATTAGCCAAACATATCTTTGGCGGCATGGATGTTGCCAAAATCTCCTCTTCCCCTGAAGTCCGCCAAAAGCCAATTGGCTTCGGAGCTTTTAAAGTAGAGAGTATCGTTCCTGGTGAGTCTGTAGTATTTGTTAAGAATGAAGATTACTGGCGTGGAGCCCCTAAACTGGATAAAGTAATTTTGAAGGTTATCAACCCAACAACGATTGTACAAGAACTGAAATCTGGTGGAGTTGACTTGGTGGATTCCTTCCCTATTGATCAATTCCCAGATAATGCGAAGCTATCAAATGTTGAGTATCTCGGGGCGGTTGACCGTGCGTATACGTATATTGGATTTAAGCTTGGCAAATGGGATGCAACGAAAAAAGAGGTTGTTACCGATCCTAAAGCTAAAATGGCGGATGTGAATCTTCGTAAAGCAATGTGGGCTGCGGTTGACAATGATACTGTTGGTAAAAAGTTCTATAATGGTCTGCGTTGGAATGCGACTACCTTGATTCCACCATCCCATCCAGAATTCCATGATACTACCAATCCGGGCGTAGCTTTTGATCCAGAAGCAGCTAAAAAGATCTTGGATGACGCTGGTTACAAATTAAACGGTGAATTTAGAACGAATCCAGATGGCAGCGAGCTGAAGATTAATTTCATTTCGATGACTGGTGGAGACATTGCTGAGCCGCTGGCTCAATATTATGTACAATCCTGGAAAGCGATTGGTCTGAATGTAACTTTGGAAATGGTAGAGTTTAATACCTTCTATGATCGCATAGGTCAAAATGGTGAGGATGATCCTACTGTTGATGTGTACCAAGGTGCTTGGGGGGTAGGGATTGACGTTGACCCATCAGGCCTGTACGGTAAAGATGCAATCTATAACTTCCCACGTTACTCCAGTGCAGAGAACGATCGTTTGCTCGCCGAAGGGATCTCTGAGGCTGCATTTGATGTAGACAAACGTAAAGAAATCTATAAAGAGTGGCAACAATTTATGGTTGATGAGATTCCAGTATTCCCAACACTTTATCGTGCTGTGATTGTGCCGGTTAATAACCGTGTTCTAAACTTTGCAATTGGTGATGGAACCGGACTCTATTATAACGACATTGCGGTTTCTGCAGATAAAGCTACGGTGGCTCAGTAAGAGGGGATTAATGAACAGCAGTTCAAGGAGAAATCCTGAGCTGCTGTTTTTTATTTTCCGTTAAATTAACAATTATTCCTATATTTTGTGCATTATTTACTGTAAAAATATAGTGTTTTAATGAAAGATATGGTATATTTTGGGTGAGAGCGAAACTTTCGCTTAAATATAGCTCTTAGAGTGAGGTGAGTGGATGATCGCAATGACAGGTACCTGATTCGAGTGAGGGAGGTGTTACGGGACTGAGGTGTAATCTTTCTTGTGGCATTCACTGAAGAGAGGGGCAGTAGAAATGATCAAGAGGTATAGGAAACAAGGACTGGTGTTCAGTTTGTTGTTTACGCTTACATTTTGTTCAAATGCTGCATTTCAACCGGCGATAGCAGAGGCAGCGGCCGGAGACTACAACTATGCGGAGGTTCTACAAAAATCTATTTATTTCTACGAAACCCAGCGGTCTGGTGAATTGCCAGATAACAATCGGGTGGAATGGCGGGGCGATTCCGGTCTTTTGGACGGGGCGGATGTGGGACATGATCTGACTGGTGGTTGGTACGATGCCGGTGATCACGTTAAATTCGGTTTGCCTATGGCTTATTCTACAACGATGCTGGCGTGGTCGGTTTATGAGTACAAGCAAGGATATGAGGGGTCTGGGCAGCTGGAGGAAATTTTAGACAATATTCGCTGGGCAACCGATTATTTTGTGAAAGCTCATACCGCTCCTAACGAGCTGTGGGGACAAGTTGGTAACGGAACAACCGATCATAATTGGTGGGGACCCGCAGAAGTCATGCAGATGCAGAGACCTTCCTACAAAATTGATGCCACTCATCCCGGATCAGATCTTGCCGGAGAAACAGCTGCAGCGTTAGCTTCAGCATCCATTATTTTCAGGGATACGGATGCCGTATACGCGGACAAGCTGCTGCTGCATGCTAAACAGCTTTACAATTTTGCAGACACTTATCGCGGCTCCTATTCCGACAGCATTACCGACGTCAAACAATATTATAATTCTTGGAGCGGTTACGCGGATGAATTGAGCTGGGGGGCTGTCTGGTTGTATTTGGCGACTAACGATCAGCAGTATCTCAATAAGGCTATTGCAGCAAGCGATCAATGGGGAACGAATCAGGCTGGAAACTGGGGGTATCAGTGGACACAGTCTTGGGACGACAAGCATTATGGCGCTCAATTACTGTTGGCACGAATCACCGGGCAGACCAAGTTCATTCAATCCACTGAACGGAATATGCAGTATTGGACGACTGGAGTGGGTGGAACAAGTGACCGTGTTGCCTATACACCTGGCGGACTAGCCCATCTGGATCAATGGGGCGCATTGCGTTATGCAGCCAATCAGGCTTTTATGGCCTTCGTTTACTCAGACTGGGTGAGCGATCCGGTGAAAAAAGATACGGCGCGCTCTTTCGCGGAGAGACAAATTACGTATATGCTTGGTGACAATCCACGAAACAGCAGTTATGTTATCGGTTTTGGTAACAATTCTCCTCAGCATCCCCATCATCGAACCTCACATGGATCATGGAATGATAGTCAGAGCGTTCCGGTAAATCATCGCCATGTCTTGTACGGAGCGCTAGTTGGAGGCCCGTCCAAAACAGACAGCTACACCGACTCCATTAACGATTATGTCTCGAATGAAGTTGCAACCGATTACAATGCAGCTTTTACAGGAGCTATTGCAAAAATGGTGCTGCTGCATGGACAAGGGCAACAGCCGCTTGCACAATTTCCACCTGCAGAGACACGTGAAGATGAGATGTTTGTCGAAGCCTCTGTGAATGCTAGTGGCAGCAATTTCGTAGAGATTCGAGCATTGCTGAATAACCGTACGGGCTGGCCGGCAAGGGCCAGTAAAGAGATGTCTTTTAACTATTATGTGGATCTTAGTGAAGCGATAGCGGCTGGTTATGGTCCTGAGGATATTACGGTTACAGCGGGAGGCTACAATCAGGGTGGAACGGTGTCTGCACTTCAGCCTTACGATGCAGCTAACCATATCTACTATACTAAGGTTGATTTTACAGGTACTTTGATTTATCCGGGTGGACAATCTGCTCATCGTAAGGAGATTCAATTCCGAATTGCAGCTCCGCTGAACACTAACTTCTGGAATAATGCTAATGATTTTTCATTCCAAGGGGTGGCAGCTCAAGGAGTAACTCCTGTAAAAACAGCGAACATTCCGGTGTTTGATGCAGGTGTACACATGTATGGAGAACTTCCAGCGGGTGGCGGACAACCTGGAGAACCTCAAGTCCCTGCACGTCCGACTAATGTTCAGGCTGTAGCAGGTAATGGAACGGTCCATTTGACTTGGAATGCGATTAGCGGGGTCAGTGAATATACCGTTAAACGCAGTGAAGTGAGTGGAGGCCCGTATACGGTGCTTGAGAATGTCACGGGAACGGATTACATGGATAGTGGACGGGTGAACGGAACCACTTATTATTATGTGATCACTGCCACGAATAGTGTAGGGGAGAGCTTGCCATCTATACAGGTTAGTGCTAAACCCCAAGAACCGACACAGCCCACAACGGGAAATTTGAAGGTGCAATATCGTACGAATGATACGAATGCCAGTGATGGACAGCTGCGCCCTCAGTTCCGAATTATGAATACAGGAACCGAGTCTGTGGCACTTAGCGGCTTGAAGCTGCGTTATTATTTCACTGTGGATGGGGATAAACCACAACAGTTTCATTGTGATTATGCTGTTGTGGGCAGTGGTAATTTAAGCGGCAGTTTTGTTAAGCTGAATCCCGCCAGTACGGGCGCGGATTATTATCTGGAGATTTCTTTTGGTGCAGGGGCTGGAAGTATAGCGCCTGGTGGAGATAGCGGCGAGATTCAGGCTCGCACCAATAAGACGGACTGGACGGCTTATAATGAAACGGATGATTATTCCTACAGCGCGGTTCAGCAGACATTTGCCGATTGGAATAAGGTTACACTTTATCAAGGTGAAACACTTGTATGGGGCTTAGAACCATAAATATATCCAAGAGAGGGAGCTTGCCTAAGATGATGAAATTGAGCTTAATAAAGAAGCCTGTTTCTGTAATAATGGCCGCAGTCCTGTTTCTCTCACTCATGACCGGTCTATTTAATTTTAGACCTCAGACTGCTCACGCTTCAACTACGGAGCAGACGCGATTTCTGCAATTATATGCGCAGCTAAAAGACCCCGCAAATGGTTATTTCTCTGCCGAAGGAGTACCTTATCATGCGGTAGAGACCTTGATGAGTGAAGCCCCTGATTACGGACATATGACGACCTCGGAGGCTTACAGTTATTGGATGTGGCTTGAGGTACTCTATGGTTATCACACAGGGGACTGGACTAAGCTGGAATCCGCTTGGGACAACATGGAGAAGTATATCATCCCTATTAACGAAGGTGATGGCAAGGAAGAGCAGCCAACCATGAGTTATTACAATCCGAACAGCCCGGCTACGTATGCAGCGGAGCATGCTCAGCCGGATCAGTATCCAAGTCAGCTAGGTGGCCAGTATACAGCAGGTAAAGATCCGCTAGATGCTGAATTGAAGGCGACGTATGGCAACAACCAGACCTACTTGATGCACTGGCTGGTAGACGTGGACAACTGGTACGGCTTCGGCAACTTGCTGAATCCTACGCATACAGCTGCTTATGTGAATACATTCCAACGGGGTGAACAAGAGTCCGTTTGGGAGGCGGTCCCTCACCCGTCTCAAGATGACAAAACGTTCGGAAAAGCAAACGAAGGCTTCATGAGTCTGTTCACAAAAGAAGCTAACGTGCCTTCCGCTCAATGGCGTTACACGAATGCTACAGATGCCGATGCACGGGCAGTACAAGCAATGTACTGGGCTAAAGAGCTCGGCTACAACAATACAGTGTATTTGAATAAAGCTAAGAAAATGGGCGATTTCCTGCGTTACGGTATGTATGATAAATACTTCCAAAAAGTAGGAAGTGCTGCTACTGACGGCACCCCTGATGCCGGGACTGGCAAAGACTCTAATCAATATCTTCTGGCTTGGTATACCGCATGGGGCGGTGGACTTGGAGCAACAGGAAACTGGGCTTGGAGAATCGGTGCGAGCCATGCCCACCAAGGGTATCAGAATGTCGTGGCTGCCTACGCACTTTCTGATTCGGATGGTGGTCTGATTCCGTCATCAGCTACAGCTGGGCAGGATTGGGAAAACTCTCTGAAACGTCAATTGGAATTTTATACTTGGCTGCAGTCCTCTGAAGGGGCAATTGCCGGTGGAGCGACCAATAGTTATCAAGGCGCTTACAAGGCTTATCCAGCTGGAACCAGTACTTTTTATGGCATGGCCTATGACGAAGCTCCAGTCTACCACGATCCTCCATCCAATAACTGGTTCGGAATGCAGGCATGGAGTGTGGAGCGGGTAGCGGAGCTGTACTATATCCTTGCTTCTAACGGAGACACTACATCTGAAAACTTCCAAATGGCAAAACAAGTTATAGAAAATTGGGTAGATTGGTCTAAAGATTATGCCTTTGCCAACAAACGTCCAGTTACGGATGCAGAAGGTTACTATCTGAACAGCCAAGGAAATCGAATTCTTGGAGGCGCCAATCCGCAAGTGGCTACAGTCTCTGCACCAGGAGAATTCTGGATTCCAGGGAATGTGGAATGGACAGGACAACCTAATACGTGGAATGGCTTCAGTGGTTCTGCCGCAAACAGTAACTTGAAAGCTGTAACTAAGAGTCCAAGCCAAGATACAGGTGTACTGGGCAGCTATATTAAGGCACTTACCTTCTATGCGGCTGGCACCAAAGCTGAACATGGCAGCTACAGTACTCTGGGAGGAGAAGCTCAGGTACTGGCTAAATCTTTGTTAGACACGGCATGGGGTTATAACGATGGAATTGGTATTGCAACTACCGAAAGCCGTGCAGATTATTCTCGCTATTTCACTAAAGAAGTCTATTTCCCAAGCGGCTGGACAGGTACATTCGGCCAAGGAAATACAATCCCTGGTACATCAACAGTGCCTTCCGATCCTGCTAAAGGCGGAAATGGGGTATATGCAAGCTATACCGATATCCGTCCAAATATCGTAAATGACTCCAAGTGGCAATATCTGCTGGACAAATACAATACTTCTTTTAATAAAGTGACTAAAACTTGGGACAATGGAGCCCCTGAATTTACCTACCATCGCTTCTGGTCGCAAGTAGATATGGCAACTGCTTATGCAGAATACGATCGACTGATCAACAGCAGCGTGCCTACTGAGCCAGTAGCTCCAAAAGCACCTTCTAAACCAAGTGCGGTCGCTGGTAACCAAGTTGTAGATCTTAGTTGGAACAACGTAACTGGAGCTACAAGCTATACTGTGAAAAGAGCTGCAACAACTGGCGGTCCTTATAGCGATGTGGCTGTTGTCACTCAAGCTACTTACAGTGATGCTTCCGTGGTTAACGGTACGGATTATTACTATGTAGTTAGTGCTTCCAACGTGGTTGGGGAGAGTCCGAATTCCCCTGAGGCACACGCCAAGCCTATGGATGTACCGATTCCGGCACAAGGAGATTTGGTGGTGAAGTATCGGACAAGTGATACCAATCCGGGAGATAATCAGTTCCGCCCGCAGCTGCAAATTGTTAACAATGGGGATACGGCTGTAGCGCTTAGCGATGTAAAGCTGCGGTATTATTACACGATTGATGGCGATAAACCTCAACAATTTAATGTTGACTATGCTAACATCGGTGGAAGTAATATACAGGGAACATTCGTGAAGGTAGACCCTGCCAAAACTGGAGCGGACTATTATTTAGAAATCTCCTTCGGCGCAGGTGCAGGCAGTCTTGCACCGGGAGCCAACACGGGTGATATCCAGATCCGGGTCAACAAAACGGACTGGAGTAATTACAACGAGGTTGGAGACTACTCTTATGACCCTACCAAAACATCGTACACGGAATGGAATCATGTGCCGTTGTACTTGAATGGTGCTCTAGCATGGGGACTTGAGCCTTAAAGTCTAAATGAGGGAAGCCCTAGCCATTTGGCTGGGGCTTTTTTTGTTATTGGCTGGTTAGCGACTGCACTGCGACTAATTGTGGCTTCATGTCCATTTTAATTGTATTTCCTACAACTAAAATAGGCTCTAGCCGCGCCAACGTAATTTAATTGCACTTCATACAACTATTTATCAGTATATGGATACTTATTGAGATATAAGCTCAGTTTAACTGTACAATGTGCAACTAAAACCCAAAAAGAAATAAAAAAGCACGAAATAGCTGTATTAAATACAACTATTTCGTGCTTTTGGTATGTTAGTTAGATATTGTGAGTTACTACGAATACTTGTAGATCAAGCTTTTATAGAAGCTTGGTTTACATTCACACTTGTGCTGAAGGAACAACCTTCTCCGCGTATTCTATCGTTCCGCCGCCGAGACATTGCTCACCGAGATAGAAGACAACGGCTTGACCAGGGGTGATCGCTTTTTGTGGAACATCAAAGGTTACATTAATCGTTCCATCTTCCCGCGCTGTAAGGGTCACGCCTTGATCTGGCTGGCGATACCGGAATTTGGCGGTGCATTTCAGCGGCTCTTGCCCAAGCGCTTGACCGTCAATCCAGTTAACACCGGAAGCAATCAGGCTAGTGGAGTACAGGCTGTGGTGCTTGTCTCCTTGTACTACATAAAGAATGTTGCGGCTAAGATCTTTTTCAGCCACAAACCACGGTTCGCCGTTGCCAGAGCCACCAATACCAAGGCCTTGGCGTTGGCCTAACGTGTAATACATAAGTCCGTCATGGCGGCCTTTGATCTCTCCAGTTACTATGTCAACCATATCGCCAGCTTGTGCCGGGAGATATTGGCTGAGGAATTCGCGGAAGTTGCGCTCGCCGATAAAGCAGACGCCTGTGCTATCTTTTTTCTTGGCAGTGTAAAGTCCTGCTTCTTCAGCAATTCTCCGCACTTCAGGTTTCGGCAGATGTCCAATAGGGAACATTGTTTTAGAGAGTTGATGTTGCCCCAGTGCATTCAGGAAATAGGTTTGATCCTTATTGTTGTCTACGCCGCGGAGCAGCTTGTACACACCATCTTCTTCTATAACACGTGCGTAATGTCCAGTTGCGACATAATCGGCACCAAGCTGAAGAGCTTTGTTCAAAAATTCTCCAAACTTAATCTCGCGGTTGCACATGACGTCAGGATTTGGCGTCCGGCCGGCCTTATATTCATCGAGAAAATAAGAAAATACCTTATCAAAGTATTCCTTCTCGAAATTAACGGTATAGTAAGGAATATCAATCTGCTCGCATACGCGGCGAACATCCTCTGCATCGCTTTCGGCCGTACATACTCCGAATTCGTCGGTATCGTCCCAGTTCTTCATGAAGATGCCGATGACGTCATAGCCCTGCTGCTTGAGCAGAAGCGCCGTGACGGAGGAATCGACCCCTCCGGACATGCCGACGACGACACGGGTGTCTTGTTTTGCTTTTGTCATCGTAATCACCATTTCTGTACCCAAAATACCGGTCATTCATGGAACACCCGGCTCAAAATGTATTATAACATACCTGTCTACTCTAAACCTCTGAAATAAGAGACTGGAAACAACAAAATGTCCACCTGGGGTGAACATTCTCGTAAAATGTTTTGTTTTCCATTTCATTTGTGACTTCGGATATGATAACATAAACTGAGAGTAATTATCGGAATACCTTGATATGACAATCCAAATGACTTGCCGAATCAATAGTATACAATAATCAGACATTAAACTGAAAGAGGTGCCCCTTTGAAAATATCAACTAAAGGTCGTTACGGACTAACAATTATGATGGAGCTTGCACTGAAATTTGGTGAAGGACCAACTTCACTTAAGAGTATCGCTGAGAAAAATGGTCTTTCCGAGCATTATCTGGAGCAACTAATTGCTCCTCTGCGCAATGCAGGACTTGTAAAAAGTATTCGTGGAGCATATGGCGGATACATTTTGTCGCGTGAGGCGAATGCTATCACTGCCGGTGATATCATCCGTGTGCTGGAGGGCCCTATCTCTCCTGTAGACTTCACGGAAGAGGACGATGCAGCGAAACGGGATTTATGGTTGCGTATTCGCGACAGTATTGCCGATGTGCTGGATTCCACAACACTTTATGATTTGATTAACTACAAAGAAGAAAGTTTGGCTGACAATTACATGTTTTATATTTAGATCTCCAATGAAAGATAACTCAACAGTATTATGAATCAACCTTTAGGCTCCCATTTGGGAGTCTTTTTTTATCTTTTATTATCTGTGATTCTATTTGTTCTTACGTTTATTAAGGAGCGCAATCCAGCAGCAAAAGGCTCCGATGAACGCTGCGAGAATCGGTATCCATTGATTAGAAGTCAAGTTAGCACCTCCACAGTACTTATAATTCTTTCGTCATAAAAACACTATAGGGGTCTTCAATGTAATCTGCAAACGGACTACAGTATTCAAACCCATATTGTTCATATAGTTTTCTAGCCGCTTCGAACCCTTCAGTGGATCCGGTTTCCAAGCTCAGCCTCCGATAGCCTTGTTGCTTAGCTTCTTTAATAATATGGGCAAGCATTTTAGATGCAATGCCCTTCCTAAGATGCTTGGTAGAAGTACGCATGGATTTGATTTCACCATGATGGCTACCCATGTCTTTAAGAGCACCGCAACCTAAGAGTTCGCCCTGCTCCCAGGCACTCCAGAAGGTGATTTCTGATGTTTTTAATTTATCTAAATTTAACGCATGTACACTCTCTGGGGGAGATTGCTCAAACATGCTCTGAAGATGTTCACTGATCAATGCTATGATTTCGGTTCCGGTTAAGTTATCGATTCTAATCTCCATATTATTCACTCCCAATGATAAGATTATGGTTTGTTGTATATATCAAGTTTCTTTAGCGGAGTTCGCTGTTGTATGTTGTAGCAATCGGTCCAAGGCTTTCTGTGTAAGTGGCATAAAGTAATTAAGAATTAAGCCGCCTAAACAAATGGTAAGTAGAGTGCCAATCCCAATAGGTCCATTGAAAATAATAGCTGCAAATAAGAAAACAAGATAAATGATTGTTCTAGTAAATAGTATACTAAGCCTAGTTATCGTTTGCAGTACTAATGTTAGCCGGTCCACTGGAATCGGTGCGAAATTTGCGTATAAATAAATGGATGTACCTAATCCAATTGCGATTAAGCCTAAACCATAAAAAGCAATTTTACTGATCCACAGATTAGGCTCGATCAGATGGTTAAACAAAAAAGCCACATATCAATACCTAAGCCTGCTATGAATGCAGTTACCAGCCCTAATAATTCCGGTCTTTGCTTGGATAAACATGAATTACATCCAATCAATAGGCATGCGATCAGCACTTCCCAACTGCCTACTGTAAGACCGACATTTTTGGATAGACCCACTAAAAGTGCATCAAAAGGTGACGCTCCAAGGTCAGAGATTATTGTTAGTGAAACGCCTAGGGTTAAGATGAAAATCCCGCAAGTGAAAATGGAAAACGTAGTTACACTAAACTTCTTCATTCTTTTGAAGCAGAAAGATCTTTAGTCATTAAAAGATGAGGGATGCCATCCTCCATAAATTCAGTAGATGAAGCCCGATAACCAAGTTTTTTATAGAAGCCCTCCGCCTGAGTTTGCCCGTGCAATTTAACTTTTTGATTCCCCTTTTCCACCACGATCTCTTCTAATGCAGAAATAATTTTTTTCCCAATTCCAAATTTACGATAAGGTTCTAGGATGCAAATACGCTCTAACTTACCTATACCATCAAGAACGCGGATCCTTCCTGTGGCAACTGGTTGCCCATCATAATAGGCCAGGACATGTTCACATTCTCCATTCAGTGTATCGAATTCATCAAATTCATCATTAAGGGGAACGCCTTGTTCCTCAACAAATACTTTTTTTCTGATTGAAAATGCAGCTTCAAGTTCCTCGATTATTGTAATTCTTTTAAGATTCATTCTTGCTTACTCCATTCTGTATTTGTTTTTTTTAGGAAAAACGTCATAATGAATTAACGACAATTATAAGTATATATACAATCAATATTGTTGTAAATACAACAATATTGGAACTGGTAGGTGATTGAATGAAAGAGATCCTTCGTGAAGTTGGAATGATAGCGAGGGCATTAGATTCCATAAGTAATATAGAGTTCAAGGAATTAGAGCTTACAAAGGGGCAGTATTTATATCTGGTCCGGATATATGAGAATCCGGGCATTATTCAAGAAAAGCTGTCGGAAATGATAAAGGTGGACCGAACAACAGCAGCGCGTGCGATTCAGAAGCTTGAAATCCAAGGTTTTATTGAAAAGAAAGACGATGAAACAAACAAAAAAATAAAAAGGTTATTCACAACTGAAAAAGGTAAACAAGCCTACTCTTTTCTGAAGAGAGAAGGGGACCATACCGACTTGGTTGCGTTAGCAGGATTATCTGAAAAAGAAACGGAAGTCTTGTTTCAACTTTTGCAAAGAGTTAGGAAAAATGTTGAGGTTGAGTGGGAATACGTAAAGAAGGGAAATAAAAGAGAGTACTAAAATCAGCAATTGTTATTGAACTAACCCAACACGATCGCAAGAAAAAATGTCTTGCTAGTGATTATACTGGCAGGGCATTTTAATGAGATGATTCATATATCAACGGAGCCGTGGAACGTACGGAGCGGAGAATAAAAAAAGAACACCCTAAAGTGTTCATTAAGGTTAATTAATGTTAATTATTGTGCTGCGGGGGTATTTCCCATTGCAATAGAAATTCTGTTCCAACTGTTGATTTGATTAATAATCAGCACAAGATCAACATATTGTTTCTCATCGTAATGTTCACGTACTTGCTTATATAGCTCATCCGGAACTCTTTTGGAAGGGATCAGCGTAATATGCTCAGCTAGTTCGAGAGCAACCTTCTCTTCAGGTGTATAAAAACTACATTCCTCCCAAACATTTAAACAATAAATTCGTTGTTCAGTTTCACCCATTTTACGAGCTTCGGATGTATGCATATCTATACAGAAAGCACATCCGTTAATTTGAGAAACTCTGATTTTGATAAGTTCTCTTGTAGTCCGATTAATCGTAGATTTTTTGGTGTACATCTCCATATCCATCATGATTTTCATACCCTCAGGTGCAACTTCATTGTAAGCAACTCTTTGACTCATTAGGCAAGACTCCTTAGGCTTTAGTTTAGGAATAGTATAACTTTATTTTAACACTATTATTCTTTATATGCGAACATTTGTACTTATTTTTTTTATTTATAAGAAGGCAGAAATCACCCGCCGACATATCCTCAAAGCGGAACGGAAATGATGTCAATATAATCTTCTACCTGTCTAATTGGCTGTTATTCCACGAGTTTCCCCTTCCTCTTGCCTCACAACTATCGGCTTCCTGGTGAATAAGTTGATAGAAACCAAGAGGAGGAGTGAGGAAATGCCTTATACAACAGGTCTTATTACAAATACAAGAGCAACTGGTACTGCAGCAAGTAATGTAGTAGTCAGTGTTCGTAACACAAGTAATGCGAGTGCAATGATGATCGTCGAAGTTTTTGGTGTTCCATATTCGATGCCAGCTCTTACTCCGCTTTATGTCACAGGGTATTACGTTCCTGCAAAGAGTTCTGATATTAGAGAGTTTTTCATTGGGGGCAATTTGGCTTACGAGGTACAAATTAGTAGTCCTTTTCCTTTGGCAGAAGTAGTTACCTCCGTGTATGGGCTGGACGAGTTCGGAAATCTAGTTACTGATCAGCGAGTGCTTCAATCTGAATTGACGCAGATTACGGCATTATCTATCCCTATATAATAGTAACGTTTAGACCATTAAGCAGCAGTCGCTGACAGAAATAGGGCGATTGCTGCTTTTTTAGGCGCAATAAAGTATTTTAGGGGCATTCACACAATCATATGAGAGGAATCAAAATATACTGATTTTATACTCCAATGTAGAGAGAGGTAAAAATCATGGCGGATGTAGGAGTAGTTATGCCTGTGTATACCCAAAAGCCGGAGTTTCTGCGGCAAGCTCTGCAGTCTGTTCTACACCAATCTTTTACCAATTTTCGGCTGGTTGTTGTGATCGATGGAGCACCAGATATGGAACCGCTCGTGAGATCCATTATTGTCGAAGATCCGAGGGTAACGGTTATCTCTTACGCACAGAACAGGGGTATAGCACATGCACTGAATACTGGCTTTGATCTTTTGTTTAGTGAGCCCAGTATTCAATATTTGAGTTGGGTTTCCAGCGACAATGTTTATGAACCCCGTTTCCTCGAAATCCTTCGGGGGGCGCTAGTTAGAGGTCCACAGGAGTTAGGCATCGTGTTCAGTTCTTTTCAAAGCATCGATAACGAGGGAAAGTTTCTTCACAACGAACATCAATTGGCTACGCAGCGTAATTATCAGTCACAGCCCAAAGAGAGATTGCTGGATTATTCGCTCATTGGCGTATCTTTTATGTACAAAACACAGATTGCGAAGCTTGTTGGAGCTTATGGAATGGAACCGGTGGAAGATTATGATTACTGGCTGAGACTGGCTGAACATTGTGAGATTCGCTTTATACCGGTGGAACTGGTGAATTATCGTGTAGATTCTACCTTTAGTGTATCTGCCCAGTTACATTCGGTTGAAAATCATCGTAGATGGAGATATGCCTATCATTTGACCCGCCATCAGGCGCGGTTTCGCAGAGGGATTCCGGCGTTGATTACCGTTTTATATCCTGTAGTGAATGCTTGTGCGGATGAAATAACGAGGATAGAGAATCTGTACGAACAAACGTATAGCAATTATGAATGCCGGGTGCTGGATTTATCAACTACACGTCAGCCATCAGCTCTATTGGAAACCATACCTCATCCTGCGACAGCGTTCGCTTGGCTGCCTGGGGCTGTGGAGTCACACGCGATTTGCAGTGCTATTGAGCAGCTATCCACCCCATTTACGATAGTTTTAGGTCCAAAGGTTTTTATAGGAGCGCTCGATATTGAGTACATGCTGGAAGCTTTGATTACTACGGGTGGGGATACGATTTCCAACTACTACACGGATGATCATAGCTTGATTGGATTTCGACACAGACATGTCCCCTCGACCAAAAGCCACTATTATAATGAGCTGTTTCGCAGCGCGGATTTGTATGATTTGTTGAAGACCTCTTTTACCTAAAATAATTTGCGAATGAGTGATCATGATGAAGATTTTGTTCACTTTTTATAACCCGAGTGGTGGTATGCAAACTCTGAACCGAGTTCGCTGCCAAGCGTTATATGCTCGCGGTGTAGAGTGCCATTTACTGTATACACACCATGGAAAAGGACAGCAGAATATCCGTAACATTCAAACGCATATTACCAATAGTGATGACGAGATCAGGGCAATGCTTGCTCGGGAAGCTTTTGACTTAATTGTAGTGTGTACGGATATTAACTTAGCAGAGCGGATTCGAGGGTTTGGGTATAAAGGGGCGCTTGTTTTTGAAGTGCAGGGTTTAGGTACCTTAGATGAAGCTGAGCAGGTCGTTAATAATTTTACAGAGCGCATTTACAGGCTCACCGATGCACTGCTGTATCCGGAAACAACCCATTTGCAGGCGCTTTTCAAAGGCGGATTTCCAACCATTCCACAATATTGTTTTGATGATCCGATCGATTGCGATCAGTTTGGATATACCAATTATCCCGCGAAAAGTTTCCCTATCCTCGGTTGGGTAGGACGCATTCAAACGAATAAGAATTGGCGGGAATTTCTGCAAATCGGGCAAAGGCTGCTGACGATCCATCCCGAGCTTTATTTATGGATTTTTCAGGATGATACGTTGTTTGATCCAGAGCAAAAAGAAAGCTTTGATCAATTTGTAGCTGAGACAGGGATTTCTTCACGATTAATTTCGTATTCCAATATTCCTCATGAGCAAATGGCAGATTATATGAGCATTATTGGTGATTCGGGAGGTTTGCTCCTTTCGACCTCGATTTTGGAAGGATTTGGATACGCGGTTGCTGAGGCGATGTTGTGCCGTTGTCCTGTACTTACTACAGATTCAGACGGCGTTCGAAGACTTGTCATTAACAATCACACTGGAAAAATATACACGAGAGGGCAGCTGGATGAAGCTGTGAATGCTGCTCTATCCTTAATGGATGATCCGGCACTGCGGGCCAGAATCAGGATGAATGGAGAATGGCATATCCGGACTAACCTGTCCTCCGAGCTGTATGCAGACAGATTTCTACAGATGTATCATCAATTGATGGGACGTAGAATTCAAATTGAGCGGCGCTGGTCTTAACTCTGCGGTTAATCTGCAGGGCTAAGATGTTTTTTCATGGATTAACAACGAGGTCAGAATTAGTGTCAATAAAAGGGTGACAATCATTCCTACCATTTGAATAATATTGTTTTCTATATCTCATTGATTAATTCCTTCGTATTATTCCGGACATTTCCCACTGCAGTGGAAACCGGATAGGCTCTCATTTGATGCTGATCATAGGGTTTAAGAAGCTTTATTAACGAAGTTGCGTCCTGATTGCTCCGGCTTAGCCATTCAGGCTCATCCTCAGGCTTCAAAATAACTGGCATACGGTTGTGGATTTCAGCCATAAGTTCATTTGGGGTAGTCGTTATAATCGTGCAGGTACTTAATTTATTACCTTCAGGGTCCATCCAAATATCATACAATCCGGCCATTGAAAAAATACCCCCATCGCGCATCACGATTCGCATGGGCTGTTTACTGCTGCCCTGTGCCTTCCATTCATAGAAACCATCAGAAGGGATGATGCAGCGGCGGGAGCTTACTAATCGCTTGAAAGAAGGCTTCTCAAGGAGTGACTCTGCCCGGGCATTGATCATTTTACTGCCGATTTTATCATCTTTGGCCCAAGAAGGAACCAGACCCCAGCGCAGTTCCCCAAGTTTATTGCTGGACCCTGTGTTAATGACTGCCGGAATTTGCTGCATGGGTGCTGCGTTATATGCTGGAGCATAGTGGATAATGGTAGAATCATTGGCAAAATATCTGACCATCAGCTCTTCCATGGTGACTGTTATTGTATATCGTCCGCACATTTTATACACTTCCCATTCGGTCGTTTTTGAGGCTAGATTTGTTTACAGCTTGTAATCAGCATGTTATGCTCGAAATATTTCTTAGCTTGAACGGCTGTTGAGGGTTGTATCTTATTATAAACGAAGCACAATGAATGAAGAAAGCGGTGCATATAGGTGATTTTGGTAAGCTCTTGTTTAGCTGGCATGAAGGTAAGATATAATGGTACGGATTGTTTGGATGAG
Source organism: Paenibacillus sp. FSL H8-0175 (assembly GCF_045040615.1). NCBI lineage: Bacteria > Bacillati > Bacillota > Bacilli > Caryophanales > Paenibacillaceae > Paenibacillus > Paenibacillus sp. FSL H8-0175. Next base: position 5,596,712 of record NZ_CP150299.1, on the reverse strand, counting down.
AAAATTCAGAAGCTTTTGAATGAGAATCAGGCTATTGCTGTGTGTCCGGAATTATTAGGGGGATTCTCTACGCCTAGAGAGCCAGCTGAAATTGTCGGCGGGGATGGTGAGGATGTGCTTGCAGGAACGGCAAAAGTAGTGGACCGGTCGGGAACAGATGTAACAGAACTATATTTAAAAGGGGCCTATATTACGCTTGAAAAAGCTCAAGAGGTTTCAGCCACGATGGTAGTCCTCAAGGAAAACAGTCCTTCTTGCGGCAGCACCATGATTTATAACGGAGAGTTCAAAGGGAAGAAGATCGCTGGCAACGGCGTGACTGCGGCTTTACTTAGAAAAAACGGCATAGAAGTTACCTCTGAAGAGAATTGGCTGTCATTATCCTAGCCTATACAGGGAATTGATTACAATATTGTGTTCTTTAGTTTGTGGAAAACTAACTTCTCGCGCGGTATAATTTAATAGTTCTTAAAAACGAACTATTGTCCTATACCCTAGAAGTGGAGAAATGAATGATGAAAACCATCTATTTGGACCACGCCGCATCAACTCCGGTTCATCCCGAGGTGGCCAAGGTCATGCTGAATATAATGACAGAACAATATGGAAATGCGTCCAGTGTACATCAGTTCGGACGTTCAGCCAAGAGAATATTAAATGGGGCGCGCGATACTATCGCCGCCTTTTTAGGCTGCTCGCCGGAAGAGTGGGTGTTCACTGGCGGCGGAACCGAAAGCGACAATCTAGCCCTCTATGGAGCTGTCGCTGCTGTTGCCCAGAAAGGCAATCATATTATCACCTCTGCGATAGAACATCATGCAGTGCTACATACCTGCGAAGAGCTGGAGAAGGAAGGCTTTAAGGTTACTTATCTTCCTGTGGATTCTACAGGCCGAGTATCCGTTGCAGACGTAGAAGCAGCGGTGCAGGAAGACACGGTGCTAATCAGTGTAATGTATGCCAACAATGAGGTAGGAACCGTTCAGCCGATTCAGGAAATTGGCCAGCTTGCCAGAGAGCGGGGAATTCTGTTCCATGTTGATGCTGTACAAGCTCTTGGTGCCTTACCGATCACACTGCGGGAGCTTCCGGTAGATTACATGAGCTTTACAGCTCACAAAATCAATGGACCTGGGGGGATCGGTGGCCTTTATGTGCGGAGTGGAGCACCGCTGCATCCAAGACTCCACGGTGGCCTTCAGGAGCGCGGCAGACGAGCCGGAACAGAAAATCTAGCAGGTACTGCTGGATTTGCCAAGGCTGTTGAGATAGCAGTTACAGGTCTATCAGAACGTCGACAAAAAGTGCAGCTCCTGCGCAATAGACTACTTGAAGAGCTGGATACGCTGATTGGACGGGAAAGTTATTCGATTAACGGCAATACCGAGCATTTTTTGCCAAGTATACTGAATTTGAGCTTCCCGGGAGCTAGAACAGATGTTATGCTGATGAACCTGGATATGGACGGGATTGCGGCGGCAAGCGGTTCAGCCTGCACGTCAGGATCACTGGAAATATCCCATGTTCTGAGAGCAATGGAGCTTCCAGAAAATATTTTAGGGTCCGCGATTCGATTTAGCATGGGTTTGGGTAATACTACTGAAGAAATTGAGTACGTTGCTCGAAAAGTTGAAACCATTCTGAATCGGCTGCGTATCAGAGACTAGTTACTTCTAGGCTATGATAGGTATCCCGATCATTCGGGCTTTCACTTTTTGAGAACTCGTAATTACACTCAAAGTGAGGAGACCGAGCAGCCATGAAACTTCAAGATCTGATCGGCTTGGCTGTATATGAAGTTGAAGAGGGTAACGCAATCGGCAAAATTGTCGATATTTTGCTCGATTCAAACTGGAATATTACGGGTATTGAACTGGAAAGCAAATCTTTTTTTGGTGGCCATGTGAAATTTGTGGCATGGGAAGATATTGTGGCCTACGGCGAGGATGCTGTCATGATTCGTAGTAAAGAGTCGATTGATAAGATAGATGCCGATCATATACCTTGTACTTTTCTACTTGGAAAGAACAAACTTAAGGATTTAAAAGTGCTAACTACAACTGGAACTATACTCGGACGAATATCTGATGTTTATTTTGACCAAAATTTGGGAAACACAATAGGAGCGCTGGAAATTAGTGACGGGCTTGTCACTGATTTGATCGAAGGCCGCAAATGGCTGCCTTGTTCTGACGAGATGTCCATTGGTGAGAATGCATTAATGGTTCCTGCGATGAGCGAAGAACGGCTACAAAAAGCCATTAATATTGTTAACGGATAGGTGGAATGTATTATATGAAGTGTCCAAACTGCAACTCCAAAGATATCGGAAAGATCGGTTCCCACCAGTTTTATTGCTGGGGCTGTTTCATCGAATTGACGGTAAATGGCGAGAAAATGTCGGTTTATCAAGTTGAAGAAGACGGCACACTAAGCTCACTGGACGACCTGTTCTCCGGGGATGATATGACTCAGGATTTCCCGCAAATTCATGCGTCGTCTTAACTATGAATCTTGCTTTGTAAGCAAGACTGCTCTATGTACTTAAGCGTCAATTTCCTTTCAGCTGAAATCAGTTGCAAGGTTATTGACGCTTTTTTGTGTGTTTGATGGTTATTTTGCTGCGGCCATACATATACTTATTTACGAAGCTAGTCCAGGCTCTACCGCAGGAGGGTACTCTCATGGAACAATGGTCCCAAAGTAAATGGTTCCGCTGGATGATCGGAGTGCTGCTATCCCTGATCATTTTGTATTTTGTTTGGTTGCTTCGTCCGATGCTGCAGGGGATTTTTGTATTCTTAAAGGCAATCCTCGCTCCATTTCTGGCAGCTATGATTATTTCCTATGTGCTGAATCCCGTGGTTAGTATGCTGGCCGGACGGAAGATGCCGCGTAGCGTAGCTGTTCTACTTATATATGCAGTGTTTCTAACGGCGATTACCGTGATCGCAATCAACCTTATCCCGATGTTTATTGAGCAGCTTGAAGAGTTAAATGAACATCTGCCTGAGATCACACTGCAAGCCCAAGGCCTGATGAGCCATATGAATACAAGGCTAATACCACCTGGGGTTGAAATGGGGATGAACAACTGGTTTTTTCAACTGGAGAATCGTCTGGCCGAAGGGATTTCTCATTTTCTCGATAACATAGGGACAACGATTAACTTGCTGTTCAATGCTTTTATCGTGCCGTTTCTGGTGTTCTATATTCTGAAGGATTTTGACGTATTTGAACGGACGGTGGTCTCTTGTCTGCCCCGCGCACGCCGCAAGTCTATTGTTACTTTGTTAAAAGATATTGATGCCGCGCTCGGCAATTACATTCGTGGACAATTTCTGGTCTGCATCATTATAGGTGTGCTCGCCTATATCGGCTATGCTATCGTCGGAATGCCTTATGCCTTACTGTTCGCCAGTGTGGTGGCAGTATTTAATATTGTTCCGTATATGGGTCCTTTTCTAGGGGCTGCACCTGCTATTGTGATGGCTTCGACCGTCTCTTTTCGATTAGTTCTACTGGTTGCTGTGGTAAACACTTTATGCCAAATTGTGGAGAGCAATATTATTTCTCCACAGGTAGTAGGCAGGACGCTACATTTGCATCCGCTGCTTATTATCTTTGCATTGCTGGTAGGTGGTGAGCTGGCAGGGATGATTGGACTGATCCTTGCTGTACCGTTCTTTGCAGCTGCAAAAGTCGTTATTCAACACTTTATGGCGTTTTTAATCAAACGAAAGCCTGTATAAAGGGATAATCATTGACTATTGATAACAGTTTTGTATATAATGTTGGGGAATATTACTGATGACTCAGTATATAGTTGTTCGATGATGAGGAGTATTAATTCTATACCGTTATTGCAGAGAGCCGGCACTAAGGTGCGAGTCGGTTAACGGAACAGAGTGAACTCACCTCGGAGTAACGGTGCAAGTTTACAGGATATCCATAAGAGATAATGGATGTCATGAATGAACCGCCGTCGCCTCACCCCCGCTAAAGGGTGCAAAGTGAGTGGCAGAATAAAGTATATTCAGCCGCTAACTAGGGTGGTACCACGGGAATTATAACCTCTCGTCCCTAGCGATAATACGCTAGGGATGGGAGGTTTTTTTGTAAATATAAGAGAGTATACGTTTCACGCAATACTTCATGTCTTATATTTCCCGCATAAATGCTTACCGTCCTTATATGGACACCGAGGGCGAATATGCTTGGTTAAGAAATAAGAAATCTAAGAAGTAACACTCCAAGGAGGAGCAGACAATGAGCGACAACCAAACAAATAGCATACCCGCTACTGGTTACCGGGCGCAGGCTATTGAGCCGAAATGGCAAAAGTTCTGGGATGAGAACAAAAGCTTTAAGACAGGAGAAGATCCTGAAAAACCCAATTTTTATGCACTGGATATGTTTCCGTATCCTTCAGGTGCAGGACTGCACGTAGGTCATCCAGAGGGTTACACAGCGACGGATATCGTTTCTCGCTACAAACGGATGCGCGGTTTCAACGTATTGCATCCGATGGGCTGGGATGCTTTTGGACTTCCGGCAGAGCAGTATGCGATGGATACCGGCCAGCATCCACGTGATTTTACCGATAAGAACATCGATAATTTCCGTCGTCAGATCAAATCGCTGGGTTTCTCCTACGATTGGGACCGCGAGATCAGTACGACAGATCCGGATTATTATAAATGGACACAATGGATTTTTATCCAGTTGTATAACAAAGGCCTGGCTTATGTAGCAGAAGTACCTGTTAACTGGTGTGAGGCACTGGGTACGGTACTTGCCAACGAAGAGGTTATCGATGGTAAAAGTGAGCGCGGAGGTCACCCTGTCGTGCGCAAACCGATGCGTCAATGGATTCTGAGAATTACAGAGTACGCTGAGCGTTTGCTGGAGGATCTGGAAGAGCTGGATTGGTCCGAAAGCATCAAGGATATGCAGCGCAACTGGATCGGGAAATCAACAGGTGCAGAAGTGAACTTTAACATTGAAGGTCACGAAGCTAACCTGACCGTGTTTACTACACGTCCAGATACACTGTTCGGAGCAAGTTACTGCGTATTGGCACCAGAGCATGAGCTTGTTGATGTGATTACAACTGAAGCACAGCGTGCTGCTGTGGCAGGATATCGTGAAAAAGCTTCACGTAAGAGCGATCTGGAGCGTACGGATTTGGCGAAAGAGAAGAGTGGTGTCTTCACAGGCGCATATGCAATTAATCCTGTGAATGGTGCGAAGGCGCCAATCTGGATTGCAGATTATGTGCTTGCTGGTTACGGAACGGGAGCAATTATGGCAGTTCCGGGTCACGATACTCGCGACTGGGAATTTGCTAAACAATTCGGCCTGAATATCGTGGAAGTCGTTCAAGGCGGCAACGTTGAAGAAGAGGCTTATTCCGGAGATGGGCCGCATGTCAATTCTGATTTCCTGAATGGACTCAAGAATGAAGAAGCGATTGCGAAGATGATTGCTTGGTTGGAAGAGAAGGGCGTAGGTAAAGGCAAAGTAACTTATCGTCTGCGTGACTGGCTGTTCAGCCGTCAACGCTACTGGGGAGAGCCCATTCCAATTCTGCATTTGGAAGACGGCACAATGAAGACTGTTCCGGTTGATCAGCTGCCGCTGGTACTGCCAGATGTAGAGGCAATCAAACCTTCGGGTACAGGGGAATCTCCACTTGCGAATGTAACAGAGTGGGTGGAAACTATCGATCCTGAGACTGGCATGAAGGCTCGCCGCGAGACGAACACCATGCCGCAATGGGCGGGCAGCTGCTGGTATTACCTGCGTTATATTGATCCGAAAAATGATCAAGAGCTGTGCTCCCCTGAGAAACAAAAAGCATGGCTTCCAGTAGATCTGTATATTGGTGGAGCGGAACATGCCGTGCTTCACTTGCTCTATGCACGATTCTGGCACAAGGTGCTTTATGATCTCGGCGTAGTTGAAACAAAAGAACCTTTCCATAAGCTGGTTAACCAAGGTATGATTCTTGGAAATAATAATGAAAAAATGAGTAAATCACGCGGAAATGTCATCAACCCTGATGAGATTGTGGAAGCATTTGGTGCAGATACGCTGCGTGTGTATGAAATGTTTATGGGCCCTCTGGAAGCAACCAAACCTTGGAATGAAAAGGGTGTAGAAGGAGTTCACCGTTTCTTGTCCCGTGTATGGCGCCTGTTCGTGAGTGAAGATGGTAAGCTGAGCACCAAAATCACAGCAGACGGTGGCACTGACGAGTTCAAACGCACTTGGCACAAGACCATTAAGAAGGTCACTGATGATTTCGAGCATCTGCGTTTCAATACCTCAATTAGCCAATTGATGATTTTTATTAACGATGCTTATAAGCAAGAAACTTTGTCCCAAGAAGCTGCTGAACACTTCGTACAAATGTTGTCACCACTGGCGCCTCACATCGCTGAAGAGCTGTGGCAGCTGCTCGGTCACGAAGGAAGTATCAGCTACGTGGCTTGGCCAACGTATGATGAAGCATGGACGGTGGATGCTGAGGTTGAAATCGTTATTCAGGTAAATGGTAAAATCGTACAACGCGCGTTGATCCCGCAGGATATGGGTCAAGAAGAGATGCAAGCTCATGCGTTGTCACTCCCGAATGTGAGTGCAGCAGTAGAAGGTAAAACCGTACGCAAGATCATTGCGGTTCCTGGCAAGCTTGTAAATATCGTAGTGGGTTAAGCGAAGAACGCAATATTGCCCGCAGCAACGGAGAATTCCGTGCTGCGGGTTTTATTGTTTTCTAACGGTCTACGGGACTTTGAATAATACCGTCATGCCCAAATAACGCATCCAGCTTGGTAACATCCTCATCGTATTTATCATGGGTAGTCATGATGAGACGTTCGAATACGCCCTCAAGGCTAATGCGAAGATGGTTCAGTGCTTCTGCGGTAATCCCACCACGGACAGCTACACGTTCTTGAAGCTCTTGCGGGGTGAATTCTCCTTCTGTTAGCAGCTTGCCTGTTCCAAGCAGCATTTCACCTGCAAGCCGGCTGATTAACGTCTCTTCAATCCCGGTAACTTCCACCGCAGCTTCAATCCAGCGTTCAATGAAATAGCTCAAGAACGCAGGTCCGCAGCTGGAGAAATCAGAAGCGATTCGGGTATGGGCCTCTTGAATTTCCAAAGGAACACCTATGAAAGACAACAGCTGCAGCAGCACGAGCCTGTCTTCTTTATTAAGCCTGCTGCCAAATATGCACAGTGATGTCCCACTTTTGACACAGTGTGTAATGCTGGGGATGATCTTGGCTATTTTGGACGGCAAAGCGGATTCCAGATGTTGCAATTGAACGGGACTTGTAATGGATACGACGATTTGATCGCTGCGGAGATAAGGGCCGATCTCATCTGTTAAGGTTTTGAATTCCAGCGGTTTTACACATAAAAAAACAATGTCACTTCCAGTCGCTGTTTCACTATTGCTTCCGCATAAGTTTATGCCGGGATGACGATCTTCTAGCTCCAGCAGTTTATTCAGACTGCGGTTGCTGGCGAGTACATCGCACGGATTCAGGGCTCCGGAAGAAAGAAAGGCGTCAATCAGCAGGCTGCCCATGCTGCCTGTTCCGATAAATCCAACTTTCACCTGTGGTTCCTCCTTTCTAGCGTTGCTTATTTACTAACTGACATGAATGCTCTTCGTTATATGTATGCAGGATAGACTTGGACAGATGACAGGTTTTGTATGAATTATTAAAGGAGTTTCCAGCCGCAGGAATGTATGAAGATTCACAAAAAGGCATAAGAAGAATTTTTGTGAGGAGGAAAGTAATATGAATAAAGGAAGTATCGTACTCGGAGTGGCTGCTGCTGTAATAGGAAGTGGGCTTTTATGGGCGGCAGGGAGCAAGGGCGATTCCGGGATTGCCGGGTGGGAGACTTTGAATGTTGGTATGGAGCAAGCGGTTGGAATCGCTGAGTCTGGTGCCGCTCCAGCTGCTGGGGGCAGTGAGGGAGGTCATCAGACGAAGGGAAATAAGCTACATTTAGAGAAAGATGCAGGGCAGGCTGAAGCTGCTGGGAATGCTGAAGACGGTGAGAAGGTTAAGGAGGCTGCGCAAGCAGAACAAGCTGACCAAACTTCGGAAGCTGAAAAAGCTTCGACAGCAGTTGCGGGGGAGAGAGCAGAAGGAGCGGGCCAAACGCCAATGGCAGAAGGCCAAGCACCAGCAGGGGCAGAAGTTCAAATGCCAAACATTGCAGGGAAGCAAACGCCGGCAGGGGATAAAGTTGTTGCGGCTAAGGAGACAACTGAGCTTTCCATATCAGCAGCTTCACAGGAAGGTAAAGTAAATGTGAATACTGCGGGTGTTAAGGAGCTGATGGATCTTCCGGGCATCGGAGAAAAGAAGGCTCAGGCAATTATGGATTACCGCAACCGTGCAGGGACCTTTCGCAGCCTGTCTGATCTGGGGAAGGTAAAGGGGATAGGACCTAAAATGCTGGAGAAGTTAAAAGCTTTAGTAATATTTTGAAGATAATAAGAAATGAAGATCGTTGGAAGTGCCACAACCGTTGTCCTAGTGAAAACTTGCGGGGATGTGCTACAATAGTTAACAACTATTTAGAAGGATATGGAGATTGATTATGACTACTGCCTATCGTAAAGACTGGGATACTTATTTCATGGACATTGCCTGTATGGTCTCAACTCGTTCACGCTGCTCACGACGACATGTAGGTGCTGTACTGGTGCAAGGCAAGAAGCTGCTTGGTACCGCGTACAACGGGGCGCCAATGGGCGTACCTGATTGCTCAGAGGCAGGTTGTATGCTCTCGGAGCAATATGAGATGGAGATCGTGGATGGCGTAGAGACTATGGTGAAGAAACAGCGCTGCATTCGCACGATTCATGCCGAACAGAATCTTTTGCTATTCACAGACCGGATTGACCGGGAAGGCAGTACCGTCTACGTGACGGATGAGCCTTGCTGGACCTGTGCAAATATGCTGGCTAATAGCGGTATTGTGGAGATTGTGTATTATCGTCCTTACCGTAAGGATATGGAAAAGGTAGAAGCAATGATGGCTGCCAAAGGCATCGTATTTCGCCAATTGGAGAACTATGAGCCGCCAAGTGAAACGATGATTAAAGTAGCGGAGTAGCTGTATTGTACAACCCTAATTGAATAAGATGGCTTGAGGAAGAACCTCTCGTGCGCTTTTATGGCGTATGCAGAGGTTCTTTTTTTTTATCTTGCGAAAGGAGGAGAGTGGAGGCATGAAGGAGAGACCCTTATTAAGTTTTACAGTGTGCTGGATTGCTGGAAGTGCAGCAGCGTGTTTAGGTTCAGGGTTTAGAACGTGGTTGGCGTGGGCTGGTTTATTAATTTTACTGGTGAGTATGAGGGTTTGGGTGAACATGAGCTGGAAACAGCTGGCGATATTTTGTTTGGCGATTAGTTTATCCGCTGGATATTGGGAATGGAATGAAGGCCGTAATTTAAGTCACCTGCCTGAAGCGCTAGGGAGATTATTGTCGGAGTTGAATGAGACTGCCGTGGAGGCTAAGGGGACGATAGTTTCCGTGGTGGAACGGGACGGGGACCGGGTTGATTTTACGATGAAGCTCTCAGAGTTATCATTGATTACAGAGGAAGATGCCGCTTCACCTGATCCGCGGGACGAACAAGATAAAAGAGTGCATGGGGAGTTAATTATGGTGCAGATCAAACTACTTGCCGAGCAAGAAATCGCTATTGCTGCGGAGTGGCGCAGAGGGGATCAGGTGTCGCTAAACGGTGTACTTGAAGAGCCAGCAACAGCGCGGAATTACGGAGGGTTTGATTATCGGGCCTATTTGCATACGCAGAAGATTCACTGGCTTCTAAAGAGTCAAGGTGCAGAAAATGTACAAGCAACTGCTCCAGATTCATGGAATCCGTTAATGATCTTACGCTGGAATGATAAAGCGCGGGCAGTTCTTGGAGCGGAGACGGATCGGCTGTTTCAAGCGCGCCACTCTGGATATATGAAGGGTTTGGTGATTGGGATGCAGGATGATCTCGATCCGGATACCTTTAAGCAGTTCTCACAACTTGGTTTGACACATATCCTCGCCATTTCAGGTATGCATGTTGCGGTGTATGTTGGTGTTCTTTTATTTATATTCAGGCGCTTACGGATGACAAAAGAAACCACGCTAACAGTCACCTTAGTGCTCGTTCCTGTATACGTCCTGTTGACAGGTGCGGGTCCGTCTATCGTGCGTGCGGGATTAATGAGTATGATTGCATTGCTCGCTGCACGAGTTGGCATGCTGAAGGATGGACTGAATATTTTGGCTGCAGCGGCACTGGTTATGCTGATTTGGAATCCTTACATGCTGCTCAGTGTCAGTTTCCAGTTGTCGTTTCTGGTGACCTTAGGATTAATGGTCTACGTTCCGCTTATGGACCCTCTGCTGAGCGCACTGCCACGCTGGCTTAAAAGCGCCGTCTCTGTGACTCTAGTTGCCCAGTTGGTCTCATTTCCATTGACGATTTATTATTTTAATCAATTTTCTCTGCTGTCTTTAGTGGCTAATCTGGTTTTTGTGCCCTTTATTACTTTTATCGTATTGCCGTTAGGAACGCTTGCGCTACTGCTTGGACGATTGTGGGGAGATGCCGCGATTTTTTTGGCACATATTACGGAGCTGCTGAATAACGTTACTTTTTATGCGGTTGAATGGATTAATGGTTTTGCTGGCGGAGTTCTGATTTGGCGCTCGCCTTCACTGCTGTGGATCGGAGTGTATTATGTCTTATTGTATGGGCTGTTGTATGCTGCCAAGCTAAGAGTAGAAGCCCGCGCAACACCTCAGTATATGGAGGATGAGACGAGGCCGTTAGCTGAGATTGGTTTATCTGTGAACAAGCACGGCGGGTTTGGGAGAACGGGGAGCGCACAGTATTTTTTGGATGAACCTAAGATTGTACGTTGGAGCGGAGCGATTGTTCTACTATCTGCGGTTGGACTGGGCCTAATGCTGTACAAGGGTTATCAGTCAGAACGTCAGGCGGGTAAAGGGACGATTAGTTACCTGGATATCGGGCAAGGCGACAGTATCCTCATCACTACACCAAAAGGAGCTCATATTCTTGTAGATGGTGGAGGAACGTTAAATTTTGGGCAAAAAGAAGAATGGCGCATTCGCCGCAGCCCGTTCGAGGTAGGGGCTAAAGTGTTGGTGCCTTTGCTTAAAAAACGTGGGATCCACCGTCTGGACGCGATTATTTTGACTCATGGGGATCAGGATCATGCCGGGGGACTCCAAGCCGTTATGGAGGCAATTCCGGTTTCGGCACTGCTTTTTAATGGCACACTCGCTGACCGTGAATCTTATATGGAGATGATGCGGACTGCGCTGGAGAACAATGTTCAACTGTATGCCGTACATCAGGGAATGAGGCTTTCCCCGGATGATAAGACGGAGCTGTCCTTTTTATGGCCGGAAGAACAAGATAGAGAGGGAGCAGCGTCAGGTTCTTCTATGCTGAATAGCATCCCACTGTTGGAGGATCAGAACCACGATTCTGTAGTTTTTCGTCTAGAGATGAACGGAAGAAATTTTCTATTTACCGGAGATATGGATCTGGAAGCCGAGGAGGAGATTGTGCAGCAAGCCCTGCAAAAGGGCATTAACGCAGGACCTGCCATTGACGTTTTAAAAGTAGCTCACCATGGGAGCAAAACTTCAACAGGCGAGTCTTGGCTGCAGTTTTGGCAACCAGCTGCTGCGGTGATTTCTGCGGGAGTAAATAATCTATATGGTCATCCGAAAGCTGAGGTATTGGAACGTTTGGAAGTTAATCAAGCTGCTATTTATAGAACGGATCAGCAGGGAGAGATTCAGATGCGTGTGCGGGCCGAAGGGATTATTGTGCGTCATAAGTTGGCGGAGGGAGCGGATTAGGGAGGTAGTCGAGTAATGTGATTGAGCGCTGGGTGGTGTATGTTAATTTTCGCAGACTCTATAAAGTCCCTTTAAAGCCCCTTTAAGGCCCCTTTAAAGCTCCTTTCGTGGTCTTTTACACCACTATAAAACTAAAACCTTGTTTAGTTGCACTTTGTGCAATAGATCGCAATTTAAAGTAGCTGGTTCTTCATTTAGTTGCACTTTGTACACTTAAAATCTGAAAAAACGCCTATTTTTCTAAATTTGAGCAGAAATAGTTGCATGAAGTGCAACTAAATCACTTTATGAGCTGGAAAGATCTTTTTTAGTTGCACTAAGTGCAACTAAACGCTCCATATGAACATATCAAAGCACCTCAATTACATATTATCGTTGTAGCGATACTAACTTTCACATAAGTTCCTGTTACTTGCTGATGATCCCAGTCCATTTGTTCTAGCACCTGCTGTTCTAAGTATGTAACTGTTGTCCCTGTCTAGCACCAGCTGCTCTAATGCTAGTAACTGTTGTCCTTTCTAGCACCAGCTGCTCTAATCCAGTAGCCGTCGTCCTCCTCCAGTAATTATTACGCATGCACAATCTATGTAAACGCTTTATAATAGAGATAGAAGATTCTGGTAAACTCTATGCCTACTTAAACTATGTTGCAAAGTGCGGTGGTGAGAAGCTTGTGTCCTCCGTGTTTTGTAGCGAATTAGGAGATGAAGCGATAGTGAATACATATGCAGAATTTAGAGTCACAGCGGAAAGTGTATATGATGTTCAAGTGGAACGCAGTAATCCAATTGGATATGCTTGGCGGATGATCGCCAGGGATCATGAGCAGGTGTTCGGAAAAGCTCCGGTACAAGGAGCAGCAGCTACTGTAATTATTCGTTATGCGACAGAGGATGATGGCTGCCCGGAATGGGCGGAGGGTTTTTGTTTGCGTTTTACAGGTAGTGAAGAGGATCGGATCTTGCATATTATCGGCCGCGATGAATTGGGCATTATTTATGGGATGCTTCATTATAGCCGCCACGTGCTTGGTGTCGATCCCTTCTGGTTCTGGGCGGAGCTTCCTCCTGTTAAGAAACATGCGATCAATTTACCTATTTCTGATTACAACAGCATTCAGCCAAAGGTACGCTACCGAGGTTGGTTCGTGAATGATGAAGTGTGTCTTATCGGCTGGAAGGAGGATTATCCTCCGACGGCGGAGGTATGGAAGCCTGTTTTTGAAGCGCTGCTGCGCTGTGGTGGAAATATGGTAATCCCCGGGACGGATTTGCCGAGAAACGGAATTCATCATCAGCTTGCGGTGGATATGGGACTGTGGATCACACATCATCATGCGGAGCCGCTTGGCGCGCAAATGTTCCTACGTGCTTTTCCGGGCAAGCAAGCCAGCTATAAAGAATATCCAGAATTGTTTGAAAAGCTGTGGAGAGAGGCCATTGAGCGGCAAAAAGATGAAAAAACACTCTGGGTGCTCTCTTTCCGCGGACAGGGTGATAAACCTTTTTGGGAGAATGATCCCTCTTTTGATACTCCGGAGAAACGGGGCGATTTGATCTCATTTGTAGTTCGCAAGCAATACGATATGATCTGTGAATATGTGGACCAGCCTGTGTGCTGTATGGCGATGTACGGAGAAATTGCGGAGCTGTATAAACAAGGAAAGATCGAAGTGCCAGAAGGTGTTATTAAAATATGGGCGGATAACGGATACGGTAAAATGGTGTCGCGACGACATGGCCATCTGAATCTGCGCGTGCCTGCTCTACCCGAGGCAGGAGATCAAGGCAAAAACGGGGTATATTACCACGTCACCTTCCACGACTTGCAGGCCTCCAATCATCTAACACAATTCCCAACGGATCCGTCCTTTATAGTGGAGGAATTACAGGGGGCATTTGCGGCAGGGGCTAGTGAATATCTGCTAGTGAATTCAGGGAATATTTTGCCTCATCTCTATACATTAGATCTGACAGCAAAGTTGTGGATGGATGGAACAGCAGATGCTGATGAACAGCTTCAGACCTTCGTTAACCGTTTCTACACAGCGCAGCAGGGGCGAATTGCACAATTGTACAAAAGCTACTTCAAAAACACCATAGTATATGGTCCTAATGCTGACGACCGCGCAGGCGATGAATTCTATCATCATCCGGCAAGGCAGATTATAGGGCATTGGCTGCAAAATAAGACGGAGAGCGATGAGCGACTGCGCTGGGCCGCAGGGGATGTTCCTTTTGTAGAGCAGGTTCGATGGTTCAGGGATCGAGCTGAGCGAGTTGTACTAGTCTGGTATCTGCTGCGAAAGCAGTGCCAAGAGGTGATGGAACTTTTACCCGAAAAAGAGAGAAACAGGCTGCATGTTCAACTGCTAGTTCAAATTGAGCTGCATTGGAGCGGGTGCAGAGGGTTATCCTCTCTTTGCCAGGCGTATATGTGTTACCAAGAAGAGCGATTTCCAGAGGCGTTTATCGAAGCTTCTCATGCGGTTTGGGATTATAAGGAGGGCCAGCAGGCTCTTTTACGGGCAGAGATCGGCCAGTGGAAGCATTTTTATCGGGCTGATTGGTTGACCAATATTGCCAACACTATAGATCATGTAGAAACGGCCCGTAAATTTTTGCGGATTCAGGGGGATAGTCCGGATATGTTTCTATGGTATAAGGAATATTTGATGCCCGAGACCGAAAAACATATCTATCTGGAAAATACGCATCGTAATCCGTTACCGGACGATGAGCTTGCACGGCGGCTGGAGGAGAAATTCAGCTCTCTTTAAAAAATATCCACACATCACTAGTGAACGCTTAAACGTTCATCGGTGGTGTTTTTTTATGAATGACCTATTTTTTATTTTACAGGGAACTTTTTCAAGTTTGGAAAGTCTTATTAGGCAAGGGGTGAGGCGAAACATGCTAAGCGAAGATATACCATATACAGCACCGTACGCGCCCGCAATGAGTTTGCGGGAAATGATGGAGGCGTATGGCTCGGATGTGTGGAATTATGCTTTTTTCTTAACTAGAAGTCGAGAGCAGGCAAATGATATCAGCCAAGAAGTGTTTTTGAAGGCGTACAAGAATGTTGGAAAATACCGGGGGCAATCTTCGATGAAAACCTGGCTGCTTACGATTACCAGAAATACGGCCTTCAGTTGGAGCAAAAATAGCTTTTGGCGCAGATTCATAGCTTTGGGTGATCAACCTACTGCTGTTAATGCACCTTCTGCGGAAAAAGAAGCCCTTGGCAATCAGTATGCGAACCGGATCTGGGAAATTATTATGACCCTTCCAGAGAAGAACAGAGAGGTGCTTGTGCTAGATATTCAACATGGATTATCCATTGCCGAAATGTCAGATTTGCTGAATTTAGCACAAGGAACCGTGAAATCTCGGCTCGCGCGGGCGAGAGAGAAGGTTAAAGAGGCTATCCAGAAGGAGGAGAGGGAATGAAACGCAACACGGATGATAGTAATCCAGTGATGATCGGGCAGACGGATTGGTATGCGCAAGCAGGCAAAAATCCTTTCATTGAAGATGGTTTTACGCCTGAGTTAATGATGCGGATCGAACAGGCTGCTGCGAATAAAAGTTCAGCTTACAAACGTTATTGGATAAATAAAAATGTGGTGTTGACCAGTCTGGCTACGATTTTGTTGATAGGTGCGCTTACCTTCCCTATGGGCATATGGAAAAACACAGGGCCAATTCATTCGTCATCCGTTCAGTCACAAGGCGCAGGCATACTGCCTTCTTCTAGTCCTGCAACTAATGATAAAGCAATAGAGCCTCCGACAAGTCCAGTAGAATTTGAGATTAGCGGTAAGAAATACTACATGCCTTTGCCAATGAACAGAGATAAGAGTAAAGCGTATGCCGTTGAGACAACAGCGGGAATCCTTTGGTCGCCGCCACCCCCGATGGTGGACTACAAGAAGCCAAAGTACACACATCCTACAGAACCGTTAACTCTTTACCTGAGCTCGAAGGACCAGACGGAATTATCGGCTTCTTCAGCTACTAGGATTTATACTTTACCTCTTTATGCAGGAGGGGCAAGTACTTATCAATATTTGAGTGGATTTTTTGGAGCGGGCGATTACGCTCTGCTATTTACCTATACGAAGACTATAGGTTCAGGCATTATGGAGAATGGTAGATTTTTTATTCTAAATGTTAAAAAAGCAGCGACAGGGGAATCTGTGGTACCGAAAGAGCTTACGTCCTTTGATTGGGAGCTATTAGAATATAAGTCAATAATCGCAGTGGATAAGGAGCATGACCAGATCGTATTTAGTTACCTAGAATACCCGGTAGATAAGACATACCAAGATAAAACAGTGCTTTATGATATGGAGACCTTAAGCATTCAAACACCTGCATCGACCATTGGATTTAGAGACATTAATGGACAATCGTTAACCATGGAATATGAGATGAATGGGGAACTTTGTAAAGCGGATATTCTTACGAAAGGTGGACCAGGGTGGATAGATGAAGATTGGGCATTTTTATCAGAAGAGCGACAAAATGAGCTGTATCAGGAATTTTACAGTCAGACTCCCTAGTAGATAATTCACTAAATAAAAGCTATACTTTTTGATAAAGTATTTTCTTTTGAGAAGAGTGGAGCCGAAGCGATGAAGAAGTTAACGATTGATGATGTGGCTCAAAAAGCGGGAGTTTCGAAAAGTACGGTCTCCCAATTTTTGAACAAACGTTTTAAATATATGAGCGAAGCGACGAAAAACCGGATTGAGGCCGTAATTGAAGAGCTTAATTATCAGCCAAATGGTCTGGCGCGCAGTCTGAAGCAGAACCGGACGCATATGGTCGGGATCATCGTAGCTAATATTGACTACACGCTGTCAATCCAATGTATCCGGGCGATTGAGAATGAGCTGCAGCATCACGGAATCCAAGTGATCATATGCAACGCAGATGAGAATGCGGAGAAAGAAAGCAAATATGTAGAAACCTTAATCGCTCGTCAGGTGGATGGGCTGATTATTTTTCCTACAGGGAATAACCCGTCTGCCTATAGCAAGCTGGTAGAGGCTGATTTCCCGCTAGTCTTTATGGATCGTCTAGTAGATGGAATCACCACGCAGAGTCTATTGCTGGATAATGAAATGGCGGCAAAGATAGGCGTAGGGCAGCTAATTCAGCAAGGCCATGAGCGGATTGCTCTGGTGTCCCTTCCAATTGGGGAGCATGCGATTACCCCTCGGAAAGAGCGGATTAGTGGCTACAAAAAAGCGATGGAAGAAGCGGGCATAACGCTGCGTGAGGAGTATATTTGCAGTGTATCCAAAGAGGAATTAGCTTCGGGGCTGGAACACTTATTAGCACTGCCGGAGCCGCCAACTGCACTGCTGGCTACGAACGACATCACACTAGCGGAAATTCTGAAATATGCGAATCGAAATGCCATCTCTATTCCAGAACAGTTGTCGGTCATCGGGATAGATGATGCGGAATTCGCGCAAATTTATAATCCGGTCATTACGACAATCCGTCAGCCTGCTTACGAGATGGGGATGCAGGCTGCCAAGATTATACTCTCTTGTATCGAGGATAAGGGAGCTTCTGTTCCAATTACATACCGTTTCCCGCCGACCTTGCAGCAAGGGCAGTCGGTGAAGTCTTACAAATAAGTTTGAACTATAAAAAGGGGAGTGCCCAGCAGCTATTTCTTAGCTTGTTGGGCACTTCCCCTTTTATTGGACCTAACTTTATCTAAACACTAAACTTGGGTTTGATTGGGTAATATTCTCGCGTAGGAAGTCACTATCGGACTCAGCTGACCTTATATGCAGTATAATCCCATATTTGGAGTACTATCGGACCCCATCGCAGCTATCGGCATGGAAAACATGCTAAATGCCCTTTTTCATAAGGAATAGTGTCACTGGAGTCCGAAACTACGCCGCAAAGGTAAAAAAATTGCAAATAGCGTCTTTTGGGTCCGAAAGCCCCAGAGCGAAGTGATTACACTGCTGAAGCATAGCAATAGCAATAGCCATAGCTATAGCCGTAGCAATAGCCATAGCCGTAGCAATAGCCATAGCAATAGCATAGCCATAGCAAATAGCATAGCCATAGCCATAGCCATAGCAATAGCAGCCAATCAGCAACCCAAAAAGCAGAGCAGCGATTCTCCAATAACGGAGAATCGCTGCTCTGTGTCTTTTTGCGATTATTAGACTTCTTGTTGCATAAACTTCGCAAGTTCCTCACGGGTGGGAAGTCCGTCCATATCGCCTGGCGACATGACGGCTAACGCACCGATCGCATTGCCGCGTTTGACGGCCTCAGCAATCGGAAGCTTTTCCAGCATCGCACTGATTACGCCAACCGCAAATCCATCACCTGCACCCACCGTATCAACAACCTGCTCCACCTTGAATCCGTCCACGTAACCTTCCCCAGCAGAGGATTTATAGTAAGCGCCTTCAGGGCCAAGCTTGATGACGACTAAGCTTACGCCACGCTCCAGGTAATAGTCTGCAATCTCTTCGGGTGTGCTCAGTCCGGTAAGGATTTTACCTTCACCGAGTCCCGGCAGGAACCAGTCGCAGCGTGTAGCCAGATCATTGATAGTACTCACCATTGTTTCTGTATCCGGCCATAAGCTAGGACGCAGATTAGGATCCAGAGAGATCGTCTTTCCTTTACTCTTCATAAATTCCATAGCGTGAATAGAAAATTCAAGACAGCTCTTGGACAAAGCAGCGGAGATACTTGTAACATGCAGATGTCCTGCGGAATTGAAGTAGGCCTCGTCGAAATCCTCCAGACTAAGCGTGGAGGCCGCGGAGTTTTTGCGGAAGTATTCGACCTTTGGATCGCCGGTAACCACTTTCGATTTGATAAGCATGCCTGTTGAATACTCTTTAGTAAAAGTAATATTGTCCGTATTAATGTTCTCGTTCTTCATCGCCTGAGCAATGAATGTGCCAAAGTTATCTTCGCCAAGCTTCGTAACATAACCTGTAGGATGATTCAATCGCGACAAGCCTGTAGCCACGTTGCTTTCTGCACCTGCTAATGCTTTGGAGAACGAAAATACTTCATGCAGAGGACCGGCCTCATTCGCATAAAACATCGCCATCGGCTCCCCGAAAGTGACGGCATCCAGCTGTTTACTCATTTTTAGTTCCTCCTAGGGTAATGATTTTATCCCAGTATAATGATTTGTAATTTGAAATTATCACATAAATCGGTTTTGTACAATAAAAGAATGATTGTTAACCAAAAAACTTTTTTCGTAAAAAGAAAATAATGTTTCCATAAACCCTTGTTTTATAAAGGTTTTTCTTAGATTTTATTACTTATTTCCACCTGATGTAATAAAAATGTATTGACTGTTAATCGTATTGTTATTACTATTTCCTTATAGAACAAAACGCAATAATTAGTAAATTAAATAAAAAAGTTTATCTAAAAAAGTATTTCCTGTTTATCTATGATCGTACCAAGAGAAAGGGAGTCTACTGATGAAGAAAATGAAAGTATTGCAGAATGTGGCATCCGTCGGGGTTGTAGCGGTTATTCGAGCAGATAGTGCTGAGGAAGCTTTTAAGATGTCCGTTGCTTGTATAGAAGGCGGTCTAAATAATATTGAGGTAACTTTTACTACACCAGACGCGGATGTGGCGATTAAGAGATTGGTTGCTGAGTACGGAAGTCGTGCGGTGATTGGCGCCGGAACTGTCTTGGACCCCTTAACAGCTAGAATAGCCATTCTTGCAGGTTCAGAGTTTGTCGTTAGTCCCTCCTTTGAAGTGGAGACAGCTAAGATGTGTAATCTTTACGGCATTCCCTATATGCCTGGTTGCATGACATTAAATGAAATGAAGGAAGCGCTGAAGTACGGCGTGGATGTGCTTAAATTGTTCCCTGGCAGTGCTTTCGGTCCGGATTATGTAAAAGCGGTTAAAGGTCCTATGCCACATGTAAATATTATGCCGACCGGTGGCGTGGATTTGAACAATATGGAGAAGTGGATTGCAAACGGCTGCATGGCTGTGGGCATTGGGGGGAATTTGACTGCACCGGCGAAGAATGGCCGATATGATCAGATTACCGATCTTGCTGCCCAATATGTGGCGAAGTTTAAAGAAATAAAAGGGATTTAATGTATAGTTCGAACGGAGATTGAAATCCAGATTCGCGTTTTTATTTATAGGCTGTGTGGCTGACAAACGTTGGCCATGCAGCCTTTTTATGTTGATTTTCTTTGAGCTGTCCATATTCCTTTTATTCTATGCTTTTTAGAAAGTATAGAATCGGGATAAAGATAATAAACTATATAATAGAAGAGTAGTGATACATGGACTGAACGTCAGGATTTATTATCCAGCCGGGAGTGAGTATATGCCTGCTTATAATGATAAAAAGCTGTATCAAGCAGCGGATGAAGATGATGCTGAGTACGTAGAAATTGAGTCGGCATTCCATGGTTGTAAGGTGACGGAAGGGCAGATCTACAGATTAGAGCGCAATTACAATAACCCTCAATTATTTGAGAATGGAGAAGCCTATGTGGTGGATGATGAGACTAGGGAAAACTACGCGGTCTTCATGCTCTGCAAAATTGCGCTCTATAAATAGAGTTTCTTGCTCGATACCGGAGGGTAATATTTAAGACAGACGGCTTCATTTCCGACAAGGGGATAGGCCGTTTCTTTTGATGTCATTTTTGTTACTAAGATAGTGAAAAAGAGTATTTGAATGATTGTTGTTTCCCCTGTATGCTTAGTAGGAATTATTGGCTGTGCAATGCGGGATAGCGCGTTGTAACGGCTGGCTTAACATGACGTTCTAAGAAAAGTTTGGTATTCTAAAAATATTAATTACACGGTTGCAACAAATTCGCAGTCTTGCGCGTCAGTAAGATTGCATAGAGAGGGGGAACCTTCGTGGTGGAGCAGGGACTCATCAGAGCCGCTCAAGCGGGCGATCGCGACGCTCTAATCACCCTATTGCGAGAAATTGAAGGACATGTATATAAAACGGCCTTCTACATTTTGCATAATGAACAAGATGCGTTAGATGCATCTCAGGAAGCCTTGATCCGGGTTTATACAAAAATCGGCTCATATGAGGAGAAGGCCCAGTTCAAAACGTGGGTTCAGCGAATCGTCACTAACATTTGCATTGATAAATTCAGAAGAACTAAACCTACAGTTTCTATTGATGAACATGAAATGGTGTTTCAGGATAAACACAATGTGGAACGTGAGGTTCTATCCTCTTATTTAGCTGAGGATATACGCGAAGCGATTGATCAATTGCCCGAGCATCATCGGACAGTCATCGTCCTGCGCTATTTACAGGATTTTTCTTACAACGAGATTGCAGATTGTCTGGATTTGCCCTTGAATACAGTGAAATCATACTTATTTCGGGCTAGACAGCAACTGCAGAATAGACTTCAGGAGTACCAGAAAGGTGGTGTATCGGGATGAAATGCGCGGAGGTGATGGAATGGATGCACCGCTATTTAGACAAAGATTTGAGTCAAGATGAGATTGTTGAGATGTTCCGTCATATCGATAATTGTCCTTCCTGCGCGGAAGTCTTTGAGCGCCTGACACTTCTCTCCAATGAATTGGAGCAGTTGCCAGACGTGAAACCCCCGTTTAGTCTGGTTGACTCTATTTTACCTCAGCTTGCAGAATTGGATCGAAGCAGTCGTGAACAGAGTGCTGTGAGATCTGAGGAGCCGGTTGTTGTCCCATTTTCACGTGAAAGCTCCCGCGGTAAACCTTCCAAGGGAACCTCTATAGCAACACGGACAGGCATTGGAGCTATTGCAGCTGCCGTTCTATTAGGGATCGCAATATTTAATATGCCCGATAAAATGCCTGGGGCAGAAGTAGAACAAAGGATGCAGGATAGTGCTAAAACAGCCAGCGATGATACTAAGGATACAGCAATGGAATCACAAGCTTCTATTACTGCTAACTCTGATGGAGCTTCACCTGCAGCTGGTGGAGAGAACGAGGGCGCTGCCCAGTATAAGACGGATGCACCAGAGATGAACGAAGATAACGCCGCTTTAGATAGAGCGACGGGACCAGTGGACCCTACCTCGATGCCAAGTGCACCGGCGGATGCAGCTGATGCGGGAGCTGGAGCTGGAGGGCGGTCGATCACCGAACCGCCTCAAAGCGCAGATCCTAAGCCTACAGAGAAAATTGTTTCGCCAAAGCAGGATGTCGCCACGAAATCTCAAAATTCAGATTCTAGTAATGCCAGTAGCAATCAGCTAAAGGTGGATAATAAGGAGCAAACTGCTGATATGAATTCAGACAGCGCAGCTGATTCTGCTCCGCTGATGGAGGATTCTTTAAAGATTCCTTATGACTATGGACGGGAAGTTATGAGCTTAAGCAGTTCTGATGAATCTAATGTGCAGACCTGGACTTCCCCTGATGGTCAGTATGCTATAGAATTTGTTGGGCTGCAGCTTGTGATTTATAAGAAGTCGCCAGCGGGCTCAACGGAAGAACGGTTAGCCGTAAACTCTTATCCGCTGGAAGGAAATTGGATTTCTGGTGAATGGTCTGCGGACAGCTCGAAGTTTACGTACGTGACTGAAAAAGATGGTGTGAATGTAACCAAGGTGTACACTGTACAGGAAGCAGCTTCTTCAAGTCCGGCTGCATCCCCTGGGGCGACACCAACGAACACTCCAACCTCATCTTCAACAAATTAAAGTGGGGTTGGAACTTTTTTCGAAGTTTCTGAATATACTATATCAACAGGACAGGAACTAGAAAGTATAGGTTTTGCAGAACATCGGTATGACCGCCGGATGTGGAGTTTCTAGAGCTTCGCACTCCGTCGTTTATATAGATGCGCCGCTTAAACGGAGAGGCTTTGGCCATGGCTGCCAGAGTTTCTCCGTTTTTGCATGCATTTTTGTAGTTTTTTTTGCTACAATAGAACTCTGGACAAAATGGGCTAGATGAATGGAAAAGGAAGTGGCGGGATGGATGCCAAAACGGCGATAAAAGAAATCAAACAAGGGAAGATCTCACCGTTATATGTTTTATATGGCAGTGAGAAATTTCGAATGAATGAATTCACGGCACTGCTGGAAGAACAGCTGATTGCTAAAGAGGATCGTGATTTCGCAGTTATTCCCTTTGATCTCTCTGAGACGCCGGTGCAGGCTGTGGTAGAAGAAGCTGAGACTGTGCCATTTATGGTAGAACGTAAATTATTGCTGGTGCGGGATGCCTCGTTATTTACAGCGGGCAAAGAAAATGCCAAACTGGAGCATCGTATAGATCTTTTAAGTGACTATTTGCAGCATCCTGTAGACTTCAGTGTAATCGTCTTTATGGTGAATAATGATAAGCTGGATGAGCGTAAAAAAATTGTGAAGACTGTCAAATCAGTGGGCACAGTATTAGCCTTTAATCCGCTGGGAGCTGAAGAGCTGCTGCGCTGGGTGGAAAAAGGAATTCGTGAGCGGGGTTGTGTAATGGCACCTGGCACGGCAGAAATTCTTATAACGAATGCAGGCACAGGCTTGCAAGGTTTATCTGCAGAGATGGACAAGCTTTGTTTATTCGCTGGTAAGGGCGGCACTGTAGATGCGGGGGCCGTAGAGAGTCTGGTACACCGTGGAACAGAACAAAATGTGTTTACGCTTGTTGAGGATATCGCTAATCTGCGTCTTGATAAGGCGCTTGATACATTATATGAGCTGCTGAAGCAGCGTGAGGAACCGATCAAGATCGCAGCGTTGGTTGCGCGGCAGTTCCGCATTATTTTGCAGGTTAAGGATTTATCAGCACATAGTTATTCGCAGGGACAGATTGCGTCACAGATCGGATTGCATCCATATGCGGTTAAACTTGCTGGGGAGCAGGCCCATAAGTTCTCCAGTGAACGATTACGGCAAATCTTAAGTGCATTGGCGGATCTGGATTATAAAATGAAAACAGGGGCTATAGACAAAGTTCTAGGGCTGGAGCTGTTCATGCTGCGTTTAGGTGTCTGAGCTAAGAAGGGGAAAAAGTATTGGAGATGATCTGACTATGAAAAGAATATTTCAATATTCGGCACTGCTGTTACTCGTTCTATTAATTAGTTCCTGTGGCAAAACGGATACTAATTCACCGTCAGGTTCAGCTTCTGAGTCGCCTGCGAATACGAATACCTCTGCAGATGCACCTTCTTATTTTGGGGAATGGAGTGTACAAGGTCTAGTAGGTTCTACACCTGTCTCGGCAGCGGAGGATGAAAAGCTTATTGGCATGCGGGTAACTTATTCGCAAGAAAAGGCATCTTTTGATAAAGATGAAATTATGAACCCTGAATATAAAGAAGAGAGCATTACAAAGGATGACTTTTTTAACGAATACAGAAATGAATTAAGTGACCTTGGCATCGAGACGGAATCGGTTAAGACGGTATCTATAAATAATTGGACGAATCCCGGCAGCAGTTTTATTGTTAAAGACGATCAAACGATGATTTTTTTATGGGATGGTAACTATTATGAAATGAAAAAAGAGAATAAATAAATGAAAGAAGACCGCCTCTCTGAGGCGGTCTTCTTTCATTTAATAAACATCTCTTAAACACTACTTATTATTAATTAATAGACACAAAAAAACCTAACCGTATGAAACATAGCGGTCAGGTTCTTCAATTGCTCATTATGAATGTCGTCTTAGGCTTGAGCCGTAAGAGCGTTCAATTTCTTCGCCAAGCGGGATTTTTTGCGGGCAGCCGCATTTTTATGAACCAGACCTTTACTTACGGCCTTGTCCAGCTTTTTGGAAGCAGCTAGGAAAGCAGCTTGAGCAGTTTCTACTTCCGTACCAGTCAGAGCTACATCAGCAGTTTTCACAGCTGTACGAAGCGCGGATTTTTGGGAAGCATTCAGTGCACGGCGTTTTTCGTTCGTGTTTACGCGTTTAACCGCGGATTTAATATTTGGCATTGCATTCACCTCCTGTAAGACATTCGAAATCATTATCAAATGATTCACAACTTAAAATAGTTTAGCATGACCGGTAGCAAAAAGCAATACTTAAAGCTTTCAAATTAAACCTCCGTATCCTGCATAAACATTGGCTTTCTCTCGCACACTATCGACAAAAGAGCATAGGCAGAAGCTTGCCAAATGAGGATGAACTCATGGAAGTGTATGCTTACAAAACTAAGCAGCTGCTTTCGAAGTGAGTTTTGTTCGAAGTAATTCATGGAAGTGTATGCTTACAAAACTTTTAGGAGGCTGGTACACAATGGAACCGGATCTGCAGCTATATTCTGTGCGCACCGATTTGGCATTAGAGGCAAAGGAAATGGCTCAAGGCCCACAACGAACGCCGATCCCTGGTGTGAACGAAGAAGTGGAAGAGTCTGATGGGATTAAAGTGACCCGTCTTGGTGTAGCTAATGCTGCCGGATCACAGGCAATAGGACGCGCAATTGGCAACTATGTAACCCTTGAGGTACCCGCTCTGCGTGGCGGAGATACAGGCTTGCAGCAAAAGGTGGCAGAAGTTTTTGCCCGCGAATTTGAGGACTTTTTGATCAGAATTGGGATTGGCAAGGATGCATCTGTGTTGATTGTTGGTCTTGGTAACTGGAATGTTACACCGGATTCACTGGGTCCGTTGGTGGTGGAGAACTCACTCATTACGCGGCAGTTCTATGAACTGGTTCCGGATCAGATCTCCCCTGGTTATCGTAAGGTGAGCGCTATTGCTCCTGGAGTGCTTGGGCTGACTGGAATTGAGTCGAGTGAAGTCGTGCAGGGAATCGTGGATCGGACGAAACCTGAGCTTATTATCGCCATAGATGCGTTGGCATCCCGGTCACTGGAGCGTATCAATACGACGATTCAAATTGCCGACATTGGGATCCATCCCGGTTCGGGAATTGGCAACAAGCGACGTGGATTAACCCAAGAAATTCTGGGTGTTCCTTGTATCGCAATCGGAGTGCCCACTGTCTGCTATGCCTCAACTATTGTAAATAATGTGCTGGAGATGATGAAAAATCACTTCGGGCAAGGAGCAAACCATACGAAGGAAATCATGGGGATGCTGGACGATATCTCTGAGCAGGAACGCTTGTCATTAGTGAAGGAAGTGCTTGAACCTCTGGGGCACGATTTGATTGTCACTCCCAAGGAAATCGATGAATTTATTGAAGGGATCGCGAATATTGTGGCCAGTGGTCTGAATGCGGCTTTACATGATGCGGTTGATCCTGAGAATGTTGGCGCGTATACCCACTAACTGAATTATGGTTTGTTTAGCCCGGCGGGATGCTGAATTAAGGTATCCTGTACGGGCTTTATGTCTATTCTCTCATTTTCGGTTCTAGTATTGCTCTTGCGCTCATAGATTTGGAGTATAAGAGATTACAGAGGGCTGGAGGAGGACATAACTACAATGAATAAAAAATGGTTTCAGCTTTGGAACATCGGCCGTTTAAGGGGAAAAATGCTGGATGTTTTATCGCTGGGGAGAACGATGCTGCTGTTGGCCGGAGGTTCGCTAGTATTTTTTATGCTGCTTGGAGCCGGTGGATTGGCCGGACAGAAGCTTAGCTCTTCACCCATTCCTTCAATGAAGGGGCTTGCTGCCTCTCTGTCTAGTGGTTTTTTCATGGAGCTGCTGGGGATGGAGGTGCCGCATTTACCGCAGGGTAAAGAGCCTTCCGCTTTTTCAGGTGAAAAGGTAACTTCTTTCGTATTTCAGTTGCTGACCAGCGTGAATCCAGGTGACCCTAAGAGTCTAGTCTCTCGTGAAGTGCCGGGGATGGCGGCGGATGATCCATTTCTTTTGCGGAAAGGTTCAGGTGGATCTACAGGAGCACCAGTGGATTATCATCCTGGGACTGATGAACTGGCTGAGGGTGGTGAAGATGCAGAAACTTCTGTTCCGGACGAAGGGGACAAGCATGGAGATACTACAACACAGCAGCCTGAAGCGACGGTTGCACCATCCCCTGAACCATCAGCGGAGGAAGGGACGGATAAGAGTGATCCGCAAAGCGGCACAGACAGCACTAAGGATACCTCGATCAAACGGATTCTAATCTATCATTCACATCCTAGAGAGGCCTACAACCCTCTGTTAGGGGCAGCAAATGAAAATCCCAGCTCTGGAGTTTCAACTAAAAATGTAATGCTGGTAGGATCATATATTACGAAAAGACTGGAACAGCTCGGGATTGGTACGGTTCATGCCAAAGAAGATTTTCCAACCAAAATCACCGACTATAACTGGAACTTTTCCTATAAATATTCCCGGATCTTGGTTAAATCAGCACTCAGCGCAAATGAGGAAATGGATAGTTTTATCGACATTCACCGCGATTCGCAGCGTCATAGCAAAACAACAGCTGTTATTGACGGGAAAAGCTATGCACAGGTCTATTTTATCATTGGACATGCAAATAAAGACTGGAAGAAGAACGAAGAGTTTGCCAATAAGATTCATCAACAGCTTGAAAAGAATTACCCGGGAATATCTCGTGGGATATGGGGAAAAGCTGCGGGTAAAGGAAATAACGGGGAGTACAATCAGACCCTCTCTCCTAATAGTGTTTTGATTGAAGTGGGCGGAATTGATAATTCGGCTGAGGAATTAAAGCGTACGGCTGATATTTTGGCGGATGCTATCGCTGATGTTTACTGGAGCAGTCATGACGCTGAGAAGGTGAACGCACCTGAAAAAGTGGCGAATCCCACTACAACACCAAAGAAATCAAACGGAGCTTCTTAAAATAAATTACCAAGGATTAAAAAGGAGTGGTGTACATGTCGCGTTTCGGAAAAAAACTGGTTATGGTCGGGATTTGGGCAGGGATTGGCATCCTCTTAGGGATGCAGTTCGGCGGAAGCGGTGGTTCAACAGTCTCTAAGATTCTGCCCGGCTGGAATGCCAGCCCGACTACACCCACCAGTCAAGTAACAGGCATGCAGCCACAGCCACAACTGCAAAAGAATGGTGTGACACAGGGTGGGCAGACTTATGTATATGTGCCAATGGTGATCGATCCTGTCACAGGTGCATATACGGCCGTCTCTCCTTTGCCTCAAAATAGCAATACAACGCCAGCCGCAGATCCTCCTCAGCAAGTTGTGGATGATTATAGTACGAAATCTCCGGAGCAAATTCTAATTCCTGAGGAGCAAAAGCCTACAGTTGATGTTCTGGCAGATAAGACGGCAGGTCTCTTGCAGCAGGCTTCCCAGAAGGGAATCCGCTGGGTAGTTTCATTGTTCGCTTCGGCAGAAAATTAACAGCAAATTTAGAAGAAACGGTTATTTCACGGGATCGTGTATAGCTGTTTCTTTTGTTTTGGGCCAGCGCGGGATTGATGGAGTAAGCTTGTACTGTTATAATAAGTGGATTAATATCAGGCTGTCTGTGGGGGTAAGGAATGACTGACGTTCAGAAAAGACAACAACAAATTCGCAATTTCTCGATTATTGCACATATAGACCATGGTAAATCGACACTAGCTGACCGCATTTTGGAATACACGGGGGCACTAACCACGCGTGAAATGCAGGAACAGGTACTCGATCAGATGGATCTGGAGCGCGAACGTGGTATCACAATAAAGCTGCAAGCCGTGCGTTTAACCTATCGTGCAGACGATGGTGTAGAGTATTATCTCAACTTGATTGATACACCGGGGCACGTCGATTTCACCTATGAAGTTTCCCGCAGTCTTGCAGCATGTGAAGGCGCACTGCTGGTTGTGGATGCGGCTCAAGGAATTGAAGCACAGACGCTGGCCAATGTGTATTTAGCACTGGATAATAACCTGGAAATCCTACCTGTGCTCAACAAAATTGATTTGCCAAACGCTGACCCTGACCGGGTAAAGCAGGAGATTGAGGATGTTATCGGGCTGGATACCAGTGAAGCGGTTATGGCATCTGCCAAAGCCGGTATCGGAATCAAGGAAATTCTGGAGCAGGTGGTGAAGCAGGTTCCTGCGCCATCCGGTAATTCAGAAGAGCCGCTTAAAGCATTGATCTTTGACTCTCACTACGATCCTTACAAAGGCGTTATCGTCTATGTGCGCGTAATGGACGGGAAGATCCGTGCAGGTTCGAAGATTAAGATGATGGCAACTGAGAAGACCTTCGAGGTCATTGAAGTTGGCGCATTTATGCCACGTATGACCATTGTCGATGAATTGAACATCGGTGATGTTGGCTTTATCGTAGCTGGGATCAAGCATGTTGGAGATACCCGTGTCGGTGATACTGTCACTGACGCAAAGAATCCTACTGCTGAGCCGCTTCCAGGTTACCGTAAGATCAACCCGATGGTCTATTGCGGGTTGTATCCGATTGAGACCTCCGATTATAACGATCTTCGTGAGGCGCTGGAGAAGCTCCAGCTGAATGATGCTTCGCTAAGCTTTGAGCCGGAAAGTTCAAGCGCGCTTGGATTTGGTTTCCGTTGCGGTTTCCTTGGACTCTTGCATATGGAGATCATTCAAGAGCGGATTGAGCGCGAGTTCAATTTGCCGCTAATCACAACAGCACCGAGTGTTATTTACCGAATTATGCTGACCAATGGCGAAATGATCCAAATCGACAACCCGTCACATTATCCGGAGATCGGTACGATTGACTACATTGAAGAGCCGTATGTTAAAGCAGCGATCATTGTGCCTAACGACTTCGTGGGTACTGTAATGGAGCTGTGCCAGAACAAACGCGGCGAGTTCGTAAATATGGAATATCTAGATACTAATCGTGTAACGATTACGTACGAGATTCCGCTGTCAGAGATCGTTTATGATTTCTTTGATCAGTTGAAATCCGGTACGAAAGGATATGCTTCTTACGACTATGAAATTTGTGGATACCGTCGTTCGAATCTGGTCAAGATGGATATCTTGCTTAACAATGAGCAGGTCGATGCCTTGTCCTTTATCGTTCACCGCGATCGTGCCTACAACCGCGGACGTATCATTTGTGAGAAGCTGCGGGGGATTATCCCGCGTCAAATGTTCGAAGTGCCGATTCAAGCCTCTGTGGGTACGAAGGTGGTTGCGCGTGAAACCGTTAAGGCGATGCGCAAAAACGTACTTGCTAAATGTTACGGCGGCGATATTTCCCGTAAACGGAAGCTGCTGGAGAAGCAAAAAGAAGGTAAGAAACGCATGAAGCAAGTGGGTAGTGTAGAAGTACCACAAGAAGCGTTTATGGCAGTACTGAAGATCGATGAGTAGAAAATAGGTAGAGCCGGGAGAATATCCCGGCTCTATTTTTTTAAGCAGGAGCAGATTACAATAGGGGGAAGGATTGTAAGCACATACAAAGTGAGGGGAGTCCTCGTGAAGCGATTATATTTGAAACTTACGCCAAGTACCTTTAAGAATCGGATTTTGTTAGCCTTCTTGCTGTTGGTACTAACACCCATTGCCATACTCGTTCTATATAACTTTAAAGAGACAGAACAAATGCTGCAGGATAATGCGGAAACGAAGAACATAGAGCAGCTTATTGGTATTAAGAATGGTTTTGTTGATCTCATGAGTCTCGTGATGAAAACAGGGTCATTACTCGAACAAGATACGACGATTTTATCGATAATGAAGAATCCCGAGCAATCTGATGAAATCACGAGAAAAAAACTCGTTGAAAACAAGTTTGGAGCGATTGAAAATACATTCTTTATGAGTGGAGCGACGGTGTATTATACATTAATCGATCTTCATGGAAACGCATACACTTCCTTTATGCCAAAGGAAACCTTGAGCTACGACGAAATCCAATCGGAGGATTGGGTTCAAGCCTTGAAGCGAGAAGGAACGAATCGATATATATGGAATCCGAATGACAAGAATAATGTGGTCCGGGAAAGTACAACAAGTAAGAAAATGCTTAGTCTCTATGAGGTTATGCGTGATAATGGTTTGAATATTTATGCCTATGCAAGATTAAGTATCGATTATGAGGAGTGGTTTACCAGATCAACGTTAGGGAGTAAACAGGAAGGGGCTTTATTTCTACTCGATGCCTTGGGGGGTGTGATGCTTAATCCGCTTAAGGATGAGACTTTTTCCCCTGATATTGCGCAGAGTATTGTGAAGAGTGCCAACCAGCGGCAGACGGGGCGTGCTGCATCCATTGTCGATCCGAAGGAGGAAAGTTTATACACATACAGCTACATCGAGGAGTTAAATGGCTACGTTGTTAAAAAGGTGCAGCTAGCACAGCTATTTCTTGAGGTAGACAAGCAGAAACGACGGTTTTTTGGTGGATTTGGAATCATTCTGCTGCTATTTGTTCTATTAACTTATTTCATATCATCGACGATTACAGTACCGCTTAAGAAGCTACAGAAGAAGATGGAAATGACCGCTAAGACGAATCTCAAAATGAAATTACCCGAGCAAGGGCGGGGAGAGATTCTTGCCCTGACTCAGAGTTTCAATATCATGATCCATGATTTAAATGAGCTGTTACAGCGACTTCAGCTTGAAGAAAAACAGAAGCAATTCGTTCGATTTCAGGTATTACTTTCGCAGATGAACCCGCATTTTCTACTAAATACATTGAATACGATAAAGAGCATTGCCTTAGATAAAGATGATGATGAAATTTATGGAATTTGTGTTGCACTAGGAAAAATATTGGAGACAACCTTAAATACTGAAGTCGATTTGATCCTGTTAAAGGATGAAATCGTACTAATAGAATCTTACATGGAGATACAGCGGCAACGTTTTGGACATGGGATTGAAATTCAATATGATATCAACGAGGAACTGCAATACGCATTAATCCCTAAATTTTGTCTGCAGCCCTTAATTGAAAATAGCTTGATTCACGGCTTCGGTCAGTCTGTAAAACAAGGGAGAATTGATATCTCCGCTAAAGTGACTGAGCAACAGCTGTATCTGCAGGTTAGAGATAACGGCATGGGGATAGAAAGAGCACAGCTGAATAAGGCTACACGGAAACGTAAAGGAATCGGTGTTCAGAATATTAGGGAGAGCTTAGAGCTGTTGTTTAAGAATCAACGGACAGGTATGGACATTGTATCTTCGGATACAGGAACTGAAGTGATCATCCATTTTCCATTCCTTATTTCAAAACCTTACGATGGAGGTAAGCTCACATGTGGAGAACGTTAATTGTGGATGATGAACAACC
Source organism: Paenibacillus sp. FSL H8-0175 (assembly GCF_045040615.1). NCBI lineage: Bacteria > Bacillati > Bacillota > Bacilli > Caryophanales > Paenibacillaceae > Paenibacillus > Paenibacillus sp. FSL H8-0175. The sequence goes on along the minus strand of NZ_CP150299.1, from coordinate 5,564,593 downwards.
TGCGGTTAAAAGTATACGGAAGCTATTCTTAAAGGCTGGAATTCCGTTTGAAATTATAGGTGAGGCGGAGAATGGAGAAGTAGGCTTGCAAATGATTCGTGAGCTGCAGCCTGATGTGGTAGTGACGGATATCAATATGCCAGTGATGGATGGGGTGAAGCTTCTTCAAATTGCGCGAGAGGAAGGCTTCGACTGCCGGTTTGTAATGTTGACCGCATTGAGTGAATTTGAATACGCCCGGCAGGCGCTCGTTTTTGGGGCTTCGGACTACATTTTGAAGTTATCTTTAGATCTCCAAGGTTTGAAGCAGACTATGGGTAAGGTTCAGGCCGAGCTGGAGCGAATGGTGAAGATGAAGAAGGCCGATAAATGGTTTCCTGAGAAGCAACAAACGGGACCGACAGATCATGTGGAGATGAACAAAATTATAGCTTATATTGAAGAACATTATGCTGAGGACATCTCGCTCAAATCCATGTCAGAGTTGATCCGGATGGATGCCAGCTATATAAGTGACTTATTCAAGAAAAAGACAGGGAAAACGTTGACCAATTATATTCAAGAGCGTCGGATTCAGGCTGGGAAAATGCTGCTTGCAGAAACGAAGCTAACAATTAGCGAGATTGGGCAGCAAGTAGGCTTTGAGAACGATAATTATTTTATAAAAATCTTCAAAAAGTGGTGTGGTGTCACGCCAAATGAATTCCGTAAAGAACCAAAAAACGTTCTATAAGTTCCCAAATGTAGTTCATCCCCCAGAATCCGCTCTGATGATAAAGTTATAGATGTAGAGCACAACACATAATCCTTCCAAGGGGGAAGCTATCTATGAAGAAAAAGTGGTATCCTGCAGTGCTTTCTGTCTTATTAGCAGGTACGATGCTGGCTGGTTGTGGGAGTGGTGGAAGTAATGCATCGCAGGGCAGTGCAAATGGAGAACCAGCAAAGGAGAAAATAAAGCTTACGATGTGGGGGGCAGTTCCTGCAGAAGCCGGGCCTCAAGCTGTAGTTGATAACTGGAATAAAGATCATCCAGATATTCAGGTCGAGTATATCCGTAATGTAAATGACGATGCAGGCAACTTAAAGCTGGACACTGCTTTGATGACCAATCAAAACATAGACCTTTTCATGAACTACGATCTTGCTCATTTACAGAAACGTATGGATGCAGGCGTTGCCTTGGATCTAAGCACGAAAACAGATTATGATATCGACAGCCAGATCGGCGAGGACGCAGCGATGTGGAAAATCAATGATAAATACTATGGGATTCCTACAAAGAAAAACATGGCGTTTGTATGGTTGAACAAAGATATGCTGGATGCAGCAGGATTACCGATTCCTGCGGTGGACTGGACTTGGTCAGATCTTGAGGAGTATGCGAAGAAGCTAACGAAACCTGGTGTGTACGGATTATTGCAGGCAGATTCCTCCTTCGCAACAACGATGGACGGTACGCTTGCTGGAATGGGTGTGAAACAGGCGGATGGTACTTCAAACTTTGGAAATGATCTCTGGAAACAGCAACTGGAAATATTGCATAACATGATGTTCGTGGACAAATCCACACCGGAATATGGGGAGCAGCTGACCAGTAAAATGCCGGTTGACACCATGTTCCTGCAAGGCAAAGCGGCAATGCTGGCAGCAGGTGAGTTTATTTTCCGCAATGCGAACAACTTGAAGGACTATCCGCATGATTTCAAAACCGCGTTCGCCGCTATTCCAAAAGTGAATAAAGATCAAAAGGATTATAAATATTCGGGCGGTGTGGGCGACATGCTTGCTCTTAATGCAAAGTCCAAGAACCTGGATGCGGCTTGGGAGTTCGCAAAATGGTATGCGGATGGCGGTATGCTGCCAATGGCAAGCGGGGGTCGTATTCCAGCCTCTAAGAGTGTGGACAGTAAGGAAGCGATGAGCCTTCTCTTGAATGGTGTAGAAGACAAATATGATACAGATTCAATGAATAATATTGTATTCGGCAAATTCCCATCCTTCCAGCTAAATGTACCTCAACAAGCCATTGATGCACGTAAAGAAGAGTATGAAAAATACTTCTTAAATAAGCAAGATATTGATACCACGATGAAAAATATGCAAACCCGTTCGCAAGAGTTAATGAAATAAAGAAATAGCTGGCACAAAAGAGAAGGAGGAAGAATTCTTCGTTCTTCTCTTTCGTGTACCCATTTTTCAGCATACGAAAGGCGGCGATACCGTGAAGCGGAGAAGCTGGATGGACAGACAAGGCTGGATCGGCATGACTTTTATTCTCCCGAATATGATTGGTATTCTCTTATTCTTTGTGATTCCTGCAATCTTTTCCTTTGTCCTGATGTTTACGAATTATCAATTTTCAAATCCGAATTGGCAATTTACCGGGCTGGATAATCTCAAACGGTTGTTCCATGACGATAATTTCTATGCCTCGATCAAATATACGGTGATATTCCTGATATCGGTTCCAGTATCGATGGTGCTCGCTTTTATTGTGGCGCTATTTCTAAACCGCAGTGTGTATCTTAAAGGATTATTGCGTGGAATGTTTTTCCTGCCGTATATCTCTAGTGGAGTAGCCGTTGCATTTGTCTGGATGCTGCTATTTCAGCCTTCACAGGGACCCATCAATGAACTGCTTCGCTGGATTGGCATAACATCGCCGCCAGGGTGGTTTGCGGATACGGAAACCGCAATGTATGCCATTGATATCGTACAGATCTGGCTGATGCTTGGCTACAATATGATCATATATTTAGCAGCACTACAGGAAATTTCGACAGAACAGCTGGAAGCTGCCCGGATCGATGGTGCAAGCACATTTAAAACAACATGGAAAATTGTATGGCCTCTTGTTAGTCCAACAACTTTTTTATTAATGATTACCGGATTAATTATGACGATGAAATCGTTCTCGATTATTCAAGCCATTACGGCTGGAGGACCTAGCGGAAGTACGACGGTCTTATCACTATTCGTTTATAAAACAGCATTCAGTTATTACGATATGGGATATGCTTCAGTCATTTCATGGTTCTTGTTCGCCGTCATTCTCGTCATTACAGTCATTCAGTGGATCGGCCAAAAGCGCTGGGTTCATTACTAATTAAACCCACAAAGTGGAGCTTTGCGGGAGGCCCCGAAACCATAAATTAAAGGAGCAGGCGGTATGAATGAAAAAGCAGGAAACATGAAGGTGAAGCTGCCAGTGACGATCATCATGTTTGTTCTAGGACTATTTATGATTGTGCCTTTTCTATGGATGCTCAGCACATCTTTTCAGACACCTGCCGAGGTGTTTAACGAATGGCTGCCTTCATCTCTCAACTGGAGCAATCATATTCGGGTGTGGACAGGAAGTTATGATTTTGTTCCGTATTATTTAAATTCACTTAAGATATCGATTATTGGGACTGCGGGAGCTGTGTTTCTATCTGCCCTTGCCGCTTACGGATTTTCACGTACTTCGTTTAAAGGGCGGGATGGCCTATTTGTCATATATCTATCCATGATGATGGTTCCACCGCAGGTGCTTTTTGTTCCTAAGTTTATCATGTTTAACTGGGTTGGGATTTACAATACGCATTTGGCCCTAATCCTTCCAGCCATGTTCTCGATCTTCGGTGTATTTATGCTTCGGCAGTTCTTCATGGGCATTCCTAAGGAAATCACGGAATCTGCTTTTCTGGATGGAGCCGGGCATTACAAAATATTTTTCCGCTTAATTCTGCCATTAGCGAAGCCGGCAATCGCTACGTTTGCTATTCTTGATTTCTCCTGGCAATGGAATGATTATGAGAATGCGCTTGTATTTTTGCAGAGCCCTAAGCTATATACCATTCCGCTTGGATTGCAGAATTTTATTCTTGAGAACAATGTGGATTACAACGGGATGATGGCCGCTTCGTCGGCTGCGATCATTCCAATGATTGTTATCTTCTTCATAGGTCAGAAATATATTATTCAAGGGATTTCTAGCTCGGCTGTGAAAGGCTAACTATAGGAGGGATACTGACATGAGAACAGAAACGGTTAAATCCGATGTGACAGTGGTCGGGGGTGGACTTGCAGGGATGAACGCGGCGATTGCTGCAGCACGTCTTGGGTTAAAGGTAGCACTGGTACAGAATCGTCCTGTACTTGGTGGTAACTCGAGTTCAGAGGTTCGGGTATGGGTATGTGGTGCAACAGGACATGGTGTAAATCGCTATGCACGGGAGACAGGCATTATGGGTGAGCTGTTCATCGAGAATCAATACCGGAACCCGGAAGGGAATCCATATCTATGGGATCTAACCTTGCTCGAAGCGGTGAAGGCAGAATCGAATATCAGCTTGTTCCTAAATACCGATGTACGTGAAGTGGAAGCGGAAGGTGAGGCAGAGGAGCGTACGATTCAGAGTGTGACCGGCTGGATGATGGGATCTGAGCGTTTAATCACGTTCGAGAGCGATGCTTTCATCGATTGTACGGGTGATGGTTTAGTGGGCTTCCTAGCAGGAGCGGATTTCCGATTAGGACGTGAAGCCCGTCATGAATTTAATGAGGAATGGGCACCAGAAGTGCCTGATAATATTACATTAGGCAGTACATTATTATTCTATACACAGGATACTGGAAAACCGGTACGTTATGTTGCACCCTCATTCGCGAAGGATATTACAACAACGTCTATCCCGATCCGCCGGGTCATTCGGAGTGGGGATTCAGGCTGTCACTACTGGTGGATTGAGTGGGGCGGCGAGCTTGATACGGTGGATGAGAATGAACGTATACGTGATGAACTATCCTCTGTTATTTATGGGATTTGGGATTACATTAAAAACTCAGGTCATTTTGATGCCGAAAATATGACGCTGGAGTGGGTTGGCTCAATTCCGGGTAAACGTGAATACAGACGGTTTGTTGGCGATACGATCTTAACGCAAAATGATATTCTTGCGCAGCGTGAATTTGCAGACCGGATTGGATTCGGAGGATGGTCGATTGATCTGCATCCACCGCAAGGGATGTACGCAGAAGAGAGTGGCTCCAAGCATCTGCATGCGGACGGGATCTACCATATTCCATTTGGTTCGCTATATTCGAAGAATGTGCGGAATCTATTCTTCGCGGGTCGTAATATCAGTGCATCTCATGTGGCTTTTGGAACCACACGTGTTATGGCAACCTGTGCGATCATGGGTGAAGCAGCTGGAGCAGGTGCCGCTTTATCCGTCATCAAAGGTGTGACTCCACGTGTAATTCGCGAGCATCATATGCATGAATTACAACAGGTGATGTTGAAGCAAGATGCTTCGATTATTGGATTACGTAACGAAGATCCACTGGACCTCGCCAGAAAAAGCGAGATTCATGCATCCAGCACGTTGAATGGTATCCTGCTGGATCGTCCAGCCGAAGCTTATGAGCTTTCTCATGATGTAGGGATTTTGTTTCCGGTTGAAGGAAGTATCCGTGGGTTAAGGCTGCTTGTGTCAGCAACTATTCAGACGCAGCTGACCGTGGAGATCTGGACGACTGGACGCGCGGAAAATTACGTGCCGGCGGAGTGCAAACAGGTTGATTTTATAACAGTAAAGGCTGGAGAGCAGCAATGGATTGAAGTTCCGATACAAGAGGAGAAATGTAGTCTTATCGGCGAATGTAATATCTTCGCTATTATTCGAGCTAATGAACACCTTCAATTTCATATTTCAGAAACCCCAATCACAGGTGTCATTACATTTGAGCGCGGTGCTAAATCCGTTGTTGATTCAGCGCTGGAAGATCATCAGCCAGATCAGCCGGTGATAGAGTGGAGCATGAAACAACTTGTACGCAGGCATTTCTGCTTTGCAGTAGAAACATCGGCATATGCTGCATCTAAAGTCATTGATGGGTATGTTCGACCTTTCGCGGGACCGCATAGCTGGGTTTCTGAGCCGATGACCGCGGGTAGATCGGAGTGGGTAGAGGCGCGTCTCCCGGATGCTGTTCCAGTCTCCGAAATCCATTTCACCTTTAATGATGATGTCAATGAAGATCTCATCAACTTACATCACCATGAAACGCCATTTCTAGTGATTCCTGAACTGGTAAAGAACTATGATGTAGAGCTGCTCATTGATGGCGCGTGGCAAGTCATGCTCCGTGTCAAAGATAACCATCGCCGGAAAAATGTTCATCGATTAGAGAAGCCTGTCCTTACAGATGCTGTCCGGATCGTTATTCATGAAACTAACGGTGGAGTACATGCCGAACTTGTGGAAATGCGGATTTATCAAGAAGCAACGGCTTTGCCGTCCTTATAGGGACGGTATCCGTTTCTGCGGGAAATACAAAATATATAGGATAACGTAAAACTTATACTTTCTTATATTATAAAATAGAGTTCATCTATAAATGAACGCCCTCGGAGGGAAGCTGTCAGGCTTCCCTTTTCTTGTTTTTTAGATTACACTATTCAAACGATATTTTTATATAAAGGAGACAGCTAATGACAACGAAGACTAATGGCCGTCCCCCTGAGGCTGTATACATTCATATCCCTTTTTGTACCAATAAGTGCTTTTATTGTGATTTCAATTCCTATGTACTCAAGGATCAGCCAGTTATGGATTATCTCGAAGCTTTGGATCGAGAGATGGAGCAGACCGTCAAGAACACCCCTCCGGGTGTTATCAAAACGATCTTCGTCGGCGGAGGCACACCCACTGTTTTAAAACCTGATGAAATGGCTTATTTCTTAAAGTCTGTTCGCACGCATTTCCCCAACTGGGATAAAGATATTGAGTTTTCTATGGAAGCTAACCCTGGAACAACGGATCTGGACAAGCTGACGGTTATGAAAGAAGGCGGCGTGAACCGGGTGAGCTTTGGTGTTCAAGCATTTCAGAACGAGCTGCTCACAGGCATCGGCCGGATTCATAATGTAGATGATGTATACCGGAGCCTAGAGAATGCACGTGCAGTTGGACTAAATAATCTTTCGGTTGACCTGATGTTTGGGCTGCCTAATCAAACTGTTGAGATGTTGGGCGAAAGTATCCGCAAGGCGTTGGAGCTGGATCTACCCCACTATTCTATTTACAGCTTGAAGGTGGAGGAGAATACTCTTTTTCACACGCTGTTTAATAAGAACAAGCTTCCTCTTCCTAATGAAGAAGATGAATTGCAAATGTACCTCCTGTTGATGTCCTCTATGAAGGAAGCGGGTTACAATCAATACGAGATCAGTAACTTCGCGAAACCAGGAATGGAGAGCCGCCATAATATCACCTACTGGCGTAATGAAGATTATTATGGTCTAGGAGCAGGAGCGCATGGATATGTGGGACGTCAGCGGCATATTAATGTTAAGGGCGTAAATCCATATGTAGAAGCCACACGTAAAGGGCTGCCACGACTGGATGCATACCCAATCTCAGAAGCAGAAGCGATGGAAGACTTTATGATGGTCGGCTTGCGTATGCATGAGGGCGTCTCTAATGAAGCTTTTCAGGCGCAATTCGGGCGTTCAATAGAGGAAGTATTCGAGAAATCCTTGCATAAAATGCTGCATGCAGGGCTGTTGGAACAAGAAGCAGGGGTTTACCGACTCAGCAAGCAAGGAATCTTGTTTGGGAACGATGTTTTTGCTGAATTTGTAGGCGCCCTGACAGAAGTTTAATTTTAAAATACCCCTTGAATTGTAATTCACTCTGTTGTATATTTATTCATATTATCAACAGAGGGGTGAACCAAAGTGCTTGCCAAGACGGAAATGATTCGCCATTCGTCTCCAGCGGGAGACGCACAGGTGATTTGTAGAAATGCTGTGGTAGAAGACGTTGAGCCATTGTATCTAATGATAGAAGAGTATGCCCAGCGCGGCATCATGTTGCCCCGTTCCCGGCAGGCGCTGACACGCCAGATCGATCAATTCGTAGTTGCCGAAATCGAAGGCAGATTCGTAGGCTGTGGTTCACTTTTCAAGCTCGGGAATGATCTCGTAGAGATTCGTTCAATTGGATTGAATGATGAAGGTAAGGGTAAAGGCGTAGGCTCCATGATATTGGCGAAGCTGGTCGAGGAAGCTAGGAACCAGAAAATCCCAAAGGTTATGGCACTAACCTATGCTGTTGATTTTTTTCTTAGAAATGGATTTGAAGTCGTCCAGAAAGAGATTTTCCCTGAAAAAGTATGGACAGATTGCGTGAATTGTAAAAAGCAGCATGCCTGCGATGAAATAGCAGTGCTTAAGATACTGAACTGACTTGACAATGTCAATGTCAGTTTGGTATTTTTGTATTAGTGGTTAGCACTCATCTGAGTCGAGTGCTAACGAATCGGAGCCACAGCCGATAGGAGGGAATAACATGTTAACTGATCGCCAGAGAATGATACTAAATGCAATTGTGGATGATTATATTTCATCGGCAGAGCCAGTAGGATCTCGCAGCATTTCTAAACGGGGAGATGTAGGATACAGTCCGGCTACGATTCGAAATGAAATGGCTGACCTAGAGGATTTAGGTTATCTCGAGCAGCCTCATACATCGGCGGGAAGAATTCCTTCCCATAAAGGATACCGATATTATGTGGATCATTTGGTACCGTGGAATTCCGCCGAAACGGCAGAAATGGGCACGATCCGCGCTTTTTTTGCCGAGAAGCTAAATGCAATGGAGCAGGTAATCCAACATGCGGCGATGATTCTTTCCAATATGACGAATTATACTTCCATCCTGCTGGGACCGGAGGTTTTTCATACTTCATTGCGTCATTTTCAGTTGTTACCACTAGATGATACAACCGCTGTGGCCATTATCGTCACAAGTACGGGGCAAGTTGAGAATCGTACGGTGAACATTCCGCCGGAGATTTCTGTTTCCGAGATGGAGAAAGTGGTTAACCTACTGAATAGTAAACTGGTCAATGTACCACTCTATAAGCTGAAGACTCGGCTCTATTCCGAGCTTGGCGAAGAAATGCAGCGTCACATCTCACATTATGAAGAATTAATGCAGGTGCTGGACACCGCGCTGGAAAGCGATCAAGAGCAGCGCATCTATCTCAGCGGAGCAACGAATATGCTGACACAGCCTGAGTTCAAAGACGTAGACAAGGTGAAGAGTATTCTTGATCTGCTGGAAGAGACACCGACACTGCTCAAAATGCTGGCCCCTACAGTGGGTGGCACAGGTATTCAAGTACGAATAGGAACAGAAAACAATCACGAAGCGTTCGCTAACTGTAGTCTGATCACCGCCACTTATTCACTTGATGGGCAGGCACTAGGAAGCATTGGGATCCTTGGGCCGACCCGTATGGAATATGCAAGAGTGATGGGGATCTTGGGCATTTTATCCCGAGATTTGACAGCGATGCTGGCGCACTGGTATAAGTGAACAGAGTCAACATGATTTCGTGAATGATTTTAAGGAGGTGAAGACAACTTGAAAAAGGAACAAGTTCAAGATTCTAATGAATTCAAAGAGGAATTGATCAATGAGGAGCCTGTGGCTGAAGTAGTCTCAGATGCCGACTCATTTACAGCTGAAAACGTTAGTGAAGGTGCTTCAGATACAGGTGCTGAGGTGAAACGCCTACAGGATCTTGCTGATGAATATCAAGGTCGTGCACTGCGTGCACAAGCTGATTTTGATAACTTCCGTCGTCGTACCCAGAAGGAAAAAGAAGAGTTGGCTCAATATGCTACCTCCAAGCTCCTGACGGAATTGCTTTCCGTGCTGGACAATTTCGAGCGTGCGTTAGTCACTACTCCAGCTAATCCTGAATCCGAAGCTTTCGCGAAGGGCGTTAATATGATTTTCCGTCAGCTGGATGGGGTATTGAAGGCTGAGGGGCTTACAGCTATGGAAACAGTAGGACAGCCTTTTAATCCTGAATACCATCAGGCTATTATGCAGGTTGAGAGCGAGGAGTACGAAGAGGGGATCGTTACAGAAGAGGTTCAAAAGGGATATCTTCTGAAAGATAGAGTTCTTCGTCCGGCCATGGTCAAAGTCAGCATGTAGTCTGTCTATATAGGACGGGCAGTTTCTGCTCGCCATAAAGCAGCAGTGCTTTTGCCTACTATTTATCCGATTGCAGGCTGTTGCCCGGATAGTTTATTATCAATCGAATTTTTTTGATATTTTTATAAATTTATTGAGCTTAGGCTCCATATAACTTTAGAGGAGGCAAATTATTGTGAGTAAAGTTATCGGTATTGACTTAGGAACCACGAACTCTTGCGTTGCCGTTATGGAAGGCGGCGAAGCCGTAGTAATTCCAAACCCAGAAGGCGCGCGTACAACCCCTTCGGTTGTAGGCTTTAAGAAAGACGGCGAGCGTATCGTCGGTGAAACGGCTAAACGCCAAGCAATTACTAACCCTGATCGTACGATCAGCTCTGTTAAACGTCACATGGGTACTAACCACAAAGAAAGCATTGATGGTAAAGACTACTCCCCACAAGAAATTTCGGCAATGATTCTGCAAAAGCTGAAATCCGATGCAGAGGCTTATCTTGGCCAAACTGTTACTCAAGCAGTTATCACTGTTCCTGCTTATTTTAATGACAGCCAACGTCAAGCTACCAAAGATGCAGGTAAAATTGCAGGTTTGGAAGTTCTGCGTATTGTGAACGAGCCAACAGCAGCAGCTTTGGCATATGGTCTGGAGAAATCCGAAGATCAAACCATTCTAGTCTATGACCTTGGTGGCGGTACTTTTGACGTATCCATCCTTGAACTTGGTGATGGCTTCTTCGAAGTAAAAGCTACAAGCGGCGACAACAAGCTGGGTGGCGACGACTTTGACCAAGTGGTTATGGATTACCTGGTATCCGAATTCAAAAAAGAGCAAGGCATTGATCTGAGCAAAGATAAATCTGCTGTGCAACGTTTGAAAGATGCAGCTGAAAAAGCGAAAAAAGAATTGTCAGGCGTACTGACAACAACTGTATCGCTTCCGTTCATCACTGTGGTTGACGGCGTACCTCAGCACTTAGAGATCAACTTGACTCGTGCGAAATTTGATGAACTGACTGCTGGTCTGGTAGAACGTACATTGGGACCAACTCGTCAAGCATTGTCTGATGCTGGCATGACCCCTGCAGACCTTACTAGAATCGTTCTGGTTGGTGGTTCTACACGTATCCCAGCTGTACAAGATGCTATCAAAAAGCTTACTGGCAAAGAACCACACAAAGGTGTGAATCCGGATGAAGTAGTAGCTCTTGGTGCTGCTGTTCAAGCGGGTGTATTGACTGGTGATGTTAAAGACGTTGTATTGCTTGACGTAACTCCGCTTTCCCTGGGTATTGAAACTGCAGGTGGCGTGTTCACGAAGATGATCGAGCGTAATACTACCATTCCTACAAGCAAATCCCAAGTATTCTCAACCTTTGCTGACAACCAACCTAGCGTAGAGATTCACGTGCTGCAAGGTGAGCGTCAAATGGCAAATGGCAACAAGACACTGGGACGTTTCATGCTGAACGAGATTCCACCAGCACCACGTGGCGTGCCACAAATCGAAGTTTCTTTCGATATTGATGCCAACGGTATCGTAAATGTATCTGCGACAGATAAAGGCACGAACAAGAGCCAAAAAATCACTATCACTTCTTCCAGCGGCCTGAGCGACGCAGAAGTAGAACAAATGATGAAGGATGCCGAGCTTCACGCTGAGGAAGACCGTAAGCGTAAAGAACTGGTAGAAGCGAAGAACGGTGCTGACCAACTCGTGTATTCTACTGAAAAAGTAATTAAAGACCTTGGCGATAAAGCTGATGCTTCTGATGTTGAAAAAGCAAATGAAGCTAAAGATAAAGTTAAAGCAGCACTTGAAACTGACAATCTTGAAGAAATCAATGCAGCTACAGAAGCATTGACTGAGATTGTACAACAGTTGTCCATGAAGCTGTACGAACAAGCTGCTCAAGCTGAGCAAGGTGCTGAAGGTGGCGCTGGAGCCGCTGAAGGCGCTCCTAAAAAAGATAATGTAGTTGACGCTGACTATGAGGTTGTTGACGAAGATAAGAATCAAGGGTAACCTTATACGATAAGTGTAATAGGAAACTGATAAATTCTTATATAGTTAAGAAGGGAAGGTCAAAACCGGGTCATCCCGTGTTTTGACTTTCCTTTTGTAATATCAGATTGCACACTCTTTGCGAATGCGCCTTCTGATATTGTAAGAATAAACATCGCTGAATCTGGATGGTCAGATCCTGAGGTTTTATCGTATAATGGTTTGTTTGACAGGTAATAAGGAATTTGAGTATGTATGCACGGAGGTGAAAGCAGTGGCAGATAAACGCGATTATTATGAAGTGCTTGGCCTTAGTAGAGATGCTTCAGACGATGAGGTGAAAAAAGCGTACCGGAAATTAGCGCGCCAATATCACCCAGACGTGAATAAAGCAGATGACGCTGAAGCTAAGTTTAAGGAAGTAAAAGAAGCTTATGATGTTCTTAGTGATGGACAACAGCGAGCTAGATATGACCAATATGGCCATATTGACCCTAACCAAGGTATGGGCGGCTTCGGAGGCGGCGGTGGTGGCGACTTCGGAGGACTTGGCGATATCTTTGATATGTTCTTTGGAGGCGGCGGACGCCGTGATCCTAACGCACCGCAGCGCGGTGGGGATTTGCAGTATACCATGACCATTGAATTCAAGGAAGCGGTATTCGGCAAAGAAACCGATATTACTATTCCACGTACAGAAACTTGCGATACCTGCTACGGCTCCGGGGCTAAACCGGGCACTAAACCAGAGACTTGTTCCGTATGTCATGGTAGTGGACAACAGGAATTCGTACAGAATACACCGCTTGGACAGATGCGTAATCGTCGTCCTTGTTCACATTGCAGTGGTACAGGTAAGATTATTAAGGAAAAATGTACGACTTGCGCCGGACAGGGTAAAGTTAAAAAGCAACGCAAGATCCATGTGCGTATCCCGGCCGGTGTTGATGACGGTGCACAGCTGCGCATGACTGGCGAAGGCGAAGGCGGCTTACGCGGCGGTCCTGCTGGAGACTTGTATATTGTTATCCGTGTCAAATCGCATGATTTCTTCGTGCGTGAGAACGATGATATTATGTGCGAGGTTCCGCTTACGTTTGCACAGGCAGCACTTGGTGATGAGATTGAAATTCCAACCTTAACCGAAAAAGTGAAGCTGAAGATTCCTGCCGGAACGCAAACAGGCACTTTCTTCCGCCTCAAAGGTAAAGGTGTTCCACGTCTGCGTGGATCTGGCCAAGGTGATCAGCATGTACGGGTAATTGTTGTGACACCTAGCAAGCTCAATGAAGAGCAAAAAGAATTGCTACGCCAGTTCGCTTCTCTGAACGGAGAAAACACACATGAGCACGAGCAGTCCTTCTTTGATCGTGTGAAACGTGCGTTTCGCGGGGACTGATATCCTAACTCATTCATTCAGTAAATGAATAGAAAAAGACAGCAGAGCAGCGACCTCCCGTTCTTGGGGGATCGCTGCTCTGCGTTTTTGTCCAGGCATGAGATTAGGGCAGGGCCAGTTAACTAACCTCATGCAATTCTTTGGTTGAGCTGTGATGCTGGAACCTGCGGAATTCTGCGTGTTTGGCTAACTGGTTCAATCCCGTAACCCCGGTAAACCTGGTAACCCCGGTAACCCCGGTAAATTCGGTAACCCCGGTGACCCCGACAAGTCCGGCAACCCCGGCAACCCCGGCAACCCCGGCAACCCCGGCAACCCCGGCAACCCCGAACCGCGAACCGCGAACCGCGAACCGCGAACCGCGAACCGCGAACCGCGAACCGCGAACCCTGTAACCTTGAAACCCCCGACTGGTCTCCAGCTTTTTTAAACACACTATATGCTTTGAATTATCTAGGTGGGCTTGCGGACTCAGCTGACGCTATTTGTACATTTTTCTCCTTTTGAGCGAAGTTTCGGACTCCAGTGCAGCTATTGCCTAGAAAAGTGCTCATATTTGGTGTTTTTCGTGCTAATAGCGACTATGGGGTCCGTTGGCATGGCAAATAGCGCATAATCCAGTGTTTAAGTGCAACGGTGTCCGATAGTGCCGAGCATAATCTTCTGCGTGGATAGGACCCGGAAGACGCTGGAGGCATACGGACCCAGATGACGCTATTTGCACATTTTTCTCCTTTTGAGCGAAGTTTCGGACTCCAGTGCAGCTATTGCCTAGAAAAGTGCCCATGATTGGTGTTTTTTGTGCTAATAGCGACTATGGGGTCCGTTGGCATGGCAAATAGCGCATAATTCAGCGTTTAAGTACAACTGTGTCCGATAGCGCTGAGAATAATCATCCGAGTGGATAGGACCCGGAAGACGCTGGAGGCATACGGACTCAGCTGACGCTATTTGTACATTTTTCTCCTTTTGAGCCAAGTTTCGGACTCCAGTGCAGCTATTGCCTAGAAAAGTGCTCATATTTGGTGTCTTTCGTGCTAATAGCGACTATGGGGTCCGTTGGCATGGCAAAAGTCGCATAAATCAGCGTTTAAGTGCAACGGTGTCCGATAGTGCCGAGCATAATCTTCTGCGTGGATAGGACCCGGAAGACGCTGGAGGCATACGGACCCAGATGACGCTATTTGCAAATTTATCGCCTTTTGAGCGAAGTTTCGGACTCCAGTGCAGCTATTGCCTAGAAAAGTGCTCATGATTGGTGTTTTTCGTGCTAAAAGTGACTATGGGGTCCGTTGGCATGGCAAATGTCGCATAATCCAGCATTTAAGTGCAACTGTGTCCGATAGCGTTGAGTATAATCATCTGAGTGGATAGGACCCAGAAGAGGCTGGAGGTATACGGACTCAGCTGACGCTATTTGCACATTTATCGCCTTTTGTGCGAAGTCGGACTCAGCTGATGCAATTAGCACATTTTTCTCCTTTTGTGCGAAGTTTCGGACTCCAGTGCAGCTATTGCCTAGTAACACGCTCATATTTGGTGTCTTTCGTGCTAATTGCGACTATGGGGTCCGTTGGCATGGTAAAAGTCGCATAAATCAGCGTTTAAGTGCAACTGTGTCCGATAGTTGCCTCGTATACGCCGCAGATGTGACCTTAAGACGAGAAAGCCCCAGCAGCCAAATGGCTGCTGGGGCTTTCTTTGAGAGTTCAACTAGATACTGGTTAAGAACGTAGGTCCTCAAACACACGGCTCAGAATGGTTGCTGCTTGTGCACGAGTCAGAGTGCCTTGTGGATTGAAGTTGTCCGCACCAACGCCCTTGAGATAACCTTTGCTTACAGCATAGGCTACGGCGTTACGTGCTTCTGCAGCGATGTTGTCGGCATCCTTAAAGCTCAAAGGAGTCTTAGCTACTGTAAGATCAGCGCCTAGGGCCTCAGCAATGATAAGGGCTGCTTCTTCGCGAGTCAGCACATCGCGTGAACCACTTTGTTTGATACGAGTATTCCATGTGTCACCTTTTCCGAGTAGACGGTCGAAGAGCGTTAACAGTTCCGCTTGATTTAAGGTGTCAGCAGGCTTGAAGCTGCCATCGGTTCCTTTGCCGGCAATGATGCCATGAGCAGCAAGAACTTCGATATCGCCTTTAGCCCAGTGTGTGCCGATATCCTTGAAGCTTACATTACGGGATGCCACGCTATAAGAGCCGTCGCCAGTAACTGTAAACTGTAGAATACCTTCTTTAGAGAAAGATCCAGGTTGCAGATAGGACCATTTATGATCCTTTGTTTCTGCATAGGCGGCAGTTTTTCGAGCATCACGTAGACTGCTGTCTTTTAGATTAAGCTGAAGGGTAACCGGCTTTCCGGTTGTCCAACCATTTTTGATGGTAAGAATGGAAGAACCAATATTGATCGCAGCTGAGCTTTCTGATAACACTGCTGCATCACTAGCATCAGCCAGACTTATCGTAAGCAACAAACCACTGCTGCTAATGAAATCCGGAAGGGTTGCCGCTGGAATAAGAACATTGAATCCATTACCGTTAAGGCTGAGTGCATTCTCCGATTTCTTCAACTGTTCAGCTTGCGCCGGGGTAAGCGTAATAACGACTTGGCTATACTTATTGAAATTCACATCGCTAAGATCAAGTACAGAAGTCTTATCTTTTGCATTCTGAATCGAATTTGTTAATGCAGTATCTAAGATATTAAACACCGCTGAAGCTTTACCACCAGCTGGATCGGCTGTCTCTACTAGCTTCCCGGATTTGGAAGAAGGTCCAGGAGTGGGAGTGCTGGTTGCTGTAGGTACATACGACTCAGAAGATGGAGGCGATGTAGGCGATGGTGTTGGTGTCGGTGTTGGTGTTTCTGTTGGATCTGGCGTTGCTGATGGTGTTGGCGTTGGTGTCGGTGTCGGCGTTGGTGTAGGTTTTTCAGGTGTGTTTACAGTTACACTTACTGTTCTCAAACCAGATGGGATAGTTGATGTTGTGGCATCATTCCAAATCTGGACATCATATAGCTCAAAGGAATAATCTCCTGCTGTTGCTGGTTCGAAGGTTATTTGGGCTAGTGAGCCAGAGCCGTGATAAGCACCTCCTGACAGATTGACACTATATTGTGTCAGTTTGTGGCCGTCTCCAAGGTCATACGTTTGTGAATATTCTGTAAGTGGAACACTAGAGAAATGCTCCTCTTGATACGTAACCAGCTGTACGCTTGGCTGGATTACCGGTGTTTCAAGGGAATCATCGTATATGACACCGAATGAAGCCCCATAGACGCCATAAACCTCATCTGTCACGGAATAATCTAAATTAACGGTCACAGATTGTCCTACTTCAATGGTGGATGCAGAAAGAGCCGGAGTTACTGTGAAAGTACCGTCCCCTGTGCTATAAAGCAGCCGCTGAACGTAATCATCGTCGTCTGCACCATTGCCAACTTTATCGACCACATGGACTTTGTACTCATTTAGCCCCTCGTTAACAGGAACATCAATGGTAAAGGCACCGTTATTTGCAATCACACCGCCAAATTTATAAGCATTCCCATCATAATGTTTGCCTTCGGCATATACGGTAAACCAGTTTCCAATAGGGTTTGTATTAGAAATATAATAGGCCATTAGGTCATCATCAATGAAACCACTAATTTGTGCCACGCCAGGATCGGTTGGCGCTTCGCGTTCATACTCCTCAATGGTGATGCCGGAAACTAGCGGCTTCTCGGTATCAATTGTGAACTCGGCCTTTTGTTTCTCGAGCAGTTGCCCATTGGGAAGCACAGGAATGATGTAGTAGTGACCATCTGCTAAAGTAGACTTGGCGGAGGTCTCCAGGTCTGTTAATGTTCCATCCCAATTTGGAACTTCGTATACACCACGATAGATCTTCTCATCGATCGCATAAACTTCACCTAAAACTGTTGCGGGAGCATCTTTTGAAGAGGCAACGAAACTTATGCCTTCCAGCTCTTCATTGACAGAAAAGGTAAAGGTGGTGTCGTCTGAGCGACCATCACCATTAGGTGAAATTTGTGGACTTTCAAAAGAGAGCTGATTAATAGGTGCTACATTAAATTGGTCACCTACAACAACGTTAAATGGCAGACGAAGGGTTTCTGTATCAGAGGTAAGTAACAGGATGCCTTCATATGCGCCCTCTTTTGCTGTTTTAGATACATTGAGTGTAAATTGTGCATATTGATCTGCCCCTGAGGTAACGCTGTTTGGTGCAAAATCAATACTAATATCAGTAGGAGCTTCTGTCAGCCATTTGGTGGACAGGGTGTATGTTTCTCCGTTTCCTTTAAAGTCCTCTACATAGACAGCTTTCGTTACAGTAACACCCTTTGGCTGTAAGCCGAAGGATAAGGAACCTGTGTAATAAGGGATTTCAACAGTACCCGGAAGACCGCTGTTAAGGATCTCACCGACTTTAGCAATGGATTTAGCGTTTATCGACTTCTCCAGATTAATTAAACCTGCACCTTGTTGGTACAAGGAGTAAGAATTCCCATCACGGTTAAAAATAGGATCAGCATTGTTCATCAGCAGAGCTTTAATTTCATTTGGCTTCAGATCAGAGTTTTTACTCAGTAACAAAGCCACAGCTCCTACAACATGTGGGGTTGCCATGCTAGTGCCATTTTTTAAGCCGAAAGCATGGTCATAGTTCCCATCCCAGCTAGGGATCGTCGAGTTGATATTGACTCCGGGCGCTACAACATCAGGTTTTATTAGATAATCGGGCATCCCTGGACCCATAGAACTGAAGTTTGCTAACTGATTTACTTCAAGCGCTATATAGTAACTGATTATATCTTTAGCAGCAGCCATCTGAGTTTTTATTTTTTTGCCATCGGCTTGACTGATTCCGTAGGTAGGAATGTAATCCCCAGGCGCACCAAGGGTGGGGCTGATTTCACCAGGCTCATTATTGGCAATCAGCAAAAGCTTCGCACCAGCAGCTTTGGCATTAAGAGATTTGTCTGAGAAGCTCAGCGAGCCCCGATCAACAAGCACTACCTTATCTTTGACATCCAGATTTTTGTAATCGGAAGGACTCCCAAGACCAGCGAAAACGATCTTACTGCCAGCAATATTATCGATTAAATCTGGGGAGTAACTGGCTAATGTCCCGGGAATCTTTTTAACATCACCAATATCAAAGAAAGGGGTATTTATCGGAGTAGTAGAAGCTCCAACACTAAGCGCGAGTTGGGCACCAGCGGGTTCGCCCAGTGTTCCTGCATCCGGTCCAGCGTTACCGGCGGCAATAATAACGTTCACGCCCGATTTTACGGTATTGTCTATCGCGATTGAACTCGCGGAATAGCTTTGGTTGACACTAGAGCCTAGAGATAGGTTAATAACATCTGCTCCGTCATCGACCGCTTTCTCAATACCCGCAATTACATCCGCTGTGGAACCAGATCCATAGGGACCAAGTACGCGATACGCATACAATTCTACCTCAGGTGCCACATCTAAAATTGTCCCGGCAACGTGTGTACCATGCGAGGTTTCGTAAGGAGTACCTGCTCTTGGAGGGAAGTTAGCATCAGGGGCTGTTTCAGCAGGATCATCATCCTGATCATATACATCATAGCCGCCCTTATAATTATCTTTTAACAAAGGGTGATTCTTATCAATACCAGTATCGACAACAGCTACCTGTACATCTTTGCCTGTGTAACCTAAATCATGTAGTTTGTCCGCGCCTATTAGCTTGCCGCTGTCTGAATAGGAACGTGTAACAGGTAATGTCGCTACTTCAACACTGTCTGCTAGTGCATGTACTTCTTCATTTGGATAGATAGCCGCAACGCCTGGAAGCTCTAACAGCTTGTTTACTTGATTGGCTGGCAGCGTAATGGAATACCCGTTAAAAATCTCACTGTATTCAAAACCGATATCGGCATCGATTTTCTGTGTTGAGGAAATAAAGCTTTTATGCTCTGAGATAATTTTACTGCGTTGTGAGGAGACTGAGGATCGTAAAGAATAAGTTTTTGCCTCATTTACATACACACTGACTGGTTTATTAGTCAATTCCACAATTACTGAAACTGGTGCTGAACCTTTGAGTATTCCAGCATAGTTATGAGGGGTTACACTTTGAGACTGTACATCCGTAACCAGGGTTGAAGATTCAAGGGATGAGTTCGCAAATGCAGCTGATGGAAAAAGAACAGACACAGCCAGTCCGAAGCTTGCCGCTCCAATACCAAATCTTTGAATAGAGTGTTTAAAGGTACGTTTCAAATAAGTTCATCCTCCCAAATGAATTTTTTTGTATTGCAATGTGTCTGTGGTTCTCCTCCTCAAAATAAAATGTAAAAAATTATGAAAATTAAATTTATTCTACAGCTATAACTTCAAATCGAATATACAACTTTAGTACCATATTGCAGCGAAGCGTTGAGGAAAATGTCGAATTCCCAGTAGATAAGTGGAATATAAGAAAATCAGAGCATAAAACAAGTGAAATTAAGACAATATAAATGAATGCAACAGATGTCTGAATTTCAAGCGAGAGCGGGGATAAGATGTCGGAAAGATATATTTTGGCATATTTTAAAAGTCCAGAGGAAGCCGAAGGCGTCGCGCGCAAGCTTCGTGCACTTCGGGCCATTGAAGTTTCCATTGATCGCTTCAGTAGATATGGAGGTACCAGCTTTAGCTCAGGGGTAAATCCGGTGACAGGCAATGTGGCCAGAATGGACTCCATGACTGCTGAGCATGCACACACAGGCATACTTGCAGCTGCGGACACCAGCTCTAGCGGGATGAGTCATGGTGGTAACGGTGGTCCAACGGGGAGAGATATTTTGCTTACGGTTATTGTGCATACGGAGTCCTACGATCAGGCTCTGCGCTTAATTGAAGAAGCAGGCGGGATGGTCTGATCAGGCACTTCATTGAGTAAGAAGAAAGGAGACGAACAATGGATAGAGAGAACTCACAAATCTTCTCCAAGACGGAGAAATTGAAAATGTTATACGAAGCTAAAGCAGAGGATGTAGAATTCTCCGCGGCGGAAGCCGATCTTGATGATATTGAAGCTCAGGATCGCGCACAAGAAGCGGACAAACGTCAGCTGAATGAGATTATGAAGAAAGAATAGCAGCTAAAAAAGCTAAGGCGGATACCTCACTTTGTGGGGTATTTTTGCGTTTGGGCATGTATAATTAGGGCGAAGAGCTTAAGTGTGGGGGGAAAAGATGGATAACGTTATTTTGTGGACAGGGTTAGCCTTATTGATCGCATTATTAACCTATTTGAACCAGAAGCAGTTGTACTCTCCAAAAGTAAAACGCGCCTATCGTGAGTTGCGGGAGCTGACAGAGAAGGTTCGTATGGAGCGCTCTGAGGCGAGCGATTTGTATCGATGGGAAGCAAGATTAACCGAACTAGAGAATCATCCGAATGAACTGAATAAATTGGATGCTGAAATTAGGTTTCATCACGCATTTTTGTTATATCTTGAACGTCACTACCCTTTAGACCCAAGGATTATTGGTTTGAAGCAAGCTGACGCATATCAGAAGGATATGGTTTTGGGGATTAAGATAAAAGATTATAAATCCAATAAGTAAGATACTTTTGACTGTGCGTACAATGGGAGAAGGAAAATATTCGCCCAGGTTGCAGATAACTGCTGCACGAAGGCGAGGGTAGGCGTGGCTTGCTGCGCCGCAGTCTGGCTGGAGTGCATTTGAATCGGAGGAACTTCCATACTTTGCTACATGGGATTGAGAATGATAGGAATTTGAAAATGAAATTGAGAGTTTGAACCCTAGCTGATATTTGCAGCTGGGGTTTTTGGTAATGGATCAGTAAAAATGAACTAAGTTAGGCAAGTTTTTAGCTTATAAGTAAGGTTACCGCTAAGAAGAATTTGGGGGTCTCATAGTCGACGTAGCTGTAGATATTTTTCTGTTGGAAAATGAAATTAGGGAAAACCTCCCTGAAAATCCCCTGAAAAGATAGAAAAAGGCCTGATTTCATGAGTTTTTGGGGAGTATTTCCCTAAATGATAGATCAACCTTCGAATCTTGCACATCATTAGGGATGTTTTCCCTAATTATCATCATTTCGAGTATATTAACGTCTGCAGATGTTATAAATATTTTAAGTAAAATAGCTAATATCCCACTACAGATTAAGGATGTATAATTGTTCGAATATACTAGCTACGACCAATCAACTATTGAATTTTTTCAGGGGGAATTAGAATGGGGCTGGTACACTCTCAAGGAGTTACTGATGAGCTTGTTGTTAGATCTTTAGAAAGAAATTTAGCTATTATCCGGTTTGACCTTGATCGCCGGGTAGCTTATGTGAATGAAGTTTTTGCAAATTCCATGGGATATAAAAAAGATGAAATGTACGGAATGCATCATAAAGAGTTCTGTTTTCCACATTTCGCAGATAGCCCAGGTTACGAACGGTTTTGGCAGGATCTTTTTACAGGGAAGAGTTTTCAGGATAAGATCGAACGAATGGATTCGAAAGGAAATGCGGTTTGGCTTGAAGCTACCTACATGCCAGTATTTGATGAAAGCAATGAACAAGTCATCGGAGTATCTAAAATAGCAACTAATATCACCCAAAGACAAAACAACATGAGTAATGTTGTGCAACGGATGCAAGAGATGGCAGACAGCTTGAATCAAAGAGCAGATTTAGGTATTGAGCGCAGTCAAGAATTATTACGAAGCATCAACAAAATCGCCGAAGTATCGATAGAAAATACACATACTTTAGCTAATCTTGAAAAGCAAGCTGTAGCGATTCATAGCATCGTGCAAACGATTCGCGATATTGCTTCGCAAACGCAATTATTAGCCCTAAATGCTGCTATTGAGGCAGCGCATGCCGGGGAGTATGGGCGAGGTTTTGACGTAGTGGCAAAAGAAGTAAGAAAATTATCTTCCATGGTACAAGATTCGATCATAAAGGTACGGGATAGTGTGGATGCGATCACGCTGGAAATTGGAAAGATCTCTATAGGTACAAATCAAGTACAAGAAAGTATAGAAGATAGTCAGCAGCAGGTTCTGGTAGCGTTGGAGGATTTTTCGAAGATTGCTTCTTCTGCACAAAATCTCGACACACAAGCGCGCGAGGTTATGGATATCCTTTAATTGTTAATATGTATGTTGATAGATTGAATATCAGCAAAAAAGGGTCGGTCTCCTACTTGAAAGAGATGGACCCTTTTATTGTTGGTATTATCCGATTTTGTTAACAATCAAGGTAGGAATCATATATCTATGATTTGTGATGACTCCGTCTACAGTAATACTAACCTTAGTAACTCCGGTGTCCCCAATCGCCCCATCAGAGCCAGTCCCACCTTTAGCCCCCCGTCCCCCCAGTTGCCCCAGTTGCCCCATATCCGAGTAATTCTGCTGTAGCTAATCGATGCTGGGCTACTAATTTCTCTGCACTGTCTTTACCCCAAAATGAGAGTTGGATTGGATGATTTGGCATCACATCTAGCAGATCACCTACATATTGAATTCTTTCTTCATTCATGTAGTAGCCTTCGATCAGAACTGTGGAAGCAATCTGACCGCTACCATTAGCAATTTTGACAGTGACCTGTTGTGTAAGTCTTGTGTTGTTTTCTGAGTTAACATTGTTTTCTACGGACCAGTAGTTAAAAGAGTCATTGTCCTTCCTCCATTTGCTTCATTCAGATTATTAAGCCTGTTTGATTTTCTCTATGTCTTTAAGAGTAGCGATAGTTTATGCTCAGAAAAACGAACCTTTTCCAAGGATTGGTTGTCATATAGATATCTCAGTCAAGAAAGGAGGGCGTAAAATTTGGAGAGTAACCGGGAGTTATTTGAAACCTACAATAAAGATGTATACCGGACTTGCTACTATATGGTGCATGACGCGGCGGATGCAGAGGATTTGACTCAGGATGTCTTTATTACCGTATTTCGCAGTAATCGTGAGCACGTGGAGCATATCAAGGCTTGGATTATGAAAATAACGGTCAACCATTGCCTCAATCATTTGAAACGAAAACGGACTTTACAACAGAAGATTACGGACAACCTTCATTTCTTTAATAAAACGGCAGAAACAGCTGTGGAGCAGCAGATTGAGCAGCGTGAGACGGAGGTCGAGTGGGCGCAATATATGAGCAAGGTCCCTATCAAACTTAGGATGGTGCTCACACTTAGGTATATGCATGATTTCAGTCTGGCTGAAATTTCGGATCTGCTGTCCATTCCACTTGGAACGACCAAATCTAGGCTGCATAAAGGGCTAACGGTAATGAGGAGAATCCTGCAGGAGGCTGGGGTTCAACTTGAACTAAAGGAGGGCGAAGCTTTTGAAAAAGTTAGAAAATATGCTGGAGCATCGTTTAAATGAAGATAAAGGCGTGCCTTATCCAGATTTTGAACGCATGTGGGGACGTTTAGAGCAAGAAAACAGTACAATGACTCCCCTACAACTTCGTATGGCGAATGGTAGCGGGAACAGAGGGAGAAACTGGAGTAAAATAGCTGTGGTGGCTTCATTTTCAGTACTTATTGCAGCGGCACCCGTATATGCAGCAGTGCATTATGATTGGGATAATTTGCTCCATGGGAGAGGAGGCGTTCAAGCAGCGCTGGCCCAAAATCTCGGACAACAACTGAACCAGTCAGTGACGCAGGATGGAGTAACTCTGAAGCTACATACAGCGATTGTGGATGAGAATCGGACGGTTATCTTATTCACTTTGGATGTAGGAAAACGCTTGGAAAATGAAAATTGGAATGTTAATGGAATGACTTTGAAGGGCGCAGATGGGGCGAATGGTCCTAGTGAGTTCAGTTATGTGTTATGGGATGAGAAAAATCAACATTACAACGGATATTTCGAGAGTGATTGGACACCGAAAAAGGATACTGTGAATGTGCAACTAGTTGCAGATAATCTGCAAGCCTTTAGCACACAGGAGTTAGATTTACCGCTGGATATCCAATCGCAGGAGACACAAAATTTTCCTATTGGACAGGAAGGAATGCGCAGCATAGAGGTGAAACCTTTTACCCAAGGACAAGAAAAAATATTATTCTCTTCAGCGATCATTTTTGATCAGCCAGAAACAAAAGAATGGGCCTTTCCAAATATAGTCGCTTACAAAAACGGAACGCTCATAAATTCGCTGGCTGGAGGTGCTTTCGGTACACCGGGAGAAAACGGGGAATATACGTCCCAGCAATATTTTAAGGCGGCTGATATTTCCAGCGGAGAAGTGAATTACAAGCTGCAGTACATGAAACAAGAGAAAAAGGTTGAGGGGCCCCTAGCTTTTGATCTTCAACTAAGCAAAAAGCAGATGGAGAGCGGGACCATAAATACTTCATTGAATCTGCCGCTAGAAGAGGGCGAACCTAATTACACGCTGGAGAAAATGGTAGTGACGCCTACTCAAATTCGAATCGCTATTAGAAGTAAAGAGAAAGGCAACAATTTCCCGTATCAAAAGTCTACTCTTGAAGTAGCAGGCAAGACGCTGGAGGGCAATTTCTGGAGATCTCCAGAAGGTGAGCCGGAATTAACAGTGCTTCGTTTTGAGCGGCCAGTTGACCTTGAAATCACAGAAGAGACGCCAATTACCTTTGTTGCTAAATACAAGGTGACTCAGCACGGCAGCTATAAAATTAACAAGGACGAAAAAACACCACTTCTGTTGACGAATATATCTGATAAGAAACAGACGCTTATCCAGCAGCTTAGCGGATACCCGGTAAAATGGACGTACTATATGCAGGGTGCCGATCTTTATGTAGAGACTGAAAGTGAAGATGCTCGCTTCGGTGGAATTAACCAGACCCATATCGGACTGGGGAAAGAGCGTATTTTAGGTAAACCTCTGACCGTTAATTTCACGGGGGATGGAAACAATAAGGCCATTGATGTTTACAAGGGTTTCAAAGGTACAGAAGCTTCTATTTATATATTCTTCTATACGACTGACGATCCGGATAAAGAAACAAGAGTGCAGCTGCGGCCATAGAAAATCTTTTTTAGGGAGGAACCTTGTGTTCTTCCCTTTTTTTCGTTTACAGTGAGTAGATGCTGAGTGGACTCAGCGAGGATTAGCGTAAAGGAGAGAAAAGGATGGAAATCACTCGCTGTGCTTGGGTTAATGAGGATCCTTTATATATCGCATACCATGATGAAGAGTGGGGCAAACCTCTGTATGATGACCGGAAGCTGTTTGAATTACTTATGCTCGAAGGCATGCAGGCAGGGTTAAGCTGGTACACCGTCTTAAAAAAACGGGCACATTACAGAGAGGTATTTGATGGATTTGATCCGGAAAAAATTGTGCATTATGATGAGCTGAAAATTGCTGAGCTGATGAACGATCCCGGGATTATTAGAAATCGCTTAAAGATTGATTCTATCATTCGTAATGCAAAAGTATATTTGCAAATTAGTGCGGAAACAGGCAGCTTTTCAGATTATCTCTGGAGCTTTGTGGGGGGCGCGCCTACACTTAACCATTGGAAGACACGTGCGGATGTCCCTGCTTCAACGGCTCAGTCTGACGCAATGAGTAAAGCATTAAAAAAGCGAGGCATGAAGTTTGTCGGCTCTACCATATGTTATGCTTTTATGCAGGCATCGGGGATGGTAGATGATCATTCGCTCGATTGCTTTTGCAGGAACAGCACGGGCATGGCAGAGCGTTGATCTGTAGTTTGGCGTTACCCCAAGAAGAAATGTTATACTATGAAGCGAATGCTCACAAAACTAAGTCTATGCTTACGAAGCCAGTTTTGCACGAAGTTAATCAATGAAGCTAACGCTCACAAAACTAAGCCTATGCTTTCGAAGCCAGTTTTGCACGAAGTTAATCAATGAAGCTAACGCTCACAAAACTTTAGGAGGATCACATAAAGATGTTATGGCATGAAGTGACGATACATACAACAGAAGATGCACAAGAAATGATTTCGAATTTTTTATATGAAGCAGGAGCGGGTGGGGTTTCTATTGAAGAATCCGGAACACTCAGTAAAGAACGGAATACGCGTTACGGTGAATTATACGACCAACCCTTGAATGATATCCCAGAAGGGGAAGCGGTAATCAAAGGTTATTATGCCGATTCCACGGATATGGATGCTGTTATAGAAGAACTGACTCCACGGGTAGCAGAATTGCGTGAGTACGGCATTGATCCGGGCAAATCGCTGATTTCTTGGAAAACCGTAGATGAAGACGAATGGGCGCATGCTTGGAAGCAATATTTTAAACCGCTCAGGGTATCGGAGCGTCTCACGATTAAACCAACTTGGGAGGAATATACGCCTGAGAGCCCAGATGAAGCAATCATTGAGCTGGACCCTGGTATGGCATTTGGTACAGGGACTCACCCTACAACAGCTTTGTGCCTGCGTGCGCTTGAGAAGAATATTAGCGGCGGCGAAGAAGTAATCGATGTTGGTACGGGTTCAGGAATATTGGCTGTAGGTGCGATGCTGCTCGGTGCGAAATCCGTGCTGGCGTTAGATTTGGACCCTGTAGCTGTTGAAAGTGCGCGCGAGAATGTAGCACTGAATAAACTTGAAAAGTTCATTACGGTAAAAGAAAGCGACCTGCTCTCCTTGCTAGGCGGTGAAGGTGTAGCTGACACGGCTGCTGGAGAAATGTGGCCATCCGCTAGACCGGGTCACACTCTTGAGGGAACACCTGCTGAGCAAGTAACAGAGGATAGCCTCGGCGTTACACTCCCGGTGAAGATTGTAGTTGCGAATATTTTGGCAGAAATCATCGTATTGTTTACGGATGATGTGTATCGTGCACTTCAGCCAGGAGGCTTGTATATTACCTCTGGTATTTACAAGGATAAAGAAGGGCTTGTGGCTAACGCACTACAAGAGTCCGGCTTTGAGATTATGGAAGTATCCCGTGAAGAAGATTGGGTGGCATTTACAGCCGGAAAGAGGTAAAAATGGATATATTGCAAAGTATAATACGTGTAGATCTGGATCAGCTTCCTTTTCTGCTCATTACGATTTTAATTGCTTTTACAGTACATGAATTCAGTCATGCTTATTTCGCAAATAAGTTCGGTGACCCTACCGCTAGATTATTAGGACGTATGACGCTTAACCCTGCTGTACACTTCGATTTTTTTGGTATTTTACTGCTGCTGGTTGCTGGTTTCGGGTGGGCACGTCCAGTTCCTGTAAACCGTGATAACTTTAGCCGCCCCCGTCTGATGGGAGTCATTGTATCTGCTGCGGGCCCAATCAGTAACCTGTTACTAGGGATTATTGGTGCTTTAATATATGGGGGGCTTGCGGCAACCGGTGTATTAGAGTCGATCTCCAATGATCGCGTTTTAGAGGCAGTCTATCTGTTCTTTGGCACCTTTATTCAATGGAACTTCTTTTTATTCTTGTTCAATCTGATTCCATTGCCTCCGCTGGATGGATACCGGATTGTGGAGGATATTGCTCCTCGCTCCATTCGGGGCAGATTACAGCAATTTGAGCAATGGGCTGTATTTATCTTTTTATTAATTCTGTTTATTCCAGGGTTACGAACCTATACCATCGATCCTCTTGGCCACTGGGCTAGTGAAATGTCGAGAACATTTGTGCAGCTATTCCTAAGAATGTTTGGCAGCTAAGGTAGGGACTGAAGTCTGGTCAACCCTGCTTAAACATTGTATTATGTAATTTGTTGAAAAATAGGATAGTTAAATTTCGCCTGATCCATAGTTATATTTCTCTAAGAAACGGGTGACGTCTTTATTAAGGCGTCTTTACCGTTTCTTCTTACTGAATTCATGAACAGGATGATGAAGAGATGCAGCGATATTTTGTTACACCAGAGCAGTTTGGTGCAGATAACGTTAGAATTGACGGGGAAGATGCAAGGCATATTGCCAAAGTCATGCGCGGTAAGGTTGGGGACAAGCTTATTGTCAGCGATGGCGTCTCCCGTGAAGCGTTAGTGGAGATTGCTCAGATCGAAATAGGGGAAGTGACAGTGAACATCCTGGAAACCCTGGAGATGACGCATGAACCGCGGATAAAAATCACAGTGGCTCAGAGCTTACCCAAGGCCGATAAGATGGAAACTGTCATTCAAAAGTGTACAGAAATTGGAGCCGTTGGTTTTATTCCTTTTCTGTCGGAGCGCACGATTGTACAATACGATGAACGCAAGGAAAGTAAGCGGCTGGACCGCTGGCGTAAAATTTGTAAAGAAGCTGCCGAGCAGGCACACCGGAACATCGTTCCGGCTGTAGGCTCACCGTTATCCTGGAAGCAGCTGCTACAGACTTTTAGTGAGTATGATGCTGTTTATTTCTGTTATGAAAAAGAAGAAGGCTTGCAGCTTCGCAGCAGTGTTGCCCCTTGGTTATCCTCGCTTTCACCACAGGCTGGTGGGAAGGTACTGATTGTAGTAGGTCCTGAAGGGGGTTTTACACCAGAGGAATGCCAAAAGGCAGAAGAAGCTGGTGCGGTTTCCGTAGGACTAGGACGGCGTATTCTGCGCTGTGAGACAGCGGGCATGGTTGCCGCTGCTTGTATTTTATATGAATCGGGAGAAATGGGAGGAGCTTAAGAGATGCCATCCGTAGCATTTTATACTTTAGGTTGTAAAGTGAATTTTTATGACACCGAAGCCATCTGGCAGCTATTCAAAAATGAAGGTTACGAGCAGGTCGATTTCGAGGGACCCGCCGATGTATATCTGATTAATACTTGTACTGTAACTAATACAGGTGACAAAAAAAGCCGTCAAATGATTCGTCGTGCCGTTCGCCGCAATCCGGAAGCTATCGTGGCGGTTACTGGCTGCTATGCGCAGACCTCTCCTGGTGAGATTCTTGATATTCCTGGTGTCGATCTTGTTATTGGTAACCAGGACCGCGATCAGATCATGACGCATGTAAAGAACATTGAAGCCTCACGTCAGCCGGTCAACGCTGTTCGTAATATTATGAAGACACGTGAATTCGAAGAGATGGATGTACCTGGCTTTGCGGATCGGACGCGTGCTTTTATGAAGATTCAGGATGGCTGCAACAACTTCTGCACATTCTGCATCATTCCATGGTCGCGTGGACTTTCCCGCAGCCGTGATCCCAAAAGTATCGTAACCCAGGCACATCAATTAGTAGAAGCAGGGTATAAGGAATTTGTGCTCACGGGTATTCATACCGGTGGTTACGGTGACGATCTTGATAATTACCGTCTAGCCGATTTGCTGTGGGATCTAGATAAGGTGGATGGACTGGAGCGGGTACGTATCAGTTCGATCGAAGCAAGCCAGATCGATGAGAAGCTGCTGGAGGTGCTGAACCGTTCCTCTAAAATGTGCCGTCATCTGCATATCCCGCTGCAAGCCGGACATAATGATGTGCTGAAAGCGATGCGCCGTAAATATACGACAGAAGAATATTACGCCAAAATGCAGCTGATCCGTCAGGCGATGCCAGATGTCGGGATTACTACGGATGTTATCGTTGGGTTCCCGGGGGAGACCGAGGAAATGTTCCGTGCCGGCTACGACTTCATGAAGGCTATTAATTACTCCGAGATGCACGTATTCCCTTACTCCAAGCGGACGGGCACTCCGGCAGCGCGGATGGAGAATCAGATCGACGAAGAAATCAAAAATGTACGCGTGCAGGAACTGATTGATCTTTCGGAAGAAATGCAAATAGCTTATGCTCGCAAATTTGTAGGCCAGACATTAAGTGTTATTCCGGAAAGAGCTGCTAAAGGGGCGCCGGGGCGCAATATCCAGCATGGATTTAGCGACAACTATTTGCAGGTGTTCTTCGATGGTGAAGATTCACTCCAAGGAGAACTTTGTCAGGTGAGGATAACGGAAGCTGGCGTGAACGAATGCCGCGGTGAGTTGGTCGGGGTTAGTCAGACTGGGCTTCAGCAGGCTGTCCGTTAAGCAATTGATATCCGTTAAGCAATAGATATTAGTAAAAGACAACAGAGCAGCCATTTTCCCGTTAGCGGGGAAGGGCTGCTCTGTTTTTAAGTTGTTGCTGTCTAGACCACCAATTCATAACAATCTCATGATGCTTTCGGACCCAGATGGCGTTATTTGCATTTTTTTTGCCTTTTATGCTTAGTTTCGGACTCCAGTGCAGCTATTCCTTAGAAAGTGGTTCATAATAGGTGTTTTTCATGACAATAGCGACTATGGTGTCCGTTAGTGTTCCAAAAGTGGGATAATGCTGCGAATAAGGTCAACTGTGTCCGATAGTGACTTCAACGCGTAGAAGTGGATCAAAAAAACATCCGTAGGATCATGATTGAAACAATCCCCGCCAGTACAGTGCCTAGCAAGCTCCGGGTTTTTATCGCAACCAAAAAAGTAGGCAATGCCGCAAAAAGCTCAATGTTATTAGCTAAAGACGAAAATTTCCCATCATTCAAAAATATCTCCTGACCTATTAATGCTGCCATAACAGAGATAGGAACATAGTTTAACCAGCGCATTCCCCATTCTGGCAATTCAAACCGGCTAAGGATCATGAGCGGAGCCACCCTGGGAATAAAGGTCACAAAAGCTGCTCCTAGAATGATCAGAAAGACATCCCATCTTACTTCCATTTTTCAAACACCATCCCTATCGTTGAAGCAATGACTGTAGCGATAATCACTCCAACACTGCTGGAGAATAGGAAGGAGCTTCCTACTGCTATGATCACGGCAAGGATTGCGACAACCAAATCTAGTTTGATTTTATTACGGTCAATCATGGAAATTACAAGAATGCCAATAAACATCGCAGGTAAGGCAAACTGTAAACCGAATTGATCAGGGTCTGAGATCCACTGAGCTAAAAAAGCTCCCGCTACATTCGCAAGAAACCAATTTAAATAAGCGGTGAGATTTAGACCGTGCATCCATTTTTCACTGATTTGCTGCTTATTCAAAGCTTGATTGATGGCAACTCCGAAGGTCTCATCAGTCAATAAAGAACCAACCAGCATATTTCTCAGTGGGGAAAGATGGCGGAAATAAGGTGAAAGAGCTGCACTAAGCAAAATATGGCGAAGATTCACGATAAATATCGTAATAATAATGGCCGCAGGCGAGCTGCTAACAGCTATCATTCCAGCAGCTATAAACTGAGCTGAGCCCGCGTAAAGAATCAAGCTGATTAAGGCAATCTCAGCAATGCTGAGCCCGGCTGTCTTTTGAACAACACCTGCTGCAAGTCCGATGCTTAAGTAGCCTAGTAGTGTGGGAATACAATCTTTTACCCCTTTAAGGAAGCTATCTTCCTGTTTAGGAGACGGGATTGCTTCTAGTTGGACGTTCTCTGCACTCATCGTAGCCCCCTTGTTTCAAGAAAGAATGTAGTAGTTAGCATATTACTTCCTAATATTTTGATCAACCTTTACCGTATTATCTAGTCTGAAAGTCCCGAATTTCGCTTTATAGAGCCAGGGGGTAAACACTTAGGGTACAATTGTCGATATAAGTAAAAGAGTGTGGGGATAAACCACCGAACGACATTATAGCCTAAGGGAGAGAACAAATGACTGTGTACAGGAAAATGACGAAAATGCTCCTCATCATGATATTGTTAGCTACTGCGGTTTTTCCGGTAAGTGTCTTTGCAGCGACCGGCGATATCAACTCGATTGAATTCGAAAGCTCCGCTAAAGTAGAGCTTACGGTTGGACAAACGCCAAAGCAACTTAAGGTATATGCGAATGTGGAAGGGTCCTCATCTAAAAGAGATGTGACAGGTGCAGTTGTATGGAATTCTTCTAACACAAACGCTGTAAAGGTAGTAAATGGCCTATTGACTCCGATTGACAGTGGAAAAGCTATTATTACAGCGACTTATAATCATGCACTTGCTACCATTGAAGTTGAGGTAGCCCATCCTGTTAAAGAACTGAAGCTCGAATATAGTTCTGAAGGGAACTACAAATTGGGTGATGATGAGGATAAACTGCTGGTCAAAGCCAATGCGATTGGTGGAGAAACAGCGACTTCTGCTAAGGATGTAACGGCTGATACTACTTGGAGCAGCTCCAACACAAGCGTGTTGACCATTGCAGAAGGTAAGATCACTTTGGCTGGTGAAGGTACAGCAACGATCACTGCCAAATACAAGACCTTAACAGCAACCTTTAAGGCTGTAGTGAAATTGCCTTATTCTGAAATTGAGCTTAAACATGACGACAAAATCGTTAAAGAACTAGAGATGCTAGTCGGAGATGCACCTTTGAAGTTGGTTGCAGAGACTAAAGAAACTACAAAATCCAGCGCAAATGATATTTCAGAGAAAGCAGAATGGTCCTCTTCTAGTGCTAGTGTAGCTACAGTAGACAAAGGCGAGATCAAAGTGTTGTCTGCTGGTAAAGCTGTAATTACAGTATCCTATCTAGGGATTACACAAACAGTAGACGTATATGTACGTGCTCCTTATGAAGCGCTACTACTTACTCCTACAGGAGATCAATTCCTGTTTATGGGCGAAACCCTGAACGTTAAAGCTGAGGTTCGCGATGCTGCGAATTCTACTCCGAACATTTCAGGCAGCGCAGTATGGACTTCGGATAACCAATTGGCGGCAACCGTTACGCCTGGTAGCGATACTGCGGCAGTGACTGCTAAAGCAGTGGGAACTTCGGTTATTAAAGCAGAGTACAGAGGAATTAATAAAAGCTTTAAGCTGACAGTGTATCCTACGATCACAGAACTGGCAGCCGACAAGACGGAATTGGAGCTTTACACAGATGACACCGTAAGCCTTCCAAAAGTAAATGGTACAAAGCTTGACGGAACAAAGCTAGATCTTAGTAGTGATATTGAGTGGACCTCTGCGGATGATGAGATTGCCACCATTAAAGACGGCAAGATTGTAGCTGAATCGGCAGGTATTGTGAAGGTTATCGGTAAAATAAAATCAGAAAACCCAACGACTTCAAAAACTGCTGTAAGAGAAAAAAGTGTTGAAGTAAAGGTTACAGTGAAAGATAAAGTCCTTGTCTTGCTTGGACCAGAAGAAAACCTGGTGATTGTTACTGGTGAAGAGAAGGCTGTTCCTGAAGTAAAAGCTGTGATGGAAAACGGCAGTGAACTTGATGCTACTGCAACTATGGAATGGGAGCTTACCGGTACGAATGCGATTATCAAGACAACAACTTCCGGTAAGGTAATCAAAGGACTGGTGAAGGGTTCTGCTACTTTAAAGGGAACTTACGCTAATAAAACCATCAGTATCCCAGTTACCATTGAACAAAAGGTTACTAAGCTAGTTGTAGAACCTACTGCTATCGAAATGAACATTAAAGGCTCTAAAGCGATAAAGGTAACGGCTTATTATTCTAATGGTAAGACAGGGAATGTCTCCAGCAGTATGAATTGGGAGTCCTCAAACGAGGCGGTTGCTACGGTTAAAGCTACAACCGTTAAAGCAGTAACAGAAGGTACTGCTACGTTGACAGGATCTTACCAAGGGATTGCTGCTAGTGTCAAAATTACTGTAGTTCCTAAATTAACAAAGCTGACCGTTAATGAGAGCAGACTGAAAATGGCTCCGGGAGCCGTTCAGAATGTAGTTGTGACTGCACAGTATGATACTGGTAAGACTGCTGTTGTTACTGGAAGTGCGGTATGGACTAGCTCCAAGCCTTCTGTAGCGAGAGTATCTGCAAGTGGTCAGATTGTAGCTGTGAGTAAAGGAACGACATCCATTAAAGGAAAGCTAGGCGGCAAAACAGTTACAGTATCAGTGACAGTGAAGTAATAGAGAATAGGATCTGAATTATCAACTATGAATCTGCAAAGCCAACATTATGTTGCTTTGCAGATTTTTTTATTTAGATTCTATAGTAATTCCGACTATTCCGATGTATAATCACATAAAACATAATAGATGCGTTGGGGGAGATGAAAACATGGCAAAACAAAAGGTGTTGTCGATCAAGACGATTGTAGCGATTGGTATTGGTTCTGCTTTATTCGTTATATTGGGGAGATTCGGCTCGATTCCTTCGGGTATTCCAAACACTAACATCGAGACTACATACGCATTACTGGCATTGTTCTCCCTATTGTACGGCCCGTTTGCCGGATTATTTATAGGCCTGATCGGGCATACCCTGAAGGATACGATATCTTATGGATCGCCATGGTTCAGTTGGGTCATATCATCAGGAATTGTAGGGCTGGTTATTGGCTTGTTAGTAGCTAGAATCGCTATTCATGACGGGGAATTCGGACGGAAGGAAATAATACGCTTTAATCTGGCTCAGATTGCAGCGAATGCTGTAGCTTGGTTCCTTGTAGCCCCAGTGTTGGATATTCTGATCTATGCAGAACCCGCTAATAAAGTATTTACGCAAGGACTGACCGCAGGTGCATTAAATATAGCTTCGGTGGCAGTGATCGGATCTTTACTAGCCATTGCGTATGCTAAGACAAGAACGAAACAGGGCAGCTTGACTAGAGAAGCTTGAGTGGAATACATATCCAAGCTAAAAAGCCGGTGGAAATCACCGGCTTTTTTCTCTTCACATTAACCCAGAGGAAGGTCTCAGATGAAAAAAGTAATGATTGAATTTAAGGATTTCAGCTTTCAATATCGGGCGCAGCAGGAACCCACACTACAGGGGATTAACTTAACGATTGTTGAAGGGGAGAAGGTGCTTATCGTGGGACCCTCAGGTTCTGGGAAAAGTACACTGGCTCATTGCATTAATGGTCTCATCCCTTTTGCTTACAGAGGGGAAATATCAGGTTCATTACGGGTTATAGGCCAGGAGCAGAAGGATCTGAGTATCGCAGAGCTGTCCAATCAGGTAGGTACCGTATTGCAGGACCCGGATGGACAATTTGTAGGATTAACGGTTGGTGAGGATATCGCCTTCAGTCTAGAGAACCATGTGGTTCAGCAGACAGAAATGAAGAGCAAAGTGGCGGCTGCCGCAAGAGCGGTGGATATCCACGATTTTCTGGCCTCTTCTCCTCAGGAGTTATCGGGTGGACAAAAGCAAAAAACGTCCTTGGCAGGTGTACTGGTAGGTGATGTGGACATCCTGCTCTTTGATGAACCGCTGGCAAGCTTAGATCCTTATACCGGTACAAAAGCGATTGAGCTTATTGATCGAGTGCATAAAGAGACAGGTAAAACCGTTATTATGATCGAGCATCGTCTTGAAGAGGTGCTGCATCGGGCGGTGGATCGTATTATTGTGATCCATGAAGGACGTATTGCGGCGGATATGCCGGCTGCAGAGCTGTTGAGCACAACGTTGCTTTCAGAAGTTGGCATTCGGGAACCTCTCTATTTAACGGCTTTGAAGTATGCCGGATGTTCGATTACAGCAAATATGAATCCGCAGCATGTGAACGATATTCAGTTGGAGGCGTGTTCTAATAAACTTAAGATCTGGTATGAGTGCAATCAATCACGCCAGGATAAGCTGGAGAGCCCACCCATCCTTGAACTGCAAGATATTTCTTTTGGATACGAAAAAAATCAGCAGGTGCTGGATAAGCTCAATCTCTGTATTCATAAAGGAGAGATGGTCTGTATAGCGGGGCGAAATGGGGCTGGGAAATCTACAGTTTCTAAGCTGATTTGTGGCTTCTATAAACCTACTTCCGGATCAATACGGATGCATGGGCGTGATATTGCTCAGGACACGATTAAGGAGCGGGCAGAGCGGATTGGTTTTGTTATGCAAAATCCCAATCATATGATTTCTAAGACACTTTTATATGATGAGGTTGCCCTAGGACTAAGACTCCGAGGTTGCCCTGAGGAGCTCGTTCGTGAACGCGTCCATCAAGTCTTGAAGGTGTGCGGACTTTATGTTTTTCGCAGCTGGCCGATCTCGGCGCTCAGTTACGGCCAAAAGAAACGGGTCACGATTGCCGCCATTCTGGTACTGGAGCCGGAAGTGATCATTTTGGATGAACCGACTGCTGCTCAGGATTACAGGCATTATAACGAAATGATGGAGTTTCTCTTGACGCTGCGGGGGCAGGGGATGACGGTCATTATGATTACGCATGATATGCACTTGATGCTGGAATATGCCGATAGAGCTATAGTGTTAGCTGATGGCGTGAAGCTTGCGGATGATAGCCCTGAGCGAATATTAACGAATACTGATGTGGTGAAAAAAGCGAACTTGAAAGAAACCTCGCTTTTTGCCCTAGCTATAAAAGCTGGATTGAAACAACCGGAGGAGTTCGTTAGAAGGTTTATTGCGTATGATAGGAGGAGCCGAGGCGGATGAAGGCCAAAATGTTAACTTTTACGAAGCAGGATTCACCTATTCACCGTCTTACCGGCGCTACGAAGTTGATTTTATTTGTAGTGTGGTCTGTGACGGGGATGATTACATATGATACAAGATGTCTAATTGTGATGCTGTTATTTAGTTTGCTTGCCTTTAGAATTTCCAAAGTTCAATTTCAGGATTATGCTTTCGTATTATATTTTATTTTGATTTTCTTTTTGCTTAATCATATAGCTATCTTTATTTTTTCTCCTTTGGAGGGCGTACGTGTTTACGGGACACGTCATGATATTATGCATATTGCAGGCCGGTATACGGTAACTTGGGAGCAGCTATTTTATCAATTCAATATTGCCCTGAAATATGCGGTGGTCATTCCTATGGCATTATTATTTCTTCTAACGACCAATCCCAGTGAATTTGCAGCATCCTTAAATAGAGTTGGAGTGAACTATAAAATTGCATATTCTGTATCGCTGGCACTGCGGTACATTCCGGATATTCAACGAGATTATGAGAATATATCGTTTTCTGCTCAAGCAAGGGGAATAGATATTTCTAGAAAAGAAAAGCTGCCTAAGCGGCTAAAAAATATCATTTCGATTCTGATGCCCCTAATTCTGACTAGTATCGAGCGGATTGAAAATATCAGTACCGCTATGGAGCTGCGCGGCTTTGGCACTGAGACCAAACGAACTTGGTATAGCCGTCGCCCGTTCACGAGAGACGATTATTTTGCATTGGCTTTGTTTGCGCTGATTGGAATTTTCTCGACGGTGATCACTTTTTACGACGGTTCGCGGTTTTATAATATTTTCGATTGAAGTATAATAGTACAGTTGTGGAAAACTGGGATTATAATAAACGGCACCTTTTTGTTAAGACTGAAGACGTTTCTCCAGTTTTGACCATATAGACAGGTAGCATAATGGCAGTGCTAGAAGTGAGCAGACTACGTTGAAAATGGTCTGGGCGTGGGCGATTTGTGAAGCAGGGCCTCCACCAATCCATGCAGCACTTGCTTGTAGCAGCCCGATCATGGGCAAGAATAGTAGTGCACCGCCTACATTAAGCGCAACATGGGACCAAGCGACGAAGACGCCGGATGGCGTGCCGCCGATGGAAGCGATGACCGCTGTGACACAGGTGCCTACGTTGGCGCCCAGCACAATGGCTATACCTAGCTCAGGCGGCATGGCACCCGAGGCGGCAATGCTCATAGCCATAGCTATGACAGCAGCGCTGCTATGGAGCATGGCTGTTAGGCACGCTCCAGCGGCGAGCCCCCATAAGGCACTAGTAGCGGCATGGTTTAGGAACCAGAGGAATAAGCCACTTTCCTGAAGTATTCCGCCGATAGACTGCATGACAGCGATGCCCCATAGGACGAGGGAGAAGCCTGATACAGCCAGACTGATAAATTGCAGCGGCGGGGATATTTTGTGGCAGAGCTCTGCCACTCGCGATGTAGGCGGCAGTTCGCCTGCAATAACTGCCGCTGCCCACAGACTGAGCGAGGCTGCCAGCAAGGGCGTGGCCATGGTATTGATCTGAAGTCCGATCAATTCTGTAGTTAATGTGGTGCCGATGTTGCTGCCCAGGATAATGCCAAGTGTGCGGGCATAGGTAAGCAGGCCGGCATTGACCATGCCGATAGTCAACACCGTTACAGCAGTACTGCTCTGGAGTAAGGCGGACAACAGGCTGCTGGCAATCATTCCTTTAATAGGTGTTGAGGTAGCTCTATTTAGGCTTGTAGTTAATAGAGGGCCTGCTAGCTTGGACAACGCCGTTTCCATCAGCTTCATGCCGGCTAGAAAGATAACAAGACCATATATGATAGGGAACAGCAAATCACTGAACATAGGGCATACTCCTTTGGACGAGGGTTGTACACCAATATATGAATGTATTGCATGGGACATGTATAAAAACATTTTTAGAAAAACAGGGAGTTGAAGTCATTGCCATCGGTTATTTTAGAACGCAATCGCAAAAAAAGACTGGAACAGGGCCATCCATGGGTCTATGCAGGTGAAGTCGCATCGGTAGAAGGGAATCCGGAAGCGGGGGGATTAGTAGATGTCCTTAATCATCAGGGCCGATTTTTGGCCGTGGGATATTACAATCCAGCGTCACAGATTCGGGTAAGAATTGTATCGCAGGGACCCCTTGCGATCATGGATACAGCCTTTTTTGCAGAACGGTTTGCGAATTGTCTGCAACACAGAAACCGGTTCCTTCCGGGTGCGGATGCTTATCGCTTGGTTTATGGTGAAGCGGACTTTTTGCCGGGGCTTATTGTAGATCGATTCGGAGATATTTTGGTTGTGCAGCTGCTTACCCTCGGAATGGACAAGCGGCGTGCAGAAATCGTCGAAGCATTGGTGCAGGTTATGGCACCGCGCGGAATCTATGAGCGCAGTGATGTTAGTGTGCGCGAGCTTGAAGGTATGGAGCAGACAACGGGTGTGCTGTACGGGGAATGTCCAAGGCATGTAACCGTGAGCGAGAATGGCCTGAAGCTGGTCGTTGATATTGAAGAGGGCCAGAAGACAGGTTACTTCTTTGACCAACGTGAGAATAGAGCTTCCATTGCTCCGCTCATGAAAGGGTGGGGAGGACGAAGCGGCATTACGCTACAGGAAATTGAAACTGAGGATGGTTCACTACAGACCTTACCAGTTAATAAGAGCGGCAAACATGTAACGTTCCCTTATTGGGACGGTGCGACAGTGCTGGAATGCTTCTCGCATACGGGCAGCTTCACGCTGCATGCCTGCAAGTATGGCGCGAAAAAAGTAACCTGCCTTGATGTTTCAGCACACGCCATTGAGAGTGCCAAAGTGAATGTGGAGCTGAACGGCTTTAGCGATCGTGTTGAATTCGTAGTGGATGATGCTTTTGCATATCTACGGAATCAGGTTAAAGGACTAGAGGAACGTTCTGAACGGGCGACAGTTGCAAGTGGAACAGAGACGGCAGCAGCTGCTGCAAATCCTAAAACCGGAGGCAAAACAGCCAAAACCGACACATCCAAGCCGATGACAGCAGGTGGAGGAAGAACTTGGGATGTAGTCATCCTGGACCCTCCGGCGTTTGCCAAAACCAAAAGTGCAGTAGCTGGCGCTTGTCGTGGTTACAAGGATATCAATCTGCACGGGATGAAGCTGGTGAACGAAGGCGGCTATTTGGTTACCGCAAGCTGTTCTTACCATATGCAGCCAGATCTGTTCCTCGAAACGATTGCCGATGCGGCTAAAGATGCTGGCAAGGTGCTGAGACTTGTGGAATGGCGGGCCACAGGCAAAGACCACCCACAAATACTTGGCGTTAACGAAGGACACTATCTGAAGTTTGCGATTTTTGAAGTGCGGAGTAAAAAATAAGCCTGAAGGTCAAAAAGGTTTACAGTGCCAAGTAACAAGTAGGATAAACGGGCTGGACGTAGGGTGGTCGTGAGTCGACTGTAATGCAAGGAGTTGCTAACGGACTCAGATGACTCTATTTAGCGCAAACAGGCTATTATTGAATTCTTACGGACCCCAAAGGCGCTATTGCCCCAAAAACACCCGTAATGTCACACATTTTCGAAGAATAGCGTCAGTGGGGTCCGAAAAGCTGCCATAACAGCACTGAATCCACGAATAACGGCTCCTGGGTCCGTAAGTAATTAATGAAACAAGCCGAGCCGAAATGTTGAATGTTAAATTCGGAATACTAAATGGTAAACAACGAATGATGCTTATTGAATTATGATATGCGGAATGCGGATTACAAAACGATCGGTGTAGAGTGCTAATGTTGAGTGCGGGGTGTTGAGTATTGAACGCCGAACGCTGAACAGTCTAACATTGACCCTATGCTCTGACATTGGCAGCTCCAATCTAACGTTGCACATCTGGCATTAAAAACAAACTAAACACTCTAAAAAGCAAGCCGCCAAAATTCGGAGGTTTGCTTTTTTTATTTGTACTCGTAGCTGTTTATCCTTTGTAAAACATTAGAAAATACTAGCAAACACATGTTCCGATTAGTGTGGTTATGATATACTGAGGGGACGAGGAATCACTGAACTTTTTTAATTGGAGTGTAATCAATGGGTGGATATTTCACCCTGTATTCTATATATTTTCTCCGCTACGGAAGGAGTCTATCATTTATGCCGGTAACCTTTTTACTAGGCCGCTCGGGCAGTGGCAAGACAACAAAAATATGGGAATCTATCTCTTCTTCCTTAGAAAAGGAACCGCTTGGTGCGCCGATTATTATTCTTGTGCCAGAGCAAGGTTCTTTTGGAGCAGAACGGGGGCTTCTGACCGTAGGGAATGTGAAGGGAAGCCTTCGGGCGCAGACACTGAGTTTTTCGCGGCTTGCCTATCGTGTGAAGCAGGAAACTGGTGGCAGTGCAAGTCTGCCAATCAGTGAAGAAGGTAAGAAAATGTTAATTTACAAAATCATCAGTCGCCGCAAAGAGGAACTGAAATTATTCGGTGCCTCAGCAGACAGACCGGGTTTTGTGGAACGTCTGAACCAACTGCACATGGAGATGAAACGTTGCTGTTTGGGTTCCACTGATTTAGAGGAACAGCTGTCCGCTATGCGAGGAGCTATTGCAAGAAGTCCTATTCTTGAGGGTAAGCTGGATGATTTGCAGCTGGTATTTAGCGATTTAGAGAAGGAAATGTCCCGTCTTTATATCGATGAAGAGGATCGTTTAGCAGAACTGGCTGAGCATATTCCAGATTCCTCCTACATTCGCGGGGCAGAGATTTGGGTAGATGGGTTCCATGGATTTACTCCGCAGGAATTCGTAGTGCTTCGAGAATTGATGCAGCAAGCTTCGAAGCTGACGGTTTCGCTTACAATTGATCGTCCTTACCCCTATGGAGATCAGTTGAATGAGCTTGAATTGTTTCACCCAACTGCGGTTACTTACATTAAACTGCGTGGAATTGCTGAAGAGCTGGGCATTGATGTATGGGACGAGCTGCTGGAGCCAATGGTTCTTCCACGTTTTGAAGAAAGTCCAGTACTTGCTCACCTTGAACGGGGATATGATCGCAGGAAGGCTTGGATAGGTGCGGATGAACTGGCAAGAGAGGCTATATCCATAGGCGCCGCAGTTTCGCACAGAGCAGAGGTTGAGGGAGCCCTGCGCGAAATGACTAGACTGGCGCGGGATGAAGGTGCAAAATATGGCGAAATGGCCGTATTGATGCGCAATATTGGCGATTACGAGCAGCTGGTTCAGCCGTTGTTCCAAGATTATGGAGTGCCATTTTTTCTGGACCAGAAGGTGAATGAGCTGCATCATCCGCTAGTGGAGTTTATACGTTCCGCATTGGATGTAGTGCGTCGTCGCTGGCGTTATGAGGATGTATTCCGTTGCGTAAAGACGGAGCTTCTGCTTCCGCTAGACGGTAGTATTACGCGTGAAGATATGGATGCTTTAGAAAACTATGTGCTGGCTTGTGGGATTCAGGGGTACCGCTGGACAGATGGCCGCTCCTGGAAAGGTATTCCTAGCTTGTCGCTGGAAGGCGGCAGACAGATGGATGATGAACTGCTTGCTACTATGGAACGATGCCGTGCTAGTATAACAGGTCCATTATTTGCTTTTGAGAAAAGAATCCAGAAAAGTCGTAGCGGTCTTGAACTTTGTACGGCATTGTACAAGCTGCTTGAAGAGACGGATGTTGCGCGAAAGCTGGAGAAACTCAGTGTTAAGTCTATGGAGAAGGGCCAACCCGAGAAGGCTAGGGAACATAGCCAGTTGTGGGGTGCGGTACTTGATCTTCTAGATCAGATAGTAGAAATGATGGGTAATGAAAGACTTGAGTTTGAAGTGTTCACTGGAGTTCTAGAGACAGGTCTTGCTGAACTTAAAATGGGACTAGTTCCGCCCGCACTGGATCAAGTATTGGTCGGCAATATGGATCGGACTCGCCCAACGGGGGTTAAATACGCTTTTTTGCTTGGATTTAATGAAGGTGTTGTGCCTGCGCAGTTTAAGGAAGATGGAATTCTCTCGGAAGGTGAACGCTCCGTACTAGAGAATGCTGGAATGGAGCTTGCTCCCGGCGCTTCTCGTAAACTGCTGGACGAGCGGTTTCTGATCTATAATGCACTAACGACAGGAAGCCGAAAGCTCTGGATTAGCTACGCTACAGCGGATGATGAGGGCAAAGCTCTCCTTCCCTCTGAGGTTATCCGGCATTTGCATAGAATGTTCCCAAGGGTTCAAGAGCACAGCTTGTCAGCACTTCCCCCTTCGGGACTACCTATAGAAGTCGGAAATCCTATCCATCTCGGTTTCATTGGTCAACCAGAACAGAGTCTTCGCGCATTGATTATGCAGCTGCGGCAGTGGCGCCAAGGAACAGAAATTCCGGAGCTATGGTGGGATGTGTATAACTGGTTTACTAAGAACGAAGATCGTAAATTTCAACTGGAACGTTTGCTAAGTTCACTGTTCTATCGTAATGAGGGAACGAAGCTAAAGCGTGGCACAAGCCTCAGATTGTATGGTGGCTCAACACTGCGGGGCAGTGTGTCCCGGATGGAGAAATTTGTTGCGTGCTCATTTTCCCATTTTGCGTCCTACGGACTAAGACTGAAAGAGCGCCAGTTATATAAGCTGCAAGCACCTGATATTGGACAGCTGTTCCATGCTGCGTTAAGTGATATGGCGATAAGACTGAAACAAGAGGGACGGGGCTGGGGCAGCTTATCTCCGGATGAATGTCGGCGTGAGGCCAGTGAGACAGTAGAACGGCTATCTCCGATGTTGCAGGGTGAAATTCTAATGAGCTCCAAACGTTACGGGTACATCTCCCGTAAGCTTAAGAATATTGTTGGACGTGCTTCTGTGATTCTGGGCGAGCACGCCCGCCGGGGCAGCTTTGAGCCAGTAGGGCTGGAGCTGGATTTTGGACCGGATAAGGAGTTGCCGCCTTTAAGAATTACGCTGCCGAATGGCTGTGTGATGGAGGTCGTTGGCCGGATTGACCGTGTAGACATGGCCCGTGGAGAGAACGGTATTCTTCTGCGGGTAATTGATTATAAATCGAGCCAAAAGGATCTCAAGCTGCATGAGGTGTATTATGGCTTGTCGCTGCAAATGCTGACTTATTTGGATGTGCTGCTGACATATTCGGAGCAATGGCTGGGGCAGCCGGCACTTCCAGCAGGCACACTTTATTTCCATGTGCATGATCCGTTGTTAACCTCATCCAACGGGATGAACAAGGAACAGGCTGAGCAAGAGCTGTTGAAACGCTTCAAGATGAAAGGACTGCTTACAGCTGATCGTGAGGTTGTCTCCCTGATGGATACCACTTTAGACAAAGGGTATTCTTCTATCGTGCCTGTAGCAGTAAAAGCTGACGGCAGCTTTTATAGCAGTGCTTCAGTAGCTACACCAGAGCAGTGGAGCCATCTATTATCCTCCGTTAGAGGGACGATCTCGGATATCGGGACACGGATTACAGAGGGTGATGTGGCGATTGAGCCGTACCGAATTGGGCAGGAGACCGCCTGCACATTCTGTTCCTTTAGGCCTGTCTGCCAGTTCGATGAAGCTGTGGAAGGCAACAGCTATAACAATCTGGGTAAGCCAGGGAAGGACGTTATATGGGATCTGCTGTCCCGCAAAGGAGGAACTACACCTTGAGTATGAAGGCTGAAATAGAAGCGAAACCGGAAGGAAGTATATGGAGTGATGACCAGTGGCGCGCCATTGCGGAGAGCGGTGATGACATCCTTGTTGCTGCGGCAGCAGGTTCCGGCAAGACGGCGGTGCTGGTAGAACGGATTATTCGAAAGATCAGTAAGGAAGAGAACGGCTTCAGTGTAGACAGGCTACTAGTAGCCACGTTTACCAAAGCTACGGCTGCCGAAATGCGGCAGCGGATCAGGGAAGCCCTTGATCGGGAGCTGGAGGAGAACGGGGAGAACG
This sequence comes from Paenibacillus sp. FSL H8-0175, assembly GCF_045040615.1. NCBI lineage: Bacteria > Bacillati > Bacillota > Bacilli > Caryophanales > Paenibacillaceae > Paenibacillus > Paenibacillus sp. FSL H8-0175. The sequence goes on along the minus strand of NZ_CP150299.1, from coordinate 5,519,933 downwards.
ACCATTTGCGCCGTCAGCTATCCCTGCTGGGCAAAGCTTCGATTACAACATTGCACTCCTTCTGTCTGGAAGTGATCCGGCGTTATTATCAAATGATTCCGATTGATCCGGGTTTCCGCATATTAAATGAGCATGAAGCGGAGATGATGCGGCAGGAGCTGCTCGAAGAGTTGCTGGAGGAAAAGTACGGTGAGGTAGGTGCGGATGGCGAGGATAGCATATTTGTGCAGCTCGCTGATTGGTTCAGTGGTGAACGCAGTGATGATGCAGTGCATGCGCTCATACAACGATTGCATGATTACGCCCGCAGCCATCCTTGGCCAGCGCAATGGCTCCGTGATACTGCAGCTGATTTCTCATTGCCAGACACCGAAAGTCTGGGTGGAACGCCATGGGTGCTGAGCATTCTTGAAGAAGCGAAGCTGACACTTGCGGGTGCAGCCAGTCAGCTGATGCAAGGCCGGGAGATTGCACTACAACCGGGTGGTCCGGCACCCTATGCTGAGAATTTAACCACTGATCTTGAGATGGTAAATGCACTGCAGGATGCCGTTAACGAACGACCTTGGGCAGAATTATATGATATTTTTATGGAAGTATATTTTGGAAAATTAAAGGCTTGTAAGAAGGATTCGACAGATCCTGGACTGCAGGAGATGGTGAAGGAACTGCGCGACAGTGTGAAGAAGAGTATTTTAGATCTTCAGAAAGCATTGTTTGGCCGTCCGCCTGAGGTTTTTTTGAAAGAGCTGAACGAAGCGGCTCCACTGATGGCAGAGCTTGCAGAGACAGTGATAGCATTCGGTGAACGTTATAGAATTGAAAAAGCAGGAAGAGGTCTAGTCGACTTCAGTGATTTGGAGCATTATTGTCTGCAAATTCTACGCCATCCGGACTCTACGCCCGGTCATTCCCTGCCTTCTGATGCAGCTATGGAATACCGTGCTCAATTCGATGAGGTTCTGCTGGATGAGTATCAGGATACGAATAGTGTGCAAGAGGAGATTGTGCGGCTAATATCCCGTGAAACACCCGGTAACCGGTTTATGGTCGGAGATATGAAGCAAAGTATCTATCGATTCCGTCTGGCGGAGCCGGGGCTATTCCTGGATAAATACCGCAGCTTTGGCTCACACCCAATCGATGATCCATCTGAAATTACTAATGAATCGTCTAGCGCTTCGGTTATCGATCTGGCCCGTAATTTTCGCAGTCGCATGGAGGTTGTGAATGCCGTTAATATGATCTTCCGGCAGATTATGAATGAGACGGTAGCGGAGATTAATTATGACGAACGCGCTGAGCTTGTTTACGGAGCGAATTTCCCAGGTGCAGCAGAGAAGGGTCCCGATACCTTTTTTGCACCGGAGTTATTATTGATAGATCGTGGTTCAACAGCAGGGAAGTCAGAAGAGACTTCTGAAGACGGTGAGGCGCCACTTCAGGAGAGTGAAGCCATTGAGAGCGAGACGGCGCAGCTGGAAGCACGGGCAATTGCCCGGCGTATTTCACAAATGACGGGGATGACCGGTGGATCGCCGCTGCTTATCTACGATAAAGGACTCAAGATTATGCGCCCGGTTATTTACGGTGATATCGTAATCCTGCTTCGCTCGGCAAGAATCTGGACCCCTCTAATCATCGAAGAGCTTCGGATGGAAGGAATCCCTGCTTATGGTGATCTGAATAAAGGTTATTTTGAAGCTACAGAAGTGGAAATTGCACTCTCCCTCTTAAAAATAGTTGATAATCCTCAGCAGGACATTCCGCTGGCTGGCGTACTTCGTTCACCTGTGGTCGGATTAACGGAAGAAGAATTGGCTACGGTGCGTATGTGTAGTCAGGGTCCTTATTTTCAAGCAGTACAGATGGCGGTGGAGATGCAATATGCAAAAGAGGCTGAAGAAGAGTATGACCTCTTCTCGGCTCATGTGATTGAATCCGCAAGCACCGTCGAAAATAATGTTTTACCTGATAAAGATCTGCCGCAGATCAGTCCAGAACTGAAGCGCAAGCTTAGACATTTCCTAGAACAGCTGGAAAGCTGGAGAAATGCGGCTAGACAAGGTAGTCTCAGTGAGCTGATCTGGCGTATCTATGGGGAGAGCGGCTATCTGGAATGGGTTGGAGGACTGCCTGGAGGCTCGCAGCGCCAGAACAATCTTAAAGCTTTGTATGATCGGGCTGTGCAATTTGAGAATGACACCGCAGCGCGTGGATTGTTCCGTTTTCTGGTGTTCATTTCACGGCTTCGTGAGAACGGCGGAGATCTGGGTGTAGCTGGCGGTGGCGGTGAAGAAGGCAATGGCGTCAGAATCATGACCATCCATAAATCCAAAGGGCTGGAGTTCCCTGTTGTTTTTGTAGCCGGGATGGCAAAACAGTTCAATCGACAAGATTTGCATTCGCCATTTCTTATGCACAAAGAGCTTGGCTTTGGGCCGCGTTTTGTGGAACGGGAAACGCGAGTTAGCTACCCAACACTTCCTTATCTGGCTATTAACCGGCGTACACGGCTTGAATTATTAGCGGAGGAGATGCGTGTATTATATGTAGCGTTAACTCGTCCGAGAGATAAAATGATTCTAGTAGGCACTGTAAGAGATTTGCCGCGCAAAATCGCTAGCTGGAGCAGCGTACAGAACCGGGATGAGCTGCTGCTTGCAGATCATCTGCTGGCCCGAGGGCGCAGCTATTTGGACTGGGTTGGACCGGCATTGATCCGGCACCCTGCGGCGGCGATTCTTCGTAAGCTGGGCGGTTCAGAAGGTACCGTCTCCACGGTGCTGCACAACGATGTCTCCAACTGGAGCATCAGTGTGCAAAATGCTTCCGAACTTAATTCTGGGGCGTTCCTGCCAACGGTTCAGACTGAAGAGAAGGTAGAGGAACGGCAAGCTGTACTCGAAGCACTGCATAAGGGTGAAGCTGTAAATATATATGAAACAGAGACTAGCGATGAAATTGCTAGAAGACTGGAATGGAATTACCCGTATGCGGCAGCCTCAGGTATTCCGGCTAAAACTTCTGTTACGGAGTTAAAAGCGTTGTTGTCGTTGCAGGAGCAGCCCTCTTTTGATCTGCTGGAAGAAGGCAATTCTACAACCTCAATAGAAAACGATAAACGTCCAAGTGTTGCAGGTGCGGACAGTCTTCATTTGCGGCGTCCGAAATTTATGGAAAAACGCAGTCTAACCCCAGCGGAACGCGGGACAGCATACCATACAGTCATGCAGCATATTCCGCTGGAGGGCTCGGTTGATCCTATGGTTGTGGAAGAAACCTTAGCCCGACTTCAGAGAGTGGCTATTCTAACTGCTGAGCAGGTGGAGGCTGTAGCTCCCGATCAGATAGAAGCTTTTTATACTAATGAACTGGGACGTAGATTAATAGCTTCTTCTTGGAAGCTTAGAGAAATGCCGTTCAGTTATATGGTTCCCGCAGGTGAGGCTTATCGAGGGCTCGATTATATGAATGAAGCCGTCTCGGAGCTTTCCCCTGAGAACAATAAGGAAGGCTTTAGTGAGGCTGTGCTAATTCAAGGGGTCATTGACTGCCTGTTCCGTGAAGAGGACCGGATTATTCTGCTAGACTATAAGACGGACTCTGTATTAGAACATCAGGGCGGCTTAGAGGCACTTAAGGAAAAATATCGTTTTCAGCTAGAGTTATACAGCAAGGCATTACATGATATTTTGGGAGAACCGATCAGCGAGATTTGGCTGTACTTTTTTGACGGCGATCATGCTGTGAAATTATAAATTATTCATTGCCGCATAGGAGCGGGGAAAGAGGACGAAGATGCGGATATTGCATACGGGGGATTGGCACTTGGGCCGTACGCTGGAGGGAAGAAGCCGCCAGAAGGAGCAAGAGCAGTTCATAGATGAATTGGTGGAGATCGCCGATTTTCATAAGGTGGATTTGATTATGATGGCGGGAGATGTGTACGATTCCGTTAATCCACCAGCGGCTTCGGAGCAATTATTCTATGAGGCTGCTGCCAGGCTGACTTCAGGGGGCAGGCCCCTTGTGGTGATTGCCGGAAATCATGACCAACCGGAGCGCGTATCTTCAGTCTCCCCGCTTGTATTAAGGCAGGGGATTACCTTGGTAGGACTTCCAACCTCAGAGCCAGTGAAAGTTCATGCTGCGCGGACAGGTGAGATTGCCAAAATCGCAGCCCTTCCCTATCCCTCTGAGGCACGTCTCGGTGAGTTGCTTGCTGGGGACAGCGGGGAAGAGGAGCTTCGACTAGCTTACAGCGCACGGGTTGGCAAACTTATGCAACTGTTGGGACGGGAATTTACGCCACAAACCGTGAATTTGGCGATGAGCCATATTTATGTGCTTGGAGGTGTAGAGAGTGATTCGGAACGCCCAATTCAGGTGGGCGGGGCTTACACTGTAGACCCTTCTGCTTTATCCTGTGGAGCGCAATATACTGCACTAGGCCATCTTCATCGCGCTCAGCGTGTAAAAGGGGAAGGGATGATCCGTTATAGCGGATCCCCGCTGGCATATAGCTTTTCGGAAGCAGGACAAGCTAAGTCGGTGACGCTGATTGATGTTGCGCCGGGCGGTGAGCCGACCTTCGAAGAAATCTATCTTCGCTGTGGGCGTCCACTTGTAAGATGGAGCTCTACGGGGGGATTGCAAGAGGTATATAACTGGTTGGATGAAGGGAGAGATGCTACCGCTTTTATAGATTTGGAGATTCGGCTCAGTGAAGCTATGTCGATGAATGATATTCAGCGCCTGCGTAAATCACGTGAGGGGATCATTCATATTCGTCCGATTTATCCGCAAATGGAGCTGGAGCTCGAACAGATTTCCCGTTCACGTATGCCTGTACAAGAATTGTTCCGTAAATTCTATCAGCGCCAGACGGGCGGGGCGGAGCCGGAGGATCGTTTGATTGAGCTGTTCTTACAGCTAACCGAAGAAGAACGGCAGCAGCCGGAGGAAGGAGAGGAGAACTAAGGTGAAGCCTATTTTATTAAAAGTTGCAGGATTGCAGAGTTATAGAGAAATGCAGGAAATAGATTTTGAAAGTCTGTGTGAGACCGGGCTGTTTGGGATTTTTGGACCTACGGGCAGCGGCAAGTCCAGTTTGCTGGATGCTATTACTTTGGCGATGTACGGCAAAGTGGAGCGCGCCGTTAATGGAACACAGGGGATTATGAATCACTCTGAGGATTCACTCAGCGTGGCGTTTACCTTTGAGCTCACTTCTTCCGCTGGGGCACATCGTTATCGCGTTGAACGTAAGTTCAAGCGGACAGGTGAGCAAACAGTCAGTAACACCATTAGCCGTTTCATTGAAGTTACACCTGACGGGGATAACGTTATGGCGGATAAACTCGCAGATGTTACACGTTGTGTGGAAGAGCATATTGGGCTCAAGATGGATGACTTCACGCGAGCAGTTGTATTGCCGCAGGGGAAATTCGCCGAATTCTTATCGCTTCGGGGCGTAGACCGCCGACAAATGCTGCAGCGCCTGTTCCATTTGGAACAGTATGGCGATCAGCTTGCGTTGAAGCTTAGCCGACGGGTGAAGGAGAATGAGGCTGCGCTCCGCGCGCTCGAAGCGGAGCAGCAGGGGCTTGGCAGCGCAGGCAAAGAGGATGTAAAGGCAGCGGCGGAGCGCCTCGAACAAGCAGCCCAGCATGCTGCGGAATGCCGCCGCAAGCTGGAGGCGGCGCTGCAGGTCGCGGAGCGTTTCACGCGCATTCGCGAGCTGCAAGAGGAACGGACCCGCCGCGAATTGCAGCGGCAGGGACTGCTCTCCAAGGAGGAGGAGATTCTCCTCCTTGAACGGAAGCTCGGCCAAGCTGACGAGGCCGAGGCTAGGCTTCCCGCGCTGAAAGCATGGCGAAGCGCGGAAGACGCCTTCAAGAGCCGATTGACCCGCGCGGAGGGTCAAGAGGTGCTGGCCGCCGCTGCCGAGCAGGAGGCGGCGCGTGCCTCTGCGGCCGCGGCTGCTGCGCAGGCCGCGCTTGCGGCGGAAGAGCCGGCCCTCCGGCAGGGGGCCGACACCTACCGCCGCGCGCTCGAGCTCGAGTCCGAGCTCGGCGCCCTGCGGCGCGAACTCGCGGCTCTGCGCGAGCGCCGCGAAGAGGCCTCCCGCAAGCTGGCGGAGCTGCGGGAGGGCATGGCCCGGGAGCGTGAGCTTTTGGCCAAGGGCCAAAAGCGCCAGCAAGAGCTGCAGCAGAGCTTGCAGCCGCTCGGTGTCCGCTCCCAGGAGCGGCAGTCTCTGCAAGAAGCGATGCAGAGACTGCAAGGGCTGCACTCCGCCGAATCCCAGTGGGATAAGGCGGAGAAGGAGCGCCGCGAGCGTGCCGCTGCACTCGCGGCTGCGCAGGCGCGCCTCGCGGAGGCCGAGGGCCGTCGCGGGCAGCAGGAAGCTTCTCGCGGGCAGCAGATCCGCGAGGCGGCGATGCATCAAGAGAAGCTGCTGGCGACAGAAGAAGCTGCGTGCACCGCAGCAGAAAGTCTGGAGCAACATATCAGTTCTTTGGAAGCGGCCCTCAAGGGGCATGAGTTGCACAGACTGTCGCTTGGATTGGCTAAAGAATTGGAAGCAGGACAACCTTGCCCTGTATGTGGCAGCGAACACCACCCGGCCCCTGCTGTATTGCAGGATAACGTAGAGCAACAGGAACTGGAGTTAAAGCTTCAACAGGCTCGGGTGTTGTCCAGACGTGCTTTGGAAGCACGCCATATGTTCCGTGGTCTGCGGGAGCAGGACCTGGTTTGGCTGGAGCAGGTGTTTGGTGATGGAGCTTTTGATACGGTAAATCATCCTGCAGCGGCAGGCTCAGAAGTCAGCACTACTGAGGTTTCCTCTACCGATAAGTCCATTCCAGATGAAAAGGCTTTGGCAGAACTTGATGCTGCATTTTTAGCATTAAAAAGCCAGTCTGGAGAACTGCGCCGTACAGCGATACAGTGGCAGCAATCGATGCAGGAAGTTCAGCAGCTATGCCTCAAAGAAGCAGCGGGTGCCGAAGGTGAGCGAAGCTGGGTAGAAGGCCTAACCGCCAAAGCCGAGGAACTGAGTGGCCAACTAGCCGCATTGCGGCAGAACTGGGTACAGCAGTTCCCTGATTTGGCACCGGAAGAGGTAGAAAAAGCTTATCGTGAGCTGTTAGCCAAGGATGCTCAAGCTGAGGAAATTAGATCCCGACTGGAAATCAGTGTCAAGTTTCTGGATGAGAAAAGCGCTTCGGTGCAGAATCTTCAGGAGACCATCACCGGACTCGATAAAGAGCTTACTCAGTGGAATACACAGATGGAAGGCAAAGAAGAATTGCAGCGTGAAAAAGAACGGCGTCTTTTGGAGTGGACTAATGGCCGCGCTGCTGCCCCTCTTCTAGCAGAGTGTGAGCGTCGTCTGCAGGAATTGTTAGCAGCTGTGGAGACCAGCCAACGATTACATCTCACGGCAGCTGAAAAAGCGCAGCATGAGATCAAGGAGGCAGCGATTACCCGCCAGGCTGCAGAATCTGCTCGAGAGCATTATGTGACTTCAAGCCATCTGTGGGAGCAAAGCTTAACCTCTTCACCTTTTAGTTCCGCCGCTGAGGTTGAAGGAGCAGCTCTCGCACCTGAAGAGCGGGAAATTTCTTCTTCTCGGGTACATGCCCATCGTGCGGAAGAAGCTGAAGTCTCATTGCAGCTGCGCAATATTGAAGAGAAGCTTGACGGAGCCAGCTTAAGTGAAGAGGAGTGGCAAGTTAGCCAGGAGAGCTTAAGCGTGTGTAAGTCAGAGGATGAAATGTCGCTGCAAGCAAGAGCGCGCGCAGAGCGAGATCTGGAGGATCTGCGGCATCGGCATATTCGCTGGATGGAGCTCGAAGCCCAGCGGCTAGAACATGCTTCTCTACAGGATCATTTGTCCAAATTGCAGACGGTTTTACGTGGAAATGCTTTTGTTGAGTATATTGCGGAGGAACAATTGATGCAGGTATGCCAGTCTGCTTCCCAGCGGCTTCGTTTCCTGAGCAAACAGCGTTATGCGCTGGAGGTTGATTCGGGTGGTGGCTTTGTAATCCGTGATGATGGAAACGGTGGTGTAAGAAGACCGGTCTCCACGCTTTCCGGCGGAGAGACGTTCTTAACTTCCTTGTCACTTGCACTTGCACTTTCGGCACAGATTCAGCTGCGGGGGCAGTATCCATTGCAATTTTTCTTTTTGGACGAAGGCTTTGGTACGCTGGATCCGGAATTGCTCGATACGGTAATCACCTCATTGGAAAGACTGCATAACGACCAACTGTCTGTCGGCATTATCAGCCATGTTCCAGAGCTTCGGGCACGACTGCCACGCAAGCTGGTAGTAGTACCTGCTGAGCAGGGTGGAGGGGGATCTCGGATCCTTTTGGAAAAAATGTGAAGATCTACAATGTGTGTGATTCTTATCACAGATACAGTATCAACGCGCTGTTATAATACAGCTAAGCCGACATTACTTTAGAAACACCTCGGCGGACGTATGGCAGGGAATGAACTCCTTTTCATACGTCCGCCGCCGAATCAGCTTTATAAGCTGTGAAGGGTGTTTCTCTTTTTTTTGTCTTTTTTAGGCCTAACGGTGTTGATATATTTATTTAATGGTTCATTCTGTAACAGATACAGTTTAGGGCAGATTATGCTGAGTTTGCTTGCTGCTTTCGTAATTGATGATTATCCTGTATGATTATCTTATGATGAAGTGGGATTTCACCAATTTTTAGGAGGCAAGCACTCTATGGAGACCGTGTTTAGCAAAATTATTGAGGGTACTATTCCTTCCAAAAAAGTATTTGAGAATGAACGTATTCTTGCATTTTACGACATCGAGCCGGCTGCACCGGTACATGTGTTGATCATTCCCAAGAAGTTCATTGCTTCAATGAATGATGTTACACCTGAGGATCTTCCGCTAATTGCTGAAATCCACAGTGTAGCCCAACAGATCGCCAAAGACCTTGGAATTGCTGAGTCTGGTTATCGTTTAATCAATAATTGCGGACCTGATAGTGGACAAGCTGTGCCTCATCTTCATTATCACCTGCTGGGTGGAGCCAAGCTGGGTGCGCTCACTGGAAACTCAGCTTCGCACGCATAGCATAATCATTTAATGTTGAAGAACTTGCCAGAAAAAAGAATAGCACGAAGGTTGACACGTTATTTCCGTTTGACCTATAATGGAGTTTGATAAACCGTGTTATGCTCTTGGACGGTATGGTCGGAGGGAGGGGAAACCTGTGTCTGAAACGAAAGTTCGCAAAAACGAGACAATTGATGCTGCACTTCGTCGCTTTAAACGTTCCATCGCAAAAGATGGTGTCTTGGCTGAGGTGAAGAAACGCAAACATTACGAAAAGCCGAGCGTTAAGAAAAAGCTGAAGTCTGAGGCTGCTCGTAAGAGAAAGTTTTAGGAGGATTACCCACGCATGAATCTTAGCGAGAGATTGAACGAAGATATGAAGCAAGCGATGAAGAGTAAGGACAAGTTCACGCTCTCCACGATTCGAATGGTTCGTTCTACAATAAAGTATCTTGAAATAGATCTGAAGAGAACATTGGACGACAACGAAGTGCTTGATATCCTTAGTCGTGAAATCAAACAGCGCAAAGATGCCCTCCAAGAATTTGAATCAGCGGGTCGCGACGAGCTTGCCGCGAGTACAAAAGCAGAAATCGAGATTATTATTAAATATCTTCCCGAGCAACTTTCCGAAGAAGAAATTAAAGTAATTGTACAGCAGACCATCCAGGAAACCGGTGCTTCTTCGAAGAGCGAAATGGGGAAGGTCATGAGCGCACTGATGCCTAAGGTCAAAGGTCGCGCTGATGGTAAACTCGTGAACCAGGCGGTTCTGCAATTTCTGCAATAATATAGCACTAGCACCCCTTGCAAAAGGGGTGCTTTTCTATGTTATGAAACGTAAATCCAATTTCAGCGTATTAAAGGTTATGAGTTCTGGGTCAAGCTAAAGAAGGGAGGTAAAATCATTGAGAAGATTACGGAAAATACTGTTAGCTAGCATTCCTGTGGTCCTGCTGTTACTCCTCCTGACACCCTTTGCAACGAATGTAAGCGCTGACGGGACAGCCCCGAAAACACCGGGGGTTACGAACAGTGAGCTGAAAAAAGGTCCCGTGTTTATTATTCCGGTAGATCAAAAGATTGAACGGGGTTTGCAAAGCTTTTTGGAAAGAGGATTTGAAGAAGCCGCTAATTATGGAGCAGTCCTTATTCTACTAGAGGTCGATACACCTGGAGGGCTGGTAAAATCGGCAGAAGAGATTGGGACGATGGTAAGAGAGAGTGAAATACCAACAGCTGCCTATATTAAAGGTGATGCCGCTTCTGCAGGCAGTTACATAGCACTTAATGCAGGTGCAATAATCATGAAGCCGGGCAGTATGATCGGCTCCGCTTCCTTGGTAGACATGAATGGTCAAAAAGTCGATGATGCCAAAATGATATCCTACTGGAGATCTAAAATGATCGGCGCTGCTGCTCTGAATGATCGTGATCCAGACATTGCTGCTGGAATGGTGGATAGTAATTTGGTCGTGGATAAGCCAGAGCTTGGAGTGACTAAGACACAGGGAGAAATCATTGCCTTGTCTAGTGAAGAAGCTTTAAAAGCTGGTTACGCTGATCAAATTACAGATACCCCTGAAGAGGCAATTCAGTGGCTTGGATATACTACAGACGACATCTTTCGCGTAGAGCATACCGGTGCGGAAAAAATGTCGCAATTTCTGACCAATCCGATTATTATGACGATTCTGCTGTTCATTGGGATTACAGGCGTTGTCATTGAACTGATTGTTCCAGGCTTTGGTGCGCCAGGAATTATCGGGACGTTGGCTTTTGTGTTATATTTCTTCGGCAACTATGTTGCAGGATTCGCCGGAGCGGAAACTTGGCTCTTGTTTATCATTGGGCTTGTCATGCTTGTGCTGGAGCTCTTTGTGCCTAGCTTCGGAATATTGGGGCTCCTAGGCTCTGTCAGCCTTGTAGCGGGTGTTGTACGAGCTGCTTACAGCTATAAGCATGCACTGCTCAGTCTAGGTATCTCTTTCGTAGCTGCGACTATAGTTGTAGTAATTGTTGCGGTCATTTTTAAAGAACGAGGGATATGGAACAGATTTATTTTGAAGGAAAGCCTTACTAAAGATCAGGGATTTGTGCCTGTAGAAGAGAAGCTTAGCTTATTAGGCGCTACAGGAACCAGTATTACTCCACTTCGTCCCTCAGGAACGGCTATGATAGGCGGCGAACGTGTGGATGTTGTTACAGAAGGTAGTTTTATTAGTGCTAATGCACCGGTCTCTGTTATTAAAGTAGAGGGCGGACGGATTGTTGTGAAAGAAATCAAGGAATAAGGTAAACACTGGAACCAATAATAGTTCTACAATAAATTTACGGAGGTTATATAGTATGGGTGAAGCATCTTTGATTCCTATTCTGTTCATCGCGGTAGTGGTGATTATTGTATTGAGCGTGTTTTTAAGTTTCTTCCCGGTTATGCTCTGGATTTCAGCATTAGCATCGGGCGTTAGAATCAGTATTATTACGCTGGTGGCGATGAGACTGCGTCGTGTAACCCCAAGTCGTATCGTTAACCCAATGATTAAAGCGACTAAGGCAGGTCTTGGACTGAACATTAATCAACTGGAGAGTCACTATCTCGCAGGTGGTAACGTAGACCGTGTTGTTAATGCGCTTATTGCAGCACAACGTGCAGATATTCCTTTGGAATTTACTCGCGCAGCAGCCATTGATCTTGCAGGACGTGATGTGCTGCAGGCTGTGCAAATGAGCGTTAACCCTCGTGTAATTGAGACACCGGTTGTTGCGGCTGTTGCTAAGAACGGGATTGAAGTTAAGGTAAAAGCGCGCGTAACTGTTCGTGCCAATATCGACCGCCTCGTGGGTGGTGCGGGGGAAGAAACGATTATTGCCCGTGTTGGTGAAGGGATTGTAACGACAGTAGGTTCGAGTGATTCCCATAAAGATGTCCTTGAGAACCCGGATTTGATTTCGCGGACGGTATTGTCCAAAGGGCTTGACTCAGGTACTGCTTTTGAGATCCTCTCCATTGATATTGCGGATATCGATGTAGGCAAGAACATCGGTGCTTATCTACAAACCGAGCAAGCAGAAGCAGATAAACGCATTGCCCAAGCCAAAGCGGAAGAACGCAGAGCGATGGCTGTCGCTCACGAGCAAGAGATGAAGGCGCGCGTAGTAGAGATGAAGGCGCTTGTTGTGGAAGCTGAATCTCAGGTGCCTATGGCAATGGCTGAGGCGCTCAGAAATGGCCAAATCGGCGTGATGGATTATATGAATATCAAAAACATCGAGGCAGATACCCAAATGCGGGGCTCTCTCGGCAAAATGAATGATCAGGACGACAATAACCGTCCTAACAATAATAAATAAAAGGGGATGTGAATCTCCATGAGCTGGATCTATATTATTGCGGTTATTATATTCGCGATCGTATCCAATGTGAATAAAGCAACTAAAAACAAGCCCAAAGGAGCTCCTCGCGGGGGAATGCCCACTTTTGGGGGCGGAGAGGATTCTCCGCTCCGCCGGGTAAAGCGCCCGGATATCGATGGAGGGCGCCAAGCGGAGTCTGGCAGTGGATTTCCTGCTCCTGTTAGCACCTCTTCCCGGCAGTCGAGGTCAGAGGATAACCGGGAGTATGATGCCTCTCCTGCCTTTCCAGAACCCGCGTATATACCAACTCCAGATTATTCTACTGGAGAAGGAATGTCTTTGGAGCATGCCGATGACGGAGTTGAATTACGCACACAAAGAATGCAAGAAGAGGTGCGGCGCCTTCAATCTGCTTTTGACGGGATAGCGGGTGCAGATACCAAAAGATCAAATAAGACTAAAAACACAAACTCACCCTCTGCGGCAGACCAGACACATGGAACAGGGAGTCGTGACGACCTGCGCAATGGTGTAGTCTGGGCAGAGATTCTGGGACCACCGCGTTCTCGTCAGCCGCATTCCACCCGAAGATAATATTTACGGATCATAGTAACAATAAAGCCTCGGTTTCCTATCTTTACGATAGGTTGCGGGGCTTTTTTTTGCTTTTTTCACACTTGAAGGGTCCTCCTTTGTTACTTCTTCTCATAAAAAAAAGCGTTGCCGCATAAGGTGTACAGAAGGCAGGAAGGGGGAACGTCTACTTATGACCCGTATTGGCCGCAGGCTGCGGGGATGGACAAACGGGGTACTGGATCTACCACAGGACTTATTACAGGAAATGCCCCGGATCACCCTGATCGGCAATAAGGAACTGCATATTGAGAATCATCGCGGCGTGCTGCATTTTTCCTCTGGTCAGCTTAAGCTCGCGTTAGCTAAAGGATCGCTTGAAATCACGGGCGAGGGACTTGTCATCCGAAATATTCTAGGCCAGGAATTGGCTGTAGAAGGCGTTATCGGGGAGATCAGATATAACGAAAGCGAGGAGAGATCATGAAGGAGCCACCTCTGTCATCACTGCGGGGGTTCGTTACACTGCATGTGACGGGACCTCAGGTGGAGCGATTTATTAATTTCATTTCTGAAGCAGGAATCATGATTTGGGATGTGAGGCCCGCTGAGGGCGGCGCTTCCCTTAAGCTGCTTCTGGATGATTTTTATGTCCTCCGGCCGATTTTAAAAAAGACAGGCTGTCGTATGCACGTTACCGGTAGAAGCGGACTTCCATTTCTTATGGCGCGGCTGTGGAAAAGGAAATTTTTTGGCATAGGTATTTTGATGTTTGGAATTACACTTTTTATGTTATCTACGATGGTATGGAGTATTAGAGTCGAAGGGAATGAAAAAATTGCTTCTGAGGATATATTGGCTGCCGCTCGCCAGGAGGGTGTGTATCCTTTTCAGTGGATATGGCGTCTGGAGGAGCCGGACAAGCTCTCTAAGGGGCTGCTGGCCCATTTACCGGGTGTTTCTTGGATAGGGCTGCAACGGACGGGGACGAGCATCAAAATTCAGGTTGTAGAGGCTAAACAGCCCGATATCAAACCTTTGCTTAGCCAACGGCATTTAATTAGCCGAACAGATGCGGTGGTAACAGAAATATATGCGGAGCAGGGCAGACCGGTAGTAGCGCGTAATTCGCGTGTGAAAAAAGGGGATATCCTGATTTCCGGTGCTCTTGGAGACGAAGAAAATGTAGAGTATGTGGTAGCCAAGGGTGAGGTTAAGGGGTTGGTTTGGCATGAGTACAATATCGAGGTTCCGCTTGAAACAACCAATAGCACCTACACTGGGGAGCGTAAGGATCGCACCTATCTCGTGTTGGGGAAATGGGCTATTCAGCTGTGGGGTTATGGCAAATCCTCCTTTGAGAATTCAAAGACGCTCACAGAGCATGATCCGCTGTCTTGGCGCTCTATTGAGCTGCCGCTGGGCCTGATGACTGAGAAAGAAATGGAGATCAATGAAACAAAGGATACGATAACTCCAGAAGCTGGAGTTGCGAGGGGAATTGAGCGGGCGAAGAATGATATTTTAGCTCGATATGGTGTTGATAGCGTCATCAAAAGTCAAAAAGTTTTGCATGAGAAGAAAGAGAATGGTAAAGTTTATATGAAAGTGATCTTTGAAGTAGAAGAAAAAATTTCCGAAGAACTGCCAATAGTAAACAATTGAGGAGAATGAGGCTACTTGTCAGAACAGACTGCAAGCATTCGTATATCTTTGCAAAATGCGGGAGAAGCGCAATCGCTGTTTGGCCCGCAGGATGGATTCTTAAAAATCATCGAGAGTGAAATTCCCGCCATTATTGATTCGCGTGAAGCAGAGCTAACGATTCGTGGAGCTGAGCGGGAAGTAGACATGCTGGGGCAATTGTTTAATGTGCTACTGTCCCTCATTCGGAGCGGTTACATACTTACTGAACGTGATGTGCAGTACGCTGTGGAACTGGCGAAAGATTTTCGTGCTGATCAATTGCTCGATTTGTTCAAAGGAGAAATTACTACAACTTTTCGCGGAAAGCCTATCCGTGTCAAAACGGTCGGCCAGAAGCATTATGTGACAACGATCAAGAAGCGTGATATTGTATTCGGAATCGGTCCTGCAGGAACGGGGAAGACCTACTTGGCAGTGGTGCTTGCAGTTACGGCACTGAAAGAAGGTTCGGTTAAGCGTATTGTTCTTACGCGTCCCGCAGTAGAAGCAGGAGAGAGTCTAGGATTCCTTCCAGGGGATTTGCAAGAAAAGGTAGATCCATATCTGCGTCCGCTTTATGATGCATTATACGACGTTATGGGGCCCGATCAGGTGGCTAAGGCACTTGAACGGGGATTGATTGAGATTGCTCCGCTGGCTTATATGCGCGGACGTACATTGGATGATTCATTTATCATCTTGGATGAAGCGCAGAATACAACACCTGAGCAAATGAAAATGTTCCTGACTCGACTCGGCTTCGGGTCCAAAATGGTGATTACAGGTGACGTTACCCAGATTGACCTGCCCCGCGGCAAGAAATCCGGTTTGATTGAAGCCAAAGCGATTTTATCCGGCATAGAAGAACTTGGCTTTGTCTACTTCGCGGAACAGGATGTAGTACGGCATTCCCTGGTGCAGAAAATTATCGTTGCCTATGACCGCTCTGCCGAAAACCTCCAATAAAGGGGATTGTCTTCATGGCTTCAAAGCAACCATCTAAATTAAGCGGTTTTGTATATACGAACAACGGATGGAAGTATAGCGCAGTGACACGCTATGCTCTTTTCCTGTTACTCGGACTAGTGTTCTACTTCAGCTTGTCGCCAGAATTGCTACCTAAGAAATATGATATTAAAGAGAATACTTACAGTGCAAAGGAAATAACGGCACCGAAACAAATTAAGGACACCAAAGCTACGTTAAAAGCAGCTGAGGAAGCGGCCGAAAGCGTATCTCCCAAGTACAAAATTATCCCGATGAGGGCAGACAACCTAGTGACCTCGCTGCTGGACCGGATAGATCGCCTCAATCAGGATGATCTGATCTCGCAAAGCGATAAGACGGGGATTTATCGTGATGAAATCCCGCAGAGAGCCAGCGATTTCATCTTGAATTTCGTAGCTTCCAATCGCGGCAGCGCTACATATTCAGATCACCTCTTGGATGAAATGCAATCTGTCATCAAAGAGCAGACCTATGTCATTCCGGAAGAGACTTACATTAAGATTCCGCGCCTGACCTCTCAGGACATTATCGAGATGAAGCCTGTCGCCCGAGATATTGTAACTAGGCTGATGAATGATCAGATTACGGATGCGCAGACCGCTCGCGCCAAGGTAGCGGAACAGGTCAGTATTAGTTCTCTAAGCCAGCGTACAGCGCGTGAGGTTGTTCAGGAGCTTGTACGTCTTGTGATCACAAGTAACAAGTTCTACGATGAGGATGCTACCAAGGAAGCAAAGGTACAAGCCCGGGAGAACACACCTGATGTATTCATTGAGCAAGGGGACACGCTTGTTGCTAAGGGGCAGCTAATTACTCCAGAGCTCTACACTCTTTTGGATGAGAATGGACTACTAAGCAATGAGGTGAATTACTGGCCACAGTTAGGCCTATTGATTCTCTCTGCGATGCTCTCCGTCGGTTTGCTTGCGTTCATTCGTTATTCAGGCGGCACCTCAGGCTTTAAGTACAACAATTCTCAGCTATTGATGCTGGTGCTTGTATTTGTTATAACTATTATCTCTATGCGGCTGGCCGCTGTTTTGCAGACCGATGTCCGATCTTATATCGGATTCCTGGCACCGGTGGCGATCGGCGCAATGTTAATTGCAATGCTTCTGGACATGCCTTTGGCCTATTTCTGCTCCATTCTATTCAGTGTACTGGCGAGTGTTATTTTGAATGTGCAGCAGAATTCAATCTTTGATTTTAACTTTGGTTTCTTTGCTATCGTGGTTTCGTACGTGGCTATCTTTGCGACTCACCGTGCGGGTCAACGCTCCACGCTCCTTAAAGGCGGGATTATGGTATCGCTTTTTGGCTGTCTGACAGTCTTTATGCAGATACTGTTAGGTGGAGGAGCATGGAAAGAGGTAGGTACCTTGTATTCGGTTGGTTTTGCTTTTGCAGGGGGACTATTGACGGCTGTACTTGTGATTGGGCTAATGCCTTTTTTTGAGGCAACCTTTGGTATTCTATCGGCATTGAAGCTGGTAGAATTGTCTAATCCAAACCACCCGCTGCTGCGCAAACTGCTTACCGAAACGCCGGGAACCTATCACCATAGTGTAATGGTAGGTAACCTGTCAGAAGCTGCCGCGGAAGCGATTGGAGCAGATGGGCTATTGTGCCGGGTTGGATCGTATTATCATGATATTGGCAAAACAAAACGTCCGTTTTATTTTATCGAGAATCAAAATAATATGGAAAATCCACATGACTCTATTGAACCGAAGCTTAGTAAATCTATCATCGTTGCCCACGCCCGTGACGGGGTGGAAATGCAACGAGAATATAAGCTGCCAAAACCAATCCGTGATATTGCGGAGCAGCATCATGGAACAACGTTCCTGCATTATTTTTACCATAAGGCACTGAAGCTGGCGGAAGAAAAAGGTGTCGAGCCTGATTTTACCGAGGAAGATTTCCGTTACCCTGGACCGAAAGCCCAGTCGAAGGAAGCGGCTGTAGTGGGAATTGCCGACAGTGTCGAGGCTGCAGTGAGATCATTGCGTAAGCCAACTGTTCTGCAGGTGGAAACGATGATTGAGAAGATTATTAAAAGTCGACTGGATGATCATCAGTTTGACGAATGTGATTTGACGATTAAAGAATTGGATATTATTGCACGGACTCTGAAGGAGACGGTTATGGGGATTTTCCATTCACGGATCGAATATCCAGAAGATGTGCGTAAGCCGAAAAAAGAGGAAGGGGCACCTAACCCATGAGTTTGGAGATCGTTTGGGATAACGAGCAGGAAGAATACGAGATAAAGGACGATCTCATTACGCTGCTGGAGAGTATTTTGCAAAAAGCAGGTGAAGCGGAAGGGATCGATCGGGGCGAGGTAGCTCTTACTTTTGTCGATAACGTTCGTATACATGAGTTGAATTTGGAATATCGGGGCATTGACCGTCCGACGGACGTGCTTTCTTTTGCTATGAATGAAAGCGGAGAGGACGAGCTGGACATTATATACGAGGTAGAGGAAGGCGAGGCGCTGGAAGATGTTCCAGACGTACTTGGGGATATAATCATTTCCGTAACTCGTGCGCAGGAGCAGGCGCTGGAATATGGCCATTCACTGGAACGAGAGCTTGGTTTTCTTTTCGTTCACGGATTTCTGCATTTGTTAGGATATGATCATCAGGATGAAGCTTCAGAAGCAGAGATGATGTCCAAGCAAGAAAAAGTACTATCTCAGGTTGGGTTGACGCGCTAATGGTGAAGAACACGGCGGTAGGGCACAAGAAGTTCTGGCACTCTTTTCGGTTTGCATCGCAAGGCTTAGTGTCGGCATTCAAATCCGAGCTTAACATGAAGGTGCATTGCTGTTTAGCGGTGGTTGTGCTAATAGCCGCTGCCGTGTTCAGACTTCCGCTGGCCAGTTGGATGTTGCTGCTGTTCTCGATCACGCTTGTCCTAACTGCCGAATTGCTCAATACGGCGATTGAAGCGACGGTTGATCTGATCTCGCCAGAGATTCATCCACTGGCTAAGAGAGCAAAAGATACCGCCGCAGGAGCTGTGCTTCTCACGGCGGTGTTTGCTGTCTTAGTCGGGATCTATGTTTTTTATCACCCTGTGATGGACTGGATTAGCGGACTTATGTCATAATCAGGATACAAAATCAATTCAGGGGAGAGGCGGACCCGCGTTTTGCGATTCCGTCTCTTTCGTTACTGAATAATTTGAAGTGAGTTATGTACCCGAATATATCTCATGAAGTACACTGATAAAATTTAGCGCACGCTGAAAAAATAACGATAAACGAAACTAATTAGATGTTTACGAAGTGTGTTTTGTGCGAAGAAAAATCAATGAAGTCAATACTCACAAAACTTTAGGAGGTCAAAATATGGATTCTACTCTTCTTATGCAAGAGGCGATTAAAGCACGAGCAAAAGCTTACATTCCATATTCCCGATTCGGAGTGGGAGCTGCCCTTCTTGATCAGGATGGTCATATTCACCACGGCTGTAATGTGGAAAATGCTGCTTTTGGGCCAACCAACTGTGCGGAACGGACAGCACTATTCCGTGCGATTGCGGATGGACACGCTGTTGGTTCTTTTAAAGCAATTGCCGTAGTAGCTGACTCTGACGGCCCCGTTTCACCTTGCGGTGTGTGCCGGCAAGTAATGATTGAGTTGTGTTCGCCGGATATGAAGGTTATTCTTGGGAACATGAAGGGTGATATCGTTGAGACTACGGTGGGAGAATTGCTTCCAGGCGCTTTTGGTCCCGTAGATCTGAAGCAAGGACAAGCTCCAGAATAAAATGAGATTTTGATTTAATGCCTGTGCCTGTTTAAGGGCAAATCAGGCATAGTTAGACGAAGGTTGCTACTTTAATTGCACAATGTACAGTTAAATTGCTACTCTTTCGCGACAAAAATGAATTTAGTTGCAGATAGTACAATTAAATTTATGATAAAGCCCATATTTGGCTCTTAAGACAGGATTTAATTGCACAAAATACAACTAAAACACCAAAAACATAAACTCAACCTAAAATTAGTTGTACAAAGTACAATTAAAAGTGTTCTAGTTCTACCAAGTTAGGCTAAACTGGTGCAAACTATGTGTTTTTAGAGTAACATTACGAGGTAAGCGCCACGGCAAAAGCCGTCAGCGATTCTAATTACGTAAGGTTACTTGTAACACAGCCTAAAGCCAATCATCTCAGTAATCTTTATTCATGGTGAGGGCAATGCGAACCGTGTGAATAAGCGACAGTGAAGCGTGTCCCCGATAGGGGAGGAAAGCGCTCATGCACCATAGTCCCTCTAATCCAGCCTAACGTTGCAGTTACGCCCATTTCCGGGTGTCCAGAGGGCCGGGGCCCTTGGGGTCCCCCTTGGCTAAGGGGGATTTAGGGGGATCGAAAAAGATCTTAAAAGATTTTCAAACGCAAATTTAGAAGGTAAGTATGGAAGGAAGATAATATGAAATTCAAATCAGGCTTTGTCGCAATTATCGGCAGACCAAACGTAGGTAAATCAACACTCATGAACCAGGTCATTGGCCAGAAGATTGCCATTATGTCGGATAAGCCACAGACAACCAGAAACAAAATCCATGGTGTTTACACAACAAACACTTCACAAATCGTATTCCTGGATACACCGGGAATTCATAAAAGACAGTCCAAGCTAGGCGACTACATGAACCAGACTGCAATGAGTACACTGGGTGAAGTAGAAGCTGTGTTATTCCTTGTGGATGCGTCAGAGGGCTTGGGCGGTGGAGACCGTTACATTGCCGAGCAATTAAATGGTCTGAAGACACCGGTGATTCTGGTGCTCAACAAGATCGATAAAATAGAGCCGGAAGCTCTGCTCCCGCTTATGGCTCAATATAACAAGCTGCATGATTTTGCCGAAATTATTCCGATTTCTGCGAAGATGGGCAGCAATGTTAACACGCTGTTAGAGCAGGTTGCCAAGTACTTGCCGGAAGGCCCTCAGTATTATCCGGAAGATCAAATCACGGATCACCCCGAGCAATTTGTCTGCGCGGAATTAATCCGGGAGAAAATTCTGCATTTGACTCGTGAAGAAGTGCCGCACTCTATTGCTGTAGCCATCGAAGATATGAAGGTTGAGCCTAATGGAGTGGTGCATGTTTCAGCTGTTATTTTTGTTGAGCGTGATTCGCAAAAGGGAATTATTATCGGCAAGCAAGGGGCAATGCTGAAAGAGGTCGGCAGACGGGCTCGGACAGATATTGAGAACCTGCTGGGTTCGAAGATTTTTCTGGAGCTATGGGTAAAAGTGAAAAAAGATTGGCGCAATCAGGACCGCGTTCTGCGGGATTTGGGCTTCCATAAAGACCTTTAAGTTAATTCCGTTATTCCTCGTTTGGTAGGAATTGCAAGGATAGAACCTGCTCCATCGCACCATCCTAATTCTTGATAAGAGACATCGTCTTTCCCAAGAAAGGATGAATACGAATGCGAAACTTTTCGTGGAAGTATTTTGCAATGACAGGAGACGTCGATGCTTACCTGCTGTATAAGGAAGCTGGCCATCCGCTTGAAGATAGTGGATTACAGCTAGTGGAGGAAGAGAAGGCCTGTGATGAAGAAGCGCAATAAGGACTGGTTGCTTGCCGAATGGTTGGGGGAAGAGGCATGCTACACAGGGTGGAAGGGATCGTCATCCGCAGCATGGACTACGGCGAGGGGAACGCAATTATTACGCTTTGCACCGAGAACGCGGGAAAAGTAGGGGTTCTGGTGCGTGGCGCAAAGAAGGTCAAAAGCCGCCATGCTGCATTGATCCAACTGTTCACCGTTGGGGAATTTGTTTTTTTTAGAAATAATGGAGGACTTGGGACACTGAATTCTGGCGAAATTACGAAGTCGCACCATCCGCTGCGTGAGGATTTGATCAAAGCTGCTTATGCGTCTTATGCGTGTGAACTGCTTGATCGTGTTCTGCATGATGAGGAAACGGGAAGCTTCTGGTTTCACCAGCTTACGGCCTGTCTTAATGCACTTGAAGAGGACAAGGAACCCGGCGTTATCATAAATGTCTTTGAAATGAAAATCTTACAGGCAGCCGGTTATGGTCCTGAATTCGATTCTTGTGTAATTTGTGGTGCCGAGAAGCCGGATGATCAACTGCTGGTCAGCCCTCGCCTTGGTGGAGTACTGTGCCGCAGTTGTAAACATAATGACCCTCCAGCCATGGAGGTCTCTGCTCGTGCGTTGAAGCTGCTGCGATTATTCGCCAGACTTGACCTGACTAGACTAGGCAATGTGGATGTAAAGGAAAGCAGCCGGGATGAGCTGAAAAAAATTATGCGGGCCTTTATGGATGTGCAACTCGGATTAAAGCTGAAGTCACAAAGTTTCCTAGACCAGCTCGACAAGTACAAGATTTGACGAAAGCTGATTTTTCCGTTACTATAGGATCAGTTTATTATATGATCGTCGTTATGCTCCAATTGGGGAGAGGCGTGCATTGATCGGGAAAGTA
The DNA here is from genome assembly GCF_045040615.1 of Paenibacillus sp. FSL H8-0175. Taxonomy (NCBI): domain Bacteria; kingdom Bacillati; phylum Bacillota; class Bacilli; order Caryophanales; family Paenibacillaceae; genus Paenibacillus; species Paenibacillus sp. FSL H8-0175. The sequence continues at coordinate 5,497,729 of NZ_CP150299.1, read as the reverse complement.
GTGGACTGTATTGTCGTTATTCAGCGAGCTGGGGGCAGTGGAAGCCTAGCGGGACAACGTTCATGAACATGGCACCCGGGAGTACGAATGCGGCGAATGAAAGTGGATTTCGTTCTTGTCTTGGCAGCAAACTTGCTCATACAAGGTATGAAATCAAGTAGGGTGGAACCGCGGGAGAATAAGTTAAGCTCTCGTCCCTATGTCTGTTAATCAGGCATGGGGGCGGGGGCTTTTTGTTGCTGTCAGGAGCTAAAAGTGCCGCCTCCATGGTAGAAAGTTTTAGGCAAGCTGTTGTAAAAAACTTGTAAAGCGAAGGAGACGGTATTATGAACTTCCAGCAGATGATTTTGACACTGCAGCAGTTCTGGGCTGAACAGAACTGTATCATCGTACAGCCTTATGACACAGAAAAAGGCGCTGGCACGATGAACCCTATGACTTTTTTACGCTCGCTAGGTCCTGAGCCTTGGAGAGTGGCTTACGTAGAGCCTTCACGTCGTCCCTCCGATGGTCGTTATGGAGAGAACCCGAACCGTCTGTATCAGCATCACCAATTCCAAGTAATCATCAAACCCTCACCAGATAACATTCAAGAGATCTATTTGGATAGCTTGAAAGCACTCGGTATTGATCCGCTCTTGCATGACATCCGTTTTGTAGAGGATAACTGGGAGAATCCGTCACTGGGCTGTGCGGGTCTGGGATGGGAAGTATGGCTGGACGGTATGGAGATCACTCAATTTACTTACTTCCAGCAGGTAGGTGGCATCGAAGCTAACCCTGTTGCTGTAGAAATCACTTACGGTATGGAGCGCTTAGCCTCTTACATTCAGGATAAAGAAAATGTGTTCGATCTTGAATGGGTAAGCGGTATGACTTATGGTGATGTTTTTCATCAGCCGGAGTTCGAGCATTCTACCTACACTTTTGAAGTATCGGATGTAAAAATGTTATTCTCGCTGTTCAACATGTATGAAGAGGAAGCACGTAGAGCGATGGAGAAACATCTTGTGTTTCCAGCCTACGATTATGTGTTGAAATGCTCACATAGCTTTAATCTACTCGATGCGCGTGGGGCAATTAGTGTAACTGAACGGACTGGATTTATTACCCGAGTGCGTAATCTTGCCCGCTCCGTAGCGGCAACATATCTTGAGGAACGCGAGAAGCTTGGCTTCCCGCTGCTGAAGAAAGAAGGTGCTGACCGTGTCTAAAGATATCCTGTTTGAGATCGGTCTGGAGGAAATTCCTGCACGTTTTATCCGTGCTGCGATGGAACAGCTGCAAGATAGAATGTCCAAGTGGTTGGATTCTGCACGTATAAACCATGCTGGAGTTACTGCATATGCGACGCCACGTCGTCTCGCTGTATTTGTTAAGGACGCGGCTGAGAAGCAAGAGGATATTAGCGAAGAGGTCAAAGGACCTTCACGCAAAATTGCGCTGGATGCTAACGGTGACTGGAGTAAAGCTGCACTAGGATTTGCCCGCAGTCAAGGTGTATCTCCAGAGCAATTTACATTTAAAGAGCTAGCTGGCGTGGAATATATTTATGCCACAAAAAATAGTGCGGGTGTAGAGACTGCTTCTTTGCTCACAGAAGGACTTCTGGGTATTGTAAATGCGATGACTTTCCCGAAAAACATGCGCTGGGGAGCTTACGATTTTAAATTCGTTCGTCCGATTCGCTGGATGGTTGCTCTTTTTGGTAAAGAGATCATTGATTTGGAAATTACGGATGTAAAAGCGGGTAATGTGAGCCGTGGACATCGTTTTCTGGGTACAGAGACTGTAATCTCGGAGCCTGCACAATATGTGGAGAGCATGCGTGCGCAGCATGTACTTGTGGATGTGAAGGAACGGGAAACGCTTATCCTGGATCAAATCAACAAATTGGCTGAAGAGAAAAGCTGGACGATTGCGATTAAAGAAGATCTTTTGGAAGAAGTACTGTTCTTGGTAGAAACACCAACCGTGCTCTTTGGAACCTTTGATCCATCTTTCTTAGAGATTCCTCAGGATGTGCTGATTACCTCGATGCGTGAGCATCAGCGTTATTTCCCTGTTTTTGATGCAGCTGGCAAGCTACTGCCATTCTTTGTAACTGTACGAAACGGGAATGCAGAATCCTTGGATGTTATCGCTAAGGGAAATGAAAAAGTACTTCGTGCTCGTCTATCAGATGCCAAATTCTTCTATCAAGAAGATCAAAAGATGAAGATTGACGATGCGTTAGCCAAGCTTGAGAACATTGTTTACCATGAAGATTTGGGCAGCGTAGGGGATAAGGTGCGCCGTATTCGCCAAATCTCTGATCGTCTGGCTGTGAAGCTTGGACTGTCAGCTACTGCTGTGTCCGAAGTAAGTCGCACTGCGGATATTTGTAAATTTGATCTTGTAACTCAAATGGTTTATGAATTTCCTGAGCTGCAAGGAACAATGGGTGAAGATTATGCACGTAAAGCAGGCGAGCCTGAAACTGTGGCAAAAGCGATCTTCGAGCATTATCAGCCACGATTTGCAGGAGATGCTGTACCTTCAACAGAAGCAGGTTCAGTTGTCAGCATAGCGGACAAAATCGATACGATTGTTGGCTGCTTCTCCATCGGCATCATTCCGACAGGATCTCAGGATCCATATGCCCTGCGCCGTCAGGCTGCAGGTATTGTCCAAATTGTGCTTGAGCATAAATTGCCAATTACGCTGCGCGAAATTTTTGAAGCGGCGATTGAAATTCATGAAAATTCAGGAAATACGAAACATTCTGGAGATGAACTACGTATAAACCTGTACGAGTTCTTCGGTCTGCGTGTAAAACGTCTTTTATCTGACAATGTACGCTATGATGTTGTGGACGCTGTTACAGCGGCTGGTTTTGACGACGTGGTAGATGTTGTGGGCAGAAGCCGTGCTCTTATGGCTGCTGTGTCCGACCAAGCAGATTTCAAGATTACCGTAGATTCGCTTACTCGTGTCAGTAATTTGGCAAGTAAAGCAACCAGTGAAGTGATTGATCCTGCTTTACTTAAAGAAGATGCTGAATTGCAGCTTTTTAATACATGGCAGGAGCTTCACGCACCTTACCTTGAAGCTATGGCGGCAAAAAATGCCGAAGAAGCACTTCGGATTCTTTCGGGTCTAAAAGACGCCGTTACAACATTTTTTGATTCCGTTATGGTTATGGCGGAGGACGAGCAAGTGCGTGCTAACCGTTTGGCTCTGCTTGCTGGTATTGATGCTGACTCCAAGTCGTTCGCTGATTTCGCGAAGCTTGTCTGGTAATTTTAATCAAGAAAATTTGAATCTTATGGTATAGAATGTTGGTTTGGGGTATAAATATACGGAACGGTGCCAATGCGTCATTTGACATCCGTTCCGTATTTATGCTTAGAAAGAAGGATTTCTTGCGGAGAGGGCGTATATATATTACACGGGAAATTGGTGATGATCATGGAGAAGTCCCAGTCTAGAACGATAGTGGTGGATGGGGATGCTTGTCCGGTCAAAAAAGAGATCGCTGAGGTAGGTCGCACCTTTGGTGTTCCGGTACTTATGGTATCTTCTTATGACCATGCACTGAAAGCTGAAGAGGGTGTAACGGTTGTGCAGGTGGATCGAGGAGATCAGAGTGCCGATCTATATATTGCCAATCATATTACTGCAGGAGATGTGGTATTGACTCAAGATTATGGTCTTGCGGCACTTGCACTAGGTAAACGATGCAGTGTGCTTTCATTCCGTGGTCAGGAATACGACAATTTCAAGATGGATTTTATGCTGGAGGGTAGACATGCCAAGGCCGTGGAACGAAGACGGGGACATTATTCCAAGGGTCCAAAACCCATAACGGCAGAAGAAAAAACTTATTTTCAACATAAACTGACAAAACTTTTAATACTTTTGCAGGAGAATGTGGAGCAATAGCGAATTATATTTATTTGTTAAGAGATGAAGGTGGTTGAAGTGGCTAGCGGACACGGGAATATTCCGGAAGAGGTTATCGAAAGCGTGCTTGCGCGTCATGATATAGTCGATACAGTCGGTAAGGTTGTTCATTTGTCCAAGCAGGGGAAATATTTATGGGGCCTCTGCCCGTTCCATTCGGAGAAAACCCCTTCCTTTACTGTTACCCCCGACCGGGGAGTATTTCATTGCTTTGGCTGCGGTATGGGTGGAAATGCCATCAAATTTAGGATGGAAATCGAAGGATTAACCTTCCCCGAAGCTGTCAGAATAATGGCTGAAGAAAGTGATATTCCCGTTCCAGAAGGTAAGGGAGGTATGATGTCTCCCCCTGATCCGGAACGCGACCGGTTGATTCAAGCTTATGAATGGTCGGCAAAGTTCTATCATTACTTGCTGAAGAACACGGAACACGGCAAAGCCGCTATGGACTATTTAAGAGGCCGGAACTTCAGTGATAAAATGATTGACCAGTTTCAGATCGGATATGCTCCGGACCGCTGGGATACTTTGCTGCAGTTTTTGGAGAAGCGAAATTTTGACCTTGCGGAAATGGAGAAAGGCGGACTTCTGTCAGCCCGCGGTGAGGGCAAAGGCTACTTGGATCGTTTCCGTGGCCGGATTATCTTTCCGATTGCCAACCGTACAGGCAAGGTAATCGCATTCGCCGGAAGAATACTTGGAGAGGGTCAACCTAAGTATTTAAATTCTCCGGAGAGTAGATTGTTTAACAAAAGCCGGATATTGTACAATTTGCACCAGTCCAAAGCATCCATTCGCAAAACTCGACAAATCGTCCTGTTTGAAGGATACGGAGATGTCATCTCATCCTGGGAAGCGGGTGTGCATAACGGCGTAGCAACGATGGGAACGTCCTTGACGGAGGGTCATGTGGCACTGATGAAGAGCCTGGCTGATGAAATTATACTGTCTTACGACGGTGACCGGGCGGGACAAGCAGCAGCCATGAAGGCCATTCCGATGCTTGAAGGCAGCGGCCTGCGTGTAAAGATCGCCTTACTGCCAAGCGGGGTGGATCCGGATGAATTTATCTCCAAGCATGGAGGAGAAAGATTTAAAGATCAGGTTATTGATTCAGCAGTTTCATCCATAAAATTTAAGCTTATATATCTGAAAAAAAACCATATACTCCTAGAGGAAGATGGCAAAATCGCCTATGTCAAGGAAGCCTTAGAAGTTATTGCTTCACTGCATTCCTCAACAGAGCGAGAGGTTTATCTGAAGGAAATCGCTGCTGAACTCGAACTTTCATATGATAGTTTGAAGCAGGATTGTAATTTACTTAGGGCATCGATGCAAAAAAACATCCCTGAAGGGGATAATAACGACAAAAGGTGGAATAATGGTAGGCATAAAAAAGGGCAGGTGCAGACACCGACCTTACTACCCGCTTATCATGTCGCGGAACGGCGTCTATTGTCCTTTATGATTCAGGACCCGGAAGCCGCCACGTATGTGGGCGAACGCCTCGGAGAAGATTTCAACATCGTTGATCATGCGGCAATTGCTGCTTATCTATATGCCTATTACGCGCAAGGCAAACCACCCGGCATTAGTCGGTTTCTATCATCACTTCAGGATGATCGTCTGGAGAAAACTGCGACATCAATATCCATGATGGATACCCCTCCGGACTGGAATATGCAGGTTCTAGATGATTGTATTCGTGAAGTGCGGAAATACCCACTGCAACGCAAAATGGAACAGAAGCGTGAAGAGATGATTCAGGCTGAAAAGTCAGGTGATTTTTTGCGTGCGGCACAAATAGCAAGTGAGATTATAGCCCTAGAGAGACAATGACATGTTGACAGGATGTACCTAGGGAGGAGGGAGTCGAATTATGGCGAACGATCAGCATACTGAATTGGAAGCAGAATTTACTTTGGATCAGGTGAAGGATCAGCTCATTGAGCAAGGTAAGAAAAGATCATCATTAAATTACAAAGATATTATGGAGAAATTATCGCCGTTTGATCAAGACCCCGAGCAAATGGAGGAGTTCTACGAGCAACTCAGTGATTTGGGAATTGAGGTTGTAAACGAGAACGATGAAGAGGTTAACAGCCTCCGACCAAGTGAGGATAATGAGGATAAAGACAGCGATGATTTCAGCTTTGATGACGATCTGTCACTGCCACCAGGGATCAAGATTAATGACCCTGTCCGTATGTATCTAAAAGAAATCGGACGCGTTCCTTTGTTGTCGGCTGACGATGAAGTTGAGCTTGCTATGCGGATTAAGAATGGCGATGAAGAAGCTAAACGCCGTCTTGCAGAAGCGAACCTGCGTCTCGTAGTAAGTATCGCGAAACGTTATGTCGGACGCGGTATGCTGTTCCTGGATCTGATTCAGGAAGGTAATATGGGTCTGATCAAAGCAGTAGAGAAATTTGACCATAACAAGGGATTCAAATTTAGTACGTATGCTACTTGGTGGATTCGCCAGGCCATCACTCGTGCGATTGCGGATCAGGCGCGTACCATTCGTATTCCTGTACACATGGTGGAAACGATTAACAAACTGATTCGGGTTTCTCGCCAATTGCTGCAAGAACTGGGACGCGAACCTTCCCCAGAGGAAATTGCGGCTGAGATGGAACTGACGGTTGAGAAAGTTAGAGAGATCATGAAGATTGCCCAAGAACCTGTATCCTTGGAAACACCAATTGGTGAAGAAGATGACTCTCATCTAGGAGACTTCATTGAGGATCAGGAAGCATTGGCTCCTGCGGATGCAGCGGCTTATGAACTCCTGAAGGAACAGCTGGAGGATGTGCTGGACACGCTCACGGAGCGTGAAGAGAATGTACTTCGTCTGCGTTTTGGCCTTGATGATGGACGGACAAGAACGCTTGAAGAAGTCGGCAAGGTGTTTGGTGTTACCCGGGAACGGATCCGCCAGATCGAAGCCAAGGCATTGCGCAAACTTCGTCACCCTAGCCGCAGTAAACGGCTTAAGGATTTCCTTGAATAGTATTTCATGAACTGGACCTTCTGCTGCTCAGTGGCAGGAGGTTCTTTTATTTGAATTTACGCTGGTAAAAAATGTGTTGACCTTGTGTACCTGGAAAGAAGGATGAGCCAGTGAATTTGGAAAAACGCGACATCATTATAAAAGAGATTCAGTATTGGAGAAAAAGCCGGTTGCTGCCAGAGCAGTATTGCGATTTCTTAACCAATCTGTATGACGATGAGGATGCGAATAAGGATAACAATCCAATTTCGCTGAGAAATTTACAGCAGGGAAGCATCAAAATTTGGCTGTTTTCTTTTGGAATTATTTCCTTGATTTTCTTGATTAGTCTTTATTTTAGCGTTTTTCCCTGGCCTTTGCAACTTGCAACCGCACTATCTGTATTAATTATTTGTTATGGATACTCCGCCGTTTATAAGGACCGGAACAATGTTATCAGTCTTATCCTAGCGGGGCTGGGCAGCGTTTTAACGCTTGGTTTTGGGCTATGGCTGATTGATTTGCATGATCTGGATCCTCAGCTCTGGAGGCCTATTCTAATTGGGTGCTGCGGCTTGTTATGGTGTATTTTGGGATTTTTACTCCGGATAGGTTTGTTGCAGTACTGTGGTTTTGCTTTTTGGGCATTACTGTATGCAGGGTTCTTCGGTGGAAGAAGCCCGGAGGCCTCTATATTTGAACTGGAGTTCCTATGGCTGCCATTGTGTGTGCTGATGGTATGGTTAAGCTGGCTTTTGCATCATAAGGTAAGAGGTGTTGCCAGTGTTTATTTTGCAGTGGGAGTATCGCTTTGGATCATGCCAGAGCTTGACGCTCTTTTATTAAGACAGGATTATCCGCAGTGGATTTCATTGATGCTGATCCTAAAGATTGCAGCAGGGTTAGCTTTGTTGTTTGGGTTTCGAAAAAAATGGATAACGTGGGTGGCAACATGAACAATGTGAAATTATCAGATCGGCTTCAGCAATTGCTGGAGCAAATTCCGCAAGGAAGCAGATTAGCAGATATCGGTTCCGATCATGCCTTGCTTCCTGTGGCCGCTGTCGAAAGCGGTAAGGCTGTGTTTGCAATTGCAGGTGAAGTAAACCCGGGTCCCTTTGATGCTGCTTGTAAGGGCGTTGCAGAGGCTGGACTAGGGAAGGTGATCTCGGTGCGCCGTGGAGACGGCCTTGAGGTTCTGGAACCTGGTGAAGTCAATTGTATCACGATTGCTGGCATGGGAGGCGCATTAATTGCCGCGATTCTGGACCGGGGTCAAAGCCAGGGTAAGCTAAAAGAGGTTACAACCCTTTTGCTTCAACCGAATGTAGGCGAGGATATTTTGCGCCGCTGGTTATTAAATAATAAATGGGTACTCGTAGCTGAGAGAATTTTGGAAGAAGACGGGAAGCTATATGAAGTATTGACGGCTGTACCAGAAAATACGGAAGCTGGAATTACAAATGAAAGTGTATATCGTGAATTAACCTTGGGGGATTCCGCTAAAGTCCTTGGGCAAGAGGCCTTGCTTCAAATGGGACCATGGCTGCTTCAAGCACCAAATGCTGTGTTTTTTGCTAAGTGGCAGGGTGAGATTCAGAAATTGGAAGGCATTTTAACATCGTTGTCACGTTCAGAACTCGAATCTGCTGAGCATAAACGGAAACAGATTCAAGGTCAGATCAGGGAAATTACGGAGGTGCTACAATGTTTGCCAAGGGACAAACAGTAATTCAGTATATGGAGCAACTGGCTCCTAAGCATTTAGCTGAGGATTGGGATAAAATTGGTCTTCAACTGGGCACGCTGCAAAAAGAAATCACTAATGTATTAGTTGCTTTAGATGTGAATGATGAGGTAGTTGAAGAAGCGATTCGTCTAGGCTGCAATTTGATTATTGCGCATCATGCGATTATTTTCCGTCCATTGCAAGGAATCCAGACAGACACACCGGCGGGCAAAATGTATGAAAAATTAATCAAGAATGACATTTCGGTGTATATCAGCCATACGAATCTGGATGTTACCGAGGGTGGAATGAATGATTGGATGGCTGAAGCTCTTGGCATAGAAAACGGAGTACCCATCAAAGACATTCACTCCGAGCAATTATCAAAGCTGGTAGTATTTGTGCCGAAGGATCATCATCAGAAGGTTCTGGATGCTATCCTGAATGCTGGAGCAGGGGCAATTGGCAACTATAGTCATTGCAGCTTCAATATCGAGGGATACGGTACTTTTATTCCAGGAGAAGGCACGGATCCTTATATCGGGGAAAAAGGTAAGATGGAACGTGCCGAGGAAATTCGTATTGAGACGATCGTCCCGCACTCCATCCGCAATAAAGTGGTGCAGGCTATGCTTAAGGCCCATCCTTATGAAGAGGTTGCCTATGATTTGTACTCAATGGATCTTAAAGGCCGCAGCTTAGGACTTGGGCGGGTAGGAAAGCTCAAAGAGCCCACAACCCTTGGACAATTCGTGGAGACGGTAAAAAAAGGTCTGAAGGTAGACCATGTACGGGTTGTTGGTGATTTGGACCGTCCGATTCGTAAAGCTGCCGTTCTCGGCGGCTCGGGTGGAAAGTATTATAACAGTGCTATTTTCCGCGGTGCGGATGTCCTGGTTACTGGGGATCTGGATTATCATACAGTTCAGGATGCTGCGCTCGCCGGAATCACTCTGATTGATCCGGGACATAATGCGGAGAAGATCATGAAAGAGAAAGTAGCGGAGTGGATGGCTGGAAAATTGGCCGAGCATAAGTATGATACAGCTGTCCATGCTTCGCAGGTGAATACGGAGCCATTTAAGTTCCTATAAAATTGCCATTTAATAATGCTTGTGCCAGACATGTGATGTCTGTATAATATATAATGTTGTTCGGAAAGTTTGACAGACAATCGCCGGTAACGTGAAGACGTCACGGGAGGAAAGTCCGGGCTCCATAAGGCAGGATGCTGGATAACGTCCAGTCGGCGCGAGCTGAAGGATAGTGCCACAGAAATGGACCGCCGATGGCCGCCTTAGGGCGGCACAGGCAAGGATGGAACCGAGGTGTAAGAGACCCCGAGGAACGCTGGTGACTTCGTTCCTGGTAAACCCCATCTGGAGCAAGACCTAATGAGACGCAGCTGAATAAGCAGCCTTAGCCTGAGGCGCGTCTAGGTTGGTCGCTGGAGCTGTGCAGTAATGTATGGCCTAGATAGATGATTGTCGCTTATGGTGGGAGGGTAGTTCCCGATCGAACCACGACGAGCACAGAACCCGGCTTACGGCAAACTTTCCTAACTGCAACGTTATAATAACAACACCATACAAACGGCGACGTATCCCGGTAACCCGGCTTACGCCGCCTTTTTTGTTGCAAACAAATGCGGATACGGCAAATATATAAAGCGGTGAATGCGATAACATGCAGGGATTTGGAACGTGATATGCAGAAATTAGACTTTTTAGAAGAATTGCTAGCGGCTGATGGGCTGATGAGCAGATGGCTGGTGGTTGATGAGCTGGTGGTTGATGAGCTGGTGGTTGATGGTTGATGGTTGATGGTTGATGGATGATGGATGATGGATGATGGATGATGGTTGATGATTGATGATTGATGATTGATGATTGATGATTGATGGTTGATAGCTGATGGATGATGGATGATGGTTGATGGTTTGATGAGCTGATATGCTAACGGACCGAGATGCAGCTATTTGTGTATTTTATGCCTTTTTGGAGGAGTTTCGGACTGGAGAGCCGTTATTCGGCATAAATAGGGTGGATATCGGGCGTTTTGGATCGAATAGTGACTATGGGGTCCGATAGCAAACCAAATGAGCGGAATTGATGCAAATAAGAGCGCTGGGGTCCGATACAAACCTCCAGAACTCCAGAACTCCAGAACTCCAGAACTCCAGAACTCCAGAACTCCAGAACTCCAGAACTCCAGAACTCCAGAACTCAGAACTCCAGAATTCAGAACTCCCGAACTTCCGAACGCCATGGTTACTTTGACGCCAGAAATAGATTAGTAGCTAGCAAACTGTAACAATGCGGAGCTTGGCTAATCTTCTGCGGAAAGATTGGAGTTAGTAGCGAAATATCAATTGTAACCTCTGGCTGTAACTTCCTGTGAAATCGGAGTTAATTGAGTGGTAGATGTGTTGAGTAACTAGAGGATGTTTGGTGATGCGGAAAGCGAAATGTGGGAAATGGGATATATGACGTGCAAATTTGCTGAATGCGAAATGAGATGTGTAGAAATGCGAATGTGGAAATGCGAAATGAGATGTGTAGAAATGAGAATGTGGAAATACGAAATGAGATGTGCAGGGACGCTAAATGTGGAAATACGAAATAAGCTGTACAGAGGCGCTGAATAATGGCAATTCGAAATGTGAAGAGCAAAAATTGCTGAATGTGAAATGTGAAGATACGAAATGAGCTGAGCAGAAACGCTCAATGTGGAATTGCGAAATGTGATGTGCAAAAACACTAAAAGTAAAAATACAAAAATGAGATGTGCAGAAATGCGTAAAGGTCACATTCTGCAAATGCGCAAAAGTGAAAGCTCAGAAATCTGCTCACAAAAAACGGCTTCCCCGTCCAATAAAGGATGGAGAAGCCGTTTTATTTTGCCATCGTAGGTATTGATTACGAGCAGTTGTTTACGACCGAACGATGTTTTGATTTTGCTGCCATTGTACCAATGCTTTCTCTAGACGCTGGACAGCAACAGGAACTTGCTCTGGTGGCGTGTGTGTGAAGTTAAGGCGCATTTTGTTTTTGTGAGGCTCCGCTGAATAGAATACCTCTCCGGGTACGAACGCTACTCCGTTTTCCACTGCCAGCGGGAGTAATTCCTTAGTATTGATCTCTTCGGAAAGGGTAAGCCATAGGAACATGCCGCCTCTTGGCTCGAGGAAATGTGCTCCTTCCCAGTTATGTGATCTGAGTTCTGCGGACAGGAGCTTCATACGCGAATGATACTCTTTTGAGATGAGGCGGATATGCTGTTCAATATCAAAATGCAACAGCAGCTCATCTAAAGCACGCTGGTCGATGGTGCTGGAATGCAGATCGGCTGCTTGCTTTGCCTTGGCGATGGTCTTGATTAGTTCGGAATCGCCGATAATCCAGCCGGTGCGCAGGGCAGGGGCGACGATTTTGGAGAAGGTCCCTGTGTAGACTACACAATGATCCCCGCCGAAGCTTCTATCGATGGAGGCTAATGAGGGTGGATATAGAGTTTTATCTTCATCAAAGGTTATTTCTCCATAGGGATTGTCCTCTAGAATAAGAACACCGTAACGGCGGCAGATTTCAACCACCTTCTCGCGGCGTTCTTTACTCCAGGTTGCTCCAGACGGATTGTTGAAGGTCGGAACTGCGTATAGCAGTTTTGGCCGATGTATCCGAATCTGCTCTTCTAACTGATCCGGCAGAATGCCATGTTCATCATTTGGTATCGAATGAATAGCAGCCCGGTAAGAACCGAGCACTTGTAGTGCTGCCAGATAGGTGGGCGCTTCCACAAAAACTGCATCGCCGGGATCCAGCAATATTTTGCATAACAGATCTATAGCTTGCTGTGAGCCTGTAGTCAATACCATCTCAGAGGCTGTAACCGGGATGCCTTGCCGGGTAAGCCTTTCAGCAATTTTGTCACGTAGTGGAGTAAAACCCTCGGTAAGCCCATATTGAAGCGCTGAGGTGTCGCTGGAGAGCACGCGATTATAGGCATCACGTACGGCCTCCAAGGGAAACAAATCCTCCCCAGGCAGCCCGCCTGCAAGTGAAATGATGTCATTGCCCTGTGTAACTTTTAGAATCTCCCGAACTGCTGATGATCCTAGATGATTGGCTGCCGTTGAGTATTTGATATCCATAAATTAGTTCTCCACCTTTCGATTTGATGCTATCATAATAGGAGTGCTGTATAACAGTAAAGCGTTGAATATAACAGTGGAGGTGAAGGGTTCATGCATATCGATTTGAATCGCAGCGGCAGTAAAACTCTGCCCCATCAAATCAGTGAAACCCTCAGTCAGCGGATCTCATCAGGACTGCTTCAGCAAGGTGTCCGGCTGCCCTCCGTTAGAAGTCTAGCTATAACATTGAACGTGAGTCAGGTTACAGTAAGCAAGGCTTACGATATGCTTGAGAAACGAGGACTTATATACTGCAGACAGGGCAAAGGCTGCTTTGTGGCCGATCCAACCCATAATAGACGTCAAGAAGAGGGTTGCTGGCAGGATTTATATGATGATTATTTGCCGAGGGCTCAGCTTTGGCGGAATTTTGATGTTTCAGAAGTGAAATATCCCTTTCATTTAGCCGCCATCCACAGTGAGCTGCTGCCACTTCAAGATATTGGTGACACCTACGCATCCTTGGTCAAAGAGCAACCGGAGCTTATGGCAACCTACGGGAATTTTCAGGGAGATCTTGAGCTGCGGAATGTCATGAGAGAACATTTGAAATCGCGTGGGATTTCGCTAACTTCTTCCGATTTGATGATAACCAGCGGGACCCAGCAAGGCATTGATCTGGTGGCTCGTACATTTGTTGGTCCTGGAGATACAGTCTATCTTGAGGCGCCTAGCTATACTGGTGCTATTGATGTTTTTGCGGGACGAGGTGCAGAGATGATTTTTGTGCCTACGGATAGTGAAGGGATGCGAGTGGATGTTCTTACAAAAATGTGTGATCAAAGACCTCCAAAGCTAATTTATACCATCCCTACTTTTCAAAATCCAAGCGGCATAACTATGAGCATCACAAGAAGACAACGACTGCTGGAATTAGCGCGCAGCTACCGTTGCCTCATTGTTGAGGATGACCCATTTAGTGATTTATATTTCCATGCACCACCACCTAGGGCGATTAAATCAATGGATCCCGATGGACATGTAGTCTATATGAAAAGCTTTAGCAAAGTACTTGCACCTGGTTGCCGAATCGCCTGTGTGGCTGCAGAAGGAAATATTCTGTCCCGGCTGATCGCCGCTAAATCTGCGAGTGATCTAGGAAGTCCCTTGCTGACACAGAAGGCCGTATTACCCTTCATCGCTGAAAAATACGACGCCTACGCAGCACAGCTACGAATAACACTCCGTGGTCGTATGGAAAAGGCGGCGAAGCTTCTGAAGCTGTACGCTCCGCCTGGAGTGAACTATATTCTACCAGAGGGAGGACTTAATCTCTGGCTGGAGCTGCCCCCTTCTCCTGATATCGCAAGCCTGCATGACTTGGCGGAGCAGGAGAGCATTTCTTTTTTACCCGGTGATGTCTGTTACTCTGCGGAAACGCCTTCCCGCCACATCCGTCTTTGCTATTCGCAAATGAAGGAATCGGAAATGGAGGAAGGGTTACAGCGGTTTCTGCGCTTACTTGGCCGGTTTTTGCAATGACACGGTTATGGGGTGTTATTTGTTCTTTGTTTTAATTGATTCATTTGCTGGCGTACATGTTGAGGAAAAAGCTGCAATGGAACTTGATTGCCGCTTGCCGCTTGTAGCGTTTTATAAATATCGACCTGACCCCAGCCAAAGTATTTATCATGGCCGGAAGTTCCCAGATCAACAGCGTTTTTGGTCATAAGGTCCATAACTTCCTTATTCGTCAGATTAGGATTCAGTGAACGTACCAGACCCGCCAGCGCAGCGACATGGGGACTGGCCATCGACGTGCCGGATAAAGCGGCATACTGGCTGTCCGGATAGGTGCTTGCGATGCTTTCTCCGGGTGCAGCGACATCAATATAATCGCCGTAGTTGGAGAAGGAGGCTTTTTCCCCTGAAGCATTTGTAGCAGCCACTGCAATCACTTCGGGATAAGCTGCAGGGTATCCAGGCCGTTCTGTATTATCATTGCCTGCTGCAGACACAAGCACGATGTCCCGGTCATAGGCGTATTTAATCGCATCATGGAGGAACTGCGAGTCGGCATAATTCCCTAAACTTAAGTTAATAACCTTTGCGCCATTGTCAGCTGCCCATATGATACCTTCTGCTACGGAATAAGTCGTTCCGGCACCTGAGTTATCTAGCGCTTTTACAGGGAGGATCTTATTGTACCAGCTGATGCCAGCTACACCTTCCCCGTTGTTAACAAGTGCGCCAATGATTCCAGATACATGTGTACCGTGACCTACATCATCCTCGGGTGTGGAACCATTGGTAATGGCATTGTAACCAGTCAAAAGCTTACCTTGTAAATCAGGATGATTAATCTGTACTCCCGTATCGACTACGGCTACAACCACTTCTTTGCTGCCTTTGGAAAGATTCCAACCTAGCTCAGTTTCAATCGCCGGGAGGTTCCATTGGTAAGTGGAGAATAACATGTCGTTAGGCGTGACAGTTCCTTCAGCGTTTTTAGTGATGGTATCATTGGTTAAATACATATAGTGAGGTTCCGTATACTCGGGATGCCATTTGTTGGTGAAATAGGATTTCAGCTGATAATAGGTCATCTTCTCAGAGCGGAAGATATAGGCATATCCCAGCTTGCGTGGCTGCTTGCAGTGGATATCGGCGGTTATCGTCTGGAGCTGTCCCTGAGTCGGAGCATTTCCCTTAAAACGGACTACAATTTCATTCTCATAAAAATGGCTGGCATTTTCGTTATCATGGCCGGTCTTGACTGTAATGTCCTTTAAGTTATCGGTATGGACTGATTCCACATGGTATTTGCCTTCCTTAGGATACGGAATGAGACGCAGGTTCTTCAGCTGATGGTCTGCCACACGCCCAAGCACCTTTTGGTTAATAAGAGCAATAATCCCTACATTTTTCTGTTTGTTCCGCTGAGCGATAAAGTAATATTTTTCTTTACCGATTGTAAACGTTGGAGATTCATAGGATTGATGACCGTGGATTGCTGTTTTTGCCGTATTGAGATATTTTAGAAGCTGTTTGTTCTCCTGTTCGGTTCCTTTTGGAAAAGACGACTTAAAGGTCTCAGTCTTTTGTGTGCGGAAATCGATCCACATCAGCATGGAGATAAACCCGTGGTCTTGCTGCAATCGATTCGCATACACTGATTTATCATGAATCGAAGACATCCCGTCTGTTTCAGACAGGAGTTTAGTTAAGTGTCTACTGACATCGACTCTATTCAGATGATCTGTCGCCTCCACATCCTGGCTTAAGGAGGTTTTCTTTAATGTTTTTTCCTGAGAGGGATTTGGAGGTGAATGCAAAGCTGAAGTTGGAGCCGGATTCTGAACAGCGACTTTTGCGGCATCTCTGGTCGTCCCATTAGTGGCAGGGCGCAGGGCAAAGGTAAGTAACCCAACTGTAAAAGCTGCTGTAACCAAACCTGCAACTGTTAGATTTTTTCGTGACATGATTTCCGCTCCTCTATGCAATGTAATGTCTATAGGTTTAGAAGAGAGCGTATCTTTTATGCATCTTAGAAAAGGATACCTTCCTAACGTTTTTTATGATAATATCAGAGAGAATAAGTATCTCGAATTGTCTTCTTGATTTTGTAAGAGATACCTCATTAGATGTTGTTCTTAATAATTGTTCAGAAGGTTAGACTTCTCTGTGTTCACATCCTGATATTGCAAGAATAAAGAGATACGTCTTTAGGGCGGTTTCTTTCAGAGGATTAACTTTATTGACTACAAGAGCAGGGAATAATAAGGAGGAGCAACCGCTATGTCAGCAGCCAATGTGCAGAAATTATGTGAATCGACGAGAGATAAACTTAAAGTGGTAATCGACAAAATGGAAGTATTTCTAAATGAGCATGCATTGCCTCAGCTTGTAGTTGAGGGAGATGAGGAAACCGTACAATTTTACCAAGGTTTTCTGTCCGATCTTCGTCACCTATTAGTGTTCTCGGAAATGTCATATGAGAAATTAGGCGTTGCGCTGCGTCGTGCGACATTCGATGAATCTTTTGCACAGAAAGCGCTTTATAATGTATATCACTATGGCGTGAACAACTTCTTTTATCCGAAAAATGAAAGCTATTCTGAAGATGGCCGTTACGCTTATACAGGTCAGGATGCAATCCGTTTCCGCAAAAAGCCAGTACGTCCCGCGCGTGATATCATCCTAGAAATCACCAAAACGTATGAAGATCTTCGCGATGATCTCATTTATTATGAGAACGACTATTTGACCGAGAAACGTATGCAAAATCAGGTTTAACTTCTAAATAGTGATCTAAAGGGATCAGCACTTTGTCATTTTGTAATGACAATGAGCTGGTCCTTTTTTGCGTGGATTAAAAGCCCTGTCTCGATACATCAACTGGAAACCACTCTGTCGAATAGCGGGTAAATGGAGCGGACATAATGAAGCCGAGGTGATAATTATGTCGAGTGAAAAACCATTAGTAAAATGTAGCGTGAGCAATTGTCATTATTGGGGCGAGCATAATTTATGCCGGGCTGAAGAAATTGTCATCGAGATCGATAAGCACGTAGGCAATGGTTATAAGGAAGAATATGCTGAAGAAATGACAAATGAAGGTCACCGCGATCATGCCAGTACATCATCTGCAACATGTTGTCTGACGTTTAAGCCGAACGCTTAGGAGGCCGCCAGAATGGACACAGAAAAGGATAATGAATCAAGCTCATCACGGGAACAATCCGGTCCGAGAAAAGTCATTCTTCGTCCGCGGAGAGTGGACTATCCTCGTCGGGACAGAGAGCATCGCGAAGAATACGCTGCTGAGGTAAATCCGGTTCCAATGCAGGTTCGGGATGCCCCGCGGATAGTGGAAGAGCGCAAGGACAGTGAAGCGGAATATAGTGGAAGCCGGGTAATGGGGTATGTTGGACTGGGGATGGGGATCGCCTCATTGTTCATCTGGTCCTTTATTCTCGGACCCATCGCTGCCGTAGTTGGTTATTATTCCTATGTCAAAGAGCAAAAAACGCTTGGGGCATGGGCAATGGGCTTAGGGATTGTTGCGACACTAAGTTACTTCGTGATGATTCCCTTTGCGCGCTAAAAAGAACTGAATGGCTTTGATCTAAACAGGCTTTTAGACCTAAATATCAGGGTCTGAAGTCTGTTTTTTCATTCCAACATATAGCAATAATCTCAGATAAAATGTAAGATTAAGCCGTAATTCATCGAAATTTCAACGCGAAACCTTATATATGATTCGAGTAGGACAAAAAAGGAGTGCGCCAGCATGCAGATCAATCCCGCTGTAACCGACGGGTTAGGGCAGCTTAAATGGATCAACCTTAAGGCTACAACCGAAAAAACTAGCTCCGCGAATGGAAATGAACGGTCAACAGGAGTTTCAGCTTCTGGATTTGCGACAATGCTTCAGGCAATGTCAACCAGTAGTGAAAGTTCAAGCTATTTGACTTCTCTCCCGGATGCAACTTCAGTCAGCAGCTTGTTATGGCAGCAGATAGGTGGGACAACAGAAACCTTCAATAACATAATTTCCGGGGAAATAACGGGTTCCACACCTACGAGCTATGATGATCTCATCCAGAAGGCGAGTGCTAAATATGGCGTGCCGATTGATCTGATCAAAGCAGTGATTGATACTGAATCTTCGTTTAATCCTAATGTTGTCTCTTCGGCAGGGGCTAAAGGTTTAATGCAGCTTATGGATGGGACCGCGAGCGGCTTAGGGGTTACTGATTCGTTCGATCCGGCGCAAAACATTGATGGCGGTGTACGTTATTTATCTTATCAACTGAAACGCTTTGGCGGAGAGGAAAAGATGGCACTTGCAGCGTACAACGCAGGGCCGGGACGGGTAACAGATCTGGGAGTAACCAATGATCAGGAATTATTGGAGAAACTTAGCCTGCTTCCAAAAGAGACACAGTCTTATATCTTTAAAATAGAACGCGCTCGCGCTCAATACGCGGTATAATAAAAAGGATCAAACGGGAAACACCGTTTGATCCTTTTTCGATAATAAGTTCACTCAACGAAGTAAAGGAGACATTTGACATATGCTTTACTGGGATTATGCCGCCGCTACACCGCCCTATGAAGAAGTGGTGCAGACGATGGAACAAATTATGAAGCTGCATTATGCGAACCCTTCCTCTTTGCACCGTGCGGGCAGTGAAGCGGGTAAGCTGATCAGACGGTCGCGTGAAGTATGCGCTGCTGCTTTATCTGTACAACCGCAGGAGATTCTATTTACTTCTGGTGCAACGGAAAGCAATAATTTGGCGATAAAAGGCGCTGCTCTGCAATATCAGACTAGAGGTCGTCATTTGGTAACTACAGAAATAGAGCATCCCTCTGTATATGAGAGTTTCCTGCAATTGCAGCGAATGGGCTGGGAGGTTACTTTTGTAGCACCCGATAGCACTGGCGTTGTTGATCCTGAGCGCGTAGCTGCTGCTGTCCGGCGCGACACTGTGCTTGTTAGTGTGATGCATGTCAATAACGAGATTGGAACGATACAACCGCTTAAAGAGATGGGGAAGCTGATTAAAGCTGTGAATCCGCGAACCTTATTTCATGTAGATGGTGTTCAGGGATATGGTAAACTTGCAGTTGACTTAAAGGAATGGCAGGTGGATCTTTATAGCCTGTCTCCTCATAAGCTTCGAGGCCCACGTGGAGTGGGATTACTGTATATCAAAGAGGGAATTAAGCTATTCCCATTGCTTACAGGGGGCTCTCATGAAGAAGGACAACGCGCTGGAACTGAAAATGTACCTGCGATTGTCGCATCCTCCAAAGCTATCCGCATGAGTGGTGAGCAGCGAGAAACCTTCGTTGCCCAGTTGGTTCCACTCCGAGATCGATTATTACGCTTCTTGCGCACCGTTCCTGAATTTGTTATAAACAGCAGAGAGGATGGAGCTCCCCATATTGTGCATTTCTCTTACCCTGGCATGAAGGGAGAGGTATTCGCCCGCAAGCTAGAGGAACTGGGGATGGCTGTCTCCACCCGTTCGGCCTGCTCCTCACGACTGGCTGAGCCTAGTCGTGTATTATTGTCTATGGGTAAAGATGTCTCCAGTGCTTCAGGTGGGATTCGTATTAGCCTTGGCGACAGTCATACAGATGAGGATGTCGCTGCGCTTGAGCAAGCATTAACCACTGCGGTACAAGCTTTAAAGATTGCTGAAGGAGGAATGAAGTAACAAATGAGCATGATGAACAAGGAATCTGCAGAAGGCAGAGCCCATAGTATAGAATACGCTGATATGCTGCTCCTGCGTTTTGGAGAGTTTACTTTAAAGGGCAAAAATCGTACCCGATTTGAAAAAACCGTACTGCGTCATGTGAAGGAATTGATTAAGCCTTATCCAAACGTAGTTCTGAGCAAGGAATTCGGAAGAATTTACGTGGAATTGAACGGGGAATCTGCGATTGAATTGGTACAAGCACTGAAGAATGTATTTGGCATTGCTTCAGTTAGTCCAGTGAAGGTTTCTAAGTCAGAGCTTGAGGATATTGTAGCGGT
Source organism: Paenibacillus sp. FSL H8-0175 (assembly GCF_045040615.1). Classification (NCBI taxonomy): domain Bacteria; kingdom Bacillati; phylum Bacillota; class Bacilli; order Caryophanales; family Paenibacillaceae; genus Paenibacillus; species Paenibacillus sp. FSL H8-0175. Next base: position 5,477,373 of record NZ_CP150299.1, on the reverse strand, counting down.
CAGCCGTCAATTTTTGGAGATAATCGCGCCTGCTCCGGGCACCAGATTTAAGGTTAATGCTCGGCGGGTATGGAAAGAGTTCCCTTACGGCTCCATTGAGATGAATAAACTGATCGCGACACCACTATTGCAAGGATATCCTGGCCTCACCGTAGACGTTAAATCGCCTGAATTAGAGCTGAGGGTCGAAATTCGTCAGGGACATACTTATATTTTCTGTGAAAATATTGCCGGTGTAGGTGGATTTCCATTAGGCACTAACGGAAAAGCGATGTTATTGCTGTCCGGTGGCATTGATAGTCCCGTAGCAGGCTGGTCATCCATGCGGCGCGGACTTGAAGTGGAGTGCGTGCACTTCTACAGTTATCCTTATACAAGCGAGCTTGCTAGACAAAAAGTTGTGGATCTTGCGCGGGTATTGTCACGTTATGCGGGTGTAATCAAGCTGCATCTGGTACCCTTTACTGAAGTGCAGACTTCCTTTACCGGCATCGGCCAGGATAATCTGATTATTACACTGATGCGGCGGGCAATGCTGAGAATTACTACCCAGCTTGCTGAGCGGGAAGGTGCATTGGCGATTGTAACCGGGGATAGTCTGGGACAAGTCGCTAGCCAGACCTTGCCAAGCATGAACGTGATTGGCCGTGCGACAACCCTCCCCCTTTTGCGTCCGCTGGTAATGATGGACAAAAGTGATATCGTGGACCTGTCGAAGAACATCGGTACCTATGATTTGTCCATCCTTCCTTATGAGGATTGCTGTACTTTATTTGTTCCAAAATCACCTACAACAAATCCGAATTTACGGATTGTGGATAAGATAGAGGCTACGCTTCCGGGATATTCTGAACTTCTGGAAGCGGCGATTGAAGCCACAGAGACCGTGTTAATCACTCCCTATGGAGATGAGAAGCCTAGTGATGTTGTAAGTGTCGAGGCTGGTTTACAGGAAGAATGGTTCTAAAGTAATAAACCAAAAAACTGCCTTGAAGCGTAGTGAAATCTACGTTCTGAGGCAGTTTTTTTGTGGTTTAGACGAATGTGCCCTCCTGAGGCTCTTCTGGTTTTGATTGGCGTTTCCAATGTCCCGCTGCCAAGATACCTATAATGATCACGATTATAAACAGATATTTGAGCAGCGGATGATGATTAAAAAATGGCGCAAGCTGATGTTCATCCGTAATCATACTTGAAGCAGTAAAACCTAAGACAGCAGAACCAATATAAATGATCCATGGATATTTGTTGATTAATTTAATAAAAAGGGTACTTCCCCACACAACGATGGGAACACTGATCAGCAGTCCTATGATAACCAGTGAGATATTATGCTTGGCAGCTCCGGCAATGGCGATCACATTATCAAGGCCCATGGCAGCATCAGCTAAAATGATTGTCCCTACAGCGGACCAGAAGCTTTGACCTGCCTTGATATCTGTTGAAGTGTTCTCACTGGTTAACAGCTTATAGGCAATCAGAATGAGTAAAATCCCTCCGGCAAGCAGTAACCAGGGGATTTTCAACAGCCATACGACCAGAATCGTTGCGAAGATCCGCAACACTACAGCACCTGCTGTTCCAAATACGATAGCCTTCTTTTGCGTGTCTGACGGTAAATTACGCGCCGCAAGACCGATCACAATGGCATTATCTCCCGCCAAAATAAGATCTAGAAAAATAATGTTGAGCAGCGATAATATAAACTCCCAGATGGATGTATTCAAAGCGAAGTCACTCCCAAGTTTGTTAGATTGAGCTTCAAAATATGCTTAGTTTTGTATACGCAAAAAAAGGAGCCAACATGCGTTCACGCTCAAAAAAAGTTGGACAGGAAGCATAGCTTGTCATTTCCGAACATACAAGTAGTTACATGTGACTCGGGGAGGTAAGTGCGAATGGATTCATTATTGCTCCTTGGTGAAATATTGATGATTAATCTGGTGCTGAGCGGAGATAATGCAATGGTTATTGCAATGGCCAGCAAGGATCTTTCGGCGAAGCACCGAAAGACTGCAGTATGGTGGGGCTCAGCAGGCGCAGTTGTTCTGCGGTGTTTGCTTACTTTTGTTGCGGTATTGCTATTAAAAATCCCTTATATTCAGGCTGGAGGGGGAATGCTGCTGCTATGGATAGCGTTCAAGCTGCTTTTGGAGGAAGAGGAGGATCTCAGAGTAAGGGAATCATCCTCAGTCTGGAAAGCAATCCGAACGATTCTTGTAGCAGACTTCATTATGAGCCTGGATAATGTACTAGCCATTGCAGGAGTAGCTAAAGGAGATTTGGCTTTAATTGTCATCGGGATTGCTCTTAGCATTCCGATAGTAGTGTGGGGAAGCGGCATTATTGTCGGCTGGCTGCACCGGTTTCCAGTGCTCGTATTTATCGGTGCTTATATATTGGCGTTTACAGCAGGGGATATGTTGCTTCAGGATGCAAAATTAGGGACGATGCTCTCCTTTTTGTTCCCTTCCTCACATTCCTATTTGCCCATTGCCTTAGGAATATTAGTTGTCGTTACGGGAGCAATAAAACGCAGAAAAACATCTGCAGGTTAATAAATTGCAATAAAAGGCAATACTAAACGGACATCTCCATAAATTGGAATTGTCCGTTTTTTTTGCGTGATCAGAAGCGGTTATCGACACTGATTAATCACAGGGAGTGATGGCATTTTGTGTATGTTTCGGATAATATATGAGTAAGAATCCTGTCGCTTTCAGGCTATAAGGTGACGAGGAAATGAGGTAGACGTGAAATTGAAGGGATGGGTGAAGGATGTCTTCAAAGAAAGATATACAGCTAGGAATTTTTATTGTTGCTGCTGGCATCGTGATTTTATTAGGTAAGCTGGGCGTCTTCGGATTTTTGGGGCGCGCGCTTTGGCCTCTAGTGATTTTAATTCCAGGAATAGTACTACACATGTTATTTTTCAGCCGTCGTGCTTCGGCCTCGGTATTGGTTCCTGCCGGGATATTAACGGTGTATGGTTTGTTGTTTGGCCTCTGCAATATTTGGGGATGGGGGCTTATGAGAAGCTTATGGCCTGTGCTGTTGCTTGGTCTTGCCGTGGGCTTGTATGAATACTCCATCTATGAACCTAGACGGACGGGTGGCCTGTCAGCAATTGCTGTAACATTAGGCTTACTAAGCCTTGCGCTTTGTATTTTCAGCCTTATGGGCACCGGCGCGATCTACCTGATCGGGATTGTATTAATAGCTGTAGGAATTTGGCTGATTACCGGTCGAGGCAGAGCACGTGGCCGGAATAGATGGTATCGAAGCTAATTGCTGTAGGATCTTGTGAAAAAAAACGGAAATTGGTAACTGTTTTTTCATAAAAAGACTTGCTTTTCATGGTACTTTCACTATAATATTAATGTTATGTTGAAGCGTCGGCTTTCTGCCTGGCGCTTCTTTTGTGAGACTGCCGTGACATGCTATGAATTTTAACAGTTTTAATTTGATAAATGAGAGGATTTGGATACAAATCATGCATTCAAGAAAAGATATTCGCAACATTGCGATCATTGCCCACGTTGACCATGGCAAAACAACACTCGTCGATCAGCTCCTTCAACAATCGGGGATCTTCAGCGCCCATGAGCACTTGCAAGAACGTGCTATGGACTCTAATGATATCGAACGGGAACGTGGAATTACAATCCTAGCTAAAAATACAGCAATTACTTATAAAGAGTTTTTGATCAACATTGTGGATACACCTGGACATGCTGACTTTGGTGGCGAAGTAGAACGGATCATGAAAATGGTTGACGGTGTATTGCTGGTTGTTGATGCTTATGAAGGCTGCATGCCGCAAACGAAATTCGTTCTGCGTAAAGCATTGGAACAAAAACTTACACCGATCGTTGTCGTGAACAAGATTGACCGTCCAGCTGCTCGTCCTAAGGAAGTTATTGATGAAGTGCTCGATTTGTTCATCGAACTTGAAGCAAATGACGAACAATTGGAATTCCCGGTTGTTTATGCATCTGCTCTTAATGGTACATCAAGCATGGTTCCTGAGAAACAAGATGAAACGATGCTTTCGCTCTACGAAACCATTGTTGAACATATTCCAGCTCCAACCGAAAGTGTTGAAGAACCGCTTCAATTCCTCGTAACGTTGATGGATTATAACGAATACTTGGGTCGTATTGCGATTGGACGTGTTAACCGCGGTGTGATCAAACAAGGTCAATCTGTAACAGTTATTATGCGTGATGGTAAGAGCAAAACTGCACGTATCGAGAAATTGTTCGGCTTCCAAGGTTTGAAACGTATTGAAACAGAGCAAGCGGGCGCAGGGGATATCGTTGCTATTGCAGGGATCAAGGACATCAACATTGGTGAGACCATTGCTGATCCTGCAAACCCTGAAGCACTTCCGGTTCTGAAGATTGACGAGCCAACCATGCAAATGACATTCCTAGTGAATAACAGTCCTTTTGCTGGTAAAGAAGGTAAATGGGTAACTTCCCGTAAACTACGTGAGCGTCTATTTAAAGAACTTGAAACAGACGTGAGTTTGCGTGTGGAAGAAACTGATAGTCCTGATGCATTTATCGTTTCTGGACGTGGTGAGCTTCACCTTGGTATTCTGATCGAGAATATGCGTCGTGAAGGTTATGAAATGCAAGTTTCTAAACCACAAGTAATCATTAAAGAAATCGACGGTGTCAAAATGGAGCCGCTTGAGCGTCTAATGATTGATATTCCAGAAGAGAGCATGGGTTCTGTTATGGAGAGTCTGGGTACTCGTAAAGCCGAAATGGTCAATATGATTAACAACGGTACGGGTCAAGTACGTCTGGAATTCCTGATTCCTGCACGTGGATTGATTGGTTACAACACTTACTTCTTGACTTTGACACGCGGTTACGGCGTTATGAACCATGCTTTTGACAGCTACGCTCCACTGGTTGCTGGTCAAGTTGGCGGACGTCATCAAGGTGTGCTTGTAGCAAGTGAGACTGGATCAACAACTCAATACGGAATCGTGGGTGTTGAGGATCGTGGTATTCTCTTCTTGGATGCAGGTACAGAAATTTATGAAGGTATGATCGTAGGCGAGCATACCCGTGATAACGATATTATCGTTAACATCTGTAAGGAAAAAGCACTTACCAACATGCGTACCTCAGGCAAAGATGATACTGTAAAAATGAAGACACCACGCACCTTCTCTTTGGAAGGCGCACTTGAATATTTGAACGATGATGAATATTGTGAAATTACACCTAAATCCATTCGTTTGCGTAAAAAGATTCTGAACAAAGGCGAACGCGAACGTGTAGAGAAACAACGTAAAACAGCACAAGCCAACGCGTAAACACATGCTTATGAATAAGACCGCCGGATTATTGCATCCGGCGGCTTTTTTTAATATAAGAAACAAAAAATTCCCCTACTGATGATATAATGTAAACGTATCTTAAATTTGGGAGGAGTGCGGTTATCTATGCAGGTGTGGTTCGCTGAGCATCCAATCGTCGCTTATATTGTTATCTTTATATTGCTTACTTTTGTTTATAATCAAGTCTTTCGTGTGAATCAAAAGTTATCGATTGGCAAGGAAATCATGCTCTACATAATGATGGCGGTTGGCTCTGGCATGCTCCTCATTTTCCAACATGATAAGCTTCCGATTATCCAGTGTCTGTTGGTTGCTGTCGGATTAATGCTGATGGTACGGATACGTTATATAGTAGAAGCCCGACAGAAGAGAAAGGCTGCGGCAGCAGCGAAGAGATCGTAATCGCAACTTTTGTACCTTAAGGATCGTCTAATTAATGTAGCAATTCTAATTCTAAATGAAATGAAAAGGACTTTATTCTATTATGAGTACAAGAAACAGCGGTTTACCTCCAAGAGCAAACGGGCAACAACCTACTAATAGAAAACAGCCTGTGAAGGGTGCTTCTAAGAAAAAAACGAAAAAGAAAGTGAAAAAGAGAGGTTTTTTTGGCAGATTAGTTAGAGTATTGTTAACTTTGCTAATTATTGCGATCCTCGGCGTGCTGGGTTATGGCGGTTATCTGTATTGGAAGCTTGAGCATGGCGTATTTAATGCAGGGGTTGAGGGTACGGTTGCTCCAGGGCATTCCGCTTCAGAAAAACCACTGACGATGCTTATACTGGGAACGGATAACAGACCTAAACACGAGTCTTATTTGACTGACGTGATCATGGTTGCAGCACTTAATCCTAAGACTAAATCAGCGACTATTGTTTCGCTTCCTCGTGATACCTATGTGGAGCTAAGCGGCTATAAGAAGACGAAAATTAATGAATTTTATGCTCGCTTCAAGGGTAAGGAGAAATCCTCTGGTCTACTGGCTGAAGATGAGATGAAGACGATGATGGGTAAGTATTTGGATATTGATGTAGATTATACAACGATTCTTGATTTTCAGGGCTTCCGTGATGTAGTGGACGAGCTTGGGGGAGTCGAAGTAAATATTAGTGAAAATATGTGTTATACAGACACTGTGGATGGCACGAATATCAATCTGAAAAAGGGTCCGGCAGAGCTGGATGGAAAAAATGCACTGGACTATGTGCGGTATCGTAAATCCAATTGCAAGCCTAAGACCAACGCATCAGATGATTTTGATCGCAACAAACGCCAGAACGAAGTTCTGAACAGCCTGGTGGATCAGATGCAATCGCTTGGTGGCGTATTAAAAATCGGCAAGGTGCTTGATGCAGTGGACAGTAACATGAAGACAGATATCGAAAATTCGCAAATCAAAGATATGATTGCGACGTATTGGAAGATTTCCAAAGAGAATATCGAATTCAAGCCGGTTACTGGAACGTGGCGAAGTCCATATGTATATATTAATGATGAGGAGTTTGAGGCCGCTAAGAAAAGCTTGCAGGATCGGATTGCAGGAATTTCCACGGGAGCTGATTCGACAGCTGCTGAGACGCCTTGAGGACCTTAATATCTTCCATAGCTAAAATTGAATGCAAGTTTCAGCCTGTGCTATAATATAATAAATCGAATGAATTAACGTCGCATAGGGGGCCAGTACTTATGTCCGAAGCCGTTGCTCAGCTGAATGAAACTTTGCTATCGATGCTGCAATCGGAAACCTTTGTTCTTCTAAACACAGTTGATGCGGAGACAGGCGGTCCTACATCCACAGCTATTTCGTGGCTTTATGCTGTTAGTCCTAGTACTGTGCGTTTGGCTATTGATCATCGTTCAAGACTTGTGAATAATATGAAGGTTAATCCATTAATAACTATAACTGTGTTTGGTGAAGGAACTGTCTATGCCATTAACGGTAGTGCTGCTGTAAGGCAGGACCCGCTAGAAGATGTTCCTTTTAAGATGTGCTGTTTTGATGTTGAAATTCAAGCGGTCCGCAACGCGCTTTTTTACGGCGCGCAGCTGGACTCCGCCCCAAGATATGCGAAAGTTTATGATGGACGTGCCGCTGAGAAGTTGGACGGACAAGTATTTGCTGCCATGAAAAAAGCCTAGTGAAAATATCACTGGGCTTTTTTTGAACTCAAAGAACATCTTTTGTTCTTAACCTCTACTGTGCATTTTTTTGCGGCTTGGTATCCTCTGGCAGCTGTGGCATGATTCGTCCGATAATATCAGCCAGCTCGGATGAGAAACCGGATATCGGATGTCCCTTGGAGATATGGCGGCTCATTTCCGCTAATCTGCTGGAGAGATCCATATCCGCAGTGACAAGCGCCCGTACACTTCTTGGGTCTTTGCGGATGGCTTCCGCTACAGAATATTTGATGCTTCCTACACGTGAACGGCCCAGAGAACCTTCTACATCAAGACCAACAATGGCAACTTTGTTCATGACTACACAGTGTGCGCCGTTTACACCGGGAACTCTTTTGGCCAACTGTTCAAAATGATCCTTAAGTGCAATTTCACTTTCTCCATTAACATTGACGGCTTGACCAGCTTTTGAGGTGGCTTTAGGATTAGTCGCACCATCATTGGACAATTGCCGAACCTCATGGTTCCCCGTACCCTTTACAGCATTCGCAGATTGTTTATTCTGAGGAGAGGGTGATGTCTTTTTATTAGCGATACCGCAGCTTGTCAGTAGCAGCAGTACCAGCAACAGACATATTGATTTTCTCATATGTGATTACTCCTTTCAGCCAAAGAATCGTTTCTGTACCATATCTTTTCCCTTGGCGGAAAGAGTTATGTATGATCAATCAAACCAGGCGCTGTGGAGGGGATAATATGAACAAGATATTTGTGCTAGATACCAACGTGCTTTTGCACGACCCCAATTCAATTTTCTCTTTCAAGGAGCATGAGGTGGTTATTCCGGCTGTTGTGCTGGAAGAAATCGACTCCAAGAAGCGCAATGCTGACGAAATCGGTCGGAATGCCCGTACGGTATCCCGATTGCTTGATGGACTCCGGGAACTAGGTCATTTGCATAGTGGTGTGGAACTGGAGCATGGAGGCAAGCTGAAGGTAGAACTTAACCATCGCAGTTTTGTGAAGGTACAGGAAATGTTTGGCGAGGTGTCTAACGACAATCGGATATTGGCTGTTGCTCTCAATTATTTGAATGAAGAGAATGAGAAGCCCGATCCGCGTCCCGTTGTGCTTGTGAGCAAGGATGTACTGGTTCGTATTAAAGCGGATGTTCTGGGAATTACGCCAGAGGATTATTTGTCAGATCGTACTGGAGACTTAAATGAACTATACACTGGTTACCAATCTCTGCAGGTTCATCCCGCATTGATTGATGAATATTACAGTCACCGCTCTCTGACGGTAAAACAGCTTGCGTTGTCGTATCCGTTGTACCCTCATGAATTTGTGATTCTCAAGGATGAGATTGGCACTGGCAAATCAGCTCTTCTCAAAGTGAATAGTGATGCCACACGTCTGGAGCCACTCTATCTGGGCAATGATTCGGTTTGGGGGATTAGCGCCCGTAATGCTCAACAACGAATGGCACTGGAGCTGCTGCTAAATGATGAAATCCCACTCGTAACGATCACGGGTAAGGCTGGGACAGGGAAGACGTTATTGGCGCTTGCAGCCGGACTATTCAAAGTGGAGGATGAACATAAATACAAAAAATTGCTTATCGCCCGTCCGGTTGTTCCTATGGGTAAGGACATTGGTTACTTGCCCGGTGAGAAGGATGAGAAGCTTAGACCCTGGATGCAGCCTATTTATGATAATCTGGAATTCCTGTTCGATACCAAAAAAGCTGGCGATATCGATAAAATCTTAATGGGGTTAGGAAGTATACAGGTAGAAGCCTTAACCTATATTCGCGGCCGTTCAATCCCATCACAGTTCATTATTATTGATGAGGCGCAGAACCTTTCCCGCCATGAGGTGAAGACCATTGTCTCCAGAGCGGGAGAAGGAAGTAAAGTCATTCTAATGGGCGATCCGGAGCAAATCGATCATCCATATCTGGATGCTGCGAGCAACGGACTGAGCTATATCGTCGAGAAGTTTAAACAGCAAGGGATTAGCGGACATATTACTTTGGAAAAAGGTGAGCGTTCCCGCTTGGCGCAATTGGCCGCGGATCTACTCTAACGGTTCATCAATCCTATTTTCAGCCGGGAGAAGCAAACTCTCCCGGCTTTTTCCTGCCCGCCCGGAAACGGCAGAGGAATTTAAAGTTGGTTGTGGTGATTAGAGCCATGGAAAGAAAGTCTGGAACTGTAGAAGCGAAGCGTTCGCCTTTATCCTCGGATTTTAACCGCATGATGCGGTAATTAGATCAGGAAATCTGAGGATAACAGCGATCGGAAGTCCAAAGCTTTCTTGTAATGGCGGTCAGATCACCTTCCTATTTTTAATGCCTCTGGCGTATCACCCATATAATAGAAAGAGAACGGTTTCACAAACTAAAGACAAGCACCGGAGGGTTTGGTAAAATAGGGGAGACCAATCAAAAGGGAAGGTGGGAAATCGTGCTGAAACGCAAAAATTATTGGCTGCTTTTTGCAATTTTACTACTATCGCTGACAAGCCTGTCGCCCAGTATGGAATTGAGTACCAGTAACGATCCACGTCCTATGAAAAGACCACAAAGTCAGTCGACCCATCCCTCTTCCGGAGATGAGGGAACTATAGATAGCTTACACATAAGAGTATCGTTAAATAGCGAAGAATTTAGTGAACTGGAGCTCCTTAGCAACCGTTATACCTTAGAAAGTGGAGTAAAGGTTATTTTAAGCAATGTGGATATGGAGGATGCCGATGAGGTATTGAAGCATGATTTAACGATCGGGGACAGCCCGGATATAGTCATGGCAGATGGACGAAGCATTCTGGACTGGGCCACACGTGGATATTTATTGCCGATGGATGTGTATCAGAGCGTTCCGGGGAGTGCACCGTTAACACAGTTGATCCCCTGGATGCAGTGGAATGGATATAATTGGGGAGTCCCGTTAGATATAGATCCTTACGTGCTTGTTTATTCCCCACAACGGCTGGCGGAGCTGGGTTTTAATGCATTACCCAAAAGCCTCGAAGAGTGGAATATCCTGCTTCAGAATGTGCTAAAAGAGCAAGGGAAATATTTACTTGCGATGGATACCCGCAATCCTTATGGATTGTCAGCGGTAATGGAGAGCATGAATAGCAGCTTGTTAGCAGATAACCAAGAGGTGTTGAATTGGATTCAGAATGCCCGCAGTTATTTTTATCTCACCAGCCGCTACAATAAAGATGTCTGGGATATGCTCCAAGGAGGTAGTGTCGCCGTTGCTTCATTACCGTTATCCGAGTGGCAGAAGCATGGAAATTCATCCCTTGCTGCTGTACCGGCCCTGACTGCTAATAATGGGGGTGGGTTTGAATCCTGTTACAGTCGATCTTTTGCCCTTCCAGCTCAATCTCAAAGTCCAAAGGAAGCTGTGAATTGGCTGACCTTTATCACCTCAGAGGATGCTCAGCTGGATTGGTTGGAGAATACGGGGAGCTTGCCGGCGCTTGATGTTCTTTATCGTTCGGAGCATGCTTTTAAATACAAGCTTCCTTTCGATGTTGAGCTATTGCTGACAGAAGAAACCGCCCCGGAGGATGATTCACAGGGCGGCTGGAGTAAGGTTGTTGAAGCTGTATCGTTACTATTAACAGGGCAGATAGATGCGGAAGGCTACAAAGAATTTCTAAAAGAAGGCCTAAAATGAAATGGAAAGCTTAACATGCAAGACGCCCTCTTGGCTATCTACTGCCGTGGCACGAAGGAAAGATACTATTTTGCCTGGATAAAAGCCTAAGTCAAATTCTTCTTCCAACGTTTTTCTTGTTGTGTCAGGCAATTCAAGACCGTTAAATACAATATGATCGACTTGGAATATAAGGCCGTTGATCGGTTCTTCCTGAATGGTATAGTGACCGGTCAGTGAAAGGGCTAGCGCTCCGCTTTTTCCAGTGGCAGTAATCGATCCGTCATTGAAATGAAAGGCGAAGTCTTTAAACAGCGAATTCTGCGATTGCAAAAATTCATTCAGATCCTCTTCCTTCAGGTTTAGCTCATAAGTCATTCCTTTTCGGGTCAGTACACCCTCTCGATTCTGAACAAACTGTGGTAGTTTATTCATTGCGGAGGATAACGCCTTGAAATAAGTTTTTACCTCGTGCAGGCCGATATTCTCCCAATATAATGTGAATTCTTTAAGTAGAGTACTCATATTTTCAGGATCGCTGCTATTTTTAATCCCACCCTCAATATCCTTGTTGAGCGCGTTTACCCGAACTTGCTGTTCCTCCAGAGCCGTACGCAATCGGGCGAGCTCTTCCGAGTTTCGCTTCGCAGTCTGAAGGGTATCCTTCAAATCCTTATATTGTTCTTCATATTGTGAGAGAATATCGCGGTCATTTCCAATAATAATCTCATAATAATCGAACAGAGCCAGGAATCTGCTGATACTTTTTGCTGAAAAAAACGCGGCCAGAAGATTATCTCTATCCCCCATATAATAAGAACGCACAACTGCACCTGCCCGTTCCTGTTGGTCCGCAATGGCTGTTTTTTTCTGGGTAGCTTGTCTGTTCAGGCTTTCTACCTTTTGTTCAAGTGCTTTTTGTTCGGCTGTAATCTTGATGATTTCACGTTCAATTTCTGCAGAAGACAAGGTCTGTTCAAGTAGTTTACGGGTTTCTTCATTATCTGGTATAGCAGAATTGAAAAAATCACCGCTAGGATCGGCAGACAAGTACTTCACAGGTTGTAACGGAAACAAAGTACAGCAGAAGAGAATTAGTATGGTTGCAATCATGCGGCTTTGTAAATTGCGGGAGCGCACCACACCACCACCTTTTTTTTGAAATGATATATGTATGTACTAATAATATGTTTAACCCTTCTAAAATAGCATACAAACAAAAAAACGGAAGTGATCCTTATAAGATAAGGACCTCATCCGCTCCAAAAGAGTACTGCAATTTATAGTGGAAGACCCATTTGAAAGATCGTCCAATAACTAAATCCGGTGAAAGTCAGAATCATGTATGCCCAGAAGAGAAGAACATAAGTTTTTTCAGTAAATTTCATATAGCCAAGTATTACGAAAAATGCAGTTTGTAAAAAGAAAAGCAAGGCCATTTCTGTTAGACCTCCGGCGAAAGCCATCAATCCAATAGCTAATGTGAAAAAACCTAATACCCGAAACATGCGGTCCAAGAGAGAGTCCCCCTTCCAGTATGTATCTCACGAATATTCCTTCGATTTATTATACCCTCAACATAATTATGTGTAAACGAATTCATTGAAAAAAATGCACTAATCTTCAAAAAATGTGATTTTTATAATTGACCTGAGTGATTAGTGCTTTAAAAAAGAGAATTTATAGTTTTATGCGTATGATGTACGCAGATAATGGAAATACAAATTAGTATCAAATAGATTCTATGAACTCTATGAGAAGCATAGAAATGGAGTAAGCAGCTTTTATCCCTATTCACTACCCGGCAGAACTGCCGGTTATGGAGATGGTTATTTCATGACGTTGTTAGGAGGTTTGGCTTTATGACAGCCGTTAGACAGGACGCTTGGAGTGCAGAAGATGATCTAATATTGGCAGAAGTAACTTTGCGACACATTCGGGAGGGCAGCACACAGCTTGCCGCTTTTGAAGAGGTGGGTGAAAAAATCGGCAGAACTTCGGCCGCTTGCGGATTCCGCTGGAACAGTTGTGTTCGGAAAAGTTATGAAGGTGCAATCGGTATTGCTAAAGGGCAACGTCAAAAGCGTAGCTACCTGAAAAAGCAGCCGTCAGTAAGAGGAGCGCAAGTAGCTGGTCTCATTCTGGGTGATGTCGATGAGGAATTTGGGCGCGGTGAGGGATTAAGTGAAAACACATTATCCATTGATGCGGTCATTCGTTTCTTAAGACAATGGAAGGGTACGATCCAGGAAGCAGGACGTCAGCTGAAAATGCTGGAAAGAGACCTGCGCGAGAAGGAAGATGAATTAACAGAATTACGATCTGAGAATGAACGGTTGTCTAAAGAGGTTAATCTTGCTCAAAGCGACTACCGGGTAGTCAACGATGATTACAAAGCTTTAATTCAGATTATGGATCGTGCTCGCAGGCTTGCTTTCTTAAATGAAGAAGAAGAAGAAATGAAGACTCGTTTCAAAATGGATGGTAACGGAAATTTAGAACGCATTGAATAAACGATAGGTTAACTAACAATCCCGCAAGTGGTCTGCTTTTTAAGCACCACTTGCGGGGTTTTTGGTATACTTAGAAAAATTGTGCTTAAGATCAGCAGGAGGGTTATATGAAAATTGATATAATTGGTGCAGGTTCACTCGGGCTGCTGCTGGCAGGGAGACTGATCCAAACCGGGAATGATGTGAGACTGTGGTGCCGAGGGGTAGAACAATGCCAACGATTAGGGCGTGATGGCTTAACGGTTACCTACGAGGATGAACGCGAGCCGATAACAATTTCGGAAGATCAGTTTGTATCCGCGCCAATAGGGGAGTTCGCTGGTGCTTATCTAGAAGAGCCGAGTGATTGGATCGTGGTGACGGTTAAACAGAATACTCTACATAATGATTTGCCTGAATTTCTATCCCTACTTAAGGAAGAGCAAGTACATATGATTTGTTTTCAGAATGGTACAGGACATATGGAGATGTTAGGAGGCATGTTGCCAAACGCCAATTTATATGTAGCTGTGACTACGGAGGCTGCGAAGCGCAAATCATTAACTGAAGTCATTCATGCAGGAGCAGGGGAGGTGTGGATAGGAAAATGGAGCTTAGGGGATGGACAAGCTCATAGCATACATAATGATTTAAAAGCGAATAATTTAATAGAAGTTCTCATAATGGCAGGATTCGCAGCCTTTTTGTCGAATGAAGTGGATACCATGATTTACCGGAAGCTCTTGATCAATGCCGTTATAAATCCACTCACGGCGATTTGGCGTATTCCAAATGGGGAGCTGTTGTCTTCAGAGCAACGCCTCCAATTAATGAAGGAAGTTTTTGAAGAAGCAATAATGGTGTATGATTTCTGTGAAATTACTTATGATAAGGATGCTTGGGATAACATCCTTCAGGTGTGCCGGTTAACGTCTGGCAATATTTCATCTATGCTGGCAGATGTACTTGCTTCAAGAACCACAGAAATTCGTTGGATCAATGGAAGTCTTGTAGAAATGGCAGAACGATCTGGAGTGTCGGCACCATTAAATCGCTGGCTCTGCCAATTAGTAGAAGGTATTGGGGTATGATCTCTGGGGAGAGGTGAAGCTATGGGACTGCTGATGGATTCGGTTATTACTTTAAGCGTTATTCCGATTGTGCCGTTTTTGATTGTTTTTTTCATTGGAAAGGGCTTAAAAAAAGATAAAAAGAAAACTTTTATGCTCGCTATGGACGTGACCACATTTTTTTTATTATTATCGGTCTCCGCATTGTTTAATAACATCTTTAATTCCGGTTTTGGGTTTTACCTTATACTAATTATTGTATTAATATCCGCTGGACTGATTGGCGGAGCTCAAAATCGGATGAAAGGAAAGGTAGATGGGAAGCGGTTATTTCGGGCAGTTTGGAGACTTTCGTTCTTTTTTATGAGCTTCGGATATTTATTATTTATGTTTGTTGGGCTAATTACCTACATATCACAAGCGATGTAACGTTCCACTGCTTCGGTGAAGCGTCAACGTCACAAAAGTTTAAAGTTTTAAAAAAAAAATATTTTCTGAAAACATTGCACTAGATTTTTTTGACCACTGGTTGTATAATCATAAACCATATACCACATTCTATTTAGGGGGAACTGCTAGATGAAGAAGAGTAAAAGTCTATTGCTAATGATTGCATTAGTACTTGTTATCGGCACAGTGCTTGCTGGCTGCGGCGGAAACAATGCAAACAGCGGCAATAAAGGTAACAATGCTAACACTGGTAACACGGCAACTGGTAATGCAGCTACAGAAGAAAAATTGGCTGCTGACCAAACATTGAGAATTAACCTTAGTTCTGAGCCTCCAACATTTGACCCAGGATTGGCTCAAGATAGCCAAGCTCACACTGTCCTGACAACAATGTACGAAGGTCTGACTCGCATGAATGCTGAATCTGGTCAAGCTGAACCAGGTGTTGCTGAAAGCTGGGAAGTTTCCGCTGACGGTCTGGTATATACTTTCAAACTCCGTGATTCACAATGGAGTAATGGCGATCCTGTAACAACAGAAGACTTCGTTCGCGCTTGGAAACGCGTGCTCGATCCTGCTGCTGCATCCGCTGCACCTTACGCTTATCAATTGTACTACATCAAAAATGCTCAAAAGTTCTACAACAAGGAAATTACCGATTTCAGTCAAGTAGGTGTCAAAGCGGTTGATGAGAAAACTCTTGAAGTTACTCTTGAAGCCCCAACTCCTTACTTCCTTGGATTGCTTTCCTTCTACACTTATTACCCTGTACACAAATCCATTGAGAGTAATCCTAAATGGGCAACAAGCAAAGATACTATGATCGTTAACGGTGCTTTCACTCTTACAGAGTGGACTACAGGTCAAACACTTGTTGTAACTAAAAACGATAAATATTGGGATAAAGATTCCATTAAACTTAACAAAATCGACTTCTCCCTTGTAAACAGCGGTGCAACTGAGCTGCTCAGCTACAAGAACGGTGAATACGATCGTGCCGGTGGACCAACTGGTGAAATTCCATCAGAACAAATTCCAATCGTGCAAAAAGAACTTCCTAACGAATTCAGCCGTAAAGGTATTGCTTCCGTATACTACTACGAATTCAATATCACTGAAAAACCTTTCACAAACGCTAAAATCCGTAAGGCTCTTGCAATGTCCATTAACCGTCAAGCTTTGATTGACAATGTAGTACAAGGTGGACAATTCCCAGCATACGGTTATGTACCTCCGGGTATCGCTGGTGCTGATGGTGAATACCGTACAGCAGTTAAAGATAGCTACTTCACTGAAGATCTAGAACAAGCTAAAACATTGCTTGCTGAAGGTCTGAAAGAAGAAGGTATGGATAAACTGCCTACATTCTCCCTGACTTACAACACAAGTGAAGGTCACAAGAAAATCGCTTTGGCGATTGCTGATATGTGGAAAAACAATCTTGGTATCGACGTACAAACCGTTAACCAAGAGTGGGCTGTATTTATTGAAAACCGTCAAAACCTGAACTACCAAGTTGCTCGTGCTGGTTGGACTGCGGATTACAATGATCCAATGACTTTCCTTGATATGTGGGTAACAGGTGGCGGTAACAATGATACTGGTTACGCTAACCCTGAGTATGACAAATTGATCAGCGAAGCTAAAACAAGCACTGACTTGGCAGTACGTCAAGAAAAGTTTGCTGCAGCTGAGAAATTGCTCATTGAGCAAGATATGGTTCTGATTCCTTTGTACTACTACACTAACAACTCCCTGACTAAAGAGTACCTTAAAGGTGTTACTCTTGACTTTAGTGGTGCAATTGACTTGACTCGCGGATACTTGCTTGAGCACTAAGATATTGCTTTAGTAATTACAACAGAATAGTTAGTTGACTGAAGTTGCAGAATACTTCGGGATATATATGTGGAATTCCATATATATCCCTTTTTTTTGTATTCCTGTCTATTTGTTAATTAATGTTATTAATAACATATATAGAAAATAGACAAAAATCCGTTTTTTTCATAAAATCATTATTATGTGTATCAAAAATTGTCGGAGGAGGTGTGATGGGGATGGTTCGTTATGTCGCAAATAAGTTTTTCTATATGTTGGTTTCTCTATTTGTATTGATTTCAGCTACCTTTTTCTTGATGAAAGCTATTCCGGGGGATCCGTTTACTTCTGAAAAGAAGGTACCGCCAGAAATTAAAGCACGTCTGATGGAACAATATGGTCTGGACAAGCCGCTCTCTCATCAGTATTTTAAGTATTTAGGTGATATTATCCAAGGTGACCTAGGTGTCTCAATGAAACGCCTAAATCAAGATGTATCACATTTGATCAGTCAAACCTTTTCAGCGTCGCTGAAGCTGGGACTCGTCGCAATCGTTGTGGCGGTTATTGTCGGAGTATTTCTCGGCATGTTGGCGGCACTCTATCACAGAAAGTTTATTGACAGCGCAGCTATGGTGCTGGCAGTTCTGGGGATTGCGGTTCCGAGCTTTGTAGTCGCGTCATTACTGCAGTATGTATTTGCTTTCAAACTGGGTTGGGTACCGGTTTCAGGTTTTAAAGGGCCAATCTATTATTTCTTACCCGTGGCCGCGCTCTCGGCACAGCCGATCGCCTTTATCGCCCGCTTGACCCGTTCAAGTATGCTTGAAGTTTTGAATGCGGATTATATCAAAACGGCTAAAGCAAAGGGATTGAGCTGGATGGCTATTCTGAGCCGCCATGTACTTCGTAACGGAATTCTACCTGTTGTTACTTATATGGGTCCAATGACAGCTAACATCGTAACTGGTTCGGTTGTTATCGAGCAGATCTTTGGTGTTGGGGGTATTGGTAAACAGTTCGTGGAAGCGATTGGTGTCCGTGACTATACCGTTATTATGGGGATAACCATTTTCTATGGTGTATTACTCATGGTTGCCCGCTTTATTACGGATATTGCTTATGTATTAATTGACCCACGTATGAAATTAAGTGGAGGAAAGGAGGGCTAAATAGTGGCTACTGAAAATAACTTGCTAAATCTAAAACCGGAAGATTTTCAAAAAGTCGGTGTAGATGAAAAAGAAGCCGAAGTTATCCAGCGTGAGAGTCTCTCTGCTTGGAAAGACTCTTGGCAACGGTTGCGTCAAAATAAAATGGCGATGACTGCGCTCGGTATCCTGGGTTTGATTGTACTTGCAGCGATTTTTGCACCTTTTATCTCGAAATATAACTATTATTCTAATGATTTGATGAGCACCAATAAGCCCCCTTCCTCCGATCACTGGTTTGGAACGGATGATCTTGGTCGTGATATCTTTGTTCGTACTTGGTACGGTGCACGGATTTCCTTGATCGTTGGTCTTGCTGCGGCAGCCATCGACTTGTTCATCGGTGTTATCTACGGAGGCATTATGGGCTTCTTCGGCGGCCGTGTAGATAATATTATGAATAAATTCTCTGAAATTTTGTATTCTATTCCTTATTTGCTGGTTGTAATCTTGCTCTTGGTCGTTCTTGAGCCAAGTCTTGGAACAATCATCCTAGCTCTAACCATTACAGGCTGGATTACGATGTCGTGGATTGTGCGTGGAGAAATTATGCAGCTCAAGAATCGTGAATTCGTATTGGCGTCCCGTTCCATGGGTGCTGGTTCTGCGAGACTGTTGTTCAAGCACCTTCTGCCGAATGCGGTTGGTCCGATTATCGTAACCATTACACTGTCTGTACCAAATGCTATCTTTGCTGAGGCCTTCCTAAGCTTCTTGGGTCTTGGTGTACAAGCTCCTGTTGCTTCACTTGGATCGATGATCAATGACTCACTCACCGGCTGGTTGTACTATCCATGGCGCTTCTTGTTCCCTGCGATCCTAATCAGCTTAACAATGCTTTCTTTCAACATTTTCGGTGATGGTCTTCGTGACGCGCTTGATCCTAAGCTGAAGAAATAGGAGGAATATGGATGGAACCTATTTTACAAGTCAAAGATTTGCATATTTCCTTTTTTGTTAAGGGCGGAGAAGTACAAGCTGTCCGTGGTATGAATTTTGAAATTGGCAAAGGCGAAACGGTTGCCATCGTCGGCGAGTCCGGCAGCGGTAAGAGTGTAACTGCTCAATCGATTATGCGTTTGATCCCTTCCCCACCTTCTAAAGTGAAAAAGGGAGAGATTATTTTTCAAGGACAGAATCTGCTAGACAAAAGCATGAAAGAAATGGAATCTATTCGCGGTAAAGATATTGGCATGATTTTTCAAGACCCGATGACTTCTCTGAACCCAACCATCAAAGTGGGCAAACAGATCACTGAAGTTTTGATTAAACATCAGAAAATGTCAGCGGCCGAAGCGAAAAAGCAAGGTATGGAGATGTTGAAATTAGTAGGCATCAAAAATGCGGAGGCTCGCTTTAACCAATATCCCCACGAATTCTCAGGCGGTATGCGCCAGCGTGTAATGATCGCAATCGCGTTAGCTTGCCGTCCGGCTTTGCTGATAGCAGATGAGCCTACAACAGCTCTAGATGTAACCATTCAGGCGCAGATCATGGAAGTTATGAGAGAGATGCAGCAAAAACTAGGTACCTCCATTATTCTGATTACACATGATCTGGGCGTAGTTGCTGGCATGTGTGATCGGGTGATTGTAATGTATGCAGGTGAGGTTGTGGAGACCGGAACAAGATGGGAAATCTTTAAAAATCCACAACATCCATACACCAAAGGTCTGCTGCGCTCAATGCCGCGTCTGGACCAAAAGAAAGGCGAGCCGCTTATTCCGATCATCGGCACACCGCCAGATCTGATCAAGCCGCCGATCGGCTGTCCGTTCACTGCTCGTTGTAATGAAGCGATGCATGTGTGCGAACAAATCGATCCCGGCGCCACAGAATTCAGCGAAACGCATATGGCGCGTTGCTGGAATCTGCATTCGATGGCCAAGGAGGTGCAGTACTCTTGAGTAAGAACCTAATAGAGGTAGAAGGTCTTAAGAAATATTTTAATGTAGGTAAAGGTAAGGTTCTTAAGGCTGTTGATAATATTAACTTCACGATCCGTGAGGGCGAGACACTTGGGATGGTAGGTGAGTCCGGTTGTGGTAAGACTACTGCTGGACGTACGATTCTTCGCTTGTATGAGCCTACTGCTGGAAGTGTGAAATATAATGGTACAGACATTTATAAATTGCCTGGAAATCAAATGAAGGCTATGCGCCGCGACATGCAAATGATTTTCCAAGATCCGTACGCATCGCTTAACCCGCGGTTTACGGTTTCTGATATCATCGGCGAGGCACTGGACATTCACGGAATGGCTGGCAGCCGTGCAGAACGTAAGAAACGGATTGAAGAACTGCTGGATATGGTTGGTCTTAACCATGACCATGCAACCCGTTATCCGCATGAATTCTCCGGTGGACAACGTCAACGTATCGGGATTGCCCGTTCGTTAGCGGTTAATCCTAAGTTCATCGTTTGTGATGAGCCGATTTCCGCACTTGACGTATCCATTCAAGCTCAGGTCGTTAACTTGCTTAAAGAATTGCAAGATCGTCTTGGATTGACTTATCTTTTCATCGCGCATGATCTGTCCATGGTTAAACATATCAGTGATCGCGTAGCAGTTATGTACTTGGGTAAAATGGTTGAGTTGGCGGAAAGTGAAGAGCTGTATGCAAATCCTATCCACCCTTATACTAAATCCCTATTGTCGGCTATTCCAGTTCCGGATCCGGAAATTGAAGTCAACAAAAAACGTATTCACTTGCATGATGAGCTTGGCAGCCCTATTTATTCTGCTAACGATAAGACCAATGACAGTGACTTTGAATTAGTAGAAGTATCTAAAGGCCACTTTGTCAGCAAAAAATTCGCATAATTTATACTTAGGTTTTCAAAGGCGGGAGCATTATGCTCTCGCCTCTTGTATGTATTTAGGATATTATTTAATGAATTTATAGTATAATTGAACAGTTGGCTGTACCTGTGTTGCTGATATCAAGACATGTTTTACTTTGACGCGGCTCCTGACTTTGGATACAATCATAGAGAGTTTTTACGAACTTGGATTTACATATAACTGCTTAGTAGAACTGGAGGCACTAGCAAATGAATATTGTAACGGAACCGCTCAAGGGTGGATCTGCACTCTCGCGCGACTATATAGATCATTTTGAAAAGGTTAGTCATTTGTACGGTGGGGATTTCCGCAATAAAGAAAGTAGAAGTAGAAGGGCAGAGTGGCTAGACGGCAGAGAAAGCCTTCGTGCCGACCGGACTCAGATTGCTGAGTGTCTACGTCAATATAATGAAAAGCATAACTCGCATGATGCGGTGATGGCTTCGCTGGCTCTCTTAGAGCAGCCGGGGACATTAGTGGTGACAGGTGGGCAGCAAAGCGGACTATTTACTGGACCCCTGTTAGTGGTATATAAAGCTGCAACTACTATTATGGCGGCAAAAGAAGCAGCTGAACAACTCGGCCGACCGGTAGTTCCTTTATTCTGGATTGCAGGTGAAGATCATGACTGGGATGAAGTGAATCATACGTATGTACTGAATCGTACGCAGGAGATTACTAAGATTAAGATAGAAAAGTCAGAAGAGAAACGCTCCTCAGTAAGTGATATTCGTGTAGAAGAGGAAAGCTGGCAGCAGGTAGTGGAACAGTTAGACGGTCTGCTTCAGGAAAGCGACTTTAAGCCGCAGATTATGGAATTCATTCGCACTTCTTCTTTTAGAGCAGATAGTATGACAGATGCATTTGCCAAGCTGATGGGTTCATTATTTGGTAAATTTGGTCTAATTCTGCTTGATTCTGCTGATCCCAACTTACGTAAGTTAGAACAGCCATTTTTCACTTCGCTAATTATGCAGAATGATGCACTGGAAACAGCGTATATGAATTCTGCTTCTGATATTGTGGGCGCCGGATATGAGCTTCAGGCTGATGTTACAGCTGGCAATGCCAACCTCTTTTATATTCATGAAGGTACACGGCTTCTGCTTCACAAGAAGGACGGAATCTTTACGGATCGCAAGGGTCAGGTATCCTTTTCCCGTGATGAATTACTTGAGGAGGTGCAGGCACATCCGGAACGCTTTAGCAATAATGTGCTGACACGTCCACTTATGCAGGATTATGTGTTGCCTGTTCTGGCAACGGTGCTGGGTCAAGGTGAGATTGCTTACTGGGCCATTCCGCGTCGTGCGTTTGAGACCATTGGGGGAGAAATGCCGTTAATTATCCCTAGAATGTCTTTTACTGTCGTAGAAGGTACGCTGCACAAGCATATGGATAAATATCAACTTAGCTTTGAGGATGTAAGACAAGGACTGGATCATAAAAGACATGAATGGCTGGCCGCACAGGATGAGCTGGGGATTGAACGTCGTTTTGAAGAAACCAAGACCTCATTCGCCGCCATGTACGAACCGCTGATTGAGCAGCTTGGAACGGTTCAGGCCGGTCTGCTTAAGCTGGGGAATAACAATAAAGAGAAGATTCTAGATCAAATTACTTTTTTACAGGCGAAAGCCCAAGATGCAATGGCAAAACAGAACGAAGCTGCAATCCGGCAATGGGAGCGAATCGAGCTGTCGTTAATGCCACTGGGTAAACTGCAGGAAAGAGTGTACAATATCATGTATTACTTGAACCGGTACGGGCTTGCTTGGCTGGATGAGTTAATGACGGTTGAACCGGATTACAGTGGAACACATCGCATCATTTATATGTAATGGAAGTATCGCTTTCCACAAAACTAAGCTTTTGCTTACGAAGTGAGTTTTGTACGAAGCAGATTCAATGTAGTAACGCTCACAAAACAAAGCGTATGCTTACGGAGCAAGTTTTATTGCGAAGTGGATCATAGAAGTATAGCTCCATAAAACTTTTAGGAGGTTTCATAATGAGTTCATCTAAACAAAATAGTATCGTGGCTGATATGTCACTCGCACCGGAAGGGCATTTGAAAATCGACTGGGTTCGCCAGCATATGCCGGTACTGAACCGTATTCGTGAGCAGTTTGAAGCAGAACAGCCATTTAAAGGTCTGAAAGTATCGATCACATTGCATTTGGAAGCTAAAACCGCTTATTTGGCGAAGGTTGTCAAAGCTGGTGGTGCAGATGTAACCATTACAGGTTCGAATCCACTATCTACACAGGATGATGTATGTGCAGCGCTTGTGGAGGATGGAATCACAGTATTTGCTAAATACAATCCATCTCCTGAAGAATTTAAAGCCCTTAATATCAAAGCACTGGAGAGCAAACCGGACTTGATTATTGATGACGGTGGGGATTTTGCTACATTGCTGCATTCGGAGCGTCCTGATCTGATGGAGAATATTCGCGGGGGTGCTGAAGAAACAACTACCGGGATTATTCGTTTAAAAGCTCTGCAAAAGCAAGGCGTATTGAAGTTCCCAATGGTCGCGGTTAATGATGCCTACTGCAAATATTTGTTTGATAACCGTTATGGCACTGGTCAATCGGCATGGGATGGAATTATTCGCACAACCAACCTTATCGTAGCGGGCAAAACAGTAGTTGTTGTCGGTTACGGCTGGTGTGGTAAAGGTGTTGCCATGCGCGCCAAAGGACTTGGAGCAAAAGTAGTTGTCACAGAAGTTGATGCGATTAAAGCCGTTGAAGCACATATGGACGGTTTTGAAGTAATGCCAATGCTGGAAGCAGCTAAGGTTGGTGATTTCTTCGTTACAGTAACTGGTAACCGTTATGTAATTCGCGGTGAACATTATGATGTGATGAAGGATGGAGCAATCATGTGCAACGCGGGCCATTTCGACGTTGAAGTGAATAAGCCTGAGCTGTCGGAAAGATCCGTATCCCAACGTACCGTTCGCAAAAATATCGAAGAGTACCAGCTTCGTGACGGACGTAAATTATATCTGCTTGCTGAAGGCAGACTTGTAAATCTGGGTGCTGCTGATGGTCACCCTGCTGAAATTATGGATACAACCTTTGCACTCCAGGCACTGTCGCTGAAATATGTAAATGATAATTATAAGAGCATTGGCGTAAAAGTTGAAAATGTTCCTTATGAGCTGGATGAGCAAGTAGCACGTTATAAGCTGGAAAGTCTGGGCATTAACATCGATAGCCTCACTCCGGCACAAGTGGATTATTTGGACAGCTGGAATTTGAACGATTAATAACCGAACGCATAACAATAAAGTGTATTAACCAGTGTACCTTGAACTGAAGCAACTTTTTTAACAAAGCCATGCAACGGACAAGATTCCGATTGTATGGCTTTTTTCTGTGGAGAAATGTTTTTCGGGAAACGAGCTATCTGATTTAGGAAAAATTTCCTTGGCCAGAAAAAGGTTTTTGATTTTTAATGGCGAATCTATTATGCTTAAGTGGTGAAAAGTGGGGTAAAGTGGGGATTCGGGGATTAGGGGTGGGAAAAAGGATGTTCATGGGAGAGTATCAACACAGCATTGACGACAAAGGCCGAATCATTATTCCGGCTAAACTCCGTGAATTGCTCGGAACCTCCTTCGTGACGACCCGCGGCCTAGACTCCTGCCTGTTTGTTTATCCCATGGAAGAATGGGCAATCATGGAACAAAAGCTTAAAAGCCTTTCGCTGATGAAATCAGATGCCCGCGCATTTAGCCGCTTTTTTTTCTCAGGTGCAACTGAATGTGTTTGGGATAAGCAGGGAAGGGTAAATCTGCCGGCCAATTTACGGCAGTATGCCAAACTGGACAAAGACTGTGTCATTCTGGGCGTTTCGAACCGGGTGGAAATCTGGAACAAAGAGCTTTGGGAACAGTACTTCGAACAGTCCGAGGAATCGTTCAACGAAATCGCTGAGAAATTGGTGGATTTCAATTTTGATCTATAAAACACAATAACGAATACTGTCCTGGAGGGATGCAGCTTGTTTCACCACATCACGGTGCTTAAGGAAGAAGCGACAGAAGGGCTGCACATCAAAAAAGACGGAATCTATGTAGATTGCACTCTCGGTGGAGCGGGTCACAGCTCACTTATCGCTTCAAAGCTTAGCGGCGAAGGCCGTTTAATCTGTTTGGATCAAGATGATTGGGCTTTGGAGAACGCAAAAGAAAGATTAGCGGAATACGGAGACAAGGTTGTGACGATTAAGACTAACTTCCGTGATCTGGAGAGTGTACTTAAGGATGTGCCCTTTGTGCCACAAACAGATGGTATTCCCCAAGTAGATGGAGTGCTCTTTGATCTTGGCGTATCCTCTCCCCAGTTTGACGAAGGGGAACGAGGCTTTAGTTACAATCATGATGCTCCGCTGGACATGCGCATGGATCAGTCAGCACTTTTGACCGCTGCTGAAATTGTGAATACATGGTCCGAGCAGGAGATTGCCCGTGTTCTTTTCCAATATGGAGAAGAGAAATTCTCGCGGAGAATCGCTAGAAAAATTGTAGACAGAAGAGAAGAAGCTCCTATTGAGACAACAGGAGAATTAGCAGAACTGATCAAGGAAGGTATCCCGGCAGCTGCTCGAAGAACAGGAGGGCATCCCGCTAAACGTAGCTTTCAAGGATTAAGGATTGCTGTGAATGACGAATTGGGTGCTTTTGAAGAAGGGCTACATAGTGCAGTACGTTGCCTTGCACCAGGAGGCAGAGTATCCGTCATCACCTTTCATTCGCTCGAAGACCGAATTTGCAAGCAAATTTTTAGCAGCTATTTAAGCAGATGTACATGCCCGCCTGACTTTCCGTTTTGCGTATGCGGCGCGAAAGGCACGCTTAAGTTAATCAATCGTAAACCGCTTGTGCCTTCTGAAGAAGAGCTTGAGCTTAATACCCGAGCCCGCTCAGCTAAGCTGCGCATTGCAGAAAAATTGTAATTGACGATAAAGGAGAGTCAGAGATGGCCTATACCCGCGGCAATTTAGCAGTTCAGCCCAAAAGAAAAGAAGAGGTAAACCCCCTTTACCGCGAGAAGACAAAAGTAGTTACCAGACGAAGAGTACTTCCGCTGCAAGAGAAACTTTTGTATATGCTGACGCTAGGAGTATGCGTTCTGGTGGCGATCACCCTGATTTCACGTTACGTCCAAATTTATGATTTGAACTTGCAGGCTCAGAAATTAGATCAGGATATTGCAACAGCCAAGAAGCAGATTTCTACGTATCAGATGGAAAAGCAGAATCTAGAGCA
Source organism: Paenibacillus sp. FSL H8-0175 (assembly GCF_045040615.1). Classification (NCBI taxonomy): domain Bacteria; kingdom Bacillati; phylum Bacillota; class Bacilli; order Caryophanales; family Paenibacillaceae; genus Paenibacillus; species Paenibacillus sp. FSL H8-0175. The sequence goes on along the minus strand of NZ_CP150299.1, from coordinate 5,451,046 downwards.
GAAAGTCGCCCAAAAAGCACGGGATCTTGGTTATGTGTCCCCGGATGAGAATGCAACAATCTATATTCCGGCAAGCTCGGCAACGACTCCGGGTGATAATTAGTGAGCGATTGGCAAGATCGCAATAAAAAAAGTTGTGAGGTTCGCTTATGCTGAAAAGAATAAAACTTCGCACGCTGTTTATAGGAGGGTGTATTACCCTCTTTTTTCTTGTTTTGATCGTTAGAGTGTTCTGGATTCAAGTTATGCAAGGTGAGGAATGGCAGGAAAAGGCCGCCACGCTTTGGGCGCATACCTCAACTATCAAAGCGGAGCGAGGTACGATTTCTGACCGTAACGGGAGTGTGCTCGCTAGCGATGTCCCTGCTTATACCGTGGTGGTGAATCCTGAAGTGATTCAACAACAAGGCATCGGGGAAGAGGTAATCACAGGATTACACGAATTGCTCGGCAAACCAGAGGATGAGCTGCGTAAGCTGGTTGAAGCCAAGGACGAAAAGACGGGTGCTTACCTCAAGAACCGGGAAATTCGTAATGAAGGCTGGAAGATTGATCAGGAGCTTGCCGATAAGGTGAAAGAATTTTATGTAGCCCTAGGTAAAGAACATAAAATTCAAGAGACCGGTATTGGGCTTGTTAGAGAGCAGAAACGATATTATCCAAAAGATGAATTAGCTGCACATATCTTAGGTTATACAGATAGGGACGGCAATGCTATCATGGGACTGGAAAAATACTTTGATACGGAGCTTAAGGGTGCCGATGGCAAGCTGCTTTATCAAAGTGACGGTCAAGGGGTAAAATTGCCGGATTCACAAGATACCTATAAGCCAGTAGTAAATGGAAGTAATTTCAAGCTTACAATCGATAGTACGATCCAGCATTATATAGAAGAGGCCATGCAAAAGGCGTATGCGCAATATAAGCCAAAAAGTATGAGTGTCATTGCTGCTGATCCGAACACGATGGAGATTTTGGGATTAGCCAATATGCCTACCTATAATCCAAATGAATTTTGGAAGACCGGGGCTGAAGGGGCAGGATTCTATAATCATGCTATTAAATCTACTTATGAGCCTGGTTCCACCTTCAAAATTGTAACGCTTGCCGCCGCAGTAGAAGAGAAGCTTTTTGATCCTGTTGCGACATTTTTGTCCGGGTCCATCCGGATAAAGGGATATAGTAAGGCCCTGCATGATATTAATCATGCTGGATGGGGGCAAATCAGTTTTCTTGAAGGTGTGAAACGTTCTAGTAACGTTCTATTCGTTAAGCTATATGAAATGCTCGGACAGGACAAACTATTACAGTATATCAATGATTTTGGCTTCAATGAGAAAACGGGAATCGATCTGCCAGGAGAAGCAAGCGGAGTCGTTAACCCTAATGTTGGACGTCCTATAGAAATTGCGACACTCGCATATGGACACGGAAAAGTGCTAGTAACCCCACTTCAGCAGCTCGTTGCCGTATCTGCTATCGCTAATGGGGGGAAGTTGATGACTCCGTATGTAGTTAAGGAGGTCACAAACCCTAACACTGGTGAGACAAAGGTTACTCAGCCTAGTGTAGTGCGTCAGGTGATTGATGAGGAAAGCGCCAAGAAAACGGGTGAATATTTGGAGCAGGTTGTTGCTGACCAAGTAAAAGGAACAGGCCGCAACGCTTATATTGACGGCTATCGTGTGGCAGGTAAGACAGGAACGGCTATCAAGGTTGAAGGAAAGGATTATGTGAAATCCAAAGTACTTGTCTCCTTTATTGGTTATGCTCCTGTTGATGATCCAAAGATCGCTGTTATTGTCATTATTGACGAACCGAACGTTGAGGTTGGCGGCGGTAAGGCAGCTGCTCCAGTATTTAAAGAGATTGTATCCCAGTCTCTGCAATACATGGGAGTACCTAAGCTGGCGTCTGAGGCTAGTGATAGCAGCAGCAAAAAGCCGGCTAAGACTGAAACAGTCGCACTTCGGACTACACCAGATCTAACAGACAAGACGATGAAGGAAGCAAGAGAAGCACTTTTGGATCAAGGCTTCGATTATGTAGTGGTCGGTGAAGGATCTACTGTAGAGAGTCAATATCCTGAGGCAGGTACGAAGCTTGCTACAGGGCAACGGATCTATTTATTAAGTCCACAGGGGGCTCAGCCTACCATTCCAGATTTAAAAGGGGAATCCCTGCGTGATGCACTTGAAATTCTAACTCTACTAAAAGTAGAGATTGCGGTAGACGGTGAAGGTTACGTCTCAGAACAGATTGTAGGCACGCAAAATGGCAAGACCTTGGTCACTTTGAAAATGAAGCCATTAAATGATTATGGCGAAGATATTCCCGTGGCCCCGCCTGCTGATGAGGGGACAGATTCCGAGAGCGGAACATAGCTTGTTCTAACCCCTGTTTGTCCCGAATAGTCATGAAGATAAGAGCTCATGTCTATTGTTGAAAGTGGGGGAGAACGGAATGAAGGTTTCCAAAGTCGTAACACGGCGGAGAATGCTGTGGACATTGCTGGGACTGGCAGTGTTATTCGGTTCGCTGGTCGTGCGTCTTGCGTATGTGCAATTATCTCAAGGCGAGGAATTGACTGCGAAGGTAGAAGATTCCTTGCGCCGCAATATTCCTTTTACCGCTAAACGTGGTGAAATTATGGATCGTGAAGGTGTGCCGCTCGTTTCTAATATCACCACACCTACAGTGTATGCAGTACCGGTGCAGGTAAAAGAGAAGCAAAAGACAGCACAGCAATTAGCTCCACTGCTTGGGATGACTGAGGAGAAGCTGATGACATTGCTGTCCAAAAAAGAAATGTCGGTGAAACTTCAGCCCGGCGGCCGCAAAATTACGATGGATCTTGCCGCGAGCATCCGTGATTTGCAGCTGCCGGGCATCGTTGTCGCTGAGGATAGCAAAAGGTATTACCCTTACGGCGATTTAGCCGCGCATATTCTAGGCTTCACAGGTATAGATAACCAGGGTATTACAGGAGTAGAGAGTATATATGACAATCTGCTCAAAGGTATAGCCGGCAATATTTCTTATTTGTCTGATGCGGGCGGAAGACTTATGCCTGGCTCATCTGAGAAATATTCTGCCCCTCAAGACGGACTTAATCTGGAGCTGACGATTGATAAACAGATCCAGTCCATTATGGAACGTGAGCTTGATCAGGCTATGGTAAAATATCAGGCGCAGGGTGCTTGGGCTATAGCTATGAATCCGAAGAATGGTGAGATACTAGCCATGGCTAGCAGACCGGGGTATGAACCAGCATCATACAAGGAATATGATGCGCAGATTTACAACCGGAATCTGCCTATCTGGATGACCTATGAACCTGGTTCAACGTTCAAAATCATCACTCTGGCTGCTGCGCTGCAGGAAGGTAAAGTAGATCTTCAGAACGATCATTTCTATGATCCGGGGTTTATCGAGGTGGCGGGCGCAAAGCTGCGCTGCTGGAAAAAGGGCGGTCATGGTAGTCAAACCTTTCTACAGGTAGTTGAGAACTCCTGTAACCCTGGGTTTGTCGCCTTAGGGCAACGGCTGGGAAAAGAATCACTTTTCAAATATATTCGTGATTTTGGTTTTGGCAGCAAAACGGGAATTGATCTGAATGGGGAAGCTAATGGTATTCTGTTCAAGCTTAATCAAGTAGGTCCGGTAGAGCTTTCGACTACAGCCTTTGGTCAAGGGGTTTCGGTTACGCCTATTCAGCAGATTGCTGCGGTATCCGCGGCTATCAACGGCGGTAATCTCTATAAACCTCATGTAACAAAAGCATGGGTTAACCCGGTTACTGGAGAGACTGTATCAGAGGTGAAGCCAGAGCTTGTGCGGCAGGTCATTTCGGAGGAAACATCCAAGAAGGTGCGGGCAGCACTTGAGAGCGTGGTTGCCAAAGGCACAGGACGGCCGGCTTTTATTGACGGCTATCGTGTAGGTGGCAAGACGGGTACTGCACAGAAGGTTGTAAATGGACGTTATTCTCCAACAGAGCACATTGTTTCTTTTATTGGCTTTGCACCAGCGGATGATCCTCAGATCGTTGTGTACACTGCCGTGGATAATCCGAAAGGGATTCAATTTGGGGGTGTGGTTGCAGCTCCAATCGTGCAAAATATTTTGGAAGACTCGCTGCACTATATGAAGATTCCGGAGCGCAGTGATCAGCTTCCCAAAACTTATAAGTATGGCGAAACTCCGATAGTGACCGTACCTGATCTTACCGGAGCAACGGTGCAGGATATCTATGAGGATTTAAATATGAATTTTAATCTTGCACGTTCAGGCACAGGAAATACGGTCATCAATCAAGCTCCTAAGGCTGGGGCCAGAGTAGAACAGGGCTCAACCATCAGGATTTATATGGGAGCATCTAGTGAATAATGATTAAGGTATAAGGTTTCAGCTCGTATCCGAAAATGTAGAGTGAGGGATTACTATGAAAGTTAACGAATTATCTGCTTGTCTTGCTACTTCGCAACTATACGGGGATGGAGATGTGGAGATTACTGATCTTCAGACGGATTCCCGCCGTGTAGGCCCGGGAGATCTATTCATTTGTTTGCCTGGCCACACCGTGGACGGGCACAAATATGCGCCGCAAGCAGTAGCCTCCGGAGCGGCGGCTATTGTATGTGAGCACAAGCTGGAGCTTGATATCCCGCAGATTGTTGTGGATGACTGCCGGTTTGCGATGTCTGTCATGTCGAATGCTTTCTTTGGCTCACCTAGCAGCCGGATGAGAATGATCGGAGTGACGGGCACAAACGGCAAAACAACAACGACTTATCTCATTGAGCGGATTATGCAGGATCAGAATATGAAGACAGGTCTGATTGGAACGATTCAAATGCGCTATGACGGCAAAAGCTACCCTATGTCAGGCACAACTCCAGAATCGCTAGATCTGCAGCGTTCCCTTCATGATATGGCTTCCAAAGGTGTGGAATGTTGCGTAATGGAAGTATCCTCTCACGCACTTCAGCAAGGACGTGTGAAGGGTGCGGACTTCCGTACGGCAATTTTTACGAACTTAACCCAAGATCATCTGGATTATCATCATACAATGGAGGAGTATCGGGCGGTTAAAGGGCTCTTTTTCTCCAGATTGGGAAATGTGATCTCTCCGTGGAAGGAAGAACGCAAATATGCGGTGTTGAACGCGGATGATGAAGCCAGTCAATATTTTGCAGCCCAAACTGCGGCGGAAGTGATTACATATGGCATTGATAACAACGCTAATGTCCGAGCTTCGCAAATATCGATCACCGCAAAAGGAACTTTTTTCCATGTAGATACGTTTAAGGGGAAGACGGACATTTCGCTCCGTATGGTTGGTAAGTTCAATGTCTACAATGCACTCGCGGCGATTACAGCTGCTTTATTGGAAGATGTCTCTCTGGCTGATATCAAGACTAGTCTTGAGGCAATCGATGGTGTAGCTGGACGGGTGGAGTCAGTGGATGAAGGTCAAGAATTTGCTGTTATCGTTGACTACGCACATACACCAGACGGGCTAGAGAATGTATTAAAAACGGTCTGCGAATTTGCTACCGGCAAAGTGCTTACAGTATTTGGCTGTGGCGGTGACAGAGACCGGACGAAACGTCCATTAATGGGGAAGATCGCTGCACGATATAGCGACATGGTATTCGTAACTTCTGACAACCCCCGGACGGAGGACCCTCAACTAATCTTGAAGGATATAGAAGCAGGACTAATAGAGGATGGAGTCACCTCTGACCGGTATCATATGATTGTTGATCGCCGAGAAGCTATCGGGAAGGCTATTGAAATGGCAAGCCCTGGCGATGTAGTATTGATTGCGGGGAAAGGTCATGAGACCTATCAACTGATTGGCGGAGTGGTTCATGATTTCGATGACCGCATCGTCGCTAAAGAAGTTATAAGGGGCCGAAACTATTGATTACAAGAACGCTTGAAAATATTGCTGCCATGTGCGCAGGGGAACCTGCTGCTGTCGAAGCTATGAATACAACCCTTACGGGAGTCGTTACCGACTCCCGTAAGATCACACCCGGCTGCCTGTTTGTGCCTCTATCTGGAGACAAATTCGATGGTCACCACTATGCTGCCGCAGCACTGGCTGCTGGTGCGGGTGCAACCTTGTGGCAACGCGATAAAGGACCGGTTCCTGAAGGTGGCGGAGTTATTATTGTTGAAGATACACTAGAGGCTCTTCAGAAGTTGTCCGCTGCTTATCTGAAGGAAGTGGCTCCACAGGTTGTCGCTGTTACGGGCAGCAACGGGAAAACAACAACAAAAGATATCATTATGTCTCTGCTTGAAGTGCAGTTCAAAGTGCATAAGACAGCAGGGAATTTCAATAATCATATCGGTCTTCCGCTTACTATTTTATCCATGGCTGAGGATACAGAGATCGCTGTACTTGAAATGGGGATGAGCTCGCGGGGAGAAATTGCTCTGCTGGCTTCTTTGGCTGAACCAGACGTAGCGGTAATTACTAATGTAGGCGAGTCGCATTTACTGCAGCTGGGGTCACGTAAAGAAATAGCCCGCGCCAAGCTGGAGATTGCTGAAGGGCTGAAGCCGGGGGGATTGCTGATTTATAATGGTGACGAACCGCTGCTGACTGAGGTAATGCAAGAGTCCACTTTTAAGGCTCCAGAAGGGATGAGAACCTTCCGATTTGGTCTAAATGAGGATAATGATGATTATCCAACAGGGATGATGTCCCATACTGGTGGCATGACGTTCACGTCAAGCCGTCATAAGGAACATGCTTTTACATTACCGCTGCCAGGTCAGCATAACGTTGTTAACGCTCTGGCTGCACTAGCGGTTGCTCGTCATTTTGGGGTTACGGAGCAGAATATGAAGGACGGTCTCAGCAAGCTCAAGTTGACGGGCATGCGGATTGAAGTGATTCGGACTTCCTCCGGACTTACGCTTTTAAACGATGCTTATAATGCCAGCCCTACTTCTATGAAGGCGGCTATAGATGTCCTGCAATCTATGAAATGCAGTGGCAATAAAATCGCTGTGCTCGGGGACATGCTGGAACTTGGGCCGGAGGAAGTAGAATTTCATCAAGAAATAGGCTACTACCTTGACCCTTCCTTAACTGATTTTGTATGTACTTACGGACCATTATCCGTTCATATTGCCAAAGCAGCAGAAGAGAAATTCGGCAAAGAGCGCGTAAAAGCTTTTACAGATAAAGCGGAACTAACCGCTGTCCTTCTAGAGAAATGCAGTGCTAAGGATATTGTTCTATTTAAAGGATCAAGAGGGATGAAGCTCGAGGAAGTGCTTCAGAGCCTAAATAAAGATATTCAACAGACCTAAATCATTGGAGGGGGTGTACCCATGGATTATCAACTATTGTTATTGACTATTGCTGTTTCCTTTATCCTTGCGGTCATTGCCGCTCCGCTCTTCATTCCGCTTCTGCGCAGGATGAAATTCGGACAGCAGGTGCGAGATGACGGACCGCAAACCCATTTGAAGAAAGCGGGAACGCCGACTATGGGCGGTATCGTGATTATCGTAGCTTTTACCTTGTCTTATCTGAAATTTTCTGTGGTGAATACAGATTTTTACGTACTGCTCGTAGCTACGCTTGGTTTTGGATTGATCGGGTTTTTGGATGACTATATCAAAATTGTATTTAAGCGTTCCTTAGGGCTCACAGCACGTCAAAAGTTATTTGGACAGCTGCTGGTTGGTGCTCTGATGTGCGGTCTTCTGATTTATGCCGGACACAGTACAAGTATCAGCGTACCAGGTACTGATTTCAGCTTTGATTGGGGTGGCTGGTTCTATTATCCATTCATCATTATTATGATGATGGCAGTGACGAATGCCGTTAACTTTACAGATGGAGTCGATGGACTGTTGTCCGGGGTTAGTGCCATTGCTTTGGCCGCATACGCAGTGGTGGCAATGCAGGCTACGTCTATTGCGGCAGGTGTATGTGCTGCGGCCATGATTGGTGCTGTACTTGGCTTTCTTGTGTTTAATGCCCACCCTGCTAAAGTATTTATGGGGGATACGGGTTCGTTTGGTATTGGTGGCGCGATAGGTGCTATTGCTATTGTCACGAAGAGTGAGCTGCTGTTTCTCATCATTGGCGGTGTTTTTGTAATTGAAATGTTGTCCGTTGTGATTCAAGTCGTTTCATTTAAAACCCGTGGCAAACGTGTATTCAGAATGAGCCCGATTCACCATCATTTTGAGCTTGGTGGCTGGTCGGAGTGGCGTGTGGTAATTTCGTTCTGGGCGGTTAGCTTGGTGTTGGCTGCTGTGGGACTATTTATTAGCAAGGGGTTGTAGAGAATGAAACATCCAGATAAGTATCGTGGTGAAGAAGTTGTGGTTCTTGGGCTTGCTAAAAGCGGTGTCCAGGTGGCTAAAGTGCTGCATGAACGCGGCGCTGTAGTTACGGTGAACGATAAAAAGGAAAGAGATCAAAGTCCCGAAGCTTCCGAATTGGAATCTTTGGGAATTTGTGTTATATGCGGTGGGCATCCGGAAGGTCTTATTCATGAAGGTGTAAGTCTGGTAATCAAGAATCCAGGCATTCCTTATTCTGCGCCTCCTGTACAAAAGGCAATTGAGCTTGGAATTGAAGTGGTCACAGAGGTAGAGGTGGCATATCGACTTTGTGCAGCGCCGATGATCGGGATCACGGGTTCCAATGGTAAGACGACAACGACGACCTGGGTAGGCCATATGCTGGAAGCTGCGGGAATGAACCCTATAGTTGCGGGCAACATTGGTACGCCTCTCTGTCAGGCTGCACAAGAGGCTACCGAGGATAACTGGATGGTAGTTGAGCTTAGCAGCTTTCAACTTAAAGGTACGGAGACCTTCCAGCCTAAGATAGGCTGTCTGCTGAATATTGCAGAGACCCATCTGGATTATCATGGAAGCATGAAAGATTATGTGGATTCCAAAACCAAGCTGTTCGCTAATCAATTAGCTACGGATACAGCAGTGCTGAACTGGGATGATCCTGTCTGCCGGGAACTTGTACCCTATATAAAGGCTTCGATTCTTCCATTTTCCTTGTTTGAGGAGCTGCCTCATGGAGTATTTGTTAGCCCGTCCTACATTACGGGGCAAGATGATGAGCTGAAGCGCCACATTATCTATCGCGAATCTGCGGACAAGGAAACGATAATCGCGGATGTGGATTCCATCGCCCTACCGGGTCGCTTTAATGTGGGGAATGCGCTGGCTGCCTGTGGTATTGCTATTGCCGCTGGAGCTGCCCCCTCTCTATTAAGCGAAGTGCTTTCTTCTTTTCGCGGTGTGGAGCACCGCCTGGAGTATGTAGCTGATAAGGCTGGAGCCGCTTATTATAACAATTCCAAAGCAACGAACTCCAAAGCGACAATTACGGCTTTGACATCGTTTCAGCGGCCGGTGGTATTGATCGCTGGCGGATTAGACCGTGGCTCCGATTATATGGAGCTGCTGCCTGTCCTGAGCGGACGCGTCAAAGCTTTGGTGGCGTTAGGACAAACCAAGGACAAGCTAATAAATGTAGCACAGCTTGCAGGATTAAAGCAGATTATCTCCGTCGATAATGGGGAGAGCGCCGCCGCCGTGCTGCAAGCAGCTGTGCGGGAAGCTTCCGCTCTGGCGGAAGAAGGAGATATCGTTCTCCTGTCTCCTGCATGTGCTAGTTGGGATATGTTTACATCCTATGAAGAGCGCGGGTGTATTTTTAAAGAGGCGGTGCATAACCTTTAAGTAGGGGGGTGGATAAGCCCCTACTACGGATGCAAGAGGTGTGCTCCTGATGAACAAAACTCGTCATGCTCCCGATATTTGGTTGCTGATTCCCATTCTTTCTTTGCTGGTGATCGGCATGGTGATGGTATACAGCGCCGGATCTGTTTTAGGCTTCCGCAATTATGGAGATTCGTTTTACTTTGTAAAGAGGCAGCTTTTGTTTGCAGGACTGGGACTTGTTGCAATGTTTGTTACAGCGAATACAGACTACAAAGTGTTAAAAAAGCTGGCTAAGCCGGCACTGATTGTCTGCTTTATCCTGCTCGTTATGGTGCTTATTCCCGGCATTGGTGTAGTTCGCGGGGGAGCGCGCAGCTGGCTCGGAATCAGCTCCTTCGGGATTCAGCCCTCCGAGTTCATGAAGATGGGGATGATTCTATTTCTGGCGAATTGGCTGGGAAAAGAAGAGTATGATATCACCTCCTTCACTCGTGGCTTACTTCCCCCGTTAGCGCTTATCGGATCAGCTTTTGCACTGATTATGCTCCAGCCGGATCTGGGTACAGGTACCGTTATGTTTGGCGCAGCCTTGATGATGGTCTTTACAGCTGGGGCAAGAATGAAACATCTACTCTCACTAGGAGTAGCTGGGGTGGCTGGTTTTGTTGCTTTGGTTGCCGCAGCACCTTACCGGTTGCAGCGGATCACCGCTTTTCTTGATCCTTGGTCCGATCCCCTCGGTGCAGGCTACCAGATTATTCAGTCGCTATACGCGATTGGGCCTGGAGGGCTCGGGGGTCTCGGACTTGGAATGAGCCGGCAGAAGTACAGTTATGTACCTGAGCCGCAGACCGATTTTATTTTTTCTATATTGGCCGAGGAACTGGGGTTTATCGGTGGTTTGGCAGTGTTGATCCTGTTTCTTATTCTAATCTGGCGCGGAATGAAGGTGGCGATGAGTCTGCCTGACCGTTTTGGAAGCTATTTGGCCGTTGGCATCGTCTGTATGGTGGCTGTGCAAGTCATCATTAATATTGGTGTGGTCATTGGTCTGATGCCTGTAACAGGCATTACGCTTCCTCTGATTAGCTATGGAGGTTCTTCGCTTACACTGATGTTAACCTCCCTGGGCATTCTATTGAACTTATCCCGTTATGCGAGGTGAAAGACATGCGTATCGTATTAAGCGGCGGAGGCACGGGTGGTCATATCTATCCCGCAGTCGCTGTTGCTAGACAACTGGAATCAGAAGATAGTGAATCTACCTTCCTGTATATTGGTGGAACGCGTGGCTTAGAGAGCAAGCTTGTTCCCCAAGAGAATATCCCTTTCAAATCTATCGACATCACTGGCTTTCGGCGCAAGCTGTCCATGGACAACGTCAAGACGGTGATGCGTTTTTTAAAGGGCGTTAAGGCTTCCAAAGAAATGTTAAGAGAGTTTAAGCCTGATGTTGTAATTGGTACAGGCGGTTATGTATGTGGTCCAGTCGTTTACGCTGCATCCCGGCTGGGCATCCCAACCTTGATCCATGAGCAAAATGCTATCCCTGGTTTAACAAATCGTTTTCTAAGTCGTTACGCGAGTACAGTGGCCGTAAGCTTTGAAGGGACAGAATCTGCTTTTCCGGGGAGCAAGCACGTAATCTACACAGGTAATCCTCGGGCAACGACCGTTACTACGGCTAGTCCACAACGGGGGTTTGCCTCGCTGGGCATTCCGGATAACAGCACGGTTGTTTTGGTTGTTGGCGGCAGTCAAGGGGCTAAGGCAATTAATAAAGCCATGATTGAAATGGCCCCATTTGTGGGTAAGGGTAATGGTGTTCATTATGTTTACGTTACAGGTGAGCCTTATTTTGAGGATACCCGTGCTGAATTGCGTCAGAAGCTGGGTAGCACACCGAACTGGCTGCATGTCCTGCCTTATGTTCACAATATGCCGGAGGTCTTGGCTTGTACCTCCTTAATCGTAAATCGGGCGGGGGCATCCTTTCTCGCTGAGATTACAGCGCTGGGCATTCCTTCTGTACTTATCCCTTCTCCTAATGTGACGAATAATCACCAAGAGGCGAATGCAAGACAGCTGGAACGCGAAGGAGCCGCTGTGGTGCTGCTTGAGAAGGATTTGAATGGTAAGGCGCTTTATGAAGCTGTGCAAGCAATCATTGGAACTGAAGCTGTACGCCAAAAAATGTCCGAGGCTTCCCGACGACTGGGCAAAAGGGATTCTGCTGCCATTGTCACTAACGAACTCCGAAGACTAGCCGGTAAACAGTCTTAAGCCATTAACCTTTGAGAGGTTTTTCCTTATTGGCAGCTCTCTGTCACACACTTGGAGGAACGAACATAGGATAATCCTATAATCGTGACAATCACCCAGGACACTTCCTAACCTGAAAGGTAGTGCAGGATAATCTTGTACATTTCATATGACCTTGTATCGGAAGTGTTTGTGGTGGGTGAGCGGTAATCTCGGAGGTGATACATTGGACAAATTGGTGATTGAGGGTGGAAGTCCCCTGTCAGGCACCATTCGTATCCATGGAGCAAAAAATGCGGCGCTGCCGATTCTAGCGGCAAGCCTGCTGGCCGAAGGAGTTCACTCACTGCATAATGTGCCGAAGCTGCTGGACATCGAGACTATGCTAGACATCTTGGATCGGCTGGGCTGCAGGTGCGTGCATCAAGAGGATACGGTGACGATAGATACGTCAGCCGTGGGGACATCTCATGTACCTGAGGATTTGATGCGGCAGATGAGATCTTCCATTTTTTTAATGGGACCGCTGTTATCCAGATTTGGTGAGGTAACGATCTATCAGCCTGGTGGCTGTGCGATCGGGGAGCGTAAAATCGATCTTCATTTGCAGGGTCTTAAAGCACTGGGGGCGGAGATCGAGGAAAGCAACGGACGAATATCCTGTCGGGGCTCAAAGCTTGTAGGGAGTGATATTCATCTCGACTATCCAAGTGTTGGAGCCACGGAGAATATTATGATGGCTGCCGCCAAGGCAGAGGGGACAACTACGATATCGGGAGCAGCAAGAGAGCCGGAAATACAGGATCTACAGCAATTTTTGAATAGTATGGGTGCTCAGATTATCGGTGCAGGCACGGATACCATTACGATCCAGGGTGTCAAAAACTTATATCCCTGTACGTACGAGGTAATCCCAGACCGGATAGTGGCTGGAACTGTAATGATTGCTGCGGCAGCTACACGTGGGAATGTGACCTTGACACATACGAACGCCGGGCATCTGACTTCGCTTATTCATGTGCTTAAGCGGGCTGGTGTTCAAATCACAGTATGCAATGATATAATTAATGTCAGCTGCATGGGGCGTCCGCGTGCGGTTGAGAGAATTGTAACCTCTCCTTATCCTTCTTTCCCGACGGATCTGCAATCTCAGGTCATGGTGCTGCTGTCGCTCGCCGATGGTTTTAGTGTGATCAAGGAGACGGTGTTTGAGGGACGGTTCAAACATGTGGAAGAAATGGCCCGGATGGGTGCTGACATTTCTATCGATTTGAATCGTGCGTTTATTCGCGGCGTTCAGAGATTGTATGGTGCTACTGTGGAAGCTACTGATTTGCGGGCGGGTGCAGCTCTGGTCATTGCCGGGCTTGCTGCACAAGGGACTACGGTCGTTGAGCAAGCGCATCACATTGACCGTGGTTATGATGGAATAGAGAAGCTGTTTCAGAAGCTTGGCGCGCGTATAAGCCGTAAGGTGCCTGTAACGGATCCACTTGATTTGGCCAATTAAAGCTCCCTGTCTCCTTCCAGATCTCCCAGAGAAGGAGACAGGGCCTTATTACGGAGAATATGAGAATGACTACAACCCGATTACCTCTTCTTAAAGAGGACAAGCCTAAGAAAAAAATGAGCCGTAAGATTACGGCGATCCTGCTGCTGCTGTTCACTGCGCTTCTTGCTGTGATTTTTTTTAGATCGTCTATTAGCCATATTACAGTGATAGATTTTCAAGGTAGTAAGTATTCTACTAGTGAAGAGCTACTCTCACAAAGTGGAATTAAAATAGGTGGGCAATTCTTTGCTGTATCAACGAAAGATGTGGAAGAATCTCTGCTGAAGCTTAAGACGATTAAAGACGTCAGCGTGCAGAAGGATTTCCCCGGGGTGATCACAGTGAAGATTGAGGAATTTCCAGCGGTAGCCTATGAACTGGAACAGGGAGGCCTCTTAAAGGCGATTCTGTCCAGTGGAGCTGCAGTGCCTGTTAATGAGACTGGAATTGCTGTTGAGAAACCCATATTAACGAACTGGGACCCGGAAGATCCGAATAAGGCTAAGCTTTGTCAAGCATTAGCAAGCATTCCTAATGAATTGACAAGTGATATCTCTGAGATTGTTCCCTCGCCGACCTTGTCTTTTCCAGACCGGATCAAGCTCTATACTAGATCCCGTTTTGAGGTGATTACAGCCATCTCATTGCTAAAGAGCAAGGTGTCCTATTTGAATCAGATTATAGAGACTGAACAGCCTGGACTGATTAAAATGCTAGAAGCCGATTCATATGTTCCCTTTCAGGTTGTAAGCGATGAAGAAGATGTTGCGCAAGAGTAGTGTGGAGGTAAATAGTCCCTACTAATAGAGTTAAAAAAATGCTACAATCGGAGTTACGGGCAAGAAGCTATATCCCTCTTTTTTCTTCGATTTTTTTGAGATATAGTACTATATTTGGTTGAAATGACCAATTAGGCCGATATTTCTTGTGATAATTGCTGTTTTTACAATAACATATGAGTAACTATTCACATTTGGGGATGTTGGAATATTATTCCGTTCAAAAAATTTGTAGAAAAAAGAGGGAAAGGATTAGGTATGTTGAATATGTACAGAGAAGTTTCCCGGGACCGGGATAAGGTAATGCAATTAATTATGATTATAACAGGAGGTGCCATAGGACTTGAGCAACAATGACATCATTGTTAGTTTGGACATCGGTACATCCAAAGTTCGGGCAATAATTGGGGAAGTTACCAATGGAACCTTTAATATTATTGGCGTTGGATCTGCCGATTCGGAAGGAATACGTAAAGGCGCGATTGTAGATATCGACCAAACTGTGCAATCGATCAAAAGTGCTATAGATCATGCAGAGCAGATGGTGGGTATTCAAATATCAGAGGTTTATGTAGGCATTTCCGGTAATCATATTGGCCTGCAATCCAGCCACGGTGTTGTGGCCGTTCAGAATGAGGATCGTGAAATCGGCGATGATGATATCGATCGCGTAATTAAAGCTGCGGAAGTCATTGCTATGCCTCCGGAGCGTGAAGTGATTGATGTTGTTCCCAAACAATTTATCGTCGATGGTCTTGAAGGAATTCAAGACCCGCGCGGAATGATTGGTGTTCGTCTGGAAGTTGAGGCAACAATCATTACGGGTGCTAAGACGCCAATACATAATCTACTACGCTGTGTTGAGAAATCAGGGCTGAAGGTAAAGGATCTTGTGCTGATGTCTCTTGGAGCTGGTGGATTGGCGCTGTCCAAGGACGAGAAATCGATGGGATCTGTTCTGGTTGATATCGGTGCGGGCTCAACAACAATAGCCATATACGAAGAGGGTTCTCTTAGTGCAACCTCCACGATTCCGATCGGAGGAGAATTCGTAACCAATGATATTGCCTACGGACTTCGGACACTTACTGATCAAGCGGAGAAGGTAAAACTTAAATATGGTTGTGCTTGGATTGACGATGCAGCCTCAGACGTTGTCTTCAAGGTATTGCGCATTGGCAGTAACGTGGAGAAGGAATTTAACCAAGAGGATCTGGCGGCCATTATCGAGCCAAGGGTGCAAGAAATATTCCACCTGATTCGTCAAGAAGTTAAACGGCTTGGTTACAGTGAACTGCCTGGAGGTTATATACTAACAGGTGGGACTGTCTCGATGCCGGGTGTATTGAAGGCTGCTCAGACTGAGCTGGCTGCATCTGTACGCATCGCCGTGCCGGATTATATCGGTGTACGGGACCCTGGGTTTACCGGCGGTGTCGGTATTCTGCATAATGTTGTCCGTAGTTTCCGTGGAAGAAACAGTGGTGGAAGCAGCAACAAAAAGACGGTCAACCGGAGCAAGCAGAACGCCACTCCGAGTCAGGAAACTGTTCAGAAGCCCGGATTTGTGGAGCGTCTAAAAAATATGTTTAGCGAGTTTATATAAGTGTAAGTCCAGATATACTTGGACCGGCCATCCAAGCACATTGAGGGGGAGATGGAACAATATGTTAGAATTTGATTTTGAAATGGAGAGCTTGGCGCAAATAAAAGTCATCGGCGTGGGCGGCGGAGGTAGTAATGCTGTCAACCGGATGATTGAAAACGGCGTTCAGGGTGTAGAATTTATTACGGTTAATACAGACGCCCAAGCGTTGCATATGGCCAAATCGGAGCACAAGCTGCAGATTGGGGACAAGCTGACCCGCGGTTTGGGTGCAGGCGCCAACCCTGAAGTCGGTAAGAAAGCAGCGGAGGAATCCCGTGATCTGATTTCGAATACCCTTAAAGGTGCAGATATGGTATTTGTTACTGCAGGAATGGGTGGCGGTACAGGTACAGGTGCGGCACCAGTTATAGCTGAAATTGCTAGAGAGTGTGGAGCCCTGACTGTGGGTGTAGTGACTCGCCCGTTCACTTTTGAAGGAAGAAAACGTTATAACCAGGCAATGCTTGGAATCGAAGCTTTGAAAGAAAAAGTCGACACGCTAATCGTCATTCCAAATGACCGTTTGCTTGAAATTGTTGATAAGAAAACACCGATGTTGGAAGCTTTCCGTGAAGCAGATAATGTTCTCCGGCAGGCTGTTCAAGGTATCTCTGACCTAATTAAGGTTCCTGGTCTGATTAACCTTGACTTTGCGGATGTAAAGACGATCATGACAGAGCGCGGTTCAGCGCTTATGGGTATTGGTATTGCAAATGGTGAGAACCGTGCGTCTGAAGCAGCACGTAAAGCCATCATGAGCCCACTCTTGGAAACGTCTATTGAAGGCGCCCGCGGCGTAATCATGAACATTACGGGAGGATCTAACCTCTCTCTATACGAAGTCAATGAAGCGGCTGAGATTGTTACATCCGCCTCTGATCCTGAAGTGAATATGATCTTTGGTGCGATAATTGATGAAGGCCTGAAGGATGATATCAAAGTAACAGTAATTGCTACTGGCTTTGAACATAAACCATCGCCTGAAGCTCCAGGACGCCGTCCGGTCTCGACGAATAACGAGCCAGCGGCAGCACCGGATAAGAACGCTGCTAATCTGCGTCCGTTCGGGAATCAGAACACGTCAGATCAGTTAGATATTCCGACGTTCCTGCGTAACCGTAATCGTGGCAACAATGACTAATTAAATATTTTTATTAAGAGATATGAAGCACCGTATTCCCCAGCTAATAGAGCTAGGGCAATGCGGTGTTTTTTTTTATGTGAAATGCTGTTCAGTAGGAATAAAACCCTCCCGCGCTATAACTCGACAAAAAAACCTTAAGAATGCCCCCCAAGTTTAGACAGACTTTGAATGCGAGACTTTTTATACTAATCATATCGTCCAAAAAAACAGAGCCTGATCCATTTTGGCTACAGGATAGATTCCGCCATAGTAAGCAGGTGAATGCACTGGTTGTTTATATTGACTTGATATTCGCCGCCAATCTAGTGATCGACGGAATTCTTTTGTGGCTGACAGGCTGGATGGTCAAGCTGAGGATATCATGGTGGCGCTTAGTCCTCTCAGCTCTGGTTGGTGCGCTGTATGTGGTGATGATGTTTGTGCCGGAGTTGTCTTTCATGTATACCTTCCTCATTAAGTTTGGCTTGTCGGTGGTTATGCTATGGATTGCCTTTGGTTTTGGGAGTCTGCAAAGCTACCTTCGCACTATGGGAGCTTTTTATATTATCAATTTCGCAGCGGCTGGTGGGATTGTAGGTATTCACTATTTGCTGCAGAGCTCCGGTGATATTTGGAATGGTATTATGTTCACTGCTTCAGGAGGGCATGCTTACCGCCTAAAGATTGGCTTTTGGTTTGTAATTGCAGTATTTCCCCTGGTGTTAATCTGCTTCAAGGCAGTGCACTCCTCACGAATCAGAAGGGAGCAGCTTGAAACCTATATCGGTGAGGTGGTAGTAGAAATTGATGGAGTGACTGTTTCCTGTCCCGGCCTGCTAGACACAGGTAACCGGCTTTGTGATCCTTTGACCCGCATACCGGTGATGGTTATGGAATCTTCGCTCTGGGAGGGACATCTGCCTGAAACATGGAAAGGTAGACTCACTCAGGACGGAGCGGACAAACTTTTACTAGAAACGGACGGGCAGTCGTTTGCTTGGCAGGACAGGATGCGACTGGTGCCTTACAGGGGAGTTAACCGGGGGGCATCATTTATGCTCGCACTGAAGCCTGATCAGGTGACGATAAAGCTTGGTGAAGATATCTTTTATTGTAAAAGAGTATTGATTGGGCTGGATGGTGGGACATTGTCGGGGGATGGAGCCTATCGGGCTGTAATACATCCTGATTTGACTCAAAAAGAGAGCGCTACTGTTGCAGCACTGCCTTCCTAATCTTTAAAGCTAGCTGAACCAAACTTCTGATGGCTGAAAGCGGGATTTGAAAGCTTCACACGCGAACCGTGCACTTCTTGGAGGAGGAACAAATAATGGTCAAATGGAAAATTGCTCTGCAGCTGCAATATTACCGCATGCTGTTTCTACTAGGGCTGAAGAGTCAGGAAATCTATTATATTGGCGGGAGTGAGGCACTTCCTCCACCGCTGACACGGGAAGAAGAAGAATATCTGCTTCAGCGGCTGTCTAGCGGCGATGCAGCTGTTCGTGCGATGTTGATTGAGCGCAATCTTCGCTTGGTAGTATATATCGCTCGTAAATTTGAGAATACCGGCATCAATATCGAGGATCTGGTTTCGATTGGCGCTATTGGCTTAATTAAGGCTGTGAACACTTTTGATCCTGAGAAAAAAATAAAACTGGCTACTTATGCATCCCGCTGCATAGAGAATGAAATCTTGATGTATCTGCGGCGGAACAGCAAGACACGGAGTGAGGTTTCTTTTGATGAGCCGCTTAATATTGATTGGGATGGCAATGAATTATTGCTTTCTGACGTATTAGGAACGGAAAATGATACCATTTATCGGAACATAGAAGAACAGGTTGATCGCAAGCTGCTGCAAAAGGCACTGGAAAAGCTGAGTGACCGGGAAAGACTCATTATGGAGCTGAGATTTGGCCTGCGCGGAGGCGAAGAAAAGACACAAAAAGATGTGGCTGATCTGCTTGGCATCTCCCAATCTTATATTTCGCGGCTGGAGAAAAGAATTATCAAGCGGCTGCGCAAGGAGTTTAACAAGATGGTGTAAGGTGAAATTAGCAAGGAATAAAATGGCGAGCCCGGGAGATAATGTACAGTAATGTTTCTCCTTGGGAGGTAAATCATCATGACCCGTAATAAAGTCGAGATTTGCGGTGTGGATACTGCTAAGCTGCCTGTTCTAACGAATGTGGAAATGCGGCAACTGTTCACTTCGCTGCAGCAGCAGGGCGAGCGATCCGCCAGAGAGAAATTGGTAAACGGTAATCTTAGACTTGTTCTAAGCGTTATCCAGAGGTTCAATAATAGGGGAGAATTTGTTGACGATTTGTTCCAGGTGGGTTGCATCGGTCTGATGAAAGCCATCGATAATTTCGATTTATCACAAAACGTTAAATTCTCCACATATGCAGTTCCGATGATTATCGGTGAGATTCGGCGTTACCTGCGTGATAACAACCCGATTCGGGTATCACGTTCTCTCAGAGATATCGCCTACAAGGCGCTCCAGGTACGTGATAGTCTGACCAATCAGAACTCACGGGAACCGACGATATTCGAAATATCAGAAGCGCTGGGTGTGCCGAAGGAAGATGTTGTTTTTGCTCTTGATGCCATTCAGGATCCAGTGTCCTTATTCGAGCCGATCTATCATGACGGCGGCGATCCTATTTATGTAATGGACCAGATTAGCGACGATAAGAATAAGGATGTGTCGTGGATCGAAGAAATTGCATTACGTGAAGCGATGCGTAAGTTAGGACAAAGGGAGAAACGAATTTTATCCATGCGGTTTTTCGAAGGGAAAACACAGATGGAGGTCGCAGATGAGATTGGCATTTCACAGGCACAGGTCTCACGTCTGGAGAAATCTGCGATTCAGCAAATGCAAAAACACGTGAAATCTTAGAGCAGTAGCCATGAGGAGATATTCCAGAATCCGGGTTAAGGATTTTGGGTTGTCTCCTCTTTTTAATGCATGTTGACAAGCTTCCGGATCATATATTGGACTATAGGTCGGATTGTACAGGGGTGGTGAGATGAACGAGGATTATCAAGGGTCTGCCAAAAAAATGAAAATCTCAGATTTTCAGACGAAGGATGTTATCAACATTGTAGATGGCAAGCGGCTGGGGCAGATTAGTGATCTGGAGCTTGATTTGCGCCGTGGTGTCATTGATGCCATCGTTATACCCGGATACACTCGGTTTATGGGATTGTTCGGAGGCGGGACAGATCTGATTATTCCATGGCGGAATATAGTTAAGATCGGGTCCGATGTAGTACTCGTGAAGATTGAAGAGTCGCGGATGTCTCCGGGACAGGAAGAGCGTGAAACGATGTATCTGGAACGGGGAGATCGCAGCGAACGGCGCACTTATTAATTAGGTGCGTTTTTTGTTTTTTTATTTAAGAATTTAGGCGATCAGGCTTAACCGTCACTTTGTACGGGTATTTACATGTGGTACACTAAGGCGGAGGTGAGGAAATGGAACCGTTTGTGCAGGGGAAAGAAATGCTTATGCTGCTCCATCTGGAGCCTTGGCGAGTGGAGCATAACGAAATTACAGCGGGGTTTACTGGTAGACAGGGAGGGGCTAGCAAGGCGCCCTATGACAGCCTGAATTGTGCGTTTCACGTTGGGGATGCTCCTGAAGATGTCCTGAGCAATCGGAGAGCGCTTGCCGAAGCTCTTGATTTCAAGCCGGAAGCATGGACCTGTGGAGAACAAACTCATGGGGCAGAGATAGCTGTAGTAAGGGAAGTAGACCGTGGGCGGGGACAACAGGACAGAGCATCGGCATTTCAAGCTACGGATGGTCTGCTGACGGATGTGCCTGGGGTTTTGTTGACTTCTTTTTATGCGGATTGTGTGCCCCTTTATTTTTATGATCCCGTGCGTAGAGTCGTCGGTCTTGCGCATGCAGGCTGGAAAGGAACGGTGGCTCAGATTGCCGCAGCTATGGTGAGTAAGCTGCAAACGGTATACGGCAGCCATCCACATGATATTGTGGCAGCGATCGGTCCATCCATTGGCGACTGCTGTTATGAGGTGGATGATTATGTGATGGAGCATGTTCGGCAGCTGGAGGGCAGCTTGAATGAGGGGATAGAAACTTTCGATGCTGTGGAGCTTTACAGAGCCTCAGAGACTGATCAGAGTAAATACTTGCTAAACTTGAAAGAAATGAATCGACGCATTATGATAAAAGCAGGAATATTGCCGACTCATATCGAATGTACAACATGGTGTACAAGCTGTAATCGTGATTTGTTTTTTTCTTATCGCAAAGAAAACGGTATTACAGGCAGAATGACGAGCTGGATCGGAATAAAGGAGAGTTGAAAGTTGTCTTTAACACTGCAGGAGAGAATTGCTGAGGTAGAGGAACGTGTAGCACGTGCCTGCGCGGCAAGCGGCCGGGATCGTAATGACGTCAAGGTAATTGCAGTGACGAAATATGTTTCTCTGGAAATGGTATCCTCCGTATTGGAGGCAGGCCTAGAGCATGTTGCTGAGAGTCGCTGGCAGGATGCTGAACACAAATGGAAGGTTTTAGGGGACAAAGGGACATGGCATTTTATCGGGCATTTGCAAACCAATAAGGTTAAAGACGTTATTGGCAAATTTCAATATATACACTCTTTGGACCGGATGTCTCTGGCGCAAGAATTACACAAAAAGGCGCTTGCTGCTGATCAGGAAGTGAATGTGTTTCTTCAAGTGAATATCTCTGGCGAAGATACGAAGTTTGGTCTGTCACCTGAGGCAGTACCTGGATTTTTACGTGAAATCGCTAGTTTGGACCGCGTTAAGGTAATTGGACTTATGACGATGGCACCTTTAGAAGGTGATCCGGAGCTTACCCGTCCTGTATTTCGCGGACTTCGTGAGCTGCGCGATGAGCTTAATCAACTTGCTTTGACACCTGAGCCGATTACGGAGCTGTCCATGGGAATGTCGAATGATTTTGAAGTGGCGATACAGGAAGGAGCCACCTGGGTACGCCTGGGTACGGTGTTAGTAGGCCATTAGGAGGGATCGTGATGAGCGTTATGAACCGATTTATGAGTTTTTTGGGCTTGCAGGAGGAAGAGGAAGTTGTGGAGCGGGAGCAAATCCACGAAGAGGATGAGTATGAGCCGGCCCCTGTAGAAACCCGCAAAAATCAGAGGGGCAACGTTGTCAGTATCCATTCGCAAAAAAATGTCAAGGTTGTATTATATGAACCACGTTCATATGATGAGGCACAGGAGATTGCTGATCATCTCCGTTCGCATCGGACGGTAGTAATTAACCTGCAGCGTGTTCGCAATGATCAAGCAATGCGAATTATTGATTTTCTCAGCGGAACTGTTTATGCCCTTGGGGGAGGAATCTCTAAAATTGGGGGCAATATATTTATGTGCACTCCAGATACTGTTGAAATTCAAGGCTCCATTACAGAAATCCTAGGTGACGATCAAGACTATAACAGAATGAGGTGAATGGGCTTTGCTTCAAATTGATTACATTATCGATATTTTGTTTAACATTTATTTTTACATGATTATTTTCTATGTGCTAATGTCCTGGTTACCCAACGTTCGTGATAACTTCATTGGAGAACTGCTAAGTAAACTCGTAGAGCCGTATTTAACACCTTTCAGACGGTTTATTCCACCGCTCTTCGGTACACTTGATATCTCTCCAATCATTGCATTACTTGTCTTGGAATTCGCGGCAGGCGGACTTAAATCTATCCTGCATTTGATTTTTTAGGCAACTGTGATGAAGAACGAAGTTTACGGGCATTTTCATCCCGATGAACGTCAATTTGTGGACAAGGCCTTCGAATGGGTTACCAACGCTGGAGAATATCATGAGACTAAATTAACTGAATTTCTCGATCCCCGCCAAGGTTTTATTCTGCAAACTTTAGTTAACCGCCATCCTGATGTAATTGTTAAATGGGAAGGTGGACATGCTGAGGCAGAGCGGAAGCGAGCGCTTGTCGCTCCTGATTATCGTGACCTGGATCAGGAAGACATGGAGCTGAAGGTGCTTGCAATAACCTCAGGGGAGCAGAAGTTTCTGGCTCTGGAGCACGGGGACTACATGGGTTCTATTCTGGGGCTGGGCGTTAAACGAGGCAAAATTGGTGATATTCATGTTCTGGACGATGGTTGTCATGTTGTAGTCGCTGCTGATATTGCAGATTATTTAGCTATGAATTTAACTGGAGTGCACCGGATACAGGTAAGTACGGAAGTATTACCCTTTTCCGCCTTGCGTAATAGTGAGGTTAAGCTGGAATTGATGGATTTGACTGTAGCATCCCTGCGATTGGATGGCATTGCCGCAGATGTAACACGGCTTAGCCGAAGCAAAATTCTTGCTCCCATCAAGGCTGGACGCGTTCGGGTAAACTGGAAAGTGGAGGAAGACCCATCCTGCAGTCTTAAGGATGGTGACATGGTATCTATTCAAGGCTTTGGTCGCTTCAAGGTTCTAGAGGTCGGCAGTTTGACGAAAAAGGGCCGATACCGTGTTCAGATTGGTAAATTTGTGTGAATCCCTTGCAGGAATACGGTCTTACTTGTCGAAATTGATTATTTCGAGGGAATCAAACATTTTTTAAGCTGGACGCCGATACTTTTAAGAAGAGGCGGACCATGAATGGCAGGCGGAACACAGGAATACCTTCTGCCTTTACTTGAAGTACAGTCTTTCTTCTTTGTCTGCCGCTTAGTTGCGATTTAGAGATAAAGAAGGTCCGAAATTTCTAGGAGGTGCACAGCATGCCATTAACACCGCTCGATATACATAACAAGGAGTTTTCTCGGAGACTTCGCGGTTATGATGAGGACGAGGTCAACGAATTTCTGGATCAAGTGATCAAGGATTACGAAAGCGTCATCCGTGAGAACAAGGAACTGCAGAATCAGCTTTTGTCTATTCAAGAGCGTCTGGATCATTTTGTGAATATTGAAGAAAGTTTATCGAAGACGATCTTAGTCGCTCAGGAAGCGGCGGATGATGTGAAGAACAACTCCAAGAAGGAATCCCAGCTCATTATCAAGGAAGCGGAGAAAAACGCCGATCGTATTATTAACGAAGCGTTATCCAAATCCCGTAAGGTTGCTATTGAGACTGAAGAATTGCGCAAGCAAGCTTCGATCTATCGCACTCGTTTCCGGACATTAGTGGAAGCTCAGCTGGAGCTGTTATCACAGGATGACTGGAATGCCTTAGAGAGTCGTGAGGCGAGCGAGAACGTAGCTTTCAAGGATGATGTTCTTCATCGGATCTAAAGGTTTCAGAGATAATTGGCTAAATAGAGGGAGCTATTCCCTCTATTTTTATTTTCCGATAAAATAGACCATAATAAAGTGAACTCCATGCGCAAGTACGCTCATAATAGCTAGATTGGGTGAATGGTTGTTGACATTTAGATTCAAAAAGTCTATAAATAGAACATATCTGTATAATGTTTATATGTATTCGATGACGGGACAAGTACGACAAGGTAACGTTCTCCAGAGAGTCGGCGATTGCTGCGAGCCGATTGTTCGAACCCTGCCGGAAGATCTTCCCCTAGAAGTTAAGCTGAAGCGTTGATCGTGCGTAAGCCTAACCGTCTGCCGGACGTTACACCGGACCTGTGTACAAGATTTACGCGCAGGACTGAGATTGTGCTGAATACACTCCCCTTAAGGATGTGCTCATGCGCAGAATTAGGGTGGTATCGCGAGCGTCGTCTCGCCCCTTTGGGGGTGGGATGACGCTTATTTTGTTGTTCCGGGGCGGCCATCCCCCTAAATCCCCCTTTCTAAGGGGGACCCCAAGGGCTTCTGCCCTCTGGACACCCGCAAAGTAAAGCCTCGTGCAAACTAGGTACGGTGGTGGAAACGAACGGATTCATGTGGCTGAAGGAGCGGCCCTTCTTAGGCTCCCCTGGCGGGTTCGCCTGCGGGGCCTTTACGGCAAGAGCGGTGAGCGACCAGCTGCGCAAGGTCGCTCATTGGCGCCCCGAGCGATTGCTGCCCTGCGGGATCGCGGCTCGGGAGCCCGGGCAAGAGCGGTGAGCGACCAGCTGCGCAAGGTCGCGTATGGCGCCCCGAGCAATTGCTGCCCTGCGGGATCGCAGCTCGGGAGCCCGGGCAAGAGCGGTGAGCGACCAGCTACGCAAGGTCGCCCATTGGCCCCTCGAGCAATTGCTGCCCTAACGGGATCGCGGCTTGGGAGCCAGGGCAAGAGCGGTGCGACCAGCTGCGCAAGGTCGCGTATGGCGCCCCGAGCAATTGCTGCCCTACGGGAACGCGGCTCGGGAGCCCGGGCAAGAGCGGTGAGCGACCAGCTGCGCAAGGTCGCCCATTGGCGCCCCGAGCAATTGCTGCCCTAACGGGATCGCGGCTCGGGAGCCCGGGCAAGAGCGGTGAGCGACCAGCTGCGCAAGGTCGCCCATTGGCGCCCCGAGCAATTGCTGCCCTGCGGGAACGCGGCTCGAGAGCCAGGGCAAGAGTGGTGAGCGACCAGCTGCGCAAGGTCGCGTATAGCGCCCCGAGCGATTGCTGCCCTGCGGGATCGCGGCTCGGGAGCCAGGGCAAGAGCGGTGAGCGACCAGCTGCGCAAGGATCGCCCAAAGATCGAAAAGAGCTTTATAGACTAATCCATGAAAGGATTGACCATCACATGCAAAAAGTAGATGTCAGAGAAAAGGCGCGGGCAAGAGATGTCCGCATATTAAAGAAATGGAGCGACGAAAATACGTTCCGCAAGTCCATGGAGAACCGTGAGGGACGTCCAAATTATGTATTCTATGAAGGTCCGCCTACAGCAAACGGTGCGCCGCATATCGGACACGTGCTGGGACGGGTAATCAAGGATTTCATCGGTCGTTACCAGACAATGAAAGGTTACCGCGTGGTACGTAAAGCAGGCTGGGATACACACGGTCTGCCAGTAGAACTAGGCGTACAAAAGAAGCTTGGCATCTCCGGTAAACAAGAGATCGAGGAATATGGCGTAGAAAAATTCATCCAGGAATGTAAAGACAGCGTCTTTGGTTATGAGAAGCAATGGCGTGAATTTACAGAAGCGATTGGATACTGGACAGATCTAGATAATCCTTACGTAACCTTGGATAACACCTATATCGAAAGTGTATGGAACATCTTGGCTACAGTGCATGAGAACGGGTTGCTTTACCGCGGACACCGTGTTAGCCCGTATTGCCCGAGCTGCCAGACTACACTAAGCTCGCATGAAGTTGCTCAAGGCTACAAAACCGTTAAGGATCTCAGTGCAACCGCGAAGTTCAAGCTGGATGACAGCGGAGACTACGTATTGGCTTGGACGACAACACCTTGGACCTTGCCAGCCCATATGGCGCTAGCTATGAACCCGGACATGGATTATGTACGTGTGCAACAAGAAGATGGTGTGTACATCGTTGCTAAAAACTTGGTCGAAGAAGTAATGAAAGGCGAGCACACAGTCCTTTCTACACATAAAGGTTCCGAGTTTATCGGTAAAACTTACGCACCTCCATTCGGATATATTAAGGCAGAGAAAAGCAATGTTATCGTAGGCGCTTCTTTCGTTACAGATTCCAGTGGTACAGGGATCGTACACATGGCACCAGCACATGGTGAAGATGACTACAAGACTTGCCGTGAGAATGGCATCAGCTTCGTAAATGTGGTTGATAATTCCGGTAAGTATACGGATGTAGTCTCTGATTTTGCGGGACGTTTTGTTAAGGATTGCGATCTGGATATCATTAAGGTTTTGTCTGAAAAAGGATTGCTTTACGGTAAAGAGAAATACGAGCACAGCTATCCGTTCTGCTGGCGTTGTGATACACCACTTTTGTATTACGCAACAGACAGCTGGTTTATCAACACTACAGCGATCAAAGATCAGCTGATTGCTAACAACAACAGTGTGGCTTGGTACCCTGAGCATGTACGTGAAGGTCGTTTCGGGAAGTTCTTGGATGAACTGGTTGACTGGAATATCAGCCGTAACCGTTATTGGGGTACACCCCTCAATGTCTGGGTATGTCAAGAGACGGGCAAAGAGTTTGCACCACACAGCATTGAAGAGCTAAGAGCGATGGCGATTGGTGATGTTCCGGAAGATATCGAGCTGCATAAACCTTTCGTGGATAAGATCAAGCTGCGCAGTCCGTTTAGCGAAGGTGCAGAGATGGTTCGTACATCGGAAGTGATCGACGTATGGTTCGATAGTGGCTCGATGCCTTTTGCACAAAGCCATTATCCGTTTGAAAACGAGGATAAGCTGGATGATCAGTACCCGGCAGATATGATCTGTGAAGGGATCGACCAGACTCGTGGATGGTTCTACAGCTTGCTTGCAGTATCCACCTTGTTCAAGGGTAAAGCTCCATATAAAGCAGTTATTGCTCACGGTCATATCCTCGATGAGAATGGTCAAAAAATGTCCAAATCCAAAGGCAATGTTATTGATCCTTGGGAAATCATGAACGATTACGGCACGGATGCATTCCGTTGGGCTATTTTGTCCGACAGTGCACCGTGGAACAACAAACGTTTCTCGCGTGGTCTTGTAGGTGAGACAAAATCTAAAGTAGTGGATACGCTGGTGAATACACATGCCTTCTTGACGCTGTATGCGGGCATTGATGGTTACGATCCAGCCGATCATCCTTTTAAAGTATCAAAACATAAGCTGGACCGCTGGATTCTGTCCCGTCTGAACAGCTTGATTCTTTTGGTGGATAAAGGGCTTGCGGTAAATGACTTCGTGAATACGTCTAGAGCTATTGAGAACTTTGTGGATGAGCTGAGTAACTGGTATATCCGTCGTTCCCGTGACCGTTTCTGGGGGAGTGGCCTAGGTGAAGATAAACTGGATGCTTACCGTACGTTGACTCATGTGCTTTTGGCGACAGCAACTTTGATGGCTCCATTTACACCGATGTTGTCCGAAGATATCTTCACGAACCTTGGCGGCGGAGAAAGTGTGCATTTGGCAGACTACCCGGTTGCTGACGAGAACTTGATCGATAAAGAGCTGGAAGAGGATATGGAAAGTGCAAGACAGATCGTTGAGTTGGCGCGTAACGTACGTAACGAAACAGGCATTAAGAATCGTCAACCGCTGTCCGAGCTGATCGTTTCGATGAACCGTGACTTCCATTTGGCTGAGTATGAAGAGATCATCAAAGATGAGATCAACATCAAGAACATCGTGCTGGAGAACAGTGACAGCGGATTTGTTGATTTCACACTCAAGCTGAATCTTAAGGTAGCCGGTAAAAAATACGGTAAAAATGTAGGCTTCCTGCAAGGCTTCCTGAAAGGTCTCGACAGTGATTCTACCCGCAAAGCGGTACAGGACGGTAAAATTGCAATTGCGACACCTGAAGGTGAAGAGCTTGTAATCACTTCTGAAGAGCTGCTTGTTGAAAAACAAGCCAAAGCAGGTTTCGCCGCAGCTTCCGGATATGGAGTTACGGTTGCGCTCAATACCGAAATCACGCCTGAGCTTGAACAAGAAGGCTGGGTTCGTGAGATCATTCGTGCGGTTCAAGATTACCGTAAACGTCTGGATCTGCCGATCGAGAAACGGATCGCACTCACTTTGAAGTTAGATGATGAGCTAAAAGCAGCTGTTACAGCATTTGACAATGTATTGCGAGACAATGTTCTTGTGACTACGGTTGATTTTGATGGAGAACATGCTTTTGAGACGGTAGAAGTCGGTGATAAATCCATCGGTATCCATATCGAAGCATAATTCTGCATTACCTGTCCCAAAACAGCATATACTAGCGGCATAAGTGTAAACGGAGATCTTCCGTTTATGCGGGAAATATAGTCTTTATATTTCGGCGCAAAACTAACGAGTCCCGAGCTTAAGGAGATGAATTCTCTTTGGCCGGGCTCGTTTACTTTGTAGCGAAGGAAAGACATATGAGAGGAGCCGTAGCTGTGGAGGGAAATAAGAGGAGAATCTCCATTAAGACATCCGGCAATAAGAATAACCCAGACAAGGAAAAGGAGAATAAGGCTTTTCCTGAAGTTAATCCTGAGTATCTAACAGCAGATCCGCGTAATCCCGAGGATATTCCGCTGGAAGAAAAAATGAATACGATGTACCGTTTGACCTTTGAGTGGGCTCATATTTTGGAAAAATCCCGAATTTATCAATATACGGATCTGCTATATTCACCTTGGCGGTTGATTTGGAGAAATATTTTATTTGGAGCAGCTCGGGGAGTTGGGATTGCACTGGGTTTTACTTTTTTTGCGGCAACGATTATTTATATCCTTCAGGGACTAGGCGCGCTCAATCTACCGATCATTGGTGATTATATTGCGGATATTGTGCGGATCGTACAACGTCAGCTAGAGTTCAAATAGTCATCGAAACGTTAAGATTAAAAACAGCGAACCATTCCTCAAAACTGGAACAGTACGCTGTTTAAATGTTTTTGTATAGGGGACATTTGTGTTTAGTCTTCGTCGAGAGGATCTAGGCTATGAGTTGCCTCGTCACTGTCCAAATAACGCTGGTAGCTCCGTCCCGGCACTACAATTAGATTGTTGCCCGTGATATCAGTGGCGATAAAGTTCTCCCAAGGCTCTACGCAGCCTTCCAGCTCATCGGCTTCAATCTCCATATCATTATAAGAATCAATATTGTTGCCCTCCGCCATGGCGGGAGAATTCGAGGTACCCCAGCTTTCTACAATCTGCCAGGCATCCTCGCCGTCAAAACCGTTTTGATCGTCGCGCTCATCCAGACTGGTGCGTCCAAAAGGTGGAGATAACAGCTCCTCTTCTACTGGTCGAGTGAAAGGTGCGTTTTGCCGCGGGTTGTGCTCTTTACAATAAAGTGTGGAAGGGATGGCAGATAAACGTTCAAAAGGGATCGGCTCACCACTAGCCTTGCATATCCCATAGGTGCCATTATCCATAGCAGATAAAGCAGCTTCAATATCGTCCAGCTCATGCTCGTCCCGCTCTAACAGTGAAATGTCCATGGAGCGATTATACAAATCGGTGGCTGCATCTCCTGGATGGTTGTCATTCTCGGAAAGTTCTCCGGAGCCATCCCGCATGGATTCATCTAAGCCGTAATGTTCATTATTCTGAAGCCTGTGCTGAATCGTATCCCGATCTTTTTCCAATCGTGCGCGTAGCTCTGAGAGCTGCTGTACTGTCAGGTGCGTCATAATGAGAAAGCTCCTTTCTGTACCTTTTATAAGAATCATTCCGACTTGCCGGATAACACCGGATGGTTCTTCTGTTAGGTTGACCGGAGAGCAGGGATTTTAGCGCTGGAAAATAGTCCCCAAGATTGAACTTAGCGGATGTCCCGCAATAGACGATTCTTTAAGGGCTGTGCTACAATATACAAGTCTTTAAACAGTATTCGTACCGCATTTAGCGGGAAAAATAAGAACGGAGTGACAACTTCTGTGGTGTACTATTTGATTGCTCTTATTGTATTTTTGGTGGATCAAGGGACAAAGTATCTCATTGCTACACGTCTGGAGATCGGAGAACAGATTTCTGTTATCGGAGATTTTTTCCTGATTACCTCTCATCGCAATCGCGGGGCTGCTTTTGGGATTCTCGAAGGTCAGCAATGGTTCTTCTTTCTAGTTACGGTTGTAGTGGTTAGTGGTATCGTTTGGTATTTGAACAAGACTAGACACTCGCGGAAGCTGTTATCTGTTGCCCTAGGGCTTGTACTGGGTGGAGCTATCGGTAACTTCCTGGACCGGATAATCAATGGTGAGGTTGTTGATTTCCTTCTGTTCAATTTTGGGAGCTATAGCTTCCCGATTTTTAACGTGGCGGATTCTTGTATTGTCATTGGGGTTGGATTGATTCTTCTGGATTCTTTTCGTGACCTTAAGAATGGCGAAGAAATTACGGAAATAAAAGAAGTGAAAGAAGCAAAGGAAGTAAGAGAAGGGAATGAATGATTTGAATAAAGACGTCAATCACCAAGCGGCATCTACGAGCGAAGAAGAGAGGGACGTCACGGAATGGACCGTTTCGGCAGAGAACGCGCGGGAGCGAATCGATAAATATATTACGGAATCATGGGAAGAAGAAATTTCCCGTTCTCAGGTGCAGCTGTGGATCAGCGGCGGTAACGTTACGGTTAATGGCAAGCCAGTGAAAGCCAACTATAAGTTATCGGAAGGCGACGTGGTTAGCGTTGTTGTCCCTGAAGCAGAAGTAACGGATTTGATCGCGGAGAACATTCCTCTTGAAGTTGTATATGAAGACAGCGATGTCATTGTGATTAATAAACCCCGGGGCATGGTTGTGCACCCAGCTGCGGGACATCCGTCAGGCACCTTAGTAAATGCGCTGATGTATCACTGTAAGGATCTGTCCGGCATTAACGGTGAGATTCGTCCAGGTATTGTCCATCGGATCGATAAGGATACCTCTGGTCTTATCATGGTGGCTAAGAATGATGCCAGTCATGCCTCGCTTGCCGCACAGCTTAAAGAGCATAGTGTTACGCGCCGATATATTGCAGTCGTACACGGCAACTTGTCGCATGATAAGGGCACTGTTGACGCACCGATTGGCAGAGATCCACATGATCGCAAGCTATACACCGTAACCGAAAAGAACAGCAAGAAATCCGTAACCCATTTTACAGTAATGGAACGTTTCGGAGATTGTACACTGCTGGAGCTGCAGCTGGAGACTGGCCGCACGCATCAAATCAGGGTACATATGAAGTTCATTGGCCATCCACTTGTAGGTGATCCGATATATGGACGCAGCAAGGGCACTACGATGAATGGACAAGCGTTGCATGCGGCGGTGCTTGGATTTGTTCATCCTACCACAGGTGAATATAAAGAATTCAGCAGACCTATTCCAGAGGATATGGAAGAAGTGCTGTTCACACTACGCAGCAGATAAGTACAAATGAAGTGATAATTAGTCTATGGTATTGAACACTACTTTACGGCATATTTAAAAACATAAGGATAAAGAAAGGGTAATGCCTTATTCTTTATCCTTATTTTTATAATGAAACGGATATCCGGAAACATACGCCATCCAAGGGACGGCGAAGCCGTTTCTTTTAAAAGTAGAATAGATATTCAGGAGATGAGA
Organism: Paenibacillus sp. FSL H8-0175; assembly: GCF_045040615.1. Lineage (NCBI taxonomy): Bacteria > Bacillati > Bacillota > Bacilli > Caryophanales > Paenibacillaceae > Paenibacillus > Paenibacillus sp. FSL H8-0175. The sequence goes on along the minus strand of NZ_CP150299.1, from coordinate 5,418,821 downwards.
TGACAGTATGAGTATTGAACAATACCAAGATAGCTTCATTCAGACTAATTTTGCAGACCGCATCGGCGGTGCCAATTATGGCAAAGACACTTCGATTTATAAATTCGAGAAAATCAAACGTGCTAAAGCATCCGCAAAACAGGATTTTCCTAACATTGAACTAATTGATATGGGCGTAGGCGAGCCGGATGAGATGGCTGATGCGGGTATCGTAGCTAAGCTTGCTGAAGAAGCAGCGAAGGAAGAAAACCGCGGATATGCGGACAATGGAATTGCCGAATTCAAGACTGCTGCTGCTGAATATTTGCGGGAAGTTTTCCGGGTGGAAGGAATTGATCCAGACACGGAGGTAGTTCACTCCATCGGATCGAAGCCTGCGCTGGCTATGTTGCCATCTTGTTTCATCAATCCAGGTGATATCACGATTATGACCGTGCCGGGTTATCCAGTCTTGGGTACACATACTAAATATTTGGGTGGACAAGTATTTACAGTGGAGCTGAAGAAGGAGAACAAATTCCTTCCAGATCTGAATGAAATTCCGGAAGACATTGCTCGTAAAGCTAAGCTTCTTTATCTAAACTATCCAAACAATCCAACGGGCGCTAGTGCCACTCCTGAGTTTTTTGCTGAGGTCGTTGCATGGGCGAAAAAATACGATGTAGTGGTTATTCATGACGCACCTTACGCTGCCTTGACCTATGACGGTTTGAAGCCACTTAGCTTCCTCTCCGTTCCAGGTGCAAAGGATGTGGGTGTGGAGCTGCATTCTCTTTCTAAGTCTTACAATATGACGGGCTGGAGAATTGGTTTTGTGGCTGGTAATCCGCTAGTGGTTAAAGCCTTCAGCGATGTGAAGGATAATAACGATTCCGGCCAATTTATCGCGATTCAAAAAGCAGCGGCTTATGGTCTTGCTCATCCGGAGATTACTGAAGCGATTGCGGATAAATACTCCCGTCGTCACAACCTGCTGGTTGATGCACTGAACAGCCTCGGCTTTAAAGCTGAGAAGCCAAAAGGTTCCTTCTTCCTGTATGTCGCTGCACCTAAGGGAATCAAAGACGGCCGTCGCTTTGAATCCGGTGAAGATTTCTCCCAATTCCTCATTCGTGAGAAGCTGATCTCCACTGTGCCTTGGGATGATGCAGGTCCGTTTGTTCGTTTCTCCGTTACCTTTATTGCTAAAGGTGAAGAGGAAGAGAGACGTGTCATCTCTGAAATTCAAAGACGTCTTAGCGATGTGGAATTTGAGTTTTAAGCATTGTTATTGAAATTAATGAGGCTGTCCCAAAAGTAGTGAATTCTACTTGGGGGCAGCTTCTTTTTTATGGAATAGGAAATGTTGTAGATGTTACTGTGCCCTATGACTATATACCACGTGTTGTGTATTGTAGTGCATTTTAGTGTAGTGTTCTGTTATTCGGGTGGGTGGTGGTTGACTGCAATATTTGATTTTCGTACAGCTTGCAGTAGATGATTTGTGGTAGCTGTGACGGTGGAATTTGTGCAGTGGACTTTCTGCGGTGGGCTTGTGTGGTGAGCGATATGCGTTCTGTGTTTGTGCGAAGTAAAGAGTGGGTTATAAACTAATTAGGGAAAAACTCCCTGAAATTAGCCGATATTCGCTCTAAATGTACGAAATCAGGGAAAAGTTCCCTAATAATCAGCGGGTTTTCTATATTATTTACTGAACTGGCCAATAATTAGGGAAGTTTTCCCTAATAACAAGTCTGATGAACAGAAATCACTGAATTTCAGGGAGAAATTCCTTAATTACTATATAAGTACCTCACCGATTGCATCATTTTCAGCATTACTAGGTGCGCCTTTTGAATCATTTGGACATTAAGTAGTGTTAAGAACATAAACGAGGCTGTCCAAAAAGCCATGAAACGGCAACTTGGGACCGGCCTCGTTTTTTATGCAGATATACTGAGTACCGCTTCCCCCTTGTTGTTAATAGAAGTAAGGAAGAGAAGTGCAAAAGTTTAGGCAGAGAAAGTTGACATGAGGGGGTTGTTCTGTCATAATTCTTGTTAAATGAATAGCGCCTTTAATTCAGTCCTGTGAGGCTGGCAAGGTAACGTGAATCGAGGTTCGCGACTCTTAGAAAGGTATCCGTGTGTAAATACGGAACTGTCTTTTTATGCGCGCGGCCGTCATCTTCCTCATCTGCGGATTTCACTCCTTGCCTGTTATAGGCAAGGAGTTTTTTGATTTCCGGGAACTTGAATAGGCGAACAAGCTGGAGGGTGACAAGATTATGGTTACTGAGAAAAATGTCATTATGGATGAAACGGCGATCCGCCGGGCCTTATCGCGTATTGCTCATGAGATTTTGGAGAAGAACAAAGGTATCGAGAATTGTCTGCTGGTCGGCATTCGGACACGAGGTGTGTATCTGGCACAGCGTATCGCTGAGCGCATCAAGGAGATTGAAGGCGTCGAGATTCCATACGGTGAGCTGGATATCACACATTACCGGGATGACCGTGAAGTGGAAGGCAGTGAAGCAGTAGTGAAGAGCAACGTCGTTATTACTTCAGGAAGTGCTGGCATTCATGATCAGAAAGTCATTTTGTTCGATGATGTACTTTACACCGGACGCACCATCCGCGCGGCGATGGACGCTTTGATGGATTGCGGACGCCCACGAATGATTCAACTGGCAGTACTGGCTGACCGCGGACACCGCGAGCTGCCGATCCGGCCGGACTACATCGGTAAGAATGTACCTACCTCAAAGCACGAGCAGATTGAAGTGGCGCTGAAGGAATACGACGGCAAAGATGAGGTCTACATTATTTCAAACCGGGAGGAACGATAACATCATGACACTTACCAAGGTAAAGGAACGTAGTCTGCTGGGAATCAAAGAGCTTGACCGGTCGGAAATTATCCAACTGCTTGACAGAACAGCATTTTGGGACAATCAAAGTGAAAAGCTAACGCCCATCTTGAACTCCCATTTTATTTCTAACATGTTTTTTGAGAACAGCACACGCACACGCTTCTCTTTCGAGATGGCAGAGAAACGACTAGGTGCGCAAGTACTTAATTTTACGGCTGCAGCTTCTAGTGTAGAAAAAGGGGAGTCGATCTACGATACAGTGCGCACACTGGAATCTATGGGGATCGATGCCGGAGTTGTGCGTTTGAAGCCTGCAGGTGTGCTGCAGCAGTTAGCTGAGAAGGTGTCCATACCGCTTATCAATGCGGGCGACGGCAACAATGAACATCCTACGCAGGCGCTGCTTGATTTATACACCATGACCAAAAGCTTTGGGGAACTAAAGGGCCTGACAGTCTCCATCATTGGGGACATTATGCATAGCCGCGTAGCGCGCTCTAATCTCTGGGGGCTTACGAAAATGGGAGCCAAGGTGCAGTTCTGCGCACCGGATAATATGAAGGCTCCTGAGCTTATGGAGTATGCGCCTTACGTAACTATGGAAGAAGCTCTTAAAGCGGATGTAGTAATGATGCTTCGAGTACAGCTTGAGCGCCATACTTCCGGCATTAAGCTGTCTGCTGAAGATTACCGTAGCCACTATGGTCTAACAGAAGAGCGGGCAGCTAAGCTGGCCAAAGACACAATCATTATGCATCCAGCTCCGGTTAACCGGAATCTAGAGATTGATGATGCAGTAGTTGAGTGCAGTCAATCGCGGATTTTCCCGCAAATGTCTAATGGCGTACCGGTCCGGATGGCGGTTCTCGAAAGAGCTTTACTATAAGCTTACAGAATGCTAACGTATAGAGACTAATAAATATACACAAAGATGAATTTTTATTATATAATAACGAGAGGGCCCGCAGCTGTGATCTGAGGGTAAAGGTAGAATCATGACAGTGATTATTAGAAACGCCAGCGTATTGAATAAGGAAGGCTTGCTTGAGCGCAAACACATCGAACTTCAGGAGGGTGTGATCTCGGCTATAATCGACGGAAATGAAGCTATCGGAGAAGCCACGGAGATCATTGATGCTGAAGGTAAGCTGCTCATTCCGGGACTCATTGATATGCATGTGCACTTGCGTGAACCGGGATTTGAACACAAGGAAACAGTGGAAACCGGAAGTCGCTCAGCTGCTAAAGGCGGATTTACAACCATTGCATGTATGCCAAATACTCGTCCGGTGACAGATAGCCCGGAGATCGTGCAATTTGTGAAAGACAAGGCGCGTGAAGCAGGACTAGTTAAAGTGCTTCCTTATGCAGCCATTACGAAAAATGAGCTCGGACGTGAGTTGACGGATTTTGCGGCGCTCAAAGAAGCTGGAGCTATTGGATATACAGACGACGGTGTGGGCGTACAAAGTGCTCAAATGATGAAAGATGCAATGAACATCGCAGCATCGCTCGATATGCCAGTCATTGCCCACTGCGAAGATAATTCGCTGGTTGAAGGCTGCTGTGTAGCTGAAGGTGAGTTCGCTAAGAAGCATGGCCTCAAAGGAATTCCGAATGAGTCAGAAGCGATCCATGTTGGACGCGATATTTTGCTGGCAGAAGCGACAGGCGTTCATTACCATGTATGCCATGTCAGTACTGAACAGTCGGTGCGGCTGATTCGCCAAGCAAAAGAGATCGGCATTAAAGTAACTGCTGAGGTATGTCCGCATCACTTGCTTCTTGCTGAAGACGATATTCCAGGCCTGGATGCCAATTGGAAAATGAACCCGCCGCTGCGCTCCCGCCGCGATGTTGAGGCGTGTATCGAAGGGTTGCTTGATGGCACACTAGATATGATTGTTACAGATCATGCGCCACATAGTGAAGAAGAGAAGGCGAAAGGAATGCAGCTGGCACCTTTTGGTATCGTTGGATTCGAGACAGCTTTCCCACTCTTATACACAGCGTTTGTAGAAACCGGAAAATGGGATTTATCCTTACTAGTACAAAGAATGACTGCCGATCCTGCACGGGTATTCAGATTGAACACCGGGGTTATGGAGATCGGAGCTCCTGCAGATTTGACACTGATCGATCTGGAGCAGGAAAAAGAAGTAGATCCAAGTTCCTTCGCAAGCAAAGGACGTAACACTCCTTTTGGCGGCTGGAAGCTTAAGGGTTGGCCAGTAAAAACTTGGGTGGACGGCAAAGCCGTATGGACTGAGAAAAACTAGCGGACTGGTGAGGCGAAATTGCTGATCTTTACAGATCAGCAATTTGAGCGCGTACACTCCGGAAGGCATGCAAGGCATACGTATTAGACTACAGAACATGAAGGAGTGGAAGGGAATGCAGGCGAGATTGCTGCTTCAAGACGGAACTTTATTTACAGGTACCGCATTTGGCGCTGAAGGTGAAAAGACAGGCGAGGTTGTTTTTAACACAGGAATTACAGGATATCAAGAGGTGCTGTCTGACCCTTCATATTGCGGACAAATCGTTACCATGACGTACCCATTGATCGGGAACTACGGGATTACGCGGGATGATTTCGAATCTGTTCGACCTTTCGTACACGGTTTTGTAGTGCGTCGTCATGAAGAAGTTCCAAGTAACTGGCGCGCAGAATACAGTGTGGACGACCTGCTGAAAGAATATGATATTCCTGGAATCAGCGAGATTGATACCCGGATGTTGACGCGGATTATTCGCCACTACGGAACAATGAAGGCGATCCTGACTACCTCTAACAAACGTGTAGAGGAATTGATGGAAATGATGGGCGACACTTCAATTGAAGAATTACGCAATCAGGTAGCTCGCACATCTACTCCAAGCATGTACAATAGTCCAGGAACCAAAGAGCGCATCGTCTTGGTAGATTACGGCGCGAAGGCTGGCATCTTGCGCGAGTTGAACAATCGCGGTTGTGATGTTGTAGTTGTACCTCATGACGTAACCGCTGATGAGATTCGTCGCCTCAATCCAGATGGTATCCAGCTGTCCAACGGCCCTGGGGACCCGAAAGACGTCCCACACGCAGTGAAGACGATCTCGGAATTGCTTGGTGAATACCCAATTTTCGGCATCTGCTTAGGTCACCAGCTGTTTGCACTGGCTTGTGGCGCGGATACAGAGAAGCTGAAATTCGGGCACCGTGGAGGTAACCATCCGGTTAAAGAATTGGAGAGCGGACGTTGCTTCATTACTTCTCAGAACCATGGCTACACAGTGAATGAAGATTCTGTGAAGAGCACGGATCTAGAAGTTACTCACATTAATAATAATGATAAGACCGTTGAAGGACTTAAACATACCCGTTACCCTGCATTTTCAGTACAGTACCATCCAGAAGCAGCACCGGGACCTCATGACAGCAGCTATTTATTCGATCGTTTCTTACAGATGATCGCTGATCATAAAGCTAACACACCTGTAAGCTCGCGCCAGGCGCAGCTTGCGGCAAACGCCAGAATCACGGCGCCAAAACCTACAGTAAAACAGCTTGAAGCCGTGAAAGGAGCTCTATAACATGCCTAAGAATGAAAAGCTTAAAAAAATATTAGTAATTGGTTCTGGACCGATTGTTATCGGGCAAGCCGCAGAATTTGACTACGCCGGAACTCAGGCCTGTCAGGCCCTGAAAGAAGAAGGCGTGGAAGTTGTGCTGATCAACAGTAACCCAGCGACTATCATGACTGACACCAATATGGCTGATAAAGTTTATATCGAGCCGATTACCCTTGAATTCGTAACTGGCATCATCCGCCAGGAGCGCCCGGATGGCTTGTTGCCAACTTTGGGAGGACAGACAGGTCTTAATATGGCTGTAGAATTGGCTCGTGCAGGAGTACTAGAACAAGAGAATGTTAAGCTTCTAGGTACCCAGCTTGAATCCATCGAAAAAGCAGAGGATCGCGATTTGTTCCGCGATTTGATGCGCGAATTGGAACAGCCTGTACCAGAGAGCACTATTATTACCACAGTAGATGAAGCGATGAAATTCGCTGAGGAAATTGGTTTCCCACTGATTGTACGCCCAGCCTATACGCTTGGCGGCACCGGCGGCGGGATCTGCGACAACGAAGAAGAGCTGCTTGAGACTGTCAAAGCAGGTATTCGTTATAGTCCAATTGGACAATGTTTGGTGGAGAAAAGTATTGCCGGCATGAAGGAAGTTGAATACGAGGTTATGCGTGATGCGAATGACAACTGTATCGTTGTCTGCAACATGGAGAACTTTGACCCGGTAGGTGTGCATACGGGTGATAGTATCGTTGTGGCACCTAGCCAAACGTTATCCGATCGTGAATATCAAATGCTGCGCAGCGCTTCACTCAAAATCATTCGTGCGCTGAATATCGAGGGTGGCTGCAACGTGCAGTTCGCACTGGATCCGCAAAGCTATCAATATTATGTAATCGAAGTAAATCCACGTGTCAGCCGCTCTTCGGCTTTGGCTTCGAAAGCAACCGGTTATCCGATTGCCAAAATGGCTGCCAAAATCGCGCTTGGTTACACACTCGATGAAATCGTCAATCCAGTTACTGGACAGACCTATGCTTGCTTCGAGCCTACACTTGACTATATCGTAAGCAAAATCCCACGCTGGCCGTTCGACAAATTCATTCATGCGAACCGTAAGCTGGGCACACAAATGAAAGCAACTGGAGAAGTTATGGCCATCGGTCGTACCTTTGAAGAGTCCATTCATAAAGCAATTCGTTCCCTGGAAATCGGTGTACACCGTTTCCGTCTGCCGGGCGCTGAGGATCTGGAAGAAAGCGTCCTGCGTGAACGTCTGGCAAAACCTGATGATGAGCGATTGTTCTTGATCGCTGAAGCTTTCCGCCGCGGATTTGGCTTGCAAGAGATTCAAGACATTACTAACGTAGACTGGTGGTTCCTGTCCAAAATCGAGGGACTGATCAACTTTGAAGAGGTCATCCGTGGGGATGAAAGCTTATCAGAAGAAACCTTGTATCAAGCTAAACGCAGAGGTTTTACAGACCGTGCGATTGCTGAGATACGTGCAGAAGGACAAGCGAACGGTAAATACACCAAAGAAGCTGATGTACGCGCGCTTCGTTTAGAGCGAGGATTAACGCCTGTATTCAAAATGGTAGATACCTGTGCAGCTGAGTTCGAAGCTTCTACACCTTACTACTACTCTACTTATGAGACTGAAAATGAGGTCATTCATTCCGATAAACAAAAGGTTATCGTGCTTGGATCGGGTCCAATCCGGATCGGCCAAGGGATTGAGTTCGATTACTCCACTGTGCATGCAGTGTGGGCGATTCAGAAGGCAGGTTATGAAGCAGTTATTATCAATAATAACCCTGAGACTGTATCTACGGATTTTAATACTTCGGACCGGTTGTATTTCGAACCGTTATTCTTTGAAGATGTAATGAACGTAATTGCGCAAGAGAATCCGATTGGGGTTATCGTACAGTTCGGAGGCCAAACAGCCATTAACCTTGCTGCACCACTAAGTGCGGCTGGCGTTAAGATTCTCGGAACTAGCCTAGACAGTATTGACGAAGCTGAAGACCGGAAGAAATTCGAAGCTTTGTTGGCTCGTCTGGATATTGCCCAACCAAAAGGAAAGACGGTTATCAACGTAGATCAAGCAGTAGAAACTGCACAATCGCTTGGGTATCCGGTGCTGGTACGTCCTTCCTATGTACTGGGTGGACGCGCAATGGAAATTGTATATAATGATGCGGAATTGCTTAGCTACATGGTAGAAGCGGTTAAGGTAAATCCGGAGCATCCGGTATTGATTGACCGTTACATGTTAGGTAAAGAGGTTGAGGTAGACGCAATTTGTGACGGTGAGACGGTAGTTATTCCAGGGATCATGGAGCATGTTGAGCGTGCAGGCGTTCACTCCGGTGACTCCATCGCTGTATATCCTCCGCAATATCTGGATGAAAGTCTGAAAGCAAAAATTGCTGAGATCACAATCAAGATTGCTAAGGAACTGAAAACGATTGGTCTGGTCAACATCCAGTTCGTTATCTATCAAAATGAAGTGTACGTAATTGAAGTAAATCCACGTTCATCGCGTACGGTTCCATTCTTGAGTAAAGTAACTGGAATTCCAATGGCGCATCTGGCAACCAAAATCATTCTCGGCGGCAAGCTGAAAGATGACGGTTATACAGAAGGTCTATGGCCGGAAAGTGATTATGTATCGGTTAAAGTGCCGGTGTTCTCTTTTGCCAAGCTGCGTAGAGTAGAACCAACGCTCGGACCTGAAATGAAATCGACGGGTGAGGTTATGGGCCGCGATAAATTGTATGCAAAAGCTTTGTATAAAGGTCTAATCGGAGCAGGAATGAAAATTCCAGCAACCGGCGCTATCATCGTTACAGTGGCAGATAAAGATAAAGCAGAAGCTGTAGAGCTTATGAAAGGCTTCCACTCGCTGGGTTACAAGATCATTGCTACCGGAGGCACCGCTCAAGCGCTTGAAGAAGCAGGTCTCAACGTAATGAACGTAAACAAGCTGGATGAAGGTGCGCCGAACATTCTTGACTTGATTCGTGGTGGGCAAGCCAACTTCGTCTTTAATACACTGACTAAAGGGAAAACACCAGAGCGTGATGGATTCCGTATCCGTCGTGAAGCGGTTGAGAATGGCGTCGTATGTATGACATCACTCGATACAGTAACGGCACTGCTCAGAATGCTGCAGACGATCAACTTCTCGTCACAGTCCATGCCTGCTTTTGTCGGTCAATTAAACTAATCTCATAAAGATGTATAGGGCGGTTTGCGTTTACGCAGACCGTTCCGCTATGCCTAGGGGCTAATAAATGAAGAGTGTGGATTTAAGTCTGCACTGGATGGGAGAACGGTTATGGGACAGGGAGATGCGAAGTGGAATGAAATGGCGAATCGCTTGATGATCGCCTTAGATTACCCTGATGTTGCTGGGGCAAGAACCTTGATTGACAAGCTGGAAGGGATTCCTTGTTATATGAAAGTGGGAATGCAGCTTTTTTATGCAGCCGGACCGGAATTCATTAATGAACTGAAATCTCGGGGGTATTCTGTATTTGCAGATGTCAAAATGCATGATATTCCTAACACGGTAAAAGGCGGGGCAGAAAGCCTTACGAACCTCGGTGTGGATATGTTTAACGTACATGCCGCAGGAGGCTCAGCGATGATGGCTGCTGCCCGGGAAGGCGCTGCTTCAGTAGTTAATGCGAATGCTGCGCTTAAAATGCCTTTGATTATCGCAGTTACACAGCTGACCAGCACGAGCCAAGAAGTGATGAATAACGAAATTGGAATCGCAGGAGAAGTAGAAGATACTGTGGTCAGATACGCTAAGCTGGCAGCCGCTGCAGGTCTGGATGGGGTAGTGGCTTCACCGCAAGAGTCTTCAGCGATCGCAGAGGCTTGTGGGCCCGCATTTTGTACAGTTACACCTGGTATCCGGCCAGCAGGTGCATCCCTAGGTGACCAGTCCCGGGTGATGACGCCGGGCAAAGCCATTCAGCAAGGCAGCCACTTTCTGGTGGTGGGCCGTCCTGTTACAACTGCGGCTGATCCACGTCAAGCAGCACTAAATATTATTGAGGAGATGACCCTAGCATGAGTACATTAAATAGAAGTGAACAAGTAGCAAGTTATCTGCTTACGATAGGAGCAGTGGCACTGCGTCCGCAGGAGCCTTTTACCTGGACCTCTGGTATTAAATCCCCGATCTATTGCGATAACCGTCTGACTATGGCTTACCCAGAGGTACGTAACTATATTGCTGATGCCTTCGCTGAGCTTATTAAAAGCCAGTATCCAGACGCAGAGGTGATCGCAGGTACAGCAACCGCAGGCATTCCTCACGCAGCTTGGGTAGCTGATAAACTTAATCTGCCAATGGCTTATATCCGCGATAAAGCTAAAGGTCACGGCAAGCAGAACCAGATCGAAGGACTGATTAAGCCGGGGCAAAAGGTAGTCGTTATCGAAGACCTGATCTCCACTGGCGGAAGCTCCATCAAAGCAGCTCAAGCTGTGCAAGAAGCAGGCGCAGAAGCGTTGGCTGTATTGGCAATCTTCAGCTACGAGCTGGACCGTGCGTTGGAGGCTTTTGCCGCAACTGAAATGCCATTACAAAGCTTATCCAACTATAGCACATTGATTGATGTGGCTCTTACACAAGGCAAGATCGCAGCTACAGATGTGGAACTGCTGAAATCTTGGAGAAAAGATCCTTCCGCATTTGGCGTTTAAACTAAATATCTGATTATAGTTTGGACGGGCCTCTCACATTTTGGTGGGAGGCTTTTCTTTTTAACTACACTGAGTGTAATAAAAAGGAAAGCTTAAAGCACACTCTGCTGTATAGGTGCATGAAGTACGTTGTTATTTATTGCAGAAAGATGCAATGATCCAGCCGCGGCAGGTGTAAACTCTGACACTCGGCATTCTGAAACTCTGCTGCTATGCGCTATCGCTCTATGATCTGGCTCTGAACACTCTGATACTCTGAAACTCTGCTGTTATGCGCTGTCGCTCTACGCTCTGAACGCTCTGACACCCGGTGATTCCATTGCGCTGTCGTCTCAAACGCAGAATAGTTGCAGTTTCTGCACTTAAACTAACCTTCCTTAGAGGATCTGGCGATATAGTTGCACTTTGTGCAATTACATCCACCAGAGATCCGCTGAAAGCACCTAATAACGTTTTTTAACTGCACATAGTGCAATTAAAAGGAGAAGCACAACACACTCAGCTGTAATAGTTGCACAAAGTGCAATTATCCTGCCGCAGAAGGGGCGATTTGTGCCGGTCACATGAAATGTAGCAGGTTAGTCAGTAGGTTAGTTAGTATGGAAGGAAAATGCTGTATTGGTAAAAGGAAAAGTAGAGTGGAGAGTAGGGTTTTGGTGTTTGCATTCACATTTCACATCTACATTTACATTCACGTTCTGACACTTGGCTGACCTGCGTTCTGTCGCTCTGGTATATTGCGCTCTGACACTCTGGATTCTGATACTCTGCTGCTCTGCGCTATCGCTCTGCGCTCTGAACGCTCTGACACTCTGACACTCTGGAATACTATACTCTGCCCCGGTGATGCCCTCGCAATGTCGTCTCAAACGCCGAATAGTTGCAGTTTGTGCACTTAAACTAACCTTCCTTAGAGGATCTGGCGATATAGTTGCACTTTGTGCAATTACATCCACCAGATAACCGCCGAAAGCACCTAATCACGTTTTTTAACTGCACATAGTGCAATTAAAAGGAGAAGCACAACACACTCGGCTTTAATAGTTGCACAAAGTGCAATTATCCTGCCGCAGAAAGGCATTTCAGTATCCTCAGGAAACTCCCGGAACGTTTTTTATAGAAATAATATGAAGAAATCGTAGCATAACTTTAAACAGCCTGTAACTTCCCCTCCTGAATAAAGCTATATACTGTTACTAGAATTATGGGTAATTATTCATAAGGTGGATGGATTGAGTATTTTATGGGAGGGTTCAAGAATGAATCATATAAATAATAATAGAAGGCTATGGCGGCGCTGGTTAAGCTTTGGAATATGTGCAGCACTCCTATTACCTTTAATTTCTGAAAGCAGGCATACAGCCTGGGCGGAGGCTTCTAAGCCATCTACAGAACAGCGCGTGTTACGTATTGGCAGCCTCTGGTCTGGAGAGGACGATTCTTCTTTTCGTCAGCAGTTTACAGATATGTATGAATTGCAGCATCCTGAAATCAAACTTGAGATTATTCCAGCCATCAATATGAATGAGCTTCGTTTTGACAGCACCTATCCAGAGGTTAACCCAGATAATCTGGAGAATATCCGAGCAATTATGGGCGGTGCACAGCCGGTTGATGTAATCGTCGGTGATAGTACATTGGTGAAGAGTTTGGTGGAACATAATCTGGTGCAACCGCTGGAGCCGCTTATCGCACGAGATCAATATGATTTAAGCAATATGGCGCCTACGATGCTAAGTGGAGTTCGTGAGCTGGGTGGAGGAAGTCTTTACGCGTTAGCGCCGACTTTTATGTCGAGTGCGTTATATTTTAACAAAGGTATTTTTGATGCTGCTGGTGTAGGTTATCCGACAGATGGAATGACTTGGGATGAAGTGTTCGCGCTGGCCGAAAAGGTGACCAAGAAATCGACAAATAAAGATAAGCGTATATATGGCTTTTCGATGAACCGTTATATGAGCGATCCTTTCTGGGATATGCAGACCTATGTCTCACCGCTGGAGCTTGCTATGTATGACAACAAGGGACATAAGATGGAGGTAAACCAAACACAGTGGAGTCAAGCTTGGACGACCTACAGCCAATTGGTGAAAAAGCAAATTACACCTGGGTTAAACGGTATGGATTTTATAGAAACAGAACGGAGTACCTATAGTCCTGTCCAAGGGGATCTCTTCCTTACCGGAAAAGCTGCAATGGTAATTGGAGAATACGATTATCTTAATGAGCTTGCAGGTGTGAGCCGCAATGCAGCAAAAATTAAAAATTATAATCCTGTCGATTGGGGTTTCGTTACCGTACCTACTTTTAAGGAGAAACCAGGAGTGGCTGTAGGTACTTGGGTAGGTAATATGATGGCTATCAACACTATGGCTGCTAATAAGGAAGATGCGTGGGATTTGATCAAATTCGTCAACAGTAATGAAGTAGCTAAAATTAAAGCCCATACCCGCGGGGAACTAACTTCCCGTAAGGATTACATTACTACGAAAGTACCTTCAGTAAATCTGGAGTCCTTCTATACGCTTAAACCATTACCAGCCAATGATCCTTTGATGAACGTCCTACAAACACAGAAGCCTGGAATTAGCCGTATTAACGATGTTGGGCGTCAACTGTTCACAGAAGTTTATCAGGGCAAGAGAACGGTCGAGAGTGCACTTAAAGCTTGGGAGAAGCAAGGGAATACGATGCTGGGTACGCTCGAAAAAGATCCCACATATTATTTTGACTCCATAGGGGATTGAGTTTTGGAATATGTAGAAGCCACCGGATTTCCGGTGGCTTATTTTGTGGAACTTGGGCATGATAAGTTCAGAGCAGCGTAAGATTAATTTGCGAAAAGGAGAAGAGGGCATCATGAATTGGATATACTTCGCGAAACTGTTCAGAACGAGATTTCAAGCAGGCTGTTTGGCAAAAAGACTGGAGCAAGATGGCTGGATTTATGGCTATCATGACCCAAGTTTTGTGGAGATTTATCGATCCCGCAAAGGAAGATATGGGGTTAGATTTTTGCCTTGAGAACTTTTACAAATTCATCCTTGACGTAGACCCATTTTGTACTGTATATTATTTATTGTCGCTGTTTGAATATTATTTCTGACGCGGGGTGGAGCAGCCCGGTAGCTCGTCGGGCTCATAACCCGAAGGTCGCAGGTTCAAATCCTGCCCCCGCAACCAATTTTATTACAACAGCAATTGTACATTCGGATATTTTTAGATCCGGGCCCTTAGCTCAGTTGGTTAGAGCGGTCGGCTCATAACCGATTGGTCGGGGGTTCGAGTCCCTCAGGGCCCACTTAGAGAAAACCCTTACGTAGTAAGGGTTTTTTGCTGTCTATAGGCTCCTTGTAAGTAGAAGTGGAAGAGTTGGAAAAGCGACAAAATAGAAAATGATCACATTTTGGTCACGGCGTTGTTAGATCCTCTGGTTTTATCACAGATCATCTGGAAAACGGTAAAAAGTATGTATTCTGTGGAATTGCCCTACTCTTGTATAGGAAAGGGGACAGTCATGACATATAGACTATTAAGTAGCAAGCACCATACGCCGTAGATTTTGATTGAATTAAAAGCATGTCCAATACGCTGAAATTGATGATTTCTTTGAACAGGTTAATGCTGAATTTTGATAAGAAGCAATAGAGGATGCCGCATATTCGCTCGGCATCCTTTATTGCAAGTGGATATACTAACTTAACAGCCTTTTAATTTATCATCAGAAGTTGATTAATAGCTTATTGATTATCACCAAACCAGATGTTCTCTGTACCGGTCCGCGTGTCTGTCCATACGCTCACTAGACGGCCTGTTTGAGGGACGATGGCATTACCGATGTAGTCCCCAATTAGGGGGATGCCGGTGACGTCAAAGGAAGTTGTTGTTATCCGGGTGTTTGTATACGTCATACCGCCATCTCTAGATGTTGCTAGATAAACATCAAGGTTGAGGGGGTTGACTCGATTAGTGTAATAGGTAACGAATATTGCACCATCCGCAGGGGATACGGTGATGGCTGGGAAAAAGTTTTGGGAGCCCACAGGACTACCTGTAATGGATATTGGTGCCCCCCAATCCACACCAAAATTAGTGGAGATAGCAAGAAAAATATCAGAATAACCTTCTCGAAAATCTTGCCATACAGCATAGACATTCCCTCGCGTCGTCGGTGCATTAGAAATATCTGCTGCGAGGGAAGGGTATGTCAGACATCTAAATGTATATCCCGGCAATGGATCTGGTGGGACTACAACGCTGGCGACCATGGTTTCAGGAGTAAAAGTGACCCCACCGTCTGAGGATGTGCGAATTTTAAGATCAGTATTACCGGGAGGCTGATTGATCCATCCCACGATAACAATCCCATTTAATGTAATTGCTATACCGGGGAATTCTTCGAATTCTTCGACCGAAGACAGCAGGGAGGGACTGGAATAGGTACTACCGTTATCTAGGGAACGATTGAAGAATATCGTATTTCCCGGTATGAATTGTGTGTTGTAATCATGCGTATAACCAGTATATACATTTCCAAAAAAAGGACTTGATCCAGCTTTGTCGGTGACAACGACCACCTGATCATCATTTACAAACTGCCCAAACCCTTGATTCACGATGACTGGCGGTCCGAATGAAGAGGCATTGTCGGCAGATGTATAGGAGACGATCGACCCGCTGAGACCGTCTGAATCGAAGGCGTGGGCTAATACTACGAAAGTGGTCGGGAAAATATAATCAATATGTGGTGCTTCGATGCCTGCAAATCCTGTCGGTAACGGCAATAACGTTGTTGTCCAAGTGGCACCTGCGTCAATAGATTTGTATAAACCTATATTAGGAGGGCCTAATCGAAGATCTACAGCTACGGCAACCATAACTGAAGGATTAAGCCAATTTACCGCGATGGTGGGCTCAAACTGAACGCTTGCGCTCGGTGAAAGTTGAATATTAACCATGCAAAGCTCCTTTCGTCATAGAGTTTTTGGTACTTACGGGTTCAGCTGAGCTATGAAAGTAAGTTCGGATTGAAGCACTCTTTGATGGGGGATGACGTTTCCTGACGAATCCGTTCCGAACACCGTGATAATCGTGTCTGCCGGTGCGTTTCCAGTTACGAGAAATTGGACTTCATAAGCTGAATTGCCTGCGATATTAAAACTGAGGAACTGGCTGGTGTTAGCATTAACATTTAATGAGTTGGAGTAGACTAAACCTTTACTAACCAAGGTATTCCATACGTAAACGTGATAGACTACGTTAGATGAAAAACTAAGGTTGTCATTATCGATATTAATGACCACGTTGGATGCTGGGGTAGTCCCTGTGTTCGTAATAATGCCTGTTGTTGTTGCCATGAGCTTCACCTCTTTATTAGTTTGCTATATATATATGAATTGAGATTCATTGTGTTTGGACAAGGGAATCAGAAAAATCGCGGAAATGAATACTGAGAGGTCTAATTAGGTGGGGAAATACAAATAAAATTTCAGCATGATCTGAAGATAACTTGATTATAAGTTGAACAGCAATTGACGATTTTTACGACTTCTCTGCCACTGCTGATCTTGTAAGGCGCATGCAGGTAACTATTCGCTATCAGGAGGAGAATTTTAAGAATTTTAAATAGAAGGTCTGACATTCATTTTAAATAAATGTTATAATTATAATATCAGTGTGTAGAGATATTGGTCTTTTTTATTGGGCCAAAAATATATGTCTCATGATACGTCTGCCATCTGAAATATTATTCACGGAGATGACAAACATGCATGGAGACACAAGACTGCCCAGAAACGGAAAAGAAGGTATACTATTTTTACTCATTATTTCAATCATTTCAGTTAACACTATTGCCCCTATTATTGTGGGTTTGGAACGCGGCTTCAGTAAGGAAGTGTATATAGATACACTAAAGGTTATTCCGTTTATGTGGATGATCGTAGTTTTATCCGTAAGATTAGTTGCAGGACCGATTGTTGGAAAAGTGATGCCGAAATTCATGGGACAAACCGATGGATTTAATGCAAGGATTCTGTTGAATACTTTATTGAATGTCACAGTGTTATCTATTTTACTATCAATTATCGGCACATGGGTTGGGACAAAACAAATAAGCCTGGATCCACTTAAAAACTTTCTTCACATCTGGCCGAGAAACTTTGGAATAGCATTTTGGATTGAACTGTTGGTTGCGCAGCCGATAGCAAGATTTGCAATGAAAACATTACACGCAAGACAGGATCGAAAATCGGAAAGTGTAAATGCGTAACTAGCTAGAATTTTGTAGACGAATAAGAAAAAAAGGAGCGTCCATGGTGGGCGTTCCTTTTTTGTAGCAATCGGAAGTACCGAGAGGGACCCTGTGTTCCTTTGAAATTTGATTCGATAACAATTACGTGAACGATGCTTCTCCTGTCGGACACAGCTGACCCTTAAAGCGGTTTTTTTCCACATTTGCAATTCTAACGGACTCCATAGTCACTATTGGCATAAAAAGTACCGCATTTGAGCCTCTTTCTAGGCATTAGCGTCCATGGAGTCCGAAACCATGCTCTAAAGGCTGAAGATCAGCAAATAGCGACATCTGGGTCCGATAGCTCGAGGTGGAGGAGGTTAGTTCGTTAATTCGTTAGCTCGTTAGTGCCGTGCTCCTCACAGATTTAGTTGCAGAAATTACAATGAGAAGCAGCTTTTAAAGGAACAATCAGTAGTCTCACCTCTACAACCAGTATATCTAGTATGCGGGCTCGTAAACCATACAGTAAAGCACAAAACGGCACTGCTCCAAACCATGAAATGGTTTTGAAGCAGTGCCGTTTTTGTTAGCAGCCAGCTAAATTGTCCAATGGAGAGCAGGGCGACCGAAACGAGGTACTCAATTACTTCCGATCGCAGTCCCAGTCGCCGTCCCGATCGCAGTCCCGATCGCAGTCCCAGTCGCAGTCCCGATCGCAGTCCCGATCGCAGTCCCGATCGCAGTCCCGATCGCAGTCCCGATCGCAGTCCCGATCGCAGTCCCGATCGAGTCCCGATCGCAGTCCCGATCGCAGTCCCGATCGCAGTCCCGATCGAGTCCCGATCGCAGTCCTGACCGCCGTCCCAACCGCCGTCCCTGGGTTTCCACCAGCATCCCTAAAGTTTCATGCTGTCCCACAGCTGCTGGAATGCCCCGGATTCGACCTCGAAGAATGCCGGTGCTTGACCGTAGCGTACAAGTCCTTGACCGAACAGCGTCAGCTCTACTCGGGCGTTGTCTTCCAGCTGCAAATAGATGATCTTACGGTCTTCGCTGTCGTAGATGCCTTGCTCGATCAGCGGCTCTGCTGCCAGCGGTTTGGCAGCTTGGAGGGCTGTCAGGAAGCCATCAAGCGCCTCGCTATTGGCGATTGGCGCCTGCTGCTGGAGGCCGTTGTTCCAACTGTTGAAGCTTTCCCATTGAGCTGAAGTAACTCGGCCTTCAAGATTCAGCTTGCCGAACAGGTCGGCGCCGCTGTTTATGGTGATGCCGTTCGTGTGCTCATACAGTTCGGCGAATACCTCGCCGTTGATTACCGAATAGGACATAATCAGGAAGCTGGAGTCATAGCCCTTCACGGAATAGAGATCCGTTTCGCCGATGTTCGAGGCTAACTCAATATATTCGTCGTTACCGCTCCATTCGTTGATGCCGCCTGTGGTGCGTCCCAACTTGTCACCGCGCAGAGCAGCAGCATCGGCAGCGTCAATGCGAGTCGCTGACTGTGTATAAATATTATTTTTATACACGACCAAGGCGATCATATCTGCCTTCACGCCGGACTCCTTATCTGGCAGTTTCAGCTTGGGAATGACAATGCTGCCGGATGTAGCTGTGCCTGAATTGCCAGCATTGCTTGCTCCCGGAGTTACCTGGGCAACCTGCCCTGGGGAGCTCTGACTGTTCAACTGCTGCCATATACTAGGCCCAGCCAGACCGATTCCTGTGGCGAGCACGACACTTGCTACGATATAAACGGTTTTGCGCGGACGCTTCCGCTCCTGCCGCTGCTCTATTTTATTGAACAATTCTTTTTTCATCTCTTCACCTGGTTTCATCGAATCCACCGCTTTCTTATATGTTGTTCGAAACTGATCTTCCTTCACTGTGGTTCCGCTCCTTCCAGCTCCAGTTTTAACAGTTGCCGTCCCCGCTGAAGTCTCATCTTCACGGCAGACTGACTAATCTGCAGAATCTTGCTGATCTCCTGGATGGGATAGTCCTCGTAATAATAAAGATGGATTACGGTTTTATACTTCATGGGCATCGCCATAACTAACTGCAGCAGAGCCCAGTCTTCGGGGTTGTCTGCCGCAATTGGCTCAGCGCTCTCCAGTTTAACCTCGCGCTTGCGCCAGCCTCTGCCCAGTAGTGTTTTACAATGGTTGGTGATTACCCGGATCAGCCATGCCTTCTGATGTTCGGCATCTTTGAACTCCGGCGCTTTTTCTATTAGCTTGATGAAGGTATCCTGAGTGGCTTCTTCGGCATCTTGCCGGCTGCCTAGATGGACCAAAGCGATCCGGAACAGCATATCTGCGTAGATTTCGTAACTCTTCATCACATGATTTCCCGGCCGGGTCATGGATCGCTGCATGATACTGTGCCCCCCTTTACCTATAACACCATTTAGGACGGCATTAGGTCACATTTTGTTCCTGAGAAAATTCCTTTGTGTTTGAGCGTAAAGAATACCTATTCATAAATTATCTCCAGAGGCTTACGGACTCAGAAGTCGTTATTTGCATATTTATAGGCTTTTGAGCAGGTTCGCGGACTCCAGTGACGCTATTCCTTAAAAAGGAGGTCTTATATGGTGTTTTTCATGCCAATAAAGGCTATGGGGTCCGCTACACTTTGAAATGGAGGGTTATACCGCGCATAAGATCAACTGTGTCCGATAGCTGCTAAGAACCACGCCAATGTTATCTGTAGTCAGTGGACCTAATGTATAAAAAGGGGCTTCGTTACAAGTTTCAAGTTGCTTATCCATATCCTCTTTAATCAAGTGCATCGGCGCATGTCCTGGACCCTCTACCATCACCTGTCTACGCAAATGATGTTTACCTATTTAGAGCAGGGAAGATCAAAAAAACACGTTTGCCCAAGCAGCCAAGTGCTGACTGCTGGACAAACGCGTCTTTTTTATAGGGCAACTCCTTCACGGGAGATTCTCCTCGATATGTTTATATGTATAGCTAGGATCATTACCTTTAACAGGAGCCCTGCTGTATTGAAAGATCCTTCCGTTTTCTTTTCGATAAAAGTATCTTGCGTAGGGTTCGTCTGCAAAAATCACCGTGGTACTTACGAGGGGAGCTTTGGCAATCTGGGTGTATACTTTATCAAAATCTTCTTTCTTATAATTTCTCGTCTCTACTAGATAATGAATGACTTCTCTGTTCATATGATTTTGGAAGTAGTGGAAGGCTAAGGATGTTATCCCATAGATTAAAAGGATTAGAACGATGAAGATTAGTTTTGTTTTTTTCTTCATTAATTCCCTCCATATAAATAATTTGTATATAGTTATAAGATAATATACTGAGACTGGTATGTCATTCATAGATATATGGCGCAGGAAGAAGAGAAAATACTGGAGCTGAAGCAGCGAATTAAGATGCTGGAGGATCAGGTAAGTCCAAGGCTGCCGGGGGTGAAAATCTTTTAGTTTTTAATATGGGGTTTTGTAGGTGTATTCGTTATTCTAATTCTTATTGGTGTGATACAGTTTGTATTTGCATAACAGATTATACAAAAAGGCAGCAAATAACGATAGTAATCCAGGCGTAAGCGAACGAAGAATTGCCGGGACATACTATATTTGCTGCCTTTTAACTTATGAAGAATAATGATTCTCTTTTAGTCCTCTTTGGGTTCTTGCAATAAAATGGAGAAGGTCCCCGTTTCGTGATCCACCTCAATCGTCTCAATGCCCACGAAATCCGGGATTTCGGGGTGTACTGCATCTACATTATAATCCGGATGAGTCAGTAATAATTCAATTACTTTAATGGCTTCCATGTCGTTCCCCCTCACGAGAAATTCCACCATAAATGAATATGCAGAGCACTATTGCAACTAAGCTTATTATCTCCGTGATCCGTTGCGAATATGTGTCAGTCGTTCTTCGTTTCTTCCCATCACGGCCAATAATTGCCCTTGGAACACACGTCTTTGGATCTGATCAATCCGCTGTAAGGCTAGCTCGGCAGGTACTTGGAATTCTGCTGCAAGATAGGAGATGGCATCTTCCCGTTGCTCAGGCAATGTCATGCGGGAGATCATGGAGTAAGGCATCGCCGCATACAAGATAAAACGCTCGGATTCATCCTCCTGTGCCCGCGTGAAATGCTCTGGCATCAAGGTCTGATTATCACTGCCATGGCGAAGGAGGTGACACAGTTCATGAAGAAACTCTAGCCGTTGAAGATTGGCTGGAAGGCGGTTGTCGATAAACAGGCTGTACATCCCTGCAGACGCTTCAATGCTCTTGCTTTTCACATCCAAATAATGAACCCAGATATTAAGCCGTTCTGCAATATACGATATTGAAATTTGTGAAGGCTGATGAAGATTTAATCGCTTGTATAAATCCTCCGTCCATTTCTCAAGCACAGTCATTTGATAATATGATTTCATGTTCTCCAACTTATTCACCTCGTTTAAAATCACTAATAAATCACTAATGGGATCGTATGTTCGCATAAATGCGCAAAAGAAAAGCCCGAAGGGCTATGTAGAGTAAAAAAATGCTAAGGATACACAGGAACATTCGTTCTCATGTATCCTTAGCATAAAGCAATTACACACTAATATCAAGTGTTTTTCCCAAATTCGGAGCAACGCTTTTGCCCAGCATTTCCACCATGGTTTGGCTCTGGGTTTCAGCCTGATTCTTGGCAATATTCATGACCTGTATCCCAACATTTTGAGCTAAGGATGCTTGGCTCATTGCCATTGATAATGCAGCTATATCCATATTGCACCTCCTTTGTGTATATCCTGTTTATCGACTGTCCACCTTCAATTCATTAGGTGATTGGCATTTGTTTGCCAATTCGCCCAAACGGCTTATCTCCTTTTTACATATCTTGTGCTGTAGTCATTAATCATTAGGAGGAATTGAAAATGGGAATGGAACATGGTTGTGGTTGTAACGTAGGTCCGGTAGTAAGTCCAGCATCAGTAGGTCCGGTGTGTAGTCCTTGGACTTCAACAGGAGCAATTCTGGTACTTTTCATCTTGCTGGTTATCATCACTAAAGCTTGCTTATTCTAAGTTAGCTGATGTGCAGTGTAGCCCTATCTGGCGAATGCCAGGTGGGGCTATTCTATTGCCTGGGGCTGGTCAGACAGACCGTTATTTAAACATAAATTCTACCCGGGTTCCGTCTGCATAATCCTCCAGCTGATTGCCAACCCAGCTTCCTGCCCCGCGGTTATCGCTTGGCGTTATGTATTCAATGTCGGCACCAACGCCGCCTTCCTTACACATAGCCATTGGCCATTCATCCCGGTCATATCCCTTTTTAGTGGGAATCCCTTTTAAGGACTCTTTACGGTTCTCTTCAGCCTGCTCTCGGTTAATCGTACATGTGGCGGATTCACCCTTCGCAATGGCATCCTGAATATGTTTGGCGGTCTCAGGATAGCGGTCTGATGGGAAGGTTAGCTGAACAACACTCGAATCGGATGGAGACGAGGGGTCTGTAGGCTCTCCGTTTTGTTCAAACCAGTAACTAGCCAAAGCAAGTAATGCAACAATGATGAGACTGGAGATCCATTTTTTCACTTTCAATTCTGCTCCTCCTTTTTTGGCACTTAAAATAGTATATCTTATATCATAATTCAGTGCGATTTAATATAATTAGGTAAAATAAAGGAGGGCGGAACTGGATATGGAGTACATAATTACCATTGAGGATCAGACGCTTATTGCGGCTGCCGAAGATATAATTACCAGGCGTTATGAATGGGGACGGCACCATGTGGGTGCAGCGCTTCGTACTAAAACAGGAGAGATTTTTACAGCGGTACATGTGGAAGCCAGCATGGGGAGGATTACAGTCTGTGCAGAGGCGATGGTGATTGGCAAAGCGATATCCGAAGGTTATAAGGAATTTGATACGATTGGTGCTGTAAGGCATTCTGACCCAGACAGCGAGGAAAAAGAGATTAAAGTAGTCTCTCCCTGCGGCATGTGCCGAGAGTTAATTGCGGATTATGGAATAGACTGCAAGATAATTGTATCGGAGGATGACCGATTAGCTAAATATGAAATCACTGAACTATTGCCTTTAAGGTACACGAGATAAGAAAAAAAGTAATGAGGAGCCGCGGAGCTCCTTTTTTTGTTGAGCCGTGAATTTATTCAGCAGTTCCTTATATCGTCCCAACTTATTTTACAACTTCATGTCCATTCGCTGAGTTCATGTCACTATCGTCCCCATACTATAACTTAAAAAGATTTAAAAGGATGGTGAGAATAGATGGAGCAGCGGATTATTCGTCAGATGGTTGATTCAGCATCAAGGTTCGTGGGCGATGTGCAGTGGCAGATGGCTTTTCGCAGATTACAAATGGCTCCGGCGGATTCGGGGCTGTCGTCCTCGGCTGAGCTATTGCTGAATACCCTCTATTACTTGCAGGGAAAGGGTGTGATAAGCGGCCAACATGATTATTTGGAAAGTGCAGACGAGCTCATGGAGAAGCTTAAAAATACGAGTGGGCAATATGCTGCGCTTCATGGCTACGAGCTGGGCGCAATCAATAATCAGTCACAGGCTCTAATTGACAATCAACGGAATTGGGTCGTCAGCAGTGCGATACGCTGGTCTAGGGCCGGCGGGATCGTAACGATGTGTTATCACGCTGCATTACCGGGGACAGCGCCAACTTGGGGGAATGTAAATACGAGCCTAAGCAATGCTGATTTTGATAAATATATAACCCCAGGTACCACCCAGTATAATGCTCTGTTAGCTGATCTGGATAAGATAGCCCTGTCGCTGAAAAAGCTTAATGACGCAGGGGTTCCTGTACTTTGGCGGCCGTATCATGAAATGAATGGTGGATGGTTTTGGTGGGGGCAAAAGAGCAATTACGCTGCATTGTGGAGCCTTATGTTCGATCGTTTTACCAATTATCATAAGCTGCATAATTTATTGTGGGTTTGGAGTCCAAATGCAAAAAATCAGTGGTGTGATGAGCCGGCAGAATACTATCCGGGCAGTGATAAGGTAGATGTGCTGGCGCTCGACATTTATGACGCGGATTTCAAGATTAGTCATTATGATAATTTATGGGATCTGGGTCGTGGCAAGCTGATTGCGATTGGTGAGAATGGAGAGCTTCCGTCTGCTGAACTGTTGTCCAAAACACAGCCCAAATGGTCTTATCAGCTGACCTGGGGGAAACTCCTCTATGAGAAGAATACCGATGCTGTGATAAAAGCTTTTATGAACGATAAAATGGTATTCACACGAGAGGAGTATGCTGCTGAGACCGCCGCTTTCGCTGCTATCGGGGATAGTGTGCTGGAGAGTGGACTCTGTGGCCAATATTACAATAACATGACGCTTAGCGGCACGCCTGCACTGTTGCGTACGGATGCCAATATTAACTTTTCATGGAGACAAGGTTCGCCTGATCCTGCCATTCGTGTAGATGCGTTCTCTGTGCGGTGGAGTGGGAAGCTGACGGCTGCTTTTAGCGAGGTGTATACCATTTATTCCTACTCTGATGATGGGATACGGGTATGGATTGATGGCGGGCTAGTCATTGATAGTTGGGTGAATCAGAGCGGCCAGGAACGAAAAGGGAGCATAAACCTGATTGCAGGTAAGCCGTATGAAATAAAGGTGGAGTATTATGAGAATGCGGGCGACGCCAGGGTTGTTTTGCAGTGGGAGAGTCCGAGCCAGATCAAGGGGGTTATCCCAGCGGGGGCATTTTATCTTCCTTAAAAAAGAGTACTTCAAGTGTGCAAGCGCAAGCAAAAAGCCCCGGTTTTCCGGGGCCTTTTTACGTATGAACGTCTTAAATTTGCTCGCGGTAGCTAATGTTGTTGGCGATCTTCTCGTCACGAACGGCTTTGCGCAGAACATCTTTGACGGTTTGGGCATCATGGATTTTTCGAAAAAGAAGCTGAGGCGCTGAGGCATCATCAGAAAATACAGTTAATGATCCAATGCCAAGCATCCGGTCCATTATAGACTGTTTTACGGATAAATCGCGTACGCGCAGCAATTCGATTTCTTCAACATTTTTACCGATAAGTCCGGTCTTTACCATAATACGCTGACTTGTAATGGTATATGAAGTTGTGTTAAGTCCTACGATTCCTTTGAGTCGATCCGAGATGCCGGCAGGTTTGCCTTTCCAGAGCACGACTTCTTGAATGACATGATTATCTACTGCGGGTCGATGAGCGGTTACTGGAGCGGTACCGTCAAGGCTGGTTCCACATTCTCCACAAAATTTAGCGCCCTGCTTGTATTCCGCTCCACAGGTGGTGCAATAAGGCATAAATACTCTCCTTTCCTGATCACAATTAAAATAATTATAACATAACAGTCATTTTACATATATTTCATTTGCGCTTTACACAAACCGACATTATCCTGTTAAGTGGAGGGATAAATAATGAAAAAAGCTTTACTAATAGGAATGCTGATGATGACTGTCATCCTTAGCGCCTGCAGCAATAATTCAACTTCATCGGCACCTGCCACGGAGGAAGAAGTGCAGGAGACCGTGCAAAACTTCTACAATGAAATGTCTAAACTTGAAGAGTCAGGAAAAACTTCTTTAGCGGATTTCAACGAAGCCATTGCTGGTTATTCAGCAGGAGAACTCACGGACAAGCAGTTGGAGAAGAAAATTAAGCAATTCCAGAGTACCGCAACTGATTTATCGAATCAAGCCGAGAAAGTAAAAATTTCCTCCAGCTTGCCGGAAGACATTCGTAAGTTGCTCGAAGAGTCTAAAGTTGCCTTTGAAAGTGCTTATTCTTTAAAAGAAGAGGCCTCTCAAGGTGCTGATTCCGCAAACGTTACGGCTGAGCAATTTAATGAATTGAATCAGAACGCTGATGTAGCGATGTTATTCGGTATTTCCAAGCTTAACGAGGCAAGAGAAGCAACAGGACTTATAGATTCCGAAGGTCAGGCTACCTCAGAGTCTGGGGACGTTGTTCAAGAATAAATCAAATCAGGCGCTGCGCAGTTTATCTGTCAGCGTCTTTTTGCTGCGAATTTTATCTTGAATAGATATACATTAATATACATCTTTTGAATAAAGAGTGACCCTTAAAAAGGTATCTTTTTCCTGATTATTGATTAATATGCGAAGATGCGGATATAATACAAACATACGTTCGTGTTCAGAGGAATAGATATATAATTAAGGAGGGGTTACCATGGGCAAAAAGCTGGAGAAAAACGGGCTGTGGGAAAGCAGCCGCATGATGCTGCCGGAGCATAAGATACGAATTATAAGAGATGAACGGGAAACGCTGCGCCGCATCAAGCCTATTCTGGATGAGCAGAAGCTGGAGGAGATTGAATGTACACTGGCTTTGTCGTTGCGGAGTCATGTACGAGTGACAGTTGTTCTTTTTGACCCTTTTGAAAATACGATGTTAAGTGGTTTTGTGACTTCCATTCACACCCACTCGCGTGAGTTTAAGCTGCAGTGGGCGGAGGAATGGAAGTGGATCGATGTGGATGATATTGTCGAGGTCTACATCGTTTAATGCTGAGAACCGTTGCCTTCGCTTTTCTCATAAGCGATTAAGGTAACGGTAGGATTACCGGTCAGATGTGCAATGGAAGCTTCAGCATTCCGAATAATTTCCAGTGCTTCTTCCTGTTCACTAAGGGCTGCAACTTTATAGCTATCGCTATGAATATCCATATGTCTCCCACCTTTCGTTAAATATTTTGTCCTTTTTTGTGGAAATCATCCTAAAGGGGACAGGGGTACAGGCAAATAGGGCAGCGGCATCATTGAATATACCAAAGGGGTGATTCTATGCTGACTTTGGAGCAATTGAGGGAAAAATCCGCGGCGCGTCTGGTCGGGCTTCATCCTGTCTTGGCGGCAGGTGCGAATGTTTTGATTCAGCAAAGCCATGCGAGAGGAGTCCCTATCGTTATTACTCAGGGTCTACGGACCATTGCTGAGCAAAATGCTTTGTATGCGCAGGGTAGAAGCAAACCAGGACCGATAGTTACCAACGCTAAAGGCGGTACCAGCTATCATAATTATGGTCTTGCGTTTGATTTTGCGCTTTTGCTGCCGAATGGCACTAGCCTTTCTTGGGATATCAATCGTGATGGTGATAAGGATAAGACAGCAGATTGGCAAGAGGTTGTACAGGAGGCTAAGCGGCTTGGTTTAGAATGGGGAGGGGACTGGACCTCTTTTAAAGATTATTCACATCTGCAAATGACTTTCGGTTTAACTATAGATCAACTTCGGGCAGGTAAACATCCAACGACGGACCAAGCCAAAGAGGCTTTAAAAAAGATTACCGGAGGGGATGATCAGGTGAACAAAGACGTTACAGTGACCATTAACCTAAACGGCCGCAAGCTTACCGATGGCGTTCTCGATACCGGAACAACTTATGTACCCATACGTGCGCTGGCTGAGGCGCTTGGAGCAAAGGTTACTTATGATGCTGTGACAAAGACAGTTAATGTAGTAAAAGAGTAAAACCACCATGCATAGACAGTGCCGTCCAAGGGGAAATTATCAGTGATAACTAACCTTAAAGGGAGGCATAACACTGTGAACAAGCTGATAACAAGCCTTGCATGCGGTACTGTATTATCAATGAGTCTAATGGGAGCTAGCTATGCATCAAATGCCGTGGGATCAGCAGCATTGGGCGGTATCCCAGCCGCGAATACCGGGATGGATGGGACTGCGGAACACACTCGGATGATGAATACGGAAGGCAATTTAATGAACGGCACCACGGGAACAATGAATCAGCATGAGAGCATTATGAAAGATAAGATCCGCATCGATGATAATTACAGACCTAACAACTACAACACCAATAACTACAATGACACCCGGAACAACTACAGAACCAACAGCACTGTCAACCCGGCAACCAACACCACACAGACCGGCAAATACCGTGCAACTAGTACAACAACGAATGCTGCAACTAACAAAGGATCTAATTGGGGCTGGCTCGGTCTGCTTGGACTTTTGGGTCTTGCCGGAATGAGAAGCAGAAGTGACGAGCGTAGATAATCCGCGTTTATAATAACCCGTATCGGTTCTGGCTGAACGGGTTATTTTTATTGTGAATAAAATTTTTTCGAAAAAGGATTGCGCGTTATCGATATTCATGATATTATATTTCTTGTCGCGTTATATGTGAACAACGTATGAAGCTTCAACACATAATATGCCGGGGTGGCGGAACAGGCAGACGCACAGGACTTAAAATCCTGCGGTACGTGAGTACCGTACGGGTTCGACCCCCGTCCTCGGCATCCTTGATTTATAAGGGTTTTTTCCGGAAAACCTTGGTTTTTGAAACAGTTTGGGAGAGAACTTTTTATAGAGTTCTCTCCTGCAGTTCTCTCCTTTTTCCGGAGGAGAGAACGAGGAGAAGATCGCATGACTCTCAGTAGTATTGAGGGTTATTCGATCTTTTTTTATTAAAAGATCAGGATACTACTCATTGTTGATGCTGAAGATACTTTGGAACTGTATTCCAAGTGAGAATAAATGTCGGCTGTTGTGGAATAGTTGCTGTGTCCCAGCCATTCCTGAATTTCTTTCATACTGACTCCATTGGCGAGTAAGAGGCTTGCACAACTATGACGCAGGTCGTGATAACGGATATGACGCAAACCATTTTTTTTAAGATTTCTAGTAAAGTTTTGTGTGATATAGCCGGGTTTAACTCGTTGTCCTAACTTATCCAAATAGATATACTCCTCATAATCAGTACAATATGATTTACCACATATGGCTTTATTAAGAGCTTGAAGCTCACGAATACGTAGCAGTAATTCTTCAAAGGCTGGCACAAGAGGCAAGGTGCGGCGGCTCGGTTTGTTTTTAGTTCTCTCCTTTTCAATGATGTGTTCTTTTCCCTCAAAATAAACCGGAGTTACAGTATGACGAATACTTATCGTTTTGTTAACGAAATTGATGGCAGTCCACTTAAGTCCAATCACTTCACTTCTTCGCAATCCATAAAATGCAGCAAGAATGACCGCAAGTTCAATCAGTTCGCCCTTAACTTTTTCAAATAGGATATTAATCTCCTGCTTGTTGTAAAAACTGCCGACAAAATCATTCTTCTTAGGTCGTTCAATTTTATCTGCGGGATTAGTGTTAATTAAATCATTTTTGAGAGCATGTTTTAGTGCTTTGCGAATATTAGCGTGATAATGGAGAACTGTGTTGGTTGTCACTCCATTTTTGTCAAGCTCATATTGATAATAATCTTGAATATGACTTGGTAATAATTCTTTGAGAAAAAGTCCCTTTTCTTCAAAGTAAGGAACAACATGATTTGTTATAATATTGTGGTAAGATGCGTAAGTGATAAATTCAACCTTGTGTTTCATCATTGCTAGCCACTGAAGCATGAAGACAGAAAATAGTGGACCCTGATCAAATGGCTCATCGGCTGGCATTTCTTCGCTAATTTCTTCAACTATCGGTTCTTCCTCAGGAACATTTAAAAGAAGAGTAAATTCCCTCCTTGTCTCTAATAGCAATGCTTCTGCTCTTTTTTTGTTTCCTTTTACCGTAAGGCCAGTAGGAATCCACTTTGGTTTTCTCTGACCTTCCTCATCCTTGCAATTCAAGACCATATAAAAAAGACCTTTTTTTTCTTGTAGGTGGCCTGCTACCATGAATATTCCTCCTTCATAGCAGCCCGCATTTCTCCTACCATTGACGTGTTAATTATAACACGCGTGGAAGGGGCGGTTCAATGCACTAAAGTGTTAAAGTGAGGAGGGTTAAAAGTGTGGTTGAACAAATTAAGATATAGTAGGATATTTATTTTAGGGATTTTATAATTGCGCCCAATCTT
Source organism: Paenibacillus sp. FSL H8-0175 (assembly GCF_045040615.1). Lineage (NCBI taxonomy): Bacteria > Bacillati > Bacillota > Bacilli > Caryophanales > Paenibacillaceae > Paenibacillus > Paenibacillus sp. FSL H8-0175. The sequence goes on along the minus strand of NZ_CP150299.1, from coordinate 5,388,570 downwards.
AAAATGATGAATTTTATTCTCTTGTAAAAGCTTATAAGCAGTCTTATTACTTATACCGCCAAGCATCTCACGCATCTGTACAACAGTGACAATGTCAGGAAAATCATGATATATTACAGCGTACATATCTGGAAGTTCTTTATGTTGGTAAAAATCACTCTTCATTAGTAAATTCTCCTTTATAACGGAATCTTAAGTAAAATAAACTTAGAAAGTTGTTTTTTCAGAGATAAATAGTCTTTATCAAGCTGCTGATGGTGTGCAACATCATAACTCCGGCAGTACCGAAGTTCCCCCTCATCCGAGCAGGCCGCCCCCAATACAGTAACGTTGGCCGGGCGGAAGTATCATTATCCCTCTTACTTGTTATGGCGATTCAAACCTACCATGGATTGATTTGAGCCAGAAGATGATCGCTCAGAGCTTTGGGATTTGTATGTATAATCCTAAAACCCATCATGGCGCTTCTGCTGCGTCGCTTCTGTATTTTTACAGAGCAAAGAGGAACGTACTTGATAAAAGACTTCTTTAATTATCAAAGGACACCGAAAATTTAATTACTGATAAATAATAGAGGATGTATTATTTATCTATTACAATTAAAAAATCTCCTCTGTATTTAAATGGTATTTAGTATTTGTGAATACAACCAAAAATAATAACATTGGCAATTAAATTGCCAAAAATAAGTAAATTATTTCAATGAATTATTTATATAACGATCTAGATCAAATCGACGGACTGCCATTATAAAAGAAATAATTAGGTGCTGTCTACAGTCTTCATTATATTGACCGTTGTGCCATGCATATTTATAGATTAATCGCTCATATCGAAAAATTAATTCTTCTTCAGCTAGCCTATCCCCACCCTGAGCTAACTCAATAAGATCCATTACTTCCCTCAAACGATTACCTCCTTTCTATGGAAGGTTCCAGTTTATAGTAGAAATGGGGGAGGGCATTCGGGGGGAATTTAACTCTACAACTCCAGTTGGTGCCTAAGTTTATCCAATAATGATCTTTTGGCTTTACTGACAGCTTGTTGAGTTAATCCGAATAAACAAGCAATTTCAGAATCGGTCTTTCCTTCGAAATATTTTAAAGTTATAAGTTTCTTCTCCATTGGACTTAATGCTCTGATGACAGAACCTAAGTAATCTTGTATCTCTACTAATACAGTAGGAGAAAGGGAATAAGAATAGACCATAAGCTGAAAGTTATCAATATCTTCGCCCATTGGTTGAAGGTATTGAGCATCTCGATCCACTTTTCTGAAAAATTCACGACTAGTATGGAACAGACATGTTTGGATGTAACGACTAAATCCCTTTTCAACATCGGATGAAATTTTAGGTCTTTTGTTCATTATGAACATCTCCTCTCTTTCTCAAATAGAAAAAAAGTTCGAAAAAAACAACTTCAGACAAATAATTGTAAAAATATAAAAAATATTAATTATAGAGTCGAATTTGATCGTCGTGACATTATCGAAGAAATTTACAAATTCGGATTTTGCATGATTTAATTAGTTGCTTTAAAATTAAACCCACTTAGCTTGTAGTATAAAAACAGCAGGTCTCAATAAGGAGACCTGCTGTTTTTAATTTTTAATGTCTAGTGATTAAATTACAGGTAATAAATAAAGTATTTCAGATGATAGTGCGAGTGTATAGGGTTACACAAAAAGTGAAATGTTTCTTTAAAGGAGTATATATTCGGTTGTGAAAAAAAACACTTAGCAGTTCAATCGGCCACAACTTCTCATTCTATCTTAAAGAACTATTGATCGTCATTCTAACAGTTTGAAGACTTTTTCAATGACACTTTGACGACTATTACAGGATATGATTTTAAATTGCATCAACAAATAACAATCTGAATTCTATGAATATGTACATGGATTTAAGGTTATGTAGAAGAATTGTTATTGGGTCAAGAATAAGCTTGTAGAGTATATTTTTAATCTTTTATTTAATTAGTCGTAAAAGTGTTAGTCTATTAGTCGTCAAACCGTTAGAAGACCAATGGGTTATTCCTTAAAATGATGTTAGGCAACTTACAATACTTTGACAGCGGAGTAATAATCAACAATTCCTGTAGGAGGTTAATATGAAATATTTATGTAATCCAATTAACGTTGGCTACAAGTACCAGTTTAACCAGACTGAAAGTGGTAAAATATCTGTCTCCCGTGAGGCGGCTGATCCATCCATGATCAATTTTAAAGGCAGATATTATATGTTCCCGTCGATGACTTGCGGTTTTTTGTATAGCGATGATATCGCTACATGGAATTTTCATTCGCTTAAAAGTTTGCCCGCATACGACTACGCACCGGACGTGAGAGTTGTTGGGGATTATGTTTATTTCTGTGCATCCTCACACGAAATCTGCAACTTCTACCGTACTAAAGATTTGTTCAGTGATGAGTTCGAGGAAATCAAGAGTACTTTTCCATTTTGGGATCCTAATTTGTTTGCAGATGACGATGGAAGAGTCTATTTATACTGGGGATCGTCAACTAGTTTGCCCCTTTACGGCATCGAACTTAACCCTGCAGATATGACGTCTATTGGTGAGAAAAAGGAATTGATCTTCGGTAATGTTGAGGATATTGGATATGAAAGATCGGGGGAAAACCACATACCACCTCATTCACCAGGGAAAATGACCGAGATGCTGAAGAATTTTGAGGAAAGTAAAGACAACATACCAGAAGAATTGAGAGCTGCAGCGCTGGCTTATGTAACGGGGGCCCCCTATATCGAGGGAGTATGGATGAATAAGCATAACGATGTGTACTATCTGCAGTATGCAAGTCCTGGCTCCCGTTATAACATTTATGCGGATGGGGTTTATGTGGGGGATAGCCCGTTGGGGCCTTTCAAGCTTGCCAAAAACAATCCGTACTCCTATAAGCCCGGCGGATTTATAGCTGGAGCTGGGCACGGCTCCACTATGAAAGATGAGTATGCGAATCTATGGCATACAGCCACCATGCGCATAGCCAAGAACCATAATTTTGAACGCCGCATTGGTTTATGGCCGGCAGGATGGGATGATGACGGAGAGTTGTTCTGCAATCAACGTTATGGTGACTGGCCAATCAAGGTAGATTTGGCCAAGCACGACCCGTGGGCACAACCGGAATGGATGCTGCTCTCCTACGCCAAGCCGGCAAATGCCTCTTCTTGTGCAGAGGATTATATCACCACCAGTGTAACAGACGAAAACGTTCAAACCTGGTGGAAGGCAGCATCGAACAAGCCGGGTGAGTGGATCGAGATCGACCTCGGCCAAGAATATGATGTTCATGCTGTACAGATTAATTTTGCGGATGATGGTCTATTTCTGTCTCCTCCGGATGGAGTAGAGTTTAGGGGCGAACTGGGTCAGGTGCGATGGATAGATGAAACTCCGCAGCCGACGCGATGGGAGCTGGAGGGGTCGGCAGACGGGAACACCTACTTCTTTATCGAAGACAAGAGCGAAGTGAACACAGATCTCCCCCACGACCTGGTAGTCATAGAGGAGGGGATAAAGGCAAGGTATATTAGACTCACAATCACTTCTCTTCCATACGAACAGGTTGCTTGCGTATCCGGATTACGAATATTCGGGCTTGGCAGCGGACCGGCCCCCGAACAAGCAACGGCTATTACAATAGAACGATTAAGTGATCTAGACATTGAATTAAGCTGGAAGGGCAATGGCACGGGCTATGTTGTAGAGTGGGGTTACTCACCTGACAAGCTCTACCACAGCTATCAGGTTTTCGGACAGAGCGTAAGAATTGGCGCACTCGTGAAAGGCCAGGATGTCTATGTAAGAGTAGATAGCTACAACGACAATGGTATTACAGAAAGTGACGTAATCAAAGTATAGTTAGCGGTTGCAAGCAGGCAAGGTACAATCACTCAATAAAAATAGAGAGACTGTACCTTTTTAGTTAAGTAATCCATCATGGGGTACTCCAGATAATCTATGAATATAAGTAGTCAACATTACGGCAATTTCTTCAGGCAATTGCTGATAATCATTCAGACTCCACTGATAAATAATTGCAGTAACTCCACCAGAGATGAATTTATTTAGAGAGGATTCGTTTAGCTGATCACCTAAATTCTCCAATAATGCTTTATGAATAATAGGCATTAAAATTTTATGAAACTCCATATAAATCTTCATAATTTGTTTGTTCTCATAATGAATGCGGCATATATCTAACATCATACGATAAATATCTTCCTCTGAAGAAGTACCCTTCTTCTCGCTGTTTTGTTGCAAAGATAGTTCACACATCTCCTCCACATATTCCGTTAGGATATCTAGCGGCAGCGAATAATATTTATAAAAGGTGGTCCGGTTGATCTGAGCCTCGTTGCATATTTGGGAAACGGTAATGTCCTTGATGTCCAAACGTTCGATAAGAGACCAGAGTGCGTTTTGTAGAGCTTGTTTGGTTTGAAGTATTTTTTTGTTTGTTTTCATCATATAATTCCTTTCAAATCAACAACTTTAGTAGATTCTGTCTAGTTCATTCCTTCGTTCTGGGTCACCTTATTGACGACTGATGACATTAAACTTACTGTAAAGATGTAACGAAGTCAACAAATGTTGATTTAAATTGATTAAGGAGAGGGTTAATCTTATGATTATTAACACCAAAAAAGGAAAAGTAGAAGGTTTTGAAACAGAAGGTGTCAACGCATGGTTTGGTATACCGTTTGGTAAAGCACCGGTGGGAGACCTGCGCTTTAAGCGTGCACAACCGGCTGATCCGTGGGAGGGTGTTAGAGATTGTAAGGTTGCCGGTCATGATCCTATCCAGTTTATCGCTTTCCGAGAGGGTGAAGATGAAGATTGCCTTAATGTGAATGTGTGGGCACCCAAAAATGCTGAAAACCTCCCTGTTGTTGTGTGGCTATACGGCGGTGGCCTTCATTATGGCTTCAACACCGACCCGAGCTATGATGGTGCTCCTATGGCAGCAAACGGTGTGGTCCGTGTTAATCTCAACTTCCGCTTAGGGCCGCTCGGTTATTACGATTTTAACCAGTTCGACGATTCCTTTGATACAAATTGTACAATTTCCGATCATATTGAGGGACTAAAATGGGTCAAAGAAAATATCGAAGCATTCGGCGGAGATCCTGGCAATGTCACCATTTTTGGAGAAAGCGGCGGCGGAGTAGCGGTATTTGATTTACTTGCAAGCCCAGCAGCAAAAGGTCTGTTTCAAAAAGCGATTTCACAAAGCGGCCTTCCCCGTCTCAGCGGTGGCAGAGAATATACAAAGTTAGTGATACCACGTTTTCTTGAATATATCGGGTTACAGCCTGAAGAGGTCTACAAGCTTAAGACGATGGATATTGACATCATTAAAAAGGCGGGTAGCAAGTTTTATGAGGATTTCACAACATTATTTGCAGGAATTAACATGCCTGGTCCTTTATTCGGTGATGATTTGTTGCCAGAACGTCCTTGGACCGCTATCCAGAATGGCAGTGCCGAAGGCGTCGATGTGATTATCGGATATAATCGTGACGAGGGTGATACCTTCATTCAGTCAACCGAAGTGGTGCAGGGGTGGTTTCCTTCCTGGGAATGTGTTGAGACTATGCTCAAAAACAACGGCAAAGAACAGTATTATCCGGAACTCAGAGCAGCTTATTCCGATATTGAAGATGAGCGTAAAGCGCTTAGCAGCTTTGTTAATGATTATTTCTTTGCCATGCATTCCTATATCTGTGCAGACAATCAGGTAAACCACGGTAATGTGTGGATGTATCGCTTTGATTTTGTGCCTGTTGCTTATCAGCAGCTTAATATGGGTGCTGTTCATGCAGCTGAGATTCCCTTCGCACTTGATACTCTGGATAGAGGTTATTTCTCTTATGCCACGAAAGGAACACCGCAGGATCAGCTGGAAGCTATCCGTGACCAGATTAATGGAGCTTGGCTGAATTTCGCTAAGACGGGTAATCCGAATGGCGGATCCATTGAATGGCCGAAATATGAAGGTAAGAACAGTCCGCTGCATATCTTTGACCTCGAGCCATCCAACAGGGATGTGCGATTAAGTGAACAAGTATTCGCAATATGGGACGAAATCGGCTTACCTTATGATCAAGAATAAGGTATTTAAGGAGCATAACCACATGAAAAAAATTACAACCGTGCTAGGGGATATTAAACCGGTCGAATTAGGGTATACCACGATGCATGAGCATGTGCTTGCAGACGCTTCCTTGTTAAATAGACAGGTTATGCACTTTAAGGGCAGAATACCTGATTATATGCTGGAGCTTCGTATGGAAAATCTGGCGGGCTTAAGACAGGGAATGTCCATTTTTTCAGATGATTGTTCATTGGCCGGAGATATTGATTTCGCAGTCGCTGAATTCAACGCATTCCAAAAGATTGGAGGTCAAGCTGTCGTTGATGCATCTCCAATAGGATTGAGGGCTCCAGCCGGGCAGTTGAAGGAAGCTGCCGAGCGGAGCGGAATCCACCTTGTTACATGTACCGGAATTTATGTTGCAGCCGCCCGTCCGGATGAATATATCGGCAAAGACGATATATTTATGTACGAAGTATTCAAAAAGGAAGTTGAAGAAGGTATCGATGGCACCGATGTTAAACCTGGCTTTTTGAAATGCGCGGTGAATGCGATCAATGAAGATGGTTCCATCGACAAGAGTGAATTAGATGCGCTTCGTGCACAAGCAAGACTCTCTAATGAAACAGGTCTTTCCGTTCATGTTCATACGGGCTATCCAATGACAAATGAACATCTATACGAGGTTGTGGATGTGGCTCTTAAGGAATGCGGAATGAATCCTGACAGATTGTTAATGATGCACCAGGACCAGTTTTTGCGTAGAGGCTGTGAGAATAATGTATATCTGAGTAGTCCTGAAATGGGAAGAAACGTTAATACGGAGTATCTTGAGAAGATTCTAGATCATGGAGTATATATAGGCTTCGATTCCTGGGGGACATTTGTAACAACGCTTCCGGATGATTATGACCGGGTGAAGGGCTTGGTTGCTTTATTAAAAAAAGGCTATGGTTCTCAGATTGTCTGTGGGCATGATTGTATAACGAAGGCGTATGGCAAAACTGCCGGTTCCTATGGATATACCCGGTTCCCGGAGATGCTCGGACAATTGCACCAGTTCGGTCTTGGCGAAGAAATCCAGAAAATCACCGTTGAGAATCCGGCAAAGCTCTTATCATATTAACCTGCTAATGAATATAATCTTCACAGAAAAGGGTAGCACGGGTCTTAGTCCTAAATTCCACGGGATTTAAGGTCTTTTTTTAACATTAAAGTTAGTTGTGAAGCAGCAGCACAACTTAAAGATTATAACCAGGAGGGACGAATCATGGAAAGAAATATTGAACAATTGATTTCGGAAATGACTTTAGAAGAGAAAGCGGGTCTGTGTTCTGGATTAAACTTCTGGCAAACGAAGCCGATTGAACGATTGGGAATCCCGTCCATCATGATGACAGACGGACCTCACGGATTGCGGAAGCAGGAGGGACCTGCAGATCACTTGGGGTTACATGGCAGCTTGCCCTCCACTTGTTTTCCGTCCGCAGCAGGTCTGGCTTGCTCATGGGACGTGTCACTGACCCGTAAAGTAGGAATTGCACTTGGGGAGGAATGTCAGGCAGAGGACATTTCAATTCTGCTAGGACCGGGTGCCAATATGAAACGCTCGCCGCTTTGCGGCAGAAACTTTGAATACTTTTCTGAGGATCCGTACCTATCAAGCGAGATCGCGACCGGCCATATTGAGGGAGTACAAAGCCAGGGTGTGGGAACATCGCTGAAACATTTTGCAGTCAACAATCAGGAATATCGCCGAATGTCTGTCAGTGCGGAGGTGGACGAACGTGCGTTGAGGGAAATCTATTTGGCAAGCTTTGAAGGGGTTGTGAAAAAGGCGCAGCCATGGACAGTGATGAGCTCCTATAACAAAGTGAATGGAGATTACGCTTCGGAAAACCATCGATTGCTAACGGATATCTTGAAGGAAGAATGGGGGCACGAAGGATTTGTTGTTTCTGATTGGGGGGCTGTCAACGAGAGAGTCCGCGGACTTGCAGCAGGCCTGGAACTCGAAATGCCGTCCAGCAACGGTAAGGGAGACAATAAGATTATAGAGGCAGTACGCAATGGCTCTTTGACTGAAGAGGCACTCAACCGAGCAGCGGGTCGTCTACTCAAGGTCATCTTCAAAGCCGTTGACAATAAAAAACCAAATGCTTCTTATAGTGTGGAGGATCATCACCAACTGGCTCGGGAAGTAGCGAGAGAAAGCATGGTGCTACTTAAGAATGAGGATTGTATTCTGCCACTTAAGAAGGAAGGAAACATAGTGGTTATCGGCGAGCTTGCAAAAGCTCCACGTTATCAGGGTGGCGGCAGCTCTCATGTAAATCCTACTAAGTTAGACGATATCGCCGCGGAGCTTAAAAAATCTGCAGGCGGCGCAGCGGTCATGTATGCGCAAGGTTATGAGATTGCGAGCGATGAGGTAAACGAGCGCTTGGAAGCAGAGGCGATCCATTTGGCTCAGGCATCGGACGTGGCTATTATGTTCATTGGATTGCCGGAGCGATACGAGTCTGAAGGCTATGATCGTACGCACTTGCGTATTCCAGCAAATCAAATTGCTCTAATAGAAGCTATTTCTACAGTGCAGTCGAATCTCGTTGTCGTACTGAGTAATGGCTCTCCTGTCGAGATGCCATGGCTTTGTAAGGTGAAAGGGCTGCTAGAGGCGTATTTGGGTGGTCAAGCACTTGGCGGAGCGATCGCCGACTTGCTATTCGGTGATGTTAACCCGTCCGGCAAGCTGGCTGAGACCTTCCCAATGATACTGGAACATAATCCGTCCCATCTGAATTTTCCAGGGGAAGGCGATAGAGTGGAATACAAGGAAGGCTTATTTATCGGATATCGCTATTATGATATGAAGAAGATTGAACCGCTCTTCCCATTCGGCTTTGGCTTAAGCTACACAAGCTTTGAATATACTGGCCTTACGGTTAGCAACAAAACATTGAAGGATACTGATTTCGTCAACGTTACACTACAAGTGAAAAATACAGGTAATATGACGGGTAAAGAGATCGTTCAGCTGTATGTACATGACGTGGCGAGTAGCGTTATTCGTCCGGCAAAAGAATTGAAGGGCTTTGAAAAGGTTGAACTAAAACCAGGAGAAACTAAAACCGTGTCCTTCACACTTGGAAAGCGCGCCTTCGCTTATTATAATATCAAATTGCAAGATTGGCATGTTGAAACGGGGGAGTTCAATCTCTTGATCGGAATGTCCTCTAAGGACATTATACTGACAGAATCCGTATATGTGGAGTCTACAGTTTCTCTTCCGAAAAGCTACACTAGAACTTCAACGGTCGGTGATTTGATGGCAGATCCGGATGCTGCGCAGATTGTTCAAGCAATTCTTTCGAGTCAATCCAGAAATGGAATGGACGAGAATGCTTTCAGTTCAGAAATGCTTCAGGCTATGATGAACGGGATCCCGCTGCACGCACTACTCAATTTCAGTGGAGCTGATTTCACTGAAGAAATGCTGGATGATATGCTCGAGAAATTAAATAATTAAAAAACGGTAAGCAAACTATTTAATAGACATTAAGTTAAGAGGCAGCCGAAGGGAGCTGCCTCTTAACAATTAACATTCAGGATGTCGCATCGGTTCAAGAATTGTGTTCAGGCAATTCACATCCTGTTTCTGCAGTGCAAATGTCTGAAGAAGCCTGAGAATTCTCTACTGATTGTACATCTGTCCATGCTTGTTCCAGCTCTTGTAGAAAAACATCTGATGTCTGTGCACCGGATATTGCATATTTTCCTGCGATCAGAAAGAATGGAACACCGCGTACACCGACTTTTGTTGCCATTTTAGTATCGTTACGGACTTCTGTGGTATAATCCTCGCCTTTCAGTATTCTGAGCGATTCATCGCGATTCAGGCCTACTTGAACCGCTAATTCAGCCAGTACCTCGTGACGACCTATATGCAAGGTATCAGTAAAATAGGCTTTCATTAGCCGTTCGGTCATTTGCAGTTGCTTCCCTTGAACGGAAGCAAAATGCATCAGTCGATGTGCATCAAATGTATTAGTTCGTATCGTCTTGTCAAGATGATATTCAAGTCCAGCCGATTCTGCCAGGTGTATCATATGATTTACACTTGCCGAGGCCTGTTCGTTAGACATTCCCATTTTTTGTACCATCAATTCGTATGTGCTAGGGTTGCCGTCAAGTGATGCATGGGGATCCAGTTGAAAGCTTCTTATCGTGATGTCTACTCGTTCATTATGCAGAAACTTGCTCAGTCCCTCTTCAAATCGGCGCTTTCCTATATAACAAAACGGACATGCGAAATCCGACCATATTTCCACTTTCATAATTGCTCCCCCCTCTGCCAATTCTTATTACCTGTACGTCCAAAATGCCAAAAGTATAATAAAGACACGATTAATACAACTACGGCCATACCTGCACAGATATTGCTGTACACCGTTCCAGAGGCATACAGATGCAGCGGATTCAAGGTCAGTGAGGAATCCCCGTAATCAATAATCTTACCAATAATAACCGTCGACATTGCTCCTGAGAGAAACATTATCATAGAAAAAAGCCCCATGCCGATGCCGACCTGTTCCTGTGTTAATGTTCGTGAGACGGTATTAGATAGACCAAACTGCATAGAAACCTGACCAACACTTCCGGCAATCAGAATTAAGGCTACTACCCAAGGATCTGCACCTGCCATAAGCGACAGCAGGAAGAAGCAGAGAAACATCAGAGTCATAGCCAGACTCACAAGTAGCGGATTTCCATGGCGGTCGGCTAGCTTACCTGCACTTTTTCCAAACACCGCGGAGATGAATGCTCCTGGAAACACCACAAAACCAACCATACCTGGAGATAGTCCGTTCAACTCGGTCAATAATTGCGGTATTACAAATGAGACTCCCATTACCACCGCCGCATTCAAAAAACCGATGACCAGCGCTGTAACATAACGCCTATTGCCAAAAAGTGCCGGTTGAATAAATGGAGTTTTCGCCTTAGTCAATCTCCAGATAAGCAACAAAAGCATAAGAATTCCGGCTAGCGTTAACCAGCCGTTACTCCAAGTTATCGCTAATAGTAAGAAAGCAACCAGGGCAGCGAGCAAACCGGCCCCAAGCGCATCAATTGTACCGCTAGATGGGGGATGATCAGGCAAGTATTTTCGGAAAAATGGTAATGCAACAAGAACTATAAGAGTAAGGCCAAAGAGTACCCGCCAGTGGAAGGTCTGAACAATAAAGCCTCCTACAATTGGCGAGACAGCAGTTCCGATCGCTAATCCCATCGAAACCATGCCGAGTGCATGTCCCCGATTCTTTGGCTCATAATAGCGAACAGGAATGATTAAAGCTGCTGCCGGAATGACAGACGCACCTGCTGCCTGCAAGATCCTTCCGGCAATGACGGTTGAAAAATTGGTGGAGAAAAGTCCAATCAGTGAACCGCCGGCAAAAAAAAGCAATCCGATGGTTAATAAATTTCTTAACCTGAATCGGTCAGAAAGCTTTCCAAATACCACTGTTCCAATAGCATATAAAGATGTGAAACCAGTCATTACCCAACTGACTTGAGAAGCTGTCAGTTCGAACTCTTCGCGCATTTGCGGTAGTGCGACATTAAACATGGCAGCATTCATCACAGATAAAATCAAAGTGGCCATCAAGACCAGCAGAAGCCGCTCTTTCTGCTTACTCTCTATTGCAATTTGATGTTCCGTCATAATTCTTGAACAGGCTTGAAATCTTTAGGGAAAGTTTCTTCGAACTTATCTTTGTTGCGATACAGCTCATACCAAGCCTCTGCAATCAAATCCGGATCTCCTTCTGTTCCAGGTTTAATTAGGGTTCCTATGGCCAAGAAGCCTACATAGACCCCGTTAACCTTCAATGTCTCATGCAGATTGGATGCATAATTTCGTAATGCGGCCATAACGGCACTCCCATTACCGAGAAAGGGGAGTGGATATTGCGCAGACACCCCGCTAGAGAAAAGAATGGATCCTTCGCCTTTTTGTTGCATTTCAGGTAGTACTTCATTTACACATTGAATGGCTGGAAGCAAATAGCCGTTTACGTACTCCAAGACGCTTTGCGGTGTAGTCTCCAGTATATGTTTGTAAGTTTCAAGGCCTGCGGACGGGCTGAATTCCAGTACGTCAATTCCGCCAAAATCGCTTTTCACCTCACCAAGTGCTCGCTTTAATTGGGTCAACTGGCTGATATCAGCTAAGTAAAACTTGGCTTGATTGTCCATATTATTAAGTTCTTGAATGATTGCTGCCAATTTATCGGCGTTGCGGGCAATTAAAGCTACTTTGAACTGTTGTTTACCAAATCTTTTGGCAATAGATAATCCTAGGCCGGGACCGGCTCCGACAATGGCAATGGTTTTCATGGATAACCTCACCTTCCTTTGATATATTTAAAACAACTCATGTCGTTTTAAGTCAAGTCTATAAGTTGCTGTCTTACTAAGCAACCAACAATAATCCATATATGTGGAGATAGGGAGTTGTAGAGTTATTTATGACCATAAAAGTCAAGAATATCAGGAAGACTGGAACAAGGCAGGCAATAATTGAAGCGTTTTTAGCAATTGCCAGTAAAAAAAGTATTGAAAAAATAACGATTCTTGAAATAAGTGAACGTGCTAATGTAAATCGGGCTACATTTTACGCTCATTTTCTGGACAAATATGAAGTATTGGATGAAGTAATCGGGGAGTCCGCTGCACAGATGGTACAATTACATACAAAGGATGTCTATCTATTCAATAAAGAAAAAATTAATCAACTTGTTTATGCAGTGTTTGAGTATTATGAACAGATAAACAACACCTGCAAAGGCAATTATGAAAGCAAAATTCCACAGCTGCGTTCCCGAATGATTGATACTTTACGCAGTCACTTGGAAAAGTGTTTAGCAAATATATATGAGCAAGAAGATCGCACATTCTATGCACGGATTTACGCCGCTCTAAGCTATGAGGCAGGTTATCTATGGGCAACAGACCAAACGGGATTACTACTGGGGGAAGCAGCAGAGAAGGTAGCTGACTTAATTATGGGGGGATTGCCTAATGTTTAATTTGCTAAAATTCTATGGTAATCGTGAAACAACCTCATTTATCCAAACCATGAATGATTTTAGAATACCGGTACTCATTTGGTCCTCGCTGGTTTATGGTTCGACAACTATTCAGAGCATAAGGGAATTTCATTTAGCAGAGTATTTAATTTTCAGTGCATTATTCATTATTTTTCTTTATGTAAACTGGGAATCAGCTCTTTTTGCTAAGCGATATACATGGTCTTTTTTTATCCTGCAAGGTTCATTAATTTCAATTAGCTCAATTCTTATGCCTTCAGCTGCTGTAACTATATTAGTGGGTTTACTACCTGTCCTGGTGGGGCAGAGTATTGGATTCTACTATAATAAAAGAAAAACCATACTGGTCATTGCCTTAAGTATAACTATATTTATTAATGTATTAGTCTGCGTAGGGGAATTTCACAACCTAACTTTAGTGCTTGCTCCTTTTTTATTGTTAATTATTGTCGTGTCAGCATATACAGGTCTGTTTTTTCAGCAAGTACATTCACGATTGCGGACGCAAAAATATTTGCATGAACTGGAGGCTGCATACATGAAGGTTGAGGAATTAACACTAGCGAATGAAAGACAACGGATGGCTCGTGACTTACATGATACAATGGCACAAGGCGTTGCCGGATTAATCATGCAGTTAGAAGCTATAGGCTCTTTTATTACAAACGGAAATATTCATAGGGCACAAGAAATTTCTCTGCGTTCCACAGATCAGGCTCGCAGTATTTTGAAGGATGCACGTAAAGCGATAGATAACTTACGTCTCAAACCAGAATTTAACGAGAAGAGTTTTTCTGAAGAAGTTAGAGATGAGATCGATCGCTTTATCAGTTCAACAGGGATCAAGGTTTCTGTAAATCTCAAGGTGGATCATAAATTATCGAAGAATTTAACCGAGAATATCTTGTTGATAATAAGCGAATGTATGATAAACATTCTTAAACATGCTAATGCTACAAATGTCTGGGTTAGTGCTGAGGTCTCAAATGATTTTCTTGTGATCGAAGTTAAAGATGATGGTGAAGGTTTCATTATGGAAAAAATTGTAGAACAAAAGGGACATTACGGGTTATTAGGAATACAAGAACGGGCAAAGTTGTTACGAGGATCAGTAGAAATAACAAGTAATAATAGCGGAACCCTTGTAAGAGTGAAGGTTCCAATATTTGAAGGAGAAAATGAATGAAACCCTACAAGATATTAATTGTTGATGACCACAGTGTCGTGCGGGAAGGCATAAAATTGATCTTGGAAACGACAAATAAGTTTGAGGTTATTGGTGAGGCAGTCAACGGTGTCGAGGCTCTAAGACTCGTAACAGAGCTTTTACCTGATGCAGTGCTAATGGACTTAAGGATGCCGGTTATGGATGGAATAGAAGTTATGAAGGTTCTAAAAGACAAAGGTTCTTCTATACCAATTATTATTTTAACCACATATGACGAAGGTGATTTGATGCTAGAGGCATTGAATCTAGGTGCAAAGGGTTATCTGCTAAAGGATACAACAAGTGTGGATTTATTTCGCGTAATTGAATCAGCCATTGTTGGTGATACTATTCTACTATCAGATATGATGACAAAATTAATATCCATAACCAAAGAAAAGTTATCTCCCGTTGCAGAGGAAGAGAATGTATTAACAATTAAAGAATTGGAAATTCTGCGTTTAGTTGCGAGAGGATATAAAAGTAAAGAAATTGCGTTTGATTTTGGGATCTCAGAACGAACCGTAAAAGCACATTTAACAAGCATTTATAGTAAGCTTGAAGTTGATTCCAGATCTAAAGCTGTTGCAGTTGCACTAGAAAAAAAGATGATACATTTAAATTAGTTAAAATCCAGAAGGAGTAATATCTTTCTGGTTTTTTTTGTTTCTGTGTGGAATTGCCCAAAGGTACATGTACTTCTGCCTATTGGTACGATGTAATCACATGCTGAATTATCTAAAATATATTTATGTTTAAATAAAGGGGTGGTTGTTGAGTGGCGAAGTATTTATTTCGACTGGGATCATGGTCCGCGAAGAATAGTATAAAAGTCCTTGTAGGTGGTTTAGTTGTTTTATTATTACTTGTTGGTATAGCAATATCTTTAGGACCCTCATTTAGTTCAGAGATGTCAATACCTGGTTTAAAGTCAGAAGATGCCATGAAATTATTGAGTACTGAATTTCCGGCGCCTGCTGAGGAAGGTGGTCAGATTCAACTCGTGTTTAAAGCTCCGGACAAGGCGAATCTTACAACTGAACCGGAAAAACAATTTATTCAAAAGTATTTGAAGGAGATTGCTAGCGATTCTGAAGTAAAAGGGATTTCTGATCCTTATGAAAGTATGACGTTAAGTCCTGGGAATAACATAGGATATGCGATAATTACGTACATGCAACCGGATGTTTCTGACGAATCCAAAAACGCTCTAATCCACATTACAGAATCTATGCGTAATGAAGGATGGCAAGCTGAGCTAACAGGATCGGGATATGCAAGTTTGATAACAACTAGCGCCGGAGTTAGTCCTACCGAAACCATAGGTGTTCTTGTTGCCTTTATTATTTTGTCAATTACATTCGCTTCTTTTCTAACCGGCATTTTCCCTATCATAACCGCACTGGTAAGCCTATTGATAGGGATAATGTGTATATTAATTAGTTCAAATGTGATGGACATGTCATTAAACTCTATATCGGTAGCAGTAATGTTAGGGTTA
This sequence comes from Paenibacillus sp. FSL H8-0175, assembly GCF_045040615.1. Lineage (NCBI taxonomy): Bacteria > Bacillati > Bacillota > Bacilli > Caryophanales > Paenibacillaceae > Paenibacillus > Paenibacillus sp. FSL H8-0175. Next base: position 5,372,624 of record NZ_CP150299.1, on the reverse strand, counting down.
GCTGTAGGAATTGATTATGCTATGCTTATGATTTCTCGATTCCGCCAACAACTCGGAGAAGGGTATGATGTGGAAACGTCAGCTGCAATCTCAAATGCTACGGCTGGAACCTCTGTTGTATTCGCGGGAATTACTGTCGTTATTGGTCTGGGAGGTCTTGCTGTAGCTAGAATCCCCTTTATAACAACAATGGGTATTGCAAGTGCATTTAGTGTTATAGCAGCCGTTTTAGTTGCAATTATAATAATGCCTGCAATATTCGGGGTCTTAGGTGAACGGTTTAGTTATAACAAGCAGAATAGGTTTTTAAAATTATTTAGTAGGTCTTCCAAGAAAAAAGGTTCGGAAAGCCGATGGGGGAGATTTGTTACTAAACGCCCTTGGTTAATTGTTATTTTTGGGGTTTCCTTCTTGTGTGTGCTGGCAATACCTTTTTTCCATATGAACCTGGGTATCCCGGATGATGCACAAAAGTCTACATCAAAAACAGAACGCCGTGCTTACGATCTTATCGCGGAAGGTTTTGGTGCGGGTTATAATAGCACAATAGTTATTTTGGCTAAAAGTAATGACGAAAACATATTGAATGCTTCCATTGAGCAGTTAACTGAGGAATTAAAAAGTGTTCCGGAAGTAAAAAGTATCACTCCTGCTATTCCGGGAAGTTCAGGGGAAGTAAAGATGATTCGTGTTACCCCTAATACAGGTCCAAATGATATTGAAACTAAAGAGCTGGTTCATCTTATCCGTGATAAAGCATCTACATTAGAAAATGATGGACAGGTGCAATTATTCGAGACAGGAAGTACCATTGTTAACATTGATATTTCAGAACACTTGAATGCGGCAATCGTCAAATTTGCAATAGTAGTTGTTGGGCTTGCGTTCCTATTACTAATGCTCTTATTCCGGTCATTGTTAATCCCTATTAAAGCAGTCCTGGGTTTTGTTCTATCATTAGTGGCAACATTTGGTTTCCTTGTATTCGTAATACAAGATGGTCACATGGGGAGCATCTTCGGCTTTCATGCAACTGGACCCATACTAAACTTCCTGCCTATTATGGTAGTTGGTGTTCTATTCGGTCTTGCCATGGATTACGAGGTATTCTTGGTCAGTAGAATGCGTGAAGAATACAAACATACTGGTGATGCCCGCCGTGCTGTTCTTGCCGGAATTAAAGGCAGCGGAGCTGTAGTAACGGCAGCAGGATTAATTATGATCTCTGTATTTGCCGGATTCATTCTGGCTGAAGAATCAATGGTCAAGTCCATGGGATTTGCTCTTGCTTTCGGAATCCTGTTTGATGCATTTGTTGTACGCTTAATGCTTGTTCCGGCTATTATGACTATTCTAGGAAAATCAGCTTGGTATCTTCCTAAATGGCTTGACCGTATCCTTCCGAATGTAGACATAGAGGGTGAGGCGATCATGAAGGAGTTGTCTGAGAAAAAGGGATCTGACAAAATAACCAACTCTTTGTGGGATTAGTCTCCCATTGACCATGACGAAAATAAAGCAAAAGCACTCGACTCGAAAGAGGTGGGTGCTTTTGCTTTTTATAAACTAATAAGTCGTCAAACCGTCATTCGAAAAGTCGTTATATCGTTAGAGAATGATGAAAACTTCCCCTATGCTTAACCCTAAGGAAAGTAAATATATAGGTCGTAATGGAGGTGGGTGCTTAAGATGACTATGCGACTGCACGATATACGAATGAGTTGGACTGCATGAAGCCGCCTAAGTCTATAGGATTTGAAATCAAGGTGTTGGCCAACTTAATCAAACGGAAATTAGACGATGGCTCATTAGATGATGGGGAGGAGAGCTTGACCGGCATGCAAGGTTGGATCATTGGTTACTTAAAAGCCAATCGGAATCGTGCTGTGTTTCAGCGGGATATTGAGAAGGATTTTAATGTCCGGCGTGCAACGGTGACTGGAATGCTGCAGTTAATGGAACGAAACGGACTTATTATTCGTGAACCGGTGATACATGATGCCAGGCTTAAGAAGCTGACCCTGACTTTGAAAGCCGATAGAATGCACGAACGGGTCGTTAAGAGATTTGAGGAATTCGAGAACCATTTGCGCAGTGGATTGAGTGAAGAAGAGATAGTTGTATTTATTGAACTTGCTGAAAAGTTAAAGAGGAATCTGAACTAGTGATTGCCATGCCTATATTGTTAGGAGCCTGACAGTAAGGGCAAGAACAACTTGTATCTGTCCGAGAAGGAAGGTGGAGTGGTATGAAGCTTATCTTACGTTATCTAAGACCTTTTGCCTTTACGTTGGCAGTTAGTCTGGCCTTTCTGCTGATTCAGGTATTCTGTGATTTAGGTCAGCCGAGATTAATGAGTGAAATGGTCGATATCGGCATTCAATCGGGAGGGATTGAGTCTGGAGCACCTGAGGCGATCAGTGCCGAGGGAATTGAACTGTTGAATATCTTTCTAGACGAGCAGGACGGAGCAATCCTTGCGGATGGATATTCTTTAGTTTTGGCTGGAACGAACAAGGAAATCTCAGCACGTTACCCTACTGAAGATAAGCAGGATATCTTGATTCGGGATGACCCGCACTCAGAGGACGTAGACCGGGCCTACACCCGCGCAGTTCATGCACTTGTGCTTTCATTAGAGAAGTCTGAGTCTAATGACGGAAATCTGAAACTGGAGCAATTGTACTCCATGCTGCCGTTCTTAGCAGAACGTAAAGCTTCTGGTGAGTTGACCTCCTTCATCAGCTCGGCAGCAACAGATAATTCCTTGGTCAGTTCTCGAATTGGAGTAACGTTCACCCGCCTTTTCTATAACGAACTTGGTGTTGATCTGAAGCAGTTCCAGCGGGCTTACATGATTGAAATTGGAATGAAAATGTTAGGGGTATCATTACTCGGGGGGCTCGCAGCAATTATGGTGGGCTGGTTTGGATCCAGGATCGGTACGTCGGTTGCGATGCAGCTGCGCAGAGACATCTTCGAGAAAGTCACCCGGTTCCCAAAAGTAGAGTATGAACAGTTTTCACCCGCATCGCTCATTACTCGAACCACTAACGATGTGCAGCAGATTCAGCAGTTGATCTTGACGGGACTACGTTTATTGCTCTTTGCGCCTATTATGGGCATCGGAGGTATCATTCTAGCTATTCGCAGTAGCTTGTCAATGAGCTGGATTATCGCAGTATCGGTCATTTCAATCTTTGGTATTGTCTTTGTCTTATTTTCCTTATCAATGCCGAAGTTTAAGACGCTGCAGAAATTAATCGATAAGCTGAATTTGATCACCCGAGAAAATTTATCCGGTATGTTAGTCATCCGTGCGTTTGGAAATGAAAAGTACGAAGAGACACGGTTCGAACAAGCCAATAGCAATCTTAAGGTGACAAACCGGTTTGTTCAGCGGACGATGGCATTCATGTTTCCGGCAATGACGTTGGTCATGAACCTTATTATCCTACTAATTATTTGGGTAGGAGCAGGAGCGGTAGCGACTTCCGAACTTCAAATTGGTAACATGATGGCCTTCATGCAGTACGCCACACAAATCATTATGTCTTTCTTACTCATGTCATTGATGTTCATGATGATCCCGCGTGCACTGGCTTCGGCGGAACGGATTCAAGAAGTACTTGACACCGAAGTGAGCATTTCCGATCCCAAACATGCGAAGTCAATTAACGTCGAAGAAGGAGGGAGGGTAGAATTCAAGAACGTTTCCTTCCAGTATAAGAATGCGGAAGAACCGGTTTTGGAAGACATCAGTTTTACGGCATGGCCAGGTCAGATGACGGCCTTCATCGGTACAACTGGTTCAGGTAAATCGACACTAGTGAACCTTATTCCTCGTTTTTATGATGTGACTGATGGCGTAATTACAATAAATGGGATCGATATTCGTGAACATTCACAAGAGGAGCTACACATTAATATAGGCTACGTTCCACAGAAGGGATTTTTATTCTCTGGAGATATTGTTTCAAATGTCCGGTATGGAATGGAGTCTGCAGATGAGTCGGAATTTGAGGAAGCATTGGAAGTAGCTCAAGCGAAAGGATTTGTACAGAATATGCCGGATGGAATAAAGACAACAATTTCTCAGGGAGGAGTTAACGTAAGTGGAGGTCAAAGGCAGCGGCTTGCCATAGCCCGTGCACTGATTAAGAAAGCGCCTATTTATATTTTCGACGATAGCTTCTCAGCACTAGATCTGAAGACAGATGCGGCTCTCCGAAGAGCGCTTAGACCTTTCACTTATACTGCGACTGTCTTGGTAGTTGCACAACGTGTAAGCACGATTAAGCATGCAGAGCAAATTATCATGCTGGATAAGGGGAGGATCGTTGGTAAAGGAACACATCCAGAATTGCTTAAATCCTGTGCTTCTTATCGGGAAATTGCAGAATCCCAGCTGGAGAAGGAGGCATTGGCATGAGCAAAGCCGGATTAAACCCACCCTCCGCCCAAAACTTCAAGGCTGGGATGAAGACACTGTTAACTTACCTGGCACCATTTCGCTGGAGGATTACTACCGTGGCTTTCCTTGTCGTAGGCGCTACACTATTTAACATTGTCGGACCAAAAATACTTGCTAAGGCGACGGATGAACTTGTGACGGGCATTTCATCGAATATGCAAGAGGTTTCCAGTACAATCGATTTTCACTTTATCGGTAGAATCGTGCTTTCGTTAGCGTGTTTGTATGTACTTGGGGCCTTATTTAGCTATTTTCAGGGACACTTGATGGCTGATCTTGCAACTAAGATTTCGTATAATCTCCGTAACGCAGTCATGACCAAGATCAATCGTATGCCTCTTGGATATTTTCAGCGTAATAGTCAAGGAGATATCTTGTCCAGAATGACGAATGATGTGGATACTATGGAACAAACTCTCAGTCAAAGTATCACCCAATTGCTCACTTCCATGGCTACGGTCATCGGAGTTGTGGTGATGATGCTGACAATTAACTGGCAACTGACGCTAATCACTGTTGTGACAGTGCCCGTCTCGCTGTTTTTCGTTATGCTTCTTGTTCGGGTGTCACAAAAGCATTTTCGGCATCAACAAGAGTTTCTCGGGCGTGTCAACGGACATGTAGAGGAGACGTACAGCGGCCACATGATTATGAAAGCTTTTAACGGCGAGAAGAAAGCACTGAAGCAATTCGATGCGGAGAATATAAAGCTTGCTGGATATGCGAAAAAAGCTGAGTTCTACTCCAGTTTAATGATGCCAATTACGATGATCATAAGTAATCTCGGATATGTCTTGATTTGCATCGCTGGTGGGTCGATGGCTGTTAACGGAAAAGTGAGCATTGGCGATATTCAGGCCTTTATTCAATACGTGAGGAATTTTTCCCAGCCAATCATGCAGTTGGCGAATTTATCAAGCCAACTCCAACGGCTGGTTGCCGCTTCAGAGCGCGTGTTTGATTTTTTGAATCAGGAAGAAGAAGAAGAGGAAGAAGCCTTTATACCCGTGGATGAAGTAATGATTCAGGGTAATATCCAATTCGAGCACGTAAAGTTTGGCTATGAGAAGGGGAAGCCGATTATTAAAAACTTTTCACTGGATGTTAAGCCGGGACAGCGCATTGCGATTGTTGGCCCGACGGGAGCAGGGAAAACAACAATCGTCAAGTTACTGATGCGATTCTACGAGCTGGACGACGGGAGGATTCTTATTGACGGGAATGATCAGGCTGAATTCAGACGGAAGGATATCCGCGGCAAGTTTGGCATGGTCTTGCAGGATACATGGCTGTTCAATGGTATAATTATGGATAATATCCGTTATGGAAACTTAAACGCATCGAATGAAGCAGTTATTGAGGCCGCCAAGGAAGCTCAGGTCGATCATTTTGTAAGGACTCTGCCTGAAGGTTATCTGATGGAATTAAACGAGGAGACGAGCAACGTATCACAAGGCCAGAAGCAATTACTTACGATAGCAAGGGTCATTCTGGCTGATCCGAGAGTGCTCATTATGGATGAGGCGACCAGTTCTGTGGACACAAGAACGGAAGTTTTGATTCAAAAGGCGATGGATAAACTTATGGAAGGCCGGACCAGCTTTATTATTGCACACCGGTTGTCCACAATTCGGAATGCTGATATGATCCTTTGCATGGATCAAGGTGACATCGTTGAACAAGGCACGCATGATGAATTGCTGAGGAAGGGCGGGTTCTATGCGAACCTGTATAATAGCCAGTTTGATCAACCGGAGATGATCGCGGATTATCTCTAAAAGAATTTGAGGTGCTGTACATGGAGAAGTTAAACGAAATCACTGACGCTTATGCCCTAAGAAAAGGAAACGATTCTCTATCGTATTTGCTCAGCTGCATTCGCAAGGGAAATAGCAGCCAGATTGAGACTGAGCTTAACGATCCGGAGTATCTCCAATTTACTGAAATGATCTTTAGACATGAGTACTCTTTTGCCTATATGATCATCCAGTTCCTGTGGCCCCAAATCGTCCGCGCTGCTGTAGAAGGCGGAATGCCGGAAATGGCCGCATCGGGGTTGTACAGGAGCTATATTGATAAAGCTAGGCGGAGTAAATCAGTTCGGGTACTGTTAGAAATGCATAAGCAAATCTTTCTCGAGTATTCGTATAAGGTTGCACAGTCGGCCGTTGATTCGTATTACTCACCACTTGTTCGCAAATGCCGTTCGTTCGTAAGGGGGAATCTGTATGGGCGTCTCTCTATAGGTGAAATTGCCCGAGAGCTTCATTGCAGTCGAAGCCATTTAGCCCATGTATATAAGAGTGAGACAGGAGAGACGCTGACCGCCCGTATCCGTCTTGAGAAGATATTCGAGGCCAAGCTGCTTCTAGAGCACTCTTCATTCCCGCTTTCCAACATTGCTCAGAAGCTGGGCTATAGTTCGCAAAGCCATTTTGCCGATACCTTCCGCAAGGTAACAGGGATGACACCTGGCCAATTTCGTAATCAAGCTGAAGTAGAAAGCTAGAATAAAAAAAGCACAAATTTGATATAATTTGCATGATGTTTGTATCCTCCCATATTCTGTGCTGTTATGTTTATAACTGATCGCTAAAGAATATGGAGGTGCTGTATTTATGAAAGCAGCAATTTATCGAGGTGTTCGTGATGTGGTTATTCAAGAGATTCCGGACCCGATTTTAGGCGAGAAGGATGTCATTATTCAGAATTTAGTCTCCGGCATTTGTGGTTCGGATATCGCTGCCTACACTCATGGCGGGGATAAAGTGCTTATTTATCCCAATAGCGAATTCGGACATGAAATGATCAGTGAAGTGATTGCAGCGGGACAAGATGTAAAGGATTTCAAAGTCGGCGATCGAGTGTATCCTTATCCGACCTTCGCTAAAGGAGACATGATGCGTGCGGCTACCATTGGAGGATTCTCCGAGAAAGTTCTTATTCCAAATGTTCTGCTGAATCATAGCTTATATAAAGTACCTGACAAGATATCCAATACAACCGCAGCTATGATCGAACCATTTACAGTCGGTTTTTATGGTGCAAAGCGAGCTAATCCTGAGCCTGGCCAGACGGCTGTTGTGTTCGGTTCAGGTATCATTGGGGTTGCTGCTGCCTTTGGGTTAAGGTCGAGGGGAGTGGAGAAGATCTTAATCGTAGATATCAGCGATTTTAGACTTGATTTATTGAAACAATTCGATTTTGAGGTTTGCAACTCCATGAAGGAAGACCTTGGAGCCAAATTGGCTAATGTTTTCGGTGTGGAATCCGAACTATTCGGCGACAAGATAAACGTAGATATTTTTATTGATGCAGTCGGTGTAGAACAAATTCCGCAGCAGTTCCAGCAATACGGTAAGATGGGCGCGAAGATGGTTGTGATCGGGATCCACCATACACCGCGAGTAATCGATCTTCAAAAAATTACGATGCATTGCCAATCGATCATCGGAAGTGCGGGTTATGAAGACGTAGATTACGTACTGAATTTCATGAAAAAAACTACTTATAATCTGGAGAATCTTGTAACTTCAGAGCACTCATTAGACGAATTCGAATTGGCGATTGCTGCTGCAGGTAACAGTAAGAACGGATTAAAAGCCGTTATAAAATATTAAGAGGTGTCACAAATGAGATTCAAAGATAAAGTCGTTATTATTACTGGAGCCGCTGCAGGTTTAGGGAGACAAAATGCAATCCGTTTTGCTAAAGCAGGAGCAAAGATAGCAATTTGTGATATTCAAGAAGAAAAATTAAAGGAAACAGTAAAGCTGTGCGAAGCAAAAGATACAGATGTAATAGCAACAATTACCAACTTAAAGGAACAAGAACAAATGAAGGAATTTGTTCAGGAAATTAAACAGAAATTCGGCCATGTGGATGTACTAATTAATGGGGCAACTTCTTCCAATTATATGGTGCCTTTTCTAGAACAAACAATTGAAGATTTAGACCATTCTTTAAGAACCCAACTCTATGCAACCTGGTCGATGATGCAACTGTGTTTTCCTTTAATGCAGGAAAAGGGCGGCTCAATCATTAATTTCATAAGCAATGCAGTGCAAGGTTTAGATGGATATGCATCGTATACTGCAGCTAAAGGAGCTGTCGGGGCACTAACTCGAACTGTCGCTATCGAGTGGGGGAGATATAATATTCGCGTGAACAATGTAAGTCCTATAGCGATAACTGATACGGTAATAAATGACTCTCCGAAAGAACTTTATGATGTAATTATGACTCAAGTTGCGAAATCCAGTCCGTTTAAAAGAGTTGGAATACCAGAAGATGATGTTGTCCCGGTTATTTTATTTCTGGCTTCAGAAGATAGCAGATGGATCACTGGGCAAGATATACGTGTTGAAGGCGGCGTAGATATTCACTGGTAGACTATGAGTTATAGATTGTTTTTTAGTATTGAGTTGAAAATATAGATTCTCTTAAGCCATTGCCGATCCAGGCGTGGCTTTTTTAATATCCTATGGAGCAAATTAGTCGCTAAAACGTCAATGAGAAAGTCGTGAGAGTGTTAGTGAGGATTTGAAATTCTCTTTATCATAAGTAACAGAATTAAGTGAAGGGAGAAGGGAAATGAAGAGACTGAACATTGATCGGGCATGGGAATTTGTAAACGGTAAACCGTCTCAAATACCTGGATATAGTATTTCTCAGGCCAGTATCGTAAATTTACCCCATGATTTTATGATCGGGACAGATACCTTTAAGGATGCCCCTGCTGGATCGTTAAGCGGTTATTATGACGGAGGAGTTGGTACCTACACGAAGATGTTGGATATTCCGGAAGAGTATGCCGGGAAGCGGGTTTTAGTGGAGTTCGATGGATCGTACATGAACACGGCTGTATCATTGAACGGGCATCTCGTCACCAGGCATCATTACGGATACACACCCTTCCATGCCGACCTCACTCCCTATATAAAGCCGGGAAAGCCGAACCGCCTATCCGTAACCGTTAACAATGGGGCGCAGCCGAATGCAAGATGGTACACCGGCTCCGGTCTTTACCGCCATGTAGACCTGCTTTGTGCTCCACAGGTTCATATTGCACCATGGGGGATTTATGCCTATACGTCACATATTGTAAACGGCACAGCCTTCATTGTTGTAGAAGTGTCGGTAGAGAATCATACGGGCAAAAGTGAGCATGTATGGGTGGATGTCCAAATAGAAAAAGAGTCAGGAAGAACCGACGCGGGTCACGGCAGGATCAAGATATATCTCCCAGCAGGCGAAACAGTCACCGGACGGGTGCATATTTCAATTGAGAATGCTGAGCTATGGGATATCATTTCACCAAATTTATACCGGATTACCGCTAATTTGTCTGGTAAAGACATTGTACTAGATGAGGATAGTACTCTATTCGGTATTCGTACCATTTCCGTAGACGTCAAAAATGGATTTATGCTGAACGGTCGAACTGTCAAACTTAAGGGCGGCTGTGTTCACCATGACAACGGGATTCTTGGTGCCGCATCTTATTATGACAGTGAGTTCCGCAAGATGAAGCTGCACAAAGACAATGGCTATAATGCGATTCGCTGTGCACATAATCCTCCATCGAGAGATATGCTGGAAGCTTGTGACAGGTTAGGATTGCTCGTTATTAATGAAGCATTCGATGTCTGGACCATGGAGAAGAACATCCATGATTACAGCCAATATTTCGAATTGGATTGGAAGGAGGATATGAGAGCCTTTATTTACCGTGATCGGAATCATCCCTGTATCATTATGTGGGCTACCGGCAATGAGGTCCCTGAGCGAGGAGGCATGTCTGACGGCTATGCATGGGCTGCCAAGCTTGCGGCATGGGTGCGAGAGTTAGATTCGACACGTCCGGTTACCAATTCGTTGTGCTCCTTTTTCAGCGGACTTGATGACGAAGACACGGAGAAATTTTATCAAAGTTTAAAGAGTACATCTGAAAGTAATGGTGGACTTCAAAATCTGGATTCGGAATTCGGCCGAAGTGTCTGGGGCGACTATACTGAGGCTTTCTGTGCCCCCCTCGATGTCGTTGGTTATAACTACTTGAATTACCAATACGAAGATTCCATTATGAGATATCCTAACCGGATCATCTACAGTTCTGAAAGCAAACCGCTGGATATGGCCGAATATTGGCATGACGTTGAACGCTTCTCCCATGTTATTGGCGATTTTAATTGGACGAGTTATGACTACATCGGTGAAGCGGGTCTAGGCAAGCAGCTCTATCTTAAGTCTGATGAGGTGGGACAAGCAAGTATGCTGATCCATATCTCCCCGTATCCTTGGCGTCTTGCCTTTGACGCAGACTTCGATCTATGTGGCTTTGAGCGCCCACAACTCGCTTACCGCAGAATTGTATGGGGATCTGAAGAGACGTTTATTGCCTCCCATAATCCGGAGAACTATGGCAAAACGGAGATTCTGGCGCGTTGGGGATGGCCGGAGTGTGAAAATACGTGGTGCTGGTCTGGTTATGAAAAGAAGCCAGTACGGGTCGAGGTCTATTCGGCAGCAGACGAAGTGGAGTTGATCTTGAACGGCAAGAGTCAAGGTAGAAAGCCAGCCGGTAGGGAGAATCGTTATTCTGCTCAGTTTGAGCTTGTTTATGAGCCGGGATTATTGAAAGCAGTAAGTTATAAAGCCGGTAAGAAAATATCTTCTGACTCGCTCATAACTGGCGGGGAGCCTTCAGATATTCGGATTACGCTGGATAAGAAGGAGCTGGCAGCAGATGGGCAAGCGCTGGTTCATGCAGTTGTAGAAATTATCGATGCCAAAGGCCAAACGGTACCAAATGCTGAAGTCAAGGTGTTGGCCAAAGTGGAAGGTGCAGCTTCATTAGTAGCATTCGGTACCGGTAGGCCGCAGACGGCCGAGAACTATACAAAGGGTGAATTCACATCATATAAAGGCAGGCTGCTTGCAATTGTACGCGCAGGTTATGAATCAGGAAATGCCCTTCTTACAGTGTGTATTCCTGGACTGGGAACCGCCACTTCCAATATTCCGGTTGTCCAGTTAAAGTCGTAAAACTGTCATTGAATTAGTCGTCAAACTGTTAGTTGGGCGGAAGTACATCCTATAGGATAAGGATGTAGCATACATGAAAACAAATAGGAAGGGGATCGGATATGAAACCAGCCGCAACAGCCGCGGCAGTACAAGCCGGGCCAAAAGTGAAGAAAACAAAGATTAATTACAGGAAACATGCTCCGTTACTTATTATGATGATTCCGGGCCTACTGTACTTGCTCGTTAACAACTATCTCCCAATGTTCGGAATTGTCATCGCTTTCAAGGATATCAATTTCGCCAAGGGTATCCTTAACAGTGATTGGGTTGGATTAAACAATTTCGTATATTTGTTCAAAACGTCGGACGCTTTTATCATTACAAGGAACACGATCCTGTATAACCTTGTGTTTATCTTCCTTGGTACGACACTGGCCATTGCCTGTGCAATCTTGTTAAACGAGCTTAAGAATAAAGTAATGCTCAAGTCGATCCAAGCGATCATCACCATGCCGCATTTGATCTCTATGGTCATTGTAAGTTATCTCGTATACGCATTGTTTAGCGCAGAAACAGGATTTATGAACCATACAGTGCTGCCATGGTTTGGTATGGAGGATGGAATTATGTGGTATAGCGAGGCGAAGTACTGGCCTGTTATCTTGACCTTGGTTCATTTCTGGAAGAGCATCGGTTATTCCAGTATCGTCTTCTTCGCTTCGCTTATCGGCATAGATGAGGAGTATTATGAAGCAGCAAGACTGGATGGCGCGAGTCGTTGGAAGCAGATTACTAATATCACCCTGCCGATCATGATGCCGGTCATCATCTTGATGACACTACTCAGCATCGGACGAATATTCTACTCCGACTTCGGTTTGTTCTACCAGGTCCCAATGGCTTCCGGAGCATTGTTCGAAACAACGGAGACGATTGATACGTACGTCTTTAAAGGACTCATGGGTTCGGGTGATCTGGGCATGTCCACGGCAGCAGGGGTCTATCAGTCTATTGTCGGATTTGTTCTTGTCATTTTCGCCAACTATACAGTACGTCGATATAGCAAAGATAATGCATTGTTCTAAGGAGGAAGCATCATGAAGTCGGATGGCAGATTTCTTGGCTTGTTAAGTATTATAATTATGGTATTGTTCGCTGCTGCATGTATCATTCCGTTTGTTCTGCTAATTTCGGGCTCGTTAACGGATCAGAATGCGATCGTAGCACATGGTTATTCTTTTATTCCATATACGTTTAGTACAGACGCTTACGTTTATTTATATGATAGAGGGTCCGATATATTGCGGGCATATGGTGTAACGGTGTTCGTAACAGTAGTCGGAACTGTCGTCGGTGTGACTATTACGACACTTATTGCTTACCCGCTATCCCGAAGAGAAACACCACACCGAGGATTAATTACATTTCTTATTTTCTTCACGATGTTGTTTAACGGTGGCCTTGTACCCAGCTACCTCATTTATACGCAGTTATTCGAAATGAAGAATACCATTTGGGCACTGATTTTACCGGGAATACTTACGAACGGCTATTATATGATGATGATGCGAACATTCTTCCAGTCGACTGTTCCACCAGCCTTAATCGAATCAGCACAATTGGACGGGGCAAGTGAGTACCGGACCTTATGGTCTATCGTGCTTCCGATTTCAACTCCCATCCTGGCTGCAATTGGAATGTTCATTGCAATCTTCTACTGGAACGATTGGCAAAATGGTATGATTTACATTACAAATCCGGCACTCTTTAGTATCCAAAACTTATTAAACCGGATTATGCAGGATATTCAGTTCATTACAACGAACATGTCTTCCAATTCAAGCGAAGCGATGTCGCAGATGCCAACCGATTCTGTAAAGATGGCGATGGCAGTTATAGGTGCACTACCGATTCTAGTAGCATATCCATTCTTCCAGAAATACTTCATAAAGGGTATCGTCATCGGTGCTGTTAAAGGATAAACTAGGAAAGAGTTAAATGATTAGGTGTCCAACAGGCTGCAACTCTATAATATGGGTTGTGGCATTTGGACTTTCTTTACTTGTATGTATTGTTGAAACCCTGTCGAAGGAGCCCTGTCATGACTAATCGCAAATGGCTGTTCGGACGAAGCGCTTTGCGTCGCAAGTTAATACAAAGCGTGTTGCTGATGACCGTTCCTCTGATTGGAATGCTATTATACAATAACTTCTATGCTATCCATGTAGTTCGAGGGCAAGTCGCTGATTCATACAGTAATTTGCTGGGGCTGTACATGAATCAGATTGATAGCAGTTTGAATGACGCTGATGCTTACATGAATACGGTAGGAGGCTCAGGTTATGACTTGACTTCCCTGGGACGGGCCTCAACGGACACGGAGTATTATAGCGCCAAGGTGTATATGTTCAACAAGCTTTCAAGCGATATTTTACTATATGATTCGATAGACAGTTTCTTCGTTTATGAACCCAAACGATTGGATTTTATGATAGTCCCCAAAAGCAACAAATCGTATGAAGAGATTGAGAATAGCACGGATTATATTGTGAATTGGATTCAAGAGGGCACTTACTCAACGGGTACGGCTACTACTGGATGGCAACATCATAAAATTGGGCATGAACATTATCTGATTGAATTTGTTCAATATGGAAATGTTTATCTAGGAGCTTGGGTAAAGACCGAACAGTTGCTCAGGCCGCTGAAATCTCTTCAGATTGGTGCGGGTGGCGAAGTGTTGCTTGCGAATGCGGAGGGGGAGCCAATTGCGACAACGGGTATTGTTAGTGATCGAGGGATAGAATTAAAACAAAGTATGAATAACTATTATCTTTCCGGTACAAAAGAGAAATTCCTTGTGGTAGGTACGCCATCGAAGAGAGGGGCGTTTAGTTTAATAGCTTTTATTCCAGATCAGGATATCTTAGCTAATCTTCCATATCTGCAGTGGGTTATTTGGATGATTACCGCTGCTGGATTGCTTTTTGTTCCATTGGGGCTATACGCGATAAGACAGTCAATTTTGGTTCCATTAACCCGGTTAATGCGAGTAATGAAGAAAGTCCGCACCGGAGACTGGAGCCAACGTGTGGAACTGCGGGAAACGTCAGAGGAGTTCCAAGTGCTCGGCGAATCGTTTAACGCTATGATGACGGAAATCGATACTCTTCGTGTAAATGTATTCGAAGAGCAGCTAAATAAGCAAAGGGAAGAGCTGCAGCGCCTACAAATGCAGGTGAATCCTCACTTCTTCTTAAACTCATTAAATATTGTGTACAATCTTGCCAAAGTCAAAAACTACGAGCTAATCATGCAAATGACATTAGCACTGATTCAATACTTTCGGTTTTTGTTCCGGAGTAATACCTCTTTCGTGAAGCTCAAAGATGAGCTTGAACATACGCGGAATTACATGGACATTCAGATGTTGCGCTTCCCAGGACGATTATCTTGGCGCCTTGATACACCGGACTATTTATCAGATGTCCCAATTCCCCCGCTTGTTATTCAGTCTTTTGTCGAAAATTCAATCAAGCATGCGATGACAATGGAAAAAACTATTCATGTTGCCGTAAGCATCAGATTTGCCGATGATGAAAGCGGTTCTCACCTGAAGATCCGAATCGAGGATTCAGGTCAGGGGTTTGATAATGAGGTGCTTAAGGAACTGCAAGCGGGCCGAAGCGTCGAGAATCAACTGGGCGAACGTACGGGAATCTGGAATGTCCAAAGGAGATTAAAACTGTTGTATAGTGAGCCCCTTTCCATTCACTTCTTTAACGATAATGGATCGGGCGGTGCAGTAGTGGAAATGATTATACCGACCCGCCCGGAAAGGGGGAAGCCAGATGAACAATCAAATGCTTATTGTTGATGACGAAATTCATGCTATTGAAGGCGTTAAAGCTGATTTGGATCTTACAAAGCTTGGGATTATTAAGTTGTTCACAGCTTATAGCATGCGGCAAGCTCAGGCTGTATTCGGGCAGGAGATCATCGATATCATGCTGTGCGATATTGAAATGCCGCAAGGCAGCGGCCTCGAACTAGCGGCCTGGGTAAGGGAACATCATCCGGAGACAGTGATAATCTTTCTGACTAGTCATGCTGATTTTAAATATGCAAAAGAAGCGCTGAAGCTGGGAAGTCTTGATTATTTGCTTAAACCCGTACTTACAACCGATTTGGAGAAGGCAATCGTAAGTGCGCAAAATGTACTCGACCAGTATAACGAAAAAAATCGCCATGTCGTCTCTCATCAATTGTGGACGAAGCATCATGCCTATATCATCGAGCGGTTTTGGCAGGATCTTATCAATCATTCGACACCACGTACCCCTCAAGCGGTACGTGAGCAGGTAGAGCTTCATAATATTCCGATTACGATAGAATCTGTTTTCATACCGGTGTTATGTTCCATCCAACGATGGAATAAGACATTAAAACGAAGAGACGAAAAAATACTGGAATATGCTTTAAGGAATACCGCTGAAGAGATGATTATCGGGAGTCACTCTAACGGTATTTGTTTTCAACTGGATCGGGGGATGCTGCTCATTATCCTTGAACACAACAGAAACGCAGATGTGTGTGATGTTCAATTTAAAGAAGCATGCAGCCGGTATATTTATTCCTGTAATCAGTATTTTTACTGCGACCTATCTTGTTATTTAGGTAATCCTGTAGAAGCTCATGAAATAGCGGATATGGTAATGGAATTGAGAAATCGGGATCGTAATAATGTTGCAACGGTCAATAAACTTTTCACAGAAACTGAGGCCATTCAGATCGGTCATATAGTCACACTTCCGGAGCTAAGACACATTGCTTTGCTAATGAAGACGGGAACGAAAGAAGCCGTTTTTAGCGAGGTGGAAAAAATTCTTAGTACTCTCATTTTGAAGCAAGAGATGAATGCGGAAGTACTCCATCAATTTCATCAAAACTTCATGCAGCTGCTGTACTCATACCTTAATGTCAGAGGTGTTCAGGCCTACAAATTGTTTGGAGACGATCAATCCAAGGAATTATCCCAAAGGGTAGGACGTTCGGTCACTGATATGCTGGAGTGGGTGCGTCATGTTGTCGGCAAAGCTATGAAACAAGCAGATGTGGTCAGAGAGACAGAGACAGTTCTTGAAACCGTTAAACGTTATATTGTACTTAATTTGGAACAAGATTTGCCTCGTGAACAGGTGGCTGAGCAGGTGTTCTTAAACCCCGATTATTTATCAAGAATGTTTAAGAAGGAAACTGGTTATTCGATTTCAGATTATATTCTTATGGAACGAATCAATTATGCGAAGACATTACTGTCACAGACGAACATATCAATTAGTTCAATTGCTACATCTGTTGGTTATACGAACTTTTCTCATTTTGCCAAAATATTTAAAAAAATCGCAGGGATTGGTCCAACCGAATATAGAACTCAGCACAGAAATGGAGAATAGGCCAATAAGAGGTTTCTGGCTTTAAAAACAACAGACGAGGGAAGAGCTATAAGCAAACATGTAGTTCAGCTTGATAAAATGTATATGCCGTTATAGTATAAATAAATAATCAATCCATTTTGAGGTGTATCCATGAGGTTTAATGAGTTTTTTGTCGGACAAATATTTAAAACCAACTCTTTAAGAATCACGAAAGATAGTATTACGAGTTTTGCATCGGAGTATGATCCACAATATATGCATTTGGACGAAGATAGAGCAGAGCAAGGAAGGTTTAACGGAATTATTGCTTCTGGAATACAAACTCTTGCTGTTTCGTTTAAACTTTGGGTTGAAACGGGAAGTTATGGTGATGATGTAATTGCCGGAACAGCTATGAATAATATTAAATTTATAAAACCTGTGTATCCAGATGATGAACTTTATACCATTGTGGAAGTGATTGCAGTTAGAGAGAAAAAGAATGAAACGGGTATCGTTACAGTGTTGTTGTCAACCTACAACGATAAAGATGAGAAAATTTTTGAAGGCGATCTATCCGTTCTGGTCAAGCAATAATTTCATTCGAACAAGACGGCGGCAGTTCAGGACTTATTTACCCGGTCCCAAACTGCCGCTATCTTTATTTATATATGTATTTAAAGTAGCAAACGGTTAACTAATTGACTTTTTTAGTATAGGAACAAGTCTGGAAAGTAACATTGAAATAGTCGTCAAAACGTTAGTTAGTACGATTAGCAAACTATAAAATTAAAATAGTAACTCATTATCATCGTACAGGAGGAAACATAATGTCACTTCAATTTCCTAAAGGCTTTTTGTGGGGAGCCTCAACTGCAGCTCACCAGGTGGAAGGTAATAATGTGAATTCTGATTTCTGGCTGATGGAGAATTTGGATGAATCAGTATTTGTAGAACGCTCCGGAGATGCGGTGGACCATTTCCGGCGTTATCGCGAGGATATCGCTTTAATGGCTAATTTAGGATTTAATGCTTATCGCTTCTCGATCGAATGGGCAAGGATTGAACCGGAAGAAGGCGTGTATGATAATGTGGCTATCGAGCATTATCGAGATGTTCTAAAGACCTGCAATGAATATAAAATCACACCGATTGTGACGCTGCATCATTTCACTTCACCAGTCTGGCTCATTCAATCAGGAGGATGGGAGTCGGAAGACACCCCCTCACGTTTTGCCCGTTATTGTGGCAAAGTTATGCAAGAATTAGGTAAACTCATTCCCTATGCATGCACCATTAATGAGGCGAATATCTCCATTGGAATTACCAAGATCATTAAAAAGCATCAATCACAAGGTGCCGCTCAAGTCGGGATTAACCCGGGGACTGGAGCGCGTTTGGAGACATACGCTAGAGGGTTGAGAACTGCTTTTGGCATTCCGCAAGAGGAGGTGTATTCTTTCCTGGGTCCTCGTTCAGAGAGAGGATTGGGGATCATATTCCGGGCACATACAGAGGCCAGAACAGCCATTCGGAACGTTTCTCCGAACACTCAAGTTGGAATTACTATGTCGCTATATGATATTCAAAGCTTACCCGGAGGGGAAGAACACGCATCCAACGCGCTCAAAGAAGAATTCCTTCAATTCATATCTTATTTGAAAGATGATGATTTCTTTGGCTTACAGAACTATACTCGATCGGTTTACGGACCTGAAGGGTTCTTACCGATTCCCGAAAATGCCGAAAAGACTCAGATGGGTAACGAGTATTACCCACAAGGGTTAGAATCCGTTATTCGCTGTGTTTCCAAATACTTGGATAAGCCGATCTTTGTTACGGAGAATGGTGTGGCAACAGACGATGACGAGAGACGCATCGCCTTTATTGATACTGCATTAAAAGGTGTACATGCTTGTATCCTCGACGGGATACCCTTAAAAGGATATATGCACTGGTCGCTGATTGATAATTTCGAATGGCAACTTGGTTTTTCCAAACAGTTTGGACTCATCGCAGTTGATCGTACAACGCAAGAGCGTCTACCTAAACCCAGTGCTTCTCATTATGGTAATATTGCAGCGAGTAATATGTTATTTATCTGAAAGATGTATGAGGTGAGAAACCTATCAACGAAGTCGTGAAAGCGTTATCCATAAAGTCGTCAAAGCGTTAGTCTATAATTATATAGAAAGTTATGATGGGTCTGTAGTTAACTTATTCGATCAGGGGGATCGTAATGAAAACAAAAGCAAAGCTTATCAGTATGGCCTTAGTTACAATAATGTTAATGGGGATTTTTACCGGATGTTCATCTTCTAATAATGATGGTAATGAATTAACTCCTCAAGAAACAACCGGAATAAATGCTAATTCTTCTGACTCAGGAAAGGATAGTGCGACAAAAGATCCGTTTGAAATTACGATGGCTCTTCCGGTTTTTGGTCCAATACCGGTAGATATTGAATTGGTTCAGAATGAAATAAGCAATATAACCAAAGAAAAAATTAATGCAACTGTAAAAATACTTCCAATCAGCATCGGTTCGTACAATCAACAAATGAACTTGATGAGTTCCAGTGGCGAGAAGCTGGATATGTACATCTCTCTATCATCCATGTATAACTCGGAAGTATCAACAGGTAAATATATTGAATTGGATAATCTGGTGGACATTTATGGTCAAGATCTTAAAGCTCAATTTGATTCCGTATATTTGAACAGTGCTAAGATTGACGGAAAGCTTTATGGGATCCCTGTCCTCAAAGATTTTACAACTGGAGTTCCTGGAATTTTGATGAGAAAAGATTTGGTTGAAAAATATAAGATTGACATCTCGTCTATTAAGTCAATAGATGATTTAGACCAGGTATTCCAGACCATCAAAGATAACGAGCCCGCCATGACTCCGCTTGGAGTTGGCGTATCAGCACCTCTGAGCCAGTACTTGTGGTATGACAAACTTAGTGATCGTTATGGTGTTTTGCCGGAGTTTGACAATGGTTTAAAAGTAGAGAACATATTCGAGTCGAAAGAGTATGAGGATGCATTGAAAACGATGCATCGTTGGTTTAAGGCTGGCTATATCAATAAAGATGCAGCAACCAGCCAGGCTAATTCCTCAGATATGGTGAAAGCAAACAAGGCATTTTCATACTTCGTGACAAACAAGCCGGGGACAGTTGAGGGCGATAGTCGACTTACCAATCATGAGATGGTAGTTGCTCCATTAAAAGATAGAGCATATTCCACAACAAGTGATACATTATTGGCATTGTGGGGCATTTCCGTTAACTCTAAAAATCCCGAAAGAACGATGATGCTATTGAACCTGATGTATTCTGATCCGGATATTGCCAATTTACTCACATGGGGCATAGAAGGAAAACATTATGTGAAGGTGACGGATACAACCATTGATTTCCCAGCAGGTATTGACGCTAAAACGGTTGGATATTCCAATCAGAATTGGATTGTCGGAAACCCGCTTCTTACTTACACGTTTAAAACTGAACCAGTGGATAAATGGGAGCAAGTGAAACAGGCAAATGCTAATGCGACTAAATCTAAGGCCCTAGGCTTCCTGTTTAATACTGAACCAGTTAAAAACGAGATGACGGCTCTCAAAAATGTTCTTACTCAATATGAGAAAGTTCTCGAAACCGGAACTATCGATCCAACTGACAAACTTGATGAATTCAATACAAAGTTGAAGGCTGCTGGAATTGAGAAAGTTATCGCAGAGAAGCAAAAACAGCTTGATGAGTGGGCAGCTGCAAATCAATGAAATTTTGGGGGACCAGGTCTGAAAAGTGACCTGGTTTTTCCTTTGCTGAAGCTAACAAGTCGTGAAAGTGATACTGCAAATGTCGCCAAACCGTTAGTGAGTGGGGGCAGGATCACATATCATTATAATTAAGCTGGAAACTTCAAATAAAAGGAGCCGAAGAACAACTATGCTATATCCTATCGTAACCGACACACGTTGCATTATTGATTTATGCGGGATTTGGAATTTTAAACTGGATTCAAGTAAAGGTTTTCAAGAAGAATGGTATAACGAGCAGCTAACGGATACAATCTCTATGTCCGTTCCGTCCTCTTTCAATGATACGGGGGTTACCGGTGACATTCGCAACCATGTGGGCTGGGTATGGTACGAGAGGAATGTTACGGTGCCGAGTCTACTGTTCTCGGAACGAATTATGCTACGATTTGGATCTGCTACACATAAGGCCAAAGTATACCTTAACGGGAAGCTTGTCATCGAGCATATTGGTGGATTTACGCCTTTTGAAGTTGAAATCAATCCGTATCTGCAAGCCGGTAAAAACCGACTTACAGTTGCGGTTAACAACATTGTTGACGAAACAACGCTTCCGATGGGGGATTACAACGAGATGGAAGTTCCGGGCGGAGGAAAGGTCATCAAGAATAGCCCTTATTTTGACTTTTTCAATTATGCTGGGATTCATAGACCGGTTAAGATTTATACAACCCCCAAGAATGCTTACATTCAAGATGTTAGTATAGTGACAGAATTGAACGAGGCTACAGGAATCGTTAAATATAAAGCGTTAATTAAAGGAGAGGCTGAGGTTAAGGCCATATGCATTGATCAGTCTGGAGCGACGGTTGGAGAATGCAATGGAATATGCGGTACTATTCAACTTGAACACGTTAAGCTTTGGGAACCGCTAAAATCATACCTTTATCAACTCAAGCTAGAAATCCTGCAGGAGGGACAAGTTGTCGACACTTATGAGCAGCCTTTCGGGGTACGTACGATTGAAGTAAAAGATGGTAAATTCCTTATCAATAATAAACCCTTCTACTTCAAGGGCTTCGGCAAACATGAGGATACACCAATCAATGGCAGAGGCCTAAACGAAGCAGCGAACGTCATGGATTTTCGATTAATGAAATGGATCGGAGCCAACTCATTCCGCACTGCACACTATCCTTATTCAGAAGAAATTATGCGACTTGCGGACAAAGAGGGAATCGTTGTTATTGATGAGACTCCTGCTGTCGGGTTACACCTCAGCTTTGCCATAACCCCCAAGCAAGGAGCCAAGCGGAATACTTGGGACACGATTAATACACAAGAGATTCATCGGCAAGTGGTGCAAGAAATGATTGCGCGTGATAAGAATCATCCTAGTGTGGTTATGTGGTGCATAGCGAATGAACCAGCTTCCGAGGAGGATGGAGCTGAGGAGTACTTTAGACCGCTCGTGGAATTGGCTAAGGAATTGGATCCACAAACCCGGCCCGTTACGATCGTTAATATTATGATGGCTACCCCGGATATTGATAAAGTGGCTGAATTCGTCGATGTACTGTGCCTTAATCGTTATTATGGCTGGTATGTGTTTGGTGGTGATTTTGAGACAGCCAAAGCCGTGTTGCGGCAAGAACTGAATAGTTGGATTGAACGCTGTCCCGGCAAACCGATTATGATGACGGAATACGGGGCGGATACGATTGCTGGCCTGCATGATGTAGATCCCGTCATGTTTACGGAAGAATACCAAGTCGAATATTTACGGGCGAACCATGAGGTCTTCGATGAATATGAAGCTTTTGTCGGAGAACATGTGTGGAACTTTGCCGACTTCCAGACCAGCCAAGGTGTAGTAAGGGTACAGGGAAATAAAAAGGGTGTCTTTACACGGGATCGAAAGCCAAAGGCAGCCGCCCATGAACTGCGCAGAAGATGGCAAGCAATTCCTAATTTTGGGTATAAAGCAAACGACTAAAATAAACGCGAGAGTAAGAGACGTTGGTCAATAAATTCCAGCGTCTCTAACATATAATGTATTCATAAAACTAGCCTGCTCATAGGGGGAAATACAAGCATTGCGAAGGAGAGAAATCAATGAAATTCAATAATCCTGTCATTCCAGGCTTTCATCCAGACCCAAGCGTATGCCGTGTCGGAGAGGATTATTACCTGGTCACGAGCTCGTTCGAATACTTTCCTGGTGTACCGATTTTCCATAGCAAGGACTTGGTGAATTGGCGTCAACTGGGACATGTCCTGACACGGGAAAGCCAGCTTCCTCTTGCCCGCCAACTGCCTCCAGGATGGTCACAAGGGATCTACGCACCTACGCTCCGCTATCATAGAGGCAGATACTACATGATTACGACGAACATTACACTACAGGAAACCTTTTTCGTATGGACGGAACAACCGGCGGGGCCATGGTCGGATCCCGTCTATCTTGAGGGATGGGGGGGAGTCGATCCGTCCCTGTTATTCGATGAGGACGGTACTGTGTATGTGACTGGCACGGCGAACTTCAACGGAGAGCATGCCGGCATTTACCAGGCTGAGCTTGACATGGAGACAGGTAAACTGCTGACAAAGAGAAAACTGATTTGGGAAGGTACCGGGGGCAGTCATCCAGAAGGACCCCATTTATATCAAATTAATGAATGGTACTACCTTATGGTTGCAGAGGGCGGTACGGAATACGGACATATGGAGACCATTGCACGTTCCCTTCATCCGTATGGTCCCTACGAGTGTAACCCTAACAATCCGATATTGTCGAATCGAAGTACGTCAAAGCCGATTCAAGCAACAGGCCATGCAGATCTCGTGCAAGCCGCTGATGGGAGTTGGTGGTCTGTATTTCTGGGTATTCGGCCTGTCGGGAATGCAAAGCGGCATCACTTGGGCCGTGAGACCAATCTGGCACCAGTATGTTGGACCGACGCCGGATGGCCAATCATCGGAAATAACGGGATTGCAGAGATCGAACACGACGCAGGCGGTCTGCCGCTTGGAGAACCTGAAGAACCGGAGAGCCGGGAAGATTTTAATGCCTATATGTTGTCACCTGAATGGAATTTCTATCGGAATCCAGTACCTGGTTCCTGGTCACTGACAGATCGTCCTGGATGGCTAACACTGAATGGACAGGCTACGACTTTGAATGACAAGGAATCACTTGCATTCATCGGACGCAGGCAGCAACACAAAAATTGCGAGATATCGGTCCTACTGTCATTTCGGCCTTTATCAGAAGGCGAAGAAGCTGGACTTACGATCTTTATGAACGAGAAGTTCCATTACGAAATCGCTAAAATAATGGATAAAGGACTAACGAAGCTTATACTTAGGAAGAGGATCGGAGGAATGATAAGCACTGTTGCCGAGATTGAATATGACGAGGAGACAGTTGTCTTCGGAGTTTCGGCAGATGAATTATGGTATACCTTTACCTATTCCAATCCAGGCAGCGAGCCCAAGCCGTTCGGTCAAGGCGAAGTTGCTTTTCTTACAAAGGAAATTACAGGCGGATTTACTGGCGTCTACGTAGCCATGTATGCAACCGGGAATGGAAAAGACGCGCAGTCACCTGCTTACTTCGACTATTTTGATTATGTTCCGCTGGAGGATAAGCCACTTGATATGTTTGCGGTGATGGGTATCAGCAGGAATAAGTAGAAATTTCTACGATTAGCTTATCATGAGGTTGGTTAAATATGAAGCTCTCAGGACAAGTAGCAGTTGTGACAGGGGCAGCGTCAGGCATGGGGAAGGCCATTGCTGAGCTCTTCGCCGAAGAAGGAGCCCAGGTGATCGTTTCAGATCTTAACCTCGATTCTGCGGCCAAGGTGGTGGAAGGAATTATAGCTAGAGGCGGGAATGCAATTGCAGTCGTGACAAATGTCGCCGTAGAAGAGGACGTCCAGCGATTGATCGATACTGCATTCAAAAAGTTCGGGACGGTGGATATTTTGGTTAATAATGCTGGAATAATGGATAATTTCGTTCCGGCAGGGGATATCACGGATGACTTATGGGATAGGGTATTTGCAGTGAATACGACCGGACCTATGAGGACCACACGCAAGGTTCTTCCTATCTTCACGGAAAAGAAGAAGGGAGTCATCGTAAATATTGCTTCCGCAGGAGGGCTCTTCGGTTCGCGTGCTGGTGCAGCTTATACCGCTTCCAAGCATGCAGTCGTAGGCTTTACGAAGAACGTCGGCTTTCAATATGCAAAACTCGGTATTCGCTGTAATGCAATAGCTCCAGGTGCCGTGAACACAAATATCGGTGCCTCGCTACAAGCGCCGAATCCATTCGGAGCAGAACGTGCCTCGATTGGAATGGCTATCAATCCAGGATTAGGACAACCAGAAGATATCGCGAAGGTTGCTTTATTCCTGGCATCGGATGATTCGAGCTTTGTCAACGGGACAACGGTTACGGCCGATGCAGGCTGGACAGCTTATTAGAACAACTTCTGGGTCGCAACGATCCGTATATCTGTGAAGCGACTGTGATTATAACTTTTGTTGCCAGGAAACATCTATCAAATGCGATTGATAAAAGTATCTTTTGCTTTTTTTTTGCGTGTGTGAAAAATATAAGAGGGCCTCTTTGAAGCGTTAGGTATTGCTTCAAAAGGGGCCCTATTTTGCATTTGCCCAAAGGTGCAGATCCTTTCTGCACCTTTGGACGATGTCAGAATTTATTTTGGACTATAAAATAATGTGTATAGTCTTCTAAAAAGCGTGTCGCTTAAAAGGTGAAATTACAATGATTTTAAGGGAATGGTATTATGGAAAACTTATTAAGACTAAGACACAAACTACTGTTCCAATTTAGTTTGATCTTGTTAATGAAGAGTGCGGTGGCCTGGTTTGTAGTGTTTAATGATAGTCCGAATTGGAATATGGTGCTGACAGAATTTCCATTCTTCATCATAGTATTCTGTCTAATTGAGTGGTTTGCGGCTAAACGAAAGCTCCTGTATTATATGATTGCTAATTTTTTGATTACGATAATCTACTTCGCCGTTCTGATGTATTACAAATACTACGGTGTAATTGCCACCTATCATGCCCTGCAGCAGGCAAAAAAAGTTACCAACGTAGGAGAAAGCACATATTCATTGATCTCCCCTTACTATCTCTTCATCTTTGTGGACATCTTATACTTTGTATTTGTTATGTTTTGTCCTAAGTATATTACCAGATGGAAGGAAAAAGGCTTAACCCGTATGAGCCGTAAGGCTCTGATTGGCATGATGGTTGTGTCTCTCGGACTCTGTACCTTCAATATCTGGCCTAACCATGCCAGTATGAATGAGATAAAAAAGGCAAAAAGTATGGGGATACTGAACTATGAAGTATATAAGATTATTGTAGACACTACCGGGAAGGAAGAACTCATTGATTCCAAAGAAATCACACAACAGGCCGTTGATCAGTTGAAAGGTATTGATAACCTGAGCGCACCTGAGTACTGGGGTACAGATAAAGGCAAAAACCTGATTATCGTACAAATGGAATCCTTTCAAAATTTCCTAATAGGGCTAAGGGTCGGTGGACAGGAGGTTACCCCTAATCTGAACAAGCTGGCTAAGGAAAACACGTACTTCAGCAGCTTTTATACGAATGCGGGCCAAGGGACAACCTCAGATGCCGAGTTTGTCGTTAACACCTCATTTTATGTACCTGAGAATGAACCAGCTACCTCATCCGAATATATGAACAAAGCATTGCCGAGTCTGCCACGACTGCTTGGCGGTAATGATTATTTCACAGCTACGTTCCATACCAACAATGTCGACTTTTGGAATCGTAAGGATTTATACAAAGCCATCGACTTTGATCAATATTATGACCAGTCCTTCTACGGAGACGAGGATCATATCGCTTTCGGTTCTTCGGACGAGATGCTGTTTGCCAAGACCATACCGGAGCTAGTAAAGATGGATAGCCGGGATCAGCCTTTCTATGCCATGATCATCTCTATGAGCGCGCATCATCCCTTCCATATCCCAGAAGAGAAATACAAAATGGAATTGCCTAAAGATTACGAGGGGACACTGCTTGGAGAATATATTAGGGCCCAGAATTATGCGGACTATGCAATGGGTGAGTTTCTGGAAGAGCTGAAGACCAGAGGACTTTGGGATGATAGCCTGGTTGTATTCTACGGTGACCATCAGGGTGTTCCAATGTATAGCCTTACCGGGGAGGAAAATGATCTGATAAAATCGCTAATCGGGCATGAATACGGCTATACAGACATGTTCAACATTCCGTTCATTGTTCATTCTCCCGGCGCGAAGCTTCCATCCGTTATGGAGGGTACGGGTAGTCAGATCGACATTATGCCGACGTTAGCCAATCTGCTCGGCGTATCTATGCAGAATCAGCTGCATTTCGGTCAGGACCTGTTCAATCAAGAGAGTAATTTGATCCCCCTCAGACACTTTTTACCGACAGGGTCTTTCGTGAATGAACAGAGTATTTATGTCACGGGCAATGATTATACCGATGGGAACAACTACAGCTTAAGTGACAACACGATTACTACGAACGGTTCGAACGAAGCGCAGTTTGCCACGGGTCTGCATTTGCTCGAGCTGTCCAACAGCTATCTGCTTCAACTGCCGAATGATGGAGAAGAAAAATAATGCGGAGCTGTTTTTCATCATCCAATTCAGAAATTGAGGTGTTCCCAATGATCTATCTTTCAGTCGTCGTGCCTGTCTATAACGAAGAGGAAAATATATACGATCTTTATTTGAGTATCACTGACGCATTGAAAGGAAAGATTGAAAATTATGAAATCGTGTTGGTGAATGATGGAAGCAAGGACCGAAGTTCTATACTGTTGAATGAAATCGCCCGGATGGATTCAAATATAAGAGTTATTCATTTCCAAAAAAACCACGGGCAAACGGCAGCCATTTATGCCGGAATAAAAAGTTCCAGAGGGGAGTTAATTACCCTTATGGATGCCGATTTACAGACAGATCCCCGGGATATCTTCCGGCTGATGCCATTTATCGATAAAATTGATTTTGTAAACGGAAGACGCATAGATCTAAAAGATGCCAGACTTAAAAAAATATCCTCTCGTATCGGAAATCGAATCCGTAATTGGATCACTGGAGAAGCGATTTATGATCCTGCATGTCCCCTGAAACTGTTCACGCGAGAAGTGGCAGATAGCTTTCATTTATACAATGGGATGCACCGTTTTCTGCCGACACTAGCCAAGATGAACGGGTTCTCTGTTATTGAAGTAACGGTAACCCATCAAAAAAGAAAACACGGTGTATCTAAATATGGGATTTTGAAGGGGAGCTATACGGTTTTCATGGATGCCATAGTTATTGGATGGCTTAAAAAAAGAGGGATTATATACCAAGTTAAGGAAAGAACATAATAAAGTTCATTGAGATTACGCCAATAATTCTCTTCTAAATACATTTGATGGAGGATTAGTGTGAGGTGTTTTGAACAGAATCTATTAAAACTCAGGTGAAAATTAAAATCAAAAAAATACCCTAGAAAGTCCCTAACTCTGTCAGTTATAAGTATGTAAGCGCTCTGTTATTATGTGAAAGGACGATTATATATTGAAACTAGACTATTAAGTTAATGAGGTGAAACAATTGATTAATGTAGGAACGAACTACCATCCGCATGATTGGCCTCGGGAACGCTGGCCAGTTGATATTCAATTGATGAAGGAATCCGGATTCAATCTCGTTCGCTTGGGGCATCTATGTTGGGACAGCTTTGAACCTTCGGAAGGGAATTTCACGTTCGAATGGTTTGATGAAGTGATGGAACTATTTGCGGAAGCTGGAATCAAGGTTGTGCTTGATATTGCAACTCGTCCTGCACCGACTTGGTTGCACAAGAAATATCCAGGAATTGACCTTTCGGATCGAAACGGTAACCGGCTTGCTGCAGTTCATCGGTATATGGATGATGTGGGAAATCCGGATTTCCAGAAATATGCCTACCGTTTTGCCGAAGTAATAAGCAAACGCTACGCAGATGCTCCAGCCCTTTATGCATTGGGACTATGTAATGAGGTGGGTAGCGGAACGCCGAGCTTCTCAGAAGAGGCACGTCGGCGTTATGTGGGATGGCTGAGAGAAAAGTATGTTACGATTGAGCACTTAAATCTTTGCTGGGCTGCGCATCGATGGTCACGCAAATTGAACAGCTTCGAGGATGCAGAGTTCCCTGTGGCAGGTGCGATGAATGGAGCTCCAGAGAGAATGCTGGACATGTGGCGGTTTTTCTCGGACGAACAGCTAGTTTATCTAAAGGGATTAAGGGATATAGTCCGCAGGAATGCCCCGAATGCCAGAGAGTCGACCAATCACTGGGGAGAACATCCAGGCTATGGATTTGATTATTTAAAGGCTTATAGAAGCACATTTGATATTCCAGGAGTTGGATTTTATCCTGGTGTCAATCCGGAAGATAGAAACGCTCTTCACGGAACCTGCTTTACAATGAACCATAGGATAGGCGAGATGGACAAGCCAATTTGGTGTCTGGAATTTCAAACAGGGTCGTTTGGGGCATATGCTCCACCAAAAGGTGTGCTAAGAATGTATGCCTATCTGGCTTTATTATTTCGTGCAGAGACTATATGTGCCTGGACATGGCGATCAATGTTGGGTGGTGAAGAACAATATTTTTACGGATTGTTGGACCATGATGGTCTCCCAGGAAGAAAGCTGGATGAATTCCGGCAGTTCACTTCTGAACTCGATAAATTAACTGATTTGGGATTACCCTATATGCCAAATCCCGAGATCGCACTTGCCTATTCTTATGAAGCTTTCAAAGTCTCCGAAAATCAGAAGGCATACTACAAAACTGCTTATCTGAAACAAGTTATAACAACGTATCAGGTTTTGATGGCAGACAACACAGAGTGCAATGTTGTGAATTTGCGGAAAATTGAAAAGGATTACAAGCTTCTATTGATTCCCGGACATTGCATTATGGACGAAGCTTCTGCCCAAGCGGTTCGTCAATTTGTGGAAAAAGGCGGAACGGTTATTATGACAGCGTATTCTGCTAAAGTAGATGAAAATAACCAGGTGTTCAGCTCAACTTTGCCGGGCAGACTCAGCGATGTATTCGGCATCCGTGCGGGTGCATTTGAACGCCCGATTTATCATACTTCCGATGCGAACGAAGGCGGACTTCAGAAGGAGCGGATGAATCTCCGCCGTGAATCGCCACGGATCCGCATGGGCGACAAAATTATGGATACACCAATCGATTATTATGAGATTCTGGAACCTAACACGGCAGAGACCTGGGCTGTATTTACCGATATTGACCGGGAATTACCGGCTGTTACCGCAAATAATTATGGACAGGGGACAGCCATATATACAGCTGTTCCTGCACAAGCAGATGTTCTGCAAGCGCTGCTTGAGGGTTGCTATGAAAGGTTGGATATCCGGAAGGGAATTACTACTCCGGACGGTGTCGTTGCCCGCCAAATGGGTAGTTCGGAAATTTATGTAAATACGACTGCTTTGGAGCAGACTGTAATCTTGCCCGCGAAAGCCCATAGCTTATTTTCAGATAATGTAGTTGAAGGCGAAATGGTGCTGAAGCCTTATGGCGTAGAGGTTCTTGAACATTCGGACCTCACCTAAATATAGTCAACGGTACAACATGATGTTATATAATTCCAACAAGCCGGAGCGCAAATACACCGGCTTGTTTCGGTTTTGGTGAATAAAGTAAGCGATTTCTTAAATCCTAAAAACACCTGAGTAAAATCCTAAATCTCCCGGTTTAAGCATTAAGGCTAATAGTATAATCTAAATGCAAGCGCAATCATTAACGCTATTAAACTAAAAATTGTGCTAAATAAAATTATCAAAGGGGGAACATATGGATGCTTAGAAGAAAAATTCTTAGCACTATGATGATTACAGTGTTATTACCCGGTATTATTGCTGGCTGCTCTTCGAACAACAATAACGGGAATGCTAAGTCAACAAACAGTGCTCAAACGACCAATGCAGGAAGTACACAGGGGCCAACAGATAGTAAAGTCGTTGATCTTGAAGTTTGGTGGCCAAATACTGGCTATAAGGGAATTGAGAAAGATAGTCCGTTATACAATCAATATGCCGATTTACTTGGTGTTGGTGTCATTAGCCCCTATGTAGAATGGAATGGCGGCACTGACTACTTGAACACTCTCAATATGAAGATTGCTGCTGGTGAAATGCCAAACGTATTTCTTCCATGGAATGGAAATGAAACCGATCTTGCCAAAAATGGTGCTATTGCAGATTTGACAGACTTGTTGCCTGAATATGCACCGAACCTATGGAAGCTAATTCCTGAAGATGTGTGGAATGTAGTTAAAGCAAATGACCCGACAGGACAAGGGAAAATTTACTGGATTCCAGGTATTAAAGGATATGAGAGAACAACGGGTATGATCCGTAAGGACTGGCTGGACACTTTAGGGTTGCAAATTCCAAAGACTCAAGATGAATATGTGAATGTTTTGAAAGCGTTTAAAGAAAAAGATCCAAACGGTAATGGTACAGCGGATGAAGTTCCTACCGGTGGCAGACAAAATGCCCGGTGGATGGATCACCTATTCAATATGTATGGTGTGGCTATGGTCGAGGGATATCCAGATTGGGATATCTATAATGGGGAATTAACATACTCGGCTGTTTCACCCAATATGAAGGATGCTCTTGCTTTTATTTCCAAACTCTATAAGGAACAGTTAATGGATCAAGAGACATTTCTTAATGACAAAGCTGCTTGGGATGGAAAAGTGGATGGGAATCTAGTAGGAAGTTATTTTCAATGGGCTGAGACATCCTATCTCCATCTTGGTCTCATTGAACAATCTACTGGTGTGAAGGCAGACTTCTCGGTACTTCCGGTTCTTGAAGCTCCTGGATATGAGGGTCAAGGTTTTATTACTACTAAGCAAGTGGGGAATCCTGAATGGGTGGTAAGTGCTCAACAAGATGATGAACACCTGAAGGCGAGTTTAAAGTTTCTTGATGGTATTGCTGACCAATCCAAATGGATGGACATTTACTGGGGAGCGGAAGGCATGCATTACAGTGTAGTAGATGGTAAAAAAACCAAATTACCAGATGATAAGAGTACTCAGCAAAATCGTCTAAACTCATACGATCAATTTGGAAACATTGAATTTAAAGAGCAATTGTTGACTGAATCAGCATCAGAAAGCGATAAATGGCAATTTGAACAAAGCATTCGGAACATGAAGGATCTTCAGCAGTACGTAAAAATTATTGCTGGTGATGGTTTGCCTTCTACCGTATATACCGATTATCCGGATATCAAGAATAATACACTCTGGTATGAATATGCGACAAAAATTATTATCGGAACCTATTCCATCGATAAATTTGATGAGTTTGTGGATAAGTGGAATAGTTCTGGTGGTGAAGAGGTAACAAAAAGAGCAAGAGAATGGTATGCCAAGCTCGAAAAGTAACGGAAGTAAAAAATAGAAACTTAAGGAGAATGGGCAGTTTGATTGCTATCGGATTGCCCTTTTCTTTCTTAAAACAAATAAATAAACAGGATGGAGTGGAGAATCCATATGCAAGCTACTGGTCGATTTTATCAGCATGCGCGAAAATGCTGGCCGTTGTATCTCATGGCTTTGCCTGGGTTGGTTTTTTTCATTGTACTACGCTATATTCCTCTTGGAGGATCTATTATCGCTTTTCAAGATTATTCCTTATTTAAAGGGATAGCTAACAGTCCTTGGGTTGGTTTCAAGCATTTTAAGATTTTGTTTGATTCTCCTGATTTTTATCGTATTTTTGCGAATACGCTGATTCTCGGCTTTTTAAAAGTCGTTGTCATATTCCCGGTACCGCTTATACTGGCTCTTATGATTAATGAAGTCCGGGCAGTACTGCTGAAAAAAGGGATTCAAACTGCACTTTATATCCCGCATTTTTTATCATGGGTAATTATCGCCGGTATTGCCTTCGACATGTTTTCATTAAATGGGATATTTAATACGGTACGCGATTGGTTTGGTTATGGACCGAACCTGATTATGCAGGATGAACGTTATTTCCGTTGGATCTATGTATTCACTTCTATATGGCGGGAGGCTGGCTGGGGAACAATAATCTATTTGGCGGCTATCAGTTCTATGGATCCCCAGATCTACGAGTCAGCCACTATTGACGGGGCTTCTAAAATGAAACAGGTCCGGCATATTACATTACCTCTTCTACTACCAACCGCATTAGTACTTTTCTTGATTAATCTTGGAAGTTTCCTTGATTTAGGTTTCGATCAAGTGTTCACTTTGCTTACACCAATGACGTATTCCGTTGGAGATATTATTGATACTTACGTATATCGGTCGGGTATTCAGGAAGCCCGTTACAGCTTTGCTACAGCAGTCGGTCTGTTCCAGGCCATTATTGGATTTGTACTTGTTTATGTTTTCAACCGAATTTCAAAAAAAGTTACGGGCGGGGGGTTGTGGTAATATGTCAATGTCCTTTAGTGAAAAAGTCATTCAAAAATGCATCGTTGCTTTTCTAATTATATTATCGGGAATTGCTCTGATTCCCCTAATTTCAGTTTTGTCCGTTTCATTCAGTTCAAGGGTTCCGGTAGAACTGAACCAGGTGACGATTTGGCCGAAAGGGTTTACACTGGACTCATGGAAATACGTACTTGACCGGCCAGATCTGTGGAGATCATTCGGGGTTACGGCAGTTGCGACAATTGTTGGGACCGTTCTAAGCTTATTGATCACCGCGCTAATGGCCTATCCACTCACTAAAAAAGAGTTTACGATAGGAAAGGTTGTCATGGTCGCCGCAGTTATAACCATGGTATTTAAGGCTCCGCTAATTCCATACTTTTTGACGATGAAAAATATTGGTCTGTATGATAATCCGTTAGTTCTTGTTATTCCGCATATACTTACTGCGTATAACCTGATTATAATGCGGACTTTTTTTCAGGAATTCCCTCATGAGCTTGAGGAGGCTGCTGTTGTTGAAGGGGCGGGATACTTCCGGTTATTATTCAACATTGTGCTTCCGTTGTCCAAAGCCGTACTTGCCACACTTGGATTATTCTATGCGGTGACGCTTTGGAATCAATTCCAGCATCCGCTAATGTTCATCCAGAATCCGGACTGGTATCCACTGCAGATAAAAATAAGACAGTTTATTACAAGTGACAACGAACTGCAAATAGTGGGTAATATGTCACAACTGAACTACAGTGCCAGAACGCTTCGTGCAGTTACCATTGTGTTTGCAATTGTCCCGATCTTAATGATTTACCCTTATTTACAGAAGTACTTCACTAAGGGTGCAATGCTGGGTTCCGTAAAAGGATAAGTTGTAACTCGTGCGCTGTCGCCCTACTGTTCATTCTAATATGAAAGCGGGAGACAGCATGATAATTAGCGCGATACGCCGACGGATTGGTGAAATGAAGCTACGGAACAAGCTGATGTTCAGCTATTTCGTGGCTTCCATCATTCCGATTATCGTAATCAGTTTTACTATCTACCATTTATCCGCAAAAAGTGTGGAGCAAGCATCCAAGGAATTTGCTTCAATGTACATTTCACAGGCGACCACGAACCTGAATGATTTCGTAGACAAGTCCAATAGGATAACTCGTTCGGTACTTCAGGAAACGGATATTATGGGTATTATGAATAACCGCAGTCAGTTAACAATGGAAGATTCGATTGAGACCCAAAAGGTGATTTCAGGATATTTTGGACAGATGTCTATGGAATATCCAGAGATTGAAACAGTGATGCTGATTAGTGCAGATGGGAAAATTTATGATTATACCAAAGCTCCCGATAAGGTGAATACAGATCGGTTGGTGGAGCAAGTCTGGTATAAACACATTCGGGGATCCGAAACAGCATTGTTTATTACCCCTATACATGATAAAAGTTATTACGGAAATTCAAAAGGAGATGCCACATTTACGGTCGGAAGGATACTCCGTAATTATAACGGGTCCTATGCCGGGATGATTTTACTTGATATGGACCCTGTCCATCTGATTAATCTGAATGAGGATTTCCTAATGCTTGGCAACCGTTATAACATCAAGATGATTATCACTAATGATGAAGGCGAGTTAATATATCATTCTGACGGTGCCACTGGGAAGAAAGCATGGAAGGACATTATTGACGACAAGTACTTTGCTGATCTTTCTAGGAGCGGGCAGGACAATATTGTGTTGTCAAAAGATGCGTATGACGGACGACTGCGGATTAATACAGAGATTCCACTAAAAAATCTTCTGGCCACAATTAATAATATAAAACATGTGACAATATGGTCGATCATAGTGTTCCTGTTTTTCATTGCACTGCTTTCAATACTGTTCAGCTATAAGATCACCAAACCTGTATTAAACCTGAGGCGCAGTATGAAGCAGGTGGAGATTGGAAATTATACGTCGCTTATTCAGGCTCCAGTGGCTAATGATGAGATCAGTAATCTGGTCAAAAGCTATAACAAAATGATTATAAAAATCAAGGAGCTTATCGAGGATGTCTACCTCGCAGGGTTAAAGCGCAAGCAGGCACAGTTTCTCGCCCTTCAGGCACAGATTAATCCGCATATGCTTTACAACACTCTTGAATCAATCCGGATGAAAGCCGTGGTCAAAGAACAAGACGACATCGCCGAAATGATAAAAATTTTAGCCCGTATGTTCAGACATTCTCTAGGCAAACAGCGTGAATACAATCTGGTAAAACATGAGGTAGAATACGCTGCGAATTTTTTATTTCTGCAGAATATCCGTTACGATAACCGGTTTGTGCTTGATGTTCGCTTAAGCGATAGAGTGCTAGGGACTCCCATCATTCCACTTGTTTTTCAGCCAATCATTGAGAATAGTATTAAACACGGCTTTCATAATTATGATAGTCAACTGCATATTACAATCGAAGAGGAGATCACAGAGACTGGAGATGTCTTGATTCGAATCACGGATGACGGGTATTCCATGACCGCCGAAAAGGCGTTTGAGATTAATGAACTTCTGTGTTTATCTGATTTGGGCGGAATGTATCAAAATACCGATGATGGAAATGGTGAAGGTGGAATTGGTCTTTACAATATTGCAGAACGTATCAGACTACAGTATGGAGATACTTATGTTCTAAGAGTACGTTCCGATGAAGAGGCAGGAACAGTTGTTGAAATGCGAATCCCACTTCAAGATTCATCAAGGGGGAACTGAGTTGAACTATACTATGGTTTTGGTGGATGATGAAAAAGGGATTATTGATGGGTTAAAGGTCATAATACGACGTTATCTACCACAATGTGAAGTTATCGGCTGTGCTTACGATGGAGACGAAGGGTATGAGCTTGTGCGTCGCTTACAGCCCCAAATTGTAATTACAGATATCCGAATGTTGCATGTAGACGGACTAGAGATGATAGAGAAGCTTAAGAAGGAAAGTGTAGCCTGCAAGTTCATTATCCTTAGCGGGTATGCTGAATTTGAGTATGCGCGTAAAGGGATGTATCTGGGCGTACGATATTATTTGAATAAGCCTATTGAGGAAGAGGAACTTCAAGACTGTACGAATCAAATTATCAAGGAAATTGAAGAAGAACGCGTTCACGGTGAATTGCTCGCTAAGTATCAGCCACCGGCTAAGGATTCTTTTTCAAAAAAGGATATTATTACTGAGATTAAACAGTACGTTGCCGATAACTTTAACAATAATATAAGCCTTGCAGATTTATCTAACCGGTTCTATCTGAACCTGAATTATTTAAGCCAACTCTTCAAAGAAAAAACGGGACAGAATTATCTCGAATATTTGACGCAAGTCCGGATGGAGCGGACGAAGGAGTTGCTGACCGAAACCGATCTGAAAATTTATGAAATTGCTCAGATGGTGGGCTACAGCGATCCGACCCATTTTTCCAAAGTGTTTGAACGAGCAGCCGGGTGCAAGCCAACTGAATACAGGAAAATTCATAGTTAGAAGTTTTTAAACGCTGATACCATATGTATAAGGAGTTGTCCTCATGATTGAAAATCCAATACTATCAGGTTTTAATCCGGATCCATCTATTGTTAGAGTTGGTGAAGATTATTATATCGCAACCTCAACATTTGAATGGTTTCCAGGAGTACAGATTCACCATTCAAGAGATTTAAAGCACTGGCGGCTACTTACCCATGTTCTTACAGAGGAATCACAGCTTAATATGGTTGGAGATCCCGACTCCTGTGGAATCTGGGCCCCTTGTTTGACATATGATAATGGGCTTTTTTATTTGATTTATACAGATGTAAAGAGCCGATTAGGTGTGTTTAAGGATACTCATAACTATCTCGTCACAGCAAAGTCTATTGAGGGTCCCTGGTCCTCACCTGTCTATCTGAACAGCAGCGGTTTCGACCCGTCGTTATTCCATGATGAAGATGGACGGAAATGGCTTGTCAACATGCTATGGGATCACCGCGCTAAGCACAATTCATTTGGGGGTATCGTCCTTCAAGAATATAGCATACAGCAGCGAAAACTAATCGGCGAACGGAAAAATATTTTTTTAGGAACTCCGATTAGATCCACTGAAGCACCCCATTTGTACAAGCAGAACGGTTATTATTATTTGTTAACCGCTGAAGGCGGTACCAAATATGATCATGCCGCAACGATGGCGCGTTCTAAAAGTATAGAAGGACCTTATGAGGTAGACCCGCAAAACCCCATTTTGACTTCTTCAAACCGGAAAGAGTTATATCTTCAAAAATCAGGCCATGGCTGTATAGTGGAAACTCAAGCAGGAGAATGGGCTATGGTACATTTAGTGGGAAGGCCTGTAGCTGATGATTTTTGCATCCTTGGTCGTGAAACAGCAATTCAAAAAATGGAGTGGAATGATGAGGGCTGGCTGCGGATTAAAGGCGGGGGTAACGCTCCGATTTCTATGATTCATGAGTTCTCTTTGCCGGAGCATACTTTTCCTGATGAACCGGATACCGATCATTTCAACAGCAGCAAATTAGGAATCCATTGGAATACGCTGAGGCTGCCGGCAGATGATACATGGCTTACACTAACAGAACGTCCTGGATATTTGCGCTTGAGTGGAAGAGAATCGTTTAATTCGAAGCATCGCCAGAGTCTTGTTGCCCGTCGCCAGCAAGGGATAAACTGTGAAGCGGAGACTATGCTGGAGTTTCAGCCTGATCATTTTCAGCAGATGGCTGGGATGGTATTATACTACGACACTCAAGACTATGTATATTTGCGGATCAGCCGTGATGAGGTGCTCGGCAAATGCCTTGGGCTTGTCCGCTGTGTAAAAGGTAAGTGGGAAGAAATTTCGGATGCAGAAATTTCTATCGAGGAAGCCGAATACTGCAAGTTAAAAGTCGTCATCTTTGGCAGGGAAGCCTGCTTTTATTACGCTATAAATGATGGAGAATGGACGCCGATTGGTCCGAAGTTGAATATTCTGCATCTTTCAGATGAGGGTGGAGAATTTATAAGGTTTACAGGCAATTTTATAGGTCTCTGCGTTCAGGATTTAAGTGGTACAGGCAAGCATGCGGATTTCGATTATTTCCGCTATACCGAACACACACGTGAAGGAGGTAATTAATTTGGCAATCATTAAATTCCCCGATTCTTTCCTCTGGGGAGCGGCTACGGCAGCCTATCAGGTTGAAGGAGCCTTTAATGAAGACGGCCGGGGATTGTCTATATGGGATACTTTCGCACATATTCCGGGAAATACGCATGATGGGGACAACGGAGATATAGCTTGCGACAGCTATCATCGATATGAAGAGGATATCGCACTTATGAAGGAGCTTGGCATCCAGACCTACCGATTTTCGATTTCCTGGCCGAGAATTCTGCCGAATGGAACGGGTGAAGTAAATGCTAAAGGTCTTAACTACTATCACCGCTTGGTCGATAATCTGCTTGAGAATGGAATTGAACCTTTTTGCACCTTATATCACTGGGATCTTCCGCAGGCTTTGCAGGATCTGGGTGGCTGGAAGAACCGTGATACTATCGACGCTTTTGTCCGGTACTCCGAAATCATGTTCAAGGAATTCAGCGGCAAAATCAAGTACTGGGTAACCTTCAATGAACCTTGGTGTGTATCCTTTAAAGCTCACTACGAAGGAGATCAGGCACCGGGTGAACAGAATCTGCAGAGTGCCATTGACGTTGCCCACCATATTATGATCGCTCATGGAAAGAGCGTTCAGCGGTTTCGCCAACTTGGCTTGTCCGGACAAATCGGGTACGCTCCCAATGTCAGCTGGCGTGAACCATTCAGCTCTAGACAGGAGGATATAGAAGCCTGCTACCGCAGAGTGGGCTGGATGGTAGAATGGTTCATAGACCCTCTACTTAAGGGTGAGTATCCGGAGTTTATGATACAAGCCTTTGCAGCTAAAGGAGCACATGTGCATATTCAACCTGGTGATATGGAATCAATTAACCAACGGATTGATTTTCTCGGTATCAACTATTATATGGGATCGGCCGGACGCTATAAAAAAGGTGAAGGCTTATTTGATATGGAAGACATTGATGAAGGCTATGAACGTACCGATTTCAACTGGCCGATCTATTCACGCGGCTTCTATAAAGTCCTAGTACATATTACAAAGCGTTACGGACCCATCCCTATCTATATTACCGAGAATGGGGCATGCTACAATGATGAGCCTACCTTGGGCAGAGTTCATGACGGGAAGCGGATTGAATACTTGCGTAAACATCTGATTCAACTCAGTCGGGCAATAGAATCCGGTGTGCAAGTAAAGGGATATATTACTTGGTCTCTAATGGATAATTTTGAATGGGCTTCCGGCTACAGCAAACGTTTTGGGCTGATCCACGTGGATTATAACACGCTTGAAAGGACGAAGAAAGACAGTTTCTACTGGTACGAAAAACTAATAGCTAAAGGGTGGCTAGAAACTTAACTGTTGGTTCTTACTGCCAGCAAGCCCCGATGGAACAAAACCCAAAAATAGCGCTTCTCCATTAACGGAGAGGCGCTATTCTACTACTAACTTTATTGATTTTTTAGGATAGACATTATAAATTAATAAGTTTTAAAATTCTTTACATATAGGTTTTTTGAAAGCTTTTTGGATTTGTAATAAAGATAGTAAAAAAATGAGAAATGAATGAGTGAAATTAAAACACTGGGTATATAAGCATTGTGAATACCTAGTGAATATCCAATAACTATATCATAAAGGTGTATGCAGTACGAACTATCCCAAGCTGAATTGGAGCAAAAGTTTGATATGCAATCTTTGTAGCAATAAAAGAAGCACTCCATAATAAAATGGCTGTGATACATGCTAGGAAATATAAGTGAGTCGATGGATTCTTCTTCATTAAGCACCCTTCTTTATAAGCCACTTCTGCAGCATCTTTATTTTCGCTTATCTTATCAGAGACAATTGAAAAAATCCAATAAGTAAACTGAACTTGATTGGGTGGGTTCTACTAATGTCGAAATAGAGCATAGATAAGCTCTTTTTCATCTGTGAAATCCACATTTGAACAGTTTTTATCTTATATCAACTAAAAGTCTATACCCTTAAACTTTTAGTTGATATGTATATATGCACTAGTGTGTTAAATTCGAATATGTATTAAAGGTGATTCATTACATGAAATTAATTACAGGAGATGGTGAAAGGGAGGAAAGCATGTTATAAAGGGAAGCATATAACGGACGGAGTAATTTGATTCGTATGAAAAAAGGGGAAAATTTATAAGATGCAATTTTTTCCATTAGAAATTATGTTTGTCAGACAGTAATCAAAGATAGGTAATGATGTAAGCGGTTAACAATCTGTTTAAATGTTCCTTAAAATTTAAAAACACGGAGGATTTTTATGAAAAATATAAAGGGTTTAAAAACGCGGTTTATGGCAATTGTGATGGTTGCAACTATGGCTCTAGGACTTGCAGCCTGTGGTGGCGGAAGTAAAGATATTTCCGGTACTTATTCCATTGACTATACGACTGAGCAACTTTCAGGGAATTTATCTAGTAACGGATATTTGATTGCTATCAATGCTACGCAGAAGAACACTTTGGTTCTGAACAAGGATGGAAACTATGAATACACCAAAGTTGTTAGCGGAGAAACGGCAAAAGTTGCTTTGACTTATAAGTTTACTGGTAGCTACACGAACGACGGTACTGCGGTGACTTTGAAAGTACCGACTGATGTGGAATTCAATGAGGACTGGGGACAGCTAAAAGAAGCTGGCAAAACGAACTCTGAAGGCAAAGCTTCTGAAGGCGCGACTGTGCAAAAAGCGGAAGGTGTAAGTATTGAACCTTCGAAATTCTTCTCATCACCGTACTATGCTGAGAGCGAAGCCAAAGATGTAGCAATTACAGTTGATACCGATAACGATTCATTTACTTTTGCTGAAGCAACTAGCTCTGATGATGAATAACGCACGCGAATTAGAAAAAGGAGGATTATTCTGTGTCAAGTAAAAAAAGGATGAAAAAAAAGCCCTATCTGATCCTATGGTCTAGTGTGTATATTGTTATTTTATGCGTAGTCGTTGCGCTTAATAGTGTGGCTATTTATTGGGATAAGGCTTTAGGCGAATTTATGGGGACGGTTGGGGAAGGTGTTACTTCCTCGGGTACTTCCGAAGTGGACACAGAGTACTATAAAAGTGAATATAGCTCCACTGATGAATTACACAAAGCACAGCAGACACTTGCTGAACAGATTGTTGGGGAAGGTACCGTATTATTAAAGAATGATGATGTTTTGCCTTTACAATCCGGTTCTAAAATCAGTTTGTTCGGGCTGTCTTCTTCTATCGGGGCAGCGTCCGGTTCGGGTTCCGGTGAAGTTAGTGAAGCTTTGGATAATTCATGGAGTAAGTCCATCGGTGATGCAGGTTTTGAAATTAATGAAACGCTATTAAATTTCTATGCAAACTCCGGACATAAGCGCGGCATTGGTACTGCGGCAAGTGATGGTACCGCTAAAGGTGAGTGGAAAGTAGATGAAGTTCCTCAAGCAGAATTCACACAAGAAGTAAAAAACAGTTATTCTGCTTATAAAGATGCGGCGGTGGTTATCTTCTCACGCGGAGGCGGTGAAGGCGGTGACTTACCTACAGAGATGTCCAGACATGAAGGCTCTTCCGACGAGAGTTATCTTGAACTTGATTCGAACGAACGTGACCTGTTGAAAGCGATTAAAGATGCAGGCTTCGAAAAAACAGTAGTTATTATTAACAGTTCCGGTGCTATGGAACTTGGTTTTGCGGATCAGGAAGAATTCGGAGTTGATGCTTGCCTTTGGGTGGCAGGAACAGGTGCTACCGGTATTAATGCAATGGGTAAAGTTCTATCAGGTGAAATCAATCCATCCGGCAGATTGGTTGATACCTATGTATACGATAATTTCTCTTCTCCTGCTATGCAGAACTTCGGTGATTATCGTTACGCTGATGCAAGTGGCAAGCTTACAGATTATTCCTATGTGAACTATGGAGAAGGTATTTATGTCGGCTATAAATACTATGAAACCAGATATGAAGATGTTGTCATGGGAACGGAAAATGTAGGAGATTATAATTATGATTCTACTGTGAAGTATCCGTTTGGTTACGGATTGAGCTATACAGATTTCAAATGGAGTGATTACAGTGTTACCCCGAATGGGGAAGATGTCACTGTAAAAGTAACAGTAACCAATACAGGGAAAGTTGCAGGTAAGGATGTTGTAGGAATTTATTATCAATCACCCTACACTGATTATGATAAAGAAAACGGAATCGAAAAGGCCTCTGTAAATCTTGTTGAATTCGCGAAAACAGGACTGATTGAAGCGGGGCAATCCGAAACCATAGAAATATCCTTTGGCAAAGAAGAAATGGAATCCTATGATGCGAAGGGAGCAAAAACATATATTCTAGAAGACGGTGAATATCATATTACAGCAGCTCCTGATGCACATGCTGGGGTGAATAATATTCTTGCTGCCAAACAATACACAACGGATAACGGAATGACACAAGCTGGTGATGCTGCTATGGTTGGCACATACACAGTGAATGAATTCACTAAGCTGGACAAATCCGCCTCTGGCGGTACCATTACTAATAAATTTGATGAAAGTGTTATCAGCGATTTTACCTATCTCACCAGAAGTAATTGGAAAATGATGGATAACGGTGCTCTGACCTATGCTACCGGAACCATGCAAGGGGTATCTAATGTTACAGACGCAGCAGGTACTGTTGGGACTATAACTGCAGACGAGAATACACTAGCTGCTCTGAAGGAGACGGGTCGAGCTGCTTCGGGAGTCCCTGAGGGCAACAGTTATCCGGAATCTTCAACTTATACCTATGGAACAGACAACGGTTTGGAATTAGTTGATTTACGAGGTAAGGATTATAACGATCCGATGTGGGATGATCTGCTTAATCAAATGAAACTTTCTGAAATGCACTCTTTGTTTGGCAAGGGTGGTTATGGTACA
Source organism: Paenibacillus sp. FSL H8-0175 (assembly GCF_045040615.1). NCBI lineage: Bacteria > Bacillati > Bacillota > Bacilli > Caryophanales > Paenibacillaceae > Paenibacillus > Paenibacillus sp. FSL H8-0175. The sequence goes on along the minus strand of NZ_CP150299.1, from coordinate 5,329,323 downwards.
TCTGAAATACTCAGTATCAACAAACCTAAGACATTTGAATACGATGGACCATCCGGGATTGCTAACTTTATCTCTGGAGAGAGCAGTTTCTCATTCCCGGCTGAAATTGTTTTGGCGGCTACCTGGAATGTGGAACTTGCTGAGCAGATGGGGAAACTCATCGGTGAAGATGGTATTAGTACAAAGACAAGCGGTTGGTATGCGCCAGCTATTAATACCCATAGAACACCTTTCTCTGGAAGAAACTTTGAATACTTCTCAGAAGATGGTATTCTTTCAGGGAAAATAGCGGTAGCTGAAGTTGGTGGCGTTCAGTCTAAGGGAGTTTATGTATACCTGAAGCATTTTGCACTCAATGATCAAGAAACAAATCGTGCTGCTAATGGTCATGTAGCGACCTGGTCAAACGAACAAGCAATCCGGGAAATCTATCTCAAGCCATTCCAGTATGCGGTAGAGAGAGCGGATGCCCACGGTGTTATGACAGCACTCAACCGTATTGGGACGAAAATGACAAGCGGACATTATAACCTTCTTACAGATGTTTTAAGAGGGGAATGGGGCTTCAAGGGTGTTGCTATAACGGACTACTTAAGCGGTCAAACTGGTGGATCTGTTGACATGATGCTCTCTGCAGGTATGGATTTAGTGCTTGCTACTGCTGCAAACACACTTTCGGATGCAAAACAGGATTGGAGCAGATACGAGCTTAGGGAGGCAGCACACAATGTGTTGTATAATACCGTAAATAGTCTGGCAATGAACGGCTTTGAACACGGTTCTGACTATAAAGCAGGTACTCCTGTTTACAAAATTATTCTTTATGCATTTGACTTGTTAGTGGCTGTAGGTATTCTATTCGGAATAATTTCAGTAGTGAAAAAAGTAAGAATGACTGATGAGCAATATGCAAACCGTAAGAGAATGAGCAAAAAGGCAAAACGTATCCTTTGGATAGTATTAGGTATTGCCATTGTTACTATCGCCATTGTATTCTTTATAGTTGTCCTGCCGCTCCTTCAAAAAGCATTTTTAATGTAGCTGTAAGTACGTAAAAGAATAAATAAAAAGCGCAGGCTGTAATTCACATTGGTGATTTGCAGCCTGTGTATATTTAATGAGAGGTTTTGCTTAAGATTGGATATTAAATTCCGGAAAGGAGGAGTATGTAATATATCTGCAGGAAATTACAATTTTCATGCATGAATTGTGCTAAGCCACCAGTAATAATCCTATAAGCGTAGGAGTGTGAATTATCTTGGAAATACGCATGGCGGATTAGTTGAAATAAAAAATCAGTGGTATATACTCTACCATAGACACACTAATCGTCATTCTTATTCCAGGCAAGCATGGGATGGAACTCATCCATTGTACTTCCAGTTTATGGGGAGAGGGAGTATTGATTTTATGTCATTTGAATTAAAAGCTTCTAAAAAGAGGAATTAAAGATGAAATATAGAGATTTAATTAAGGAAATGACTTTAGAAGAGAAGGCTTCCCTAATGTCAGGGAAAGATTTCTGGACCACTCAAAATATTGATCGTCTTGGAATCAGTAGTATGTTTCTTGCCGATGGTCCGCATGGGATTAGAAAGCAGGCAATAGCATCAGATAAGCTTGGACTTAATGCAGGGATTCCCGCAACTTGCTTCCCAACAGCTGCGACAGTAGCGAATAGCTGGAATGTGGAATTGGGGGAGACAATCGGAGAATATCTTGGGCAAGAGGCTGTTGCACAGAAAGTTAACGTGCTTCTGGGACCTGGTGTTAACATGAAGAGAAATCCCCTATGTGGTAGAAATTTCGAGTATTTCAGTGAAGATCCTTATCTTGCCGGTAAAATGGCTGCTGGTTATATTAGAGGTGTTCAATCACATGGAATTTCAGCTTGTGTGAAGCATTTTGCTGTTAACAATCAGGAAGAAAGACGCATGGCTATTGATACAATTGTTGATGAAAGAACACTCAGAGAAATCTATCTGACTGCATTTGAAATTGCAGTGCAAGAAGGCAAAACTAAAACCGTCATGACTTCCTATAATAAGTTAAACGGGACTTACACCAATGAAAACATGCACTTAATGCAAGAGATTTTGCGGAACGAATGGGATTTTAACGGAGTGGTGGTCACTGATTGGGGCGGCAGTAATGATCGCATAGCCGGACTGCTAGCCGGTAATGAGCTGGAAATGCCAACAACCGCAGGGGAAACAGATCGGGAAATTATTCAGGCGATTCATACCGGAAAAATTAAAGAAGAAGTACTGGATGAATGTGTAGACAGATTACTGGAGCTTATTTTTACAACAGAAGAAGCCTATAAGAAGATTCATGTTGATTTTGACGTGGAAAGGCATCATAGAGTAGCACAGAAGGCTGCGGAAGAGTCTATTGTCCTATTAAAAAATGAGGGGAATATACTACCGCTGAAATTCGGTAAAAAAGTTGCGGTAATTGGAGATTTTGCCAAAGATGCACGATACCAGGGGGCAGGATCCTCTATTGTAAATCCTACCATTCTGGATCATACATTAAATTGTTTTGAAGAATCGGGAATTATCAGTATTGGTTTTGAAGCTGGCTTTGAACGCTACGGACAGAAAAATATTGAAAAAGTAAAAAGCGCATGCCTGCTTGCGGAAAAAGCAGATGTTGTTCTTCTATATATTGGCCTGGATGAAGTTACTGAAGCAGAGGGACTTGACAGGCAGAATATGAAAATTCCTGAGAATCAGATAGATTTGTTAGATGCCGTATTTAATGTTAATCCCAATATTGTGGCGATTCTTTCTTGCGGTTCTGCAGTTGAAATGCCATGGATTGGTAAAGTACGAGGATTAGTACACGGTTATTTAGGCGGACAAGCAGGAGCACGATCCATTCTTAGAGTTTTGTCGGGTGATGTGAATCCTTCAGGCAAATTAGCTGAAACATTCCCCCTCCAATATGAGGACACACCTTCTCTTCTTCATTTCTCAGGTAAAGAGGTTACTGTTGAGTATAGGGAAAGTATTTTTATTGGTTATCGTTATTATGATACTGCCAATATTGATGTGCTCTTTCCGTTTGGATTCGGGCTCAGCTATACAACCTTTGAATACTCGGATATTCAGATTGCTAAGGAGGGAGTAACATTTAAGCTAACCAACGCGGGGCGAGTTGCCGGAATGGAAATTCCGCAGCTTTATATCCGATGTAAATCTGATGCAATATTCAGACCTAATATGGAGTTGAAGGGATTTGTTAAGATTTTTATAAATGCGGGTCAAACGAAGACGATAACTATTCCATTTGACGACAAGACATTCCGCTATTTTAATGTAACAACAAATCAATGGGAAATTGAAGAAGCGGAGTATGAGATTATCATTGGTGCTTCAAGCGCTGATATCAGACTAACCGGTATCCTTGCGGTAGAGGGGACGGGAGCTCCTATCCCATATAACAAGGTTAAGCTTCCATCGTATTATTCTGGAAAAGTAAATAATGTCGGTCTAGAGGAATTTGAGTACTTGCTTGGAGATAAGGTGCCTATATCCACATGGGACCGGACACAACCGCTTAGTTACAATGATACGATTGCGCAATGTCAGTATGCAAAGGGCAGATTTGCAAGATTAGCCTATCATACAATCGTTTTTGCACATTGGTTTTTGAGGAAAATAGGCAAGCGGGACACAGCGAATCTAATAATGATGTCCATTTATCATATGCCGTTCAGAGGAATAGCAAGAATGACGGGCGGTGTAGTGAATATGCCAATGCTGGACGGGATTTTAATGATTGCAAACGGGCATTTCTTTAAAGGATTGAATCATGTAATAAAAGAAAGAAGAAAGATGCGAAAATACCGTAAAAGCATCAATACACTGGAAATAGGCAGTAGGCAGAGATATGAATAAAGACGCATTAGAATGTTTTATTAAAGTGTATGAGAAGAAAAGCGTGACGTCGGCGGCCAAGGACTTGTTTATATCTCCGCAAGGATTAAGTAAAACTATAAAACTGTTAGAATTAGATGTAGAAGCAGAGTTATTCTTCCGAGGTCCCCATGGAATGGAGGCTACTGATTGCGGAGAGTTATTGTATGCACGGGCTAAACATCTCTGTTATCTTATGGATGATATCAAGAAAGAAATTGGTATCATGAGTGGAGGAAAGAGCACTTTAAATGTCTTGGTTAATTTCTCCACAACACCTTCTGTTCCACCAGATATATTGTTTGGATTTACCAATATGTATCCACAATTCCAAATGAGACTAAGAGAATTCCCGGATGAGTATCCAATTGGCCGGATATTTCAAGAGGAGTTTGATGTCGGGATCGTATTGGGACAGCAGGAAATTGATAATTGTGAAATTGAATTAATTCAATTATGTGAAGTAGTAGCGGTTGTATCCAAAAATCATCGGTTGGCAGGAAGAGATGAGATTTCGATAATGGAATTAGAACATGAACAACTTGTCTTGAAATCTGTGGAAAAAGGGAAAGAGCACAGTTTAATAGATAAATGTTTAGAACATGGGTTTACACCTCATGTTGTTCATGAATTTAGTAATATTGCTACTGCTCACATACTCTGCGAAGAGAGTGGATATCTAGCCATTTCAGTAGATCTTATGGAAGAGTTCTATAGCAATGAAAATTTAAAAATTATAAGATTAATCGAGAAGATTCCCCAGAATATTTATTTGGTCAGTAGAAAAAGAGATATTCAGACTAGAGCAGTTTCGTTATTTCTTAGTTATATTAAAAATTATATTAATGAGAAAACAGGTCATATTGATGTGGAGTAATACATCATATGACCTGTTTTTTATGCTTTAAACTAAAAGTTTATCCCTCTAACTTTTTGGTTGATGGAGAATTCAATAGATAGGGGGTAGTATAAAAAGTGCAGGATGAAACTTAAAATTTACGTATATATATAAAATGTAAGGGAGGGGGAGTAAGTAAATGAAAGCGTAGACAATCCCCTTTCTTATAATTGGAGAGAGTTCCTGTAGGTGGAGACATACTAAATTACAAAAAGAGGAATCTAAATGAAACATAAAAGTTTGATTGGAAAAATGACTTTGGAAGAGAAAGCATCTTTAATGTCAGGAAAAGATTTTTGGACCACTCAAAACATAGATCGTCTTGGAATCCCTAGCATATTTTTGGCGGATGGACCGCATGGCATTAGAAAACAGGCAGCAGCAGCAGATCATCTAGGCCTTAATGCCAGTATTCCGGCAACCTGTTATCCAACTGCTGCGACAGTAGCCAATAGCTGGAACTTGGAACTTGGCGAAAAGCTTGGAGAGTATCTTGGGGAGGAAGCCGTTGCACAGCAAGTCAATGTTCTTCTAGGACCTGGTATTAATATGAAAAGGAATCCTCTTTGCGGAAGAAACTTTGAATATTTCAGTGAAGATCCATACCTTGCCGGTAAGATGGCTGCCGGTTACATTCGAGGTATTCAATCGCATGGGATTTCAGCATGTGTGAAGCATTTTGCAGTGAACAACCAAGAAGAGCGACGGATGTCGATTGATACTATTGTCGATGAAAGAACGCTTAGGGAAATCTATCTGACTGCATTTGAAATTGCAGTTAAGGAAGGCGAAACGAAAACGGTTATGTCCTCCTATAATTTGTTGAACGGAAGTTACACAAATGAAAGCACGCATTTGATGAAAGAAATCCTGCGGGATGAATGGGATTTCAATGGGGTAGTGGTAACTGATTGGGGCGGCAGTAATGATCGTGTAGCAGGCTTGTTAGCAGGTAACGAATTGGAGATGCCAACAACAGCAGGCGAGACCAATGAGGAAATCATTCGAGCCATTCGAAGCGGAGAAATCGCAGAAGAAGTATTAGATGAATGTGTAGATAGACTGCTTGAGCTTATTTACACAACAGAGATAGCTTCTAGTAGGCCTAAAGAGTATAGTGTGGAAAAGCATCATAAGGTAGCACAGTGGGCCGCAGAAGAGTCTATAGTTCTTCTTAAAAATGACGAGAAAATATTACCCCTGAAAAAAGGGAAAACGGTTGCCGTGATTGGAGATTTTGCAAAAGCCCCTAGATACCAGGGAGCTGGATCCTCTATCGTAAATCCAACCATACTCGATAATGTTTTAGAATGTTTTGACAATTCGGATATTGTCAGCATCGGATATGAGCCGGGATTTGAACGTTACGGGAAGAAGAATTCAAAAAAAATAAGCAAGGCTTGTGATATTGCTAAAAAGGCAGATGTTGTCCTTCTCTATATGGGACTTGATGAAGTTACGGAAGCTGAAGGATTAGACAGGAAAAGCATGAAGATACCGGAGAACCAGATTGATTTATTAAATGCTTTGTATGAAGTGAACCCCAACATTGTGGTGATTCTCTCTTGTGGTTCTGTGGTAGAAATGCCCTGGATTAATAAGGTTAAAGGATTGGTGCATGGTTATTTAACTGGGCAAGCTGGTGCGAGAGCCACAGTCAGGATTTTAACAGGTGATGTAAATCCTTCGGGAAAGCTGGCAGAAACTTATCCCGTTCGTTATGAAGATACCCCTTCCTATTACCAATTTCCGGGCAAGGAGGTTAGCGTTGAGTATAGAGAGAGCATTTATATTGGCTACCGTTATTATGATACGGCAAATAAGAAGGTGCTTTTCCCGTTTGGTTACGGACTTAGCTATACAAACTTTGAATACTCGAACATTCAGGTATTCAAGGATCAGGTAACATTTAACTTGACTAATACCGGAGATGTATCCGGTATGGAGATTGCTCAACTGTACGTAGGTTGTATGTCAAAGGATATTTTCAGAGCTAACAAGGAATTGAAGGGATTTACTAAAGTATTTCTAGAAGCGGGTGAAACTAAAGAAGTAACCCTGTCATTTGATGATAAAACCTTCCGCTACTTCAATGTAAAAACAAATAAATGGGAAGTTGAAGAAGCGGAGTACACGATCAATATTGGTGCTTCAAGTGCTGAGATCAGATTAAAAGGCACCTTATTGGTGGAAGGAACAGGTGCACCACTTCCATATGATAAGAAGAAGCTTCCTACCTATTATGCAGGTGTAGCAAGCAATGTCAGCTTAGATGAATTTGAGAACCTAATTGGATATAAAGCGCCTGTGTCTAAATGGGATAGATCACAACCACTGGGTTATAATGATACGATTGCCCAGTGCCAGTATGCAAAGGGGGGCGCTGCAAGATTTGCATACCATTTGATGGTTTTTGCACATTGGTTCTTAATTAAGATTGGAAAAAGAAGTACAGCTAATATCATCATGATGTCTATCTATCACATGCCCTTCAGAGGTGTTGCGAGAATGACAGGCGGTATTATGAATATGCCAATGCTGGATGGAATCCTGATGATCGTAAATGGTCGTTTCTTCAAAGGATTCAATCATGTACTAAAGGAAAGAAGTAAAATGGTGAAGGTCGCTAAGGTAAAAAAGACCATACCAAACGCGATAAAGGAGACGTAGAATAAAATGAACGATGTAAATATTAATAATAAAAAATCAGGTACGGGTTTAGTGGGGGCTTGGAATAATTACAAGGAAAAGCATCCTAGTATTGCCCAGTTTCTAGTCTTCTTTTTGCTTAGTACCGGAATGACCGTATTACAACTGATTATGATGCCTGTGTTCAAAGGTATATTCGCACAAACATCATTAGTCGATACAAGCTTTCGAATTTTGCAGTTTGGCCATAATTTTGATGGAAGTGATTATTATCTTTTTGATTATGGATCAGGTTCACTTGCTTCCGGCGGTGGAGGCGGGCTTGCCTATTTCCTCGCAGTTCAAATTACGATTGGAATTGCCCAGATCATTAACTTTTTCTTACAGCGGAATATTACATTTAAGTCTAACAGCAATATTTGGACGGCTGCCTTCTGGTATGTATTGGCTTATTTTGTAATAACAATAGGCGCTGCTGCAGCTCAAGGGTTTTACAAAGCCCCTGTTTATAACTTGTTGATGAATACTTGGGGGATGGGCTCATTTGGTGAAACAGCAGCAGATCTTATTACAATGATGATTAATGCTGCAATTTCCTTCTGGGTATTCTATCCGATATTTAAAGTGATTTTTAAGCAAAATCCAGAAAAATAGGGAAGTAAAGGTAGTGTTCGTATGAAACTATTATCAGTGGTAATTCCTTGTTATAACTCACAAGACTATATGAGATATTGCATTGAGTCCCTTTTGCCGGGGGGCGAGGATGTAGAGTTGCTGATAGTAAATGATGGCTCCATGGATCAGACCGGAGAAATTGCGGATGAATATGCCCACAAATATCCGTCTATAATTAGAGTAATTCATCAGGAGAATGGCGGACATGGAGAAGCTGTTAATGCCGGTATCCGAAATGCGAACGGGTTGTACGTAAAGGTAGTGGACAGTGATGATTGGGTAGATACAAGGGCCTATCTCAAAATTCTAAAAACCCTACGTGATTTTGGTACAGCAGAGAACTCTATGGATATGGTTATTAGTAATTTTGTATATGAAAAAGAAGGCGCAAAATATAAGAAAATTATGAAATATGATAATGTGCTTCCAGAGGGAATCGTTTTCTCCTGGGACGATATTAAGCGTTTTCGTAAAGGACAATATATCTTGATGCATTCTTTAATTTACAGAACCCAGCTATTAAAGGACTGTGGACTGGAGCTTCCGAAACACACCTTTTATGTAGATAACTTATTCGTATATGTACCGCTCCAGCATGTTAAGAAAATGTACTATATCAATGTGGATTTTTACAGATATTTCATTGGCAGAGAAGATCAATCGGTCCAAGAAAATGTCATGATTAAAAGAATCGATCAACAGATTAAGGTTAACAAGCTTATGATTGAGCAGGTACAAATTAGTAATATTGAAAGTCCAAAGCTTCAGCAATATATGCTTCATCATTTGGAAATAGTGACGGTTATATCCGGTTTCTTCTTAATACGTTCAGGAACGGCTGAGAATCTTGAGAAGAAGAAGGAACTATGGAGGTATATCAAGCACAAAGACGTAGAGCTGTATCGTGATCTCAGATATGGTATTATGGGTGGTTTATTGAACTTACCAGGCCGCCCGGGACGCAGTATTTCAGTTGGAGCATACAAAATAACACAAAGACTAGTTGGTTTTAACTAAAACATTGATAATCGCTATAAGCCTTGAACGGGTGTGGAAGAGACTCCGAACCATTTCGCCGTGGTTCCATCTCTGCACTCGTTTTTTCTTTGCATAGCAAAATATTATTGGAGAGTGACATTTATGAATAAAAAATATGACTATCTAATAGTAGGGGCAGGTTTATATGGTGCTGTGTTCGCTCATGAATTGAGAAAAGCAGGGAAAACATGCCTGATCATCGATAAACGGGACCATATCGCAGGAAATATATATACCGCAAAGGTTGATGGTATTCAGGTGCATAAATATGGTGCGCATATTTTTCATACCAGTAATAAGGAGGTGTGGATTTATCTAAACCAGTTTGCTGAATTCAACAGATACATTAATAGTCCTATAGCAAATTATCATGGTGAAATCTATAATTTGCCCTTTAATATGAATACATTTAATAAAATGTGGGGAGTTGTAACACCGGATGAGGCCAAGAAGAAGATAGAACAGCAGCGTAAAGAAAATTATGTTGAGAACCCTCAGAATTTAGAGGAGCAGGCTATAAACCTGGTTGGCCTAGATGTATATAACAAACTCATTCGTGGCTACACGGAGAAGCAATGGGGTCGTTCCTGCAAAGAAATACCTGCATTTATTATCCGCAGACTGCCCGTTAGATTTACTTACGATAATAATTATTTCGATGATCCCTATCAGGGTATACCCGTAGGCGGATATACGGGAATGATTAAACGAATGATTGAAGGCATTGAAGTGAGGCTGGGGACAGATTACCTTGAAGATAAAGTGAAATGGGATGAACTCGCTGAAAAGATAGTCTATACAGGCCCAGTCGATGCGTATTACGGCTACAGATTTGGTGTTTTAGAGTATAGAAGCTTAAGGTTTGAAACAGAGGTTATAAATATGACTAACTATCAGGGAAATGCTGTAGTGAATTATACAGACAGCAGAACACCGTATACTCGCATAATTGAGCATAAGCACTTTGAATTTGGCACTCAGCCTAAGACAGTGATTAGCCGAGAATACAGTGAAGAATGGAAACGGGGGGACGAGCCCTATTATCCCATAAATGATAGCAAAAACAGTGTGCTGTATGAAAAGTATAAAGCATTAACAGAAACTCAAAGCAATGTTATATTTGGCGGCCGCCTAGGGGAATACAAGTATTATGATATGGATAAGGTTGTAGAAGTTGCTTTACAGAAGGTACGAGAGGTTTTGCAGTCTGCATTATGATCCGAATGAATTAATACTTCCGCTGCACCTTGAAGAAAAGGAGTTTAACTAAATTGAATATTACCCGAACACTTCGTTTTAGATTAACACTACTCATTTTGATGCTGACGCTCATACCTCTGTTTAGCCTTGCCATATTTCAAATTAATCAGTTTGAAAGCGGAACCACTCACAGCATTGATAACCAAAAACTGGATTTAGCAGAAAGCAATATTACCACCATTGACCGCTGGCTGAACACTAAGGTTTCAGCCATTAATGAGGTGCTGAGTGCAACGAAAGGATATTATCAACTAGACGCATCACAGAAATTAGCTGCCGTTCAAGCGGTTGATAAGACTGATGAGGAAGTCGTTTCAATCACTGTTATAGAAGCAAGTAACGAGGAAGATAGTGACTTGGCAAATCAAGAGTTTTATCAAAGAGCAAGGAATACGAAAGAACCGGTCATAAGCGATTTACTCCCCGGTTTTACAACTGAAGCGAACCTAATTATGCTCGCTGTCCCATATCTGGATGACAAGAATGAGTATCAAGGTATGATTATAAGTGTTTTTACTGGGAGTGCATTGAAGCAATCCATTGGACAAATTCAACTTGAGAAAACAGGATATGGAGTACTGCTATCCAGCAAAGGAGACTTCATGTATCATCCTGATGCTGAAAAATTGAACACTAATTATCAAAATACGCTAAAAAGCGAAAGTATGCTTGATGCATTCACTAATTCAATTTTAGTAAAGGAACACGGATCAATTCTTTATACCGATGATGACGGTATAAAGAGAACTGCAGCTTTCTCTACAGTTCAAAGTACAGGTTGGAAAGTACTCGTTACTGTGCCGGAGGAAGAAGCCTATGCACAGGTTCATTCAGCACTTACAACTACCAGGATTATCATTATATTTACCATAGTATTGGTAATTCTTATTTCAATCACTATAACAGGCTTAATTACTACTCCCATAAAACGTCTTTCTAAGTTTGTGAATTTTATGGCGCAAGCTGATTTTACATCAGTTATTCCTGCGAATATAGCAAAGCGCAAAGATGAGGTAGGGCAATTGGCTCAATCTTTGGAGAAAATGTCAGGATCTATTCGTGAGATCCTTAATCAGGTGAACGAAGAAACATCGAATGTGAAATCTAATATCACCCATTCTGCGCATAGCATGTACGTGCTGGGAACTCAGGTTGAGGAGGTTTCAGCAACAACCGAGGAGATGTCAGCCGGTATGGAAGAAACAGCGGCGATGGCCCAGCAAATGAGCGAAACTTCTGCGGAGATTAAGCAAGCCGTAAGTTCGATTGCTGATAAGGCTCAAGTTGGATCTGCTATGGCTGAAATGATTTCTGATCGAGCGAAACAGTTGAAGGAGACAGCAATAGCCTCAAGGGATGCAGCACATATAATATACAATGCCATTGATACAGAATCTAGATTAGCGATTGAACAAGTCACGGCTGTTGAGCAGATTCATCTATTGACAGACTCTATTCTGCAAATTACATCTCAAACGAATCTGTTGTCGTTAAATGCCGCAGTAGAGGCTGCTCGTGCTGGGGAAGCAGGCAAAGGATTTGCTGTAGTTGCAAGCGAGATTCGGAAATTGGCAGAGAATTCGGCAAACACGGCTAGTGAGATCCAGAGGGTCACATATAATGTAATTGATTCTGTAAAGGGATTAACATTAAGTTCTAGAAAAGCATTAGAGTTCATTGATAAGAAGGTCATTAAGGATTATAACGCGATGGTCGATACTGGGGAACAATATTACAAAGATGCTGAGTCTATACAACTTCTGGTTACAGATTTCAGTGTGACCGCAGAACAATTACTAGCTTCCATACAAAATGTGGTTTATTCCATTAATGAAATCACCGCTTCAAATAATGAAAATGCTCAAGGAACAAGCGACATTGCGGATCGATCCTCGGAATTGCTTAGCCAATCTGCGGAAGTAGCTAAGCTCATGAAAGTCTCAGAGGAAACCGCACAAAAGTTACTGACAGCTGTGTCTAAATTTAGAATATAATAGTATGATTGCTTTTATGCTGAGCCAGACCTTGCATCTATAGAGGGTCTGACTCGGACTCTTTTAGTAAGAAGTACGGTGAATTTAATATCAAATAAATGAATTTAACATAAATTTTGCGGATGCAGATAATTCTCTCTTACTCTCTGGAGTGTCCTTGCCTGTAGTGGTGAAAGCATGGAAACAGTTTGTATACTCGGTTGTCTCAACGAATACACCTGCTTTTCTGGCTTTCTCAGCAACATATTTACTGTCAATGGCCAGAAACTCACCTTTATCATACACAATCTTCATTGGTGGCAAACCTTTAAAATCAGCAAGGATAGGTGAAATATAAGGATTCTTTAGATCTTGATTAGGGGCATACATCTTTGTAAGCTGATTCATACCAGCAGCGGATACTGTTGTTTCATCAGGACTATCTTTTCTCACTATTCTACCTGACATATCTGCGACAATACTATTAATAACAAGTGATGCAGGTAATTTGAACTTCTCATCCCGTGCCTTTAAGGCAATCACTAAAGATAAATAAGCGCCGCCACTTTCTCCAATAATGCTTATTTTGCTATCTGGATTTTTTTCGACTAGATGTTTATAAACTGCGTAGGAGTCATCAAATCCTGCAGGAAAAGGATCTTCCGGAGCTAATCGGTATGAACAGGCAACTACTGTACAACCTGTGGCGAGCGCTAACTGAGAAGAGTACGGGCCTGCAGTTAGGCGATCTCCCGTAACTAATCCTCCACCATGAACATAATAGACGATGTTATTACTAATAGGATTCTCAGGTTTAAAGATGGCAACATCGACTCCAGCGAAAGTATCCAAATGTAACGCTACACCCTTCTCAACTAAATACTTCCACAAATATCTCAGGATAATCCGTTGAGATATTATCATTTTCAATATAATGGGTCATAAAACCAACTGCGATATTAGCGCACATATTTGCTTCCATTTCTGCATGAGGTCCATGAGAAGAAGCAAGATATTCTTCCTGAATAAATTTTTTTAATGCGCTGATAATATCTATTTGTTCCGTCCTGATTTTCATCAGAGATTTTAACGCGGTTCTATTTTTAATGAAATATGCGCTGCTCAGATCATTGATTTCGCTGAAATGTACTGGTTGCTTTATCTTTGACAATAATTTTCTCGAAGGGCTTATTTTGCAGCAGCTCTAAAAATGCATTCATAATATTTCTGTCCGTTCGCTTATATTGCAGATTTTATCATTTGGTTTTTCGTTATCTAAATGAAGCATTCCGGTTGAACTGATATGAGAGTAGGATTTTGGATGTCGACTTGTCCCAGAATATTTTCGTGCCAGCCTGGAGAGTCCTCTCCGTTCTGTAGTTTCGGTAGACGGAAGCCAGTTCATCCTGTCTGGAACAGCGCCGGAGCATGTCTCCCCTAACTACTTCAACATCGAGGAACCCGTCCGGTATGGAGAGAAGGGATTAAATTACACAGGACGGTTAGCCATCATTCACCAAGGCGGGGGATTAAAGGCAGATCTGAACGGTTTGCATGTTTTCGGTGCCACCAGTGCTACCCTTTACTTCAGCGCAAGCACATCGTTTGATACACATACAGGCGCCAGCAGCCCCGGCCGGGACCCTGAGAAGCTTACAACTGAAATCATGGGGGCAGCCCTTGCTCAAGAGTACTCTGATCTCTTCAACCGACACCTTGAGGATTACCGCCGGTTGTTTGGCAGAGTCTCCCTGTATCTCGGAGAGAGTCCCGCTCCTGAAGACATGCCGACTGACAAGCGCATCGCCGAGTACGGAGCCCGCGATCCCGGCTTAGTAGAGCTTTTGTTCCATTATGGACGTTATCTGCTTATCGCGAGCTCGCGTCAGGGAACCCAGCCGGCGAATCTTCAGGGAATCTGGAACGAAGACACCCGGGCACCCTGGAGCAGCAATTACACCCTGAACATCAATACCGAAATGAATTATTGGGCTGCAGAGACCTGTAACATGGCTGAACTACATGAGCCGTTGATCCGGTTTATTGAGCGGCTGTCCGAGAACGGCAAAAAGACGGCGGAAATTAACTACGGAGCAGGGGGCTGGGTGGTGCATCATAATTCCGATTTGTGGGCGCAGACGGCGCCGGCTGGTGAGTACGGGCATGGGGAGCCGGTCTGGGTGTTATGGCCAATGGGCGGCGTCTGGTTAACCCAGCATCTATGGGAGCATTATGCCTTTAGCGGTGACAAGGAGTTCCTGCGAAATGTAGCCTACCCGGTAATGAAGGAGGCTTCGTTATTCTGCCTGGATTGGCTGGTGGAGGATGATGAAGGTTTCCTGGTGACCTCACCATCCACTTCCCCGGAGCACAGGTTCCGGACGGATAATGGGCTGCATGAAGTGACTAAGGCTTCCACTATGGATCTTATATTAATCCGTGAACTGTTTGACAACTGCTCTAAGGCCGCAGAGCAGCTGGATGTAGATCAGGATTTCACCGCAATACTGGCGAACCGGCTTCAGAGGTTAAGACCCCTTCGGATTGGCAGTAAAGGACAACTACAGGAATGGGCCGGGGATTATGAGGATGAGGATGTACCTCACCGTCATGTTTCCCACCTTGCAGGAGTATATCCGGGACGGACGGTTACAGAGCATATTGACCCGGAGCTGTATAAGGCAGCTAAGCAATCATTGGATATCCGGGGCGATGAAGGAACGGGATGGAGTCTCGGATGGAAGATCAGCCTATGGGCCAGATTCAAACAGGGCAACCGCGCCTTAGGCTTACTCTCGAATTTGCTGACACTTGTAAGTTCGGGGGATTCGGAAACTCGTAGAGGGGGCGTGTATGCCAATCTGTTCGATGCCCATCCTCCATTTCAAATTGACGGTAACTTCGCAGCAACGGCCGGAATTGCAGAGATGCTGCTGCAGTCTCATCAAGACTATATCGAGCTGTTGCCGGCGCTCCCCGGGAATTGGAGGGACGGTTATGTCAAGGGACTGCGGGCCAGAGGAGGCTATGAGGTTGATGTGGAATGGAATGACGGGCACTTATCAGCAGCGGAGATTAGAGCTTCGATTACGCAGACCTGCCATGTGCGGGCTGACCGCATGCTGCATATCACCTCCGGCGGCAACGAAGTCAGTGGGCAGCAAATGACGGATGGAAGTGTTGCTTTCCAAGTTGAACAGGGGAAATGTTATTCGCTGTTGAATAGATTAGGAGAGAAGGGGCTATCCCAAACGCCATGAAATGGCTGCTTGGTGTAGCCCTTATTTGTGCGGATGGTAATAGGTAATCTTTACGTGGCTCGACTCTTAGCTTCATGTTCAACCAGACGTTGCAATAATTCCTTCGAAGCCTTCATACCTCTGCCCTGAAGCTGCCCCTCTGCAATCGAATTCCGTATAGATTCTACATCCTGGGCCTTCACCTTACCGCCATGATGGAAACGATTGAACGCCTGATAATCTAACGGCAGCATATCTTGTTCCATTTTAAGATGTATTTTGGCTGTCAGGTAGGGGCCCATCACTAAACCCATAATCTTGCCGATCAGACCATGCTTGGGCAAGGCTGCTATTTCACCCTGCGCACGGCAGGCGAGCCGCCAAAGATCTTTATTGGCGATAACGGCCGTGAAATTCGGCCAGCCTGCGATATCACAGGCGGCATACACGGGAAAACCTATGCTTGAGTAAATATTGAACATAGCCGGACTGACCTGACCACAGCGTGAGACCCCGGATTCATTATACAGTGCCACAAATTGCTTGGCTGCTAGTTTATTATTATTTTCGACCTGGAAACCGATCTTGTTCGCTGGATGTTTGTAACAGACAATGGCTTGGGCAATGAGTTTGGGGTCTGTGGGTTCACGTACAGGCAAGCCTGCCTTGGACTGATGACTTAATGTCCCCAGTATTCCTCTCAACAGTTGGTTTTCCGGAATTCTCATGGTTAGAAGATAATGTTCACGAATCCCGCTTCCAAACGCATTCATAATTACTGTAGTTGTAGAGTTACGAACGATATCACCCAATCGGGATAACATAGCTGCGCCTTCTGGTGAACGGCTCACACTGCCGTCTAATGTAATAATAATAAATGAATACTGCTGAGGCTGTATTTCTTCTATATCCTCTATGACATTAAAGCCGCTGAATTCTTTCAACGTGGCATCGTCATAGCAATATAGCTTCTGAGGAGGATCGAAGGCTGCTTTACGTCCTTTTCGTACAAGAAAGGTAATACCGGCGCCTGATAAGTGGAGATGGTATCCTACAGAGAAACCTACTGCTCCAGCACCTACTATAAGAATGTTTGTTTTATTTGAGGGAATTGTCATTGTAGTTCATCTCCTTAACGATTCATTAAGTGAACACTTGTTGATTTAATATCGTAAAGACAGTATAATCTACACATCTAAGCAATCACAATCATCAATGTATTTGCAAATGGTATGAAGTAAACAGATTACATCTATTATGTTGATCGGATAGAACAAGGGGGAGCTTATGGTTGGAATTAAGAATAATAGAAGAACTAAATATACGATCAATCTCATTAAGGAGAGCTTCCTGTTTCTCTTGGAAATCAAAAAATTACCGCAAATAACGGTTACTGAAATATGCAACCGCGCAGATATTAACCGTGGTACTTTTTATTTGTACTACAAAGATCCTTATGAATTATTTGAAGTTATGCAGAATGAATTTAATAATGAATTAGCGGAAACATTGCAAGAAGGAGACAAGCCCTGTACATCTGAAGAATCCATGATCAACCTGTTGAACATCATTCAAGATAAGAAAACCATGTATCAGATCCTAATTTCGGAGAGTGGAAAAAGCGGGTTTTTAACACGAATCTTACTTGAGCAAAACTCGAACGAACCGTTTATAATGGACTATTCCTTCACATACAAGGTTCATGGGTCGATTGGAGTTATTAATCAGTGGCTCGCGTCAAATGACGGAGAAAGCCCGCAAACCATTGCCAGACTCATTCTTTCCTTGGGTCATGAGAACATAAACGTTCGAAAATAGGTTCTAAGAGACTTTTTAGAAATCTATATAATAATTGCTGCAATAATGTACTACATTCAATCGACTCTTTCGATGTATTCTTAAAGAATATATTGAAGGGGGCCTCACTGTGAATATCGTATCATTCCTATTATATTGTTTTATTGTTACTTTTACGCCTGGACCCACAAACATTGTCATATTATCTACTGTTAATAATTTCGGGTCAAAAAAAGCTATGAGATATACGTACGGAGCAACCATTGCCTTTGGCATGCTTCTTGCGGTATCTGCTGTTTTGAATACTGCTCTAATCACAATTATTCCGAAGATACTAATTTATATGCAAATTATTGGTAGCTTATATATGCTTTATTTGGGGTATCAAATCTCAAAAATGAATACTTCTAAATCATCTACAAACCAAACGGGTACTTTTTCATCCGGCTTCTTCATGCAGTTCTTAAATCCTAAGGTAATCATATTTACGTTGACGGTATTGCCGAATTTTATTATGCCATATTATGATTCGGTACCAGTAATTTCAATAAGTGTTGCGGTTGTAACCCTTATCGGATTTTTAGCATTTGCAACTTGGGTTCTTTTCGGTACAATCTTCAAGGAGTTTTTACAGAGAAACCAGAAAGTAGTTAATTTCCTTATGGCATTATTTATGGTGTACGCAGCAGTAATGATCTGGATATAGGGATGAGGGATGTTTCGTGAACAAATTTATCTATAAGAGATCAGCTGGTATTACTGCGTTATCAGCACAGATTAGCGATTTTGAGTACAAAAATCACTCTCATCAAGAATATGCAATTGGCGTAACATTACGCGGTATTCAACATTATCATTTGAATGGCAACTTACAGCTATCTCATCCAAAAGGAGTTATGTTATTTAATCCGGAACAAACACATGACGGAAGAGCATATGACAAAATAGGGCTTGATTATATTATGCTTTATATCGAACCACAAATGATTCTAGATCTTATAGAGAAAAAGGATGTTGTACGTCTTTTAGAACCTGTTGTGTACAGTTCTAAGCTAAGACAAAAAGTGTTAAGTCTTTTTCGCGCTATATCAAATGAAAGAGATGAGGCATTATGCTACGACTTGTTTATTACTTTAATAGAAAGCCTTATGCAAACCGATCTCTCTTCAGATTATAAAAGAGATGATACTGTAATTCGGAGAGCGAAAAATATTATTCATCAAACGAACTTGGAGAGCATGCTTAGAATCGATGATATATGTAGTGAGCTTGATCTATCTAAATTTCAATTCATCCGTTTTTTTAAGGCGCATACGGGAATCACTCCATATCAATACTTTCTTAATTTAAAGGTTGACTATGCGAAGCGGATAATTGAAACCTATGGAGATATTTATTTAGCGGTAGCTATGTGTGGTTTTGTAGATTTAACTCATTTAAATAAATTATTTAAGAATGTTTATGGGACAACCGCATTTGATTACATGTCACATATAAAAAACTAATGATATACTAACTCAACAGTTTGAGGAGGAAGTGTGCTTGATACAAACAACTGATTTACTAAAAATGAAGCGAAATCAAGATAAAATTGTAATGATTACTGCCTATGATTATCCTTCTGCAAAACTTGCAGAGAAAGCGGGCGTAGACGTCATTTTAGTTGGGGATTCACTAGGAATGGTTGTTTTGGGATATGATTCAACCATTCCTGTTACACTCGAAGATATGATTCATCATACAAAAGCCGTCAAACGAGGAGCAAAAGAGACCTTTATCATTACAGATATGCCTTTCTTAACCTATCATCTATCAGTTAAAGATACATTACTTAATGCCGGAAAATTAATTCAGGAAGCCGGTGCCCACGCAGTGAAACTTGAAGGTGCCGATGACGTAATCGAACATATTGCAGCCCTGACGAGTGCGGGGATTCCTAGTTGCGCGCATCTTGGCTTAACCCCGCAAACAGTCGGCGTCTTAGGAGGATATAAGGTACAGGGGAAAGATGCAGTAGCAGCTAAGAAACTGTTGGAAGATGCTAAAAAATGTGAAGCTGCAGGGGCATTTGCTCTTCTTTTGGAATGTGTACCAAGACAACTCGCAGGGGAAGTATCCCAAGTACTTTCGATTCCGGTCATAGGTATAGGTGCCGGTGTAGATGTAGATGCCCAGGTTCTTGTCTACCATGATATAATTGGTTATGGTGTTGAGAGAGTTGCTAAGTTTGTAAAACAGTATCAATCAATGGATAATCAAATATTAGACGCTATTAAAGCGTATACTGTTGATGTGAGAAATAGTCAGTTTCCTGAAGAGAGACACTCCTTTACGATGAAGGAAGAAGAATTGAATGCACTCTATGGAACAAAATGAATTCATCTGTAGCTATAGAGTAAAACGTTACTTTATTTGCTCCCTCACTGTAGTGAATGCCCGATATCTGTTTAATAGAGGAATTGTCGATACTGCCTAACCTCAGTAAGTACTAAAGATAATATGATTGCTGAAATGTTTAAGGTTGCCTTAGAGCTCGAAGAACCATGGAAATTGACACATATAGAATATGATAATAAAGACGAGGCCTGGTATCTATTCATCGACTTCGAGCGGAGCGCGATGTTCTCTTGTCCGTCCTGTGGTGCTGCATGTAAAGCCTATGATGCGGAGAAGAAGGTGTCATCTGGATTTTTGGAATTGGAAAACTTATATGCACGCCCGTGTCCCTCGGACCAACTGCACAAACTGCACAAGGTGACCCTCGTTCCTGTAAAGTGGTCACGTCCCCTATCCCACCTCACGCTGCAATTCGATGCTTGGGCCATGCGGCTTATGGCGGAGATGTTGGTCAATGCAGCCGCAAGAGAACTTCGAGAACACAATACACGGATGTGTCTGATTTTTCATTACTACGTCTATGTAGCCATGAATGAACTGGATCTGACGGGTATGAAACGAATTGCTGTAGACGAAACTTCATCCCGTCGGGGCCATCGCTACATCACTTTATTTGTAGATGTAGATACCAAAACGGTGTTGTTTGCAAATGAAGGAAAGGGTAAAGAGACGCTAGAGACATTCGAGGCATTCAGGAACAGTTCCCTGAGGCTGAGAGTACCTTTGATAAGTTTCAAGTCATGAAAATGGTGAATGGGGCCGTTGATGAAGTTCGCAAAGAAGAACAAAAGCGAGTTCCTGAATTGAATAACAGTCGATATCTGTGGCTAAAAAGGTATCTACCTTAAAGAACGAACAGAAGCTGAAACTGGAAAAACTAAAGGACGGGCACTTCCAAATGGGAAAATCTTACCGCTTAAAGCTATCTCTGCAGGAGCTCCGGACACAGCCTCAAATTCTAGCCGATGTCTATTTACGGGAATGGATGGGGTGGGCTAGACGCAATGTTGTCAGGTTAAGCATTTATAGCCCTCGCCTCTTGGTTTTTTTATTAGCTTTTGTCTGTTTGTCGCGCGTGAAGGAGCGACCCTTGACGACAGGAACAATATTACGCTGTAGTTCTTCCAGAAAGCGAGCCTGTAGAGTCTCCCGTTTTCCATCATCCTCTTCCAACGCCATTTCAATGAGCCGGTTACGTAGTTTGCCGACCAAGATATTTTGGTTTATTCGATACTCGCTGTACTTCAGGGGCTCCGTTCGTTTAGTTTCCATCATTTGTTCCTCAGCCTCTTGTTCCCTTACGGAAGCCATGTTGCAGCAGAACCCTAGCGTAGAAGTCCTGCTCAATGAGTTGGGGCTCCTGTCCCGAAAATTCTCAATCTCAAACTTCTGTTTCAAATCATCAAAGCAAGTTTCATTTCCCCATCTTAAATACAGCGGCTTACTCGCTTCGTAACTCAGTTCATCCGCGCTGACGTTCGTCAGCAGGATTTCCGTTTCGCCGGTGGACAGCTCTATTTTCTAGACTCGAACGTGCAACACTGTTCCCGGCGGAATGATCTTACCCTGCTTCTTAAGCTGGTAGGCTCTGGCTTTCGTAATTTCTATCGTTACGTTTTCATCCGGCTGAATGGTGTTCATGATTTCTTTGTAGAATGATCCTTGTGCCCGCATCAAGTAAGCGATCCCTCTCTCTTGCAAGTACAACAAGAAGTCCGCAGACGGATAACCACGATCAAATTGAATTAGATTTCGAACTGAGGATGACTCCAACTGCAACAGATGTTCAATATTGCGTTTGGCCAAATCGCGTTCATTATCGTCATATCGACTGAGACAGGTGCTTACAATCAGTTTGTTTTCCACTTCGTACAAATGGGAAGAGAGAGCTCTGGCGATCCGAAACCCAATCTTGTATGTTGTGGTATACCCATAAACACTCCGAGTTTCCGAGGTATTGGGTAGTTCCATCACGCTGCCATTCATCGGCAGTAGCCGAAAACCGTGGTGCGTTTTTAAAGCATTCTCTTCGTAGAAGGCTCGAACTAATTCGTCGTTCAGCATCGTAAACGCAGTGGGAGAGAATTTTTGTCTGGCTTCGGAGAACGATTGTTTCGTGTATGTGGTTTTTGCTGCTTCTTCTGGCATAAATCGCTCTCGAAACTCATCCAACTCTAACTGTGTTGGTTTTCGAACCATTCGAAGGACGAGCAGCAGCAACGGAATAAATCCCATTTTTCGATTTCGTTTAAAATCTTTCTCGTACCGCTTTGCACTTTCTTTAAATTCATCGCTTTTCATCTTGTTAAACACATGGGATATCGTAGTGGATTTGTTTTTTCACACGGATTCATCCATTCCTATCGTTTACCTCTGCTATACCAATTTCTACTAACCTGACAACATTGGGGCTAGACGCTCCCAACTGAAACCTATGATGGAGTTATCCAAAACCTTGATTTAAGATATGCCTATGATCTCATGACTGGCGTCAGGTTTACAGGTGGGCTAGGTTTGACGCTTACCTTGAAGCGACACGAAGAATGCATCTTACGATGGTTTCATAGTCGTATGACGAATGGCTTCCTTGAAGTTATTAACGGGCTCATCCAAGCGGTAAAGAGAAAAACGCGGGACTACCGTAATGTCCAAAACTTGATTGCGATGGTGTACATGACAGCGAACAAGCTTAGACTCCCAACGCTCGCAGCTCGTCGAGGGCAGTACCCCTCCCCTTTATACAAGGGAGTTAAGAATCTATTAAAACAAATAAGATATTGTGACCCTCCGGTTCCGAGGTCTATACATACATAGAGGCTCTTTTTTTCTTCGCAGATGAGGCTAGTGATTCTGGTTTTTCAGACCCCACTCCAGCAACTCATACCTTGAATTCTCGAAAATGCCCCCACCAAAACTAAGAAGAACAAGAACGTCCGTTTCTATCAACTGAAGGTTGGATCTTTAGTTCACCCTGTAATAAGAAAGGTTTTGTTTAGAAAAATGAACTCCTGAAGTTGAATCATTAATTATACAGATCCTTCTGGTTCCTCTCTCGGAATTTGCGGGGGGATTCACCGATTACACGGGTAAACAGAATGGAGAAATAATTGGGGTTGTCGTATCCAACCATTTTGGCGATCTCCCATACCTTCTTGTTGGTACTGGCCAATAGTCTCATGGCTTCTCCCATACGGCGCTGAATTAAGTAGTTGATCGGTGAGATTCCGAAATTGTTCTTGTATATGTGAACCAGATAATAGGAGTCGATATGAAAAAATTGTGCCAGGTCCATAAGGCTTAGCTTGCGTCTGTAATTAGTGTCTAAATATTCTTTGATTTGATTGGCAAGCGGGGATTTCCCTTCCTTTGTAGTATGATGCTGCAAAAGAAGCATGCGTTCAAGCAGGAGCAGGATAGCTTCTAATAAATGCTGAGAGATCTGTTCATAACCACTATTTCGCAGCGAAAACTCGCCAAATAATGTCTTCATCAGCAAGGACAGCTCATTTGAATAATGGTTCGAACGAATGACTGGTTCTCGGTCGGGTTGAATGACCCAATCACGTTGTTCGGCAATAGGAGAGTTGAAGCGAAATCCGCAGTAATAGGTAAACAATGGTTTGTCTGGATCAGACTGCTCCTCATGCAAAATCCCCCGATTATAAATCAATACATCCCCTTTTTTTGCAGTATAGGCCTTACCATCAATCACAAACGAACCGATTCCGCCTTCAATAAAAATAACTTCATGCAAATCTTCATGCTTATGAAGCGCAAATTTCCACTCCGGGTTGTCGCTTAACTTACCAGCGTAAATCAGCTTGCTGTTGTAGGCGAAAGAAGTATGGGTTAATAATAAGTCGTTGCTCTCGCGCATAAGACACCTACTTTCAAACATTATTGATTGGATGACATTATAATGACAAGATATATCATATTTTACCGAAAGACAACAACAACCTTTATTGTTCCCCGTTCGGTTCATTTGTAAAATTGATATGAGGATAAGAAGAGATTTTAAGCGAATGGATGTGGTGACATATTGATACTTGACCACGGCGCGGTTCGCCATACCTGGGAAGAGAAAGGATACGTGCACATGCGAAAAGCAGTTCCGTTTTTCTACGTGTTGCGTTTTGAAGCGTGGAGACAAATGGAGAGTCAGCCATTGACGGGTTCCTTGAATCATCATCAGTATATCTGGGACATCCGGTCTATGCCACGGATATATTCGGCATTTGCCGTTATCTTGAATACTCCCGCTATCTGGGTGGAGTTTTGCAGTGCGAAATCGACGGGTATCCTAGACTCTTGTCCGTTAATATAGACGGAAGCAGTATTAACATGCAAGATGGAAATCGAATTTTAGCTCTTGAAGCCAACCTGGCTGATTTAATTATTATTGACCAGCGGCGATTGCGGATTACGAGTTATACGGATAGAGATTGGTTCCCCCTAAGGTATATTCCGGCTCAAGAGAACAATCATGCCTTGATCAAACAGCGGGAGCAGCAATATCTCGAGGGGCAACATCCCCCGGCTTTTCTTACTGAACTTGGTCAACAATTGCTCGGCCACCATCAGTGGGGAACAGAGAAACAATAGAGTGAAGGAGGAGATAAAATGTGGGTTTTACTAGGGTTGCTGATCTGGACGTTTCTTTGCAGTACGATTCTGATATCCGCCAGCTATGCTATATCACTTGATGACAAAACATCCCAGATATAAGTTCAAAAGATCGATCTATTAAGCAATATATATAATAATTATGTATCACTTGGATCATAAACAAGTTGGATAAGCTGGAGGTTAAAGACCTCCTGAATTTCGAGGACTAAGGACTTAATTCAGCAGTTAAATCCGGATACTATCAATGTGGCTAAAGGCGGAGCTTCCGTGATGCTTCTCATTAAAGATATTGAGAAATCTCATGTATTTACTGCAGGAGATGTACTGCTTGGCAATGTCTCCAAGAGGGGGATTGGATTGTTATAGCCGGAAGCGGCGAAGTTAGAACGGAAACGCTTGCCAATGCCAACTGGCCTTGCGAGAATGAGAAGTCTCCATCGTGGGGATGTTTTTATTCTGATAAGAGATCTTGATAGCGTTAACTGTTAAATCTAATGTGAATTATCAAGTTACCCCTAAGGGCTTCGATAGAGGAATCAATATGCAGTAGGTACATGTTTTACGGTCCAAAATATAGATATTAACCAATAATTCAATAGGTGAGATATTCCGTTTAAACGGAATATTTCACTATTTTTTGTTATAAATTACCTTTCAAGTAGAACAACAGAAGCCTGATGCTATTAATATTTCTGCTATTTTCTCCTCATTCTGTGCACTACAAATGCTTGCAGGAGGAAGACTAAAGGTTGGAAAGGAATACCAGTCATATGTATAGCGTTTGCGAATGCCATTAATCTTAATCAAAGTCAAAAAGATGATCGCCATGAATGTAATGGAATGGTACGGTACTTAAGAAGCTTGGGGTAGAATTACCCAGCAGGCCGAGCTTGCTGCTAAGACAAAGACTGTATACTCGTTGTGAGTTACAGTCTTTGTTTTTGTGTAATCAAAATTCATTTTAGCCATTTCGAGAGTACTTAGCTACTACTGATGTAAGTTATCATTTAATAAATTTATAACGCCACCACTGAGCAATATATGCAAGTGATACTAAGTTAATCATTGATAAAAGATGTTCGCATATATATAATACAAACAAATGTTCTTTTATAGGTGTTTGCTAGACTTACTGTACAAATTATCAGGAGGATAATAGATGAAAAGAAAAATAGATGGGGATTTATTGGATAAAGAAAATATTATATTACGTACAAAACCTAAACTTACTAGGGTTCAATTACTAGTGATAAAAAGTGCCATAAATAAGTCTATTGAAGATCATAGTCCATTATGGTTAAAAGTATTTTATCCTAATTATGATAGAGTGCTACACGGTATCGTAATGACTGTAGATTATCAGTTACAACGAATTGAATTGAGAACTATTGGAGATCAATCAGAATGGATAAAAATAGAGGATATCTTAAACGTAATTGAATCGAAGGGCTAGGCCTTAGTTTGTAATTTTGGGTTGATATAGAATTGTAGTTGAAGCAACTGAAGATGATGATTTGACATTAATGGTAGGTGATTAAATGGGTGAAATAGTGAAAAATCAACATTATATTCCACAGAATGTTCTTAAACATTTTGCTGATAAGGGTAAAGTTTCTGAAGTGTTGGTTGAAAAAAAATGCCGATCCGTACCAAATCCCTTATCGAAATTCTATGTCAGAACGCTTTACAAATGAGCATTCACAATTAGCGACCAACGCAATAGAAAACTTTTTTCAAAAAATTGAGGATGACTTTGGGCCAGCTATTGTTGAAGTATTACGTTTACTAAGGCAGGTTGATTGTGGTGAGGGGAAATTAAGTAGTGTTGAAGAGTATATCCGTTCCTACCTTAATGCAATAATAATTTATTACTATCGAAGTGGTGCGTTATTGTATGAATTTGAACATGAGACTACAAGTAAAGAGAATCGGATTTCAACGATGCTTAACAAATTATCGAATACGAATTACATAAACAATCTTAGCGAAACTATCAGAAAATATTATGATTTTGCTATTATTAGAAGCAAATCTGGGAATTTCTTAATCAGCGATCAGTACATCTCTACAGCTGCATTAAGAATTAAAAGTAGATTCTCTGATATTAGTAATAGACATTTAGGACTTATTGAGGTTCTAATATTAGTACCTCTTTCCAATGAGTATTATGCAATTTTCTATCATGGACATAAACCAGAATATATTCGACCTCAATCCATAAATTATCTTACTGACGAACAAGTACTCGAAATTAACAAAGTTATCATAAATAATTCCTATAAAAAATGTGTTGGGAAAGAAAAGAGTACACTTCAAGAGGCCCTACCTTATTTTGAATGGCGATCTCCTTCTGCAATTTATATTGGCCACAACTCTGGCAAAGTAAGTGGATCAACACTAAAAAATGAAGTCTTCTTTTATGAGAAGGAGAAGAGAGCTTGGGAGCTTTTTACTGATCCTATGCATTTTAGAGACTTCAATAATTTGGGCAGAAATGACTATTGTGGTTGTGGGAGTAATAAAAAGTTTAAGCTATGCTGTTTTGAATATTATGTGGAAGTCAAACGAATATGGAGAACTATTAATGATAAAAATCTAGTATTTAAAATCGGAGTACATCCACGTGCGCAAGTTGAAGAAAGTATATTTTCATTTTGAGTTGAGAAAAGTGAAATCAAGTATACTTTTATTGATAGGCGTAAGTTTATGGTTCTGATCTTTTAATTAAGCGTTGAGTTTTATGATCTTATACCTATTTGAGCATTTTGCATAATTCAATTTTCGATTCTAAGGTCGTAGTCTAACCACTTCCAAAGCCCCGTTTTGTGATTTCGGTTATAAATGGTCAGACGGGCAGAATTTCGGAGAATCATAAATTTTAAGCGGCGTTTTGGACTCGTTGCTTCGCAATGGCAAGTGCAGCAGCAAGTAACACAATCGCATTTAAATATTGGTGGGTTGTTACCTTTTGAATCCCCCAGACATGGAGCTGGTCTGCGGTTAAATAGGTCTTCATTCGAGAATTACAGCGTTCTACACTGGTCCGTTTATTGTAAAGCTCCTTCCAGCCTCGGCTTTCTCGATGCGGTAGAGCGTAACGTCTAAGATCCGTTTGGCTGTCAACTTTGACCACCATTCCATAATTAGAGGACGAACAAGCGGCCATGCCTAAAGGACAATTCACATGTCCTGTCGCATGTGGACAACGGAATTTCAAAGATGTCTTCTCTTGCCCCCAATACGTCATGGGAAAGCCCATCGAACAACAGGGCGTACCTTTGCGCGTAATTCCTGCTGGCGGTTCCTTTTCATTCCGTGGATTCAGCGGAATAATGGCTTGTGCCTTGACGTTCCGGGCTCCCTCGTAGTTTTTCATTTGGTCGTAGCCCGCATCCAGCATGAAGAATTTCACTTTGGATTTTGCAGCAGCCAGCGTCGTGAGTGCAGGCCCTTCGTCTCCGTCGTTCACATGGGCAGGGGTTACCTTCAGTGCCATCGGAAGTTCACTTTTGGCATCGACGGCCAGATGCAGCTTATAGCCAAACCACTTGATTTTATTGCCGAAGGTGTCAAACTTTGCACCCCAGTTGGCATTGCCAGTGAGCTCGCTTTTTCGCTTGGGTTCTTTTTTCTCGTAAGCGTGAATGGATGCGCTGTCGATGGCGACATGAGTGCCGTCGATGATTCCAGCTTCTTGGCACTGAGTCACAAGATCCTCAAACAACTGCTGGGCAAGGCTTTTCTGAGTCAACTCGGTAAAAACCCGGCTTAGAGTGGAAATCGAAGGGGCAGGGATGTCTAGCCGAAGTCCACATTGGTAACGGAAACGAAGGTCAAACTCCAGTCTGCGTGCGAGGCCAGTGAACGTATCGATGTTCTCCAAGGGAGCCGCGAGTAAGGCACGAAGAATGCCTTGCCGACAGTGCCCCTCCGCTCCTCGGGGTGAAGGTTTTCTCAATTCTCTCGCATAAGGACGCAGGTCGAGAGCGCTGAAAAAGATGGGAAGACGTTCTTTGGAATCCATTTTTTGAAGCTCTTCAAAGGAAAATAGACTTTCTTGGAGAATATACAAAGGGGGCTTCCTCCTCTTGAGTGTTTTGGTTTCGTCACCAAAAAACTTCTCCAAGTTGGGGTGAAGTCCTTTTTTATATCCAAAATTCCTTTGTGTAGCAAGGACTTAGATTAATGCAAAATGCTCAAATACATGCCCTGCTTAATTTTCTTCCGCATTTCCCTTGCGAATCTGAAATCTTCCTTATAACGAATGGGTAGGGTCCATAGATTGTCCCCTTACCGTCTTTGGAAGTGAAATGAGCAGGATCGTAAGGCTCTGCTCATATTTTTCTGCTAACATTTTTGCTAACATGGCTGCATATCCAAATATCTGAACGCAGAGAGTGTGGAACACAAAAAAGGTTCTGTATATCTGGGAATCACATTCAAACACACAGGACTCAGGGTAATAACACTCCTTTTCAGAGCTTGTCTAATCACAAGCTCTGGAGGGAGTTTTTTAATATGTAAGATTTCATGAACCGCCGTATATCAAACGGTACGTACAGTGAAATGAGAGATCCGAGCCCATTGATTACTGTCGAATAACATCTTAATTTGTTGTATTATTGATTAATCTAGTTTTCAAGAACCAAGGAGGGTTAAAGTTTGCTTACACTGAGAAGAGCCGACCCGGGTCAAAGTAAAAAGCTCAGTCTTACATCGCTGCTTACGGGCTTGGTTACGCTGGTGGTTCTACTAACCTCAAGCATCCTTCTGATTGGCTCTTACGAGTCCAAAAAACAGTCCTTGATGGAGACTACACTCCATCTGAATTACTACAACGCTGACCGAATGACCAAAACAATGGATTCCTTATTTCAGTCCATGCGCAGCAGTTTGGAATACAGTGCTGACACACTCTCCGATGACGAAACCTCAACGCCGAAGCAAGTGGATGATAATTTGGAACTGATGCGCAATAGTAGCAATTACTTCAATTCTATCGCCGTGCTCGATGCCGACGGGCTGATCCGCAATGTAGTACCGGCTAGTTTGGGGTCAGTAGGAAACCATATTACTTCTAAGGTCGGTTTGGAAGCTCTGGCGTTAAAAAAACCTTACATATCCTCCCCCTACATGACCCAAACCACCAATAGACTAATCGTTTTTATGAGTCAGCCGATTTTTAGCAAGAATGGTACATATCGCGGTATTTTGAGCGGCACATTTTATCTGCAGGAGAACAATATTTTGTCTATGATTTTTGGCGACAATAACGTGGACGATTCTGGCTCCTATTATTATATTGTGGATTCCAGCGGGCATCTGTTGTACCACCCGGATAAGCAGCTCATTGGGGAGGATGTCAGCAATAACAAGGTTGTGCAGAAACTCATGAATGGGGAGAGTGGGGAACAGCAAGTGCGTAACACCCGTGACGTTGAAATGCTTGCCGGATACTCCAGCGTTCCAGCCAACGGATGGGGAATTGTGGTCGTTTCGCCGATTAGTGTCATCCATCATCAACTGATGGGGCACCTTCGGACCATTCTCTGGTATTCGTTGTTTCCGTTCATTATCCTCCTGATGGGCGTCATTCTCGTAGCACGCAAGCTGGCCCGGCCTTTTGTGTACCTGGCAAATCTGGTGAGCAGGATGGGCAAGGAGAAGATTGAATTGCCAGAAGCGAAGCCGCAATGGAGCCGAGAGGCAGATCTGCTGACCAAGGCTGTGTTGCTTGCCGTGACGGATATTCAGAAGCAGACGGATCAACTGACCCAAGAGGCTACGACGGATGCTCTGACCGGTTTAATGAACCGGAGATCGTTAGAGTATACGATGAGTCAGTGGATTGACTCAGGACAACCGTTTTCGCTCATTGTACTGGATGTAGACAAATTCAAACTCGTGAACGACACTTACGGTCATCTCATCGGCGACGAAGTGCTGAAACATGTAGCCAAAGTTATAGTTACCTCGGTTCGTCCAGACGATGTTTGCTACCGCTACGGCGGTGAAGAGTTCATCATCTTGCTAGCCCACACAAGACCTGAGGAAGCTTTCATCATAGCTGAAAGAGTCCGGCGGGCAATGGAACAAAGCAGGGGGCCAATCGAGACACAGGTTACAATCTCTCTAGGAATCGCCCATTATCCTTTTCATACATTGGAGCGGGAGGGGCTGCTGGAGAAGGCGGATCAGGCGTTATACTTGGCCAAGAGCAGGGGAAGAAACCAGACTATGGTCGCTGATGTTTGAAACAATGGCTCGAAATATAGAAGCATATAAACCTCCTTTGCTATATCTGACTAAATCAGATGAAGTAGAAGGAGGTTTTGTCAATGGCTAT
The DNA here is from genome assembly GCF_045040615.1 of Paenibacillus sp. FSL H8-0175. Lineage (NCBI taxonomy): Bacteria > Bacillati > Bacillota > Bacilli > Caryophanales > Paenibacillaceae > Paenibacillus > Paenibacillus sp. FSL H8-0175. The sequence continues at coordinate 5,298,499 of NZ_CP150299.1, read as the reverse complement.
ACGTTTAACAAAAGTTAAAAAGGCAGCAATAGCAATAATGGAAGAAGCATTAAACAGTCTATCAATTAGAAGAAAGCGAATAACCTCAATGAACAAGCAGTCCTTGATTACCCATACATATCAATCTACGTTTCAAACATCTACCCGACACTACAGAATCAGATGATGAGTTTAGCCGTCAACTACGCTCATTTGCGCATATCCTGTTGTGCTGTACGTGCTAGCCCGAGCCCCATATGCAGTGTTTGAATTCAGTTTAGTGAGATATAGTTTTCCACCTTGCGGTAAGTTATTTGCATAACCTACATCCGAACCAGTGTTAAGATTTGTGAAACCGGCATTATAGCTTGTCCCTGGTAAAGAATCACCTATCATTGTGACTCTATTAGCGCTGGAATAAAAGGTGTAAAACGGTAGTGACGCTCCAGAATTTGAGGGTTCAAATAAGTAGACAAACCCAACATAATTCGCGGCTAGGGTATGAAAATCATAAGTTTGAGGCTTAGTTAACTGTTCTTTTCGTACATCTTCTTTCAATTTAGGAACATCCCAACCTGGAAAAAGGTCCGAAAATTCTGGAAGTTCTACTAACATTCCATCGGGCAACTCATAGCCAACCTGACCATCAACAGTCCAAGAAGTACTGTATATTATAGAATTCCTTGCATTCAAGATGTCGTCTTTCCATTCCGTAGGAGCTGCGTCAACATCCTGATAAGCGAGCTTCTCTTCCGACAGGGAAGCGAAGTAGTTCTGCTGATTACTTGCAAGCGCAAAGCTTGGAGTGAGGAGGAGGAGGAGAGCCAGGGCCGAGAAAACAAAGAGAGATTTCTTTTTCATTAATTAGTAGCCTCCATTCTAAAATTGGGAATTTGGTTTTTCGTTCAACGTGAAAGTATTCGTTAATTGTTCATCGGAATTGCCTCCGTTTCATTAGTGTTAAACTATGAAAATGCTTCTTCATAATATATATGTCTTAATGTATCGAATTGGGGACAAAGATTTTCAAAAATATCCCAATATTGTTTTTGTGGGTGATAAATAGGATAAAATATTTCTATTTTATAGATTTGACATGAATTCAAGACAAATGTAGAATATCATTGTAGACAGTTGTCTTAAAGGAGTTGATTAATAGAAATAATGAGAAAATTGCCAGATGCAGAGTTTGATATCATGAAAGTTGTGTGGGCCAATGATTCACCTATAACGACTAATGTTATTATGCAACAGCTTGGAAATGATAGGAAATGGAAAGCGCAAACGGTCATTTCTCTTATGTTACGGTTGGTTGAGCGTGGCTTTATTCGAACTGAAAAAAAGGGAAAAGAGCGCACTTATTTCCCTTTAATTAACAAAGAGGAGTACCTGAAATTTGAAACAGGCGACTTTATGGAGCGTTTTCATGCGAATTCATTCGTTAGCTTGGTTGCTACGCTATATGCTAGTAACAAAGTAAAGGACAGTGACCTCGATCAATTGGAAAATTGGCTGAAAGATAAGAGGGAGTGATATGCAGGGATTTTTAGTTACCGTGCTCCAATGCTCTGTATCTATGTCATTGCTGACGCTTGTGTACGCGGCAATACAGCCCTTTATATCCAAACGATATGTCGCAAAGTGGAATTATAGGGTTTGGCTGCTGCTTGCGGTAGGCTGGATATTCCCCTTTCGTCCACAGATTGACCTATTAGTTCTCCCTGTGACCATGCCGGATCTTCCTGCAACGCTTGTTCCATCCATAATCCGTACTGTCCCCTTAATGGACTTTGGGGATAGGGGGGATGCTTGGGCAACAATCTCTTTATGGTGGGTGCTTACAGCGATTTGGGGGTGCGGTATTGTAATCATAATACTGTATCATGCTCTACGGCATAGTCGTTTTATGAAGACGGTACGTCGTTGGAGTGATCCTGTAACCGATGCGAAGGTTCAAGGGATTTTAGACAGTGTAAGGTCGGAACTCGGGATTAAAAAGCATATAGGTTTATGCGTATGTGAAAGCGTTACAAGTCCTATGTTCATTGGCTTTATACAGCCTGTCATTTTACTGCCGCGAGTGAAACTATCAGATGATGAAGTGTATCTAATTCTAAAGCATGAGTTGATTCATCTTAAACGGCATGACCTCTGGTGCAAGGCCATGATCTTGATTGCAACCTCGTTTCATTGGTTCAATCCAGTTGTCTATCTTATGGCAAAAGCGGCAGCGGAACAATGTGAAATCTCTTGTGACGCATTGGTTTTACAAAACGCAGATCATCAACGGCGAATACAATATGGGGAAATCATTATTACTGTTGCGAGGAATGGGGCGAAGCTCCAAACAGCATTATCAAGTAATTTTTATGGAGGGAAAAAAGGTTTGAAAAATCGCATTTCTTCAATCATGGACCTAAAAGAGAAGAAAAATGGTGTTCTATTCCTTTGTGTGGCGCTGATAGCAATTATATGGATAGGGTCCGCGTTAACCGTTTCAGCTAACGCAGATGAACCTCAAGCATCTACTACTACCGAAGTTGTTACTTCGTCGTATGACAGAAATGACAATATTGATAGCGATAGTGAAATTGTTAATGAGGTAACACGCCTCAAAGAGCTATTGCGCCGCTATGCAAATAACCTAGGATATAAATGATGAATAGGAAGAAGGCAACCTTTTAGAGGGTTGCTTTTTTATTTTTAATTTTTTTTGAAAAAGTGTTCCTATTATCTGTTTATAGGGTAGTATTGAAATACCAATATTTATATGTTTATATAAAATTATAACTAAAGTAGATTGTATTTCATAAAAAGGAAATGGTGGTGAGAAGGCGGTGCTAAATGATAATCAACGTCGCACCATAAAAGTATTATACGGAAATGTATAGTTCATTGTTGGCATATGCACAAAGCAAGTTGAATGACCGCACACTGGCCGAAGAAGCCGTTCAGGACACATTTAGAATCGCATGTGCTAAAGCCGACAAATTTCTATTTTGTTCCAATCCGAAAGGCTGGCTATTTAATACATTAAAGAATGTTATTAAAAACAAAGTTCGCAGTCGGGCATACCTTAAAAATATAGTAGTAACTTCATTCGAAATAGATGAAAACGTTATCTTTGAGGATAGTGACGTACTTGATGTTGACTTTATATTTTCTGACTTAACCAATATTGAAGACTATAAATTACTTAAAAAAATTACTCTGGAGAAGTATTCAATGATGGAGGCGGCTAATGAAATTGGGATTTCTGTAGAGGCCTGTAAAAAACGGGTTCAGCGAGTAAAGAAGAAGTTAAAAAAAGTTTTGAAAAACATAGTTTAACCAGCCAGCAATCATGAAAATAATATAAGTGTTCTGGCGCAAAAAAACAGTGGCGCAGCAAGTATTGTATTCAACCTTGTTATGCAGGAGAGGTTACGGCTATCGTGGAGCTGCTTAATAAGCAGAGAAATGGATAGGACCGGTAACATTTGTTCATCATCTGAAGGATGCGTTCATTATGCCTGGTGTACATGATAACCATGTATTTTTTACCGGTTACATGTCCATGCACCGTGGAGTGGATCTGACGAATGTCGCTACAATCCAAGAGGCTTTAGAGTTGCTAAAACAAGAGGCAAAAAAAACCTTATAGCAAAATGTATACGCTTACGGGTGGAGTGAAGAGTGTTGGGGCGAGCTTCCGGGGCAAAGCTTATTAGACGAAGCTTTTACTGACAGGGCTGTAATCGCCATTAATTTGACGAAAAGCTATTGTTGGATGAACAAGCTTGCCCAGGATAAGTATCAGTTTCTCCCTAACCAATGCAGCGCGGAATCACGCGCCCGTCTCCTTCATGACATGATGCAGGATCAGGAATTAGTCAGACAAGAGTTTTTGGACTTTGTCCGAATGCTTGCTAAGCGGGGTGTAACTTCGATAAAAGATATAGGCTTTGACAGGCATAGCGGTTTGCTGCCGGTCCTTGAAGAGCTGGAAGCAGCGGGAGAGCTGCCGTTGCAGGTCCATTTCGCGCTTGGATGCTTATATGGCTGCTGTGGCCGGAAAAGAAAATGAAAGCCGGTTTTATAATTACAAGTCCATGCTTGAGGCCAATGTTCCGATTACGATGGGTAGAAATGGAAACGGTTAAACTTAAAATAAAATGGTCCCTTCCTCATAGTTATACATTGATTTTTCTGATTATCGTGGCTATTGCCGGATTAACCTGGATTGTCCCGAGCGGCCAATTTGACCGCCAGGAAGTGCTGGTGGATGGTTCCTCGAGAACAGCCATCATCCCGGGAACCTATCATACCGTTCCTAAAATCAGTGAGCAAGGGGATTTGAGACAAGGATTTGCCCAAATTGCCAGTGCGCCGTTGGAGGGAATCATCAATGCTGCTGATGTCGTCGCCTTCGTCCTGATTGTAGGGGGAGCTTTTAGAATTATTCTGCAGACGGGGGCGATTGACCGGGCACTGATGGCTTTAGCCGGAAGACTCAAAAGTGATTCCGATAGCCATGGTGATTTTCAGCGGTATTCCAAAATGATATTCTAAACCGCCAACACTTCATCAAGGAGAACGATGGGATAGAAGTAAGTTTCTCGAATCGGGATAAATTAATTATTGGCGGCTTCATCTTTACTTTGGGGCTTATTGTCTGGGGAATACTGAGCAAAGGCTGGTATATGACCGAGATCGGAGCGCTTTTCTTTGCACTTGGTATTTTTTCGGGGATTGTAACCCGGGTGAGTCAAAAGGAAATTGCCGAGAATTTTGTTAAAGGTTGCGGAGAATTTATCTACGTGTGAGTTGTAATTCATCTTGTCAGCGTTTGTAACGATTTTTGGCACAAGTATCTTAGTCCTGATGGTCAAGAAACCCTTGATTTATCAGGGCTTTTTTAATGGTTTTCCTTGAGTATTATTAAAGATACTCTAAATGGCTAAAACTGATTTTAGGTTCAAAAGCTCGTGGATCAATTGTTGGCACAAATCGTAGTGTGGAGGTACAACTACGAAAAATACATAATCTTAATCAAACGGATTTTGCTAATAAAATCGGTGTTTCTCAAGGCAGCCTTAGTGATTTGGAATCTGGAAAAGGTAAGCCGGCAGTAGAGACGGTTTTCTCAATTTGCTCTGAGTTCGGTTGTTCTTATGAATGGCTTTTAACCGGGAAGGAGCATTCAACTATTGGTGAATTAAGTGGTACAGTAGTGGAGTTATTGCAGACTGTTAAGGGGCTTAACCCTAGAGAACAGCTAGAACTGTGACAGATCGCAAAAATTAAGCGTGATTTACTGTAAAGATGATCAAGCGGAAATAAAAACGTAAAATTGAAATTTTGACGTAGTTTTACATCTTCACATCCAGATGTCGAAGCAGCAAATGGAAGCAGTATATTGTTACCAGACCTATACATGGAATACCACATGAAGCAGACCAGATTGCCCGCCGCCATAATAAGTGAACACTGCGTTGCCGCCAGTATTCAGTTGGGGCAGGACTTCGCTCAACGTTCCCCCCATCTCTGTTTCATGCTTCATAGAATCGCCCTTGAAACCGTCAGTTTGGCTAATTGTATTATTTTTTACGTATGAGGCAACAAAATCAGTGAGCTCTGCTACTGTTGGATCGTTCAACATTTGCCGCAGAAAGGCATCAAACGGAATGGACTGACCGTCACAAGCATAATTACTCAATCGCGCAGCTTCCCGTCAACTTGAGCCATGATTAGTGAATTCGCACCATGTTATGCGGAGGGCCCCCTGCCTATTGATAATAAGGGACGGAATCCGCTAAATAATCATGCTCTGTCTTGACACCGGACTGGAGCAGCCATATGGTACAAGTGACAAGAACATACAAACATAGGGAGATTCATGCTCAAGAAGGGGGAACTATGAATACATTCACAGCCTATGGCCGTACGATCCGGCAGCAGATCGCCGGCAGGTATTACCGGATATCCATCAAACAGAGGATTCTGTTTTCGTTCATCGTGCTGATTACGCTGTCCATCGGTGCAATGGGCAGCTTCTCGTATTGGATTGCCGCGCAGGAGATCGAGGATAATGCCTACGCCGGCAGCCGGGAGACCGTAAGCAAGACGGCACAGCTGCTGGATTCCCGCCTGAATGATGTGGCGCTGTCTGTGCAGTCCCTGATGCTGAGCGATGCGTACCGCAAGATGATGCTCGATGTGTTCAGCCATGATGTGTCGAATTACTATGTCCATCTGTCGGATCTGCAATATGTGCTCTCCCAGGTAACGTTCAATCAGCCGATCATCGAAAACGTGCTGATCGTTACCCCGATTGGCGATTTCTATTCCACTACGCAGATCCGGGCGCAGGATAACTCGTTCTACGGCTCGGAATTATATGATCTGAGCAAGGAGCGGCCGGGCGGCTACTGGGCCAAAGGACATTATGACCGGTTGTTCACGGGCAGCCAGCGGGTGGTCTCTTTCGTAGTCCGGGGGATTTATGAATACCCTTACACGCCGATCAGCAATGTATTTATTGTGGTCAATATCAGGGAGAGCCGGATAGATGAGCTGCTGAATACAGGCGGAGAACAAGCAGGGAGAAATTATTATCTGGTGAGCGGGGAAGGAGAGGCGGTGGTGGAGTCCCGCTGGCCGTTCCGGGGCAGGTTCCCCTGGAAGCCGGTGCTTGCCGAAGCCGGGAAAGCGGCCGATCCGCAGGACCACTACTACAGCTATGGCGGCAAGAAGTATCTGGTTAATTATACAAGCTCAGCGGTATCACCCGACTGGATCATCTCCGGCATGCAGTCGCGGGACCAGCTGCTGGGCAAGCTGCAGCGGGTGCAGCGCATTACCCTCTATGTCATCGTTGTTTTCCTGCTGGCCACCTGGCTGATCTCCAACCAGCTGACATCTGTGCTGCTGAAGCCCCTGTTCAAGCTGCGGCGGCTGATGCGCAGAGTCGAAGAGAACCAGCTCAGCGTGGTGTATGAGAGCCGTTATGAGGACGAGGTTGCCCAGGTCGGCTTTCAGTTCAACCGGATGATGTCAGAGATTAAGACGCTGATCGCGGATGTGAAGACCAAGGAGGAGGACAAGCGGCATGCAGAGATCCGCGCGCTTACGGCCCAGATGGAGCCGCACTTTCTGTACAATACACTCAATACCATCTATTGCAAATCGGTCATGGGGGAGAATGACGATGTAAATGAGATGATCCTGTCGTTGTCGCAGATGTTCCAGATCGGGCTCAGCGGCGGCAAGGATCTGATTACCCTTGCGGATGAGCTGTCCCACGTGCGGCAGTATTTCGCTATTCAGCAGAAATGCTATGAAGGTCTGTTCGAATACACGGTGACGGTAGAGGATGAGGCACTGCTTACCTGTCTGATGCCCAAGATTATCCTGCAGCCGGTGGTGGAGAACAGCATCCAGCATGGATTCAGCGACCGGACTTTAGGAGGCAGGATAGACATCACGGTCAGCCGGGAGCAGGGGCTGCTGCATATTTGCATTACCGACAATGGACGGGGACTTGATGCTGTACGGGTCAAGCAGGGGATGCTCAGTGCTCCGCAGTCGAGGAAAGGTTATGCCCTGTTCAACATCAGGCACCGGCTGGCGCTGTATTACGGGGACGAAGCCCGTATGGATGTGGGCGGCGAACCAAGTAAGGGATCACGGACGGATCTGTGGATTCCCTCAGAAGAGGAGAGATGAAGGATGGACCGGAAGCTGGAGCTGGAAAGGTTCAAATTATGTGTAATCGACGATATTAAAAGTGTGGTGGAGATGGTCTCGAGCAAGCCGCCATGGCAGGAGCACGGTATTGAGGTAGTCGGTACAGCGCTGGACGGTGAAGCGGGGCTGCAGATTATCCGCGAGACCCGGCCGGACATTGTGCTGACTGATATCCGGATGCCAAGAATGGACGGCCTGCAGATGACCCGGGCGATTCTGGAGGAACTGCCGGACTGCAAGATTATTATCCTCAGCGCCTACTCGGAGTTCTCTTATGCCCAGGAAGCCATCCGACTAGGGGCGCTTGATTTCGTCAAGAAGCCCTTTTCCCTGAACGAGATTGTGCAGGCTGTGCTGAAGGCCAGGGAGTTGTGCCGGGAGGAGCGTCAGGAGACCACCAGACTTGCTGTGATGGAGGCCAAAATTAGAGAAAGTCTGCCTATTCTCCGCCAGGAATATCTCATCTTCCTGCTGCACCACCAGACGACAGAATCGGATGCACGTTCCCGCTGGGCCTATCTCGATATCCCTCTGGACCAGCATGATTTCTTCGTGTTTGTCGCCGAAATCGATCATTTCACGGAGAAGCTGAGCGGCCAGCCTGTGCAGGAGGTCGAGCTGCTGCGGTTCAGCCTGCATAATATTCTCGAAGAGACGATTTCCGCCTGGACCCGCGGCGTTATCATCCGGGAGGCGACAGACCGGTACGTCTGCATCATGAACGGCTCGGACCCGGATACGGCCGCGCTGGTTACGGAGGCCTGCTGCACGAATGTAAGCCGATTCTCCCGGCATACGCTTTCCATTGGCGTGGGGCTGGGCGTAGCGGCGATCCAGGAGCTGGGTGTAGCGTACAGGCAGGCGATTAGCGCGCTGGGTTATCATTTCTACACCGGAGGAAACGGGGTCTACATTTACAGCAATATTGAGAATAAACCGCTCGCACTTCACAGCTACTCCGCCGCCGTTGAGCAGGAGTTACTGTTCGCCCTGCGTTCCGGCAATTCTGCCAAAAGCCTGCAGATGCTCGATCAACTATTCGCGGAGCTGCTGGACAGCGGGCTTTTGCCTGAGCCGTGTTATGTGGAAAGCGTCGGCTATGAGCTGGGCTACAGGATCTGCCGGGTCCTGCTGGAGCAGTTCCCCTACGGGCAGGTGGAGCCGCTGGAGCGCAGGATTACCGTCATGAAGAACCGGGTGCATCCTTCCCTGCAGGATATCCGGGACCTGCTGTCCGGGCTGTGCCGGGAGGCCTGTGCGCTGGTTACGGAGGTCCGTTCCCTGGAGTCCACACGGATTATCCGCCAGGCCGCCGCTTATATCGATAGCCATCTGGATACGGGGCTGTCGCTGGAGCAGGTGGCGAAGCAGATTAACCTCAGCCAGGGGTATTTCTCCAACCTGTTCAAGAAGGTGCAGGGGATTTCGTTTCAGCAGTATGTGATGCACGAGAAGATGGAGAAGGCTAAGGCGATGCTGATCAGCGGCCGGCAGGTTCAGGAGATCGCCCAGGATCTCGGGTATGAGCACAGGCGCTATTTCAGCGAGGTGTTCAAGAAATATACCGGAATGACCCCGTCCGAGTTCAAACTGCATTATCTTGGAAAAGAATAAAAATGCGCAGGGGAGGCATGTCCGCAGGGCGGAGGTGGCCTCCCTTCACTGTATAAAGCTCCTGCAGAAATCTGCCCTTAAAGTGGGCTTACCCGCCTTATCCGGATGCGCCAATCCGTCTATAATCAGGTTGTAAGCGAATACAACAGGGATATATAAGGGGGAACTACCAATGATGAAGCGTATGCTAATAACATCTCTGAGCCTGGTCCTGGCACTTGGCCTGACAGCCTGCGGCAACGGTAACGGTGGCAATGCTGCAGAAGGTAAGGGAGACGGGAAGACAGGCGGCTCGGGGGACAAGACCAAAATCAGCTACTGGACCGGCGACCGTCATGATGCGGATTTCGTGAAGGACAAGGTAGCCGAGTTCAACGCAACCAATACTGACGGGATTGAGGTGGAGCTGGTTGTCAAGGGCGACGACTTCGATACCGCACTCGATCTGTCCTTCCAGACCTCCGATGCGCCGGATGTAATCCGGGTGAAGGAGAATACCATCCAGACCTTCTACAAAAAAGGCTTTCTCGCTCCCATTGACGAGTTCCTCACCGATGAGCTGAAGACGAAATTCCCGGTCATGCCGGATCTGAATGAATTTGACGGCAAGCGTTACAGTCTGCCGAATTATGGAACAACCATGCGTCTAGTATACAACAAGGATCTGTTCGCCAAAGCAGGCGTTGAGCATCCGCCAGCTACCCTGCAGGAGCTGGTGGATACCGCTAAAAAATTGACGGAAGCCGGTAAAGCGGACGGCGCTTACGGCTTCGCCCAGAACTTCAAAAGCCCCGGAAGCGCGTTTGCGCGTTCGGCGCGGGTGATTGCGGAGATGAGCGGCTACGGCGGTTTCGGGTATGATTTCAAGACGGCCCGCTACGATTTCAGCGGCTTCGAATCGATCATCAATGCCTTTAAGCAGATCCGGGACAACGGCAGCATGCTGCCGGGTGTGGAATCGCTGGATATTGATCCGCTGCGGGCGCAGTTTGCAGAGGGCAAAATCGGAATGTATATGTCCTACTCCTCGGAGCCGGGCGTCTACAAGAATCAGTTCCCGGCCAAGATTGACTGGGCAGCCGCTCCGGTTCCGACCATCGACGGCACCGTGAAGGGGGCTTCGGGCTTCCTCGGGGGCCAGTGGCTGGCGCTGAGCTCGAAGTCGGAGCACAAAGGAGCAGCCTGGAAGTTCATGGAGTTCATGTACGGCGATCAGGTGCTGACGGATTATCAGGAAAAAGGCTTTGGTATCTCCATGGTTCCATCCGTCAGCGCAGTAGCCAAGACACCGGATGTGAACGGCATTGAAGGCTTCCTGCCGAACAAGCACGATGGAGTGTGGCCGGTCTATCCGTCTGTAGCACCGGAAGGGATGAAATCGGATGACGCCTTCTTCAAGTATATGCTGAACGGCGGCGATCTGAAGGCAATTATCGCCGATCTGAACAAACGCTATAACACTGCACTGGACAGCGTGATTGCGAATGATGGCGTGAAGGCCGAGCCGGATGCCGGCTTTGACCCCGCCGCATTGGGCGGCAAGTTCGCCAAGTAGATGGAAGGTCAGGGATAGAGATATAGGCCAAAGCAGAGGGATGAGGAAGCAGCTTTCCCATCCCTCTGCTCTGGCCGCAAGGGAGAGGAGCCGGAAGAAACCAGATGAACAAAACAAAACAAGCCTTATTTTCATACAGCTTTATCTTTCCAAGTGCCTTGCTCACGTTGGTCCTCGGGATTTATCCGATTGCCTGGGCGTTCCGCTATATGTTCTATGATTACAAAGGGTTCGGAACGGCCCGGTTTACCGGGCTGGCCAATTTCAGCCGCATCCTGAAGGATACCCAGTTCTGGGATTCGGTGGTGAACACGTTTGTCTATGCAGGCGGCAAACTGCTGATCACTATTCCGCTGGCTCTGCTGCTGGCCTCCATATTGAATCGGGGGCTGCGGGGCAGACAGCTGCTGCGGGGGATTTTCTTCATGCCGACCGTCATCAGTACCGCCGTAATGGCCGTAGTCTTCTTCACGATCTTTAACTCGTATAACGGGATTCTCAACCAGTTCCTGATCCGTTCGGGCCTTTCCGATTCCGGTGTGGACTGGCTGGGGCCGAAATATGCCATGCTCACCGTCATTTTGGTTGCGGCTTGGGGGGCGGTCGGCAATTACATGCTGCTCTTCCTCGCCGGTCTGCAGAATATCCCGGAGGATGTTTATGAAGCCTCTTCCCTGGACGGAGCAGGCAGACTCCAGCAGTTCCGCTATGTCACCCTGCCGATGCTCGGGCCTGTCATGCAGATGGTCATTATGCTGGCGATCATTACAGCTTTGAAGGGATACGAGAGCATTATGGTGCTGACCGAAGGCGGTCCTGTAGGCAAGACAGAGGTGATGTTCCTGTATTTGTACAAATTATTTTTCCCTGTCGGCGGAGGCAGCGCGGCGGTCCAGGTCCAAGAGTTCGGATACGGCAGTGCGGTCGCCTTCGTGTCTGCGGTCATCGTCGGGATCATATCGCTCATTTATTTCTACGCATCCAGACGTATGAATCAGACCGATTGAGGAGAGAGGCTATTATGAGAATAAGAACCATACTGGGCAATATCATCCTGTGGATTTTTTTGCTGGCATTTGCTTTTATCACCCTGATTCCGGTTGTTATCACCATTCTCGGCTCCTTCAAGACAAATGCCGAACTGACTGCGGGAGCCACCTTCCTGCCGGATAGCTGGCACTTCTCGAACTATGCCGAAGCCTGGGCGCAGGCGAATTTCTCCAGATATACGCTGAACAGCCTGATTGTCTCTCTGGCGGCGGTGGTTGGCACGCTGCTGGTATCATCCATGGCGGCTTATGTGGTGGACCGGATGGATTTTGCAGGCAAGAAACTGTATATCGGCCTGCAATCCTTCACTATGTTCGTGGCAGTAGGGGCGGTCGTGCTGCGTCCGCAGTTTGATCTGATGGTCAAGCTTCATCTGCACAGCAGCCTGTGGGGGGTCATATTGATTCTGATCTCCGCCCATGCTTCGATCTTCTTCATTCTGTCCAGCTTCATGAAGGGGATTCCCCGTGAGCTGGATGAGGCGGCGCTGATGGACGGCAGCTCCCCCGGCCGCACCTTCTGGCGGATTATTCTGCCGCTGCTCGGACCTGGACTCGGCGTAGGTGCGCTGTTCACCTTCCGCGGCGCGTGGAATGAATATCTGCTGCCACTCGTGTTCACGATGACGAAGCCGGAGCTGCAGACGCTGACTGTCGGGCTGGCGAACCTGAAATACGGGATTTCGGCCGCTTCCCAGACCCACTATATGATGGCAGGCGCCTGCTTGTCCATTCTGCCGATTCTCGTAGCCTATCTGTTCGCCAACAAATCCTTCATGCAGATGACAGCCGGTTCCCTCAAAGGGTAGCGGTCCGGCCCTGCGCAACCCATATTCCATATTTAACATTCAAGGAGGTACATCCCATGACTCAACACGCTCCGGCAATTCTGCAATCTGCCCCGTTCATCCGGCGGTATCCGGGCAATCCTGTGCTGGATGCAACGAAGGTTCCTTACCCCACCGCACTGGTATTCAATGCCGGTGTAACGAAATTTAACGGCAAGTATGTGATGATCTTCCGTAATGATTACGGCTCACTGGTAGATCAGACGCTTGAGCCGCACCACACCACGGATCTCGGCATTGCTTACAGTGACGACGGGCTGAGCTGGACCGCCGGCCCGAAGCCAGTGTTCAAAATTCATGACGAGGAAATTATCCGCGCCTACGACCCGCGCCTGACCGTGATCGGCGGCCGTTGTTATATGTGTTTTGCCGTGGATACGCACCATGGCATCCGCGGCGGAATTGCCGTTACCGATGATCTGGAACACTTCGAGGTGCTCAGCCTGTCTACACCGGACCTGCGCAATATGGTACTGTTTCCCGAGTTGATCGGCGGCAAGTATGTCCGGCTGGAGCGTCCCTTCACGGTATACAGCCGCGGCGGCCGGGACCGCTTCGATGCCTGGATCTCCGAGTCGCCGGACCTGAAGCATTGGGGCAACTCCAGCCTACTGCTCGCCGTCGAGCAGGTGCCGTTTGCCAATGACAAGGTTGGCCCGGCCGCACCTCCGGTCCGGACGGATAAGGGCTGGCTGACCACCTTCCATGCGGTGGATGTGGACCCGGCCAGAGGCAAGCAAGGTTGGGAGGACACCTGGAAGAAGCGCTATACCGCCGGAATTATGCTGCTGCATCTGGAGGACCCCCGCAAGGTGATCGGCATGAGCAGGCAGCCGCTGCTGGCACCGGAGACAGACTATGAGATTGGCGGGGGCTTCCGCAATCATGTGATTTTTCCGGGAGGGATGATTCTGGAGGATGACGGCGAGGTCAAGATCTATTACGGCTCTGCGGATACGGTGGAATGTCTGGCAACGGCCCATGTGGACGATCTGCTCCGGCTCTGTCTGGAGCCGGAGCATAGATAAGATTGGAAGCAGGCTGAGGGCGGAAATGCGGAGTAACAGTAGGGCCATGTGCCATGATTGGAGCGGCTTACGCGGAGATTGTGCATGAAGTGCAACAATGCTAAATCAATAGCAGTGACCGTGGGGAGATTGTGCATAAAATGCAACAATACAGCTCAGTAGTAGCGACCAACGCAGAAATCCTGCACAAGGTGAACAAAACCGGGGCCGTATTTTAAAAGGAAACTTTGCTGATGCAGAAAAGGTTAGTATTACTCTGCCACTTCCGAAGCTGAACAGGAATATGACGACTTTATGAAAAGAGTAATAGAGCATCACTGGTGAAATCATTATTCACTGATGACAGAGTATTTTCTGAAGATATGAAAGAGGTGTTTATTTATGCTAAAAAGGTTAAAACTATTAAGTTTAATTGTTTGTATGCTCGCCAGTCTTTTAGCTGTCGTTCCTTTGACAGCAAGAGCGGCGGGCACAATTGTAAGCTATCCATTACCGTCGATCTATACCACGACCAGTCAATACACGGTAACAGCAGACTCTACAAATATACCGGTAATCGACACTTCGGCGGTATTTGTAAACTATAATTATTGTAATTTCTCTTTTTCAGGAACTACTACAATCACAATAACAGCAAGCGAGACAATCAATACCTATAATATTTCTCCCAAAGCTTTGGGAATCACTGCAACAAAGAGCGGAAATACACTTACATTTACACTTTCATCACCAACATATCTTATAGTTAAAATCAACAACCTGAAAGATCTGGTTATTGCGGCAGATGCTCTTGAAACCAATGTTCCGGCTTCATCCGGTACAGGTATATACAATGTTAAAACCGGGTACGGTGCCGACAGTACCGGTGCCGCTATGGCTACAACTGCAATACAAAACGCCATAAATGCGGCTAACGCAGCAGGTGGCGGTATAGTATACGTTCCAGCCGGTGTTTATAAGTGCGGAAACCTTGTTTTAAAAAGCAATGTTTCGGTTTATCTGGAGGGTGGTTCTGTTATAAGGGGTTCAGGAAATCCAAGCGATTACACTACCCATTTTCATAAGAATTCTCTGGGTAAGGATGGAACATGGTTTATTTATACTGAAACAAATGCAAACAATATTAAGATATACGGCAGGGGGACTATTGACGGCAATGGCCATTATATGAGAAATACAAACAATTATTTGAACAATATTCTTGTACCCTTGCAGTGCAGCAACTTCACGGTTGACGGCATAACAATAAGAGACAGCGGTGGCTGGGCTACAATAGTTACAAGATCTAATAACGTAACATTCCAGAATACAAAGCACTTCAACAACAATGAACTTGATTATGAAAATGATGCAATCGACATTCAAGAGAGCCAGAATGTACTCATAAAGCACACTGTAGCAGTATCGGAGGATGACACATACTCATTTAAGACATGGGATGTAGAAACTACGGATATAGCTGCAAACTGGCCTGGAAGTCCTGAAAGCCAGTCAAATGTAGTTGTGGATGATGCTTTGGCTTGGAGCAGATGTGGAGCATTTAAGGTTGGAGATGGAGTGAAACAGCTTCAGGATGGCATAGTTGTTAAAAACTCTTATGTATACCGGTGCTGGCGTGCTTTAGCAGTAGGTCATCTTTATGGAACTCCAGCAGCACAAAACATCATATTTGACAATATAGATGTAGAAGGCTTCTGGCCAAGATCCGGTGTTCACTCCAGATGGTTTGATCTTTCTGCGAAAACCGGTCCGATAAAAAATGTGGTCTATAATAATATAAATTTACGCGCTTTAGGTGAAGTTTCAATAATGAAGGGTTGGAGTGACACATCTACTGTCTCCGGAGTTACATTAAACAATGTTCGCGTCGGTGGAGTTGCGGCAACTACATTGGCAGAATTGAAAATAACAGATACTAACAGCTATGCTGCAGCTCCAAAATTCAACACATTGAAATTTGAAGCGGAAGGCTATAACCTTAGTTCAGGTGTTATTTCCTATGAGGCAAGCACTGATGGTGGGCTGGATGTTGGTGGAGGGAGTAATGGCGACTATATAGCATTTAAAAATGTAGATTTTGGTAGTACAGCTAAAACAAGTATTGATTTGAAGGTTGCATCCGCTAATTCCGGCGGAAGAATAGAATTCCACTTGGACAGTCCTACGGGCACTATGCTGGGTTATTGGACAGCAGAAAACACAGGCGGATGGCAGACATGGTCAGTCAAGAATATCCCGCTTAATGCCGGGACCGCCGTAGGGACCCATACCGTATATGTAACTTTTGTTAAGTCAGATTCAACCACAGTTGCAAATTTAACCTGGTTCCAGTTCAAATAGAATGGAAACGGTTTGATTTAATTGCAATAAGATGGATCTAGCTATTGTTGTGGCAGAATCGCCGAATTGAGGCCTTTTTAATGCCAAGATGAAATATAACTCACACTACGCTGCTGTGATCATCGGTTTGGCCCGGGGGATCCTCATCGTTGCAGAGAACGGGATGATTATCGATACCATTTTGAATGGCCTGGCTACTATGCTTAAGGGTTTGCCGAATTACTTGTTCACCACCATCATGCTGGTCGTGCATAATATTATTACGTTCTTGGTTCCTTCTTCATCCGGAGAGGCGGCCTTGACGATGCCTGTGCTTGCACCATTAGGCGATCTTGTGGATGTTAACCGCGAAGCGGTAGTAACCGCATACCAATTTGGAAATGGATTAACGAATCTCATTTCGCCAACAGGCGGTGTGCTGCTGGCAGGTTTGGCCATCGCCCGGATCAATTTTGGACAATGGTTAAAGGTAATACTCAAGCTGTTTCCGATTCTTTGGCTGGTGGCGGCAATCTTTGCTGCAGTTTCCTCAGCTGTGGGCATGTAGTGGATAACATATTGCAAAGCCATGCGGGATTTCCCGCAGAAGATAATCAAAATCCCAAGGTCATACTGACCTTGGGATTTTTGACTCTACATATTGATCCTATTCCCCTCACATCACATCTGTAGAAGATGAATCAATCATTCTCCTAATCTATTATTGTTTATTTTAATAATTAATCGCAGTCTCCTCGTTGTTGTATATTTCCTCCTGATTTGTGGCCACAAATAATGTATGCTAAGAATTTAATCCGTTATTTACCTATCCGTCAGTTTCTGCCGTTCCAAACAGCAGAATACAAACTGTTCAGAAGATAACGCTTCCACGTATGATGTATTCATAACCAGCTGAGTGCTTCATCCGATACTAGTATCACAAATGAGGGAATTTAAGGTGAGAGAATATACGATTGTTAATATTTTATATACCCGCAAGAGTCCTGTGCGCATGAGTGAGCTGATTGCCGAAGTGGGGTTGTCCGAACGGACTCTCCGTGACGTGATCCGTGCACTCGACAAAACAGGAGAGGCGAATGGTTTCGGTATCCGTATGATCCGCGGCCAGGGTTATCTACTGGAGATTGGCGATGAAGCCAAATTCAGTAGCTACCAGGAAAAAGGAATGCTGCAGCTGGATCAGGTGGATCTCGATAATAAGCAATCACGCCAGCAGTATTTACTATTCTATCTCTTGCAGAACGATAGCTATCAGTCTATGGATAACATGGCGGAAGAAATCGGCGTTAGCCGTTCTACTATTATTTCCGATCTGAAGGAAGTAGAGCAGCGACTTGCCGCTTTCCGGCTTAGCTTGAAACGTCGGGCTCATTATGGCATGAAAATCGAGGGGGAAGAGCAAGACTTCCGTAAAGCCTTTTCTTACTTTATCTTGCAATCGGGTCATACGCTGCAGCATACGGAGGATTTTCATGCTTTTAGTCAGGACTTCGATGCTGAGCAGCTTAAGGGATTTCTACTGCAAATCCTCAAGGAAAAAGAACTGAAGATCTCGGATGTGTTTCTGGATAATATCTTGACCCATCTGTTCATTCTTCTTTACCGGGTTTCCAAGCACAATTTCATTGTGGCTGGACAAGCCTTGCAGGGAACACCTGAGCCGCTGTATCAGGATATTGCCGGGAGTATTGCAGATTTCATCTCCTCTCAATACCAGATTAAGCTTCCGGCGGATGAGATTGATTATTTGGCGCTGCACATTTCTGGCAAGACCATTATGGAGCGGATGTCGGAAGAGACCAAATCGCATCTGCGGGAGGGAATCACGGCTATTCTGGAGCGCTTGGACCGCGAGTTCCTTACTGGATTCACTCAAGATCAAGAGCTGCGCGAAGCACTGCTATTGCATATGTTTCCGCTGCTGAACCGGTTGTATTACAATCTTCAGCTCGGCAACCCATTGGTGGAGGATGTTTACAGCCAGTATGCCAATGTGTTCGTCATTTCCTTCCGCTTCGCTGAGATTGTAGAGGAGCAGTACGGGTTTCGGATGTCGCGGGATGAGGCAGGGTATGTCGCGTTGCATTTTGCCACCCATCTGGAACGGATGCAGCAGCGCAATCTGGAGAAGTTCAAGCGGATTGCCGTGATCTGCTCGACAGGAGGGGGCAGTGCCCAGTTAATCCGGCTGAAGCTGGAAGCGGTATTCCCCAAAGCGTCGGTGATCACAGCCTCCATCACGGAGGTGGAGGAGATCAGCAGCAAGCCTGTGGATCTGATTCTCTCTACTGTACCGCTGGCAACAGAGATTAAGGAAAAACCGGTGATCCATATCAAACAGCTGCTGGATGATCAAGAGATTCAGCGGATCAAAGAGATATTGTCTTTGCAGATTAATCGCACAGAACCGTCCTACAAGCTGATGGATTTCAAGGATTTGTTCCGCAGGGAGCTGTTTCATCTGTCTGGTTCGGACGAAGATTACATGGAGCTGTTAAAGCAGCGCTGCCGGGAGATCGTGGGCAATCATTATGCAGCTGACGATTTTCCCGAACAAGTGCTGCTCAGAGAGCAGAAATTCACCACCATTTACAAAAATGGGGTGGCCGGCCCGCATCCGATGCGGATGAGCGCGATCCGCGACTGTATCAGTGTAACCGTGTTGAAGAAACCGCTGATCTATGAGGGTAAGCCGGTCCAGTTGATTTTTCTGATCAATCTGGGTCCGGGGCAGTTATTCCTGCACAAAGAGATCAGCAAGCTGCTACTGGTTCTAATGGAGAAGGAAGACAGCCGTAACCGGCTACTAAACACGAATAGTTATGAGCAATTTATGAATGAGATAGAGAACCTACTATAAAAAAATGACGATACGGAGTGGAGAACCCATGGATTATGAACAAACGATTATGCAGATTATTGCCAGCAGCGGAGAGGCAAGAAGCCTTAGCCTAAAAGCGGTAAGAACCGCACGCGCCGGAAACCTGGAAGAAGCGGGCGAGATGATTAAGAACGCCAAGACCAGCCTGACCAAAGCACATAAAGTGCAAACGGGGCTGATCCAGGCTGAAGGCCGGGGTGAAAAGACAGAAATTACGCTGCTGATGATTCACGCGCAGGATCATTTGATGAATGCCCTGACGGTTAGAGAATTGGCTGTGGAACTGATCGAAGAAATCAAAGAACGCAAGGCGCTCGAACTAGAATTGAAAGGATCGGTGAACTAAGATGAAAAAAATATTGCTCGCCTGTGCAGGCGGATTCTCGACAAGTATGCTGGTGGAACGGATGAAAGAATCGGCACGGACACAAGGGGTTGAAGTGGTTATTGATGCGGTGGCGGAGAGTGACATCGCCGATCAAAAGCCTTTTGACATCATTATGCTTGGACCACAAATGGGACACGCCGAAGGCGATCTGGCCGCAGAATATCCGAACATTCCAGTAACTACGATCGATATGATGGACTATGGCATGATGGATGGGGACAAGGTGCTGGCTACAGCACTTGAACTGATGGAGAAGGGGGCTTAAGTCATGGCAGGCGGCGCAGAATGGAGAGCCAAGATCCAGAAAGTCAGCACGAAAATCCAAAAAAACACCTATATCAGCGCTATTTCCAACGGTCTGATGGCCTTGATGCCAATTTTGATTCTGGGCGCTATTTTTTCCCTGATTAATGCACTCAAGCTTGATCCTTATCAGAATTTCCTGGAAAGCACTGGACTCAAAACTTATACTTCGATTCCGGCAACTGTAACCACCGATTTGATCGCACTCTACGCGGTGTTCTCCATCGCTTACAATTTCGCTACCCAACATAAGCAGCAAGGCTTTTCGGCAGGGATTTTGGCGCTGATGAGTTTCTTGCTAGTTACACCAAAAGGACTGCTGGATGATGGCGTGACCAAAGCATTTGGTTACTCCTGGTTAGGCGCCAAGGGATTGTTTGTGGCAATCATCCTGGCACTGCTGGTAGGTAAGATCTATACCTTTGTATTGGAAAAGAAATTCTATATCAAAATGCCGAAGGGTGTTCCGCCCACGGTCGAGAAATCTTTTGCCGCGCTTACGCCTGGTTTTATCGTAGCGGTTCTGATGCTGGTGCTGACGGCGATTTTCGCCGCAACGAAATATGGCAATATGCACGAGTTTGTCTTCTCGATTATCCAGCTGCCACTGACTAGTCTGGGGGGTACCTGGTGGGCGATGCTGATCTGCATCTTCGTAATTCACCTGCTGTGGTTCTTTGGAGTTCACGGCACCTTGGTAGTCTATTCCGTTGTCGGCCCGATTTGGGTGGCTTTGGGACTTGAGAATCTGGACGCTTACCAAAGAGGTGTGGAAGGTACGCATATCATTGGTTCACCGTTCTTCCCGGTTTATGTACTGATCGGTGGTGCGGGGGCAACGTTAGGTCTCATTATTGCGATGTTGTTCGCCAAATCTACACGTTATAAGACACTTGGTAAACTGGCAATTATTCCAAGTCTGATCGGTGTCAATGAGCCGGTGATTTTCGGGATGCCATTGGTGCTGAATGTTCGGTTTATGATTCCGTTTATCCTGACTCCGCTGGTGAGTAGTGGTCTGGCGATTCTTCTGACGACGCTGGGTATCCTTCCTGTGCTGCACGGGATTCAGGTACCGCTGGGCATTCCGGTGCTGGTTAATGGCTGGATGAACGGGGGCTGGCGCGTAAGTGCGTTCCAGCTGGTTATGATTGGCGCAAGCTTCATGATCTACTATCCATTCTTCAAAAAAGCCGATGCCGAAGCGCTGGAGCAAGAGCAGCAGGCTGAAGCTAAAGCGGCAGCAACCGCTGCCACCCATTAATAAAAGGAGGCTCAACCGATGACTTATCCATTTCCGGAAAACTTCCTGTGGGGCGGTGCGGTAGCCGCCAATCAGGTCGAAGGCGCGTATAATGAGGGCGGCAAGGGTTTGTCCACTGCTGATGTAGTCAAATATTGTCCTCCTAAGGAACGGCAGAGCCTGGAACAGCTATTGTCCATGTCCGGTCCACAGCTAGAAGAGGCCATACAGGATGATAATCAGGGGAATTACCCCAAACGCAGAGGGATTGATTTCTACCACCGCTACAAAGAAGATATCGCCTTGTTCGCTGAGATGGGTTTTAAGGTGTTCCGTATGTCCATCTCCTGGCCTCGTATTTATCCGAATGGCGATGAGCAGGTACCTAACGAGGCAGGACTGCGATTCTACGACGATGTTTTTGATGAGTTGCGTAAATATAATATCGAGCCGCTGGTCACCATTTCCCATTATGAAATGCCGGTGCACCTAGTCACCAAATACAACGGCTGGGAATCCAGAGAACTGGTTGAACTGTTTGTCCGTTATGCGGAGACTGTGTTCACCCGTTACCGGGATAAGGTGAAGTATTGGCTGACTTTCAACGAAATCAACTGTACACTCAAAGCGCCGTTTCTGGGCGCAGGGATTATTCTGGATGGCAAGTCAAATGAGAAGCAGGTTGCTTTTCAGGCTTTGCATCACCAGTTCGTAGCCAGTGCGCTTGCGATTAAGCGGGGCCGGGAGATCAATCCGCAGTTCCAGATCGGCTGCATGCTGGCCCGCAAGCTGCTCTACCCATATTCCTGTCATCCCGGTGATGTACTGAAAGCACAAGCGGAGAACCAAATGGCAATGTTCTGCTCCGATGTTCAGGTTAGAGGCTATTATCCTTCTTATATCCGCCGGCATTTGGAGCAGCATGGAGTGACAATAACCATGTTGCCGGGAGACGAAGCTTTGCTGCGGGACAATCTTGTAGATTTTCTTTCCTTTAGTTACTACATGTCCTCAGTAGTCAGTGTAGATGAGAGTATCACGGCTACGACGGAAGGTAACCTGTCCTCAGGGCTGAAGAATCCCTTCCTGAAAACTTCCGATTGGGGCTGGCAGATCGATCCAAAGGGGCTGCGGTTTGTGCTCAAGGAGATGCATGACCGCTACCAGCTTCCTCTGTTCGTAGTAGAGAATGGTCTGGGTGCTGCAGATGTGCTCGAACTGGATGGCACGATCCGTGATCCATACCGGATAGAGTATCTGGCCCAGCATATTGAGCAGATGGCGGAAGCCATTGCCGATGGCGTGGAGCTGATGGGCTACACCAGCTGGGGCTGTATTGATCTGATCTCGGCTTCCACCTCGGAGATGCGCAAGCGGTACGGCTTCATTTATGTTGATCAGGATGATGCAGGCAATGGAACGCTGCTGCGTCTGCGTAAGGACAGCTTTTACTGGTACAAAAAGGTCATAACCTCTAACGGAGCAAATTTAAGCTATTAGTGCGGCGTTATAATCCTTGTTCATTTTTTACGAAAACCTTGAGAAATCAAGGTTTTTTTGTTTTTTTAATAGGGAATAGAGATCGTGTGTGCTTCTTCTTATAACGAAGTTTTATCCGGGAAGGCACTTAACTTATGGGCAAGCTGCCTTTTAGCTGACTATTTCTTTAAATATTCCGAGAAATTCTCCTGAAAATCCAGTGAATGAATATCTTCCCGGAGATGGTGGTGGATTAGCGGGCCGATTTTGGCGGTTTCTTTTTGCACCATAAGCTCAAGAATGGATTGGTGTTCGTTCCAGATTTCTTCCAGCTTGTCGGTCTTAAGCATGTGCAGTCTGCGGTACCTGAGATAATGTACATTCGACTGCTGGATCAGAGTCCACAGATACTCACGTCCAGCAAGCCTGTACAAGGCCCGGTGAAACTCGTCGTCTAAATTAAGGAAAGAATCTACAGCATTCTCCTGCCCGATGACCTCTTTCTGTTTCTTAAGAATTTCTTTAAGCTCGTGCACTCCTGGTAGTAAAAGCTGTGCAGAAAGATCCTTGAGGATCTCCTTTTCCAGTGTGCAACGCAAGTATGTGATTTGTTCAACAGATTCAAGATCAATAAAGGAGACAATATTACCTTTTTTCGGATAGATATCGGTATAAGATTCCAGTGCAAGCTGTTTGAGAACATCACGCAACGGCGTACGTGAAATCTGAAACCGCTCAGACAAGGCTGTTTCACTCAGAATGGTGCCTGGCTTTAACGCCAGCGTGAGGATTTCTTGCTTCAGTGTGTTTAGAATTTCAGCTTTAATTGACATTTCTGTTCCTGCTTTCAATTGTTAATGACAGATACAGTACTAGTATACATGATAAGTTCGTTCATTAAAATCATTGGGATGAAAATAGGGTGGATATTCCTTGATTTCAGGATAAAATTCCTGATCAAATTGTGATTGACAAAGAATTGTTCTTATTCTATGATCAAGTAAATCTTGTATACAAGATAGTTGAAAACGAATTCACAGGAGGGTTTATCAATGAACATGACGTGGAGATGGTATGGCGAGGGCAATGACAATATCACGCTGGATCATATTCGGCAGATTCCGGGTGTTATGGGGATTGTCTGGTCTTTGCATGAGAAAGTAGCCGGAGAAGTGTGGGAAATGGAACGGATCCAAGAAGTGGCGGATCAAATCACCAGCAAGGGTTTCAGCACGGCTGTAGTAGAAAGCGTCAACGTTCATGATGATATCAAAATCGGCTTGCCGACCCGTGATAAATATATCGATATTTATATCGACACCATTCGTAAACTCGCCAAGGTTGGCGTTAAGGTGATCTGCTATAATTTTATGCCTGTTTTCGATTGGACCCGCACAGAGCTGTATAAAGAGTTGCCTGATGGCTCGAATGCTCTCTTTTATGAAAAGGCTGCCATTACCGATAATCCGCGTGAGATGGTGGACCGGATTCTGAAGGGAGCTGGAAAGTTCACGATGCCGGGCTGGGAGCCGGAGCGGCTGGAAAAGCTGGATGAGCTGTTTGCGGCTTATGCGGATGTGACGGAAGATAAACTGTTCGACAACCTTCAGTATTTCCTGGAACGCATTATTCCAGTATGCGAGGAAGTGGACATCAAGATGGCTATCCATCCCGATGATCCGGCTTGGCCGATCTTTGGACTGCCGCGTATTATCCGCAATCGGGATATGATCCGCCGCTTTCTGGATTTGGTGGACAGCCCGTACAACGGTTTGACGTTCTGCACAGGGTCACTCGGCACGAATCCGGATAACGATCTGCCAGCGATGATCCGCGAGTTCCATGATCGTATTCATTTTGCCCATATCCGCAATGTGAAGGTATTTGAGAACGGTGATTTCATTGAGGTGTCGCACCGTGGGCGTGACGGAAGCGTTGATGTGGCCGAGGTGGTCAAAGCCTATCATGAGAACGGATACATTGGTTATGTACGTCCGGATCACGGGCGGCATCTGTGGGGGGAAGAGAAGAACTGCCGACCGGGTTATGGCTTGTATGATAGAGCTATGGGCATCATGTATTTGCTTGGTGTTTGGGATAGCTTGGATAATGTCAAGGAGGCAAAATAAATGCTGCATCTGACCAGAAGCAGTATCCAAGGGGAAAAAGCAGCTTGGAAAGCTGCTGGTGTGAAGCTTCCACAGTTCGACTATGAGCAGGTAGCAAACAATACACAGCTTAAACCGGAATGGATTCATTTCGGTGCAGGTAATATTTTCAGAGGATTCGTGGCAAATGCTCATCAGAAGCTGCTGGATGGCAGGAAGTCGGATACAGGTATTATTGCGGTGGAAACCTTTGATTTCGAAATGATTGATAAAGTCTACAAGCCCTACGACAATCTGACCCTTTTAGTGCTGATGAATGCTCGTGGTGATTTCCAGAAAAGAGTAGTCAGTAGTATTGTGGAGGGAATCGCAGCGGACAAAAACCGCGAAGCGGAGTACCGTAGATTGATCGAGGTGTTCGAGAATCCCAGCCTGCAAATGGCTAGCTTCACCATCACGGAGAAGGGATACTCGTTGACGGATCCGCACGATAAATATCTTGGCATTGTGGAAAAGGATATTGTGAGCGGACCGGAGCATCCTGTTCATGTCATGAGCATTGTTGCTTCGCTTGCTTATCGAAGATATCTGAAAGGCCAATATCCGATGACCTTTGTCAGCATGGACAACTGCTCACACAATGGCGACAAGCTGAAGAACGGTGTTGTGTCCATCGCTAAGGAATGGGCCCAAAGAGGACTTGTTATAGAAGACTTCGTGCGTTATCTGGAAGATGAACGAGTAATAACCTTTCCATTGTCCATGATCGATAAAATCACACCACGTCCTTCGGAGAGTGTACAGGCAGCGCTTCTGGAACAGGGAATTGGTGATATGGATGTGATCATTACCTCCAAAAACACATATACCGCTCCTTTCGTAAATGCTGAGATCAGCGAATATCTTGTAGTGGAGGATAACTTTACGAACGGACGTCCACCACTAGAGGAAGCCGGAATTATTTTTACGGACCGGGAGACAGTCAACAAGGTGGAGACGATGAAAGTAACGACCTGCCTTAATCCGCTGCATACGGCGCTTGCTGTTTCCGGTTGTCTGCTTGGCTACACCTTGATCGCGGATGAGATGAAGGACGATACTTTGCGGAGGTTTGTGGAGATAATCGGTTACAAAGAAGGTCTGCCCGTCGTAGTGGATCCGGGGATTCTCAGTCCAAAGCAGTTCCTGGACGAAGTCCTTACGGAGCGTTTTGCCAATCCATTTATCCCCGATACTCCGCAGCGGATTGCTACAGACACTTCGCAGAAGGTAGGTATACGGTTTGGTGAAACTATTAAATCCTATATTCGACGGGAGGATCTCGATCCAGCGCAGCTAACGGCGATTCCACTGGCTATCGCTGTGTGGTGTCGTTACTTACTTGGAGTGAATGATGCTGGAGAAGTCTTCACATTGAGTTCAGATCCGTTACTAGAAACACTGCAAGGTTACCTGCAGGGAGTTTCGCTTGGAGACCAAACTGCAAGTGTGCGCCCCATTCTTGAAGATGAGCGACTTTTTGGGGTTCCGTTGTACGAGATTGGTCTAGGTGATAAGATTGAGATTATGTTCCAGGAAATGATGGCAGGCCCAGGAGCGGTACGGAGAACATTAGACAACTATTTAAAGTGAAAGCTAGGCAGTTAAGTAGATTTGTTTTATTATAGAAGAAAATAAAGCGAGAAAAGTCCCGAGGCAATCAATCGGGGCTTTTTTTTGTATGATTTTAAAAAATCCAAACAAAGTGTGAAAAGAATCTTATGTAAAATGAGAAGGACGAAAGTTAAACTAAACACATGACGAATAACCGGTGTTCGTCAACTGAGCGACGAATTTTGAGGGGGTTCAACACCATGTTCAAAAGAAAAAAAAGCTGGGCACTTGTCATGGCTTCGGTCATGTTGGCTGGAGGCGTGTTAAGTGGTTGCGGAAGCAGTAACAATAACAACAACTCGTCGAATGCCAGTCCCCAGCCAAGCAGCTCGACTAGCGACAGTGGTACTGAAACGAAAGATTCCGGCAAGAAGACAACGCTTACGTTCTGGGCTGCGGCTACTACACCGGACCGTGATGTATTCTGGCAAAAAGTTACGAAGGAGTTCATGGCTGAGCATCCGAATATTAAAATCGAATACTTGGGCGTGCCTGGAGATTTGAACGGTTATATACAAAAGCTGAATGTCGCTATTGCTGCTGGACAAGGGCCGGACCTGATCAATAACTTTACGTCCGACTTTATTGCACGCGATGTGCTTGAGCCAATCGATTCTTATTTCGATAGCTGGGAAGGAAAGGACAAGATCACAACGGGTTCGGTTACCTCAATGAGAGCAGCGGATCCGGTTGACAAGAAGTTATATGGATTGCCTTATGGCGTTCTGCCTTGGATGGAATGGATCCGTTCGGATTGGCTGAAGGAATCAAATCTACCGAATCCGGACACATGGGATCAATTCTTTGACAACGCACAGAAGTTGACTGACAAGTCCAAGGATCGTTACGGATACTCTATACGGGGTGGAGCCGGAAGTGCAACCTCGCTGGAATATCTTATGTATTCATACTCGGGAATTACGAACTATTTCACGCCAGAAGGCAAAGCCACGATCAACGATCCACTGAATGTAGAGTTTCTGGAGAAATACTTGAGCGGTTATAATGTCAATACACCTGAAGATGACTTGAACAAAGGTTGGACGGAATTGGCTGCTTCGTTCCAGTCCGGCAAGGTAGGTATGATTTTCCATAACCTTGGTTCCGCAAGCGCTCACAGTAAAGCATTCAATGACGATTTAACCAAGTTTACAGCTGTTCCATTCCCTATGGGTGCCAAAGGCTATCGCGTTCACCCCGGCGTTACACCATCGGTGATGATGATGACAAAGAACTCCGAGAATAAGGAAGCAGCATGGGAATTCATGACGTATTTCGTAACGCACAATGATAGTGAGTACGGAGAGCTCTATGGCGAAATTCCGACTTATCTTGATGCTTTGGATGCTGATTGGATTGTAAACGTGCCTTACGTGAAGACGGGCGCAGACCTGATGAGCTCACCGGACACGAAGTTTACCGATAATCCCGTTTATCTGCCGGGCTATAACAAGGTTCAGACGAATATGGAGCCTATGATCCAGAAGGTAATGGCCAAAAAGATGAGTGCCAAAGAACTATTGGATGAATGGGCAAAGCAGCTTGAAAAAGAAAAAGCAAGTTTTGACTCTTCGAAATAAAACAGTTAATATCCCCGAACAATAAATAATCTCAGCAGGCGGGCTCTTGACGATACTTGGGCCGCCTGTCTTTTGAATGACAACTCCCTAATGATTAATGCCAC
Organism: Paenibacillus sp. FSL H8-0175; assembly: GCF_045040615.1. Lineage (NCBI taxonomy): Bacteria > Bacillati > Bacillota > Bacilli > Caryophanales > Paenibacillaceae > Paenibacillus > Paenibacillus sp. FSL H8-0175. The sequence goes on along the minus strand of NZ_CP150299.1, from coordinate 5,270,619 downwards.
TAATTGACAGCGTTTTCATCACCTGCAAATGAACAGGAGGTAAGTTATGAAAAGAATTAAGAGTGTCCTTATTGCATTATGCGCTTTATTGCTCATCCCGATCGTACCTGAAATCGCCTTTGCCGGAGAGACCAACACGGCTTATGCCGCTGCGAACATTAATGATTCCTTATCGGCTAATATTTACTCCCCGACGGATTTACGAATGGCACCTGCCTCTAATACGGATACAACCGTAGTGTTAGCATGGGAGAAACCGCTATTTTATTCCAACATTACTAAGTACAATATTTATGACAGTGATGGAACCCGGGTTGGTTCGACGGACAAAACTTACTATAAGTTTTTAGGATTAACTCCAGAGAGGACATATACCTACACGGTACGAGCCCAGGATACATCTGGCAACGAATCTTTAGATAGCAATACGGTCCAAATCACAACTAAAAAGACGGGCATCAGGTTTAATGTTAAGGATTATGGAGCATCCGGAGATGGCAACACATTGGATACCGTGGCAATTCAAACCGCGATTGACGCGGTTACTCCAGGAGACACTTTATACTTTCCACCCGGGAAGTATGTGACTGGCGGATTGTTCCTGCACAGCAATATGACTGTATTTGTAGATGCAGGGGCTCAAGTGATGCCTAGTTCACACAAGGCTGACTTCTTGCCGTTCGTAACGGCCAGACACAGTATTGAGGAACCCGAGGCTTATCAAAGTTTATTTAACGCCGGAGTTATGGATCATGACAAGTACGATGATTATAGTGTAACTGATATTACATTCCTTGGACCCGGAACAATTGGTGACGAGGAGAGCGGCTTGAAGCTGCGTGAGGAATACGATAACGACAAGGTTGAAGTTGGAACAACCTACGGTGGTGGACATCTGCTATCTTTTAATAACGCACACAATGTCTATATCGATGGATTGAAAATCCGCAATGGAATGATGTGGACCGTAGTACCTGTATACAGCAAAGACATCACCGCCTATAACCTCGATATTAACACCACGCAACATAATGGAGACGGCTTTAATCCGAATTCTTCCGAGAGCGTTTACATTTTGAATTCTACCTTTCAAACCGGGGACGACGGCAGTGCAATTAAATCCGGGATCAATCAAGAAGGCCGGGATATCGGCAGACCCTCCAGATTTATTTATTATCGCGGAGATACCTTTAGTGGTGGACACGGCGGGGTCGTTATCGGAAGCGAGATGTCTGGCGGAATAAGCGATATCTACGTGGAAGACTGCAATCTGATTCCCCTCGACGTCAAGTCGAACACTGTGGCACCGGGCTTTAAGATCAAAACAAGCACATCCCGGGGCGGCTACATTCGGAACATTCAAGTGAGGGATTCGCTTATCAACAAGATTGATCTGAATTCCAACTATGACAAGCTTCCTGTTCCTGATATTTACCCACCGGACATGAGTAATTTCCGGTTTACCAACCTGCGGAACAACGATATCTCTGGAACGGATAACATTATTTCGTTGACAGGGGCAGCCTCCACTTCAACAGCTGATAACGCTTTGAAGAATTTGCAGTTCATTAATTGTGCTTTTGCTAAAGCTCAATTAGCCTACACGGAGAATATCTTTTTCACCAATAGCAGCTTGCCCAAAGGAATTAGCGCTACGAACAGTGCGAATATCGTTCAGGATGGTGTGGTCGTAACTGATAAAGCCTTCCCGGTTCACGAGGATTTCACTGAATATAAAGCCGGGGATACGCCGGGCGGATATTGGAGTGCTTCGAGCTATGCCCCGGGTCTGATCACTATTGCGGCGGACGGAGATTTGAATCCGAACAGTATTTTCCTTAATGACCAGGATAGCGGTTATGTAAGTGCATCCCGTGGTTTTGGTTCGCAGACGGGAACCTTATCGGCAGAAGTGCATATGAAGTTCCCGGCCCCTCCCAACTTAACGAACGGTGTGCCGAACGGTACTTATGCGAACAAACCTACCTCGAATAATCGGGTATTTCAGCTGCTCGGATCGAATGGTAAAGTAGCCGTCTGGTTAAACACTGAGAATTCGGGAGCATTAAGTTATGTCATCAACGGAAAAACATCTCCTATCATCATTCCTGCGATCCCGCTTGATAAGTGGTTTACAGTCAAGACTGTGGTAGATTTTCCAAACAAGCTTGTGGATGTTTATTACAACGGAACGAAGGTGTTAAGCAAACAGCCATTCTATGATTCAACCCTGGCGATGGCGGATATTAGCACCTTCAAATCCATAGGGCCTAATAATAATACGACAGTGGCATCTCAAGTTTACTTGGATAATCTGTACATTAGTGCTTCTGAGGAAGCTACCAGCGGTTATGGAATCCAGCTAACACACTCAGGTTCGACGAATTCAATCTCCGATCAAGGAGGGCGTTTAACCTTTAGTGCCACCAAAACTACGGGAGAAACTTCGCAGGTTACATGGGCTGTCTATAATAGTGATCTGACCCCTACAGATGTGGCTACAATCGACGATAATGGAGTACTGACCGCTAATAGCAATGGTAAAGTCATCGTCGCAGCGACGATGAATGACGGAACAGCGATTATCGGATTGATGCCAATCACCATAACAGGACAAGAAACAGTTGTTGGCTATAAGTCCTTACAGGTAACGACCGCATTAGGCACGAAGCCTAATCTGCCGAATCAGATGCCGATTTTGAGAGAGGATGGAGCGGTAAGTTATGCTCCGGTAATCTGGGATTTAGTTCCGGCGTCTGAATATCAGCAGATAGGAGCATTCACTTTACAGGGTACAGTAACGGGATATTCAGCAAGAGCTGAAATTCAAGTGGAAGTGGTTTCGGCTGGCATGACCGGTTATCGGCCTGTCATCGCGACAACTGCGAAGGGCATCGCACCGAGTTTGCCAGATCACGTAACGGCGATCTTCAATGATCAAATGACCAAATCTCTGCCAGTGTCCTGGGAACCCATCTCTCCAGACTTGTATGCGGATACAAATATTGACGGGTTCAAGGTTATGGGTACGGTACAAGGGTCGGACCTACCGGTTACTGCGCATGTATATGTTCTGTCTGATATCGCTCCAGACGCGAAGGTTATCGTCGTTTCTGCAGATGGAAGCGGAGATTATAAAAGTATCCAAGCTGCTGTCGATGCAGTCCCGGACCAGAACCGCAATCGCATCATTATTTTTGTGAAAAACGGCTTGTATTATGAGAAAGTTCTTATTCCAGATACCAAGCCTTACATCTCTTTAATGGGTGAGAGCAAGGATGGAACGATTCTCACCTACGATGATAATCCGAAAAAAACGGCCCCGGATGGTACCTCGTTAGGTTTGGGCACTTATACGGATTATACGCTCATGATTAAAGGCCATGATTTCTATGCCAAGGATCTAACGGTCATTAATTCCTCGGGCTCCGGAGCAGGTCAATCCGTTGCCGTCGACGTATATGCGGATAAAGCTTTTTTCGAAAATTGCAACATCATCGGTTATCAGGATACACTGTTAACCCGCAATCTGACCGATAACGCGGATCCTAACAACTATGCCAATAATGCAACCATTCAATCCTATCGTTCCTACTTCAAGGATTGTTTCATCTCGGGTTCGGTAGACTTTATCTTTGGTCCGGGTATTGCTGTTTTTGATAACAGCGAGATTCATTCCAGATTGGCTGGGCATGTGACGGCAGCTTCCACTCCTGAGGGACAGGAGTATGGCTATGTATTCTTGAACAGCAAAGTGACCGGCGAAGCGTTGCTTTCGTCTATATCCGCTGTTGATTTGGGAAGACCATGGCGTTCATATGCGAAGACTGTATATCTGAACAGCTATATGGGAGATCACATTGCTCCAAGTGGCTGGAACAACTTCGGCAATTCAAAAAACGAAGCAACCGCATATTACGGTGAATATCAAAGCTTTGGTCCGGGAGCAAATCCGCAGGCTAGAATGAACTGGACCCATCAATTAACGGACATGGAAGCCGAAGCGTATACATTGCACAGTATTTTCAGCGCAACGAGTGCGATCAACGGGAAAGAGGATTGGGATCCTACCCAGCTCGCTTCCGACAATCCAATCGAATCGCTTCTGCTAGTTCATGTTGAGACACCAGTAGGTGTGGCTCCTATTTTGCCAACAGTTGTAGGCGCTGTTTATGCAGATGAAACAGTGAAGCAAGTGCCTGTCGTTTGGGAAGCTATCAACCCTGAGTTATATGCGGTAGAAGGGCGATTTACAGTTACGGGCGCTGTCTATGGCACGGAGTTAAAGGCCGAAGCCAAAGTTACTGTTCGATCGGGAAGTTTTTTAACCGGACCGGGCTCTGTGGAGAAGGGGCAGTCCTTTGAAGTCGTATATGGCATGTCTCGTGTTACAAGTGATGTATATGGCTTGGATTTGACGCTGAACTACGATCCTGAGCAAATTCAGTTCTTGGCAGCGGAATCCTTGCTGGATGGAATTCGTGTCATCGATTCCTTTGATAATGAGGGACAAACACGGATTCTCATGGCAAGCACAACCCCAGGGGTTGGCATGAGCGGCGATTTGCCGAGAATTCTTCAACTTCACTTCACTGCAAAAGATGTAACGGAAGCGACGGTTGCTTCATTAGAAGCGACCCGCATTATTATGAGCGATGGCGAAGGTAATGAATCTTCTGTGGAAGGCACTGCTTATCAGGTTAACATTACTGTGACTGATACAGGTTCGGGAGATGTCATTAGAACAGCACTCCAGTCTATCCTTCACGAAGCCGCCAGCACTTTGGCGTCGGCATCGATGGGTACACTTTGGGGGCAATATTCGCAGTCTGCTATTGCTATCTTTAAGGATTCCATTGCGAACGCAACCGTTGTCTTAAACGACAGCGATGCTACACAAGAGGAAGTGAATCTAGCGGCTCAAGATTTGTCTACTGCACTTCAAAAGCTCGCTACAGCGATGAATCTCGAGGCCGGCATGGATGATCTTCTTCTCCTGAGCTCCAAATATGGCATCACTTCAAGTGATAACGGTTGGAGTGAGGTAAGTAGGTATGATCTGAACAAAGACCAGCAGATCGACATCGTCGATCTGGCTGGAATGGCCCATAAAATCACTTCAAATTAAGTTTGCTAAATCTGGAGGGCGCTGACTCAACGGCAGCGGCGCTCTCTCCTATCTTGCTATTGAAAGGGTGGATGAATCGAAATGGCTAAACTCAGAATCGCGATGCTTATGCTCCTTGTCTTTTTTCTAGCGAGACCTGTGGTAACGCAGGCTAGTAGTGAACCCAACTTCCAAACTGTGTTATCAAAAGAAAGTCCTATCCTCAACAGTACCTTTACTGTTGAGATTGCAGCGAACCTAATGACGGATTTGTACGCGTACGAGTTGAATCTGACCTATGATCGCTCAAAGCTGGAGTTCGTGAGTTACACAGCAGGCGAGGGCGGCTTCAACATTGACGCCCTATTGACGAATAACGGCGTGCGGCTAGCGCATACAGAGCTTGAGAAGAAATCTGGCAAGAACGGAGATCTAAAACTGGCCACAGTTACTTTCAAAGCGCTTGAGAGTGGCGATGTCAAAATCGTTCTATCCCGTGTGAAGTTAGTAGATTCGCAACTGTCTGCGGTTAACTATACCCCTGATGCATCGGCGATCGCGCATATTGTTAGTATCGATGACAACAACGGAAACAACGGAAACAACGGTAATAATGGAAACAACAGTAACAACGGAGCGGAAGGAAACGGCAGTTCGATCCAGCCTACAACTCCGAGTAATGTCAACGGTTCTACGATCAAACCGGTGATTCGTTATGACGCAGCTGCACAATCGGTACAATCAACCGTGGATCTAGAATCACTGCAGAAAGCTCTTAACCAAACTACCGCCAACGACAAAGGAGTAAAAAAAGTAATCATTGAAGTCGAGTCGAAGCCCGGGGCTAAAGAGTACGTTCAGACGATTCCAACTTCGGCTATATCCAATGATGTCAAAAAGGCGGAAATTGAAATTGTAACACCACTGGCTAACCTCACTCTCCCTGATAATATGCTGCAAGCTGGGGTTACCTCCAATGAACAAATAAGTCTTCATATCACAAGTGTTGATCCTAAATCCTTGCAGCCGTCCGTGCAAAACCAAATCGGCAACCATCCCGTCATTCAAGTAACTTTAACGTCGGGTGGCAAGATCATAACCTGGGATAATCGCCAAGCTCCGGTCACAGTCAGCATCCCCTACGTTCCTACTGCACAAGAGCTGCTTAATCCAGAGCATATCGTTGTGTGGTATGTAGACAGTCAAGGGAAACTTACTTCGGTTCCTAGTGGTAGATATGATGCGAAGTCCGGTCGCGTCAGCTTTAAGACTACACATTTCAGCATGTATGCAATTGGTTATACGAATAAATCCTTTAAGGATCTTGAGTCTGTGGCTTGGGCTAAAAATCCGATCGAGGTTATGGCTTCCAAGGGAATTATTAGTGGTGTGTCCGATACAGAATTCCGCCCATCTCAAGCTGTTACTAGAGCCGACTTTTTGGTATTGCTCGTTAGGACGCTAGAACTGAGCGGAAAAGCTGGAGATACCTTCGCGGACGTCCCATCCCAAGCTTATTATTACGAGGCCGTTGGCATTGCTCGGGCACTTGGCATTGCGGAAGGCTCAGGAGACAACTTGTTCAAACCGCTTGAGCCAATCACCCGTGAGGACATGATGGTCCTAACCGCCAGAGCCTTGAAGGCGTCAGGTCAACAGGTTACAGGTGGAGATACATCCGTGCTTCAACCGTTCAGCGATGTTGCGAAGATTTCTGCCTATGCGTCTGAATCTGTCGCAAGTCTAGTGAAAGCGGGTTTGATTCACGGGAATGGCCGCCAAATCGAGCCTAAGTCTACGACGACACGAGCGGAAGCAGCTGTGTTAATGTACAACATATATAACCTCTGATAGTATTCGTGCACTTCTATTCTAAGGAGGAAGAAGATATGAACAGGACCGCACCCTGGGGGCAAGAAGACACCATAAGCCGAAAAGTAACGGCTATAGCCATAATCGTGGCGATGATAATGAGTCTTTTATATGGTTATTCTCCGCGAACCGCTGCGGCCGCTGCTGCCAGCTGGCAGGCGAATACCACTTATACGATCAACGATTGGGTCATCTATAATGATCTGGAATATCAGTGTATACAAGCACACACCTCGGAGGAAGGGCTGAAACCTTCAATTGCGCTGGCGTATTGGGCGAAGAATGGCAAGCCGATTCCGGGCAAGCTTGAAGCCGAGAACTGGGACAGCATGCAAGGGGTTCAGAACGAGGCAACCACGGATACTGGAGCCGGTTTAGATGTGGGCAATATTGAAGCCGGAGATTGGCTGGAATACAAGGTAAATGTGGCTTCCGCAGGAATCTACACCGTAGATTTTCGTCTTGCTACGAAGTATTCAGATAAGGAGCTTCAATTGCAAGATAGCAGAGGAACTGTTCTGGCAGCGGTTTATGTGCCAAATACGACCGGTTGGCAAAAATGGACGACCGTAAGTGTGTCGGCAAATCTGAGTGCGGGTCCGCAAACCCTGCGCATCACGACGAATACCGGCAACTTCAATATTAACTGGATGATGTTCACTGATGTATTATCAGCCTCGACCCCGACAGGAGTAACCGGCAAGGCTGGTGATACACAAGCGATGCTTAATTGGCCGGCGGTTACCGGAGCGATTTCGTATAATGTGAAGCGTAGTGAAACAACTGGCGGGCCCTACGAGCTGATTAAGAACATGGATTCCAACCGGTATGTAGATAGCAAATTGATGAACGATAAAACCTATTATTATGTCGTCAGTGCAGTAACCGATTCCGGCGAAAGCCCAAATTCCATGGAAGTAGGCATCACGCCAATTCTGCTACCCGACATACCAGCTGCTCCGACAGGGTTGACGGGAATAGCAAGGGACAGCCAAGTGACCCTGAAATGGGAGTCTGTCGAAGGTGCGGAGCAATACCATTTGCTCAGAAGGGATGACGGAGGGGCTAAGTATTCGGTCATCGCGTCGGATTTGACGGCAACCCAATATAACGACGCCGGATTGACTGACGGAATGGTATATGAATACACCGTTCAAGCTCAAAATGCGGGTGGCTTAAGCGAAAATTCGGTCTCCGCTAAGATTTCTCCAGTTACCCCTTTAGCGAAACCAACTGGATTGATTGCTGTTCCTGGTGATGCCCGCGTGGATATAACATGGAACCCTGTGCCGGGAGCCTCCTCGTACTCAGTGAAGCGAAGTGTAATATCGGGGAGAACGTATTCGGTCGTGGCTAGCAACCTGACCGCTCCGGAATTTACTGATAGCACCGTACACAACGGAACGAATTATTATTATGTTGTATCTGCCTTAAGTGCTCAGACGGAAAGTATGAATTCCGATCAAGCACGCGTATCTCCGGTTCATTTCCAGCAGGGGGTACCTTCTTCGCCGAATGAAGTAACAGCACAAGCGGGAGTTAGCAAGGTTAACTTGCAGTGGACCGAGGTTGCTGAGGCTGATTCATACCTCGTTAAACGGGCGGCTTCGTTGGCGGGACCCTTTACAACGATCGCTAGCGTAACCCAAACAAACTATCTAGACAACAGCATAACAAACGGTCTGACCTATTATTATGTTGTATCTGCTGTTAATGCGAGGGGCTCGGGAGCAGATAGCCTGATCCAAATCGCCACTCCAGCTAAAGTAATTGTAGTTGCGAAGGATGGAACGGGAGATTATACGACCGTTACGGATGCTCTGAATTCGATTCCAACTGGGAATTCGACCCGGCGGGTGATCTATATCCAAGACGGTATCTATCATGAAAAGGTAGCCGTGCCGAATTCTAAGCCATTAGTTAGTTTAGTTGGTGAAAGCAGAGACGGAACGATTTTGACCTATGACGATTATGCTAATTCCGGAATAGGTACTGGAAACAGCCACACGTTGTTAGTTTCTGCCAGCGACTTTACGGCAGAAAATATGACGATTCGCAATACTTCGTTTGAGAGAGGAAATGTAGGTCCCGCAGTCGCACTTAACGTAACGGGCGACAGAGCAATTTTTACGAACGTTTATCTGGCAGGGTTCCAAGATACCTTGTACGCAAACGGCGGGCGACAGTACTTTAACCGATGCATAATTGAAGGGGACGTCGACTGGATCTTTGGGAATGCTGCGGCTTATTTCTACGATTCGGAGATTAAGTTCGTTGGTGGCTTTGGCGGTCATATGACGGCAGCCTCTACGGATGAGAAAGCTGAGTTTGGCTATGTTTTCATGAACTCGCGATTGACCCGCGGTACTTCTTCTTTGAAGGAATCGGTGACTCATGATCCTTGGAGACCGGAATGGGATATCGACACTAAGCTGGCTGCTACTAACGGTTTGCTAGATCTGGGTAGACCTTGGAGAGCTAACGCCAACGTGAAGTACATTAATACCTGGATGGATGCGCATATCAAAGCAGTAGGTTGGGATAATTGGGGAAATCCTTCTAACGAATCGACGGCGCGGTATGGTGAATACAACTCTTCGGGACCAGGTGCCAATGCGAAGGGCCGCTATCGCTGGTCGAGCCAATTGACATCTGACGAAGCCAATCAATACACCGTTCAGAATGTACTGAAAGGAGCGGATGGGTGGGATCCTACGCTGTTCGGCACGCTTCCTGGGCATGAACAGAATGAACAGCAACCTGCTTCTCCAACCGGACTGAGTGTGACTTTCCCGAGCGGTGTTGATGCGACATTAGGCGATTCTCCCGTAGCTCTGTCGTGGAACACGGTTGAAGGAGCAAGTTCTTATCGTGTCTATCGCGGAAGCGAAGCGGGTGGTCCTTACTTGCCGATTGCATCCGATCTGATTCCGTCATCCACTTCCCCGCTGGCAACGATCCAAGGTGAGGATTGGACAGCGATGTACGGTGTCAAAACTCAGAATACGAGTGATGAAGGCGGAGGTCTAAATGTCAGTTATATCGATCCGGGAGATTGGATGGATTACGCGATACAGGTTCCTGCGGGTGGATTCTACACCTTGGATCTGCGCGTCTCTGCTCCGGACAGCGGTAAACAGCTTCAAATAAAGAGTGGGAATGGCAGCGTGCTGAGCACCGTAGATATTCCGCAAACCGGTGATTGGCAGAGCTGGACAACGGTCAGTGTGAATGTCAATCTTCCCGCTGGGAATCAAACTTTACGCCTTTATTCCGTAACGGGGAGCTACAACTTGAACTGGCTCCGCTTGACGGAGGGAGTGAAAGATAAGGTTCAATATTCGGATATGGTTGTGAACACAGGAGCTCCTTTTTATTATGTAGTAACTGCTGTGAATGCCAATGGAGAGAGCGTCTATTCAACTGAAGTATCTTTGTCTTCAGCTCCGGTGAAATTTGATCGTAATCATGTGAATCAAGCGAATCTGTCTGTATCCGTTAAACGCTCGGGAGACACAATGACGGGAATTATGCTCGGAACCCATGCACTGAATAAGGGGACCGATTACACTGCCAATGGAAGTATTTATACTCTTCGTGATGTCTTCTTGTCTCAGTTGCCGATTGGAAAAAATACACTAACTTTCACTTTCGCTTCCGGTACTAAAATTCTGTTAGCCATAGAAGTTGTGAATTCCACCATGCTGCCGGGACAGACCCTATCGAACATACCGACACTGGAGCTTTATAGCCTTGAGGGGGTAGCTCCATTTTTGCCAAGCATCGTTCCCGTTCAATTTACGGATGGATCGGAGAAAGCATTGGCTGTCGTGTGGAGTTCAATCGATCCAGCTAAGTATGCATCTGTGGGGAACTTCACTGTGCAGGGAACTGTAACGGGCACCGATGTAAAGGCGACTGCGAAGGTTAGCGTCAAATCCGCGGATTCCGTGGGGGTTGTAACGGGCGGGGATGACTTGCAAACGTATCAAAAAGATCTGCCATTCGATATGCCAGCGATTACGCTTCCAACATTTCCAAACGTAGATTTTAATATTGAAGATTATGGCGCTGTTGGAGATGGTATAACCAAAAATACGGCGGCATTCGCAAAAGCAATTGAGGCGGCTACACTGGCAGGTGGAGGGCGTGTCGTCGTACCTGCTGGTGTATGGCTGACAGGAAGTATCCAAATGGCAAGTAATATTGATCTGCATGTAGAGGCTGGTGCACTCATTCAATTTAGTCCCGACTATGATGACTACAATTTGGTGAATGCAAAATATCAACCGATGCTGGCGGCATCGGGGCTCAGCAACATCGCGATCACAGGAAAAGGTGTTATCGATGGCAATGGGCAATATTGGCGTTATGTGAAGAAGGGCAAGGTCACAACCACGCAGTGGAATTATCTGTTGTCCTTGGGCGGAGTGTTGACCGATAACGGCAGTGTTTGGTATCCGTCTCAACAAGCTGTTGGGGTATATCGTCCTATCATGGTCGACATCTATAATAGCAGCAATGTGTTAGTCGATGGACCTACCTTTATGAATTCACCACAATTTGCGACTAGCTTTACGAAGATTCGGAATCTGGTGATCCGTAATTCAACGGTCAATAACGACGCTTGGTACCAGAACGGAGACGGTCTTGATGTCACTTCTTCGCAGAATGTTGTTTTATATCACAACACGGTGAATGCCGGAGATGATGGAATCGGGATGAAGGCCAGCTATGACCCGAGTCCGACAAACGCTTTGTCCGAAGTCGTAATTGCCGACAACATTGTTTTTCGTGGCCATGGCGGATTGTCTATCGGAAGTAACACATCCGGAGGCATTCATAACCTTGCGGTTCGCAACAATCAATATATCGGAACGGATAATGGGATCAATATTAAAAGCTTTGTTGGTGGTGGTGGTCCTATCGAGAATATCTATATCGATGGTCTCCATATGCAGAATATTGGTTATACGGCATTATCCATTAATGATTTCTATACGGGGCACAGCGAAGCAGTGGATAATGCGCAGCTGGAAGTCGATAACCGGGTTCCAGAGGTTAAAAATATCCACATTCGTAACGTTACGGTGGACGGAGCTTCGGAAGCAGTGTCCATCGATGCACTGGCCAATGTGCCTCTGCGTAATGTGGAGTTGACCAATGTAAAAATGTCGACTCAAACTGGATTCGTGTCCAGTAATACGACTGATATTCAATTCAATCATGTTCAGATCGTTCCGGCGAACGGAACCCTCTATACCATGAACAATGCAGCCGATATTTTATTGAATGACGTTCTTTGTCCGCCTGGCACAAGCACCTTTATCCATTTGAAGGGATTCGCGAGTAATATCCTATTGCAGGATACGGATTTTTCGCAGGCGGGGATACCGTTTCACTTGGATTCAGGCATAAGTCCTTCAGTTATTACGGTCTCTAATCCGGGTTCCATTCAGATTCCTAAAGCACCCGCAAACGTAAGTGCAACTACGGGCAGGGCCGAAATCTTGCTACGCTGGGATGAGGTTGCCGGAGCTGATTATTATGCAGTGAAGCGAAGCGTAAATAGCTCAGAGGGGTATGTAACCATTGCCTCCAATGTCACGGACAGCACTTATTTGGACAATGCCGATCTTACTGCTGGTAATTATTATTATGTGATTACGGCAGTTAATGTTGGAGGTGAGAGCGATAACTCTAACGAGGTCAGCGCGATTGTAAATGCTCCGTCCTTAAGTCTTCCCTATGCTACGGTTATGGGAGAAGGAACAACGTTTGCCGGCCAACAATTTGGTTTGGTTTATGGCTTAAATAATGATTACGTTACAGAAAGTGTCAGCACTGTTGTTTATGGTCAAGAGTTGACGTTTGAATATGACCCGGACCTAATTCTTTACGATTCGGTAGAATGCTTAGCGGATGAATGGGGAGTGGAATCCGTCGATAAGGATGAGGTGAATGGAAAAATCACAATCAAGCTCGCAAGCACTGGAGCTGGTATCCTTCCAAGCGGAGACATGCTCAAAATGCTCTGGCATTCATCAAACCTGAACTATGCCGGCGATAAGACGGCCTATCTTCATTTGCACCCCGTTTTGATTGCCGATGGTAGCCAAACGGTATCAAAGCTATCTAATACGATCTATGGCATGAAGATCATGATAGACAAAACGGTCCTGGCCAGCAGGGTTGATGTAGCGAAGAGCCTTACGGCAGATCAATACAATCCATCCACTTGGTTAATCTTGCAAACCTATCTAACCTCTGCGAAAGTGATTCTTGCTGGATCGCAAGCTACACAGAATCAGGTGAATGCAGCTGCCTCGAACTTGCAGTTGGCTATGGATGGGTTAGACGGCGCCTCGGACAAATCGGCTCTGGCATTAAAGATTGCTATAGCACAAGCAACATCCGATTACGCCACTATTGGCAGTAAATGGGGGCAATATACGAAGACGGTAGTGAATGAGCTTAATAATGCAATCGGTAAAGCTATGCAGGTCGTGAATAATCCGAACGCAACTAAGGTTTCTGTGGAGCAGGCAATCATTGATCTGGATGCGGCGCTGGCAACTTTCTTGAGCTCGGCCAATCCAGCAAGTATCGGTGATTTGGCTATTCTGTCCGCTCATTACGGTATAAGCTCCGCACATACGGATTGGATCCGATATCAGATTTATGATCTGAATAAAGATGGTCTTTTGGATATTGTGGATCTTGCGGCGTTAGCCCAGCTTATACTACATCCATAAAGTAGCCACAGACGAGTCCCAATCAGGGGCTCGTCTTCTTTTTTTGAGAAATTGAATAAAAACAAACAAGGTTTGATAAAAAACAAACCCATCTCTTCGAGCTAAGAGTTATTATAAGAGGAGAATCCGAAACGACTTCATTTGGGGGAAATACATGATCTCGTATCTTTCTAGAAGCCCAATCAAAATTAAGCTGCTTATCTATTTTTTGCCTATTCTTGTGTCATCCGTTGCGCTTACCGGTTTTTTTTCCTATTTCACTGCCGTTAAGCAGCTCGAACAAAACGCTTATTATTTGCTAAGCGATACGACCGAGCAAACGGGCTTTTTTCTTAACGACAAGCTTTATACGATCTTCGAACAGCTGGTGTCAATCGAGAACAATTCGGCTTTTCAATATATTTTATTAGATAATGGACAAGACGAAGGAGAACATCGCTACGATGATATCATCGATCTTCATAAACAGTTCGAGGAAGCCTACCGGAATCATTTGCAAGTCATCGACTCAATTTTTGTCACGTTTAATAATGGCCGGACCTTCAACATACAGAAGGACTTTATTCCCCGGCATGTCGGTGTGAATCTTAATGAATGGCTGGCCCGATACAACCAAAAGGATGCAGAAAGCAGTTATTACTGGTTGAATACGCATGAGGATCAAGTGTTTACTACTGTCACGAAACGTAATGTTGTAAGCGTATTTAAAATTATCGGAAATCTTGATTCCGAGGTCAGTGGCATGGCTCTCATTAATATGAAGGAATCCTATCTGCTCGACATTTTACAGAATGTCAATATTAGTCCCAATGGCTCGCTGGCTCTGATCAGTCCAGATGGGGTGATGTATTCCAAGCCGTTATCCAAAGAGTACGCTATCGGCGATGAGATCGTGAACGATATCCGTAATAACGCTAATCACCAGGGAGATTTAAGGGCGGCCAGCAAGTCGGACCAACGTATGATGATTCACTTTACAACGTTATCGCTGAACGGGTGGAAGCTCGCCGCCATTGTTCCTGAAAGCGATATCTTAGCCAAGGCAAGCCAGATTAAATCGATAACGCTTACAATCGTAGCTGTTATTCTCGTAGTTTTTATTATTATGGCAACCTATTTTGCGAGCAGCCTGACGAATCCCATCCGTTATTTGTCCAAACAAGTGAAGAGTTTTAGACAAGGGAACCTAAATGTTAACTTTCAGCTGAAAGAGCAAAATGAAATTGGTGTATTAGCCAGTGGGTTGGAGAATTTGGTTGATTCGGTTCGCCAATTGCTGGAGCAAGTTAAGGATGAACAGGAACAGAAGCGGCAAATGGAGTTATTAGCATTGCAGTCGCAAATTCAACCACATTTTCTATACAACACTCTCGGATCTATCAAACATATGATTGATTTGGGTGAGAAGGAAAAGGCATCGACTATGGTTAGTGCGCTGGCCCACTTTTTTCGGATCGGCATTAGCAGAGGGCGGGAGGTCATAACGCTTAGAGAAGAGATTGAGCATGTTCAAAGCTACTTGCAAATTCAAAATATCCGTTACCAGAAAGATTTTGAATTTGAGATTCAAGTTGAAGAGAGCATTATGCATCTTCCTATCATGAAACTGACCTTGCAGCCTATTGTCGAGAATGCCATCTATCATGGCATCAAAAACAAGAAGGGAAAAGGGATCATCAGAATAACAGGAAGGCCAAGCGGGGATGCAGCAATAATTGAAGTCTTCGACGATGGTGCAGGGATGGATGTAGAGAAGGTACAGGAGATGAATACTTCTATTCAAGCGCAGAATGTTCAAGAGGCTCCAGTGACATTCGGGCTGCGTAATGTTCACCGACGGCTGGCGCTGCAATTCGGCTACGGGTTCGGGATTCGGCTGGATAGTGAAGAAGGGGTTTATACCATAGTGACTGTAAGGATTCCATATACGATAAATGAGGTGACGAATCGTGCATAAGCTGGTCATTGCAGACGATGATGAATGGATTAGGGAAGGGCTTCGCAGGAATATCCATTGGGATCAGGGAAACATTCAGGTGGCAGGAGTTGCAGTGGACGGGAAGGAAGCTTGGGAACTTATCCAAAGGGAGAAGCCGGATCTACTGCTCTCGGATATTCGCATGCCTTTCATGGATGGACTGAAGCTTGCCGCCCAAGTGAAGGAGAATGGTTTGGATTTGAAGATTGTCTTCTTAACGGGGTATGATGATTTTTCTTATGCTAAGGAGGCGCTACAGCTTCAAGCGTTTGATTACATATTAAAGTATGAAGATAACGATAAAATCCTGCGGACAATCATGAATGCGTCTGAGGCACTGGAGGAAGAGCGGAGAAAACGTGAGAAGGATATAAAAAGCCATGGTCTTATCGTGAACCAATTTTTTAGCGAGTTGATCTCTGGGTCGGGGAATGAGGAAGCGATTGATAGGGAGGCGAAGCTGCTCGGTTTAACGTTTTGCGGCTCGGTGTTCGTGATGGCTGTTCTGAGCTTGGACGGCGTCGGAAGGTTTCTTAAACCCAATAAACCCGTCGATCTGGAGCTATTATTGTTCACTCTCAAAAACCTTTGCAATGAGGTGCTAGAATCTGCAATTTGCGACGGGGTTCAGGTGTATGCGATTCAATATAACCACCGGATCAATCTGTTGTTCAACTACCGAAACGAGGGTGCGGAGAAGCTGAAGCAGGATACCGAGCTTATTGCCCGCCGCTTAACAGTGATGATTGAGCAATATCTCAAAGTTCACGCCAAGATCGGTATAGGCAGTATTGGTGAAGGGTTTAAACATATTGGCGTCTCCTATGAGGAAGCATTGATTGCGACACAGATGAAGGATGTCCGGATGGATCAATCGATTATTTTCTATGATCAGGTCAAATATTCAAGCAATTCGCATCAAGCTATTCTTCGCACAATTATGGATTATATCGCAAATCATTATCAGAATGAGAATCTGGACTTAAAAGAAGTAGCGGAGACGGTCCACATTACACCATCGTACGTCAGTACTTTGTTTAAAAAGTATACGGATGTTAATTTTTGTGAGTATATTGTCCAAGTGCGAATAGATAAAGCTACTGAACTGCTTGTGCATACCGATTTAAAGGTATATGAGGTTGCTGAGAAAATTGGGTATGTGAATACCCAGTATTTTAGTGTTTTGTTCAAGCGGCATACAGGGTTTACCCCGATGGAGTATAGACAGCAGCATAGCTCGTAATAGTTGGAAAGCGTTCACAAACAACCTTATTCCAGTCAGTGATTGGGGTGAGGTTGTTTTTTTGCTGCTATTTTTTATTTTCAAAAAAACAAACAAACTTTGCAAGATATATTATTTAGCTAGCTTCATGCATAGCCTATTATTCTTATTGAGGTGATTATTTCATGAAGGTGAAACAACAATTAGCAACAGGACAAGTGACGGGAACGTCCAAGAGAAAAAACAAGATGATCGGCAGCGACAGGATATTTCCTTACGTTCTGATCATCCCGACTGTCGTTCTCATGGCGGTCATTATGTTCTACCCTATTTTACAAGTCTTCCAACTAAGCTTTCAGAACTATGACTTGACTCGGCCGATGGATGACGGTTTTGCCGGGTGGAGTAACTTTAAGCAGATTTTATTCCATGACGATCTGTTCCCAAGCTCGCTATGGATAACCATCAAGTGGGTGGTTATTGAAGTCGTTCTTCAGCTCGTGTTTGGCTTAGGTGTGGCCCTGCTGCTTAATCAGGCCTTCCGGTTTAGAGGCGTTATACGTTCGCTCGTGCTGATTCCTTGGGCGGTATCAGGCGTTCTTACGACAATGCTGTGGTCGCTCATGTACAACCAGCATATCGGAGTCATTAACGATCTTTTGAAGAGGTTAGGGATTATTCACGAGAATATCGCTTGGCTGTCGAACACCCATACCGTATTCGGTTCGGTTGTACTGGCCGAGTTGTGGAGAGGGATCCCGTTCTTCGCAGTCGCGCTGCTTGCTTCCTTGCAGTCTATTCCGAAAGAAGTCTACGAGTCCTGCGAAGTCGACGGTTGCGGAAAGGCAAGAAAGTTATTTTCCATTACCCTGCCTTATCTTAAGGAAAGTATTATTTTCACTACGATGCTAAGAGCCATCTGGGAGTTCAACTCTATCGATATGATCTTCACGATGACAAACGGCGGTCCAATGAATATGACAACCACTCTCCCGATTTATATGTTCCAGACGGCAATTTTGAACGGGAATTATGGCTATAGTTCGGCTATGGGGGTCCTTTCCTTCGCTGTTCTAATGATTTTTGTGGTCGTCTATATGAAATTAAGCAGAGGTGGCCAAAATGAGTAAGCTTAAACGTTTTTTAACCACTTTGTGTTTGTTCTATATTCCTATGACTGTTACGTTGTTGTTTGTCCTGCTGCCTTTTCTTTGGGACATCTCAACTTCCCTTAAACATGAGAATGATATTATCAGCTCCACGATTCGTTACCTTCCGCATCCAATTACGTTTGATAATTTCATAAAGGTGTGGAGTGTCAACAATTTTTCGAGATTTTTTGTAAACAGTCTTTTCATCTGTACGGTGTCGGTGATTTTTATTACATTGCTGTCGATTTTCAACGGCTATGCTTTGAGCAGATTTAAATTTGTTGGAAAAAATGCTTTTATGCTTATGATGCTGGGCACTCAGATGCTTCCGGTAATCTTATTCGTCATCCCGTTGTTCCTGATTTTTAAGAGCATGGGGATTATGAATACGCCTTTTGCGATCATATTGTTCTATATCGTTTCACAGGTTGCGTTCAACTCGCTGTTGATGCAAGGGTTTGTATCTGGTATTCCGAAGGAAATTGACGAAGCTGCTATGGTCGACGGTGCAGGAAGATTCCGGGTCTTGTTCACGATCATTACGCCAGTGATTCTGCCGGGGATCGTAGCGACTGCTCTATTCGCCTTTATCGGCTGCTGGAATGAGTTCTTGGTTGCTTTCTCATTCCTGACAGATGCGTCCAAATTTACGATCCCAATCGGACTGAAGTATTTGATCGGCCAGTACAGTGTAGAGTATGGATCGCTCGCAGCAGGCAGCATTATTGGATTGATACCGCCTATTGTGCTCTTTATGTTTATTCAGCGTTATCTGATTCAAGGTCTGACAGGCGGTTCGGTCAAAGGATAAAAAGGAAAAGGACATGGGGAGGATTACTATATGAATCTTGGAGAATACGCAGAGCCTTGGGTTTCAGATCAGGGAGACGGAACTTATATCAATCCAATCCTGCATGCGGACTATTCGGACCCGGACGTAATTCGCGTCGGTGATGACTTTTATATGACCGCTTCTAGCTTCGGGCACATTCCCGGATTGCCGATCCTGCATTCGAAGGACTTAGTCAATTGGGCAATCATCAATCATGCTGTGCTGGAGATGAACTTGGAGGGGTATGACCGTCCGCAGCATGGCAATGGCATTTGGGCACCTAGCCTGAGATTCCATGGCGGGAAGTTCTGGATCTTCTATGGCGATCCAGATGTCGGCATCATGATGACTTCGGCGGTGGACCCTGCCGGAGAATGGACGCCATTGCATCTGGTTCAGGCAGGCAAAGGCTTAATTGATGCTTGTCCCTTCTGGGATGAGGACGGACAGGCGTATTTGATTCATGCCTATGCGAAGAGCCGCAGCGGCATTAAGCACAAGCTGCGGCTGTGCCGAATGTCCGCTGACGGTAAAGGGCTGCTGGACAAAGGCCGGATTATCTATGATGGAACCGAAAATCATCCGACTCTGGAAGGACCAAAGTTATACCAGCGCAACGGATATTATTATATCCTTGCTCCGGCAGGGGGCGTGGCAACCGGATGGCAGACAGTGTTCCGTTCCCGAAACATCTGGGGTCCTTACGAGGACCGAATCGTTCTGCAACAAGGGCAGACCTCAGTAAACGGCCCGCATCAAGGCGGACTAGTGGAGTTGGATTCGGGCGAATCGTGGTTTATCCATTTCCAGGATAAAGGACCTTATGGCCGGGTCGTTCATTTGCAGCCGGTCAGCTGGGTAGATGACTGGCCTTTGATGGGAGAGCTTCAAGCAAGCGATGGAGCTGGAGTGCCAGTGATACGTTACCGAAAGCCTGAGGTCGGGAAGGCATACGCAGTGTCAGTGCCTGCAACTTCTGACGATTTCGAGTCTTCAACGCTTGGATTGCAGTGGCAGTGGCAGTCTAACCCCAAATCGTCTTGGTATAGTCTCGAGGCAAGAGAGAGCTATCTTCGGTTAAATGCTGAACATAAACCCGTAGACAACAAAGGGCTATACCATAGTCCGCAGCTCTTGCTGCAGAAATTCCCAGCACTTTCGTTTACAGCAGCCTGCAAGATTGACCCTTCGGGCTTGGGAATAGGGGAGTCCGGAGGTTTGATGATTTTTGGTTATCGTTATTGTTGCTTGGTGGTACGAAGATTAGAGGATCAAGAACTGAAGGGGATGCTAGCCCTATCGCTTATGCAAGGAGATGATACGGGAGAGACAGAAATGTGGTCATATCCTTTGATAGACACGGATAATCTCTTCCTGCGGGTCGAGGTATTAGAGGATGCGACTTGCCATTTCGGCTACAGCTTGGAGGGTACAGACTTCACTTCCGTACCTGTAGAGTCATTTCAAGCTATAGAAGGACATTGGGTGGGAGCTAAGACAGGTCTATTTGCCGTAGGTTCCGGCAATGGAGGATATCTTGATATCGATTGGTTCCGAATCACCAAGTAAGTGAATAACCAAGTAACCGAATAACCCCAAAACAAAGGAGAAGCTTATGCTGAATGTTTCGAAGCGGAAAGAGCCTCTGGTAAAACATATTTACACTGCTGATCCGTCGGCTCATGTTTTTGAGGATAAACTATATATTTATGTGTCTCACGATCTTGAAATCAGCGTTCCCAACAACTTAGATGGAGATCATTATGCTATGGAGGATTACCATGTTCTAACTATGGATGATAGGTCAGCAGAATTCGTAGACCATGGTGAAATACTCCATATGAAGGATGTCCCGTGGGTATCCAAGCAAATGTGGGCTCCAGACGCTGGCTTCCGAAACGGCAAATATTATCTTTATTTTCCGGCGCGGGATCTCAGCGGGGTGTTTCGGATTGGTGTGGCGACAGCGGATTCACCGGCGGGACCTTTTACGCCGGAGGCGGATTACATGGAGGAAAGCTTCAGCATTGATCCGGCCGTATTCAACGACGATGACGACGAGGTTTATCTGATCTTAGGAGGGCTTCGCGGGGGGCAGCTGGAGAAGTGGAGTACGGATACCTACATGCCTGATGGCACAGGGCCGGCTCCACACGAACCTGCATTGGGACCTCGCGTGGCAAAGCTAAGCAAGGATATGTTGTCCTTTCAGGACAAATTAATGGAAATCTCCATCATTGATACTGAAGGACGTCCTATTCTGGCAGGCGATGAAGAAAGAAGATTTTTTGAAGGTCCTTGGATGCATAAATACGAGGGGAAATACTACCTCAGTTATTCTACAGGGAACACACATAAAATCGTCTACGCCATTGGAGACAATCCGCTGGGACCCTTTACGTTTCAAGGCACACTTCTGACCCCGGTGATCGGATGGACAACGCATCATTCCATCGTGAACTTTCGGGACAAATGGTATCTATTTTATCATGATAGTTCTTTGTCGGACGGTGTGAGCCATAAGCGCTGTGTGAAGGTTACTGAATTAAAGTATAATGCGGACGGAACGCTGCGAATGATCGATCCAAATTTAGTATAGATAGAATTGTATGGCAACAAGGAATGGTTTTGTAGGATTCCCCTCTGGTAGGCAGTGGAAACAGACCTCATGGTAGATGAGTCTAATCACAGTCAATCGGAGGGGATCTTTTTATATCATGATTGGATGCGCTTTCATTAAAGGGGGTGATCATTCAGGTAAGGTCGTTTCACTAAAATAAGTAGGAGGGATCGGATCAAATGATTAAAAAAGTGCTACGTAGTTTAATGCTGGGAAGTTTATTGGTGACTTTAACTTGTTCTAATCTAGCAGGCAAAGCAGAGGCGGCAGCGGTAAATATAATTCCTAACGCGTCTAAGGTTGAGCAGGGTTATGACAGCAGTTTTTTATCAGTTCCTGGTTTTGCATCATTAGGTGTAAAAGATAGAAGCAGTTATGCAGGTACCTCATATTATCGAACGGTCAGCAGTGGCCGAGAGTTTTTACAAGCAATCTTGGATGCAGGCAGTGGTGCTGTAAAAGTTATTGAAGTTACAGATAATCTAAACTTAGGGTGGACTGAATTAGCACTAAATTCTACTGAAATTTCAAAATATAGCTTTGTTACAAAATATCCTGATCCATCAAACGGATTCACGAACCCACTCTTAATAACCTCCGGTGTATCCAAATTAAACATAGCCAATATTGATGGATTAACGATTTTTTCAGCTTCAGGTAAAACTATTAAACACGCAGAATTAAAATTGCAGAGCTCAGTGAACGATATTGTCATTAGAAATCTCAATTTTGATGAAATGTGGCAATGGGATGATACAGGTGAGCACAAAGAGGTAGGCTGGACTTTTATCAAGGTAAATGGCGCAAACAATGTATGGATAGACCACTGTAAGTTTTCGATAGCCGCGGATGGAATGATTGATATGGAAAATGGTTCAACGAATGTAACTTATTCTTGGAACGAATTTGGTCTAGCGGCAGCTCAAAATCCAGCGACTAGTAGCTCTATTTATAAGTCAATTGAATATATGGAGCAAAAATATGCAACAGGATCACTGAACTCCTCCACCAGCCTTTATTATAAAATGCGTAACGAAGGGGCTACCAAAAATCAAATTATGGCTTATGCCGCCTATCACTCCAAAGTTCATTTGGTAGGATCGGGTGACAAGGATTATACGAATTATGTGGGTTCTAACGGTGTGGAAATTAAAGATGGAAATCAAAGACTTCGCTTAACTTTAGCATACAATCGTTATACAAATGTTGGGTCGCGTCTGCCAATGATTCGTCAAGGAGTCGGGCATCTATTTAATAATTCTTTTGATAACTCTACACATCAGAATGTACTCGACAGCGTTACTGCAATCTCCAAATACGGCCATGATAAATTATCGCGTGGAATGAACGCCAGAAATGGAGCTTCTATAGCGGGGGACACCAATGTCTATAATGCTTTTAATGAACCGCTGATTGGTGCGGAGCGTCAAGGGGATGATACCGCCAATATGAATGCTCCTTTTGACGTATTGTTTAAGGATGCGATGAACCATAGTTTAATTGTAAATTCTACAGTAACAACTAGTAGCGGAACAACCTATACAGGCAGCAGTTGGGATAATAATGGCGTTAATGCCTTTACTAGCGGAATGAATTGGAATAACAAAGCAACCATTGGCCAGTGGGCTTGGTCATCATCAATAGTCGGAATTGAAAATATGAGTAAATCAAACCCGCCATCTACACCTTTTACATTCACTTATGGGTATAACGAGCAATTGCCTTATGCTTATAAAACAGTTCCTCTATCTGGCGTTGTCTCCACAGTAAATCAATATGCCGGGGTCTCAAAAGTTTCTTGGAACACTGCGGAGTGGTTAAAAACAAATTATTATGATGCCTATTCGACGATCGAAGCAGAACGTTATACCAGCATGTCTGGTGTGAAAAATGAAGCGAGTTCCGAAGGCGGTCAGAATGTCGGCTATATAGAGAATGGCGATTATATCGCGTTTAATAATGTTAACTTTGGAAGCGTCGGACCCACAAGTTTCGAAGCAAGAGTAGCGAGCGGTACATCTGGAGGAACTATCGAAATTAGACTGGACAGCTCAACTGGAACTCTGGTTGGAACTTGTCCGGTAGCGGGAACAGGCGGCTGGCAGACCTGGGTGACTAAAACATGTGCAATCAGCGGCGCCACCGGCACGCATAATGTATATCTAAAATTCACCGGCTCTAGCGGATATTTATTGAATCTTAATGGGTTCAAGTTTATTAAGTGATTTTATTAAGCGAGGTTCTGAGGGGGAGTGAAAAACCTTTATGCTGGGGCGGGCAGATAGACCTCGGCTGGAGTGGAAGCGGCGAAAAGGGAGCGGGAGTTATACCGTAGAATGTGGCGGATGGAGCGGAAGTGGCGAAAAGAGAGGCAAAAATGCCCTAGAATGTGGCGGATGGAGTGGGAGTGGCGAAAAGAGAGGCAAAAATGCCTTAGAATGTGGCGGATGGAGTGAATGTGGTGAAAAGAGAGGCAAAAATGCCTTAGAATGTGGCGGATGGAGTGAATGTGGTGAAAAGAGAGGCAAAAATGCCCTAGAATGAGGCGGATGGAGCGGATGTGGCGAAAAGAGAGGCATAAATGCCTTAGATTGTGGCGGATGGAGTGGATGTGGTGAAAAGAGAGGCAAAAATGCATTAGATTGTGGTGGATGGAGTGGATGTTACCGGATCGAGCAAAACGCGGAGAAATGAGCGGTATAAATCCCGTAGAATGCAGTCGATCGGGCGGATGCGGGGAAATGAACGGTATAAATCCCGCAGAATGTACCGGATCGAGCGAATGTGGAGAAATGAACGGGATAAATCCCGCAGAATGTACCGGATCGAGCAAATGTGGAGAAATGAACAGGATAAATCCCGCAGAATGCAGCTGATCGAGCGGATGTGGCGAAATGAACGGTATAAATCCCGCAGAATGCAGCTGATCGAGCGAATGTGGCGAAATGAACGGTATAAATCCCGCAGAATGCAGCTGATCGGGCGAATACGGAGAAATCTACGGTATAAATCCCGCAGAATGCAGCTGATCGAGCGAATGTGGTGAAATGAACGGTATAAATCCCGCAGAATGCAGCTGATCGGGCGAATGTGGCGAAATGAACGGTATAAATCCCGCAGAATGCAGCTGATCGAGCGAATGTGGCGAAATAAACGGTATAAATCCCGCAGAATGCACCGTATGGACCGGGACCAATACACCCTAAAGGAGTGATTCCCTCCATCAACCAGAGAACCACTCCTTTTTTGTAACCAACTTTATAATCCAATCAACGACGACCTCCGTGATGCTTAACTGTGTATTTTGCTGAACTCGATTCGCGAGCTGAAGGACCTGGTAAACTCTTTTTCAATTATTGTTTTCATGATATTGTGATGCACTTTGAGTTGTGATTGATCGGCGTGGTCTCTAAGGAGTTCAAAGAGCGCTGCTGATTTTTTGAAGCCTGTATCATCGTCTAGCTTGATGCTTAATAACAAGATTTCTAGAATAGTGTTGATTGTATCGTACATATTCTCTTGTTTATAGTAATACATCGCCAGCAAATAAATGTAATCCTCATGGTATTTGATATTCACAATAGTCTCATGTTCTCCTATGTCATCAACATTGATTTTGAATTCCTTCAGAATCCAATCAACGGAATAATCATGTATTATCGAAGATTCTAAGATGGTAATGAGTCCCGGCAATAATTCTTCATCATCACTTTTTCTAATAAACTCAACGTATTTATGTAGCACTCCCATTTTGCCTTCCAGCAGATCGATAACGTATGAATTGGCTTTTGCTATATTGCGGTAATATTCGACTTCATAAATGGCCTCTTCATCTAAACCTCCTATCCAGCCAAGGTCAGCATACTTCTGAATACATAGTTTTGCCTCGTCAAACTTACCGGACTTTTGTAGTGCTATACCTTTTGCGCATGAGCTATATCCAAAATAATAGGGGATACTCCGCTTCAGTTTAGGACCTCTTATGAGGTTACTATTGTTTTCATATATGATGGAAATTTGTTCATGTAGCTTGTCTGCAATTTCAATCATGGCATCCCAATTCTCAAATGAAAATGATGCTTTAAGCATCTGAATCAAGGAATCCACATTCAACTCTTCCAAATCCAACTTCAATCCTATCTCCCTTTCTAGAGCATATCATGCATCGATTAAGATAATTGTATTTCATTTCTAAATTATTCATTTATTTTACATTAAATCATGTGATTTCCATCACGTTACATAAGGTCAAAAGGGTCTTTATTAATAATTTTCAAAATACATCCAGCTCACATTATCTTCCTTAAGTTTCTAGTGTTGGAGGAATAATGTTTGTTCCGTTGTTCATTTGTCCCCTTGTTTTTGGGTTATTTGTACGTAAAATGCGGAAATGTACCTATCGTGGAACTCGTTCTTCCTTTATGATCATCCCGTAAAGAAAGCGCTATCAAAGAAATTTTAACCACATTTCATGAGGGGGTAAGGATAATTTGAAGCGAATGGGAAAAAAGCTGGGAATGAGCCTGTTGGTATTTATAATTGCAGCAGCGCAGTTCGGTTTCACAGGAACGCAGGGCAATGTGGCACTAGCAGCTGAGAAAAGTATGGCGCAAAAGCCGTATATGGGCTGGAGCAGTTACAGCATGCAGGTGTACGACGGTGCAGGTAACTGGACTTCGGCCGAAAGCATTAAGAAACAATCGGATGTTATGCATGAGAAGTTGCAAGCCCATGGATATGAATACATCAATATTGATGCGGGCTGGAATGGCGACATGGATGAATACGGCAGACCGATTCCAAGTGAGACCTTATATCCTAACGGATTTCAAGAGGTCATCGACTATGTTCATAATAATGGACAGAAAATTGGAATCTATATGATTCCGGGGGTATCCATCGATGCCTATAATCGGAATCTTGAGATTTACGGGACTGGTGGCCAATGCCGCATACAGGACATTACAGCCAAGCCGCTTACCATTATGGATTATTGGAATTCCTACACTTATAAAATTGATTTCACGAATCCATGTGCCCAGAAGTATGTGGATTCTATTGCCGATATGATTGGCGAGTGGGGCATTGATTTCGTCAAATTTGACAGCGTGACTCCTGGCTCGGGGATTGATAACTTGAGCCGTGATGCGCGCGGCGATGTTGAGGCATGGTCTAAGGCTTTTGACAGAAATAACATCTGGTTTGAGCTGTCCTGGGCGCTCGATCACAATTACGTGGATTTCTGGAAAAAGTATGCCAACGGTTGGCGAATTGACTGGGATGTGGAAGCTTACGATGGCAGTGGGCTGACAGCCTGGCCGAGTATTTCCCGCTTGTTCCCCAAAGCAGCACTTTGGTGGAGGGATGCAGGTCCTGGGGGTTGGAATGATTTTGATTCCCTGAACGTTGGTAACGGATCTATGGATGGTCTGACCAAAGACGAGCGGAAATCCGCGATGACATTCTGGTCAATCTCTTCCGTACCACTGTATACAGGTAATGACATGACTAGGCTGGACAGCTATGGTCTAGAATTGCTTACCAATGATGAGGTAATTGCCGTAAATCAGGCAGGACGTCCAGGCCATCCGGTATCTATGGATACCCAGCAGCAGGTTTGGTATGCCAATAATGGAGATGGCACTTACAGCGTAGCTCTGTTCAATCTGGGCAGTCGGAGTGCGGAGGTGAAAGTCAAATGGAGTGATCTCGGCCTTGAAGGTCCGGCTTCCGTTCGCGATTTATGGAGTCACACTGAGCTGGGAGACTTTGAGAAGGAATTTAGCGGAGGCATACTTGAACCTCATGCGTCACGGATGCTTAAAGTTACAGCATTAGGTGGCACCTCTACAGTCAATGATGATGATACAGGTATGCGCTACAGCGGGGATTGGAAGCGTAATGGCGGCAAAGAGCTGCTAGAAGGAAAGCAGGATTTGAGCATTACGATCAAGGATTCCTCGTCTGCTCCGTCGATGGCTTCACAATCGGATATTACGAACTATGGGACTGACCCGTCTGAGAATTCGTCTGCTGCGAACAAGGCAACGGTCACTAATGTAGTTTACATTAATGATAATGACAGCGGCATTAAATATAATGGCGCATGGCAGGTAAGCTCATCTCGAGGATTGGGTGATTATAAAGACGATGTGCATTATTCCGAGAAGAACGGGGATTCCTTTGAGTACACCTTTACGGGCACTGGCATTGAACTGCTGACCGAAAAGCATGAATCTCAGGGAGATGTGATTATTACGCTGGACAATGAGGCTGCACAGACCGTTAGTGCTTATAAAACTGGATCAAGAGAGGTACAGCAAAATCTGTACAGTGTCTCAGGACTGGCTAACGGCTCTCACACGCTTAAAGTGGTCAAAAGCTCAGGTGATTTTATGCTGCTTGACGCATTTAAGGTGACTACAGAAACTCCAGCAGGAGAACAGAATAGTACCATTACTCCGACATCTGCTCGATTCGACCAAGCAATAGAACAACAAGAGGATGTTACTGTCACTCTGAATTTGAATGGTAATACACTGAGCGGTATTGAAAATAATGGCGAGGCACTTTCGGAAGACGATTTTACGGTGACGAATGATAAATTGACCATTCATAAGCAATACCTTGCGCAGCAGCCGGCAGGCACAACCGACTTGATTTTCATTTTTAACACTGGTGATCCACAGACCCTGTCGATACAAATTAGTGATTCTACAGGCATTCGTTATGTGATGATTAATAACGATGATTCGACAGTTAAGTACAATGGCACTTGGAACCGCAGCAGTGGCAGAGGATTGGGTGACTATAAAGACGATGTGCAATATACGGAGCAGAATGGTGATTCTTTTGAATATACCTTCAGAGGAACGGGGATTCAGCTGTTCACAGAGGTAGATGAGTCACAGGGTGATATGGATATATATGTTGACGATCAATTTAAGGAAACCGTCAGTGCCTATCATCATGGACAAATGTCACTTCAGAACCTTTACAGCATTTCTGGCTTACCGGATGGAATGCACACGCTCAAGGTTGTGAAGAAATCAGGCAGATTTATGCTCCTTGATATGCTTAAGGTAGAAATTCCGAATATGATTAATCCGATCGCTGCCAGCTTTGATAAAGCTGCTTCCGCTCAGGAAGATATTGAGGTGACATTACTGCAGCAAGCGGAAAGCTTTGCCGGCATTACTAACGGATTATATGATCTGGTTCTCGGGACTGATTATTCAGTAGCAGGTAACCGTGTTACACTGAATAAATCTTATCTTGCTGCACAGCCAGTGGGGACGCTGAACCTTAAGTTTACTGTGGAGGGAGATTATCTTAACGATGTTCACTCCACATCAGTGGACGGTGATTTCTTTGAATATACCTTCAAGGGTACCGGAATCAGCCTGATCACACCTATGGGTCCAGAGCAAGGTGATATGGATATTTTTGTGGATGGACAACGGGTCCAAACTGTAAATGCGTATAGTCAGAGCCGCCTGACCCGTCAGGAAATTTATAGTATTTCGGGATTGGAAGGCGGGATACACACGCTTAAAGCTGTGAAGAAATCTGGTGATTTCATGCTGACGGATCAATTGAAATTCACAGTTTCAACGAGTCCTGCTGTATCTCCGACACCAACGCCAAGTCCGACACCAACACCAACATCAACATCAACGGACTCAGGTGGCTCGTACATTCCAGCTCAGCCATCTTCTACACCACCTGCCCTGACACCGACGCCAACTCCGGCAACTGGAAACGAGGATGGATCTGCAGGGAATGGCGAGTCTAATCCGATCCGTCATACCGCATATATCAAAGGTTATCCGGGTGGGTTCTTCCAGCCGGAGCACGAAATTACGCGTGCTGAGATGGCAACGATTCTTGCCAATGTTGCTGAGAAGGGAGCTACTGGAGCAGGGGTTGTGTTCAGTGATGTGCCTTCTGGTTACTGGGGTGCTGATGCCATAACTAAAGCAGCGAAGATGGGACTAATGAAGGGTTACAGCGATGGCACCTTTAAACCTAATCAACCATTGACGCGTGCAGAAATGGCCAGTCTGGTGACCCTGGTTAGAACGGTTTCGACGCAGAAGGGCTCCGGTTTCTCTGACATCAATGGACATTGGGCACAGGCGGCGATTTTGCAAGCCCAAGGTACGGGCATTTTGACTGGTTATAATGACGGGACTTTCCGTCCTAATGCCAAGCTTACTCGTGCCGAAGCTGTTGTGGTTATGAATAGGGCTTTGGGCAGAGGTCCTCTAACCAATGTAACAAATCCACAGTGGGCAGATGTTCCGGCAACGCATTGGGCCTTCGGCGACATTGAAGAAGCTTCGACGGATCATGTCTTTACATCTGGATCAGAGGCCAGAGATCAGAAGAAGAACTGATTGTCTAGCCAAAGCATTGAAGAAGGGGGGCCGTTACTGGCCCCTTTTTTCTAAATGACAGGAGGGTCACGCACTATAGATAAAATATCGGAATTGCCGATAAAAGGCAGTGATAACGGCGTAGATCGCTGTTTTTTTTCCATTTCTGAAGAGGTGCAGGAGGGTGAAGTGAGTTCAAACCCTTGACTATGAAGCAAAATGTTTTAATCTATGGTAATGATAGCGCTATCGAAATGTCATATTGAGGGAGGCTAACTACGCTGAAATATTCCAATATCTTTCGTAAATTTCTAATCTCTTATGTGGTCATTTTGGTCATACCCAGCATTGGCGGGTACATGTCCTATCTAACCTCGATCTCCGTGACACAGTCCATCTCGATTGAGAATGGAGTCACTCAGCTTCAGAAAAGTCAGGAGATATTGGAGCGCCGTATGGCGGAGGTTGAAGGCTTTACCAGGCAATTGGCGGTCAACCAGGAGCTAAATGTTCTTATGAATGAAAGTGAAAATGAGACGAATGTGTATGGGATTTGGAAAACGATGCGGAATGTTTTGACCTTCGGCCAGACTAATGATTTTTTGCAAAACTATTATATTTACCTCGCCAACTATAATCTTATCCTAACCCCAGGTTCGACCTATCGTCCGGAGCATTACTATTCTAATTTCAACTATAAGGATCTTTCGTTACAGGATTGGAGAAAAGAAGTGCTTGAGACAACCCACCGCAGCGAGATCAAGCCACTTAGTGATTTTGTCAGCAGGGGGATGCAAACCTCGGTTATTACCTATATGCAGTCACTCCCCTTGGATAGCTTTAATGATTCCTCGCCGGCCGTCGCAGTAGTGATTATTGATGAAAAAAATATTTCCAGCCTGCTTTCAGGCCTGACCGAGCGATATGGGGGTTGGGTGCATATTAGTGATGCTAAAGGGAATACGATTGTTCTGCAAGGAAGTGATGAGCAGAAAATGGTCAAAATGCTCGACGATCCAGCTTTTGATAAGAACAAGGTCAGTCAGTTTTATAAGGATGATCTGGTGATTACTACCCGTTCCGATTCCAATGGCTGGGTGTATCAGACCGGGATTCCTCAAGATATTTTGATGGAGAATGCTAACAAAATCAAGAGAATCTCCATACAAATTACGGGAGGCACTCTAATTATCGGTTTGATTGCCGGACTGATATTAGCTTACCGTAACAGCGCGCCAATCAACCGTATGCTCAGTGTCATGAAGGAGCAATTCGGCAAAGAAGAAGCCTCGGAGAGAAATGAATTTGACTTTTTGAGCGGCAATATAGCCGATATGATTACCAAAAATAAGCTGCTCGAGTCCGAGCTTAACCGCCAGCTTCCTCTGGTCCGAGATGCCTTCCTGAAACGGCTGATTGCCGGCGAATTCAAAACGCGGGATGAAATTATCTCTGCCGCCAAACAGGCGGATATCAGCATGAATCAGAATACTGGCTACGTAGGAATTGTTCAGATTAACGGTTATGCGGGTATGGACAGTGTTGAAATTCTGAACGAGCTGAGTGCTTCCCGGCTGCTGCTGAAACAGACCTTGGCTGATCTTGGCGTGGATGTCTTGATGACGGATATGGGCTCTGATAAAGTTGTAACGCTGTTCTTTTCTAGGGAAGACGGAGCTGACAAGGAACAGGAAGCAGCGAATATCACCCAGACGATGGAGGAGCTCGCTACAAATGTCTTTAATGAGTACCGCATTACCATTCTGGCGGGCTTCGGGGATCTATTCACAGAGGTAACAGAGGTTAGCCTTTCGTATGATCAAGCGAAGCAGGCACTGGAATATGCTGTTTATATGAATAAAAAAGGGATTATCTGGAGCAGTGAAGCTCAAATTGAGAATACAACTTATTATTATCCGCTGGATTCGGAGCAACGGTTAATCAGCACGATTCGAGCCGGAGAGCTTGAGGAAGCCAAACGGATTGTGCGTGCGATTATTGCTCAGAATATGGAGCAGCGAGAATTATCCATCGAAATGAAGCACCAGCTTGTCGGGGAAATGAAGGGGACTTTTCTCAAGCTATTGGATCAAAAGGCATTTACCGAATATTCAGATATCGAGAGTGTCAAACGGCGGGTCATAGACATTGGCTCATCAGAGTCGCTTGAGACGATCCAGAACGAATTTTTTGACATTATGGAAGAGCTGTGCGGACTCATTGCGAATAAAAAGAAAGATATTCATATTCAAATCATCAAGCAGATTAAGGACTACACAGCAAAAAACTATTCGGATACGGAACTAACCCTTTACCGGGTGGCGGAACAGGTGGAGCGGCCGGAAAAATACATTTCCCAGCTGTTTAAAGAGGTCACGGGTGTTAATTTCTCCGACCATTTGATAAAAGTCAGAATGGATCAGGCCATCATCCTGCTCAAAGAGAGCGGATTAACGGTGGATGAGATTGCCGTGCGGGTGGGCTACAACAGTTCACATTCCTTCAGACGCGCATTCAAAAGGTTGATGGGTGTCTCCCCGAGTGCCTATAGACAATCTGTGGATGAATAAAAAAATAGGCCATAACATAAGGCTGCACTGTCCACTTTGGATGATGCAGTCTTTTTCTGATTTCAACCCTGCAATTCGGAAAAATGGCCGTTCTACTGCTATTTTGTGCTCCTCAGATAGGGCGATTTGTACGCTGAAGCACCCAAGTGTACCTTTCTTTTGGAGATAAAAGTCATCTATGATCAATTCGTAGAAAGCGCTATCACAAATCACAGACATCTGCTTAGGGGGAATTGTTCTGGAGAAAGAATTAGTACTACATCGCAAGTCGTTGCCGAAAAGCAAAGGCCCCGTATTCTTACAAAATGCTCGCAAAAGCATAAAAAAGCACTGGCAGTTACATCTGCTTGTGATTCCGCCTTTGCTGTTTTTTATCATCTTCAAGTATTATCCGATGCTGAACACTGTCCTAGCCTTTAAGGACTATAACGTCATAAAAGGGATATGGGGAAGTCCATGGGTCGGATTTAAAAACTTTCAGCTCTTCTTTGAGAATCCGCAGTTTTGGACACTGCTCAAGAATACTATTATGCTTAGTGGCTATCAGCTGCTGGCGGGTTTTCCAATCCCGATTATTCTTGCGCTCATGATTAATGAGGTACGGGGAGGAAGGTTTAAGAAATTCGTTCAGCTTGTATCGTTTGCCCCTTATTTCATCTCGACGGTTGTCATGGTGTCAATCGTTATGCTCTTTCTGGCCCCTCGGCTCGGTTTTGCCAACATTGCACTCAACTTCTTCGGACTGGATTCTATTAACTTCCTAGGTGAACCCGGCATGTTCCGTTCGATTTATGTGTGGTCTGATATTTGGCAGACAGCGGGCTACAGTGCAGTCGTATATTTGGCAGCGCTTGCAGGGATAGACCCAACACTTTATGAAGCTGCCAAAGTTGATGGAGCCTCGCGGTTTCAAAAAATCCGCCACGTCGATTTGCCAGGGATTGTGCCAACCATCGTTATCATTTTGATTCTGAATGTAGGGAATGTAATGGCGATTGGCTTTGAAAAAGTCTACCTGCTACAGAACCCGCTTAACCTCGTTAATTCTGAGATCATTGCCACCTATGTCTATCGGGTCGGTCTGTTGAATGCCAATTACAGCTTTGCAACTGCGGTGGGCCTGTTCAACTCCATCATCAACTTGGTTCTCTTATTTACAGTAAACGGTCTGGCGAAAAGAATCACTAAGAACAGCATCTGGTAGGAAAGGAGCTCATCTATGGCAGCAGCAGTTCAAAAAAAGATTAAAGAATCCGTCGGCGACAAAGCGTTCCTGATCACAATCTATATCGTGCTTACTCTTGTGGTAATCGCTGTACTTTATCCGCTTATTTTTATCATCAGCAGCTCAATCAGTAGTCCGGCAGCCGTGACCTCTGGTCGTGTCTGGCTCTGGCCTGTAGATATATCCTTCAAGGGTTTCAAAGTATTGCTGAATACGCCTGAGATTATCACTGGTTATGGAAACTCAATTTTCTACACCGCAGCGGGAACGCTGATTAGTATAACTTTAACGGTCATGATCGCTTACCCGCTGTCTCGAAAAGGTTTTTTCGGACGAAATACACTGATGATGATCATTACCTTCACCATGATCTTCAGTGGGGGGCTAATTCCCACCTATTTGGTAGTGAAGGAGATGCATCTGATCGATACTCGCTGGGCGCTGCTGATTCCGAACGCCATTTGGGTCTGGCAGGTCATTATTGCCCGCTCCTTCTTTCAATCCTCGATTCCGGAGGAGCTTTTGGAAGCTAGTGAAATCGACGGCTGTAGTGATATGAGATTCATCTGGAGCGTGGTACTCCCGTTATCCAAACCGATTCTCGCAGTGTTGGTGCTTATGTACGCGGTAGGTCAATGGAATGCCTATTTCGATGCGCTGATATATCTGAAATCAGCAGATTTGTTCCCCTTACAGCTTGTCCTGCGAAGCATCATCATTCAGAACAACAGCGCTGGTGGGGCCATGGACGTGGGGAAACTGGTCGAGAAACAACAGCTTTCCGAGCTGCTGAAGTATTCCTTAATTGTGATTGCCACTTTGCCGGTACTTGTTATCTATCCTTTCGTACAGCGTTATTTTGTACAGGGGATGCTTGTTGGTTCCGTCAAGGGTTGATCTTAGGAGTCTCTTTTTTGGAAAGGAGGTATGCCCGGAGTACACACTTAAGGTATCATCGTATCACCTGCTAAATTACAAAAGGGAGTGATAATATTTGAAGAAGCAAAGCTTGATTACTTTACTAATTCTGGTCATGGCATTTACGGTTGTAATTAGCGGATGTGCAAATAAAAATACAGATAACGCATCCAGCACGCAGCAGGGTTCTGGTTCGGGTTCGTCTGGCAAGCCGGTTGAGATCAGCGTGTTCTCAGTTCAGGAATCCGGCATCGACCTTCCGACCAATAAATTCACAAAACATGTAGAAGAGAAATTTAATTTCAAATTCAACTGGCAGATCAACCCATCGGATGGTGCTCAGGAAAAACGCCAGATCTCACTGGCGAGTGGTGACTATCCGGATGCTTACCTGCTTACTCACTATATTGATCAATTCTCACAGGCCGATCTACTGAAATACGGCAAGCAAGGTGTACTCATTCCTCTAAATGATCTGATTGATAAATATGCTCCAAATATTAAAGCAGCCATGGAAAAGAACTCTGACCTAAGAACGCTTAATACTGCACCTGATGGAAACATTTACGGACTTGTAGCTTATACAGAATGTTTCCACTGTTCCTATCCTAGCAAAATGTGGCTGAATACTGAGTGGATGAAAAAGCTTAACTTGGAGATGCCGAAGACCACTGAGGAATTCAAAAATGTACTGAAAGCCTTTAAAACGCAAGACCCGAACGGCAATGGCAAAGCCGATGAAGTGCCGCTAAGCGGTTCTATCGAGGAGTTCGGCGTACGAATCGTTCCTTTCTTGATGAACGCATTTGTTTATGATGATGATCGTAATTACCTGAACATGAAGGATGGAAAGGTGCAATCTGCTGCCATTACTCCGGAGTGGAAAGAAGGATTGACCTATATTAAATCCCTGTTTGACGAAGGTTTGATTGATCCGGGTGCCTTTACACAAAACGCGGAAGCTTTTAAGAAAATCGGGGAAAATGCTGATGCAGAAATTCTAGGTGCAGGTGCAGGTATGCACCCAGCGATCTTCGTAAACATCGACCCGGGGAATACCCGTTCAGCACATTACAACCCGCTGCCTCCGATTTCGGGACCTCAAGGAATTTCCTATGCGACTCATGATGGAGGCGGCGTAGTCCCGGGTGCAAAATTCGTGATCACAAACAAAGCAAGTGAAGAAGCACAAATTACACTGATCAAGATGGTGGATTATATGTTTACACCAGAAGGCCAAACGAATGGCGCAGCTGGCCTGAAGGGAACCGATTGGACAGATCCGGTTGAAGGCGATGTGGCGTTGGGTAAAGATGTTAAACCGATGATCAAACTAATTCCAGGTGAAGAAGGCGCAGCACCACGTAATGCAGGCTGGAGTGGTATGGCTCACTTCTATGAGCCTAAAGAATACCGTGATACTTACGTTCAAGGTACCGACATCTTTGCTTCTGATGGTTATGAACGTAGACTGTATGATGCGACTCTGCTATACGAAGGTCATGAGCCTAAAGAGTTATTCCCCATCTGGTCGATCTGGATTGATCCAATTGAGATTGATGAAGCCAGCTTGCTGCAGACAAATTTGAAAAATTACATCGAACAAAATGAACTGCAATTCATCACAGGCAACAAGGATCTGAACAAGGACTGGGACGCTTATGTAAAGGGATTGCAGAACTTGAAGCTTGACCGTTATCTCGAAATTTTACAAAAGGCTTATGATACTTCAAAAAAATAAATATTGAAATCAGAATCAGGTGCTGTATGATAGACCCCGCACCTGATTTCTTGATTTCAGGGGAAAATATGGGTTTTTGTGGATGGAGGTTGAGTTATGACAGACGAGAATCATTGCAATCATTCATTTGTAGTTCCGCGCCGTGGACTACCTCAAATTAACGGCAGGCTTACGGAAAAAGGGACTGTAACCGTTGCCTTTTTAGGCGGCTCAATTACGGAGGGGGCAGGTGCTTCCGAAGCAGACACATATAGCTGGAGAGCACTCACTGGTAAGTATCTTCAGGAGCGGTTTGCGGATCAGGAGTTCCGCTTCATCAACGCGGGAGTGGGGGGGACGAACTCAACTTTAGGTGCTCATCGATTACAGGAGCATGTCCTGCAGCAGGGCACAATTGATTTGTTATTCGTTGAATTTAGCGTCAATGACGGCAATGACCGGGAAGAATCCATTAGAGGGATGGAGGGCATTGTCCGCCAATGCAGGCGGTTGTCACCGGGCACTGATATTTGCTTTTTGTATACAGCAGCAGAGAAGAATCTCTCCGGGAGCAATCCCTTTAATATTGCTGTCCATGAAGAAGTAGCTGAACATTATAAGCTTCCCTCTGTTAATTTTGCAGCTAGAGTCTATGCGCAGCTAGAGGCGGAACAAATGGAGTGGACTAAGCTGGCACCGGATGGATATCATCCCAATGATGAAGGTCATGCGCTGTATGCCTCTTTTTTGCGAGAGTATCTGGAGACAGCGCTTGTTCCTAACAAGACGAATTTGAGTAGCGAAAGCTCTTTAGATATTCCACCTTTGGCGGAGCAAAATTATGAATACGGCAGCCTGCTTGATTTCCGTGCGGCTGATCTTGTGAACGGTTACGAACTTCGCGAACTGGCTGCAGGAGATCCGCTGATGAACTGGCGTTTTGGAACAGAGCATCTGTATACCCATAGCAAGGAGGCTGTTTTTTCTTTTACAGTGACCGGGCAAAGCGCAGGCTTGATGCTGCTCTACGGACCGGATAGCGGGATTTTTGAATATTCGCTAAATGGCAGTTCTTATAAAGCTGTGAACTTATTCGATGAATGGTGTCCGCTTGCCTTTCGGCCTATTATCGCCATGTTTCCGATCCAGGAACAACGTCAAGAATTGCATGTTTCAGTACGCATTACGGGGCTGAAGGATGAACAGAGTAAAGGCACCAGTCTGCGTATTCTGAAACTGCTGCACAATTGATTATTTTAAGCGGAGAGATTATACTGCCAAATATTAAGCGTTTACAAAAAAAAGAAAGGCGGTGCCGATGATTACTTCTGCTGAGAATAACGCCTTAACTACTCCTGCTGTAATCCGCCTAACGGATTATGGAGTGCTGCCGGATTCTGGTTTAGACGCGCAGCCAGCCATGGTTCGGGCTATACAGGCTGTCGCTGAAATTCCCGGTCCAGTACTACTAGATTGCCCGAAGGGCTGCTATCATTTCTATCCGGACGAGGCTATCCGCAAACCTTATTTTATCTCAAATACTGCCAGTGAAGAAGAGAACAGGGATGTCACTAAGACCATCGGTATTTTGCTGAAGGGACAATATAATTTAACGCTGGAAGGCAATGGTTCATTATTTATTTTTCACGGCAAGCAAACGATGCTCCTGCTGGATGGCTGCAAGAATGTGGAGATCCGTAATTTACATACCGACTATGCCCGGCCAACTGTGACGGAGATGACGATTACCGAAAGCGGTGACCATTCGTTCGATGTCCAAGTACATCCCGATTCACGTTATGAGATTAGGGAGGATAAGTTGGTCTGGATCGGTGAGGGCTGGAGCTTTTCTGAAGGCCCAATGCAGACTTATGATCCGCAGCGCAATACGACTTGGCGGATGGATAACTGGCTGGAGCAGGCAGACACTGTCGAGGAACTGGAGCCGATGAAGCTCCGTCTGCATTTTAATTTTCAGCCTGAGGTTATTCCGGGGCATGTTCTACAAAGCCGTGACGGCATCCGTGATCAGGTGGGCGTATTCATTACGGAAAGCTCGAACATCACCTTGAGCGATATTGGGATACATTTTCTGCATGGCCTTGGCATCGTTGGCCAGTTCAGCGAGAATCTCAGCTTCCGCCGTATGGATCTCTCACCGCGTCCGGAAACGGGACGAACGGTCACAGGCTTTGCGGACTTTATTCACATGTCTAGCTGCCGGGGAAAGGTGATCATTGCCGATAGTAATTTTTCCGGTTCACATGACGATCCCGTTAATGTCCATGGTACTTATCTGCGGATCGTAGAGCAGCCATCGGCGAATGTAGTAAAGGTCCGGTTCATGCATCATCAGACCTACGGATTTATGGCTTTCTATCCGGGGGACGAAATTGAATTTGTTCGCTCCGGTTCATTGACCACTTATGCGGCTAATGAAGTGGTCGAAGTGAAGCGGCTAAATCCACGCGAGCTTTTGTTGACGTTGGCTCATCCGGCTCCTGATGATATAGGCAGCCATGATGTTATAGAGAATGTTACCTGGACTCCAGAGGTTGAAGTCACTAATAATCACTTCGCGAGAGTACCCACCCGCGGTATTCTTGTGACAACCCGGCGCAAAGTGGAAATTAAGGGTAACATTTTTGAACGGATGCATATGAATGCCATTCTGATTGCAGTGGATGCTGAGTCCTGGTATGAATCCGGCAAGGTGGAGGATGTGATCATCAGCGGCAATCATTTTCTGGAATGTGGAAGTCAAAAGCATCCGGTTATCTTTATTTCGCCGGAGAATGTGGAGATAGATAAGCGTGCTCCCGTTCACCAGAGAATTGTCATCACGAATAACAAGTTTGAAAGTATTGATGTGTTGGCCCTTAGTGCCAAGAGCACCTGCGGACTGGTCTTTAAGTGCAATGGAATTCTGGCAGGCAGTGGTGAGGCGAGTCTTTCGAATCTTGATGATGCGATTGAATTAAATGCCTGCAGTGAGGTTGAAATTACTGATAATTTATTAAATGACAGATGGTGAGGAGAGCGCGTATGAAACTTCAATATGACAAGCCAGCAAATGTATGGACGGAAGGACTTCCAATTGGGAATGGACGTCTGGGCGGTATGATCTTCGGTGGTGTGGAACAGGAGAAAATTAGTCTAAACGAGGATACGCTTTGGTCAGGATACCCAAAAGAGGGTAACAATCCCGGTGCTAAGAACGTTCTGCCAAAGGTGCGACAGCTGATTCAAGAAGGCCGTTATGTTGAGGCGGACACGCTGACCAGAGAAATGATGGGGCCGTATACTCAATCTTATTTACCTTTTGGTGATCTATTGCTTCATTTTGAACATGGCAACGTCTATCATTCTTATCATCGTACATTGGATGTGGAAAATGCGCTGCATCGCATTGAATATCAGATTGGCAATGTTACTTATACCCGTGAGATGTTCGCTTCTCATCCTGATCAGTTGCTTGTTCTTCGTTTGACCGCAAGTGTGCCAGGCGCATTGAATGTGCATGCCACGCTGGAAAGTCCACTCCGTCACAACCTTTATTCGCAAGGTGACAGCTATGTTCTATCGGGAACGGCACCGGAGCATGTAGATCCAAGCTATTTCGGGAGCGACAATCCCATCCGATACGGTGAATCAGGCAGCAGCAAGGGAATGGCTTTCGAAGGACAACTCTCCGTGACGGCGGATGACGGCCAAGTAACGGTTGATGGCAGTGGGATTCATTTGCTGGGTGCGACATCGGCAACCTTTTATTTCAGTGCGGCTACAGGTTTTAACGGGTATGACCTAATCCCGGGAATTGAAGGAAAAGATGCCTCCACCATTGCAGCCTCCTTCTTGGCAAGTGCTGAAGGCAAGTCTTACACCAGCCTGCTTCAAGCGCATATCACTGATTACCGGGCACTTTTCGATCGGGTGAAACTTCGGCTGGGCAAGCCGCTGGCACCGGAAGGAATGTCAACCGAGCAGCGGATTACGACTTACTCCGCGCAAGATCCGGGTCTAGTTGAGCTGCTGTTTCATTTCGGACGTTATTTGCTGATCGCAAGCTCGCGTCCCGGAACGCAGGCCGCCAATCTTCAGGGAATATGGAATGCCTCTACTCGTCCGCCTTGGAGCAGTAACTATACACTGAATATCAATACAGAAATGAACTATTGGCCCGCTGAGATTTGCAATCTGGCAGAATGTCATGAGCCACTTTTGGATTTCGTCGGCAATCTGGCGAAGAGAGGGGCGGATACCGCTCGGACCAACTATGGCACCCGGGGCTGGGTAGCTCATCATAACTCGGATCTTTGGGCACACACTGCACCGGTAGGTGATTATGGCGATGGAGATCCAAGCTGGGCTTATTGGCCAATGGGCGGCATCTGGCTGACCCAGCATCTTTGGGAACATTTTGCTTTTGGCGGAGATACTGAATACTTGCGGACTTCGGCTTATCCTGTCATGAAGGAGGCGGCTCTGTTCGCATTGGATTGGCTGATTGACGACGGCAAGGGTAATCTTGTGACCTCCCCGTCCACTTCACCAGAGCATAAATTCCGGACAGCGGAGGGTGTGGCTGCGGTCAGCACGGGTGCCACAATGGATATATCACTGATCTGGGAGTTGTTCACGAACTGTATCGAGGCATCAGTGATTCTTGGAACGGATGAAGCTTTGCGTGAAGAGCTGAAAAGTACCCGTGAGCGTCTATTGCCACTGCAGGTTGGCAAGTACGGGCAACTGCAGGAATGGTCCTCTGATTTTGAGGATGAGGACATGTACCACAGACATACCTCGCATCTGGTTGGAATTTATCCGGGCCGCCAGTTGTCAGAAGAAGAGACCCCTGAGCTATTTGCTGCGGCAAGAACCTCGCTGGAGCGGCGCGGGGATGAAAGCACAGGCTGGAGTCTGGGCTGGAGAGTCGCTTTATGGAGCCGCTTCCGGGATGGAAACCGTTCCTTGCATCTGCTCTCCAACATGTTGCGGCTGGTGAAGGACGGGGAGTCGGAGCAATATAATCACGGCGGAGTTTATGCCAATCTGCTCGGTGCGCATCCGCCTTTCCAGATTGATGGCAACTTTGCAGCCTCCGCCGGGATTGCCGAAATGCTGCTACAATCTCACCGCGGCTATCTCGAACTACTGCCTGCATTGCCGAATGAATGGCAGGAGGGAAGCGTTGCAGGTTTACGTGCCCGCGGTGGCTTTGAAGTCAGCATTCAGTGGGACAACGGCAAGCTAGTGGAAGCGCAGATCACTTCCCTGCTGGGCACAGAATGTGTGATCCGCATGGATACCCCACTTAAGGTAACCTGTGGCAGTCAGGATATACAGTGTGAACGTTCCGCCGAAGGAAGGGTAAGTTTCGCTACAACCGCGGGACAATCCTACAAGCTTATCATTGGTGATCAGCAATAATCCGTTTTATAAGCGTATGAACAGCAGTAGGACCTGAACGTTTGGTCCTGCTGCTGTTTTTTGCATTTTCAGCATGAAGCTTCAGGACCAGCAGAGTTTAGGTAAGATGTGTTAGATCGCGGTATGGATCGGAAGATCGTTGTATAGAAAACGCTTTATCCGCTCTTTATAATGAGGTCATACTTGGGGGATACAGCTACTGAGACTGCGGCCTTCAAGGTCCAAAATGCAGCAACAAGGAGGCAAATTATGCTAACTGACAGTAATACAACCGTAAACGTGAATACAGACACAACGTCTCTTATCCGTGTAACCAATGGCCTGGTGAATCTGGAGATTGATCTCGGAACGGGTGAGTCATCCGTTGTCGGCGGGACTTCTGCACATGTAAAGGGGATTCGCAGCGCCTTTCGCTGGCAGGGCCGGGAATATAATACTGAACACTATCAGAGCCACGTGCTGAAGTTGCAGGAAGAGGTCGTTCGTGAAGGTTTTGGCAAAGGTGTTCATCTAGTGATTGTGCATGAAACATCCCTGCTGCCACAGCTGGAGCAGCATTTTTATATTTATGAGTCCTCCTCATATGTGTTGATGCAAAGTGTGATCGCAAGCGATGAGGATATCAAAGCGAACCGCATGGCGGTCATTCAGAGCAAATCGGTATCCCTCGGCGGCGAGTCAGGTCAACCGGATGAACCAAGCATCCTGCGTGTGCCTTACGACAACGATAAATGGGTCAGATATACAGTGGTGAAGCCACCTATGGATACAGAGAGCTACGAGGTAACGGCAGTGTTCGCGCCGGATAGCCGGCGAGGAATTATCATGGGTTCCATAACTCACAAGGTGTGGAAAACGGGTATTCGTATCAAAAGCGAGCGAAGCGGCCAGATCGAGGAGCTGGATCTTTACGGTGGGGCTGTGAGTGAATTAACCCGCGACTTTCAGCCGCACGGTTATGTAAAAGGCAAAAGAGTGGAGTCTCCGCTCGTATTCGTAGGTTTTTATGATGATTACAGAGAAGGTCTTGAAGCTTACGGCCGGGCCAATACATGGATTGAAGCTCCACTGGCTTGGGAGGGTGGCGTTCCTGTTGGCTGGAATAGCTGGTCTGCTGCAATGGCTGATCTGGATTATGATTTGTATACGTCGACCAGTGAGTTTTTGAAAAAAGAAGTGCAGCCGTTAGGATTCCAGAATGAGGATACGCTGTACATCAACTTTGACGCTTTTTGGGATAATTTCACAGCAGAAGAAATGAAAAATGCACTTGAGCTAGTGTGGAAGAATGGTCATAGACCGGGAACTTACTGGACCCCTTTCGCTTTCTGGGGAAGTCCTACTCAGTTCGGAGATGTCGTGGAGGGTACGAACGGTAAATACACCTATGGCGATATCCTGCTTCGGGACAGCGAAGGAGAGATTCTGCCGGATGTTGATGGAGGGCTAGCCATTGACCCCACACATCCGGGGAACCTGCAAAGAATAGATTGGTATACAAAAAAATTCATCTCGGAAGGATTCGAGTATATCAAGCTGGATTTCCTGGCACATGGCGCACTGGAAGGCCAGCATCACAATCCGGAGATTACGACGGGCATTGCGGCGTATCACTACGGTATGTCCTACTTGCAGAATAAGCTGTCTCCAGAGGTTATTGGTCGACCGTTCTTTATTAATCTGTCCATCGCACCGTTGTTCCCTTATGCATTTGCACATAGCCGGCGTGTCTCTTGTGATGTTTTTGGCACGCTGCAGGACACAGAATATATGCTCAACTCTTTGACCCATGGCTGGTGGATGAGCGATTCATTGTACCGTTTCAATGATCCCGACCATTCCGTACTGTACAAGAGTCATAACCAGGAAGCCACGGGCTGGCATGAAGGCCGGAGCCGGCTAACCGCTTCGGTGATCGCGGGAACGGTGCTGCTGCTAGGGGATGACTTCCGAAAAGAGGAAGCCGCCGCCCGGGCTAAAGCTTGGCTGAGCAATAAGGACATTATGGATGTTGCTCGTCTTGGCAAAACCTTCAGACCGATCGAAGGGGACCTCGGCAAGCAATCCTGTGATACTTTTGTGCTCGAATCTTCAGAAGAAAATGCCTTTTATATAGCTGTCTTCAATTACGATGTCACGAAATCTGCTCCTAAATCCCTCTCATTAGAACGGGCAGGGCTGAATGCTCAAGCTGCTTACCAGCTGCTGGACCTATGGGAAGGTGTAGAAGGGGAAACCTCAGGAAAGCTGGAAGTTACGCTTGAACCCGCAGAATCTAAAATCTTCAAATTGACGGCAAAATAACAAAAGAATACGCGCCCTCTGCTTCTTGCGGATAGCGCGTATTCTTTTTTACAACCTATATTTGTTTTCGGCTTTGCGGATTAAGGCGGTATTGTGTGGGATTTATGCCGTAGCAGGCACTGAAATGTCTGGAAAAGGGATGGATCGAAGGATAGCCTAATTTCTCAGCAATGGCAGTAACACTTAGCTCGCTCTCCAGAAGCAGACCTGCCGCCCGCCGCATAACGAGATTATGATGATAAGCGCGCGGCGTC
The DNA here is from genome assembly GCF_045040615.1 of Paenibacillus sp. FSL H8-0175. NCBI lineage: Bacteria > Bacillati > Bacillota > Bacilli > Caryophanales > Paenibacillaceae > Paenibacillus > Paenibacillus sp. FSL H8-0175. The sequence goes on along the minus strand of NZ_CP150299.1, from coordinate 5,226,283 downwards.
ATTCCGGTTTCTCGCAGAAACAGCTCATGAAAATAAGTTCGCTTGAGTCCGCAGAGCTGTGCCCAGTCTTCGATAGATTTACCACGTTCGGGATGAGTGTTCAAATACTCCAACAGGCGGACAATCCGATAATCGCTTGGCTGATGCTGATGGAGGGCATTATACCAGCTTAATATCCAACCGTATAACAAGCTATGAACCGCTTCATTCCGGTAGAATATCGCTTCATTGTATATTTTAGCAATCATCACAAGACTATCGTATAGCTGTGGATATTTAGCTAGCGGGAAAACGCAGGGCAATTCTTTCAGCTCGGCACAGGGGACTTCGGTGGCCTTTTTCTCAAGCCTAAAGGGTTCAGGCGCATGGATAAAAGAAAGATTAGTAGACATAGGCGACTGCTTGTCCCACAAATCAAAATAGACATTGTAGGACGAGAGTGGATGAGAAGGGGAAATATGAAAGGCATGTGGCTGGCCGGGGCGCAGAAACACCAGTGTTCTACGCTCAATCGGATAACGAACTCCGTCGATTTCCATCTCACCGGGGCCATCGGTAAACAGATGAAAGGCGTAGGCATTGCCGACGCGCAGATGCTCATTGCTGCTTCCGTCGTACAGATAAGGCATGATTGCTCCAACATACGGTGTGATTTCAGATAGTTTGTTCATACTATACCCCTTTGCTAGCAGCATTTCTTAATTTTGGCCTGTAGTTAAATATTTGGGATAACGGATAAATTGTCAAATGAATGAACGAGTCAACAAAGACTAGTAGTACTGATGATGTTACGATAAATGCGATAAATACACAATGTTAATAACAGAGAAAGCGGATTAATTAACAACAACTTTTGAAGGTCTATTACAGACAGGAGACGATCAAATGAGCGATTTTAAATTGTGGTATTCAACCCCTGCAACAAGCTGGTCGCAAGGGTTGCCGTTGGGCAACGGAAGAATAGGTGCTGTTGTAATGGCGGCGCCGCATCGTGAAGTGTGGAGCATGAGCGAGGTGACCTATTGGTCTGGGCAAACGGATCCCGAGTCTGCTCCTGCCGGAGGTAGAACTGCGCTGGAAGAGATGCGAAGTCACTTTTTTGCCGGCGATTATGACAGCGGTGATCGTTTAGCCAAACAGTATTTACAGCCTAAAAAACAAAATTTCGGTACGAACCTGGGATTATGCGAGGTGGTTATTGATTTTGCCCAGGATACGGATGTTAAATCAGGCGGTGTGTTTCGGCGGGAGCTGGAATTGACAAGTGCAGTGTCTGGGGCGGTCTATGAGAGCGGCGAAACAACAATCCGTCGAGAGGTCTTCGCTTCACATGCCGATGATTTGGTAGTTTCAAGAATTTGGAGCGATAAGCCTGGAGGGGTATCCTTTACGCTTGCCATCGAAGGTGGGACAGAATCGTTTACGACTGAGGTTGTGGATGGCGACACTATTGAATTCAAGGGGCAAGCTACAGAAAAGGTGCATAGTAATGGTAAATGCGGGGTATGGGCAAAAGGGCAGCTTAAAGTAAGTCTATCCGGCGGTACGATCTACAGGGGGGAAGGCCGATTAAGAGTTTCCGGAGCTAATGAGGCCCGGATTTATTTTGGGGTCAGTACTGATTATCGCCGGAGCAATCAGGAATGGGAGACGGAGAGCTACAGCAACCTACGGCAGGCTTTAACCAAAGGTTATGCACAGTTAAAAGAAGATCATATTCAAGATTACCGCCAGGAATATGCAAAGGTGGATATTCAATTGGGTAGCTCCGGGAAAGAAAGTCTGCCTACCGATCAGCGGATTAGGTTGCTGGCACAGGATCAGGTGGAGGACCCTCAGTTGTTCGCATTGTTCCTCCAGTATGGCCGCTACCTAACCATTGCCGGATCACGGGAAGATTCACCTCTTCCACTGCACTTGCAGGGAATCTGGAATGACGGTGAGGCTTGCCGTATGGGCTGGAGCTGCGACTATCATCTCGATATTAATACACAGATGAATTATTATCCGACAGAAGTCGTAAACCTTGGGGACAGCCACCTTCCATTGATGCGATATATTGAAGATTTATCTCAGGCAGGAAAATCAACTGCACGCGATTTATATGGCAGCAAAGGATGGGTGGCGCATGTATTCTCTAACGTCTGGGGGTTTACAGCTCCGGGCTGGGAAACCTCATGGGGGCTCAATGTCACAGGCGGATTATGGATTGCAACCCATCTGATGGAGCATTATGAATATAGTCAGGATCGTGTATTTCTAGAGCGCCAGGCATATCCTGTTCTAAAAGAAGCCGCAGAATTCTTCCTCGACTATATGACGATTCATCCGAAATATGGCTGGCTGGTGACGGGTCCTTCGAACTCGCCAGAGAACAGCTTCTATCCCGCCGATAGCAGCGAGGGTGCACAGCAGCTGTCTATGGGTTCGACCATGGATCAAGTGCTCGTACAGGATCTTTTCGAGTTCTGTCTGAAGTCTGCGGTGTTGCTCGATACAGATGTAAAGCTTCAGCTGAAGCTAAAGGAAGCTATGGCTAAGTTACCCCCGCTACAGATTGGTAAAAGAGGTCAGCTGCAGGAGTGGCTTGAAGATTATGAAGAAGCGCAACCTGAGCATCGACACTTGGCTCATTTGTTCGCTTTGTATCCAAGCAACCAGATTACACCGGACAGAACACCGGAGTTAAGCGCGGCAGCAAGGGTAACGCTGGAGAACCGGATGGCTCAGGAAGAACTGGAGGATGTAGAGTTCACCGCCGCCTTATTCGGTCTTAGTTTTGCCAGACTATATGACGGGGAGAAGGCGTATAAGCATATCTCTCATTTAATTAGCGGACTGTGCTTCGATAATCTGTTCAGTTTCTCCAAATCAGGGATTGGTGGGGCAGAGTGCAATATCTTTGTCGTGGATGGCAACTTTGGCGGGACGGCTACCATTGCAGAGATGCTGCTGCAAAGCCACGCGGATGAAATTCATCTGTTGCCAGCGCTTCCGCAAGCCTGGAATACAGGATCGGTGTCTGGATTACGAGCCAAAGGAAAGGTAGAGGTAGACGTAGTTTGGGAGAAGGGGCAGTTGACGGAAGCTACGCTTCGCACCTACGCACCGGGAACGGTGACCCTTCGATGGGGAGATCAGAGAACTACCTTCCAAGCAGAAACAGGAGGAAGCTACTATTTCAACAGCCAATTGGAGCTGTTATAATGATTCGGCGGGGGCGATGAGCCTCCGTTTTCATTATGCGTCCGAATAATGATGAGTAGGTATCGAAGGGCTATCTGGTCTGCTTAGGACCCGATAGCCTTTTTACGAGCACGTTGGGATTAGATCTTACAAAGTAACGATTCATGCCTGAAAATGACTTACATTTATTTGGTCGATGATCGACTAAGGGGAAAAGAATATAATAGGAGCAAATACAGACAACAAGAAGGAGGGAACCTCAGGTGTATAGTATTTTTTTGGTAGATGATGAAGAAATGGGTCTTGAGATGATGAGAGATTATATCCGCTGGGAAGAGATGGGCATCTATGTAGTCGGAACAGCGAGCAATGGTAGAGAAGCTTTGGAGAAAATAGAGGCTTTTCAACCGGATATTATTCTTACAGATGTTCAGATGCCGATAATGAATGGAATTGAGTTGGCTAAAAAAATACATGAATGTTATGACCAGATGCAAATTATGTTCCTCACCGGACATGATGAATTCCACTATGTTAAATCGGCCCTTAATGTAGGAGCTGTTGGATATTTACTGAAGCCGCTAGATTTGACTGAAATTGAAAGCGTTATCGAAAAGGTTAAAGCACGCTGCGAAGAGGTTCAGATGAAACAACGTTCTATGGAGGCTGCTAAAACTAAGATTCTTAAGGAGCTTTCTTTTGAAAAAAATGCGGAGCAAGCCGCAGAGCTGGCAAATAACTTCAATAGGCTGACACGTCTCCCAGAGAGTAATCATTATACCATGGCACTGTTCAGCATCGATCCCAAAGAGGCGGAGGGTGAGCAGCAGAGTCTGGAAGAGTGTATGAGCCGGTTGATTTCTTATCTGGATCACTTTTTTAAGGCGAAAAATATAGAGGTTGTTTTTGTTCCTTACAAGGATGGCGAGACAGGTGTATTCATGGAAGCGACTCAACAGCCTGGCTATTATGCTTGGGAGGATTTAGCTGTGGCTATTCGTAGTGCGCTGGATTTTACGGTGACGGCAGCAGTCGGAGCGCAGGCCGCAGAATTAGCGCTGGTCCATAATCTGTATAAGCAGACGCGTGTGATTTTAAATGAACGTTTTTATAAAGGCACGGGCTTAATTATTCATGCCGCGGCTATTTCGAATCAGTTCGACAGTGAACATATGCCACCTTTTGAGAGAAAAGAGTGGTTTGAAGCTATCCATCAGCTGGACTTCGAGCAGGCCGCACAAAAGCTGCATCAATATTTCGTGGGATTGGCCACACTGAGAATCAAGAAAAAAATCATCTGTGATTGGGCGATTGATCTTGTTGATGAACTGCTAGAGCAGCTGCATCAGTCTGTTCCCGAGGGTTTTAAGCGGGCGGAGCTCTATCATTCCATCTATAATGCGCTGACTTTACATGAGATCGAGGATTTAATCCTTGGCACTGCGGGTGATGCCGTGAGCATGCTAGGTGAGCGACTTATGGATAAAAATACAAAGCTCGTCCACAAGGTTCGCACCGTGATTGAACAAAATTACGATCAGCCGATTACGATTAATAGTCTGTCTGATCAGGTTTATCTGTCACCGAACTACTTAAGATCTATTTTTAAGGATAAAACAGGCATCACGATCCACGATTATTTAACCCGTATTCGGCTTGATAAGGCCAAGGAGCTGCTCGCAGACGGGTCACTGAAGATTCAAGATATTGCCCAGAGAGTGGGGTACGAAAGCACGTCTTATTTTATTTCTCTATTTCTGAAGAACCTTGGGGTCACACCTAACGAGTACAGGAAAAATATTTAACCTTCCGCACTTCTGCTTACTGAATAGAAAGAAAAGTCGCTTTCCTTTATGAATTGTAAACTTGCGATATGGAAAGATGCCCCTTTGCTTTTTACAATAAGCATGTATTACAACTCAGCACATGTGAGGGGCTTGATTCATTATTGCGATTAAAGGAAGCTTTTTTACACATCTAATTGCGATAGCGCTTTCAAGAAATCCAGACGGCAATAGTTGGATACAGCATTCTTGAGATAGTAATCGGTACGGGCCGTACATTCCTTACATGACGTTACTTACAACAAGGAGAGGAGTTCTGAAGACGTTATTTGGAAAGAGGAACAACTGATGAATTGCAACCGGAAGGCTTTTCTTATATCAGAAAGTTAAATGGAGGGATTAAATGTTTGGACGTGTAATGAAAAGAGGGTTCTTGTTCTTTCTTATGATCAGTTTAGTGTTAGGCAGCGGTGGTCAGTTTGCCGGCAAGGTCTACGCCGAGGATATAAATAGCTATGAAGCTGAAGCGGATGGGAATATTCTGACGGGTAATGCGTCAATTTCTGACCACCCAGCGGCTTCCGGAGGGAAAAAAGTTGGCGGCATGTATCAAGGCAGCTCCTTGTTGTTCAATAATGTGACCGTAAACGAGCCAGGGAATTATAAAATTACAGTGTATTATATTTCTGGCGATTCGCGCCCGTTTAATATCAGTGCCAATGGCGGTGACAAGCAATTTGAAGAACCGTCCAAGACTGTGGACTGGGATACGGTAGGCACTTATGATGTGACGCTTCCGCTGAACGCGGGTGCTAATACCATCTTGATCGATGACAACAACTGGTATTCTCCGGACATCGATAAGATCGTAATCCGTGGACTGGACGACAGCGATCCAGGTGAAGGACCCGGGGGTGACTGGAAGGAGAAGCTGCATGGGGTGATCCTGGAAGCCGAGGCTACTGAGAATATGCTTACAGGCAACGCCAAAGTGGCGGACAGCAGTGTGGGCTCTGGCGGTAAAATCGTAACGGATCTGAACAAAAACAGTTCCTTACAGTTCACAAATGTTGCAGTACCAGCAGCGGGAACGTATTTAATCCGCATCTCCTATATTTCCGGCGATCAACGTCCTGTCTATATGCAGGTTAACGATGGACTGGATGAAATGATTGACCTGCCAAAGACGGCAAGCTGGAGCACCGTGGGAACCTATGATGTGGAGGCCTCTTTGGTAGAGGGTTTGAATACTATTACCTTCTCAGATCATGATTGGTATTCTCCAGATTTCGACCGGATAGAAATTATTCCTTATACCCTCAGCTATGAAGCAGAATCTCCACTCAATGATTTGACAGGCGAGGCCCAAGTTTCCGCTAGCCCGAATGCTTCGGGTGGTCAGAAGGTAGGGTACTTGAATAACGGCAGTTCCATAACCTTCAACAAGATTACAGCCCCTATGACTGTTGATTACCGAATCACAATCGCCTATATTTCAGGTGACCCACGCAGCTTCTACGTTAGTGCGAATGGTGGAGCAGAGCAGTATTATGAGCTGCCCAAGACACCGGACTGGGATACGGTTGGAATGTATGAACTTACACTGCCACTGAACGAAGGCGAGAATACAATCAAATTTACAGATGGCAACGGGTATGCGCCAGATCTGGACCGGATTATAGTTGAGCCAGCTATGGGTGTGGATCCTAATCCCCCAGTGGAGGAAGACGGTGATTTAGGAACACCGGGCGCTTCTAAGATCTACGGAGCTATCACAGTTACCGAATATACTTACGGACTGCTTGTATCAAATGGCCAATATGAAGTGTCCTATAATACCAAGTCCGGATATGTAAGCTATAACTGGGCTGACGGACAGAAGCTGCATGGGATCTATAGCAGTATCAAAATCGGCGATACGCTCGTTGAGACTACAAGCTATGAGAGTCATACAAGTGTTGGTGCTCCGGTAGACATTCAGGATGGTTTCGGCAAAGGCGTGGAGCTAACTTTTGTCCACACTTCCACAGGAAAACCGACGTTAAAGCAGGTCTACAAGTTTTATGACGATCAAAAGTATTTTCTGACCCGTCTGGATGCGGCCAGCGATACAGCGGTCAAGACCAACTATATGTCACCTATTACCGTAAAACGTACAGGTGGTTTGGATATCGGAGCTAGTGCGGATAATCGTGTGCTTACGGTTCCTTTTGACAACGATGCTTGGATTCGTTATAAATCTCAATCTATGAATCGTGCAGATACCAGCTATGAGATGACGACTGTGTTTAACAACTCGACACGCAGCGGCCTTGTGCTTGGCTCTGTAACTCATGATACCTGGAAGACAGGCATCGACTGGAAAGGTTCCTCCAATCGGCTGAATGAGCTGGTCGTATATGGTGGTGCAGCTAGTGATGTTACCCGGGATACCCAGCCTCATGGCAGCTTAAGTGGAACAAACTTGTCCTCACCTATGATCATGGTAGGGGCCTTCAGTGATTACCGTACAGGGCTTGAGGAGTATGGCAAAGCTAATGCGATCATTACACCTGCACTTGCGCTAAACCCCGAGCTGCCACAAGGCGTACCGGTTGGTTTTAATAGCTGGGGAGCTTACGAGGGTACGCTTTCGTATCAAGATGTAGTGGATGTCTCCAATTACTACAAAGAGAATCTGCAAAATTTCAATAATAACGGCAATGTATTTATTAACATGGATTCTTATTGGGATAATCTGAATGATAAGCAGCTGACTGACGCCGTATCGGTTATTAAAGGGAATGGCCAGCATGCGGGTATTTATTGGGCACCGTTTGTATACTGGGGCAACAATATGGACCAGATTGTAGAGGGAACTGACAATAAATATACTTACGGCGATATTGTCCTTAAGGATGCCGCGGGTCAACCGCTGCCGACTCTGGACGGGGCTTTTCCTTTGGATGTAACACATCCTGGTGCCCAATTGCGCATGAACTATTTTTTGGACAAATTTAAAGCTCTGGGCTTCACCTTCATCAAATTGGATTTCTTAACGCATGGTTCGCTTGAGGGGCAACATTTCGATCCAACTATATCGACAGGAATCCAAGCTTATAATGAAGGAATGCGTTATGTGAAAGAACGTCTGGATGGAAAAATGTTCATTAGCGCATCAATTGCGCCAATTTTCCCGAGCCAATATGCGCATAGCCGACGAATTTCCTGCGACACCTACGGCAAGATCAATGAAACCGAATATATGCTGAATTCATTAACCTATGGCTTTTGGCAAAATGGCACGATCTACACCTACACCGATCCTGATCATTTGGCATTGGCCCGTGCTACCAGCTTGACTGAAGCGCGTACCCGTATGAACTCTGGCGTTATTGCTGGAACAGTACTACTTGGCTCTGACGATGTTAACGATCCAAAAGCACAGGAGTACATGACCGCTTTGTTCAACAACAAAGATGTTCTCGATTTAGCTTTAAAAGGAAAAGTGTTCAAGCCACTTGAAGGAAATACAAACGCCAATGCCGCCGATACTTTTGTTATGAAGGATGGCAATGATTATTATCTGGCCGTATTCAATTACAGTGCATCTGCTTCGGCAGATAAGCAAGTTGATCTTGGCCGCGCTGGACTGGATACTGCAGAGATTTATACTACGCAAGATCTCTGGACAGGAGAGGTTTCCTCTGCCACAGGAGCTATGAAATTGTCCTTACAGCCGACAGAGTCGAAACTGGTAAAATTGACGGCTGCACCTAAGACAGTAACCGGTATAACACTGGATAAGACAGAGCTTTCGTTGACCGCTGGTGAAACCGGCAAGTTGACGGCTACAGTATCGCCGGATGATGCGACGGATAAAGCAGTACTTTGGACTTCGAGCGATACCTCTGTAGCTACCGTAGTGTACGGAACAGTAACCGCTGTAGAAGCTGGAAAGGCCACCATTACTGTGGAGACGGTAGACGGTGGGTTCAAAACATCGGCAGAAATCACAGTCAAAGAGGCCTCTACAGGAGAGCCGGGAAATCCGGGAGAGCCTAGTAATCCAGGAGAACCGGGAAATCCGGGAGAGCCTAGTAATCCGGGAGAGCCGGGAAATCCGGGAAATCCGGGAGAGCCTAGTAATCCAGGAGAACCGGGAAATCCAGGAGAGCCTAGTAATCCTGGGAATCCAGGAAACAATAGCGGTACCTCTGACAGTACTTCGGGTCAAGAGAATGCTGCGGGCACTTTGATTCTCATGCCAGATATGCTGAAAGTGGACAGTGCTTCTGGTCAGGTAGTGGTTGAGATTAAAGGGGATATTCAGCAAGTTCAGTTATCCTCTGCTGTAGTCCGACAGTTGGCGAACCACACCCTAGTTTTGAATGCGGGTAAGCTCTCCTTGCAGGTACCAGCGGAGCTAATTCACCAGTTGCAAAACAAGCTGCCAGAGGGACAGCGGGAAGATAGCAAGATTGCCCTGAAGATGGTGAACCTCAGCAGCAAGGCCGATGAGTTAGTTGCTACAGTGGCTAGTTCTACTAATGCGGCTGTTGTACTCAAGGGAGACATCTATGAATTTAGTCTTTCTATTACCACCAAGTCAGGCATTACAGACACACTCGCTACATTTGATAAGCCAATAACACTCATCATGCCAGTGGCAGAAGGCTTCAATGCTAAACGAGGCGGTGTTTATTATATCGCGGACAATGGCAGTCTGGAATATATTCAAGCTGATTATGCTAACGGTGTATTAAAAGCTGAGGTCAGCCACTTCAGCAAATATGCTGTGCTGGAGTTGAACCGCATCTTTGTCGATGTTCCGGCCAATCACTGGGCTAACCCAGTAATCCAAGAGCTGGCGTCCAAGCTATATGTGCAGGGCACAAGCAAAGAAAAGTTTGAACCAAGCCGGGCAGTTACACGTGCCGAGTTCACCTCGATGCTTGTTCATGCCCTTGGACTGACCGCGACAGGAAAAGAAAGCTTTGCTGATGTTGCTCCATCCGCCTGGTATGCGAAGCCTATCTCAATCGCTTACAAGGCGGGAATCGTGAGTGGCAGAAGTGCGTCCAAGTTTGAGCCGGGCGCACAGATTACCCGTGAAGAAATCACGGTGATGCTAATGAAGGCTTACGAGCTGAACAACGGCGTAACAGCCAATGGTGCAACAACCAACGGTGCAACAACCATTGGTGCAACAACCAACGGCGTAACAACCATTGGTGCAACAACTAACGGCGCAACAATCAACGGTGCAACTGCCGCAGCGTTCACCGACATGAATCAGGTGTCTGCTTGGGCCGCTGCTTCTGTAAATGAAGCGGCCAGTCTAGGACTGATTCAAGGTCAAAGTCATGAACGGTTTGCACCAAAAGGAATCGCTTCGCGCGCAGAAGCGGCTCAAGTGATCTATAATTTGATTTTGAAGTAAGCTGAAATGACTACAAAAGAGCGACTCTCCATTAACCGGAGAGTCGCTCTTTTTGATAGATCAGTTAATGAAATTAGCTACTTTATCGAACTTTACTAATAGATACTACATTACTATTAGGTACATTGCTATTAGGTACATTACTGTTTGGCAGTTACTAATACCACACTTTACTATCTATCGGAACTTACTCCAGTAAAGTAGAATCCCGTGCAAAAGTCGAGCACACCCCAGCAAAGTAGAATCCCGTGTAAAAGTAGAACACACTCCAGCAAAGTAGAATCCCGTGTAAAAGTAGAACACACCCAGCAAAGTAGAATCCCGCGCAAAAGTAGAACACACCTCAGCAAAGCAGAATCCTGCCAAAAGTCGAACACACTACGGAAAAGTAGAATCCCGCGTAAAAGTAGAACACACTACGGCAAAGTAGATCATAGTTAGAACACATCGGACCGTATCGCAGCTATTTCGGCTATTTGAGCTATTCTACAAAGGTATCGGACTGTATAGCTCTTATTGCTATAAAAATGTCCAGAATTACTGTGCAAATGAGTCAATAGCTGCATCTGAGTCCGATAGCCGAGCAAAATGCCCTGATTCATCGAAATAGGGTCCCCTCGGTCCGATGCGTATGAGGAAGGAGTATAAGTAGAGCACACCTCAGCAAAGTAGAATCCCGCGCATAAGTTGAACACACCCCAGCAAAGTAGAATCCCGCACAAAAGTCGAACACACTACGGCAAAGTAGATCATAGTTAGAACACATCGGACCGTATCGCAGCTATTTTGGATATTTGAGTCATTTTACAAAGATTTCGGACTGTATAGCTCTTATTGCTATAAAAATGTCCAGAATTACTGTGCAAATGAGTCAATAGCTGCATCTGAGTCCGATAGCCGAGCAAAATGCCCTGATTCATCGAAATAGGGTCCCCTCGGTCCGATGCGTATGAGGAAGGAGTATAAGTAGAGCACACCTCAGCAAAGTAGAATCCCGCGCAAAAGTAGAGCATACCCAGCAAAGTAGAATCCCCCGCAAAAGTCGAACACACCCCGACAAAGTAGATCATAGTTAGAACACATCGGACCGTATCGCAGCTATTTCGGATATTTGAGCTATTCTACAAAGGCATCGGACTGTATAGCTCTTATTGCTATAAAAATGTCCAGAATTACTGTGCAAATGAGTCAATAGCTGCATCTGAGTCCGATAGCCGAGCAAAATGCCCTGATTCATCGAAATAGGGTCCCCTCGGTCCGATGCGTATGAGGAAGGAGTATAAGTAGAGCACACCTCAGCAAAGTAGAATCCCGCGCATAAGTTGAACACACCCCAGCAAAGTAGAATCCCGCACAAAAGTCGAACCCACCCCGGCAATGTAGAATCCCCCACAAAAGTCGAACCCACCCCGACAAAGTAGATCATAGTTAGAACACATCGGACCGTATCGCAGCTATTTTGGATATTTGAGTCATTTTACAAAGATTTCGGACTGTATAGCTCTTATTGCTATAAAAATGTCCAGAATTACTGTGCAAATGAGTCAATAGCTGCATCTGAGTCCGATAGTCGAGCAAAATGCCCCGAATCATCGAAATAAGGTCTCCTCGGTCCGATACGAATGAGCAGGGAGCAAATAGTACCGAGCGATCTAAACGATCCCATCGATCCCATCATATCCAAGGAGAAGCAAGCCAAACGATCCCCGCAATGGAGAATTCCCTCGTCACCGCTCCTACACCTCTTTTTGGGGTAAACGAATCTGCACAGTGGTGCCTATTCCTAGTCTGCTAAACACTTTAACGCCGTAGTGCTCACCAAATTTCAGTTTGATGCGGCGATCAACGTTAGTGATTCCGTACCCTCGTCCAGGCTTATCCTCAAGCAAAGAACTGAGCGTCTCGCGGCTCATCCCCATGCCATCATCGATTACTGACAAAATAATATCGTTCGCTTCCATGACACCTTTGATATGAATATTCAGCGGACTTTCTTGACTCCACACGGCATGCAGCACTGCATTCTCCACAAAAGGCTGTAAGGCAAGTTTGACTGTAGAGTAAGGCAGAATCGCTTCATCTACTTTGTAGGTAATGTTCAGTTGTCCTTTAAAGCGGATTAGCTGAATGGCGTTGTAGCTCTGGGTCAGCTTTAATTCCTCGTGGATGGTCAATATACTTTTCCCTTTATTCAGGGAGATTCGATAAAACTTGGCTAGATGAAGCACCAAATCTTGTATACGCGTATCTTGATGTTTTAGGGCAAGCGACGAGATGGAGCCCAGTGTGTTATACAGAAAATGAGGGTTGATCTGCGCTTGCAGCAGGTCAAGCTCGGCTTCCTTGCTCTGCAGCTCCTTCTGATACACCTCGGTAATGAGACTTTTGAGCCGGGTGGTCATTTGCTTGAAGGCAAAATGCAGCTGGCCAATCTCATCATTTCCCAAATGTTCTTCTGTACTATGATTGAAATCCCCCCGTTCCAGGCGGCGGATCATCCGGATTAAAGTACGGATACGCTTGCTGAATAGCGACGCCGTAATGTAAATCAGCAGGAGGGCCACGCCAATAAAGCCCAGTGAGATTTTGATAATCAGATCTGAGAGTGATTTAGCATCCTGAATAATGCTGTCATAAGGGAAGATGGACACGGTTTTCCATCCATTTTTGAGCGTGTTATAGACGGCGAAAGCCTTTACCCCTTTGTAAGTTGTGTCAAATCTGCCCGATGGCGATTCATCGAATTTCTGATCAAGCAATTCCGGCAGGCTCGTATTTAATAAGTGCTTGTCTGCTGCTGAGAGAATAAGCCCTTTGTCATTAATAATAAAAATATCTTTCCCGCCCGCTTCTTCCTCCATTAAAGAATAGATTACCGATTCGGAGATTCTGAATACCAGAATACCGTAGGGATATTGATTGCGGTTATTGTTCAAAAATCTTGCTAAGGTAAACATGGCCGGACTATCTTCGGTTTGCGGTGAGGACAGATGAATGATATTCCCGTGTGACTGCTGAAGCTGCTTGAACAGCTCGGTCTCTTTAACCTCAGCTGTTACCGGCTTGATATAATAATCATCTTTGGGAAGTGATTCATTGTCCGAATAAATGAAAACGTTATCAAAATCAGGATAGGCAGTCATTATCGTGTCCATGCGGTTGCCTATATATTGATAGACATCCAGATAAGAAGGATCATCCTGGTATTCACTCGTGAGGTAGCTGGCAAGTCTGTTATCCAGGTAGATGGAAGCTGAAATATGTTCATAGCTGTCCAGCTTGTTTTCCAAATTTTTATTAATCTGAGCTGTTGAATTCATCATATTGCTGTAAATCTGATCCGTTAATTTTGATTTTGTTAATTCGTAGGAAAGGTAGGCGAAAAGCATCATCGGAATAATGGTCACTAGCACAAATACGCTGAACAGCTTGGAACGAAAGCTCAAATCAATAAAAGGCATATAAATATATTTCCTATATATATGGCGCATAGAAGAAGTCCCTTCTTTACTGTAAATTCGCTGTTTGCCATGTTCATCATAGCAGACTAAATATCGAAATCCAATGCTCGAATCTGCCGAAACTCCTTTAAAAAGCGCTATCATTCGGAGGATTGAAGTATAGAAAGCCACCTGTTGCGGACTTAAGATGAATAGGAGAGAAGTTGAATCGAGATGTGGCTCGACATGCTGCACTAAATAAAAAGGGAGGGTATTTGATGCATAAAGCAAGCGCTATCAAAACAGTCAGAGGCAATAATCTGTGGTACAGATTAAAAGAGCAGAAATGGTTATTTTTGCTGATGCTGCCTGCCTTAATTGCGACATTGCTATTTTCTTATGGTCCTATGTTTGGGATGTATATGGCGTTTACGAATTATCAGCCGGGCGGAGGAACGTTTTTTCAACAATTTTTCCATGCAGAGTTTGTAGGCTTCAAGTGGTTTGAGTATTTCTTTACTACCGGAGATTTCTACCGTGTAATGCGTAATACGCTCGCTACAAGCTTGCTGACCTTGTTATTCGGATTTCCAGCGCCGATCATCCTCGCACTTGTACTGAATGAAGCTAGGCAGGGATTTTTCAAAAGATTTGTACAGACGGTTTCTTATCTGCCGCATTTTATCTCATGGGTTATCGCTGCAAACATCGTGATTACGCTGCTGGCTTCTGATGGGATGTTTAACAATTTACTGGTGACGTTGGGCATTGTTCAGGAACCGGTTGCTTTTCTACAAAATGGACCGCTATTCTGGTGGATTATCGCTTTGTCCAACATGTGGAAGGAAATGGGCTTCAGCGCCATTATGTATCTTGCTGCAATTTCCGCTATTAATCCAGAGCTCTACGAAGCAGCAAGAGTGGATGGAGCCAGTCGCTTCCGGCAAATGTGGCATATTACGTTGCCAGCCTTGCGTCCAACCATTGTTATTTTAGGGATTCTAGCCGTCGGAGGCATTTTGAATGCGGGCTTTGAACAACAATACCTGCTGCAAAATAATACCGTGCTTGAGTATTCAGAGGTTATCGATATTTATGCATATAAATACGGGCTACAAAACAGCATGTTCTCCTACGGAGCTGCCGTTGGGGTATTTAAATCCGTGATTGCCTTCATACTTGTTGTAATTGTGAATCGTATTTCTAGAAAAGTGAACGACCAAGCGTTGTTCTAAACACGAAAAAGAGAGGAGCGCTTGTGATGATTTCGAATAGATACGGGGATCATATTTTTAAATTTATAGTTTATTTCATTCTTATACTTGTGTTGCTAGTTACCTTTCTGCCTTTTTGGAATATTCTCGTTCTTTCATTAAATGCTGCTGAGGATACCGTACGTGGTGGCGTCTATTTATGGCCCAGAGTCCTCACCTTTGATAGCTACAGTCAAATCTTAAAAGATAGCGAGATTTTGAATGGCTTATGGGTTACTGTCAAACGTACCGTAATTGGAGCGCCGCTATCTGTCCTTGTCATTACGATGCTTGCTTATCCGCTAAGCCGCCGGAATTTGATGGGACGTAAAGGATGGAATCTATATTTTGTCTTCACGATGTATTTTGGAGGCGGACTGATTCCTTATTACATGGTGCTTAAAGCGCTGAATATGATTGACACGTTTTCCGTATTTATTTTGCCAGGGCTGATGAATGTCTTCTATATGATTATTGTCCGTACCTTTATGGAGGGGCTGCCTGGTGAGATCGAGGAGTCGGCGAAGGTAGACGGGGCGAATGACCTGACGATTTTCTTCCGGATTGTTCTACCTTTGACCACACCCGTGCTTGCGACTGTAGGACTTTTTCAGGCAATCTCACATTGGAATTCGTGGTTTGACTCCTATGCGTTTACCTATAGTTCTGACTTAAAGACCTTACAAGCCGTACTCGTAAAAATATTAAGCCAATTCCAAACCGGAGGCATGGTATCGCAATCGCAAATGCTAGCTAACTCGGCTAAGCGGAATGCGGTTTCAAGTGATACTATCCGGATGGCAGCGACGATGGTGGCAACATTGCCTATCGTACTGGTATACCCATTCCTGCAAAAGTACTTTGTTAAGGGTATGACTTTGGGAGCGGTTAAGAGTTAATATGATTAAATAAATGGCGGCCCTGAAGGGGGGTGAGCGGACAGACTTGCTTGGTTGCTTGATAGACTTATGAAGTAACTTACTTAATGGGAGGAATTAGGGTGTCTATGATAAAGAAAAACAAATGGTTGAACGTGAGTATTACTGCCGCATTAGCCGTTGGTGTATTAGCGGGTTGTGCTTCAAATGATGGAAAAAACAATACAAACCAAACGGCCGGAGACGATAAAAAACAAGAGCCGATTACATTGACCTGGTTTGATTCAAATACCAAGGGTGAGCCTTTCACTGATGCTATTGCGCAAGAAATCACCAAAAAAACGGGCATTTCGATCTCAATCCAGCAGCCAACGGGTAATCCTACGGAAAAGCTGAGCTTGATGCTAGCCAGCGGTGACTATCCAGATGTAGTTGTAATGAGCCGGGGTGATGCTTCTCTCGATAAATACATTACAAGTGGCGCATTTATAGCGCTCGATGATTTAATTGAGAAAAGTGGACCAGACATTAAAGAAATGTACGGCGACACATTGATCAAAACACGTTATAAAGATGGAAAAAACTATTACCTAGCTAACTGGTATGGCCTGGATAGTGATCCTGTCTTCGGTATGCTGATGAGAAAAAATCTGGTTGCTGACCTGGCTCCAGATAAGGCAGATGGCTCCACCCCACTCACAACGGATGAGTTTGAAGCACTTTTAAAGAATTTTAAAGAGAAAAACAAGACAATTGATGGAAAAGAAACTGTTCCAATGACGATGAACGGTGAAAATATGGGCGCCAACCTGGGTACATTTAAAGGGATGTGGGGTCTGAGAACCTACTACGATAATAATGGAACATTACAATATGATGTTAAGGATCCAAAGTATCGCGAGATGCTGCTTTATGTGAACAGTCTGTATAGAGAAGGTCTAATCGAAAAAGAATTTGCCATCAGCAAAACACAAACCTGGATTCAAAAGCTGGCTACCGGCACAGTGTTCTCCACACCAGGCGCATACTGGGACCCAGGTAACGCAAATGGTACTCTGAAGAAGGATGGCGGAGATGATAATCAGTTCTTCCCGTACAAGGTTGTAGCACCAGGCACAGAGACCTCCCAAACAACATTCGGACCAAGAAGCTCACTTGGATGGGATGCTATTGCCATTACGAAAAATAACAAACACCCTGAAGAAACTATTAAGCTGTTCAACTACCTAGCGAGTGACGAAGGACAACATTTGCTGCTATGGGGTAAGGAAGGCGAGCAGTACACCATGGTGGATGGAAAGAGACAACCAGACCCTGCATTCCTGCAAAGCTTCAAGGATAACTGGGACGATGCTGTGAAGAAGAGCGGTGTTCGTAAATGGTTGTGGTTTGTTAAAAATGGTCTGGATGCCAATGAACAGCCATACGATATGGCCGTTAAATACCAACGTAGTGAAATTGACGAAATGGCCATTAAGAGCCTTGGAGATTCCGTATGGGATACAGCAGAATTTGATAACTTAGGTCCTGACGGCGGAACGCCTGAAGCGCTGACCGCGCAAAAAGTAAAAGATATTATGGATCAAAGCATTACGAGAGTAATCATCGCTCCTTCTGAAGCCGAAGCCAATTCTACATTCGACAAGATGCTTGCGGATATGAAAAAAGCTGGGGATGAAAAAGTAGAAGAAATCTTCAATCAGAAGTATAGCGAACGTATGGAATTGTGGAACTCAAAATAATATATTTATCTATGTAAAAGCTTCCTCTCTGCATTTCAGCAGAGGGAAGCTTTTTGTTGTATAAAAAAGCTAAACCAGCCGATTAACATGTGCATTCCTGCGGAAATCAAGCGGGGCTTGATGATAGAATTTTTTGAATTGATGATAGAAATGACTGACATTCTCGAAGCCGGATTCCAAAGCGATATCGACCACACGCAGCTCGGTAGTGAGCAGTAGGTTGCGGGCTACATTGAGCTTTAGCTGGTTGATATATTCCGTAGGTGTCTGGTTCAAGTATTGCCGGAAGGCGCGGTTCACATGACCGGCGCTTCTCCCTGACAGCTCGTACAAGGCATGAAGTCCACGGTGCAAATTATCCTTTAAATGCATTTTGGTTATGGCATGCTCTAGCCAGAGCGGGAATTCTGGTTGAGCGACTGTCTCTGCGGAGAAAAAATGCTGGGTGAGTGTATCGACGAGCAGGCCTTTTAGAAAAATACGGGACTTAACCTTGTCTAGGGTTGATAGGATGCGAATGCGTTCCATAGAACGGACGAAACTAGCCATTTCCAGCTGAGATAACATGGCGATTCGAGGGAGGGGTGTGTTCAGCAAGCCGTGCAAAAACTCCTCTTCATTCAGATAAGCTAGAGCATCTTCAATGAGGCTTTTGCGGCAGGGAATGTTCAGGAAACGGCAATCGCTATCACCATCTGCTTCATATCTGTGGGTATCACTGGGCCGAATAAAGACAAGGCAGCCAGTCTGAAGCAGCTGCGCTGTCCCGTTAACAATATGCTGACATCTGCCTTCTGTGAGAATGAAAAATTCATAGAAATCATGCGTATGCTCTGGAGATACCTGACTTAAGGACTCCACCCAGAAAGGGTCTGCTAGTAGTTCAGGATTCATATGGCTTGCCTCGGTGTATTTGAGCATGTTCGTCCTCCAGGGTATTAGTGATGTTAAAATAGCACATGATTATCGAGAACACAACACAAGAAATATAAAGATATTATTGATAGACTTGATCTTTAAGAAGGCAAAATAGCACATTTTGGAGGCGGGAGAAAATGCATCTTGTAGATCTAAATGGAAAATGGAAAATGAGACGTCTGCATGAGCCGAGCTGGCTGGAGGCTAGTGTGCCAGGTTCTGTCTATCACGATTTATTGAATGCCGGAGAAATGCCGGATCCGTTCTATCGTGAGCAGGAATATGAGGTTCTGGAATTATCCAATGACGATTACGAATATCAGCGTTGCTTTCAAGTGGAAGCTGAAGTGTTACAGCATGACCGCGTATTTCTGCTGTGTGAGGGGCTGGATACATTATGCGAGCTTTTTGTGAATGGAACTAACATTCTGAACAGTGATAATATGCACCGGACGTATGAAGTGGACATTAAGTCAGTGTTGAAGCAAGGGGATAACACCATTCACGCGATTTTTCGTTCCCCAGTGGAATTTGCTCTGCGGAAGCAAGCGGAGCTGCCGCTTAGCAGTTGTGCTGATGCAGTGGAGGGAATATCCCATCTGCGCAAAGCACATTCCATGTTCGGCTGGGACTGGGGTCCGAAGCTGCCCGATCTTGGAATCTGGAGAAGTCTCTCCATTCAGGGGTATGACAGTGCCCGTGTTGACGATGTTTATATTACACAATTTCACGAGCCGGATATGGTTACTCTGGATGTTCGGGTAAGAATAGAGAGCTGGCAGGAGGTTGAACGGGAAATCGTAGTCAGAGTTCACACTCCAGCAGGTGTGGCCGTTGAACGTCGTGTGTTCGAAACTGCCGGAGAAGATCATCATATTACACTGGAAATTATCGAGCCAGAGCTGTGGTGGCCGAATAATCTGGGTGCACAACCCCTGTATAACGTCGAGGTTGTGCTGTTACAGAAGGGACAGGAGCTGGATCGTCGAGAACTGCGGATTGGATTAAGAACGATTTCTGTGAAGCAGGAAGAAGACCAGTGGGGACAATCATTCGCTTTTGAAGTCAACGGCGTGCTTATCTTTTCTACAGGTGCTGATTATATTCTGGAAGATAATCTTCTGCCTCGCGTGACTAAGGAGCGCACGGATCGCCTGCTCCAAAGCTGCGTGGCTGCTAACTTTAATACCATTCGCGTATGGGGTGGCGGTTATTATCCTGACGATTATTTTTATGATCTATGCGATGAATATGGGCTTATTGTCTGGCAGGATCATCTGTATGCCTGTGGAATCTATGCTCTGACAGAATCTTTTGAGGACAATATCACACATGAGACGATCGACAACATGAAGCGCCTGCGCCATCACGCATCGTTAGGCTTGTGGTGCGGCAACAACGAACAGGAGATGGCTTGGGTCGATTGGGATTGGGAGAATCATTATTCGCTCCAGCTAAAGGCCGACTATATCAAGCAATATGAAGTGCTTCTGCCGGCTATCGCTAAGGAAGTTGATCCCAATACCTTTTACTGGCGTGCCTCTCCTTCCTCTAAAGGAAGCTTTGATAAGCCGAATGACGAGAACTATGGAGACATGCATTACTGGGGAGTTTGGCATGGCAAGGAGCCTTTTACCGATTACCGGAAGCTCTATCCGCGTTATATGTCTGAGTTTGGCCTGCAATCCTTCCCAAGCTTAAAGACGATTGAATCCTTTACGCTGCCGGAGGATCGCAATATTTTCTCCTATGTCATGGAGTCCCACCAAAAGAACAATACCGGAAATGAGAAAATTCTCTATTATATCAGCGAGACCTACAAATATCCGAAGGATTTTGAATCTATTCTCTATGCGTCCCAGCTTATCCAAGCCGAAGGCATGCGCTGTGGCGTAGAGCATTGGCGTAGACATAGAGGGCGCTGCATGGGCGCATTGTATTGGCAGTTGAACGATTGTTGGCCGGTTGCTTCCTGGTCTAGCATCGATTATTATGGCCGGTGGAAAGCAATGCATTATACAGCTAGACGTTTTTTTGCTCCAGTTCTTGCTTCTGCACATGACGAAGGAACCGTAGTTTGCCTGCATGTCTCTAATGAGAGCCGAGAGAAAGTGAGCGGTGAATTAAGATGGAGACTGCTTACTCCGACATCAGAGGTTCTAATGGAAGGTGCGAAGTCGGTGAAGATTGAGGCTTTAAGCAGTGCCGAGTTCGATCGGCTTGATTTTGGTCATGTCTTGGATACAAAAGAGAAGAAACGTGAAGCCTATCTGGAATATGTATTTGAGGTAAAGGGGGAGACGATAAGCGGGGGAACCGTCTTGTTCGTTAAGCCGAAACACTTCAGCTTTGTTGATCCTGAGCTTGAAGCCGTAGTCACAGAGGAAGCAGAACAATTCGTTATTACTGTGAAGTCAAAAGCATATGCCCGTTTCGTTGGACTTGATTTCAAGGAAAGAGATGCGATCTTCAGTGATAACTATTTCGACCTGTCAGCTGGCATTTCAAGAATCGTTACGGTTGCCAAAAAAGATCTCGACAAACCAGCTACGGCTGAGGAACTGCGTGCCCAGCTTACTGTACGTTCCGTCTTTGATATTTAAGCAAAAGGTTATTTTCCTACTATATCCTAGGCTACCAATCTCCAAATGACAGTTTGATGATATATATTCTAGTGGTTTAGATCCTGTGTATAGATAGATCAATATTTTACTATAATAGGTATAGATATTAAGATTGTATACCCTTCCATTTCACTCTAAAATAGACTTCGAAGAAGCATTAACTACAAACAATAAACGTTCTATTGAGCTACCTTAAGGAGAGTGCAAACATATTATGGGTATTTATTATGACGACAACCGCAAGGTGTTTCATTTACAGTCAGAGAAATCCAGCTATATTATTGAAATGATCAAAGGTGTTATTCCAGCGCATGTCTACTGGGGCCCACAATTGGCAGGGAGAGAATTTCAACACCCGTTGAATTTGGTGGAACGTTGCTCTTTTAGCCCAACTTATTTGCAGGAGGATAAAAATATCTCCCTCGACACCTTGCCAAGCGAATTCCCTTCCTATGGAAACGGGGATTTCCGCGAACCGGCACTGGAGGTTCACCTAGTAGATGGCACGACCGTAACGGATTTCCGTTATAAGAGCTACACCATTAATAAAGGAAAACCTGCACTCAAAGGTCTGCCTGCTACTTATGTTGAAAGTGATGAAGAAGCAGAGACCTTGGAAATTATACTGCAAGATGATAAAACAGGATTGATCGCTGCCTTGAGCTATACCGTATTTAACGATCAGGATGTTATAACACGTTCCGTGCGGATTGAGAATCTGGGTAAGGACAATCTGGTTT
The DNA here is from genome assembly GCF_045040615.1 of Paenibacillus sp. FSL H8-0175. NCBI lineage: Bacteria > Bacillati > Bacillota > Bacilli > Caryophanales > Paenibacillaceae > Paenibacillus > Paenibacillus sp. FSL H8-0175. The sequence goes on along the minus strand of NZ_CP150299.1, from coordinate 5,204,296 downwards.
TGAAAAGAGTATTAAGCGCGAATGTTGACTTCCATGATTCTGACTATGACATGCTGCAATTATCCGGTACTTGGACTAGAGAACGCCATATTCACAAAAGACCCCTCGTTCCTGGCATCCAGCGGATTGACAGCAAACGCGGCTCCAGCAGCCATCAGCAGAATCCTTTTATGGCCTTGCTTGCAAAAGATGCGACAGAGGACCATGGCGAAGTTTATGGATTCAGCCTTGTGTATAGCGGGAGTTTCCTCGCCCAAGCAGAAGTGGATCAATACGGAATTTCCAGAGTAGGGATCGGTATTCAACCTTTCAACTTTCAGTGGTTGCTTGAACCGGGCGAATCCTTTCAGGCACCTGAAGCAGTATTAGTAAGATCCAGTGAAGGGCTTGGCGGTTTATCGAGAACCTATCACCGTCTGTATCGGACCCGGTTATGCAGAGGTGAATTCCGCGATAGCAAGCGTCCTATTCTGATCAACAACTGGGAAGCGACTTATTTTAATTTTAATGCGGATAAAATCAAAGAAATTGCTAAAGCAGGAAAAGAGCTAGGCCTAGAGCTGTTTGTGCTGGATGACGGCTGGTTCGGCAAACGTGATAACGACGACAGCTCCCTGGGAGATTGGGTAGAGGATCGTCGCAAGCTGCCTGAAGGTCTTGGAAAGCTAGGCGAAGATATCACGGCAATGGGCATGGAATTCGGATTATGGTTCGAGCCAGAAATGGTATCGCCTGAAAGTGATCTTTACCGTGAACATCCAGACTGGTGTCTCCATGTACCTGGGCATAAAAGTTCATTAGCCCGCCAGCAGCTAGTGCTGGATTTATCCCGTAAGGATGTATGTGATTATATCGTCGAGTCAGTTAGCTCGGTATTATCATCCGCTCCGATTACTTATGTGAAATGGGATATGAACCGGAATATGACGGAGATTGGATCAGCGCTTCTTCCAGCCGAACGTCAACGTGAAACGGCACACCGTTATATCCTAGGACTTTATGATGTGCTGGAACGTATCGTTTCCCGTTTCCCTCATATTTTGTTCGAAAGCTGCTCCGGCGGGGGCGGACGATTTGACCCGGGAATGCTGTATTATATGCCACAGACCTGGACTAGCGATGATACGGATGCAGTGGAAAGATTGAAGATCCAATACGGAACAAGTATGGTGTATCCTGCGAGTTCAATGGGTGCCCATGTGTCGGCTGTTCCTAACCATCAGGTACATCGTATTACACCTTTGGAGACACGTGGTCATGTCGCGATGTCGGGTAATTTCGGCTACGAGCTGGATTTGACCAAGCTTACTGAAGCTGAGCGCGAGGATATCCGCAAGCAGGTTTCGGAGTACAAGGAACTGAGAATGCTGATTCAGTACGGTGATTTCTATCGACTGCTTAGTCCTTTTGAAGGAAACGAGACGGCATGGATGTTTGTTTCCGCTGATAAAAAAGAAGCCTTCGCCACCTACTTCCAAGTTCTGGCCGGGCCTAATCCACCGTTGCGCAGATTGCGTCTGAAAGGACTCGACCCTGCGAAATCGTATAAGCTTGAGTTTAACGGCGGAGTATACAGAGGGGATGAACTGATGCACTTCGGACTCACGCTTCCACAGCTCGAGGGCGATTTCAGAAGCCTACTTTTCGTGCTTAGAGAAGTTTAATCAAAAAAGGAGGGTGTCCCAAAAGCCATTGGCTGCTGGGCACCTTCCTTTTTTTCTCCTTTTTTGAGTTCTTTTGTGACTAGCTGCGCGCCCGAAGCTGTTATTGGATGGGGTGTTTAGCAGAATGTTTACCTAGCCTTAGCCGGGGATAGCGGGCTCGAATAAGGGTGTTTAGCAAGATGCTTTGCTAGCCAGGTGCTGCCGTACGCGAATTAGTGCACCTTGTAAGTAGCTTGACGCCACTGAAATTGAGTGTTTATAACTCGAAGTCGGCGGGCTCAAATTGGTGCACCATGTAAGTTGCTTCCCCAGCCAACACGGTGCTATCGGACTCAAATGCCGCTAATCGCAGTCTTTTCACACATTTGGAGTTTTATCGGACCGCATAGTCGCTATTGACTCTAAAAGTACCTAATATGCACCTCTTTCGGAGGAATAGCTGCACTGGAGTCCGAAACTGTGCTCAAAAGGCGGAAAATTGGCAAATAGCGTCATCTGAGTCCGAAAGCGGCGGGGGAAGGGGGACTCGGTGCTTTCGTACGCGATTTTGGGTGTTTAGCAGGATGTTTACCTAGGCGGGGGCTGCCGTACGCGAATTAGTACGACATGCAAGTTGCATACCCGTCCAACACAGTGCTATCGGACTCAGATGCCGCTAAACATAGTCTTTTCACACATTTAGAGTTTTATCGGACCGCATAGTCGCTATTGGCTCGAAAAGTACCTAATATGCACCTTTTTCGAAGGAATCGCTGCACTGGAGTCCGAAACTGTGCTCAAAAGGCGAAAAATTGGCAAATAGCGTCATCTGAGTCCGAAAGCGGCGGTAGAGGGGGTGACACGGTGCTTTCGTATGCGAATTTGGGTGTTTAGCAAGTTGCTTCCTTAGCCGTGGGCCGCTGGACGCCAATTAGTACGCCTTGCAAGTTACTTACCCGTCCAACACAGTGCTATCGGACTCAGATGCCGCTAAACATAGTCTTTTCACACATTTAGAGTTTTATCGGACCGTATAGTCGCTATTGGCTCGAAAAGTACCTAATAAGCACCTCTTTCGAAGGAATAGCTGCACTGGAGTCCGAAACTGTGCTCAAAAGACGAAAAATTGGCAAATAGCGTCATCTGGGTCCGAAAGCGGCGGAGGGTGGTTATCCCGCGGTGCTGCTGTATGCGAATTAGGGTGTTTAGCAGGATGTTTACCTAGGCGGGGGCTGCCGTACGCGAGTTGGTACGCCTTGCAATTGTGAGTTGGCACCACCAGATCTGAATGGTTACTACTTGCATCCACCGGCCCCGAATTAGCACGCCACGCACGCCACGCCTGCCACGCCTGCCACGCCTGCCACTCAGCTCTATCGAAGCCGAATAGATATGCCTAGCAACATCAATTTTCAAAAAACACATGTTTGGACAGGAACTCTAGGTCCTGCTCGCGGTAAGTGGAGGGGCTAACTCCAAAGTAGGAACGAAAAACTTTGCCGAAATAGCTGGCATTGTCAAACCCGGTGTCCACAGCGATCTGGTAGATCGTCTGATCTGTTGTTTTCAGCATAGATGCTGCCAGCTCGATCCGTCTCCTTCTTAAATACTCAAAAGGCGAGAGATTGATGTTTTTTTGAAATAGCCTGCAAAGATGATGTTTAGAAATTCCAACATGTGCGGCGACATCGTCTAAGCTAAGGTTATTATTGTGCAGATCATTTTTCATGAATTGTATAGCGGCATGGAGTTTGTCATTTTTTATATAGGTGGTTAACAAACTTGGTTTCTTGAGGTATTTCTCCATGGACAATATCCACTGAAAGGCTTTCCCCGTTAGAAAATGCAAATCTCTTTCTTCATCAACCTGGATGTCCTTGAACATACTCCACAATAAATCCATCGGAACCGATTCCTGAGGGAGTTCTATAATAGGACCGCCATGTGCGATCAGCTGGTTCCAGAGTGAAATAGCTAGAGGTCCTCGTACATTCAGCCAAATGAATTCCCAGGGCTCTGTACCTTCCTCCGGATAATAATATCTGTGTATACTGGGGACAGTCACTAGGAAAGCTTTGCCCTTCGTTAATGGGTGAACAACCCCGTCTATTTCAATTCTACCCTCTCCAGATAAGGTGTACTGAAAAATAACACAACTTCTCTCCGTCCGGTTCTGGCCGTTGAATGAATATGCCGGAGTTTCGGCTTGTTCCCAGCCAATAGAATCAAACAGAAGCATAGAAGCTTGTTCTTCCGAGCGAATGGTGTAGGAGGAGCGCAACATTAGCAGGTTTCCTTTCCATGGTTCGTTACTTCATTCAAAGTGTAAACTTTTTTGTTGATCTGTTCAATTTTTGTTTCATTTAATCTGCTGTCTTCGATATTGATAAGGCGTAATGCCATACTGATCTTTGAACAGCTTAATGAAATATTGTGGCTTTTTGTAGCCGACTAGATGTGAAATATCGAGCACATGTAAGTTGGAATCGATTAATAACTTGGAGGCCTTTTCCAAGCGTTTAGAAGAAATGTAGCTCGATAAATTTTCACCCGTCTCCTGCTTATAAAATTTGGACAGGTAAACAGGATGTAGGTGAACAATTTTCCCTAAGTCCTCCAGGCTCAAGCAATCACTAATATGATTGGAGATATAGGCTTGAATGGTATGAACAATGTTTTGATTGGAAAATTTAGCGTTTCTATCTAATTGGGTGAGGCTCTGCAAGATGGATTGAAGAGCCGTATCTGGCTCTGATAATTGATTGAAAATCCAGTCTGCGACCTCAGCTGATTGGATTTTATCAGTTGTGGAATACAGCAAATTAATGAATTCGAGCAGGTAGAGGAGCTTTTGTTTTTTGACAGTGAGCTTGGCAAAGTTTTTTAAAATGTTTTTTCTGGTTTGTTCCCATTCTCCAAGCTCTAATTTAGGGAGAGCACTAGAGGCACTCAGCATAGTAAAGTCTCTGGCCCCAATATTTTCATTAAAAAAGAAATGATAAAAAATATCCCGAACAGCATGCTTTTGAGAAAATTCAAACGGCTCGGAAAAAGAAATGGAATCGACGCTGCTTGCCACAGTTTCGGTATTGGATTCTGGAATAATTCCAGTAATGGCTGATGGAGTGATCCAAATAAAGTCCCGTCCACCATTATGATCTTTTAACATCATTTCATCTTTCCCTCTAGCCTCTGAGGCGTGAAAAAAGCAAAAGTGCTCATTCCGTAAAGCAGTATCGAGTGTGCTGTGATCATAACGTAGTGGGGAAGGTCCGCTAATAACAGAAAGCAAGTAACCTAGCCCATCTATGTTTTTCTCTGCCACTGGGGTTTTTGGGGGTTTCTCAGCGATACTCTTAATAACTTGACTCATGGCTTTTTCCATATCCTCTTTATCAACCGGCTTGAGTAAATAATCGAGTGCACCCAGACGAATGGCTTGTTGTGCATAATCAAATTGAGAATAACCGGAAAGAAAAATCACCTTGGTTTTGAGCTTTTTTTCATGAACATGATGCAGTAAATCAATGCCGGATACCTCGGGCATACGAATATCTGTAATAAGGATATCTATATGATTCTGATTCAATAGCTCCTTGGCTTCAATAGAATTTGTTGTCGTCTCAATATGCTCAATTCCAAATTTGCTCCAATCCAGCAGGTGTTTTAAATATTCAACGATGTAATGCCCGTCATCAACTATCAATAATCGCATATTGTCCTCCTTCATCCAGCGAGAAATCTATGAATGCCAGCACGGATAAACCACCCCAGTCATTGATGAAGAACCGCAGTCCGCTTAATTCACCATACGCATTTTTGAGGCGATGATGAATGTTCCAAAGACCAATTCCTCTTGATCCTTCAGGTGGGGATTCATTCTCAAGTCTGGCCATTAGCTGGTGTATTTCCTCAGCAGTAAGCCCCTTACCGTCATCGGCAACAATAATTAATGCTCCAGTATCAAGTTCTTTTACATCTATAGTAACGCGATGAGCCCCTTGCTGTTCTTCAATCCCATGCTGAATTGCGTTCTCGACCATAGGCTGGATAATCAGTGGCATAATCAGATGCTCTCCCAGTTCAGGAGGCAGGTTGATTTCATAATTTATTTTTTTGGAAAGTGACATGATGGATAAAAAATGATCGGCAAGCTGCAATTCAGAAGCCAACGTAACATTATCTGAATTCATTTTTGTTAAATAACGATAGTACTCTGCTAAATGCTTGCTCATCTGCATTACGGCTTCCGGTGAAGTTTTTGCCACTGCCATAATAAAAAACAGATTATTGTAAAGAAAATGTGGATTGATCTGAGCCTGTAGCTGTTTCACTTCGGCGTTTCTGCGCAGCTCGGTTTCTATTTTTAATGAAGCGAATAAAGCCTGTATTTTGGCGACCATGTGGTTAAAGCTTTTAAATAGACTATAAAATTGATTGTCCGGGTTCTCACTAATTCTGGTGCTGTAATTCCCTTGTTCCACTTGGTAGAATTTCTTGTCGAGCAAATATACATTACGATAATAGTTTCGATAGAACATAAAAATCACGATAAGACCAATGATCAAGATCATTAAGATGCTGACAAAAAACACCTGTTTATTCCGGTTAAGCGGATTCAAAAAATCACTCATTCGCGTATAGGTAACTAGATACGTATCAATCGGCTCAATATACTTTGATAAAACATAATAATCGTCATCGTTGATATGATAGTCAAACTTTAGAATTTCATGTGCATTGGGTGTTATCGTCTCCTTGGCTTTTTCCTCGATTCGAATATCCACCGCTTTATTGCTAATCATTAAACTCTTGTTCACAAGTAAAAAGGCATTGGAGCTCTCGCCGCCACTCACTGCTTTTTCTAAAAGACTTGTTAAATACTCCTTTTTCAGCTTAACGCCCACGATGTACTGAATATTGGCAGGATTCTTAGGTTCATGAATATAAGGATAGATTGAAAAATAATACAAATTGTTATTAACAATCTGCCAGCCTCGCTGCGTGACTTTCTGAAAGGGCTGTTTGGCAAGCGAATCATGACCCGTAAAAATAAAAGTGCCGTCCGATTTCCAGTAGATACCGATAGATTCAATCGCCTGACTGGAAAGAAGTGGTGCTGATATGCGGTCATAGATATCGTTTTTTTTCATCTGGGCATCGTAATTGTTCATCTCTTGTATTTTGCTTTGATAGAAACGTACGGAGGTGTCGGCTGTATATTGGATGCCATACAAACTTGCCTCAGAGATGATGCCATCCAGAATGCTTTCCGTATAGGCTAGCTGATTTTTGGAGGAGTTAACCAAGCTCTCTTGAATGGTTTTGGAACCTAGGGAGTTCATTACGAAAAACAAACTTAAGGTAAGTAAAAGGAAAAAAACGAAAAAATATATGAATCGTTTCATATTTACTTTTTTAATCATAAGCATTACTCCTGTCGCTAGGACTCGTGTGAATTCATCATAAGCCATATATTCCAAAAGAAAAAGAGAAGAGCTCTCGCAAAATGAAAGCGTTTATAAAGATGTTTAGCGAGTGGTTATGATATTTAATTTGAGACATTTTCGAATGAAAGCGCTTTTGTTAACATTAAACCAGAAAGAAATTAGCAGCCAAGAATGTAAAAGGGGGTAAGCACAATAGCACAGATAATGAATACCCAGCTCAAATGGAGTGAGAAAGTCAACGTTAAAAAAAGCAGAAAGAATCCTTGGAAAAAGGAAATCAAAAAAAATTGGCCATTGTATGTTTTATGTATCCCAGCTTTGGTATTCGTTCTAATTTTTGCCTACGGTCCTATGGTCGGATTAGTGATGGCCTTTCAGGATTACAAGCCCTGGCTTGGAATTACAGGTTCAACTTGGATTGGTTGGGATAACTTCGCAAGAATCTTTCAATATAAAGAGGCCACACAATCCATTATCAACACCCTTATTATTGCTGTAATCAAAATTATAGTCGGAATTATTGTTCCTATCTTTATGGCGATTCTGCTAAGCGAGATTAGAAACATGGGGATTAAAAAGAGTATTCAAACCTTGGTCTATTTACCGCATTTTCTCTCTTGGGTAACCGTTGCCGGAATCATGATTGATATCTTAGGTCTGGATGGGGGCATAAATCATTTTCTTACGAATTTCCTCGGACTGAAACCGATTTTCTTTTTGGGCGATCCTACGCTGTTCAGACCGACGATCATCATCAGTGATTTATGGAAAAACTTCGGATTTGGCATGATTGTCTACTTAGCGGTGATTACAGGGATCGATCCATCTTATTATGAGGCAGCTGAGATCGACGGCGCGTCACGCCGCCAACAAATAAGACATGTTACCTTACCGAGTATGATGCCGATGATCATCGTAATTGCAACGTTAAGCCTTGGAAATATCCTGGATGCAGGATTTGACCAAATCTTTAACTTATACAATCCACTCGTATATAGTACGGGGGATATCATCGATACTTATGTTTACCGGTCATCCTTATTGAATGGCCAATACGGTTTTGGTACCGCTGTTGGATTGTTTAAATCTGGCATCAGCTTCATATTAATCGTAATTTCCTATCGAATTGCTTACAAGGTAGCTAACTACAAAATATTTTAAGCCGAAGTTGTTAAGCTTACAAAACTGTTAGGAGGAATGGGAGTGTATTATAAATCCAAGGGTTATAGGATATTTTCGATTTTCAATCATATCCTCCTGATTCTAGTAGCCTTATCGTGTTTATTGCCTATGCTTCATTTGCTAGCACAATCATTTAGTAGTAAGACAGCGGTAAATGGGAATTTGGTATCCTTTTGGCCGGTGGACTTTAATATCGAAGCCTATGTGAAAACTTTTAAAAACACGAATTTTACAGGCTCCATGAGAATCTCAGTGGTCCGGACGGTACTGGGGACGTTAATCAGCATGTTCATTATTACAACGGCGGGGTATGCCTTGTCCAAAGATTTCCGAGGGCGTAATGCTTTAATGTGGATTTTTATATTCACGATGTTGTTTTCCGGTGGATTGATTCCTTCTTATATATTGGTTACGAAACTTGGGCTCAAGGACACGATCTGGTCGCTCGTGCTTCCCGGTGCCTTCGGAGCTTATAATTTGATTCTGATTATGAATTTCTTTAAAACAATCCCTAAGGCGCTTGAAGAGGCGGCATTTATCGATGGGGCTTCGTTCTTCGTCATTTTCCGGAAAATCTATCTTCCGCTTTCCCTTCCCGGTCTGGCAACCGTTGGATTGTTTATCATGGTGGGGAGCTGGAACGCATGGTTTGATGGGATTTTGTATATGTCGAATACAACGGACTATCCGTTAGCTTCATTCTTACAGACTGTAGTGGTGCAAGGATCAGCGCAGAGTATGGCACTTAGTCAATCAGAAGCAGCCGCGTTGTCAGAACAGAGTATCAAAGCTGCGCAAATTTTTATTAGCACACTGCCCATTATCCTTGTGTACCCTTTTCTACAGAAGTATTTTGTCAAAGGCATCGTTCTGGGTGCTGTAAAAGAATAACGTGACCAACATATAAAACTTTAATTCAAAGGAGCTTATTGATGAAAAAAACAGGGGCCTTACTAACGACTACTGTATTGATGGCAGGATTGCTAGCGGGCTGCGGCTCAAACGGTAAAGAATCTACTGCGGCAGAAGCGGTTCTCAAAGACGGCAAATACGATCCTCCTATTACTATCAACATCGCCAAGCAACAAGATGAGAATGCCGGTAAATATATCAACGGGGAGAGCTTAAATGATAATGTGTTGACCCGCTGGGGTGTCGAGAATCTAGGGATTAACATCCAAACTACTCTTTTGGGCGGTGATGCCTCCCAATATAATACGAAACTTCGTTTAGCGCTCACTGGTTCCGAGAAGCTTCCGGATGTTTTGCCAGTGTATGATACCTCATTAGAAAATGATCTGATTCAATCTGGACTTGTAAAAGATATTGCGGAGGACATTAACAAATACATGCCTGAGCGTCTGAAAGAAATATATAAACAATATCCAACAACGTTCAACCCGGTTATCCAGGACGGCAAGGTTTATGGGATGGCGATCTCGCCCAATCTCACTGAAGGTGAGGTCATGCTTATCCGTCAAGATTGGTTAGATAAATTAAATTTAAAAGCGCCAACAAATATAGATGAATTTGAACAGGTAATCGCTGCTTTTACGAATGATGATCCGGATGGTAACGGAAAAAATGATACTTATGGATTTGATTTCTCGGGAAAAGATTCTTACAACACGGGCTGGGTAAGCGACTCTGTAATGATTTTTAGTGCTTATACAGGGAAGAGTCTCCCCGGCCAATGGTATAACGACAATGGAAAACTCACTTACGGTTCCGTCGCTGATGGGACAAAAGATGCGTTAGCTAAACTTCGCGATTGGTACTCCAAAGGGTATTTAAATAAGGAGTTGGCTACACAGGGTGCATGGGATGCACTGGCGGATTTCACTGAAGGTAAAGCAGGGATTATTATTGGCCGTCCTTGGCTGTACGGCAGTGTTAAAGATGTGGAAACTAACGTAAAAGGGGCTAAAATCAAAGCTTACCCAACAATTAACGGTGTAAGTGGGGATCGAACCTACCAATCCGGTCAACAGAACGATGGTGTCTTTATGTTTAATAAAGACTTTAACAATATGGAAGCTTTCTTCTTGTATTATGACAAGCTTTACGATGCAGCATTTGGTACCGGAGATTTCAAATATGGTTATGCTCAGGGATATGATTATGACATCGTTGGCGATGAAGTGGTATTCGATTCCAAGAAATTCAATACGCCTTTGGATGCCGCTCAAGGTGTAGGGAAAATGGCTTTTACCAAAAATACACCAAGTGTGGATGGCCCAGGTAAATCTTTTTATGATCTTTCCAAAGGTGCAAAAGCTGAGAATGGGGTCTTGATCAGATCGGCATCAAATGATGAAACAGCCAAAGAGGGATATGTGATTTCCTATGCGAATAGAGAGTCACTGCTTCCAAATGCATTTAACGGTCCACCTACCAAGACCATGCAGACAACTTGGGAGCAACTGAATACGATGGAAAAGGAAACCTTCACCAAAATTATTTACAGTAAAGAGCCGCTAACTGCGTACGATGACTTCGTGAAGCAATGGCATGACAAAGGCGGTACGAAAATTTCCGAAGAAATCAACGAATGGTATAACAATGCTAGCAAGGTGGATGTGATGTCTCAGATGGGATTGAAATAAGTTCGCAAGAACAGCAGGTTCAGTTAAGGTCATCCTTGGCCGGACCTGCTTTTTTGTCTAAAAATCTGATCCTCTGGAGGTTAATCATGGACGAAAATGCGAGTACAGTCACCCTACTAAATAGCGCTCCACTTCTGGATATGAGCGGAAATCCTGTACATGCACATGGTGGACATATGCTCTATACGGATGGATATTATTACTGGTTTGGTGAGAACCGGATGGATCGGCGGAGAGTGAGCTGCTACCGATCTGTGGATCTAGTGAATTGGGAATGGCGCAATGATGTGCTCACACTCGATTCACCGGTACAGCCGATTTATCATCGCACCACATTAGAGCTTGAACCCTTGGACAGGGAGGGGCGCCCAACGGGTGCGGTAATTGAGCGCCCAAAAGTACTCTACAACAAACTTACAGGGAGATTTGTTATGTGGATGCATTGGGAAAATGGACGCGACTACTCTGATGCGCGCTGCGCGATCGCTGATTGCGGGACGGTAGATGGGGATTATGTTTACCGGGGCAGCTTTAATCCGATAGGTAACATGTCTCGGGACTGCACCTTGTTCCAGGATGACGATGGGACGGCATATTTTATCTCCGCGGCAAGGGAAAATGCTGATCTTATTATGTATCGTCTGTCACCTGATTACCTCAGCATAGAAGAACAGGTCAAGACCTTGTGGCCCGGACAAGCGCGTGAAGCACCTGCATTAATGAAACGTCAGGGTGTATACTTCCTCATCTCGTCCGCCTGTACGGGCTGGTTGCCTAACCAAGGAACCTATGCCTGGTCCGAGGAATTATTTGGTCGTTGGTCACCCTTGCTGCCTTTGGGCGACATCACTACATACGACAGCCAGCCTGCTTTTATAGTTCCTATTGTAGGAACAGACAATGACCAGTGCTCTTACCTGTATGTTGGGGATCGCTGGGACCCTGCGGATTATTATGCCTCTTCCTATGTATTTCTGCCGCTCGGCTTTCCTTCTGACCGGGAAATGAAGCTTGACTGGGCAGAGCGAACGGTGATTGACCTAAGGAAGGGAATCGTAGCTGTGGAATGCGGCTCTGGTAGTGGTCTGTTCAGATTGAAAAGCTTAGGAATGGGGCTTTATCTGGCGGCGGGAAATCAATCCATTGAACATGAGGAGACCCTGAACGTCGAAGTCCGGACGCTTTCGTATGAAGATCAGCAGCAGAGATGGACGGTTGAATACGGGGAGAAGGGTAGGGCGAGAATTCGAAACAGTGAAAAGGCCTTATCTATTGGCCCGTTGAATTCCTTGCTGCTGGAGCCTATTCGTGACAACGAAGATCAGTTTATATGGTTGCTTACAGAGACAGAAGCAGGTTCACTGACTATTGGGAGCAATGACGGAAGAGTTCTTACCGTAGCAGGAGAACAGCGTGGGGGCTGGGGTTGTGTGTTTCTTGAATCCAAACGCTGCCATGATCCCCGTCTAGGTGCAGACCCGCAGCTTTTTCAACTGATTTCAGTAAGGTAAACAGTTTAGAGAAAAGAGGTATACCGATGAGTTTATCTGTCTCCTTCCCTATGGAATGGTTTAAAAGTGACCCCCATACACAACTTACTGCGACTTCCTCTGAGGCGTTTCAGTTCATCACTACACCAGAAGGTGGTGGATTTGAGCTTCAGTCAGGGCATCTGGAATCCGCCGCTTGGTGCGATTATGGTTTCGTTAATGCGGAGGTTTACCATGAAAGCCGTGACGTTCTGGTGCTGTTATTCAGTTTTTATGATCGGGATCATCGCGTCATTACTTATCATGTAGGAATTTTACCCGGTGTGCGCACGAAAATTTGTTTACCCTTGATTCATTTAAATGGTGAGAAGCTGTTCCTTCCCCGTTATCCGGGTGTGATGCAGACAGTACTGAGGGGAGATGCAGGCATCGATCGCAAGCATATCACCCGATTCTCTATCGCTACTCTCCCTTCAACAACAAGTAGAGCTGTGCAAATTAGTGGCTTGGCTCTAAGTCTAACTGAGCCCGTCTTTGAGTATGAACAGCAACCATATATAGATGATCTGGGCCAATTAAAGGGAAGGGATTGGCCAGGGAAAACGGTTGATGCAGAAGCGATGACGGATCGGCTGCGCACAGAGCGGAAACTTGCGGAACATGCTGATCACAATGGAGGTGACCTCAGCAGGTACGGAGGTTGGAAGGCGCTGAGATTCGCGGCAACTGGATATTTCCGCACGGAGTTTGACGGCAGCCGCTGGTGGTTCGTTGATCCAGAGGGTTATGCCCTGTTCAGTACGGGGATGGACTGTGTGGGTCCAGCTTGTTCTATGCATGTAACTGGCATGGAACACTTGATACCCTCATTGCCGGAGCGGGAAGGAATCTATCAAGAAGCTTGGTCACAGGATGGCGAGGAATTCAGCTTCGAGATTGCTAATCTGATCACTGCTTTTGGGGCGGAGTGGCGCTCTAACTGGGTGGCTATGACGGATTTTCGCTTACAACAATGGGGATTCAACACCATCGGTAACTGGTCCAATGATAGATTTATCAACGAATCCCAGCTTCCGTATGTTTATCCTCTAGTAGACTTTCCTATGACGGAGCAAACTATTTTCCGGGATTTCCCGGATGTGTTTAGCCCGGAGTATGAGCGGAATGCCGGGAGCTTTGCGGAGCAGCTTCTTCCATTAAGGGAAGACCAGAGAATGGTCGGTTATTTCATGCGTAATGAGCCGCATTGGGCATTCGTGGATGGGTTGAATTTGACCGGGCAGATGCTGAAATCTCCGGTCCGTTATGCCAGTAAGAAGGAATTCATTCGCTGGCTTGCAGAAAAGTACAAAACAGTGGAACGATTAAACATGGCGTGGGATAGCGTTTTTGAAGAATTCGAGGATTTATACGATGTATCGAATGTGAATGTAACCGGGGATAATCTCACTTCTGCCCGAGAAGTGGATTATAACCAGTTTAACCGGATCATGATTCGACGGTATGTAGAAGTGCCAGCCCGTCTTTGCAAGCAGACGGATCCGAATCATCTGAATTTGGGAATGCGTTATGCCTGGGTTGGCAGTGATGAGGTGCTGGAGGGCTGCGAATGGTTTGATGTATTCTCTATGAACTGCTATCAGTTCAGTCCTGACAAGGACCAGATCGCCCAGATCAGCGGACGACTGAACAAACCAGTCATGATTGGGGAATATCATTTTGGTGCGGCTGAAGGCGGCATGTTGGCTTATGGGATCCGTGCGGTGGCAACCCAGAAGGAGCGCGGTGAGGCTTACCGTTATTATGTGGAGCAGGGGGCAGCCATCCCGCAGCTCATCGGAGTTCATTATTTTCAATGGAATGATCAGCCTGTGCTCGGACGTTATGACGGAGAAAACTATCAAATCGGTGTAGTGGATGTCTGCAACCGTCCATATGAACCTTTCGTGCAAGCAGCGAGAAAGGCCCATGACCAGATGTATCAGGTGCGGACGGGTATGACAGCGCCCTATAATATTGTGCCAATGGAGATTCCGAAAACGGGATTCTGATTGCAAATCTTTACAACAAAAAGGCCCCCAGCCAATGGGGGGCCTTTTTTGTCCTCTCCTCTGCAATGTAGCCTCTTTACAAGCCAAGGCCGGAGGAGGGGAGTGAACCATCACGGGAATAGCGCTTGCGGTATTCGCCCGGAGTTATTCCGGCACAACGTTTGAACATACGGATGAAGGAATTTACGTTCTGATAACCGACCTGAAGCGCGATATCCTGAATCCGCAGTTCCAGATTCATTAGCAGCTCTTTGGCCCGCTCAATCCGCAGATTGTTCAGATATTCACTGAAGTTGATGTTTGTTTTCTCTTTAAAAATGCTGGACAGGTAACCTGGAGTTAAATTTAACTTGTCTGCTACTAGGTTGAGGTTGATGTCCTCGCCGTAATGTTTGTCTAAGTAATCCAGTACAAAGCTGATAATGGGGTCGCGCGACTCCGAGCGGCTACTGATGACCACGAGCACAGGACGAACCAGATCACGCAGCCATTCCTTGTATTGATCCATTGAGTGGAAAGCGTTAAATGGCTCTAGTCGCGGTGGTAAGAGACGCTCCGCTTCCGCTTGGGGCAGATTCAGCCTCGTCACCGTTTTGCTTGTCTGTTCCGCTGCTCCCAAGGCAAATGCCCGAAAATCCGCCGCCGCCGCGTCCTTGTGCTGCAGCTGCTCCAGCTGACGATCCAACCAAGCGAATACAGCCTCCTCATTGCCAGACTGCAGCAGATTGTGCAGCTCCTCTCCGTGTGTCACCTTTAAATGAAAGGATTTGGCGGATGAGGCTCTAGGTTCTACGATAATTTGTGTTTCCCCGTTCAATCTACGCTCATTTAACAACATCGATAGATTATTGTAGGCATCGGTAAATGAGGTTTCGCCTGAATATACCGGACTTACAGCAATAGTCAGATATAAGGATGTCTCCGAATCCAGCAGCTCCTTAAGGGTATCAAGAGCCTGCAGAAAACTGCTCTGCGGTCCGGGATTGAACAGGAGCAGCATGAGCTGATCATGTTCCGGCTGGAGTGCGACGCTTTCGCTTTCACCACCAGTGATCAAGTTTTGAACCAGCTTCCATAACATCAGTGTGTGTTTCTCCAATTCGTCCGGTAAGGTTTTGAAGCTGACCTTGAACAGAATGGAGGCATAGGGCTGTTCGGATTGCCTTACATCTTCAAGCTCCGCGAGGCTTTTACTCAGCGGGATATTTTTCACTTTATGAGTATAGGCATATTGGCGCACCAATGAGTTCTTATGATCAAGATCGGTCTGGATGAAGCGGTTACTCTCCAAAATGGAGCTCAGGCGGTCGCCAATAATGGCGAATTCCTTCACACTGCTCAATTTTTCAGGCCGGCTGCCTGCCTTACGGTCCAAGGCGGAAATCAGGCGCTGGAGCGGTTGGTTAAGCCGGTGGCTGAAGATTAGGGATGAGAGAACACTGATCAGTACTGCGGCAGAGAGTAATACAGCCAGCAATAGCTGCATCCCCCGCATTTCCGCAGCAATAGCCGCCACCTGGGTCACTCGGATATAGGTGAATCCAGTCTGTTTACCTTTTTCATAGAAGTAATATTGGTCTCCGACCCGCTCATGGGCATTGCCACTTTCCGGAAGCTGGCTTGTTTGCAGTTTACCCTCTGATGTAGAGAACAATAGATTCTTCTGCGCATCCAGGATATAGAACGGGGTATTGCCGGCATCTCCGTAGGCGGCCTGCATCAGCTGCGGATTCAGCATGACAATGCCGTACACTTCCTCATAAGGAATCGCTTTGACCAGCACTGGCATTAACCTTCCGAGCGTACGGGTGGAATGTATGGTTTTCTCGGTAAAGGTTACGGCGGGCATGACTTTTAAAAATTGATTATCCATCGTTTGCCGGCTCCAGTACTCCGGAGGGTATTCTGCACTGAAGTAGTATTTACCGAACATATCTGCGGCGCTGCTTAGGCCCTCCCTCTCCAGTACATAATTTTCCTTTTTAAAATAAAGAATGAAATTTTCGATATGCAGAAAAGGATTAGCATACAGCGTTGAGAGATCCGATATCACTTCTGCCGGGATATCATATCGTCGGTTCTCTTTGAGGTGGCTTAGAATGCCCAGATTGGCAGTCCATGAATCGGATTGGGTGAGGGCAAGAATCATGTTCTGGGTCAACCGGAAATGATTTTCGTAGCCTTCGACCGTTTGTGCGAGGCCAAGCTCATTTTGCCGGATCATCTCCTTATAGATTTTGCCGCTTAAATACAGATGGGAGAACAGATTAAATGATGCCAAAATCAAGATGACACTGAGGAAGCTTAGCATCAGCTTAACGAACAGGGCATTCAGCGCAAATTTGCCTGTAACGGATCCCTTCATATGTATCCCCCTTTGGATGCACCCGTAAATGAATTGGATTAATTCTATCATAGCGGCAAAAAGCTAACACCAACAATATGCAATTTTGCTGATTTGTACGCTATTCTATGGAAATCCGCAGTTAAGGCGAAATGTTATATAACATGTAGATAGCGCTTTCCAAAGAAATGCAGCTATAATTCGGAGACAAATCCCAGGAAAAAGGGGGAAGTAATCTGACATCTATATGATTTATGATCATTTTAACAAGAGGAGACATGCATATGGCTCAAGCTAGCGTAGTGCAGGACAAAATGCGAAAGAAAGTGCACCGGCGACCCCAACGACCTCAACGCCACAAAGCGGGAATCCTTCGAACTTGGAATAAAAACAAGGCGCTCTGGCTGCTGTTCCTGCCGTGCCTGTTGTATTATTTGATCTTCCGCTATGCACCGATGTTTGGATTAGTTATCACTTTCAAGGATTACAATCTTTTTAAAGGGATTTGGGCCAGTGATTGGGTGGGACTCAAATATTACAGGATGTTTATAGAGAATCCCGATTTTTGGCCGCTGATGAAAAACACTTTTCTGCTTGGTTTATATAAGCTGTTTTTTGGCTTCCCGGCACCCATTCTACTGGCGATTCTGCTTAATGAGGTGCGCAAGGCTGCTTTCAAACGAGTTGTGCAGACCGTCAGCTATCTTCCACATTTTATCTCAAATGTCATTGTTGCCAGTATGGTGATCATGTTTTTATCCCCAACCGGAGGGCTGATTAATAATCTGCTTGGTGCCATAGGGATTGGACCGATCAATTTCATGAACGATCCTGGATTGTTCCGCGGTATTTATGTCCTGTCGGAGATCTGGCAGCATATCGGCTGGGAGACCATTATCTACTTGGCCGCGTTGACCGCTATCGACCCGCAGCTGTATGAAGCCGCTGATATGGACGGAGCCAGCCGCATGCGTAAAATATGGCATGTCACCTTGCCCGGCATTTCACCCGCCATCGTGATCACCTTGATTCTTAATATCGGTAAAGTGCTCGAGATTGGCTTCGAGAAGGTGTTCCTGATGCAGAACCCGGCGATCTACGACACAGCGGATATTATCAGTACTTATGTCTATAGGGTGGGTATGGTGCAGGGGAACTTCAGCTATGGCGCTTCTATTGATCTTTTTATGGGCGTGATTAGCTTGATCTTCATCTATACAGCAAATTACATCAGCCGCCGTGTAAGCGAGACAAGTTTATGGTAGAAAAGAGGTGTGGTGATGAGATCACCCCGTTTATCCTGGTTTAATGTCGTGAGCACTTTTATCCTTCTCGTGGTTGTGGTGGTCACGCTTTATCCGTTCCTGCATATGCTCGCTGTCTCTCTCAGTAGTGATGTGCATGTCATGAAGAATACCGTTTCTTTTTGGCCTAAGGGATTTAACCTGAATATGTATAAGCTTGTACTCGGAGATTCGCAAATCTGGGTGGCTTACAAAAATACACTCATTTACACCGTGCTTGGCACCCTTATCTCGCTGGTGGTCACCTCCACGGGTGCCTATGCACTCTCACGCAGTGATATGGCACTGCGCAAGAGCTTCACCCTGTTGATTGTGGTGACGATGTTTTTCAGCGGAGGGATGATTCCCACGTTCCTCGTGGTTCGCTCCCTGGATCTGGTCGACACCGTATGGGGCATGGTGCTGCCGGGGGCGGTTAGCACTTGGAATCTGATTCTGATGCGGACCTTTTTCTCCGGCATTCCTAAAGAGCTGGAGGAGTCTGGCCGCATCGACGGACTGAATGATATCGGCATATTTATCCGTATTATTGTTCCGCTTTCCAAGGCTTCCTTCGCCACCATAGCGCTCTTTTACGCGGTTGGCATGTGGAATAACTTTATTTACCCGCTGCTCTACCTGCGCTCACCGGATTTGTTCCCGCTGCAAGTTCTGCTGCGCAATCTGGTGCTGGCTGGCAGTGCTAGCTCGGGAGATGTTACTAGCATTGGAGGTGACAACATGGTGATAGAAGAATCGCTGAAGTACGCGACGATTATGGTCTCGACGCTTCCGATTCTGATTGTGTATCCATTTGTACAGAAGTATTTCGTTAAGGGGGCCATGATTGGCGCGGTTAAGGGATAGGCGGGTGGAACCGTCAAAAATTCAGCATAAGGGAGAGATCGTAATGAACAAATGGAAATCTGTACTGCTGCCACTGGTGATTGCAGCAACCGTAGTAACTGGCTGCAGCGGAGGGGGCAATGACACCTCGTCGCAGAGTAATACTCAGGGCAGCAGTACCGCTTCACCTACTGATTCGTCCAAAACGGAAAAAACCTTCACTGCGCTCTTAGACAACAATGCTACGTTCCCTTATTCGAAAAGCTGGCCCATTTGGAGCTGGCTGAAGGAGAAAACCGGTGTCACACTCGAGGTGCAGACCCCTTCAGGGAAGCTTGAAGAGAGCTTGAACCTGGCGATTGCTTCGAAGGCAATGCCGGATCTGATGTATATGCCTAACCGCAAAGAATCGAATAAATTCGGGCAACAGGGTGCGTTGGTGGATTTGATGGAGTATATGGACAAAATGCCGAATCTGACCGCCTGGGTAAAGAAGTATCCAGAGGAAGCGAAGGCTGCACTATCTGCTGATGGCAAAATGTATATGTTCCCGAATCAGGGCTTTGGCGAGACGAACCGCATGATCTGGTTATACCGTAAAGACATTTTTGACAAAGAAGGAATCCAGGCACCAGCCACATATGAGGAGCTGCATACAGCTCTAAAAACCTTGAAGGCGAAATATCCGGACAGCTATCCGCTTTCAATCCGCTACGGACAAATTCCGGATGAAATGAATGCCAATATGACTGTGAATTACGGGACGGGTGAAGGGGCTTATTATGATTTTGATAAAAAAGAGTGGCTTTTTGGACCCACGGAAGAGAGTTACAAGGAAATGGTTGGCATGTGGAAAATATTTTATGACGAAGGGCTGATTCCGCCCGACTTTCTATCTCTGCAAACTAAGCAATGGCAGGACATGGTATCCACGGGCAAATCGTTTGTGACCATTGATTACATCAGCCGGATCGATTTTTTTAACAATGCGATGCAGCAGGAAAATCCGGAGTTCAACATGCAGTTTATGGCTCCTCCAGCGGGCATTGCCGGCGGCAAGCAACTGAACCCGTATTTTCATTATATGGAAGGTGGCTTAACCGTGGCTTCAACCTCGAAGAACATCGATGATGTGATGAGCTATATGGACTTTTTCTATTCCGAAGAGGGACGTACGCTCAGCAGCTGGGGCGTGGAGGGTGAGACATATGTGAAGGAAGGCGACACGATCAAGTTCAAACCAGAGTACAACGATGTGATCGAAATGCGGAAGCAGACAGGACTTCAGACTAGCGGAACGTACACCTGGATCGACTTTGGTGCACATCTGTCGTTGTTCTCAGACAATTTGAAGTATGCCTTTGAAGAAGCGACGAAATATGATCCGTCCATGATGCAGCCACGGCCTGCATTTACGGAGAAAGAGAATGAAATTATTGCGATAACCGGCCAGGCGATCCAAAAACACCGCGATGAAAGCTTTGCCAAGTTTGTTACCGGCTCCCGAAAGCTGGCCGACTGGGACAAATATGTGGAGGAGATGAACAATCTCGGCGTGGATAAGCTGCTGGCTACTTATAAGGAAGCTTACGACCGTGTTCAGAACATTCAGTTAAACGGGAATTAATCTGTCTGGTGCCAAGGACAATAGTTGCCCGGAAAGGATGAGCGGGATGAATGACATCATTAAGCCTTTAGAGACACACAGAGTAGAGCAGATGTCCGTTCAGGTTTATGAAGATCGTAACCTGATGGGCGCTGCGGCGGCATCGCAGGTTGCGCAGAAAATTAGAGCTTTGCTTCAAGATTCTGCGCGTCAGGTCCGAATTGTGTTTGCTGCCGCACCTTCGCAAAATGAACTGTACGAGGGGCTGGTGCGGGAGCAGGGGATGGATTGGTCCCGGGTCAATGCTTTTCATATGGATGAATACATCGGCCTTGCGGCTTCGGCTCCCCAGCGTTTCGGCCGTTTTTTGACAGATCGGCTATACAGTCGGGTTAACCCTGGCCGGGTAGAACTGCTGGATGGTCTCGCCGCTGATGTGGTGCAGGAATGCCAGAGATATTCGGCTTTGTTGAGCGAGGAGCCTATTGATATCGTTTGCCTCGGGATCGGGGAAAACGGGCATATCGCGTTTAATGATCCGCCAGTCGCTAATTTTACCGACCCGCAGCTGGTCAAAGCGGTCGAACTGGAGGAAGCCTGCCGCCGCCAGCAGGTGAATGACGGTTGTTTTACCTCGCTGGACGAGGTGCCAACCCATGCGCTGACGCTTACGGTACCAGCCTTGCTGGCTGGCCGTCACCTGTACGGAATTGTACCGGGAGTGTCCAAACGAAAGGCTTTACACGCGGCACTTCATGATTCGATCAGCACGGCATGTCCAGCTACTATTCTGCGCACCCATCCGGAGATCACGATGTTCACGGATCGGGCTGCCTTCGGCCTATGAACGCGCCAATTAAGGGAAAGCACTATAAAACTGGGCGGCCGGTTGAGGTAAGTGTCGAGCAGGGGCGAATCACTTCGGTCACCGAACTTGCGGAGAGTCCAGCCAGGGCCGATTGGCCCTGGCTGGCACCCGGGTTGGTGGATCTGCAAGTGAACGGGGGCTGGGGGCTGGATCTCAACACGCTGCCTTTACAGCCTGCAACGGTATTGGAACTGTCCCGACTTCTGATAGGAAACGGGGTAACCAGCTATTGTCCAACTCTGATTACTAATGGCAAAGAAGCGCTGGCTCAAGCGGTCTCTGCCATTGCAGAAGCCGCTTCGCTGTATCCGGAAGATGCTGGGGGGATTGTAGGAATTCATTTGGAAGGTCCCTTTCTGTCACCAGAAGAGGGTCCGCGCGGCGCCCATCCAAGGGAACATATTGGCCCGCCGGATTGGGATAGGTTATGCCGCTGGCAAGAAGCGGCTGAAGGGCTTATCCGTATCCTCACCGTCTCCCCGGAATGGCCAAACGCCGCTGCATTTATCGCCCGGTGCAGTGAATCAGGCATCCTTGTTTCTATAGGGCATACGGCAGCTTCCCCCGAGCAGATTAGGGAGGCGGTTGCCGCAGGAGCGGTGATGTCTACGCATCTCGGCAATGGCACACATCTGACGTTGCCCCGTCATCCCAACTATTTGTGGGAGCAGCTGGCGGCGGATGAACTATACGGCTGTATGATTGCAGATGGTCAACATTTACCACCCGCTCTGTTGAAAGTAATCCTACGGATGAAGCGCAGCCGCACCATCTTGGTCAGCGATGCTGTATCACTGAGCGGAATGCCGCCGGGAACTTATCACCTGCACATTGGTGGAGAGGTTGTATTAACAGCAGAAGGGCGGCTGCATCTGGCTGGCAATCAGCAGCTGCTTGCAGGTTCCGCCATGATGCTTCCAGATCAGGTGGCCTATCTTGCGGAGGCTGGATTAGCCCGGCTGGATGAAGCCTGGGATTGTGCTTCTGCTCATCCGGCTACTTTGCTGGGGCTGGAGCAGGCGGCAGGGCTTAGGGCTGGAGCACCTGCCGATCTCGTGAGCTTCTGCTATGACGACAGGACACTTACCGTGCTGGAATGCTGGAAAAAGGGTCATAGCAAGGCTTGCAGTAATTAATTACAGCGAAGATTAGGAGGAGAACGATGCAGAGCTTGATACCGCAACCGAAGCAGATCCAAGTGAAAGAGGGCGAAGCTTTTCAATTCAGCGAGGATGTAAGCCTGAGCCTCTACATGGAGCAGCATGATCCGAGACTGGTGGTTCATTGCCGCCGCTCGTTTCCGGAGCTGGAATGTACACAGGTTATCTCGGGAAAAGGATATTCACTTATTCTTCAGAGTCTCTCGCAGCCAGAAACGAAAGGAGCACAGCCAGATGAAGTGGATCTGAAATTGCTTAACGGCCGGGCGGAAGGGTACAGGCTGGAGGTGTCGGAGCGCCGGGTGGTAATCCGTGCACTGGATGCGCCGGGCCTGTTTTACGGGCTACAAACGTTACTACAACTGCGTAAGTCAGTAGGGGAAGTTCCTGCTGTGTCTATCACGGACTGGCCTGACACTACCTTGCGGGCGATGAACTTTGATCTTCGCCAGACATTTTCCAAGCCAGAGCTGCTGCTATCGTATTTGGCGGATTTTGCCCGGTATAAAACGAATGCGGTTCTGATTGAATACGAAGATAAATTCCCGTTCCAGAAGTACCCGGAATTCGTGCATCCTCAGCATTCGTTAAGCCTCACACAGCTAGAGGAACTGAAACGCACAGCCCAAGAATATTTTATTGAGATCATTCCGCTGCAGCAGAGTTTCGGGCATCTGGAGTATGTACTCCGCCACGACGCTTGGCGGCACTTGCGCGAAACGGAGTTATCCCTCGGGGAGATCTGCCCGTCGCATCCGGAATCCTTCGAGCTGATTACCGATCTGTTACAGGAGATGATGGATGCCCATCCGGATTCCCGCTACATCCACCTCGGCTGTGACGAGGTATACAGCTTATGTGAATGCGAACGCTGTAAAACGTTGTTCGGAGGGGTACGGGAGCGGGCGTTTATCGCTTTTTTGAACACTTTGATTGAATATACAGCCAGCCGTGGTAAAAAAGCGATTTTCTGGCATGACATGCTGGACAAATGCCCGCCGGAGGAACTGGCAAAGCTGGATAAGCGGAGTGCGGCGATGATCTGGATATACAACGGACGTAATATTGAAGCTGAGGTTTCTTCTCTTACGGATAAATTCAGGTCACTAGGCATCGAGGTTATGGGAGCCCCGGCGGTTCGCAGCTTTGACTGGGCTGAACATCAGAATTATCCGGTACTATTGAACCGGACGGATAATCTGCTCCAATGGGCGGAGACAGCGGATAAGCTGGACCTCGGGTGCATCGTCGCCACGAACTGGACAGGGCCGTTCAGCCTTGGTGTTCCTTATGGGATCTTTGAGACGACGTGGTATCCGATGCTGCTGCACGCCGATTTGGCCTGGAACCGCAAAGCGGACTCAGCAACATTTATCGATCGATTCATGGAGCAGTTCCATGGCATCGATCCTAGAACAGGTCACGCACAGCTCGGGAATTATCAGCTGGAAGATTATTATGATGTTATCTGGAAGCTGTTGGACAAGGTGAAGGATCATAAGGATGAAGCAGAGCTGATTGCCATTATGCATGATTTTGAAGCGGCGACGGACCGTTCGCGGGCGATCCACAAATATGTCTACCGCTGGGAGCTCTATCCGGGAGACGAAGCGGAAAGGCACTCGCTGTTGAACAATTACATGCGAAATCGCCGCGGACGTGAGAACGTTTTGCCTCGCATGAAAGCGGCTTTGGAGCGTTACCAGCCATCCGATATGGCGGAGCATTTTGTGAAATCCCGCTTCTATCTTCACGATTATCTGGAGCGGACATTATACCGTGAGCTGGGGTTTGCTCAGGTTGAATAAGAGTTTTGAAAAGATCGTACGGCTATCGTGTAAGCGGGTAGCTGTGCGGTCTTTTTTTAATTCATAGCTGGATGAAGCTACATATTACAACATATTCAGGAACAAAATCCCAGTTCGCTGCGTCTAACTTATAAAGTTCTAGCAAACTACATTGGAGGAGAATGAATATGAGAGCTACACCCATAAACCGGACTATAAGGAAGGTTACACTTACCGCATTATGTATTTTGCTTGTATTGCTGAGTGGCAGGGTAATGGCGGAGCCGTCTCCGGCACAAAAGACAACCGCGGTATTCACAGCGGAGATGCAGAGTGCCTTGGAAGGGGCACAGAATGTGCTGCTGACGATACAGCCATTCCCGGACGAAGCAGCCGTAGGTTTCTTCAAGAATGGGCGCAGTCTGCCCAAGGGATATCTGGAGCAGACTGCCGATAAGATTCTGGAACAGCGGGGCAAGTTCACCAAGGTGGCAGAGCTAACTCGAACAGCGCTGGCTTACAGTGCTGCGGGGGGCAACATCAACAACATCGCTGGTATTGATCTTTATCCATTCCTGATGAATCATGACGGAATTGATTCGGAAGGGGCAGCAGCGGTAGCAACCGCCTATATTACCTCGAAGAATTCCATTTCAAATTCATTGGAGCGGACAAACCGTTACCCCGATTTGCTGTTTTATCAGTTGCTTGATATGCAGCTAGCGGATGGTAGTTGGCCGCTGGCCGGGCAGAAGCAAGGAGATCTGGTAGCTACTGCCTGGGTACTAACCGCACTTGCTTCGGAAGTGAGTTCAGAACAAACAGCGCAGCCGATCGAGAAGGCTTTGCAGTGGCTTAAGAGCAAGCAGCAGCTAGACGGAGGGTTCGATGGTAAAACTGCGACGACAGCGCAGGTGATTGTTGCTTTATCCTCGCAGGGGGGCGATGCAGCAGATTTCACCAAGGAAGGCGGAGCCTCGCTGCTGGACCATTTGCTGGCGCGGAAGCTTCCGGGTGGCGGCTTTACACAGACAGCAGGCGGAGGGAACGATAGTCCCGCAACTGTGCAAGCCTATCTTGCCCTGACTTCCTATAAGCTGCTGTCCAAGCAGGCTGGCATGCTGTATAGCGGACTGCATCATGCTGGACTTGACCGGGCAACGATTCAGGTCGAAGGACCCGGTGGCACCGTTGCCGGGGGGCATATTGTTGGCGGAGATGCTGTGAAGGCAGCGGCAGCTTTTTTACAGGCGAAGGGTCTGGCGTATAAGCTGAATGCGGATGCAGCTAAACCGGCCTTCACAGCTATCGAGGGGATTCAGAACGGGCGATACAATGGACGCGGAGAATGGAAGATTGCTGTATTCAGCGGGGGCAGTGCATGGATGTATCCTGAGAATAGCCCGTACAGACTGACGATAGGCAATGGGGATCAGCTGCTTGTTTACTACGCGGACGATACAGAACTGCTTGACCGGATGGAAGTGAAATGGAAAGATAAAAACGGCCAGGAAATGGGTGGATACGCAAGCGCCAATATGCCGTTTTCCCTCCATATCACCAAGTCAAACGGTCAGCTGGGCGGTCTTCCGGCTTTCGGCGCTACTGTGACACTTCAAGGAAAAAGCGTAGTGGCTGACAGCACGGGAAAGGTGTCATTTGCCGGCATGAAGCCCGGTGTCTATCCTGTGCAAGTCACCAAATACCGTAAAGATGCCGCTCCAGCACTTTCCAAACGGACGTTTGCGCTGCATGTCTCTTCCCCGGAATTGGCCAGCTTTACGGATGCGAATAAAGTCGCAGCTTGGGCACGTTTGGATATCGCAACAGCGCTCAGCAGCGGATATATTCAGGGCGTGAGTGCCAGCGGAAATGTGCTGGCTCCTAAGCAGAAGCTGACCCGGGCTGAATTTCTGACCCTGCTGCTGCGGCTATTGCATGAGTTCCCCGATGCCAAGGCTACTTCTAGCTTTAAGGATGTTCCGGCGGACAAATGGTACAGCCGTACCATCGCCAAGGCTGAGGAGCTGGGCATTATCAGCTCTCCAACCGGTAAGTTCGAGCCGGACCGCGGTATTACGCGGGAAGAAGCGGCGGTTATGGTAGCCAAAGCTGCCCGGTTGTCTACGTACGGCAGCCCGGCCCGTGTGAAGTTTGCCGATACTTCCAGTTTGTCAGAGGCGAGCCGCCAGGCGATTCAGGCCGTGAATGAACATGAAGTAATGACCGGCAGCGGGGGCCGCTTCGATCCAAAGCAGATTCTGGTGCGTGAGCAGGCAGCGGCAATTTTAGTCAGACTGCAGAAATTAATCCCGGAAGCCTTCTATTAATGGAATAAACGTCCAGGGATATGATAAGCTTCAGATAGAGTTATCACATCCAGTGTAGAGGAGGCAAATCTATGAGCCGCTTGATCACAGGCAATATATATTATGGATTTCAGGTCGTTAATGAGGAATTTATCCGGGAGATCGATTCCGCCGTATTCACGATGGAACATCTGAAGAGCGGCGCCAGGCTGCTTTTCGTGCAGAATCAGGATGACAACAAGGTATTCAGTGTGAGCTTCAGGACCCCGCCTGAAGATAGTACAGGGGTCTTTCATATTTTGGAGCATTCCGTATTGTGTGGTTCGGAGAAATATCCGGTGAAGGAACCTTTTGTAGAATTGCTAAAGGGTTCGATGCAGACATTCCTGAATGCATTTACGTTTGGGGATAAGACGATGTATCCGGTGGCAAGCCGGAATGAGCAGGATTTCTCCAATCTGATGGAGGTCTACCTGGATAGTGTTTTTCAGCCGAATATTTATAAGCAAAAGGAGATTTTTGAGCAAGAGGGCTGGCATTACGAGCTTCAGCAAACAGAAGCTGAGCTGATCTATAAAGGCGTGGTTTACAACGAGATGAAGGGTTCCTATTCCTCGCCGTTTACGGTACTGATGGACAGGATCAAAAAGTCGTTGTATCCAGACACGATTTATCGTCATTCTTCAGGTGGAGATCCGCAGGAGATTCCTGCGCTTACGTATGAGCAATTCCTTGAGGCGCACAGCAATTATTATCATCCGTCCAACAGTTATTTTTATCTGTACGGAGACGTCTCTATTGAAGAGAAGCTGCAATTTATAGACCAGGAATACCTTAGCCGTTATGAAAAAAACAGCTTTGATACCTCCATTCCCCTACAACAGCCTACCGGAATGACGGAGCTGGTAGCGGATTATCCGATTCTGGAAGCAGAAACGGCCGACGACAAAACTTATTTGAGTCTGAACTATGTAATTGGAACCTCTACGGATCGGGAACTGAATCTGGCTTTTGATATTTTGAAAAGCATGCTGATGGACAGCAATGCAGCTCCGCTTAAGCAAGCCCTGCTGGAAAGCGGTCTGGGCAAAGATGCCTTTGCTTTTTATTCCGACAGTATGATTCAGCCGCTGCTTGGCATTACTCTGACACATTCGAACGCTTCCGCCAAAGATGCCTTCGTGGAGCTGGTGAAGACCACATTAAGCAGCTTGGTTAAGAACGGGCTGGATGAGAAGCTGGTGCTGGCGGCGGTCAACAGCAAAGAATTTGAGCTGCGGGAAGCGGACTTTAGCCGATATCCAAAGGGACTTACTTACAATATCGAAGTGATGAAGTCCTGGCTCTATGACGGTCAGCCGTCTACTCATATGCTTTATGAAGAGGTATTCACTACCATTCGGGAAAAGATAACGGATCGTTATTTTGAGAAGCTGATTGAGGTCTACTTACTGAACAGTGATCATTGCAGTCTGGTGGTGCTGAACCCGTCCAAGACGATTGCAGCCGACAAGGAAGCGAGCACCCAGCGTCAATTAAGTGAATACAAATCATCACAGCAACCAGACCAGCTGGAGCAGCTTGTGCAGAGTACTCAGCATCTTCTGGCGCGGCAAGGTCGTGCAGATGCAGCCGAGGATTTGCAGAAGCTGCCGAGTTTATCTCTACAGGACATTAACCGCAGTGCTGAACCTCAGGTGCCATCCCATGAATATAACCTTGAGGGTCTAAAGCTGATCCACCATGACGTATCTACTCAAAAGATTGCGTACTGCAAGTTTTATTGGGATACGAGTGTTGTGGCTCCTGAGCAAATTCCTTATCTTGTGCTGCTGGCAGAGGTATTGGGCCAAATGGAGACAGCTTCTTACAGCATTGAAGAGCTCACTAGTGAAATTGGGATCAAAACCGGAGGCATTCATTTCAAAAATGAGATCTTTGGCGCTGCAAAAGATACTGGGGCCAGTTATCAGCCTAAATTCACTGCGCAGGTTAAGGTGATGGCGGGGCATATTGGCGAATCGCTGGATCTGCTGCGTGAGATGCTCTATACCAGCGCGCTCGATAACCTGACGAAGCTACAGGAAATCGTCCGGCGGGAAGCCTCACAGATGGAATCCGTCCTGAATCAAAAAGGTAATGAAATCGCGGCCAGCCGCCTGATGTCTTATTTTTCGGACATGGGAGCGTATCAGGAGCAACAGGGTGGCGTGGCCTATTACCGCTTTATCCGTGAGCTTGCCGAGAAGATCGATCAGCAGGGAGCAGAGGTGGCAGACACGCTGAAGGATATCTGTACGGTTTTATTCAATAAACAGAATTTGATCATCAGCGTGACGGGTACCCCTGATTTGTATGAAGAATTCGCCGCTAATGTAGCGAAGCTGGATATTCAGGATCAGCCAGTGGTGAATAAACCTAAGATTACGGCGCAGGGGCATGCGGATAATGAAGGTTTTATGTCTTCCAGCCAGGTGCAATATGTGGTTAAAGGCTACGACTTCAACAAGCTAGGATTTACGTATTCCGGCAAAATGCAGGTGCTCAAAAAAATCATGAGCCTCACCTATCTGTGGAATGCCGTGCGCGTGAAGGGCGGAGCTTATGGCGGCAGCCTGATGCTGCGCAGAGATGGGATATTGATGTTCACTTCCTACCGTGATCCCAATTTGCAGGAGACGCTGGAGGTTTATGATCAGGCGTACCGATTCACCGAAGGATATGAAGCGGATGCCGACGAGATGACCAAAGCAATTATCGGCACCCTGTCCATGTTGGACCAGCCGCTGAGCCCAAGCGCTCAGGGACGGCGGGCGGACCGGCATTATTTTGAACAGGTGACTGGGGCCGAGCTGCAGCAGGAACGGGATGAAATCTTGTCGACCACACCGGAAGACATCAGACAGTATGCCGATTTGCTTAAGGCTGTGACGGAACAAAATTATTTCACAGTTGTCGGCAATGAATCCAAGCTGAAATCAACAAAAGGCTTATTTGGAAACCTAGAAGAACTTGTGATGTAATTCTCTCTATAAACTCCTCTTCAGTACCTGTCTACTCGACAAGTGCTGGAGAGGAGTTTTTTTTATTTAGTTAGAACCTTGACAGTTAGAGTTCTATCTATTATGATAATGATGTTACTTAGAGTTCTAACTAATCCGCAAGAGGAGGAAATAACAATGAACAAACCCGTGGTAGACACACCATTTTCTAATTTAATACGAGAGATTGGGATGAAAATAAAAGGTACAGCTGACACCAGGTTAAATGAGTTAGGTCTGAACTCACAACAAGGCCGCATGATCGGCTATATTTTTGAGAATCAAGCAGAAGGGGTTATTCAGAAGGATTTAGCGGAGGTCTTTAACAGGAAGGGGGCGAGCATTACCAGTATGCTTCAGGGGTTGGAGAAGAAAGGATATATCCAGCGTGTCACTCCTGAAAATGATGAACGTCAAAAGAGTATTTTTGTATTGGAAAAAGGTGCTCTTTTAGTGGAAGAGTTCAATGAGATTTTCTCTGAGGTAGAAGCAAGCATTACTAAGGCGCTTAGTCCGGAAGAAACTGCAACCCTAAAGTCGTTACTTCAAAAAGTTAGTTCAAGTTTATAAACGTTCGGAGGTTCACTTATGACAAATGAGTTCTCAAATCAATTTTATTTAGAGTCGGCGCCCATGAAAAAAGCGATCGCTCATTTATCGATTCCCATGATGATTGGGATGTCTGTGGGTACTATTTATAATGTAATCAATGCTTACTTCATCGGCTTATTACACAATACCAGTATGCTGACCGCAATCACGCTGGGCCTGCCTATTTTTACCGTTTTAATGGCTTTTGGAAATGTGCTGGGGGTAGGCGGAGGAACATTTATAACTCGCTTGGCGGGGCAAAAAGAGACGGAAAAAGGGAAAAAGGTTGCCGGATATACTTTTTACGGGAGTATTGTAGTGGGGCTTCTTATCGCGCTCATCGCTTGGTTAGCTATTAATCCGATCACGCGAATGCTTGGTGCAGATGCTGCTACCTTAGACTTTACGAAGTCTTATGTGCTCACTCTTTTTGCAGGCGGATTTGCTGTTGTGCTTAATTTTGCTTTGGAACAACTGGTCCGTTCGGAAGGTGCCTCGAAGGAATCGATGTATGGTATTTTTATCAGTACGGCTTTAAGTTTGATTTTTGATCCTTTATTTATTCTCGTGCTGAATTGGCATGTTGCCGGAGCTGCTTTGGCTATGGTTTTAGCAAATTTGGGCTCTGCCATTTATTATATTTACTTTTTGGAAACGAAAAGTGAGCATTTAAGAGGATTTTTGAAGCATTTCAAGATATCTGTACGAGATCAGCTTGAGGTTTATAAAATAGGTACAGCCGAGCTATTGCAAGCCAGTTTTTTAATTGTCAGCACGCTTTTGTTAAATAACTATTCCATTCAATATGGGGAGAGTGTGGTCGCCGGATTTGGTGTGGCTTTAAGAATTGTGCAGATTCCAGAATTTCTATCGATGGGTTTATTTTTGGGATTGATTCCGCTATTTGCTTTTAACTTTGCTAGTAAAAATACGGAGAGACTTAAATCCAGCATCAAATACGCTTTTGCATATATAGGCAGCATTGCAGTTGTTTTTGTGAGTCTAGTATACGTGTTTAGAGGAACGATTCTTCATTGGTTCTCAGGCGATCCTTCTGTGTTAAGCATGGGAACTTATATTTTGGCAGCGATGCTGATCTCCGCTTTATTTAATGGATTTACCGGATTATTTATGAGCATTTTTCAAGCAACAGGGCAAGGCACACCCACTACTATTATGGCGATAAGCCAAGGTGTATTATTTATACCGATGATTATCGTATTGCATTCTATTTTTGGCCTGCATGGTGTGATTTGGTCGATGACTGTGACTGAGGTAATAACGAGTGTGATGGGTGTGGTTTTGTTTATGATTTTTCGGAAAAAGCTGAATAGTGCGGGCGTTGATGGAAAAGGTGCTGTAGAGGTTACGTCGGTATAACGCGATTGCTTTATGTAAAACTCAATATGGATTTTGTTTACTGCGGGAGCTTGGCTCGCGCTTTTTTTGCGTTGTGCAAAAGAATTCATAACTAAAGGATCGGTAAAATTCGTTCCAAAATGAACAATTCTAGTTCTTATGAAGACTGCTTACTTTTTCTACAATTATGGATAAGTAAAGGAGGAGAACTATGATACGCAAAAAAAGGTTTCATCTTAACATGGACACACGCGAAGCGATGGCGGGATATCTATTCGTTGCTCCGCTTATGCTTGGGCTGATCATCTTGACGTTGATCCCGGTGCTGGGCTCACTGCTGTTAAGCTTCACGGACTGGAACTTTGTGGCTGGGTTAGGGGGGATTAAGTTCGCGGGCGTGGATAATTTCATCAGGCTGTTTCATGATGATGCTTTTATGAAAAGCTTGCTGAACAATTTGCTCTTTATTATCACAGTACCGGTTACGATCATCGTTGCCCTGCTGCTGGCTATCCTGATTGATAAACAGGTTTTTCTGAAGGATTTGTTTAAAGTGATTTATTTCCTTCCGTACATTTCCAGTGTAGTTGCCATCGCTATGGTTTGGCAGGTTATGTTTCACCCTTCTCTGGGACCCGTCAATCAATTCCTGATGTCACTGGGGTGGAACAACCCACCCAAATGGTTAGCGGATATCCATTATGCTCTGCCGTCGCTGATGTTGATTCAAGTCTGGATTCAGCTCGGTTACAACATTATTATTTTTATTGCAGGTTTACAGAGTATTCCTAAGGATCTTTATGAAGCGGCTGATATTGATGGTGCCAACGTCTGGCGCAAATTCCGCAACATCACGGTTCCCTGCATTTCGCCAACTACCTTTTTCCTGCTGGTAACAGGGGTTATCGGCTCATTTAAAATCTTTGATCTGATACAAGTATTGACCCAGGGTGGACCGGCTAACTCCACGACCGTTATCGTCTACGAGTTATATGATACAGCCTTCAATCAGCTGAAGACGGGTTACGCCTCTAGCATGGCACTCGTTCTGTTCCTTATTTGCCTGATCATTACAGCCTTGCAGATGTTGGCGCAAAAAAAATGGGTCAACTATTAAAGGCGGAAAGGAGAAATTACAGTGAAAAAAGAGCTTTTATCCAGAACCTTCTGGACCATCGCCATGGGACTGCTAGGTATCGCATTTCTTTTACCGTTCCTATGGATGTTATCCACTTCCTTTAAGCTGGAGAAAGATGTGTTTAACTTTCCGATTCAATGGTTGCCACAGCAGTGGAACCTCATTGAAAATTATAAACAGGTGTGGTCGGGTGACTTTGCTCGCTATTATGGAAATTCCATTTATATTACGCTGGCTACGACTATAATTAATGTGCTGATATGCGCACTTGCTGCTTATGGGTTCTCCAAGCTGCGTTTTCCGGGCAGGGATGCGATGTTTATAGTTGTATTGGCACTTTATATGGTTCCTCCGCAGGCATCGTTGGTTCCACAGTTTCTACTGTTTAACTGGCTGAATTTGATTGACACACATTTGGGATTAATCCTGATTAACAGCTTTAGTATTATTGGAGCGTTTATGCTCAAGCAATTTTTTATGGGGGTAAACAACGAGTATCTTGAATCGGCGCGGATGGATGGAGCAGGGCATTTTCGCTCTTTTCTACAGATTGCCTTTCCGCTGATCCGTCCCGCTGTAGCTACTTATGCTATTTTGCGCTTTATTTGGACCTGGAACGACTATCAATATCCACTCATTTTTTTGAAATCCAAGGAGCTGTTTACGATTCAGCTGGGGATCCGGTTGTTCGGGGACCAATACGGGGATGTCTATTCACTCATGATGGCTGGTGCGGTATCTGCAATTCTGCCGTTGCTGATCATTTTTGCACTCGGACAGAAGCAGGTTATTGAGGGAATTGCCCTCGGAGGTGTGAAAGGATAATAAAAGTCAAAATAGTTTCTCTTCGGTAGAATATGAGAACTTTCCTCGTCAATCCTGCATGTTAGGATGTTCTTGTAAGCAGTTACATAGTCACTGGTTGTTAAGCAAGTGATGCCCAACACATTTATAGGAGGGTCTATATGAAAAAGAAATTATTATCTGCATTCATCATCACATCGATGGCGTTATCATTGGTCGCTTGCGGCGGAAATGCGAAAACCAATAATGCAGGAGCGACTAATGCACCCGATGCTGGTGGAAATTCAAAGCCTGCAGCAGAGAAGGTTACCCTGAAGCTGAGCACCTGGCAGACAGAAGCCAAAGCGAAATGGAGCACGATTATCGCGGAGTTTGAGAAGACGCATCCCGATATTCATGTGGAAGTAGATTTGCTGAACGAAAAAGGTGATTCGGTTGCCTCTATGCAGAAGCTGGATTTGATGGCGGCTGCGAGCGATCCGCTGGATATTGTCGAACTGCCTTATACCAACTATTCACAGCGTGCAGATATCGGTTTGTTGGAACCGATGGATGACTATATTCAGAAGGAAGGTTATAAACTCGCAGATGAATATCTGGTGGACACTACGGTCAATGGCAAAATCTATGCATTACCGTCTTCCATGCAGCGCTGGTTCGTGCTCCTTAACAAAGAAATGTTAGATGAGGCGGGCCTTCCGGTTCCGACCGACTGGACATGGGCGGATTTCGAAGAGTATGCCAAGAAATTGACCAAGGGTGAGGGCGCAACGAAACGTTTTGGTGCGTATTTGCATAATTGGCCGGATTATTTCCAGCTCCAGCTGATGAGCAAGTCTACGGATAATACTTTTCTAAAAGCTGATGGAACCTCCAATGCACTTGACCCGCAATTTAAGGCTAACCTGCAGATGATGAAGAAAATGATGTACGAAGATAAGAGTGCCACTCCTTATGAGGATATTATTTCGCAAAAACTAGCCTACCGGAATCAGTATTTTAACGGTTTAGCAGCGATGCTTCCGATGGGCGACTGGATGGTTGCGGAATCGGGTGGAACGGATGCCATTCCGGCAACCTTTGTTACCGCGTTTGCGCCGATCCCCCGTCTTGACAGTGAGAGCAAACATTACTCACCCGTACAGCCGACCTACATGGGAATAGCCGCTAAATCCAAGCATAAGGAGGCTGCCTATACCTTTGTGCGCTGGTATACCTCAGAAGGACTGGAAATCGGTGGACGCGTTTTCTCTGGCTGGGCCAAATCGGATACGAATAAATTAGTGGATACAATTGTGAGTGGTTCTAAGGATTCCTCTAAGATTGATGTAGATTCTCTGAAATATACGATGGAGAACTCGACACCTGGTGCAACGCAGGTTCCGGCTAAATATGCGGATGAAGCTAAGAACAACGTTATTCCAGAAGCGGAGATGTATCTCCTTGGCCAACAGGATCTGGATGTCACAGTTGCCAATATCGATAAAAAAATAACGGAAGTTGTTCAGAACAATAGCGGAAAGTAAGCGGAGGCTGATTGTACGCTTTTCAAAGGGGGCTTATAATGTGGGGGCAGGAAAGCATTTCTGCCTCCTGCTCCAAATTCAAACAGATGTGGGGCCTGTAATCCGTGTTTAGAAAGCATCAATCCCTCCGTAAGAAACTTGTCTGGTCATCGCTGATCTGCGTGCTGATCCCGCTTGTCTGCATTTACATGGTTACAGATTATTTGACCCGGGATCTCATTCTGGAGAAAGCGGTTGGTAGCGCAAGAGAATCTTTAAATGCAGCCAGCACCAATATGAATGCCATATTTGAACAGACACTGGAACAGTCCAACTTTGTGCTCCAGAACAGCGAGATCAGGCAGATGATGTCTGCCGATTCAGAGTCGCTCCGTGCACCAAAGCAAATCATTCAGTATAACCGTATGTCGCGGATGCTGGATGATATGTTTGTTTTAACAGAATATTTGAAGGTGACGTTAATCGGAAAAAATGGTTTGATTTATACCAGCTATCCTTACAGTGACTTTAATCCGAAAAATTTCTACAACAAAAATTGGACATCGTTGCTGAAACAAATTCAACCCATTTCGACTTATTGGAGAGCGGAGCACGATACGTACTACAATTATTCTGATAAAGGCTCAGCCGATTGGGTAACCATTGCGAGGCCGATTCAATCGACCTCCAGCAGTACCATCGGATATTTAATTATTAATATCAATGAGCGTAAGCTCCGTCCTTATCTAAATAACGATAATGATAAAGAGATGATGCTATTGGATGACAAGGGAACTGTAGTTTCCCATGCTGACAAGGCCCGAATCGGAGAGACGATGACGTGGTTGAAAATGGATGGCGAGCTTGACACTGTGGAAATCGACGGAGAGAAGTTTTTATATGTTGATCAGGAGCTGAGCAGTAACAAATGGCGGATGGTCAGCATTATCCCGCTGAAGGCAGCCTTGTCGAAAAATAAGCAGATTTTATTTATCAGCCTGGCGGTGCAGATTCTTTTCTTTACCTTGTTTTCCGTTCTCTTAACCGTTCTAATCTCAAAGCTGACTCAGCCAATCGTAAAATTAAGCGCTTTTGTAAAGCGAATAGGTCGTGGTCAGTTGGATGAACGTTCGTTCATTCGAGGGAATAATGAGGCAGCACAGCTCGCCCGCACCATTGACCAGATGCTGGATCGGATCGAGTCTATGATTGAACAAATCACTTATGAACAGACGGGAAAAAGAAAAGCCGAACTAGAGATGCTGCAAGCGCAGATCAATCCACATTTTATGTTTAATCTGCTGAATTCGATTCGCTTAAATATCCTGATGCAAGGCGATCGGGAGAATGCTGAGTTGATTGGTTCGCTGTCGTCTTTGCTCCGGATGACCTTTAACAGAGACAATGAGTTTATCCCGCTTCGTGAGGAGACAGATACGATATCGCATTATGTCACTTTAATGAATTTCCGCCATGCCAATCAGGTCAGGCTGGAAATGAATTTAGCGGACGGTAGCGCTGAAGCACTGGTGCCTCGATTTATGATTCAACCCATGATCGAGAATGCCATCATCCATGGCTTCGAGCAGTTTGGTGGCGAGATTTTTATTGAAGCTCGTATTGTTGCAACTACGGGAAGCTTGGTTATCACCATTAAGGATAATGGGATCGGGATGTCGCCGGAAACTTTAACAAGACTTCGTGAAACCGCATACAGCAGCGAACAAATTACAGAGGAGGACAGAAAAGGGTTCTCCGGCATAGGTTTACGCAATGTGGCCCAACGCCTCAGTATGATTTATGGCGCTTCTTTTAAGCTGAATATTCAAAGTGAACCTGATGTGGGCACAGAGATTTGTCTGGAGTTTCCTCTGGATTACGGAAAGGTGGGTGTGGAGAATGCTGACGGCAATATTGGTGGATGATGACTATCCGGTTATCCGTTATTTGTCGCAGGCCGTACCTTGGAGTGAGCTCGGTATTGAACTCATCGGATGTTATTATAGCGGTCTCGAGGCTTGGGAAAAAGCACAGCAGAGTCCACCAGATCTTATTATTACCGATATTGGCATGCCCAAGATGAACGGGCTGGAGATGCTGGAGCTATTCAGAGCTGTGCAGCCCGGAATCCGTGCGATTATTCTCTCCTGCCACAACGAATTCAAATACGCCCAGCAAGCGCTGAAATTAAACGTAGGAGAATATATTTTAAAAGAATCACTGGATATTGAGCAGTTACAGCAAGCGATTAGCACCCTTGTGGCGGAAGTGGGACTGAATAGGCAGCAGCATACAGAGATGCTGGTTTATAAGCAAAAGCAGTCTCAAAATCGCGCCGCGCTGAAGGAAAAGTTTCTAAAAGATACCTTGTATCAATCCTGGGATAAGGGGGCTTGGATCGAGCAGGCCCGATCAAACGGAATTATGATCCATGCCAAAAACTATATCCCGCTGGTTATTGTAATTGATCGTCCAGAGGAAGCTTCAAGGGTGCGCCGGATGAGTGAATATACGATTTCTTTTGCGGTTGAGAATATTATGCAGGAAGTGCTTGAGGCTGATCACAGTCTGTTTATTTCGAGATACAGCCATAAGGAGATTGTCATTCTCTTTTGCAGCGACCAGCCTTCCAAAGATCACCAGGCTATCTATCACTCCATTCAAAATGCAGCCTCTGCGGTTCAAAAATATCTTAAACTCTCTGTCTCTTGCTTATTTGGCGCTGAGGCGCGCAGTCCTGAGGAAATTCGCGGAACATTGCAGCGGATGCTGAGGGAGAAAATACAGCGCTTTTATCTCCCTGCGGCGGGAATCCACCGTTTTGAAGAAGTCTGCTTTTCCGGAGAAGATATTTATGCTGAATATGGAACCTTGTACGCTGTTATCAATGATGATATTGCCTTGAACAGGAACACGGAGCTTCGCGTTCATGTAAAGGAATGGAGGGAATGGGTGGCCTCGCAAAAATTCCATCCGAATGAAGTCAAGGAATGTGTGCTTCGCTTGCTGATGGACTTGCAGATGAAGACGAAACAGCTTCTGCAATCTCCATTGCCTATAACCGAAGAAAAGCTTTTTAGCGTGGTTGGTGACATTGAAACTCTGGAGCATTTGGAACAATGGCTGGTGCAGTACTTGGAGGAATTAGCGCGGAAAATAAGTATGTTCTCCATCAAGTCTAAACGGAGTGAGGTCATCAAAGCCCAGCAGTTCGTGATTAGTCATGTGACGGAGAAAATAACGCTGGAGGACATGGCAGGCCGCCTTAACTTAAATGCCAGTTATTTCAGCCGCTTATTCAAACGGGAAACAAACCAGAACTTCATCGAATATGTAAATATGCTAAAGCTTCAGAAGGCAAAGGAGCTGCTTAACCAATCTGAAAAGACAGTGGAAGAGATCTCCGAGTATCTGGGATATGCCAACAAAAGTTATTTCATCAAGCTGTTTAAACGGGAAATGGGCATGAGGCCTAGTGAATATGCCGCTTGGCATTGAGTGTGGACAGGAGGAAACATTGCTGTGGGAATAAAGGGCACTAAAAATGAATTACAGATGTTCCTAAATGAACTATATACTCCACTGGAGCGCAGATTTACCTCTGGTTGTGCAGGAATTAATATGGGCGCTACAGGATCGATATACAATGAAGCTACAGCGCTTATGGAAGCTTTCGCCCGTCCTCTATGGGGCCTTGTTCCCCATGCCAGCGGTGGAGGGGAAAGTGCACTCTGGCCGATGTTTCTGGAAGGGATCATCAACGGAACAGACCCGGAGCATGAAGAATATTGGGGGCAATTTACTACCAAAGATCAGCGTATGGTAGAGCAGGCCGTGTTGGGACTGGGGCTTGCTCTTGCACCACATAAAATGTGGGAGCCGCTGAGCGACACGCAGAAAATGAATGTATATAACTGGCTAAATCAGATTAATCATGTGGATCGTTCCAATCCGAATAACTGGCTGATGTTCACGGTTCTTGTGAATGTGGGCTTCAAGAAAGTCGGATTACCTTATGATCAGAGCATAATGGATGATTATCTAGCGCAGATCGATAATTACTATCTTGGTGACGGTTGGTATTCCGATGGATTGACCGATCAGAGGGACTATTATATTGCTTTTGCTATGCATTATTATACGCTGATATACGCTAAGCTGATGGCGGATGATGATCCTCAGAGAGCTGCTGTTTATCGGGAAAGATCCGCACGATTTGCCGAGGATTTCATTTATTGGTTCGCTGAGGACGGAAGCGCACTTCCTTTT
Organism: Paenibacillus sp. FSL H8-0175; assembly: GCF_045040615.1. Classification (NCBI taxonomy): domain Bacteria; kingdom Bacillati; phylum Bacillota; class Bacilli; order Caryophanales; family Paenibacillaceae; genus Paenibacillus; species Paenibacillus sp. FSL H8-0175. Next base: position 5,164,964 of record NZ_CP150299.1, on the reverse strand, counting down.
GGTCGTAGCCTGACCTATCGTTTTGCACAGGTTTCATTCTGGAGTGCGCTGGTGTATGCAGATATGGTTCCTTTTTCATATGGCGTTCTTAAAGGAATCATTATGCGCCATTTTCGTTGGTGGTTTGAACAACCTATTATGGGATTAGACGGACTGCTTAGCATCGGATATGCTTATCCGAATCTAGTCATGACAGAGAACTACAACGCCCCCGGATCTCCGTATTGGGCCTTTAAAGCTATGCTTATTCTTGCCTTGCCAGATGATCATCCTTTTTGGCAGGCGGAGGAAGAGCCGTTGCCTATTTTGAAAGAGGTACGGGCTCTCCAAGAGGCGCGAATGCTTGTGAGTCGTCCGGAAGGAAACAGGCAGGTTATTGCCTATACCTCTGGACAGATGGCTAACTTTGATATGGCCCATAGTGCAGCCAAATATTCTAAATTTGCATATTCCACTCTGTTTGGCTTTAGTGTCCCGAAAGCGGGTTACGGGTTGGTTCAAGGCGCTTACGATTCTACACTCGCACTATGCGAATGTGATGAACACTATCGGGTACGCAGATTCTGCGAGACCTGGGAAATCGGGGACAGCTATGTATATTCCCGCTGGCATCCATGGAGTGATGTACATGTGGAGACATGGATTATTCCGGCAGGTCTATGGCATGTTCGTGTTCACAGCATTCATACTGCCCGGCGGCTGGATGTAGCGGAGGGTGGATTTGCCATTGGCCAGTCAGCTGGCTTCTCGCACAGTGAACGGGAAATCATTAAGGTATCAAACACTGCTATTTCGGTACAGCTGCCCTGGGGAATCAGTGCCATACATAGGCTATGCGGCTTTGATCGGGGAGAGTGCGTATATCCCGAGCCGAATACCAATCTGCTGAAGCCGCGGACACTTCTTCCGAGCTTGTGCTCCAGACTGGAACCGGGAGAGCAAGTATTGATATCTGCTGTCTTCGGAGCGACGAATACTCCGGAGAACCAGGCAAGTCTTGCTTCACCGCCGCTTATTCAATGGCACTCGGACGGAAGGATTGCTGTATACGAACCTAGTAACGATACACTTTTGCATACTGTTGATTTAAGGGGAGGGAGAAACAAAGATGTGGAATAAGGCTATTGAGGATGCGATTCACAAAGTTGGGAGCAATATGGCTAACCATCCGGGCAAACTGCCTCATATCGCTGAGGGGCAACAGTACGAATGGGGAGACAACGACGACTGGATAGAGGGTTTCTATGTTGGGATGATGTGGCTTGCTTATGAATATAGTAAGGATTCATGCTATAAGGAGGCGGCAGCCTCTTGGTTAGGGGACTTCAAGCATCGTCTGGATCAGCACATCGCCCTGGACCATCATGACATTGGTTTCTTGTATACACTGACCGCAGTAGCGGAGTGGAAAATAACGGGCAGCGAAGCGGCGCGAGCTGTCGGTCTGCAAGCTGCGGACACGCTGTGCAAGCGCTGGCGTGAACCAGCAGGGATTCTTCAGGCCTGGGGACTGGAGAGTGACCCGGAGAATGCGGGACGTATCATTATTGACTGCTTGATGAATTTACCTCTATTATTCTGGGCAGCTGAGGAAACAGGAGATAAGCGCTATTATGAAATAGCGCTCGAACATGCGTTTAAGAGCCGGAAATTTCTTGTGCGTGGGGATGCCTCCTCTTACCATACTTTTTATTTTGATCCGGCTACCGGAAATGCAATTCGTGGAGGAACACATCAAGGTTATGAGGACGGATCGACCTGGACACGTGGTCAAGCTTGGGGAATATACGGTTTTGCTCTGGCATATCGCTATACGCAGAATGAGGATTTTCTTAAGACTTCTAAGAGCCTAGCGGATTATTTTATCAGCCATCTACCGGAGGATAGTGTGGCTTATTGGGATTTCGATGTGCCAGTGGGAGCGGATACCCCTCGCGACAGCTCGGCTTCGGCGATTGCGGCAGCCGGTCTTTTGGAACTGCTCGATCACCTAGGCGTAGACGATCCGGACCGGGCCATTTATGAAGTTGCTTTACACCGTAGTATGAAATCCCTAGTGGAAGATTATGCGACATCTGGAAATCGGGAAGCAGAGGGACTTCTAAAGCATGGTTCTTATCATGTGAGAGGTGGACGTGTGCCTGATGGTCATATGATTTGGGGAGATTATTATTATTTGGAAGCGTTGATCCGCTTGCAGACCGGCATCCGAGGCTATTGGTAGTGGGATGTTAGGGTGGGGCAAGGTTTATCCTATAGGACAAAGAAACTGCTAAGACTAATCTCTTAGCGGTTTTTTTTTGTGGACTACTATACAAGAGTTTTAAAACGTAGTTATTTACTTGGAATAGTATGAATAAAATCATATCACCACGCGTAAGGTTTAATGTAAGATTTTGATAATTATTAGAAATTAAGAAAAGGGGATCGGGTTACTCAGATATGAATTTAGACTGGGAGTTTATCTACGAGAGTTTGCCGCTTTATGGTGAGGCGATGTGGCTGACAGTGAAGCTAGCGTTGTTAGCTATTGTATTCTCACTCCTTATTGGATTACTGTTCAGTATCGTCTTGTACTATAAGGTCAAAATCGTCAGTGATGTTATTAAGATCTACATTGAGCTTTCACGGAACACCCCTTTACTTGTGCAGCTCTTTTTTCTTTACTATGGCTTACCTAAGATCGGAATTCACTTTAGTGAAATGACCTGTGCGATTGTAGGCATGACATTTTTGGGCGGGAGCTATATGACGGAGGCTTTTCGAAGTGGGTTCGAGGCAGTTAGCCAATCGCAGATTGAATCAGGTCAGAGCATTGGACTGTCTAAGCTGCAGCTGGTCAGATATGTTATTTTTCCCCAAGCCTTTGCGATAAGTATTCCTTCTTTAGGGGCAAATGCGATCTTTCTGCTGAAGGAGACCTCTATTGTAGGTGCCATTGCTTTAATGGATTTGATGAATGTGGCAAAAGACTTGATCGGCATGCATTACAAAACAGCGGAGTCTCTGCTCCTTCTGGTACTCGCCTATTTGGTGTTAGTCCTGCCCTTATCGCTTTTATTGACTTGGGTGGAAAGGAAGGTGAGATATGCAGAATTCGGGGATTGAGGTGCTTTTTGAAGGTTCTAATTTCGAACGATTATTAGGGGGCTTACTTGTAACGATTGAAATTTCATTTCTCTCTATTGGAATCGGTACGTTATTAGGGATCGTTATGGGATTGCTCCGGACGCTGGGATCGAGGCCATTAAGGTTTATATTACGTCTTTATTTGGAGACCTTTAGAATTATTCCGATTCTAGTGTGGCTGTATGTAGTACATTTCAGTTTCTCTCCATTACTTCATATCGATATCAGCGGGGAGGCTACCTCTATATTGGTGTTCAGCTTATGGGGAGCTGCGGAAATTGGCGATCTTGTTCGTGGAGCTTTGCAATCTATGCCAAAACATCAGGTGGAATCTGCCAGGGCGCTAGGTCTGAGCAGCAGTCAACTTTATCGGCATATTTTGATCCCGCAGGCTGTACGCAGAATGCTGCCGGGAATGATTAATCTTGCCACACGAATGATCAAGACAACATCACTGGTGGTGCTGATTGGAGTGATTGAGGTGGTAAAGATCGGGCAGCAGATCATTGAACTCGGCGTAATAAAAGCGCCCACCGCTTCATTCTGGGTATACGGCTTTATCTTTATATTATATTTTTCTGTATGTTTTCCGTTATCCAGACTTTCGAAAAAAGTTGAAAGCAGATGGCAAAATTAAGGCTTAGGAAGGAACGGTTGTAATGGCAGATTCCGGAGAACTCCTGCTGGAGGTTACACAATTACACAAATATTTTGGAGAGCGAAAGGTTCTGGACGGCATTGAATTGCAGGTGGAAAAAGGAGAAGTAATCGTTATTCTCGGTCCCTCTGGCTGTGGAAAAAGTACGTTCCTACGTTGTCTTAACGGTTTGGAACCGGTTCAGGAAGGGGCGATACAATATCGTGGGCAGAACCTCGCGGGGGCTGCTGTAGATTGGCGTGAAGTTAGGCAGCATATCGGAATGGTCTTTCAAAATTATGAGTTATTCCCGCATATGACGGTTATGGATAACATTCTTCTAGGCCCTCTGAAAGTACAAAAGAGAGAGCTTAAAGAAGCAACACAGCAAGCGGAACAGCTCTTAGAGCGGGTTGGGCTGCTTGAGCGTAAACTGGACTATCCACGCCAGCTTTCCGGTGGACAAAAGCAGAGAATAGCTATAGTAAGAGCTTTATGTATGAATCCGGAGATTATGTTATTTGATGAAGTGACAGCATCCTTGGATCCGGAAATGGTTCGGGAAGTGCTTGATGTCATCTTAGGGCTTGCTCAGCAAGGAATGACGATGATCATCGTGACTCATGAAATGGGGTTTGCCAAATCGGTTGGGGATCGGATCGTGTTTATGGATCAAGGCAAGATATGTGAGATCGCTGCCCCGCAACAATTTTTTACCCACCCTGCGACAGAACGTGCCCAGCATTTTCTGGATATATTTCAGTACGAAAAATTATAGAAATAGGAGAGGAAGAGAAATGAAGAAAAGTTTGAAATGGCTAACGATGCTGGTAGGTGTAAGTATATTATTGATGGGATTGGCTGCTTGCGGAAATAGTTCGGATAACAACGGAAACTCAGCATCTTCTAAATTCACTTCTATTGAACAGCTAAAGAAGAAAGGGAAGATTAAGATCGGCGTATTTGCAGACAAACCACCTTTTGGTTATGTGGACGCTGAGGGTAAAAACCAAGGGTTTGATGTGTATATTGCCAAACGCTTTGCCAAGGATCTGCTAGGGGATGAATCGAAGGTTGAATTTGTGTTAGTTGATGCTGCCAGCCGCGTGGCATATCTTGAATCGGGTAAGGTTGATATCATTATGGCTAACTTTACGGTCACCGAGGAAAGAAAAGAAAAAGTGGATTTTGCTAATCCGTACATGAAATTATCCTTTGGGATCGTATCCCCAGACAGTGCTCCAATCACTTCCATTGATCAATTAAAAGGGAACAAGCAAAAGCTCATTGTAGCTAAAGGTACGACAGCGGAAACCTATTTTACCAAAGAATATCCGGATATTGAATTGCTCAAATTCGATCAGTACACCGAGATTTTTGCAGCGCTTAAAGATGGTCGGGGGGCGGCAATCGCTAACGATAATACAGAACTCATTGCTTGGGCTAAATCAAATCCTGGATTTACGGTCAGCATTCCTGCTTTCGGGGGTCAGGATACAATAGCTCCAGCAGTGGCAAAGGGGAATAAGGAATTGCTGGACTGGATTAATACAGAACTTGATACCCTTGGTAAAGAACAATTTATCCATCAAGCCTACAAAGAAACCTTAAATGAAATTTACGGTGAAGGATATACTGATGAGCTTGTCGTTGAAGGCGGGAAAATCCAGTAACGGATTGGGAATAACATTGCGGGGGCATCTGAGAAGATGCCTTTTCTACAGATAGACTATTGCAATTTCTATAATGCCGAGTATAATACTGGGTATACACAGAATAAGGAGTCGGTGAAAATGTCTGTCGATGATTATCTGGATCTTCTAAACTACGCCAAAGCAATTAACGATGGACAGTGGCAAGCTGACATCATAGATCGTTTGAATAAGCTGAGTAAGAATTCTCATGCTGAGACAACAGAACAAAGTGTGAAAGAGCTGTGGATTCAATTCGACGATATAAATGCAATATTAATGGATTTATTTAATAAGCTGAGGGAAAGTGCGGATCCAGTAGAGCAGTACCGGTGGAAAGAGAAAGTCTGGGAGTTAAAGCAGGAACGGATTAATCTATCGAAGAAGATTCAGAGTAGATATATCAGGATATAATTTAAGCTCACATTGTAATAATAAATAGAAAATAAAAAAAGGCATGCAGTTAGTCTGCTCTGCCAAACTTACGATGGTCTATAGGCTACTTAGACATTTGCATTCCTTCGCGCATCATTGTCATACACATAGTCATCATTTCATCGCAGTCCTGCATTTTTTTCATCATCATATCCATGTTCATATCCATCATGCCCATTTCAGACATTTTTTCCATGCCCATCTTCATACAGTTCATCTTAGACATCATATCATCCATACACATGTTCATCATCATTTCCATACACATCTTGTCCATTTTTAATTCCTCCCTTCTTTTAAATTACCTTTCTTCCATAAAATACTATACAATTTAGGAACAATCAACGCTAGATTTGATATTTTACTAACTTATTTTTCTTATTTGTCGTAATTATGTATATCCTTACCATACGGATGTTATTAATCAGAATACTTAATTGCGGATGGTGACTATTGGCTAGATTGCCTCAGGTCAGCGTTTTTTTGCGTTCTACAGAGTGAGGAATTAACGAGCCGGATCATCACTCTGGGATAAACGAGAAGACACTGCCATAGGTCCCTGTAAATACGGGCTGACCGAATTTTTGTGTCCATTCCTTGAGTAGTTTATAGGAGACCTTTTTGCTCGTAATTACATAATCGGGCTGATCGTAATTAACGATCTCGGGAAGGTATTCAGAGAATCCGTGCATCGAGCGTTCAAAAGCAGTCCAACCCAATACGCCAAGAGAATCTTTTGTCACGAAGGGATCTTGTCTGCCATCACATAACACATCTCCCCCTCGAAACATGACATAGCCGGATGAACCGTAGTGTGCGAGAACTTTCGGACGTGTACCTTCAGATGTATGCTGTAGAATATAGTCCATTTCATCGACAGGATATTTTTTGGCGTCAATAACTGGTGGTACAAGGAATAGATAAGCAATGTTTAGCAGCAGGCCAACTGCCAGTAACCCTCGTAATGTACTTTGTCGGACTAGAATACCTGTTTTGGTGAATTCAGGAAGCACATCAAAAAATACAGCCGCAAAATAGGGGATGAACAGCCACATAAATAGGTTTTGCTTGAAGTTTGATACACCGAGGTATAGAATCCCAAGCATAAGAAAAAAACGGAACGGTTTACGCTGGAGTGCAAAAGGAAGTGTGCAGGCAAAGAACAAAAGCAATAGTAAGATGGGCAAATTCTCCAAGCTATTGAACCGAATCGGCTGCCATTCATTGATCAGCAGGTTAAAGTTCTTTTTCGTAACTGTCAAAATAAACAAGAGACTTTTTACGCCGCCTGGATTTAGAATGCCAACGAACCAGACGAGACTGAAGACTATGATTTTACGCCCATTCAGCGTTTTTTGGATCAAGGATTCAAGCAGAGCCATCCCTGTAAATACAGCAATTACAAGCCATACTCCTGCATGAAAATTGGCAATGGCAATAGAAAGAGCAATCATCGCAGCGGCATATTTCTTTTGAGAACTCATTTGATATTCACGTAAATATACGAAAAACCAGACAATCATAAACGAAGAGATCATCTGTGGACGGCCTTTGAAATAATTATAATAAATCCAGCAAGAAATTAGCAGCACAAAAGGGAGCAGGAGAACATGGTCTTCTTGAAGTCCCAGTTCTTTGCGTGAAACCTTGCCCAGCCGAAGCAATCCGAGCACTAAAAAGAACAAGCATACAGCGGTCAAAATATACACACCCGGCCATCCAAAAGCTGCATAAAGCGGGGCAACGAGCAGTTGGAATCCGAATTCATGAGGGACGTAGGGCAGCTTATCTCCGTAAAAAGTATGTATGGCATGATGTAGAACTTGTCCGTGCTCGATCATATATTGTCCTAGCTCTATATGCCAGAAGGTATCGGGATCATTGTAAGAAAATTTAGGGAACATCAGCAAGATAGCGGCTATAACGAATATGCCATACAAAAATTTGTGTATATTGAATTTCATCATTATTTTGTTTTCCCCCCCGTTTTTTGTTCAATTATAACGAGACTTTCTTAAGGAATAGTAAAATTTATGAAGCGGAGTGAACACTCATGCATCAACTATTTACGTGGATATCTGAATCCGCGCTTCACCTTGTCAATTCTATGGGCATTTGGGGCATATGGTTAGGGATGATTCTAGAGAGTGCCTGTATTCCCATTCCCAGTGAAGTGATTATGCTCAGCGGTGGCTGGCTGATTGCGCAAGGCTCGCTTACTTTTATGGAAGTTGCTGTCGCTGGGATATTCGGAAACCTACTGGGTTCCATCATTGCCTACTATATTGGTAAGGCTGGTGGACGCCGGTTATTAGAAAAATACGGAAAATATATTCTCCTAAATGAGCATCATTTGGAGCAATCGGAGCGTTGGTTCGAGCGTTATGGAGAGAGTACCGTATTTTTTACTCGTATGTTGCCCTTTATTCGTACTTTTATCTCACTGCCCGCAGGGGTTGCTGGAATGAAAGCTTGGAGATTCATAACATTTACAGCACTCGGCTGTATCCCGTGGAACTTAGCTTTGATCTATCTGGGATACCGCTTAGGTGACAACTGGGGTATCGTGGAGCAATTTATTCGCCCAATCAGTTATACCATTTGCGGAATCGTGGTGCTTCTTGTGTTGAGGTGGTTAGTACGGAGATTTCGTAACCAGACTTAATGCCAGTTCTTCGGGTGTTTTCTGGTGTTTTCTGCTCGGTGAGCCTCCGCAGCTAAATATGGATAAATAAAGGTCAGGAACGTCGAGGCTAGAATTAACTGTTATATGTTGAATGCATTCTATATTCAAGGATAATCTACTTATGTCTGGGAGGTTTGAAATGAAGGTCAAACGAATCGTCGCCAATATAAACACGAAGGATCTCACGGCAGCTAAATGCTTTTACGAGGATGTGCTCGGTCTTGATTTAATGATGGATCATGGTTGGATTAGAACTTATGGTTTAGACGAGGAGATGAGTATTCAGATTAGTTTTGCCTCACAGGGTGGCTCAGAAACGCCTACGCCTGATCTATCAATTGAAGTCGATGATGTCGATGCTACATTTGAAAGCATGAAGAAAGCTGGATTTCCGATAGAATATGGGCTTGTTGATGAGCCTTGGGGTGTTCGGCGATTCTATGTCCGCGACCCGTTTGGCAAACTTATCAACATCCTTGAGCATAGACATTAGAAGAGTGGTCACGGCGTGCAGAAATCTTGATTGTTAAACTATCGAATAGCGATAGCTAAATGATGACATAAGGCAGCCGGTCAGTGGATCGGCTGTCTTTATTCAACTAACGGGCAGTTTTGCGTAAATACTAATTTTTCATTAATATATAAATATACCAATTTAGTGTTATATCTACCAAAACTCCGGAAGGGGAGTTCAAATGATGGAAAGTCGATGGATAATGCTAGCTGTGCTATGTCTGCTTCTGCTGTTAACCTCCTGCGACGACAACAAAGCGACAGAGACGCAGAACATAGCAATAGGACTGAATACGACTGAGGTGATCGAGTCAAGTGCTGCTCCGATAACCGTGTCAACGATTGAAGTGGACTCGCCTTCTTACGAAGCTGGACTCACCTACGAATTAACCATGAAAGCTGCAAATGAGAAAGCCGATCTCCTTACGAAAGGTTACGATACTAACAGTGTACAGTACGCCCTTATTGATCATGGCAACATTGTTGTATCTGGCCAATCCGGCAGAAATGATGAGCAGGGACAGAAGACGCTCACGAAAGACACGATGTATGGGATCGCCTCGACGAGTAAAATGTTTACCACGGTTGCCGTTATGCAGTTGGTCGATCAAGGGAAAATCGATCTTGATACGCCGGTTGTCCATTATATCCCCGAGTTTACGATGAAGGATGCACGCTATAAGCAGATTACAGCGCGCATGCTGCTGAATCATTCTTCCGGTCTGAACGGATCATCGGTGATGAACGCCGATTTATTCGAAGATAACGACACCTATGCCCACGACACACTGCTGAAGCAACTGTCCGAGCAGACCTTGAAAGCAGACCCGGGCGCTTATTCGGTTTACTGCAATGACGGATTTACGCTGGCCGAGATTTTGGTCGAGCAGGTCAGCGGCATGGACTTTACCTCTTATATCCATCGATATATTACAGAACCTCTGGGTATGGCTAATACGGTGACGCCGCTCGATTCTCCGGATACGGCGAAGATGGCGGGACTCTATTATCATAACTATATAGGACAACTTCCCAACCAGACGATTAACATGATAGGGACTGGAGGTATCTATTCCACGGCAGAGGATTTGGCTCGATTTTCAACGATTTTCACGGGGGAAGCGGAAGAAGTCTTATCTGGTAGATCGGTTGCGGCCATGGCGCAAAACGAGTACAAGATGCCTTTGTGGCCTGACGATGCGGACAACTCAATCGAATACGGTCTAGGCTGGGACAGCGTCAATCTGTATCCGTTCAGCGAATACGGAATAAAGGCATTGACCAAAGGCGGGGACGTCACTCTCTATCACGCGTCACTCGTTGTGCTTCCAGAGCAGGAGATGGCGGTAGCTGTTGTCTCTTCCGGTGGGAGCGGCACGTACGACCAGCTTTTGGCGAACGAAATCCTACTTCAGGCGCTGAAGGAGAAAGGTATAATTGCTGAAATCAAGCCTGAGAAGTCTTACGGCGTGCCGGTAAAGGCAGATATGCCAGAATCCATGCTGCAGTATTCGGGAATCTATGGTACGTATATAGGAACGTTTAACATCGATATTAACGAAGGCGGCGTCATGTCCATTACTTCGGAGCAGCCATCTGATAACCCGGTACAGATCTACGAGTATTCTGCGGACGGCACGTTTAAGAGTGCGGATGGGAAAGTGATGATCAGCTTTGTGACGAATAAGAATGGCCGCACTTACTTATGGATTCGTCAATACGTTTCGGTGCCAGCTCTTGGGCAGACGGCTCTGTCAGAGTACAACGCGGAAAAGCTCCAGCCTCAAGATCTTTCGACAAAGACAAAAAAAGCATGGATGCAGCGCGACGGCAAGAAGTATTATCTGCTGAATGGGAAGTATACGTCGATTTCTTATTTGACATCGGTAACCATCAACTTGAATGTGTCGAAACAGTTGCCTGGATACGTGTTTGATAAGCGAATAACCGGCCCGAATACGGCCATCTCCGAATTGCAAATACCGGGAATGAGCGGGCGAGATCTTTTAGGTCTTACGTTCTTTACACAAGACGGCGTTGAGTACCTAAAGATGGGTGAAATCCTCTTAGTGAACGAGGATGCCGTGAAGCCTTTTAACTTCACTAAGATGTCAACCGTTACAATTCTGCCTGACGGATACGCCCAATGGTATGCGATAAGCGAAAAGGACAGGGGGAAGATCGTTAAGGTGAGCATGTCCCCGAACACTTCCTTCGCTGTTTATAATGCCAGGGGAAAATGCATCTACTTCAGTGTCATCGGTGGCAAGGATCAGGTCGAACTGCCCGCGGGAGGATCTATTGTTTTCGCCGGAGATGCTGGTACGAAGTTCGAGATTACCACTCAGTAACTTCGCAGTAGGCATTTCATAACGAGTCAAGATATAGTCCTGCCTATATGAAAGTAGATTCCCTAAGAAAAGTTGGATAAACTAAAAAGATACATAAAAAGTGCCTTGATTCATTCTAATAGGAAACAATAGCTTAATCTAAAACGAAGGTAGCTGGCCTATATGAACGGCTACCTTCCTTGCGCTAAAGGACACATTTTCCCTTAATCTATATAGAATTAAAGATGAGATAGCAGGAAATCTTGCATCAGCTAGGGAATACCAAATTATGGATTTATAAATGTACATGAAAGGTTGATCCTAGTTTATGAATGACCATAATCTCACCTTCGTAGCCAAAGCGAAAATGATGCTTGTACAACCTCTGCTGCTTACCCTGATCGTTATACTTGTGGTCAGTAGCCTTACTGCCTGCGATAATTCCACCGCAGGCAAGACAGCAAGTAAATCTGCGCAGCCGACTATAGTGACACCTGTGGTAGCGCAAGCATCGGGCAGCATTTATCTGTACGGTGAAGCACACGGCGTAGCCAAGATATTGGACAAGGAATATAAATTGTGGTCTCAATACTACCATAACGAGGGCATGAGGCACTTATTCGTCGAGCTGCCCTATTTTACCGCCGAATACTTGAATCTATGGATGCAGTCGGACAATGATGATATTTTAGAGGAGATTTATGATGATTGGGAACGGACACGTAGTCACAACCCTGATGTCAAAGAGTTCTACAAAAAAATAAAGAGCGAGTGTCCGGAGACGATTTTCCACGGCACAGACATCGGGCATCAATATGAAACTACCGGGAGCCGCTATTTATCTTGTGGCAAACGATCTGGGAGAATCGGAGAAGTATACTTTAACAATGGAAGCGATCCGGCAAGGCCGTGTTTTTTACAGCAAAGAAGACGGCGTATATCGGGAAGACACGATGACGGAAAACTTTATTCGCGAATTTGAGAAGTTGGGCAATGAGAGCGTTATGGGCATTTACGGCTCAGCGCATACCGGGCTTGATGAAATGGACTATAAGACCCAATCCATCCCTTGTATGGGCAATCAATTACAGGAGCATTATGGCGATAACATTTATTCTGAGAACCTAAGTTGGATTGCTAAAGATATTGAGCCATCCAGAGTAGATTACATCTCCTTACAGGGCAAGGAATATGCAGCATCTTATTTTGGTAAGCAGGATTTGAACGGGTTCAAGGATTACGCCTATCGAGAATTTTGGCGATTGGAGGACGCCTATGAAGATATCCAAGACCTTCCACTGGTGGACAATTATCTTCCTTACGATAACTATCTGATGCCGATAGAAGTAGGCCAGGTCTTTGTGGTCAAAAGCACCAAAACAGACGGTTCAGTGCAAAGAGATTACTATCTGTCTAGCGGCCAAGTTGTGGAGGGTGTGAACTCAACACAACAATTCACAGCAGAGTGACGATCAGTAATATGATGATTATCTCAAGTACAACACGCTTGCTCATGCATCGGGCGTTCATAAAAGCTAATTGGGAAAATTGTCACGTGCCGAAAATGAGTGCTCGGTTGATATAAGAGTGGCTCCAAAATTCACCGCTTCAACCAAAGTGGTGAACCGTAGGTATGGGTAAGTTTTTTACTGATTGCATTACGCTAACGGGACACGTTAGTTCAATAAACATGATAAGGCAGCCCGTCAGTCAATGCGATCAGCTGCCTTCATTCAACTACCGGGAAGTTTTGTACAAGAGAAAATGATGAAGTGGAATAAACACGTTCAGTACTGATGGATGAAAAAGGTGAATATATGGATTCAAATGAACTAAAACCTTTAATGAACAACACAAAATGGGAAGAAATAAGACAAGCAATGCTCAACTATGCCTTTCCAACCAAATGGAGGATTAAAGACATTGATACTGGCTATATCAGCCTTTGGGATGGAGATTGGTATTACCATTTTTCAGATGGTGGTTACAAATTTATTGAGTGGTTAGAAATTCATGCTGAAAATGACTCGATAAATGCTGATTTAATTCAAATCTTGAAAAAAATACATGTTCCAGGTGAAGTAACTACCGACTCCATCATAATTTATGGATATAACAAAACTAATGAATTCATTGATTATATATAATACGCTTCACCTCAATGCTTCCAAACACAAAGTACAGTTTGACCATTAAATGTATATCTGTATATAAAAGAAAAAACACTCCTGACAATGGAGTGTTTTATTATTATTCAAATTTATTTGAAGTCCATGTAGCAATTCCATTCATTGGACATGCAACAACTAGCCAGTTATCAGATTCTACTCCCACCTGCCAACATTCATACTTCTCATGAAAACCAATAACAAATAGTATGCTACCTGATTCAAAGCTTATAATTAAATGTGGAGTGCTGTCTCCCAATTGTATATCTATAATCTTTTCACGTCTCATCTTTATGATCTGACTGTATTTTTCTTCCTCAGAAACATCTGCAATTTGACTTTCATTACTAGGGTATTGAGAGGGAACTGAATCCAATATAGTCCACTTTGATTCAATGTTCAGGTACAGTTGACCAGCTAAATCATCGAAGCCTTCATACTTAGTTAAATAAACTTGAGTAGCACCACTTGATACTCCAAATCTAAGACCATCAATTTTTGCCCCAATACAAAGATGTTTAAGAACTCGTTCAGCGAAGTCCCTATTTTCTTTATTCATTCCGTTCCCCAGCTCTTTTCATCAACGTATAAGCCCGAATCATTACACCATATCTTGGATTTGTTGGTGTTGGCTTTTCGCTTCAAATTTCGCGTTTTGGCATTTTGCTCTCATCCATGTACAGCAGATTCCAGCGGTGACCGTCCAGGTCGGCAAATCCTGCGCCGTACATCCAGCCGTCAGTCTCACTTGGCTTGCCAAAGATGTTTCCTCCAGCAGCCTCTACTTTTTGGACAAAGGCATCTACTTCTTCTCTGCTTTCAGCACCAATGGAGAAGATTACTTCAGCGCTATGGGAAGTATCTGCGGTTTTTGAACCAGTAAATTTCTCAAACGCCGCATCCGGGAACAGCAGAATTGTTGTTTGACCTATAACAAGCTTAGCTCTCTCGTTACCAACACTCACCGCTTGGAATCCAATCTCATTGAAAAAGGCAGTTGACCTCTCAACATCTTTGACTGGCAGGTTAATCCAAATCTCCTGTGACATGGCTGTAGCCTCCTAATATATTTTCATTCCTACTATACTCTACTTCTGGCAGCAGAAGCGATCTCTTTCGCATCTCACCTTTAGTTGAAATACTCGATAGTTTTCTCAATAAATGCCTTGGCCGATTTTGTCAGAAAACGGTCGGACCGATGAATGATCTCAAAGTGACGATATGGCGGATCGTCTGTAATTCGGATGCAGCGTAGTGTTGGTTCATTCATTGCTTGGATCAAACGGTAAGGCAGCAATGTTCCTCCGACGTTGGCTTTCACCAAGCTAATAATGGAAGTTGCCGAACTGGTCTCCATGATCGTATTTAAGCTGAATCCATATTTTCGGCAATAGCCATCAACCAATTCTCTGCCTGTAAATCCTTCGGGGAACATCACAGTTTGGATATTACGCAGTTCCTGGATTACAATCGTGCTTCGTTCAGCCCAATCATGATTCTCAGAAACGACAAGTACATATTCTTCACTGCACAAGGGAATGCGTACAAGCCGATCATCTGGAGCAGAGGTGATCTCGATCCCGATGTCTACTTCATTATCCAGTACTTGATTCAAGACGTAGATCGAAGAGATAAGCTTCAGCTGCACCTTGGGGAATCGCGTATGAAAATTTACGAGCAATGGGGTGAGCCGATAGTCCAGATCGGAAGGGAGAACACCAATTACCAACCGACCTCGTTGATCATTGCGTAATTCAGCTAACGCATCCTGGGTATTCTGTAAATGCCGAATCATCTGTACACAGTGCTCCAAAAACAGATTTCCTGCTTGAGTCATCACAATCTTTTTGCCGACTCGGTCAAATAAGGGAACTCCGAGTTCATCCTCAAGCGCGCGTATTTGTTGACTCAACGTAGGCTGAGATATGCCAAGCTTCTCAGCTGCTCGTGTAAAATGAAGCTCCTCACACACAGCAATGAAGTTTTCCATCTGACGAATCTCCATATGAATGACCTCTAATCATTGGTTTTAGTAATCATTTTAATAGAAACTATAGTATTGTTCAATCATTCTAATGATTCTATACTTAATCGTGCCCTCCCAAAGATCTGCTATTAACAAATAGGATCATGGGAGAATGCATCGATACTACTACCATGAGGTGATTCATAATGAAACTTTTTTATATCGTCTTGGCGCTTATCCTGGCTTCACTGAATTTACGACCACCCATTACATCCATTTCTCCTCTAATGAGCATCATTCAGAATGATCTGGGTATAAGCGGGATTACCGCCAGTTTGTTAACCACACTTCCGGTATTATGCATGGGCATATTTGCTCCGTTCTCCGTACGATTAAGCAGAAGGTGGGGAAATGAGGGCGCAATTGTTCTGGCTTTAATCCTCATTGGGTTAGGTACGGGATTACGATGGTTTGTTGGTACAACTCCTTTGATGATGTTCACTTCTTTTCTTTCCGGTGTAGGAATTGCATTGGCAGGGCCGCTGTTGTCCAGTTTCATTAAGCAGTACTTCCCTGACCGAGTGGCATCCATGGTGGGTATTTACTCTACAGCGATGGTGATGGGGGCCAGCATTAGTGTGGGACTATCGGTCCCGCTGCAGCATACGCTGGGTGGTTCGTGGAGAGGCTCGATGGCTGTATGGGCATTACTCGCAGCTATTGCATTGCCGATTTGGTTAAGATTAGCCTGGTCTGCGCGCACAGATCGACAATCCGGTAAAATCTCGAGTGTACTTAATGCACCACTTCCGGTGAACAACAAACGTGCCTGGGTGCTGACATTATTCTTCGGGCTGATGGCAGCGATCTTCTATTCGTTGACCGCTTGGCTTGCGCCAGCAATCCAAAGCCAGGGGTATAGTCAAGAGACGGCCGGCAAAATCCAAACTTTATTTACCTTGATATCGCTGCCCTCTACTTTGTTCATTCCGATGCTTGTACATCGTTACCAAAGACGTGTATTCTGGCTTGTCGGGTGTGCAATATTAGAGTTGACGGGTGTCTTGATGCTGAACCTATCCGTTAGCCCCTGGCTCGCGGCGATTCCTCTCGGTATTGGGGCGGGTGGGCTGTTCCCGATTGCACTGATGTTGCCCATTGATGAAACAAGCAATGCTCAGGAAGCCAGTAGCTGGTCCGCAATGACCCAATCTGGTGGCTACATTCTCGGAGCGTTTGGGCCGCTAGCGATTGGCTGGCTCCACGATGCAACAGGTAGCTTCGTTCAAGCATTCTATGGTTTGTCTGTAATCATCGTGCTTCAGATTATCGTTCAAATGGCTATAGGAAATAAAAAAAGTTCTCCATCTATTTCTCGTGTCCATTAAAGATTCCGTGTGATAGCTTCATGTTGATCAATTAGTGAAGTTGTGCTTGCATGGACCTATGAACGTACGTGGTGTAATTCAACTAGCGGGCAGGATAATGGAAATGAACTGTAGAAAAAAACCTATAAATGAAAGTGACAAAAGTGGACAATTCTACCGGCAGTTGAATAAAGCGCCTGTGAAAATTCAACCACCGCTTGATAGGATTGCGTTTGAGGAAATGCTATGCTGTTTTCGACAGTGCGCACTGTACATTTTGTTTTATTGGAGGTATACAATGCTCGACTTGCGTAAAATTGGAGCTTATATTTCGAAGCTTCGCAAAGACCAGGATTTGACCCAATTGGAACTTGCCGATCAACTGAATGTAAGTCATCAAGCGGTATCGAAATGGGAACGGGGCGACTCGCTACCGGATATCGGAACGCTTCCGCAGTTTGCGAGGTTATTCGGCAAAACGGTAGACGACATTTTAAATGCAGGAGACAACTCAGAAAATCGGGAGCACCAGCACCTAGGAACGATCGTTGAGGAGATCGCAGAGAACAGGCCGGACCAAGTTGCAGAGATGGTCAATACCGGTGAGATGAAGGTGGAAGAGCTTGTAGAAGTAGCACCGTTTGTAAAAGCAAGCGCTCTGCATAAGGTTACAGAACGATTAGACAGCAGCGTCCTTAAGTTAGACGTGATCATGCGGCTGGCTCCGTTCCTTGGAACAGATACATTGGATGAACTGGTTCGTCAGGCAGAAGAGGGCGAAATTATGTGGAATGCCATTACTGGACTCGCTCCGTTCGTCAGCAGCGACACATTAAGCCGACTGGTAGATAAATCGATTGACGGTTCCTTAGAAGTGCACAATCTTGTTGGAATTGCCCCGTTTCTTGAAAGAGAACATGTAGATCGGTTGGTTCAACAAGCAGAAGAGGGTAGCTTGAGCTGGCATTTCGTTCAAGGGCTGGCACCCTTTATTAGCAGAGAAACGTTAAGCCGCTTGGTAGACCGGGTTGCAGATGGCACTATTGATGCTAACCGGATCATAAGCCTCGCACCTTTTCTGGACAGGGAAAATCTCGAGAAGTTAATTAGTGGAGTCGAAGCTGAACATCTTAGCCCAGATCTGCTGGCAAGCCTTGCTCCTTTCGTCGATCAAGGGACATTGAGTAGAATGGTGACAAACTTATTAAATAAAGTAAAGTAGACACGTATATCGGAGATTGGTGATGCATAGGCAATGGCATTAAGCTAACGGGAAACGCTAGTTCCATAAACACGATAAAGGCAGCCCGTCAGTAAATGTGATCGGCTGCCTTTATTCAACTAACGGGCAAGTTACCTTAATAAACTAAGTGGTGGATAAAATATAAATATAAGAGTTCTCTCCCGAACTATTAGAAAAAGTCATGGTACGATGTCCTTATTCGGTTGTTTCAGGGGGAGTGAGGAGAACATGTTAAATACTCATGATGTTGCAATAGAAGCATTAACTTGTTATTCGTTTACTTATCAATCAATAGCTCATATTGGCCAAAATGCAAACACCATCTATAAAGTGACAGATAAGGAAAGTAACTGCTATAGTTTGCGGATACATCTATCAAAAAATGATTCGATGGAAAGTATTTGGTCTGAGGAAAAAGTCATTCATTCAGAAATGATTTGGCTGCAATCATTAATAAATGATACTGATCTGGTGTTACCGTCACCTATAAAAAATAACATTGGTGAATATGTTACTAAGATAGCTGACATGAACTGTACATTGGTAAAATGGGTAGAGGGTGAACAAAAACAATTTGTTCCAACAGTCAATGATGCCGAGTGCGTAGGTGAATTGATCGGAAAGCTTCATAAACAATCATCTATTTGGAAGGTTCCGCAATCATTTACTAGACCATCCTTTGATAATACTAGAATTTCACAATCATTAGAAAAGCTCAAACAGCTTGCTGACGGTGGTGAGCTCAATAAAAATGATGTGGAAATTCTGCAATTGGCCGGTGAGCGTGCAATTTTAATGATGAACGATATAGAAAGAACACCTGGCAACTGGGGGATAATTCACGCAGACTTGATTCCAAGTAATTATGTGTTTCATAAACAAGAAGCTAGAGCCATTGATTTTGGAGCTTGCGGGTTCGGATATTATTTATTCGATTTAGGTTGGGCACTTTCTTATATCCACCCAGCGTTCAGAAGCCAGTTGCTAGAATCATACGCCAAACAATTCGGCCTGCCTCATAACTATGTTCAACAGTTAGATGGTTTCTTTGTAGCTGCCCAACTCGAAACAATGAATTTTTGGCTTGGGTTGCCTGAATCTAATGAGTGGTTACCCAGTCACATTAGTAGATTAGCAAGTCGGGAATTTAAGTTATATGTAAATAAAAAAGAATTTCTTTTTAGTGGGACTCCTTACTGGGAGTAATTTGTTCTACTAACGGGAAACGTTGTCTCAAATCACGATCAGCCAGCTGCGTGATCAGCTGCCCTTTGCGCGATCTTGATCGTATCGGACCGTATTGCAGCTATTCCAGCATATGGGTTCATATTGCGAAGGTTTCGGACTGTATAGCTCTTATTGCCCTTGATTTGCGTAGAAAAGAAGTACATTTGAGGGGATAGCTGCAACTGAGTCCGATAGTTTGGCAAAACGAGCTGAATTGTGGAAATAAGAGCAACTGAGTCCGAACAGTTGGTGAAAAGAACGCCGCCTGCCAAATTTGCTCCTAAACGTGCTACCTAGCGCTTAAACTAGCCGTCTATAGCTCAAGCTATCTACACCGTGCGCGGAATTAGCTAACTACAGCTCGAGCTATCTACACCGTGCGCGGAATTAGCTACCTATAGCCCAACCTAGCTACTCCGTGCGCAGAATTTGTAACCTGTTGCTCAAACTAGCCGCCTATGTCTCGAAACTAGCTGCCCTTTGCGCGATCTTGATCGTATCGGACTGTATTGCAGCTATTTCAGCATATGGGTTCATATTACGAAGATTTCGGACTGTATAGCTCTTAT
The DNA here is from genome assembly GCF_045040615.1 of Paenibacillus sp. FSL H8-0175. Lineage (NCBI taxonomy): Bacteria > Bacillati > Bacillota > Bacilli > Caryophanales > Paenibacillaceae > Paenibacillus > Paenibacillus sp. FSL H8-0175. Next base: position 5,145,003 of record NZ_CP150299.1, on the reverse strand, counting down.
TACCCTTGCTTTGCGTAGAAAAGAAGTACATTTGAGCGAATAGCTGCAACTGAGTCCGATAGTGTGGCAAAACGAGCTGAATTGTGGAAATAAGAGCAACTGAGTCCGAACAGTTGGTGAAAAGAACGCCGCCTGTCAAATTTGCTCCTAAACGTGCTACCCAGTGTTTAAACTAGCCGCCTATACACCGTGCGCGGAATTAGCTACCTATAGCTCAACCTAGCTGCACCGTGCGCGGAATTAGCTACCTATAGCTCAACCTAGCTGCACCGTGCGCGGAATTAGCTACCTATAGCTCAACCTAGCTGCACCGTGCGCGGAATTAGCTACCTATATCTCAACCTAGCTGCACCGTGCGCGGAATTAGCTACCTATAGCTCAACCTAGCTGCACCGTGCGCGGAATTAGCTATCTATAGCTCAACCTAGCTGCACCGTGCGCGGAATTAGCTACCTATAGCTCAACCTAGCTGCACCGTGCGCGGAATTAGCTACCTATGGCCCAACCTAGCTACACCGTGCGCAGAATTAGCTAACTACAGCTCAAGCTATCTACACCGTGCGCAGAATTTGTTACCTGTTGCTCAAACTAGCCGCCTATGTCTCGAAACTAGCTGCCCTTTGCGCGATCTTGATCGTATCGGACCGTATTGCAGCTATTTCAGCATATGGGTTCATATTGCGAAGGTTTCGGACTGTATAGCTCTTATTGCCCTTGATTTGCGTAGAAAAGAAGTACATTTGAGCGAATAGCTGCAACTGAGTCCGATAGTGTGGCAAAACGAGCTGAATTGTGGAAATAAGAGCAACTGAGTCCGAACAGTTGGTGAAAAGAACGCCGCCTGCCAAATTTGCTCCTAAACGTGCTACCCAGTGTTTAAACTAGCCGTCTATAGCTCAAGCTATCTACACTGTGCGCGGAATTAGCTACCTATAGCTCAAGCTAGCTACTCCGTGCGATAATTGAAGGATGGGCAAAGGTGAAAACGTTTATTGGCTTATAACGCACCAATTAAACCTTGGAAAGAAGCTTAATATAAACAAGAAGGCAGCCGATCAACACGATCAGCTGCTTTTGTTCATCTAAGAGTAATTTCTCAAATAAATAAAAGCATCCTTGACTTTCCCCTGCACGGGAAACTGTATACTCACTTTATGTTATAGATTGGAGATGATATTTTGTTCAAAATTAGTGCATTTTCTAGGCTAAGCAAGGTATCCTTAAAAACACTGCGTTATTACGACCAGATTGGCATACTAAGGCCGAAAAAAGTGGATCAGGATACGTGCTACCGTTACTATTCCGCAGATCAGCTCCTTGAGCTCAACCGAATTTTAATCTATAAGGAATTGGGTTTTACATTGCCTCAAATTAAACAGCTGCTTCAGGAAAATATTTCATTAGAAAATATTCAAGGCATGTTTAAGCTGAAAAGAAGCGAAATCCAGCATATCATCGATACGGAACAAGCTAAACTCGTCAGGATTGAGGAACGTATGCAGCTTATAGAAAAAGAGGGGCAATTCGAAACGGGTCAAGAAATCAGAGTCAAAGCAGAGGGTGCTCAATTGTTTCTTTATCAGAAAGCATGCGGGAAAGAAGAGGACATTCCGGATTTGCTTCGTCAATTTGATCAGTTTATAACGACGGAAAATCGTCAATTCATTCAAGGCCCTCAGGTTGTTTTGTGGAAAGAAGTCGAAGGAAAAGAGGATGAGTTTGAGTTTGAAGTCGGGTATTTTTTAACCTGTGAGCTGCGATCATTTCCAGAACCGTTTCAGCTACGGACTCTTCCTCCTGAACCGATGATGGCCACAATGGCTTTTCATTCAAATACTAGTTTTGATTGTGCTGCCTGTGTTCATTTAGCTAAATGGATTGAGAAAAACAACTATCAGATCAAGGAGAACGAACCGGGCAGGGAGTTATATTTACCGTTATCTCCAGAACGAGATGCACAATTCATAGAAATACAAATTCCCATTATAAATAGATAACAGAAGAAGTGGAGTGGGGGAAATTGAAAAATAAACGGATCATTTATATTCTGGCACTGGCTGTTTTTCTGATTGGAACCATTGAATATATTATTACAGGAGTTATTGAGATGATTGCTGTGGACTTGGGAGTATCTACTTCTGAAGTTGGATTATTGGTGACTGTGTTTGCCCTCTCTGCAGCCTTTGTCGCTCCGGTTTTGATTGCATTAACGATCAATGCAGATCGCAAGAAACTACTAATGATCACCCTAGGTGTGTTTATTGCCAGCAATGGACTTATGTTTGTAGATCTTGCTTATGAAACAGTACTATGGATACGTATTATCCAAGGGGCTAGCGGAGGAGTCGCTACCGTTGTAGCCATGGCAATAGCGACCCGACTCGTTGAAAAAGAAAAAAGGGGCAATGCCATCGGTATCATTTTGATGGGGCTTAGCAGTTCACTAGTGCTTGGTGTTCCTGTGGGCACATTTTTTAGTGAGATGTTTGGATGGAGAGTGCTATTTGTTTTAATCGGATTATTAAGTATTCTTCCATTACTTATCATCTATAAAAAGGTTCCGGCAATCAAAGAAGAGGAAAAGGTTACCCTCAGAATGCAGCTCTCTATTTTAAAAAATCCAACCATTCTGATGGCCTTGGTTATTACGTTGTTTTATGTCGGCGGCTATTCTACACTGTTTACTTATATTACGCCTTTCTTGCAAGCCACGTCCTCTCTTTCCATGACCGAAATTAGCGGTGTTCTGTTCCTGGCGGGCATTTGCAGCTTTGTCGGATCAAAGCTGGGCGGACAACTGGCAGATGCAAAGGGATCGAAATTTACCATTTGTCTCGGGCTTCTGTTACAAGGGGCGACTCTGCTTTTATTTGCTCTAGCCGGAGTCAATCTGTTGGTTTTAATCTTGGTTTTAATGATTTTTATGTTAGCAACGTGGAGTATTTCCCCGGCCCAGCAACTATATCTGGTTACTCTGGCGCCTCGAAATCCGGACATTGCTCTTAGTGTAAATACTTCGTTCATCCAATTTGGCTTTGCACTGGGATCTGGATTAGGCGGGTTAGTCATCAGTCGTACCTCTGTCCTATATTTGAATTGGCTGGGTTTTGCCGCTGTATGTATAGCTTTACTTCTTGCCATCTTACTATTTAAAAAAATGAGCAGTAGGACTAAAATTACTATGGTTTAAATAAGAAATGGATTGGAGAACGACAAAGAGAACTTTATCGCCGAATTTTTCCAGAGCCATCTGGGACTGAGTATCAGCATTCCAATTTAATGGACAGAGCTGATGTTGAGTGTTTATTTGATTACTGTCAGATATTAGAAGCGATAACCTCGAAGAATTTATTTTTGAAGTCGAATCACATGTCGATTCATTACCTGAACTTTAAGCTAGAGTGAAACGATATCTTAATAAAAACAAGAAGGCAGCCGATCAACACGATCGGCTGCTTTTGTTCATCTAAGAGTAATTTCTCGAATGAATAAAAGCATCATTGACGTTTCTCAGCACGGGAAACTGTATACTCACTTTATGTTGTAGATAGGAGATGACACTGCGTTATTACGACCAGATTGGCATACTTAGGACGAGAAAAGTGGATCACGATACGTGCTATCGTTACTATTGGATAGTTCATGGCGAGAAGTTTGTCGGCCAAATGTATTTTGGTGTTCTTGTCCGCGAGGGGTTCAAGGGTGCCCAGAGCGACTAGCTTGTAGTAAAAGTACCGGATTCTACATCGTGGAGTCAGGCTGTTGTCAGCTGCCAGCTAAGCTAAGTGTAACTCCATTTACGTTACCGATCCCTAGGAAAGTCCAGCGAGAGAAAGTCACTGCCGCCAACCCCCACCAATGTAGGCCCTGCCTTTATTTGCGAGGCGCTCCTGAAGACCGGCTATGATGACCGGATGTAATTCTGATTAAGGTCCATGCCAATGCATCCCAATACTGGAAAAACGGGAACCTGGCTGAGAAGGTGATGCACATGTTCAAGCGGATCACCAACCGGGATTCATCTGTAGGTTTCATTTGCTGTGCAGCCGGAAGAAATAAATGTCACGCCTGAGGCTACTCAAGTGTTATATCTATAGAAACAGAAGAAATAGAAGAAAGGAGACCAACGTGGATTCTATGGAAGAGAAGATTAGGAGAATACAGGCCGGAGATGCCCGCCTGTTCTCAGATGTAATCAAGCTGTACCAGCAGCGGATATACCTCTACTGCTTCCGGATGCTGAACAGCAGGGAAGAGGCGGAGGATGCGGTGCAGGATGTCCTGATTAAGGCCTATCAGAATATCGGGCAATACAAGCCGCAGGCGGATTTCGTATCATGGCTCTACAAGATCGCGTACCACCATTGTCTGAATCAGTTGCGGCGGCAGAAATTTCAGTTTCAATTGCGCAAGCTGCTCTGGCAGGAGGTTACGGTGAACAGTGCCGAACAAATGGTCGAGGACCGTCTGTTCAGCGAGCCAGTCTCGACCGCCCTGGGGAAGCTGAATGTGGAAGACCGGAATTTGTTGATTCTGCGTATTTATGAAGATAAATCGTTTGCGGAAATCGGCGAAATTCTGGGTGTCAGTACGGCTACCGTACGCAAAAGATATGAACGGACCAAAGGCAAGCTTAAAAAGGTGTTGGAGAGAAAGGAGAAACAACTATGGACAAGAGTGAATTAACCTCGGAGGAGCGGTTTCTGAAGCACGGAGACCGGTCCGCCAATTTCATCCCCGTTGATGTTCATGAACAGGTAATGACAGCGCTCGGGCTTGGCGGGATCTTACCTGCTGCAGAAGAGCAGACCCCTCTGCAGACACTTCCGCCAAACGAAGGGGCTCCTAACGTTATGCGCAGGCTAAAGACAGAAGCCGGAACGGGGCGGAGCCGGAGGAGAATCCTGCGGATTCCGGTGCAGGGCTGGGTGGCGGCACTACTTGTAATGGTCTTGTTGGGCGGCGGTTATACCCAGTATTCCGGTGAACTCCGGCAGGGGGCCCAAATTCAGTACAAGGTGCTGCCCTATAAGCCACTTCTGGCAACGAAATCAGGTGGAATGATAGAGAAGCCGAATGAACCCTTGATTCCCTGGCCGGCCAAAGCGCAGCTGAGCAAAGAGGATGAACTCTACAAGATGAAATATGCAAAGGGCTACAATGCCATTGAGAAGTTGCTGCTTCCTGGAGAGTATGCCACCTATGTTATCAAACGTGAAGACGGGAAAGAAGAATCTCATCTTGGGTTATACTGCCCGCCGATCATAGTCAAGGACTATTCCACTTATAAGACCAGTGTTGAGAAGCACCACGCTCCCGAAGTGAAGCAACCGGGATATATGCCGGACGGGTATACCTTGGACGAGGCGTTTATCAAGCCTTCTTTTATAAAGGTCGAAGATGACAAGCAGTTTAAAGGTGAAAGCGAGATAGACCTAGGAGACAACTTCCGGATGACTTGGAAACGGGAGAAGGCGGAGAATATTGCCTATGATTCTTCTACACTTGTGTACAAGAAGGGGAAGATTCAGGTGAGAATCAGTGCCTCACGTGTTGATGAAAAAGCTACACCGGTAGAAAGCCTGATGTGGACCAAAACGACAAAGGTGGAGAATATTGATATTGGCGGCAAGCAGCTCATTTATCTCGAACCTTCCAGCAACGAAAAGATTGACCTGGGGTATAAGTATAGACTAGTCTGGTCTGACCCGGAAGCGCAGATCATCTATAATGTGTCGGTTCGCCAGGAGAAATCTGAGTTGACCAAGGATGAGGTCATCCGTATTGCTGCCAGTATGATGAATTAAACGAACACAGATATTACGCTCAGGACTGTTTCGCTATCTATGATAGCGGGACAGCCCTCGAGCGTTTTTTGCATATGCGAAGCACTGCATATTCGTGAGATTTTATAAGAATTCTTGCATTGCTCTCATATGAACTTCCGATTCATATTATTAATGTAGCAATGTAGCAAGATATTGCAGATTATAGCCTCTCGGAATAAGGAGCAGCATGGAGGGGCTAAACCAGAGAAAGTGCATAATTAGAGCTGGAAAAGATGGATTATGAAAACCAGTTTCAAAAAAAGGGCAAACCTCAAGTGGGTACAGTGTGCTATACTGCTGCGCAATGTAACACTCGAAGTCTGCCCTCTATACATAAAGACCGTCTTCAGTGGTTCAAGTTTGTCCTCTATGTATAACGACAATCCCGCTGTTCTGTTTTCCAGTACAAGTGTAACACGACTGAAAATCAACGAGGAGGCTGAATAACGATGCGAGGCTGTATCAGCAAACGAAAGAATGGAACCTATGCGTACACGATTGAACTCGGGAAACATCCTGTTACACAAAGGAGACGGTAGCGCCTCAAAGCCGGTTTTGCTACATGGAAAGATACTGAACAAGCCCTAGTGCAGGCATTAGCTCATTTTGGACGGGGAAGTTACATAGCGTTCCACTGCCCCAGCAGCAAAATTCAAGTGCTTTATGAAATCAATGAAAAAAGTGGTTGGTTTGACTGCGATAAGCTCGAAGAATTTATTTTTGAAGTCGAATCACATGTCGATTCATTACCTTAACTTTACGTTAACGTGAAACGATAACTCAATAACGACACACAGGCAGTCGGTCAATGGATCGGCTGCCTATGTTCAACTAACGGGCAGGATACTTCCAATATGTGGTATTCTAAGGTATGGGATTTGAACAGGGGGGAGCCATGTTGACGGAAATAAAATATCCAGTTAAGAATCCATCCAGAATTGGAACTATTATAGGCATGATTGCTCTTATATCGAGTCAATCTATTCTTGGATTGAGATTATGGAATCAGAGAGGGGTATTCTACACTTCGTTAACTGTGGTTCTTTTGTGTTTAGTTTTATTGTTACTCGCATTGTACAGAACATTTTTTAAGAAACCAACGGAGTTATGCCTATCCAATGAGCAAATTATATTAAATGGAAATATTATTAATTCAAAGGATATTAAAGTGATAATGACCAGGGGGTACTTTAAACCTGTTATTGGGATATTACCTTACAGGAGGAAGATCGTCCCATTAGATATGGCATTTAGGTATTCAAAGGATGAAGATAAAGGTATCTCGGATTTAAAGAGTTGGGCAAAAATGAACAATGTTAAGATGGTCAATAAATCGTTTCAAACGTGGATATAAGTGTATTCAAAAGCACTATTCGGCAGTTAAATGCGGTATTATATAGTACGATTATCCATAAGAGATGAGGTGCCTTTATCAAGAAGAAATATGCTTTTCTAATCGTTTCCATATTATTATTTGTGATGGCTTATACAAAACCAAGTAGTCAATATTATGATAATTACCTCCATAAGGTTCACGGTCTTAAATGTGACAGTTCCGAAAGCTCAAATTGCTTTCATACTATTAATGACTTGAAATCATCAAGTCTCACACATCAGATTATTTTTATGACAGCAGAAACAAAAATTTTTGGAGAGGCAGATAACAAAATACGAGTAGTAGGTATTTTCAATCATTTTTTTGTGATAGAAAATTCCTAAATCAGATAATAACAATAATATCGAAGTTCCGTTAAGCTAACGGGCAGGATTGTTTAGAAAGTCCCTGATTGTATTTACCTATGCTTACTGTTAATCTAAACAATAGAGATGCTAACAAAGGAGCATAAACCTTATCATGTGGAATACTCTGTAAAGATTAACAATTTGAAAGAATGCCTAAAATAGTGATTACACTATTTTATTAGGTGTGCTTTTCTTTAATCTTACAGGGTATGCAGGGAAAGGTGTATCATATACCATCCTGCGGATACCTGATGGTATCCGCTTTTATTTGTGGGAAACAGCATCTCTATTGATTCCTACCTGTTTATCCTTCTACTAGCGAGTGGAGGAAATTTATTATGCGATCGAAATTAGTCTTGATTGAGGGAATGCTAGGATCTGGTAAAACAACAACTGCTCAGCTCGTTCATGAAATTCTTACGGAAGTGAACATTACATCCCAGCTATTTTTAGAAGGTAATTTGGAACATCCTGCTGATTATGATGGAGTCGCTTTCTTTAAGAAAACTGAATGGGATGAATTATTGAATACCCATAAAAAGTTTAAAGATTTGTTGAGTAATCTAATGATTCAACAAGATAACGATTACTTCCTAGAATATCGGAAAATAAAAAGTGAAGTCTGGTCAAGTTTTCCAGATGAATTGCATCGCGCAGTTTTTAAACATGATATTTATGAATTGCCGCTAGATCAAAATAGGAAACTGATAACAGAACGATGGACGAAGTTTGCGGATCGTGTTTTGTATGGCGCAGACACCTTTGTTTTTGATTGTTGTTTTATACAAAACCCTGTAACTATAGGCATGATTAAACATGGTGCGGAGAAGGAAGACGTTATAAGTTATGTTATTGAACTGGCAACAATTGTAGAGCGGCTGAATCCATTGTTGATATACGTACAGCAGAATGATCTTGATCATTCTTTCAGAAAGGCTGTAAAGGAAAGACCTCAGGAATGGTCAGAGGGATTTATTGAATATTACACGAACCAGGGGTATGGAAAAACACAAAATTATAAAGGGTTAGATGGAACACTGCAGGTTCTTAAAGCAAGAAGGGAACTAGAAGAAGAGATTTTTACCAGATTAAATATTACCAAGATAAAAGTTGATAACTCTTCTTATAATAAAAACGATTATAAGCAAGTTTTAGAGGGCATTTTATCAGAATATTATAAATCAACAAACTAATGAGAGATTGGATTCTAGGGATTGCAGGCTGAAAAAGAGGCAATCTATAAAGCTTACGGGAAACGATAGCTGAGGTGCATTGCCATGGCAATGCTCCTTTTTTATTTGTTGAAGTAACGGGCAGGATTGCTTCATCCACTGTCGAATCCTTTGCTTGAATATTTCTATAAAGGAGGGGATGGAAATTAAGATACGAGAAGTTGTAGCAAATGATTATGCTGAAGTTGTTTTTTTATGGAATGATGTACTTGGTGTTCGCAATGTTAATATTGAAAATTTTCGAGTTACTATGGAAAACATGAATAAGGCTGGGAATTATAAAACATTCGTTGCATTATTTGAAAATGAAGTGGTTGGTTTTGTCACTATAGTTCAGGCGTTATCCGTAGGGTCTTCGAATGGTTATCTACATATTCAAGGGCTTGCCGTTAAAAAGGAATTACAGCATAGTGGGATAGGTACAGAACTACTAAGACACACTGAGAATTATGCTAAAGAAATGGGAATATCAAGTATTATTTTATGTAGCGGATTTAAGCGAACCGACGCCCATGCTTTCTATGTGCATAATGGCTATGTCAAAGATTCATACTGCTTTGATAAGATTATTAAACTTGACTAATTTTGAATTAATTTACCGGGAAACGATAACTCAATAATGACACACAGGCAGGTCAGCGTGGGATTTATGTTGTTTATTCAGGAGGATTTTTGATTGTGGGTTATGAACAGGATTTTAAAAAAAGGGTACATGAAGTTATTAAACAGAAACAACTATGTTCAGTTATGAATGACACTAAGTGGGGAAACTTACAAAGTGATGTACTAAATAAACTACCTTTTACCCCTCCATATCAAGCTAAGTATGTCTTAGACGATATACTTTATCCAGAGAACTTCGAAAACGACGTCTGGTATTTAGGGGATTGGATAGAAGGACTTTCACCTTTTTTTTCTGTAGAATGGATACGGGTTAGACCAAGGTATCAGAAGCACAAGGGGAATCTGCTTCCTCCTGAATTAATTGACATAAGTAAAGAATTTCTTTCGATTTTACATGAATTAAGAATTCCGTATAGAGAAGAAAATAATACATTTTTTATTTATGGATATATATCAAATACAGACTCACTTTTCAAAGGTAATCAATTAAGCTAACAGGAAACGTTAATTTAATAAAAACATGTAAGCAGCCGCTCAAACAACCGGCTGCTTTGTCATTTAAACTTGGTTTGATTTCGGATAAATAAAAGTTGCAAAAAGGAAAAAGATTGCTATACTAAATTTAAACGTTATTTTAAATGTTATTTAAATCAAAGGGAATATACTTGGAGGTTGCGTATGGAGACAGACAAAAAGTTGGAAACAAAAGAGAAGATTATGCGTGCCACACTGGAGTTGACCAAACAAGAAGGCTTTGAAAGGATCACTATAAAAAAAATTGCAGAAGCCTCAAGCACGAATGTCGCTCTAGTTAACTATTACTTTGGGTCCAAAGAAAACTTGTTTAGCGAGTCCATCAAATTGATATTGAACAGCTTTCAGCATACCTTTGCCATACTTGACGATTTCTCTATATCCTCACGAGATAGATTGAGGCAATTTTTACTGGATTATTTGCAAGTGATCCTTCAATATCCCGAATTGCTCTCCAGAATCATCCTGATGGGCAAGACCGTTTTCTCCTCCCAGCATGAATATGGATCATTTTTGAATCTATTGGGGTTTCCTAAGATACAAAATACTTTAAGAGAGTTAACCGATGAGCAGCAGCCAGAGCACCTGATGACCATGACGATGCAGATTTTTGGAGCGCTTTTTCTACCGGCACTTATGAGTCCTATTCTAGAAACAGGAGCTTCCGTGAAGATAGCACCTATAGAGGAACAGATTGACCTGCTCTTTGCAAGATACTTTCATTAATAAACTCAGATTGAGGTGATTAAATGAATTTTTTAAGAAAATATTGGCAGGATATAGGACTATTCATTGGCATTGTTATATGCATGTATCTTCTAATGAATTGGGAAACAATACCGCGGATAAACAGCATATTATGGTTAAGCTTTGTGGCGATCCTTCTTCATCAATTTGAGGAATACCGCTGGCCAGGGTACTTTCCAGGCATATTCAATATAGCCCTTTTTAAAAGTGAATCCCCTGACAACTATCCATTAAATAAACAGTCGGCAATGATTATTAATGTGGTCATCGCCTATGTGTTCTACTTGCTCCCTGTATTCTTCCCGTCAGTAGTATGGCTGGGGATGGCACCTGTTTTAATGGGCTTTTTCCAAATCATTTTCCATGGAGTCGTCATTAATATAAGAGCAAAAAGCATGTATAATCCAGGATTAGTCTCCGCAATTTTTGTACATTTGCCGGTGGGGATCTGGTACATCAACTACTTATATGAGCATCATTTAATAACCCTCTCAGACTGGATTTGGAGCGCAATTTATTTTGCCATAGCTGTTTATATTTTAATAGTGAAAGGAAATACATGGATGAAAAACAAAAACTCCATTCACAAATTTTCGCAAAAGCAATTATGGTCTTTTCATAAGTAGCTCCTCATAACCCACCAGAAGGTTCAGTTGGCCTTTAACTAAACACAGAACATTAATCCTATCGTTACTGGAGGTTGATGCACTGTGTTTTTTTCTGCGAATTTCTTCGTTTGCTTCGCGCTATGAAAATGTTGAAGTTAATATTCTGTTGAGGATCTCATCACTATCTGTTTACGATTCAGAGTTAGAGTTAGAGAAGGCCAAGCGAAAAAGGAGCTTTCTCATGAACACAGATCCTAAAGTGCTTATTGTAACTTCGGCATTTGGAGACGGGCATCTCAAAGTAGCAGAAGCGATTGATCATTCTTTTAGACGTAGAGGGATCAGCCGGATTGTCACCTTGGATCTTTTCGCTGCAGTCTACCCTACTCTGAATGAGCTGTCCCGCAGATTCTACCTGAACAGCACAGGTTATACTCAAGAATTTTATGGATTAGTGTACAAGTTGACGAGCAAGATGAACCCAGACCAGTTCATGGGTAGATGGATTCATTCTATGGGCAAGCGGAAAGTGCAAAGGATCATCGACGAGATCGGACCGGATATTATCATTCATACCTTTCCTTATTTGGCCGCTGCAGAGCTTGCATCAACAAAGGGGAGACGGATCCCCCTTTTCACTGTCATGACGGATTATGTGGTTCATGGCAGATGGCTTCATCCACAAACCACAAAGTATTTTATCGCTACGGAAAGCATGAAAGCAGAACTGATGTCATTAGGTATTGCTGAAGAAAAGCTTGTGGTTAGCGGGATTCCGATTCGTGAAGCTTTTGAACAGACTCAGGAACGTGAAGCCCTTTTACGTAAGCATGGACTAGATGGAAATCGGCATTATCTATTACTTGCGGCAGGAGCTTACGGCGTGTTGAGTGATATTAACCATTTAATAATGAGGGTGCTGCAGCTATCAAACTTCGATGTAATGGTATTGTGCGGGAATAATCATAAGCTCATGATGGCTACGGAAGAGCTTTTTCAAGGGAATCCTCGGGTACATATACGGGGTTATACAGAAGAAATGCAGGAGCTAATGTGCATATCCTCCTGTCTGTTGACCAAAGCAGGGGGGATTACCTTGACTGAGGCGATGGCTCTAGCACTTCCTGTAATTGTCTATCGTCCGCTCCCCGGGCAGGAGGCAGGTAATGCAGAATGGTTGTCTGAGCACAATTTAATAGAGATTGCCCGAAACGAGGAGCAGTTAGTAGAGCAGCTTCAGAGATTGGAGCATCTGGGGTACAGGGATGAAAAGGTGCAGGATATGAAGAACTTTTCCCGGAAATCAGCCGCGGATGCTATCGTTACTGAGGCTTTAGAGGTTATCAAGCTGCGGCAGCCGTCTGTTACAGCCGTAAAATCTATGGTTGTTGAAGGGCAGGCGAAGACGATTCATGGATATTATTAGCAAGGTAGAAAGACCACGCGTTGTGGGTCCTCTAATTGGAGGCTGGCTCGGAAGCTCAGGGAATGAATTGCTGCCTTTTCAAGTAAGCGCCTGTTTATTTGATTATAATTATTTATTACCAGATAAAGGGTCGATAAGATGTTATTATTTGTATGGGTGAATTTATTGAAAATGCTGCTTAATTGTCATTGGGGAGGTCAAAATGTACACGAATCAGAAGTTAGAGGATAGTTTGCATGAAATGCTAATCAAGCTTGTGGAAAATGAAAAGTTTCCGGGATTAGCGGCCGGAATCGTAAAGGACAACCAAGTTCTGTTTACTGGTGAATATGGGACGGCAAATTTATCGACGGGTGATCCTGTAGTTCGTGGCACTTTGTTTCACCAAGCCTCTGTCTCCAAAACCTTCGTAGCAACCGCCATTATGCAATTAGTTGAGCGTGGTAAGGTAGAATTGGATGCTCCCATCACTAAATACCTGTCATATTTTAAGTTAGAGGATGAGCGGTATCAAAATATAACAATAAGACAGCTTATGAATCATACCTCTGGTATGCCTGATGAGGAAGATTACGCGTGGGAACGCCCTGAATACGACGAGCAAAGTCTTGAACGATATGTAAAAGGGATAGGTCACCACAAGCTGTTAAGCCAACCGGGAGAGAAATTTGCCTATAGTAATATAGGATATGAGATCTTGGGAGATATGATAGCAAAAGTCAGCGATATGAGCTTCGAGCAGTATATGGAAAAAAATATTCTGAAACCGACAGGAATGCAGTCCAGTTCTTTTCTTAAACAGGAGGTTGAAGCTTATATTGCTGCACCTCATGTGCTTGGAGCTACCCATGAATGTGATGGCTGCGTTAGTAGTGTTTTTCCATATAACAGGGCTCATGCACCTAGCTCCACTTTATATACCCATGCCGAAGATATGTGCCAATATCTGCTGATGCATCTAAACGGTGGAACAGCCGGGAACGGCAATGAAGTCCTCCAGCCAGGTAGCTATAATGAAATGTGGAAACCTCATGCACAAACGGGCTATGATCCGGAAAATGCACAGATAGGATTGGGCTGGTTTCTAGGAGAATATAAGGGTTCTCGTATTCTCTCACATTCCGGCTGGGATACTGGATTCTTAAGCAATCTGTTCCTGCTTCCTGATAAAAAAATCGCTATTTCTGTTATGAGTAATTGTGACTATGTCAACATGGGCAGTGTATGCTTCCCAATCCTTGATCTGTTGCTTGGCTCCAATATTTAAAATGAGTCTGTAAATGATTTTACAACTTCATAACAAGGGGCTTCGTACTTTATAACATTCGTATCTTAAAGTACATGTAAGTCAAGCCCACTTACACTATGGAGGTTATGAGAAATGAAGAGTAAAGATGTGAAATCAGCCCTCGGGGTGATCGCGATATCCAGTGGTCTGCTAGCCCTCACTGCTTTGGCAGTGCCCACAATCGTCGCTTATACTACAGTGAACCAGAATGTGTCTCAAGCGAACGTTTCCTACACGCAAGAACTCAACCAGAAGCCAGCTGTTCAACTGGCGAGTAGCCAGATCCCGGTACTTAAGGTTGCAACCAAAACACCGGTCTCGACGATCAAGTCTTATTTTGAGCGCACAGTCACTGCTGAAGAAATTAAGCAGATTAATGAGTATGCAGAGAAGGCCAGGCTCACTGGCAAGGATGAACAGCTTACGCGGCAATTTACGGACCAGGAGAATAAGCGGCGGATGTTATTGGATGATCAATACAAGTACGATGGCTTACGGCCCAAGCAGAAGCTACCTTTGAAATCAGGGAGTTCCGAATTTTATCTGGATCAAAGCAAATTTACCTATGTAATTCCTAAGCGCGAACTGACTGATGAAGAAATGCTGCAATTGATCGACTGGAATTATCGCTTTAATTATGTGGTAAGCCTCAATCTTGTCGTGGCACAGCCAGATAAGAAGGACATCAGTCAGGATGAAGCCCTACGCAGAGCAGAAGAGAGCGTAAGCCGTCTATTCGGTGTCGATCTCTCAAAGTTGCAGGCTCAGACCTCATATTATAAACCTTTTCCTGATTCGAAAGGGCAATGGTTCGTTAATTTTCTACCTTACCGTGCAGAGACACTGCGGGCTCAGGATAAGTCTTATTTCATGTATAATACGTTCGTGGATGCAAAGAGCGGGACCGTACTTGATACCACGATAGTGGACCTGTCCTATAAGAGAACGCCGATTACAGCAGCTATGAATAAACAGATTAGCCAGGATTCCAGCTGGCTTCAAGCCGCTAAATCCATTGTGGTGGACAAGCAGGGCGAGACCCGTGCGATAACCAGCTCATCTATCATTAAAGACAGTGCATATGACAAAAGCGGAGTAGTAGCGGTCTTGGTCAAACTGAAAGACGGTAGCTCCTACACGGTAGAGCTGCGCTATCCGGAGAAGACTCTGCGCTGCCTGATCTATACACCGGTTTCCAAGTAATGAAGTGAACCAGCGTTATAAACTACTTTAGTATTTACAACCTACAGCAAGCCCCACTCGGGGCTTGCTGCTCTGCATTTTGAGAGCTGGTGGATGACTATTGTGAGAGCAGGCATGGGTATAGGAATTTCTTTTTACAAGAAGGGATGGTTAGATGCTAGATATTAAATCCTTACAAGAATGTCCTCTTCGTCAAAATGAGCTTATTGAGTATGTCAAAAAACGGTGGCCAAAAGTACAACAAGCTGTGCTCCCCAATATACAAGAAAGTTTAATCTCAAAAGATGAGGAGTTCCCTTTTACATTTTTGCTGTTGAAACATGATGTAATCATCGGGTTTTATCAATTAATTGAGCAGGAATTTATAACTCGAAAAGATTTATCACCTTGGATTGCGCCATTGTTTATTGACGAAAGTGAGAGGGGCAAAGCACTAGGAGCCGTTTTGTTGGAGCATGCCAGAAAAATAGCTGGGCAACTAGGTTATGCAAAAGTCTACTTGGCGACGGATCATATTCTTTATTATGAGAAATATGGATTTAAGGAGATAGGTCTGGATAACTTCGAGTGGGGACGGCCCACTAAAATATATGAACATGACACTATTACATAAATGACCCAAATGGAAAGCAGGAGTTATCATGGAACATATCTTCGAATTAGCAAAAATAAAGAGTGAAGAAATAACGATACTCGAACTGCAGGATGCAATGGATAGAGGGGATGTTAGTTCTAGGGAACTTGTTATGTATTACATGTATCGGATAGCAACGTTTGACCAGAGTGGTCCCATGATAAACTCTATTATGGAAATGAATCCAGATGCGATTTATATTGCCGAGGCATTAGATCAGGAAAGGAAATTAAGCGGAGCACGAAGTCTTCTACATGGTGTGCCTGTATTATTGAAAGGAAATATTGAAACGAATGATAAAATGCATACAACTGCGGGCGCATTAGCTTTGGAAAACCATGTTAGCTCGAACGATGCTTTTCTTGTCCAAAAACTAAGGGATGCTGGGGCCATTATACTTGCAAAAACAAATATGACGGAATGGGCAAATGGGATGTCATCATCCATGTGGGCTGGGTATAGCTCAATAGGTGGACAAACCAAAAATCCATACGGTGATCATTTTCCGGGGGGGCCAGTACGGGTTCTGCCGCTTTCGTTGAAAATTACTTATATAATCTTCCGGCTCAACTTCCTGTCCATAACCTAAATGAATGGATGGAATGGAACGAGCAGAATTCGGAAAAGGCTTTGAAATATGGACAAGATATGCTGAACTATCGATCACAGCTAGATAAACCGTTGAATCATTCGGAATATATTGTAGAGTCTATCTCTGGCTTATATTATTCGCAAAATATGGGGATCGATCATGCTTTAGAAAAGTATGGATTGGATGCAATCCTGTTTCCTGCTTATGTCGGAGATGATTTAAGTGCTAGAGCAGGTTGTCCAACTATAGCAGTGCCCGCAGGCTTTCAAGAGAATGGAAGAGCCTTACTTATTAATAGAAAAAGGTGCATTTACAAACGAACGTATGTTTGCTAAAATGTTGATGTGGATAAAAATACCAAAGTGAAGAAAAAAGCGTTTGAGATTAGCAATCCATAAGAAACAACTCAAGTTGAATTCTGCTAAAATGTAGTTAATGTCTAATGTAGATATCCCTCATGAACAAAGGAGAACTGAAAATGAGAAAACTCGTTCTATTTCTTCACGCATCGCTTGACGGTTTTGTAGAAGGGCCGAATGGTGAAATGGACATTGGCTGGGTTTCCTACGATGCTGATTTGGAGAACCATGCGAAAGAAATTCTGAGTACTGCCGACACTGTCATTTGGGGACGTGGGACTTATCAGATGATGCACAGTTACTGGCCATCTGTCCCTTCGAACCCATCAGCTTCGCAGCATGAACGGAATCACGCCGAGTGGATCGAAAAGACAGCCAAAATTGTTTTTTCCACGACGCTGGAGAAAGTCGAATGGAATAATTCCAGACTTGTGAAGGAAGCTGTCGAGGAAGAGATCAATAACCTCAAACAGCAGCCCGGCAAGGATATGGTCATCCTCGGCAGTCCTAGATTCGCACACCACCTTATGCAGCTTGATTTAATTGATGAGTATAAAATTACGGTTTCTCCCGTCCTGATCGGTAAGGGATTGCCATTATTCCAAGGTCTCAAGGAGAAGAGAAATCTTAAGCTAATTGAAAACAAGACCTTTGATTCTGGAGCCATAGGTCTCGTTTACCAGACGGTAAGATGACTTTTCACTTAAGGTGATTACGCTCACGTGGAACGTTAATGGAACGACAACAGCGGCAGTCTAAGACTTTATTTATCAAGTCTTGGTCCGCCGCTGCTTCTTTTAATGGATCCAGTCTAATACTTTATTTCTACCAAACACTAATCAGATGTTGGTTCTTTCATAAACCAGGAAATATGGGTGCATCGCTTACAAATAAGGATGGCAGCGTTTTTGTTCGCCCAGTCAAAGCCTAAAAATGATGCGCCGCTTGTGTTAAGCAGTTTATAATCCAGATCAAAAGTATCGTTTTGACAGCAAGGACAGATTATTGGTGCGCCTGCAGCACTGTATCTCATTTTAAAAACCTCCTGTGGATTTGTATAATACTTTAACGTATTTGAGGTTATTCAGGTTTCGTGCACTTGAACTTACTAGTTAATTTGGGGTGAAGTTATGTATAGCTGGAAAAAAGCTTTGTCAAAGGTATGTGAACTTTATTTTTCATCCAAAATGAATTCGAATTTAGAATGGATCTTGGTTGGCTCGGTCGGTTCGGTTCTTCAGGGCTGTGAAATGACCCCAGGAGACGTTGATATTTATACAAGGAATAAGGAAGGGATTGACCAATTTGCAGAACTTCTTAAAGGATTTTCCCTTTTGGATAAATGTGAATTTCCTCATGGGGATAACTGGTTATCTTCTTTAGAAGAACCTACATTCACTCAAACCTTTTCTTCGGGATTTTCTTGGACAAAAGGGAGTTGGATAATCGATGGATTTAAGGTGGAGGTTGTTCATATTTCCAATTCAGCTGGAATTCCTGATTCTATGGATGGTGATGGGATATGGGAAGGTGGACAATTCATTTGGAGCCATTTCAAAAACGTGGAGATCGGACCGTATACTATTCCTACGGTTCCGTTAGAAATACAGTTGGAATCTAATTTAAGACGAAAAAGATCAGATAGGACACAAGCGATTATCGCTGCATTACAAAAAAATGGCTATGATAAAGAACTAATCGATAAAGCCTTGTCAAAGGAACATTTATCTTATTTTTATTCCCAAATTGGTTAGGCTGAGAAGGCGAGGGACTGATTTTGACCCATAATATTATTGAATACTGTTTAAAAAAGAGCGGAGCAACAAAGGACTATCCTTTCGGATTCGATCCATTGGTGATTAAGATTGCCGGTAAAATGTTCGCGCTTATTTTTGAGAATAAGGGGAATTATGCTTACATAAATCTAAAATGTGATCCGGTGATTGCAGGGAACTTGCGAGAGCAGCATGAGAGCGTTCGGCCAGGATACCACATGAACAAAAAACACTGGAATACGATTGTTTTGGATGGCTCCTTACCAGAGTCGGATATCTATTTAATGATTGATCACTCTTACGATAGGGTTGTCAAAAATCTCCCTAAAGTCCTCCGACAAACGATATACTGAATGTGGCATTAATTTGTCGTTTAAATGGTAATGGACTGGTATAATATGGTTTATAATCATGGAAAGGAGTTGTTTTTATGTCTGACTTTTTTAATTCAGGACCTAATCCCAATATGACGGACCCTGGAGGCCATAAAGCAAACCATGATGTAAATGCGCAAAAATATCATACTGAAGGCGTTCCTGGATTTTGGAGCGAGGTAACCAA
This sequence comes from Paenibacillus sp. FSL H8-0175, assembly GCF_045040615.1. Classification (NCBI taxonomy): domain Bacteria; kingdom Bacillati; phylum Bacillota; class Bacilli; order Caryophanales; family Paenibacillaceae; genus Paenibacillus; species Paenibacillus sp. FSL H8-0175. Next base: position 5,125,849 of record NZ_CP150299.1, on the reverse strand, counting down.
TCTGTTGATCGTTGTGGCTATAATTGCCGTCATTTTTTTAGTTATAAGGTTTGTTTTATGATTACCCTGGTTTAGAGTGAAGATATTGACTTTTAGGAGGCGGTTCCATTGGTAACTATCATTAAGTGGACAGAATTTAGAAGGATAACGCCTACTCGTCCATAAACTGCGTATTTCCTTCTTAATGAGGGTACTAGATGCAAGAATATAACATTAGTACAATGAAAGACTTTTCAAAGCATTACATTGACCAAATCCGAATATTAGAACACCTTTGCAAGACGTCCGACAAGTCAAGTTTGAGGGTGGGTGTAGAAAGCCTTAAGGAGATAGACGGAGATGAGGCATTCTTGTGCCGCAGCAGATATGCAAATGCAAGGCATACAAACTTGCCGTTTTAGGATACCTTCTAATTCTGAATCAGGGATGGATTATATACGGTATTTAGGGGCAAGTGCTGCACCGTCTGAATTCCTCATGGTTTTTAATCGGGCACAAATCGCTGGATCAAGCCACTCCGGTTTAGTTGTGCGATTGGAAGAAGATCAGGATTTAGAGTTCATGGTTAAATGTTCATCACAAGCCTTTGGTGATTCAGAGTCCTGGACTAGGAATTATTTAACTCGTACCAGAGAACCGGCACGGATTACTTACATTGCTGTGGACAACATGATTCCGGTTGGGATGATCAGAGTCAATGATTTAGATACAAATACTGCGGTTATACATGATTTTTGTGTGCTTCCTTCGTGTCAAGGCAGAGGATACGGTCGTGAAATTCTTTCAGAGGTAGTTAAAATCTTGCGAGATCAGAAGAATACTCAGATTCGTCTTAGCGTGGTCACTCAAAATAGAAATGCATTATCCCTCTATCAGTCGGTTGGGTTCGAGGTTACTGCGGAGTTTAATTACTATGTAATATTCGTCGATATGATTTGTTATAGAAGAGGCGCTACTCATGCGCCTCTTTCTTTTTTGGCATGCCCTTCTAATTATCACGCTGAATCTAGCTATAGTTAATACTTATAACCTGCCATAGCGCATTGGTAGATCGGTATAGTCAGTCGGTTATGCTATATTAATTCTAATAATTTGTTTACGAGGAGATTAATATATGAGCATTCAGACCAAACCCCAAAAACGAACCGTTACTCCATTTCGATATGATATCGTGGGCAGCTTCCTGCGCCCCCAAGCGTTGAAAGAGGCTAGATTAAAATTCAAGAATGGTGAAATTACTGCCGAGCAGTTGAAGGAAGTAGAGAACGACGAAATCGTTAAGCTCGTGCAGAAACAAAAAGAGGTGGGTCTTCAAGCGGTAACCGATGGTGAATTCCGCCGCTCTTGGTGGCACCTCGACTTCTTCTGGGGACTTGACGGTGTAGAACGGACAATTATTGATCAAGGTTACCAATTTAACGGTGCAGAGTCCAGACCAGAAACAGCCCGACTGACCGGGAAAATAAGCTACAGCAGCCATCCTTTTGTTTCGCATTATGAATTTTTAAAAGATGCTGCTGGTGAGGACGTTGTTGCGCGTCAATCGATTCCTGCGGCTGCACAATTCCTGTTCGAGCTAGATCGGGCGGAAAACAAAGAAAGCACAAATGAATTATACCCGAATCGTGAAGAGCTTATCTCGGATATTGCCAAAGCATACAAAGCATCGATTCTTGCCTTCTATGCAGCGGGCTGCCGCAGTATTCAAATCGACGATTGTACGTGGGGAGCGCTTTGCGACGAACAGTTTATAGCGTTTATGAATCAGATTGGCGTGAACGTAGCTGAATATGCAAGCGAACTTGCAAAATTGAATGAGGAAGTTGTAACCGGTCTGCCGGAAGATCTTGTTGTAACGACCCATGTATGCCGGGGCAATTATGTTTCGACTTATGCTGGAGTAGGTGGAGGCTACGAGCCTATCGCGCAAACGCTTCTTAATATCAATAACTACTCGGGTTATTATCTGGAGTTTGATACCGAACGTGCAGGCGACTTCAAGCCATTGCGCTTCTTGAAAGACAATCAGCAGGTTGTGTTAGGTCTGTTCTCATCCAAATTTGGTGAGCTTGAAAGCAAGGAGGATATTCTGAAGCGTATTGAGGAAGCGAAGCAATATGTTGATCTAAACCGGATTTGCCTTAGCCCGCAATGTGGCTTTGCTTCCACGGAAGAAGGCAACCACCTGACTGAAGAGCAGCAATGGCGTAAGCTTGCTTATATTAAAGAAATTGCTGAAGAGATCTGGAACTAACTTTAATTAAAAATAGACAGAGATAAAGATAATGCACCTTTAGCCATTCGGATGTTTATCCGTACGGTTAAAGGTGCATTTTGTTCTACAGTGAAATACCGATATACTTGGCCAATTCTATCTATACCGTGACGGGGGATTAGGGAAAACCTCCCTAATAAAAGCCGATAATTGCTCTAAATGAATGAAATTAAGGAATAACTCCCTAAAAACAGAGCAATATCAAGATTTACCGCCAAATCAGTCGAATTTCAGGGAGGAATTCCTTGATTATCTCCAGGGCGAGCATATGATTGAGCTTTACGGAGTTTTTGTGCCACGCTCAATATAAAAGAAATCACCCCCGTTTAATAAACGGGGGTGATTTAGCCTAAGAAGTAAGAGTGGCAGCTTTTAATTGTCTTTAGAGTGTCTTTCGCCAACCTGGAATTCATCGGCATGTTCAAACATATATTTCACGGTCAGAGGGTCTTGACCAGTAAGTTGTTTGAAGTCGTCCGTATAAACATCCATTTTTCCTTCACGAATAGCTTGTCCGAAAGTAACCATACCTTCTGAAGAAAAGGGTGCTTCGGAGCCTTCTTTAAATGCACCATCGGTGGTTCTAGGCACGCCCATTGCTTCGAATACGGCATAATTTTCTTCATCCGTATTTTCTTTGTAGGTGATATGATTGCCCGTTACTTCGTTACCAATCTTAATGAAGTCGGTAATTGTCATCAATTCAAGCCCGTTGATATTTAGAATCGCTTCCTGATAGTTATTGGAGGCTAGGGCATACGCAACGGCTTTTGCGCAATCCTTCCGCGAGATATAAGCCATTTTACCGTCACCTTGATTGTTTGTTAATACCCCGTCACCCTTCACATACGTAAAGTAATTGGTTATCATGGCTTCCGCATATTGGGAATTGCGAAGGAAGATATAATCTAGCCCAACGCTTTGAATATAACGTTCGGTATACACATGGTCAATTTTTTCTACGCTTGGATTGCTTTCATCGGCTGCGTTGACCAAAGAAGTATAAATGATCTGTTTGACTCCAGCTTCTTTGGCAGCATCGACCACATTTTTTTGTGCATTTTGACGTTTCTCTCCAACAAAAGGCATGGAGATTAGTGCGAGTTTATCGGCATGTGCAAAAGCTTCGGCAAGGCCGTCCTTGTTATTAAAGTTGGTCACATGTGTTTCAATCCCTTGTTCCGCATATTCTTTCAAACATGCTGGATCGTAAGCGCAAAAAATGATTTGGTCTTTATCTACCAGCTCCAACAAGTATTCCGCAGCTTGCTTCCCTAGATTTCCATCGACACCAGTCAACAATAATTTACCCATGATCGTTGTCACTCCTTGTGGATATGATTTATACCCTTATAGTATGTGAAAAAAAGAACATAGTCTAACACATAAAACTTATGGTCGATTGCTAAATCCAATTTGGATTTGTTGCAGGAAGGAGGGCAAGGCCGGGTTTGTATTATTTTTGAGATAACCTGCTTCGATTGCAAAGGTATGGTGTGAATCATCTAAAGGAATTAGCCGGACTTCATCTTGAAGATAAGCGAGCTGATAGTTATCCGGGAAAAAGCCAATCAAATTCTCTGTGATGATATAAAACAATTCTGTCTCCACATCGTCTGCGGTTCGAAGAATATTCGGCTGATAGCCGTCTTCAATTGCATGCTGGATCATTAGATGATAAGAGTTTCCAATAGCTGTTGGATTCAGCATGACTAGGGGATGTTCATATAACTCCTCTTTGGCGATCGATTCATGATGAAAGAGAGGATGGTGATGACTCACAGCCGCACAATAACGTCCCTTATATAAGGGATAGGTTACAATGTCCTCTTTTCCCTGAAACTCGGAATCAAAGGCAATAGCCACGTCGTAAATCCCTTTTAGCAAGTATTCTGCAATATCTTTTAGCAATACTTTATTCAGTTCCAGCTTAATATTCGGATGATGATCCTGAAACGAGGGAATCAATTTCAACAAACTTTGGATATCCGTCATCGCCGCATATTCGATACTCAGGGATTGCGTATTATACTTTTGAAAGTTTTCCATGCTCAGCTTCATATGGTTATATTGCTTCCAGAGGATGAGGGCTTCGCCATAGAAAAGCCATCCGGCTTTGGTTGGCTCAATAGGGATCTGCTTTCTGTCAATCAATTGAATGTTGAATTCCTCTTCAAGCGCGGCGATTTGTTGACTAATGGTGGTCTGCGAAACATAGTTCTTTTTAGCTGTTTCCGTAAAATTTCTGCATTCCACGAGATCGATAAAATATTTAATCCTTCTTATGTTCATAGTATCCTCCGCCTGCCGCTGTTTGCTTTTATTATAACCCAGAAAGTAAAAAAGAGAGCCTCGTTTAGAGACTCCCTTTGTTGTACTACTCTTATTTTGTATAGTTATCGAAATAACCTTGGATATAAATCATTGGTGTTCCTTTATCGCCACTACCAGAAGTCAAATCAGATAATGATCCAATCAGGTCAGTTAATCTACGAGGTGTAGTCCCTTGGGCTTCCATCGCACCAACTAGATCATCATTTTTATTCTGGATGTATTTAGAAATGGCTTGTTTTAACTCTTCACCACGAAGATGAGAGAAGTTGTTATCGGCCAAGTATTTCAATTTTACTTCATTTGGTGTTCCATCAAGTCCGGCAGTGTAAGCAGGGGAGACAACTGGATCTGCGAGCTCCCAGATTTTTCCGACTGGATCTTTGAATGCTCCATCGCCATAAACCATAACTTCTACAGTTTTACCTGTAATTTCTTTGATTTTTGCTTGGATACCATCCACGATAGGCTGGCAGTTGTTTGGAAATAGCTTTACACTTTCTTCTGTAGCTTTGTTTGATCCTAGCAGACCATAAGCTTCGTTAAAGCCGCTGCCATCGATTGATTGTGTAAGAATATCATCCAAACCAAATACTTTTTCAGCACCGTTGTTTGTGAGAATGCGTTTGGTTCTGAAGCGAGTGTGAATATCGCAAGTTAATACATTTTTTGTATAGTTTAAAATGGTTTTTGGGTTGTTGGAGAAGATGACTTCACAAGCCACACCTTCAGCTTCAATTAAACCTTTATAATATTCAATATAGTCAACCCCTGTGAATGGGTGCTTAATATAGCCGAAAAACTCACGGAACTGAGCTTCTGTTAATACATCCGTCCATGGATTGATACCTTTAGCATCTAGTTCGTCGATGTCTACAAGGTGGTTGCCTACTTCATCAGCTGGATAGCTTAACATTAGGACTACTTTTTGTGCCCCTTTGGCAATACCGCGTAAGCAGTTAGCAAACCGGTTACGGCTAAGGATTGGAAAAATGACCCCTACAGTTTCTTCGCCGAATTTCCCCTTTATATCAGCAGCAATATTGTCAATCGTTGCATAGTTTCCTTGTGCCCGAGCAACAATGGATTCAGTTACGGTCACAATGTCACGATCTTCGATCGAAAAACCCTCGACTGTTGCTGCATTCAATACCGTCTGAACTACGATTTCTTCAATGTTATCCCCATTGTTAATGATAGGTCCGCGAAGTCCACGTACAACTGTTCCAACTACTCTTTCCAATATGATCTCTCCTCTAATAAGGGTATACTCTATATTATTAAAATGGTTTTAAAGCCTATATTACTATACCCTTTTAGAGCGATATAAGTAAAATTAATGTTTATAATATCTAATATAAAAATGATTTATAGTTAAGGAGGATTACAATTGGCGCGTGTGTTATTTATTAATGGTGGATCAGAGGGACATATTAATCCCACGATTGGCGTTGTGGAAGAGCTTATTTCTCGTGGCGAAGAGGTAGTGTATTTTTGTATAGAAGCTTATAGAGAACGTATGGAGATGACGGGGGCTACAGTACGAACATTTGACGATCAGAAATTTATCCAAGCTTTTATCTCAGGTGGAAGAAATTATGTACTCGAAAGAATCAACGGTCTTTTACTTACGACAGATATAGTTATTCCAAGCGTTCTTGAACAGATCAAAGGGGAGCATTTTGATTACATCATCCATGATTCTATGTTTGGTTGTGGACGTTTGTTAGCTCAAATTCTTAGGCTTCCGGCCATTAGCTCCTGTACTTCTTTTGCGCAGACAAAAGCAGCATTCGATGTAATGTTAGAACAATTTTATACTACAGTTCCTGCAGAAGTAACTAATCCTATAAAGGATAAATTCCAAAGCTTGACGCAAATGGTGAAGGGCAAATATGATGTGGACATCGAATCCCCTTATGAAGTGTTTTGTAATCCTGCCCCACTTACTATCGTTTATACAACTAGGGAGTTTCAACCTGAGGGAGAAGCTTTCGACCCGTCTTATATCTTTGTAGGACCCTCCATCTCTTCACGATTAGCTCCAGAAAACTTCAACCTCATGGCAATTAAGGGGAAAAGTCCAATTTACATTTCACTCGGCACAGTTTTTAACCAAGCCATTAAATTCTATAAACTTTGTATTGAAGCATTGGGGAACACGGAGCACACTATTGTGATGTCAATTGGAGATAAAGTCCAAATCACGGATTTAGGGGGAATTCCGCAAAACTTTTTCGTGAAAAATTATGTTCCACAAACGGATATACTGCAATACACAAAGTTATTTATTACACATGGTGGAATGAACAGTATCAATGAAGGGCTTTATTACGGGGTTCCGCTTATTGTAATTCCACAAAGTGCGGATCAGCCAATAATTGCGGAGCAAGTCGTCCATGTCGGAGCAGGTATTAAGTTACAAATGCAAAGTTTAACTGCAACTCAACTACGAGAAGCCGTAGATCATATATTAAGCGATTTATCTTATAAAAAAGCTGTCTCTAATATCAGTGAATCGTTTCGGAACTCGGGTGGGTATCGACGAGCTGTTGATGAGATTGTTCGGGGAGGGGGAGTCGTATGAACAAAATGGACCGGTTGTTAGCTATAGTGCTTGAACTGCAGCGTAACAAAATGTTACGGGCGGAGGATTTGGCTGCTACGTTTGAAACGAGCGTAAGAACGATCTATCGGGATATTCAGGCACTGAGTGAAGCGGGCGTTTCCATAATAGGAGCGCCAGGGCAGGGTTACTCCTTAATCGAGGGGTATTTCCTGCCACCCGTTAGTTTCACGCTGGACGAAGCAGTGACATTGCTTATAGGAACTGATTTTATCGAGCAGCGGTTTGATGCACACTATGGTAATAAGGCTAGAAGTTCTAAAGCAAAGATAGAAGCCATCCTGCCGGAAGCTATCCGCAGTGAAGCATCACAGATTCGCAAAAGTTTTCGTTTATTTGCATCCGCAGAAGATATAGCACCCATACAAGAGAAGGCATGTTTGGAAGCCATTCGTGGAGCGATATTGGAGGGAAGGAAAATAAGATTTCGTTATTCCAAAAGAATCGCCGAAGCCGATGGGAACCGTCAAAGTATTCGTACGGTTGCTCCTTATGGACTTGTGCTTCATCACGGGTCATGGGTACTCATCGCCTGGTGTGAATTGCGTCAAGACATCCGTCATTTCCGGTTATCCCGAATGAGGGAGCTTATTAATCTGGAAGATGAATTTATACTGCCAGCAGATTTTCATCTGGAGGTATACCAACCTCCTGATGATCGCAACGTTCATGTGCTTATCTTAGTCCAAGCTGACATAGCCGATAAGGTAAGGGAATCAAATAATTTCTATATGGAAACTATTGAGGAGCATGCGGAGGGGGTACTTGTTACTTTTCGCGTTCGCGAGCCAGGGGAATTGCTGCAATGGGTGCTTGGCTGGGGAGGCGGTATGGTTGTGCTGGAGCCCGAATCTTTCCGTGATCAGGTTAGAAATGAAATAGAAATAATGTTAAAACGCTACTGACATAACGCTGTCAGTAGCGTTTTTGTATACTTGGACCATCAATGACTACAGGAGCTGATATATGATGATTACAACAAAAGAAGTCTTACAACGATTTGAAGAAACTGCGACATACTATATTCAAGAATTAGAGCGATTCAATCTGGAGCAGTTGAAGCAAAAGCCGAGTGAAAACGCCTGGTCCATCGGACAGATGTTTCAGCATCTCATTAACTCGGCGCTGTATATGCAGCTTCGTAATATTGATCAATGCCTTGTGCTAGACCAAGATCCCTTAGTAGCTCATGTGGGGAAAACTGAGGATGGTGCGGCTATATTTGCGCAAGGAAGCTTTCCGCCCATTCGTATTCAGGTTCCGCCTTCCGCCCAATATACGCCGGAGCAGCCGGAGAGCAAAGAACAATTAATTCAAGGGTTACGTACAGTCATTCAAAGAATGAGAGAGATCGAACCCTCTCTTGAAAAAGCGTCCAAACAAAATACCGTATCTCACCCGCGATTTGGTGGACTATGCGCGGAGGAATGGTTCCTACTTATTGAAATGCACTATCGTCATCATCTTCTGCAGCTGGAGCGGTTAAACAAAGAGTTGTTGTTTAATTCCATATTTGCACCTAAAGAAGGGTTCATCAATAACATTCAGGTTGTGAAAGGATCATAAAATCAGGAACCGCGTTCCAATAAAAGAGTTGGAATGGTCTTAATTTCCTGAACCAAGCGTGGCCTGAACGTGATTCTTATATTCACTAGGATTAACACCAAAGTGTTTTTTGAATAACCGGGTGAAATAAAATTGATCGTGTATACCGATTTGCGTGGAAATTTCTTTAATGTATGGATTCCCTTTAAGTATTAATTCTGCAGCTTTTTCCATTTTCACAGTATTAATGTAGTGAATGATGCTTTGCCCCACTTCTTCTTTGAAGATTCTGGACAGATAGTTCTCACTTAAGTTGACATGCTTGGCAATCAGAGATAAGGTGAGCTTCTTCTGATAATGTGTGTTGATATAGTCAATCGCTTGTTTAACATCTCTATTGTGTGTAGTTACGATCTGTTGCTTTTGATGGGAGAATAGTTGGAACACAAGCTCCATTATAGATAGAACGTCAGTGGTACGTTTACTGCTGGCGATATTTTCTATATAGGTCTTCAAAAGCTTTGGATCCTCGACAATGAGATGGGCATCGCATAAGGGAAGATAATGCAGACAATTTACGATGAACTTTTTGGTTTCAGCAGGATTAATTTGCTTGGATTTACAGATGTCGAGAAATTGCTGAGTTGCTTGATTAACGGCTTCAACCCCTGAAAGCTTCCAGTTCTGAATTAATTGCGTCGAGAAATCATGTACATCCTCGAAGTCCAGCGTATCCTTTAAATGAACATCCTTTGGATCTATAATCGTTATTTCGTTGTAAAATTGGATTTGCAAGGATTCTTTACATCGCTCTAGGGTTCGTTTTGCTTCAGCATATCCCCGTACAGGATCAGAAAAAACAATAGTAGGGGTGATAGAAATATACATTTTGATTAACCGAATGACCCTCTGGATAAAGTCTGTGCGGATAATTTGATGATCGTCTAAGGTATCACAGGAGATTAGAAGCAGCAGCCCATTAGATTCTAGCTGAATAATTTCTAACTGATCTACGGTCTCCAAGATATCCAAGATGATGTTTTCAATAAAGGATACGGAGATGTGATTTTGTCTTTCGTTTTGGGTCGCGTTATTCTGCTCAAAAGTAATGTAGAATAAATAACAGCTGCTTTCGCTGAAAGCGAAACTTATAGCATCATGCTGATCAAGCTGCTGCACATCGTAATAAGGATCGGTGAAATAATCTTTTAGCAGCGCATTTTTCACGCTTTTTAAATTGTGCTGCAATAACTGTGTTTGGGTCTCCTGCTGCTGCCTAGATTGAAGCTGCTCTTGAATTAGCTTCGTAGATTTCTCCAGCAAATGGATCAAATCCCCCGTTTTCATACTAATCTTCAGCATATAGTCTATAGCCCCAAGCACTAAGGCTTCACGAACTAACTCATACTCCCCGTGGTTGCTCGCCACCAGGATTTTTCCTGCAAACCCTCTGTTATTAAGTTCTTTTATCAGCTGCAGACCATCCATATTAGGCATTTTGAGATCTGTAATGATGATATGGGGATTAAACTTGTCTACAAGTGTTAAGGCTTCCACTCCGTCAGAGGCAGTAGCACAGATCATGTATCCAAGCTCTTCCCATGGAATCATGGTTCTGAGCGCGACTTTAACAATAGGTTCGTCATCCACTAGCATTACATTATACATAGGATACATAGTATCACCCCTTAAGTTCGTATGTTTGTTTAGGGATAATTAGGCGGCAGCAGGTTCCATGACCCATTGAGCTTGTGATGAACAGCCCGTAACTCTCACCGTATTGAAGTTTAATGCGATCGGCCACATTTGAAATTCCGATACCCGACAGATTGTCAGCTTTTTCAGATTTGGTGGTGTCAAACCCTTTTCCGTTATCGATGATCTCAATAATAAGGGTGTATTCATTTTTTGCGTATACCTTAATTTGGATTAGAACTTTTCCTCCTATATCTGTAACTCCATGAAGAATCGCGTTCTCTGCGATCGGCTGCAGGATGAGCTTGGGGATCATGCTCTGTAATAAAGACTCATCCAAGTCATATTCAATGTCAAACCTGTCGGCATAACGTATTTTTTGAATGGCAAAATAATGATCCAGATTGTTTAGCTCCTGCTTGATGGTGATTTGCTCATCTTGATCGATAATGGTACTACGCAGCAATTCAGCTAGTGAGGAGATGCCGTCGCTAAGGACGGGAACCTGGTTAATCATCGCCAGCCATCGTAAGGAGTTAAGTGTATTAAAAAGAAAGTGAGGATTAATCTGCGATTGCAGCATTTGCAATTCGAGCGAACGTCTTCTTTTCAGATCTTTCTTTTGATCCTTCATCAGCTGTTCCATTCTACTGACCATGCTGTTAATTCTATTGGCCAACACGCCCATTTCATCGTTGCTGTGATCTTCGATCCGGCTCGATAGATCACCATAAAAAATTTGATTGCAGAAGACGATGATTTGTTTGATTGGTTTCAGGATGCTTTTATACAATACGATAATAATTAGAATACACACGACTACAATGATGCTGACAACAATAAGTAGTCCAGTGGTGATTTTACTTGTCTCTGAATTGATATAAGAGAAGGGCACGGTAGAAATCATGTACCAGCCTAATTGATTATTGTTAATATAGGAGATTTGCTGCATTTTGCCATTGACCATGCCTTGGAAGGAATGGTTTTTCTTTGCCTCTTGTGTCTTGATTTGCTTAAAAAGCTCATCTTTATAATAGGGTTCTCCTAGCGGAGTATCCTTTTGATTCGAGGACATTACTTTTCCCTCCCTATTCATAATAAGGAGACTGGAACCTGTACCTAAATCCACACTGGAAAGAATGACTTTTGAAAATAACTCCCCACCAATAAAAACAAACACATGACCTAAGGGAACGCCAATGTCATCTTGATCAAAAATTTTCCGGCCCAGGACAATGGTATTGTAAGCGCGATAGCTTTTTGCGTAGTTAAGACTGTCATAAGGGGCATTGAGCTCTACTTGTTTCATAATTTCTTCATACTTAGGATTGGGGATGCCATCGTAGCCTAATTCATAAATAGGTTGGTTCTTGGCGTCGATGACCCGAACGTTCTGGACATATCCGGGGTAGATGGTTCTATATAAATTGTCCATGGCATGATTAATGGCAGCATTGCTAGGAGCGGGTTCATTTGGTGCTGCCGATAAACGCTCCTGAATAATACTATTGGTAGAAACAGAGCCTGCAAGATATTGATAGTTGTTAAGTTCACTTAACATCGTTCGATTAAGCAGGGTTAAAGCCTGAAATGTGGATTTACTTAATTTATTGTTAATAGATTTGGAGTAAATGGTGTAGGAGTAGAAACCTATAAAGATGATTGGGATCACGGATACGATTAAGAAAATGACGGTTAAGCGATTTTGAATTTTAACCTTGCGCATGATTTGCGGAGGATTAGGAAAATGCAGCTTCCCTTTGCGTCGACTCAGGTGGATGACCTCCCATTCACTATCTTTTACTTACAAGTTAACATAAAAAGAACAATGGAATATATATGCAGCGGCGAAAAGTGAGAATAATCTATGGAATGGATAATATTATCCATTCCGTTAACGGCTAAGTTTACAGGTTATGTGATCCTGATGAATAAGCTTATACGAGCTCGCATTGGAAGATGGATAAGATAATACATAGGTAGGTTTGTATTGTAAATGTAAATATAGCGTAAATCCTTCTATACTTAAATTATTAAAAAAGCGTTTACAAGAATATCTTAAGGAGGGCGTTTATGAAAAAGACTATGAGTACATTATTAGCAGTGATGCTGCTAGGTGTGGGGTTGCTCGGCTGTGGGAACAGCAATAATAAACCTGCTGCCTCTAATGAATCAGATTCAACGAAAGCTGCGAGCACCGCGCAAGCTACAAGTACAACGAACGCCGGGAAGACTAAAGAAGAACCTGCTAAAGATTTTGATAACAAGGAACTTAGCATTGCTGTATTCCAAGGGGGATATGGTGCGGATTATTGGAATGAAATTGTCAGCAAATTCGAAAGTGCTTATCCAGGTGTGAAAGTGAACATGACGATTAATCCTAAAGTTGGTGAAGTAATCCGGCCGCAGATTGTTGCGGGTAATCCTCCCGACTTCCTATCCGTTACAGATACAGAGCAAAGTGGCATCGTGCTTTCACTGATTAAAGAAAAAGGACTGCTAGATATCAGCGATGTATTTGAAAGCAAAGCGCTTGATAAAGAGGAGACGCTTAAGGATATGATTCTACCGGGGATGCTGGACAGTACAAGATTTCAGCCCTATCAAGATGGAAAGACGTATCTCGCACCTTTTAATGCTGGACCGATGGGCTTGATTTACAATAAAACACTGTTCACAGAAAAAGGCTGGAGTGTTCCTGAGACTTGGGAGGAGTTCTTTGCTTTAGGGGATGAGCTGAACAAAGAGGAGAACTATCTGGTTAATGCAGATGGAACCAAAACGAAGCGGGCTTTATTCACTTACCAAGGCATCTATCCGGATTATTTGGAGGAAATTCTCTACCCGGCCATTGCGAGTGCGGGGGGAAAAGAAACGCTGGATAAAGTCTTTGCTTATGAGGAAGGTTCATTTAAGAACGACACGATCAAAAAAGTACTGGATATTTTCTATAAAATCTCTAAAGACGGTTATCTGATGGACGGCACGGTTGCCTTGAACCATACACAGTCGCAGACCGATATGATGATGGGTAAAGCTTTGTTTATCGTAAACGGGAACTGGATGGAAAATGAAATGAAGGATTCACCTAGAGAAAATGGATTTGAATTTGGGATGACAACAGTACCTGTGTTCAATAAAGGCGATCAGAAGTATGTGCTTTCCAGCTACGAGCAATTCTCCATCCCTGCTAAGGCCAAAAATCCTGAGCTCGCTAAGGAATTCTTAAAGTTCCTGTATACCGATGAATCTGTAAAACTATTTGCGGAAAAAGCGAATGGGGCGTATGCGCTTAACGATGCGAAGGAGCTGTCTAAGCCATTTTTGACTAAAGGTGTCTATGACATGTTCGAGGCTTATAATGGTTCCATTTCTATTTTACAGGGCTGGCAATCGTTACCGAAGGGTTCCAAGGTTAGTGTAGTCACCGAAATGTTCAAGAATACGGTCACACCAGTGATGACAGGCCAAATGACCACAGATCAATGGATGGATAATGTGGAAAAAGCTTTTGCACAGATTCGTAAAGAGAAAGCGGCTAGTAAATAATCTATAGTATCTCATGCAAATGCATCCTGTTAGGAATGGATAAGGTTATCTATGAACGGGATGCATTTTGTATGAAGAGGAGTGAGAAAGATGTCTGAAATGCAGCTGGCAGAAATAGCTCCTAGACAGAGGAAATCAAAGATTAGGACAGCGAAAACCAGAAATCCTAAGCTATTCATAGCGGTATGCACGATTCCAACGCTCCTGTTGACCCTCGTATTTATGATTATTCCAACCTTTCGGGCATTTTTTATGTCTTTTACGGATGCTACCGGGATGAGTGATGAGAACAAGTTTATCTTTTTGGATAACTATAAATATATGTTTCAGGATGAGATGTTCCTCAAAGCTCTGAGCAATACATTTAAACTGATGCTGGTCGTGCCAGTGATTACATTGATTTTTGGGCTGGTGCTCGCTTTTTTATTAACGCAGACGAAGCTGAAGGAAAGAGGATTTTACCGAACCGTATTTTTCTTTCCTAGTATCATCTCTTTGACGGTAGTCGGAATTATCTGGTCCTTTGTGTTTCATCCCAATATGGGCATTTTGAATAATATTCTGGGGAGCATCGGATTAGATCAACTGAGCAGACCCTGGCTTGGAGATAGCCGAACAGCATTGTGGTGTGTAGCCGTTACACTGATCTGGCAAGCGGTTGGTTATTATATGGTCATGTACATCGCTGCGATTGATGGGATTTCTGCGGATGTGTTTGAATCGGCGACTATTGATGGTGCGGGATATTTCCGGAAGCTTACCAGTATTACGATCCCTCTGCTAAAAGATATTATTGGCATTACGTTTGTGTTGTCTCTGGCAGGTACGATCAATTTAAGTTTTATAGTTGTAACTGTAATGACTGGTGGTGGTCCGGCAGGTGGAACTACTGTTTTACTCCACTACATGTACACGCAGGCCTTCCAGAATGCGAACTTTGGTTATGCCATGGCTATAGCTATATTTACGCTGGTGTTCGCCTTTGTGCTTTCTTTTCTGTCCAGACTACTTACAAATCGAGCAGAAGGGTAGGGGAGAAGGATGACGAGCAATCAACAGAGTCTTCTAAAAATGAATATTGCTAACTGGATTACGCGGCTGTTTCTGATTGTAGCCACCATTGTTTTGTTATATCCGTTTGTATGGAATCTCTTAGCCTCATTTAAAAGCAATACGGAATTTCTGACCGACCCCTTCTCCTTTCCACAAGCCCTACACTTCGATAACTATGTACGTGCTTTTCAGAAATCCAAGATGGGGAGTTATTTCCTGAACTCTATCTTTCTTGTGGTGTTATCCACGGCGATTTTAGTTATTTTTGTGGTTCCTATGGCTTATGTCTTAACGAGATTTAAGTTTTGGGGCTCTAAACTAATCCTTAACCTTTATATGGCCTGTATTTTTCTGCAAGCCTCCTACATTATGGTTCCTTTATTTCTGCAGGTGAATTCGTTCGGGATGTTAGACAATCGCGGGATGCTCAGTTTAATCTATGCTGTTCTGCAGTTTCCCTTTGCCATCTTTGTATTAAGTGGATTTCTGAGGTCCGTCCCTAGAGATTATGAAGAGGCCGCTAAGATTGACGGTTGTGGCAACACAGGAGTGCTCGTCAGAATTGTTGCGCCGCTTGCTAAACCGGGCATTGTGACGGTCTGTATGCTGGCAGCGATGGGCTTTTGGAATGAGTATCCGCTGGCATTGGTCTTAATTCAAAGTGATAGCAAAAAAACATTGCCAGTAGGTTTAGCCAATCTTTTTGAGGTTCAACGTTATGCTACTGATTGGAGTGCACTTTTTGCCGCGCTGATCCTAGTGCTGATTCCAACGATTCTTTTATATGTGATAGGACAAAAGCAATTGCTCCAAGGAATAAGCGCAGGCGGAATTAAGGGCTGAACAACAAAGATATGGAGGGAAGTTACGTGGACAAAGGAAGATTTACACTGCCTGGTGAAACAGGGATGGAAGAGGTCATAGCCGATCTCGTCGAAAGATGGGGTGTAGATGCCGTACGTGACAGTGATGGCACGAATCTATCGCAGGACATTCTCGATATGGGTCTGCAAATTTATTCAACGCTTTGTCTTGTCCGTGAGGACAACGAGTGGGCGAAGCAGCATCCGCAATATAGACAGCAGATTTATCTGATGTCTGCTCCAGTAATAGTAACTTCAAAGGTGAAGGCCATCGATATTATGGCTGATTATTTTGCCGAGCAATTTATTCCTAACACAGATGTGGATATAAAAAAATATTGGCAGGTTGTAAACCGGACTACAGGAGAAGTATTACCTTCTGAATGTTGGAGTTACGCAGAGGGAATTGTCACACTTGAACAGGCGGTACAATTTCACAAGTATACGGTCAGTTTCTTGGCCTACCAGAAATGGGAGCCGGTCTCCATGTACAACCACATCACGAATGATTGGGATGAGGAGCATCGTTTACCGTTGGATATTCGTTATCCCGAGGCTCAAGAGCATGTTTTGAAGGTGCTGGAGGATTGGCTGAAGAAACATCCCAAGACTGATATCGTACGTTTTACGACCTTCTTTTATAATTTTGATTTGATTTTTAACAAGGAAGGTAAGGAGAAACAGGTGAATTGGTTTGGCTATCTGAGTTGTGTGAGTCCACTTGCGTTAGAGCAATTCGAGCAAGCTTATGGGTACCGATTGACTGCAGAAGATTTTGTGGATCAGGGGCGATATAACACACCATTTAAGAACCCGACCCAAAGATATCTGGACTGGATGGACTTCAATCAGAAATTCATCGCAGGTTATGCTAAACAATGTGTAGAAATGGTGCATGATTTCGGGAAGAAAGCGATTATGTTTTTTGGGGATCACTGGGCTGGTACAGAGCCTTATGGAAAATATTTTCCGGAGATCGGGCTCGACGCAGTGGTAGGGGCAGCAGGAGATGGCGTTACAACCCGTATGATTGCGGATATACCTATTAAGGATACCGAGGCACGTTTCTATCCTTATTTCTTTCCTGATGTCTTTTTTGAAGGGGGAGACCCTGTCGGAGAGTCCATGCCGATCTGGATCAAATGCCGGCGTGCGCTCATGCGTAAACCAGTTGGCAGGATGGGGTATGGCGGATATTTAAGTCTAGCGCATCAATTTCCGGATTTTATAGATCATGTGACAGAAATTGCGACGCAGTTCAAAGGGATTCATGCCAATGCAGAAGGGACACAGCCTTTTAAAGCTCCTTTTAAAGTGGCGGTTCTGAATACTTGGGGCTCCCTTCGAAGCTGGCAGACACATCAAGTGGCTCATTCATTATGGAATCAAAGATGTTACTCCTACATAGGGGCATTAGAGTCATTGGCGGGCTTGCCGTTCGACATTGAGTTTATAAGCTTTGATGACATCAGGTTAAGTGGGATTGATCCTAGTATCGGTGTGATTATTAACGCGGGTGATGTACACACCTCTTGGAGCGGTGGAGATCAATGGAGCGATCCGCAAGTTGTGGCAACACTTCGTGAGTGGGTGGAGCAAGGGGGCGGTTTTATTGGGATTGGTGATCCATCAGCTTATGAACATCAAGGGGTTCTTTTTCAACTAGCGGATATTCTAGGTGTTCAGAAGGAAATTGGATTTACAGCAAGCATCAATAAGCCCAAGGTAACGCCTGTGCAGGGTCATTTCATAACGGAAGATCTGGAAGGTGAGATTAATTATGGTGAAGGGATGACCATGATTTATCAAGCGGAGGCCGGAGCAGAAATATTGGACGTGCACCAAGGCAGCTGCAATCTTGCCGTGAACTCATTTGGTCAGGGGCGGGGCGTTTATATCGCGGGGCTTCCCTATAGTATTCAGAATACCAGACTACTCAGCCGAGCGATCTTTTGGGCCGCACATCAAGAGGAGCAATTGTATTCATGGTTCTCAGTGAATCCGAATGTTGAATGTCACGCGTATCCTGAGACGGGTCGATATTGTGCCGTAAATAACACTTCCGAGATCCAAAAGACGACGATCCTGATGGATAACGCCGTGATCCAAGAAATAGAGTTGGGTGGGATGGAAAGTGTGTGGTTTCAATTTGAGATCATACATTAAGAGTCAGCCGTAACTACGGCGAATAATTAGACTTCCGGCTGCTGTTATCTCCAACTTTCCTGAATTGTACTGCTTCGATAGAGTGATTGGGGAATTTCTCCCTGAAATTCCGGGATATTTGGTCATCAGACTAATAATCAGGGAAAACCTCCCCAAAGTTTAGCTGATTCGTTAGCAATTATAGTTATTCCTCTTATTATTAGGGAGGAATTCCCTGATTTCGTTCATTTAGAGCGAATATTGGCTGTTTTCAGGGAGTTTTTCCCTAATTAGTTTTAGAGCCGTCCCCGCATACTGCATTAACGCAGAAAACACGAACGTTCGCCGCCCCGCATATTGCACATCTCACCGTACAATGTATATTGTTTATCGGCCCCCACAGGTATCACACAAAGCAGATGACCCATCAGTCTCAATGTTTTTGGCAAGTTTTTCTTACTTGGATTGAGATATCTTGAGTTTTCCGTATCTAGAGTATCCGGGCCATTTTGCGATAAGCCCGCGGAGAAATTCCCTCATTCGCAGTAAATACCCTGCTGAAATAATGGATATCAGGATAACCAACCTTATCACCGACCTGTTCAATCGGCCAATCCGTTTCACGCAGCAGCTTGCGTGCTTCTCGATGCCGGATGGAACGGAGATATTCACCAGGAGGCATGCCAGCTACCTCACGAAATAACTTGGAGAAATGGTCTTCATGCATATTCATGGCACCAGCCATGGATTTATTGCTCCAGCGGTCTGCTAGCTTTGAATCCATCTCATCGATTAAAGCTCTGATCCGCCCGGTATGAACGGAAGATTTAGCTGCATTCCGGGAGCTTTGTGTTCGGAGCAGCGAGGTTAGAACGCCGAGCAGTAACCCCCGACAGACCCATTCATAACCGGCAGGCCGCATCGTAAATTCATGCACGAGCTGTTCCATCGCATGGATACATTCGGGTGGCGGGGTATAAATGGGCTCCTGTGACAATGGCATAAAAGGAGCGGTCACAGCTTCCAAGGCAAACTTCTCGTCCATAACCTCCTCCTCATTGACCAGCATGTCTTCATCGCTTGTAATAATCGATTCCCCAAAAAAATCAAAATGGATCCCAATGAGTTTGGTTTCCGAATCTGAGACAATCGCATTTTGATGATATACCCCGGAAGAAAGAAATATCAGTTGTCCTGAATTCAGGATATATTCCTCCGTATCCATCTTTGTTGATAATTTCCCCTGGCGAACGTATAGCAGCTCGAAATCATACAATCTTCTTCTTGGAAAGAGGCAAGGTGAGAGAGTTTGGAATTGTGCGTAGTGAATGCCAGGTGACCACTCCCGGGAGGGGACCTGTTTTCTCAGGGGATAACGGGGTTCTTTTTCAGCCACGAATAAACCTCCCATACAGTATAAAATGAATTTTTAAATAGACCGGAATCGTGCAACAAATCTCTTGTTCACCTAAATAAATTCAACTTACAATCTATTATAATATAAATAAATCAAGGATATAAGGGTATTTAGGGTAGGATCTTAAAAAACGGAAAATAACAAATTTGAGGAGGATTCAGATGAAAAAGGGAATAAACATTTGGTCGTTTCGCGAAGGTACTGAGATCGAAGAATGTGCACGTCTGGCTAAAGCGGCAGGTTTCGACGGAATTGAGTTATCTTTGAATGAATCGGGTGAACTTGGCCTGCAAACCACTGAGAAAGAAGCTATTAAGATCAAAAATTCCATTCAGGAGATGGGGTTAGAAATTGCAGGACTGGCGACAGGACTATATTGGTCATATGCCATGACAAGTGAATCCGCGGCGAACCGGACGAAGGCTATCGATGTATGTAAAAAACAATTGGAGCTGGCAGCAACACTTGGCGTAGATACGATTCTTGTCATTCCTGGTGCGGTTGGTGTGGATTTTATTGAGGGCTGTGAAATAGTCGATTATGAAAAAGCTTATGATCGAGCCTTGAAGGCGATCAGTGATCTAGCTCAAGATGCAAAAATGGCGGGTGTTTCTATTGGGATTGAAAATGTGTGGAATAAATTCCTGCTGTCTCCGCTCGAATTACGTTCTTTTATAGATGCTGTAGGCTCCAATTACGTAGGTTCCTATCTGGATGTAGGGAATATCGTTCATTCTGGTTATCCAGAGCAGTGGATACGGATTCTAGGCCATAGAATCAAGAAGGTGCATTTCAAAGATTACCGCCGGGCAGCCGGAGGACTTCATGGATTTGTTGATCTACTTGCTGGGGATGTGGATTATCCTGCTGTTATGGAAGCACTGCAAGAGATCGGCTACAGCAATTATGTTACTGGAGAAATGATACCGCCATATACGCATTATTCGGAGCAAATCATTTTTAATACTTCTGCAGCGATGGATGCTATTTTAGGACGCACTAGTTACTAAGTTTAAGAGAGGTGAAGGCTGTGCTCAGAGTGGGGCTGGTGGGTTTTGGATTTATGGGCCGAATGAACTTTGATCAGTATGTTCAATTGCAGGAAGACGGCCATCCGATTTCTCTGGTTGCCATTTGTGACCCGCAGATTAAAGTCCTTAAACATACTAAATCCGCGGGGAATATGAACACAGCCCACGAGGTATATGATTTATCCCCTTACAGCCTTTATGATAATTTGGAGCATATGCTCGAAAAAGAAGAACTAGATGCTATTAGCCTTGCAGTACCTACGTACTTGCATGCTGAAATGACTTGTTCGCTGCTGGAACGAGGGTATCATGTGTTCTGTGAAAAGCCGATGGCGAGACATTCCGCAGAAGCTTGGAAGATGGTAGCGGCGGCGCAAAGCAGCGGAAAAAAATTGCTGATTGGTCATTGTCTTCGCTTCTGGCCGGGATATGAATATTTGAAGGGGGTTATAGCTAGCGGTGAGTTCGGTGAAGTGACAGAGGCTTATTTTTACCGGGGTTCCGGTGCTCCTAAAGGGTGGTTGGTCAATGATGAGCTAAGTGGCGGCTGTATGCTGGATATGCATGTACACGATACGGACATCATCCATCACTTGTTTGGGAAACCAGATAAAGTATCAACGCTTGGGCGGAAGGTTTTACCGGGAAGTGGCTATGATATCGTCTCCACTCATTATTTTTATCAGGATGGAAAAGTGGTCAATGCCCAAGCGGACTGGACACTGGAAGGCGACTTTGGTTTTTACATGGGCTATCGGATTAATTTTGAACGGGGAAATGTAGTCTTTGATGGCGCGGAAGTTAAGGTAAATCCTAATCGTCAACCGGGGTTCATTGCGAAGCTTTCTTCGCATACCGGATATTACAGAGAGTTGGTATATTTCTTGAAAATCATCCAGAACGATGAGCCAGTGACCCTATGTATGCCCGAAAGTGCTGCCCAGTCCATAGAAATCATTGAGGCTGAAATCCAATCGGCTGATCAAGAAGGGGCCTGGATACGGATACGTTAAGTACCATACTTTTAGTAAAGGAGACTTCACGATGTTGAAAATAGGCTTGATCGGCTTTGGATTTATGGGCCGGATGCATTTTGATAATTATGTGCGCTTAACGAAAGAGGGGCAGCCCATTGCCCTTAAAGCCATCTGTGATTTGCGAATTGAGGAATTAAAGGATGGAAAAGCAGCCGGGAATATGAGCACTGCCCAGGAAGTCTATGATTTGTCAGCTTACAATCTATACGATGATCTGGAGAAAATGATAGCCAGTGAGGAACTGGATATGATCGACATTGCGGTTCCTACTTATCTGCATGCGGAAATGACTTGTTCGCTGCTGGAGCGTGGATATCATGTTTTTTGTGAGAAACCGATGGCCAGAACTTCCGTACAAGCGCTGGAGATGGTGGAAACGGCAGCCCGCAGTGGGAAAAAACTGATGATCGGACATTGTCTCCGTTTTTGGCCGGGGTATGAATATTTAAAAGAAGTGATAGAGAGCGGGCAGTTCGGTCAGGTCACGGAAGGGTATTTTTACAGGGGATCTGGTGCTCCTAAGGATTGGTTTCTTGATGAGACACTAAGCGGTGGAGGCATTATGGATATGCATATTCACGATAC
Organism: Paenibacillus sp. FSL H8-0175; assembly: GCF_045040615.1. NCBI lineage: Bacteria > Bacillati > Bacillota > Bacilli > Caryophanales > Paenibacillaceae > Paenibacillus > Paenibacillus sp. FSL H8-0175. The sequence continues at coordinate 5,103,697 of NZ_CP150299.1, read as the reverse complement.
GGATATGATTAACTATCTGTTCGGCAGACCGGATAAAGTATCATCCTTAGGACGTAATGTCCTTCCGGGTAGCGGATATGATATCGCATCGACTCACTATTTTTATAAGGATGCAAAAGTAATTAATGCTCAGGTGGATTGGACGCTGGAAGGTGATTTTGGTTTTTACATGGGGTACCGGGTTAATTTTGAACGTGGAAATATAGTGTTTAATGGCAGCGAGGTCAAGGTCAATCCGAATGACGGGGCAGGCTATTTAGCGGAACTTTCACCGGATGTTGGCTACTATAGAGAGCTTGTATATTTTCTGGATGTTATTATCCAGGATAAGCCTAGCATTATTTGTACGCCAGAGAGTACAGCGGAGTCTTTAAGAATCGTGGAAGCAGAAATGAAGTCAGCGGATGCTGAAGGCGAATGGATTGTGCTAGATTAGTTGTGTGTAGAGTGAATAAGGACGTGAGCTGGAAGAGGATCATTCACAATGACCTTTTTCCAGTTCACGTCCTTTTGTCATCGCTGAAATTTGGTGTTGTCTCTTGCATAATGGGATACTGATCCGTCATATCTTCTCAGCCGTACTTGTTCGTCAGAGAACAGTTCAACAATTCCTGAAGCAACCTCTGAATACATTCCATCAGGATCAAGCTGTAGCGCAGAAATATAGGTTTGGGATAAGGCAGCTATAAAAAAATCAATATTTTTCACTAATGTTTGTGGCATGTTATTCCCTCCGGTGACATCTTGTACATGATGATATATTAAACCATAGGAGTTATTTTACCATGATTTATCGTTGAGTTTTAGGAAGAATTCTTTGGTAAAAGTCGAAAATATGAGAAATTTGGTTGAAATTGTATTTAAGATCGTCTTTAATGAAACGAAGAGGGTAATTTTACCACTCTAAATAAATTAAGGGGATTACATAATGAAAGACTATGAAGTGCTGGAAATTAACAAAAAGAGTTTTTTTAAAACAACTATCTATTTTATGATCATTCCTACATTGCTATTGTTTATAGTAGGTTTAGGGATGGTGGTGGTCGGGCTTATCATTAAAGAGACGTTTATTGTTGTTATGGGTATCCCTTATTTGATTATGCCGGTTATTTTGATACTCATTTATGGTTTGGTGGGTATGCTGGTAGCGCTGGTATATAACAAGCTGGCGAAGAGATTCGGAGGACTAGAACTGAAAATAGTGGAGAAAACCCCTCCGGTTGAAGCAAACTATTTACCATAACCCAAAGTTATTAAAGGGCAGGTATTGCGATGATTTCGCTACCTGTCCTTTTTTATTTTTAATTTGAAAAGAAACCGGGGAATGGATATGATTTGGATAATGAAAGGATGATTGCCAGATGACAGAACCGACACAAAGAGCCAAGGAGCTGTACATTCAGTTTTTGGGTCATTTTTTAAATATGCATAAAGCAGGAGTACTTAAGGAGTACAAGAGTTTTGAAATTCCAAGAGAAGTGGAGCTGGAATGGCTGCAGGAATGGGCTATGGAGCACGTCAAGCAGTTGTCGATACGGGACTGGGATGCGATTACGATACTGGAATCCATCTCGCGGAATTATCAGGATAGCTGGATTGTGGAAAAAGTGGCTTCTTTTGCTTCGCGGAATATTATGAGCGCTGATAGTTTGGTTAGACTGATTTATGCGGAAAAAATGCTTGAAATCATTCGTTCTCATAACCAAGTGATCACAAAAGAACTGTTATTTCAAGGCTGTAAGGTTGCTGTGCAAATTCTCGAGGATGTAATCTCACAGCCGCTGGTCATTGATCCTGGACACGAACTTATAGAACATAACCTTAAAGATAAGCGCGCGTTAAACAGTCGAGCCCAACAAGGGATTGAAGAGGTAAAGGTACTTATTAATTCTTAGCTGCCAAAGTTGACATACTGTTGTCAAATTGGGTGTGCTACGATTTCCTGACAGAATCAAGTCTGCTGATTTAAAGAAGAAAATGAGGGATTATCGAATGGCTGAACCTTTAAAAGCAATGTACAATGAACAATTTCTGCGTGAGTTCGGCGAAAAGATTCGTGGCGTACATAATGTCTTCGAGACTGAGGCATTTGTAAGCTCAGCCATGACTGAACCGTGGGAAACGCTTGAGCTGAAGGCAAGAATGCGGCGGATCACCGAGACGTTGGGCAGCCACTTAAAGCTTCCTTATGAGGAAGCGCTGGCTATCCTATTCGCCATTGCTGACGATTGTGTGGGATTTCCTTATTTGATTTTTCCGGATTTTGTTGAGGTATATGGTCAGGGAGACGATCATTGGGAATTGTCTATGCAGGCGCTGGAAAGATTCACAGCGAAATCATCGGCTGAATTTGCAGTTAGGCCGTTTCTCTTACGGGAACCAGAGCGGATGATGGCTCAAATGCTGGTATGGGCGGAGCACCCTGATGAGCATGTACGTAGGCTGGCTAGTGAGGGCTGTCGGCCTCGTCTGCCTTGGGGACAGGCGCTTCCCATGTTCAAGCTTGACCCAGCTCCGGTATTACCTGTACTTGAGCAGCTTAAGGCGGATACATCCCTGTATGTACGTAAAAGTGTCGCTAATCATTTGAATGATATTGCAAAGGATCATCCGGAAGTGGTGCTCGATACCGCTCGGCGCTGGAAGGGAACACATCCCGATACAGACTGGATTGTGCGGCACGGCTGCCGTTCTTTGATTCGTAAAGCTGAGCCAGAGATTATGGCTTTATTCGGATACGCAGAGCAGACAGACGAAGCTGCTCCACTTATAACGAGTGCCTTCATTCTATTGGAACCTTCAATCCTGACCATTGGCGAAAGCTCCGAATTACAGTATAAGCTTCAAGTTCGTGAGGGAGCTCCAGCACGGATTCGGATTGAATACGGAATCTATTTCGTGAAAGCGGCAGGTCGAACCTCCCGTAAATCTTTTTTGTTATCGGATAAGACCGTACCTGGAGGTACAATTCTGTCAGGTAAACGGACACATCGTTGGGCTGATTTAACAACTCGGCGTCATTATCCAGGAGAGCACCGGATTGTGCTGCTGGTAAATGGGCGAGAAGTGGCGGAAGTGGCGTTAGAACTTAAAGGGAGTGCTAATATATGAAAAAAGAAGTTTTGATGTTTCTATCCAATGGCTACGCTGATTGGGAAAGCGGATATATTAGTGCCGAACTAAATAAGCAGGAAAGTGAATATAAAGTAAGAACAGTTGCTCTAACTAGCGACAATGTCAAATCTATGGGTGGATTTACTGTTGTACCTGACTATACTTTAGACAGTTTACCTGCTCAGTATGAAATGTTGATTTTAATCGGGGGCACAGGCTGGAAAGATAATTCAGCTATTACTCCAGTGATTGAAAAATGTCTGCAGGAGAGTGTGCCTATAGCCGCTATATGTGACGCTACAACTTTTTTGGCTGAACATGGCTATTTAGACAACATACCGCATACCGGAAATTCATTGGATTATTTAAAACAAAAGCTCCTAATTATAAAGGAGAAGCAAATTATATAGAAAAACAGGCAGTTTCGAGTGAATATATTATTACAGCTAATGGCACAGCTTCTTTAGAATTTGCAAGGGAAGTTATGAAGAAGTTAGAGGGTTTCCCAATCGAAACCGTCGAGGGATGGTACAACTTTTTCAAAGATGGTTTTTATCAAGAATAAGGGTGTATATAAAAAAGGTGGTCTCAAGTCTTAACGACTTGAGATCACCTTTTTGGGGTTGAAGCTTATTTTTTCACTTCTGTAACACCAGTTACTTTTCCTTGATCGGATGAATTAAAGGTGGATTTATATTGATCGTTTGCGAAGTAGACATTGCCTTCAACGGTTGCGTTCACCAGGGTAAATCCATCCGCTTCTACGTATACATCTCCAATAAAAGTGCCGCCTTGGATGCGGGCGTTTTTACTCTTGATGGTCAATTTTGGAGCAGTCAGTTTAAAGGAGTTGGTGATGTTGTGATCCGCATCTTGTGTGTATAGAGCAATTTTTCTGGCGGGTTCCTCTTTATTCATGAATTCTCCATCCACCACGAGATCTTCGGTGAAGGTTAAGTCTTTAAGTGTAGCAGCAATCCAGGTTCCTTCTGGACTGATGGCGCGTTTGAAGGCTTCTTCATTATCTACTACGGAAGCTGAGGTTACAGCATCTGTGGTGTTATTTTGATTATTAGCCGTGCCTGTATTATTAGTGGTTCCCGCATTATTCGTGTTCTCAGGAGTGCTTGTTGCAGTAGCATTATTGGCATTGTTTGTTGCATTTCCACATCCGACCATTAACACAAAAGCAAATACCGCAGCAACACTTGCTATCTTTCTCATCTGTATAACCTCCCTAAGTAATTGTACTGATATCCTTCGAGCTTACTATAGAGTGATTAGTTAGTAATTTACCAATCAATCTACAAATGGTAATATAGGCCTGGACATCTCTGGCGTATAGTATGACCTGAAAAATGTGATTTATCCGATGAATTCACGAGCAATATGGATTACAATAAGTACAGGCAGTAGAAAAGGAGCATTATCCATGGCCAAACAGAAATATTATGTAGTCTGGGAAGGTAAACAACCGGGAGTCTATAGCACTTGGGCAGAATGCCAGGCACAGACAGATCATTATACCGGTGCAAAATATAAATCCTATGAATCTAAAGCAGCAGCTGATGCGGCATATAAAGCGGGCTGGAAGGGGAATTGGGGAACAGGGGCAGCTGGAGCAGCAAAGTCTAAGGGGACTAGTTCTTTTAAACGCAGTGCTACAGTAGAGACCTCTGAGGAGATTGATTACAACAGTATTTCAGTAGATGTGGGGACTCGTGGTAATCCGGGGCCTGTTGAATATAAGGGTGTAGATACACAAACGGGAGATATCATTTTCTCCTGTGGTCCGATCAAAAAGGGCACTAATAATTTAGGCGAATTTTTAGCGATTGTTCATGCCTTGGCGTTGTTGAAGAGAGAGGGAAGCGATAAAACGGTCTACAGTGATTCTGTAAATGCAATGAAATGGGTGAAGCAGAAGAAGGTGGCAACAACCTTGCCGCGCGATTCTTCAACAGAGGAAATTTGGGTGCTTATTGATCGGGCAGAGCGTTGGTTGCAAACCAATACATATGACAATAAGGTGCTCAAGTGGCAGACCAAAGAGTGGGGCGAGATCAAAGCGGATTATGGTCGGAAATAAAAAAGCTATATCGCTATGGTTTCGGTTAAAGGAGGAGTTTGGGGATGTTTGGCAACGATTGGGATGAGGTATTGCAGGATGAAATGCAAAAGCCCTATTTTCTAAAATTAATGGACGCACTAACACAAGAATATAAGGAACATACCGTTTATCCGCCAAAAGAATTATTGTTCACAGCATTGAAATTAACGCCTTATAAGGAGACCCGTGTAGTTATTTTAGGTCAAGATCCTTATCATGGTCCCGGACAAGCGCACGGACTAAGCTTCTCTGTCAATCCGGGGGTACGTATCCCTCCGTCACTGCGCAATATTTATGCAGAGCTGAAAGAGGACGTCGGTGTGCCTGTTCCGAACCACGGCTCTTTACTGCACTTAGCAGAGCAGGGAGTGTTGTTGCTGAACACCGTGCTGACGGTACGTGAGGGTGAGGCTGGTTCGCATAAAGGTCTGGGCTGGGAGACATTCACAGACACTATTATGCAAAAGCTAAATGAAAGATCTACGCCCATGGTGTTTATATTATGGGGAAGTCATGCGCAGAAAAAAGGCGCCTTCATCGACCAAAGCCGGCATAAGGTGCTGCAATCGCCTCATCCAAGCCCACTTTCATCGCATCGTGGATTTTTTGGCAGTCGTCCGTTCTCAAAGACCAATCAATTTTTAGAGTCGCAGGGAATGGCAGGAATAGATTGGTTCATTCCGGACTTATAATTTATGGAGTGATGCGAAGGGGAGGTAGCTATGAAGCATTGGGTAGGTAAACCCGTTATAATGTACTGCGGAGAGAAACCTTATACCATTATGAAGGGAATCCTGCGCAAATGGGACCTTTCCGCATCGGTGGCGGTGATTGGCCATCAGGAAATTGCTGTGCCGTTTCGGGATATTGTTGTTATTAAGGCTCTGGCTCCAAAAGAAAGAGCGCTGCCTCCAGTTCTCCATTCCGTGGGTTATGTGATGAGGGATCGGCAGCAATTTGACAATGCAGTGTATTTTAAATCGGCGGTTAGCGTCTGGAAAGAAGATCAGCTTATTGCCTTTAATACGATTATTACCTCACATACGAAAGGTTCAGTTACTCTTCAGAACGGCCAAAACCTGATGAAGGGCAATCACATCTTTGTAGTTCGTTCTTTACGAGGGTGATTTCAGGCACCTGTAAAGAATAAAAAAGGGTACGACTCCGAGTGATGATATGCTCCCCATATAGTAGACAGGTGAAATAATAAAAACCTGTCGCTGTATGGGGAGCATTTTTATGGAACAAAAGAAGTTTACAGCACTGGAAAAGTTAACGATTCTCCAAGAAATTGAACGGGGCGACATTGGTTTGAAAACTGCGGCCCGGAAGTATGGAATATCCAAAAACTCATTAGTGAAGTGGCGGCAACGTTATCAATTGTATGGATACGAAGGGCTGGAAGTCCGAAGCTACAATCGTACATATTCTGCAGAACTTAAACTCCATGCCGTTAAGGACTATCTCGAGGGAGGATTGTCGCAAAACCAAATCATCTGCAAGTATAAGATTGCAAGTTCAACCCAACTCGCCAACTGGATTAGGAAGTATAATGGTCATAGCAACAGCTTAACAGCTCATTCAGGAGGAACTAAAGCTATGACCAAAGGACGCGTAACCACTTGGCAGGAACGGATAAATATCGTGCTGTACTGCCTTTCGAACAGAGAAGACTATGCGAAGACGGCAAGCCATTTTCACGTGTCTTACCAACAAGTATATAGCTGGGTAAAGAAGTACGAAGCTGGTGGTGAAGAGGCGTTACGAGACGGTAGAGGACGCACTAAAGCGCCTGAAGAACTTACGGAAGCAGATCGCCACAAACTCGCGATGCAAAAGCTGGAATACGAGAATGCACGCCTGCGTGCGGAGAATGCTTTTCTAAAAAAGTTAGAGGAACTCGAAAGGAGGAGACGTTAAGGACCATTCGCCAGGTGAACATCTACCTGGCCATTCAGGCCGTTCAGCAGGAACAGTCTTGCTCCATTCGGCTTTTGTGTGACATCGCAGGGATTTCACGGTCAAGTTATTACAAATGGTTGAATCGCAAACCCAGTTCTCGAGAGGCAGACAACGAGAAACTGACAGAGGCTATGCTCCTCTTGTATGAGAAGGTGGAACGAACCTTTGGGTATCGCCAATTGACCCTGCATTTGCGCAGACAAATGGATAAATCTATTAACGCAAAGCGAGTGTACCGGCTGATGAGATGCCAAGGCATCCAGTCAGTCATCCGCAGAAAGAAAAAGAAGTATGTAGGCTCCACGCCGCAGCAGGTTGCAGAGAATGTGCTGAACCGTAATTTTGAGGCTGAAGCTCCAAACCAAAAATGGGTAACGGATGTAACGGAATTCAAATACGGAAACGGCAAGAAGGCGTATTTAAGTGCAATAAAAGATCTGTATGACAAGTCGATTGTTGCTTACGTTCTGGGTCATTCCAATAATAATTCGCTAGTTTTTAACACACTGGAATTAGCTTTGAAGGCAGCACCGGAGAGCCGAACCTTACTCCATAGCGACCGTGGTTTTCAGTATACCTCTCTGCATTTTAAAAAGATGCTGGACGATGCAGAACTGAAGCAAAGCATGTCCCGAGTAGGCTGCTGCATTGACAATTCGCCGATGGAATCCTTCTGGGGAACATTGAAATGTGAGAAGTACTACTTACATTCCTACCAGACCTTTGAAGAACTCCAAACAGATATTGATACCTACATTCATTTTTACAATAACGAACGGTTACAGGCAAAACTAAACGGCCTCAGTCCCATTGAATTTAGGACTAAGGCCGCTTAAACTACTTTTATTTTTTGTGCTGTCTACTTGACGGGGTGCAGTTCAGTGATTGGAGACGTACCCTTTTTTATTTTATAGATAAGCTCCGCCCGTTCACGAAGTAGATTACAACCGTTATAGCTCCTCTTTTTTGATAGGCTCAGTTTCATCTATCCGGTCTGCAATAATAATCTCATACACGCGCAGGAAAACAATTTTTATAATCATATAAACAGGGAGCGCAATAAGAACTCCGATAATACCGTAGAAGTCTCCACCTATAAGGACAAGGATGACCGTAGTCAGTGGATGAACATCCAATGATTTTCCGTAAATAATCGGTGAGAGTACATTATCCTGGATCTGCTGGGCAATGAAGATTACAACCAGGGACCATATGGCCATCGTCGGTGATTCAATGAAACCCACTATAATTACCGGAATCGCTGCTAAGAATGATCCCACATATGGAATGAAGTTAAGGGGCACTGAAATTACGGCGAGCAACAGGGAGTAAGGCAGTCCGATGATAAGGAACCCTATATATAACATAATACCGAGTACGACATTTAGCACCACGCGTGTGACGATGAAGCTGCTTAAGGCGCTGTCGATATCTCCAAACATCTCTTGCCCTTCCTTACGATATTTTCTCGGAATTAAGCCTTGAAGTTTAGGCGATAGCTTATAGTCATCTTTTAGCATGTAGTACAGAATGATGGGCAAAGTTGCGATTAACACTACAATGCTGGAAACAACGCCAATCAAATTGGACATGGAATTGGTAACCCAGGTAATAGTATCGCTAAGAAATTCTGATAAACGGGCTGCGACGTCGGAATCCCCTTTGAAAAAACGCGAAAGTGTCGGATTCTCCCTCAATGCATTGAACTGATCCTGCAAACCTTGCACGAGGTAAGGAGTGTTATCAATAAAGTTCTGAATTTGTTCTTGAAGTGTCGGCCAGACTAGAATCCAGAAGAGAACGAACAAGCCGGCAATCAGAAAATAAATGAGCAGGATGGAGAACGCCCGGTTTAATTTTCTTTTCTCAAGGATTCTTACTAACGGACGCAGCAGGTAGTACATGAACCCTGATAACATCATGGGAACAAGTAATAATTTGAAAATGGCACCCAGTGGGGCGAAGAGAAACATTACTTTGGAGCCTAAGTACAAAATCAGTAAAAAGGCGATAATAGCAAGGCTTGTCCGAAAATACTTCTGTTGTGGCAATAAAAACATCCCCCAAAATTCAAATTTATGTCTATGTAGTTTAATAACCCTAATTTACAAGTATTGATTCAAAAGCGGGCAATTCCTTTTAGGTAGTTCTTGGCATACCCATATAGAGGTTCTAGTTACAAAGGTTACGCCAAGTAAAAAGTTCGCAATTTAACAAGGGGGTATAACTATTTCTCTGCTTTTTCACAGATTATCTTGACTTTCGTCTATGAGATTTTCTAGTGGATAAAGTGAAGATTTCAGGAACTACATCTTCGCCTCCGGTTTCTTTGGTAACTTGTCTTGCTTTAACAAGAGATAAAAAGGAAAAAATCTCACCTAAGGCTACAAGTCCAGCTGCGATGATCTCATAATCCTCAGCGCTAAGTTCTGCGGATTCCACTGGATTATTGTTATTGGTGGTCCCATTCTTATTAGCATTGCTGTTGCCTTTATTTCTCCCGCTGTTTCTTCCATTGGCCATTTCTGATCACCCGCTTTTCCCGGTATGTATTATTAATATGTTATAAATGCCGCATATGAGATAGGCAATTCGGATGTAATTTTGCACTGTCTCTTTTTAGCACTTTACACAGGATGAAAACGCTGTTAAAATCATAAACGAGCACAAACGATCAATAACGGTCATATATAATCGATTAACGGTCAATAAAATTCATAGATGAGCGCAAGGAATTGCATAGGTCGCGCTGTCACATAAAGGAGCGAGCCACGATGATGTTTGAGGAAGAGAGAAAACAAAAAATCGTGCTTTTTGTGGAAAAGAACTCCAGAGCTTCTGTACAGGAGCTAAGTCAGGAAATGGGCGTATCTGAGTCTACTGTGCGCCGTGATCTGAAGGAGCTGGAAGAAGCCAAGCTATTAAAGCGTACTCATGGCGGAGCGGTTTCCCTGCAGAGCGTCAATTTTGAAGCGGCTTATCCTGATAAGGAAGACCATTTATTGGATGAGAAGCAACGGATTGCCCGTAAGGCCGTGGAGATGATTCAGGAGGGGGACGCAATACTGCTTGATGCAGGAACAACAACACTGCAGATTGCCAGAGAGCTGAAGAACTTTTCGAATATCAAAGTCATTACGAACTCGATTATGGCGCTGAATGAGCTGCGGGATTGCCGCAATATCGAAGTCTCAATTACAGGCGGTATGCTTCGCCCGGATACGATGGCTTTTGTTGGACCGATGACAGAACGTTCATTAGATATGGTGAGAGTAGATAAAACTTTTCTTGCCACTAATGGACTGGATTTGCGGGAAGGCATCACAACTCCGAACATGTTAGAGGCAGCTACAAAACGCAAAATGATCGCAGTCGCCAAGCAAGTTATTCTACTGGCAGATCACAGTAAGCTGGGGCAGATATCCTTTAGCAAGGTTGCAGATGTGACGGAAATGGATCATTGCATTATAGATTCAGGAGCGTCTGACAAATTCATCCGTGAGATCACGCAATTGGGTGTGGATTTCACGCTGGTATAAATTTTATATAGGATAAGCAATTATGAATTACCGTGTGATCGTTTGGAGAAATTACAGATGCCGTACTTGTGATCGGTAATCTATGGCTTAGAAAACCAACATAATTGAGGGATAATCATGATCTATACTGTAACGCTTAATCCTTCCATTGATTATATCGTGGAAGTGGAAGATTTGAGACTGGGTGACTTGAACCGGATGAAACGTGATTTGAAGCTTCCGGGAGGGAAGGGAATTAACGTATCCCGAGTGCTTAATCAGCTTGGGGTTCAGAATAAGGCTATGGGATTCCTTGGAGGCTTCACCGGCCGATATATTGAGGATTGGTTACACGAAGAGTCAATTTCAAGCGATTTCGTGTTTGTTTCTGATGATACGCGGATTAATATCAAGCTCAAGCATGGAGAGGAAACGGAGATTAACGGTGTTGGACCCGTCATTCATGATCCTGAAGCCAATACACTATTGCAAAAGCTGGCTGCCCTGAACGCGGAGGATGTAGTGATTTTGTCGGGAAGCGTTCCCCCATCACTGGGTGCAGATTTCTATGACAAGCTTATAGCTGTGTGCAAACAGAGCGGAGCGGAATTCGTCATTGACACTACTGGTGCTGCACTTCAAAAAGCACTGGCGTATCAGCCATTGCTGGTTAAACCGAACCATCATGAGCTCGCAGAGCTGTTCGGCGTAACCATAGATACGAGGGAAGAGATTATTACTTATGGACGCAAGCTGCTGGATGCAGGAGCGAAACATGTACTGGTTTCCATGGCGGGTGAAGGGGCTTTGTTCATTACGGAGCAAGGGGTATACCACGCCAACGCACCATCAGGTAAAGTGAAAAATTCTGTAGGTGCAGGAGATTCCATGATCGCTGGTTTTGTAGGGACACTGTCTTTGACAGGAGACTTGTTGGAGGCGTTCCGTGCAGGCGTTGCCTCGGGTAGTGCAACCGCATTCTCTGATGACTTAGCGGACAGAGAATTCATTGAACAGCTGAGACCGCTGATCCAAATCTCAGAAGTGTAAGCCGACAGCATTCAAAGTACTTAAGGGAGTTGAGCATGATGAGAATAACGGATTTAATGATAAAAGAAACGATGATCATGGATCTAAAAGCTACAACTAAGGAAGCTGCAATTGATGAATTGATTGCGAGTCTTGCTGCAAGTGGCCGAATTAATGATCCGATCCTTTTTAAAGAGATGATTCTGAAGCGCGAAGAGCAGTCCAGCACTGGGATTGGCGGCGGCATTGCAATGCCGCACGCTAAGACTAAAGCGGTAAATGAAGCGACGGTTGTATTTGCTAAGAGCGCAAAGGGAGTGGAGTTTGAATCCCTTGATGATGAGCCAGCACGTATCTTCTTTATGATTGCCGCTCCAGAAGGAGCAGGCAATATGCATCTTCGTACACTGGCCTCATTGTCCAGACTACTGATCGATAGCGAGTTCATTGAACAGCTTATGAATACTCAGACTCCTGACGAGGTATCAGCTTTGTTTGATGCCAAGCAGGCGGAAGGTGAAGCTAAGGAGAAAGAGAACGAAGCTGCTGAAACTGCCGCGAAGTCAGAGCCTGAACGTGTAATCGTGGGCAACCCGGATTCCCAAACTTTTGTCGTAGCTGTAACTGCTTGCCCTACAGGCATTGCACACACTTTTATGGCTGAAGATGCCCTTAAGAAAAAAGCTCTGGAAATGGGAGTTAATATCCGTGTAGAGACGAATGGTTCAGAAGGGGCCAAAAACGTACTTACCCCTGATGAGATTCGGCGTGCAAGCGGTGTAATTGTTGCAGCTGATAAAAAGGTGGAAATGGCCCGTTTTGACGGTAAGCCTGTACTGCAAAGACCTGTAAGTGATGGCATCCGTAAGCCGGAAGAACTTATTCGTAAAGCTATGAATGGGGAAGCGCCGATTTATCACAATGAAGGTCGCGGTGGCAATGACGAAGGGTCTAAAGAGAAATCTGGCAGTATCGGCAGTAAAATATATAAGGACTTAATGAATGGGATCTCCCACATGCTCCCGTTTGTAGTCGGTGGCGGTATTCTGCTAGCAATCTCCTTCCTGATTGAACAAGTAGGTGGAGCAGATCATCCGCTGTTCCAGTTACTGCAGACAATTGGTGGTGGAGATGGTGCCTTCCATTTCCTAATTCCAGTCCTTGCTGGATTTATAGCGCTTAGCATTGGTGATCGTCCGGCTCTGATGCCAGGTATGGTTGGGGGTTACATGGCCTTGAATTCCAACGCTGGGTTCCTCGGCGGGCTGGCTGCTGGTTTCTTGGCGGGTTATGTAATTATCGGATTACGTAAAGTATTTGCAGGACTGCCTAAAACACTTGACGGACTGAAGCCGATCCTGTTATATCCGGTATTCGGGCTTCTAATTACCGGTGGATTGATGTATTACCTGTTCGATCCGGTCTTTAGCTGGATCAATGTAGGACTGATTGATTGGCTTAATGATCTTGGAACTGTTAATGCTGTTATTCTGGGTCTGGTTCTCGGTGGCATGATGGCCATAGATATGGGTGGACCTTTCAATAAAGCTGCTTATACTTTTGCCATCGGTGTATTCACTACCAGTGGCAATACCAACGGCTTCATGATGGCTGCTGTAATGGCGGGGGGAATGGTGCCTCCACTTGCAATAGCACTGGCTTCTACTTTCTTTAAGAATAAATTCACGGAAGAAGAACGTAAATCAGGCTTAACGAACTATGTGCTGGGCTTGTCGTTCATTACGGAAGGGGCCATTCCATTCGCCGCAGCCGATCCGCTTCGTGTCCTAACCTCTTGTATTCTTGGTTCGGCCGTTGCTGGAGGTCTTACACAGCTTTGGAATATCAACGTGCCGGCTCCGCATGGCGGGATCTTTGTAGCTGCCCTTTCAAGCCACGCGCTGTTGTTCCTCTTAGCTGTTCTGATCGGTTCGGTCATCTCCGGATTGATGCTCGGATTATGGAAGAAACCGCTTGAAGCAAAGTAACTTTATAAATAAATTGAACTGCTGGGTGCCAGAATTTTCATTCTGGCACCCAGCAGTTTTTGCATGGACATTAATCACCCACCTCCTCGCCCATAGGTAGATTTATCTCCATAAATGAGGTTTAATTTTATATAATTGAAAATATATATAATCAGAAGGAAAAGGAGCGAGCGAGATGATATTACATAAGGGGGAAGTCTTGTTCCGCCAAGGAGACAGCTGTGATTTTTTATTTAAGGTAAAAGGCGGGCTGTTCAAGGTCACAAGACTTCATGAGAATGGGAACATGGTGTTATTCAACATCCTGTATCCCGGTGAGATGGTTCCCCATCATTCACTCATTTCGCCAAAGGAGGCGCATGGAACGGCAGTTGCGATGATGAAGAGCGAGGTGGAGGCAGTTCCATCAGCAGAATGGTATCAACAGCTGCGGGAGGATTCTGGTCAAGCGATGGAAATCGCCAGACTGCTTCAGGAGAAGGTACGGTTTATGCAGACACGGCTGGATCATCTGACTGTAGGTACACCTGCAGAACGTATGGAATTGCTAACCCGCTGGTTTAATGACTACTCTCATGGCGCAGCGCTAACAGAGTTATTGACCCAGGAAGAAATAGGACAATTGATCGGTGTAAGACGTGAAACAATCAACCGTTTGCTGCGGAGTACAGAGTGATTCCTGCTTTTTTCTGGCAAACTGTTTAGAGTAGGGTGGCTCCGTGGTATAATGTAAACAGAACTTATCAAATTAGAGAAAGGATCAGGATACCATGTGTCCCCGAAGGACGATTCCCCAAAGGACGATTTGGAAACGTTATGATCTGTCTTATACTTAGCTTCCCTGTAGAAGGTGCGTAAACCGTTGTTACTTGACGAACCGCCTCTGCGAGGGGAAGGAGTATATATATGCGAAGGAGCAATACCTCCGGTTTTACCCGTCGTAGAGGTTGGTGGGACGTCTAGCCGCCATATACGATAAGGGGAGACCTGTATGAGGAACCACAATTACGGAGTGAATGTACTGCTCCGATTGACAGTCATTTTGTTTGGAACATTTTTGCTTGCATTTACTTATTATCACATCAATTTTCAGAATCATTTGTCAGAGGGCGGATTCGTAGGATTATCGCTGCTTGGCAAATACGTATTAGGAATTTCACCTTCGATTTCAACTCTGCTTCTAGACGTTCCAGTACTCTTGATAGCATGGATGTTCAAAGGGAAAGCGTTCGTGTGCAACACTTTTGTTTCTGTAGGAGCTTTTACAATCTTCTATGGTCTCATGGAACGTTATTCCGGTTTGGTCATCAACTTGCAGGACAATTTGGCATTAGCAGCTCTATTGTCCGGCGTACTGACAGGTTTAGGAGCGGGAATTATCCTGCGGAGTGGCGGGGCTAGCGGTGGAGACGATATTTTGTCGCTGCTGGTTAGTGAATGGAAGGGAATCAAAGTAGGTACGGTATTCATCATGATGGATGTAATCGTTCTGGCACTATCACTCTTTTATATGCCTGTTAAAGAAACGATGTATACAGTGATGGCAGTAGTCGTAGCCGGCTATGTGATCACCTTTACAACCTCTTTAGGCAAACCAAAGCTAGTGAAGGCGCCAAAGATTCAATCTACACTGCGTAAACCGCATGATGGTACGGTAATGTGAAGAAGGCTGGTATAAACAGCTTATTCGGGGATATACTACATTTAAGGTCAGCCAGAGTTTCTGGTTGACTTTTTTTTGCTGGATATGACGTAATTTAAAGGGTGCAGTCCTTAAGGGAGTTGCTCGGACATTTCGCTCATAACAAAAGGTGGCGTACAGTGAAAATCCTGTACGCCACCTTTTAGTTAACTTAAGACTCACTAGTGCTCGTCTTTGAATCGTGTAGAAACATTTGCGGCCAGCTTGTCCTTTTATTTAGCCCACGGCATTCGTGATTGCTTCGCATTCGTCCGAGCAATGACCACTGTGCTGTGTTTCACAGTCCTCACAGCAAATATGCTGAAGATGACAAGCATCGTTAGCACAATTGATAAATTGGTCAGCTGGCTGACCGCAGTGATGGCAACGTCCGACAACGATATCCTCGTCGGTATGATTAATCTGTACGGAAATCCGCTCATCGAAGACATAACATTTGCCATCAAACAGTTGGCCCTGTACCTCAGGGTCTTTACCATAAGTCACAATGCCGCCATCCAGCTGGTACACCTGTCCAAAACCTTCCTTCATCATAAACCCGCTTAATTTCTCGCAGCGGATCCCGCCTGTACAGTAGGTCAGGATTGGTTTATCCTTAAGGTCGCTCATATTCTCGCGAATCCAGTCCGGGAATTCTTTGAAGCTGTCTACTTCGGGGCGGATGGAGCCGCGGAAATGACCAAGATCGAATTCGTAACCGGTACGACCATCCAGAATCACCACATCGTCGCGCTGCATCATTTCATAGAAATCTTTAGGCGCCAGATGCTTTCCGGTAATCACGTTAGGGTCCAGTTCATCCTCGACCCGGAACGTCACGAGTTCTTTTTTATAACGAACGAAGATCTTTTTGAAGGCATGACCCTCAGCCTCATCGATCTTGAAGATGATGTCGCTAAACAGAGGGTTTGCGCGCAAATCCTTCATGTATTGCTCGGTTTGGGCAACCGTACCTGATAGTGTTCCGTTAATGCCTTCATCTGAGATGAGAATTCGTCCCTTTACATCAAGCTCTTTGCAGTAAGCCAAATGCTCCTGGGCGAATAGTTCTGCATCCGGCACTTTTACAAATTTATAGTATAGCAGAATTGCATATTCCGATTGTGGATTCATTCATTTCACCTTTATCATTAGAATTAGACTACTAAATAAACATTTAAGTATAAAAAGTATTGTAACATATTATCAAGTATTGACAAGAGATGTGGTACAGTAACCTCAAGAAAGCTGGAATAAATAACATTTTTCAGGGATACAGGATTAAGGTCAGCCAGAATCTCTGGTGGATTTTTTTGCTGAATATAGGCGGTTTTCATGGATAGTTAGGATTAGCGAAACCGTGAATCGCAACGCACGTATATATTTTCATTCATAAGTCACATGTTGACTTTAATTATAAGGAGGAACTGCGGGATGAGTGCTCATGAGATTGATTATGCCATTATGGGTGAGGAAATACAGTGTGTAGAGGTGCAGCTTGACCCAGGAGAGAGTGTAATTGCCGAAGCCGGGAGCTTCATGATGATGGATCAGGAAATAACAATGGAGACGATATTTGGCGACGGCAGCGGAGGCTCGCGTGGAAGTGGCTTGATGGGGAAGCTGATGGGCGCGGGCAAACGTCTGTTGACAGGTGAAAGCTTGTTTATGACTGTCTTTACACACAGTGGTTCTTATGGACGTAAAAGTGTCACCTTTGCTGCTCCGTACCCAGGCAAAATCATCCCGCTCGACCTGCAGCAATACGGTGGAAAAATCATCTGTCAAAAGGATTCATTCCTTTGCGCGGCAAAGGGCGTTTCAATCGGTATTGAATTTCAGCGTAAGCTGGGTACCGGCTTTTTTGGTGGTGAAGGTTTTATTATGCAAAAGCTGGAGGGTGACGGACTTTCATTTGTACACTCTGGCGGTTATGTTATGGAACGCACACTTCAACCGGGAGAGACGCTTAAGCTGGACACTGGCTGTCTAGTCGCTATGACGTCTTCGGTGGAATATAATATTGAGTTTGTAAAAGGGGTCAAAACCGCGCTGTTCGGCGGCGAAGGCCTGTTCTTCGCAACGTTGCGCGGACCCGGCAAGGTGTGGGTACAGTCGCTGCCATTCAGCCGAATGGCCGATCGCATCCTGTCCGCTGCCGGCAACAGCGGTCGGAAAGAAGAAGGAAGCGTGCTTGGCGGGCTAGGCAATTTGCTGGATGGTAGATAAGTCTGCGTGAGCGCATTGCATAGCGTGGAAGTAGAGGACAATGGAATGTTGAGTGAGCGTGCGAAGTACTGAGTAGATGAGGCAGAGAGCGTGCGAAATGTGGAGCATACGAGGTATACAACATTACAAGAGGACGCGTTGTTTCAGCGGTGGCGCTATAGGGTGTGGTGAAACAAGGGCAGAAATGCCCTTGTTTTGCTGTAAAGGTTTAGTATCGCGTGAAAGAAGGGCAAAAATGCCTTTGATTTACTCGAATGAGCTAGTATCGCGCGAAAGAAGGGCAAAAATGCCTTTGATTCGCACGTATTAGCTAGTGTGGTGCGAAAGAAGAGCAAAAGTGCCTTTGATTTACTCGAATGAGCTAGTATCGCGCGAAAGAAGGGCAATAATGACTTTGATTTACTCGAATGAGCTAGTGTGACGCGAAAGAAGGGCAAAAGTGCCTTTAATTTACTCGAATGAGCTAGTTTGGCACGAAAGAATGGCAAAAGTGCTTTGATTTACTCGAATGAGCTAGTGTGGCGCGAAAGAAGGGCAAAAGTGCCTTTGATTTGCTCGAATGAGCTAGTTTGGTGCGAAAGTAGGGCGAAATTGCCTTTGATTTGCACGGATTGGCTAGGGGGGTGCGAAAGAAGGGCAGAATTGCCTTTGATTTGCTCGAATGAGCTAGTTTGGCGCGAAAGAAGGGCAAAAGTGCCTTTGATTTACTCGAATGAGCTAGTGTGGCGCGAAAGAAGGGCAAAAGTGCCTTTGATTTGCTCGAATGAGCTAGTGTGGCGCGAAAGAAGAGCAAAACTGCCTTTAATTTACTCGACACTGTCAAATGTACGGTATAAATCCCGCAGATAGAGCCGATGGAGCACATATAGCCAAATGTACGGTATAAATCCCGCAGATAGAGCCAATGGAGCACATATAGCCAAATGTACGGTATAAATCCCGTAGAATGGAGCCGATGGAGCATATATAGCCAAATGTACGGTATAAATCCCGTAGAATAGAGCCGATCGAGCGTATACGGTCAGATGTACGGTATAAATCCCGTAGAATGGAGCCGATCGAGCGTATACGGTCAGATGTACGGTATAAATCCCGCAGATAGAGCCGATGGAGCACATATAGCCAAATGTACGGTATAAATCCCGCAGATAGAGCCGATGGAGCATATATAGCCAAATGTACGGTATAAATCCCGCAGATAGAGCCGATGGAGCACATATAGCCAAATGTACGGTATAAATCCCGTAGAATAGAGCCGATCGAGCGTATACGGTCAGATGTACGGTATAAATCCCGCAAATGAGTTACTCCAACAAGCAATAAGTTACTTATGTTCGATGGGATATCACCGTTCGGCGTCTGCAATATCAACTTTACATTGTCCTCCACTACCACTACCACTACCACTACCACTACCACTACCACTACCACTACCACTACCACTACCACTACCACTACCACTACCACTACCACTACCACTACCACTACCACTACCACTACCACTACCACTACCACTACTACACTATCACCACCACTCCTGTATCTTTAAACCAATTTATAGTTTGTTAGAGCCGTAATGAGCTATGCTCATTTACGGTTTTTTATGTTTTTGTAAGTAATGGTTGGCCGAAGTAGATGACCACTCAGGTAGGATTGGGATAGTTTAATTGATAACTATATAATACCAGCTCATGAGTAGCAGGTTCAGGTATGATGTGTTCAACACTATATCGTACTTTGGAGGAATGTATATTGGTAATGGACGTGGAATTTGGCAAGGAAATTGAGAGTGCCATTAGTTGGGCTAAGGAGCGGCTGGGGTCGCAGGAGTATCCGCTGCGTTGTCTTGCTTTTGTTGAAGATGCATATGAAAGAAGCAATGGAATCGAAATGTGGGGAGGCAGCGATGCACGCGAATCCGCAGGGCTGTACGATGCGCACAAGAATACCGGGGCTCCGCCAGCTGGCGCGTTTGTTTTTTATGCTTGCTCAGGGTTGGTGGACGGTGAGTTTAAGGATTGGGGGCATGTAGCTTTGGCCCTTGGGAATGGCGAGGCCATTCATGCCTGGGATATAGTTAGGATAGATCACTACATGGAAATTTGCCATCTGCAAGCTGCTCCGGGCTGGAGCCAACCAGAACTTATCGGCTGGGCACCTGTAGAGAGAGTTCTTGCCGGGATTCAGAAGAAACAATGGGACTAGTTGATATCCTTAAACCTAACTTATCCAAGAACCTAGAAGGTGCCGTAAACAGGTGCTTCATGGGTTCTTTTTTCTTCCTTCCGATTTGACTAACCCTATGCACGGTGTATATATTATTTGGCAGACCCCCTTATATTGTTAAGGCTGGACCGGAGGCATGATATGTTCAAAATATTTATTATAGAAGATGACCGTGGACTTGTGGCTTTGCTGCAGGATTATTTACATAAGTTCGGATATGAAACGCAGGCGGTGAGTGATTTTGAGCGGGTCCGCACTCAGTTTGAGGCGTTCACGCCACATCTGGTACTCCTTGATGTAAATTTGCCAAAATACGATGGTTATTACTGGTGCCGCCAGATTCGCGGAATTTCAACCTGCCCTATTCTTTTTATATCTGCCCGCGATGGCAAAATGGACCAAGTAATGGCGCTGGAAAATGGAGCCGACGATTATATCACTAAGCCTTTTGATTACGAAATCGCGATGGCCAAAATCAAAAGTCAGCTGCGGCGCGCCTACGGCACCTATGCCGGTGGGAATAATGAACGCACACTAAACGTTGCCGGAATGACGCTGGATGTAGAGCGGCTAATCCTTACCCGAGGCGAAGCTAAAGTGGACTTAAGCCACACGGAAGCCAAGATACTAGATGAGCTAATGCAAAAATCAGGCGTCATCGTTACCCGGGACAGGCTGCTCGAAAAAATCTGGGATGATCAAGCCTTCGTGGATGAAAATACCTTAAATGTATATGTTACACGTGTACGCAAAAAACTTGCCGCTCTCGCTATCACAGATGGACTACAAACCGTACGCGGTCAAGGCTACCGTTTGATTCCGAATTGGGGGGATGAGGAATGAAGTTGTTTTTACGGGAACAGTTCCCCCTGATTGTGGTCTATCTAGCCCAGCTAGTCCTGATCACATTAGTGTATCGGCTGGATGGGGGCAGCGGTCTGAATGTAAGTTTATATGCCGCGCTGCTCAGCACTTGTCTACTGATTGGCTACCTCGCTTACCGTTACGTCACCAATCGCACGTTCTATGAACGTTTGGAGACTACGCCCTCCTCTCTCGATGAGGCAGGTGGCCCTACACAGGATTCTCCGCTAGCCGTAAGCTTGCGAGGTTTACTGGGGTCGCAATTCCGCCTCTACAAAAATGATTTGCACAGCTACCGCCACAAATTAGAAGAGCATATTCACTTTATTAATCAATGGGTACATGGCATGAAGACGCCGTTGTCTGTCATTCATCTGATCATTCAGGATAAGGATGGCCCTCCTTTTACGGCAATTGGTGATGAACTGGATCGTCTGAAAAAAGGACTGGATACCGTGCTTTATACGGCCCGTCTGGATACTTTCGAGCACGATTTTTATGTGGAACGGCTGAATTTGGAGACCATCGTACGTGGTGTGACCTCTGAGCAGAAGCGTCTTTTTATTCGAAAAAGAGTATTTCCAGCTATACAAATAGATGAGCAGATTACCGTAACCACGGATGAAAAATGGCTCACTTTTGTCCTTACGCAGCTGATTACGAACGCTGTACGTTATACGACAGAAGAGGGCAAACATGTTTATTTCCAAGGGATGGTCACGGAAGATAAGCAGACTGTGCTTGAGATCCGGGATGAAGGAGTAGGCATACCAGCAGGAGATCTACCGCGTGTGTTCGATGCTTATTTTACCGGGGTGAATGGACGAACCTTCCAGGAATCTACGGGGATGGGTTTATATCTCGTGAAGCAGATCTGCGGCAAACTTGGACATGAGGTGAGTATCCGTTCCGAAGAAGGAAGCGGGACCACCGTGCGGATTGTATTTAGGGAGCAGCATATAACAAACCTTACAAATGTGTAAGGGCATTGTAAGTTTCAGAAATAGCAGCCTATGTGTACACTTTGTATAATGAAGGCAATCCAGTCGAAAGAAGGAGAGGTAACACTTGCCCATTCTAGATGTTCATAATTTATCAAAAATATATGAGGGTAAAGTGTCCACTCAGGCGCTGAATCATATCCGCTTTTCTGTAGAAAAGGGGGAGTTTGTTGGCATAATGGGTCCATCCGGGAGCGGGAAAACATCGCTGCTCAACACGATTGCCACCATCGACCAACCGACCTCCGGTCAGATTCTGATCAACGGCCGAGATCCTAATCTGCTTAGCAGAAAAGAAAAGGCGCTTTTTCGCCGTCATGAGCTAGGCTTCGTCTTTCAGCATTTTAATCTACTGGATACGCTCACTGTAGAGGAAAACATCGTATTACCTTTGACGCTTGCAGGTGCTCGTGTCCCAGAGATGGAGAGCAGGCTGAAAGAGGTCACTACCTTGCTTGGCATCGAACATTTGCTGAAGAAGCGCACGTACGAGGTCTCAGGCGGACAAATGCAGCGGGCGGCTATCGCCCGGGCGATGATTCATCGTCCATCGTTAATTTTGGCGGATGAGCCCACAGGCAATCTGGACTCCAAAGCCTCAGGGGAAGTCATGAATATGTTGACAGAGGTGAATAAGGAAGAAGGAGCTACGGTGCTGATGGTCACACATGACGCAGTGGCTGCAAGCTTTTGCAACCGGGTCATCTTTATTAAAGACGGACGTTTCTATAGTGAAATGTACAAGGGCAGTAATAGAGGCGCTTTCTTCCAAAGTATTATTGATATGCTGTCTCTGCTTGGGGGAACCAGCCATGACCTTTCGGCAATTCGCTTATAGGAATGTAACACGTAATAAACGCAAATATGCCGCTTACTTTGTCGTCAGTGCTTTTTCGGTGATGATCTTTTTCGTGTGCGCTTTGTTTATTTACCATCCGGATATTTCAAAGAGCTTAATTTATAGTACGGCGGCTCATACGATGATGGTGGCAGAGGCAATTATTTATGTCTTTTGTTCTTTGTTCGTACTCGTATCCGTTGGATCCTTCCTGCAGTCGCGCAAGATGGAGTTCGGAATTTTATTGATGCATGGAATGACGAAGAGACAGCTGAACACCATGGTTTTTCTGGAAAATATGATGATCGGCACCTCTGCCATCCTGACAGGTACCCTTCTCGGGTTACTTCTGGGCAAATTATTTTTGATGATCGGATCTACTTTTTTGGGAATTCCCCTGTTAACCTTTCATCTCCCATGGCAGGCACTTGTGCTTACGATTTGCAGCTTCGTGTTATTGTTTTTTCTGATATCACTTTGCACCTTTGTTTTTATCGGCAATGAGTCACTGATGCGTCTGTTTCAGGGAGAGCGTAAGGCAGAAGAAGAACCCAAAGTATCCTTTGTATTATCTATTATTTCTGCTGTACTGCTGATCAGTGGTTATTATATGGCGGCTACTGCAAAAGCTGCTTCCGTAGAGAAAGTCATGTTTCCGGTCGTTGCGATTACGGTTATCGGGACGTATCTCTTTTATACCCAGCTAAGTATTTGTTTGGTTAAGCTGCTTAAGGACATTCGGCGCTTGTATTGGCATCGTACGAATATCATCACTTTATCCGGTTTGTCCTACCGCTGGAAAGAGAATGGCCGGATGTTTTTTATGGTGACGATTGTATCCGCAGTCTCCTTCACTTCCGTAGGGGTATTTGCATCGATACATACACTTTCCAGAGAGCTGAAATTGGATTATCCCGCAGCAGTGGGTTATGTAGCCAAAGGAAATCAGACGGGTGTACCCTTTGATCAGCATCTGAACGAAATTAAGGAAGAGCTCAAGACGCACGGACTCCCTTATGAAGCGCTTAGTATCCCGATTAAATATGCTGAGGTCGAAGCTCAGACTGGACCCGATCGCACTTTACGCCTTCCCTTGATTGCTTTCAGTGATTATAATCTCGCCCTGCAACGTGCAGGTTTCCCAACAGATGAGCGTGCTCTGGTGGGCAACGAAGGTCTGGTGATGATTGGTTCGCAGCGGGATCGCAGTTTAACAGAAGGCAGAGTAAAAGCGGTCTATTCCTTGCAGCAAGGACTTGCCATTAAAGAAATAGGTTATACCGAGCAAGTCCCCATTGCCGAATATTTATTGCCGGAGCTGGATGGTAGAGATGGCGGGGATTTTAGTGGTGTCGTGATCAGTGACGAGCTTTACAGTGCTATTGATCCCGTGCAGACGGATCTTTATACAGGTTTTTATGTAGAGGATTTTCCGCAGACGGTAGGTATCGCAGCTGATCTTGCCCATAAAGGCAAACAGTCCTATGAAAGTGATTCTCCGTATGCGATTGTGATCAGCGGCACGCTGTTTGAGCTTCAGAAAACATTGTATAACACAATGCTTTTTGCTTCCTTGCTGGTGGGTACTGTCTTTTTTATTGCGGCAGGCAGCTTTCTTTACTTCCGGTTATATACCGATCTTGATCATGATCGCAATCAATATTCCACTTTGTCCAAGATGGGGCTTACGGATAAAGAACTCAATCGAATAGTTACGATTCAGCTGTCTTTGTTGTTTTTTGTGCCGGTCGGAATAGCTATTTTACACAGTGTGTTTGCCTTTATTGCGCTTCAACGGTTGTTCTACTTATCTATCGCAACGGAGACAGGCGCGGTGTTACTCGGATATTTGGCTGTTCAAGGACTATACTTCTTTTTTATTCGCAGCCGCTATTTACGCAACCTGAAGAAGAACTTGATATGAGAAATGGGGGTAACAAGATGCAAGCATGGATTACAGATTTTATGGAGCAGTTTGGTTACTTCGGTATTTTTCTGATGCTGGCCTTTGAAAATATATTTCCACCAATTCCTTCAGAAGTGATCCTGCCCTTTGGAGGATTTATGACCACTACGACGAGCTTAACGATCCCTGGTGTAATCATTGCTGCCACGGCTGGATCACTACTGGGTGCAGTAATTCTCTATTATATTGGCCGATTATTGGATGTGAGCCGGTTAGAGAAGCTGGTTGAACGCTGGGGGGGCCTAATTCGCGTCACTAAAAAAGATATCCACAAGGCTGACGCCTGGTTTGATAAATATGGCTATTGGACTGTATTGTTTTGTCGGATGGTTCCGCTGGTCCGCAGTCTGATTTCGATTCCGGCGGGAATGTCGGGCATGAAATTTGGAGTATTTATGATCTTCACAACGATTGGCACATTGGGATGGAATTTGCTGCTTGTGCTTATTGGCGCGGCATTGGGCGAATCCTGGGAAGACATTGCCATGTACATGGATGTGTACTCCAATGTAGTCTATGTACTAATTGCTGGCGGATTAGTTATCCTTGGGTTTCTGTACTTCCGCAAACGCAGCCGGAGAATGAACACTGAGGGCTAAGCGGGTAGTGGACTGATAATAGAAATGACTATTAAAAAGGAGGGAAACACATGGAGCTATTAACGATTATTAAAGCCATTATTTTGGGGCTTGTTGAAGGTTTAACCGAATTTGCTCCAGTATCCTCCACGGGTCATATGATTATTGTTGATGATATGTGGCTGAAATCACAGGAGTTATTTGGACAATATACGGCAAATACCTTCAAAGTAGTTATTCAACTGGGTTCAATATTAGCGGTTGTTGTGATTTTTAGAAATCGGTTCATTGATCTGTTGGGTTTAAAGCGTTTCAGCCGTAAGCAGTTGGATCCTGTAACAGAGGAGCTACCGAAGTTGGAGCAGGGCGGGCACCTCAAGCTGACTCAGGTTCTGGTAGGGTTAGTGCCTGCAGGTGTGTTAGGTGTTCTGTTTAATGATTATATTGATGAGCATTTATTCTCTACATCAACAGTGTTAATTGGTCTAGTGATTGGGGCTATATTAATGATTATTGCCGATCTGTTTGGGCCGAAGAAGATCAGAACTGAGAGTGTAGATCAGATTACATACAAACAGGCACTTGGTGTAGGTCTTGTACAGTGTTTTTCGTTATGGCCTGGATTTTCACGCTCGGGCTCGACGATTTCTGGTGGCGTACTCCTCGGGATGAGCCATCGTGCCGCTGCTGATTTTACGTTTATTATGGCAGTACCCATCATGGCAGGTGCCAGTCTGTTGTCACTGATGAAAAACTGGCAATATTTCACCATGGACGCGTTGCCGTTTTTTATTGCAGGCTTTATTAGTGCCTTCCTATTTGCGCTGTTATCGATGCGTTTCTTCTTAAAACTGATCAATCGTATCAAGCTCTTACCGTTTGCTATATACCGTATAATTCTTGCTGCTGTAGTATATTTCGTATTTTTCTAAGTCCGTTATAAGGAATCGATATAACAGAAGCCCCAGTAATCTATTGCAGATTGCTGGGGCTTTCACGTATGATGACATCAGATTAAGACACTCAAATGATGAATGATATCGGAGACAGGTGCTGACCGGAAAATAGTAATTCGGTAGACTTAATAGGGAAATTCGGTTCGAAGCCGATGCGGTCCCGCCACTGTAACGGAAGAATCTCGAGCAACAGAGGTCACTGGCAATTTACTACTGCTGGGAAGACTGCTCAAGATGTTGACGCCGCTAGCCAGGAGACCTGCCTGTTTCAACAGCACTGCTTCACCTACGGAAGATAGGGAGGTGTTAGACGTTAACCATGGGTATATCATGGGCGTCTTTCCCTTTGACTTTTTTAGGGAAGGGCGCTCTTTTTTATAGGAAAGCAAGTAGCTTTGGAGTTTGAAATAAGAGATGGAAGAGGGAGTGTATCGAGATGACGAATAAAGTAAAAGTAAGCAATCTTGGATATCCGAGAATCGGAAAGAACCGCGAGTGGAAAAAGACACTGGAAGCCTACTGGCAGGGGAAAATAAATGAGGAGCAATTCCGCTCCGAAATGGCAGCAATTCAGCTGCAGCATTTGAAGACCCAGCAAGAGGCAGGAATTGAGCTTATTCCGGTAAATGATTTTACTTTTTATGACCATGTGTTGGATACGGCTGTTATGTTTGGAATTGTACCTCCACGGTACACGTATGATGGCGGCGACATCGGGCTTGATCTTTATTTTGCAATGGCCCGTGGTAATGCTGAGGCTACTGCCTGTGAGATGACCAAATGGTTCAATACGAACTATCACTATATCGTTCCAGAGATCGGCACACAAACACCACGCCTGACTGAAAATAAACCTCTAGCGGCTTATCGTTTTGCTAAATCGCAGGCAGGGATTGAAGGTAAACCGGTACTTTTAGGTCTGTATACCTTCCTTAAGCTGTCCAAAGGTTACGCAGCGGCAGATATCGCCAAGATTGCTGCACGTTTTGTTCCAGTCTATGTTCAACTGCTACAGGAACTGAAGCAAGAAGGGGTAAGCTGGGTACAAATCGATGAGCCAGCGATTGTTACAGGCATAAGTAAAGAAGAATTAACACTGCTTAACTCGATATACACAGAAATTGCCGGCTCCGTGCCGGGCTTGAATATTATTTTACAGACGTATTTCGAAGCTGCTGAACCGTTGGAGGCACTGCTAGAGTTGCCTGTTCAAGGCTTGGGTCTTGACTTTGTGCACGATGGTGGAGCGAATCTGGCTTCTATCGAACGTCTTGGCTGGCCGAAGGACAAATGGCTGGGTGCCGGAATTATTGATGGACGGAACATCTGGCGTTCCGATTTAGACGCTAAGCTGCAACTGGTAGAAAAGCTCAGCGTTCATGTGCCGCTTGATCGTCTTATTCTTCAGCCTTCTTGCAGTCTGCTGCATGTCCCAGTCACCGTTCAAGGTGAGTTGAAGCTGAAGGCGACAGTTAAGAATGCGTTAGCTTTTGCCGATGAGAAGCTTGCAGAGCTTAGTTTGCTCGGAGCAGCCCTCGCAGATAAAGGAGAAGCTGCTAAAGCAGCGCTGGCCGCTAGTCGTGAAGCTATTGCAGCATTCCGCGCACTACCTGAGCGTGGCCGTAAGGATGTGGCGGAGCAAGTGCTTGCACTTGCAGCTTTGCCTGACCAACGCAGTTTGCCTTTTGCTGAACGCTTAAAGGTGCAGCAAGAGAAATGGCAGCTTCCACTTCTGCCAACCACTACAATTGGTAGCTTCCCGCAGACAGTAGAAGTGCGTCAGGCGAGATTGAAATGGCGTAAAGGGGTCTGGAATCAGGAGCGTTATGATGGATTTGTTCGTGAGCAGATCGCGGATGCAATTACCTTCCAAGAAAAGCTAGGTCTGGATGTTCTGGTCCACGGTGAGTTCGAGCGTACAGATATGGTGGAGTTTTTCGGAGAAAAGCTGGACGGATACTTGTTTACTAGTAATGGCTGGGTTCAATCCTACGGTTCCCGTTGCGTTAAGCCACCGGTGATCTACGCGGATGTTGCATTTATACAGCCTATGACTGTTAAAGAAAGTGTCTATGCACAATCGTTGACGAAGCTTCCGGTTAAAGGAATGTTGACGGGTCCTGTAACTATCCTCAATTGGTCATTTGTACGTGATGATCTCAGCCGGGAAGAGGTAGCCAATCAAATTGCTCTTGCCCTTCGCCATGAAGTAAAAGCGCTAGAAGATGCAGGCATCGAAATGATTCAAGTGGATGAGCCGGCTATACGTGAAGGACTTCCGCTTAAGGCAGAAGACCGTGAGCATTACCTGAACTGGGCAGTGAAGTCGTTCCGCGTTGCTACGAACCATGTGAAGGCTACGACACAAATTCATACGCATATGTGCTATAGCGAATTCAATGACATGATCGATTCCATATCGGCTATGGATGCTGATGTAATCTCCATTGAGACTTCACGTAGCCATGGGGAGCTGATTATCAGCTTTGAGGAGCAGGCCTATGATAAAGGAATCGGTCTTGGAGTGTATGACATCCATAGCCCGCGGGTTCCGGCTGTAGAAGAAATGACGGCGAATATCGATCGTGCGCTGCGGGTGCTGGACCCTGAACAGTTCTGGATTAATCCGGATTGCGGTCTGAAAACACGTGGCTGGCAGGAGACAGAGGATGCACTACGTAATATGGTAAGCGCTGCTGCTATTGCGAGGGAAAAGTCAGGGGTTATTGCTTCAAAATAGACATAAATAAATTAGAGCCAGGGTAATTTACCCTGGCTTTTTAGTTCACTTATTTTTTTATAATCAGCTACTTGATAATAATTCTCAATCTTGTTAGAATGAAAAAGAAAAAGAAGGAACCGTGGAGGGTCCCTTCAGGCATTTACTTATTTACTTTCGAAAGTTTTGCAATCTGTTTCTTCTGCGCGTTTTGGTTCTTGGGAGCTGTGGAAAGCTACGAAGATCGATTCAGCGCTGCATTTGTTCTCTTCTGCCCAGTGGGTGCAGGAGTTAACTTCACAAACTACGTCTTTTGCCATGAGGGTTCACCTCCCCTTTTAGTAATTGATAGTATCATTCAATGAACGGCTCTGTTCAGCAAGGTGGAGCTTGTCTCAACAAAGCCGTGTCACGCCCTCATTCATTATGAATAGAGGGTATTTGGCTTTTTTTACTAGGTTAGACGTGGTAATTGTACCAAATAATGAGTTTGTAAGCAAATGAGTTCTTTAACTTTCGGGTCACCCTCCCACATCAAAAATATGTCCAATAAGAGCCGCAGAAATGCGGCTTTTTGTGTATTCAACAAGAAAAACCAAAAGAAATTTACCGAAATTCCATATTCCAGTGCAACCTTCCAAGTTTTGGGGCGTTATAGAAATGAGAGACGGAAGAGATCTGTACAGAACATGACATTCCGTAACGTTACAATGCTAGGGATAACCACTACACTTTTGGAGGAATGAGAATGCGCAAATGGGGTCTGCATTACTTATGTTTATTAATTCTTGCGGTGGTATTGGCAGGTTGTGGCTCGGGTGATAACAATTCGGCGGCAGACAAATTAGCTGGTGACGGCGGAAATACGAGTAATTCTGCTGCAGCAACCACTGAGCAATCTTCGAAAGCTACATTAGCGGATAAGAGCACCTCAGCAGAAGCTGAGACAGCAGCGGGAGGCAACGAAGCCCCAGTTGAAAAAGGTTTGACATCAGAGAACACGGATCAAGGGAACGCGGGATTCACGGGCAGTGATGTCGTGGAAGGATTGAACAAGAAGCTAATCTATCATGCCAATCTGACTATGGAAGTAGAAGATTACGGTAAAGCTCAGACTGAAATCCGCAACATGGTAACGATGGCTAAAGGATATATTATAGAGTTTAACGAAAACATGTCGCAATATGAGCAAGGAGGGACGTTTATCCTTAAGGTGCCTGCCTCCGGGTTCTCTCCTTTTCTGAATAATTTGGAAAAAGTAAAACACGAATCGCTACAGCGCAGTATTCAAGGTCAGGATGTCTCGGAGGAGTATGTTGATCTGGAGTCGCGTCTAAAGGCAAAGCAGTTAATGGAAGCTCAATACACAGAGTTTATGAAAAAAGCAACGAAATCAAGTGATCTGGTCGCCTTTGCAAACGAGCTTGGTTCGATTCAAGAAACGATTGAGCAGATCAAAGGCAGAATGCGATATATAGATCAGAACGTATCTTTTTCAACGGTAGAGCTTAGAGTGTACCAGACGGATGAGAGCTTAGCCGTGAAGGAAAAGGCAGAGCAAGGTCCATTGCTGGAACGGGCATCGGATGCTTTAAAAGGAAGCCTGAACGCACTATCTGTTATGTTTCAGTGGATTTTTGTAATTCTTGCAGGCGCATTGCCGATTCTAATCGGTGCGGGCATTATTTTAGTCATCGTTTGGTTTGCCCGCAAAAATATCCGTGCACGACGGGAGCAGCAGACCCAGCGGATACGGCAGGAAAATCGGGAACTGAACAAGGAGATATTCCCTGCACCAGCAGAGCCAACGGTGACAACCTCAATAAAGGATAAGAAAGCTAACGAGGACGAGAATAAAGAATAAGCTCCTATGAATTAAAAAGCCTCCAATTCATGGTATACCGTGAATTGGAGGCTTTTCTATAAGACAGCACAGTATTTCGCCTTATCGAAGATTAGGCAGGCTGGAAGAGTACACGATACTCGCCATAGCCCTCTTTCTCCAGATCCTCTTTTGGTATAAACCGCAATGCCGCTGAATTAATGCAGTAGCGCAGGCCGTTTTCCCCTGGACCATCGTCGAAGACATGACCTAGATGGGAATCTGCTACTTTGCTGCGCACTTCTGTGCGAACCATCAAATGGCTGAGGTCCGTCTTTTCCTTCACGGCGTAATCGCGAATCGGACGTGTAAAGCTGGGCCAGCCACAACCGGAATCGTATTTATCCTGCGAACTGAATAATGCTTCACCAGATACGATATCTACATAAATGCCTTCTCCGTGGTGATCCCAAAAATCATTTCGGAAAGGTGACTCTGTAGCGCTATTCTGAGTGACTTCATATTGAAGTGGCGTCAGACGTTCTTTTAAGCTTAGTTTGTCTTCTTTATGTGTCCAGTGGGTTTCGATAAAATCCTCTCGGCCGGAACCCTTACGGTAACGTTTGTAGTGACCCGGGTTCTTACGATGGTAGCCCTGATGATATTCTTCGGCAGGATAGAAGGTTGCTGCCGGGAGGATCGGGGTAACAATCGGGCTAGCGAATCGGCCGCTTTCTTGCAAAGCTGCCTTGGAAGCCTCTGCTTGTTGCTTCTGCTCTTCAGAATGGGTGAAGATAGCCGTTCCGTAAGAGGTGCCGCGATCATGGAATTGTCCACCCGCGTCGGTTGGGTCAATTTGCTGCCAGAATAACTCAAGCAGCTTGCTATAAGGGAAAATTTCTGGATTGAACGTAATTTGTACGGCTTCAACATGTCCTGTAGTTTCGGAGCATACCTCTTCATAGGTAGGATTCACTGTATGCCCGCCAGTATAGCCGGAGACGACACTAATAATGCCTGGCAATTCCTCGAACGGCGAGACCATGCACCAGAAGCATCCACCTGCAAAGGTTGCTTTTTCCGCCTTGGAATTTATATGGTTAGTCTGATGTTCATTCATTAATATCCCTCCATTCATGTAATGCAATTAAATAGATCACAATCTAATTATAAAGCAAATAACCACAGCCTGCCAGCTTCCGCCAAATAAGCTCTCTGTTACCTAGTGTTTTTTACTTCCTGTGAACTGTAACGAAAGCTTAGTCCGGCTATAATAAGCACAATGGCATAAACAATAATGGCTATAATCGCATTACCTGGGTTCTGGAACAGTTGATCCCCAAGGAAGGCATACAAGGCGATGCCTGGGATTTTTCCAATAGCTGAGGCAGCAAGATAACCCCAGAAGGGCAGTCCGGCTGCTCCGGCATAGATGTTAACTGCTGTCTGCGGGATAATCGGCAAGAGACGTGCTAAGACAATAGAAGCAAAGGGCCGCCGTTCTATGCCTTTTGTGAATTTTTCGAGTAGGGGAATAGAAGTCAGATAAGCTCTCGCTTGATCTTGAAATAAGAATTTCACTACGCCAAAAAGGAATGCGGCAGCAAGGGTTGTAGCTACCCAGCAAATTAAAGCACCTGCCAAACTTCCGTATGCATAACCAAAAAATCCGATGACCGCTTTGTACGGTACAACTGGAAAGAGAGCCAGTAAAGTTGCGATCCCTATAGAGCTGAAAAGATTATGATCCTCTTTCATCCAGCTAAGGATGTCATATCTGTAGATAAACGCAAGGATTGTGCCCGAAACATAAAGAATAATCGAGAACCATTTTCTCATAGCTAATATACCCTTTCTTCCACTCATTCATCTCATCATACGGGATAAAAAGTAAATATTGAAGTGAAGATCATTGTCGGCGAACGCCAAGCAGGTATAATAGCATTTATAGAGAACAAAGAGAGAGATAAATTCTTGAATTATAAAGAGGGGAGTTAGATCATTGATCGTTTCTGCACGCAAAAGAGTCGCCATCATCGGGATTGGAAATATCGCCCGCAAAGTATATTTGCCACTGCTCTCTCAGCATGGACAAGTTGAGGTAGTGGGGGTTCTCAGTTACTCATCCACAACAGTAGAGCAAGCTGTTAAAGCCTACCGTTTTCCTAAAGGTACGACAAATTTGGACGAGCTGTTGTCTTGGGATCTGGATGCAGTATTTGTGCATAGCCCAACGACGACCCATTATGATATAGTAACAAAATGTCTCGAACATGGGATTTCGGTGTATGTAGATAAGCCGCTGTCCTATGATCTGGAAGAATCCAGAAGGATGGCAGAGCTGGCAGAAAATAAAGGGCTGCTGCTAGGCGTGGGCTTTAATCGGCGTTTTGCCCCAATGTATGTCACTGCCAAGAGTTGGCTCGAGGAAGCCGGAGGCATTAGCCATTGCCACGCGATTAAACATCGCACGAAGCTGCAGTTAGGCAGCAGCCGTGAGACTGTGCATGACGACTTGATTCATATGCTTGATCTGCTGTTATGGTTATGTGGAGATCAGTATGAGCTGCTTCGCAGTAATCTTCAATCCAATGGAGAGGGGCGACTTGTGCAGGCATCTGGAATGCTGGGTTGGGAGCAGGGCTCAGTGGGGATGTATAGCATGCTTCGTGAGGCGGGTGTTGATTTGGAGAAGCTGGAGCTGCACGGTAATGGACGTTCGGTGGAAGTAGCAGATCTGGACCAAGCCATCCTATATGAAAAAAATGCTTTGCCACGGACCCAGAGCTTTGGAAGCTGGGATACGGTGCTGGATAGAAGAGGTTTTGGTGGAGTGGTAGATCATTTCCTGAACAATATAAATACACCAGAGTTATGCAGTATTGCTGCTTCAGCAGTTCTGCCTAGTCATAGATTGGCAGCTCAGCTTGCTGAATGAGGTCTCTAAGAAAGGAGTAAAATATGGAAGACAACCGTAAATTAGTGGAGGAACAAATCATCGAAAGCTATAAGCGTGAGGAAGAGATGATGATCCTTGTATTCGCCCAGTGGTGCGTGAATCAAGGACTCGACCCGCACAGTTTGTATTTACAGGCGTATCCACAGCAAGAAGGGAATGAAGCCTTGCGAAAAGCGCTTGCCCTAACGGTTTCTGCGGAGGAAGCAGGGGATATTTCCGATGACACAGTTCTGGGCGTACTCTCCTTATTCGGAAATGATGACTTGGCGCAAATCGTGACAGAAGCGATCTCTAAAAGGGAATCTAAAGCACATACAGGGGATTGACAACGAGGATATAATGATAATGTCAGATGAACTTTTTTTAGTAAACGATGTTCATCAGGGATGAAATGTGTTAATATTATATATACTAACTAATAGTAAGTTTCGCTAGTGAGAGGTGAGAACAATGGAAGAACATCAAATTTCGATGTGTCCCAGATTTGAGACAGCCTTCTCTTTCTTAGGCAAACGTTGGAATGGACTTATTATTCAGACATTGATGAGTGGACCGAAGCGGTTTAAAGATATTTCCGGCCTCATTCCTTCAATGAGCGATAAGATGCTGTCCGAGCGGATGAAGGATTTGGAAGGTGAGGGTATTCTGGTTAGACATGTATACCCGGAAACACCTGTGCGTATTGAATATGAACTAACAGACAAAGGCCGTGCGCTGGAGCCTGTTATGCAGCAGATTCAGTCTTGGGCTGAGAGCTGGGTAGAGTAGAAATCAAAGTCGTGTTGTGGCCCTTTTTCCTGAAGAACGGAGGAGGGCTTTTCAATTTTTAAATAAAAACCTTGCACAGATCGAAAAAATCTGTAATATAATAGAAAAAACGTTGTATGTTCCTTGCATGGAAACGCTTGCAATATTGGTTTTTGCTCAAATCTACTCAGCTGGAGTACAGGCATAGCAAAACTATTAGGAGGCGAGGGAGATGAAGACCACCCTGTTTTCCCGGGAAATAACGTATGGAAAAAAGGATGTTGCTGAGCTGGAGAACGCTTCGATCAAAGTACAGCTCATCTATGACAAGACGTTGTTCATGCTGCATAGCCATCTTCCAGATTCCTTATGGGATGCGTGGATTGGCGTGCCTTACAGCATTATCTCTTCACTCTACAAAGGCAACAATGATAGCGGGACTATTTTTCAAAAATGGATTCAAAGTCCTTCTGGCTGGAAATGTATCGGCTGTGAACGGCATTGTCTGGAGTCGACGGAACCTCTTCAAGAAGTGAATGTGGCGAGTAATCAACGACAATATAAGTTCCATAATGGCATTCGCCAAAGCATGGTGCTACAAGCCCTAATTTGGTCTATGTACGAGAATACCGTATTATTCAAACCCTTTTTAGGGGATGAGCCCTTTTTTGATGAAGATGATTTGCATACGATATCCTCTTATTTCGTGCCAACTTACCTTAATGATCTACGTCTTCTGGAGCAGTCTAAGCCTTGTAAAGAGTACAAAGATCAGAATATACAGATTTATCAGGAATGGATATCCGCCCCTGACCTTGTCCTCAAATGGAACGGAGGCCTAACAGAAGGCAGATGGATGACTGGTGTTTATATGGATCACTCCCGCTTTGCTGGCTTAGGACCTTATTTGAAGGACGCAAAGGGTAAGCGAACGTATATGCAGGCTTATGTTCAATAGAAGATACAGATTTGGTGTGATCAAATAGATGCGCCTCTTCAGAAAATGTCTTAGGTATTTCGTACTAGGATATTATTATGAAGAGGCGTATTTTTGCTATATATTAGTAAATTTGGCTGTTGATAGGGGGTCTATAACAAAGAATTAGATGAAAAACGACAAAGTTCACAGTAATGACTATATCCAGTGATTCAGTTATAGGGTATTATTACCAAGCGGAGAATGCATTGTAAGTGGAGTAATGAATCTGTTTTCGATTTCCTTTAATAACCATTTGAATTAGAAAAGGCAAACCTGCACGAAAGTCAGGGACGCAAAGCCACGGGCCTTATTCGAGCATCTAAGGATGCTAAAGAATGGTAGCCGGGCCGCTTCTTCTAGTGGTTTTTTTGTGTGTTTTTTTATGGATACCATTTGAACTTATTCTTAAATCGGAGGACATTATGACAAAAAGAAAGAGATTAATAAGTAAATTATTATGCTTATTGTTGTTAATTCAGCTGTTTGCTCCTTTCCTTGGTGGGAGTTCCATGAAAGTCCTTGCGCAAGGAGAGACAATTAAAATTCAATTTCAACCTATGCAATCGCATACTCCAGAGGGTTTTCTCGCTGATTACGGAGAAGTATTCTGAGTGAAAAACAACTATGCCTACGGTTGGACTACAGATCATACAAATTCCACTGTTACAAGAGCTACTTATGATGACTTGCAAAACAAGTTTAATATGAGTCAGAGCTCGTACGGAAATCCTACTCTCGATACATTGACATTAATGCATCCTGACGGGATGTGGGAGATCCAATTAGACAATGGTATCTATGAAGTAGCTGTAACTGTGGGTGATTCAGTATATGGAAGTAGGAATGCGCTGGATGTGGAAGGCACTATATTCTGGGATGGTCTATCGTTAGACCCTGGAGAGCATTCTACATTGAAGAAAAGTGTTACTGTAAGGGATGGAAAGCTAAGCTTGAGTCAGATTAATAGTCCTAATGTAGAAACGGCATTAAATAATATCGAAATTTCTATGGTTAACATGTTCACTCCCACTCTTGCACAACCCCGTATCGCTTTGCCAGCAGAAGAAAATAAGATAGCCGGGAACAAGGTATTGATGTCAGGGACGATGGTCAATGTACATAATATAGCTATTGGGGTGAGGATAACAACCTATTAAGTCTGAATCTATATACGTATGCAAATAATGATCCGATACAATTTTTAGATCCGACAGGACATTGGGCCAAAGGCGATGAGGGCCTAAATATACAAGCGCAAGCGCAAATTATTGCTCTGACAAATGCGTATTATAAAGCTTCTACAGCAGTAGAACGTGAGGCTATAGCTGCCCAGGCTAACATAGTTAGAAAGGCACCAGCCCCACCAGCTACTCCTTTGCAGTTCCAAAGCAAAGAAATTACTAAAATCGTAGTTCAAGGAGTCTCCACTAGAGGTTTTGCGTCAGAGAAAGAGTGGAACCAAGCTCTTAAAAAAGTAAGAATCCTAACCTATACATCTAATTCACATACTGATACACTTCAGTCAGGCAAAAGTATAGAAACCGATTATAATCAGGTTAAAACAGTTATTGGCCGTACTAATATAGCTGTAACAACAAATTATTCATTAACGATCAACACAAAAACACAAAAAGGCACGGAAACGGCCAAAGCATCGCTGCAGATGAATTATAATGTGACAGCTGATGAGTATAGGTTTCTTACAAGCGTAGGTATACCTAGTTTGGAGCAGGCATTATATGTTTTGGACGCTGTGAAGGAGAACAAAGGAAAAGTAACAGCAGGTATATTGAAAGATGCTGGTCTCAAAGTGCATAAAGGTTTCTTGTGGACTAAAATAGGTGGCTCCGTGGATGGGGTCGCAATGGTCTATGCTTTAAGTACTAAAGGCCTGTCCCTTGCCGAAGCCCAAGAAATGTACAGACAAGAAGTGATAAATCCCAATATGCAACAGGCATTAGGCTTGGCTGCAATGGGGTTCACAAACGGCATGTTTAGTTTATCAAAAAAGAGCTCAACACCGAGTACTGTTAGTAAGGTAAAAGAGCCAGTTAAACCGAAGCAGTCAAATACTGCTAATAGTAATAAGATAGAGGTTAAGGCGAAAGAGGGCACGGGTAATGGTGCAGATAACATTGCTCAATATGCTAAGTACAAGGAGTTATTAAAAACAGAAGAAGCCGCAAACCCAGTAGTTGATAGTTTAAGGCAAACAGGTCAATTGCCTTCTAACTATATTACAAAATCTGTAGCTGAACAGAGTGGTTATAGACAAGGGAAAGCATTAAATAACTACGTTCAGGGTGGTCAAATTGGTGGAGACGTATTTGAAAGTTAACTTCATCGGAACTTATAAGTAAAGGAGTGAAGCAAATGAGCACACACGAAGATGATTTAAGAAAAGAAAATGTGACCTTACAAGTTAGCAATATTCAGGATTCAAGGGAACTTCATTTGCTCTTGAAAAGAGAACTTGATTTTCCTGATTTTTACGGAATGAATTGGGATGCTTTTTGGGATGCGATTACAGGGCTAGTTGAATTACCAGAAACTCTGAGTTTTAATGGGTGGGACAAGCTTACAACCGTCCTTCCTGATGACTCACAAACCCTGAGTGATTTATTACGCAAATTCAATGAAAAACATCCTTCTTGGCACTGTAAGGTAGTTTATAAATAAGCTTCACTGAGCCTTGAGTTTTTTCTCAAGGCTCTTGTTTCGGAGGGGCTACCCAGTGCCGAATGAACCCATCATTCAACCAATAACACACTTAACCCATCCAACTTCGTTCAACAAAGAGATACAATTTTCGTGAGTACAATCACAAGTCAAAACTCCTTTCAGGGTTAAGGTGAACAGGTAGAAAAGATTTTTCAGAACCTGATCACATATCCCGAGGAGGAACTATTATGGAAACTAAACAACCTAATGATAGAATTTCGGATTTACAGCATAAGCAATCGGTGCAACCTGGATTTACTCCAGATGCCCTGGTAAAAGATATTGTGCTGCAATTCCCAAAAGCTGCGGATTATTTCAAGTCCAAACGGATTGATTTCTGCTGTGGAGGCGCCAAACCTCTTGCTGAAGCAGCTGTAGAGCGTGGACTAGATCAAGAGATGATCATTAGTGATCTCAACAAGCTGTTCGAGGAATATCCGGTACCTCAAGAAGAACTCGCATGGAACACAGCACCTTCTGCAGAGTTAATCGAGCATATCGTGAGTAAACATCACCATTACCTGCGTGAAGAGCTGCCCCTGATTAGCCAAAATGTAACTAAGGTATACCGGGTTCATGGCGGAGATTCCCCTCATTTAGAAGAGTTATATAGTTTGTTTAATGCACTCAAGGAAGATCTGCTTCAGCATACAGCTAAAGAAGAGGAAGACGAGTTTCCAAAATTATTAGCGTATGATGCCAATCCAAGTGAAGAAGGGCTGACCATACTTCGTGAGGCATTAGTTGACCTTGAGAGTGAACATGACACAGCAGGCGAACTATTGAGACAAATACGCAAAATAACAGCTGATTTCACCCCACCGGCTCATGCTTGTACAACCTATCGTTTGACTTATGCCCGGCTAGAGGAGCTGGAGAGCATGACTTTTGAACATGTTCATCTGGAGAATAATATATTGTTCCCTAGATTCCAGTAGAAAAAATGAGTTTTCATAGAGTCCCTTAGGGGACTTTTTTTATATTTGAGAACAAAGCTTATTTACGTTATTCTTAAATAGACAGTATGCATAACTTACTACAAGCCTGAGACGCTGTGTGGTCATTAGGCGGGACAAGGCGGTGTCACTATGCCCACGAAATATATGTGGAGGTTGTTACTAGGATTAGTCATCGTATTCATAATAGGTGGGTGTTCCACTCTTGCTGACATTAATAATGAAGGGAATAATGGCTTAGCAGGATCAGACGGGCCTACGCTTTCGCTTATCGTTGCGGGAAATGACTTGCTTACCAACCCTTTGGACAAGCAGCTTAGCGAGAGCTACAGAAAAGGGATAACGATCTTTGACCTACTGAAAGGTAGTGGGAAGGCCACCTTTTCTGAGGATAACACAAGCATTCTAACGGTAAATAATATTTCACTCGGTCCAGGAATGAATTGGGAGCTGCAAATGGATGGGGAGACCATTGGACCTGAGGATTGGGGTCGAACAGTCGGGCATGAATCAAAATTAGTAATTACGGCGATGTCTAAGGAACAAGAGGAACCCCTTCAAATTGTGTTGTTGACCGTGAATGGTGGAAGTGAGCAAGTGAATTTGAATCATTCATATGTTATGGGATTTACTGAAGATTTAACAGTGAGAGGTTTGTTGAAGAACAGCAGTGTGGTGCAGTTGACCGAAGACAACAAAAAGGTGTTATCCATTGGTGATTATACTCCCCTTAGCAATGAAGTTTGGAAGATGAAGGTGAATGGGAAGCAGCTGCTTGAGAATGGAATGGACATGAAGCTTAGAGTGCAGGATGAATTGGAGATTTTATTGGCTATACGTTAAAAAAAGTACATAAATGCCAGATCTACGGTTGCTCAGAACCCGTGATCTGGCTTTTTTAATTGGAAGTTATAACCTAATAAAGTTGTCTTATTTTTATGTGAAAACATTCACATTTAATGTGACTGTAATCACAATCTCTCTTAAATTTTGAAATGTATAATTCCATTATGTAGAAGAGAAGTTGAAGCAAAGTTCAACAAGAACGGATAAGACTGAGGAGGCACCTAACCATGGCAGCGAAGAGAGAAAAATTAGTATTAGTCGGCAACGGTATGGCAGGCATAGGTACGCTAGAGCAGATATTGAAGCTAGGTGGAGCTTATGACATTACGGTCTTTGGAAGCGAACCTCATCCCAATTATAATCGGATCATGTTGTCCTATGTTCTCGAAGGCAGCAAAACCATCAATGATATCATCCTAAACGACTGGAATTGGTATGAAGATAACAACATTACCTTGCATACTGGAACAACAGTTACGCGAATTGACGAGCATTCCAAGCAAGTAATTGCGGATAACGGTATGGCTGTTTCTTACGATAAAGTGATTATTGCAACGGGTTCGAATTCATTTATTTTACCTGTGCCTGGTTGTGATAAGGAGGGCGTAGTGGGTTTCCGGGATATTGCAGATTGTGATGCGATGCTGGCTGCGGCTAAACAATACAACAAAGCAGCGGTAATCGGCGGGGGCTTACTTGGTTTGGAAGCGGCAAAGGGTCTTGTGAACCTTGGCATGGACGTTACTGTAGTGCATCTGATGGAAGATCTAATGGAGCGCCAGCTGGATCGTAATGCCTCCTCTATGTTGCAGGCTGAGCTAGAGCGTCAAGGCGTGAAATTTGCTATGGGCAAACAAACAGTAGAATTGACCGGGGAACAGAGAGTAAGTGGATTACAATTTAGTGATGGCACTTCACTTGCGGCTGATTTTGTAGTTATGGCTGTAGGCATCAAACCGAATATAACTGTGGCAAAAGAAAGCGGAATTGCTGTTAATCGTGGGATTGTAGTGGACGATTATCTGCAGACCTCTATGCAAAATGTATATTCCATTGGCGAATGTGCCGAACATCGCGGAGTTTGTTACGGATTAGTAGCGCCGCTCTTTGAGCAGGGGATGGTTCTAGCTAAACATCTCTGCGGAAGCGACACAAACCCATATGAAGGTTCTGTTGTCTCCACCAAATTAAAAATTTCCGGAGTGGATGTATTTTCTGCAGGTGAGTTTATGGATTCTCCTGAACATACTGTAATCTCAAGCAAAGATGAATGGAAGCGAACCTATAAGAAAATTCTGCTCAAAGACAATGTCATTGTTGGTGCAGTCCTGTTCGGGGATGTGACAGAGTCGGCTAACCTGCAAAAGTTAGTAAAACAAGGCGCTGTAATGACCGATGAAATTTATACAGAGGTTATGGGTACGGGCTGCTGCGGAAGTGGAGCCAAAAAGAGCACATCCGTAGAAGCGATGGCGGACGAAGAAATCGTTTGTGGCTGTAACGGGGTTACGAAAAAAGCGATTGTGGATGCGGTCATAGAAAATGGTTTTACTACTGTGGACGAAATAAAAGCATGTACAGGAGCGACGCGCTCTTGCGGAGGTTGTAAACCGGTTGTAGAACAAATTTTACAATTTGTCCTGGGTGATAGTTTTGAGCAGTCTGCCAAGCAAGGAATTTGTAGCTGCACAACGCTTAGCCGGGATGAGATTGTTGCTGAGATTACAGCTAAAGGTCTTAGTACTACTAAAGAGGTTATGCATGTACTGGGTTGGAAACAAGAGGAAGGCTGCTCTAAATGCCGTCCGGCGATTAACTATTATCTGGGGATGATAAATCCGGATACACATCAAGACGAGAAGGAATCACGCTTTGTTAATGAACGTATGGGAGCCAATATTCAGAAAGACGGAACCTATACCGTTATTCCACGCATGTACGGCGGGGTAACGACACCGGAGGATTTGAAGAAAATCGCTGATGTCTCCCTTAAATATGATGTGAAAGTTGTGAAGGTGACGGGTGGGCAACGCCTGGATCTAATCGGGGTGAAAAAAGAGGATCTGCCGAAAGTATGGGAAGAGCTCGATATGCCATCAGGTTATGGTTATGCCAAGTCGCTACGTACCGTTAAGACTTGTGTGGGTTCACAGTTCTGCCGTTTCGGCACACAGGATTCGCTGGGAATGGGCGCGCTCATAGAACGTAAGTATGAACGTCTTGATTTTCCTGCCAAGTTTAAAATAGCTGTCAATGGCTGCCCGCGTAACTGTGCGGAATCCTGTACGAAGGATATTGGCATCGTCGGTAATGATGGCGGTTGGGAAGTGTTTATCGGCGGTAACGGTGGGATCAAGCCACGGATCGCTGACTCCTTCTGCAAAATAAAGACCGATGAAGAGTTGATCGAAGTGTGCTCCGCTGTGATGCAATATTACCGTGAGACCGGCAATTATTTGGAGAGAACCTCCGAGTGGGTTGAGCGTATGGGACTTGAGCAGATTCAAATGGTCATTTTGAATAATGAAGATAACCGCAAAGAGCTGGCCGCACGGATTGACTTTGCTCTGACTCAGGTTACGGATCCTTGGAAAAAAATGCTCAATGACAGCAGCACTCGTACTGCGCTTTTTGAAGAAACAAGAGTCTAGCGGATATAACACACACAGAAGGGGAGAGACCAATGAATAAGACCACACAAACGTATGCAATAGGATCAGTACAGGATTTCCTGCTGCAAATTGGCCGCGTAGTGATTGCTGGAAATATTGAACTGGCAGTGTTCCGTGCCTCTGACGGAGCCATCTATGCAGTAGAGAATCGCAGTCCTCATCCTAAGGGGGGCCCGCTTGCTGAAGGGATCGTGTCAGGTCACTATCTGTACGATCCACTGTACGATTGGAAAATCGATCTGCGCACGGGTGAGGTGCAGGCACCAGACCAAGGTAGTGTGGTGACTTATCCAGTCACACTGGACGGAGAGAAAGTTACAGTGAGCGTGTAGACACCGAAGATTGTAGTAATAGATTTAATAGAAAACGGTGGGGTGGAGTATTATGTTTACGCAAAGTGTGGAGAGCATCGTAGAGACGGCAGTCAGTAAGCGGGACAAAATGAATGAAAGCTTGCCAAGATATTTTCTAGCAGCCCTATTGGCAGGTGCTTATGTAGGCATTGGGATTATCCTTATTTTCTCCCTAGGAGCACCGCTAGCGGCTGCCAAATCTCCTTTCCAACCGCTTATTATGGGCACATCCTTCGGCATCGCCCTGACGCTTGTAGTATTTGCAGGCTCAGAGCTGTTTACCGGGAATAATATGTTTTTTACTGTAAGTACACTGGCAGGCAGAACCAGTATCTGGGATACCGTTAAGAACTGGATTCTTGTATTCATCGGGAATATGGTAGGTGCAGTGATTTTAGCACTTTTAATTCGTGGGACTGGGTTGTTCAGTGCTGCGCCGCCGGAGCATTTGATTTTTACAGCCGCTGCTAAAAAAATGAGTCTCCCGTTCTCTGAGCTGTTTTTTCGTGGGATCCTATGTAACTGGCTGGTCTGTTTAGCGCTATGGATGTCCTCACGCGCTAAAAGTGAATCTGCTAAGCTAATCTTAATCTGGTGGTGTCTGTTTGCCTTTATCGCAAGCGGATATGAGCATAGTGTGGCTAATATGACTCTGCTTAGTGTTGCTGTGTTGCTTCCAAATCATCCGGAAACCATTACGATAGCTGGATGGCTGCATAATATGATCCCTGTAACTTTGGGGAATATCATTGGTGGAGGCGTATTCGTCGGTATGGCCTATTGGGTGATCTCACCAGTGCGTGGTGCTCGCAACAACCGTTAAGATCCATTATTAATTAACTATATTAGAGCTGAACCGATCTTGGGTTTAGCTCTTTTTTTGTTGAATATAAAAAAAAGACACCTGCATTAGGCGCCTTGGACCACTCTATTTTATATTATGCAGAATAATTGGGTCATGTATGTTTCATTGAGGTGAATAGAGGGTATATTATAACGGAATTAGATCCGGCAGATTTCGTTCGGACACAATTCGCAGTGGCAAATTTCTTGCAGCATGCCAAGGTCCTTGATGACAATCATACCGTTCTCATACTCAACAGCATCTTTTTTACGCAGGTCGCTCAGCATCCGGTTAACACTTTCACGAGTGGCACCGATCATGTTGGACAAATC
The DNA here is from genome assembly GCF_045040615.1 of Paenibacillus sp. FSL H8-0175. Lineage (NCBI taxonomy): Bacteria > Bacillati > Bacillota > Bacilli > Caryophanales > Paenibacillaceae > Paenibacillus > Paenibacillus sp. FSL H8-0175. The sequence goes on along the minus strand of NZ_CP150299.1, from coordinate 5,059,687 downwards.
TGTATGCGTAATTTTTTTGTTGATAAGGATATTCTCACCGTCGCTGCTCTTCTCACCGTAGGTGTTGCCAAGACGAATGAGCGTGGAGCAGAGTGCACCTGGTTTGCCGTACATCATTAGATCACGGAATTTAGTTTGGGTGAGACGGTGATGAATACCCATCCATTTCATAAAGTCGATAGCAAAGTCACAATGTTGGCAGATGAGAATTTCTAGATCCTTTTGTTCGATGACGCCAACTTCACTTTCTTCAATCACTTCGGCTGTAAAGCTATGCTTAGTGCTGAAGAATGGATCTGCTTGACCTACCATATCACCAGCTTGATACATATAAAGAATGAGTTCTTTACCTTCATCAGTAGATTTAGTTAATTTCACACGTCCACGTTTGATATAAAACAATTTATCCGAGTAGTCGCCTTCCCAGAATAGATGTGAACCCTCTGGAACTATGCGCTCTTTCATTGTAACTAGAAGTCTGTTGAAATTCTGTTCGGAGAAACAGTTTGTATTTCCGTGGGCTTCGATAACATTGTAATGTTCTTTTAGCATAATCGACATCCCCTTTATTCCCTCAGTTTTTCAGTAAATTTTAAATTAATTATACCTTGAAAATCCCTCGAATTGGTTATAAAAAATCGTTTAAAAGTGTCGAATTTTCAACATTGTGATAAATTTCACTTCTAAAGTGTTCGATGTAATATTCTTTTTAACTAAAAAAGAGTAAGTGATCTCACGTTTATGATATATGAACAGCGGCTATCCATTATTCTCAAATACTGGGTTAATCGCTGTTTTTTTGCGTCCCCGTTAGATTGTAACATATAACACAGTTGAAATTCATGTTCAAGAAATTAGTTTTATCTCAACTCCGTATAAATGCACACATCTTCATTACGGTCGGACATTGGCTCTACTGCTATGCAGCGATATCCTGAAATTGGAGCAAAAATCAGGAGAAGGAGAAATCATATATGGCAAAAGTAGCAGACAAATATCTTAAGGTTGATCCGTGGGCAATTATTGAAGAGGGCTTTGATCCAGAGCGAAACCGGACTTCGGAATCTATTTTTTCATTGGGTAATGAATATATGGGTGTACGGGGATATGCAGAGGAAGGGTATTCAGGTGACACCCTGCAAGGAAGTTATTTTAATGGATTAAATGAACAATTGGATATTGGCAATCACTACAAAGGGATTATTCGCTCGCTGAGATATATGGTGAATGCGGTGGACTGGCTGTATACACGTCTATCTGTAGATGGTGAACAGCTTGATTTAGCAAAAAGTAACGTAACGGATTATGTGCGTAGGTTGGATCTTCGTAAGGGTACGTATCGGAGAGAGCTAGTCTGGCATCTAAACGATGGCAAGTCGCTAAAAGTAGTCTTTACACGTCTGGTCAGCATGACTATGTCTCATTTGGGGTTGCAGCGGGTGGAATTTGAACCCCTTAATTTCTCGGGGAGCGTGGACATTTGTGCAGGTCTTGATTTCGGCATTATTCATGAAGAACGCGGCGAATGTATGTGGAACAGTCTCCGCAGCGGAGTAAGTGGAGCGTCCTCTGCTATTATGGCGAGTACCGTGAATACTGGGAACAAGCTGTTCTCAAGCTTTACCTTACAATCCTCGCAGCCGTTGCAGCTTACTGCTGTCGAGAGTGATAAGTTTGTTGGTCAAAATTTCACCCTGGACCTTACGAAAGGAGAAGTCTCCTATTTTACCAAACTGGTTATGAACTATTCGGATAGTGATTCTGCCCATACAGCTGAAGAGCTGTGGAGCAAAGGTCTGTCTCTTGCTGAAACCGCAAGCCAATTGACGGATACTCAAATAATCGCTGATCAGACAGCTTATTGGAAGGGCATCTGGGAGACAAGTGATATCCGAATTGAGGGCGATCCTGAGAATCAACAGGGTATTCGTTTCTGTATCTTCCAGCTTTATCAGACCTATCATGGCGATCATCCCGGTTTTAATATTGGTGCCAAAGGGCTGACGGGGGAAGTATATCGTGGGTTGGCTTTTTGGGATACAGAATCCTATTGCTTACCGTTCTATATGTTCAATAATCCAAAGGCTGCCCGGAGCTTATTGGAATTCAGATATAAAACATTGCCACAGGCTATGCAGCGCGCTAAAGAGGTGGATTGTGAGGGAGCTTGCTATCCTATTGCTACTATAGATGGAACAGAAAGCTGTGATCTCTGGCAGCACTCTAATCTTCAGCTTCATGTAGGGACTGCTGTTTCTTATGGCATTTGGCATTATGTCAAAAATACCGGTGATAAAAGCTTCCTGCATAGTAAAGGGGCTGAGATGCTGATTCAGATCAGCAGATTCTATGCTACACGTGGTCAATGGGGGCAACGCAGCGGGGAATATGGTTATTTTGGCGTAATGGGTCCTGATGAGTTCCAATTGATGGTCAATAACAACTGTTACATTAATCTGATGGCTCAACAATCTTTTGAATACACCCTAGAGACTCTTCGGGAGATGAAAGAACAAGCTCCTGCTGCTTTTGCAGCTGTGGTAGAGAAAACAGAACTTCATGACGAGGAACTCACCGATTGGAAAAATAAGGCGCAGCATATGCGGATTCCGGTTGACGAAGTGACAGGAGTTTATGAAGAGCATGATGGGTTCTTCGATATGCCACATATTGATATTCATTCGATTCCGGTAACAGAATTCCCATTATATTCGAACTGGTCATATGATCGTTTGTATCGCTATGACATGATTAAGCAGCCGGATGTACTTATGTTTATGTTCTTGTACAGCGGACAATTCTCTAAAGAAGCGAAGCTGGCGAACTACGAATACTACGAGCCTAGATGTATTCATGAGTCTTCGCTGTCACCTTCGATCCACTCCATTTTGGCAAGTGAAATCGGCAAACCCGAGGAAGCATATTCGTTTTTTGAATTTGCTACTCGACTGGATTTAGACAACTATAACCGCAATACCCGTGAAGGGCTGCATACTACCTCAATTGCTGCTGCTTGGATGAATATTGTTTACGGCTTTGGCGGAATGCGATCGGATGGAGCGCGTCTGTCCTTTCAGCCAACCCTGCCAGAACGCTGGGATGAATATAGCTTCCAAGTGTTGTATGAAGGAGTGCTTCTGAGAATTGTGGTCGACAAAAATTCAGTAACAATCACTGCGGTTAATGGTGGAAGTACCGAAATTATAGTGTACGGACAGTCGATTACAGTGGATGCTTCCGGAAAGACGCTTCCACTAGGTGAAGGGATGCTGGCAGGATGAACTGGATCGTAAAGGATAGTTGTTTTGATAAACAGCTTGTGACGACGAACGGTAACAAATATATGTTAGGCAACGGCTACATGGGATATCGCGGCACACTGGAGGAATTCAGTAAAACCGAGCTAGCAGCTGTCACCCTCGCAGGTCTATATGACAGAGCAGGAGACAAATGGAGAGAACCCGTTAATGCCCCTAATGGATTGTTGACCAAAATTTTCTGTAATGATCAGCTCTTAAGTGTGCTTGACCGTGAACCGGTCGCTCATACTCAGGAGTTAAATATCCGAAATGCCATTCATCATCGGAGCACTGAATTTGCTGTATCTGACGGAGGGACGTTGACGTTTACCGCAGATCGTTTCGTAAGCCAGGATAATCTTCACTTGCTCGTTAGTAAATACTCTATTCGCAGCACACAAGACTGTCGAGTAGCCATTGAGACGGGAATTGATGTAGATGTGTGGGATATCAATGGACCTCATCTCTACGGACAAACGGTGCAATTGAAGGACGAGGTGCTGATCTCTTCATCGGTTAGCGGAGAATTGAAGATTCCGGTGGTTGTGGCGGAGAGGGCGGTATTCAGTTTTGGTGAGGAGCTACTGGAAGATGGTGCTGCTGTTCGCCGGATTTCTTTTGATGCCCGTGCGGGTGAGACGTATGAATGGTTTAAGTATGTAGCAGTCTATACTGGACTTGATGCTGATCAGCCGGAGACGGAAGCTGTTAAATCTGTCCATGCTGCTGAGGCGCTGGGTTATGAGGCGTTATTTAAGTCTCACCGTCTGATATGGGATGAGAGATGGTCACACAGTGATGTAATCATCGAAGGTGATGAAGCTGCCCAATTTGCCTTGAGATATAGTATCTATCAGCTGTTAATCATTGCGCCTACAGTTTCGGAGAAGGTGTCTATTCCAGCCCGGGGATTATCGGGTCAGGTATATAAGGGAGCTGTATTTTGGGATACGGAAATGTTTATGTTGCCGTTTTTCCTGCACAGTGATCCTAAGGTAGCGCGGAACTTGATGATGTACCGGATTCATACATTGGATGGTGCTCGCCGTAAGGCAGCGGAATATGGATTTTTGGGCGCATTTTATGCTTGGGAAAGTCAGGATACGGGAGACGATGCCTGTACTTTGTTTAATGTGAATGATGTATTTACAGGCCGGCCGATGCGCACCTATTTCCGCGATAAGCAGGTTCATATCAGTGGTGACGTTGTGCATGGGATCTGGAAATATGTTCAATTCACAGGGGATGAAAGTCTGCTAACTAGTGGAGGAGCAGAGGTGATCTGGGAATGCGCTCGCTTTTTCTACTCTTACGCTTACTATAATTCGGTTAAACAGCGGTTTGAGATTCTGGATGTTACAGGTCCGGATGAATATCATGAGCGTGTGAACAATAATGCTTTTACGAATGCACTGGTTAAAGAGACGCTTGAGATTGCCTTGCGTACGGCAGCCTTGCTGCAAGAGAAGTATCCTGAGGACTACAGTCAATTGTCCGCTCAGTTTAGCTCAGGGCCATTCCTGAAGGAGTTCAAAACGATGCTGGATAGCTTTTATGTTCCACAGCCTGATCCTGCCAGTCTTGTTATTGAACAATTCGACCGGTACCTCACCTTGGAGGATGTAGAACTAACAGAACTGAAATCACGTGTGCTTAATAAAAATGAGTATTTTGGCGGCGGCAATGGCTTAGCTACCACCACAACCATACTTAAACAAGCAGACGTTGTGTTGATGCTGAATTTGTTCAAGCACTCCTTTAGCAAGGAAGTGAAACAAGCGAACTGGGAATTTTACGAACCGCGTACGGAACACGGATCAAGCTTAAGCCCTTGTATTTACGCTTTGGTAGCTGCTGATATTGGTTCACCGGATTGGGGCTATCCGTATTTTATGCGTACGGCTACCGTCGATCTCACCGGCGAATCTAAGCAATATGTAGGGGATCTCTACATCGGAGGGACTCATCCGGCTGCGAATGGTGGTGCTTGGATGGCTGCGGTTCTTGGCTTCGCTGGGTTGGACTACGATGGAGGGGTTGTGCACATCAATCCATCTCTGCCGCAACATTGGCAGTCCGTTCAGCTTCCGGTTACCCTGCGCGGCGATACCATCCAACTGCGGATCAGAAAGGATGAAGTCACTGTGATCACAGCTGCTGATTACAGTGGAGACTTAGTATTCTCGGTGCGAGGCGGAGAAGGCAAGTCTTGCTCCGCAGGTGAGACCCTTCGACTGGCCTTTGACGAAACGGGATTATAAATATTAATACACAACGGAGAGGAAGCAAATCAATGTTGGAAAATATGAAAGGCGCCATCTTTGATCTGGATGGCGTGATCGTAGATACAGCCAAATATCATTATTTGGCGTGGGCGAGTCTTGCAGATGAGCTTGGCTTTAAATTCACGGAGGAGGATAACGAACGGCTTAAAGGTGTGAGCCGGATGAGATCACTTGATATCCTGCTGGAAGTGGGTGGCCTGGAATTTAAGGAAGCAGAGAAGCTGGCAATGGCGGAGAAGAAAAACCGCCTGTACGTAGAATACATTTCTCGACTCGAGGAATCGGAGCTGCTGCCTGGAGTGAAAGAATACCTAACAGGATTGAGATCACGTGGGATTGGGATTGCGTTAGGTTCAGCCAGTAAGAACGCTGAGTTTATTTTGAATAAGCTGAACATTACAGACTTATTTGATGCAGTTATTGACGGCAACAAAGTGTCACTAGCCAAACCGGACCCAGAGGTGTTCCTGATCGCGGCTCAGGAGATAGGCTTGCAGCCGGATGAATGTGTTGTGTTTGAAGATGCTGAGGCAGGCGTTCAAGCAGGTAAAGCTGCTGGGATGGAGGTTGTAGGTATCGGCAAACCTGAGGTGCTGAAGGAAGCTGATCTGGTCGTAAAAGGATTGTATGAGCTGCTGACAGACTAAGGCTCTAAATGAACATGGGACCGACTCCAAAGTAGCGGATGACTTTGGGGGCGGTCTTTTTTTGTGCAAAGTCTCTGTATTTAGCTAGCTCAGACTTTCTATCGGACCCCATAGTCGCTATTAGCCATAAATCGGCTCATTTGCGAGCCTATCGGACCCCATAGTCGCTATTGGCTCGAAAAGTCCTCGTATCGCGCATGTTTGGAACGAATAACGCCTCTGGAGTCCGAACCTCCCCGTAAAAGCAGGAATTTGTTCAAATAGCTGCATCTGAGTCCGATAGCTTATCATGAAAATAGTGTGTGTTGGAATGCAAAACGTCGAATAAGTAGCTGAGCTGCACATTAAGTAATTCAGATAGTTAGTCTAAAGCTCAGACGGAGATCGGACCCCCATAGTCGCTATTAGCCGTACATTAAGTAATTCAGAAAGTTAGTCAAAAGCTCGGACAGTGTATCGGACCTCATAGTCGCTATTAGCCAAAATTACGCTCATTTGAGAAGATATCGGACTCCATAGTCGCTAATGGCTCGAAAAGTCCTCGTATCGCGTATGTTTGGAACGAATAACGCCTCTGGAGTCCGAACCTCCCTGTAAAAGCCAAAAATCAGCCCAATAGCTGCATCTGAGTCCGATCGCTCAACGTGAAGAGGGTGTGTGGGAATGTAAACGCTGAATAAGTAGCTGAGCTGCACATTAAGTAATTCAGATAGTTAGTCTTAAGCTCAGACGGTGATCGGATCCCATAGTCGCTATTAGCTGCATATTAAGTAATTCAGAACGTTAGTCAAAAGTTCGGACAGTGTATCGGACCTCATAGTCTTTATAAGTAATAATCCGGCTCATTTGAGAACCTATCGGACTCCATAGCCGCTATTGACTCGAAAAGCCCGCGTATCGCGCATGTTTGGAACGAATAACGCCTCTGGAGTCCGAACCTCCCCGTAAAAGCCAAAAATCAGCCCAATAGCTGCATCTGAGTCCGATAACTCATCGTGAAGAGGGTGTGTGGGAATGTAAAACGCCGAATAAGTAGTAAGTCGCACATCAAGCAATCCAACGCACAGTAAGCACCACCATCGCACATCAAGCAATCCAACGCACAATAAGCACCACCATCGCACATCAAGCAATCCAGACGCCCAACAGACAAAGCACATTCATGTATTGAAGTACTTGAGTATTCAAGTGTTCAAGAACATACATCGCACTTCTTCCATTTAGAGTTCATTCCTCCTAGCCCCACGCAGTGTCCTTTACGTCGGCCTCCCACTTTTTCTGTTTGCGGTTTTTAAGAGTTCCGTTGATGGAGTTGCGAAGTGGAGGTTTGGAGCTGGAGAAACGCCAGTGGTCGCCTTTATCCTCGGATTTCTACCGCTCAGCGGTATAAAATCAGGAAATCTGAGGATAACAGCGATCGTAAGCCCAAACGCTCTACGTAGTGGCGAACATATCATCGTGCTCTTTTTATCCGCCCAACAGAAAAAACTACATACAAATGAACATAAAAAACTTTAAAATAAACATATGTAAGCGTTTATCACTTTGATATAGTTATTGAACCCGGAGGTGTATCTCGATGTTGTCTAGGCTGATTAGGCCGATTTTGAAGCTAAACGTCAAACAACAGCTTATCCTGCTGTTTCTGATTATGATCTCGCCGATTCTGTTTTTGAACATTTACGGGAATATGAAGGCTGAGCAAATTCTGAAGCGCCATGTGACGAATGCTTATGTAGAGCTGAACAAGCAAAACTTCACCATCATTAACCGAGATATCGATACCGTAAATAAAATTACTACCACTGTAATTCAAAATCCTCTGATTCAACAGATTAATATGACGGGTTCGGATACCATTCTGGAGCGGGTTAAACGTTATGAGACGATAGAGAAGCTGTTGGTCAGTTACTCGCAGGGAGCGGAGCGTGGGGACGGCATCTATTATTCCCTTTATATATACGATCCCGAGGATTATTATTTTTTTGCACCCAATTTCCCACAGGTTAAGAAGGCGGGGGTATATTTCTTTTCCAAAGCGGAAGAGCCCTATTGGTTCGAGGAGGTTGTCCAGAAAAAGGGTCGCGGATCTCTAAAATTTACAGGGAAGCTAAGTGCACAAGCGGAAAACTTGAAGACTCTTACCTATATGAGAGCTGTCAATAACATCTCCAGAAAAGCTGAGACCATTGGGGTTTTAGTCATTACCAAAATGGACGCAAAAATCGGAGAATCCCTTAAATCCATATCGTTGCCTGATGGTGATATTTACTTAACAGATCTGGATAATCGTGTACTCGCTTCTACTACGAATAATACTGGTGAGATCATTACGCTGCCGGAGACGGTCGTTGCTGAGGATTTGGAGGGAACCGTGGATGTTATTACCTCGGATTTTATTTATGTGGTCAATAATAACCATGCCTTAGGACAGAAGCTAGTCTACAAAATCGCCGTAAAAGCGCTGCTGCAGCAACAAAACGAAATGAAAAGTGTGATTCAATACATAACTGTGGCCTATGCTGTTTTTGGATTAATCATGATTACTTATTTCTGGCGTTCATTAATGACGCCTTTGCAAAAGTTAGCTTTTTTCGTCCGGAAGTTTGAGCCAGGCAATCGTGTCCCTGAGACGCCAAAAAGAGGGAGTAACGATGAGGTCAGTGTGCTGATTGGCTCTACCTATGACATGGCCCGCAGGCTAAATGGACTAATTACTTATAAATACCAGATGGAGCTAAAACAGAAGGAATCACAGCTTCAACTGCTCTATCAGCAGATCAATCCGCATTTGCTCTACAACACTTTGGAGAGTATTTACTGGAAAAGCTCGCTGGAAGGTAACGTTGAATCCGCCGAGATGATCAAGGAATTATCCAAGCTTATGAAGATTAGCCTCAGTCGGGGAAGGGAGCTGATTAGCCTTGAAGAAGAGCTGGAGCATGCAACGGCCTACATCAAGCTGCAGCAGCACCGGTATGATTATATATTTCGTGTAGTAATGGAGATTCATCCAGATACGAAAAGAAATCTAATTCCTAAAATTACCCTGCAGCCGTTAATTGAGAATGCTATTATTCATGGTGTCAAAAATATGGGCGAAGATGGGGAAATCATCATTAGTGCAGTTTGTGTGGACGATACCGTCGAGATCACTATTGAAGATAACGGCTATAAGACTGTTGATTATCAGGCCATCGAAGCTGTGCTGAATGACGACAGTCCAAATCCGGCCAGCGGTTACGGGATTCGCAACATTAACCAGCGTATTCATTTACACTTCGGCTCTGATTATGGCATCAGCTATACCCCTCGTAAAGAGGGCGGTACATTGGTGACGGTTAAGCTTCCGAAATCAGAGAATCAGGACTAAGGAAGGGGAGCATACAGATATGTTCAATATATTAGTTGTGGATGACGAACCCTTGATTTGTAAAGGGCTGAGCAATTTATTAGCTTCTTCGGGGTTAAACATAGACCATATTTATACAGCAAACAGTGGTTTTGAAGCGCTGGACTGCATTCGGATGGAGGAAATAGACCTGCTCGTTACTGATATTCAGATGGGCGCAATGAGTGGGATTGATCTAATGCAGCATGCAAAATTGGCCAAACCCTGGGTACAGACCATCGTGATTTCTGCACACGAGACGTTTCAATATGCGCAAATGGCCGTTAGGCTTGGAGCGAAGGATTATTTGATCAAACCTTTGAACAGTGAGCAATTTCTGGATTCGGTGCGAAATGTGCTGCTTAAGATGGGGAAACCATCACCAGAATTGGATATTTTCATGTCAGGAATTAACGAAAGCTTTCGGCTGGAAGAGCCGCTTCCGGAATACAGCAAGTTATTGAATGAGCTGCTCATTGAGCCTGAAGGTGTACTGTGTGATGCAGAACGCTTGCAAAAGCTGGATAACCTGAAGCTGCAAGGGCCGTATTTTTCCGTCTTAAAAATTAAGGTACCTCTGGCTGGAATGAATCAGGAGAAGCACTACACCCTGCGGGACAGACGGCTTCTTTGTTATGCCGCGCTGAATATCGCCAAAGAGCTGATGGATCAGGAGTGGAACTCGACAGCCTTTTACGCAGAGGATGAAGAGATTACGATCATTATTCAGTGGGATGAAAAAAGCTATGAAGATTCGTCTGCCAGCCAAATTAATAGGCTAGATATCCTTGGCCGTAGTCTTCATTTTAATATTCAAAAATATCTGCACTTAAATGCAGTTATCGGCATCAGCCAGATTCTCAAGGGTCTTTCTTTTATGGCTGTATTGAACCGTCAAGCCTCCAAAGCCATTCTCTGGAATAATGAACACAATGACCATTATGTGTTTTACTACGGGGATTTTAATTGGAACAGCTACACAACCGATCCTTCAGTAGAAGAGCTTCATACACGCAGCAATCTGATTGTAGAGAAAGCGAGAGAGTATATTGACGAGAACTATGCGCAAAAAGGATTAACCATCCATGAAGTGGCTAAGAAAAACCATGTCAGCCCCAATTATTTGAGCTATCTGTTTAAGAAAAATACAGGTTACAACCTGTGGGAATATGTAATTAAGCTGCGGATGGAAGAAAGTCGGGAGATGATTTTGAACACAGATCTTCGCAGATACGAAATCGCCGAGCGTGTAGGTTATGAATCACCGGAGCATTTTAGTAAAATTTTCAAAAAATATTATGGGATTAGCCCCAGTGAATTGAAGAAGTAAAAACACATACTACTTCGGTAGATTTAGACATGTTCAGTACAACCCTCATTTTCTACAATTTAAGGTAGGAAGCATTTTGCGAAAAATGCTGAAAGAAAAATGGAATGAGGGAGCCTGATGAATCAAACCGCAGTTGTATCCGAAAATCCGCCGGCGCTGAAGGGTACACCTTACAAGCAAAACCGCTGGAAGAAAAACTTTTGGGGATATATGTTCCTCGTACCTGCTGTGATTATTTTTGTAATGTTCTTGTGGGTGCCAATTTTTAAAGGCTTGTTGTACAGCTTCTACCATGTTGATTTTGTAAAAGGGAATAGCTTTGTTGGCTTTGAGAACTATGCTAGAGCCCTTAGTGATCCGGATGTTTTGACCGCGTTAAAAAATACAGGGTATTACATGCTTCTATGTCTTATTATCGGGTTCTGGGTTCCGATTGCTTTTGCTATTATGATCTCGGAGCTGAGAAGGTTTGGGGGCTTTGTGCGGGTAGCGGCTTACCTACCTTTTGTAATGCCTGGTGTGGTGCTATATGGACTCTGGAGATGGCTTTATGATCCTGTGGGCCCAATCAATGCAGTATTAAGCTCGCTTGGTGTGGACCAGGTTGCCTTCCTGACAGATACAAGGTGGTCGATGATTTCCCTTGTTTTTATGGAGACGTGGCAGCAGTTTGGATCAGGGATGTTAATATACTTGGCTGCTGTACTCAGCATTCCGCGGGATTGGTATGAAGCAGCTGAGATTGATGGGGCGGGTGTGTGGGCACGTATAAAGTACATCACATTGCCTTCGCTACGTAATTTGATCATTTTGATGTTTATATTACAGATTATCGGGACTTCACAAGGGTATCAGTCACAAATGGCGCTGCTTGATGGTGGGCCGAATAATACTACGCTTACCTATGCGCTGCTGATCGTAAAATATGCTTTTACGCGACTCGATTATGGAACAGCGACTGCGCTTGGCATGCTAATGTTCATAGTCCTAGGTGGTTTGGGCATTTTACAGTTCAAGCTTAACAAGGAGGACAACTAAGATGAAGAGCGCAGATAGAGGGATTCTCTCAGAACATGATTTGAAAAAAACAAGCAATAAGATCGTTTATGGCTTGATGTGCGTGGTTATTTTGATTATGGTGTTTAGCATGCTGTATCCGATCTGTATGACGTTATTTAACGGACTGAAATCGAATCAAGAGGTGAACTCATTCCCACCGCATTTTTTCCCGCAGGAATGGCACTTCAGCAACCTTAAAGAAGCGATGAACTACATTGATCTGCTGATGTTCCTTAAGAACACTATTTATATTTTTGTGGGGAATATGGTCGTGACACTAGTCGTATTGGGAATGTCTGCTTTCAGCATTTCTCGTATGAATGTTCCTTACAGAAAGGCAATTTATTTCTTTTTCCTGATGACATTGTTTATTCCGGCGACCAGCTACATGATTCCCAACTTTGTCAATCTAAAAGAGCTTGGATTACTGAATCAGTACGCTGCCTTTTGGCTGCCGGCTGGTGCGAATACATTCTATTTTCTACTCTTAAAGAACTTTTTTGATGGGATACATCCTGAAATTTTTGAAGCCGCGCGGATTGACGGCTCCTCTGAGCCGAGAAGCTTTTTCTCCATTGCAGTGCCATTGTCGGTTCCGATATTTGCTACGCTGGCGATCTTTATCTTTTCTACTGCATGGAATGACTGGTTCTGGCCATCTCTGGTTATGCACAGTGAAGAGAAATATACGCTCGCGACAGCAATCTATAAATACGTTATTAATGTAAAGGCACTTAATACGAATATTAAATTCGCTATCCTATTTATCGTATCGTTGCCGCCGATCCTTGTCTTCCTGATCTTCCAAAAGTTCATTATGCGTGGCGTCGCATTATCAGCAGTTAAGGGATAAGCGCGGATCGACGAATTTAGTCACGGATCGTAAACATGCACATGAAAGGAATATAAATGCACCTCGTTTGTAAACGATTTCTCTTTTATGATCGATATGTAAGATAACTATGAATTGAAAAGGGGAGTTTCAATGCGTAAGTACTCTAGCGTGCTACTAAGCCTCCTTGTGGCCGGATCATTGTTAACCGCATGCGGCGGTAACAACAATAACGGAAACACAACAGGAAACAAGGAAGGGGAAGCGACTACTGCGCCAACGAATGCTGCAACAGATAATGCTGGCAGTGCTACAGCAGCGCCAACTGATGATATCACACAAAGAAAAGTGACCATCAAAATTCACTATCCAACCCCTGACCTAACCGAAGTTAGAGCACAGGAAGATGACAAGATCAAACGTTTCCAAGAGGAGTATCCGAATGTTGAAATCGTCAAAGACGATTGGCAGTACAATGTAAGTGAAATCGGCATCAAAATGGCAGCGAATGAAGCTCCAACCTTCTTTAACACTTACGCTACAGAAGCAAAATTCCTAGTTGAAAAAGGCTGGGTAGCTGACATTACGGATCTGTGGAATAAATACGAATTTAAGGATCAAATTAACCCGGTTCTCCAAAACCAATTTATCATTGACGGAAAAGTATTCGGCGTAACTCAAAAGGGTTATGTAACAACCACAATGATCAACAAAAAAATGCTGGATGAAAAAGGCGTTGCTGTTCCATCTATGGATTGGACTTGGGATGATATGCTGAATACCGCGAAAGGCGTAGCTGATACCAAAAAAGGGATTTCCGGTATTGCTCCAATGGGTAAAGGGAATGAAGCAGGCTGGAACTGGACCAACTTCCTGTTCGAAGCTGGCGGTGAAATTCAGAAGATTGAAGGCGGTAAGGTTGTAGCTACTTTTAATTCTGAGGCTGGGATTAAAGCGCTGGATTTCTACAAGAAACTTAGATGGGAAGCAAACGCGATTCCTCAGGATTGGGCACTGGGCTGGGGTGATGCTGTAGGCGCATTCCAACAAAGTCGTACAGCAATGGTAATGGCTGGATCTGACGGTGTTATTGAGCAAGCGTTGAATCAAGGCGGTCTGAAACCAGAAGATGTACTTACGTATCCAATGCCTGCGATGGAAAAAGGCGGAAAACACACTGGGGTACTTGGTGGTGACTACCTTGTAATCAATCCAAATGCAACACCAGACGAGCAAGAAATGGCATTCCGTTATATTACATTTGATTACTTCTCCGATAAAGGTCTAGAAGCACTGGATGCGGTTCTGCAACAACGTACAACGGATGGCAAATACTTTATTCCGCCGCTCTTAGATTACTATTCTGCAGATTCTGACTTCGGCAAGAAAACAAAAGCTGTGTATGATAAATATACAAATGTATATCAATACAGCCCTGATATTTTAGGCTTGCTGGACGGTAAACCGGAAGCACAATACAATACACAGGACTACTACGCAACCATGTCCAATGTAATACAAGAGCTGTTCTCCAAAAAAGGAACAGATTCCAAGACACAGCTTGAAGCTGCTGCCAAAACAGTGCAAGAGAAATTCTTCGATACAATTAAAGTAGAATAGGCAAGGAAGAACAGAACCGGCTCCTTTAGGAGTCGGTTTTTTTATGTTTATATTATTGATATTTTTATAAATCAACACGACGGATGGCTTCCGACTATTTTTTAGAGGGTCATGAGAAAAATAGAATGTCAACAAAATTAGATTTGCATTTTTAAAATATTTTTGCGAGCGGAAAGGTAGAAAATGGGTATCGGTTCTTGTCTTTTTAAACATAAACTTTAGATTTAAGGGATAATACAGCATAAATAATGGTAAAAAACCTATAATATGATCGAATGAAAGCGCTTTGAAAACAAATCAAAAAAACTTTATACTTTGTGAAAGATTTCACTATACAAGGTGGAAATGATGTGATAAGATAAATGTGTAGAGAAAAACAACCTAAAAATTGACAGGAGGACGAGGGAGATGGCAGTTAAGAACGAAGTCGCCGCCCAAGTTAAACAAACTACCGCTGAAGAGTATATTCAGACTTTGGTGGATAAAGCGAAAAAAGCACATGAGGCATTCATGGCGCTGGATCAAGAGCAAGTTGACACAATCGTTCATGCAATGGCGTTGGCTGGACTCGACAAACATATGTACCTCGCTAAATTGGCTGTAGAAGAAACTGGCCGCGGGGTTTACGAAGACAAAATTACTAAAAACATCTTCTCGACAGAATATATCTGGCACGGAATTAAATACGATAAAACAGTAGGCGTTATTGAAGACAATGCTTATGAAAGCTTCCAAAAAATTGCTGAGCCCGTCGGAATTGTAATGGGTATCACACCGGTAACCAACCCTACATCCACCACGATGTTTAAAGCGTTGATTTCGATTAAGACACGGAACCCTATTATATTCGGTTTCCACCCATCTGCGCAAGAGTGTAGTGCAGCAGCTGCTAGAATTCTTCATGATGCGGCTGTAAAAGCTGGCGCACCTGAGAATTGTATCCAATGGATTGAAATGCCAACGATGGACAAAACAAACGCTTTGATGAATAACCCTGACGTTGCACTTATTCTTGCAACTGGCGGTTCTGCAATGGTAAAAGCAGCTTATAGCTGTGGTAAACCAGCTCTTGGCGTAGGTCCTGGTAACGTACCTGCATTCATCGAAAAGAGCGCGGATATCGATCAAGCCGTAACGGACATCATTCTTTCCAAAACATTTGATAATGGTATGATCTGTGCTTCCGAGCAAGCTGTTATTATCGAAGAACCAATCTTCGATCAAGTGAAAAAGAAAATGATCGCTAATGGCTGCTACTTTGTTAACAAAGAAGAAGCTGCCAAACTGACTAGCGGCGCTATGAACGTTGATAAATGTGCAGTTAACCCAGCAATCGTAGGACAATCCGCAGTGAAAATTGCTGAAATGTGCGGCATTCAAGTTCCTGCCGGCACTAAGATTCTGGTAGCAGAACTTGAAGGTGTAGGCACTAAATATCCATTGTCCGCTGAAAAATTGAGTCCTGTGCTTGCTTGCTACAAAGTTAAAAACGCAGATCAAGGTATTGAACGCGCAGCACAAGTTGTTGAATTTGGTGGTATGGGCCATAGTTCGGCTATCCACTCCAACAACGAAGAAGTAATCATGAAGTTCTCCAACCGTCTGCAAACAGGACGTATTCTTGTTAACTCGCCTTCCACTCATGGTGCGATCGGCGATATCTATAACACTAACATCCCTTCGTTGACGCTGGGCTGCGGATCTTATGGTCGTAACTCCGTGTCGCAAAACGTTACAGCAATCAATTTGATCAACGTGAAAAGGGTGAATCGTCGTACCGTGAATATGCAATGGTTTAAAGTACCTGACAAGATCTATTTCGAAAAAGGCGCTACTCAGTACCTGACCAAAATGCCTGATATCACACGTGTCGCAATTATCACTGACCCAATGATGGTTAAGCTTGGATATGTTGAGAGAGTTGAACATTACCTGCGTCAACGCCAAACTCCTGTAGCGATCGAAGTGTTCTCGGAAGTTGAACCAGATCCATCAACAACTACAGTTGAAAAAGGTACAGCAATGATGAACAGATTCCAACCGGACTGCATCATCGCACTTGGCGGTGGTTCCCCAATGGATGCTGCAAAAGGAATGTGGTTATTCTATGAACATCCAGACGCAGACTTTAATGGTCTGAAACAAAAATTCATGGATATCCGTAAACGGGTTTACAAATTCCCTAAACTTGGAAACAAAGCTAAGTTTGTAGCGATTCCAACTACTTCGGGTACAGGTTCGGAAGTAACATCTTTCGCAGTTATTACCGATAAAACAACTGAACAACACACTAAATATCCTTTGGCTGACTACGAGCTAACTCCAGACGTAGCTATCATTGATCCAGAGTTCGTATATAGCTTGCCAAAAACTGCTGTAGCTGATACAGGTATGGACGTATTGACACATGCCATCGAAGCTTATGTATCTGTTATGGCGAGTGACTACACGGATGGTCTGGCAATTAAAGCAATCCAATTGGTATTCCAATACCTTGAAAAATCGGCTCTTGAAGGCGACAGAGTTGCCCGTGAAAAAATGCATAACGCATCAACACTTGCTGGTATGGCCTTTGCTAATGCTTTCCTGGGTATTAACCACAGCTTGGCGCATAAATGGGGCGGTCAATATCACACTGCTCACGGTCGTACTAATGCGATCCTTATGCCACACGTTATTCGTTACAATGCTAAGAAACCTACGAAGTTCGCTTCGTTCCCTAAATATTCACACTTCGTAGCTGACGAGCGTTATGCAGAAATCGCCCGTATTCTGGGATTGCCAGCTCGCACAACTGAAGAAGGTGTAACTAGCCTGATCAATGCTATTCGCGACATGAACAAGAAACTGGGTATCGAAGAATCCTTCCAACAATTGGGCTTTGATCCTAAGGATTTTGAATCCCGTGTAGATTACTTGGCTGACCGTGCATTTGAAGATCAATGTACAACTGCCAATCCTAAGCTGCCACTGGTATCTGAACTTGCAGATGTATACCGTAATGCTTTCTACGGAAGATTTGATAATTAATATTTGGTTAAGTAGATAATAGGATGGTTGTGGATTAGATATAAGTGACAAATATCACCCGAAAGGTGATATTTGTCACAGTCTATTTATAGAAAATAAACTAAAATGTTTATATAAACAACGGTCCCATATATGGAACAATGATTGTGAATTTTCGAACAACCATATTTTTCTTGGGATCACGAGACACGGGATCAACCTTCAAGCCCGCGATCTCTACAAATATAATATAAATATAGATGGAGGGATTTAGCATGTCGGTGATTGAAAAAGATGTACAAGAAGTGAAATCCGGTTGGAGAAGTTTTGCAAAAGGTAAATGGTCCAGAAAAGTTGACGTTAACAACTTTATCGCAAGCAACATTAAGCCTTATGAGGGAAACGAAGAATTCCTCGTAGGACCTACTAGTAACACAACTGAACTGTGGAAGATTATTTCCCAATTGAGCAAGGAAGAAAGAGAAAGAGGCGGCGTATGGGATGTTTCCCTAGATACTGTCTCCACAATCACTTCACATGCTCCAGGCTACATTGACAAGGACAAGGAACAAATTGTAGGCGTACAGACTGATGCTCCTTTCAAACGTTCCATCCAGCCATTCGGCGGGATCAAGATGATGGTTGATGCTACGAAGGCTTATGGCTTCGAGCTTCCACAAAACATCGTTGACATGTTTACGAACATTCGCAAAACGCATAACCAAGGCGTATTTGATGCATATACACCAGACATGAGAGCTGTGCGTAAATCCGGCGTAATTACAGGTCTTCCTGATGCTTACGGCCGCGGACGCATCATCGGCGACTACCGCCGCATTGCTCTGTACGGTATTGATTTCCTCATTAAAGACAAAAAACAACAACAAACTGAGCTTGAAGTAGATTCCATGACTGAAGATATCATTCGTTTGCGTGAAGAGCTGTCTGAGCAAATTCGTGCACTTGGCGAATTGAAAGAAATGGCAGCTGCTCATGGTATGGATATTTCCAGACCGGCGACCAACTTCAAAGAAGCTACTCAATGGGTATACTTCGGATATCTGGCAGCAGTTAAAGAGCAAAATGGTGCGGCGATGTCCCTGGGCCGTGTGTCCTCTTTCCTAGACATCTATGCAGAACGCGATATTGCTGAAGGTACTTTGACTGAAGAACAAGTACAAGAAATCGTCGATCATTTCGTAATGAAACTGCGTATCGTGAAATTCTTGCGTACACCTGACTATAATGATCTGTTCTCCGGCGACCCAACATGGGTAACTGAATCCATCGGTGGTATGGCTGAAGACGGAACAACTCGTGTTACCAAGAACAGCTTCCGTTTCTTGAACACCCTGTACAACTTGGGTCCAGCTCCGGAGCCAAACTTAACTGTACTGTGGTCCGAAAAATTGCCTGAAGCCTTCAAAAAATATTGTGCCAAGGTTTCCATCGAAACTAGTGCAATTCAGTATGAAAATGACGATGTAATGCGTCCATACTGGGGTGAAGATTATGCGATTGCTTGCTGCGTATCTCCAATGCGTATCGGTAAACAAATGCAGTTCTTCGGTGCTCGTGCCAACCTGGCAAAAGCATTACTGTATGCTATCAATGGTGGTGTAGATGAAAAATCCGGAGCACAAGTTGGACCGGAATTCCCAGCGATCACTTCTGAATATCTGGATTATGACGAAGTAATGAAACGTTTCAAACCGATGATGGAGTGGTTGGCTAAGACTTATGTTAACACTTTGAACATCATTCACTATATGCATGACAAATATTCTTACGAACGTATCGAAATGGCGCTGCATGACCGTGACATTCTGCGTACGATGGCTTGTGGTATTGCTGGGCTGTCCGTTGCAGCTGACTCACTAAGCGCAATTAAATACGCCAAAGTAAAACCTATTCGTAACGAACAAGGTATTGCGATCGATTTCGAAACCGAAGGCGAATTCCCTTGCTACGGTAACAATGACGATGCTGTTGACAGCATCGCAGTAGAATTGGTTGAAACCTTCATGACTATGATCCGTAAAAACAAAACATATCGTGATTCTGTGCCGACTCAATCGGTACTGACCATTACTTCGAATGTAGTGTACGGTAAGAAGACAGGTACTACACCTGACGGACGTAAGAAAGGTGAACCTTTCGCACCAGGTGCTAACCCAATGCACGGACGTGACAAGAAAGGCGCCTTGGCTTCCCTGAACTCTGTAGCTAAACTGCCTTACTCCGATGCACAAGATGGTATCTCTAATACGTTCTCCATCGTACCTAAGGCACTTGGTAAAGACGAGGATTCCCGTAAGTCTAACCTGGTACACATGATGGATGGATACTTCCATAACAACGCTCAGCATTTGAATGTTAACGTATTTAACCGTGAACAGCTGATGGACGCTATGGAGCACCCAGAGAATTATCCACAATTGACTATCCGTGTATCCGGTTATGCAGTTAACTTCATCAAGCTGACTCGTGAACAACAAATGGATGTAATCAACCGTACATTCCACGGTTCGATGTAATTTGTTCCTGTCATGAAGATCTTTGAATTAGTACTACTATTGAAATAATTGCAAGGAAGATACCGCCCTTGTCTCAAGGGCGGTAATATCTTGTTTGAGAATTGTTAAAATTTTAAATTTTATTGCCGCGATATAGGGATATGACAGTCTCAAGGACAGGGATCTTCATCGTTGAAAAAGGGACTGTTAGTCTGGCGTGGCGAAAGGATGACATCCTATGATTAAAGGTCGCATACATTCTTTGGAAACCTTTGGAACCGTTGATGGACCTGGTATTCGATTTGTCTTATTTATGCAAGGCTGCTTGCTGAAATGTCAGTATTGCCATAACCCTGATACCTGGGCTTTAGATGAAGGTAAAGAAATGACTCTAGAAGAAGTGCTTTCGGAAATCGAGCCATATATAAACTACTATCGTTCATCCGGTGGCGGGTTAACTGTATCCGGTGGAGAACCAACCTTGCAGGCGCAATTTGTAAAGCAGTTATTTACGGAAGTGAAGAAGCGTTGGAATTTGCACACCACATTAGACAGTAATGGTTACAACGAAGGTGACAAGATTAATGACTTATTGGATGTAACAGATTTGGTTATGCTTGATCTGAAGCATATTGATGAAGAAGCGCATATCAAATTAACCGGTAAATCCAATGATCGAACTTTGAAGCTTGCACGCTGGCTCTCAGACCATAATCGTAAGATGTGGATCCGACATGTATATGTTCCTGGTATTCATGATCGTGAAGAGGATCTCATTAACTTAGGTCGTTATATTGGAACCTTAAATGGCGTCGAGAAATTCGAAATCTTACCTTATCATCAGATGGGTATCTATAAATGGGAAATGCTCGGCAAAGCTTATGAACTGGATGGAGTACCTTCTCCAACAGAAGAAGAAGTGCAACGGGCATACCGCTTGGTCGAAGAAGGTCGTAAGCAAACGGCATTGGTATAATAGATATTTATTTTTAAGAGAGACCGTACCCTCAGTGGTTGATCACTGAAGGTGCGGTTTTTTGTTATGAGGAAGTAAAAAGGGAGGGGTTAAAGCTCCTCTGAGGGGGAATTTTATATTATTCCTAATAAAGACATGCTATAGTTACACGTGGTTTATGGGGTAGATAATAAATAAATATGTCAGGTAATATGACTAATTTAATATTTTAATTAAATGTTTTTAAAGAAAAACAAACTTTTGTGATGAGAAAAACAAATGAATAAAGCGATTTAACATTTTAATGTTATAAAATATAACTTATCATGTAGTTGATTCCGCTTACATTAGAGATTTTTATCCCTATAGTGGATGAATCTTAACCTTACGATAATGAAGTCTGTTTTCTATAATAAGAAGTGTAAAGCACATCAATATATAGGGAGGGTCACAAGAAATGAAAAAAAGTATGACTTTGCTATTGTCCCTGATTTTCGTATCATCAGCTTTACTGACTGGTTGCGGAGGCAACAACAATGCGTCTTCTAACAAAGGAGATGGAAACGCTACCGCGACTAACTCAGCCGCTACAAATGCTCCAGCAACAGAAGAACCGGTAAATAACGAGCCATTTGAAATGACGATTCGTCACACTCAAATCGGTGCAGACAAGCAGAAACGTCTGGCTATTCTCGAAGAAGTAGTTAACAAAGTACAAGAGGATGTACCGGGTCTGACCTTTAAACTCGATGGGGTAGATTCAGATGTAAACCGTAAAGAAAAATTGCGTGGTGAAATGGCTGCGGGTAATCCACCGGAAATCTTCGATCTGTTCGGTAGCCCTGACTCCAAGATCTATGCTAAAGAAGGTAAATTACTTGACCTGACTCCAATTCTTGAGGAACTTGGAATTAAGGATAAATTCTCAAATCTAGATCCTTTCACTTATGAAGGAAAAATCTATGGATTGCCTATCGGTGGTTCTGGTGAAGGTTTCTTCTATAACAAAGAATACTATACAAGCAAGGGCTGGAAGGCTCCAACAACATTTGCTGAATTGGAACAACAATTGGCTGATATCAAGGCTGATGGAAAAGTACCTTTGGCTGGTGCATCCAAAGCTGGTTGGGTACCACTTATGTTAGCTAACCACCTGTGGTCACGTTATGCAGGTCCGGATGTAACTGCTAAATTTGCAACAGGCGAAGCTAAATGGTCTGATCCAAATGTAGTAAAAGGATTTGCGAAATACAAAGAATGGGTTGATAAAGGCTACTTCAAAAAAGGCGAACTTGGCTTTGAATATGCTGAATACACAACACAATTCACTAGTGGTGAAGCGATCCTGCTGTATGATGGTACTTGGAAATCCTCCGTATTTAAAACGGGCCAATCTGGCGAAGGTTTGATTGGTAAAGTTGGATTCTTCAACATCCCAGCAGTTGAAGGCGGAGCGGGTGACCAAACTGCATTGATGCGCGATGTGAACAATGGTTATGGTTTCTCTGCATCTGCTGAGAAAGATCCACGTCAATTGGCTGCTGTGAAATCTTTTATTAAAAACTTATTTAATGAAGAAATGCAATTGCGCGGACTTGTTGAAGATGGTGTATTGCCAGCAATGAAGATTGACCAAAACGTATTGAATGAGAATATTACTGATGATCTGATGAGCGAAATCGTAGGTGTACTTAACAACTCACAATCTTCGTTCCCAGCATTTGACTCTCTTGTTCAAGCTGATGTAACTACAGAAATCAGTAACATTCAAATTCAAAAACTGATTGGCGATCAGACGACTCCTGAGAAAATGGGCGAAGCTTTGCAAAAGGTACAAGAAGAAGCAAACGCAGCAGTTGAATAAATAGCTGCAAACTGAATGTACCCTGGTGCTAAATCCAGGGTACATTTTTAAAATCAAAGAAAATATGTGTTTGCACTTGATCTGAAGCATTCACTATTCGCCAGATGTCAAAGCAACCGGAGGTAGTCATGAATAAAGCATTAAGAAATCCAGTGGTATTTTTCCTTTTCGTTCTTCCAGCATTGATATTGTTCACGATGTTTTTCATTTACCCCATTTTTAGTTCTATTTATTACAGCTTTACTAGTTGGAACGGTGTATCGGAGACGGTTAAATCAGCCGGATTAAGTAATTATGAGAAAGCACTAGGAGATGAACGATTCTGGATATCCGTTAAAAACAACGGTTGGTTTATTCTTTTCTCCGTATGTATACAGGTACCGTTGATCGTATTCTTCTCGTTATTAATTTCTAATGTGAAGAAGTTAAAGGGCTTATATAAGACAGCAGTCTTTATGCCTTCCATTATGTCTACAGCGGTTATCGGTATTCTCTGGGGGTTTATCTATGAGCCCAACATTGGACTTTTTAATAAGCTCCTTAGTCTAGTAGGAATTAATCCTATTTACTGGCTGTCAGATGAAAGATTTGCAATGCTTTCTATTTTGTTGACGAATGCTTGGCAGTGGACTGGATTTTATATCGTTATGGTCCTAGCGGCGATTCTAGCTATTCCTGGTGAATTGGATGAAGCTGCAGCCATTGACGGCGCAACTGGATTTCAACGCGCTACTCGTATCACGCTTCCACTAATCGTACCGATCATCTCGGTTGTAATTATGCTATCCATTGCTGGAGCAATGAAAGCTGCGGATATCGTCATCGTTATGACTAAGGGGGGACCTGCAGGTTCAACCGATGTAATGGCAACATACATGATTAAATATGCGATCACGAACTTTAAGTATGGATACGGAAATGCCATCGCTGTCCTGATCTTTGCGTTTACACTGGTGGTTACAGTCCTTTATCAGCTGCTGATTGCACGTCGTACAGAAAGGATTGAATACTGATGCCACGCGCCCTGAAAAAGAGTCTGCCACATATTGCCCTTTTATTCTATTTGTTAGTGATCCTGTTTCCTTTCCTATTCGTATTATTCTCTTCTGTGAAAAAGGATAACAATGAGATTGCGCTTAATCCTTTCGGTATTCCAAAGGAATTCGTCTTCAACAACTACGTGGAAGCTTGGGTAAATGCCAAGATCAGTACTTACTTTTTCAACAGTTTGTACATTTCGATCCTTGCCTCTGTAGTGTCCATTCTGCTTGCGTCTATGTTTGCTTTTGCGGTTACACGGATGCGTCAGGGGAAATGGAATACTATTTTGTTCTCACTGGTTTTAGTGGGAATGCTCATTCCGAATAATGCTTTAATGCTGCCGATTTATACGATTGTACGTAAGTTAGGAATACTGAACACCCACTGGGCGTTGATCATTCCTTATATCGCCAATGCGATTCCATTTACCATCATTATTTTAGCAGCATTTATGCGAAATTTACCTAGAGAAATAGAAGAAGCTGCGGTCATGGATGGCTTGAAGGCACCGGGTATCTTTGCTAGAATTATTGTACCTCTAACGGTTCCGGCTATGGTTACTGTATTCATTGTTAATTTCCTGGGAAATTGGAACGAGTTCTTGCTAGCTAACTACTTCCTGTCGAATGACGAGCTGCGAACGCTTCCAGTAGGTATGGTCCAATTCCGTGATCAATACCAGATGAACTATGCACAAATGTCAGCCGGTATCGTCTTCAGCGTACTGCCGGTAATTATCATTTATGCAATTCTTCAGGAGAAGATTATTGAAGGTGTGACAGCGGGCGGCGTAAAAGGATAACTTTATTCTCAGTCAGGAGCACTAGCCGATGAATTTGCGCTATAAATTATTTACGGCATTTTTGGGCCTGATTATCATTCCTTTATTTATTCTAGGCATGCTTATGTTTTTTGTGACTTATAATTCTATTGAAAAAAAGTACAGCCAGCAGTCGGAATACTCACTTAAAGCGATTAGTTACAGTATTTCTAATGTATTAAAAGATATGGATAACGTTACAGACAACGGAATTGCTACCTCGGTGTTTCATATGGCCCTTAGTGCAGATGATCCTAACAACCAGGATTTGACTGATGCTGAGCAACTGAATCTGAATGCGAGCCAGCGCAATTTCCGTAGTCTGTTGTTTAATCATCCATCGATCAGTTATGCATTTTTGTACAATTTTAACGGTAGAGGTAACTCTGAAATCGTGTCGCTTTTTAACAAGGAAAATTTCCGAACGCTACCCTATGATACATTCAAAAAAAGTGATCTGTACCAGGAAGTTATGGACTTAAATGGTGTGCCGAAATGGCTGGCTCCTCACGAGTATCCCGAGCTTACGGGTACTGAACCTGTGTTTACACAAATTCGGCTAGTGAAGGAATTGAGCTTCTTTCAGAACATAGGTATCCTAGTTGTGCAGATCAAGAATTGGGAGTTCGAATCCATATTTCGCAATTTAAAAATTGGGGATAGCAATCAGGATGTTTCCTTTATGCTTGTAAATGATGATGGAATGATTCTTTTTGACCCAGATCAAAAGCTGGATGGACAGGACTTCCAGTCTTTCGCGGATAAAGAGATTACCTTTAAAAAAGGGTTTCAGAGTTTCAAAACAGAGTACAACGGGGAGAAAAGCATTCTTTCCATGTATCATTTGAAGGACTATCCATGGAGTCTGGTATCTGTGACTTCTTGGGATACGTTGTCTCATGAAGTTACAGTATTTGCTCGCTGGTTCGTCGCTGTGATTTTCCTTTGCTTATTGGCAGCTGTGATCTTCAATTTATTTTTTATGAACCGGATTACCGGCGGCATCGCTGTCATTGTTCGTTTTATGCGCCGGGTTGAAGACGGAGATCTGACCACTAGGGTAGAAGTTAAAGGGAATGATGAGCTAACGCTGCTTGCTAAGGGTTTTAATGATCTTATGGATAAAATCAATGGATTGTTTAACAGAATTCATGTGGAGCAGCGTCGCAAGAATCAAGCTGAGATGCGTGTTCTGCAGGCACAGATTAAACCACATTTTTTATTCAATACATTAGAATCAATCAATGTTCTCGCTATTCAGAATGAAGGCAAAAAAGTTAGTGAGATGGTCTACAGGCTGGCTAGTATTTTGCGAATCAGCATTCAGGATCGGGAAGAGATTACGCTGGATGAAGAAGTTAAACATTTACGCAATTATTTGGATATACAAAAATTCCGCTTTGAAGATTTGTTCGAATACGAGATCGATATTCCGAATGAATTGATGAGTTGCGGTATCCTTAAACTCACGTTACAACCGCTTGTAGAGAACAGCATTCAACATGGATTTGAGGGCATTGATTACAAAGGTCATGTTTCTGTGAAAGTTTGGGAGAAGCAGGGGGATTTGATTTTACGTATTGAAGATAATGGTATTGGTATTACACCTTCTCAGTTGGCTATTTTTCAATATATTGTGAATGATCCTGTGGAGCAAGAAGTTAAGGCTGAACGGGATAACCGGATGAATCTTGAACGCAGAGGTCTTGGTATTCGCAGTGTAGCAGATCGCATCCGCATTGAATACGGTGACAGGTACGGAATATTTATCTGTTCTAGTCCAGGTCATGGTACTATTATCCAATGTGTCATACCTAAATACGAGCAGGGGGAAGATCATTATGCTAAAAGTATTATTGGTTGATGACGAAGCCCCAATTCTGAATAATCTGAACAGGGTGTTGCCTTGGCAGGAGATGGGGATGGAGGTTGTCGGTATGGCGCGAAGCGGAATGGATGCTTTGCGTATTGCCGAGGAGAAACAGCCTGATCTTGTGTTATGTGACATCCGTATGCCAGTGATGGACGGGTTAACTTTTATCGGTAAGTTGCGGGAGATGGGATTGGATAGCGAGGTGCTGCTTCTTACCGGATATCAGGAGTTTGATTATGCACGGGAAGCGATTCGGCTAGGTGTTAAAGAGTATATTTGTAAGCCGATACATTATGAAGAGCTTGGCAATAAGGTACGGGAGATTGGGGCTAAGATCCGTAGTAAGCAGTTTAAGAATAAACTGTATAATAGCATTCCAATTTTTCAGGAAATCCCTGAAGGTGAAGATGATTCTGGCAAAAAAACACCGGATCAGCTGATGAACCAAGCAGCTAAGTACATCACAGAACATCTCCATTCTGATATTGGGATTGAGGAAGTGGCGAATAAGATCGGGATTAGTGGCAGTTATTTCTGTCTCTTGTTTAAGAATCGTTTTGCTATGACTTTCGTGGAATACGTGACCCTACAACGAATTGAAGCTGCTAAGTTTATGCTAACTAACAGCGATAAGAGTATTACGATGATTGGCTCGGGAGTTGGCTATCAGGAGCGGCGTTATTTTACCAAGGTATTTCAGAAGCAGACAGGGATGTCGCCTAAGGAGTATCGCGACCGATGCCGGACCGAAGTGCAGTGAGGTTAGCTGCTGAGTGGTGAGGTTAGCGTCGCTCCAAGGAATGTTTGGACTTCCGGTCGCTGTTATCCTCAGATTTCTTGATTAGATACCGCTATTAGCGGTTGAAATCCGAGGATAAAGGCGAACGCTACGCTCCTACAGTTCCAAACTTCCTCTCCGTTCCTTCTCCCTCACCCCTCTTCGTAGTATAGGGGCCGTCCCACACCTGCGGATGTGGGCCTCTCTGGGAACACAAGGACTGATTGCCTAGTTAATTTAAGGCAGGAATTATCAACCAGCCTTTGGCTGTGATAAATGCGATTAAGGTACATAAGCTATGATTAATTAAATTTTTTGCCTCTATATAGAGGCTGAAGAGATGGTTTTCCTCGATTTTCGAGGATAATCGTCTCTTTTTTTATAGAAATATAATATGTTTCCTATACTCCCATAAATTATCATATGTTTTAATTAGAGTGTAAGGAGGATACACAAAACGTTAGGCAAGCAAGAGTAATTGGGGCTTAAGAATGGGATGATGGAGAATGGGGGAACCAAAAATGAGTGTGACGAATCCTTCCGTCAGCTTGTCAGAAGTAAAGAAACCAGGCAGGGGAAGAACGCCGAATTTTCTTAGAGTAATGAAGAAATATTGGGTGTTCTATTTGATGATGTTACCTGCGATAGTGATTCTAATCATCAATAATTACATACCGATGTTAGGGACGGTAATTGCATTTAAGGATATCAATTACCAAAAAGGGATTCTGGGTAGTGATTGGGTCGGGTTAGCGAACTTTAAATATTTAATCTCGACGGAGACGGCCTGGATCATTACGAGGAATACGTTATTGTATAATACAGCGTTTATTATACTGACGCTATTTTTTTCGCTGGCTTTCGCAATTATGTTTAACGAAATGCGCAGCAGATGGCTATCGAAATTCCATCAAAGCGCTATGTTTCTCCCTTATTTTCTCTCTTGGGTCGTCGTAAGTTACTTAGTATACGGCTTTCTGAGTGCAGAGCATGGGTTCATGAACAAGACATTACTCCCGTTCTTTGGGGTAGATCCTATCGAATGGTATTCACAGTCCAAATATTGGCCTGGGATTCTAGTAATTGTGAAGATATGGAAAGAGATTGGGTATACAACGGTTATTTATATGGCCGCTATTATTGGAATAGATAATGAATATTATGAGGCTGCACTAATTGATGGAGCTTCTAAATGGAAGCAGATTCGAAAAATCACACTGCCGCTAATCAGCCCAGTTATTATAGTAATGACGCTGCTGCAGATAGGTAGGATTTTTAACGCAGACTTCGGATTATTCTTTCAGGTTACGAGAAATGCAGGAGCGTTATACTCGACGACGCAGGTTATCGACACATATGTATATCAAACCTTCCTCGCAATCGGTGATATAGGAATGTCTTCAGCCGCGGGTCTCGTTCAATCTGTTGTAGGATTTCTATTGATTTTCTTAGCGAATCTAGCAGTGCGGCGAATCAGTAAAGATGATGCTTTATTCTAAAGGGAGGTGGGAGTGTTGAGCCAGACAGAAACAGCAATAGGGTCGTCACGGCGTACAGGGAAGCGCACAAAACGGCAAAGACAACCCAATGAAATATCTAATATATCTAATTTGCTAATTAATATATTCTTTTGGATATACACAGCGATTTGTGTGGTGCCGCTGATCCTCGTAGTTATTGTATCGTTTTCGGACGAGAATTCCGTTATCCAGAACGGCTACAGCTTTTTTCCTAACAAGTGGGATATTTCTTCTTATGAATTTCTGTTAAAAGATTATTGGCAAATTATCGATGCAGCTTCCGTTTCGTTATTTGTGACTGTGGTGGGCACGATTCTGAGTCTTATCATTATGGCTATGTACGCTTACCCTATCTCACGTGGAGATTTTCCACATCGTAATTTCTTCTCATTTTTTATGTTTTTTACAATGTTGTTTAATGGGGGCCTTGTGCCTTGGTATCTGGTCTACACGCGAATGATGCATATGAAGGATACGTTATGGATTCTAATTATGCCGCTGCTGGTTTCTGCTTTCTTTGTTATCATCTTACGGACCTTTTTTGCCAATACCATACCGCCAGCTTTAATCGAATCTGCGAAGATCGATGGGGCACCAGAATTCCGGATCTTCGTTCAAATTATTTTGCCTTTGTCTATGCCAGTGTTAGCTACAGTAGGTTTGTTTCAGACCCTGGCCTATTGGAATGATTGGTACCTTAGTTTGATCTTTATCTCACCCGAAGGTCATGTCAATTTACAATACCTAATGTATAAGACGATGCTGAATGTTCAATTCCTGACAGCAAGTCCTCAGGCGATGGCTGCCTTGGCTGCACAGGGTGTAGAAATCAATATTCCAACAGAAACGGTAAGAATGGCGATGGCTGTTATTGGTATCGGACCTATCGTGTTTGTATATTCCTTCTTCCAGAAGTATTTTATTAAAGGGCTTACCGTGGGTGCTGTCAAAGGTTAAGGACGATTGTAATGGCTTAATTCGGCCGCTTTATGCTAAGGTGTGAACGGCCGATTCAGCATATATAAATATTTTGAGGGAGGTTATGGTGTATATGAAAGCTGTTAGAAAAAGCGCACTAATGACACTATTGCTAACGATGGTACTGAGTCTTAGTTTAGCAGGCTGCGGTGGGAATAACGGGAATAATGAAGCAGCTTCACCTGCTCCAAGCGAAAATGCAACCGCTACCAATGCTGCTGCTACGGATGAGCCAGCCGCGGATCCTACTGCCGAACCGGCAAAAGAATTGGAGCCTTATACCGTCAAGTTAATTTATGTCGGTGCCGTGCAAAAGGATGAAAAAGCTGTAGAAGATGAAATCAATAAGTTATTGGAACCTAAAATAAACGCCAAATTGGATATCGCACCGATCGATTGGGGTCCATGGGACAATGATGTCAATCTGAAAATTGCGAGTCAGGAAAAATTCGATATCATCTTTACAGCTCAATGGAAGAACTACGTAACGAATGCAGCTAAAGGCGCTTATCTCCCGATTAATGACGATAGCGGCAAATATGGTAATCTCCTAAATGAATACGGCCAAGGGATTCTAAAAAATCTGGATCCACAATTCTTAAAAGGTTCAGCGATCAATGGTGTGAATTATGCTGTTCCTACAAACAAGGAGCTGGCTGCACAAGGTGGGGTTGTCTATCGCTCCGATATTGCGGATGAACTGGGCATCGATATGTCGAATGTGAAATCCATTCAAGATCTGGATGCAGTTCTCAAAGTAGTGAAGGAGAAAAGACCTGACCTGACTCCATTGTATTTCAAACAAGGTGAGACCTTTAACTCACAATACATGGCACAATACGATACCCTTGGTGATGCTGCCATTCCTGGTGTTCTGCTTAAAGATTCCTCAGATACTAAGATTCAATCGATGATTGAGATGGATCGTTATAAAGAAATCATTAAACTTACTCGTGAGTATATGAAGAAAGGTTACATTAACAAAGACGCAGCTGTTGCTACGAATTCGACTCAGGATGCAATGAAGGCTGGCAATGTCTTTATGACAGTGCAATCGCTTAAACCGGGTAAAGATAGTGAGCTGGCTAACGCTACCGGCTTGGTTGGCAAGCTGAAACAAATTGCATTCAATGATCCAACGATTTCTACAAGTGATGCGGCTGGATCGATGCTTGCGATCTCTGCTTCCTCTGGTGATCCGGCCCGGGCCATGATGGTGCTAGATATTCTGCACACAGATAAAGATATCAACAATCTGCTTGTTTTCGGTATAAAAGGTGTGCACTATGAAGTCGTAAGTGGTGATACGATCAAAGCTACAGATAAAACAGCTGATTATAATACGGCTGCAGCTTGGATGCTTGGAAGTCAATTCCTGAACCCCGTGTGGGAAAGTGAAGCTCCAGACAAATGGGAACAATTCAAAGCCTTTAACTCTAAAGGTAAAGCCTCTGTAGCGCTTGGTTTCAACTTCGATGCCTCCTCAATGAAGACTGAAATGGCTGCTTGTAAAGCTGTAATGGATGAATACGACATCAGCTTGGATACGGGTTCTGTTGATCCTGATACCGTACTGACTAAGTATGCTGATAAGCTGAAAAAGGCAGGGCTCGATAAGATTATTGCAGAGA
The DNA here is from genome assembly GCF_045040615.1 of Paenibacillus sp. FSL H8-0175. NCBI lineage: Bacteria > Bacillati > Bacillota > Bacilli > Caryophanales > Paenibacillaceae > Paenibacillus > Paenibacillus sp. FSL H8-0175. The sequence continues at coordinate 5,028,239 of NZ_CP150299.1, read as the reverse complement.
AACAAAAACAGCTGGATGCTTTCCTGGCTGCGCAAAAATAAAGCGAAAATGAATTCAAAAAAGGCTCTCCCCGGCAGGCTGATTTAGCCGGGGAGAGCCTTTTTATGATAGTACTTAGCGGAAGGAGCTGTCTATTCGCTTTGCGGCTTGAACAGCAAGGGTCCAAGCCAGTTCAGGAGTTAGCTCGCCTTTTTCAGCTTTGGTCAAGTATTCGAGCATGCTTGTCTCCACGTCAGCGTGATGAGGGCCGTAGTAGGTCGGAATTACTGCTTTTGCTGCTGACGAAAGGGTCAGACCAAGCTCTGAATTAGGAAAATAGGGATCGTGCAGATCGTGGATCTCTGGGTCATCATAGATTTCGGGGGTGGAAGGGAAAGCCCCTTGTACCTTGAAAGAAACCAATTGCTGCGTTGGTTCGGTTAGCCATTTAATAAGAGCAAAGGATTCATCAGGATGATTACCTGTCTTTGGTAAGGTCAGAACGGAACCTCCGCGATTAGCGCTGTTTTCTGGGATTTGTGTTACATTCCATAAACCGCTGGCAGTTGGAGCACTGCTCTTGATATGACCAATCATCCAAGCCGGACAGAGCATGACTGCAAAATCTCCGTTGAGCAGGCCTGCACCCCAGCGTTGGGTATCCACTGCAATACTGGCGGACAGATTTAGCTTAAGGGCTTGAATTGAGAAATCCCAGGCTCGTTTGACCGCTGGATTATTGTCGAGGATCAATTCTTGTGTTGTGGGACTGTAATATTGAAGCTTGGACTGACGTAGAAGGGTGAGATAGAGGTTCTCCAAGTCATTTACAAAAGCTTTTCCTGTTCTCTCCTGTACTTTGGTGCCCGCTTCAAGGAATTGATCCCAAGTTTGGATTTCTTTAGCCACTTCTTCTGGTTTAGTAGGGAGGCCTGATAATGCGAATATATCCGTTCGATATAACATGGCATAGGGACCAATTTCCGTTGGTAATCCAAAAATAAAATCATTACCCAGCACCTCCTGCCACTTCCAATTCAGAAATTGGTCCTTCAGATTGTCAGCATCAAAAGTGTTTAGATTATAAAAATAATCAGGAAACTGTTTGAAGCGATCCAAATAGCTAATATCAATGGCAGCCACATCCGGCGAACTGTATCCAGCTGCGAATGAGGTCTGTAGCTTGGCTGGAAGCTGCGTGGAGGTGGAGGTCTGAATATGAATCTCTAGCTCGGGATGCTGGGATTGATACTGGTCAATGAGCGACTCAAGACCTGATCCAGCAGTGAGCCAGATGTTCAGCTGTATCGGGTCTTGTAAAGCGGTATCTTCCTTGGAAGGGGAGAGCTGACAACCACTTGTATTAAGTAACAAGCCAAATGTTAATAGGACAGTAATCAACTTACCATTTACATTCAAGAGAAACACACCTCTGCTTTATTTGTTGTGCTTCTGAAATTCCTGAGGAGTCATCCCCATGTATTTCTTAAAAATGAGGCTGAAATACGCAGGATCCTTAAAGCCTACTAATTCGCTAACCTCATATACCTTGAGAGTAACATTCTCTAATAATTCAGTAGCTTTTTGAATACGAAGTTTGGTAAGAAAGCTAGAGAATGGTTCCCCTACATCATCTTTAAACAATCGGCCGAGATAGGTAGGATTCATATACAGTTCGTCTGCGATCATCTTGAGGGAGAGATTTTCTTGGAGCCGGGAATTCATAACCTCAATCATCATAGAGATTACCCTGCGCGTTGCCTTTACTTGTAGTTGTTCAGTGAGCTGTGGAGAAGCCGAATGCATGGAGAGGTCTCTGAAAAAGATAACGGATGGCGTACTCTCTTTTTTGACCTGCTGACAAGCTTCCAGACTCTCATGATAGGCGGTTGCGAGTGCCCCCAATTGATAGTGAGGGTTAGAGACCCCTGCACAGAATGGCGATTTCAGAATGCCCGATAGCTTATGCAGCAGCTCTTGTGTCAATACCTCATCAACGCGGTTAGGCTGCTCAAGAGGATAGAATAATAGCATGATGGCTTCCTGCTCCTCTTGAATGCCAACAACGTTGGCATACAGCGCAAAACATTCTTCTAATATATTTATAACCGCTGCATACATGGCTTGTTCCGACCAGTTCTGTGGCATGCCCACTCCAAGATGGTTTACGGTTACGACTACAAAGGAATGAAAAGGAGGAATAAGTTGTTCTTCAAAATAGGGTAACGGGATGCCGTAAAGAAGATCAGATAAGCGTTTCTCCCGAAGGTTTTTTTCTCTTAGCTGCGTTAATTGCCTCTGCTGTTTCTTCAATTGAAGACGTTCATATACGCCTGTTGCGACTTCAAGAATATGTTCTACTGAATTTGGTTTAACCAAATATTCCTTTACACCATAACGGATGGCTTGACTGGCATAGGTGAAGTCCTGATAACCTGTGAGCAGCACGGTTTCAGTGTCTGGATAACATTCATGGATATGCTTTGCGAGTTCCAGCCCATCCATGCCGGGCATTCGGATATCGGATATCACCAGATCAACCATATGCTCTTTTAACAATTGCACAGCCTCTAAACCGTTCTCTGCCGAGCCAATAATGCTAAAGTTGTGATTCGCACTTCCCAGCATTTCTGACAGAGAACGGCGAACAAAACTTTCGTCGTCCACGATTAACACATTCATCGTTGTGCCCCCTTAACTTTGATCATACTGTAATGGAACAGTGACCTTCACAAATAAGCCACCAAGCTCGCTTGTTGATAGCTGTAGACCAAATTCCTGTCCGTAGATCAGCTCTATGCGATGATTTAGATTGGATAGTCCAATTCCGGTATGAAGCAGCTTCTCCGGATTAACCTCACCGCCGACTAATGCGTCTGCCATACTTTCCTCGCTCATGCCGTCCCCGTTGTCTTCTACAGTTAACACCAGAGATGTTCCTTCACTATAGGCGCGTATGCGAATTAGCCATACTTCCCGAAGTGTGGGTTCAAGTCCATGAGTAATGGCATTTTCGACAAGTGGCTGAAGGGTTAATTTCATAAGCTGGCCATTCATAACCTCAGGATTTACAAAAAGATCAATCTGCAATTTGTCCTCGTAGCGCAGCTTCTGGAGAAAAATGAACCGTTCTAATTGCTTTAAATCCTCCTCAACAGTAACGAATTCGGATCCGCGGTCAATACTATAGCGGAGCAGGTCACTTAGAGCGAGTACCATTTGGGACTCTTCCTGCATGCGTTTGTTGGCGAGCGACCAATAGATTGTATTCAAAGTGTTATAAAGAAAATGCGGGCGGAATTGCGCTTTGAGTGCTACGATCTGAGCTTGCTTTTCACTGATTTGTTTGCTGGATAGGTCAGCGATAGTATGATCCAGGTTTTGGAGCATCGAATTATAGCTTGAATAAAGGATAGCCATTTCTTTGTTCATGGTTGTTTTTACAAAAGGTAAAGTAGTTCCCCGTTCGACATTGCTCAGCTTGGTTGCCAGATTACGAAGGGGCTTGGATAGGGTCCAAGAGAAAAAGAAAGTGAATAGTAGGGCAGCACCCATCCCCAGCAGGCCAATTAAAATTATATTCCGGCGGATCGTATTTAAATCTTTAACAGCGTCTTTAGAATCAATGTAAGCAAAAACGCTCCACTCGCTATAGTCGGAATAGGCATAGGATACGAACAGATTGCGTGAGTTTATTTTTTGTGGAATGATTCTGGCTTTATGATTGCTGAATTGTTTTAGAAGCCCGTCGTTCATATAGAGTCCAATTTCTTTTGGATCTGTGGAATAGACAATGGTATTAAATGAATCAACGACTTGGATTTTCTCGTTTTTGCCGAGGTGAAATTGGCTGACAGCGTTATGGATAACCTCGACAGGGAGGACAAGAAACAGGGTTCCTAACCGGTTTAGATCATTCCAATCATTAATTTGTCTGGCTCCCATCACCACAGGGATATTACCGTTCTGCCATACATCTACACCGAACCAGACCATTCGGCCTTTATTCTGTGCTATAGCCGGGAACCAATAAGCATCGCGGATTTCCTTTTCGCTGTCCCATATGACCTTTAAGGAACTGCTGTTGGTATACACCTGATCATCGGACAGCCCGAGCAGCTTGAACTGGATGTCAGAGTTTATGGAACGTGTCTGTTGATCTATGTAACGAGTAATTTCCATGGCGTCTGTACGAGGTGAACGTGACAACGCTAAGGCTCCCAAGGTTTCTTGAATCAAGGGACTGAACATGATCGTAGAAGAAAGCTTATCGTTATCCTGAAGAATTGCGTCCATTTTACCTTGAAGTTGCTTGACGGATTCCAGGATATATTGGTTGGAGCGGTTTAGAACAGCTTGAGAGGAAGAGCGGTAGGACAAAAAAATGGTGAATCCTACGATGGTGAAGATGATTAGAGAGAAGCCCATGATTAATTGAACGAGGATGGAGATTTTTTTGGACATGTTATCCCTCGCATGTAAAAGATATTCTTCCATACATTGTAACAAAAGCAAATGAAAGCGAATATAGTCAGACGAAAAATAAACATATTTATAGAAAAAATCTCATTTTTTTCAGGGGAAACAGCGTGGTTGTCCAACAATATTTAATACAGCGTTAATCTTTCTTTACTTAATAATGAAACTTTTTATGGTGGCATGCGTCTAATACTATGTTTGTTATGACGATCGTGGCAAAAGCTTTTTGCCGCCCTACCGTGGGTGGCAGCATTTTGCGGGGAATATAAGAGGAGTATGAAAAAGACAGAGACCTACTTATATTTACAAATAGGAGCAGAGGAGTTATATCATGGATTTGAAAAAGTTAACGTTAGTTGCTGTTTTGGCCGTATCTCAGGCCGCCGCGGCAGTGCCGGCTTTTGCTGAAGCTGTCAATAATACCCCAAGTAATACTACTGTAGTTGGGACAGTTGTTTCAGCTGCGCCGGAGGTAATGCCAGAATCTACCGATCCATTGCCGCCATTGCCGACGGAGACGCCAGGAGGAGTAGTGTCACCAACACCAACACCAACTCCAATTCCTGCAGAGACAGTTGATCCTACGGCTACTGTTGAACCTACAGCAACAATTGCACCTACTGCAACACCGCTTCCAACTGCAACACCTGGAGTTACTACAGATCCTGCTACAACAACAGATGGTGCTCGTGCTGCGGCTAGCAATCAACTTATCCTTATGATGAACAGCAACAAAATGTATCAGAACGGCCAAGAATATTTAGCTAATCAGCCTATGGCAGTGAAAAACGGCGTGTCCTACGTTTCGATCCGGGCTATGGTAGAACGTGTAGGCGTGAAATACGTTTATGATTATAAAACGAAAGAAACCATTGTTACCAAGGGAAGCGACGTTATGCGCTTTAAGACCGACAGCAAGGTCTATACAGTTAATGGTGAAAAGAAGACAATGAAAGGTCCAGCTTACCAATACAAGGGGACTTTCATGGTTCCATTGACATCCATAACTGGGGCACTGGGCATTCCTTATACCGTTGATAATGTGCAAAAAAGAGTAATCCTTACATTAAACAACAAACCTAAAGCTTCCTTCACAGTGCCAACTGAAATTTACGCCGGTGAACCAGTGACCTTCGTAACCTCCAGCTCGTCACCAAATGGTGTAGCTATTGTGGATGAAAGCTGGGGAGGTAACAAGCAGGATATCTATGATCAACCAGGATATTATGTAGTAACCTATTCTGTAATGGATGCGAATCAACAGTGGAGTGATCCTTACACCATGACCATCACAGTGCTTAAACCTAATACACCTCCAGTTGCTAATTTCACTACAGACAAGGATTCATACAAGATGGGTGAAATGATTACTTATACCGATCTAAGTAGCGATCCTGATGGTGATGAAATTACCGTAACTTGGACGAACAAAGCCGAGGCTTTCTTTACTCCGGGTCCAGCGACAATTGCGGTCCAAGTAAAAGATTCACACGGCGCGATCAGCACCTTTGAGAAAACCGTTAATATTTCGGATGAAATCTTGTACAGTAAAGAAGATTTCAACAGATTATTTGCATCTCCGGGCAGTGTGTTTAGCATCGATGGATCAATGGTTCCGACTTGGCAGCAAGTAGCTTATAATCTTTCTTCCGAGCCTTATAAACTAATTCGCAGCAACAGCCCAGAAACGGTGTATACAGAAGGTGTTACTTACCGTGAGACTTCATTGGGTAAAACCCGCTTCTTGATCCACCACAAGAATAACCTGAATATTAAAGCTAAAGTGTATGTGATTGCTACGAATAACAATTTGTACCCAACGACGCTTACAACCGAATATGTGGGCTTTGCAGGCCCAAGCACATATCCTGAAGGTACTGGTAAAATGTCTGTAGAACGTTATTGGAAATCTATGCTTACAAATGAGCATTATAAAACGATTGTTCTGCAACCAGGGGAAAGTGTCTCAATTCTGACCGATCTAAACCAAATTGCTATGAAACCAAGTGAAATTGTTTCACTTCAAGCGGACTTATTTAGTGATTATCCAATCGATTATAATGTCATGTTGATTGATGCGAATAAAGATCCACTGACTACACTTCCAACACTTCCAGTTCTGGATCGAGACGGAGTGCATAATCGGGGAACTTACGAAGATTCTACTCGTATTATCACGGTTACCGATGAGGTAGGAAAAACTCCTGCAAAACTTCTGCTAGGCGATAATTCCAGTGATAAGAACCTGGCTGGCGTAGACCCAATGGCAGGTACGGAAGCTTCCAATGCCGGTAATTTCGGGGTATTATACAAGATCAGATTCGAAAATGTTGCACCAAACTCATTGATTACGTTTAATCCACGTGGCGGTAACTATATGGGACCGGTTATGGTTAATAACCAAATCGTGCATATGCCAAGCGTGGGAAGTCTCTCGAACGCTGACATGAACAGTGTGGTTTATCGTAGTGGTGAGTATGGCGGTTCTGTGGAGATTTTGTTCACAGCAGCCTCAGGCAGTAACTTGCCGGTCAATTTCCTCATCACTCCACTTCCAGCAAAGAAATAACAAATAGGAATATCCCTATAAGCTCTATTGGGGAATTATCTACAATAAAAGCCCGGCTGAATATTCCGTAAAGGAATACGCAGCCGGGCTTTTGTTTAAATATAATAATTCAGAGGTTGCGTAGGGGTGCTTCATGGTGCTTCATTGACGGGGCATTTATTTTGGGGCATTATTAAGAGAGTGAAATATAAATGAACTGATCTTATGGGAGATGAGCGTATGCTGTCGACAGAACAAATATTAGAAGTCATGTCGGGGCAAGGACTGCGAATCACCGACCAACGCAAAACGCTTGCCCAGTTATTCGGCGAGAATAAGGGATATTTGTCAGCGAAGGATGTATATGAGCATATGGGCCGCAAGTATAGTGGTCTTAGCTTTGATACGGTGTACCGCAATCTTCGTGTAATGGAAGAGCTTGGTGTGCTTGAACAGATTGTCTTTGAAGACGGAGTGAAGTTCAAGGGAAGCTGCAATCATCAGGATCATCACCATCATATGATCTGCCTTCAATGCCAAAAGACCTACCCGATTAATTTCTGCCCGATGAATTTAACGGATACACCCGATCAATTCCGGGTAGTCAAGCATAAATTTGAGGTGTTCGGTTATTGCAAAGAATGTGAAGAGAACCGGGAAGAAGAATTAGTTGCAGCATCAGATAAACAAAAGGGACTTTAGAAATGGTGACCCTACGCAGAACGATTCAGGCGCCTATTCGGGTGTACCGCAGGTACATTTCCCCTATTAAACCTGCAACCTGCCGCTTCTATCCAACCTGCTCCGCCTATGCCCTGGAAGCCATTGAAGTCCATGGTCCACTGAAAGGCTCATGGCTTGCAGCTAAGCGGATTGCCAGATGTCATCCCTTTCATCCTGGAGGACTTGATCCTGTGCCGCCTCTTCTAGATGAATCTGCTGAGAAGGATTCTGCCCCTGCAACTTGACATGGGGCCTTACCATTGGGTATATTCACAAGTAATAGTATGAATTCCGAAGAACGGATAAGTAAATCGTTACGTCCATTACAGAGAGCCGGAATGTGCTGAAATCCGGTATGGAGCGTTAGATTGAATATGGTCCGGGAGGAACTGTGTTCGAGCGGGAACTGCAATTGTGGTTCACGTAAGATAACAGCGTGATCCAGCGTTAATGGACAGTTCCCAGGAGGGAACTGGCGAAGCCTGTGCTCTGTGAAGAGACAGGAAATTTGGGTGGTATCGCGTGAGTTATACTCTCGCCCCATTATGGGGGCGGGAGTTTTTTGTTTTTTAATAAGAAAGGATGATTACTGAATGAGTGAGAAAAAAACGTTTTACCTAACGACACCAATTTATTATCCGAGTGACAAGCTACATATCGGACATGCTTATTCAACCGTGGCAGGAGACGCAATGGCCCGTTACAAACGTCTGCGCGGCTACGAAGTGCGTTATCTAACTGGTACAGACGAACATGGACAAAAGATTGAGCGGAAGGCAGAGGAAGCAGGAAAGACCCCTCAGCAGTTCGTAGACGACATTGTTGTTGGTATTAAGGAGCTATGGCGCAAGCTGGACATTTCGAACGATGACTTCATTCGTACTACGGAAGAGCGTCATAAAAAAGTGGTACAGGATATTTTTGATCGGTTGCTGCAGCAAGGAGATATCTATAAAGGTGAATATGAGGGCTGGTATAGTATCCCAGATGAAACCTTTTACACAGAAACGCAATTAGTTGATATTGTGCGTGATGATAACGGCCTGATTACTGGTGCAAAAAGCCCAGATAGCGGTCACCCGGTTGAGCTGGTGAAGGAAGCAAGTTATTTCTTCCGGATGAGTAAATATGCGGATCGTTTGCTGCAATTTTACGAGGAGAATCCAGAGTTTATTTTGCCGGAATCCCGTAAGAACGAAATGATTAACAATTTCATCAAACCCGGACTGGAAGACCTTGCAGTTTCCCGTACAACCTTTGATTGGGGCGTAAAAGTTAAGGGCGACGAGAAGCATGTCGTGTACGTGTGGATTGATGCGTTGACTAACTATATTACAGCTCTGGGGTACGGTTCCGAGGATCGCAGCTTGTATGACAAGTTCTGGCCTGCGGATGTACACATCGTTGGTAAAGAAATCGTTCGTTTCCATACGATTTACTGGCCGATCATTCTGATGGCGCTTGGTGAACCCCTTCCGAAAAAGGTGTTTGCCCATGGCTGGTTGCTCATGAAAGATGGAAAAATGTCGAAATCTAAAGGTAACGTAGTTGATCCTGTGACACTGATTGATCGTTATGGCTTGGATGCATTGCGTTATTACCTGCTGCGCGAAGTACCGTTTGGTTCGGATGGCACGTTCACACCGGAAAGCTTTGTAGACCGGGTTAACTATGATCTTGCCAACGACCTTGGTAACCTGTTGAACCGTACAGGGGCTATGGTTGAAAAGTATTTTGCAGGCGAGATTCCGGCATATGAAGGAAATGTAACAGCATTTGATGGTGAGCTTCAAGCTGCGGCTGAGAATACTTATGCCAAAGTAGAAGAAGCTATGGAAAAAATGGAGTTCTCCGTGGCGTTGACAGCTATCGGAATATTCATTAGCCGCACCAACAAATATATCGATGAGACACAACCTTGGGTGCTTGCCAAAGATGAAAATAGAACCGCCGAGCTGGCTTCTGTGATGAGACATCTGGTGGAAGGTCTGCGTACCGCTTCAATCCTGCTGCAGCCGTTCTTGACACAGACACCAGCAAAGATCTGGGAACAGCTGGGTATTGAGCCTGGTGAGTTAACGACTTGGGATAGCGGTAAGACCTTTGGCCTGATTCCGGCAGGAACAAAGCTGGTGAAAGGCAATCCAATCTTCCCACGTCTAGATGTGGAGCAAGAGGTAGCTTATATTGCCGAGGCTATGGGCGCTGGTAAAGCTGCGGCTGAAGTGGCGGAAGCGGCTGCTCCTGTTGCTGCGGACTCCGAGCCAGTGGAAGAGCATAAAGAGGAAATCGGCATTGACGATTTCGCTAAAGCAGAGCTGCGGGTAGCTCAGGTTATTGCTGCAGAGCCAGTGAAAAAAGCTGACAAGCTGCTGAAGCTGCAACTGGATCTGGGTTATGAACAACGTCAAGTGGTTTCTGGTATCGCGAAATTCTATACACCGGAAGAGCTGGTGGGACGTAAAGTGATTTGTATCGTAAACCTTAAACCGGTGAAGCTGCGTGGGGAGTTGTCCCAAGGGATGATTTTGGCGGCTTCTAAAGATGACCAGCTAACGATCGCTACCGTGCCGGACAGTATGCCAAACGGAGCAGTAGTGAAATAAGACAATACTGTTGTAGAAATTTTTTAATGAGGTTGCTTGAACAAGGGAATGCTCCTTCAGCCGGGTTGGTTGTGGGAGCATTTCTTTTTTATAAAGGACGATACCGTCTTTCTTCTGAGTGAGGTTTCTTTGTTGACTTATCGTAACGATTACTATTATACTACTAATAGTAAAATTTACGATTTGAGGGGTAGATCAATATAATGGCGGCAATGAAATCACGTATAAGTTTGCTCGTCCTTGCACTGGTACTTGTATTTACACTAAGTGCATGCGGACCTAAGAGCAGTGGAAGTATAGTTGAAGGGAAAGTAAATGTAGTTACAACCTTTTATCCTATTTACGAGTTTGCTAAGGAGATTGGCGGGGAAGATATCAATGCTATTAACCTGCTTCCAGTGGGTGTGGAGCCACATGATTGGACACCGCGCAGTCAAGATATTATCAACACTTCTAAGGCACAGCTATTTCTATATAACGGTGCAGGCTTAGAAGGCTGGGTTCCTAACTTTTTAAAAGGCCTTGATAGCAGCAGTAAAGTTAAGGCGGTTGAAGTAAGTCAAGGTATTGATTATATCATGACCGATGAAGATGACGGGCATGATCATGGGGCAAGTGAGGAAGAGTCTCATCAAAATGAGGACACGGATCATAACAGTAATGCCTCAGGAGACAGCTTGCATACAGACCCGCATACTTGGGTAAGTCCAAAATCAGCCATTGTCATGGCTCAGAATATTAAAGAAAGCCTTCAGTCCGTGGATCCTGAGCATAAAGAAGGTTATGAAGAGCGTTACAATAAGCTTGCGGAACGTTTGCAGGCGTTAGACAGTAAATTCAAAGAGGAGCTTGCTAAGCTGCCCAACTATAAGATCGTAGTATCGCATCAGGCTTTTTCTTACCTTGCCCGTGACTATGGATTGGATCAGCATGCGATTATGGGACTTTCGCCAGACGCTGAGCCGCGCGGACAGGATTTAGTGAAGCTTGCGAAAATGGTAAAAGATGAAGGGATTAAGTATATCTTTTTTGAAGAGCTTGTCTCCGATAAACTGGCTAAGACTCTGGCCGCCGAAGCGGGCGTTTCCACTATGGTGCTTAATCCGGTAGAGGGACTTACTGCGGAGCAAGAGAAGAACGGCGATAATTACTTCACTCTGATGGAGAAAAATTTGCAAAATCTGATTATGGCCTTACAATAATAAGGAAAGTATAAGGGAAAGGCGGTACTTAAGCATGCAATCGGTATCCTTGGACTGCCATCAGCATATCATCGATATACAGGATCTTTCTTTTTCATATGGGGAACAGAAGGTGATATCGAATCTTAACTATAGTGTAAGAGAACGAGATTTCCTTGGTATCATTGGTTCTAATGGTGCTGGTAAAACAACATTGATGAAAATGATCGTCGGCTTGCTTCCAGCGAGCTCTGGTGAAATTAAATTATTCGGAACGCCTGTCCGCAAGTTTAAAGACTGGGAACGGATCGGATATGTTCCGCAAAAAAATGCCTTCAACCCATTGTTTCCAGCAACGGTGCGTGAAGTAGTTCTGTCAGGTCTATATAATAACAAGAATCTGATCCGCAGAGTATCTAAGGCTCAGCATCGTCAATGTGAGGATGCACTTGAAGTCATGCGGATACAAGATATTGCGGAGAAAAGAGTAGGCCAGCTGTCAGGCGGTCAGCAGCAGCGTGTTTTTCTGGCTCGGGCGCTGATTAACCATCCTGACCTGCTGATTTTGGACGAACCTACCGTGGGTATTGATGCCGAATCACAAGCGGGATTCTTTGAATTAATTACCCATATGCATGCTCATCATCATATGACCTTCCTGATGGTGTCGCATGATATCGACATGATCAAAAATTATTTAGGTCATGAGCCCGTGCAGACGAATGGTAAAATCAACTTTTACTCCCGCCACTCACATGATCTCCAGAATTGCACAGAAGAGAATCTGCAGCACACGCTCTCTTAAGTCATAATTAAACTCTGAATCGCAGCTTTCTCTGCGATTAGAGCTATACATAGTGTGTGAGTGTGGAAGTCGGGGACTCAATTCTAGTTGATCTTAATCTTTCTCGTATCTAAGCACCGCCAGTCTGCAAGCGTGTCCCTCTAGGGACGAAAGCGATCTTTCCCCAACCTAACTATGTTCAGTAACACTAACTCCTACGCTAGTTGCACTTAACGGGTGTCCAGAGGGCAGAGCCCTTGGGGCCCTCCCTTGGAAGGGAGGGTTTGGGAGGGATCGAAAAAGGTTTGAAAAAGGTTTTTAATGTTCGAATGGTTCGAAAAGGTTCCGAAAGAAGGAGAGTTTAAGTTGGAAATACTATTTAGCGATTTTTTTCAGCGGGCGCTTGCGGGCGGACTGCTGATTGGTATAACAGCGCCGCTTATAGGCGTTTTTCTTGTGCTTAGACGATTATCCATGATCGGAGATACGCTGGCTCATGTTACTATAGCGGGGGTGGCACTCGGTTTTCTAACAGGATTTTATCCGCTGGGCGCAGGCCTTATCTTTGCAGTGGTAGCGTCCTTCGCGATTGAAAAGCTTCGCAAGGCTTATAAGAGTTATGCGGAGCTGTCGATTGCCATTATAATGTCAGGCGGAGTGGCGTTGGCTTCACTCTTTTTCACCTTAGGAAAAGGGTATAATGCGGACGTAATGAGTTATTTGTTCGGCAGCATTTATACGCTCGATAATACCGATTTGATCGTTGTAGGCATAGTGACTATAGCTGTTGTAGTGGTAGTTTCGATGTTCTTTAAAGAGTTCTTTTTGCTTAGCTTTGAAGAGGATGCAGCAAGTGTAAGTGGGCTTCCGGTGAAACTGCTTAACATGCTGATCACCATTCTGACAGCACTTGTGATTAGCACAGCCATCAAGATCGTAGGCTCGCTGTTGGTATCTGCTTTGTTGACTATTCCGGTCGCAATCAGCTTATTGCTATCCCGTAGCTTTAAATCCTCGGTCATCCTGGCGGTTATTATTTCGGAGATTGCCGTTGTAGGCGGACTAGTGGTAGCTGGAGTCTGGAATTTGGCTCCCGGTGCAACTATTGTGCTTTTGCTCATATCATTATTGGTATTAACCTTGATCGGTAAAAAGGGATTGCCAGCATAAACAGCGAATTAAGTAATCGGTATCACATTAGGCAAGCATAAACGCCTTCGGTGTCCTTGTAAGGACGATAAGCGAAAAAAAGGAGCCATAAACAGCTCCATGAAGTGACTCGAATGCCGGAAGGAGAGCCGCTATTTTGTCTAATATCAATGCAGGAATTGCTTTAGCCGCAGGGGTGGCATCGTTTATATCGCCATGCTGTTTACCGCTGTACCCCTCTTATTTATCGTACATTACCGGGTTATCCGTTCAACAATTAAAATCAGGCAGCAACTCTAAAGAGGTTCGTGTACGCACCCTAACTCATACATTGGCATTTATATTAGGTTTTTCTGCAGTTTTTTACACACTTGGTTTTGGGGCTGGGTTATTCGGGCAATTCTTTAATGGCCAGCGTGATCTGATCCGGCAATTGTCGGCGATTCTAATTATTGTAATGGGTTTGTTTTTGCTTGGGATTTTTCAGCCGCAGTTTTTACTTCGTGAACGTAAGCTTGATTTAAAATGGAAACCGGCGGGTTATGTGGGCTCCTTTATTTTCGGAATTGGTTTTTCTGCGGGTTGGTCACCCTGTATCGGGCCGATTTTGACGGCAATTATTGCTCTTTCGGCAAGCGACCCAGGCACTTGGTTTACATTGATTACCGCGTATAGCATCGGATTTGCTTTGCCATTTTTTCTTTTAGCCTTTTTCCTAGGCGGAGTGAAGCGTATCCTCAAGTATTCGAATCTGCTGATGAAGATTGGCGGCGTCCTTATGGTATTTATGGGTATTTTGCTGTTCACGGATCAAATGTTCAGGATCACAGTGTGGCTACAAGGAATAACGCCGGATTGGCTGATTTTTTAGGTGAAGTAATCAATACCTGCTTCCGGAAAATGCTCGAAAATCCGCTCTGTGATAAATTCTCGCAGGGCGGTTTGCTGTTCATCCGGATAGACATATTTGTTCTGTCCCCAGCGGCCCCATTTCTTTTTGCGTTTCTCCATGTCCATTTCTAGTTTAGATTTCGGGTAACGTTTCTCAATTACAGTCTTGGCTGTTTTGGTGAATCGGTGCTGAATCATTTCAAAGGTTAGACCTTTTCCTATTTCTGGCGGAAGGGTCTTGGCTAATTTGGCCAGCAGCTCCGCATAGCCTTCCTGCCAGCCGTCATACCAAATAATTGGGGCAATGATGAAGCCCAGTGGATAGCCGGCGCGGGCAACCTTTCCAGCCGCTTCAATTCGCTCTTCAAACCGCGAGGTAGCAGGCTCGAAATTTTTGATCACATAGTCAGCATTCACGCTAAAACGAATTCTGGTATGTCCGTTATGCTGCAAATCGAGCAGAGGTTCAACATGTTGGTATTTGGTCACAAAGCGCAGGCGGCCAAGGGGCTCCGCTGCCATGAATGTGATGAGTTCTGACAGAGACCCGGTAATATGCTCCAGTCCTAACGGATCTGAGGTACAGGCTGCTTCAAAAGTCGTGATTTCAGGGCTGCGCTCCTCGATATATTTTTTGGCGGCGTCAATGATGTCTTCGGTGTTTACATATACACGAATGTAAGGCTTTGCACCTAAAGTAGTCTGCAAATAACAATAATGGCAGTGGCCCATGCAGCCAGTTGCGATCGGAATTGCATAATCTGCGGAGGGTTTGGATTGGTCAAACTTTAAGGTTTTGCGCAGGCCGACTACAAGTGTTCTTTTGGCAATTTTATATTGCTCGACCTCTGTGTCACCCGGGAAATTCATTATACGGTTATGCGATGTAGTCATGCGATAGGGAATATTGTTAGCCTTCACCCATTCCATGATTCGTTCACCTTTCGGGTAATTTAAAGCTTCCGGCTCGAAGAAAACAAGCTCGGGGACAAAAAGGGCTGTAGCTTTTCTGGTTCTCTTTACGGGAGGGGTCTCAGGTGTCACTATAGTCATGAATTCACGCTCCTTCTGAAAGATGAGTACGTTTATTATGCCTAACTGAGTCTCATTAGAAGCATGGCAATCATGGGTAACTCCTCCCCATGTTCTCTTGAAGGACTTGCCAAGGGGCGTTAGAAACATGTATCATTGTTAGAGCAAGGTTTGGCTCGGCGCCAGGTTCATTATAGAAAAGAGGTAAATTTTAATGCCAACACCCAGCATGGAGGATTATTTGGAGCGCATATATAAGCTCATTGATGAGAAAGGTTATGCGCGGGTCTCGGATATTGCCGAGGGACTGGAAGTACACCCCTCCTCTGTGACCAAGATGATCCAAAAACTGGATAAGGACGAATATCTCATCTATGAGAAATATCGTGGGCTTGTCCTAACCAACAAAGGGAAAAAAGTAGGGAAACGTCTTGTTGATCGTCATCAACTATTGGAAGAATTCCTCGGTTTGATCGGAGTACAGCAGGAATTTATCTATAATGATGTTGAAGGGATCGAGCACCACCTGAGTTGGGATTCGATTACACGTATCGAAACGTTGGTGGAATATTTCCGCCGCGATGAAGAACGTCTGCAGACTTTATATGCTATTCACAATGAACTGGCAAGCGATTCTTGAAATGTTTTTTCCCGAAACGGATACCGTCCTTAAAGTTATGCCCAGCAAGGCTTTGGTGAGCATAAACTACTTGATGGTATAGCCGTTTCTATTTTGTTTAGTGCAACCTTTCCCAGTTTTTAGCGTCAAAACGGATAAGTCCTTTTTCTGGCTGAGACTGATACCGCTCTTTTGAAGGGTGGAATCGGTACATCAACTTGGAGGATTGATCCGTTTTTTCTTTTTTTATAGGATACATATTATTTAGATTTGGGGAGGAATTATGAATTATCGTAAATGGATGTTGGGATTGCTAGTATTAGTATTGTTTCTGCCTTTATGGTCTCCTGGGGCACGTGCGGCAGCTGTGCAGATTACCATTGAACTGGATGGCGAGGCGCTGGCAAGCGATGTGCCGCCGTATATCACAGCTTCGAATGTAACGATGGTGCCAATTAGCGTCATTAGTAAAGGGTTGAATGCTGGAGTAGTTTGGAATCAAAGCAGTAAGACAGTAACAATCACGCAAGGAGATACAGAGATCAAGCTGACCAGTGGCCAGAAAAGTGCATTAGTTAATAATGCTTCTGTAGCCCTCGACACCTCAGTACAGATTAAGCAGGGACGGGTTATGGTGCCGCTTCGTTTTGTAAGTGAGCAATTGGGGTTACAGGTTATCTGGGATCAGGCTACCAAACATATTTCTTTGTACTCTAATACAGAGCCGCCGCAGGCTGCTGATCCGGAAACACCAGCAGTACCTACAGCGACTCCAGTCGTTACGCCGACCCCAACCCCTACAGCGACTCCAAAACCGACCTCGCCAACAGTTCCAAGTATTCCTGGTGCGTCGGCTAACAAGGAGATGAAGGGAGCCTGGATCTCTACAGTATTTAATCTGGACTGGCCTTCAGTAGCTTCTGCAGGTAACGAAGCGAAACAAAAACAAGAATTTGATAATCTGCTGGACAAGCTAAAAGCTGTTGGTTTTAATGCTGTTTTTGTACAGGTTAGAACCTCAGCAGACAGCCTGTACCCTTCTGTTCTAGTTCCTTGGTCTAAGGTGCTGACCGGCACACAAGGAAAAAATCCGGGTTATGACCCGTTGAGCTATATGGTCAGCGCTGCACATTCACGCGGTATGCAGTTCCATGCATGGTTCAACCCATTCCGCGCGACAACGGATGCTTCTACATCCGCATTAGCAAGTAATCATGTGGCTAAGTCAAATCCGGAATGGATTGTAGACGCAGGAGGTAAAAAATACATCAATCCAGGGATCCCAGCAGCCCGCCAGCACATTATCGATACAGTGTTGGAGGTCGTCAAAGGCTATGATGTAGATGGTGTCCATTTGGATGATTATTTCTATCCTTCAGGTGTATCTTTTGCCGATGATACTGCTTATAAGACTTATAACACGAAGAACCTGTCTTCTAAGGCGGATTGGCGCCGCGATAATATTAATGAATTCGTCCGTCAATTGGGAGAACAGATTCATAAGGTGAAACCGAAGGTTTCTTATGGAATTAGTCCGTTTGGTGTATGGCGTAATATCAAAAAAGACAGCACAGGTTCGGATACCACAGCTGGAGTTACCGCTTATGACGATATGTACGCCGATGTTCGGACATGGATCAAGCAAGGCTGGATTGACTATGTCGCACCGCAAATTTATTGGAGTCTGTCCTTTAGTACTGCCCGTTACGATAAGCTAGTAGATTGGTGGGTTAAAGAGGTAGAGAATACGAATGTTAAGCTCTATATTGGACAAGCTGCTTATAAGGTTGGAGCAAGTGACCAGAAAGCAGAATGGCAAAGTGGCGACCAAATCATCAACCAGCTTAAGTATAATGAGAAATATAAAGAGGTTGCAGGCAGTATTATGTTCAGAGCAAATGACATTGTTGTCCGCAATCCGTTTGGATTATCAAATTTGCTGACCTTTTATTTTCAGTCCAAATAAGATAACTGTTCTAGATAAGGAGTCATGAATGCTCCCCCGTGCTCATAGATAAGCAATAGAATCTATGGGAAACGGGGGGTTTTTGTGTATGGAGATTAACGCTGTGTTTGAAGGAGGGGGAGTAAAAGGGATTTCTCTCGCTGGAGCAGTTGAAGCCACGGAAAGGGCGGGGCGAACCTTTAAAAAGGTCGCTGGCACCTCCTCAGGCGCAATTGTAGCGACTTTACTGGCTGCGGGTTATGAAGGTGAGGAAATGAGTCGGATGATCCAAGGAACTTCTTTTTCATCGTTTATGAAGCGAGCTCCCATCTATAATACGGCTTGGGTAGGTCCTGCACTGCGAGTGTTATTGAAGAAGGGATTGTATTCGGGTGAAGCCTTGGAATCGTGGATGAGATCGCTTTTGCTAAAAAAGGGAATTATCACTTTTCGTGATCTGCCTCCAGGCAAACTATCTATAATTGCTTCCGACATTACCAATGGCCGGATATTGGTCTTACCAGATGGGTTAGAACAGTATGGAATCTCTCCTGAACATTTTGAGGTGGCTAAGGCTGTGCGCATGAGCTGCAGTATTCCTTATTTTTTTGATCCAGTGATGCTCAGGTTAAATGGACAATCTGCTAGAGGGAAGTCTTTTATTGAGCAATTTGTATACGTTGTGGATGGAGGGTTATTAAGCAATTTTCCTTTATGGCTATTTGACGGGATGAATGAGAATAGTAAAGTGCCGGGGAGAAGAATCCCTACGGTAGGGTATCAAACAGTAGGTAAAACCGACCCGCAGCCCCACAGGATTAGGGGGCCGTTCAGTATGCTGCAAGCTATGGTAAGCACCATGCTGTCTGCTCATGATGAGAAATATATTGAAGATGATAAATATGTCCGCACGGTAACCATCCCAACGCTTGGTATAGGCACGACCCAATTTAATATTACGAAGATGCAAAGCGACGAATTGTATGCCGCCGGACTGAAGGCAGGGGAAGACTTCTTTAAGGAGTGGCGCCCCAGATAAAAAGCAAGCTTTATAATATCAGAAAAAAAGCATCCCACACGTTATTTTGAAACGTGGAGATGCTTTTTGGTGTTTGTTTTTATTTAGTTAATGGTACTTCGGAAGCTGATCATCGTTTTTCCCTTTATTTCCTTCGATGACTTGGAAGGGATAACTTTTACGTTTGCCCGGTGCTGCTTGTGTCTTGCGAATCCCAGCAACCTTGGTCATGGTTTTCTGCGAAGGTTTGACTTTGATTCTAGATCCATTACTGCTGCGAGCGTATTTCCCTGGTCCCATTTTGTAAGCATAATAGATAATCACTAACAGTACTAAGGGGAGAATCAGCTTCGACAGCGTATAGAAAGGCTCAGTCAAGACTCCAATCACAAAACCGAATATTGCAAGAATTACTGAAATCCAAAAAATTAAAGCATGCCTGATCATAGGACACTCATCCTTTCGCAGGATCCAATATGCCGCCTGACACACTTGCCTCCGTATATCCTCTGGCTTCAATCTCTGCATCAAGCTCACGCATACGATTGAAAGAGGCGATGGATACTTCTACCTGATCATCCTTTGGTTCTTTGGTAGTGAGCAGCTGCAGCCATAGTCCAGGGTATCCCAAGTATTTGAGACCTGGAATTTCTCTTACTGCGTTGGTACCCTTCAGAACCTCAAACGAAACACCGATTACGACAGGCAGCAGAATAATCCGTTGGATCACACGTTCCCAAAGATTATCCCAGGGTACTACGGAGTAAATAATAACGCCGAGGATAATCGTCAGCATCATAAAACTGCTTCCGCAGCGGTAATGCAGACGGCTGTATTTCTGAACGTTCTGGACAGTCAGCTCTTCACCTGCTTCAAAGGCGCTGATGACTTTGTGTTCCGCACCGTGATACTGGAATAGCCGCTTGATCACAGGTGTTTGCGAAATCGCCCATAAATAGACCAGCAAGAGAACCATTTTAATGCCGCCTTCTATGAGGTTGTGCAGTACATAGTTATCAAATGCATTCTTGAATAAAAAATCTTCGACAAATACTGGTACAAGCGTAAAAATGAGCTTTCCGAATAAGAAGGAGAGAATACCCATAACAGCAACGCCAAAAATCATTCCGAGGCTCCAGCCTTCGTCCTTTTTCTTCGGCTTAGCTTTCTCTTTCGCCAGTTCTTCGGGTTCCAATTCATCTTCGGCATAGGATTCAGCCGAATAGTTCAAGTGCTTAGAGCCTTTGGCGCTGGCATCTATAATACTGACAAGGCCGCGAAGCAGCGGAATCTTGCGCAGTTTAGTGACCCAGCTCTTATCGCTTCTTGGCACCTCCAAAAATGTAATCTCCTGATTCTTTCGTCGCACGGCTGTTACATTAATATGCTTGCCGCCGAACATGACGCCTTCAATGACGGCTTGGCCGCCATAGCTGGGAGTTTCCTGGGACAACCAATTCACCTTCCCGTAATTAATATGATTTATATAATACATTGTAACTAATTTTTGAAGACATTACTAGTTGGATCGCCTTTTGCTGCACATACTACCTTATATGGACAAGGAGAGACAAATCGTTATTAAAAATACGGAAAGAGAGGCAATTCTATGAGCAAATCACATCAACAACAATCAGATCATACTAATATTTGGTTTTTTGCGCTCGAATTAGGTTTTTTCGCAGGTTTGATTTGGGGAGGGCTGCACTGGTTAATCTACTGGTTCAGCTTTACCAAGGTTAGTCCCGGTTATTTAGCAGAGCCGTTTTTTAAACATACTTTTCTGACAACAATGTATGGACATCTCGTGGGTTATTTGTTTTTCATCTTATTTTCAGTGATAGCCTCACTGCTATATGTGCTTATTCTGCGCAAGCTGAAGGGACCTTGGCCAGGATTGGTTTATGGTGTTTTGTGGTGGGTAGTTATATTTATTCCCGGCTCGCAAATGTTTCTTATGCAGCCGCCTTTTAAGCTGCCGTGGAACACTGTGATTAGTGAGTTCTGCCTTTTTTTACTTTGGGGGATGTTCATTGGATACACAGCGGCGATTGAGTATACCGACGAACGAAAGCGTGAGCAAGCGACTGCACTTGCCTAACGGCTCGAAAAAACTTCTCAAGGGGATATCCCTATGTTAAAATACAATGTGGCTATTTCGAGAGGAGAATGAAAATGGGTAACGAGCGCGTCTCCAAGCTGCGTAAGGTTTTGCAGGATAAAGGATTGGAAGCAATGTTGATAACCAGCGGTTATAACCGCCGCTATTTAAGTGGATTTACCGGATCGTCCGGTTATGTATTGGTGACAAGCGATGATTGTTATCTGCTAACTGACTTCAGGTACATGACACAGGCTGCGGATCAAGCGGTAGGAGTTAAGGTTGTAGAGCATGGTCCTAAATTTATTGATACAGTACGCGAGTTGCTGCCAACAGGCAGTGAGGTACGTGTTGGTTTCGAACAGGATGATGTCTCATTCAGCGCTTATACCTCATATGCGGAAGCCCTTAAGCCGGCAGTGTTAGTTCCAGTTTCCAAAGCCGTGGAAGACCTCCGTATGTTCAAGGATGCTGAAGAGCTTGCTGTTATGCAACGTGCAGCTGATCTGGCTGATGCTACATTCAATCATATTCTGAATGTGATCAAACCAGGCATGACTGAAAGAGACGTCGATTTGGAAATGGAATTCTATATGCGTACCCACGGGGCAACTGCGTCATCGTTTGATACGATTGTTGCTTCAGGTGAACGTTCGTCCATGCCGCATGGCGTAGCAAGCAGCCGTGTAATTCAAGGTAATGAATTTATTACGCTTGATTTCGGTGCATTACTCGATGGATACTGCTCAGATGTGACTCGTACCATTGCACTCGGAGCTCCAGATCCGAAGCTGAAAGAAATCTATGATATTGTGCTGGAAGCTCAGCTACATACGTTGGCACATATCAAACCGGGTATGACTGGACGGGAATGTGATGCACTGGCACGTGATATCATCGCTAGCTACGGATATGGTGATCAATTTGGACATAGCACGGGTCATGGACTTGGAATGGAAGTTCATGAATGGCCGCGTTTGTCCAAGCTGAGTGACGATATCATGCAGCCGGGAATGGTCGTTACTGTAGAACCAGGTATCTATTTGCCGGGGATTGGCGGAGTACGTATTGAAGACGATATTGTGATCACCGAGAGCGGAATATCGCTGCTGACCCATTCGTCCAAAGAATATACAGTACTGTAAGTAAGAAAAGTAGTAGTTTAATTATCGAATTCAGGAGGGATTTTTAGTGATTTCAGTAAACGATTTTAAGACAGGCTTGACCGTAGAGGTGGACGGTGATATTTTTACCGTTCTTGATTTCCAGCACGTTAAACCAGGTAAAGGTGCAGCGTTCGTTCGCTCTAAGCTGAAAAACCTGCGCAATGGTAACACTGTTGAGCGTACTTTCCGTGCTGGTGAAACTATTGGCCGTGCTATTATTGAGAACCGTGGCGTGCAATATTTGTATGCAAGCGGATCGGAGCATGCTTTCATGGACAACGAAACTTATGACCAATTCGAATTGTCCAGCAAGCAGCTTGAATGGGAATTGAACTTCCTTAAAGAGAACATGACTGTAAACATCATCAGTTACCAAGGTGAAATCCTTGGGATTAACCTGCCTACCAGCGTAGAGCTGAAGGTTGTTGAAACTGAGCCAGGTGTGAAGGGTAATACTGCTCAAGGCGCTACTAAATCGGCCAAGCTTGAAACAGGTCATTCTGTACAAGTTCCTCTGTTCATCAATGAAGGAGATGTGCTGCTTATTGATACTCGCGAAGGTAAATATATCTCCCGCGCGTAGGAAGCATCATACTTGCCGAACTTATAACCAATCAGCCTCCCCCGTTATTACGGTGGGGGGTTTTTGGTATATAAACGAGGATGCATGAGGAACAGTATGGGTGAGAATGTTATACTTACGAATTAAAGGATCAGAAGGAGGCGCATATGAGAAAATTAATTATATCTGAGTTCATATCCCTTGATGGTGTTATGGAAAATCCACAATGGACCTTCTCATTCGGAAGTGAAGAACAGGAGCATTTCAAGTTTGCTGAACTGAAAGCTGCTGACGCTCTAATGTTAGGACGGACAACCTACGAAGGTTTTGCAGAGGCTTGGCCAAATATGGTTGAGCAGACAGGTGAGTACGGTGAAATGATGAATGGATACGCTAAGTACGTAGTCTCCACAACTCTCGAAGAAACAACATGGAGCAATTCAAGCTTGATCAAGGGCGATCTTGCTCAGGAGGTGTCCAAGCTGAAGGAGCAGCCGGGGAGAGATATTCTCGTTTTTGGCAGTCGTACGCTTGCGCAGAGCCTGATGCAGCTTGGCCTTGTCGATGAATATCAGCTTCTGGTCTTCCCGATTCTGCTGGGTAGCGGTCAGCGCCTGTTCGATAACGTTGGTGAAGAGAAGACGTTGGAGCTAGTGGACTCCAAAAGATTCAGTTCTGGAGTGATGGCCCTGACTTATCGACCAGCTTCTCAATAAAAAACTGGAAGACGAGTGAAATGAGGTCAGCTAGTGTCTTGAAGCTGACCTTATCTTTTTGTTAGCTTCTGGAAAATCAATAATTTTTTAATGAAATCATTAACGCATTACGCTATTTTCGTATTATACTGGTTTAAAGCGGGAAACCGATTAGAAGCAACTACATAGACCGATATGGGGAGTGAGTGGGACTTTGTCACTTTATGTTATGAAATTCGGAGGCAGCTCCGTCGGCGACACAGAACGCATGCAACGTGTTGCCAAGCGCATCGCAGACAAGCAGGATGAGGGACATCGCTGCGTTGTAGTTGTATCTGCTATGGGGGATACAACAGATGATTTGATCGATACGGCGAGGCAATTAAACGGGCAGCCGCCTGCACGTGAAATGGATATGCTGATGACAACAGGAGAGCAGATTTCCGTTGCTCTTTTGTCCATAGCTCTTCATGGGATCGGGCGGAATGCAGTATCTTATACAGGATGGCAGGCCGGGTTCCGTACAGACGAAACCCACGGTAGAGCTCGTATCAATGATATTGATCCACACCGTGTAGTAGCGTCTTTGGAACGCGAACAGATCGTTATCGTTGCCGGTTTCCAAGGGATGACTTTGGATGGTGAGATCACTACCCTGGGCCGCGGAGGATCGGACACGACAGCTGTAGCCCTTGCGGCTGCTATTCAAGCAGATGTATGTGAGATTTATACCGACGTTGATGGTATCTATTCTACAGATCCACGCATTGTGAAAACAGCCCGCAAGCTGAACGAAATCTCATACGATGAGATGCTAGAGCTTGCCAATCTGGGAGCGGCGGTACTACATCCGCGTGCAGTGGAGTATGCTAAGCGTCATCAAGTTAAGCTGGTCGTTAGATCGAGCTTTAATCATAATGAAGGTACTGTTGTGAAGGAGGAAGCAAGCATGGAGCAAGGAGTCGTAGTTAGTGGGATTGCTTATGATAAGAATGTAGCACGTGTCAGTATTCTAGGAGTACCTGATGTACCGGGTGTACTCGCTCAAGTCTTCGGCAAGCTGGCTGAAGAAGGCGTAAACGTAGATATCATTGTACAAAGTGGTGTGCAGAATGAGCAGGCTGACTTCTCATTTACAGTTTCACTTGATGAACTGGACCGTGCGAAGGAAGTCATTAAAGAAATCCATAAAACTTTACCTTACCGTGAAGTAACGTCCGAGGATAACCTCGTTAAGGTTTCTATTGTTGGCGCGGGTATGGTTAGCCATCCTGGTGTTGCGGCTCAAATGTTTGATGTGCTCTCCCAAGAGGGCGTAAGCATTAAGATGGTCAGCACGTCTGAGATTAAGGTTTCTTGTGTAATCGAATCCGGCAATTTGCCATCGATCATTCAGGCGCTTCACACCGCTTATAATCTGGATACAACTGAGCAGGCCTTTGTTGGTGGTCCTAAGGATCGTCGTTAAGAGCCGTTCAATCAATAAAAAGGGAGATCCTACAGCTATTTAGCTACGGGGTCTCCTTTTTGGGCATCAGCAATAAATGAAAAGGAACGCTGCAGGTTTGAATGCAGCGTTCCTTTTTACATCTATATGGGTATTTATCCTAAACGTCTAAACCGGCCTAGAATTTCAACAGTCTCAAGTACATTGACGAAAGAGCTTGGATCCGTCTCAAGGATAGTCTTACGCAGCTCTGACAGCTCATAGCGGGTCGTTACGGTCATCAGCATTGTATTGCCCTCGTGACTGTAACCGCCCTCTGCGTTGACTACTGTGATGCCATGAGGCAGCTCTCTAAGACGATTCAGCATTTTATCCCGTTCCTTGGTAACAATGAAGCAGGTTAGCTTAACATGACGAATATGAATCATATCAACCACTCTGCTTTTCACAAAAATACAGAGCATAGCGTATAAGGCTGAGTCCCAGCTTTTAAAGAAGCCTAAACTCAGAATAACGATCCCATCCATTACGAAGAGTACATTCCCAATAGGAATATCCCGCTTACGTGTAATAATCGAGCCTAATATATCAAATCCTCCAGATGAACCCCCGGCACGGAGAGAAAATCCAACCCCGCCAGCAATAATTACGCCGCCAAAAATACTAGCCAAAATCGGGTCTTTGGTCACTTTCACCGCAGGAATAATTGTCATGAACCAGGTGGTAGCTAAAACGGAAAGCATGCTTAGTAAGATGTACTTTTTCCCCACTGCAATAAATCCCCAGATCAGAACAGGAAGGTTTATCGCAAAATAAATGATTGAGATGTACTTCGGATTAGTTACATACCCGATGACTGAAGCCACCCCTGCTACCCCGCCGCTTAGCAGTTGATGAGGAATTAGAAATAATCTCATCCCTGCGGCGACTAAAAAAGCTGAAAAAATAATGATTGCCGCTTCTCTTACTGGTCTGACTACGGACCGCATGCTGAGCGGTAGCCCGTAATTTCGTACGTGCATGACACAAATCCCCTCTTTTTCTTATGTCTTTTTAGTTTGCCTTTTTTTGAAAATATAAACTCACTATATTTCCAATTAAAAAGGATACCACAGATGAAGGCGTTCGTAAAAATTATTTTATCGTACTGATTATATTTATTTATGAACCCACTCACTATGAATTCTTTCACAGTCTGATCTGCAAATCTGTCATTTCTCATTGTCTAAAGTGAAAAAGCCACGCATATCCATGAAT
This sequence comes from Paenibacillus sp. FSL H8-0175, assembly GCF_045040615.1. Taxonomy (NCBI): domain Bacteria; kingdom Bacillati; phylum Bacillota; class Bacilli; order Caryophanales; family Paenibacillaceae; genus Paenibacillus; species Paenibacillus sp. FSL H8-0175. The sequence goes on along the minus strand of NZ_CP150299.1, from coordinate 5,002,057 downwards.
AATAGAAAGCTAAACAAGCCTCAGATCTCTTTTGGTATGAATGAATTAGTAAAAGGAGTGGAGTAGATTGGACAAGTATGTAAGCTGGATGGCGACTCTGCGGTTGTTCTCGGGCAGTGCAGAGATTATAGCTGCGCTGATAATGCTCAGATTAAATCAGGTCGATAAGGCGCTGGCTGTCAATTCTGGACTGGCTTTGGTAGGCCCGACCATATTGATATTGACGACAGCTATTGGTCTGACTGGGATGGCACAGCAGCTGTCATGGAGCAAATTAGGCTGGGTGGGCTGCGGTGTAGCCTTTCTCTTAATCGGGATTTTGAAAAAATGATAGATGATAGGCATATTGGGCGCGTACAAGCATAAATATGGAATAAAGCAATTAAGTAGAGGACAGCTTGGGGGTACTTTGTATGGCAGATGATTGGCTGCAATTGTTTCCTGAAAAAGTAAGAGCGCTGTTAAAGTGCCTTCCCCTTCCGCTGCTAGGAATGGTGGAGGAGATTCGTGTCCGTGAAGGTCGTCCGCTGGAAATTAACTACTCTGGTAAATATCACTTTCTAAGAGTGAATGGCAGTTTGACGCAGAGGCCTGAAGAAGCTTACAAGCCGGATCGGGAAGACACTCATCGACTGCTAGACCTGATCAGCAACCATTCGCTATATACGATGGAAGAAGAGCTGAGAAAAGGATTTATTACGATTCCCGGCGGTCATCGGATAGGACTTGCTGGCCGGACAGTACTGAGTGGCGGAGGTGTAGAGCATCTTCGTGATATCACTGGCTTTAATGTCCGTATTGCTCGAGAAGTACCTGGAATCGCAGATGGAGTGCTGCCTTATTTACTGGACAAGGGGCGGCAGCGAATGATGCACACCTTGATTCTCTCCCCTCCACAACATGGCAAGACTACCCTGCTCCGCGATCTTGCAAGACAAATCTCCTTAGGGGAATTGGGCAAGCGCGAAGGGATTAGACCGGGGCTGAAGGTGGGAATTGTTGACGAACGGTCTGAAATTGCTGGCAGCCGGCGTGGTGTTCCCGCTTTTGACGTGGGTCCGCGGACTGATGTTCTTGATGGCTGTCCCAAGGCAGAAGGCATGATGATGATGATCCGGTCGCTATCGCCAGATGTATTAATCGCGGATGAGATTGGGCGTCCTGAAGATGCCGAAGCAGTTACCGAGGCCCTGCATGCCGGAATATCTGTCATTGCTTCCGCTCACGGAAAAGATGTAACAGAGTTGGCTCGTAGGCCGGGTCTTGGAGGACTGCTGGAACAAAAGATGTTCGAGAGATATGTCATACTCCATCGTTCAGAAGCAGGCCTCACGTTTCGTATTCTGGATGGCCAGAAAAGAGGAATGCTGCTTATCTCTCCCGGGGATCGACTAGGTGGTGATTTGCATGCTTAAGCTGTTCGGTGCTGTGCTCATTGTGGTGGCTGGTACGCTTGCAGGTCTCCAGTTTGCTCGTCAATATGCAGACAGGCCCAGACATATCAGAGGTTTAATAGCAGCACTACAGCGGTTGGAAACAGAGATCATGTACGGCTTCACCCCACTGCCGGAAGCCATGCGGCGGATTGGGAATCAGTCGAAGGACCCGCTGAAATCGTTGTTTGTCAAAACAGCGGAGGAGATGAGCCCTCCCTATGACAGAAGCGCCCAGGATGCCATCCAGCGGGCGATGGAAGCATATTGGAAGTCTACCGCTATGAAGGGGACAGAAAGAGAGATTCTTCGCCAGCTCAGCTGTACTCTCGGCACAAGCGATAGGTCGAATCAGAGCACTCATATCGCGTTAGCATTGCAGCAATTGAAGCAGGAGGAGTCGGTGGCCAGAGAGGATCAAGGCAAATATGAAAAGTTAAGTAAAAGCCTGGGTCTGCTGCTTGGAGTACTGATCGTCATTTTGATCTTTTAGCGAGGTGCCAGGAATGAATATTGAAGTCAATGCGATTTTTCAAATTGCCGGCATTGGCATAATTATCGCCATGATACACACGGTGCTCAAACAGATGGGAAAAGAGGATTTCGCACATTGGGTCACCGTGATCGGGTTCGTAGTCGTGCTGTTCATGGTGATTCGTATGCTGGACGGGTTGCTGCAGGAAATAAAAACGATCTTTCTTTTTCAATAGGCGTGCCATGGAGATTATTCAAGTTGTTGGGATTGGGCTGATATCGACCATATTGATTCTCGTACTGAAGGAACAAAAACCGATGTTCGCCTTCCTTCTTGCTACTACAACAGGAATTCTAATTTTTATGTTTCTCATCGGCAAGATCGGAATGATCCTCTCTACACTGGAGCGGGTGGCTGAGTCATCGGGGATGGAAATGATTTATTTGAAGACTGTTTTCAAAATCATCGGCATTTCCTATATCGCGGAGTTCGGTGCACAGATTGTACGAGATGCCGGTCAGGAATCGATTGCTTCCAAAATAGAACTCGCCGGCAAAGTGCTAATTATGGTACTAGCCGTACCCATCATCAGCATCATTATCGAAACCGTCATGAAACTACTGCCTGCTTAAAGCAATCGTAAAGAGAGCTGAGCAACGAATCGGGAGGAGAAATTATGCAAGAGCGCAGTGTTTTCCGTCCTCCAAAACTAAAAATAATACTGCTGCTGCTTCCATTCTTTTTCATTCTATGGTTTGCAGGTACAGCTCAGAGTGTGCAAGCTTCCTCAACACCAGAATCCGGCAGTTCCTCCCCGGTAGACCAGTGGGTCAAGAGCCAGGTGAATAATTTGCCAAAAGATAAAGTCGAGTCGTACTGGGATCAGCTGATGAAGGATTATGGTGGTTTTTTCCCGGACGGGGCCACACCCACGCTAATGGACATGCTGCTTCCAGGAGATAAGGGGCTCAGCTTGAAGGGTGTGTTATCTGGGCTTCTAGGCTTTATGTGGCATGAGGTGCTGTACAACGGAAAGCTGCTCGTGACGATTGTGATGATCAGTGTGCTCAGCATGATTCTGGAGACGCTGCAAACCGCTTTTGAGCGAAAAACGGTCAGTAAGGTCGCTTATACGCTCTGTTATATGGTGGTGCTGGTAATTGCCGTGAACAGCTTCAATATCGCTATTGGTTATGCAAAGGATGCTATCGATCGGATGATCGATTTCATGATGGCGATGATTCCACTGCTGTTCGCGCTGCTGGCTTCGATGGGGAATATCGTTACGGTCTCCGTCACCCATCCGTTAATTGTTTTTATGATTCATACGGTTGGCACCATGATCCACACCCTTGTTTTTCCGCTTCTTTTCTTCTCGGCAGTGCTGCATCTGGTCAGCGCATTGTCAGAGAAATATAAACTAACCCAGCTGGCTAACCTGCTACGAAACATCGGTGCTGGACTGTTAGGTGTACTGCTAACTGTGTTCCTAGGTGTAATTTCCGTTCGAGGGATAACAAGCTCAGTAACGGATGGGGTCACCATTAGGGCCGCTAAATATATTACAGGGAATTTTGTTCCGGTCATCGGCAAAATGTTCGCGGATGCCACAGACACAGTAATCTCAGCTTCACTGCTGGTGAAGAATGCGATCGGGTTATCGGGTGTCATTATCATATTGTTCCTGTGTGCTTTTCCGGCAATCAAAATCCTGGTGCTTGCCCTTATCTACAACATAGCCGCCGCTGTGATGCAGCCGCTGGGAGAGACACCGATTGTAGTCTGTCTCCAGACGATTGGAAAAAGCATGGTGTACGTATTCGCTGCTTTGGCTGCTGTTTCCTTAATGTTTTTTATGGCGGTTACGATCATGCTGACTGCGGGCAATTTGACCGTAATGATGAGGTGAAGCAACAAAACCTTTAGGAGGGAAACCATGAGCTGGTTAGGCGGTTGGCTGCGGGAGATCATCCTGGTTGTGCTGTTGGCGTCATTTGTTGAATTGCTGCTCCCAAGCAAATCCATGGAGCGTTATGCAAGATTGGTGCTAAGTCTCCTAATCCTGCTCACGATGCTCAGCCCTATCGTCTCTCTCCTGAAAGGTGATGCAATCTCCGAACTGAGTGTCGCTATGGGACAGCAAGAGAAAGAGGGCGGTTTGTTCACTGGCGGAGGGAAGGGAGACCCATCCTTGGAACAGATTCTGGCAGATGGGCAAAAGCTTGCACAAGGCCGTCAGGAACAGAGTCTGCAGCTCGCTGCCGAAGAGGTGGCGGGTCAGATGAAAGAGCAGATTATCAGTGAGACCGGCAAACGCGGGGTTAATGTCACCGTAACGCTGGGCATGGGGAAGTCTGGCGGCACTGGTAACGAAGACGTTCCTGTCATTTCCAATGTAAGGGTCTCTATGCCTCAGACAACGGCTAACTCCCCGGGTACTTCCGGAGCTTCCAGCACAGCGACTACAGCACCCATTACAATCTCTCCTGTAGCATCTGTAGAAGTTAAAATTGGCGCTAATCCGGCAGATAACGTAGGGAGTGAAGCAACATCATCAGCTGAACCTAATAAAGCAGTGAACGGAACTGTAGCTGAAGACAGCGCGTCCTCGAGTGAAATGGAGTCCATTGTAAAGCTGCTGGAACTGAAGTGGGATTTGGATCCCAAAGTCATTCAGGTGGATGGCAGCGTGGCTAGTAACGTCAAATCATGAGCTTGATGTTTCTAAGAAACTATAATTTTTAGGAGGGATGGGAGTGAGCAATTGGCTGAAAAAGCTTGAGCAGTGGGCTGGGGGTGGGGCCGGCAGTCCGAAGAGAAGCCATACCTTTCGCTGGCTGATCATTCTGGGTCTGCTGGGCGCAGCGATCATGCTATTCAATTCCTTCGTCAATGTGAAGAGGATTGATAACGAGAATACAGGGCGTGAGCCGCCGGTGAATCAGTCCTCTCAAACGGCGCTGGTGCAGAGTGATCCAACCACAACGACCAATTCGTTCGACAGCATCGAACTAGCGATGGAGAACCGGATGAAGGAAATTTTGGAGAAAATCGTTGGCGTCGGTACAGTCGATATCATGGTTACAGTGGAGTCTACAGAAGAAATTGTCGTGGTGCGTAATATGAATGACTCCCAACAGCTTAGTGAAGAGACGGATGCCAGTGGGGGGAAACGTCATACGACACAATATACGAGGGATGGCGAAATCGTAACCTACTCGCAATCAGGGGACGAGACACCCATCGTGACGAAGCGGATCAAACCTCAGGTACGCGGCGTACTGGTAGTTGCCAAAGGGGCAGAGAACAAGGTTGTTCGTGGACTTGTCGAGCAGGCTATAGAAAAAGGCTTGAACGTCCCAATCCAGCGCATTTCAGTAGTACCACGCAAACAAGAATAGCAGGAGAAAGTCAATAAGTGAGTGCTTCCGAAGCAGCCACTAGATTAAATTTTAGGAGGAATTAGGAATGAACGGCAAAAGACAAACGATATGGTTGGTTTCTATGCTCAGCTTGATGGTGGTCCTCTCTGCATACTATTTATTCACTGAAGACTCAGGTGCTTCGATTCCAAAAGACACGGCTGGCACAATGCAGGTTGATTCCCTGAAAGACACAGCAGGTGCAGCGTTGCCAACGGTTGGCGACAAAGGTGTTGTTGTGAACGAAGTTGTTAGTCAAGGCGATGTTGTTGCCGATGAAGGCGTTGTAGATAGCACTACTGGCGCCGCTACTACGGACGACAGCGCTACTGCCGCCAAAACGGATGACAGTGCTGCTACCGCTAAAACGGATGATAGCACTACTACTGCTAAAACGGACGAAAGTACAACTACAGCTGCTAAGGACGATAGCAGTAAAGCTGCCGCAAATAGCAGTGACTCAGAGAAGGCAACAACCGACACTGTTGCTAAAGATGCCGCGAAAACAGATACATCTGCTAAAGATACAGCCGCAAATACAACAACCAAGACTCCAGCCAAAAATGACAAAGAAATTCTCGATGAAGTAGCTTCTCAAAGTGTATCGGCGAGCAGCATGTTCACTAACTACCTTTATGAACGTGAGCAAAAGAATCTTAAGAACCAACAAGACTTGCTTGCTTTGATTAATGACATGGATAAAACACCTGCTGATAACGCAGTCGCTCAAGAACAACTTCTTAATCTTGAAGAAAAAGAATCCAAAATTACCGGTATTGAAGAACAGCTTCAACAAAAATATGGAGAAGCGATTGTAAAGGAAGAAGCTGGAGACAGCTACAAAGTAGTCGTTCTCAGCGACAAACTGGATGTAAAGCAAGCGGTTAGCATCGTGGATCTCGTAATGAAGGAACTGAGTGTATCTCAAGATAAAATTAGTGTACAATACGTTTCTGAGCAATAATAAGCTGTAAAATTAAAAGAAAAATGACGAAAGAGCTCGGGTTGCCCCGGGCTCTTTCCATTTTTACCGATTGTGATATAATACATAAAGTTATCTTGTCCGCTTAAGAAGTGGCTTCGAGAGAAAGCTGAAGGAGTGAACTGATATATGTTCAAGTTGAGCGAAATTAAGGAATTGATTAAATTGCTGGACCAGACCTCCTCTGTACATGAGTTGGAGATCGAAAGCGAAGGAATGAAGCTTGCAATTCGCAAACCGGATCGCCCTGAAGCTGATGGAACAGCAGTACAGGCGACTCCTTATGCTGCCTATCCCTTTACGCCTGCCCCGCAGCCGCAGAGCGTACCGCAAGTATCCTATCCGGTAGTAGGTGAAGTTCCTCCAGCGCAGCAGCCACAAGCAGCTGCAGAAGGCAAACTACATAAAATTGTGTCTCCAATGGTGGGGACCTTTTATAGTGCCGCTTCTCCGGAAACGCCTTCGTTTGTTAATGTTGGAGACCGTGTAAGTGAAAAATCAACGGTTTGCATTATTGAGGCGATGAAACTGATGAATGAGCTGGAAGCGGAGATCAAAGGTGAAATCGTGTCTGTGCTTGCTGAGAACGGTCAGCTTGTAGAATACGGTCAACCACTATTCTTGGTTAAACCGGAATAAATACCGCAGACTACTTAAGGAGCGGAAGCTTCGCAAAACTTTGGGAGGAAACGCATGAACATTCAAAAAGTGTTGATTGCCAACCGCGGCGAAATCGCGGTCCGCATTATTAGGGCCTGCCGTGAACTGGGCATTTCCACCGTCGCGGTCTATTCAGAACCCGACCGGGATTCACTGCATGTCCGGTTGGCTGATGAAGCTTACTGCATCGGTCCGATGCCGGCCAAGGACAGCTATCTGAACTTTACAAATATTATGAGTGTAGCCACCTTAACGGAATGTGATGCCATCCATCCTGGCTATGGATTTTTAGCTGAAAATGCGGATTTTGCAGAGATTTGTGAATCTTGCAATATTATCTTCATAGGACCTTCTCCAGATGCCATAAACCGTATGGGTGACAAGGCTGTGGCGAAGGAAACCATGAAACTGGCTGGAGTTCCGATTATCCCGGGCTCAGATGGTCTTGTAGGCGATGTAGAGGAAGCTGTCATGCTGGGCCGCGATATTGGTTACCCGATCATCGTTAAGGCTACTGCAGGTGGCGGAGGTAAGGGAATACGGATTGCTGAGGACGAGGAATCTTTGGTGAAGCAGATTACTGCTGCACAACAGGAAGCACAAAAGGCGTTTGGTAACGCTGGTGTATATCTGGAGAAATTCCTAACAGGTATGAAGCATGTGGAGATTCAGATTATTGCAGATAAACATGGCAATGTAGTGCATTTAGGTGAACGGGACTGCTCCGTGCAGCGTCGTCGCCAAAAGCTGATTGAAGAGGCACCTTGTTCAGTGCTCACACCGGAAATTCGGGAAGCAATGGGTAATGCAGCAGTTCGAGCAGCACTTGCCGTGAATTATTCGGGAGCCGGAACACTTGAATTCCTGCTTGGACCGGATGGACAGTTCTACTTCATGGAGATGAATACCCGTATTCAGGTTGAACATCCAGTAACAGAAATGGTTACAGGTGTGGATTTGATTAAGGAAATGATCTCTGTAGCAGAAGGCAATCCGTTGTCATTCACTCAGGAAGATATCGTGATTAATGGCTGGTCCATTGAATGCCGTATAAATGCTGAAGATCCTGAGCGTAATTTCATGCCTTCACCAGGAAAAATCGGCTTTTATTTGCCACCAGGAGGCCTTGGCGTTCGTGTAGATAGTGCGGCGTACCCAGGATATACGATTTCCCCTTTCTATGATTCTATGATTGCAAAACTGATTGTCTGGGCTCCTACACGTCAGGAAGCGGTTGCGAAGATGAAGCGCGCCTTGGCTGAATTCGCCGTGGAAGGCATTCATACCACCATCCCTTTCCATCAGAAACTGTTGGAGCATCCTGTATTTTTGGATGGTAACTTTGACATTAAGTTTCTTGAAGAGTATGAAATTTAGGACGACTTCGGTTTGTTTGTCATAAAGTTCGTCAAATGATATAGTATGTTTAATAAGAGACGTGCTTTACGCTTGAAATCATGAACAATCTTTCTTGAAAGGTGTGAAGTCTAAAATGAGTACATTGCCGACAGAATACGAACGGACGGAAATCGGTGAAATCCAGATTGCTCCTGAAGTAATCGAGGTTATTGCAGGTCTGGCGACCGTTGAGGTTAAAGGTGTAGCAGGTATGAGCGGCGGATTCGCCGGTGGTATTGTTGAACTTCTTGGACGTAAGAATCTGTCCAAAGGAGTTAAAGTAGAGGTTGGACAACGTGAAGCTGCGGTGGATGTTTCTGTAATTATTGAATATGGCAATCGCCTTCCTGAAGTGGCTGCTGAAATTCAACGTAATGTTAAGCGCTCCATCGAGACTATGACTGGTCTGACTGTTGTGGAAGTGAATGTGCATATTCATGATGTGCAATTCAAGAACAACAACACTGTAGACAAGAACGAAGAAACAGAAACGATTCTTCGTGTGAAATAGCAGTCATCGTTCTTCCATAAACCCCCGACAGCAAAGTCGAGGGTTTACTCTAATTTAAGGAGGTTATGAGACTCGTGGCAAAAATTTTGGACAGACTTTTGCTGTTTGTCTACAGCTTAAGTATCGGAATACTATCTGTTATTGCCATCCTCCTCTTAAGCGGTGCGATTCCTAGAACTTTGGAGATTGAGAATGGACCAGCAGCTTATATTACAGCAATAATAGTAGCAGTTGTCTTGTTCCTTCTGAGCATCCGATTTTTCTACATCTCTCTGCGCCGTGATCGCGCTTCATTGCCTTCGGTCGATCAGCGTACAGAGTATGGGGATATCCAGATTTCAATGGAAACTATTGAGAATCTGAGTCTTAAGGCTGCCGGTAAAGTGAAGGGAATCAGAGATCTCAAGTCACGTATTCGTGTCTCGCAGGCTGGCCTTGAAATTACAATTCGTGCAGTAGTCGACGGTGAGCATTCATTACCGCTGCTTACCACAGAAGTACAACGTCAGGTGCATGATTTCGTGCAGGAGACAACCGGCATTCCGGTTGCTGATGTGTCTGTATATATTGCTAACCTCACGCAGTCTCCAAGCTTCAAAAGTCGAGTGGAATAGAGGTGAGTTTCCCTTATGTCTTGGAAAGAAGTATGGGAAAGTCACGGGGGTAGAATCGCCGGAGTGACTTTCGGCATTGGTCTGGGTTTGATTTATTTAATTTGCGGTTTTTGGGATATGCTGTTCTTTGCACTGGTAGTGTTCATCGGATATACGCTCGGCAAAAGAAAGGATACCGCGCAAGCGCCCCTGTTTCAATGGCAGGAGTTGGTTTCGCGATTATCCGGACGCTGGCGTCCCTTTAAGTGAACCGCGATAGTCTTTTTCCCGGAGCAGGAAACCGTAAGTTTGTGTTGTCCGTTGCCCCCGGAAGAAAGGCTTTGCGGTTTTTTTGCGACAAGGGATAGGTATATTTGCGAGCTTCCTCTGAAGGTATCTTCGCTTTGTGCAATAATCCTCACAGGATTAGGGAAAGAATGAATAAGTGTGAAGCGATATTTGGGTTGTAGACGTTGTTGCAGTACAAGTGAATATTTTAATGCGATATAAGATTTTAGGAGGAACACATGAAAAGACGTATAGCTAGAGAGATTATTGTCCAAAGCCTGTATCAGATGGAAATGAACGATGTGGAAAGCGCGGAAGCCGTAGAAATGCTGCTCGAGGAAGCTTCAGAAGAGAATGAAACCGAACGTGTAATCACGGACGAGATTCAGCTTAAACACTATGTGGTAGAGCATGTGAATGGGGTATGGGAGCACAAGGTAGCGATCGACGATATACTTGAACATTACCTGAAGGGCTGGCAAATGAGCCGTCTGTCACGTGTGGATCGTCAGATTCTACGTTTAGCAGCGTATGAAATGGTGTTCGCCAATGATGTGCCTGCGAAGGTTGCGGTGAATGAAGCGATCGATTTGGCCAAGCATTTTGGAACGGATGATTCCGGGAAGTTTGTTAACGGAGTACTCGGAAAGATGATCCAAGAGATAGATACTATTAAAGCTGACCATTCTTAATTTATAAACCATAGTAAAGTATATAAAAGGGGAGAGACTAACATGACAGCAGCAATCATCAGTGGTAAACAAGTATCCGAGGAAATTCGTATTAGCATTGCCCAAGAGGTTGCTGAACTGGCGAAACGCGGCGTAAAGCCCGGTTTGGCTGTTATTCTAGTAGGTGAAGACCCGGGATCTCAGGTTTATGTTCGCAATAAGGAGAAATCTTGTATCAGCTTAGGATTCCATTCGGAAGTGCATAAATTGGATGAATCCACTTCTCAAGAAGAACTTCTGGCACTGGTAGCAGAGCTAAACGGACGCGATGATATCGACGGAATTCTGGTTCAACTCCCATTGCCTAAGCATATCGAGGAGAAGGCTGTTATTGATGCAATCTCCGTGGAAAAGGATGTAGACGGCTTTCACCCTGTCAATGTAGGCAACCTGGTCATCGGTGCCGACAGTCTTCTTCCATGTACTCCTGCAGGAGTAATCGAACTGATCAAACGTACAGGAACAGGTATGGCAGGTAAACATGCCGTTGTAATTGGTCGTAGCAATATTGTAGGAAAGCCAGTTTCCCTCTTGTTGCAACGCGAAAATGCTACCGTAACTATGTGCCATTCCCGTACAGCTAATATGCAAGAGATTAGCCGTCAAGCGGATATTTTGGTTGTAGCGATCGGACGAGCTAATTTCATTGATGCTTCCTATGTGAAGCCGGGTGCTGTTGTCATTGATGTGGGCATGAACCGTCTGGATAACGGTAAACTCGCAGGTGATGTTGATTATGAAAGTGCAAAAGAAGTTGCCGGATACATCACGCCTGTTCCAGGCGGGGTTGGTCCGATGACTATTACAATGCTGATGAGCAACACGCTGATTGCGGCTAAACGCCGTCACGGCCTGGAATAGGGGTAAGATTCATGGCGGCAGAGCGGCAGGTTTATTCGATCAAAGAACTCAACCGTTATATCCGCATGAAGCTAGACTCGGATAATTTACTTTCGGATGTGTGGATTCGCGGAGAGATATCCAACTTTACACATCATGGCAGCGGGCATATGTATTTTACACTTAAGGACGAGAGCAGCCGCATTAAAGCGATTATGTTCGCTTCTCATAACCAGCGGCTGCCTTTTATTCCGAAGGAAGGCGCTCGGGTAATTGCCAGAGGTAATGTGACCGTCTATGAACGGGATGGGCAATATCAGTTCTACGCCACACATATGCAGCCTGATGGGATTGGCAGTTTATATCTGGCCTATGAGCAGCTGAAGAGCAAGCTTGAAAAAGAAGGCCTTTTTGCAGAAGCTCGCAAGCGTTCGTTACCGCGGTTCCCGAAGTGTATTGGTGTGATTACTTCCCCAACAGGAGCAGCTGTACGAGATATTGTAATTACGCTTCAGCGGCGGTTTCCGCAGGTAGCTATTGTAATCTATCCCGTACTGGTGCAAGGCAAAGGAGCTGCGCCTTCGATAGTGAAGGCGATTGGTGCGCTGAACGCCATGGGTGAAGCCGACGTGCTTATCGTCGGCCGCGGCGGCGGTTCGCTGGAGGAGCTGTGGGCGTTCAACGAGGAGGAAGTCGCGCGAGCGATATCGGCATCAAGGATTCCGGTCATCTCGGCCGTCGGCCACGAGACCGATTTCACGATTGCCGATTTCGCCGCCGACCTCCGCGCGGCTACGCCCACAGCGGCCGCTGAGCTGGCCGTGCCTCATGCCGGCGAGCTAGCTGCGCAGCTTCGCCAGCTGCAGCAGCGGCTGCGCCAGGCGCTGCAACAACGCGCCCAGCGTGGACGCGAGCGCCACTCGGTGCTGCAGCGCTCGCTGGCGCTGGCAGGCCCGCGCCGCACGCTGATTCAGCACACGCAGCGGCTGGACATGCTGCGTGAGCGGCTCCAGCGCTCGGCGGATGCACGGCTCAGCCGTTCCCGCGAGCGCAAGGCGGTGCTGCATCACAGTCTGCAGCGGTTCCATCCGCGCGACAGTGTTGCTGCAGCACGTCAGCTCACAGACAGTCTGCGCCGTGAGTTAATGGGCGCTATGCAGGCTCGTTTGCAGGAGAAGCGATCTCGCTATGTGGCGGAGATCCGCCATTTGGATGCGCTTAGCCCGCTTAAAGTAATGTCACGAGGCTACAGCTTAGTGTATGACGAGGCGGAAGAACATTTAATCAAATCGCTGACCGAAGTGCAGCTTGGCGATCTTGTGGTGATAAAGATGAATGACGGACAGCTGAACTGCCAAGTATGGGGGATGAAGGAGGATGGCAAAGACGATGACGAAGGAAGCGGAACTTGATTTTGAAGGCGCTATGGACCGACTGGAGGAAATCGTTCGTGAGCTTGAACACGGCGACGTTCCTCTGGAGAAGGCCATCGATTTATTTCAGCAGGGCATGAAGCTGTCGCAGCTTTGCGGCAGCAAGCTGGAACAAGTAGAGCGTAAGATCGAAATGATTACCCAAGAGGACGGAGAACTGCGCAAAAAGCCGTTTGGTGCACGTCTGGAAGGGGACGCCGATGAATCGCTTTGAGAATGATCTGGAGGGAAGCTCCGCAAGTGAAAGCATGCGGCAGCCGCTGGAGGATTACATCGCATCGATAAGTGATTTGCTCTCACATGAGCTTGAGACTATTCTTCCCGCAGCGTGGACGGTTCCAGAAAATTTACAGCAAGCGATGAAGTATTCGCTAATGGCAGGGGGCAAACGCCTCCGGCCGTTGCTTGTGATCGCTGCTTGTGAATCACTGGGAGGCAGCCGTGAAGCAGCCTTGCCTGTTGCAGCTGCGATTGAGATGGTACATACCTACTCGTTGATTCATGATGATCTGCCTGCCATGGATAATGATGATTATCGGCGCGGCAAGCTGACGAATCATAAAGTCTTTGGTGAAGCATCAGCTATTCTTGCGGGTGATGCGCTTTTGACCCATGCTTTTTATAGTGTGGTACAAGCCTCCCGTAAATTTGGCATTCCTGCTGATAATGTTTTATCCATAGTGGAGGATCTGGCGGAAATGGCAGGTCCACGCGGCATGGTCGGCGGTCAGATTGCAGATATGGAAGGCGAGCAAGGACTAACAGATCTTGCGCAGTTGAAGTATATTCATCTGCATAAAACCGGAGATTTAATTATCTTTTCGTTGTTAGCCGGCGGACGTATCGCAGGGGCAACAGAGAAGCAGCTTGAAGCTCTGCGTGATTTTGGTACAAGCATCGGACTAGCTTTTCAAATCCAGGATGATATTCTTGATTTGGTTGGTGATGAAGGAAAGCTTGGCAAAAAAACAGGCAGCGATATCAAGCAGCAGAAGGTAACCTACCCTTATTTTATTGGGTTGGAGGAATCTCGTGCTGAGGTGAAGCAGCTTACAGAAGCAGCCCGAAATGCTGTGCTGAATGGCGGTTTTTACGACAACCAGCGCCTGCTGGAAATTGCAGATTATTTAATGGCACGTGATCACTAAGTATGAACTTTCGAAGCGGCTGTATTTCGACAGCCGTTTCGTTTGTGTTATAATGGTTTTTATATATTTTACAACATCTAGGAAAGCGGGGAACTATTCGTGCTGCTTCCACAAATAAATGATCCACAACAACTGAAATCACTGTCAGTCGAAGAATTAACTACTCTTGCAGAGGAGATTCGACGATTTCTGATTGAGAAGCTTACAGCAACCGGCGGGCACCTCGGTTCTAATCTGGGGGTGGTGGAGCTCACGCTGGCCTTACATTATTGCTACAACAGTCCTCGTGACAAAATGATCTACGACGTTGGCCACCAAGCCTATGTCCACAAAATACTGACCGGCCGTCAAGATCGCTTTGATACCCTACGCAAATATCAGGGATTGTGCGGCTTTGTTAAGCGCTCTGAAAGCGAACATGATGTGTGGGAGGCTGGACATAGCAGCACCTCTTTGTCGGCAGCTATGGGGATGGCTATGGCTCGTGATCTAAAAGGCGAAGACAACAAGGTGATTGCCGTGATTGGTGACGGTGCGCTTACCGGCGGGATGGCTTTTGAAGCGCTTAACCACATTGGTCATGAGAAGCGCAAGCTGATGGTCATTTTGAACGATAATGAAATGTCGATTGCTCCGAATGTAGGGGCGATGCACAATTATTTAAGCAAAATTCGTTCGGACCGTCATTATTTGCGTGCCAAAGACGAGGTTGAAGGGCTGCTTAAGAAGATTCCGGCCATCGGTGGACGATTAGCGAAAACCGCTGAACAATTAAAAAACAGTCTTAAATATATGATGGTTCCTGGAGTATTGTTTGAAGAGCTTGGCTTTACGTATCTTGGGCCAGTGGATGGACATGATCTGGAGAAAATGATCGACACCTTCCATCAAGCAGATAACGTGGCGGGTCCTGTGCTTGTGCATGTGCTGACGACCAAAGGCAAGGGCTATAAACCGGCTGAGACTGATTTTTATAAATCGCATGCTATTTCCCCTTACAAAATTGAGTCAGGTCAGGCACTTAAAGCTGTAGGTCCTCCAATGTACACCGAAGTATTTGGTAGTACACTGATTGAGCTAGGACGTGAAGATTCGCGTCTGATTGCAGTTACCCCTGCGATGCCAGGCGGTTCAGGTTTGTTTCCTTTTGCGAAGGAATTCCCGGATCGTATGATTGACGTGGGGATTGCAGAGCAGCATGCAGCAACCTTGTGTGCAGCTTTGGCTATGGAAGGGATGAAGCCGGTATACGCCGTGTATTCTACCTTCATGCAGCGTGCCTATGATCAGATCGTCCATGATATTTGCCGCCATAATGCCAATGTTATGTTCGCCATTGACCGTGCTGGATTTGTGGGTGCGGATGGTGAGACTCATCAGGGTGTGTACGATGTTGCTTTTATGCGCCATATCCCTAATATGGTTATGATGATGCCAAAAGACGAAAATGAGCTGCGTCATATGATGAAGACGGCACTTGAATATAATGACGGTCCAATTGCTTACCGCTATCCGCGTATTAACGGAACAGGTGTGGCATTGGACGCTGAACTGCATACCCTTCCTATAGGATCATGGGAACGACTGCGTACAGGAGAAGGATATGCTGTAGTGGCATGTGGTCCTATGGTTCAAGTGGCTGAAGAAGCCGCTGATTTGCTGAAGCGGGAAGGGATTCAGGTGGGCGTTGTGAATGCGCGTTTCCTGAAGCCGCTTGATAATTCCATGCTTCTGGATTTGGCTCATGCTGGAACCAATATGGTTGTTATTGAAGAGGCTTGCCAAGCGGGAAGTCTCGGCAGTGCGGTATTGGAGTTCTACGCGGAGCATGAAATTTATGACGCTCGTGTACATCTGATGGGTGTGCCCGACATCTTCGTGGAGCATGGCTCCATTAAAGAACAACGTCAGCAAACAGGTCTTACCGTAGAAGCGTTATGTGCACGTATCAAGTCCATGATGGCTCTAAGTGCTTATAATTACAAAACGACTTCGTCTTCCTAAGTGGAAGCCGGAAATTAGTAACCCTTGAACGATCGGGAGATGACCATGGAACACCGTAAAGAACGGATTGATGTACTGCTTGTGGAGCAAGGTTTTTATGAAAGTCGGGAGAAAGCTAAAGCTGCTATTATGGCAGGGTTGGTGCTCGCGGATGAGGAACGTATTGAAAAAGCTGGCATGAAGGTCTCGCGGGAGTCTACCCTTAAGGTTAAAGGCTCTGTGCATCCGTATGTCAGTCGTGGAGGCCTAAAGCTGGAGAAGGCTCTTCGCCAATTTAATATTGATCTTACCGGTCGGAACATGCTGGACATTGGTGCTTCCACTGGCGGCTTCACAGATTGTGCGCTTCAGAATGGTGTAAGCCATGTGTACGCCATTGATGTTGGCTATAACCAGCTGGATTGGTCACTGCGGAATGATGAGCGAGTGAGCGTTATGGAGCGTACGAACTTCCGGTATATGACACCTACAGATTTGCAGGGTCCTGTTCCGGACTTTGCCAGTATTGATGTATCTTTTATATCCTTAAAAATAATTCTCCCACCCCTCAAAGCCTTGCTGCAACGTCCAGCAGATATCGCTGCACTCATCAAGCCGCAATTTGAGGCTGGACGTGAGAAGGTTGGAAAATCAGGTGTGATTCGTGATTCCGCTGTCCATAAAGAGGTTTTGATTAATGTACTGACTATGGCTGCTGAGTTAGGATTCGGTCTCCATGGATTGACTTTTTCGCCAATTACAGGCGGGGAAGGCAATATTGAGTTTCTTGCTCATTGGAGACTGACGCCAGAAGTGGCGGAAGGCGAAGAATCATCCGTACAGCCGGCAGCTGCTGTTGCAGCAGTCATTCCAGTGGAGGACTTTCCATCCCTTGCTGATGAAGTGATTAAGCAGGCTACGGGTACTTTTAATGTGAGTTCTACTCATGGAAACTCCGCGCGCCGTTAGAGCTTTATGAACACCCCGTCAACCTCAAATGGTCAGCGGGGTGTTTTTTTTGAGTGGGAAGTCTGAAGAGTTCAACCTTGAAAATTCCTCTTCATCTGTTAAGATTGAGGGAGCAGATTTGCTCAAAGGGATTGAATTTATTAAAATAAAGACCCGGTATAAAATCCGGGTCTTTATATTTTGAATCTTTTTTGGATTTACTGTGCTCGTTGTAATTGTAAATTGCTGAATTAGCGAATAATATCAATTATGCGGAAAGCTTATAAAAAGACAGCTTAGAAGCAGGATTTACCAGGGCTTCACGCGAATAAATCACCGAGGTGATTGATAGTGGCGGGTAGCTCTGACAAGGTCGTTATGGCGTTTATTGGGGTAGCATTATCGATTTTTATAATATATCGGATATATGTATGGCTGCAGAGTTCTCCGCGTTCTTTTATGAAGGATCAAATTCCGTTCAATAAAGTGATTATTCCACATCCCTCTATTGATATACTTGAGGATGAAGGATATGAGGTCGTTGGAGGGAAATTAAAAATCCCCTTGTCTTTCAACGTAAATGGGGCGCAGATGTATAGCCGGTTATTTATAGATTATGTGGCGACAAAAGAGGAAGGATCTTTATATTTAGTTATCCTTTCCAGACCACGCAAGCCTTTGGATTTCACTGGCAGTGGCTTACGTGATACCTTGCTTCCCTACCTGCTGATCTATCCGGAATGCAGCGGCGTTCTATATGTTAATGTAGCAACAGCATCGATCCATGTCATTAAGCTTGGCAAAGACGACGGAGAATCAAACTGAGTCCATATTTTTTATATACCAGGAGGCAACAATGAAGGGACAACGACATATTAAGATTCGTGAAATTATTACACAAAAGGATATCGAGACACAGGACGAGCTTGTGGAAGCCTTGCGGGAATCAGGTTTTCAAGTTACTCAAGCCACAGTATCTCGAGATATAAAAGAGCTGTTGCTCATCAAGGTACCCATGGATGATGGAAGATATAAATATTCACTTCCAACGGATCAACGGTACAATCCCATTCAGAAGCTTAAGCGCGTTCTTGTGGATAATTTTGTGCAGATCGATTCCTCGGCTAATCTTGTGGTGATGAAATGTTTACCAGGTACGGCTAACTCTGTCGCTGCTTTAATTGATAATATTGACTGGCCGCAAATTATGGGAACCCTTTCTGGTGATGATACAATCCTTATCATTTGCCGTTTACCTGAGGACAGCAAGACCGTAATTTCACAAATCATGGGTTATATTTCTTAATTATAATTAATCAGATGCCTGTCATCTTCTCGGAGGTGCTCTATTAGTGTTAGAAACCTTGTCTATACGCAATCTTGCCGTCGTTGAGGCGGTAGATGTGCATTTTTATCCTGGCTTCCACGTGCTTACGGGGGAGACCGGGGCAGGTAAATCCATTATTATTGATGCGCTTGGATTGATTGTTGGAGGCCGCGGTTCTGCGGATTCCATTCGTTATGGTTGTGAAAAAGCGGAGATGGAGGCGCTCTTCAGTCTTCCCAGCGGTCATCCCGTTTGGGAGACTTTGGAGCGTCTTGGCATTGAGGCCCAGCGCGAGGAGCATCTTATTATACGACGCGAGCTTACCTCTCAAGGTAAAAGTACATCACGTGTAAATGGGCAGATGGTCAATCTTACCATGCTTCGCGAGATCGGCGAGCAGCTGGTTAATATACACGGCCAGCATGAGCACCAGAACTTGCTGAAGGCGGAACGGCATCTGGGACTGCTGGATACATACGGAGAACCGATTATTGGTCCGCTAAAGGCAGTTTTTCAGGAAAGGTATTCTGCCTTCGCGAAGGTGGAGAAAGAGCTGCGAGAGCTGCAGGAATCCAGCCAGAAGGCATACCAAATGCTTGACTTATATCGTTTTCAGCTTGAAGAAATTTCATCCGCCGGATTAAAACCGGGAGAAGATGAATTACTTACCGAAGAACGGGTCAAACTATCCCACAGTGAGAAAATGATGGATTCCGTATCGGGTGCATATGAGCTACTTTACGACAGACAAGGCTTGGAATCGATCGGTAATGTTATTTCCAGACTTGAGGATGCAGTTCGTTACGATGAGAAGGGTCTGCGAACAGTGCTCGAACAGCTGCAGTCCTCATATTACCAGCTAGAGGATGCTGCTTTTCAGCTTCGTGATTACCGGGAAAATATCGAGTTCAATCCGATGCGACTTGAAGAAATAGAGAATCGTTTGGATTTGATCACTGGACTCCGACGTAAATATGGAGAAAGTGTAGAACAGATTTTGGCTTATTATGAACAAATTCACCGGGAAACTGATTTGCTTGAGAATAAAGATGAATATCTGGAGAAACTGACGGCGAAGCGCGATTCGTTGCTGTCTGTATTAATGGAAGCAGCTACGGAATTAAGTGAAGCACGAAAGCTTTGTGCTGCTGATCTGGCCACCCAAGTGGAGGGTGAGCTCAAAGACCTTCAAATGGAAAGAACCTCGTTGCAGGTCAAATTGGACAGGCTGGAGGACCCGCGTGGAGTCGAATACAATGGTCGGCGTATTCGCCTCACAAGACAAGGGATAGACAGCGCAGAATTTATGATATCCCCTAACCCGGGCGAACCCCTGAGACCTCTTGGCAAAATTGCCTCTGGTGGTGAGCTGTCGCGTATTATGCTGGCAATGAAAAGTATTTTTGCGCGCCATGATGCAATTCCAGTTCTAATTTTTGACGAAGTGGATACTGGTGTCAGCGGCAGAGCTGCTCAGTCCATCGCAGATAAGCTGTTTAAGCTGTCCTCTACCTGTCAGGTGTTCTCCATTACTCACTTGCCGCAGGTGGCTTGTATGGCTGACCATCAGTACTTAATCCGCAAAAAGGTTGAGGATGGAAGAACCATGACTGAAGTGGAATCCCTAACGAACGATGGACGTGTAATGGAGCTGGCCAGGATGCTGGGTGGCGTAGAAATTACCGAAAAAACATTGCACCACTCGCAGGAAATGCTTAATCTGGCCGAGGCAAGTAAGGCTGCAACAAGCTAAGCGGAGCAATGATTGACAGTAATAAAAGCCTGGGGGCAAGGTTATCTTATAGGTACGCAATTGGCGACCACCTTTTTCGTCAAGCGAAAGAAGCAAAAGGGAGCGTGACAGCCATTGAAGCCTAACCTCAGGAAGTTAATGCCAGGCCTTTTATTTGCCTTCTTTCTTAGTTTATCGGGCATAACGGGAACAAACCTAAGTTCTGCTGCACCACTGCAAGGTGAACCAGCCAAGGTGACTGCACAAGGAATTCATTCCGAGCTTAAGGTGATCCCGGGAGGTCAAACGATCGGTGTGAAAGTGAAATCAGCAGGTGTTTTGGTTGTTGGTCATCATCTGATTGAAGTATCCGAGAAAACTAAGCTTTCCCCAGGAGAGGTCAGCGGTTTAGTGCCGGGTGATCTGATGATCTCCATGAATGGTGAGAAATTGGACGAGTTGTCCAAGGTGGCCAAGCTGGTGGATCGTGCTGGTAAAGCGAATAACCCCTTGACCATTGTCTTCAAACGCGGAGGTAAAGAGCATACAGCTAAGTTAAAGCCCGCGTATGACATTCATGACAAAGTGTGGCGGTTAGGCCTGTACATTCGTGATTCAGCAGCGGGTGTTGGCACATTAACTTTTTATGCTCCAGAGCAAGGTGTATATGGAGCTTTGGGACATGTGATTACAGACATGAATACCGGTACTCCAATTGTTGTAGGCAGTGGTCATATCGTTCAGTCCAGTGTCACCTCCATATCCAAAAGCCAGGATGGCGATCCGGGCGAGAAACGAGCGCATTTTTTGAAAGAAAGCCAAGTGCTTGGAAATGTGGAGAGCAATACTGACTTCGGCATCTTCGGTAAAATGAGCTCCAATCCCGAGCACAGTCTTTACAAAGAACCTATCCCCGTGGCGATGAGCGATCAAGTCAAGGAAGGTCCTGCTGAGATCCTAACTGTAGTTGACGGACAGCAGGTGGAGCGGTTTAAGGTTGAGATCATTCATGTAGCACATCAGCAAACGCCAGCCACTAAAGGAATGGTGCTGCGGATCACCGATCCACGTCTTATCGATAAGACAGGCGGTATCGTTCAAGGCATGAGCGGAAGTCCTATCGTACAGGATGGCCGTCTCATCGGAGCCGTAACTCATGTATTTGTAAATGATCCTAAGTCCGGTTATGGATGCTTCATCGAATGGATGCTTCAAGATTCAGGTGTGACCAAACAGGAGAATAGGTATTCATTAAATCTTAAGGCGGTTTAGCCTTAAGATTTTTTGTCGAACGATTACGAAGAACCTCGAACATTGAGATAAAATATTTAATTATAATCCAACACAGAAAAAAAATAAAGAAAAATAATTTTCGACAGAAGGGAATTCGATCTCCATGTCGAAAACGTAAGAGACAAGAAAAAAATGTTATTTTCGAATAGCAGATATAATTAAGGAGGAAGCAGCCAGTGCAGAATATTGAAGTGTTGTTGGCCGATGATAACAGGGAATTTACGAATTTGCTTTCCGAGTACATTTCTGAGCAAGAAGATATGACCGTAACGGGTATCGCCTACAATGGTGAAGAAGTGCTTCAAATGCTTAGCGAAGCGCGTAAAATTCCCGATGTTCTTATTCTTGATATCATTATGCCGCATTTAGACGGCCTAGGTGTATTGGAACGTCTACGTGATATGGATCTGAATCCTCAACCGAAGATCATCATGCTGACTGCTTTTGGTCAGGAGAACATCACTCAAAGAGCTGTACAGCTTGGTGCATCCTATTATATTTTGAAACCGTTCGATATGGAGGTCCTGGCAAATCGTGTACGTCAGCTTGTCGGCTCTCAAGGCAGCATGAGCTCCTCCTCCAACATGTACAATTATTCGTCGACGTCCAGATCGAATGTAGTGCCGCTCTCTAAGGGCAAGAACCTCGACGCTAACATTACCTCGATCATCCATGAAATCGGTGTCCCAGCGCATATCAAGGGCTATCAGTACCTGCGTGAAGCGATCACCATGGTATATAACAATATCGAGATCCTTGGTGCGATTACGAAGACACTCTACCCAGCAATCGCTGAGAAGTTCAAAACCACGCCTTCACGCGTAGAACGCGCGATCCGCCATGCGATTGAAGTGGCTTGGACACGTGGCAACATTGACTCCATTAGCCATTTATTCGGCTACACCATTAATATCTCCAAATCTAAGCCTACTAACTCGGAATTTATTGCCATGGTAGCGGACAAGCTGCGGATTGAGCATAAGGTTAGTTGAAAGGGTTAGGGGCAGTGCGGGGTAAGGGATTTTGAATTGTTGGAAGGTGTTTACAGGTAACGTAAGGATACCGATAAATATCCGAAATGGTGCGTTTTAAACCGATAAATATTTTTGAGAAAAGCTATTTATAACCGCTGTTTATTGGGTTTCCAAAAATCCAATGAATGGTGGTTTTTTCTTGTGACGGACTTCGATTTTCAAGTGGACAATTTCATGTTATTTTGTTCCTCCAAGAATCTTTCGCGTAAAACAATGGCAAGCTATGAACAAGCGTTAAAGCTCTTTGGTCAATATTTAAAGCAGCAGTTCAAGATTGAGGAAGTTACAAAGGTTCAGACTGGTCATATACGTCAATACATCAAGTACTTAAGGGAACGTGGTAAGTATACTGTCGTAAGCACTGAAGAATCAAAAGAAGTTAATCATCCTGAAAGTCGTTCAGATTTCAAAAAAGACATCTCAACGGCAACCATAGCTAACTATGTGCGGAATATCAAAGTGTTTTTCAATTACCTTCATGATATCGAAAAGGAAATACCGAAGAACCCATTAACCAACGTGGAAAGTCCAAAAATCGAAAGGAAAATAAAAAAGACTTTAGCCCCCGAGCAATTAAAAAAAGTCCTCTCCCAATTTGATCTTTCAACTTTTCATGGTTATAGAAATAACGTTATAATGCGGCTTTTGCTTGATACTGGGATGAGAATCGGAGAATGTCTATCGCTTCTACCAGAAAGCATCGATTTTAAACATAAAAGCATTCACGTAATCAATACTAAGAATAAGCAGGAGCGATTTGTATATTTTTCTTATAAAACCGCTAATGAAATAAAGAGATGGATGAAGTATCGAGACAGATACTCGGATTCTCCATTCCTTTTTCCCACTATTAGAGGTACACAACTAGAGGTTAGAAATTATGAAAAAGCACTGCGTGACGCAGGTGCTAAAGTGGGAATATCTATTCATCCACACCAACTAAGAAACAACTTTGCTAAGTATTATATATTAAACAATGGTGATTGGTTTAGTTTGTGCAGAATACTTGGACATTCATCAGTAGAAGTTACGCAGAAAGCTTATCTTGATTTTTCAGACGAAGAGATTGGGAAGAAATATCAGAAACATAGTCCGCTGACCTTCATGGATATATAATGCCTCTGAATGTCATAAGATTTGACAAGGTAATGGTTTGATCAAGAATGATAATTCGAATGCTCTCACGTTATTCAGCTAGTGTTAGAAACAATGTGAAATGTGAATCATTAAAAAAGACATAAAACATACCATGTTCGACGATTTAGAATGGCAACGCAAGACATGTCAGCATATCATTAGGCTGATTAAGGACGAGCAGATATTGTTAAATGAGGCATTACATCCAAATAATCGTTGAAGCTACTCTTAGATTTATAGAAATACTCTTAAAAATGATCCAAAAAGAGGTGCAGAAAGATCAATAAATAGCTAGGATTCAGAATTATTCCCATTGAAGAATCATAATGATAAAAGAAAGTCAATAGGTTTTTCTGGAATTTTACAGAAAAAATGGTATAATCATTGAAAGGAATATTTTAGGTGACATACCGAACAAGGCTCTGGAATTGAGCCTTGTTTTTAATTTACTCTTTTGTATCAGGAGACGAACCTTTGTATTTTGAAATATGAAACCAAACCAGTTTATCTAAGTAGAATAGATATTGTTCTTATCTATGATAAAAAGGGGAAATAGTATGAAACTGCTGACGAAGACCAAAATTAAGGACATGAGTGAGGAAGAAATTAAAAAGAAGATTAAGCAGCTGGTTATAATGGAGAAACCTCTAAAAAAATCCTTAAGCAATTATCAAAGAGCTATTAAACAAGTTGTAGATGACCTGAAGTATTTAGGTGAAATATTTGAAATAGAAGAAGTAGTTGATTTCTTAGCGAGAATCAAAAAGAAAAAACAGAAAATTGAAGATAAATTGATGTCTATTCAAGTAAATAAACAATTCCTAAAAGCTTCCTTAGACCCATATGAGGGTGAATCTGATTTAAGTTATGCATACGAGGGTTTTATTGAACCTTTTAATAAAAAACTTGAAAGTTATTTTTTAGAAGATGATGATGTTGTTTTACAATATGAATTTTTTGACCCAAATAAGGCTTGGATAAGTTACAAGTCATATCAATTTGATTTGCGGCTGCTTAATAAAGCGGAAAAAGAAGATGATGTACTAGAAGATAAGCAGGAAATGAGTTCAAAATATGAGAATTATGCAAGAGTTGTTGGGGACAATTAAATTTCAATTCAAAGTGCCGAAAATCCAATAACTTATTACATATTTACAATATTTGACAAATGACCGAGAATATGTTATAATACTAGTATGGTGAGAAACAGGAAATGTCCTACTGGACCTTTTCTGTTTTTTAATTCACGGGGGATATTTTTTATCTCCTTGCTGTGTGCTGTTTAAAAATGAAAGGGAAATGAAAAATGTCAGAAAGAGAAAAATTTAGATTACTCCGTTTATCTAAGAGAATTAGATTACGGGAACTTGCTGCACTACTTAATTGTCATAAAGCACATCTAAGCAATTACGAGAATAATCGTACTGGCATGGATGTAGGGAAAATCGAGCTATACAAAAAATATATCCTAGAGAAAAGAGTTGAGGAAAAATGAGTTTATGTATCGCGGTTAACAACCCAGAGAAATTCGTGATTATAGGAGGGGACGGGCGCATCACCAAAGCTAGTGAAATTGTAAGCGATTCACATAAGAAGCTAACTAAGCTTACCAATCACGTATCTATGTTTTGTTCTGGAGTACAGGATTATTGTGAGATGTTACGTTCACTGGTAGTAAAGCAAGTAAATGAATCAACACCTATTGAACAGATTGCAAGAATCGTAGAGAGAGAGTCATTAAAAGTTCATGTG
This sequence comes from Paenibacillus sp. FSL H8-0175, assembly GCF_045040615.1. Lineage (NCBI taxonomy): Bacteria > Bacillati > Bacillota > Bacilli > Caryophanales > Paenibacillaceae > Paenibacillus > Paenibacillus sp. FSL H8-0175. The sequence continues at coordinate 4,976,937 of NZ_CP150299.1, read as the reverse complement.
CAATTTCTTATGAATTACCCTACCTACTACGATGTAGTACCAGATGGAGCATGTTTGGCTACTGTTTTAGCTTTTTATGATTTAGATAAGGGGGAATGTGGCATGATCGAATATTGCCATAGAAGTGGTTTTGATCCTCGCATTGTAGTCGGATCTGCGATGTCTGCAAGAGGGATTGGACAGGATAAGGCGTTAATCTACCTGCCAAAGCATTTCAATCCTCAGAATCCAATAGAGAGTGTTCTGGATACGTATAGGATTATAGGTGAGGAAGAAGAAAGTGTGGGTGGGGATATTAGCATACACGTAATATCTGAGGTAGGAACTAAGGAATATGTACTGGAGGTCACAAAATGAATGTCGCAATGAATTTAAATGATATAACTAGTAATTCTAGCGGTACGACCTATGCGACGTATAACGGTGGAAGTAAAGCTAGAACATTGAGGGGGATTGATAATTTTCAGCTTGGTAGAAATGTGTTCATGGGGCCTGAGGCGACAATAAGTTGGACGCAAGTAACCAATCAACCGAATATTCCGACTCTACCAAGCTATATATCCGCTACTAAGATTACTCAAACAACAATCGAATCGCCAAATATTTACGGTGGGACAATTGCCATAGGTAGTGGCAATAACGTTTTGAAAGCGGATTCTAATGGAGTTTACTTAGGTAACGCTTCGTTTTCTAATGCGCCCTTCAAGGTAACGATGGATGGGAAGCTGACCGCATTAGATGGTACTTTTAAAGGCACAATTGATGGTTCTATAATTACAGGTGGTCTAATTAGAACTGCGGATTCAGCCGCAAGCAGAATAGAATTGTCTAAGAATGGCTTAGTTTCGAGAAACGAGTTGAATGAAAAGAATGGAGTAGTCATTGATTCTGGGAACTTTTCTTCTCTTGACTTTTATTACAAAGATCAATATCGAGGGGGCTTACAGCAGGTAGCGGGTGATCTATCTCTCACTACTACACAAGGTTCTATAATTGTGGAAGCTGCTTTGTATAGTAGCACTTTGTTTAGAGGTAAGGTGGATTTTTCTGGTGCTACCGTAATCGGCGTATTTGCAACGTTTGGATGATTTATCAAATATATAAAGGAGAATATTAATGAAAGAGAGTATAAAGGTATGTAATAGATGTGATCTGTCTTTTCCGTTAGGTAATTTTTATAATCAATCCAATACAAAGGATGGGAAGGGCAACTACTGCAAGAAGTGTAAAAGCGAATATCAAAAAGAACAAACAAAGATGTTGAAAGAAAAAAATCTTTCGATGTATTTATTAAGAGAATCATGCTATGCGGCTTTCGAGAGAGGAAAGCCCACTTATAAGCGTAAAGGTTATGAGAACGTTAGATGCAGCTTTGACAATGCAAGAAGCTTTTTAGAAGCGTTGTGGAATGATGAGATTTTCATGAATGAATGGATTGCACAAACGGATGTGTATGTTGCAAATAATTATAATTATAAGTATCGTCCCACATTGGACAGGATCAATCCTGAACTTGGTTATGAAAAAGGTAACATTAGAATGTTACCACAACACATAAACGTCTCCAGAGATAAAGCTGTTTGATAATTAAGTCAATAGCGAGAGGGCTTTAGTATGAAATATTAGTAACTCCAACATGTTTCCGTGAAGAGAACGGAAGCTTATTTTATTTGGACATTTATGAAAGGAGATAAGACATGTTTTCAGAAAATGAGTTTTTTTATTGCTATAGCATGAAGCTATTCAAGTTTCTACGTATGGATAGAGAGTTTAGTTTTATTTGTTCAGGGCTTCATGAGAAGACGATGCAGAAATTTTGGCAGTTCAAACGAACTGAAGAATTGAATAGAGCATTGTTGGAGTTCAGTCAGCGCCATTATGGTGCTAATGAACAATAAGGTTAAGGACACAGTGTTAAATTATATTCGTGTTAAATTATAAGGAGAAGTGAAAAATATGAACAAAGAGCCAGAGACAAAGCAAGAACAATATGTAGGGTTTCCAATGAAGATGAACGCCTATGCACATGAAGGTTTATTTGTCGTGCAGAAAGATGAGAATGCTTTCATGCTATATTTCATTCTAGGAAAGATGTCGCAAAACTATTGGACTTGGGGAAGTTTTGAAACAACAGTTGTGACGCTTAGTAAGCAATTTCAAATCAAGACCAAGGAGAGCGATAACAGGAAAGAGATTAGACGTCTACTAATGGTTTTGAATGATAAAGGTTGGATTAAGATTACCTTCGATGAAGAATCGTTTGAATACGATACACTACTTACTATTTATATGGTTGACTTGAAAAGTCCACTTGTTATGGATAGTGTGGATAGCGACAATTTTAAACACCTAGGGTATCAGAAAGTAACTCAGGAAATGTTTGATGCTTGCAAGGGCGACTCAAGGCATTTTAGAGCCATGATCTACGCTGAATGGCGTATGTTTCGTGATAAAGAGAATGAAGGTACGTACCGTATTTCTCTTGGTGAATGGGAAAAGACAATGAATATATCTCACGCCACAGCAGTGAAATTGATCAAGGAACTTGATGAACTAAACCTAGTGGATAAAAAACGTGGTGCAATGTATCAAGATGTCTACGGCAAGCCAAAACGTGAAACTAATCAGTTTTCCGTAGTGAGCGAAAAGGAGCGAAAAAAGCGTGAGGAAAATACTAATGAGAGGGAAGAAACTTTGGCTAAAGAAGTGAATCGTCACTTGTCTTCTGCTGAAGCAATGGGAAATATTACAGATGAACGCGTTCATAAAACAAACCTATTAAACCCCGACAGAAGCGTTTACTTAGATGCTTACGACATGTACGTATTCGTGACTACAAAATGCAAAGTTACTTTAGACCATGTGAATAAGCGATTAGACAAAATGGATGAGTCAAAGCCAGGAAAACGTAAAGAACTTATCGACTTAGGCAATAAGGAGAAATCGAGGCGTGACAAGGAAACATCAGCCATTAAGAGAGCTCAAGAAATGAGTAAATGCTATGTTAACCCTGTAGACTTCATTTCTGATGATGATTATTCTGAACGTTATGATCGTTCTAAAGCAAATCGAGAAGCCAAGGAAGTAGAAGCAAAGAAACAGAAACTGGATGAGTCAGCATCTTCATTAAGGGACGAAGACGATGAAATAGCAAGTTAGCATAATAGAATTGACAGATAGTAGAACTAGAGTAGTTTTGGCTACTTTATATTGTTAATTCACATGAGACATGTGATGTGTGCTGTGTGCGTAATGGTTCGATTGATTACCTGAGTATAGTTTTGAGTTAAATCTGACAAGAATTTATTTTTCAAAGTATAATTTCTTGTCAGATTTAACTTCGTTTTATACTCAGGTGAGTATAATTTTTGGTCAATAATGACATCGATTTATACAGTATAAACAAAAGAACTAAGAGAAAGAAAAAAACTTACCTAGAAACCCCTTCGGGGAGGGTTTGGTTTATTCTCGCTTACGCTCCCTGAAGGTCAAGACCTTAAAACCCTGTCGCTTCGCTCCTGTCGTGCCGTTGGCACTCTTGCTTTAACACACAGTTTAATTTTTACGTTACAGTGAATCTAAATATTCGCGTTTCTTACTTAGTGGAATTCGGTTGTTAATTGCTAAGGACTCTCCATTGTACCAAGCCTCCATATCGTAGCCTAAATTTATTAGAAACTGGTTTTGCTCTTGAGTTATTTCTAGCTCAGCATACTTGAGGTAAGCAAAAAGCTGAACTTCGTTATTATTTATATATTTAATTTTAAACCCAGTTCCATTTTTAGAAAGTATAGTGCGAGGTCTCGGAAATGGTTCATGTGCTTGATGATTTATAATTGAGTCAAATGTCATAACATTAATATCATGAGTGTTTTTTTGATTGAACATATTAATATGTTCTTGAGTAAGTTTTTCGCTGTTTCTACCTAATACAAGTAAATACTTGAATTCCAAAGGGTTATTTGCCATTTTTAGAGGTCGGAAAAGCTTATTGAGTGAATCTTTTACTTCTCTTATATGCTCAGTTATATATGCCCTCCAAGACAAGACTTGATCATAAGCATTATTAAATTCGCTTGAGAAGTGAATACTACGACGATTATTAGTGAAGATTTTCTTGTGTTGATTCTCTATTTCAATACACACGACTTGCCATCTATCAGATGATTTTGTCATGTATAAAAAATCGGTTGTCAAGCTAGTTGAAATTGGGAATTTTGAGATAACGATATTAAAATGTAGTCTGTGATTGAGCAAAAAGGGCAATGGAATAAGTGATGAATTTTTTTCTAAGAATGTTTGGATATCGTTTTCATTTTTTGTTTGGTCATTCAACAAATGCTCAAAAGATTCAATAACAGAGGTCATATCAGTCATTCAACTCTTCTCCCATATCGTTAATTTTCTAATATTAATTCGTTACAGTTATCTGACTTACCTTTCTCAGTCTGGAAAAAGACTTCTTGTGTACTGTTTCTAAATCTAAAATGAATGCATTTCATCGACGATGTGTTACTAAATTCTAAGTGTCGTACGTTTTAACAATGGCAACCATTTCGAAGCAATATACCTAGCTTAGACTATCAATTTTCCTTTTCAGGGTACGTAGCTAAGTCTTTAAGTACTTTAGCGATATAATCAAACTCATCTTCACTGAAAGGTTCATTGTGTTCAAGGAATAAATCCTCTCCGTTTGCATTTACATAAGATAAGAATGCTTCTTCATATGTATTGTTAAAATGATTATCTGATTCTTTGATCTTTTTGAATGTAAGAGAACTAAAGCCAAACTTGCTTCGATTTGACTTGATGTTGGAAAAGTGAATTTTGAGACCATCATAAGAGTAAATAACTGAAATTTTATCAGAAAGTTGGAAACAAAATACCACGAGAAAATCTATATAACCCAGTAAATCAACTTGAGTAAGTATTTCTTCAAACATTTCTCTATCAATGTATTGGTTCTTAACTACATCAATTACTGAAGGTAACATTTTTTTGTTTTTCATAAAGGATTGATAATGAGAAGAGTAGAACTCGGTATGTTTATAAGCTTCAATATTATCCAAACCAATGTATCTTTCTACAAATACTTGGGAGTATGGTTCAGTCAACATATCTCCAGTTCTTGTATAAATTTCTTCATCCATAAGTAACACTGGAAATGGGTCGATAGCAAGTCTGAGTACAGCTATAGCTCCAATGCTTTTTTCAGTAAGTTTCGTAAATTCACTATGGAACCTTGTCTTGTCTTTATTTTGATTTAAAGCATGATTTCGTGAAACGTAAAAGGTATTGAAGCCTAACTTGTGGACTATCTTGTTAAGGTGTTCTTTTACACTTTGAAGCTCTACGAAGTAACTAACCATTTGATTTCTCATGTCGGCAAAAACATTTCCATTTGTGTTCAAGAACTTTATCATCTGATTAAACATTGGAAATGTACTTTGAGCCTTCCATTTCTTCAATTCTTCTTCACGTTTCTCAGTTTCCAATTCCATTAGATAGACCATAGAGGTTGAAATTTCTATAGACTGCCTCAAGGAATAATAGGCACAATCAAAATAACCCATTTCATAAACAGATATCGAATTAACGATTAGTTGTACAGCTTCATGAATGAAGGTATTAGCAATTTGAGCATCAATACGACCTGTCCAACTACCTTCAATGTTGGAGAGATCACTAAAATATTGCTCTTTTTCATGAAGTTGATATGGAACCAGATTGATTTTTTCTCTATGTTCAATGAAAAAAGGCATTGCCGTACTCCTATCCACTTGAATTATGGTAGTATATGTATAGGTCATTATAACTATCTTTGTAGAATTATGGAATACAAGAAATCACATATATTAGCAGAATTTGAGGGTATAACCTCATGCGTGATCCATTTACGGAAACTCTTTGCTTCTGGCTTTCGACTAGCCATGATCAAGGAGTATAGTCCAGATTCATTAATCGCTGACAATTGTTGATTCCCTCCAAGGGTGTCCATTAATACCGACCCCCTTTCGTCATTGTCCAGTCTACTTACAGCGTCACGATATTTCGATATTTCTAAAATATCGCAAACATCTTTTGCTACAAACCAAGGTTCATTGTTAATCATTACGGTTCTAACATTACGATCACCGTAAGAGAAGACATTAGATAATACTAATATTTTTAAAACGAATAAGGAGAATTCCAGATGACAATTCCACAGGGAATAACGCGTGAACATGTAATTAGCGCTATAAATGAAGTTAAAAACAACGGAGTTCCTAATCATAGGCATTCTATGAGATATATTCTTGTCTACGAAGGGGAAACATACCCACCTAAATATATAGTTGGACTCGCCAACAAGTATGCGAATGGATATGAATTAGATCGAAAAGATCATCATAGTGGTGCTGAGACTAACCAATTTCTTGAGAGTTTGGGATTTGAGGTAATAAAAAAAAGAACTCCAAATAATTGGCTATTACCAGGAGAGTTGCTCGAAAATAATACTTATGTAGAAGGTGCTAAAAAATCAATACTCGTGAATGCTTATGAAAGAAATCCTGCGGCAAGGGAGGCTTGTCTTAAACATCATGGTTATAATTGTGTAGTTTGTGAATTTAATTTCGAGGATGTATACGGGGAAATAGGTGAAGGATTTACACATGTGCATCATTTAAAACCGTTACATGAACTGAAAGGGGAGTACAAAGTTGATCCTGTAAATGATCTTCGACCCGTATGTCCTAATTGTCATGCTATGTTACATAAAAAAGAACCAGCATATACTATTGAAGAGTTGAGGACAATAATTAATAGAAAATGCTAAAGTAGTCGCAGATAGTCTAGTAATAGTGGAAGTGTTTGGGAAAAGACATGCAGATGTATTACGTAGCATTGAAAACAGGAGGCTTTAATGAAGCGATTTCCAAGTAAAGGGCAGATGTACCGTTATGCGATGAGGAAAGCTAGGCGTGATTGGGTGAAAGAATTAAATAAATCACAGCGCAAGAATAACTATACATACGGTAATCCCAAAGATAAACTAGTTACCCCTAAAAAATCTGATGATGGTGCAATTTTTATATTTATTATGATCCTTGTTGCATTGATTTTTGGAATTGTATTCAAGATTACTTGGTTGTGGTTATCAATTACTTTATTATTTTTATTAACGATCTTGATTAGTTTTCCTGTTCTATTACCTATCTTGTTGATATTAGGTGCGGTTGTAGTTTTGTCGATAATAACCAAGTAAGTAGTAAAGAGTAAAAAGGTATAAGGGATTCAATTTAGTGAGGACTTTATTGATGTTAACTCCGAATAATTTACGATAGAATAAAGCGGATTTATCCAAAACTATTACATACGCTGGAAGTGATTTGTATCAAAAGTAATAAGGTGAAATCTAAAAAACAATTTATCATACATATTGTTGTGTATTTTATTGAAATTGTATTGTTCACAAGTTTGATAATATGGATAATCGAAGGCTTGAATTTCAATAATAGAAGCTTCATTGATATTATAAAGCAATATGTTTTTGCATATACTCTGTATCAACTAATAATAATTGCTATCTTTAAGTTTAAAGACTCTGTAGAAATTGATGCTTTGACTTCAATTAAAAGTCTTATAGATAAGTTTCAAATTTATGCTGAATTTAATATTGAAATTCCTGAAAGTAATATAGAGGACGTTAGAGTGAAATTATTAGAGAATGATAAGGTAACTATGAAAAATGAACATAAAGTATTAGTTGGGGAAATAATAAAACAGGTTGAAAAATATAAAAAAGGAGATATAGGGAGGGATTATTTCAGATTTATTATGAAACAAGAGTCGAGAGAGGTTGAAACTAAACTAAAAATATTTAGTTTCCATTGGATGAACTCGATTTTCTTACGTGTACTTAAGTGATTAGCGAATAATTGAAAATATAAATAGCCCACTGTATACTTGATCAGCATATGAGGGCTATTTTTTTGTCTATAGTTTAATAAGTCCACTTGTAACAATATCAAATCCAGGTTCTATCCATTGAAAGAGACCATCACTACACTCTACCAGTTCTGGTATCTCAACCTCATCTACGCATGACCACCACAATAATTCATCACTACGTGCTAATCTATAGTTTTCATGTTGTTGAGCTTCCTGTTTGTCGAATGTGATAGTTAGCTTCTTAGACTTGATCCATGCTCCATTGTGGAGAATTTCCTTCAAAGAGCCCTCATAGGCATAAGCTGTTTTTACATTAGAAAATGTGATCGTTATGTCCAACTTAGTTTCGGTATTTATCATTATTTAATCCTCCATTTCAATTGTTGCCCCGTATGTATCGGCTATATTACTAAACTTTGCGATTAGATAAATAAGAATGTATACTAGGGCTGGCTGCAACAATATACCGACATCGGTATATTGTCAACTGCATATTTTCATGGAAAATCGAGGGGAAAACATATGAAATTAAGGATTAAGCTTCAGGATATCCTTGCTGAAAGAAAAATGACTCAGGTTCAGTTGTCCAAGATATCTAATGTGACTCAAGCTAAGATATCTAATTTATGTAATAACAAATTCAAGGAACTCAACATTGGTATTATTGAGCGAATAGCGGAAGCATTGGGGATAGATGACATTTCGGTGCTCATGCAATTGGAGGAGTGGGAGTAGTTAAGGGAGATATTTAGGGGATGTAGTGTTCAACCGCGCTGTAGTGTTATATATTCACGTTAACCTGTCTTATTTTGAAAAATAAAAATGTTGGAAATTCAAAAAAAATTTGCACTCTTACGTTAGCGATTCAACGGCAGAGTGCATTTTTTCGTTCTCCAAGGATTCTGTAGATTCAGCGAAGAATATGGGATATGGTTGACTCGCCAGAGTAGATAAAATTCAAGTTTTATCTATGTTCAATTATACATTAATCTCTATATATTCAGTGAATACATAAAAGCTTACGAAATTTATCTATTTGATATTATGTTATAATGTGGAAATGTTGAGAAAAATGGATATGTTTGATTCTAAAAAATTCATTAAAATTAAGGAGTCGGATGATGTATATTATAAACTCTTTGTTGGTAGAAGAAATCAAAGATTATTACATCTTAGAATCTGAAGAAGAGCGTGAACTCGAAATTTTGGATAATTTATCTAAAATAAATATTTTTGTAGGGTCTAATAATTCAGGTAAAAGTAGAATGTTAAGAGAAATATTTAAAATTGGAACTAATTATATAAAAACAAATTTTAATTTATTAGAGTTTAATCATTTAGTTGAGGCTTTGAAAAAGAATATCCACGAGATTATCCTGAAATATAATATTGCTGATTACAATGGATTTTTGCAAGATTGTAATAATTTAGAAGAGATTGATTTTATTCAAGAGGACATCAATTTTTTACAACCTATTTTATCTTTTATAGTTAGATTGATCAATATGCAGGGACAAGGTTCTATTACGACTAGTAGTTACACTTCGACCTTTTATCAACATGAAAATTTAAATCGTGATCTTAATGAGTGTGGTATTAAATTCAAACTGGAACTTGAAAAAATTATAGGTGATGAACCTGAACAGTACAATTTTAAGAAAATATACATTCCTACGTTACGTGGCTTAAGACCGTTTGAGTCTGAAGATGATATATATCATCTTCGAACTAAAAAAGATTATTTCCGTGATAAAGAGCAACTTGATATATTTACTGGACTTAGTTTGTATAATGATCTAAAAAAATTGCTTCTTGGGAAATTAGCGGATAGAGAAGTGGTTTCGAAATTCCAAAAATTTTTAGGAGATACTTTCTTTGAAGGAAAAGAAGTTACCCTAATTCCATATATAGATTCAGATGTGGTTTCTGTTAAAATTGGTGATGAAAATGAAAAGTCAATCTACAACTTAGGTGATGGCATCCAATCTATTATTATTTTAACATTTCCATTGTTTTTAAATGAAGGTGAAAATATGCTTATTTTCATAGAAGAACCAGAATTGTATTTGCATCCAGGACTTCAAAGGAAATTAATTGAAACCTTTATGAAATTTGAAAATTTTCAATTTTTTATTACCACGCATTCTAATCATTTCCTTGATATGACTTTAGATATTCCTTATGTTTCAGTGTATACGTTTAAAAAAGAATTTGATGAATCTGTTAATTCCCGAGAGAAAGAAGCTAAATTCATAGTTGATAACGTTAGTAATGAGGACAGTAATGTATTGGAACTACTAGGGGTTAAGAATTCTTCAATGTTTTTAGCGAATTGTACTATTTGGGTTGAAGGAATTACTGATAGATTTTATCTGCGTAAATACTTGCAGATTTATCAGGAGTCTTTAGGTGCTGTAGACAATGATAAATTTCGTGAGGATTATCACTATGCTTTCGTTGAGTACAGTGGAAATAATATAACGCATTGGTCATTTCTTGATGATGAGGAAGCTGATGTCGAAAATATAGTAAAATCAATGAATGCTGAGAAAGTTTGCGGAAAGCTATTTCTTATTACAGATAAAGATAGTGACGTAAAGAAAGATAGGCAGGATAGGCTAAAAGAAAAGCTTGGAGAAAGATTCTATTGTTTAGAATGTAAAGAAATTGAAAACCTTCTTAGTGTTGATGTTCTGAAGAAAGTTGTAAGTGATTATGAGAGAAAATCAGCAGTATTTAATCGTAATATTAGTGAAGCAGACTACAAAAATAAATATATTGGTAAATATATAGACGACCATCTTGTTGACAAAAAAAGAAGAGGTAATTATGGAGATAAGTCAGGAACTATTAAAAATAAAGTGAACTTTTGTGAGAAAGCTTTGAGCCATATACACAGTATTGAGGATATGTCTGAAGAGTCGATAGCACTCGCTAGAAAAGTATATGAGTTTATTAAGGATAATAACCAATAATCAAGTATCATTTTTAATTTAAAACGAATGTAAAAGAGGGGAAGAAAAAAATGAGTTTATCAATGTCAGAATGTAAGGTTTGTAATGGATACACAGAATTTGTTATCTATACTGGAAAAGCTTTTAATTCACTTGATGATATATATTCATCGATTTTGGTTGGTTGCAATTTTTGCGAAAAAAGAGGGACAATAGATGAAAAGTTAAATACTGATTTGCGAGCAGATTTCTTTAAGGATCAAATAAAAGAGGAATACGGAGTATCTGCATACATTAGAGCGTTTGAACCTAAATATCCAACATTCAGGCATTATTATCTAACTATGATTCAACCAGCTATCCAAGCAGGCATTAGGAGCAAGCTAGAGTATGATAAATGGTATTCGGATAAGGATAATACTAAATAAATGAATAATAAGTATAAGGGAGTGATCATGTGTTAAGGGTAGTTCATCTTTCTGACTTCCATTTCTCAAAAGATTCTAAGCGTGACTTTGAACTATATTGTATCAAACCCCTAATTGAAGATTTAGCGAGAATAAATCAGGATAAAAAGATAGATTTAATTATTTTTTCAGGAGACTTGATAGATAAAGGTGGATTAAGCTTTGGGCAAGAAAAGATAGATTTAGCATTTTTAGAATTTGAAGACTATGTTATTAAACCAATATTAGAAGAATTAAATCTTTCAAGAGACTCTTTTTTATTTGTACCTGGTAATCATGATATTGATAGAAAAGCAGATACAGAGCGTATGGAGAAAGCTCTTAATGTAACTTTGACATGTACAGAAGATGTGAACAAATACATTGATGATGATGATCTAACAGACGGATCAAAACGAATCATAAAGTTCAAAGAATTTGAAAAGTCATACTATTCTGGAACAAGGCATGATATTAGTAATTTTGCATCGACCTTTAGATTTAATTTTGATGGTTTAAGAGTGGGGGTAAGCTGCTTCAATTCTTCATGGAGATGCTGGGACAGTGATAAAGATAAAGGCAAAATATTGTTGGGTGAGAGACAAGTTGAAAATGCTATTGAAAAATTAGAAGGACTTGATTTGAAACTAGCAGTAATTCACCATCCACTTGATTGGCTAAACCAGTTTGAGAAGAAAAACGTTGAGAATCTAATTCATAAATATTACAACTTAATGTTTTGTGGTCATGTACATGAAGGAGAAAGCGAATACAAAACTAATATGTTTGGAGGGACTCTCTTAGTATCTGTGGCTCCAGCAAACTGGAGTGGTGGAATTCGTAGCGACGATCGTGCGTATTCCAATGGTTATGCATACATAGACTATACATCCGATAAAGTTGTTCTTACTAATAGAACATATTTTCATACAAAGAAATCTTATGGTCCCAACATAGCGTTAGGAAACGATGAAGGAAAGGCTATTTACTATTTACCTAATACCACAGTATTAGAGTCATTGAATAGTGCTAAAGAGATATGTGAGACTATTCGTAATGAGCAATTTTCTCAGACTAGTGAACATTTACTAAGTTTCCGTACTGAAACTTTGGCACCTAAAGAGATAAATAAACTATTTGTATTGCCTTTACTTACTACACAACTGAGCAAAGATAAACAAAAAATCTATACGCTAGATGAAATATGTTCTTTAGAACATCATACGCTTCTCTCAGGACCTAAGGAATCAGGTAAGACAATACTTCTAGATAAGCTTATGATGGAATTCACTGATAATGTATTTAAGTATAAAAAAATACCAGTTTTTATTGATTTGGAAAATTCTTCTAGTCGAATTGAGACTGAGATTAGTCGTTTTTTGAATATAAAAATAAGAAAAGTTGAAGAACTCTTAAATAATCATGAAATTGTATTATTAATTGATCAATTATCTACAATACCAAAAATAAAGACGAAATTAAATGCATTAAATCGATTTTTGGAAGAACACAAAAGTGTCCGTGTTATAGCAACTACTACTTCATTAATTAGTAGCGATATACCTATAGAATTTAAAAGCTATTCGGTACTTTCTCGTATGTTTTCAATACAAATCAATTTGTTTAAGTCTAAACAAATTAGAGAATTGACCAGTAATTGGTTCTCATTAAATCCTCATTATAATAATCCTGACAGTTTAGATGAAATAATTAAAGTTTTCAACAGATTAGATATTCCTAGAACTCCCCTTGCAGTCTCTATGTTTTTATGTATTTTTGAATTTCAACCTGGCATTTCACCTATAAATAACTCAGTATTATTAGAGAATTTTATAGAAATTCTTTTTGAAAAACATGCACCTAAGGAAATGTTTTCAGAAGAATTTAACTATAAAAATAAAATAAGACTCGTTTCAGAAATTGCCTACTTAATGTATGAGCTCAATGATCAAAACAAGAGGATTAACAGGATTCAACTTATTTCTTTTATACAGACCTACATGATCAACAGGAGGTTTGATTTTAAGGCAGATGAAATATTGATAGGATTAGAGAAGGTTGGATTATTTACTGAAGAATTTGATAAAGGTGAATATTATTTATCATTCCGATTCAAATGTTACTATAGTTTCTTCCTTATGAAGAACATGACCTTTAGAAGTGGATTTAAAGAAAAAGTATTTTCACAGGAAAGATATTTACATTTTATGGATGAAATAGATTATTACACTGGCGTGAAGGGTGACGAAGAAAATCTTTTATTAGAACTAAAGGACAGAATGCTAGAAAAATTCAAAGGCATTGTAGAAGCATATACTCCTTTAAAGAATCTTGATAGTATTTTTTTGAATTCAAACAATATACTTGCAGCAAACTTAAGTGAAGAATTTTTAGAAGTAATAGATACTACAAAAGATGATACAGAAGATTCTTTAGACGAAATAAATGATACAAGGCTGGAAATGTCAGCTTCTCTCCAAGTCTATAGTGAAAAAGAAAATATGGAGTTAACTCCATATCAACAAATCGAAAGGTCATTGATGATAGTTGCAAGAGTCTTAAAGAATACTGAAGAAACAACTGATGGTAATTTGAAATCATCTTGCTATAAAGAATTGATACATTGTTCTTCTGTTTTTATAAGTTTAGTAAGGTTATTATTAGAAGATAATAAATCGCAAAATACTGATGTTATAAATGATGAAGTGAAATTAAGTGAAATTGAGAATTTTTTAATAGATTATTTACCAGTAGGTTTGCAAATTTTCTTGCAAAATTTAGTTTCTTGCTCAAAGCTCTATGTAGTAATGGAGGATGATGTTAAGGAAAAGCTAAATTCACCTAATTTATACTCGGAACTTGAGACTATGATTTCTATTCTTTTATACTCGGATTCAAAATCAACTGCTAATTTGAAGTACTTAAAAGAGTTTTTGAAATTGCATAAACACAAATATATTAAAGAAAATCTTTTAATGAAATTGTTATTTAATTTCCTTACCAAGCCCAAAAACAGTGTGCAGGAAAACGAGTATCTGAATATGTTAGGTGAATTGGCTTCAAAGGGGCAGAGTCAGATAAATAAAGGTATAGTAAAAAGTAGAATAATGAATAAATATAGGGAAGACAAACTTAAAAGAATTCAGAATAATGAGTTAGATCAAGATTTTGAGCAGTGAAAAACCAAATGATTTTCTGAGAACATTATAATTACCGATTAGCTTTTTTGATAGATTACAAGAAAGGATCGTTTTTTCAAAAACGAATATTTATAAGACTTTTCAACCCACTCCATAATTGCTAGTCATATGGATTGATATTTAGTCCGAAACTCATCTCCTTATCAATGTAAATTTAGACTGGACTTTCCATCTTTTGAGATGTACAGTCTGGGCTAAGAACATGATGGGAGTTTTTTTTTATGGCTTTAATCGGATATAGCAGAGTCAGTACCCAAGACCAATCGTTAGATTTACAAACGGATGCGTTGACTAAAGCAGGTTGCATAAAGATATTTGAAGAGAAAGCATCGGGCAAAAACGATGAACGTACGGAACTTGCTAAAGCTTTAGAATATCTTCGTGAAGGAGATGCGTTAGTGATTTACAAATTAGACCGTTTGGCTAGATCAACCAAAAAACTCATTGAATTGAGTGAACTGCTTGAACAAAGAGGGATAGAATTAATATCCATACGTGACAACATAGATACTACTACGGCAGTTGGAAGAGCTATGTTCAAGATGCTTGCGGTGATTGCGGAGCTTGAACGTGACATTATTAGTGAAAGGACAATGGCAGGATTAGAAGCTGCTAGAGCAAGAGGACGTTTGGGGGGAAGACCTCGAACTGACAAAAAGAAATTGGATCAAGCAATAAAGCTATATGAAAGTAAACAATATACACTTAAGGAAATAGTAGAACTGACAAGTGTGTCGAAACCAACGTTGTATAGGGAATTAGACAAGATGAAGAGAAAAGTATTACAAATTATTTAATAAAGGTAGAGAAGGAGGGACATTATATGGATGAATACTTCCAATACATTGTAGAAAACTTAGATGCTCAAGACATTCAAATGCTAAGGTTATTATCGAATGAAGGTGCTACCGCTAAATATAAGAGTATATTTAATAAGATATTATTAGAGAAAAGCGGTATGTCTGAAGCAAAATATAGAAATGTGACGGTCCGATTAATGGCTATGAAGTTTATTGAGGCTAATACTACCTTTAAAGACCATTCATTATTTATTAATAGTTATGGGGAGAAAGCATTGAAAATAATCATTGAAAGAGAGTCGTAGCAATTTTGGAGTCATTATTGCAATTCCTCCATAAATTATTTATAGAGCCTTCATTATGAGGGCTTTTTTATTTTTAGCAGATAAGGGGGGGCTAATTAAAACTTTTAAAACTGATTTGAATATCCGTCAGGTAGGGGGCACTTCAGGAAGGCGCAGATCGATACATTGCATTGGTTATATTTACAATTAAATATTTTCTGATATAATGTAGCTATAAAATCAAATATCAATTCCAAACGCAGAAGCACTGCTGAATCTTAGACTTTTAGTCTTTGATTTAGTATGTGCTTTTTTTTCGTTTGTAAGGAAGGAGTGACAAAAATGATAGGTCAGAAGATTACAAGCTATAACGAGTTGCTACGATGTAAAGAACAGCAACAGATTTTAGAAATATGGATGAATGGCGAACTAGAGGAGAGATGCTTAATCGCCAGCTTTAACGAGGAAACAATTAAAACGATGCAAGGATGTTATTATCCGCGGAGTAATATTACTTTGCTAAAAGGTAGAGCGACGAAGGTCTATGAATTCAAAAAATGATAACATATTGAAACGCTGGATAAATATTGTACGTAAGATAGGCATGGTTAACTTTAACAGTGGAGGAATGAAAATGGATAAACAATTAACCCCTAGAAGAATTGTTGCTTTGATTATGATATTAGTAGGATTGCTTCTTTATTTTGATGGTAGGGATTTGAAAGTTACAGCAGACAATACTATGAGTTATATAATGTCACCAGCAACTGAAATCATCAATAACCCTGAGGCTCTTCCAAACTTTGATGCTGAAACATATCTCAATACTTCAATATCTGGGATGGTGGGGCTGAGTGTTGATATGATTCAATTCGCTGGTGAAGCAGAAGCAGGTATAGGGGCAATTGTTGTAGGCTCTATTTTATTATTTGTACGTACAATGGAGTGGGAAAAAAAGTTTTATAAAAAAGTAGCTTCGGTTTTCTTACCATAGAGAGATTCGAAAAAAGGAATTTGGGAAAGGCATTCGTTTTTAACATCCGAATGCCTTTTTTATTCAATTTTGTGTCCTATTGTTTTGATTCTGCATTTCAAACTCAATCTCCACAAGTCTCACTAAATCGGATGGCTTTATGTCCAAGCCCCTAGCAATATCAAACAAGCTAGTCAAAGTAGGTTGGTATTTACCATTCTCAAGTTCTGAGATATAGCTGCGTTCCAATGTGCTATCTACAGCAAGTTGGGCTTGGGTGATATTCTTATTAATACGAATACTTTTTATTACTTTTCCGAATACAGCTTCAAGTGGCAAAGGAAAGACTCCTTTTACACCTATTATCCGAAAAAATGAATAGATATAATGTCTGGTAAGCTCGACATAAAGGGTTTTTATGGAATATAATTGCATTACAATAACACTAAAGGTGGGATTAACATTACATCAATGTATTTTGTAAGGGAAAATGAAGATAAGGTCGAAATTTATTGTCAAGAGTGCGGAAAAATACATTTAATTCCATCAAATCATTGTAAGGGGCAACGTATTGACACTTATGTATATTGTTCTTGTGGGAGTGTTGGTGATTTTTTAGTCGGTAGAAAAGCAAATGATAAGGGTAAAAGTTATCTTATATTATCAGGAGGTGTAATAATATCTATTTTGATATTTAGCCAATCAAGATTTTGGGGTTGGACTACATTAATAGTTACACTGATCATCTTTTTATCGTCGCTAGTAGATGAAAGCAAAATACCAAAGGTTAAACAGATGCAACTATTCGACAGTTTTTACAGGCATAGAGCCAAATTAGTTAATTCTAATCAGTACTATATATCAAGTAGTAATGAAGCAGGTATTATTGTCGATGATGAAAATAACGCGATTTGTATCATGTACAACGATTTACAAAATAGTAATGTATATAATGCTAATGATATTATTGAGATTGAATTAATTGAAGATGGAAATTCTATAATTAAAACCTCAAGAGGAAATCAACTTGGCGGAGCTTTAGTAGGAGCTGCTGTTGCAGGTGGAGTGGGGGCAATAATAGGAGGATTATCAGGCAAGGGCGTACAACAAGACACTGTCACCCAACTCAGCTTGAAGATCATTGTGAATAATATTAAAAATCCTGTTGTAATAATAAATTTTCTGTCGATTGGTAAAAACAAAGAAGGTATTAAAAAAACTAGTGAAAAATATAAGAGATCAAATAAGCTTGCTACACATTGGCATGGAGTCTTAAGTGTGATGATTAGAAGAGCAGATGAAGCAGAATAAAAATATGGAGATATCAAGTACATATAAATAGATTTAGATATTTAGAGCTATGGATGATTCCATGGCTTTTTTGTATTGAAGTGAGGTGTATCGTTCTTATATCAAGGCGAACAAGCACCACTTTGGTAAATATGAAAGCCGATTAAAGAACTTCTCTCTCTTTTCAAACAGTAATGGATAGTATTAGGGGACTGGATTAAAAACATGTGATATGATACTCTGGTTTTGTAAATCGATTTAGGCAATAAATGTTAAGAAGGAAACCCGATAAATAGTGGAAATAGCTCAAAATAATATCGGTACGAAGACACTCTACCCAGCAATCGCTGAGAAGTTCAAAACCACGCCTTCACGCGTAGAACGCGCGATCCGCCATGCGATTGAAGTCGCTTGGACACGTGGCAACATCGACTCCATCAGCCATTTATTCGGCTACACCATTAATATCTCCAAATCTAAGCCTACTAACTCGGAATTTATTGCCATGGAGCCGACAAGCTGCGGATTGAGCATAAGGTTAGTTGAAACGCTGGTGTTACGCGGAATAAGGACGTTTGATAGAACATTTGTTCACGTCAACTTGTACGTTCGTTGAACGGAGATTCCGATAAACTATCGGTGTGCGACTCCGTTAAACTTTCCGTATTCGCCTAATGTAGTAGCGCTAATTTATCGGACGTTTAGCTAAAGTAAATCTTAACGTAAGTTCACGGTATATACAAACATGCGTCAATCTCTCCGGAGATTGGCGCTGTATTTATGTTAGGGGTTGTCGTCAAATTTAACGACATTTATAAATATCAGGAGGCGGAGGTGGGGATACTAATAATGTCACCTATAAAACGTTCAAATCCAAAAAGTAATCGTCCGTTGTTTGAGCTTCTCGATGAGTTTATGGAGACAAAGAAGTTACAAGGAATTAGTCCACATACATACGACGACTACGTACGTAATGTTAATTTGTTTATTAAACGATACCCCAGCGCATGGAGTTCTCACATCGCTCTTAAGGCGTCTTTAATAGAACACCTTTCTCAAGAAGGAATTGCCCCCTCAACATTTAATAACCGACTTGTCTATTTAAGGACATTCTTTAAGTAGTGTGTTAGTGAAGGGTACCTTAAAGAAAACCCTTTAGGTACTTTAAAAAAAGCGTAAAGAATGCTCTCGAATTGTAGCTATCGATTTAGAGGTGTTCAGGAACTTCTGAGTGTGCCTGATCAATCTACTTTTGTAGGTATGAGAGACTACACTCTTATATTGTTAACTTTGGATACGGGAATAAGGCCTTCTGAAGCACTCGGATTGTTACCAGACAACCTTAATTTAATGACGGGGAGTATTTATATACCTGCAGCAAAAGCTAAATGAGGGTAGCGCGCACATTAAGCATTTCCGAAGTAACAAAAAATGCACTAATAAGACTCGTTCAATTACGTCCGAGGTTTTGGGCAAATAAAGTACCCATATTTTGCACCGAGTCAGGAAACAAGCTTAACCGTCACGTGTGGGGTGATCATCTTGAACATCATAGTAAGAGTCTTGGTGTTCATATCCCGCCCTTATGACTTAAGACATGCATTTTCACTAGAGTTCATTCGTAATGGTGCGTTAGCCTTTTCGCTACAAAGAACGCTCGGGCATGTTGATATTACAATGACTAAACGATATGTAGCATTAGTAGACGATGATTTGTGATAGAGCACGCAAAGGCGAGTCCCGAGTAGGATGAGCGCTGGTCTCTTTGGAGGTCAGCGTTTTTGCCGATATTATCGAGCATTATACGAAGCGAGAGTGTAGTTAATGGCGCAGTTAACTAACGATATATCCGTGGGTTTAATCTGTATTTACATGATAAACCGAGTAATGTAGCGTTAAGCTGGCGAGATGCGGTCGCAGTATTTCAAGAACGGTAGAAAAAAGAAAACGTGCGTGCGGCGTAGTATTCGGGAGTAAACGGGAGATGATCGAGATAGATGTAAGGAAAGAGGGGAAGAGCCAGGCGGATATATGTTAACATTTACCGAATTATCGTTAACATTAACTGAAAAATTGTTAACAGTATTTCAACAGGTTATTAACGATTGTTAACATTAACTGATTTTTCCGAAGAATCGACTGACACTACGATAGTTTACTCAATCACCGGATTTGGAGTTTTACGATTTGCTATCTATCATTCTATAATCGGTGGTGTAGAGTCAGTAAGGCCAGTATAAAATAATACAAGAAAATCCGATTTCGGTCCAAAATTCACACAGATGGTCTAGACTACCATGGGGTTTTTCTCTTAAATACTCGATATATCGCAGAATCTCTAATTGGAAACTTTTATATATGAGGAGGTATACTTGTGCCATAGCTCAGATCACCGCCGACCAACGTAAAGACTGGCGCAATCTACCTCTCGCGGATTGGAATACGCTGACCGTCTAGGTGATGATTACGGAGCTAAATTGCGACCGTTACGGAGTCGAAACGTACATTCCGGCTGCGGGCGGTTATCGCTTCGAACAAGGCGTAATCAAACGTGCGCTCAAGCTGTACGGTGCGGGTCCTTTACGCGAAACGATCGAACGTGCCTTCGCAGAACATCGCGTAACAACGAAATATACGCAGTTAACGGCGGTTTTTTTGATAACGTATCTCTTGCCGCGTATAATGCCGCAAGTCCTTGCGAACGGGCAACGTAAGGAACGGGTAAAGGCAGCGCAGGAGTCGGCGGAGTTTTTGTAAGAAAAAACGTATAGGAAGTTGATCCTCTGACACATTATTTGGTAAATATGGTTGTGATAGAGCTGGTTTTATTCGATTTTGGTCCAAAAGCGCTAAATATAGCTTAAATATGGGCTTGTCAAGCTACAATTTCAAACCATATTTGTTGAATGACAGTTGTTTATATCTGAGATAAAGTAAATATAGAAGGAGGAACGCAATTGACGCACGCTAAAAACTGCATATTATCCGTACAGTGTACGTTGCGGATACCGCCGCAGTAATTAACTCGTATATTATCCGCATATATCGGATCTCACCAATGAAAAGGGGCAACCGTTGGAACGTTCGGCTTACTTTTTCGATGTGAATGCGCTCCTGGAGTTATATACAGAGTTATCCTACCAAAACCGTACCATCGCGGTTCTTGATGAGATCGGAGTACGCGTAGCTTCGGACAGATTCCACATAGCGGAATTAGTTATCGTGTGACGAACACCATGCCGGCTATATGCCATCGAATATAGCGATCGAAGATTTAGCGGAGGTATTCGACGCGAGTTTAGCGGATCGTATACGTGATATGCATGGTGAAGTGGATTTCATAGCGAGAATAAAGACATTTTCGAAAAACGGCGTCAGCATGAGTATTTAAGAGAAAATGAGAGATCGTTTAACTTAACATATCTCATGTAGACGGAAAAATGTACCCTAAATGGATACTTTTGTATACAAAAGTAACTATTATGTATACAAAAGTGGTTGTTTTGTATACAAAGTATAATAAGAGAGGTTTTAGTAAGATAGCTTAAATTCAACTTTGCAACAATACTGCTTGTTTCATATAATCTGAGGTGAGACGGGCGATGTCCAGGCGATAATGCGACTCGGCATTTAACGTACGGATTACGGTAATTCGTCATGAGAACGAAGACGATACTCGCAGATTCAACGTACCTGTTCGGAACTGATACGCTGGCACACGAAGGGCACGGCGTAATCGAACTCGGCAAAGGGCGTAATAGCGGCGAGGATACGCGCGTTGAGATCGTATATCTACCGAATTGGGGCATCGTGCAGGAGACGGATTTAGCGGATGAGGCTGCGCAGTTTGTGGCGTTGATTTTAGTGGGTTTATAAAAGTTTATTTTTATATGTAAAAAGTTTATTTTAAGTATTTACTCCAACCATTGGTGTGTGTATAATCAGAATATACCAAGGGAGGTAATGAAATGGATGCAAATACAGAATATTTTAAGAGGCTTGCCCAAGATCAGCGCATGAGAGAGAAGCGAGATAGAGGTGAGGAGAAACGAATTACGGTGGTGTTAAGTGAGTATGATTATAATCGTCTTGCTTATATTTCAAAACTATCAAGTCTTAAAAGAAGTACTATAGCAAAGAATATGATAATTAACGCCCTACTCAGTGCTGAAGAAGTTTTTGGATTGAGTGAGTATGTTGAGCTTGAAGACTCACAAGGTGAGCCGACAGGAGTGCTGACAAAATATGGGGAGTATATCAATGGTAGAGTGATTGGAGATGAGGCATACGAGGATGATGGCTCGAGAGATAAACCTGCGGCTAAGACTTCACCACGGCGTCCTGTCACAAGAAAAAATTTAACGATCGAGTGAGTACTTGGAGATATATGAACTCTATTAATCACGAAATCTTTTTCGCGGCCGTCGAACGCTACCCTTGGCGCAATCTCCATTACGCCCTCGACCTCCCAACTTCTGTAAGATCCTAACATTGACTACTGCGGTTTGGTTGAATTATGTTCGATGAAACAAGAGTAGAATTGATGCCTCGTTTCAATAAACAACGAGGATTCGCGTCAGTTGAAGGAGGTGAGGAAGATGTTGACTATAAACGAGGCATTAACGTTAATGATATCATTTGCTTCATTGGTATTAGTTATTGACAGAAAAAAGCGGAGTTAAAATAACCGATCATCCGACCAAAGAATCCGGTTACCCCTCCGCTATTTAATACTTAACGCCATTGTACGCTTATTTCTCGTCGGACACAACAGGGAGCGCCAGGAAAACGGAGAGATGGCGCTCTTTTAACAATCCTTACAGATGCTGAATACGTGTGAAAATACGAAATTGGACTCGCGCAGGTATGTTGCGGAGTCCGGTATTTACGGAGTTTATTGTATAAGGTTGATCTTTATTTCTTACTGTTAAATATTTGAGGGCGTCCTATTTCTGCTGCATGTATTTCTTCTATGTCGCGCTGGGCGTCCTCTTTTGTATAGTTGTTACGACCAACACGCTCTAGTTTCGCAAAGATGCGATAGAGCGTGTTTTTTGCCTGTGTCTCGGACATTTTTTCGATAGCATCGCGCAGTGCTTGCGCTTGTGGGTCCGTCATTTTGTCGCCTCCTTTACGTGAAATTCATGTGCGGATCTAACTTAGTACACTCCACCAATCTTGACGGTATTTTGCGTGTATTTTTCGACCTGGCCTCCGTATTCCGCTATTCGCCCGTCCTTTTCACGTGCGGTTACACGACCTTACGCCAGTGCCGCGGTAAATAATTCGATGTCCGTGTATACCTCCGTAACAATCAGCGCCTTTCTGGGGTGTTGATGAATAACATTCGACAAAACAGCGCCAGTTTCTTCCGAGGAGGAGGCGTTTTTATTTACGAAAAGGGGATCTTATGAGGGTGTGTTCATTTCTCAGGTGAGGCATTGTAGTTTCGTAGATTGTTACTAGGACACAATGCTAACATGGTGAGAGCTGGACATATCGAAGCAACATGATATGTTTTCGACGGTTAATACAATCTATAAATAATGAAGTCAAGCCGGAAAGCCCACATAGGGTCGACCGGTTTTTGCTTGTTGTGCGTGCCTTTTCGCAGGCTTATGTAACCCTCAGTTTGGTCGTGTATGTTCCGTGTCAAAGCTGCGATCGGTGCTGCAGACCATGTACATCCAGGTATTTCTTGACACGGCTGCCCGTTATCGCTTTTTAACTAATGGGTTAATTGATAATCCTAATTCATCCTCGAAATGCGATATTACATTTTCATCCCATACTTCAATTTTAAATTCAACTTCGGAGGTAACTTTTTCAAGCTTTACTGCTTTCTTTAGGAACTTTTCTGAAATATCTTGCAGATTACCGTGATCTCCGGGAATAGCGATGATGAAGTGTATAGGAACTCCTTCTGCATGCTTGTAGTTGTGTACAAAAACTCGTATTTCAGCTAAAGTTTCATTGAACTCTTCGAGAGTAATTTCTTTCACAATGAGTAGTTTTTGATAATATTGTTGATCGGGACTGAAAATATAGTATGGCGAGTAATCTGATTCTGGGTACTGGAGAATAATTGTAGATGACTCACCGTCTTCCTCATTTTTTTCTAATATTATCTCCCAACTAATTCCGGGATACGAACTGATGTATGAAGCGCTCAATAGTTTTAAAACTTTTTCTAGTCTGTCAGTTATTTCTGGAGGGCTGTTTTGTATCTGTCGCTCTTTAACCGTTGCTTGTTGGAGTGCCTGCTTTAGCTTTTCGTTTTCCCGACCAAGCTGATCCATCTCCTTTTTATAGTGCAGCACCGATGTTGCGTATTCTTCGCTATTTTGAACAGCCCTACCTGAGATCCAACCGTATAGGTTTTTGTCTTTAACAAGTTCATTTAAAGTCTGCATCACTGTTATCTGTATGTCCTTAGTATCCTCAAAGAATCGCGATACTTTAGATAGTACATTTGATTTGAAGTCTTCATATTTTTGTGCATTATCAAGTTCAATAACAGCTTTCCCCAATTTCTTAATTTTTTTTTGAAGAGCATCTGAAGAGATTACAACTGCGAATCTGGGTTTTTTTAATTCTCCTGCTAGGTCGTATTCCCAATGTGTATAACTCTTGCCAGTCGTTTCTTCTATAGAACCATATCTGCCGCCTAATATCAGCAGGTACACATCGGACTCTTCTATCCATTTTGTTATTGTGTCTTTTTGAGATTGATCGCCAGAGCGAAACAATTCCATTCCTGCAGGAATATGACCGGACTTAAGAACCGACTCAACGGCTGCCTGTCTTTCATCCTGAAGGTCAGTGAATGTTGAGGAAATAAAAACCTGCAGTTTTTTTGACATAAATTCCATCTCCCTTATAGCTATAAGTGCTTGCTCATGATTTGCTCGATACTTGTTTTATTTTCTCGTTTCTCTACTCCAACCCGTTACTTGTAGTAGTGTCTGATCCGTCGCCTACGTAGGAGAAAACTTCTATGCAGTCGTGAAACCGTTGATTATCGGCGAGGACGTTTATTTTATATATGTGGAGCCGAGGGTTAGAACGCGTGAGAACATAAAAAAATTGCACTATCACGTTTTTTTACAGAGTCCGATATTTATGGATTTTATCGTTTAATACCTTGCTTTACGCTGTTTATAGAAAGGGCTTGCACACCTAGTGAACCCTGAATGGTTATACAACTCAGACAACAAAGCCTCTACTTTTGACGGGGCGCTTACTGCAATATTCCTTAAAGTGCTCGTCGCGTAAAGTAAAGATTTGTTAGACTCGTTGAAGTGGGTGATTTTATTCCTCTGAGACGTTAATCTCATATAGTTACTAAGAGTGAGTTGGTCGATATTGCAGCTAAACAGTTCTTCAAACTTCTTTATTTTTGCTGAGATATTCTCGAATTCGGAGGGTACCTTGCTTCCATTTTGCAGTAATTTAAGAAGAATAGTATTATTCGGAGATAAATCTTCAGCCATTAATTTTAGCTTTTTATGAACAAGCTGAGTCAGTGCTGCTTAAACTGATGCGCAAAAATTCAGGATAGCCTGCCGATAATATCGTCGTTTTTGAAATTCGTCAATTGCTTTATTTCCTTCATCTTTATTGAATAACGCGTCGTTAAACATCTCGGCCGGATAGCTCAGGACAGAGAGGCTGAGACTTAAATTATTATCTCCCATTTTATCGCTCGCCCTCCTTCGTAACCGGAAAGTTATAATTAATCCGCATATAATAAGCACCGGAGTTCTTCACGCTAACCGGTGTATACTTTTGGATTGGTCCACTGTGCTCTTTAATTCTGACGTCTTCTTTTTCTCGTACCGTAACGTGTACTTGTGCTAACGCTGCCATGAATAATTCGTCGTCCATCTGTAATATCCGCATAGTTTCGAATGTTTCCAAATTTCTTCCGCAATAAAAGTAATATTCGACAAATTAGCGCTACTTCCTTTCGGGGATATGTTGTAATTTTAATGCATCTGTCGCTGATTGAGTTGTGTGTGGATGTGTACGCCACTCAGGTGAGGGCATTGTAATTTCGTATAGTATTAACGCGAAACATTGATGAGAAGTTTTATTTCCCGACTAGAGCCGGACAAAATCGTACTGGCTGTGGATAGGTATTTCGCGAAGGCGGTAAACATGCGGACAGGATTGCCGAAGGAGAGCGTATATTCTCCGGTGGGTCTGTTTTACGATGCATATACGGAGGGGCTCGCGGAGGGGAATGCGTTACGGTGTAAGCGGAGTGCTGCAGGCGATTGATTATGACGTTAATCTTGGCGTTCTCCTTTAAGGACTTGCGCTGGGAAGCCGCATAAACAAAGGGATTTTTCGGAGCTTTAGCACCTTTGATGTGCTAAGTTGTTAACGTAGTTAAAGCGCAGTCTTAGCGGAGAGTATCCGTTAGGGCTGCACCTTTATTTGTTCGTATCGTCCTATCTGCCTGCGTAAGCCCTTGAATTAGCGCGCCTAGCCCTTCGGGAGTATTAGCGTTAGGACATGGTACAGAGCGGCTAATTTGACGGTGATCTTAACGCTATTCGACATTGACCATGTTCGTGTCATCTACAAACTCAACAACTCCTCGATCTTACAATCCAAATCCTCACAAATACGCGCGATTACACTGAGCGCAACAAACTCTCCGTTGGACATCTTAGCAATAGTTGCAGGAGACAAACCTACCTAATGTATTCCGAAGATACGTTTTCGTCTTGTCTCGTCGTATTAGTGTGATCTCTATCGGCTTGTAGCTTGGACGAAGTTTCATATGTATTCCTCCTAAATATCTATACCTCAATTTTATATTTCTTGAACAAAAGTACAATAACGCAAACATTTTGTTTGTTAAGTGTTGAAATTGTGTTTTTTAATAGCATACTATATGTACAAAAAGTTAAACATTTTGTACGCAAAAATATATAGGAGGTTTCAAAAATGCCTAATCTTATTACTATCGCACCTGCTACTATAGACGTTTCCTCGTATCCAAGCCGCAGCCTTACTAGAAGCGCAATAGGATTAAGAACTATTTACTTATGAATACTTTACATTAACTAATCACCATTTTACACTTAAAAAATTAACATCAATACAAGAAGTAGTCTTTTTTTTATGATAGATACTATCAATAGATGCGCCGTTCAGCTCTTCAAAACGCACCATCCGTTGCAGCTATGTTCTTACAACTGAAGCTGTAGTGCATAATAGATTAAACCACTAATATACTGTTTTTTATAGTAATATGAATTGAGTGCAATAAGTTTAGTGCTCATTTAGGATTACATAATTGTTGTTTTCTGTAATAAACTATTTCGAACAGCATTGACAATAATCAATCAAAATAATACAGTTTGAATGAAATAATTTTTACCAACTAACTTTTTAATTCCAAACCGATAAATAACGAGAAAATTGAATCTGATACAATCGGGCGAGCTGGTTAAATAAACCAATCTTCTATCAGATATAGGGAACTACATTTGTGAGTTAAGTCGGAGGAATCTTCATGAATTATTACGAATCAGGTGTTGAAAGAATTAAGAATATTAATGCGAATTTATACATTGGAATTTCAAAAAAAAGATACGAAGAAGTAAGATCTAGAGGTGAATATGAAGCAGATGCTAATTTGATTGCAGAGTATTACCGTAGAGTCGGCGTGTTTTTGCAGTTTATCTCTAAGGAAGCAGCAAGTATATACATAGGTATGGATATGTTATTAGGTTTTAAAATGGAGGAAAATGAGTGGGACATTTTCTTAGAAACGTGTCCGAATTTTAATAAAATTGATATTATGCTTATGAAATTAATAAGTATACATTATTTACGCTGGTGCTCTTTGCTTGATGCGCGCGACAATATCGCATTACAGTTTCCAGATATATATGAACCGATGATCAAATTATTTGAGAGAGGTGGGGGACGGATTAATACCCATCACCACGAACTGGTTGGTGGATTTGGAGCTTTTTCACGCTCTATTTATGCAAATAGAGGAGATATGACCCCTTTTGATATAAGCGATGTTGCTCTAGAAAATATAATTAAGGAAGTAGAACTAGCAGAAGGTTACTTAGCGGACTATAAGAACGGAAATTTATCAGAAAATAATTGTATCCGCTGTGGTAACAAATTATTGATCCTACCAAACTTATCGGATTATGGTTATCAATGGTATAAAATTAAATGCGAGACCAAAGACTGTTTTGATAAAAATTTCTCATGATACTTCATTATAGTTATATCAACCAGAGAGGTGAAGAGAAGTTTGGCAAAAAATGTGTTGGGAAAGATTTTTAATGATAAGTGAACCACTGTCCCGGCATGAGCTATCAATAAAATCAATGCAGTAAAAAGACACTGAGATCTATTCATCAGTGTCTTTAATGTGGATACTTTTCCACCAACATTTTATTTCATCGTTCTTGTAATCATTTTCATTCAGAAGGTTGGAATTTAAAGTAACTTAATCAGCTCTTCTAGCTCGTCAACCATACCTTTCGCAAGTTCAAAATTATTGTCTTTTAAAGCTAATTCTATTTTCATTTCAACTGCTTTTTTATTTTGTTCATTTTCTAAATAATCTTTATCAAAATGACTGGCATAAATCATCTTTCTGAATTTTCGCATACTCATTTTTCTAATCGTCTTCTCGTCAATGATTAGTACATAATCCATCCCATTTACTACAGAATAGAAATCATGAGAAATCATGAGAATCGCACCTTTATAGTCTTCAATGGCTTTCTCCAGTGCGATTTGTGTATAGGTGTCTAAATGGCTTGTCGGTTCATCAAGAAGCAATAAGTTTGCTTTGCTAGCAGAAACTTTTGCCAATTGCAGTATATTTTTTTCGCCACCAGATAAAGATTCTATCTTTTGAGTAAGAATTTCTCCTTCAAAGCCATAGTTTGAAAGATGTGCTCTAATCTCGTCATAAGTTGCAAACCCGGCATCGATGAAGTCTTCTAGTATGGTATTAGAATCCTTTAGCACTTCGTCTTGAAGCTGAGAAAGATAAGCCACTTTAATATCAGCATTTATTTCAATTGAATCATGATTATTTTTAAAGATATCTCGGAGTAAAGTCGTTTTCCCGGTACCGTTTGGACCGATAAGGGCTACTTTATCTGTAGGTTTCATCTCAAAGTTAACATTTTCTAAAATCAACTCATCAAAGGAAACACTATAATTATTCACATTTAAAACAGTGATGTCTTCTTCAAATTCATTGTCCACACCAAAACTGATTTTTGGTTGCTTAATATCAACGAATGGCGCTTTAATTTTTCGCGCTTCCAATCTTTCTTGAAACTTAACCCTAGCTTTTAACGCTCTCCCTCTAGATGCTTCTGAATTATAGGTTGCGATCGCTCTAAGATTATCAATAATGTTATCGTATCTCTCTATTTCTTCTTGTTCAGCGACTGCGATTTCTTGTAACTCAATTTTCGTCTGAAGTAATGAGAAGTTATACTCAATATATCGCCCATCGAACTCTTGGATCTCCATGTTTTCAAGGTGTATGATTTTGTTAAAACAATGATTTAATAGATAACGGTTATGCGTAACAACTAGCAATATTCCTTTGTGAGCATTAATCAGATTTTTAAGTGCATTTAGGTTTTCAAAATCTAAAAATACATCGGGCTCATCCATAATCATTAAGTCTGGACTAGTCAGCATTTCCTTCATCACTTGAATAAGCTTGAATTCCCCACCACTTAGATCGGATACCCTAACATCTTTTAGCTTCAAGAGGTTGGCTAAATTTAGTTTCTTATTAATATTGCTTTCAAAATCATTTCCATCCATTAAATCAAAGGCATCTAGAGCTAATTGATACTTTTCGAGTAATGAATCAATATCTGATGATGTTTCCATTTCAGTGAGAATCGCTGTTATTTCATTTTGTATCTTAATAAATTCTTCTCCTATATATTCAAAAACGGTTGTTTCTTTAGATTTGTCTAGTTGCGAAAACTGACTTACATATCCAATTTTGCAGGTGGGGTCCATCTCTAGCTTGCCTTCGAACAAATATTTTTCTGGATCCATCAGTATATCGATCAGTGTACTTTTACCACTGCCGCTTGTTCCTATAAAAGCGCAATGTTGTGCTTCTTCAAGCGTAAATGAAATGTTTTTATATAGTTCTTTTTGCGGGAATGCGAAGGATAAGTTATCAACTTTTATCATAGTGTTACCTTTCTTAACTAAAAATAGTGACTATTATAAGATGTATTGAAGAGTACAGATTTTTGAGTTTACCGTTGATAGAGTAACACTGTTTACAAGCAACTTCAATCATTTCGCATTAAAGGTATCAAAATCATCTGATAATACAATCTTACAGACTAATAAATTATGGTCATAAAACCTATAAATACCTAATGGCTACAACTCGGAATTTATTGCCTTGGTAGAAGATAAGCATATTCCATTTAATGTTATAGTGGAGTTAGTAGGGTAAATCCTTTGTTATTTTAGATACGTACATGCTTGAATTTATTAAGGCTTGCCCTATATTTATATTTATATTTATATTTATCGTAGCGCTTCTGACTATACTAAATCTACGGCTATGATACGAGATGAGATAGCTATTGGTGGTTTAGAGAAAGGTTCAATTGGCCTTGTAATTAATAATACGCAAGTTTTAAAAGATGCTAAAACATTTTCAGTGGTGATTGACAGTAAGACTCGCGAGTATGAATATACAGGTGGAAAATATCTAATTATAAAAGATAGTAGGATTTGGAATCCGACTGCTCAATTAAAAATTATTTTCTCAAATGATAAAAACGAAACAATATTTGAATCAGATTATTAAAGAAGATTTATTGGTGTTTACTACTATTTACATATTCTTATTTTGCTGATTTTCTATTACATGAGTATCACTTGAAAATACATATAAGAACCTTCTTTGCGTATAACCTTCATGCGTAATCAACAAAGTAATTACGTAGATTATGATGATACTTATCTTCAAAGTTAAATTGGTAAACAAATAAGGAGAACTCTTTATGACAATCTCATCAGGAATAACACGTGAACACGTAATCAGTTATAAGAACAAGAGTCATATAAAGTGAATTTGAAAGAAGGAGAATAGTTTATGGATTTAAAGAAAATAAATTCTTTAACAAAGTACCCAAGCATTCTTACATATCATCAATTAGGTGAACGAGGTCGGTTAAATGATGTTTTAACGGAGTCAAGAGGCTTCGCAGAATTAGACGATGTTTTTATTTACGAAAAAGTAGATGGTGAAAATTCAAGGATCATTTTATTAAAAAATGATGATAACGAAGTTGATTATCTAATTGGTTCCAGAGAAGAATTGTTATATGCAAAAGGAGATAGAATCGGTAATCCTTATGGGAACATTGCGGAATTTCTTAAGCCGTTAGCAGAAAAAGTAATTGCAGATATCCTTCTTGAGGGTGACTGGGCATTAACCGTAATTTATCAGGAATCTTATGGAGGGAAAACTAAAGCATCCAAGAACTATTCTGACAGAAAAACTCAAGGGTATCGTGTATTTGATGTGTTCTCCTTGAATAAGGATGAATTATATAGACTTCTTGAGTTATCGCAGGAGAAAATTGCGGTGTGGCGTGATCACGGAAATCAACCATTTTATGATGAAATTGAGAAGAAGAGATTTATTGAAAGTATTGATTTGCAGTCTGCACCACTTCTTGAAACCACAAAGGGTTCCGAGTTTCCAATTTCTCTTGAGAGTACATATTCTTATTTAAAAAGATTCGAAAACACGCAAGTAGGAATCGACGCATCAGGCAAATCAGAAGGAATCATTGCTAGAACAACGGATCGTAAACAAATTAGAAAAATACGGTTTGAAGATTATGAAAGAACGTTTAGAAAGTAATAGTTGGAATTATTATCAATGCTGATACTTTCAGAATTTAGCATGAGGTTCCCTAAGCAATGGGGTTTGTGAACAGCCCCCAAAATACTGCTTATTCATTGGTCCAAAACCAATAAATATGCGGTATTTTTTTGTGCAGTTTTGAACTCCAATTAGATAAATCCCTATCGACTATAACTAATACTATGTCCTTGCCATTCGCAAAACCTACCCACTTCACAAGACATACAACCATTTGGCAAATAATGTTTGACATGTGAGGAATGTCACTGATAAGATGATGTAAATTAAACCTAGTTGAATAATCGGATAAGGTTCTTTAGAAGCTCTCATTATTTTTTTTGCTCTTAATACCTATTAAATACATAAGTATAGTTTAGTTTAAATTTATCGGAAAGGGTGAATGGAGTGACGGAGGAAACACTGGTTATCGAACATTTGAATAAAGTATTCGCCGCGCCTGCCGGTGATGTTATCGCATTAAGCAATATTCAGCTGAAGGTGAAAAAAGGCGAGTTGATTACGATTATAGGTCCCAGCGGCTGCGGAAAAAGTACCTTGCTAAAAATTGTGGCAGGATTGGATACGAGCTATAGCGGCACGGTTCTACTGAATGGCAAACAGATCGACGGTCCAAGTATTGAGAAGGGATTTATTTTTCAAGAACCAAGACTTTTTCCGTGGTTGACGGTGGAGCATAATATTGCAGCAAATTTATCGCTTAAAAATCCAGAGGTTCGCAAAAAAGTAGATGAATTGATTGAACTTGTACGATTAAAGGGTTTTGAGAAATCCTATCCACGTGAGCTGTCAGGCGGGATGGCCCAACGAGTATCTATTGCTAGGGCGTTGCTCCGTAATCCGGATGTATTACTGCTCGATGAACCTTTTGGCGCACTAGACGCTTTTACTAGATCACATCTGCAAGAGGTACTTCTTGATATTTGGCAGAGCAATAAGACGACTATGTTATTTGTAACTCATGATCTGGATGAAGCTGTATTTTTGGGTGAGCGGGTAGTCATTATGAATCCCCGACCTGGGCATATTCGCAATATTCTTCCCATTGATTTACCGTTTCCGCGAAAAAGATCCAGTACTTCATTCCAAGAGCTACGTCGACTGGTGCTGAGTGAGTTTGAGAAGGTTGAAGAACCGGCAATCGATGTTGGTGCTGGTATCTAGATAAAGAGAGTCCATTTTTTATAAAAAGGGGAGAAATGATCCATGAAATTATTTCGTAATTCACTACTTGTTATGCTTGTTTTGACTGTATTTGCAACGGGTTGTGCATCGAATGAAAAGAGTGCGGGAAAGAACGACGCCAACAAATATGAAGGTGTGACCATTAAGATTGGCGTGCAGGGCAGCGGGGGGATGTTTGGTAAAGCCCGTGAGGAAAAATGGTATGAGCAAGAATTTGATAAGCTGGGCGTAAAAGTAGAATGGACGGAATTTCAAAGTGGACCCCCAATGACAGAGGCGATCGCTTCTAATAAGTTGGACATAGCGACTCTTGGTAACATGCCGGTGATCGCAGCCCATGCTGCGGGTATTCCTATTAAGATTATCTCACAAGTATTAGAAGGTACGAATAACGTTGCTCTTCTTGTACCTGGTAGTAGTACTGCTCAGAAACTGGAGGATCTGAAAGGCAAGAAGATAGCTGTTACAAAAGGCAGCAATGCTTACAACTTCCTTTATCGCGGTATTGAGGAATCAGGTCTTAAAGAAGCAGATTTTGAGATTATCCAGCTACAGCCTGATGAAGCACAACCTGCATTTGAAACCGGTGGCGTTGATGCATGGGCTACATGGGATCCGTATATTACTCTAAACGCATTGACCGGTAAAGGGAAGGTTTTGACGGATGGTGAGCAATTGGGTGTCTTATCTCCTTCTTTTGTGATCTCCCGTTCAGCGTTCGCAGAGAAATATCCAGAACTAGTTACGCTTTATTTAAAAGTAACCAACAAAGCTATAGCTTGGGAGACAGATAATCGCGCTGAAGCGACTGAAAGATATGCAGCTGAGCGGAACATTCCGGCAGCGGTAATCGAAGGTACGTTTGAACGTTCCCAGATGATCAACATTCCAATTAGTGATGCTGTTGTTGAAGAATTGCAGAAGACAGCCGATTTTCAATTTGATATTAAGAACATTCGTAAAGAGATTGAAGTTTCTAAAATAACAGACAATCAATATATTGAAGCAGCACTGAAGGAACCTTTGAAGTAACGGATGAAACCACAGATGTAGAAAAGAGGTTGTTTACATGCAATTCAGTGCTGAAAAAGCTGTGATCTCGCCACTAATTCATAAGAAGAATCCAGTAAAGAAGCGCGGACTTTCCATCCAAACGACGAATATATTGCTTGGACTTATCTTACCAATTGCTTTACTCCTGATTTGGGAGATAGCCGGAGCGATGG
Organism: Paenibacillus sp. FSL H8-0175; assembly: GCF_045040615.1. Lineage (NCBI taxonomy): Bacteria > Bacillati > Bacillota > Bacilli > Caryophanales > Paenibacillaceae > Paenibacillus > Paenibacillus sp. FSL H8-0175. The sequence continues at coordinate 4,942,705 of NZ_CP150299.1, read as the reverse complement.
GAAAGTTAAATCCTATATTGCTGCCAAGGCCAAGTGAAATATGGCGGGAACTGGTTAGCTTGACCGCGTCCGGTGAGCTGGCGAAACATTTAGGCATATCCGCTTGGCGGGCACTGCTAGGTTTCTTAATTGGGGGAGGGCTTGGCTTAGCGGCTGGTTTGTGGGTAGGCTTTTCATACAAAACAGAACGTTTGCTGGATCCGTCGCTGCAAATGCTGCGCACGCTACCCCATTTAGCAATCGCTCCACTATTTATTTTGTGGTTCGGATTCGGTGAAACCTCAAAAATATTGTTGATTGCCAAAGGTTCATTTTTCCCATTATACGTGAACACATTTCTAGGAATCCGTTCGGTGGACAACAAGTTGTTTGATGTTGGGAGAGTACTGCAATTTAGTAAATGGCAGATGGTGAGTAAGTTAATTATTCCAGCCTCACTGCCCAACATCTTTTTAGGTATCCGTTTGTCTGTGGGCATAGCTTGGCTTGGACTTGTCGTAGCGGAGATGATGGGCTCTAGCTCAGGTGTTGGCTATCTAATCAATGACGCGCGATCGTTTTCTTTGACCACAGTGGTATTTGTTGGGATCATCGTGTTTGCTGTAGTAGGTAAACTGTCAGATTCATTAGTGAAGCTGTTGGAATCGAGATTGCTAAGATGGCAGGACAGTTATAGAGGAGATAAAGGATCATGAGCAATCACCTATCCAGTAATAAAATAGAGCGTCACGACGATGGTTTAAGCTGGATTCCAAAAAAACTGCATGGTTGGATTGTACCTCTAGCTCTAGTGGTGATTTGGGAAGTGGCAGCTGCGCTCCATCTAGTCTCTGCGACGACATTGCCTGCTCCATCTACGATTATTGCGCAGTTCTTTTCTTTAATAGCTAGCGGTGAGCTGTTTCGACATCTGGGGATTAGCGCCTATCGGGCAGGGCTTGGCTTTTTATTGGGATCTGCTACTGGACTGCTGCTTGGCTTATCTACAGGACTTGGGAAGTTGGTAGAGCGTACACTGGATCCATCTTTACAGATGCTTCGGACGATTCCATTACTTGCCCTTATTCCGTTATTCATTTTGTGGTTTGGTGTAGGTGAATTTTCTAAAATACTAATGATTTCATTAGGTGCTTTTTTTCCAGTTTATCTGAACACTTTCCTAGGAATTCGTAATGTTGATATCAAGCTTGTTGAAGTATCCCGTATTTTCCAATATACAAGATGGCAGTTGCTTAGCAAAATGATTATTCCGGCTGCAATGCCTAATATTCTACTTGGTATTCGCTTATCACTTGGTGCATCGTGGCTTGTACTCGTCGTAGCGGAGATGATGGGAACAAGTGCGGGGATAGGCTATATGATTCAGGATGCCAGAGCTTATTCGCAAACAGATATAGTATTCGTTGGAATTTCAATCTTTGCAGTGATAGGAAAACTTTCGGATTCCGCAATTCGATTGCTGGAGAGAAGATGGCTGCATTGGCGTGATACATTCAAAGGTTAACGAACTCTAGAATTCGAAAGGCAGGGTCATTATGGGAACCAGAAAAGATCAGCTACATTTAGGTGCATTTATTTATTATTCAGGACATCATCATTATGGCTGGCGTCATCCGGAATCGGGAGCGGATAAGATCTTCAATTATAAATTTTATCGCGAATTGGCAAAAACCGCCGAGCGTGGGAAGTTCGATATGATGTTTTTGGCGGATTTGTTGTATGTGATGGGTGCGGATCAAGCAGCTTCGGGTATGCTGGACCCATTGACGCTGTTGTCAGCCCTTTCGACAGAAACAGAAAAACTCGGATTAACGGCTACCGTATCGACCACGTATAACGAACCTTATAATGTGGCTCGCAAATTTGCTTCTTTAGATCATATTAGTGAAGGCCGAGCGGGTTGGAATATTGTCACCTCCCAGCTTGATGTGGAAGCTTATAACTATGGGAAGCCGGAGCATCCAGAGCACGGACTTCGGTATAAAATGGCACGTGAATTTGTTGAGGTGGCAACGCTTCTCTGGGACAGCTGGGAGGATGACTCTTTAATCGTCAACCGCGAAGAGGGACAATTTGCTGACGCGAAGAAGATCAAAGAAGTGGAATACAAAGGGGAGTGGTATTCTACAAAAGGAACCCTCAATGTTCCTCGCTCACCTCAAGGGTATCCTGTACTTATTCAAGCCGGATCTTCTGGTCCAGGACAAGATTTTGCAGCTAGTTTTGGAGAGGTGATCTTTACGGCACAGCAGTCGCTTGAAGCGGCTAAGGCCTTCTATGAAAGCGTCAATTCCAAATTAGCAGATTATGGCCGTGAACGTGGTAGCTTAAAAATTATGCCGGGCTTGTCTCCGATCATTGGAGCGACCGAAGAGGAAGCCCAAAGTAAATATAAAGAACTGCAGGAGTTGATTCCTCCTGCCGCTGTTGTTGGTATGTTGTCTGGCATGTTGAGGTTTGACCTGTCCGAATACCCAGTAGATGGACAGCTGCCTGAGATTCCTGATCCAGTAGAAGCATCAAATGGAATGAAAAGCCGGGTTCAGCTGATTATGGATATGGCTCGTAAGGACAAATTATCGATATTAGAATTAGGCCGCCGTTTGCTTGGTGCACGCGGACATATGCAGTTTGTTGGAACCTATGAACAATTGGCAGATTTAATGCAATTGTGGTTCGAAGAGTACGGCTGCGATGGATTTAATATTATGCCACCAGTACTGCCGGGCAACTTGGATGAATTTGTGGATCATGTTGTGCCCATCTTGCAAGCACGCGGCTTGTTCCGCACTGAGTATACGGGGAGTACCCTTCGTGAACATCTAGGATTGGAGCGTCCGGATATTCGTCATTTTCAGAATCGTAGAGTGGCTGAAATAGGGGCTGGTAAATAAGGTTGGATTCACTCCTTTATCGGTTTTTGAAGAACCAATAGAGGAGTGTTTTTGTTATAATAGAATAATCTGAATTGTAAAAAATCATTCTATAAATGCCACATTTTAAATGTTTACCGCCCTACAATAAGGTTTATATATGGTAAATATTGTGATAGACTTAAATAGTATTAGAGCACAACTACAGTGTTTGCAGCTGCATTGGTATTCTGGTCTAAACCATACCAAAGACGGATATGCTTAAACCAAGCAATAAAATGCTTGGGAGGTGTCATTCTAAAATGTGTGAGAAGGAGGAGGAAAATGGTATGAGTCTTGTACAAAAGAAAAAAAATATCCCTAACTCATTGTCTGAACATCCTAACTTCAAATCGAAAGTACCGCGTTTGAATGTAGTTGATGGAAAGGCTAAAATTGACTCTGATAACCGTCTCCAACAAAAATGGTTTGAGGAATTTAAGAAGTAATAGATGAATCTAAAAGCCGGGCAAGTTTTTTGGTATGAAGTAGATTATCCAAAAACAGGAGAAACCGAAATAAGACCAGTCGCAATAGTGGAAATTATTGATGGATTACCAATTTTTGTTGTTTTCGTTGCATTGACCCACTCTAAAATAAAAAATTTTGAAGGAAAGTATGATAAGTGGAAAATTCCATTATTTAAAGGAAGAGACTGCGGATTAGGGAAAGTTCATTTGCAAAAGTGAATTGCGTAGCCCAAGCGGAGGCCTCCTCCTTTAATTCATCTGATTACATCGGTCAACTAAACCCAATCGATTTAAAGAACGTTAAGAAAAAATTAATGGAATTCCTCGATTCAGGGGATGGATTTTGGTAAATTATACATAATTTTTTGAAGAACACTTCTTCAACGAAGTGTTTTTTTGTACCATAAAGCTGGAGGATACTGTTCACTAGATAAGGACGTCATGAAGAAATGAGGTTCGATATGATAACTGTTTATCTTGATGACTTACGAGACTGTCCAGAAGGGTTTACCTTGGCAAGAACATTTTGAAGACGCTGTTAAACTTTTCGAAAATAATGAAGTGAACATCCTTACGCTTGATCATGATTTAGGTGAAGACGCCGAGGGAATTGAACTAAAGAACGGGTATGATTTTGTGAAATACTTTTGTGAGCATGGTTTAAGGGCGAATAAGATTTATCATCATACGGATAATCCTGTAGGCAGAAGAGATATGTACGAGACCTTATTGGCAGCTCAACGCAGAGGTTTTATAAAGAAGGATATAGAAATTTACTATTATCCCATAACAGTCAATAAGTATAGTGGAGATTGATGGGACTAAGAGATGTGTTAATCTTTACATAACTTTATACCAAAAAGCGAGGCGTAAGGAAATGAATGCAGCAGAGTTTCAACAGTATGTTAAGGAGTTCAGTGAAATCAAAGGGTTTGATACCAGCACCATTGAGCAGAGAATGCTGTACTTAATGACTGAGGTTGGGGAGTTGTCCAAAGAGGTTTTGTCGGTATCTTTTCATCCAGATGCGGAGCGGAAAGAAAACTTGGGATACGAGATGTACGATGTGGTGTGGAATATTTTTGATCTGGCCAATAAACTTGGTATTGATCTGGAGCAGGCGTTTAAACGTAAGCTGGAGATTAATGAACAGAGGACTTGGGAGTAGGGTGTATCTATTGAATACTTTTAAAAAAATCCAAGGACCTCCCTCGAGGGAAGCCTTGGATTTTTTTCACCCTATACTTTATTTAAATGAAGCATAACCTTCATCAGCCATTACAACACTACCGTTAATTGCACTAGCTTCTGGTAAGGAGAGCAAGTATACAGTGTCTGCAACTTGTTCAGGTAATGTTAGTTTGTTACCCATTACTTTGCTCTTCATTTGGTCAACCATTCCTTGATCTTTATATCCTTGGATAATTGGCGTATCTACAGCGCCTGGAGCAACGGCAAGCACGCGGATGCCATGAACCGAAAGTTCAAGTGCTGCGGATTTAGTCATCATAATGACCGCACCTTTGGAAGCGTGATATGCGAATGTACCTGGGGAAGCTAGGAATCCAAATACAGAAGCTGTATTGATGATCACACCTTTGATGCCGAGCTCACGCATTTTTTTACCAGCAGCGATAATCCCATGGGCTACACCATGCTGATTGACATTAATGACACTGTGATAATCCTTAAGGTCTTGGTCTAGTACAGGAGTGACGCGGCCGATTCCGGCATTGTTGAACATAACGTCAATTCTTCCATAAGTATCTACAGTTTTTTGAACCAGCGCTTCGACATCTTCATATTTGGAAACATCTGTTTTGACGAAAATTGCTTCGCCACCCTCTTTAATAATTTGTGCTACCGTTTCTTCACCTAATTGTTGATTGAAATCGGCAACGACAACTTGATCACCTTTACTTGCAAATTTAATGGCGGTTTGTTTCCCGATTCCACTGGCTCCACCTGTTATTACGGCTACTCTTTTGTCTGTCATTTGAGTTTCCTCCTCAAGAAATATAGTTATACTAGAAATGAAAGTTGATATAGTAAAAATGGTTACTTACTAACTTATTTACATTGTAACACTTGTCTAAATTAATTAAAATTTAAGTAAATTTAATAGTTATTAAGTAAAGATTAACTTAAGGGGTGATTCAAATGAATTTGGAGCAATGCGAGAATATTGTAGAAGTCGCAAAGATTGGTTCTTTAACCAAAGCAGCTCAGAATCGTCATATCACTCTATCCGCAATGAGTCAGTCCATTACCATGCTGGAGGCTGAGCTGGGAGTTACTTTGTTCATCCGTTCGCGCGGGCAAAAGGCGGTTCCCACAGCAGAAGGAAATGCCATTATTAGCAAAGCAAATGAAGTCCTGATGAAAGTAAATGAATTAAAAGAAGAAGCACAGATTTACAGCGATACGTTAAGTGGTCATTTGAAAATTGCTACGATACCTGGACCCATGCATCTGATGGTGAAGGTAATCTCTAGTTTTAAGGCAGATTTTCCAAATGTGAAAATAGAGATTTTTGAAAAAGGACCCAAAGAAATTCTGGATAATGTACTTCAGGATGAAATGGATATTGGACTTATGGTCTCACCGGAGGGAATGCCTGGCACATATAAGGGGGTTAAGTTTGAACGGTTAATGGAAGGGAAAATTGTAGTTGGTGTACATCCACACTCACCGCTAGCCCTGAATTCAATCCTTACACCGGATCAGTTAGTGGGGCAGACGTTGGTTTTATACGATGATCCTTACATTAAGGACTATGTAGAGCGATATTTATCTGGCTATGGGCCGATCAATTTGCTTTTTGTAAGTAACAACACACGGGCGATTGAGAATGCAGTTGCAGAAGGACTGGCCATCACAATTGGTCTGGATTATTCGTTTCTTAAAATATCAGAGATGACTTCTGCCTTCATGAAAACCATCGAGTTACGATCACCAGATACCCGTGCGAAATATTCAGGAGCTATTGTCTCTGCTTCCAAACAGACCTCCCAGACCGCCCGAAGATTTATCAACAGGCTAAAGCATGAATTTGATGAAATGATTAGACGAAGTTAACAGTATGCCTTGGTAAATTTTATCTAACCTTTACGCTTCCTAGTTAATATTAACCCTATGATGTTGTCCAAGCTCAGATCGATATTAGGACAGCCAAGTGGGGAGGATGTCAACACAGTGAGAAGGTATCTAAGGCAAATTAATGTTGTTGTTATCTTTGTTTTGTTGATTTCGTTGTTACAACCGGGGGCAATTGTTCACGCTTCCATCTCTGATTTACCAGCAACAGACTACGGAACCGTTATTGATGTTCGCCAAACGGAGCTTGCACCTGGGGCGATGTATACCTGGATGGATCTCCAGAATGATCGTGGTTTACAAAAGATACATGCAGTGGAGTTCAACCCGCAACAAGGAAATTTGGAGCTGCGGGCAGGTACGAAGGATGGAAAGGTATACGGTATGAAGGGCGTTACAGAAATGGCCACGTATGCGGATTCACCTGAAAACCGAGTGATCGCAGGAATCAATGGTGATTTCTATGAAATCTCCGGTTTTGCTACGGGTGTTCCTAATGGGTTATTTATGGATGAGGGTGTAATCCTGAACAGTTCGATTTCAGCTTTTACTTTCGGTTTAAAAGAAGATGGCAGCTCGATTTATGGGGTGCCGAAGCTGACCAAAAACGTGACGATAAATGGAAAAACAACCAATCTGACTAGCATCAACCGATACCGAAATACAAATGAGCTGGTTCTTTATACGGAAGATTATAATACAACTACAAAGTCAACCAATGAGGGTGACGAGGTTGTTCTAGATATTGTCGAGGGAGAAGTGAAAAGCGGCCAGACCTTGAAGCTGAAGGTATCTGAAATCCGCAACAATCAAGGCAATACGCCGCTTTCCCAAGGAAAAGTGGTTTTATCTGCCCAGGGTACGTCCCGTGCTGTTCTGCAAGGGTTATCTGTTGGCGATAACGTTACTGCCAGCTTTGCGCTCAGCGGAGAATGGAATGATGTGAAGGTAGCTATTGGCGGCGAGGGGCCGCTGGTAAAAGACGGAGTAGTTCAACAAGGTGTAGGGCCTTTAGGAATTCATCCGCGGACAGCCATTGGGACAAAAGCGGACGGAAGTCTCGTTCTATTCGAAGTGGATGGAAGATCTCCAGGTTTTAGTGAGGGCGTAGATACCGATGAGCTTGGCAACATTCTGAAGGATATGGGCGTAGTGAACGCCATGAATCTGGATGGTGGCGGTTCTTCTACTTTTGTGGCCAGAATGCCGGGTACATCTGGTGTCCGAATGATGAATCAGGGCTCAGATGGTTACGAGCGTAAAACCGGTAACGGTTTATTGCTTGTCAATACAGCCCCTGAGCAACCTTCGGCTTCTAAGCTGGTTGTGCAGCCGAATACGGAACGTATTTTGCAAGGCTCCAGCTTTATATTCAAAGCGGCAGGAGTGGACGAGAACGGCCATCCGGCGCATTATTCGGGTACGCTGAATTGGCAGGTGGACGCTAACCTTGGTACTGTCGATGCGAACGGAGTCTTCACCGGAGGAATCACTGCCGGCACAGGAAATGTAATTGTAGAGGCTGGGGCAGTCAAAGGCAGTGTTGAAATTGAGGTTGTAGATAAGCTTACAGAGCTTAGGTTTCCTGATGAGATCAAAACTTATTCTTCAGGTGCTGCTGCACAATTAACTGTGAAGGCGCTACGTAATGGACAAGTGATTCAAGCTGACAACCCTAGCTTCGAATGGCGGGTTGAGGGCGAGATCGGAACCGTGGACGAGAAGGGTCTGTTTCAGGCGACGAGTGAGAACGGGAAAAACGGAAAGATTTATGCTAAATACAGGGACGTTGAGACCTCTTTTGAAGTAAATGTGGGGTTACCGCCTGTAATGCTGGAGGATTTTGAGAATGGCATTGATAAATATATAGCCTCTAGTGCAGCAGCTAACAGCGTGGCGATTCAGGAAGTGTCGGATCTGGATTTTGTCCGCAACGGGGACAAAGCCTTGAAGCTGGAATATGATTTTGTTAATAAAACAGGCACATCCGGTGCTTATTTAGCCGCAAGCTCAACCGCCAATCGGATTCAGATTCCGGGGTATCCTGAAAAGATCAGTATGTGGATCTACGGAGATGGCAAAAAGCACTGGCTGCGGGGACAGATTCGGGATGGCAATAATGCGGCAGTGCCAGTGGATTTTACTGATCAGGTAAATGGTGTGAACTGGACGGGGTGGAAATACGTCGAAGTATCCGTTCCTAAGGGGAAAACCACCCCGTTAACGATGGATATGCCTGTCCGCTATATGGAGACAAGCAATCTTAATAAGAGTGCGGGAGCTATTTACGTTGATGATATTCGTGCCATTTATGGCCCGCTAGAGGAGGACAGAATACCTCCTATTCTTAAAGATGCATATCCCGGCGTGAACGAAATTGTCAAAACAGCTACACCGACCCTTTCCGTCAATGGTGAGGATGATGGTTATGATCCAGTGATGCATCCGGGAACGACCTTAATCGATCCTGACAAAATACGAGTATATGTGGACGATCAATTAGTGGAGCATGGCTTTTATCCTCCAAAAGGTCAGATTACTTATAAACCAAAGGTTCCACTGACAGAAGGCCGTCATAAAGTAAAAGTTGCCATTCGCGATTTAAGCGGTAACCAGACGATAAAAGAATGGTATTTTACAGTAAATTTGGGCTCTCCGTTCTATGTGTACAAAACACCAGAAGTAGTATATGCCGGCAACACTTACATTTTGGACGTAACGGCAGAGAAAGCGAGCAAGCTGAAGGAAGGACATCTTACGTTTGCTTTTAATCCGGCTGCAGTTAAAGATTTGCAGGTAATTCGGGGGAATATGTTATCAGAAACACAAGTGGAGTCCATCATTGATCCGGTATTGGGCACTGTGCGTCTTAACTTAACGAATATCAATTCTTCCAATCTGGGAGATACGGATCTCATCGGGCAAATTCAATATACAGTTCGAAATGATTTTGTGGGTCCCTACACTCAGGAGCAGTTGGCTGGAGATATTAGCAAAGCTTTTGTAATTGAAAATACATCCGGATCGGTAACTTCTACAGAGGGTACTGGGGTTCCTATTTCTTTTATTGGAGCAGCTGTTGAATCTGTTGTGAAGACACAGTTGATGCTCACTTGGAACCATTATGATCTTGCGAAGGGCTTTGATGCATCTTTTGCGGTAAAAGATCTGAATGGAAGTGTCGTTGAAGGAGCAAAGCTGCTGTTCGATGGAGTGGAGGTACAAGGTGTTGCTTCAGGGGCAAGTGGAACACTAACTACTGACTTTGTCACTTCAGCAGAAGGAACTTTTAAATTGCAGGCGGTAAAAGGAAATACCTATAGTCCTGTAATGACGTTCAAGGTTGCTCCATATGACGCTACTGCAGCTCCGCGTAATGTTAATGTTACGATGGGCCAAGATGCAGCAACTTCTCGCCAGTTCACTTGGCAGACAGAACCGTTGACCATGGATACTGTAGTAGAACTTGTGAAAAAAGCGGAGTTTACAAGCTTTCAAGCTGCGAATGTAATAAAAATTACCGGTAGCAGTTCGATTTACAACACCAACAATGACGGAACGATGCGAGTTCATAAAGCGGAGGCCACTGCGCTTACCCCCGGAACGGAATATGTATATCGTGTGGGTGATGGCGAGTCAAATGTAAGTGAGCAAGGAGCTTTTGTTACAAGTGGTGGTGAGGACACTTCTACAAAATTCCTGTTTATCGGAGATTCCCAAGCAGATTCTAAGGCTGGTTTTGGTCTTTGGGGAGATACGATTGAAGCGGCTTACGCGTATATGCCGGATGCGGAAATGCTGGTTCATGCTGGAGATATGGTGGATAAGGGCTTTGAACAAGAGCAGTGGAACTGGTGGTTTGATGCAGCTCAAAAGCAGCTGATGAATACGACACTTGTTCCGATTATCGGGAACCATGAAGTGATGGGAACCAATGGAGATGGGGATTATCTGGCGCAATTCAATAACCCGCAAAACGGTGCGGCGAGCGTAAAAGGTACGAATTATTCTTTTGATATTAAGGATACGCACTTTGTGGTTATGAATACAGAGCATTCAGGTAGTCCGTTCACTGAACAGGCCGAGTGGTTGGATCAGGATCTTTCCGCTACAGATAAAAAGTGGAAGGTGATTTTTTTCCATCAAGGACCGTACGGCAGCATCTATTCGAATGAGCAGGTACAAGCGAAGTGGGTTCCGGTCTTTGATAAGCACAACGTAGATTTGGTCATGAACGGTCATGATCATATCTATTTGCGAACTTTTCCGATGAAGGAGGGTAAACAGGTTGCAGAAGGCGAAGGCACTCGGTATGTTATCGGCGGTTCCTCGGGTCCTAAGTTCTATGCGCTGACACCACGTTTTTGGCAGGAAAAAATATATGACGAAGATGAGCAAATCTATACGGCTGTTGAGATTGAGAAGAACGAGATTACGGTTACCGCAAGAACAGTAGACGGGGTTGAGATTGACCGTTTAGTAATCGGCAAATTGGTTCCGGAATCCATTACGCTGGATCAAACTGCTGTAGAGCTTGAGCCTGGGGCTAGCCTGCAATTGCAAGCTAAGGTGGGGCCGGATGAGGCTAATCATCTGACAAAGCTTTGGACCATCGTTCCTGATCCGGCAGAATCAGTTGTTACTGTAAATGAATATGGCTTGGTTACAGCATTGAAGCCAGGGACAGCTAAGATAAGAGTCACAGTGGCAGGTTACCCGAATATTTTTGCCGAAAGTACGATAACTGTAGATGCGCTGCAAGCAATTAAGCTTCAGGGAAAGAGACAGCTTAAACCGGAAGAAGTCGACCAATCTGTAACAGAAGCTGTCTACGCATCTGGGAAACGTACCGCAATATTAGATGGACTTCATTATTTCAGCTTGAATGAGCATATTGCTACGATCAATGAACAGGGTTTAGTTCAGGCTCATCAGGAAGGCTCCACTGTGATTTCAGTAACCTATAGGGAGTTCGCCTCGGAGTATAACCTTGTCGTAACAAATGATGAGACACCTATTCTTACAGAAATAACGATGAATGGGCCAGATTCGCTGGAACAAGGAAGTAAAGGCTCCGTTGTTGTTCAGGCGGTATACAGTGACGGCAGCAAGCAAGAATTGTTCGAGGGAGTAATCTTTGATACATCTGATCATTCCATTGCAATGATTAGTGAGGCTGGAGAACTTCATGCTTTGAGTGCTGGTACAACAAAAGTCAGCGCTGTTTATAACGGTTTGAGCACTGAATATATTCTGATAGTGACTGAGGGCTCGCCGGGTACGACACCAAGCCCAGAGCCGACACCAACACCAACACCAACACCAACACCAAGTCCAGAGCCAACATCAACGCCGGGTGCTTGGGTGCCGGGACCTGCGGTGACACCAACGCCAACCGCTACACCAACTCCGTCGGCATCAGCACAAACGGGCGTAGTCACCATAACGGCTTCTCAACTGTCAGAGAGCAAGAATGCTCAAGGTGAAGTTGTGGTTTCTGTTAATGGGGCGGTTACGGAATTACTTTTGCCAGGCAATGCAGCAGAGCTGCTTGGACGCGCACCGCTTAGAGTGGTTATGCAGGATTTATCCGTTACGATTCCTGCTACAGTACTGGCAGAACTAAGTAAGCTAATCTCAGCTGAGGCTCTTGCCAAGAGTACGATTTCGCTACGGCTGAAACCTGTAGCTGATAATACAGCAGTGGATCTGTTGGCTCGTGCAAGTGCACTTGCGGGTGCACAATTGCGGGCGAAAAGTGATCTGCGGGAATGGTCGCTTAGCATATTCACACAAAATGATCAGTCCTTCTCGTTAAGACAGTTTGCAGAGCCGATTATGATTTCATATAAGGTCGGTGCAGATGTAGATCGAAGCTTATTAGGTATTTATTTTATCGAAGACGTGGGTAAATTAGAGTATATGAGCAGTACATGGACGAATGGTTATCTATCTGCTGCCGTCAGTCATTTTAGTAAATACGTTGTTTTAGAAGTTGATAAAACATTCAAAGATTTGAAGTCCGATCACTGGGCTTACCTTGCTGTGAAGCAGCTTGCGGTAAAACAGCTTGTACAGGGTGTAGCTGCGGACCGATTTGATCCGAACCGTGCGGTTACACGGGCGGAGTTCACAGCGATGTTAGTTCGTGCGCTTGGCTTGAAAGGTCAAGCGGAACCTGGTTTCGCTGATGTACCTGCAGATAAATGGTATGCAGAAGCAGTAGGGTTAGCCAAACAAGCAGGAGTGATTAACGGCCAGACTGCTTCACAGTTTGAACCGGAGGCGAAGATTTCCCGCCAGGAGATGGCTGCAATGCTGGCTCGTGCATATGCTTACGCGAAGAGTAATGTATCTGTAGCTAGCCGTAACATTTCGGCATTCAACGATATTGGTTATGCTCCACAGTGGGCTCAAGAGGCAATCAGCGAAGTGTACAGACTTGGTTTGATGCAAGGACGGGCTGAAGGACAATTTGCACCGAACCAAAACGGAACACGTGCTGAAAGTGCACAGATGATCCTCAACCTGCTGAGTGTTATGGAGTAATGATTGTGGCCAGTCTCAGGTTGATGGGGACTGGCTGTTTTTTTGATAATTGGATTAGTTGGATATGTGCAGGGTACGCACGCATGTACACAGAGGGGGAAAGCGAATTAAAAGTAAAAACAGGTGGTGAGACACAAAGGATTGGAGAAGGGGAAATGTAGAACGGAAAGTTAAGGCAGGCTCGCTGAGGCAGGCTAAAGTACGCTCGCTGAGGCAGGCTAAAGTACGCTCGCTGAGGTACGCTAAAGCTAAAGTACGCTCGCTGAGGTACGCTAAAGCTAAAGTACGCTCGCTGAGGTGTGCTAAAGCTAAAGTACACTCGCTGAGGTACGGATAAACCTAAGACACGCTCGCTGAGGAACGCTAAAGCTAAAGTACGCCAACAGCGATGCACACTTGGTAAGTTCGGCTCGGACGAGCTACTTTTATCAAGAAAGTTTGTTTTAACAGATAGCCTCGATGGTTTGGGATCGTAACGGACTGTATTGCCGCTATTTTAACTTTTTGGTCCATTTTTCCAAATTTTCGGACTCCATAGCTCTTATTGTCATACTTTTGCCCGGAATCGTAATATATTTTAATGAATAGCTGCATCTGAGTCCGATAGATGAGCAGAATGGCTGAAATCAGCTTAATAAGGTCTCCTCGGTCCGATGAGGTAGAATTGAGTGAGCTAGGTGAGTTAGTTGAGTCAGGTGAGCTAGTTGAGCTAGTTGAGCTAGGTAAGCAAGGTGAGCTAGTTGAGCTAGTTGAGCTAGTTGAGTTAGGTGAGTCAGGTGAGCTAGGTGAGTCAGGTGAGCTAGTTGAGCCAAGTGTGCCAAGTGAGCCAGGTGAGTAAAGTGAGCAGAAAGCGGAAGGTAAGACCAAGAAGATGGATGGGGCTTAAGCAGAAAGTAAAACTGAGGCGAGTAACGAGCATATTCCAAATCCTTACAGACGAGCGCTGAGTCTTTTTCCGGTATTTTGTAAAGATAGGGTTATATTGGGCGTGGAATACTGGGAATTACTCTTCAGAGGCAAGTAAAAACAAGGAATAATTGTTATTAGCCAACACAAATTGTTATGTTGTGTTATGATAGTAGGGAGGTGACTCCCATGAATGATTTTGAGAACTATCCCGATGAGCTGGGTAATTTCATTCGGCACATCAGAAAGACGAGAGGGTTAACCTTAAGAGGACTGGAAGAAAAGAGCGGTATAAGTTACTCACAGCTTAGCAAAATCGAACGTGGAGAGAGCATTCCGCTTAAAGACAATCTGGACAAGATCATTGAAGCGCTTGGAACGGATCTGAAGAATCGGATGTACCATTTGGCAGATTATATGCCAGATATTGAATATATCAAGACCTTGAAGCAAGGATATGAGCTGCCACAGCTCAAACAGTCTCAAGATTACATCTACGAGACAGCCTTTAACAAGCTTAAGGAATTCAGAGCGAAGGAAGGGAAAGAAACATCGTACGTTTCCTTTGATTCGAATGAAGTTATAGTTTACGAAACGGAATATGGGGCAGGAATGGTAATAGAGAAGATTGAGAAATACAATCTGACCGATGTCCTGAACGATAAGTTTGAGGGTAACCTCGACTCCTTAAGAAAGAGCCCCCGTAAAGGGCGTCAAGCCTTTCTATTTGGCGAGTGGCTACGGGAGTGCGTTTATGAACTGAAGGAAGAGGAACAGGATCAGGTCATACAAGCACTTAAAGAATTTACTCAGTTTAAAGTACAACAAATAAAGGGTGCTTATAAATAATGTATGCCTTTTGCTAATGATCTCAAAAATGAATGAATGTTGCCCTTTCTTGCAGCCATCTATTCATCTTGATCCATAAACTAACAACTAAAAATGGTTTGACAGAAAAGGGGATATTAATAATGAAAATTAACATGAAGTTTACCAGCAAGGGCAAAGTCGCTATAGAAAATTTTAATAACGAGGAATTGCTGGAGATCTTCGCACGTTACATCAAGACATTATCCAAAAAGTATGACATCGAAGTTGATGTTCCTCTTGAAGCGAATCAAAACATTGTTGGTGATGGTGCGGTAATCGCAACTGCAAAAAATGTGAAATGTGATGTTGAAACTTTCTTTAAAGAATTGGGCAGAGATATTAAAGTTCCCTTGAAGAAAAGACTCGGCGGCAAATTGGAAAATGTTTTCAAAACAGAAATTACAGAATAGAGCATTATTTTTATCTGAGATTAACCATCATATGTGCATATAAAAAAGGTAGGGCCGCGGAGGCTCTACCTTTTTTATGTTAATGTAGTTGACTTAAGGCGACCTAAGGAGCTTATTGTTGGTTGAAGCTGAAGAAAAATGTGTACCATGCGTCAGTGTGAATTTAATGGGGAAGGGGATGTTATATATTTTCAGAATCTATGAGATTTCTACTTCTCATGATCTCTTTAATAATTTCAATGAAATCCGGTAACGCATGGGCATCAATCGCTAGCTCATAGATTCTTAGTAAATCCTCGTCAGATATAGATTCCAGAGATGAGGGCCGTGGAGAGGGATGAAAATAGTAATTCATTATGATCCTCCATCATTAATTGTTTTTATTATAGGTTTATCTATATGGTATCATTTGGAATAGGATCCGTCTCCTGTCATTCATCCTACGAATTTATCTTTACATTTGAGGATTATTATGGCATAATGTGCGATTTTGAGGAAATTGCTAAAAAGTTTCAATTTTTAATAAAATAATCCCGGCATGCGTGAACATGCCGGGATTATTAAAAAACTGAATTTTATTCTGACGGTTTTTTCTTTTGTGAAGCAAGATACTTCTTAAGGCGAGGTTCATTGGATTCCGAAACAGTAGTGAACTGCGTACCTTGATTAAAGCATACAATCTTCCGCCCGGGATCATAGCCTTCTATGTTGTTGATATTGACGACATTGCTGCGGTCAAGGCGTTCGAATCCCTTACCCTCATACGCTACGGAAAGATCGGAAAGCGTGGTGGGGAGAATAAATTCGCCTTCTTTCGTATGGACGAATATTGTATTCTTATAATTCGAGAAATACAATATATCTTCCTCTAGAATATCACTAGAGGAACCGTCTTTCTGTAAGACACGCATCGTTTCCCCATCCTTGTTTAATTACTTGCGCAGTTCTTTTGGAATCTTAGGGCTGTGAGCAAATGGTTTCAGAATTGTTGCAAAAACAGTAGCAGAAGTACCTAAAATGTTAGAAGCATAACGAGCTAAGTTTTTTTTCATCTGATTGTCCTCCTTTGTAATGGGATTATGACTGTAAAGGATTGAACTAAAAATGCCAATCCAATGACAGGCGAATGGAGCCGAAAATTTAAAAAAACCAGAATTATGGAAAGTAGCTTTAAACCCAAATACCATTCTTTGGGGATTTGGGCATTAGCATCAGGATTCGGAGCACATAAGATCATTACAAGTAAAGAAAAAAGATTAATCCAAATCAAATGGTTATGTATTAGATAAGTTATATGAGGGATCAGTGAACAGATAAAGATAGATACAATATTGCAGGCTCTTGCGGATTTTAAATGCACACCACCAGATGACATTCTTAGGAGCATGAAGCTGAATAAGGCTAAGAATGTTTCCTTTAGCTGTCCAGTGAGCCCGCCAATGCATAAAGAAGTCATAATAATGAATAAAGTATTCAGAATAATGCTAAGGGCATAATGCATGATTTCAATTGAATGCGATTGCTCTGGATTACTTTTCTTAATGACCTCAACAATTTTAAGTGCTAAATGACTCATAGTTATTTCTGTCCTTTTTGTATGAGAAATATAGATATCCCCATAATATTACCCCATAGAAAATTGGGATCAAGAAAAAGAAATTAGATTCAATAAAGTAGGTGAATAAAGTAACGACAATTACTGTAGGAAGATTAAGAGCGAATAATATTTTTTCACTAGTTGTTGGTTTGACTTTTACATCGGGTTTATCAGGTACAAAGTCAAATCCAATACGTTTATAGCCCACATACATACCAATGAGAATCGCGGCTAATGCTGATAAAATCTGCATTGTCATTATGTTTTTTGTAATCGGGTCCGAAGTATTTAGAGGCATGGACATTACAGAGTTTAATAGATACACAATACTGGCTTGAATCACCGAGTAAGCTTGATAGGCCATCCCGGTTAATATTGAAGCGTAGAAGGGATGAATCCGGAATAACATCCACATAAAACAAAACATTAGTGCAAATTGTGAGAAAATATCTAATGGGAAAATCCCATAGTTGATCCTAATTGTATAAGAACAAAAGCCCATAATAAAACTAGCAAACACCATCTCTTTATGATATAGATCAATTTTGAAGATTTTGAAAGCCAGAAAAAACATTGCATAAGTCTCTAGTATTGAAAATATCATAAAAAGAATAAAATCTAGCATGCCGACACTCCCGATGACTTCTAGTTTAACTAACCCTATTATTGCAAGTATCGTATAAAATGAGCTAAAATACAACAACTACAGTATAATTTTCCTCCTATTTTTTCAAAAAAATTCAAAATGAGAGGGGTTTAGACATGGATCGACGTCCAGAAAGCAGTGAGTATCTCAAAGAATTATCAAAATATGTCGATTTAGTGCCAGCTGAAGGAGACATCATTACTATTTTTAGAGAGCAGACGGATGAGATTTTCACTTTTATTTCGAATCTTACGGAAGAACAAGGGGACTATCGTTACGCTCCGGAGAAATGGAGTATCAAGGAAATGGTCGGACATCTGGCTGATACCGGAAGAATCATGTCCTACCGTTTATTGTGCATCGCCAGAGGGGATACGACTCCACTGCCGGGTTTTGAAGAGAAAGACTATGTACTTACCGCCAATTTCGAAGCGCACACTTTAAAAGCATTGCTGGCCCACTACAAGCTTGTTCGAGAATCGACATTACTCTTAATGGAAACTCTGCCGGAGGAAGCATGGATCCGGAAGGGAATCGTTAACGAGGCTACTCTTTCTGCGAGAGCTCAGGCCTGCATTATGATTGGACATGACCATCATCATTTGAATATTCTTAAAGAAAGATATTTAGGGTAATATCTTCTTAATCAAAAAAGCATTCCAATAGCCTTTATGGCCTTGGGATGCTTTTTATACACGGCTATAGCGGTGGATTCTTGTGACATTTGCGGCATACCGGATAGTAAGCTTCATTGCCACCAATCTGGATTTGCTTGCCGCTATATACGGGCTTGCCGTTTTCTACTCGTAGAGCCATAGTAGCTTTGCGCTCGCAGAACCAGCAGATCGTCTTCATTTCCTCAATTTTATCAGCGTAGATCAGCATATATTTGCTGCCTTCAAATAACTGATTCTGAAAATCATTTTTAAGTCCGAAGGCCATTACCGGAATGCCCAGCTCATCAACGATACGCACTAGCTGGAGAATACATTCCTTGCTTAGAAATTGACATTCATCAATAAGTACACAGTGTGGTTTAGGTTGGTTACTGCTGACGATATTATAAATATCTGTGTTCTCATCGATGGGGATTGCTTGTTTCCGAAGCCCAATACGAGAAGAAATAAAACCAACCTCGTCCCGGTCGTCTATGGATGGAGTGAAAATGAGCACCGATTTCCCCTGCTCTTCATAATTATGTGCAACCTTGAGTATCTCAATAGATTTACCACTGTTCATTGCTCCGTATTTGAAAAACAATTGTGCCACTTCCATCTATCCTTTCGTAAAAAACATTGATTATATCTTAAAAATGCGACCATATTAGAGTATCATATTCGGATCAGATGTATCCAGTGAAAACATTGCGATTGATTGGATGTGGTATGATAAGAGGTAATAAGAGATGGGAAAGGAAGTAATAAGTGTGACTGAAAGATTAGACGAATATAAGGAACGGTTAGCTCTTTTGCAGCAGAATGGAGATTTATCCAGTGACACTGAAAGCTTGCTGGAAGAAATGATGGCGGATTTGGTGGAATTGAATCGGAGTAATAAAGCACTGCGTCGAGCAATACTGAAAACTGGACAGGCTTCCACGATGTCAACTCGGTTAAGGGATGCACTGTACGAATAGAAAAAGAGGGTATGCGAATGGCTTTGATTTTCTCTTTTCTCAAAAAATATAAGGTAGCTGCAATAGCTGCCCTTGTAATGATGCTCATTGAATTGACGGTAGAATTATCACAGCCTTTGATCATTTCCAAAATCATTGACTTGGGGATCCGAGAAAAAGATACCTCTGTAGTATGGCTGTGGGGCAGTGTATTGATCGGCAGCGCGGTAGTTGCGTTTACAGCCGGGGTACTCAGTTCTTTTTTTGCTGCCCATGCAAGTCAGAGCTTTGCGTTCGATCTTAGGGACAAATTGTACGAAAAGGTACAGTCTTTTACGTATGAAGTATTTAATCGTTTTGCTACTTCGTCACTGATTACCCGTCTGACTGGCGATGTATCACAGCTGCAGGATACTATTTTTATGAGCTTGCGCTTTATGACACGGGTGCCACTTGTTGTGGTAGGCAGTGTGATTATGGCGTTAGTTGTTCATGTGAAGCTGGGATTACTGCTGACGGTGGCGTTACCTTTGTTGATTTTTTTCCTCTATTGGATTATGAGAAAAGCTTCCTTGTTATTTCGTACGGTCCAGCAGCGTTTAGACGGAGTTAATGGCGTGATTCAGGAGAACCTTACGGGTATTCGCTTGATCCGCGTATTTGTGCGTATGGGGTATGAGATTGAACGTTTCACGGTATTTAGCGGGAATTTGATGAGATCAACAGTGTCTGCCTTGCGTTTGACTGAGACGACGATGCCTTTTGTTATGCTTATTGTGAATGCGGCGATTTTGGCGATTTTATGGTTTGGACGGATAGCCATTTCCAGCGGGGATGCTACTTTGGGTCAGACTGTTGCTGTTATTAATTACTCCTTGCGAACAATTGGAGCGTTATCAGCTATCTCTGGTCTTGTTGTAACGTTTTCCCGCGCTCGTGCCTCCTCTCAACGTGTTTCAGAAGTTATGGAAGCGGGAGCTGGAGTTCGTGAAGGCGGGACTTTGCAAGGTGAGCCGATTCAGGGCCACGTTAAATTTGAAGGCGTTTGCTTTAAGTATCCTAATAGTGATATCTCTGTCCTGGAGGACATTCATTTTGAAGTAGCTGCTGGTGAGCGAGTAGCGATTATGGGGGCGACCGGATCAGGAAAATCCTCACTCGTGAGTTTGATTCCGCGCTTGTATGAAGAGACAGACGGCACCATTTGGATTGACGGTGAAAAAAGTGCTGATATCGATATTTCCAGACTGCGGAAATCGATAGGTTATGTGCCTCAGGAATTGCAGCTTTTCAGCGGATCAATTCGCGATAATATTGCATGGGGCAATGAACACGCCACACTGGAACAAATCCAACAAGCAGCGGGAGCTGCACAAATTCACGAGACGGTAAAAGGGTTGCCAGATGGTTATGACACGATGCTTGGTCAACGAGGGGTTAATCTCTCCGGCGGACAAAAGCAGCGGTTAACGATTGCCCGTGCACTTGTTAGAAAACCGGCTATGTTGATCCTTGATGACAGCACCAGTGCCCTTGATGCGGTTACGGAAGGGCTTTTGCTGGAGGCGCTAAAGGATATCTCCTGTACAACCTTTTTGATTACTCAGAAAATCAGTTCAACGGCATCAGCCGATTTGATCCTGTTGCTGGATGAGGGACGATTAATTGGCAAAGGCTCGCATAAGGAGCTTATGGCAAGCTCCGAGCTGTACCGCAAGATTTATGAATCACAGGTAGAGGAGGCGAAGCAGCATGTTCAAAGCATTAATTGAACCTTTTCGTCATCCTAAACCGAATTTTGAACTTGGCGTGGGACGAAGTCTAGGGACAGCATCTGGCGGCAAACCCAAAGCAAAGGCGAAGGATTGGTCAGGGACGCTGATCCGGATCTGGAGTTATCTAGCTGAGCGTAAAGCCAAGCTTATTCTTGTACTGATCATGGTTGTCTTCAGCTCAGCGCTAGCGCTGCTGGGGCCATACATGATTGGCAGAGCGGTGGATAATTATCTGGAAGGTACCGGCGGGCGATCATGGGTTGTTTTTCTGACAAGCCTTGCTTGTGTGTACATTTTTTATTCTCTGACTTCTTGGCTGCAAAACATATGGATGATCGAAATTGCTCAAGAAACTGTATTACGGATGCGTACGGAGCTATTCTCCCATTTACACCGTCTGCCTATTTCCTTTTTTAATCGGAGACAGCAGGGGGAAATTATGAGCCGTCTTACCAATGATATCGAGAACGTCAGCTCTACGTTGAATAGCTCGGCTATTCAGATATTTTCAAGTGTCTTAACCTTGCTAGGAACCGTAGGGGTTATGCTGTGGCTTAGTCCCTTGTTGACGCTGCTCACATTCCTCGTAGTGCCTTTGATGTTGTTAGGCATGCGCTGGATTACACGCCGTACAGGCCCACTATTTAAAGAACGTCAGCGCAATGTAGGGGAGCTTAACGGTTATATTGAGGAGACCTTATCCGGACAACGGATTATCAAGGCTTTTTCACAAGAGGAACGCGTCATCTCTGGTTTTCATGAACGCAACAAGCGAATTATGCTGTCAGGCTACTGGGCGCAGTCCATTTCTGGTTTCATCCCCAAGCTTATGAATGGTCTTAATAATCTCAGCTTCGCCATAGTTGCAGGAATTGGTGGTCTGCTTGCGATCCGTGGGTCGATTACAGTGGGTGTGATCATCGTATTCGTGGAATATACCCGCCAGTTTACTCGTCCGCTTAATGATTTAGCGAATCAGTGGAATACCTTGCTCTCAGCGGTGGCAGGGGCCGAGCGGGTGTTTGAAGTGCTGGACGAAGAGACCGAGGCTAAAGATGAAGGTGCAGCCAAATCACTTGAAACTGTACAGGGTGCGGTGAAGTTTGAAAATGTAGCCTTTTCTTATGATGGAGGTTCTAACACGCTGCAGGATATCAGCTTTGTAGCGAAGCCTGGCGAGATGATCGCTTTAGTTGGACCTACCGGTGCTGGCAAAACAACGCTAATTGGGCTGTTATCCCGTTTCTATGATCCTAATCAGGGGAAAATCACGCTGGATGGCTTAGATATCACTTCGATTCGGCGGGAAAGCTTGAGAAGTCATATGGCCTTTGTATTGCAGGATTCCTTTTTGTTCAAAGGGAGTATCCGCGATAACATCCGATACGGGAGGCTGGATGCGTCCGATGAAGAGGTTGAAGAGGCGGCTAAGCTGGCCAATGCCCATTCTTTTATTATGCGAATGCCCGAAGGTTATGAACGGATGCTCTCGGCGGATGGCAGCGGTATAAGCCAAGGGCAGAAGCAGCTGCTCTCCATTGCGAGAGCGATTCTTGCTAACCCCTCTATGCTTGTGCTTGATGAAGCAACCAGCAGTATTGATACAGTGACCGAGATCAAGATTCAGGAAGGGCTGCAGGCGCTGATGAAAGGGCGAACGAGCTTCGTCATTGCTCATAGACTTGGCACGATACGTGCAGCTGATCGAATTCTTGTGCTTCAGGGCGGCAGATTATTGCAGCAAGGCTCTCATGAAGAGCTGCTGAAGCAAGGCGGACTGTACAGCGAGTTGGTACAGGGGCGGCGGAAAGAGGCGCTTGATAAGGCGGGTATTTAAGAAAAAGGCGGGAATTTTCAGGGAGCGCAGATTGCGTCCATGAAGTTCTCGCCTTTATGTTATTTGTGATAGATAACGAGCACCAGATCGGGTGAACTGGGAGGGTTTGAAATATGGGGGAATCTATTGTACAAATTACAATCAGCAGGGTATTAAGGCTTGATTGTGTGCGATTCGAGATTCAGATGATCAGGTGAATAAATGATGAGATGAAAAAGCTGATCCTAAGTTTAGCATAGCCTCTTAAGAGATCGTTTCCTGCGTTCCGGCTTGTTTCGCCTTTTGCTTCTCCTTGAACCTTGGACCTACGTAATTCTTCTTACGGTCCCTAGCCAGAATCCAGCCACCAAGGAAAGTCATGCCAGCTGCGAAGAGCAGCAATCCACCACCGAAATGCAGCCAAGCAAAGTGGGGCACTACAGAATCATCACCATGCATGGATATGTAATCAAAAATATCATCCTTCATCATGAGGAAGCCCTTCATTGCTATTAAGCCCGGAAACACAAGAATAAGGATGGCAATGAAGCGTGAAATTAACAGTTTCATAAGTGTCTCCTACCCCTCTTAGCCCTTTAGATTCACCCATATGATAACGCTTTAGCAAGAAAAAGTCCATTTGCATATGACGTTTATAAGTTTTGTAATAGAGCAAAAAGAGAGTACAATATACTAAGTAAAATGAACTTACGTGTAATGACTGGAGGATACATATCATGACAATTTCATGTGACGTGGCCATACTTGGCGGAGGTACTGGAGGGTATGTGGCGGCTATTCGCGCTGCACAGCTTGGAAAGTCCGTTGTCGTCATCGAAATGGACAAACTGGGAGGAACCTGTCTGCATCGGGGCTGCATTCCTAGTAAATCGCTGCTCCGTAGTGCAGAGGTATATGCTGAAATCAATGAGAGCGAGAGCTATGGCATTGAGACAAGCGGTGTACAGCTGGTATTCCCAAAGGTACAGAAACGCAAAGAAGCTGTAGTTGAGCAACTTCATCAAGGCGTACAATATTTGATGCGCAAAAATAAAATACAAGTTGTCAAAGGTAAAGGGCGCGTAACGGGTCCTTCTATTTTTTCTCCGCGCAGCGGTGCTGTAGCTGTGGAACTGGAAGATGGGGAGATGGAAACAGTAGTTTCCAGCCATCTTATTATCGCTACGGGCTCACGCCCCCGAGTATTGCCTGGTCTCGAACCAGACGGGAAAGTGATTCTTAGCAGTGATGAAGCTCTCACACTCGAAGAGCTCCCATCCTCTATCATTATTGTGGGCGGCGGTGTAATTGGGGTCGAATGGGCTTCAATGCTGGCTGATTTTGGAGTGCAGGTAACTGTGGTTGAAGCTGCAGGTCAGTTATTGCCTCAAGAGGATGAAGAGATAGCTAAGGAACTGCAACGGTTGTTGAAAAAGCGTGGGGTTAAGGTACTGACTGAAACTACAGTGGATGCTGCAACCTGCCAGGTAACGGAGGATGGAATTTCGATCGAAGCCCGTAAGGGAGAGCAAAGTCAAAGCCTAATGGCAGAAAAATTGCTTGTATCCGTAGGCAGAGTGGCCAACATCGAGAATATTGGTCTGGAAAACACAGACATTCGCTTTGACAAAGGGATTATTGCTGTAAACGCTAGTATGCAGACGGCAGAGCCGCATATTTATGCCATTGGCGACTGCATCGGTGGGCTTCAATTGGCTCATGCAGCCAGTCATGAAGGGATAATGGCGGTTAACCATCTATCTGGTGAGAAGCTACATCCTTATCATACACATTTAGTACCACGTTGTGTCTATACTCGGCCTGAGGTAGCAAGTGTGGGCTACACCGAGAAGGAAGCTAAAGAGCTTGGACATGATGTAGTGATTGGCAAGTTCCCATTCTCGGCCATTGGTAAGGCAATTGTATATGGCCAGAAGGATGGATTTGTCAAAGTTGTAGCGGATCGTAGCAGTGGAGATATTCTTGGTGTGCAGATGATTGGTCCTCATGTGACGGATCTAATTGGAGAAGCGGCCTTGGCACAGCTACTGGATGCAACACCTTGGGAGATTGGTGAAGCTATACATGCTCACCCTACCCTTTCGGAGATTATCGGAGAAGCAATGTTAGCTGTGGATGGAAGATCTATTGGATTTTAGTTTTTCTTAGCTTTTCTTTTTGGGTAGAAAGGGATTATAATATACTCAAGTCAAGTCTTAGTACCAGGTTTTAAGATCAGGGCACAATTGGTCTTAATTCCTGTAAGACTTCAGGCTTTATGAATAAGGAGGTATCTCTTTATGGAACCCCAAGGTACTGTAGAAACGATTAACAGACATAAGCAGCTTGGACTTAGTGACGGCCAGGTCATCGATATGTACAGATATATGTCGCTCGCTCGTAAATACGATGAGCGCAGTCTGCTGCTTCAGCGCGCTGGCAAGATCAACTTTCATGTCTCCGGTATAGGCCAGGAGGCGGGTCAGGTGGCGGCGGCGTTCGCGCTGGACCGGCAAAATGATTATTTTTTACCTTATTACCGCGATTATGCTTTCGTGCTCTCAGTGGGTATGACTACACGCGAACTTATGTTGTCCGTATTCGCTAAGGCAGAAGATCCAAACAGTGGTGGGCGGCAAATGCCGGGTCACTTTGGCAGTAAACGTCTGCGTATTGTGACAGGGTCAAGCCCTGTAACCACGCAGGTCCCTCATGCGGTTGGCTTTGCTCTGGCGGCCAAAATGCAGAAGAAGAAATTCGTCTCCTTTGTAACCTTCGGTGAAGGTTCCAGCAATCAGGGGGATTTTCATGAAGCTTGTAACTTTGCCGGAGTGAATAAGCTGCCGGTTATTATCATGTGCCAGAACAATCAGTACGCAATCTCTGTTCCTGTTCATAAACAGTTAGGCGGCAAGGTTAGCGACCGTGCACTGGGTTATGGATTTCCTGGTGTGCGTGTAGACGGAAACGATCCGCTTGAGGTTTATCGTGTCGTTAAGGAAGCGCGGGAAAGAGCCCTCGCGGGTGAAGGTCCTACGCTGATTGAAGCGATGATGTACCGTTTGTCTCCACACTCCACCTCAGATAATGATCTGGCTTACCGGACCAAAGAAGAGGTTGATGAGAACTGGAAGAAGGACGGCGTAGCAGGATTCCGTAATTACTTGATCGGTCTGGGATTGTGGAGTGACGAGCAAGAACAAGATCTTGCTGCTGAATGCAATCTTGAGCTTAAAGCGGCTATCGAGTATGCCGATAATGCTCCGTTCCCGAAACCGGAAGACACACTGCTGCATGTATACAGTGATTCCGACCTCAAAGGAGGGGCATAAACCATGGCTATAATGGAATATATCGATGCCATCAGGCTCGCGATGAAGGAAGAAATGGAGCGCGATGATTCCGTGTTCGTGCTTGGTGAGGACGTTGGTCTCAAAGGCGGCGTATTTACCACAACTAAAGGTCTACAGGAACAGTTTGGCGAAGAGCGGGTTATGGATACACCCCTCGCTGAATCAGCGATTGCTGGTGTAGCCATCGGAGCAGCTATGTACGGAATGAAACCAATAGCTGAAATGCAATACTCCGACTTTATGCTTCCGGCGACGAA
The DNA here is from genome assembly GCF_045040615.1 of Paenibacillus sp. FSL H8-0175. Classification (NCBI taxonomy): domain Bacteria; kingdom Bacillati; phylum Bacillota; class Bacilli; order Caryophanales; family Paenibacillaceae; genus Paenibacillus; species Paenibacillus sp. FSL H8-0175. The sequence continues at coordinate 4,916,433 of NZ_CP150299.1, read as the reverse complement.
TCAAATTATCAGTGAAGCGGCTAAAATCCGCTATCGTTCAAATAACGATTGGAGTTGCCCGGTTGTCATTCGTGCTCCTATTGGCGGCGGGGTGTTCGGCGGTTTGTATCATTCACAGTGTCCAGAATCGATTTTCTTTGGTACACCTGGATTGAAGATTGTAGCGCCTTACTCCGCTTATGATGCTAAAGGATTGCTGAAGGCAGCCGTACGTGATCCTGATCCGGTGCTTTTCTTTGAGAACAAAAAGTGTTACAAGCTGATCAAGGAAGAAGTGCCGGAAGGGGATTACACCGTTCCAATTGGCGAAGCTAATCTGCTGCGTGAGGGAACGGATATTACGGTGATTGGCTACAGTCTCCCGCTGCATTTTGCTATGCAGGCTGCGGAAGAATTGGAACGCGAGGAAGGAATTACAGCACATATTCTTGATCTGCGTACCTTGCAACCGCTGGATCGTGATGCGATCATAGCTGCTGCCCGTCAGACCGGTAAGGTATTGATTGTGCATGAAGATAATAAAACAGGCGGAATTGGCGGCGAAGTGGCGGCCATTATCGCTGAGCATTGTCTGTTCGAGCTGGATGCACCAATCTTCCGTCTTTGTGGTCCCGATGTTCCGGCGATGCCAATCAGCCCGCCAATGGAGAAGTTTTTCATGCTAAGTAAAGAAAAAGTGAAGGCGGAAATGCTCCGGCTGGCACAATATTAATTTGTTGAGTAGATGCGAAGCTTCCTAAAACTCAGGTGATGCTGACGAAGCTTCGTAAAACTTTAAGAATATGCTTACGAAGCAAGTTTTACTATGTAGTCTTTCTAAGAGTCAATGCTTCGTAAAACTTTTAAGGAGTGAAAAGATGTCTGACAACCAAAAGTTGACTGACGTGATCATGCCGCAGCTGGCGGAATCGCTAGTATCGGCGACGATCGGTAAATGGCTGAAGAAACCGGGCGATCCGGTAGAGCAATACGAACCAATATGTGAGCTTATTACAGATAAAGTAAATGCTGAATTACCTTCAACGATAGATGGAGTTATGGGTGAACTATTGGCGGAAGAAGGCCAGGTTGTCAATGTCGGCGAAGTCATTTGTCGTATAGCCGTGCCTGTGACTGCATCTGCTGCTGCAAACGTGACTAACACTAACACAGTTGCAGCTAATTCCTCTAATAATGTTGCAGGACAAAGTGCGACTTCAACTGCTGGCGATATGATGCGTGCACGCTATTCTCCTGCGGTACAGACTTTGGCTGCTGAACATAACATCGATCTGACTTTAGTTGCTGGTACTGGTATGGGTGGTCGGATTACCCGTAAGGATGTGCTGACTTTCCTCGAAAGCGGCGGAGCTAGATCTGCAGCTTCGATTTCTGCTAGCCAGCCTGCCCCAATGGCGTCACAACCGCCTGCTCCACAGTTCGTTCAAGCCCAAGAGAAGAAGGCAGAAGAGCCACTTCGCCATTCGGGTCTACACTTGAGCGAATCTCCTCGTATTCCAACAATTGAAGTTGAGGGTGGCAGAGGCAGCAGTTCTGAATACCTGATTGATGTAACGCCAATCCGGAATACAATTGCTACAAGAATGCGTCAAAGTGTCTCTGAGATTCCGCATGCTTGGACAATGATTGAGGTTGACGTGACTAATCTGGTCGCACTGCGCAATAAACATAAGGATGAGTTCAAGCGTAAAGAAGGTATCAATCTAACCTATCTGGCTTTCATGATGAAGGCTGTTGTGAGTGCGATTAAGGATTACCCGATTATGAACTCTGTCTGGGCTGTAGACAAAATTATTGTCAAACGTGATATCAATATCTCGTTAGCGGTAGGTACAGAAGATTCGGTTATCACTCCTGTGATTAAGAAGGCTGATCAGAAAAATGTCGCTGGGTTGGCTCGTGAGATTGATGAATTGGCACAAAAAACACGCGAAGGCAAACTGAGCCTGGAAGATTTGCAGGGAGGGACTTTCACTGTAAATAATACAGGCTCGTTTGGCTCCATTCTTTCTTATCCAATCATTAACTATCCACAGGCAGCGATTTTAACATTTGAATCGATTGTAAAAAGACCTGTGGTCATTAACGATATGATAGGTGTGCGATCAATGGCTAATATTTGTCTGTCGCTCGATCATCGGATTCTGGACGGAGTCATTTGTGGTCGTTTCTTGCAACGCGTCAAGGATAATATTGAAGGATATACCCCGGATACGAAACTTTACTAAAATAATAACGAGCCAAACTGTGCAGGCATGAGACTGAAAAAGGGGACCTGACGGTATGAATAATTCGGATATTCGTAAGCTGCAGATTTCATATGACCCTATTATGGAGTATGGGACGGCCTGGGAGCTGCAAAAAGAAAGTGTGCATGCCATTGATTCTGGCGAGCAGCCGGAGAGACTTATTCTTTTGCAGCATCCGCCTACCTATACTATTGGTTCACAAAATCATCCTGAACATCTTCTCTTGGATCATGAGCAGCTCGAAGAAAAAGGAATCGCGCTGTTTGAAATCGATCGCGGAGGAGATATTACATATCACGGACCCGGTCAGCTTGTAGGTTATCCGATCCTTAAGCTCGGAGAAGATGGCAAAGTGGATTTGCATGGGTACTTGCGCAGTCTGGAGGCTGTTATTATTGATTATTTGGCATCCTACGGTATTGCCGGAGATCGTAAACCGGAGTACACCGGAGTATGGGTTGGCGATGAGAAGATCTGTGCTATAGGTGTGAAGTTTAATAAGAGTAAATTTAGAAGAGGTTTTATTACCAGTCATGGTTTTGCTTTTAACATTTCTGAGGGGATTGCGGCGCGCGGGTTTCAAGGGATTATTCCATGCGGGATCACCGATTTTGGGATAACTTCTCTAGAGGAATGTGCAGGTCGTCGATTTGAGCTTCAAGAGGTGGCTAGAGAGCTGGTTCCATATTTCTTGAAACATTTTCCATATGAAGAGCTGATGGATACTTTCTGTGATATGGCAAAGGCTGATTAAGAACAAACGTGCAGGCCAAATAGCGGCAAGGAGTTCCTAGCCGCTATTATTAATGCTTCCTGAGCAATGTTTAACCTGCAAGGAACGGCTCGATAACCATAAAGAGCGTAGAGGCAATCATGGCAAACAACATGACGTAGATGAAGATCTTGAACCATTTATTACGTTGCATGGGTAACTCCTTTAGATTTAGTTTAAGTTATTAACATGAAGATGGTAATGCCGTACAACCATTGTACCGTATTCACGAAAGAGAGGGAAGTCCAGTGATTTCACAAGACCGATTGATTCAGGAGTTTATGGAACTTGTCCAAGTTGATAGCGAAACAAGAAATGAACGGCAGATTGCCGATGTCCTTAAGAGTAAGTTTAACGAACTGGGTTTAGAAGTGCTCGAAGACGATTCCCAGGAAAGAACCGGACATGGAGCAGGTAACCTATTCATTACCTGGCCAGCTGAGAATGGAGGAGCTGCTCCAAAGCTTCTGTTCACTTGCCATATGGATACGGTTGTTCCCGGACAAAATATCAAGCCTACACTTGGTTCAGATGGATGGATTACAAGTGATGGCACTACGATTCTTGGAGCTGATGACAAAGCAGGGCTTGCGGCATTGTTCGAAGCCATTCGTGTGATCCAAGAGCAAAAGCTTCCGCATGGTCAGATTCAATTCGTGATTACAGCGGGAGAAGAATCTGGATTGCTGGGCGCACGTTCGATGGATCCAAGTAACTTGGATGCTGACTTCGGCTTTGCACTAGATTCCAATGGTGAAGTTGGAGCGATTGCGGTGGCAGCACCGACACAGGCTAAAATCACGATGCAAATCTTTGGGAAATCGGCTCATGCTGGCGTGAACCCAGAGGACGGCATCAGCGCAATTCAAGTCGCTAGCAAAGCGATTGCAGCCATGAAGCTGGGTCGTATTGATAACGAAACCACAGCGAATATTGGAAAGTTCGCTGGCGGCGGCCCAACGAATGTAGTGTGCGATCACGTCCAGCTGGATGCAGAAGCACGCAGTATTGTGCAGGAGAAGGTTGGCGATCAAATCGCTTCGATGCGCGAAGCGCTCGAGACAACTGTGCGGGAATACGGCGCAGAATGCGAATTCCGCAGTGAAATCATCTACCCTGCTTTTAGCTTTAATGAACATGATCCGGTAGTGCAGCTTGCACAGCGGGCCATTACTTCTATGGGGCTTACTCCACGTCTGTTCCACTCTGGCGGAGGTAGTGACGCTAACGTGTTCAACGGTCTAGATGTTCCGACTGTTAACCTTGCAGTGGGTTATGAACATATCCATACTACCAAGGAACGGATTAAAGCCGAAGATATCGTTAAAGTGGCTGAACTCGTTGTGAATATTGTAAAAGAGAGCGTAAAGGGCTAACCACCTTATAAAACAGCAGAGCAGCGATTCTACCGTAACGGAGGATTGCTGCTCTGTATTTTTTTTATGGGGAGTTTAGTGCAGCTATATTTAGGGTAATCCCAAAAAAGTCATGCGACCTCTAATGCCGCTTTTGGCGAGTCTCGAAGTAGAAATTTCCGGAATGCCCGGATGCCACCCCTCTCTTGAGGCTAAAAGACCCAGATGACGCTAAAAGCAAAATTATCGCCATTTGAGAAGAGTTTCGGACACCAGCGCAGCTATTCCATAAGAAGAGGAGCATATAGTGTGTTTTTCTTGCTGATAGCGTCACTAGGGTCCGATAGCATAGCAAAAGTGCGGAAAAGGTGTGTTTAAGTGCAACTGTGTCCGATAGCGCCAAGTCCGCCCCCTCTTTTGAGGCGAAAGGACCCAGATGACGCTAAAAGCAAAATTATCGCCAATTGAGCAGAGTATCGGACACCAGTGCAGTTATTCCTTAGGAAGAGGAGCATATAGTGTGTTTTTCGTGCCGATAGCGTCACTGGGGTCCGATAGCATAGCAAAAGTGGGGAAAAGGTGTGTTTAAGTGCATCTGTGTCCGATAGCGCGAGTCACACACAGCAAAGAGTCACATTCGATAACACAGAGACACATTACACAGCGCAGAGTCAGCAACGAGTCACATTCGATAGTACTGAGACACATCACACAGCACAGAGACACAACCGATAGCGCCAAGTCCGCCCCCTCTCTTGAGGCGAAAGGACCCAGATGACGCTAAAAGCAAAAATATCGCCATTTGAGCAGAGTTTCGGATACCAGCGCAGCTATTCCTTATAAAGAGTAGCATATAGTGTGTTTTTTGTGCTGATAGCGGTAATGGGGTCCGATAGCATAGCAAAAGTGGGGAAAAGGTGTGTTTAAGGTCAACTGAGTCCGAAAGCGCGAGTCACTTCCAATGGGCAGAGAGCGACAGCACCAAGTCCGCCCCCTCTCTTGAGGCGAAAGGACCCAGATGACGCTAAAAGCAAAATTATCGCCATTTGAGAGGAGTTTCGGACACGAGCGCAGCTATTCCTTAAGAAGAGGAGCATATAGTGTGTTTTTCGTGCTGATAGCGTCACTGGGGTCCGATAGCATAGCAAAAGTGGGGAAAAGGTGTGTTTAAGGTCAACTGAGTCCGAAAGCGCGAGTCACTTCCGATGTGAGAGAGCGATAGCGCCAAGTCCGCCCCCTCTGTTGAGGCGAAAGGACCCAGATGACGCTAAAAGCAAAATTATCGCCAATTGAGCAGAGTATCGGACACCAGTGCAGTTATTCCTTAGGAAGAGGAGCATATAGTGTGTTTTTCGTGCCGATAGCGTCACTGGGGTCCGATAGCCTAGCAAAAGTGAGGAAAAGGTGTGTTTAAGGGCAACTGAGTCCGATAGCGTACAAAGGTAGGCGCAATAGCAACCTAATCAAACAACTTGTGCTAGATATCAGCATCGTGAGCGATCAACAAGTTGTGTCTGACGCCAGCATGGTGAGCGATCAACAAGTTGTGTCACATGCCAGCATCGTAAGCCCATTAGTTGCTTAATCAATCAACCTGTGCCCAATACCAGCGGCCTAAGCGCAATTCCCCCTAATCGGGGCGACGCAAAAAGACTGGGGTGCCCCAGCAGCCATTTCATGGCTTTTGAGACACCCCTATAGTTGTGTGAACATGTATGGCTAAGTCCCAAAGGAGAGGATGAATTCATCCTGCCTTGGACGGAAGAATTGCGGATTGATCGTGCAGGGAAAGAATGTATGCCAAGGGCATATCGCGCCCATACTGCTGGATCCATCCAGCCAAGATGGCCTTTATTTCCTCCGGCTTACCTACCATCATCACTGCGGATGAGCTTGTACGGCTGAAGATTTCATTCATCTGAAATTCCTTCTTTCCCTTTAAGTTTGCTATAATACACCGTATGCACAATAGAGAAAAAGGAGACCAGAAACTTTATGGGAGAACAACATTTGCACAGCAAACCCGAGCTTGATGAAGTGACATTGTCTACACAGCCAGTTTTTGATGGGAAGATTATATCTTTGCAGGTGGACACAGTGAGACTGCCTGATGGAAATACTGCGACACGTGAAGTTGTGAAGCATCCCGGCGCCGTAGCGGTGCTTGCTTTAAACAACAACAAAATGCTTGTTGTAGAGCAATACCGTCAGCCCATGCAACGCACTGAGGTGGAAATTCCTGCTGGGAAGCTGGATAAAGGTGAAGATCCATTAGTTGCGGCTGGTCGTGAACTTCAGGAAGAGACTGGATTTCACAGTGGAGATCTGAAATTGCTTAAATCTTTCTATACTTCTCCCGGCTTCGCCGATGAGATTATTCATTTGTATGTGACTACTAACGCTCAACCAGGGGACATGTCACTGGACGAGGATGAATTTCTAGAGGTTTCGGAGCTTACCCTGGAGGAAGCGTATCAATATATGGCTGACGGGCGCATCGCGGATGCAAAAACGATGATGGCAGTGTACGCTTGGCATCTATACACGCTGACAGGCCAATGGAATTAACAACTGAACTGAAGAGTTTCTATTGCGATTTGCATGTTCATATTGGGCGAACGTCGGAAGGTCAGGCTGTCAAAATTAGCGGCAGCCGCGAGCTTACCTTTGCGGGCATTGCCAAAGAAGCTGCAGAGCGCAAGGGACTAGAAATGATCGGTATTATAGATAGTCATTCACCTGGCGTACTGCGGGATATTCAGCGCTCTTTGGAATCTGGAGAGATGACATTAGCTGAAGGTGGAGGCATTGCTTACCGAGGGACTACGATCATTCTGGGAACAGAGATTGAAATCCGCGAGCCAGGGCGAAAAGAGTGCCATGTGCTCGCTTACATGCCGGACGTGGAACGCATGACCGACTTTAGTGCGTGGATGAGCCGCTATATGCGGAACGTGAATCTAAGTTCCCAACGCCTGTATGCTCCGGCTAGGGAGCTTCAGGATGAGATTTACGGCCGGGGAGGCATTCTTATCCCTGCACATATTTTCACGCCTCACAAGGGCTTGTACGGCTGTGCTGCCGAGCGTATGGCGGACATCTTTGATCTGGACCGCATAGCTGCGGTTGAACTTGGGCTGAGTGCAGATTCCGAAATGGCTGGATATCTCTCTGAGCTGGATAATTTCACGTTTCTAACCAACTCAGATGCGCATTCACTGGGTAAGTTAGGGCGTGAGTATAATGTGATGGAGCTGGCACGGCCTTCGTTCGCTGAACTGCGGCTTGCACTGGAACGTAAAGATGGGCGGAAGGTAAGTGCTAATTTCGGACTTAATCCGCGGCTTGGCAAATACCACCGGAGCTATTGCGGGGGCTGTGGCAGTATTATTGATGAGGCTTATGTCAACTCGGACCGTTGCCAATATTGCGGCAGTCTTAAGCTGGTTAGAGGTGTCTTCGACCGGATCCTAGATATTGCGGACAGCAAGACGCCGTTAGTGCCTGCTGACCGTCCACCCTATCATTATCAGGTTCCGCTTGAATTTATCCCGGGGTTAGGGAAGGCGAAGATGAACGCGTTACTGCAAGCGTTTGGAACTGAGATGAACATTTTACATGGTTGTGGTGAAGCGGAAATTGCCGGCGTTGTAGGTGCGGATCTGGCGTCGATGATCGTCCAGGCCCGCTCTGGAATTTTGGAGCTATCAGCAGGCGGTGGCGGGACGTACGGTAAAGTGGTTCGGCCCAGAAAGTAGAGTCATTACCTGAAGGACAAGTCATATCGCGGGACGTTTTCTCATATGGTGTAACATGTAACCGGAAAGGGGAATGTCCCAAATGCGTAATTTACGGCTGATGATGAAGGAACAGACGCCTCTGTATATTTTTGTCGGCGTATTATTTCTGGTAGGTGTTGTATTTGGAGCTCTTATCGTTAGTGCGCTTACGATGGATCAGCAGCAGGAGCTGGGGGATTATCTGGGGAATTTCTTTGTTACGGTTGATCAGCAAGGTCTGCCAGCCGCACCTGATTCGTACTGGAGTATAGCGGCCTTGAATCTGAAATGGATCGGACTGATCTGGATTCTTGGGCTGTCGGTCATTGGGCTGCCGGGAATTTTGATTCTTGATTTTTTAAAAGGGGTACTGATCGGTTTTACGGTTGGCTGTCTGGTCAGTCAATATTCTTGGCATGGGATGTTGTTCGCGTTAGTCTCTGTGGCTCCACATAATCTGGTGCTGATCCCTGTGTTGCTGGTTAGCAGTGCAGCTGCGATAGCTTTTTCCTTGCAGATGATCCGCAGCCGGGTGATGGGACAGCGCCGGACGCCAGTGACTCGTCCTTTTACCATGTACACTATATTGTCATTTGTGATGGCGCTTTTGATCCTGGGTATTTCATGTTTTGAGACCTGGGTTACACCAACCATGATGCGTTGGGTCACGCCTTCACTTGTACAAGCGGTGACGACCTTGACTGTGCAGTAAAAGCGTTTGACTTCTGAAAGCGACACCCCCTATAATGGAAGAAGTGGTTTGAAGACCGGTGCGGTAATTATCCAAGGGGGAGGGAGACAGGTGGAAGCACGGATAGACAAGATTAAGCAACAGTTACAATCCCAAGGATACAAGCTTACACCCCAACGGGAAGCGACCTTAAGAGTGCTGCTGGAGAATGAGGAAGATCATCTTAGCGCGGAAGACGTATTTATGCTCGTGAAGGAGAAAGCTCCCGAGATCGGTCTTGCGACTGTGTATCGTACCCTCGAACTTCTCAGTGAGCTTCATGTCGTAGAAAAGATCAATTTCGGCGACGGTGTAGCCCGGTATGATTTGCGAACAGATACTGCGAAGCATCATCATCATCACTTAATTTGTGTGCAATGCGGCAGTATGGATGAGATTCGCGAGGATTGGCTCGGTCCGCTGGAAGAACGACTGGAGAAAGAGTTTAATTTCACAGTGCTTGATCATAGACTTGATTTCCATGGGATTTGCTACCGCTGTACTGATAAGAACAATACAGACGGAAATCCATCCTAAAGTTATCTTATATTAAGAATTAACTTCACAAGTCCTCCCCGGTTCCTATACCGGAGGGGGCTTTTTAAATGATTAGTCTATTAGAGCCATACATATCAGCCTTTTTTGGAGCATAAAATGAAGGACGAGCAGAATTCATTTATATGTAATAGGAGGCGTCCTTATGATTGTTTCTGTGCCCAAAACAGTGCGTAAGCTGTATTTTATGATCATGTTTGTGGCTCTGAGCTATTTACTCTACTATGCTATGAGCTGGTTAGGGGAATGGCTCAGTCCGATAGAGAACTATGGAATTCCTGAAGGCACCGCTGTTCGGGCATTTGATCACGCCGAGGTTGGTGATGATGGTCTGGATGCGCGGCAGCGCTTGCGTTTCTATTACTGGTTCGGAGAATGAAAGCTCCGCAGGAAGCAGGAACAAGCGAGAAGAATGTCGAAGAAAGCTAGGGTGGATTTATGCAGAGTAAGCGTTGTGTACACATCTGCTAAAGCCTCATGCTGAATGTGCTGCAGGAAGACACTAAGAGTAGCTGCGCCAGGACAGGAGCGTGAAATAATGAAGTCACACTTGCAGCCTTTTTTACATTATTTGTCCGGAGATAAAGGCTTGTCCCCGAATACACTGGAATCTTACGGTAGGGATGTATCGCAGTTTCTAGAGTTTGCTGAAGAGCGGGGGGTTGAGCAGCCTGAAGAAATCCGAAGATCTCATGTGATGTTATATCTTGGCTCCTTACGCGGAGCGGGAAGAGCCACTGCAACGCTCAACAGAAACGCGGTGTCCCTGCGGGCCTTTTTTCATTATTTGCTGAAGGAACGTTTAATTGAGCAGGATCCAACACTGGACATGGAAACCATGAAGCCCGATAAGAAGCCACCTATGGTGCTTGCGGTTTCGGAGGTTGAGCGGCTGCTAGCTGCTCCAGATGTGAGTACAGCACAAGGGATGCGCGATAAGGCTATGCTGGAATTGCTCTACGCAACGGGGATAAAGGTTTCTGAATTAATTTCTCTTAACGTAGACGATGTGCATACAGACATGAAGTTTGCGCGTTGTACAGGGACTTCGGGCAAGGAACGAGTGGTTCCCATTGGAACCATTGCTGCAGAGAGTGTAGCAGCTTACACTTCTCTTATGCGGGACAAGCTGCTTCGTGATCATCAGGAGGAGCCGGCTATATTCCTGAATAGCCTAGGTGGGCGTTTAACCCGCCAGGGGTTCTGGAAAATCATAAAAAAATACGCTCGGGAAGCAAACATTGAGCAGGATATTACACCGCATACGCTTAGGCATTCCTTTGCCGCCCATTTACTGGAAGGTGGAGCGGATTTGCGTTCCGTACAACAAATGCTGGGTCATGCTGATATTTCGACGACTCAGATTTATAACGGTATCGCGCGTAAGAATATGAAGGAAGTATATGAGAGCCATCATCCCAGAGCTCGCTGATCATGCTTCAAAGATGCTTTTTGTGAGTAAGATAGTTATGATGGAATCATACTTATAGGATAGACTGGGGAATGGGTAATTTTCCACAGGTTATCCTTTGGCAGAAACGGATACCTGACAGGCGATACATTGTATCGCTAGCTACGGAAGCGTCTGACTTCCGGGAGAAGGTACAGCCGTTTCTTCTTGTTGGTGCAAACGAATGAACGAACGATCTATATTAAAAAAGGAGTGAAGACAATATGTCCTCATTTAAACGAATTGGTTTTATTGTTTTGGATAGTGTAGGTATCGGAGAAGCTCCAGATGCTGCGAATTTTGGTGATGCAGGGTCGCATACGCTTGGCCATATTTTGAACCGTGTTCCCGGATTAAAACTGCCTAACCTTCAGCAGTTAGGATTAGCTAATATTGCTCCGCTGCCGCCGCTTGAACCTGTAGCTTCACCAACTGGATATTATGGCAAGATGCAGGAAGTATCTGTAGGTAAGGATACGATGACCGGGCACTGGGAGCTGATGGGGCTGAAAATTGAGGTTCCATTCAATACGTATCCGGATGGATTTCCGGCAGAATTGATTGAGAAATTCGAAGCAGCAACTGGCCGGAAAGTGATCGGTAATAAACCGGCTTCCGGTACGGAAATTTTAGTTGAATATGGCGAAGAGCAGATGAAGACCGGAGCTTGGATTGTGTACACCTCTGCGGACAGTGTATTCCAGCTTGCGGCACATGAAGATATCATTCCACTGGAAGAGCTATACAGCGCGTGTAAAATCGCCCGTGAGCTAACTATGGCTCCTGAATTCTCCGTAGGGCGCGTTATTGCTCGTCCATATGTTGGCGAACCAGGAAAGTTCGTACGGACCTCGAATCGCCATGATTATGCCGTGAAACCACCGGAACCAACGGTAATGAATTCGCTGGCTGATATCGGAAAAGATGTTATCGCGGTAGGAAAGATCAACGATATTTTCACAGGTGAAGGGGTTACAGCTTCTTACCCTACGAAGAGCAATGAACATGGTATCGAAGTTACCATTGAGCAGCTTCGCCAACCGTTCAACGGGTTGCTGTTCACGAATCTGGTGGATTTTGACTCTTTATATGGACACCGTCGCGATCCGGAAGGATACGGTCATGCACTGGAAGTATTCGATCAGGCGCTGCCTGAAATTCTATCCACGCTTGGTGAAGATGACCTGTTGATTATTTCAGCAGATCATGGGAATGATCCAATCCATAGTGGAACAGATCATACTCGTGAATATGTGCCGCTGCTTATTTACAGCCCACGCCTTAAGCATCCAGATAGCTTGGGTATTCGTGAGACCTTTTCGGATGTTGCTGCAACCATTGCTGATAATTTCGGTGCGAAGGCACCGCAGTATGGGACAAGCTTTTTAGCGAAACTGCAATGAAAGAATGTGGGTTGCGCCACAACATTCATTAAGGAGGATCATCCATAGCATGTTAACTCAAAAAGAAATTCAAGAAGCAGCCATTTATATAAAAGACAAATGTCCGGTGGCTCCGGAAATTGGATTGATCCTTGGTTCAGGACTCGGTGTGCTGGCAGACCTGATCACCGATGGAATCAGCATTCCATATGATGAGATTCCTCACTTCCCTGTGTCCACTGTAGAAGGGCATGAGGGAGAACTGCTGATCGGTATGATTGAAGGACGCCGTGTCGTGATGATGAAGGGCCGCTTTCATATGTATGAGGGTTATGGACCGGAGGTTACGGCATTCCCTGTTCGGGTTATGAAAGAACTTGGTATAGCCAGCCTATTAGTAACTAATGCTGCTGGTGGAGTGAACACAGATTTCACGCCGGGCGATCTTATGCTCCTTACGGATCATCTGAATATGACGGGACGGAACCCGTTAATAGGACCTAATGATCCTGCACTGGGCGTGCGCTTCCCGGATATGTCAACCGCTTATAGCCGCCGCCTGATCAAGGTAGCGAAGGAAACGGCAGCGCAGCAGAATTTCGAATTCAAAGAAGGTGTATATGCAGGTCTGCTGGGACCTTGCTACGAAACACCTGCTGAAATCGTAATGCTTCGTCATCTAGGGGCTGACGCTGTGGGCATGTCTACTGTGTCGGAAACCATTGTTGCCCGGCATGCAGGTATCGAGGTATTGGGTATCTCCTGTATTACTAACATGGCTGCGGGAATCCTGGATCAACCGCTCAACCATGAAGAGGTTATGGAAACTGCAGATCGTGTGCGTGAGCGTTTCCTGAAGCTGGTGTTGGGCTTTATTCCGAAAATGTAATTTCGGATACTGCATTTTGAATTTTTGGGAGGTCCAATCTATGACACAAGTGAATGAGCTTGAGCCATTGACGTTTGAACAGATAATGAAGGTAACTAATTTGACTAGACCAAAATTTATCGGACTTGCTCGCGCAATTGTCCGTGAAGTGCAGGTGTAATATGAGAGCTGTAGATATTATTCAGAAAAAAAGAGATGGTGGAGAGCTGAGTCGTGAGGAAATTTCCTTTTTAATTCAGGGCTACAGTAAAGGTGAAGTGCCTGATTATCAGCTCTCTGCATGGGCAATGGCTGTTTATTTCCAAGGCATGAACGCGCGGGAAACCGGCGATCTAACGATGGAAATGGCGATGTCCGGCGATCAAGTAGATCTTAGCCCAATCGCAGGCATTAAGGTTGATAAACACTCCACAGGCGGAGTGGGCGATAAAACAACTGTAGTACTGGCACCCTTGGTAGCTTCTGCTGGAGTACCGGTAGCGAAGATGTCCGGCCGCGGACTTGGGCACACTGGAGGCACGCTCGATAAGCTGGAGTCCATCAGTGGTTTCTCTATCGAGATGGCTCGTGAGCGTTTCTTTGACCAAGTAGGGGAGATCGGGGCTGCCGTTATCGGCCAGTCGGGTAACATTACACCCGCAGACAAAAAGCTGTACGCCCTTCGGGATGTAACTGCAACAGTTGAATCCATCCCCCTTATTGCAAGCTCTGTGATGAGCAAAAAGATTGCAGCAGGTGCGGATGCGATCGTGTTGGATGTCAAAACAGGCAGCGGTGCTTTTATGAAGACGCTGGATGATTCTATAGCACTCGCTCAGGCGATGGTTGACATTGGAACGCATCTGGGTCGCAATACCGTTGCGATTATCAGTGATATGGACCAGCCGCTTGGTTACGGGATCGGAAATGCGTTGGAAATTAAGGAAGGAATCGAGACCTTGAAGGGTCACGGTCCGAAGGATCTGCAGGAGGTCTGTCTTATTCTGGGCAGCCAGATGCTTGTTCTTGGCGGCAAAGCCAAGGATGAAGCGGAGGCACGTTCGATTCTTATGACGCATATTGAAGATGGCAGTGCGCTAGAGAAGTTCAAACAAATCGTGAAGGCACAAGGTGGAGATGTATCGCAAATTGATTCTCCGGAGAAGCTCCCTACGGCTAAGCGATTCATTGAAGTGATAGCAAAAACCAAAGGGTTCATAGAAGGGATTCAGGCCGAGGAAATTGGCGTTGCGGCTATGCTGCTTGGAGCTGGACGTGAAACTAAGGAATCCGTAATCGATCTGGCTGTGGGGATTCAACTTTCTAAAAAGGTTGGAGATGCTGTAGAGATCGGCGAGACGCTTGCAGTCTTGCATATCAATGATGCCAGTGAGAAGAAAGTAGAGGAAGCTGAAGGTAAGGTGTTAGAAGCCTACCGTATCACTTCTGAACCTGTTCCTGCCCAACCTTTGGTATTTGCACTTGTTACTAAAGATGGGGTAACACGGTACTAGCCTAGGCAATATAAATATTGTCATGGCTATGGCCTTAAACAAACAACAAAGCAGCGATCCTCCCATAACGGGAAGGTCGCTGCTTTGCGTTTTGCTCAATGGTGCAATATTTATAACTGATTATTAATCTTATTGAATATCAGCGAAGCCCCGCTGCTTGTATTACATAATACGACCACTGTCTCGCCACTAGCTGGATAGATAGCCGACCGGAAGGAAACACCGGGATCATAGCCCATAATGTGAAATTTGAACACTTTTTCTTCGCGGAGGGTAATCCATACACCATAACCATAATAGCCTTCGCCATCCACATGTACATGGGGAGTAAGCAATAATGAAGTGAGTACTGGACTCAATAATGTATGGTTGATTAACCCGCTCCAGAATAGCTGCATGTCGGGGGCAGTGACGAAAGCTCCACCGTCAGCGCCTCCTTTTACCGGGATTGAGTAGATGTTGGTTCTCCAGTTTCCGTTCTCTTCCTCTAAGTATCCTAGTGCACAGTTGGCAGGTAAGGCATCTAACGTAAAGTAACCGGATTGCTCCATTCCGCAAGGCTTAAAGATGTGCTGCTCTACATACTCGGAAAAAGTCATTCCACTCAATTCCTCCACCAGAAGGCCTAGCACGATATAGCCGGCATTGTTGTAGTGGAAACGTTCGCCAGGAGTCCACATCATGGGAAGGGTTCGGAACATCGGCACAAAATCCTCAAGCTGTCGCAAGGTGTACATAGGCCGTGCCTTCCACAGATCCTCGAAATCATCCATAATTGTTTCATCAAAATAATCCGGAATACCAGAGCTATGCGTTAGCAGCTGATGTATGGTGATGTCGGGACTAAAGAGAGGAAAATCTACTTTTTTAAGATAATCTATTAGTCTACTTTCAAAAGAAATCAATCCCTGATCGACCAGCTGGCAGACAGCGATCGCGGTAAATATTTTACACCCGGAAGCAATGCCGAACCGAGTATGAACATTGTTTTCGCGCTTATCCGACTTATTGGCATAACCGTAACAACTGCTGATGACTTTTTTATCAGGTTGTTGTACCAGCACTACACCAGAGAAATTGTTCTGTTTAGCTTCTGCTTCAATACAATCTGCAAGGTGGTTCATCTGTATATTCACTCCTCTATAAGCAGTTAAGTTCTTAAATACCATTCGTTAAAATATTACATTTTCCTTTAAAGGGAGGTTAATTGAGTACGGAAAAATTGGAAATACTTAAAATTTGAATTAACTTTTGATCTCCCCTATAATAAAAATGCTCTGCAACTGCTGCTGGGCTTTTTTTTATTGACAACATCATTACTTCTTGCGATAAATTATTATAGTTATTTACTTGGAAATGGAATAATTCCCACCCTTTCTGACGAAACTGGAACACAGTACCTGTGATATGAAGGTTAACGTTCAGGAGGGGAACCATTGTGAGAAAAATGCGTTTTGCTGTGCTTGTGCTCTGTATCGTTGTGTCGGTTCTAGGACCGATGTCAGGTGCTTATGCTGAGGAAAAAAGCAAGGATTCTGGCAGTAATGCTGCCGCTGTAGATCTTGCGCCTGGTGCGCGTTCTGCGATTTTGATGGATGCAGGCACTGGCACTATTATTTATGAGAAGAACAGCCATGATAAGCTGCCTCCCGCAAGTATTACGAAGATTATGACGATGCTGCTTACGGTGGAAGCACTGGATGAAGGAAGACTGCAACTGACGGATAAGGTGCGCACGAGTGAATATGCCGCATCGATGGGAGGATCGCAAATTTTCCTGGAGCCTGGTGAAGAAATGTCGGTGGATGAGATGCTCAAAGGCATCGCTATGGCCTCCGGTAATGATGCATCTGTGGCAATGGCAGAGAAAATAGCGGGTTCGGAGAGCGCTTTTGTCGATCTGATGAATAAAAGAGCGGAAGAGCTGGGTCTGAAAGATACCCACTTTGCCAATTGCAACGGTCTTCCAGCTGCTAATCACTATTCCTCAGCCTACGATATTGCGGTAATTAGCCGGGAGCTTTTAAAGCATGATAGAATTATCAAATATACCGGTTCCTATCAGGATTATCTGCGTAAGGATTCCACCAAACCATTCTGGTTGGTAAACACGAACAAGCTTGTACGTTTCTATACAGGCGCTGATGGACTGAAAACAGGATATACCGCTGAAGCAAAATTCTGCTTATCCGCTACGGCTGCAAGAGACGGTCTGCGTGCTGTTGCTGTTGTGCTGGGTGAGCCGAACACGAAGACACGTAACAGTGAAGTGTCGGGCATGTTTGACTATCTCTTTTCGCAATATAAGATCCACACTATTCACAAAGAAGGGGACGCTATCGGTACCCTTAAGATTGAGAAGGGTGTGAAGTCCGAGCTGCCGATTACGGCGAAAGAGACGTATAGTGTTCTTTTGAAAAAAGGTGTGACGCAAGAAGGCATTCGTCACGAACTAGTACTTCCAGAAAGCGTGAAGGCACCAGTGGCTGAAGGCCAGTCCATAGGCAAGCTGGTTGTCTACCAAGGAACCCAAGTGATTAAAGAGTATGAACTTAAAGCAGGGGAAGCTGTGGCAAAAGCAGGCTGGTGGAAGCTCTTTAAACGTACAACAGGCTCGATGTTCGGCATGGATTAAAAAGAGCTTTTTTGTAGATTGCGCCCATGTGCTTTGTAGATTCATAGGGGTTTTCTTCTAGTTTTGTCGTGAGGCAGGATTCCTGATTTGCCACGTAGAAACCTTGTCCTTGAAGAGAATGGGTACTGTCTCTTAAGGCCAAGTTTTCAAAGCAACGAAGAGGAGAGTGGCAAGCATGAATTCTAATGTGGAAATGGAGCATCACAGGGGTGTGCTGATTGTCCGTTTATCTGGGGAACTCGATCATCATGCCGCCGATTTTGTAAGAATGGATATGGATGAAGCGATTATGCGGGGTCAGGTATCGCATTTGATCCTTAGTCTTAAGCATCTGCAGTTTATGGACAGTTCGGGTCTCGGCGTAATTCTGGGAAGGTATAAACTGATCCATAGTAAAGGCGGCAAAATGGTGGTGTGTGATGCAACGGCACCTGTGAAGCGACTTCTGGAAATGTCAGGCCTGTTCAAGATCATGCCCCTATATGACGACGAGAGCACTGCACTCTCGGATTTGGAGGTTGCGTTATGACAAATGGTAAGGCTGGTAACTTCATGAACGTGCAGTTCGCTGCACTCTCGGAGAACGAATCATTCGCGCGTGTAGTTGTAGCGGCGTTCGTTTCTAGGCTTGATCCTACAATGGACGAGCTGAATGATCTGAAGACAGTCGTGTCGGAGGCGGTCACCAATTGTATTATTCATGGGTATGATAGTGATCCGGAAGGTATTGTGACTATTTCAGCTTCGCTGGACAACGAAACGGTACATTTAACCATTGAGGATCAGGGACGGGGCATTGAGGATTTGGAGCTGGCACAACAGCCGCTATATACCTCAAAGCCAGAGCTGGAGCGGTCGGGCATGGGCTTTACCATTATGGAGAATTTCATGGATGAATTTGAAGTCACTAGTGAACCGGGACACGGCACTTCGATCTCAATGAAGAAAACCATCGTTTCGAAAAAAGCTTTATACAATTAGGGGTTGGAGCCATGGATGCAGAGTCAAAAAAAGCTCCGCCGACCTATTTGGACGATGCGGAGGTCAAACGTCTTATCGCGCTCAGTCAGGCCGGAGATAATCTTGCCCGAGACACACTAGTTAGCTGCAATATCCGGTTGGTCTGGTCGGTAGTGCAGCGGTTTATGAACCGCGGGTATGAACCTGACGATTTGTTCCAGATCGGTTGCATCGGGCTCTTGAAGTCCGTTGATAAGTTCGACCTCAGCTATGAGGTCAAATTCTCCACTTATGCCGTGCCGATGATCATTGGCGAGATTCAGCGTTTCCTTCGCGACGATGGAACCTTGAAAGTTAGCCGTTCTCTTAAGGAGATGGCTAATAAGGTCCGCAAGATGAAGGATGAAATGTCTAAGACGCTGGACCGTCTGCCTACCATCGGTGAAGTTGCTGAGGCACTGGGGGTTACCCCTGAAGAAGTGGTATTTGCTCAGGAAGCTAACAAGCCACCGACCTCGATTCATGAGACGGTGTTCGAGAATGATGGCGACCCGATCACACTGATTGATCAAATCGCTGACGAATCACAGGAACGCTGGTTTGATAAGCTGGCACTGAATGAGGCTATCGGAGGTCTCAGCGAGCGTGAACGGCTGATTGTTTATCTTCGGTATTACCGTGACCAAACGCAGTCAGAGGTTGCCAGTCGCCTTGGGATTTCTCAAGTGCAGGTATCCCGGCTGGAGAAGAAAATATTGCAGAATATCCGCGAGCAGATTGCTCAGTAGATAATGGCTAAAATGTAAAGACGCTTGCGAAATAGCGAATAGGAAGAAAAAGCCGCCCCGAAAAGGGGGGGCTTTTTATGTGGAGGGAATCTCAATATGCATTCACTTGGCGACAAGGATATGACCTCATGGTCTATTGACATGGAAGCGAATTTGCTGACAATGTCGAATGTTTTGGAGAAATGGGTGGACTGTTCAGATCATGCTTTAACGCATAACCCCAATTTTTTACGTGAATATGTGTACGGTGAGGATCTTGAACGGTTTGATGCGTATATAGATAAATTATACTCTGGTCACCTATGTAATCTTGAGTATCGTATGCAGTTACCTGCAAAAGCGCTGAAGTGGGTTCAAAGTATAGGCACGCCCGTTTTTAATCAAGAGCATAAGGTTTGTCGAATAGATGGCGTCATCATAGATATCACGGAACAAAAAAATGCTCAAGCCCAGTTAGAGAGTAGCTTTTCTCTGTATCAGCAGATGTTTGCTACGATCGATGTGGCGATTTGGTCTTACGATTACGTATCACGGAAAATGTTATTCATATCGGATGCCATTTTCAATATCACGGGATATTCACCAGAACAGGCGAAGGAAGATGACTTTTGGCTAAGAATTGCTCCTAAAGAAGAGCGGCCTTTAATTCAAGAGATTATAACTACAGTGGGGCAAGGAATAAGCAATCTCAGTGAATATCGGATCATCCATGCCAGCGGTGAACTCCGATGGGTCCAAGTCAGGATCATTCCCAGTATGGATGAGACAGGGGCAGTGGTACGGCTCAATGGGATCTTAATCGATCATACGGAAAAAAAGCAGATGCAAGAGGTTCTATTAAAAAGCGAGCAGCGCTACAAATCCCTGTTTGACCATAATCCAGATATCGTGTGTGAATTGGATCTGCAGGGCAGCATTGTGACTATCAATCCAGCGGCAGAGCAAATTACTGGAGAAGCTTTTAATAGATTCGGAGAGAACTTATCCATTGTGAATTTATTTGGCGCAGAGAATTCGCATATGATGTCTGATTATTTTGATAAAACGGTTGGCGGAGTTCTGCAGCATTATACGGTTACTTCTGTCCGCGAGAATGGATTAGTTAACCATTGGTCGATGAAAAACATCCCTGTACATGAAAACAATCAAATTGTGGGTACCTTTGTTATCGCAAGAGATACCACTGCATCTGTGGAGGTAGAAAAGCGGCTGGCTCAGCGGGAGGCGGAGTACAGGCTTATTACAGAGAATATGGAGGATATGATTGGGGTTCTGGATCAGCAAGGGAACTTCATTATTGCTTCGTCCTCTTGTGAGAAAATTATTGGTCTTCCTGTAGGTTCAATAAAGAACACAACTATTTTGGAATATATTCATCCTGATGAACAAGAAGTGTTGCGGGAACAGATCTTGGATATTTTTCGGACAAAAGTATGTAAGATGTTTTACAATCGGTTTATTCACATCAAAGGTCACATTATAGACCTGGAATGCTTGGGTACACCTGTTCTTGGTGAGGATGGAGAAGTAGTTAGTATTGTGATCGTAGCGAGAGACATTACAAAAAGGGTCCAGATGGAGAGTGAACTTAGAGAAAGCGAGGAACTCAATCGGCTGCTTATTGATATGTCACCTGAAGCGGTAGTACTCCATAGTGAATATAAATTCCTTTATGTGAATTTTTCCTGTTTAGGATTGTTTGGAGTTTGCAGTGAGGATCAATTGATTGGCACCTCTATTTTTAATTGGGCCCACCCAGACTATATAACGCTGGCTAGAGATCGGATGCGTGAAATCTATTATGGACCCAATCGGATATTAGCTCCTATTGAACAAAAGGTCGTGCGGTCAGATGGATCTATTATCGATGTAGAAGTAACAGCTAGCTCAATTCTATACAAGGGTAAGGTTGCATGTATCTCTATCTTTAGGGATATCAGTGATCGAAAAAAAATTGAGGTGGAAAGACAGCTCACAGAGCAGATCATTCGGAACAGCGAGGAAAGGTATTTCAACTTACAGATGAGTCTTGATCAATTCTCGCAAGATTTGTTTGGTGCGATGAAGATCAGTCACATGGAACAACGATTACTAAAAGAAGTTAGAGAGGTCTTGCGGGTTACCAATATTTGTATGGTTGAAGTTGAAGATAACCATGATAAAATATGCGAGATTATTGAGACCGAGCGGGGCTATTCACTGAAGATCGGAGAGTTCCGAAGAAAAAGCTATATTCTATCCATTAATGAGAAGTCTATTTTATTAGAAATAAGTTCTGTTCGAGTGTGGCTGAAGACGATTACCCGTTATGTTAGTGTGTTATTTGATAATTTTTTGCTCATAGAAGATCTAACTAAGGACCTTGAGTTAGCGGCTTCCGAGCAAGCTCCGACATGGTTGCTGCGCTTTATGTTTAATTTATCCGAGAATGAACGCAAACGGCTGGCTCAAGATCTACATGATTCAGCACTTCAAGAACAGATCATCTGGTATCGTAAGCTTGATAATTTTTTAAGTGATAAATCCGTTACGGGGGAACTAAAGGAGCAGCTAGAACAGATCACAGAAGGTTTACTCGATGTTATCTATGAACTGCGGATGATCTGCAATGAGCTTAGGCCACCAGCATTAATCAATGAGGGGCTTGCTTCCTCACTTGAGACGTTGTTTGAATTTGCTCAGCTGCGGAACGACTATCAGATTTATTTTGAGTCAACAGCTTTTAAGCATAAGTTAAAAGACGAGATTCTCATTGGTCTGTACCGTATTGTGCAGGAACTTTTGGCTAACGCAGCTAAACATTCTTGTGCCACAGAAGTACGTATCTCCTTAGCTAGCGAAGGGCAACAGGTGCTTTTGGATTATGAAGATAACGGAATTGGAATGAGCCTTTTAGGAGAGGATTCTCTTAAGAGCATGGGGATTTATGGGATGAAAGAAAGGGTTCGCAGTATGGATGGGACCATACGATTTCTTTCGCCAGAGAATAAGGGATTAGCTGTCTTTATATCCATACCTGCAGATTAATCATGGGGCATAATAAGGGGATAGGGGTGTAATAGGCATGATTCAAATTTTGTTAGTGGACGATCATCCCTCTGTCATGGAAGGGACTAAGATGATACTGGAACAAGAGGGAGATATGAAGGTTACCCTAGCCAATTCAGCCCATGAGGCGCTTAACATGGTGGGTAGCCATACGTTTGACGTGATGCTGTTTGATCTTCATATCGCTGATGGGAATGGGATTGATTTGGCGAAGGAAGTCTTAAAAATAAACGCAGACGCAATTATCTTAATCTACACCGGATACGAAATTACAAACAAATTCAACTTGATGATCGAATCGGGTTTGTTTGGGTTTATTTCAAAAACGACAAATAGAGAGCAGTTGGTTGCAGCAGTGCGTTGTGCTTTAAGGGGAGATGTCATATTGCCTCATACCCTAGTTAAACAGTTAAGAAAAGTATCACCCAAAGGAATGGAGATTAATATTGACCAAGCAAACCCGAAGATAAGCAAAAAAGAGCATGAAATGCTGACAGAGATTGCAAAAGGAAAAAGCAACAAGGAAATAGCAGAGATTGTACTTATGAGTCAACGATCGCTGGAATACAGTTTAACGAGTCTGTTCCAGAAGCTAAATGTGAAATCAAGAATTGAAGCGGCAATAAAAGCTAAACGACTGGGCATATTGAAGGAGTCCGATTTCAACAATTCACTATGAAAATTCGTAACAAACAAATAGATCAAAATCCCGTTCACGGTGCTGTGAGGCGGGATTTTTTGGTCTGCGCTTTTTTTGCGGGATGACGCAATATTTTTGCGTGGTCGCGCTATTTTTTTTCGGTTACCTTAATCTGCTTACCGTATATGATGAAATAGTTCCTAAGAATTACTAAAAAATGACTAACGCCAATGAGGGGCTGAGGAAAATGAAGTGGTTTTATAATTTAAGAACAGCAGTGAAGTTAATCTCCGCATTTCTGTTAGTATCCGCAATATTGTGCTTTGTAGGATTCTATGGAATTACGAATTTGAGTAAGATGGACCGCTCTATCGTGGACATGTACGAAAATCGCTTAACACCTATAGCTTATCTGGGAGAAGCGAATGAACTATTTTTAACAAATAGAATTAATATCCGTGATATAAACACGATGGCTAAAACAGCGGCAGAAAAGAAAGAATACGAAGATAAAATACATAAAAACGTTCAAAGTATTGAAGAGATCATGGGTAAATATAGCAAGACTGCGTTGAGGGAAGAAGAATTGGCGATAATGAAAGATTATCCTGAGATCTGGCAACGTTATATCACAAGTCTTGATGATACTATTGAAATTGATAAAACAAATATTAGTAATGAGAAATATACAAATTTTTTGCTTGTAAGTGATTTGCAAACAGCTACAACAGAGCTGACTGACTTTCTGCAAAATTTAATAGACATCAATATGAAGCAGGCTCAAGGTTCGATTGTTAATGCCAATGACCTTTATCAGTCCTCTCGTTTGATTACTTTTAGCGTTACTATTGTTGCGCTGCTCATCAGTATTGGTCTGGGTCTTCTAATATCGCAGATCATAGCACGGCCTCTAAATCAAGTAATGCGCCTGCTAGGTAAAGTGGCTAATGGTGATTTAAGCGAAACGTCGAACCTGGAATCTAAGGACGAGATTGGAATGCTAGCTTATTCTGTTAATGAAATGGTTCTGAACCTAAGACGCACTGTTAGCGGCATTTCCTCTTCTGCGGAAAGTGTCTCAGCTGCTGCACAGCAAATCTCAGCAAGTACAGAGGAAGTAGCTAGTGGAAGTATGAGTCAAGCTAGTGCAGCACAAACGATGAATGAGTTGTTCCGAGAATTATCTGCGGCGATTAATTCAGTAGCCCAGAGTGCTGAACAGGCTTCTGAGCTTTCAGATCAAACGATGCGTATCGCTCAAGATGGAGGGATCGTGGTTAAGAACTCCGTAGAAGGAATGGCAGTACTGGATACACAAATGTCTAGACTTGCGGAAGACTCCGATAAGATTGGTGAGATTATCGCGGTGATTGAAGATATTGCCCAACAGACAAATCTGCTTGCCCTAAACGCAGCGATTGAAGCGGCCCGCGCAGGTGAACAAGGTCGAGGTTTTGCCGTTGTTGCGAATGAAGTAAGAAAGTTAGCTGAGCGGAGCAGTGGGGCTACGAAACAAATCACGGGCATTATCAAAGAAATGCAGAAGAATACGCAGCACAGTGTAAATGCCGTAGTAGAAGGAGTAGCTTTTTCACAAAAAAATGGAGAAGCCTTTGAACATATCCTTACGATGGTGAACGATACCGCTCATAAAGTAACAGAAATTGCGGCTGCCAGTGAAGAACAGGCTGCACAATCGTCTGAGGTGATGTTCTCAATTGAGAGCATATCCGCCGCAACTGAAGAAATGGCGGCAAGCAGCAGTGAAACGGCAACGACGGCCAATGCTTTGGCTCAGCTAGCAGAAGAGTTAAATAGTCTGGTATCTATTTTTAAAGTTAAATAAACAGTGTCAGGGGTATTATCATTGATAGGAGAGGAGAAGTAGTGCAAAAAATAAAGGTGCTCGTTGTAGCTGCTTCAGTAACCATGCGTAAACAGATCTCGAACCTAATTTCGGAGGATTCAACCCTCGAGGTCATTGGAGTAGCTCGAAATGCATCCGAAGCGATCAGCATGGTTCAAAGACTCAGGCCCGATGTCGTGGCTATAGATATAGAAATGCCGGAATTGAACGGTTTGGTAGCACTCACAAGCATAATGTCTCAGCGGCCAACACCTATACTTATCCTGAGCTCCGCTACAAAGGATGGAATAACAGCAACCATTACTGCTTTACAAAATGGTGCAGTGGATTTCATATCCAAGCCGGCTCAATCTTATGGACCTGGTCTATACAGCATAAAAGATGAGTTATTATTCAAAATTAAGAAAGCCGCTGAAATTCCTTTAAGAACTCTTATTCTTAACAATATAAACATCTCCAAAGTGAAAGCTCGACAAGAGAAGCAAAACAACGTTAAGAGTGGATGTACAGAAGTTATTGAGCAGATCGTGGGAATTGGGTGCGGAGTAGGGGGGCCGAAAGCATTAGAAATCTTAATTTCCTCGCTCCCGGCGAGCTTCCCGTATCCCCTGCTGGTTGTTCAACATATGCCGCCCAAGTACACAAAAGCATTGGCGGAACGACTGAATCGGTTCTCAAGTGTACGGGTGGTGGAAGCCAAGGACAAGCAATCGGTGCTCGGGGGAACCGTCTATATCGCTCCAGGTAATTCTCATATGACCATCATTCAGGAGGGGCAGGATCTCAGAATAAAACTTATGAAAAAGCCTGCAGTGAATGGGCACTGTCCTTCGGTCGATATCTTGTTTGATTCTATATCTGCATTAACTGGTCTACAGCAGCATTTAATCCTAATGACCGGAATGGGAAATGACGGCGTTAAAGGGATGCTGGCTGCTAAACACGCTGGCGCCCAATCAACGCTAGTAGAATCGCAAGAAACTTCTATTGAAAGTGAAATGCCTGAAGCAGCCGCGAAGCTGGGTTGTGTGGATTACGAGCTGCCCTCGCATTTGTTAGCCTCGAAGATTATGGAGGTTACGGGGGAGCTAAGATACCGGAGGGACGCATTTCCATTGGTTTGAACGGTCTTATTTTACTTCTAAAAAAGCGTTGGCAGAATAAAATCCGCCAATGCTTTTTTGTATTTCAGGTTGACACTTTCAAGTGATAACAATTATCATTTACGGAGCTAGAGTAGAGATCATGTAACTCATCGTATACAACGAGCGAAGAAGGAGAGGTTTGCGATGACTTTAAATATATTGAATATGGAAATTCATGATCTTTTTGATCAATTTACTGAACGGATAGAGGGGCATGTTGAGCATAACCAATGGGAACAGCGGCTTACTATTCCTTCACATATTGGTAAGGGAAGCGTCACCCGTACACGGATTCGTCCAGGTATGGAGATTATGTATACGGACATAACTTACGAACAGGATATGAAGCTCCACATTCAAGAAGCTTGTCCGTTGTTTGAACTAAGCTATAATCTAAGCGGAGAAATCTATTGCGAATGGAACGGCAAGGAAAGTTACACGGATAAACAAATGGGCAATGTCCTTTTTCTAGAGGATGTTCAGGTGTATGAAGAGAAAAAAGCAGGTGTCCCCAATCAATTGCTGGAAATACGGTTTGCTCCTAGTGAACTGCTGAATTACGCCGGAGATTTATCGGAGACACAGCAAATGGAAACCTGGCTTAGACATCATCGTGGAAATATTGATCGTTATCCAGATACTGCGGCAATCCGAAAATGTGTCTCCGAAATGATCCACTGTACCTATCATGGAACATTGAGACGTTTATATATGGAGAGCAAAGCCCTTGAATTTATTGCTTTGTTTGGTGAGTCTGATGGTTACGGTTCTATTAGCGATAGTATGACGCTGCGGCATGATGATATTACTAATCTGAAGCGGGTACATGAATTGGTGCAAATCCATTTCGAACAACCGTTATCTATACGTGAGTTGGCTAAGCGGGTAGGTATCAACGAATTCAAGCTGAAAAAAGGCTTCCGCGAATTATTTGGCATGACGATCTTCGAGCTTGTACGTATAAAAAGGATGGAGAAAGCGCTCTGGTATATGGAGGTTGAAGGTTTGAATATAGGGAAAACAGCTGTTTCGGTCGGATATAGCAATGTCAGCAATTTCACGACGACCTTCCGTAAGCATTATGGCTGCAATCCAAGCGAATACTTAAAACGTATCGAACAACAGAGTTTGGAACGAAACAGGCTGTAGGAAGATTTGTAAATGCAGACAGCTTAAAGCTTCAAGTGTTAGAACATAGGGTTCGGAATCGAACGTTATCTTCTGCATGCTTGAGGTTTTTTTGTGTTTGCTCCCTTATCAAGGAGTGAACCTCCCTTAACAGGTAGAGAAAAAGACCACTCTAAATGATAATAATTTCATAGATTGCAGATAAAAAGGTGGTCATACAATGGGACAACAACAAGTAGATTCACGCAGGTGGTATGCGCTGGGGGTTATTTTACTGCCAACATTACTTATTTCATTAAATACTTATATGATTCAAGTTGCGCTTCCATCTATGCAATATAGCTTGAACGCAAGCTTTTCGGAAGCACAGCTTATCGTTACCGGATTTTCGCTAGGATTAGCTGTGGCGTTGATTATTAGCGGAAAGCTTGGGGATATATACGGCAGAAAACGGATGTTGATGATCGGGGTGAGCGGGTTTACGGTCATGGCAGTGTTAGGCGGACTGACCTCAGATCCGGCACTTCTGATTGTTATTCGGATTGTGCAGGGATTGGCTGCGGCGCTTATTCAACCTCAGGTTCTATCTACGCTGCAAGTCAGCTTTCTGCCAAAGGAAAAAGGGCTTGTTTTCGGCATTTACGGCGCAATGATTGGCATTGGATTTGCATTCGGATTCATCCTCGGAGGTACTATTGTGAATTGGAATCCGTTCGATCTCGGTTGGCGGACAGTATTTTTTTTCAATGTGCCATTTGGACTTCTCGTCCTGCTGTTAATGCCGATTGTACCTGAAACACGGGCTGAGCAGGCGCACAGTATTGATTGGACTGGAAGCTTCCTTCTGCTGATCGGTTTGTTCCTGTTGATCTATCCGTTGTCAGAGGGACAAAAACAAGGGTGGCCGTTGTGGATTTTTGGCTGTCTAATGTTAGCTCTTTTCGTGTTGTTTACTTTTATCTGGGTTGAAAATCGAAAGGGAAAGCAGGGGACGTTACCGTTAGTCGATCTGTCTATTTTCAGAGATCGAACATTTAGCGCTGGTCTGGCAACCCTTCTTGTCCTTTATCTAAGTATGTTCTCTTTCTTTTTTATTTTGAGCTATTATATGCAATTTGGTTTGCACTATAGTGTTCAAGATACGAGTATGGTTTTCTTGCCTATAGGGATAGGCTTTTTTATGACTTCCCTAATCTCTTCTCGAATGGTCAAAAGATGGGGGATGAGTGTACTTAAGATAGGAGCGCTGATGATGGGGAGCTGTAGTCTGCTGCTTATGTTAGAGCTAAATGTGGACGTTACGCAGCTGCTAGACCCTCGTAATATCCTACTATTATTGATATATGGTTTCGGTCTTGGAATGGCTACTACGCCCCTAGTTAACGTCACGCTTAGTTCAGTACCCACAAAGATCACGGGCACGGGTTCAGGCTTGATCACTACCTTTATGTATTTTGCGAATTCGTTAGGAGTGGCGTTAATCGGTATTTTATTCTCCGCTTCGCTAAAGCATTCTCTTTTGGAAGCAGATCTAGCGGATTATGTAAGGGCGTTTTCCTTCTCATTAGCAGCAATCGGAGGACTTGCTTTTACTGGTTTTCTTTGCCTTTGTTTTTTGCGGGAGCGGAAATTGTAGAGGAGGTATCCTGCTTTTTTTGCGCTGTGAGCAATCTAACAAACGAACGCCCTTCTTAGCTTTATAGTAATACCGAGTGATTGAATTCCATTTAATGTAACTCACTCCAAACCTATCAATGAGAAGGTGCCAGGATGTCCATACTGCAAGTAGAGAATCTCTCGAAAGAATATAAAGGCAAAGGCAAAACGAATCGGTTTCGAGCGCTGAACGGGATTAGTCTTAGTGTGGATAGCGGCGAGTTTGTGGCGATTATGGGACCCTCGGGGAGCGGGAAAACAACACTTTTAAATATACTAAGCGGAATCGACACGGAGTATAGTGGGGTTGTAAGAATTGCAGATACTAGTATA
Organism: Paenibacillus sp. FSL H8-0175; assembly: GCF_045040615.1. NCBI lineage: Bacteria > Bacillati > Bacillota > Bacilli > Caryophanales > Paenibacillaceae > Paenibacillus > Paenibacillus sp. FSL H8-0175. The sequence continues at coordinate 4,887,579 of NZ_CP150299.1, read as the reverse complement.
AGTGAGATGTCCAAGAACGAGCTTGCGATTTTTCGCCGGCAGCGTATGGGATTCGTTTTTCAGGATTACAATCTGCTGGATAGTCTGACCCTACGGGAAAATATCATGGTGCCCATAGTGCTGGATGATCAAGAGGTAGAAGATATCAATGCCAAGACAGATGAGACGTTATCGCTATTCGATCTGGATGAGGTGAAGGACAAATATCCTTATATGGTTTCAGGGGGGCAACAGCAGCGGGCGGCGATCAGCAGGGCGATTATAAATCATCCAGATGTGATTTTTGCGGACGAGCCGACGGGGAATTTGGATTCCAAATCCTCGAGTACGGTGATGAAGACCTTCGCCAAGCTCAACACTCTAAAAGGAGCAACGATAGTGATGGTCACACATGATCCTTTTGCGGCCAGCTATTGTAATCGGGTGCTTTTTATCAAAGATGGGAAGGCTCTACTAGAGATTGCTAGAGAGAATAAAGAGCGCAGAGCATTTTTGGATCTGATTCTGGAGAACCTGGCCTTTATTGGAGGGGGAGAAGATGACCTTTAGGAGAATGGCATTTCAGATATTTAAGGCGAATCTTAGAAGATATTTGTTATTTTTCCTATGCAGCAGCTTTACGGTCATGATCTTTTTTACATTTTATTCGCTGTACAGTAATCCTGATTTTAATGACCCTTATCAAGTGAATGGGATGGTGTCAGGTAATTTATATGCTCCTTTTTTGGTGATAAGGGTGTTTGCTGTTCTGTTTATTGTATATGCTCAAATGGCCTTTTTAAAATTCAGAAAAAGCGACTTTGGGCTATTAATGGTACTTGGAATGACAAGCCACAATATCCGCAAAATCATTTTGTTCGAGAATAGCATGATCGCTTTAGCCTCGATTCTCACTGGTTTAGGTACAGGGACAGTTTTCTCCGGTATTTTTTTCTTGATTGTTTCGCTGTTTGTAAATATTGGGGACAGTGCTTTTATACTGACGCCCGATAGTTATCTGTATACCATTAAATTCTTCGCGGTGATTTACATAGTTGTGATTGCAGTCAATTTGCTACTAACTTTGCGATACAGTATTTTACGTCTTTTAAAAGAGTCCAGAACCGCAGAACGCAACCTGATTCATGGGAAAATCACCGGGGTCATCGGAGTTTTGCTCTTGGGAATCTCCGTTTATAATATGCTCACTCATTACAACCCTTCCGATGCTCGCATGATGTTAATAAATCTGGGAATTAGTATGTTAGGCGTTTATTTGCTGCTGTCAGGACTTGGGGACTGGTTGAAACTTTTTATATCGCGATCAAGCAGAGCATATCACAAGCACCTGCTGTTTAGTTCCAATTTGATCTATACCCTTGGTCGCTCCAAAATAGTGCTTTCTCTTATCACCTTCCTCGTCTTCATCACGATTTCTCTAAGCGGAATTATTTTTTATTTGACCTGGAATGCTGAGGATATTCCGGTTGCAAACAATCCATATGATATTGCCTATTCAGAAGTATTCGGAAAAAATAGCATCTCACCAAAAATACTAAGCGAGATCACGGATCATGGCGCCACGCCGCTGCTTTCACACCAAAAGCTGGAGTATATCGACTTGTTTAATTTCAAAATATTTCTGGACCAGAATATAAACGCATTAATCGGCACTGATTATCATGTGGAGAAAGATCACTTTCTAAATCTGGCCATAGTTGCACAAGGAGAAGAGTGGAAGAATCAAAGACTGGAAATGCCCACCTTTGATCTGATGCTTGCTTCCGGGAAGCATACGCTGTATTCACAAGGTATCCTATTTGACATGGTATTTAACCCTGTGCCGAATCTAATGAATGGTCTTCATATCATTGTAAACGAAGAGGATTATATGGCGCTGAAAGCGGAAAATAAAAAAGCGATCGGTAATCTTCAGCTCCTGAATTTTAAGGATTGGAAAAAAACTGCGGATATAGATGCTAAGTTAAATGCCGCTTTAGCCAAATATAACAAAGACAATACAGAGTCCTGGTATGGCAATGAACGGCAAGAGGCCCTCGTATTCTCTACGAAGTCTAGAATAAGTGACTATCTACAGTTACAGGAGTCTGGCCGATTTGGAATCTTCGTAATTTCATTTGTTGGTTTAATATTTTTCGGCGCCTCCGGGATAGTGCTGCATTTCAGTATTCAGACCGATTTAGAGCGTGAGAGGATCAAATTCAGGAAGCTGAACAAGATTGGAATTACTTCTAAGGACGTGGCTCGCATTATAGGCGGCCCTTTAAAAGTGCTGTTTTTTCTCCCGTATGCATTAGGTATTGCGTTGTCTTCTTTTTATGTTGTTAGTTCTTCCAGGGTTGAAATGTCTACAGCTCTGGAGCCGATGTGGTTTTGTTTGTTAGTAGGCGGAGCGTATCTTTTATTTCAAGTCCTCTTTTATCGTATATACACCAAAATATACACTCACAATATGCTGGCACATATTCAGCTACTCGATATTCCCTTAATAGACCAAAAAGAGATTTCAATTTAATCCCAAATATGATAATATTGGTGCACAAAACGTGGGGGGATTCCATTTGAAAAAGATTTTTTCCAGAATTGCAGTCGCATTAATGATCTTGACCCTTGTTGCGATAGTCACTTGCTTTTATATTGGTGAATTCACCTATGCGTATGGATTAATTTTGGTGCTGTTTTTCGTATTTGCGGGGATGGGGCAGCTCTATAAGCTTAAAAATGATGAGTATATGTACAAAAAACTAAATAACACCGATGAGTATAATGAATATACTAGATGATATAAATTTAACAGAAACTTCTTATGTATAGCCAAACACCCCACTTTAGACAATATTTAAAGTGGGGTGTTTTTGTATGTGCCTATGTTTATTTTTTACCGTTGCGTTCAAGAATCATATCTACGAACAGATCAATCTGTGCGGTAATCGCAATCGGATCATAGCGGTAGTAGGTATCAAAATCATTATAGAATAGATGATCGTTCTTCGCAGCATCAAGTCCGTTCCAAACTGGAGATTCCTTCAGTTCTTTCAGCTTATCCCCTTTTTTGTCAGGATCATAAGTGGTGAGGAACATGTAGTCAGCAGCATATTCGGGCAATAGCTCCATGGACAGCTGCAACGTTTGGTTATCGTTGCTGTTCTTAGTAGGCATTTTTAGCTTAAGTGCGTTATAAAGGGCTTGTCCACCCCGGCCAGCATTATTTCCGAAGGTCCATAGCTCACCTTTATCAGTCAGCTCATAGATTCCAAAAGTATCATTTTCATTTACGACACCTTTAAGCTTCTCGCGGCCTTCAGCAGCCTTTTTCTCAAAGTCAGCAATAAATTGTTCAGCTTTGTCAGGCACACCTACAATGTCACCGAACAGTTTAACAGTTTCATAGATATTTGTAGCGGTTCCGTATGGAATATGAATGGTTGGAGCAATTTTGGATAAAGCATCGTAGTTATCATCGTACATAACGACGATCAGGTCAGGTGTAAGTTCCAGAGCTTTCTCGGCGTTAACTGGAGCACCGACATCTTGTGTGTTTGCGAGCAGGTCTTTCAAGAAGGGATTATCAAATGTACTAGGTTCGACACCTACTACATTTGCTCCTACGGAGAGCAACTCCCCACCATAATAATCTGTAATAATCCGTTGTGGTTTTACAGGTATCTGTACAGTACCTTTAGTGGTTTCATAGCTACGCATTTCAGCAGCTGAAGCCTCAGGAGCAGCCGTTGGCTCAGTGCTTGGTGCTTTAGTTGCTTCTGTTGTTGCTGTTGTCTTATTAGATGAAGCGTTGTTCGTTCCCCCGCAAGCTGTCACAAATACAGACAATAACATTATGAGTGCCAGGATGGGGAAGAGGGTCTTTCTTTTTAGCATGATAAACCTCCCTATATATATGTACCAACAAATAATAATGAGAATCATTATCACTATTATTTTCAATTTGAACTTTATCAAATCCTAGATTTCCTGTCAATGCAATAAAATAAATGCCTCCTATTAAATCTATCTATTGCCAAACCTAGGAAGGCTCATTTACAATAGCATAGTGATAATGAGAATCAATTTCATAGAAATAGGGTGGCATTCATGAATCAACAGATATCTTCCAAGATTAGACCTAATAAAGGGTCAGCCATACAAGAGTTCCGTTCACGTCCTTGGGCTGCTACGTTAATCTTGGTTGGCGGTCTGGTACTATTAGCACTAGGTATCGCTGTTTCAGTCTCCTTCGGAGCGGCTGATATTAAGCTTTCTGTGGTGTGGGCAGCCGTGTTTCACTTTAATCCGGAGATCATGGATCATCAGATTATTAGAGAATTACGATTACCCCGTGTACTTGGCGGGGCCATGATAGGGGCAAGCTTTGCAGTTGCGGGTGCCATTATGCAGGGGATGACCCGAAATCCACTCGCAGATTCAGGTTTGATGGGCATTAACTCAGGCGCAGGATTTGCGCTGGCGCTTTGTTTTGCATTTTTCCCGAATTTATCGTTTATGTATTTGATCCTATATTCCTTCGTTGGTGCCGGAGTAGGGGCTGGGGTTGTGTATGGGGTCGGATCATTGGCCAAGGGAGGGCTGACTCCTGCTCGTCTGGTGCTGGCGGGTGCTGCTTTTAGTGCACTGCTGTCAGCGCTGAGTGAAGGGGTAGCTTTATATTTTCATATTGGGCAAGATTTGGCTTTCTGGTATGCGGGAGGCGTGGCTGGGACGAAATGGATTCAGCTTAAAGTCATGTTCCCTTGGATAGGAGCGGCGTTAATTGGGGCTATGGTATTATCCCGGTCGATCACAATGCTCAGCCTAGGTGACGATGTTGCTAAAGGGCTTGGCCAGCGCACAGGGCTTGTTAAGCTGGCAGGGACTTTAATTGTATTGATTCTGGCTGGATCATCAGTTGCCGTAGTAGGAGCCGTTGGGTTCATTGGACTAATTATTCCCCATTTGACCCGTTTTTTTGTAGGTGTGGATTACAGATGGATCATTCCATGTTCAGCTATTCTCGGCAGTCTGCTTGCAGTATTTGCAGATTTAACAGCACGGATGATTAATCCCCCTAATGAAACGCCGCTGGGAGCCATTATTGCACTGATCGGTGTACCGTTCTTCCTTTATCTTGCACGTAAAGAAAGGAGGGAACTGTAATGATAGAGAAAACTTCATTCGATTCCTTCCAAGCCGCCAAAAATAAACGTGGCTTAGTTATAATGATTATTTTAGCTGTACTGATTGTTATTGCTTTTATTATTAGTATGAATACAGGATACATACGTTTGACACCTATGGAGCTGCTTAATACGTTATTCGGTAAAGGGACGGATAAGCAAGAGTTAATCTTGTTTCAATTTCGGTTACCGCGTATTGTGATCTCCGTTCTGATAGGCGCAGGTTTGGCTGTATCCGGAGCTGTGATGCAGGGCGTCTTTCGTAATGCTTTGGCCGACCCCGGCATCTTAGGGATTAACGCTGGCGCAGGAATTATGGTTATGCTGTTAATTTCTTTTTACCCAACGGCAACCGCGGCTCCGGTGTATCTGCTGCCTATGGTAGCGTTTGTTGGTGCGGCAATTACTGCTGCCTTGATTTATGTCTTAGCTTATAAACGGCATGAAGGAATAAAACCCATGCGCCTGTTGCTGACTGGTGTAGCGGTTGCAGCTGGAATGAGTGCAGCGATGATCGTGCTGACTCTTCGGCTGGATCCGGAGAAGTATCAGTTTGTGGCTACTTGGCTTGCCGGGAGTATTTGGGGCACAAGCTGGAAGTTTGTACTTTCTTTACTACCATGGATCGTAATTCTTGTGCCGTATGTCATCTATAAAGCAAGGGTAATGAACGTCCTTAATTTGGGTGAACAGACAGCCGTAGGACTTGGGGCTGCTGTAACCAAAGAACAATTCCGGCTTCTTGCCGCTGCGGTTGGTCTAGCTGCGGCAAGTGTTGCTGTGAGTGGCGGGATTGGCTTTGTCGGACTTGTCGGCCCCCATTTGGCGAGACGACTAGTTGGACCCAAACATCAGCTCATGCTGCCAACCTCAGCGCTGCTCGGCTCACTGCTAGTCATTATAGCGGATACCATTGGACGCTGGATCTTACAGCCATCTGAGATCCCCACTGGAATCGTTGTTGCTGTAATTGGAGCGCCATACTTTTTGTATTTGCTAGCCCGTACTAAATCTTGATGAAAGAAGATGGTCACTCACCGGAAGGAGCGAATTTTTACAATGTTGCGTCGTTTTTTTGCTTACTATAGACCCTATAAGGGATTGTTTATTCTTGACTTCTCCTGTGCTATTGCTGCTGCACTGCTGGAACTAGTCTTCCCGCTGGCCGTTAACCGGGTAGTGGATGATATGCTGCCAAGTGGGAATTGGAAATGGATTCTCTATTCTTGCCTCGGTTTGCTGGGGATCTATATCGTCAGCGCCTTTATGCATTTTGTCGTCACTTATTGGGGGCATAAGCTGGGGATTAATATCGAGTCGGATATGAGAAAAAAGCTGTTTGATCGTGTACAGAAGCTCTCTTTCAACTTCTTCGATAATAATAAAACAGGCCATTTGGTCTCACGGATGACAAATGATCTGATGGACATCGGTGAGATTGCCCACCATGGTCCTGAAGATTTATTCATAGCAGTGATGACGCTGCTGGGTGTATTCGGTATCATGCTTAGCATTAATTGGCAATTAGCTATTCTGACCTTTGTAATTGTCCCGCTGATGATTTATTTATCCATGTACTTCAGTCGCAAAATGTCCAAAGCGTTCCACATCATGTTCGCGGACATTGCTGACTATAACGCACGCGTAGAGAACAATGTAAGCGGGATTCGTGTTGTGCAAGCTTTTGCTAATGAGAATCATGAAATTTCCCGCTTTGCAGTTAATAACGAACGCTTCCGTATTACGAAGCTAATGACCTACCGAATTATGGCTTGGAATTCATCCTTTAGCTTTGTGCTCATGAAGCTGGTCTCGTTATTCGTTCTTGTGTGCGGAACCTATTTTGTAATCCAGAAGCAGATGACCTACGGTGAATTTATTGCCTTTGTGATGTTGTCTAATGTCTTCTTAGGACCTTTGCAACAGATTAATTCGGTCATTGAGACCTATCCTAAAGGGATCGCTGGTTTCAAACGTTATCTTGAACTGCTGGAGACGGAGCCGGATGTTGATGACGCAAAAGACGCTAAGCCAGTGTCTCATCTGTCAGGGAATATAACCTTCCAGGATGTAGCTTTTGCTTATAGTGATAAAGAAAAGGTGTTAACCAATGTGAACTTATCGATTTCAGCAGGAGAGACCGTTGCGCTTGTGGGTCCATCCGGTGCTGGTAAGACAACACTTTGCAGCTTGCTGCCACGCTTTTACGATGTAAGCGAAGGCAACATCTCTATTGATGGAATAGATATTCGCTCCATGACGTTGGAATCACTTCGTTCCCATATCGGGATTGTACAACAAGATGTATTCCTGTTTGACGGAACTATCCGTGAGAACATTGCTTACGGCAGATTGGGAGCTTCCGATGAAGAAATCTGGGAGGCTGCAGGGCGCGCTCAGCTGGAAGAACTGATTAAATCTCAGCCCGCCGGGCTGGATACAATGATCGGAGAGAGAGGCGTCAAGCTTTCTGGCGGCCAGAAGCAGAGGTTGTCCATCGCCCGGATGTTCTTGAAGAATCCGACGATTCTCATTCTGGACGAAGCTACATCTGCACTGGATACTGAAACGGAGTCCGCTATACAAGAGGCGCTCGCAGAGTTGTCTGAGGGACGCACAACACTTGTTATTGCTCATCGCCTTGCAACGATCAGAAATGCGGACCGGATTGTTGTCGTTGCGGAAGGTGGCATCGCAGAACAAGGTAAGCATGAGGAACTGCTGCAGACTGCCGGAATTTACAGCCGATTGCATGAAGCGCAGTTTGGAGCTTAAGTAGCTGAAGGGATCACTAGAATATAATTTTGGAGGGACACAATGAATAAACAACTGGAATTATACGATGTAACCATTATTGGTGGCGGACCTGCTGGGATGTATACAGCTTTTTATAGCGGAATGAGAGACTTGAAGACAAAGTTAATTGAAGCGAAGGATGAGCTCGGAGGAAGAATGCTTATTTATCCCGAAAAAATGATCTGGGATGTAGGAGGCGTAACCCCAACTCTTTGTCATCAACTAATCGGTCAGCTCAAGGAGCAGGCTCAAACCTTCGATCCGACTATTGTGCTGGGTCAGCAAATTATGAATCAAGAGAGACAAGAGGATGGAACGTACATCCTGACCTCTTCTACTGGGGAACAACATTGGACCCGCACAGTCATTTTGGCCATTGGTTACGGAATTCTGCAGATGGCAAAGCTTGAAATTGAAGGTGCAGATCGTTATGAGGTGACAAATCTTCATTATACCGTTCAAGAGCTGGAGCCGTTCCGCGGTAAAAGAGTGCTAATCTCCGGTGGAGGCAACTCCGCAGTAGATTGGGCGAATGAATTGGAGCCTATCGCTGCAAGTGTGACGATTGCACATCGTCGTGAACAGTTTGGCGGGCATGAGAAAAACATTGTACGGATGAAGGAATCCTCAGTCAATGTCCGTGCGCCATATGCAGTAAGCCAATTACACAGCAGTAATGCTGAAACGATAGATCAGGTTACGATCAGTCATATAGAGACAGGTGAAACAGAGCAGTTTGAAGTGGATGCTGTCATTGTGAATCATGGTCTGAAAAGCGATTTTGGTCCGTTAAAAGAATGGGGTCTTGATATGGGCGAGTGGTGTGCGAATGTAACCGATAAGCTGGAGACCAATCTTCCGGGTATATTTGCAGCAGGTGACTTTGTGGATTATGCAAGCAAGGTTCGTTTGATCGCAGGTACTTTCACTGATGCGGCTCTGGCGCTTAATAGCGCTAAGCTGTACATAGACCCAACCGCGGCCAAAGTCGCTTACGTATCTTCTCACAATGAACGGTTCAAAGAGAAGAATAAAGCGCTTGGAGTCGTTGATGACCACTAAGGATAGAGGCTTCTCAAACCATAAAATCTGAAGTTTTATATAAGGCGTATAGGGGATCTTATCCATTTCGAGCGGAGAGAAACCTTATACGCTTGCTTTATATTTTATGGGTTATTAAGTCTAGCAGTCTGGAAGGGAGCAGGAATGAAGCTATCAAATAATAACCCGGTTCATAGAATTTATCTGTTAAAAGAGGTAGGGAAACGCCAATGCGGTGGCGGTCACATCAGTAAACCCCAAATTGCCCAGTCCCCACTCTTCCTGACACCAATAGAAGCTATCATTCAAATAACCATAGAAGGAGAGACAGTATCTCTTAAAAATGGTGAAATTCTTTTTCTAAGCGCAGGTGCGACATATCAAATTAATGCTCCATTAGAGACTGTTATCTCTGTTCTAGCAATTTCCTATGAGGTATATGGGCTAAGCAATAGCACGGAGCAAGAATTGGTCTATGGACTTTGCCGTGAAATTTTTCCGGTCAATGGGATTTTACCTATACGTACGACGAATAAAATAACTCGCTTATTCAGCGAATTGGAAGACGTTGCTGCCAATAATTTAGAAGCACAGGCAGATAGAATTCAATCCTTGCTGTATCAGCTACATCAACTGGTCGTAGAGGCTGACGCTGAAGCAGACATTACGGATAGTTCATATTTCAGAATGCTCTCTTATATCCACCAGAATTTCCAAAGGGAGATTACGCGGGAGATGATGTCTCGAATAATGGGCTTCAATCCTCGTTATTTCTCAGTATGGTTCCGCAAGCAGACGGGTTGGAGCTTCACCGAATATGTAGCTCATTTAAGAGTAAATAAAGCGAAAAAACACTTGATGTCCAGCAAAGCAACAATACAGGAAATTTCGCAAAAAGTAGGCTATACAGATGGACTATATCTGAGCCGCAAATTCAAGCAAGTCACCGGGATGACCCCAACAGAGTTCCGTTTGCGTCCCAAACCGAAGCGGATAGTAGCGTTGCAATTTTTAGGGGATTTACTTGCGCTGGGTGTGAAGCCTGTCGCAGTTGAAGAAGATGTGATGAATTACTCCTTGCTTTTGCTGCCGGAACTGGCGGGTGTACGATCATTTGAGCTGCAGGGATGTCCGGAGGAAGCGGAATGGCCTGGGCTGGAAGCCGATTTAGTTATTGCACCAACCTATCTGAGCCCCCGTCAGCTTAAATGCATGGAGAAGTTGGGGCCACTAGTTACGGTAGAGTGTGATAAAATGGACCGCCTGGAACAGATTCGTTTGTTCGGCAGACTGCTGGGTGAAGAGGAGCGGGCAGAGGCATGGATAAGGCACTATCATTTGAAAATAGATTTGTCCAAGCAGCGCTTGTCCTCACTAATTGAATCTGGTGAAACGGTAGCGGTGTATGAGATTAGGCAAGATAACAGTATTTATATCTGGAATCATACAGCCCGCGGGGTGTACAATCTGTATCCAATGCTGGGGTTAACTCCACCGGACAAGGTAAGGTCAGATGTTCTGGAGCGGAATGATCATTTATGCATCTCACTGTCGGAATTGCCAATATATGCGGCTGACCATATGTTTGTGGTCGTATCAGGACAAGAGGACTGGATGTCGAAGACGCGTAAACGGATTAGTAAAAGTGCGGTTTGGCGCAATCTTCCAGCATTCAGGAATGGACGCATATATTACCTGAAGCTTGAGGAATTTTGGGGCAGCGAAGGGCTTGCGCTCGAACGCCAATTGGAGATACAGACAGATTTGTTAACCGGCCATAATTTAAGCTGACAATCGTCCATAACAAAATTGATGTATTAGCGTGTATATATGTTTTCCCGCGGAGACGGTATATTAAATACAGATCTAAATGATATTGATTATCAATATCATGATAATATAAAGTCTCAAGGGGGATTTACATTGTACAAAATAATATCGTTAGGAAAAACAAGCATGATAGCCGTTATGCTTACGCTGGTGCTGCTGTTGAGCGCATGTGGACAAGCAGCTAATCAAGGGAATGCTCCAGCTAGCACGTCGGCTGAAGTGGCTAAAAGCACTAATAATGATTCTGTAGTTGCCAGCTCTGAGCCGGCTGCTGATGCAGAATACTGGACATACGAAAGCGATAAAGGCCCGGTGCAGATCCCGCGCAATCCACAAAGAGTTGTGATCCCGGTACAAGACTTTATTGGTGATCTTCTGACGCTTGGCGTGACGCCCATTGCTGTTGCCGGGAATGACATCCTGAACCATCCATATTTCAAAGAGGCGCTGACAGGTGTAGAAGTTGTAGGCGATGACATGACGGTGTCCCTGGAGAAAATAACGAGTCTCGAACCGGACTTGATTATCACTTATCAGGAAGATACCTATGAGCAAATCTCCAAGATTGCTCCAACGGTCTTTATTCCTTGGGGCAAATACGACTATAAGGAACGATTGATCGAAATCGGGAAAATCTTGAACAAGGAGCAGCAGGCTGTAAAGTGGGTGGAGGATTTCAATCAGAAGCTGGAAGCGAAGAAAGCGGAATTGTCTGATCTGATCGCAGCTGACAAAAAGGTGGCGATCTTTGAAATTGCCGGTAAAGAGCTGTATTTATATGGTTCGTCATATGGGCGTGGTGGAGAGATTATATATAACGGATTGGGGCTGCATGCACCTGATCTTGTCCAAGAGGCAGCCTTTAAAGAAGGCTGGGCTTCCCTCTCACTCGAAGCGTTGCCCGAGTACTTAGGAGAAGCTGATTATATCTTCCAAGGCTTCAGCCGTGGTGTGGAGCAGGATAAGCTGGACATTCTGGACAGTGTCTTCTGGCAAAGCCTACCTGCTGTTAAGGCGGGTCATGTATTCACCTACGATCTTAAAACGTATTATCTCTCCGATGCTTATGCGCTGGACAAGCAACTGGATGAGATAGTTACGTTGCTGAAGTCTCTTCAATAAGTTAATTTCAAAAGAGTATAAGGGGATGTTCGCGGAGCTATAGTAGCTCAAGGACATCCCTTTTGCGTGTTCATATTCCAAGTTAAGCGAGGTTATAGATTCCATTTGTTGCATAAAAAAGCGGTGTAGAACAAATAGTATGAGCAGGAGGTGTTAATGATGGATCCCTTTAACTCTACTATTTTGGACGATAATCTTAAAGAGCTTCAAGAAAGGCTTGGCCATAGCCCTGATATTGTTATTCGTAGAATTAAATCCATAACCACACAGGTTGAGGTAGCTGCCGTATATATTGAGGGATTAATAGAAAAATTGAGGGTCAACGAGTTTGTGGAGCATGCGATGTCGTTTGATAAACTAAGTGAAGAACACCCGGTGGTAAAATCCGCTGAAGATATCTTTTTGTATATGAAAGAAGTGGCGAGAGGAATCGGAGAAGAACAGACGCTTGAAGATTGGGATGTGCTTTTTGAGGCTTTATTCTCTGGAGATACCATTCTTTGGGTCAACGGGATAAGGGAAGCTATCAGAGGGAATACAAGCGGCGGTGAGGTTAGAACGGTATCGGACGCTACAACTCAAGTAGCCATTCGTGGCTCCAAGGAAGGTTTCACAGAATCTATTGGGACGAATATCTCTCTGGTGCGCAGGAAAATAAAAAGCCCTAATCTCTGGGTAGAGTCGATGAAGATAGGTGACGTCACGCAAACGAATGTATCTATTATGTATATTCATGGAATCGTCAATGATAATACCTTACAGGAGCTCAGAACTAAGCTGCAAAGCATTGATATAGACGGGATTCTGGAATCTGGATACATTGAGCAATTTTTAGAAGACACTCCCTTTTCCCCATTCCCAACATTATATAATACGGAACGTCCTGACAGTGTTGCAGGAAATCTTTTAGAAGGACGAGTTGCTATTTTTGTGGACGGGACCCCGTTTGTGCTGATTGCACCTACAACCTTTTTTATGTTTTTACATGCCGTAGAAGATTATTACCAGCGTTATGATATTACGACTTTGATCCGATTATTGAGATTTATTTGCCTTGTTATTTCGTTATTTGGCCCAGCACTCTTTATTGCGATTCTAAATTTTCATCAAGAAATGATCCCAACAGCCCTACTTATTAATTTTGCTTCGCAAAGGGAGGGGGTTCCATTTCCGGCTTTTATTGAGGCTATGCTGATGGAATTTACTTTTGAGATTATACGTGAAGCAGGAATTCGTATGCCATCCCCTATAGGTCAAACTGTATCGATCATTGGGGGCTTAGTGTTAGGACAGGCAGCCGTACAAGCCGGTATTGTCTCTCCTGCAATGGTTATTGTAGTTTCACTTACAGGAATATCCAGCTTTGCTACTCCTGCTTTTAATATGGCTCTTTCCATACGCATCTTGCGTTTCATCATTATGTTTATCGCAGCCTTTATGGGGCTTTATGGAATAACGATCTTTACTTTTATTTTGGTTGCTCATATGTGCAGCTTGAAATCGTTGGGTTTTCCATATATGTCTCCGTTTGGTCCTTTTATCGCTGAGAATCAGAAGGACGCGATCTTGCGTGTGCCCTTGAAATATATGAAAACTCGGCCGCGTCTTATTAGCCAAAAAAATAATACTCGACTTAAGGTGAATGATGGAAAGCCGGGGAGTGGCAAATGAAGGTCGGATGGATGATGCGTTCATTTATTTGTATATGCTGCTTAATGTTGCTGACAAGCTGCTGGAACAGTCGGGAGTTAAACAATTTAGGCATTGTGACCGGTATAGGTGTGGATAAAGTGCCGAATAAAGAGGAATATCATGTTACTTTTCAGATTGTGAATCCATCCTCAACAGCCACAAGTGCAGGAGCTAGCACCGGACAACCCACGGTCACTATTTATTCTTCTACGGACCGTACGATCTTTGGCGCTTTTCGCAAGACTTCAAAAAAGGCGGCAAGACAGATGTTTTTTGCACACACGCAGCTATTAGTTTTAGGCGAATCTACAGTGAAGAGCGGTATTGATGGGATTTTTGACATCTTTGAAAGGTCCCATGAGCTGCGGCTCAACACGAATGTTATTGTAGCCAGAGATACGGAAGCATCCTCTATTCTGAAACTATTGCTTCCCGTAGAAAGCCTGCCTGCAATTGGGATTATTAAAAAGAGTAAAAATACCGCTAGAATATATGGAGAAAGCCGGGATATCAATGTTTTTGAGCTAATTAATGGTATCAGTGGGGAAGGGTCAGTGGTGATATCCGGAGCCAGAATTCTTGGAGACGCTGAAGAAGGAACTAAAAAATCCGGGATGGAGCAAACTAAAGTAAAAGCACTTGTCACAATGAGCGGGCTTAGCGTATTGAAAAAAGGGGTTCTTCAGGGATGGCTGGATGGACCTCTTGCCCGGGGGGCACTGTGGGTACAGAACGAGATTAATGAAACCAGTATTAATGTAGATTCAGATGAGGTTAAGGATTCGATAGCCGTGAATATTAATCATTCAAAAACAAAAATTAAGATTGAACTCCGCAATAAAGTACCCGTCATTCATGTAAATGTTGTGGAAGAGGGGACACTTAGTGAGGCTCAGAGTTATATTGAGCTAAGTAATAGAGAGGTAATCGTTCAATTGGAACAACAAGTGGCTCTTAAAACTAAACAGGAAATAACCCAAGCCTTACAGGCTGCTCAAACTATGAAATGCGATATTTTCAATTTCGGGAATGAACTGAAGCGTATAAACCCAAAAGCGTGGGAGACCGTTAAGGACAATTGGGAGTCAGTGTTCGCCGAAGCGGAAGTGGACGTTTCTGTGGAGGCATATATTCGCAGTGTAGGAATGAGGTTAGAGCCAAAATTGTTAAAGGGAAAATGACAGGGTTCAGTGAGAAAGGTGGGAGAAGGCCACTTTATGAAAAAAGAAACCATCAGCGCGAGTCAATTATTTGCTTTGATTTTTTTGTTTGAATTGGGAACGGCCCTTGTGGTACCGATTGGACTTGAAAGTGGCCATGCCGTCTGGATTGCTATTCTGTTAGCTTTGCCCGGTGGACTTCTTTTGTATTTAATTTATGTTTATTTATACCGGCAATATCCGGGCATGATTATTAGCGGGTATACAAGAAAGATACTGGGCAATGTTATAGGCTGGCCGTTAAGCTTAACATACATTCCAATCCTTCTCTTCAATGGCTCCCGAAATCTGCATGAATCAGGTGAGTTGTTAATAGCTGCTTCTTACGACAGAACACCCGTGTTCATCATTTATGCAATGATGGTTGTTGCGGTAATTTACATCTTAAATAAGGGGATTGAGGTGTTTGCGCGGGCGGCTGAGATTTATATGCTGATTATAATATTGTTGGGCTTGACCAGTTGCTTTTTGGTTATTGCCGCCGGACTTGTAAAACTAGATAACTTGTTTCCGTTACAGGCCTCGGATTGGAAGAATGCATTAAAATCAGCCTATCTGAATATATGGCTATTTCCGTTCGGGGAGATGGTATGTTTCACTACGATTTTACCTCATATCAAAAAAACCAAGGTAGCAAAAAGAACCGGAATCATCGCAATGACTTTATGCGGATTATTACTCAGTTTTACCCATGCCATCGAAATATCCGTTCTAGGAACAGAAATCTACAGTAGAGCCAATTTTCCGATGTTCACTACGATAACGTTAGTAAATCTGGCCAATTTCATTCAACGTTTGGACGCGCTTGTGCTCTTAACCTTAATCATTGGAGTATTTTTTAAAATGTCAGTATATTGCTATGCTGCAATGGTAGTCACTGCAGATCTATTCAAGGTGCAAGACAGCAGGAAGCTCGCTGTTCCCGTTGGTATTGTTGTTTTGTTCGGGGCTTTTATTAGTTCAGCGAATTATCCGATACATATGGACGAAGGAAGGATATTTCTGAAATATATTTTGCCGTATTTCTGTGCCGCTGTACCTATTCTCTTGTTTATCGTTCATTACATCCGCAGAAAATTAGGAAGCATAGGTTAGTTTATTTTATTTGATGGATTTATTGCTTCTATTTCGGATAGAGGATGTAATTGTATTAACAAAAGGTAAGGAGATAAAAACGAGCATAGTTATTGATTCCTGTATGCTTGTAGCTGCAAAGGAGTCATAGATCGTCCGCATTGAAGCGGTGAGGGTTTCTCCTGATAAAAGGTCGATGATTACTGCCATCAGCAACCCCATGAAAGCAAGCATGAAATATAGTGATAGTAATTTCATAATGATCAACTCCATTTGCTAGATTAACCTTAGGCTAAATGTATTATTACCTCTTGAGTGTTTTTGTAGTCAAAAGACATAACAAATCCCCTACTGCTCCAACGTTGTTGGAAGCAGTAGGGGATTCTAATTTAAGCGCATTTTATTGTGTAAGCCAAGCAGCCAGCTCTTCGGTCTGGGATAACACGGCAATTGGATCATAGTACCAGGAACGTTCTTCTTTCCATACATAGAGATGGCCATTTTTTACAGCGGGTAGGCTACTCCAGATTGGATCAGCTTTGTATTCAGCTTCTGTACGGTTATTGGAAGTTAAGATAATATAGTCTCCTGCGTATTTAGCGAGTGCCTCTGTAGAGATTTCCGCCCATTGCTTCTCCATAATTTCTGCGGCCACAGCTGTAGGGGGCTTGCGACCCAGCGCCTGATAGACAGGCTGTCCGCCTCGGCCAAAGTTATCGCCATAGGCCCAAATGGATTTGCCGCCGTCTTCCATGATGGAAAACGTTGCATCTGCAGGGAGTACTTTGTCTACTTTGGCTTTAGCTTCAGCTATCCGTTTGTCGTAATCTGCAAGCCAGCTTTTGGCTTCCTCTTCTTTACCAAGGAGTTCTCCAAAATAGGTTAATTCGGCATGAGCATCTTTCAGATCACCATATGGCACAACGATGGTTGGAGCAATTTTGCTTAGTGCTTCATAGCTTTCAGCTTGTCCAGAAATAATCAAATCAGGATTAAGTGCGATGATTTTTTCAGGTGACATTTTGCCGTAAGTTCCAGTGTCTGCAACTCCAGTAAGTGCCTCCTTAAAATACATATTCTCCAGTGTTAATCCGGGAGCACCAACAGGGATGGTATCTAGCGCAATCAGACTGCCCAGATATTCCTCAGCGACAATCCTTTTAGGTTGAACAGGGATTTCAATATCACCATTTATAGTAGTGACCTTTTTAAGAGCAGCCGTTTCCGTTGTTTCTGTTGGTTGACTAGTTTCGGTAGGTGCTGTAGTAGCCGATGATGTGTTGCTGGTGTTACTGCCTGTATTCCCCTCAGAGTTATTGGAATTCCCGCAAGCTGATATGACTAGAATTAATGCCAGCATGAGGGGAAAAAGAAGCCAATGGGATTGTTTGGTGCTATTTTTTCCTGGATTATGCAATTTGTTGTTCCTCCTATGTATATTGATTATCATTCTCAATAAGAACTTTACAAGCTTCACCGGGTATTTACTATGGACGGATATGATCTCAGCTTATGCAAATTTATGATGTCATTACCCGTAGCAATTCTTGAAGCTGTGCCTGTGAGGACAGTGGGTCAAATCCGTAGAACATATCACCTTGGTTCAGAATATATACCCGTCCGTTACGTACTGCATCTAATTGCTTCCAAGCTTTAGAATGTAGTAGGCGAGTAAAACGTTGTCTTCCCTCAGAAGATGAAGGGATGCTGGTGATAATAATATGGTCAGCAGGAAACGATACGATATCCTCAATAGATGCCTCTAAATATCCGGAATCGGTGATCCCTTTTTCAATAATTACGGAGGGGGGCTTGAAGCCAAGATCACCGTATAAAATTTGGCAACCTCTGCCGAAGCTGCTACTGAAACAGTAGGCGGATCGGGAGCTAACCTCCCACACGATAGCCGTACCTCTCTCCATTCCTATTGCATGGTTTAATAACCCGTTGGCAGTAAGACAAAGTCTGTCATAATGACTTAGCCACTGTTCAGCACGCTGTCGTCGATTCACAACCTCGGCAATCAGAGCAAATTGCTCTCGCCAACTCATTTGCATAAAGGGCAGCTCAATAACCGGAGCAACAGGAGTCAGAATCTTATTGTCGGGTAGACTGTAGCCGATAATGACATCTGGCTTTACCGCAGCTACTGAGTCATAGAGTAATGAAAATTTGCCCTCGCTCATTTGAAGCTGTTTGGAAGCGGGAACTTGTTCCAAGCTATGCTGCCATTCGGAATAAACCCCGAGTTGAGGCATGATTTCCAGTACTCGCAGGCTAGCGGTGTGATTATAGTTCAGGGCAACGACCCGTTTATTCTTATTCTGGTAGGCTGTAGGTGAAACGCCAACAAGCTGCTTGAATTTTCGGCTCAAATAAGTTCCCTCTTCGTAACCAACCTCATGTGCCAGTGTTGTCAGATTGGGGGAACTGGTCAGGATTCGTTGCTGGGCTTTACGGATTCTAAGGAGTGTAATATAAGCACTGAAGGATAGACCTATTGATTTGCGAAAGGCTCGCGAAAAGTGCTCAGGGCTCACTTCAGCTAAAGCAGCCATTTGATCCCGTGTGATATCTTCATTGTAATGAGCTTCTATATACTCCGTCACTTGCTCCATCCAACTGCTTGATCTTTCTTTACGGGATGTCAGTTCACTATGAAGCTCCACGAGGAACTGGGTGAATAGCTGCTGGACCCTAAACGGCTTTTGCTTATCAGCGTCTATCCAGGCACTGTAAAGCTCACCTGCCAAGGCTGTCAAACGTGTAGAGGCATGGTGGACAGGGGAGTTGTCATTTATAAAAATGTCCTCATCTTTACTCTGGGGTATACAGGAATACTCAATCCATATCCCCTTTAACTGTAATTCAGGTTCCATCTTCAATAAAGAAGAACTACTAAGGGCTATTAAGCTTCCGGCCATGACCTTGTGTAGCTTACCGTCTATTTCAAGAAAACCTTTCCCATCCCAGATTATCATAAGGCTGGAATTAGTAGAAGAAATGTTTGAGGCTGTGTAGTTGGTTATTCCCGATAAGCTGATGACCCGAAGGGGCATATAAAAAGGATGGGATGAATAAGGCATCCCGTCGGATTGGATCTGCATGTAGTAATCCCCTTCTTTTCATTGATAATCATTCTCATTTATAGTATAACAGTCTTTCTTACTATTGACTATAATGATGCTTATGATAGTGTTTAAAATAATCCACGAACGGAATAGGGTTAGCTGATAGGAAGGGGTTGAAGTCATCCATGACGACCTGGAATTTACAAGGAACTGTAAGTCACTTATTAATATGTAACGGTAGCAGCTGCAAGAAACATAAAGGTGAAGAGGTAGCTGAAGCGATAGAAGATGAGATTGAGAAGCAGGGCGCACAAAGTCTTATACATACGACTGTGACCCGTTGTAATGGAAGATGTTCAGATGCTTGTGTGGTGATCGCTTATCCCGAAGGTGTGTGGTACAAAGAGATTACACCTAAGCTGGCGAAATCATTAGTGCGGAAAAATTTGCAGGGGGAGAAGCTTGAAGGTCACGTGCTATACACCTATGATGGACAATTGATTGCTTCAAATGAAAAGGACGCTAAAGGGAAAAAGAAAAAATAGCAAGGCTTGGGAGTACCTTTTAGTTGCGGTTCTAACCCTGTACAGAGGAATATCTCGTGCAGGGTTATTTATTTATAAACAGGGGAGGATTATGATTGAATCGGATCATGACCAGACTCGTAATAGGACTGTGTGCTTAATTAAGGACATCAAATTTGACTTGCAGGGCTAACGTTGACTATGCTATTAAAAAGTGAATGAAATAACACAGTATATATGATGGTTTATAGGGGAGAGGGTACGATGGAGAGGCTGCAGGTGTGGCCAGAGAAGTTCAAAAAATTTTTTCTGAATAATAAATTTGTAGTAGTGCTGCTCATTATGCTGCTGGTTGGAATTAATATTCTGGTATTCTCCAAAATACCGTTTATTTTTAAGCCGATATCAGTATTGCTGCACACCGTGGCCGCACCATTATTACTGGCAGGTATAGCTTATTATTTGCTGAATCCGTTGGTAGATCGGATGGAGAAAAGATCCCGAATAAAACGTGTATATGCAATAATCATCCTATATTTGTTGATTGCTGGTATCATCACGCTGGTTTTGTTTATGGTCATTCCAATTATACGGACTCAGCTATCAGGATTGATCGACAATTTTCCAAGGTATAGTGAATTAATTCAAGAACGGTTTATGGATCTGACCGGAACGGAGTTCTTTGGGCAAGTTCAAGACAGTATCGGAACGAACCTTAGTGAGATAACATCTAAGATAACAGCGTGGGGCAGTTCTTTTCTGAATAATGCCTTGACGGGTGTTGGCAGCTTTGTAGGAGCCCTTACAGAGATTGTCTTGGCGGTTGTAACGACGCCTTTTATTTTGTTCTACTTGCTTCGCGATGGAAAAAAATTGCCGGATTATATTCTGAAGTTTGTACCTACTTCTCTGCAGCCGCAGACTCGTATGGTCATGTCGGAGATGAACAGTCAGGTATCCTCTTACATACGCGGGCAAATTATAGTCAGCTGCTGTATTGGTCTGCTGCTCTATATTGGCTATTTAATCATTGGTTTGGAGTACTCTCTCGTTCTGGCTATTGCTGCTGCTTGTACAGCAGTTGTTCCTTATCTGGGCCCGGCAATCGCGATTACACCTGCCCTAATTGTGGCGATGGTCACTTCTCCATTTATGCTGCTGAAGATGATTATCGTGTGGACAGCTGTTCAGCTGATTGAAGGGAAATTCATCTCACCACAGATCATGGGCAAGACGTTGAAGATTCATCCGATAACCATTATTTTTGTAATTATATTCGCAGGTAAAATGTTTGGGATTCTGGGGATTATCCTTGCAGTTCCGGGTTATGCGGTACTTAAGGTGGTATTTACACATCTTTTTGAATGGTTCCGGTTTCGATCCGGCTTATATAAACAGATTGAAGAGAATAAGGAATAATGTGGAAGGGTGAAATGTAATGGGAGGACCAATAGCAGTAACCTCTTACGGTAAGCTTCAAGGAATACAGGAGGGGGACGTGAACATTTGGCGCGGGATCCCTTTTGCAGCCCCACCTGTTGGAGAACTTCGGTTTCGTGCACCACAGCCACCAGAGGCCTGGGATGGGATTAGAGATGCTTCTGAATTTGGTCCAGTTAGTCATCAGCCAGCGGATACGAGAGGTACTCGGTTCGGTGGCAAGACGCCGCTTCATTCCGAGGATTGTCTGTATTTAAATATTTGGGCGCCAGCAGTTCATGATGAGCCCCTGCCTGTTATGTTCTGGATTCACGGGGGGACGTTTGTGACCGGGGCTGGAAGTCAGCCGCAGTTTGACGGCACAAGCTTCGCTGAGCGAGGCAAAGTAATTTTAGTGACCATTAACTATCGGCTGGGTCCATTTGGATTCATGAATTTGTCTCCATTTGGCCATGGGCTTGCTTCTAATCAAGGATTATTGGATCAAATTGCTGCGCTGGAATGGGTAAAACTGAATATTGCTGCTTTTGGCGGGGACCCGCAGCGGGTAACTGTATTCGGAGAGTCAGCAGGGAGTATGAGTATCGCAGCCCTTTTGGCTATGCCAGCAGCGAAGGGGTTGTTCGCTGGCGCGATTATGCAAAGTGGGGCTGCTCAGACGCTGCCTAACGAGCAAGGAAAGTACATTGCAGCTGCACTGCTAGCTGAATTAGGGATTGCCCCAGATGGAGATGCCAGTCTTCTGCAAACATTTTCTTCTGAACAAATTATCGATGCAGCCGCAAGAATGACTAAAAAGTTAACGGGTGGCTCAATTGGCATGTTATTTCAGCCTGTCATTGATGGGGATATACTTCCTGTAGAACCTGCACAGGCTGTGGCAGAAGGATCGGCACATGGTATTCCGCTATTGATCGGAACCAATCGTGATGAGGGCAACTTGTTCTTCAGAGAAGAATCACCTGAGGCAGACTTTGACGAATCACTCAAGGCGCTGGAGCAGATGATGGGTACTGGGAGTCTGAAGGAAATTGCTAACCATTATTCTTCCACCTGGGAGGGACAAGCTGAAATTCTAACGGATCTTTACTTCTGGGCAACCTCGGTGTCTCTGGCGGAAAACCAATTGAATTATGCACCAGTCTGGATGTACCGTTTTGACGGCACGATCCCAGGTCATCCTTTGTTAAATAAAGCTGTGCATAGTGCAGAAATCGTTTATGCCTTTAATAATCTATCTCATCTAACCCATCTTAGGGCAGAAATTAATCCAACGATGCAGAAGTTGGCTGAAGTTATGCATGACGCTTGGATTGCTTTCGCTCATCAAGGAAATCCGGCTACAGCAGAGAGGGTATGGCCGAAATACAATCTGGAGGAACGGGCTACCTTGATCTTTGATGAAGATACGCATGTAGCTTATGATCCTGAGTCAGAGAAACGCAAAAGAATTGTCACTATGCTGGCTTAAGAAGTTTGAGAGGCTGAATAAAGATGCAGGTAGAAGGTTTTAACCATGTGACCGTAAATGTCAGTAATTTAGCAAATTCCCTGAATTTCTACACAGGAATTCTGGGCCTTCAGCTAGTTCATAGAGGTAAAACTGATGCTTATCTGGAATGGGGAAGTGCCTGGATATGTCTTCTTGAAAAGCCTGATTATATGGCGATTGCAGATAAAGGGGTCGGGGTAGATCACATCGCTTTTAGTATTGCAGAGGAACATTTTGAGGAAGCCGTCCAAGGATTGCAAACCCAGAATGTGCCCATAATTAGAGGGCCAATCAAACGGGGAATAGGCTGGACGGTCAATTTTCTAGATCCAGATGGTATACAGCTAGAGCTGCATACCTCGAATCTGCGGGAACGAATGAGTGTTTGGAACACTGCTACCGAATAAAGATGGGTGTCCTATCAGCCTAAACGGCTAATGGGACACCCATTTTTTTAACGACCTAAATATTCTTTGATTCCTAAAACTACTGCTTCGGCTATTTTATTTTGGATGTCCGGGGTAAACAGCAATGCTTCATCCTTGGTATTGCTTAAGTAACCACATTCTAATAATATTGCGGGCATTTTGGTTTCTCTTGTTACATGATAGTTTGCTTGACGAACCCCTCGGTCCTGTAGTCCTGTAGCAACTGCGAGATATTTGTGAACGGTTTGAGCGAATAATAAGCTATCATTACGTGTGTAATAGGTCTCTGTGCCACTAGGGTTACTTTTACTGCCCGCCGGAATACTATTGGCATGAACAGAGATAAATAGATCGGCTTTTACATTGTTGGCGAGGTTAGATCTGTCCTGTAGAGTTGGGTATGTATCGCCACTGCGCGTGAGTATAACCTCGATATTTGGTTCTTTCTTTAGTAATTCTGCAATTTTCAGTGCTGTCGGTAAGGTGAAATCTTTCTCTTTAAGCTTGTTAACACTTGAACTCCCTGGATCTTTCCCGCCATGTCCTGCATCGATGACGATTATCTTCTTGTCTGTGTTGCCGGTAGAAGGTGGAGGAGTTATAACCGGTACTTCTGGTAAGGTGGTTTCAGGAAGCGTAACGCTAGTCCCATTAAGATCCACAATAATAAGTCCATCATTAGCATTTATCAGACTGTAGCTATTAGCGCTGTTTAGATCAATTACGATCCGAATGGTAGATGGGGAACTGCTGAATAATGAATAGCGAACGGCAGAGACATTAGGATAGTCAGTAACCGTTAACTGTCCGCTTTGGTTCTTTCCTACGGACAGATTCTGATGGAAGTCGGTTCCAAAGCCAGTATTCGGTAAATCCACGACAATTCGGTCTTTGTCTGTCATAGTGAACACGGTAGGTTTTATACTGCCGTTCACTGCAATAACCAGCTGGTTATCGATGAAGCTTAGATTGGTGACTGTAGCTACTGAGCTATTCCCTTCATTTGCTGTATTCCCGTTTGATCCGTTGTCTGAAGGTGCTGTTGGAGTGGGTTGTGGAACCGTAATTTCCGGATCGCTTCCCCCAATCTCAGGTACTGGAGAGGTTAAATATACGGTTTTGGTTACATTGTCCCAACCGACAGTAGTTCCTGTCTGTTCCCCAACAAATCTTAAAGGAACAAGGGTTGTGCTGCCACTGAGAAACGGAGGATTGTCCAGTTTGACTTGTTTCCCTGAAGCTTCTGCCATCGTATTATCCACGATCAGCTTTAAAGTAGTTCCCTTTTGCTCAATGATCGCCGTCTTGGTCACATTATCCCATTTCACGGTATAACCAAGCTGTTCCGCAACAACACGAAGAGGAACCATTACACTGCCATTTACAATTTGTACCTGTGCTTCTTTTGAAATCTTAAGATCGTTGCCGTCTAGGTTGATGTGTGTTTCCGCAGAGCCGGCATAACCAGTTCCTGGATGAACCAGCACCAACAAAAGCAGCAGTAACGCCAAAAAACCAAACTTTTTCATCTGCAATCCCTACCATCCCCGTTTATTGGTCTCTAGCAATTCTTACTTTTTCTTCCTTTGATGCCGTTTAAGGCTCGTATAAAGTATAAACGACAATAGTTTCCAAAAGTTGCGCTCTACAACAGATAAAAAGGAAAATTTTCGGTATAAAAATAGAAAAAGAGCCTTCCCAAACATTTGGGATAGCTCTCATTTGCTAGAGAGATTTTATTTTAACGATGTATAACCTGTTTTCTCTACCAATTTCTGACCTTGAGCAGATTGAATCCAATCCAGAAAGGGCTGAATATTAGGGTTGTCGCTTCCCGCGGTCACTGCATAAAATTCTGTTGCCAAAGGGTACTGTCCACTACGAATACTTTCCTTGTCTGGTTGGATACCATCGATGGCCAGCAGGGCTATTTCCCCGTTTCGATTCATTTCTGAGGCGTAAAATAAGAAGCTGTAGCCCAGTGCATTTTTATAGTTACGATAGCTGGAGGTTTGTTGAATGATACCGCTCATAATATCCGCTACGTCTTCTTGAGGCGGCTTCATGAGTGGAGTGTCCTTCATAAACTTTTGCAACATCGTTTGGCTTCCGCTATCTTCAGGTCGTTGAAAAGCACGGATTCGGTTATTAGCTCCGCCTACATCTTTCCAATTTGTGACCTTGCCTGCGTAAATATCTTTAAGTTGAGCGGTGGAAAGTCCGGTTACGTCGTTTCGTTTGTTTACAAAAAATACGAAGGCCTCGCGGCCGATCGGCGTAAGCTTCAGTTCGACACCTTTTCTTTTAGCTTCTTTTTGTTGTGCAATTGACGGAGCCGCTACAAATATAATATCGGTTTCTCCTTCAATTAATCTCTTGTAAGCTTCAGGCGTGCTGCTGCAAATTACTTGACTTGCTTGAAAATCATACGGATTATAATAACCCTCAGGATAAGTAGATTGAACGAAAGCTGAATACAGTGGATAAAGTGCGGTTGCGCCGTCCAATCTTGGAAGATCGCTATCGATATGATAGGAAGAAGGCTCGTCCAGATTCACTGCTTTGGTCTTCTCAGCAAAGGGTTCATACTGTAGCAGATTAACCTCCCGATCATCGACAGTGGCAATTCTGTTGACGTACGCTTGCTTGATCTCATATCCTGCGGTCGCGAGCAGACTAAGTCCGAGGATAGATAACAATACAATATTGCTTGTTCTTCGGGACAACACATTAAATATGATGAGTACAACATAGATGGCTAATACGATCGCTAAGATCGCCACAAGTGGGGTATAAAACAGCAGTCCTCCGTAAAGCGCAGTAATTATAGCACCTATGAATCCTAAAAAAGCTATTCCTCCAACGGCAAAAATGGAGAACAATAATTTCGTCCAGAATGCTTCTTTCATAACAACCTCCTCGACATGATTACTAAACTATGGAAAAATCAACATAATTTCATTATACAGAAGTTTTTTGGATGAAGCAGTAGAACAATTACGAACAAACATGTAATAAAATGCTGCGAAACATGAAAGTAATGTGTACATTTTCATAAAGTACTGGACGAATGGCTTGAAGAGGTTTATTCTGAGATTGTGAAAAAAACAACGGAATACAAGATTCTCGGGGTAGGGTGAAATTCCCGACCGGCGGTAATGTTCAAAGCGAACTGAGCCCGCGACTCACTTGTTCTGCTTGCAGAGAAGTGACTGATCTGGTGTAAATCCAGAGCCGACGGTAAAGTCCGGATGGGAGAGGATCATAAGATAAAGACGCTAGGAGTCTATCCTTGTACGTCTTTATTGATAATGCCCCCGAGTTTACCTATTTGGTAATTCGGGGGTTTTTGGTCTCTTATCGAGGGTTTGTATCGACAAGGAGAAGGAAATTATGAGTAATGTTACAGCTTCATCATCAACTAAGGTTGGCAGTACATCAGCGCTACGCAGTGGATTTTGGCTCGTTGTGATTGGTGCAGCATTATGGGGCGTTGATCCGCTCTTTCGTATCATCCTGTTAAAATCCTTAACCTCATCGCAAATTGTTCTTCTGGAGCATGTGGTGCTTTTCTTGGCTGCTTCACCTGTTCTTTGGCGTCACCGGGCGGAGCTTAAAGGAATTGGATTTCGCCAGATTGGTGCTTTATTGATTGTTTCATGGGGAGGCTCTGCCGGGGCGACGATCCTATTTACGATGGCACTTTCCAGTGGGGATTTGAATGCAGTGCTGTTACTGCAAAAGCTTCAGCCAATATTCGCTATCGGTCTCGCTGCTTTAATTCTTAAAGAACGTTTGCCGAAAAATTTCGGACCACTCATTGTGTTGGCGCTGGTAGGAACCTATCTGCTGACCTTTGGCTGGAGTATCCCTTTCGGACATGTGAATAACTTTATTGGGGTTAGCAGTCTGATGGCCTTGGGAGCAGCTGCACTGTGGGGGGGATCGACAGTCATGGGACGTTATCTGCTCGGTTCTATGAAATATGAGACAGTGACTTCGCTGCGGTTTATCCTTGCGCTTCCTTTACTTTTCGTTATCACTACGCTAGAAGGTGCTCCGTGGCAGATTCATGGCGGGTTTGGTGCATCGGCAGCTATTGCGGTTAATTTATTGCTGCAAGCTTTGCTGCCAGGACTTCTTAGTATGTTGTTGTATTACAAAGGACTTAGCACGACCAAAGCTTCCTTCGCCACATTGGCTGAACTCAGCTTTCCTATGACGGGAGTAATCATCAACTGGATTGTGTTCCAACAGCTGGTCACTATCCCGCAGATTCTCGGATTTGCCTTGATCTGGGTCGCTTTATTCTTTTTATCTAATCAACAGTCCAAACCACAAACGCTCTGAGCAGATTGAAGTGGAATGGTTCTACCTATATAAAGATGATTCGAAGCCGTATGGCTTTCGAATCATCTTTTTTTGTATGTGATTTTACTCCTTGCTTAGATCAAATCGACTGCAAAAACTGCTGAAATGTTTCTAACGTAACATATAGCAGAGTTAATAAAGCGTTTACAATTAGGGAGTGCACAAAATGACTGTGCTGCTGAGTACATAATCCATGATTAAATTATTTAGGAGGAAGCAGACATTGAAAAAATCATTTGTATTATTTATGATTCTGACCTTTCTTATTTCCCCTTTTACGTTTGGGCAGTCTGCTCAAGCGGCAGGAGATGAGAATATTGCCCTAGGAAAGCCTGCTATATCCGATAGTGAGCTTGCAGGATATGAAGCGGGTAACGCAATAGATTCCGATGAATGGAACACACATTGGACGGCGAATGACGGGAGCTTTCCTCATTGGCTGGAAGTAGATTTGCAAGGTGCATATGATTTGTCAGGTGCAACCGTCATCTGGAATGCATGGAGTTACATTAATCAATATACGATTGAAGTATCACGTGATCATAAGGTATGGACAACAGTTGTGGACAAAAGTCAGAGCAGCAGTGTAGAGCAAACTCAGTACAATGCTTTTAAGCTGCGGAATGTTTCTTATGTAAGGGTCAACCTGACCGGCATCAACGGCGGAAAATGGGCAGCCATTAATGATCTGAAGGTCTGGGGTGTTCCCGCAGCCAGCGCGCCGCATGAGCCGGCACAGGGTGAAATACAAACTGTTCTGCCAGTACGGTTGGACACGGAAATTGGGCAAGCCCCTGAGCTTCCAAGTGTTGTAACTGTGGTATATAGCAATTCTGACACGGAGGATGCTCAGGTTGCTTGGGATGTGATCCCACCAGCAGAGTATTCCCGTCCCGGAACCTTTACAGTAAGCGGTTCTATCTCAGGTACTGTGCAGAAGGCAGTGGCGAAGGTAACAGTAGTAGGTGACAGCAGCACGCCTATTGTTGGATTTGAGAGTATAAATGTCAGCACAATTACGGATGTGCCTGCTTTATTGCCATCAGCGGTAACGGCTATATACGAAGATGGGTCAAGCAAACAGCTGCCTGTAACCTGGGATGACCTTACTGAAGCGGAGTACGCGGTTGAAGGAACTTACAGCGTAATGGGGAAAGTTGCAGGGACAGACCTACAACCCACAGCTGATATTCAGGTTACTCCGCTTGTGCTGCAATCCGGGTTCATAAAAGGTGCGGACATTTCCACACTGGAAGCGATTGAGGATGCCGGTGGAAAGTATTACGACAATGGAGTAGAAAAGGATTTGCTGGATATTCTTAAAAGCCGGGGTGTAAATTACATTCGGCTGCGTTTATGGAATGATCCTCAGGAAGCTGGCGGCTATAATGACCGTGAGCATGTTGTGGAAATGGCGCAGCGTGTTAAAGCCAAAGGCTTTAAGCTGTTGCTTGATTTCCACTACTCTGATTTCTGGGCTGATCCCGGAAAGCAAAACAAGCCAGGAGCATGGGCGGATTACTCCTATGATGAATTGAAGCAAGCGGTATATGACTATACCAAAGATGTTATGGATGAGCTAAAGGAAAAGGGAGCTTCACCCGATATGGTCCAAATCGGAAATGAGATTAATGGGGGCTTGTTATGGCCTGACGGCAAATCCTATGATCAAGAGAATGCTTTTGAGAAGGTTGTTCCGCTTCTGGAGAGCGGAGTGAAGGGAGTTAGAGACAGCGAGGGTGCAGGTCAGGATATCAAAATTATGATCCATCTTGCTGAAGGTGGCAAAAATGATATGTTTCGTTGGTTCTTTGACGAATTAACGAAGCGGAATCTTGATTATGATGTGATCGGCGCGTCCTTTTATCCGTATTGGAGCGGAACGATGGATAGCCTGCAGTTTAACTTGGACGATATCTCTAAACAATATGGTAAAGAAGTGATTGTGACGGAAACCGCGTATCCTTACACGCTGGAGGACGGCGACAATTTTGAGAATAACATCGCTCGCCAAGATCAGCTAGACGGCAGTGGCTTCCCAGCTACGGTTGCAGGTCAAATGGCTGAGGTCAAAACAGTAATGAATGTATTGTCCAAAGTACCCGATGGTAAAGGAACAGGCTTGTTCTATTGGGAACCAGCTTGGATTCCAGTGCAAGGTGTAGGCTGGAAGGTAGGCGAAGGGAATGCTTGGGAGAATCAGGCAATGTTCGATTTTGCAGGGAATGCACTCTCTTCATTAAATGTCTTCAAAACCCCGGTGGCCGGTGAGGGGGGCGAAGAGGAACCCGGAACGGGAGGGAATCCCGGTACTGGTGGTGAACCCGGAACGGGAGGGAATCCTGGCACTGGTGAGGAACCCGGAACGGGAGGAAATCCCGGCACTGGCGAGGAACCCGGAACGGGAGGAAATCCCGGCACTGGTGAGGAACCCGGAACAGGGGTTAATCCTGATCCTATCATCACCGTCAGAGATTCAAGCGTTATAAATTCAGCAAATAAAGCAGTGGTCGAACATACAACGGCAGGACAACTTCAGGTGAAGGCACAAGCAGGAATTTCCGGCATAGCTGATATCACGCTAAGTATAGAGGATATCAATAAGGCGTTGTCGACGCTTCCGGCGGATGGAAAACTGGTTATTTCTGTTCTGCCATCGACGGGAGAGCTTAAGGGAGCAGTCGTTCATCTTCCGTTGAGTTCTATACTAGAGCAGGGCAAACATCCTCAAATAGTAATTGTATATGGGACGGCCTCTGTTACGGTTTCTACGGAAGCTAGTGCAGGAATTATAAAGACGGGAGCTAAGGAACTAACGCTCTCACTGGTTCAGGTAGATACGCCAACTTTGCCTTCACCATTGGCAACTGGAGCAAAAGACTACCCGGCCTATAACATCCATGTGTCAGTAGACGGGACTTCTATCGATGTTTTCAAAAAAGGAGCAATATCGGTAGCCTTCCACTACAAGCTGAAGCTCGGGGAGCAGAGCCAGCGGATTGCTGTTTATTCGATACTTGCTGATGGAAAACACGAAGTTATCAAAGCTGTGCGGTACAACCCAACCGCGGAACAGATTGTGTTTAATCCAACTCATTTCAGCATTTATGCTGCGGGGTACGCAGAGGTGGGGTACACAGATTTAAAAGCAGCAGATTGGGCCACGTTAGCGATTGAATCCTTGACGGCTAAAGGGATCGTGCAAGGAATAGGAAACGGGATCTTTAATCCGCAAGGGGAGGTTACACGTGCTGAATTTGTCAGCATGCTGCTGCCCGCGCTGGAGCTAAATGCAGAAAGAGGGACAGGTAGTTTTAAAGATGTGAACCTTGATGCGTGGTATAGCTCTGCTGTGAATACTGCTGGGAAATTGGGTGTTGTACAAGGACATGCGGATGGCACTTTTGGCCCGAATGATAAATTGTCCCGTGAAGAAATGGCAGCTATTTCATACCGTGCGCTTAAGTTGGCGGAGAAAGTGAACGGTCAGAAAGATGTGAACGTTATTTCTTTTAAAGATAAAGACCTGATCTCGTTGTATGCCAGTGAAGGGATAACAGCGCTTGCGCAGGCTGGGATTATCAATGGATTCGAAGATGGCAATTTCCGCCCGCAAGCCCATACAACACGCGCTGAAGCGGCTTACATCATACTCAATCTTTTG
Source organism: Paenibacillus sp. FSL H8-0175 (assembly GCF_045040615.1). Lineage (NCBI taxonomy): Bacteria > Bacillati > Bacillota > Bacilli > Caryophanales > Paenibacillaceae > Paenibacillus > Paenibacillus sp. FSL H8-0175. The sequence continues at coordinate 4,856,643 of NZ_CP150299.1, read as the reverse complement.
CAGCAATAATAGGCAGACAGGCAATAACTGTGCTCGAAAAGGCAGTTAGGGCCTGTCTTTACCACATTTTTTAGATATTTATCTTTTCGCAAGTAGGGATTGTTTGTACAATAGGGGCTATGACATTTGAGCCGGAGAGTGAAGGAACGTGTATAGATATAATTTATTTACCAAAATCGTGAGTATCATGGTCATTATGCTGATCCCGATAACCATCCTTTACTTCTATTCCAATAAAACGACCACGGATGTGCTGCGTACGGAGTTAAATACTTCGAATAATAATCAGCTTAGTTTTTTTCAGAATCAGGTAGAAAGTAATATGGAGTTATTGTCTTCGTGGCCGATTCTGCTGATCCATGATCCTGATATCCTCAGCCTTAAGGATACTTATCTGGAAAAAGGGCGTTTGAATCTGGATACGATAAACCTGATCAAACGGATTCAGACCAAAATCAGCATTCAAGAAAGCTCCTCCAATTGGAAGAGTAAGCTGTATTTATACTCCCCGTCCATTCATCGTATGGTGTCTGAAAATGATGCGAAGTTATACGAAGATGAGGATCTGAAGCGGGAAGTGAAGTCGGGCTGGCATGTGGAGAAGATTGAAGGGCAGGAGGGTGACCGCTTCGTATTCTCATGGTTTTCTTTTACACCTTTTATGTCAGAATTCGCTCCGGAAAAAGTCAAAACGGTTATGAAGGTAGAGTTCGACAGCCGGAACATAGAGGATATGCTGGATAAATTCAAAAGTGATGGCAGAAGAGATCCTTTTTATTATAAGCAGGGAACAGGACTTATTTTTAACCGCAGTGCCGACAAGGTGTTAGCTAAAGAATTGGTAGACAGGCTGGAAGAGACCCAGCTGAAGCCTAGTGAGAATCGCACGGTCAAAATAGAAGGTGAATCCTACAGTGTAAATATCGTCTATTCGGACAAAATGGGCTGGTATTTGATCGACTATATGCCGCTGACTGAAATCCTACATCCGATCCTGACCTCTAATCGTTTATTTTATTTTGCGATCAGTGCTTTGTTGTTAATGAGCTGTCTCGTAGCCTATCTATTATATGTTCAAGTGCAGGTGCCTATAAGGTTATTGGTTGGAGGCTTTCAACGGTTGAAGCAAGGGGATTATTCTGCGCGAGTGGAGATTAAAGGGAAGAATGAATTCAGCTTCCTGTCCGGCCGGTTTAACAGTATGGTAGAACAGATTCAGATGCTGATCGAGAATGTGCTGATGGAGAAAATCCATGTTCGCGAAGCCCGCTTAAAGCAGCTTCAATCACAGATAAATCCACATTTTTTCTATAATTGCTTCTCCTTTATTACAAGTATGGCGAAGCTCGATAATATGGGGGCAGTCGTTGGGATGTCGCATAATTTGTCCCGATATTACAGATACACCACTCGTCAGGAACGTGATTTGGTTGCGCTGTCTGAAGAGGTGGAATTTGTGAATCATTATCTGGAGATCCAGAAGATGAGGATGAGCAGACTTCGTTATGAGATCAATATCCCACCGCAAATGCGCAAAAGAGAGCTACCGCCGCTCGTACTGCAGCCTTTGGTGGAGAATGCGGTTATACATGGAATTGAGCCCGTCGCCAAAGAGGGACTGGTGCGGATTACGGGTTCATGTGTAGGCAGAGAAATGACGCTTACGGTTGAGGATGATGGTCAGGGCATGACGCCAGAGGGAATTATAGAACTGGAAAATAAACTAAGCAGGGCGATGGATGAAGAAATGGGCTGCGGTTTATGGAATGTGCATCAGAGAATGCGGCTGCGTTTTGGGGAGACGTCTGGCTTGCGCATCTCGCCTTCTCCGCTTGGAGGATTACAGGTGACACTGCAGTGGTTGCTGCCCTACACAGACAATGAAATGGAATGACATCTAGGAGGGGAAAGAATGATAGAGCTGTTGTTAGTTGATGATGAGCCCTATGTTACGGAAAGTTTAGCTCGTACTATTCCATGGGCTGAAATCGGGGTAAAGCAGGTGCATCAAGCGGCATCGGGTGCTGAAGCTCTGCAAATTATGGAACAGCAGGCTATAGATATTATGGTTACGGATATTTCAATGCCAGGAATGACTGGCCTGCAATTAATTGAAGCCGTGAGCGAGAAATGGCCAAATATTCGGTCCATTTTATTGACAGGTTATTCCGATTTTCAATATGCGAAAAAAGCTATTCAACTGCAGGCATTTGATTATATTTTGAAGCCGGTAAGTGATGATGAGTTTATCAAAAGCGTATCCAGTGCGATTGAATCTTTGAAAGACGAATGGGAAGCTCATGATAGATATCATTTGCTGCTGTATAATCGCAAAGCCGATTACAGTGTTTTGCGGGCTAATCTGATGCATGAATTGCTTCTCGGCAGGGTGCTGTCTGAGCGGACACTAGCCATTAAGCTGAAGGAATATGAAATCTCCTTCCAGCCGGATGCTGAAGCGGCGATGCTGCTGATTCAGCTGGGTAAACATTATGCCGCAATGGATCATCATTCGGTCTCTCTCATGGAATATGCGATCGGCAACATTGCCGAGGAGCTTTTTAAGGAACAGTTCCATGTCTGGTTCTGCAAAGCGCCGCATGATTGCTTGATTCTGCTTGTTGAATTAAAGCCGGCAGTACAGCAGGAATTGGAGCAAATGGCTAACTATGAAGCTGCAAGGCAGCAAATCCTAAAAGCGGTGATCGCGAATTTCCGAATTAGTGTAAGCAATTACCTCAAGGGTGAGATTTCACTGATTGTAACAGAGTGGTTCACCTTTCCGGAGGGGATGACGGCTGCCTATAGAAGCGGTCTTAGCTCGATGTATTTGGCAGCACATGATGAATCCAGCTCCGTGCTGTTTTTGGATGACCGCCAGCATCAGGAGACGATCAGCATCAAATCGCTCGAATGTCTTTATCGTCCACCTACACTCATTCATCTGCTGGAATCCAAACAATGGGATTCAGCAAGGCAAAAAATTGCTGACGTGTTCCGGGATATGGAGAATGCACGGTTTTCCAGTGAACATCTGTACGAGGTCTTTCTATCGATAACGAATGCATTTATGTATATAGCGCATAAGAGTGGTCAGTTCATCTCCAAGATCGACCAATACGCTTTAGATCCGTTGTTGACGCAGAGTATTATTGTTTCTTTTGATAAGCTTAAAGATTGGGCGTTTGATATGCTCGATAAGCTTCAGAAGGAGCTATCCGAAAGCGATCAGAATACGAAAAGTTATATTATCAAGCAGGTGCATGAGCTGGTAGGAAACCATTCGGGGCATGAGCTGTCCGTCAAAACCATTGCCGATCATGTATATTTGCATCCAGTCTACTTGTCCAAGATTTATAAAGCTGAGACTGGGGAAGGACTAGGGGACTATATTATTCGGATGCGGATGGAACGGGCACTTTATCTGCTTAAAAATACGAATAAAAAAATCTATGAAATTACCTCTGAGCTTGGATATCAGAATCCGCAATATTTCAGTAAGATGTTCAAAAAACACTACAATATGACACCAAATGAATTCCGGGACGGATAGAGGTTGAGAAAGGTGCAGAAACCTTGTTTAAATGACGTATTCGGGCTCAGCGTCGTTCCCTATAATTAAAATGTAACCAACACTTATGGAATCCAAGGGGGAACAAAATGAGCGCGATGAAGAGAAAAAGATGGCTGCCGCTCCTGTGCATGAGCATGCTTTTGGCGGGTAGCCTTGCGGGCTGTTCAGGCAATAACGCTGCTAACAGTAAAGACACTGCTGGAGATAAAGCAGCTGGTGAAGCGACTGCAAATACAGCTTCCAATTCTGAAAACGCCTACAAGGATAAATACGATCCTGAGGTGACATTTACAACCGCATGGGGCGTGGACCCTGAGCTTAAATTCAAAAACGGTGAAAGCATTGAGAATAACGTGGCTACAAAATGGGCTAAAGAAAAATTCGGCATCAACATTAAGTCCCTTTGGTCCATCACAGATACGAACGGTGCATTTGGTACGAAGCTGCGTTTATCCATGTCTTCAGGTCAGGACATGCCTGATGTGGTAACCATCGGTACAGCCGACAACACGATTGCACAGGATTTGATCGATTCCGGCATGTATGCAGATGTAGGAACTTTGTTTGATAAATATGCTTCAGATACTTGGAAAGAAGCGATGGCACAGGATCCTAACGTTTGGAACCAATACAGCCGTGATGGCAAAAGAATGGGCCTGCCTGTTCTCGATTATGCATATAACCATGATTACATTCTGTGGATCCGCCAAGATTGGCTGGATAAGCTGAATATGCAAGCCCCTAAGACGATCGATGAGCTGGAAAAAGTGATGGATGCGTTCAAGAATGAGAACCCTGATGGTTTGGCACCAGACAAGGTAACTCCACTTAGTATCGGCTTCAAAACAACGATGAACACTTGGATGGGCGATCCATCTTGGATCTTTGGTGCTTACGGAACCTTGCCACAGCAATGGAACCTAGATGCTGATGGTAAACTAGAATACGGCTCGGTAAATGCTGGGATGAAGCAAGGGCTCGAAAAACTGAAGGAATGGTTGGCGAAAGGTTATATTCCTCAGGAAGCAGCTCTTTGGGATGAGAACAAAACTGCCGAACCAGCAGTTGCAGGTACAGCAGGTATTCTCCCGGGTCCTTACTGGATGAGCGGCTGGCCGCTTCAGGATACCGTGAAGAACTCTCCAGATGCAGTATGGGCTCCAATTGAAATTCCAGCGGGTCCAGATGGAAAGGTTATGCGTCATGGCACACAATTCACTAACGGTGTAACTTTGATCAGCACGAAAATGAAAAATCCAGAAGCCTTCTTTACTTATCAAAACTATCTGTTCGATAACTTTGCTAATCCAACGCCAGGCAGTGAACTGGATAACGGTCTTTTTGCAGGATATGACTATGAGCTAGACGCGAACGGCAAGATGATCGAAAATGATAAAATTGCTGGCGGTTATGTGAATAGTGTTCGTTATATGCTGGTTCGTGACGGTGCCCGGATCCCGGATGCCCAAATGAAAGCACTCCTTAACCTGGCAGATGGCGCAGAGCCAACAACCCGTCTGGAGAAGGACGTAGCTGTGAATTATGGTAAAGATACCCCTGCGGCTGCCAAAGTTCTGCTGGCGCAAGAGGATAAATCCTTTAAGAATATGTTCACAGGTCCTACGACCGAAACTATGAAATCGAAGATGGACTATCTGAACAAAATTGAGAACCAAACGTTTAATGAAATTATCTATGGCAACAAACCGCTGGATGCATTTGATTCCTTTGTAGCAACCTGGAAATCAGGTGGTGGCGATCAAATCACTAAAGAAGTTAACGAATGGTATGACAGCGTAAAATAAGGTTTGGATTTAGTTTGACTAGGTAAAAAGCAGTAAACGGGACCGTCTCTTCAGCCGTAGCATTAGGCTTTAGGGAGGGTCCCTGTTTGCGTTTGAAGTCTTCTTTTTTCAATGTGATAAAGAGATTGCTTTTGTACCATATATATTGGTTTTGCCCGCTATTTGAGGAATTCGGGCGTTGCTATAATTTGAGTATGGTTACAGAAGAACTTGACACGATATGGGGGACCAAGGATGAGAACACTAAAAAAAACATGGCCTTTTCACTTGATGTTATTGCCAGCGATGATATTCCTGATCATCTTCAGCTTTATTCCAATGGGCGGGATTGTGATGGCATTTCAGGATTATAAGCCATGGCTGAAAATTTCAGGCTCGGCATGGGTTGGATTGGACAATTTCCGTTATCTATTTGAACGTAATGACAGTATGCAGGTCATTTGGAATACATTGATTATTGCTGTTCTAAAAATGATTTTCAATCTGGCTGTACCGTTTGTATTCGCCATTTTGTTAAATGAGATTCGCAAGGTATACATACAGCGTACTATTCAGACACTGGTATACTTGCCTCACTTTTTATCTTGGGTTATTCTCGGCGGGATATTGCTGGATTTGCTTGCTACAGATGGTTTTGTCAATCAGATCTTAGGCAGCATGGGCTTCAAACCAATCTTTTTCTTAGGCGATAACAACTGGTTCCGGTTCACAGTTATTCTCACAGATGTGTGGAAGGAATTTGGTTATAATACGATCGTTTTCTTAGCTGCTCTAGCAGGAATCAATCCATCATTATATGAAGCTGCTGAAATAGACGGCGCTAACCGCTGGAAGCAGACACGTTTTATCACAATGCCATCTCTATTGCCAATGGTTGTGGTGGTAGGTACCCTGGCTCTCGGAAATGTATTGAACGCAGGGTTTGACCAGATTTTTAACCTCTACAATCCACTGGTCTATCAGAAAGGCGATATTATTGATACCTTCGTGTACCGCACGGCTATTCTGAATGGTGAGATGGGCTTTGGTACGGCAATCGGACTGTTTAAGTCGGCCATTAGTATGATCCTAATTCTCGTCTCGTACAGTTTGGCTAAGAAGTGGGCAGGATATCGCATTTTCTAATCTACCAAAGGAAGAGGGAGACAACTTATGTATTACAAAACAAGAGGTTATCGTATATTCAACGTGTTTAATACTTGCTTTCTAATCCTGCTCGCACTGATGTGTATTGTACCTTTGATTCACGTGCTGGCTGTATCCTTTAGCGCGAAGTCGGCAGCGGATGCCAATTTGGTAGGGTTATGGCCAAAGCAATTCTCTCTGGAAGCTTATAAAAAGACAATAAACAATCCGATCTTTCTACACTCCATCTGGGTATCTGTTCAAAGAACCATACTCGGGACTGGACTTACACTTTTAATTACTTTTTTGGCAGCCTATCCGTTATCCAAAGAAAACTCAGCCTTCAAGGGCCGTAATGTCTACTCTTGGTTGTTCGTTTTCAGTATGGTGTTCAACGGCGGCTTGATTCCATTTTACATTGTGATTCAAAAGATTGGTTTGATGGATTCCTTCTGGGTACTTGTTCTGCCAGGTGCGGTAAATACGTTCTTGGTGATTCTGATGCTGAACTTCTTCCGTGGTATTCCAAAAGATCTGGAGGAGGCCTCGCTAATAGACGGAGCCGGACATTTCCGTACGTTGTTCAGTATTTACTTGCCGATTTCTCTGCCGTCGATCGCTACGATTGCCTTGTTCAGCATGGTATTCCATTGGAACTCCTGGTTCGATGGACTATTGTATTTGAATAATTCCAAGCAATTTCCACTGGCGACATTCCTGCAGACGGTTATCATTCAACGGGATATGAGCTCCATGAGCATCAATCCAAAGGAAATGGAGCTGATCTCGCAGACGACGGTGAGAGCCGCGCAAATATTTATCGGAGCCGCTCCAATTTTGATCGTATATCCTTTCCTGCAAAAATATTTTGTTAAAGGGATGACACTTGGTTCTGTAAAGGAGTAGCAATGATGACAACCACATTTATCAATGGAATGGATATCTCGTTTCTGGATGAAATTGAGCAGGGTGGAGGAGCGTATTACAGCGGTGCTGTAGAGTCCGTTGAGAACGCTGAGGATTTGCTCTACATTCTGAAGGACAATGGCGTGAATGCCATCCGGCTGCGGATTTGGAATGATCCTCCGGGCGGCTTCTGCAATCTAGAACGTACGCTGATTATGGCTAAGCGAATTAAAGAAGCAGGACTTAACTTTCTGCTGGATTTTCATTATTCGGATAAATGGGCAGATCCTGCTAATCAATCGAAGCCAAAAGCTTGGGAGAACCTTGATTTTACGGGTTTAACATCAGCCGTGTATGAGTATACTCGTGAGGTTCTTGAGCTTTTGCAATCTCAAGGCACTATGCCCGACATGGTGCAGATCGGTAATGAGATTACTCCAGGCATGTTATGGAATGAAGGCAAGGTGGATGGTGAGTGGGATACTACGGAGCAGTGGGAACAGTTCATTACACTGGTTCAAGCAGGAATAGCGGGCGCAAAAGCTGTTGCTTCTGATTTGTCCATCATGATCCATATTGACCGTGGTGCTGATCATCCAGCCAGCCGTAACTTTTATGATCGGTTTTTCGAGCATGGCGTAAATTTTGATGTGATCGGATTATCTTTTTATTCTTGGTGGCACGGCACGCTGGATGACTTGCGATCTAACCTGAATGAATTGGCGGTGCGGTACAATAAGGATATTATTGTTGTTGAAACAGCTTATCCTTGGACGCTGAATGCACCTGAAGGTTTCCCCTTAATAGTAAGTGAGGAAAAGCAGCTGCATGAAGGTTATCCGGCTACAGTAGAGGGACAGACTAAGTATATGAAAGATTTTATTAGTGTAATTGAGAATATACCTAACGGTAAAGGTATCGGGTTTTATTATTGGGAGCCAGCCTGGGTTCCTTCGCAAAAGGAATGGTCCGTGGGACATGAGAATGGTTGGTCCAATCTGACCCTGTTTGATTTTGCGGGAGGGAAATTGGATTCGCTCGAATTCTGACGTATTTAGGATTGAAACAAGAAGACAGCTTAAGGTTAATTACCTTGAGCTGTCTTCTTTTTAATTTCCAGAAGAAGGGTTAGCCTTTCCTGATACCTATAAACAAGCAACATTTCAGTATTTCAAGAAATTGATTCAGAGCAGCAAGAGTAAAAATAAGGCTTTACTCCCATACTACCGTTATCTTGGACCTGAGCTTCACCATAACCTTTAGGAGGAATGCGGATGAAACAACATTCTGCTCCCACCATCTATATACAGCTTAAAAATCGGGTGATGGTTCCCAAGGGTAAAGGTGTCACGTTGGGTGATATTGCTTTTTTGATAGCGGAGCCTGAGCTGAAAGAGTCGTTGGAGACAATTCTCTTAATGAAGCCGGAGCAAAGTGACGGCAATCTGATTTTGATTGATCTGTTGATGGTTATCCCCCGGATATATGAACTTATACCGAATGCGGACATTGAACCGATCGGTGAAGGGAGGACGATTGTGCAGATTGAGAGTCAGGTGGAGAGACGGAAACCTTCGGTGGCGATGTTTGTTTTAGTGTGGCTGCTGCTTTTCTTTGGGTCTGCTCTGACGATTATGAACTTTCATGCTGATGTAAATATGCTGGAGGTACAAATTCGAATTGTGGAGATGCTAACGGGTCATCGGGATGAGCATCCCTATATATTTCAGATTGCTTATTCTCTGGGCATCGGGTTTGGGATGGTCATTTTTTTCAACCATTTATTTAAAAAGAAGTGGAATGAGGAACCTACTCCGCTGGAAGTGGAAATGTATCTGTATCAGAAGAACATCGACCAATATGTCATCAATGAGGAATACAGCAAGATGAGGCGCCGTAGTGAAAACCAATCTGATAATAGGGAGGACTGAAGATGACGGCACCCATAGCACTGGGACTAAATTTGCTGCTGGGCATTGCGGGTGGTATTGCTGTAGGCGGTGGAGTGATCGCTCTATTTGTTGTGCTGGATATGGTGCCGCGTCTGGCGCAATTAACCTCTTCTTACGATAAAGTTCATTGGTATGAAGGCGCGATGGTTGGTGGATCTTTAGTAGGTACTGTTAGTGATTTTTGGAATTGGAAAATTACCTCAGGTCCTCTAGTTGAACTTGGTGTAGGACTATTTGATGGGATTTTTGTCGGGATGCTCGCTGCAGCATTGACCGAGGTATTAAATGTGCTGCCGATACTCGCTAAACGCTTAAATATGACACATTATCTATTCGGTCTGTTAATGGCGATGGTGAGTGGGAAGGTCGCGGGTTCTTTGTTCGACTGGTTTGTATACCGACAGTAAACAGGGGGTTAGGAAATGAGCAAGTTTATTCACAGCGGTGATTCTGCACCGGAAGATGACCATCTGGAAGATAATGCTGCAGCTGCTGCAGCAATGAAGACAACTGCAGAGGATCTAGTTGCAGATCACACAGATCCTGAGGGCACTTCAGCTATCGGTGGAAGTGAAGATTCAGCGGGAAATTCTACAACATCTGAAACTAGCCAGGAGCAGCAGGATACAGAGGCATCAGCCGAATTAGGCACTGAGCAGCAGGATGCGGATGCCACTGCGGAGCAGGGAACAGAGCAACAGGATGCAGATGCCACTGCGGAGCAGGGAACAGAGCAGCAGGATGCAGAAGTGACTGCGAAGCAGGGAACAGAGCAGCAGGATGCAGAAGCATCGGATGAGCTCGGCAATCAGGAGCCAAATGAGCCGAGTAAAGGTTTTTTTGCCAGGTTATTTGGTATGGATTCAGAGGATTCAGAATCAGATGATGAGGCACAGGATCAGAATGCTCAGACAGCAGGAGGAACAGGTAACGATGCTGGTACTGGGGAGGAGTCTCAAGCTCAACCGAAGCCTTCAAAGAAGCAGGCGCAGCAGCAGTCTCAGAACAAAAGTAAAGATAAGCTACAAAACAAACGCGATAGTGAGCATTCTAACTCATTAAAGGAATCCGTTATTTATTGGCAAGGCAATGATCATATCCCAGGTTCTCTACAAGAAACAAAAAACACGCTGACCGAAGTGATGGGGCTGGGAACAAGTTTTGATGTGACGTTTAGAGAAATGTCCTTTGGGGGACATAAGACAGCTTTACTCTGCTTAAGCGGATTCACCAACGAAGATGTGACGGATGAAATTCTGAAACGACTAACCTACCTTTCTTCAGAAAATTTGTCCGCAGGTGTATTAGGTAGCTTTATGAACGAATACATCCCTCATATTCAAGTTGAAGAGGGTAGTGTATTAAGCGAATGTTTCGATAAAGTATTAAAAGGAATGAGCGCACTATTTATTGAGGGTGAGAACAAAGTTATCCTAATGGATACTCGATCTTACCCCATGCGAAGTCCTGATGAACCCTCGATTGATCGGGTGGTGCGTGGTGCGCGCGATGGTTTTACAGAAACCCTGCTTAGTAATATTTCACTTGTAAGAAGACGGATACGTGATCCGGGGCTGAAGCTTGAAATGTTTCAAGTGGGACGGCGGACACGGACAGATGTCTGCGTGGCTTACATCGATGATATCGTTGATAAAACACAAGTTACGTCTGTCATCGATAAAATCAACAGCATCGATATCGATGGTATTCCACTGGCGGATAAGCAATTGGAGGAAGCGATTATCGGCGGAGGGTGGAACCCTTATCCTATGGTGCGTTATTCTGAACGCCCTGACGTTGTAGCCTCCAATTTATTAGAGGGACGGGTCATATTATTCGTGGATACCTCGCCCATTGTAATTGTTCTTCCGACTACCTTTTTTGATCTTTGCCAGCATGCGGAGGAGAATCGCCAGACTCCTTTTATGGGGACATATCTGCGGTGGGTCCGTTTCATCGGCATCTTCGCTTCCATGTTCCTGCTCCCATTATGGATGCTGCTTGTTATCCATCCTGAGTTAAAGCCTGCTATGCTGGATTTTATCGGGCCGCAAAAGACAGCCAGAATTCCTATTCTCGCTCAGTTTCTGATTGTGGAGCTTGGGGTTGATTTACTGCGGATGGCCGCCGTGCATACTCCAACACCTTTAGGCTCAGCGATGGGTCTGATTGCAGCCATATTGATTGGTGATATAGCGGTGCAGAGCGGTCTGTTTGTAAACGAAGTAGTACTGTATATGGCGGTAGCCTCAATCGGTATGTTCGCGACTCCGAGTTATGAGCTGGGTCTGGCGAACCGTATAGTCAGGCTTGTGTTATTAATTTCCGTAGCGGCGTTCCAGGTACCAGGCTTTATGATTGGCACGACGTTACTGACTATCTTCTTAACCACTCATCGGTCCTATAACTCCTCATATATGTGGCCGTTTATACCCTTTAATGCAAAGGCAATGAGTGAAATTCTATTGCGTAAACCGGTCTTAAGTTCGAAGGAAAGGCCGTCTTTTAACAAAACCAGAGACAATACCAGAATGCCGCCATCTCAAGAGAATGAGTAACAATCGTAGGAAAATACAAAACTACTGCAAATTAGTCCATTCAATGGAGTTCCCACTGTCTGTTATACTGAATACACTAAGACAGGGTGGAACCTTGATATTCCACAGAAATTGGAGGACTAAAGAATGTTTCTACACGGTACTAGCCGCATTAACGATGCTGGGCATTTGGAGATCGGCGGATGTGATGTAACTGAATTGAAAGCGGAATATGGAACCCCGCTATATATATTGGACGAGCAATTGGTTAGACAACGTTGCCGGGAATATATGGATGCTTTTAAAGCCTCCGGCCTTGGTTTCCAAGTAGCTTACGCAAGCAAGGCATTTTCAGTAATGGCAATGGTTCGTTTGGCTGATGAAGAAGGTTTGTCACTGGATGTTGTATCCGACGGCGAACTATATACAGCTTTGCAAGCTGGCTTCCCGGCAGAACGTATTCATTTTCATGGCAACAATAAGACATCTGAAGAGATCGAAATGGCGATTGATGCCAAAATCGGCTGCTTTGTAGTCGATAATTTGGTAGAGCTTAACCTTTTGCAGTCCATTGCTGCACGCAAAGAAGTTAATGTAAACATCTTATTGCGGGTGACACCAGGTGTAGAAGCGCATACTCATGAATATACCGCAACGGGCCAGACAGATTCCAAATTCGGCTTTGATATCGGTAATGGATCGGCCTATGAAGCAGTGAAAGCAGCAGTCAGCAAAAAGAATATCACGCTGCTTGGTGTGCATTCCCATATTGGTTCGCAGATCTTTGAAACCGATGGTTTCCAGCTAGCTGTTGAGCGTGTGGCAACTTTTGCCCGCAGTGTTAAAGAAGGCTTGGAAGTGGACTTCCGTGTAGTCAATCTTGGTGGAGGTTTCGGGATTCGTTATGTCGAGGGAGATACCCCATTACATGTTTCTGAATATGTTGCAGCGATTACGGATGCAGTGAAGACTCATTTTGTTGGAATTTATAGTGCTTTGCCGGAAATTTGGGTGGAGCCGGGCCGTAGTATTGTTGGAGATGCAGGTACTACATTGTACACTGTAGGATCCAACAAGGACATTCCTGGCGTGCGTAAGTACGTTGCTGTTGATGGTGGAATGACCGACAATCCACGCCCTGCTTTGTATCAGTCTAAATACGAGGCATTGCTTGCTAACCGTGCTAACGAAGACGCAACTGAGACTGTCTCCATCGCTGGTAAATGCTGCGAGAGCGGAGATATGTTGATCTGGGATGTAGAGCTGCCGAAGGCTGAAAGCGGAGATTTGTTGGCTGTAGCCTGCACAGGTGCGTATAATTACTCCATGGCCAGCAACTATAACCGTCTTCGCCGTCCGGCTTTAGTATTCGTACAGAACGGACAAAGCGATCTTGTAGTGCGTCGTGAAAGCTATACGGATCTTATTGCCAACGATATTGTACCAGAGCGTATCGCCAAACAGACAGTTGTTGCTAAGTAATAGCCTGCTGCTGTAAGGTGGGTAAAGTTGAGCAGCATATAGAGCAAGCAGGAAAGTCTCCTGCTTGCTTTGCTTTGTGCGTGGTTTCATAGTAATATAATTGAGGTATTCTAAATTTGTTAATTTTGAAAGGGGTCATTTACATATGGCAAAGCAAGCGAAAATCACTCTAGAAAATGGCGGCGTAGTGCTGCTGGACTTGTTCGATCAAGATGCACCTAACACTGTAGCCAACTTTGAAAAGCTGGCAAAAGAAGGTTTCTACAACGGATTGACATTCCACCGTGTTATCCCTGGTTTCGTTGCTCAAGGCGGATGTCCTAACGGAACTGGCTCTGGCGGCCCAGGTTACACAATCAACTGCGAAATTAACCCAAACAAACATGAACGCGGAACACTTGCTATGGCACATGCAGGTAAGAACACAGGCGGAAGCCAGTTCTACATCTGCTACGCTCCACAACCACACTTGGATGGAGTACACACTGTGTTTGGTAAAGTAGTAGAAGGTATGGATCTTGTTGATGCTTTCAAAGGACGCGACAAAATGACTTCGGTAGAAATCATCGAAGCTTAAGATTTAATAGTTAAAAGCCAGTCTCCGAATGGGGCTGGCTTTTTTGTGTTGTTAAAGAATCCGCCTAACCTGTCTACGCCGTGAATTGCGCCGCTCTGGCAGCCAGAAGAATATCAAATACATAGCTAGAAACACAGTGAAGGCAAACAGCTCTTCAACAAGCAGGTAATAAGGATAAGGTCCAAAATAATCCAATACGGAATAGGTACTAGGTTTCTGGGATAGGAACATGTAGTTTGAGCCTAGGAAGTAATTAGCAGTCCAGATGCACGCAGCCACAATATTGAGGCCGAGCATGGTGATGAGTAAAGATCTCCAAGTCGGCTTGTAGCCCTCAATCCAGGTCATGTAAAGAGACGCCAGAATAATAGAACCATGAGCTATAAAAAACAGGAGAAAGCGGAAATGAGGGAACGGATAAACTAGGTTAGGGGTGAGCAACGCAATAAATGCTCCGCCGATCCCGGCAAAGTAGAGAAAGGAATAAAGGGTTCGACTGCGTGAAATTAACATGATAATAGACAGCAGTAGAGTGATTCCACAGAGCTCGAATGGTAATGAGGAGCTGGAGCGCCAGATGTTCTGAGCGATGTACCACATTTGCAGCCCGGCTTCTGAGACTACAAGTAGAATGATTAGCAGCAAACGCACGCTTTGCCGAAGTCTTGAATCTGTACGAATTTCAAACCGTAAACCATAGAGCAGTAGACAACTTAACGTAATGATAGACAGCGCAACCCAATGCGAAGAGGAGAACATGATGAAATCCTCCGCGTGCTGGCGATCAAAAAAAGATGAAAGCTGCATAGATGAACCTCCTTTGAACGTGAAAACATCCATCAAAAATAAAGTTTGAGAATTTTAATAATCTTGATTCTAGATATCCATAAAATGGGTATATATGTATATGTTCTGTCAACTCCACCGCATAAGGAAGACTTTTCATTATATTAACATAAGATGGGGCGTAGGGCGCGGAATTACATATGAAGCTTTTGAACATGCAGGGGTGGAAAACAATTAGAACAAGAAAATGGAGGCAACAGGAACATGTTTAAGAAAAAAATAAGTGTAATGGTCATTATTTTGATGCTTGTGGCCCAATATGCCTATGGCATCGGATTTGCTCCGCAAGTAAAAGCGGCTGCGATTGATGACGAAAGAAATATCATCACCAGTGTTTCAATGGCTGTTTACGGGCCAGATGGAATCACGGTCACGAACAGCGTATACGAACGAGATGCTAATGTTACCTTGGATTATAATTGGTCTCTTCCTAAAAATCATAATTACAAGCAAGGTGACACTTTTACTTTTCAGCTTCCAGAACAGTTCCAGTTATTTAATGATTTTAACGGACCGTTGGTCTCTGAGGATGGAGATGTAGGGAGCTTTGAAGTCAGGCAAATTTCACATGAAGTGATAATGACTTTTAATGACTACATAGAAACGCATGATGACGTGCAGGGAACGCTGCGGTTAAATACTAAATTCGATAAACAGCAAATCTCGGGCAGTACTATACAGAATATTTTATTTCCCGTGAGCGGCGGTATTCAGACAGTGACAGTAAATTTTAAACCAAGTGTTGGATCGACTATAGAGAAGAGAGGTATTGCCGAAGGTTTCAATGCGAACCAAATATTATGGACTGTTGATGTCAATAAGTCTTTGGAAGCCGTGGGGAATGCCATTGTGACGGACCCCATCCCTTCAGGCTTATCATTAAATACTCCAGTCACAGTGAGCGTGTATCAACTGAGCATTCAATTGGATGGTTCAGTAACGGAAGGAGCATTGCTCGACACAAGCAAATACTCTGCAGAGCTCTCCGGAGGGTCATTGATTGTCCGTTTTACGGAGCCTGTGATTAAAGAGGCTTACCGTATTGTATATTCCACAGGGATTACTAATGACCATCAGCTAAGCTTCACCAATACTGCAACTTTTTCAGGAGATGGGCAAGAGCCTGCCAGCTCCTCTGCCACAGTGAATGTAGAACGTGGAGGAAGCTTGAAAAAGTATTCCACAAGCTATGATGGGGGCAAGCAGATCATTTCCTGGGCAATTGAATATAACTACAATGAAAAGAACATCCCGCAAGGAAACGCTGTGTTAACAGATTTGTTCGATGATTCTCAAGAACTGGTAGCCGATTCGCTAAAAGTATATGCTGTGCAGCTGGATTCTTCCGGTGGTGCAACGTTAGGCAAGGTTTTGACAAAGGATGTTGACTACACGGTTGTTTCCACGTCAGACGTTCATAAGTCTGGGTTTGTATTGCAATTTGCACACGATGTTACTTCACCATATCGAATCGAATATAAGACAAAAGCGATAAAACGCGTGTTTGAGGATGCCACCATAACTAATACAGTATCT
This sequence comes from Paenibacillus sp. FSL H8-0175, assembly GCF_045040615.1. Lineage (NCBI taxonomy): Bacteria > Bacillati > Bacillota > Bacilli > Caryophanales > Paenibacillaceae > Paenibacillus > Paenibacillus sp. FSL H8-0175. The sequence goes on along the minus strand of NZ_CP150299.1, from coordinate 4,840,303 downwards.
GATAGTACGTATAGTGATCAGGCTACCCGATTAATCCGGTCTTCCATTCTTTATAAGACTTTATCAACCGTAGATTATCAGAATAAAACATTAGGCTGGAAGGTCACATTGAATAGTGATAATTACCCGATGAGCCATGTAACAGTTACTGAATCCTTCCCATTTGGCGGCCTAAAGTTTATTCCAGAATCACTGGTGATTAGAAATCTGAATGGGAATGTTTTAAATCCAAATAACTATGATCTAGTGTACAACTCACCTGTCGAGCCTAATAAAGGCTTCAAGGTAGTGTTTAATTCACCGATATCTGGTCTTTATACGATTAGCTATACTACAGAATTTAACAAGGATTGGATTTGGGCTAAAACTGAAAATTTCAATAACAAAGTTCGGTTAGACTGGATGGACACTACTGAAGCCTTACGCACGATAGAAGCAGAAGGGTTATTCATTCCTAGACCTGAGGCGAAAAACAATGGATTTAAAGGGGGAGCCTACGATGCTTCAACTAAAAAAATTACTTGGACGATAGGCGCCAATTATAACGGCAAAACCCTCGAAGCTCCGGCGCTTGTTGATATTTTAAAATCAGGCCAGACCTTGGTTCCTGGTTCACTAAAAGTTTACACTATGAATATTGCAAAGAATGGTGACCCTACCAAGGGTACAGAAGTGAATCCTAATAAATATAGCTATAGCGTAAATAGCGTAAATAGCGTAAATAGCGATAATGAATTAAAGGTTATTTTTACAGATAAGATTAACTCCGCTTTCTACATTGAATTTAACACAAGTCTTGAAGGGCAAATAATAGGCACTACTATTGATAATAAAGCTAATCTCTATGATGGAACAAAAGTGGTTTCCAAAGATTTGACCGCCTCCGTAAAAATTCCTTTTGGAGAGGATTATGTGCTGAAGGACGGTACACAAAACGGGGATAAAATCGACTGGAGCCTGCAAATTAACCGGGGGCAGTCTACTGTAAAGGATGCTCTAATCAAAGATACTCCTAGTGCTAATCAAATTTTGCTGCAGAATTCATTCCATCTATATCCTACGGCTGTAGCTGTGAACGGAGATATCACGAAAAGCGGCCCTGAATTGATTCAGGGTATTGATTATAGCGTTGTTATCACAACGGATGCCGATGGAAAACAATCCTTTGAGTTAAGCTTTGCCTATGAAATCAGCAGGGCTTACATTCTCGAATATCAATCCCTGATTGTGGCTAACACTGGAGACAAAGTAATAAATACTGTACATTTCAGTGGTTTTAACGGCAGCGAAATAAGTAAAGAAACCTCTAAAGAAATTATTGTCGGGGTCTCCAGCGGTTCTGGCACAGGCAGCGGGGGAAGAGGCACTCTCAATATTAAGAAGCTAGATGCTGATGATAATTTAAAGGCGCTTGGTGATGCGACTTTTGCATTGTATCGACTAAATGGCACGGAACGTGTACTGATTAACAGTCTAACTACAGATGCAGAGGGTACAGCTACATTTAATAAAATATGGCTGGGTAACTATGTATTGGTGGAGACAGCAGCTCCAAATGGTTACGTGCTCGATACATCCGAGCATCCAGTGGAGATTCGTTCCTCGTCAGCGATTCAACTGGTGATTACGAATCAAAAAGCAGTAGAGCCCACGCCTACGGTAACGCCAGAACCAACCGGTGCTCCAACAACAACACCAGAACCAACCGTAACACCTGCACCATCAACAACGCCAGCACCGACGGTTTCTCCATCACCAGAAGCGACTGCTGCACCTACACCAATCCCTACAAGCAGCACATCTGGAGGTTCGGTGGTACCCACGTCTACAAGCTCGCCCGTACCCGAAGTAATTATTAATGATCCAGCTGTTCCTGCTGGTCCTGGAAATGCGGCCGATCTAGGATCCGCTACATCAACCGATGAGGGAACTCCTGAGCAAGAGATTACCGAAGAAGAAATTCCATTAGGAGAAGTTGATATCGACGATGAAGAAGTACCAAAAGGTACAGTGAACAATAGCACTTCGGTTGCTCCTCAGCTGCCGAAGACAGGTGAGAACAGTCCTTTGCCTCTGTATCTGTTGGGAATAGGGTTGATAACCATAGGATTTGTTATGAACCGAGTATTTAGACGTAGAGGTAAAACAGAGTGATCGAGATTAGTGTGATTTGAGATTTTTATGCAAAAGCACCCAGCATGATAAATGCCGGGTGCTTTTATGCTTTTTTTTGAAAATTTTATGGCTGATGCTTAAGTGTACCGGCGTTATCTGAGGTGCTTAGGTTATACCGCAGCCATTCGCCTTCCTTTTCACTTGAGACATTCCAGCCGAGCTGTTCCGCAACAAAGGCTAGCGGGACTAAAACTTTTCCTCCTGCCAGTAGCGGCGCAGCATCAATGGTGAGAGCTTTCCCGTTCACGAGTGTTTTGACACTGCCCACTGTCATAGTAACGGTGTTCTCGGCGGAAGTAAGCGATACAGTTTTAGTGGCCGCATCCCACGTTATGGATGCACCCAGGGCTGTCCCGATATCTTTGGCGGGCAGCCATAATTCTTTATTTCCTTGCACTAAACGGATGTTAAGTGCTAGTGGTAATCCATTTACTTGTACACTGCTGCGATAAACTTTTCCGCTATTATCCATAACGGCGCTTTCCGCCTGTGATTCCAGCGAGCTATTAAGCGCCTTTGTGTTGCTGGAAGTTACCCGATATTTGGAATTGTCCTGTCCGATAGCTTCTGCTATCCACGTGTTAACCTCACCATTATGATGGCTTAAATCCTTATAGAGGTCTAGATTGAATGTCCAATCCGCTTCGGCTTGGAAATCGTATAGCTTCACATTTGGAAACTGTTCAAATTGCTCGAATATCCATTGCCGCATGACAAGCTGATTGTTAAAGCGAACGGGATTACTGGCGAACCAAGCGACCTGACGCATAACGCTGTAGGGTGGGTAGTAGAAATAAAACTGGACATCGGGATATTCCTCCAGCAGAGGACGGATATACGTATTAAAATAGCCCTTTACTTGCTCAATGCTTTCCTCGTTAGTACCGTAATCCAGCTCCTTGTCACAAGCCATTAGGTAAGATTCTGCAACGTATTGCTTGCCAAACACTACTTTGTTATCCCAGTTGTATAAATATTCCAAATTCTGTTTAGCTTCACCACTCAGGTTGTTTTTGATGCTGCTTATTAATTGTTTAAATACAGATGAATTGAACCAGTATTTGTAGTCGGTCCATAGTTTGCCGTCATACAGATAGTCAGGGAAATCTTCCTCATCTTCGGCTGTGGCGAGTTTCAAAGAGAAATAATCCAAACCCCAGAGCACTTGTTTTACTTTGCCTGTCTCCAAGGCAAGTTTGGCAATTTTATAATGCTCATCGACCGTGGATCCTTCCATAGATAACTTTAAGGTTGTCCCACCTAAGCTGGCATCTACTTGAGAGGGAAGAAAGTTCTCTGTCATAGACGTGCCGATGATAATATTGTCGTAGTCGTAATTTTTAGCTAAACCTGGATTCTGATAACGTTCTTCTTCTGACAAGAGTGGGGTATACCACGATGGACGGTGATAGAATTGTAATGGGTCGATAAAAGCAGTAATCAGCGCCGTTAGAAGCGCTAACAAGCTAAAACAAAGCAGGAAATAACCTATGAAACGTTTCGATTTAGTATGAATCCCGGGGGATTTACGTGGGTTGTTATTATTCTGAAGCCGTGATGCAAGCATCATCATTCCTCCTTACAGTTCTAGAAGTTAAAGTATAAAAAGGTTGTAATTCGGTTGAAGAATAACAGCGAGAACATAATGATAAATGCCATCACAAATGCTGTTTTCCAGCTATACTGAAAATTACGTTTGTTCAACAGATGAAGAGGATTCCAGAGAATGATCGTCATTAAGATGAGAATCAGGATGATTGCCCATTTAAGCGATTCAATAGATTGCAAAGATACCCCGTTAAGCCCACTCATCCCTTTCAACAAACGAAATGCCTGCGATATATGTTCTGCACGGAAAAATACCCATGTGATGTTCACAAATATGAAAGTCAGCAACCATGATAACCATTTGGGAAGGGAGAACCCCCAGCGTCCCCAACATTTCTCTACAGCTTGTCCTACTCCATGCAAGAGCCCCCACAGGATGAATAGCCAACCCGCACCGTGCCAGAAACCACCGAGCAGAAAAGTAATAATGACATTTCGGATCGAAATCCAGAAGCTTTTCCGGTTGCCGCCAAGTGGAATGTAGATATAATCTCTAAGAAAATGGCTGAGCGTAATATGCCAGCGTCTCCAGAAATCGCGGATGCTTACGGCTCGGTAGGATTCATTGAAATTTTGCGGCAGATGGATGTTGAACAGCAGTGCTATTCCAATCGCCATATCGGTATAGCCGCTGAAATCATAGTAGATTTGTAAGGTATAGGAAAGGATAGCCACCCATGAATCTACAAAATATGTTGCCGCTGCAAAACCGTTATCAGCATAACCAGCTAGGGTATCCGCTAGGATGACTTTTTTTCCTAATCCGATGCTGAAGAAGAGGGTCCCCTTCCGTATGTTGTTCCAATTCCAAACCTTATTTCGCAGTTTATCGAATTGGGGCATCATATCCTTGTGATGAAGGATAGGACCGGAGATCAGATGCGGGAAAAAAGTCACAAATAGCGTGTAATTCAAAAGATTGTACTCACGCGCTTGGTTCCGGTAAACATCAACGAGGTAGGCGATTTGTGTAAAGGTAAAGAAACTTATGCCTAAAGGCAATATAAGATGGTGCAAAGAAAGGTTGCTTGCGGTCACCTCATTCCAATTTTCTATAAAAAAATCCGTGTATTTGTAATAGCCTAGTAATAGAATATTTGTGCTTAAGCTAAAGATTAGCAGCGGCCGGCGACGCTTAGCTGTTGTGGTATGAATGAAATGGCTCATAACATAGTTAAATAAGATGGATATCAAGATTAGAGGGACATATTTTATGTTCCAATACCCGTAAAAAACTAAAGAGGCGAGGGTAAGCCATACCTTAGCACAGAGTGTGAGACGAAGACGATTCAGAATAAAATATCCGGCCAGCACGATAGGCAGAAAACCAAACATAAAGGGATACGAATTAAATAGCATAACAACAATCCTCACTTATAGCAGATTTAGTATGAAATCACTATAAGTCAGAGATCTTAAGGCTTTATGTTATGAATTCTTATCATTTTCTTAATGGTTGAGATTGTACAAAAAATCCCCGCAAGCATCATTCGCTCACAGGGAAAGAGGTTTCAAATTCAGTTTGTTTGCGTGTGCTTTTGGCTGTAATGGTTCCGCCGTGAAGCTCTGCAATACTCTTGGCTATGGCGAGCCCTAAGCCACTTCCGCCTGTCTCTCGGGAGCGGGATTTATCGACACGATAAAAGCGTTTAAATAAGTGGGGGAGGTCGGATGCAGGGATAGGAGTACCGTAATTCGTACATAGAGCAACTATTCTATCGTCTTTTCTAACAACAGAAATGTCTAGAATTTTTCCTTCCTTTCCGTATCTTACGGCATTGGTAAATAGGTTCTCATACAATCGCACCAGCTCGTCCGCATCTCCGTTGATAATCAGAGGAGCTGTATCCGTATGAATGCGGTAGGTCATATCTGCTTGTTCCAGTACGGGTGCAAATTCTTCAATCAGCTGTTCGAGCAGCTTGCCGAGATCTACAGGCTCAATATTTAGCGGTAATCCGCTGCTGCTGACGCGAGTGTATTCAAATAAATCGTCGATTAGCTTTTTAAGAGTCAAAGATTTCTCATAGGCAATATTCACATAATAACGCAGCTCAACCTCGTTTTTATAACGATCCTTCTCCACATATTCAAGGAATCCGAGAACAGAGGTTAGTGGGGTTCGGAGGTCATGGGACACACCTGTGATTAGGTCGTTTTTGGCTTTTGCAGCGGCTCGTTCTTCCTCTATAGCAGATTTTAGCTTGCCAGCCATAGTGTTCATATTTTCAGCGAGCTTTCCGAGTTCATCCGTACCTGTTACCGGCACCGTGAAAGATAAATTGCCATCCGCAATGGCCTGAACTCCGCTCGTAATGTTATGAAGATTCTTAGTTGTATTTCTGGACAGCTTTAGGATGAAAAAAATAAATAAAGGAATCCCTATAAGAATCACAACTGGCGTTGATCCAATGGTATTGATCACCCAGAGAATGAGTCTGACTCCCCAAAAGGAGCGTGAAGGATTTAACCACAGCAATAGTGAAGTGCCATAATAGCCGCCCATTAAGATTAAAGCGGTGAGTGCTAGGCTCGTTAAGCTGAAGCCAACTATTTTCCAGGATAGGGTATCGAATCGTTTAAAGTTCAACTAGAAGGACCTCCTTTTTCCAGTTTGTAGCCAACGCCCCATACCGTTTTTAAGTATTGTGGTTTACGCGGATTTTCTTCTATTTTTTCTCTGATTTTACGAATATGCACCATAAGTGTATTGTTGCTTTCCAGGAATTGTTCTTTCCATACTTTGGCGTAGATCTGCTCCATGCTTAGGACTTGTCCCTTATTACGGGCGAGCAGCTCTAGAATCGCAAATTCTCGCGGGGTAAGCTTAACGGGCTGATCATCCACACTTACTTCATGCGTAACCGAATTAATAACCAGACCATCAATGATGATTTCATCCTGTTTGGCGGCGTTTAGATCTGCCATGTAATTTCGAGTTCTGCGCAGCTGGGATTTAACACGGGCAACTAACTCCAGCGGACTAAAAGGTTTCGTAACATAATCATCTGCACCTACGCTTAGTCCGGTGATTTTATCAAGTTCCTGCCCTTTAGCAGATAACATGATGATCGGAAATTTTTGCGTTTCACGAATTTTAATACAAGCCTCAATGCCGTCCATATTAGGCATCATGATATCAAGAACCATGAGGTCTATAATCTCTTTATTGATAATTTCGAGTGCTTCCAGCCCGTCTTTGGCAGTTAACAGCCGGTAACCCTCGTTCTCCAGATAGATCTGCATTAGTTTAATAATCTCGGCTTCGTCGTCCACCAATAGCAGCGTTGCGTTGTGCATTTCTCAGCGTCCTTTCTTGCTTGTAAAGCGCAATTCTTGCTATAAGAAGTATACAACATTTTCTTGTTTGGAAGCCTCATTTGAAGACCAGTGAAGGCAAAGGTACTGTATAGCAGCTAATAAATTAGTGGAATAAAAGACCAAATCCCCCACAGCATTATGCCAGTTTGGTTTTTCCTTTTAGTTTGCTCTGATCGCTGTACCTCAATCCATGTGTTGATTTGTAGATAATACATTTTCAGCCATGGCTCTATCATGTAAGAAATAATTCTTAAACTTTATTTAACAGGAAACTTCTTAACAGCGGTGGCAGATAAAAGTAAAGGGAAACTTAATAGTTTCTTAACAAGTCTTAAGAAATAGGAAGCTACTATGCTATAATAATTTCAAATTATATATGTTGGGGGTTATTTGGTATATGTGGAAAGAATTTAAAGCTTTTGCCTTAAAAGGAAATGTTCTTGATTTAGCGGTTGCGGTCATTATTGGAGCTGCATTCGGAAAGATTGTAACTTCATTAGTAAATGACATTATTATGCCAATTGCAGGTTTGCTTACGGGTGGTATAGATTTAAAGGACCGGGTGCTTGAAGTCACTACGGACCTGAAAATACCTTACGGACTATTTTTACAATCGGTTGTTGATTTCTTTATTATTTCCTTCTCTATCTTTCTGGTGATTAAGCTCGCCAATAAATTTCAGCGCAAAGAAGCCGTTAAAGTTGAAGTGGTAGAGACTCCAGCACCTGCAGAGGATATCGTGCTGCTTACGGAAATTCGTGATCTTTTGAAACAACAAGAACGTGGTTTGTAATCCTGAAATATAACCAAGAAGCGCCAGGAGTCCTTGTCCTGGCGCTTCTTGGTTTCCTTTTATAAACTCAGTACAATCTATAATCTAGTTACAAATTTTAAGTAAATATAATAAACGCACTTGCATTTCACTGGTGTAAGTGATAATTTTGTTAGTAAGGAAAACTTGAATCTCAATTAAATAAAGGATCAATCAATCCTTCAGGGCAGGGTGTAATTCCCTACCGGCGGTGATGCTGTTGTAGAAATAACTTATTCAGTTTATCTACAGTGCTCAGTCCGCTACCCGGCTCGCGTTGTTGACGCGAACGGTGGACCTGGTGAAATTCCGGGACCGACAGTATAGTCTGGATGGAAGAAGGAGAGGTTAACCGCTTGTCTGCAATGGACTGGCGGACCGCAGTGTTTTCATATAATCATGTGCGATATTTCACAATACCCGTCAATTGACGGCTATTTAAGCACACTTTTATTTGGACTGCCGATGAACTCTCGCATAACCCATCTTGAACTCCTCCTGGAGAATGAGATGGGTTTTTCTGTTTTTTTTAGCTTAAGAATTGACAGCAGTGGATAGGAGGAAGAGATGGACAACATGAATGATGAGTTTTATATGTCGCTAGCACTGGACATGGCCGAACGTGCCCAAGGACAGACGGGAATTAACCCTGTTGTTGGCTGCGTTGTGGTGAAGAATGGAGCAATGATTGGACTCGGAACTCATTTACAGCGAGGTACGGGGCATGCCGAGGTGCACGCCTTGAATATGGCAGCTGGGCAGGCACAGGGCAGTACGGCATATGTCACACTAGAACCGTGCAGCCATTATGGAAAAACTCCACCTTGCAGCCAAAGGCTGATCGATGAAGGGGTAGCTAGGGTTGTAGTTGCTTGTGAAGACCCCAACCCCCAGGTGGCAGGAAGAGGAATCCAAATGCTGCGTGACCAAGGGATTGAGGTCGAAGTCGGTTTGTTGCGTGATCGCGCGCTTCGATTGAATGAGCGTTTTATCAAATATATTTTGACAAAACAACCTTTTGTTACGCTGAAGAGTGCAAGTACACTTGATGGCAATCTAGCTACCAAATCTGGTGACAGTAAATGGATTTCGAATGGGGAAGCGCGGGAGATCGTACATACGCTGCGGCATCGGCATCAGGGCATCATGGTCGGTGTGAATACAGTGATTGCTGATAATCCCTCTCTGACAACAAGAACAGAAGTGCCTGGCATTAACCCGACGCGGATCATCATTGATTCCGGGCTACGTATTCCTCTGGATTCGGCAGTTGTATGTGATGGTCAAGCGCCTACACTTATTGTAACAACCGATGCTGCAGATCCTGCTAAAAAGGCTGCACTGCTGGAAGCAGGCGTTCAAATCGTTGTGTGCGGAGCAGGTCCAAGAGTGGATTTGAAGGCGGCCATGATATCCCTTGGCGAAATGGAGATAGGCTCTATTTTACTGGAAGGCGGGGGGACGCTGAATGGTGCGATGCTGGAGAGCGGGCTAGTGGATCGTGTGATTCTCTTCTTCGCTCCAAAAATTGTTGGCGGTGGCACAGAAGCGAAAGGGACTTTCGTATTTCCGGGTGTAGAGCTGATGAAGGATGCGATCTCACTTGAAGGATTGGAAGTAAAAGTGCTAGGAGATAATGTATGTATCAGCGGTACTCCGGTACGCTAACAAAAGCTATGCAAGAAGTGAATTTGAGGAAGTAATGCTTTTTAGGAGGGATATCATGTTCACCGGATTAATTGAAGAGGTTGGTGTTTTGCGCAGTGTCTCCGCCGGTGGGGAAATGATGGTGCTGAATATTGCCGCTTCGGTCATCATGGATGATCTAAAAATCGGTGACAGTGTGTCCGTCAATGGGGTTTGTCTCACGGCGACAACTTTGGGCGATCATTCCTTTACAGTGGATGTAATGCCGCAGACCTACCGGAATAGCAATCTGAAGGAGCTGAAGCCCGGCAGCCGGATGAATCTGGAACGAGCGATGGCAGCCGGCGGGCGTTTTGGAGGGCATATTGTCCAAGGACATGTTGATGGCACTGCCATTATTAAGAGTGTAAAACGTGATCAGAATGCTGTTGTATTCGAGATTGCACCGGATCGTAAATCACTATTTAAATATATTATCCCCAAGGGATCGATCACGATCGACGGCATTAGTTTAACTGTAGTGAAGACTACAGCCACATCGCTTGCAGTGTCCATTATTCCGCATACGTTAGGGGAAACAGTTCTGACGCACAAACGGGCCGGGGATAGTGTAAATATCGAGTGTGATGTACTTGGCAAATATGTAGATCATTTATTGCATTATGGCTCAGCCGCCCAAGATGAAGAAGGCGAGAGCCGCTCCAGGATTAGTCATGATTTTTTGGCGGCGAACGGGTTTGTTTAAATAAAGAGTTTGCTTACGAAGAAGGGAATAATCTTTCGTAAAGCTTTTAGGAGGATAGGATCATGAGCGAGCAATCGAAAAAGGAAAGTGTCTTGGATCCGATTGAAGAAGCAATATATGACTTAATGCGCGGTAAAGTCATCATTGTAGTGGATGATGAAGATCGTGAGAATGAAGGGGATTTTATAGCCCTTGCTGAACGTGCGACACCAGAGGTCATCAATTTTATGATTACTGAGGGACGTGGATTGGTTTGTATGCCTATTACCCAAGAGCGTGCGGCAGAACTTGAACTGCAAGCTATGGTAACCCACAATACCGATAATCACGGTACGGCTTTTACCGTATCTGTTGACCATAAAGATACAACCACTGGAATCTCTGCGGGGGAAAGATCTTTGACCGTTAAAGCCATGATCGATCCAAAAGCGAAACCTGCTGATTTCCGCAGACCGGGGCATATGTTCCCGCTGATTGCGAAAAAAGGTGGCGTTCTGCGCCGCTCCGGACATACGGAGGCTGCTGTTGATCTAGCGCGGATGTGTGGCGCTTATCCAGCCAGTGTCATTTGCGAGATTATCAAGGAAGATGGCTCAATGGCCCGCTTACCTGATCTAATCGAAATAGCCCGCAAGCATGATCTTAAGCTGATCAGTATCAAGGATCTTATTCATTATCGCAACGAAAAAGAACAACTCGTCACACGCGAAGTGTCTGTACGACTTCCTACCGATTTTGGAGATTTCCAGACCATTGCTTATACAAATGAAGTGGATGATAAAGAGCATGTAGCTTTGGTAAAAGGCGATATTTCCGGCGATGAGCCAGTGCTTGTACGTGTACATTCCGAATGCTTGACTGGTGATGTATTCCACTCCCATCGCTGTGATTGCGGCCCGCAATTTGAAGCTGCACTGCGGCAGATCGAAACTGCCGGTAGGGGCGTGTTACTCTATATGCGCCAAGAAGGCAGAGGCATTGGCCTTATCAATAAGCTTCGGGCTTACAAGCTGCAAGAGGAAGGTCTTGACACTGTAGATGCGAATCTAAAGCTTGGTTTTCCAGCAGATTTACGTGACTATGGAATTGGAGCACAGATTCTGAAGGATCTGGGTGTGCGCCAAATCCGTCTGCTCACGAACAACCCGCGTAAGATCAAAGGGCTGGAGGGTTATGGGTTGGAAGTCGTTGAGCGCGTGCCGATACAAATGCCGGAGAACAAGGACAACACCAATTATCTCCACACGAAGCAAGCGAAGCTTGGTCATATGCTGTCTTTTGACGATATTGAACAAAATGAGGATTCGAAAGCTTAACCATACATTATAAAAAACGAAGGGTAGATGATGGATATGCCAAAATATTTAGAAGGTCACTTAGTTTCTGAGGGGTTAAAATACGGAGTTGTTGTAGGACGTTTTAATGAATTTATTACCAGCAAGCTTCTGTCAGGTGCACTTGATGCCTTTAAACGCCATGGTGTTGGTGATGATGAAGTGGATGTTGCTTGGGTTCCAGGGGTATTTGAAATTCCGTTGATCGCGCAAAAAATGGCTGAAAGCGGCAAATACGACGCTGTAATCACCTTAGGAACGGTTATCCGTGGTTCCACTACACACTATGATTATGTATGTAATGAAGTTGCCAAAGGAGTAGCCGCTATCAATCTTAAGACCGGCGTGCCGACCATTTTTGGTGTAGTTACTACTGAAAATATTGAACAGGCCATCGAGCGTTCAGGAACCAAAGCAGGCAATAAAGGCTGGGATGCTGCGACTGCTGCGATTGAAATGGCGAATCTTAACAAGCTGTTTAAGTAAGTCAGCTATTGACGAATCAGTCGAATTCGTGCTTATTTATAGTATAAGAAGAAAGCATGGATTATAAGAGCCCTTTCTACTTGTGTAGCGTCCAGACGGGCGCTGCACTTTACTTTTTTTGGCGGGAGGATGCTTCGTGACTGTATTGTACAAGCTGGAGACGTTTGAAGGTCCGCTGGATCTGCTCTTGCATTTAATTGATAAGGCGGAAATCGACATCCAGGACATTCCGGTCGCCGAGATCACCGAACAGTATATGGAATACCTGCGTAGCATGCAGGAGCTTGAATTGGATATTACGAGTGAATTTCTCGTGATGGCCGCTACCCTTTTATCTATAAAGAGCAAGCTATTGCTGCCCAAACCACCGGTCATTGAGATCGATGATTTTGAATATTACGAAGAGGATGAATTTGATCCACGAGCTGAACTTGTTCAGCGACTGATTGAGTATCGTAAGTTCAAGAGTATTGCTGTACATTTAATGGATATGGAGAGCGAGCGGAGCTTGATTTTTACGAAGGAGCCTGAGGATTTGGGTCCATTCGTGCCAGAAGAGATTGATCAAACGCTAAAAGGACTACATACCTCAGACTTAATAGCCGCTTTTCGTAAAGCGCTAAGTAAGGCTGCCAGAAGGTCTTCTTACCAGCGGATCACCCGGGATGAAATATCGGTAAAAGATCGTATACGTGATGTATCAGATGCGCTGCAGCGCAGAGGAACAGGCGGTAAGCTGCATTTCTCGGCACTGCTTCACGATGAAATGGCACGGCACGAAATCGTAGTTACTTTTCTTGCGATTCTGGAACTGATGAAAATGAAGGCGATTTTTTGCTACCAAGAGAAATTGTTTGATGACATCGTAATGGAGTGGAGAGGAGGAGAACACTTCAATGGATTACAAAACGCTGAAATCGATTATTGAAGGCCTGCTGTTTCTATCAGGGGATGAAGGAATCTCCGTACGCCAAGTGGCTGAAATTACGGAACAGCGCCCAGAGCTTGCGGCCGGAGCCTTAGAGGAACTAAAAGAAGATTATGTAGCACAGGAGCGGGGCTTACAGGTAGTGCAAATTGCCGGGAATTATCGGCTGGCTACATTGCCTGATCATGCCCACTATTTTGAGCGTCTGGCCTATTCACCATCCAGATCAACCTTGTCTCAGGCTGCCTTAGAGACTCTCGCAATCGTGGCTTATCGCCAACCGATTACGCGGGTGGAGATTGAAGAGATCCGGGGTGTGAAGTCGGAACGCGCAATTCATACGCTGAATAACAAGGATTTGATTCATGAGGTTGGTCGTGCGGAAGCGGTAGGCCGGCCAATTTTGTACGGGACGACTAAATCCTTCTTGGAGAGCTTTGGTCTTGCCAGTCTAAAGGATCTGCCGGAACCGACAAATTTTGAGTCCACGGATAATTTGGAAGAAGAGACACAGCTATTGTTCAATAAGCTGGATACTCAAATGACTTTTGAGGATGTCGAGCTGCCTTAGTTCGTACGAGAACGCTAATAATTGTATTGAAGGGACTGCCCTTAAACCATTTATGTGGTTTGGGACAGTCCCTATTTTATTTAAGCTCATATTTTTTATGCAAACCCCGAATTTTTTCCAGCTTAAATTGCCATACTAAACCAAAGGTTCCCATTATTAAGGTTTCTTGGAGGTAAATACGTGACGTTATGGCTTGCAATTCCCCTTGTTTTGCTTGTACTGGCACTGATCCTGGTCCTGTCTTCATCTATCGATTTCCGCATACGGTGTTATAAACATGGAAAAAATGACCTGCTCGAATTAGATGTTACCTCTCTTTTTGGTTTGATAAAGCTTCACTATGAACTTCCCCAATTGGTCTTTAAGGGATTGGAGCAGGGTGTGTGGGGAAAGTTTAAAGAGACAGGGACTGCGACGACAGGTGTAGATACCGTAAAAGAAGAGATATTTGATAAAGAAAGAGTAATGCACTGGCGCGCCAATGTTAACCAAGCTGTGAAATCTACACGCGGCTTGAAGGAATGGTTAAAAGAGACTGTAGCTCATGTCAAAATATCAAAGCTCGATTGGTCCACCGATTTCTCTCTTGGTGATGCAGCAGACACTGCGACCGCATCGGGAGCGGTTTGGGGCCTGAAGTGGAGTATTGTTGGTTTTATTTCGCAGTGGGTAAAATTGCAGCAGCATCCTCGAATTTTTGTTAAGCCTGTTTTTGAAGATGAGCTTTGTTTTGCAATGGAGTTTGTCTGTAAGGGGAAAATGTCAGTCGGCTATACTTTGTATGCCTTAATGCGACTATCTCGGCGTGTCTTGCGTGAAAAAGGCGGGATCGGCCATTGGAGAAATCTGCTGAAACAGATGCGTCAGGAGCCACACGGGAAAGTTTAAAATGAAAGTTACATACAAATGGGCGGATGTGGGGATGATATACGCTGTAGAAGAAAGAGAAATCGTACTCAATTAAAGGAGGAAACAATATGAGCGACCATCCTATTCAAGGCCTAATGCAAACAGCGATGGAAAATATCAAGGGTATGGTAGATGTGAATACCATTGTCGGTGATCCAGTACAAACCCCTGACGGCAGCATTATCCTGCCTATCAGTAAAGTTGCCTTTGGATTTGCTGCTGGTGGTAGTGATTATCGAGTAGAAGATTCTATAAGTGGTTCAAGCTCCCAAGGTGGAGTCAAAATGCTTCCATTTGGTGGAGGTAGCGGGGGAGGCGTCTCCATTCGACCGATCGCTTTTTTAGTGGTAGGTAAGGATGGAGTGAATATTGTCCCTCTGGACAATCAAACGCACCTATTCGAAAAAATCATCGATGCAACACCAGGGCTCATCGACAAAATTCAAACGATGTTCCAAACCGGCAATGCTGCAGCTCAAACGCCGCCAACACCTGCCACACCGGCAGCAGCACCTGTTAAAACCGATCCAAGTACATCTCAATCTTCAACTCATTAGGTACACATAATTCTACAAATAGCCTCGGGGATATCGCCATACACAGGCGGTGTCCCTTTTTTGACGTGCCAGAAAGTATATTTTGATCCCCAAATTACCTGAGAATGTATCGAAGCAAAGCCTCACGTTGTGGGGATATTTTGTGTGGAACATCCTAAGGAGTGGACATACCCTAAGGCTGGTCCGCATACACTTGTACAACATAAACACTTTTACTTAAGATCCGATAAGAAGCCGGAGGATGAACATGAAGACAATAACCCGTAAATGGCCATTCGCCTTAATATTGTGCCTTTCGCTGCTGCTTCTGGCGCCGCTATCTTCAATTCAGGCCGAGAACAGCTCTATCTCTACACATGCAAGAGCAGCGGCACTGATTGATGTGGAATCTGGGCGTATTTTGTACAGCAGCCGTGGGGATGAGCCTATGCTTATTGCCAGCTTGACCAAAATTATGACCGCCCTCGTCGCCATTGAGAATGGTGATTTAGCCTCTAAAGTCAAAGTAGGAAAAAATGCCTATGCGAAAGAAGGCTCTTCTATTTACTTGCAGCAGGGAGAAGAGATGACGCTGGAAAATATGCTGTATGGCCTGATGCTGCGCTCAGGGAATGATGCAGCAACGGCGATCGCTGAGCATATCGGTGGTTCTGAGGAAGGTTTTGTATACCTTATGAACGCTAAGGCTGAGGAGCTAGGGCTAACCCATACTCATTTTGCTAATCCCCATGGTCTTGACGCTGAAGGGCATTATTCTAGTGCTAACGACTTGGCTGTTCTGACCGCTTATGCTCTTCATAATCCTGTATTTAAAGAAATTGTGAAGACGCAGGAGAAAACTGCAGACAATCCAAATGAGAAATGGGATTACAAATGGAGAAACAAAAATAAGATGCTGTATTTATACGAGGGAGCGGACGGTGTAAAGACAGGTTATACAAAAAAAGCACTGCGCTGCCTTGTCAGCTCTGCCACCAGAAACGGCCAGCAGCTTGTCGCAGTTACTATAAATGACGGCGATGACTGGAATGATCATGCTTCCCTGCTAAACTTCGGGTTTAATCACTATCCGCTCAAAACACTGATCGAACGTGGTGATGCCGTGACGGGCTATAACTTTGTAACCTCCAAAACCTTTGCTTATCCACTTGGACAAGGTGAACAAAATAGAGTGATCACGAAACTTGTTTTAAATCAGAAGGAAAGTGCTTCAGCCGAAGCTACACGAGCGAATTTTGGATTGCAAGGAGCGCTTGTGCTGGAGCTGGGCGGAAAAGAAATAGGTCGCGTGCCGGTGTATACTCCTGAGAACCTGCCTCCTGAGCAATCTGCTTATATGAAAAAGTACAGTCCAACACTAGCACAGGCTTACCCGGCAAATAATTGGTTCCAGGCGCTGGGCAGTGCACTGAAGGCTCTATTTGAAATGGGAGCGAGTTCGAAATAAGAAAATGGGCTGATGAATGAAGAAGGAGGCGCGTATCCATGATTAACGGGATTTGGCTAGGAATGATCATCATCGGTTTTCTGTTCGCCGCCGTTAACGGCAGAATGGATGAGTTTACAGCCGCCGTATTCGACGGAGCCAAGAGTGGGGTAACGGTAAGTTTTGGCTTAATCAGTGTGCTTGTGTTCTGGCTTGGGATTATGAAGATAGCAGAAGATGCAGGTTTGCTTAAAAAGATTGCCAAGGTGCTTGGCCCTGTCGTAGCTTTTTTATTCCCTGATGTGCCGAAAGGGCATCCTGCCATAGGATATATTCTCTCCAATATGAGTGCTAATCTGCTCGGACTAGGCAATGCCGCAACGCCAATGGGCATCAAGGCGATGCAGGAGCTGCAAAAGCTCAACCCTGATAAAGAGACCGCGACACCAGCCATGTGTACTCTTCTAGCGCTTAACACAGCAAGCATTACGCTTATCCCGGCCACACTGATTGCCATCCGGTTAAACTATGGTTCAGCCGATCCCGCAGGCATAGTAGGTACAACACTTGCAGCAACGGCCGTGGCTACACTTGCAGCGATTGCGGCAGACCGGTTTTTCCGAAGGTTGACTTTATTGCGCAAACCGCCGAAGCCCCCTTCAGCAAAGTCCGGGGTTCCTCCTTTGGCGAAGACAACACTCCCTAATTCCTCATTGAAAGGGTGAACGTGATTTGTACCAGTTTATCAGTCTCATATCGGCATGGGCGATTCCGGTCATGATCACGTTCATCCCGCTCTATGCTTTTACGCGCAAAGTGCCAGTCTACGAATCCTTTGTTGAAGGTGCGAAAGATGGGTTTGGCACGGCCATTGCGATTATTCCCCATCTTGTGGGGATGCTGGTTGCGATCAGCGTTTTTCGCGCTTCCGGTGCGCTGGACTTTTTTATGGGCTTCATATCCCCAGCCCTGCGGGGGCTTGGTGTTCCGGCAGAAGTATTGCCGCTTGGTCTTTTGCGGCCGCTTACGGGGACTGGGTCGCTTGCTTACACTACGGATCTAATCCGTGTGCATGGTCCGGATTCTTTAATTGGTATGATTGCTTCCACCATACAGGGGAGCACAGATACTACGCTTTATGTTTTGACCGTTTACTTTGGGGCTGTAGGCGTACGGAATGGCCGTTATGCGCTTAAGGTTGGCCTGTTCTCCGATGTTGTCGGCTTTGTCGCCGCGATCGCTGTGTGTTTGCTATTATTTGGATAGTCACCCCATTGCCCCCCTGAACATATGCTATTGCAGCAATGTGGAGGGGGGCATTCCGCAATGAACTATAAAGGCTTTATTCTGCATCATTCTAGCTGCACATCCATTAACGGTAAAGGTTTTGACTTCTGGGTAGGAGTGGATGGCGCGATTTATGCAGCACCGCTACTGACAGATCCGGAGTATATTCATATTTGTTTGGAAGGTGATTTTGGTAAGGAAGTGGGCGATCCTCCAATATCCGGAAGGCAGGAGCAGCTTTTTGCAACGGCTAAACTTGTTTTAGAATTAGTAGAACGCTACCAAATCTCCCCTTTAATCATCGAACCCCACAATAATTCCTGCCCAGGAGCATTTTTTCCTTGGAATGAACTTGTGATTTATCCCTCTGATGGTTATCATTGATCTGAGGTGACTAGTCGAATATGGAAAGATTACAGAAAATTTTGGCGCAGGCCGGTGTGGCGTCCAGACGCAAGTGTGAAGAAATGATTTTGGCCGGTAAAGTGGAAGTCAACGGGGAACTCGTAACTACGCTTGGCACGAAGGTGGACCCCGCAACAGATATTATTAAAGTTTCCGGTAGACTGATCCGGGGCGAGAACAAAATCTATATTATGTTCAACAAACCTAAGGGAGTAATCACAAGCGCTTCCGATCCAAAGGGTCGTAAGGTTGTAACGGACTACCTAAAAGGAATTACTGAACGGGTTTACCCTGTAGGCCGGCTCGATTACGATACGGAAGGTTTGCTGCTGCTGACGAATGATGGGGACTTTGCTAACTTGCTGACTCATCCGAAGCATCATGTACCTAAGACGTATCATGCTACGGTCAAGGGTATACCGCATGGCACTGCATTGGACAAGCTGAAAGCTGGCATCAAGCTGGAAGATGGCATGACAGCGCCTGCGGAAGTAGAGTACAAGGATATTGATGAGGCAAATAAGGAAGCGGTTATCAGCATCACGATTCACGAGGGACGTAACCGTCAGGTACGACGCATGTTTGATGCGATTTCACACCCCGTACTCCGTCTGAAACGGATTTCATTCGGGGATATTATGCTGCAAAATCTCAAACGTGGCTCTTACCGTCATTTGACCAAGGATGAAATTAACCATCTGCAGCAAATTGCCAAAGCAGGATTGCTTAAAGAAAGAACTCCACGTAAAGAGTCATAAAGACACAGAATATTCACAATTAAACCCCCTAAAGCTGTGACGAAATTCGCTATAATGTTCATAGGATGTTCACACCTTACAACATAAGTATGAGTTGCGTCACAGAAGGGGGCTTTACGTGTGGGTAAAGCAAGAAAACCAATTCAAATCGTAATTCTGTTTCTAATTGTTATAGTGGGCGGTTATGCCATCGGTTCCTCTGTATTTGGGGGAAGCGGCAAACCAGAGGAAGGGAGCAAAGCACCTTCCTTTGATTTGCTTGGGCTTGACGGTCTGGCTCATACCCTAGACGAATATAAGGGCAAGACTATTGTGCTTAATTTCTGGGGCTCTTGGTGTGCACCTTGTGTCAAAGAAATGCCGGCTCTCCAAGCGCAATGGGAGAAATGGAAGGACAAAGACGTAGTGGTCTTAGGCATTAATGTGGGCGAAGACCGGATGACTGTCGAGAATTTTGTGAAGCAGGTAAACATCGATTTTCCGATTTTGATGGACACTGGACGTGATGCTGTACGAAGTTATGGTATTTCTCCGCTGCCAACTACCTTATTCATTAATTCCAAGGGTAAAATTGACAACATTCATATCGGCCAGCTTGATTTGAATTCACTTGATGATCAAATTGGGAAGCTGGTGGATTGATGAGTGAACGCGAGGCATTTATAACCAATACCAAATGTGAATGTGGTCACCAGAACCCTGTAGGTACTGTTTTATGCGAAGCATGCGGGAAGCCGTTGGGGAAGGAATCAGACTGGGGCGAGAATTTGGAAATGCGTTACGATGGCGTAGCTCGCCGATCTCAGCGCGTTAACCCGGGGATTATTGATCGGGTGTGGAACTTTTTCTCTTCCGTCAAAATAGCGATCTATCTGATCGTGTTGACACTTATAGGCTCTATGCTGGGGACGATTTTCCCGCAGGAGAGTACTTTTCTTAATATTGATGCCTCAGTTTATTACAAGCAAGAGTACGGAACAGCCGGATATATTTATCACAAACTTGGACTTTCACATACATACGAATCCTGGTGGTTTGTAACTCTACTCGTAATGATCGGCGCTTCACTTGTGATCTGTAGCTTGGATCGAGTACTTCCGCTCTATAAGGCTTTAACCAGACAGAAGATTCGGAAACATCGTCAGTTCTTAACTCGGCAAAAAGCTGTGTTAGTGACTGAAGTACAAGAGGAACCAGAAGCTTGGGTAGCCCGGGTAATTCAGCCTATGCGTAAAAAGGGCTATCGCGTGAAGACGGATGGAGGGGCTCTGCTGGCAGAGAAACATCGCTTCAGCCGCTGGGGACCTTATGTAATACATATTGGCTTAATTATTTTTTTACTTGCTGTATTAGCAAGAGGATTGCCGGGACTGAACATGGATCAGCATCTTGCTTTCCCGCAAGGGGAGATCACACAGATTCCGGACACCACCTATTATTTGAAAAATGAGAAATTTACCGTGGAGTTTTATACGGAGGAAGAGATGCCTGAGGAATTTCGCGGCAAAAAAATACTTCCAAAGCTATTCCAGACCCAAGCTGTGCTTTATGAATGCACCGCGGATTGTGGAGACCCTTCGAAGGAACCGCAGCTATCCGAGGTGACGAAACATGATATCCAAGTAAATTCACCTTTGGATTATAAAGGATTGAAAGCGTATCAGTTTGATTATGATCTGACCCCTGTGCTGCGTTCGGTACAGCCTGAGCTTAAGAATTCCACCACTGGCGAGGCGTACGGCAAATTTAAGCTGGACATGAAGAACCCTCAGCGGGCAATTCAGGCGGGTCCTTATACTTTAACTTTGAAAGAAAAGTATATGGATTTTGGTCTAAATGAGGAGGGTCAGCCGATTTCCAAATCACCTTATCCGAATGCACCTGCTTTTTTGTTCCTGATACAAGGTCCGGATCTCCCGGTGGAAGGGCAGCAGTATTTCTATTTTCCTAAACAGGTGGATAAGGCGCAGTTTCAACAGGCTGCCATTAACGATAAGCTTGGCGGGAGCAATAGATTTCTTGAGCTTGAAGTGGACAACATGAGCGACGTTGATTTTTCGGAATCGACTACTTACTTGAATATACGTATTGATCGTGCAATGCCGTTTGTATGGCTAGGTGCAGCAATCGTGATGCTGGGTTTAGTGCTTGGCTTCTACTGGCAGCATAGACGTATCTGGCTTACCGTTGCTAACGGGGAGCTTATCCTCGGAGGACATACGAACAAGAACTGGTTCGGGTTCCGCCGTGAGATCGTTTCTATTTTAGAAAAAGTAGATCTGGTAGTCGATGAAAAATCATTAGATAATGGAGGAGGCCTTTCATGAGCTTGCTCGACATCAGCAGCGCTGTCTTTATTGCCGCATTTTTATTATACAGCGGTTCGTTTATGTTATTCACTATCGCCATCATGGGTCGCAAGTGGTCAGGCCGCAAGCCGGAGGAACATACCGCACGTTGGGGCAAAATTGCTTTTATTTTCTCTTCAATAGGTCTTATCTTTCATCTTATTTATTTCTTTACACGCTGGGCGGGCTCAGGGCATATTCCGGTCAGCAACATGTATGAGTTCATGACTTTTTTATCGATGATGGTGATGGTTGCCTTTACTGTGATGTACGCTATTTATCGTAAGGTAATCTTGGGTCTTTTTGCAGTTCCAATCAGTATTATTGTGATGGCTTATGCCGCAGTATTTCCACAGGAAGTACAGCCGCTGATTCCATCTCTTCAATCGAACTACTTAAAGATTCACGTAACACTGGCTGCACTAGGTGAATCCTTCTTCGCAGTAGGGTTTGCGGCGGGACTGATGTATCTGCTGCGAACAGTCAATTTTTCCAGTAAAGAGAAGGCGGATCGCAAGCAACAGAGGCTGGTCGAATTTACTCTCTTTTCAATCATTGTTATAATTGGGTTTCTGGGTTCTGTTTTTGCATTCCGCGGAGCAGGCTATGAAACTGTTTTTGTCCGTCCGAACGTTACGATTGACAGCCCCGGGCAGGAAAATAGTACAATAGAGAAAGTGAGTTATCGAATGCCGCCGATTGTAGCACCTCACAATAGCGAAATTGAGAGCTTCCAGTCGTTTCTTGGCATAAAAGAACCACTCTTTGAGGCACCATCTTGGATGAATGGTGTAAATGCTGGACGGAAGTTTAATACTGTAATTTGGTCACTCCTTTCGGGATTAATCCTCTACGGAGTTCTTCGCTTGATCGTACGTAAACCGCTGGGCACTGCTTTACACCCAGTGATGGACGGAATTGATGAGGGCGATCTAGATGAGATTACGTATAGGGCGATAGCCATTGGCTTTCCTATTTTCACATTAGGCGCTTTGATCTTTGCAATGATATGGGCGCAAATCGCTTGGGGAAGATTCTGGGGATGGGATCCTAAGGAAGTCTGGGCGCTTGTCACTTGGCTCTTCTATAGCGCTTATCTTCATTTACGTTTGGCTCGTGGATGGCAAGGAAGAAAATCTGCCTGGCTGGCTGTGCTTGGCTTCCTGGTCGTAATGTTTACTCTGGTTGGCGTTAATTTAGTCATCGCCGGACTTCATTCTTACGCGGGGACGGACTGAGCATAGTTTACCTGTTAACGTTGCACAATGGTTTAAAGGTTACGTTCTACTGTATTGATGAAGGGGTTGTAGTGAAATGGCAGATCATTTAAACAGAATTCTGGTAGTGGATGATGAGGAACGCATTCGCCGCCTGCTAAAGATGTATCTTGAAAAAGAAGGTTATGAAATCGATGAAGCGGAAGACGGAGAAATCGCTCTTCGTAAAGCAACAGCAAATGACTACGGTCTAATTTTGCTGGATGTTATGCTGCCTGGCATCGATGGGATGGAAGTGCTGACAAGACTCAGAGGAGTGAAGTCAACACCGGTCTTAATGCTTACAGCTAAAGGCGAAGAGATCAACCGTGTCCAAGGCTTTGAGATGGGCGCAGACGATTATGTTGTGAAGCCCTTCAGTCCACGTGAAGTCATTTACCGGGTGAAGGCTATTATGCGCCGTTCTTCGGCAACTGCTTTCTTGTCCAAGGAGAGCAATTCCAGCAATAACATTGTATTTACTCATCTTATTATTGAACATGATGCTCACCGTGTGACTGCTGGTGGTGAAGAAGTAAGTTTGACACCTAAAGAATATGAACTTCTGCATTATTTGGCTATTTCGCCTGATAAAGTATTTTCTCGTGAAGAACTACTTAAGGATGTCTGGAATTATGAATTTTTCGGAGATTTGCGTACTGTAGATACTCACGTAAAACGTCTTCGTGAAAAACTGAATAAAGTATCACCGGAATCTGCAGCGATGATTACGACCGTATGGGGCGTAGGCTACAAACTAGAGGTACCTAAATAAGTGAACTTCTGGAGAAGTCTTGTCGGCAAACTGTGGGTTACGATCATCTGCCTGGTCGCTGTCGTGCTTATTACCTTGGGGTTATTTTTGCTTCCCTACATAGACAGTAACTTTGCCAATTCCGGAGATATCAAACGTTTATTTATGTATACTTGTATGATCGGATTTTCTTTGACGACATTTTTTGCATTGTTTTTGTTTACCAAAATTACTCAGCCGATGCAGCGTGTCATTGAAGCTGCGAATAACATTCGACGGGGTGAATACGGAACAAGGCTTACGCTTGTCACAAGTGATGAAATTGGCCAGTTGGCTACTTCCTTTAACCACATGGCTGAGGAGCTTGAAGAGAACATTCGCAGTCTGCATCATGAGAAGGGGCATCTGTCTAGCGTACTGCGCAGTATGAGCGATGCTGTGATCACCTTTGACATTGAAGGGCAGATTATTTTGACCAATCCGCACGGCCAAGCTCTGCTAGAGAGCTGGAGCGATTTGCAGTGGGAACATGCGAGTGATGCTGAGCTTCATCCCGAAACGGCTGAGAGCAGTGTTCCACCTCCCCTGCGTCCTTTATTTTTAAGCACCTTGAAGCAAGGTGGCGATGACCGCTCCAATGTACATGTACGGCAGGGCGTCTGGTCTGTTCATATGGCACCGTTATATTCTGAAGGCAGCATTCGGGGAGTAGTTGCTGTACTGCGGGATGTGACGGAAGAGGTGCGTCTGGAAAAGATGCGCAGAGACTTCGTAGCTAATGTCTCCCATGAAATCCGTACTCCATTGTCGATGATGCAAGGGTACAGTGAGGCTTTATTGGACGGGATGGCTTCATCCCCCGAAGAAAGCAGTGAGCTGATCCAGGTCATTCATGACGAATCACTGCGTATGGGGCGTCTGGTTAAGGATTTGCTTGATCTTGCCCGAATGGAAGCCGGACATACGGATATGATGAAAGCTCAGGTGGACATGAATGAACTGCTGGAACGAGTCTACCGTAAATTTTCTGTACGTGCGAAAGAGCGCGATATCCATCTTCACTTACAGCAAGAGAGTGATATTGCTGTTCTGAAGGCAGCGGATGAGGATAAGCTGGAACAAGTCTTAACCAATTTACTTGATAATGCTTTTCGCCACACACAGGGTGGCAAAAAAATCACGGTTCATACAGGAACTTGTGTATTAGAAGGCCGTTGTTATCTTGAGATTAAAATTCAGGATGAAGGGGTTGGAATTCCACCAGAGGATCTGCCGTATATATTTGACCGCTTCTACAAAGCTGATAAGGCGCGTGTACGGGGAGAATCAGGTGGAACGGGACTTGGGCTTGCGATTGTTAAAAATATTGTAGAGTCGCATCACGGGACCATCTCAGCTTCAAGCAAACTAGGCGAAAGTACAACCTTTACGCTAAGACTTCCTGTCGAAAAACAGTAATTCCAAACACAATGTGTGATAGCGCCTCTGACAGCAGAGGTGCTTTTTGTTGAAACAAACACATTAATCTTGTTCATCGTGGAACATATCTTGTAGGTTTTGCTTGGGAGGGCATAGAATGATTTTATCTTTAGACCAAGGTACTACCAGCTCACGAGCCATATTGTTCGATACGGAGGCTAAATGGGTCTCACAAGGTCAATATGAAGTTAAACAATCCTTCCCCCATCCAGGCTGGGTAGAGCATGACCCTGAGCAAATCTGGGCGTCACAGCTCGCAGCGGCAAGAGATGCGATTGCGCGGGGTGGCATAGCAGTTGAGGAGATCTCTGCCATCGGAATAACCAATCAGAGAGAAACAGCTTTAATCTGGGATAAAATAACGGGCAAACCGATATACCCTGCGATTGTGTGGCAGGACAGGCGTACTGCAGAGCAATGTGAAGAACTTAAAAGTAAAGGGCTGGAGCAAGTTATAGCGAGCAAGACGGGCCTTGTTGTAGATGCTTATTTCTCAGCTACCAAAATCTCCTGGATACTGGATCATGTGGATGGCGCCCGAGAACGGGCGAATCGTGGGGAACTTCTAGCAGGGACGATCGACAGCTGGTTAATTTGGAGACTTACTTGCGGAGCCGTACATGTCACTGATGTTACCAATGCCTCACGTACGATGCTGTTTAATCTTCATGAACGGTGCTGGGATGAAGAGCTAATGGAAGAGCTTCGTATTCCGCGTGCCATTCTGCCAGAAGTAAGAATGTCTGGCGGCGAATTTGGAGTAGCAGACAAACAGTGGTTCGGGGCGGACATTCCAATTCGCTCTGTACTTGGAGATCAACAGGCCGCATTGTTTGGACATACTTGTCTAGAACCCGGCAGTGCCAAAAACACCTATGGTACAGGCTGCTTTATTCTAATGAACACAGGCACAGAAGCTGTAGCCTCCAGCCATGGCTTGTTGACCACTGTAGCTTGGGGTATGGAAGATGAACTCTATTATGCTCTCGAGGGCAGTGTGTTCGTGGCCGGAGCGGCCGTTCAGTGGCTGCAGGAGGGGCTTGGTCTTATAGAGGATCCAGCAGGCTCAGAAGATAAAGCACGGGAAGTAGAGGACAGTGAAGGGGTTATCGTTGTGCCTGCGTTTACCGGACTGGGGGCACCCTATTGGGATATGTATGCCCGTGGAGCCATATTTGGCCTTACTAGAGGCACTACCTCAGGACATCTGGTACGAGCTACATTGGAGTCCTTAGCCTTTCAATCTAGAGATGTAATAGGAGCTATGGAAAAAGACGCAGGCATGCCATTGACCGGCCTTCGTGTGGATGGCGGAGCTGTGCGTAACGATTTGCTGATGCAATTCCAGTCTGATATCCTGGGCAGTGAGGTTACTAGAACAACCTATGCGGAGACAACAGCTTTGGGTGCGGCGCTTCTGGCCGGGTTAACATCCGGAGTGTGGACACGTGCCCAGCTAGAGAGCTTCAACAAGGCTGAGAGGGTCTTCTCGCCTGAGATGGGTATAACTGAGCGGGAAGGTCGTTACAACGCCTGGAAGGACGCTGTAGCGCGTACCATGGGTTGGGAGAAGCATGAAGGATATCAGTGATAAAGGGGCTGTATATGTCTATGGTTAACGGAACCGAATCTGATCTGCCGGGCGGACTATCTAAGCCGGCGCTTCGAGCCCTGCATGGGGCTGGATATGTTCAGCTTCAACAATTCAGCAAGCTTACGGAGGCAGAGCTTCTGCAGCTACATGGATTGGGGCCAAAGGCGATCGTTCTACTGCGGAGTGCTCTCGCGGAAAAGGGGCTCACCTTTGCAAGTAAGTCCTGATGTTGCGTTCATATTTATATTAAAAAGCGGCAAGCTTAGGTGAATCCCTAGCTTGCCGCTTTTTGTTATACAGCTCCTAATATTCAATAACAAATGCTACATTTTGCCAACCGGCGCCCACTGTCCAGAACAGGACTTTATCACCACGTTCGATCTTTCCAGTAGTTACAGCTTTATGTAGAGCAATAAATGGGCTGCTGGTAGAGGTATATCCGAATTCATCCCCTATGTATACCGCTACATTGCGATCAATGCCGACTTTCTCACACATCTCTAAGATATTAGGCAATGAAAACTGTGAGAAGCAGGCTGCTTTAATGGCTTCAGGCGCGATATTGTTGTTAGACAGTAGAGTACGAATAGACTCAGAAGCAGCATCTATGCAAATGGAATCATCAAAAGGAATAAACTTCACATTAAACTCTCCAGCCGCTACACCTTGCTTACCCAGTTTAGCCAGGCCTGCGCACGGGAATTTGGAATTATCGCAAACACAAGGATCCGTTTGGTAGATAGAGTCAATGAAACCGACTACATCCTCAGCCTGTTCAAGAATGACAGCCGCCGCTGCATCACCGAAGTTAGCGTAGTAGACTGGATCATTCTTATCGGCATGAGGGGTTACATAATCGGAGCCGATGACCAACGCTCGTTTAATCCTAGGATTCGCTTGCATCTGACGGCTAACCTGTTCCACAGAAGCCGTCATACCCGCACAATTAGCATTGCTGTCAATGCAGATTGTATGGGATGCGCCTTTGATCAAACGGTGAATCATTAATGAGTTGGTAGGAAAGATATACTCAGGAGTTTGACTTGCATAGGCAATAAGGTCGATATCGGCACCTGTGAGACTACTTTTCTCCAGAACATTCCTGGCAGCCTCAAAAGCCATCGTAAGGGAATTCTCATCCGCATCCTTAATACTATACCGTGTAATACGACCTAATGCGGATAATAGACCTCGAATATCAATGCCTTTTTCGTCAAAATGCTTAATGAAAAAGTCGTTACCAACTATATTGCTGGGATGATAGATATCAATGCCTTTAATACGAATTCCGGTCATAATACGCCTCCAGGAAAGCAGTAAAATGTGGCCTACATATTAAGACTAAAAGATCTAGACTGTAACCGCAGAAATGATCTCGATGTTATCGAGTCCAGCTTTACGGCCAAGACGGGAAAGCTGCATTTTGAGGATCGGGTTATTTTCAAGCGTTAGATTTACTTTTACAAATCCATCATTCTTAAACATTACAAAGCAGCTTTCTAAAAGAGGTACAACATCTGGTGCAGTTACATTTAGCTTTCTGCAGTCGATTTTTAGTTCATAGTCAGCTGGAGTAATTGGATTGATAGTTTGTTGATAAGCTTGAATAGATTTTAGACCATCTTCTTCAGAAAATGTTCCATCTAACTCAATGTTAATAACCTTGTTTGTAGTGTCTGTCTTCAAAACGAAACTTCCCATGCCTAAATCTCTCCCATAGATTGAATTTGTCCAAAACAGTTCGACTGCAATATCCAGCCATGTATATCCATTTAGCTGTTTTATAAAAGTCAAAATTCGACACTATACAGCAAGTAATGGGATATTCCGACTCTATTATAGGCATATTTTTCAAGTATATGCAATAATAAAGTCGAATTTTGTATATTGTTGTCGAACTGTTGGGTTATTGGATTTCTTCTATGGTTGCAAGCAGGATATTAAAAGCTGTGATGATTCTAGGTGCCCCTATAACGGGTACTAAGTGTAATAGAATACCTTTAAGCTGTTCTACGGTAACTCCAACACGAAGGGCCATGACATAATGAACGCCCAACTGTTCGAATTGACCCATTGAAATTAAAGATGAAATGACTGCGATTTCCTTCCAGTCAGGGGCTATAGTATTACGTTGAAAAATATCGCCATAGGCATTCCCCATAATAAATTCAGCCAAGTCAGGGAAGTGGTCTTTAATTGGAGCTAGTGCTTTTGCGCCATAGTCTCCTGATAGATTCGTGAAGTGGTTGAGACCACTGTTGATATTTTCCTTCATGGTTAGCCTCCTAGTTTAGGTTCAAAGTACGGTGTGCAGTCGGAGGGACTTCATCACGGTCTGTTAGTAGTTCAATAACGGCAACATGGTTTAGAGCTACCGCATCTTTAATTGCAGCTGTGAATTCATCCGCAGTCTCACATTTGTAGCCTTTAGCACCTAGAGATTCAGCGAATTTCACGGCGTCCATTGGTACTTCATATAGAGTTCCATCGATACGACCTGTGGTTTTCTCCATACCCTTAAGAGCCATATCTAGTTGCTTATTATTGACCACGATAAAGATGACAGGGATATCTTTGCAGACAGCGGTGTTAATCTCAGCGCCGAGCATCATGAAACAACCATCACCTGTAATGCAGAGGACAGTTTCTTCAGGAGCTGCAACTTTTGCACCAATAGCCATGCCGATCGAATTACCCATGCAAGCAAAATACGCATCAAAAACAAAGCTGCCCGGTTTCTTAACCTTGTACCATTTTGCAGCGTGGAATCCATGACTTCCATCATCAACGAAAATTGAATTATTATAAGGGATCAAATCACTTAAAGTGCTCATTACCGAAGCAAGGGAAAGATTCTTGAGGGTTGGAAGCTCTTCTGAATAATCCGCATCGGCCAAAGCCTCACGTTTGGTGATTGTGCTTGGGTCAATATGATTTAGGCAGTGCACCAAATTATCGCGCAGGTCCCCAGTGACCGGTATCGTTTTGGACAATAGTATTTTTCCGACAAAGGTTGGATCAATATCAAATTGAATTAAAGTTGCTGGATGATTCTCCCGTTTAAGATTACAGATGGTCATATCACTTAAACGTGATCCAAGCACTATAAATAAATCGCTTTTATTCAATAAATCGTCCCCGTGGGTCGAACCGCCAACGCCAATAGGACCATGATAGAGTGGGTGATCCCAGACTATAGCCCCTTTTCCACCTGGAGATGTTACTACAGGAATATTAAAAGTTTCTGCGAGTTGAACAAGCTCTTTATGTGCTCCGGAGCGGTTAATTCCTTTACCCGCAATAATCAAAGGATTCTTAGCAGCTTGAATAGCATCGATGACTCTATCGATATTAGCTTGACTAATTAGAGATTCTCTTTCTGGGATTACTATATTGCATTCTTCCAATACTTCAGTTTGTACATCAAAAGGAATACAAAGATGAACAGGACCCCGTTTGGTCAGGGCCACAGAAATCGCATGATTAAAAATAGTACCAAAGTGATCCCCACGTTCAACCAATTTACTGAACAAGGTGGCAGGTCTGAACATATCAGCTAAATCAGCCAGAAAAGAGGTGGAGTCCTGACATTGAGGAATTCCAAGCTCTGTAATGGATTGGTGGCCGGTAATAAATAGGACAGGTAGGTTGTTAGCTTTCGCATGTGCTGCTGCTGTAAGCAGGTTAGTTCCCCCAGGACCCGAAGTACCAAATGCTACGCCTAGGTTACCCGTTTTCAGCGCATACCCTGCTGCTTCGAATCCGGAGCTTGCTTCATGTCTGCCGGGAATAAATTCAATACCGTAATCCACCATCTTTAGAACAATTGGACAAATGGATTTGCCAATGATCCCAAAAGAATGGGTGACTCCAAGGTTACGTAGTGCTTCCGCCATGTAATCTGCGACTGTCTTCAAAAGAAACACCTCACAAGTTTTTTGATATATATTAGTTATTAATCTACCGAATAGATACGACAGATCAATATACTCAAAAAGTAAAAACCTGTGCTCTATAGTAAGCACAGGTTGGTGGCATAAGGCACCGCTAAGACTGAACAATAGTTCAGCCGTCCTGGTTCCTCTGCAACCTGGCAATCATGGCCTCAAACGAAAAAATGAGGCTGTAGATCCATGGTTTTGCGTCATCCTCTTTCGAGGATTTTGCCAATATTAATTTATAGTTGATAAGAATAATTTTCCTTTACAATATATTCCTCATTAATTTTTGTCAACATAATCCGCTAAAAAAACTCGAAATTTGACGAAAGTCTTGTCCAAGAGATGAAGTTTTGCCTCGCGAAAAAAACTGCCACCTAAGACTCAGCTTAGGTGGCAGTTGATAGTTTTGAACTAGAATTTAAAGATATGAATGGTTTTTTGCAGATTAAATACGGCCTGGGTCATTTTTTCCGTTTCTTCTGCAACAGACTGCAGGGCATTAATCTGTTCATTCATAGCCGCCGATACCTCTTCCGTGCCAGCAGCAGTTTCTTCGGTGATTGCTGAGATATTCTCAATTGCACTGGAAATTTTCAAGGCACTTTCTAGCATAAGATCGCTCTCCGCAGAGAATGAAGAGATTTGCTCGGTAATGTACTGCACGCTTTGTACAATTTGTGCGAAAATATGGGCAGATTGAGTGATCATTTCATTCTGAACCTGCACAACCTCTTCATTGATGGCGATATTATCGATGGCTTGTTTAATATCTGACTCAATGCTGCGGACCAAGCCGAATACTTCTTTTGTGGATGCCGTAGATTCCTCAGCAAGCTTGCGGACCTCTTGAGCTACAACGGCAAAACCCCGACCATGCTCTCCGGCACGAGCAGCTTCGATGGAGGCATTCAGTGACAGCAGGTTGGTCTGCTCAGCGATCTCTGTGATGGTCTTGGTGATCATCGTAATCCCGCGGGCATTTTGTGAGAGAGCTTCAATAGTATCAGCCACTTTTTGTGTAGCCTCTATGTTTTTACGCATGCCTTCAGCCTGTGTATCTACGGATTGGCGCCCTTGCTCGACAAGTTCTAAGGTATGTATTGAACGTCTGTTCATTTCTTTGGTGGAGTTCGTATAATTGGATACTTTAGTTTCAATGTCTTTAATGGATTCTGTCATATCAGCGATATCCGTAGATATTTCATTTGCACCAAGAGCGAGCTCAGTAGAAGAAGAGGCTACTTGTGCCATGACAATTTTCAGGTTCTGGTTCTTATCTTCGATTCCGCGGCTTGCATCCATAACTTGACGGGTGATCTGCGATGCATCGGTCAAAATCTTCTTGAGCTTATCAATCATTGTGTTAAAGGAGCGGCTTACGTCACCCATTGAACCATTTTCGTCCGCTCTGCTAGTGAAATCACCCTTCGAAATACTGTGAGATACATTAGCAATATCATCAAAAGATGATGTAAGCGTTCTCTCCACGAAGCGAGCAACAGGTAAAGTCAGACCTGCAAGAACAACTACTAGTATAATTCCTACGAGAAATTGACCTAGAATCATTAACGTAACTAAGACAGGAATAGCAAACAGTGCGGCAACGAGGTAACATCCGGCAACAATTCTTTGTTTTAACGGAAGTTTGTGCATCCAGCTCATTGGTAAAATGTCCCCCTTATTAAATTTTATGTAATGGTGTTATTATAGGGGATTTATAGGTCATTGGTCTATAGAGAAGTGTCATAAATCTTCTTTAAGTAGTAGATATTTAGGATTCATGTCAAAATTCCTCATATATTGTGGAAATTGTTTTAATAGCAGACTTTACCATCCTTACTAGTTCGATAGGAGCTAAAACAATAACTGAAGGAGAGAAAGAGAGTACGATACGACAGGCAGATTCTATAGCATTAAACTCGGCCTCCACGTTCATCCACCCAGTATTAGCAGAGGGTTCTACTAAAGTTATAGTTACATATCTTTCACGTTGTAATTCTTTAAGAATAGACTCATTCACCTTTAAGTTCACTACATATTTTGGCAGTGCTGCTTTAAAAGCTAAAGTCGATTGTTCCCAGTAGCTTTTTAAATCAAAAGCCTCAGGTCTGACAAATGATTCATAAGTTGCGTCAGCTTGTATTAATCTCGACACGCGAAAAGTCCGCATTTCACCCTCGGTTCGTGCCACTACATACCAAACTCCACGTTTTGCGACTAACCCGAGAGGTTCAATGAAACGCTCCTTCATCTCGTCATTCCGTGGGTAAGTGATCTTTACTTTACGGTCTTCCCAAACAGCTTCCTGCAGGACAGATAGGAACGGATATGTCTCGTCGGAAGGGTGCCAGCTGGCACCATCAATATGAATGCGCTGGCTCAGGTAACTGGCTGGATTATTCGGCCTGGATGGGGAAGCAGCCTCCAGCTTAAGCACGGCAGAAGAGAAGTCGTTTTGTATACCCAGATCTTTTAAGATTGAGGAGTCTGCGGACAGCAGCAGTGTAGCAATTTCTGAGGGCTTCATACCCGTTAAGGAGGTCCGGTATCCTTCTGTGAGTATCCAACCTCCTTCGCGTCCCCGTTCGGCAAGAATCGGTATTCCCGCTGTACATAAGGCTTCCATATCTCTAAACACAGTTCGTTCAGACACTTCTAAGGTCTGGGCTAGCTCACGGGACGTCATCTTTCCACGATTTTGCAGCAAAAGTAAGATGGATAACAAACGATCGGCTCTCATTAAGGGAACATTCCTCCTCCTAATAAATGTTAGTTAGTTCTTAATTAATTATTATATTATATATGTCAGTTGATGTCATATTAAAGAATTATACTTATATAAGGTAAGGATTAAATACAGAACATTTAGAGAAAAACAAGTGTAGAAAGGATTGAGAACATGACTTTAAAAGGAAAAGTAGCATTGGTCACCGGAGGCAGCAGAGGTGCTGGTAGAGGAATTGCATTGGAGCTGGCAAGGAAAGGTGCATTCGTTTATATTACGGGCAGAACGACAGAGGCTTCTGGCATAGAGCATAGCAAGCGGAGCATTGATAACGTACTTAGGGAAATAAAAGCGGAGGGAGGGTCCGGCAGCGCCATACGATGTGATCATACAAAAGATCAGGAGACAGAGGCGGTCATTCGCCAGATTGCTTCAGAGCAAGGAAAGCTTGATATTTTAGTCAATAATGTATGGGGCGGCAACGATTTACCTATTGAGCAGAAGTCTTTCTGGGAGCTTCCTACAGCGCATTGGGACAATATGTTTAATGCGGGTGTGAGGGCACAGTTGATAACAAATTATTATGCAATACCATTAATGCGTGAGGCAAAAGCTGGCGGTCTAATCATCCACACAACCTTTTGGGATCATTACAAATATCTTGGAAACTTCTATTATGATCTTTCTAAAAACTCACTTGTCCGCATGGCCTACGGGTTATCGAATGAGCTTAAAGAGGACAACATTGCAGTTATTCCGCTTACTCCGGGCTGGATGAGGACAGAGGCGGTGTTGGAGAGCATGAACACGGATGAGGAGCATTGGCATGAGGTTGAAGAATTGCAGATGACTGAATCCACAACCTATATCGGTAGAGCAGCCGCTGCTCTAGCAGCCGATCCTAAGGTCATGTCTATGACCGGACAACCGCAGCAGGTTGCTAAGCTGGCTGAAAAGTATGGATTTACAGACATCGATGGTCGGACTGTTCCCGCATTCTTAGTCTAAACAGCAAACTTGATCTGTTTGATCCCATATGTGCGTGTGAAGCAGTATAGGACACAGCTGATCTATAATGCAGTATTTTCGTATATTTAGAACGCTATCGGTCCCCAGAGACGCTATTGATAGGCAAAGCACCTGATTTAGCTCTCTTTTTGAGGAATAGTGGCACCAGAGTCCGAAACCCTGCTTCAAAGGCGAAATTATTGCATATAAGGTCATCTGGGTCCGTAACCTCAAGGGCGTACGTAAGCCTCCACGAGGGTACTCAATTCGATATTGTAAATGAAGCCGAAACGGGTCAACGATCAACAACAAAAGCAGCGAAACTCCTATAAGAGGAGGATCGCTGCTCTGTTGTTTGATTTCTATCGTATTGCTTACAGAAGAATGATTTCTTCGGCAGTGTTGATTTCTGGCAGGCCAGCAAGCTTCACAAGCACATGAGTAGGTACAGCTTTATCAACGGTCAGCAGCATGATTGCTTCGCCACCAACGATTTTACGTCCCACTTGCATGGAGGCGATATTGACATCATTTTCGCCCAGCAATGTGCCCACAAGTCCGATAATCCCTGGTTTGTCGTTATGGGATACTACAATTTGATGTCCTTCAGGAGCGATATCAACCGGGAACTTGTTCACTTGAACAATTCTTTCTCCATAACCTTGCAGCAATGTTCCGGCTACGAGACGTTCTTGGTCGTGATCTGTTTTAAGGGTCACGGTAATCAGATTAGTGAAGCCTTTAGTTTTGGAAGCTTTAGTTATTACTACATTAACGTCGCGTGTTTTTGCCAAGTGCATGGAGTTAACGATGTTAACATCCTCAGCGAAGTGGCGGGAGAGCACGCCTTTCACAATATAGCGGGTAAGTGGTTGGGTATCGACATCTGACAGATCACCCGCATACTCAACATGGATTTCACGAATAGCACTATCTGTAATCTGGGTAACAAAGCTGCCCAGCTTCTCACCAAGTGTGAAGTAAGGCTGGAGTTTGTTCATTACGCTTGGAGCAACTGGAGGAATATTTACAGCATTGATGAACGGTTCATTACGCAGAATATGCAGTACTTGTTCCGATACATCGATCGCTACATTCTCCTGAGCTTCAATTGTAGAAGCGCCCAAGTGAGGAGTCACGATAATTTTTGGATGCGACAAGAATGGGTGATCTGCTTGTGGCGGTTCTTTTTCGAATACGTCAAATGCAGCGCCAGCAACAATACCGCTATCAATAGCTTCTACTAACGCCATTTCATCAATTACACCACCACGGGCACAGTTGATGATGCGCATTCCCTTTTTCATCACTTCAAATTGCGGGCGGGAAATCATATGGCGTGTTTCCGGAGTAAGTGGAGTGTGCACAGTAATGAAGTCTGCTCCGCGGACTACATCGTCAACGGAAGCTAATTTTACTTCCAGTTTCTCAGCACGCTCAGCAGTTAAGAAAGGATCAAAAGCAAGGATTTCCATGCCGAAAGCTTTGGCACGTTTTGCCACTTCGCTACCGATTCTGCCCATTCCCAGTACACCTAAAGTTTTGCCGCGAAGTTCTACACCCACGAAGGTTTTTCTATCCCAGGTTCCACCAATTGTTTTTGCGTAAGCTTGTGGAATGTGACGGGCCAAAGCCATCATCATTGCAAAAGCATGCTCACAAGTTGTAATGGTATTTCCATCAGGAGCGTTGATAACAACAACCCCACGTTGAGTAGCAGCTTCCAGCTTGATATTATCTACACCCACACCTGCACGACCAATGACCTTTAAGTTTTTTCCAGCTTCGATAATTTTTTCAGTTACTGTAGTTTGACTGCGGACGAGTAGACCATCATATTCACCGATGATTGCAACGAGCTCATCTTCACTGAGACCTGTTTTTTTGTCTACAACTACATCTGTTGCGTCCATCAATTGCTGAATGCCCAAATCACTGATTGGATCCGATACTAATACTTTAAACATGGTTTCTTATCCCCCTTAAAGTTGAAAAGCTTTATATGTCGAGGACGCCCTGATGGGCAGTCCACAATACCAGAAGGTTCACGAACTAGTAGAGAAAAACATGTAATAATAGTAGATCAACGCGGTGTCGCACAAAAGAAACAGCGTGCAAGAGTACCGCGAAATCGGTAACTTTGGGCATAAGGTAGTATTTATGGGGGATTAGGGAATTAAAAAAACTCCCAACCCCATACTACTGCCGTAGTAAGGGACGAGAGTTATCTTCGTGGTACCACCCTAATTCACTGCAACTTGGAAGAAGCAGCCTCATTGGCCTGCATAGGCCACACTGTTAACGGAGTTGATCCGATTGTACCTACTTTAAGGTTCGATACAATATCTCAGGAGCGCTAAAGATAGCTGTTCGTCACCGGTTTGCACCAACCACCGGCTCTCTGAAGACTTCCAGGATCTTTGTTCCATCATCGGTTTTGAATGATTAATTTTTTCATAATGTAACACGGTATGCAAGTTGTGTCAATAGGCTTTGCAAGCAGCGTTTCTTGAAGTGAACTTCATTTTTCGTTATGATTCAATAACTGGTTCTATTCAAAAAAGAACGGAAGCTGTGGAAGTGTCTCCCTGTTATAATACTGTTCCCGCCATTTTACAAAATCCTGTTCCTGCACAGCACCTGTAGAAATCAACAAGGTTACTGAGGACTGGATATCCGAAAGATTTAATGAGCTTGCAGTGCCTGAGTAAATCATATCGTCTATTTTAGCAGTGATGTCCTGAGGATCATAACCTGCAAAAATTCCGCGATTCAGCATCATGTCAGCGATAGAAGCATTCTTCAAAAGAAGCGGCATTTTTTTCCACTGGATGAAAGACATCGTTTTTAGTTCGCCAGGTGCAGAAGGTATTTTCTGGTTTGTCTTAGAGCCCCATTTTAGCATAGAATCATAGAAGTTCTTTTGTGCTAACAGACCGTACTTCACGGCGCCGGTTGTAAATTCATCATTTTTCAATAACTTGGCTGTCTCTGCACCAGAGGCACTAGTAGAGACTTTGCCGGAGGCCTTAGAAAATAAAGTTAAGCTTTTGAGTACATTGACCTGTGACTGATGTAATAGAGGAGAGTTAGTGAAAATTGAATCTTGATTAACTCTTTCATATTGCTGGTCTGCTAGAATACTTAGATTCTTCATTACTGCCGCATTCATACGAGCATCTGTGCTGCGCGCTAACTTATCTACTTGAATGTTCCAATTCCGCTTGAATTCCCGATAGGGCAAAAATACGTTATGATAGAAAGTAACAAGATCCTGCTGTTGGTACGAGCCCGTGAATTCTACTAATCCATTCATGCTTGATTGATTGTCATATTTGGCTTCAGTTTTGTCTGCGCCAACCTTGACGCCAGTAAAAAATGCGGCGAAGGCGCAAACTAAGAAAAACAAAAAAACTAGCGTGTATAACATTTGATTGCGGGACTTACGTTTGCTCATAATAAATGCTCCTTTTTCTGGGGGGATTATCCTATGTATTATGTATTGATAGCAACACTATGGACGGTTTCTCTCTCGGAGCGGCCCGAAAAAAATAAAGAACAGGCAGGTCACGATGAAAAAATTCAAATTTGGCGAGATTAAGGTTAAAAAGGTAGAACCAGGCCAGTTGACAGACCGTCTTCTGCTGCTCAATCTCTATATCACTCAGGGGCTCACATTAATTATCGGTTTGATATGGATATTATTTCAGAAAAGAAATCCTTTTCAGCTATTAATTATTCCAGAAAAAGTACATTTTGTGGCATGGGGCCTTGGTCTTGCTGCTGCAATGCTAATTGTTGACTATTTATTGACACATATTGTCCCTGAGGAGAGCATGGATGATGGTGGAATAAACGACCTTTTATTTCGAAATCGCCCTGTGTGGCATATTATCGTCATAGCAGCAATTGTATCGGTATGTGAGGAGCTCTTATTCCGCGGAGCCATCCAATATTCCATTGGCCCTTATTGGACGAGTATAGTATTTGCTCTTATTCATGTCCGTTATTTACGTCACTTTGTACCTACCGGCTGGGTATTCTTAAGCAGTTATGGTCTTGGATATATTTACATTCAATCGGGCAGCCTCTGGGCCCCTATACTATGTCACTTCTTCATCGACCTGATCTCAGGTCTGGTGATCCGCTATAGGAGGGAATCATGAGTGAGGAATTAAGCCGGGTAAAGTCTCGACAAAAACAACACAAAAGTGAAAGCAAACATCCTGGCAAAAGTAAAAAAGAGAAGCGGACTTCGGAGGCTGTAAAAAAGGCTACTCCTGAAAAGAAGTCTACTCCTATAAAGAAAAATGCTACCGCTCGGGTTTCTACGGCAACTTTATCAAGAAAAGCTCGCCGCCCAGCAGGTTCTGCAAAGCGCTCTTCCACAGGAAGTAAAGAGAAGGACGAAGAATCTGTTCCTTCTCGTTCAGATACTTATTCTTCAGAAAAAGTTCGTTTAAGCAAGATGTTTGTAAATTCTTTGATTTTTACCTTTGTTATTTTGCTAATCGGGCTGCTTTGGTGGGGAATTGAAGGAGCGCCTCCGCTGAGTACATTATGGTGAGCATATGGGCATGGGGAATGGCTTTGGTCATTTTATTGATAGCTGCGGTCGTTGTCATAATCATGGTGATTAATGCTTTTAGAAACAGAATTATTACCGAGGAAATAATGCTAGATTCGCTACCTGAAGAGTTCGATGGATTTCGTATCTTGTTTATAACAGATATCCATCGCCGCCGCCTTCCTTCCGCGCTTCTGACACCATTAAAGGGTGGGGTAGATGTTGTTTTTCTGGGAGGAGATCTAACGGAAAAAGATAGTCCTTTAAATCGTCTTGTCGATAATATGACTCTAGTTACTTCTATTGCATCTACCTATGTTGTGCATGGAAATCATGATTATCGGGCTAATATTTCAAGGGTAGATGAGATTATTCAGGACAGTGGTGCAAAACTGTTAATGGATGAAAATGTGGCTTTTGAACGTGAGGGAGCTAAACTTTGGTTAACCGGAATTGATTTTCCGAAAAATGGGGGCAAAACTCCATACGGTCCTTTTCCGCCATTAACCACAAACACTTCTGCTGAAGATACCTGTCGTATTATTCTTGTACATGATCCGCTTTGGTTATCGAAGCGCCAGAGTGTGCCAGCGGACCTGATTCTGGCAGGTCATACGCATGGGGGGCAGGTGATCCTTCCATTTGTGGGTCAAAGACATGTAGAGCATTTCTATCATAAATATGACGCTGGAAAGTTTAGTTGGCCAAGAGGGGACGGTTCCGCAAAAAATGCCCTGCTGCTGATCAGCAGAGGGTTTGGAACAGCACATCTGCCACTTCGCTGGGGCAGTCCTGCTGAAATGCATGTGCTGACACTGCGTAAATCAACCCAATAGTGCATACTCTTTCCAGTAAGGAAAACTGGTAGCGTAAAAAGGGGGTTCCAAAGCCATGCAAATGGCTTTTGGAACCCCCTTCTATTTTTGTTTGATTCGAAAACAATTGCACTGACGAAGCAACTATCGGACATGTAAAGATGAGAAGATCAACGCATTTTTAGCTCAATGCTGCGCGGATCAACAAAGCTGTAGCCTTTACCCTCAAGTGTAGTGAGCAAGGTATCCAGTCCCTCAACGGTCCATGGTAGCTCATGCATCAGGATATTACTGCCGGAATGCAGCTGATCGGTAACATTACTGATCAATTTTTCTGTCTTACCCGTTTCCTTTTCTTTCATTTCCCAGTCAAGTGAGCCTACAGACCAGGTCATGTATAACATTCCATTCTCAGCCGCGACCTTCTTGCCAACATCCCCACCGGCACCATGTGGCGGACGGAAAAAGTGAGGAGCTTCTCCCAATGTTTCTTTGACAATATTTTGAACATCTTCGATTTGCTTTTTAACCTCAGTATAGGACTTGTCTTTCAATACAATATGATCCCAGCTGTGGTTGCCGATAATTCCACCGCGGTTATGTATTAACTCCAGAAGCTCAGGATGCTCCTTAACACGATAACCATTTACGAAAAAGATGGCTTTAGCTTGATGTTTGTCCAGAACATCCATCAAAGGGTTAATCATTGCAGCATCTTTAGGACCGTCGTCAAAAGTGAGCAGAACCACTTTTTTATTTGTAGCTTCCTCATTAGGGACGATGTCGTAATTTTTGTTCATATGGTACAGCAGTGGAATTTCAGCGGATGCTTCACCCTTACTGGCTGT